>CAWEBQ010000001.1:0-9923 GCA_963807385.1 uncultured Solirubrobacterales bacterium
GAACGGGCTCTCCCGATCGAGCTGCTTCTCCAGCGTCCGGTCGTAGAACGCCGACAGCCCCGGGTCGATGATCGTCGGCAGCAGCACCAGCCCGATCGCACCCAGGAACGCCACGCTGAACACCACGATCGACCCCAGTCCGAACCCCTCCCCATCCCGCCGGAACCGATCCACCAGCCCCCGCTCCCCCACCGCGAACAGCGGCGCCAGCACCATCGGCGCGAACTTCGCCATGCTCGCCAAGCCCAGCAGCACGCCCCGTCCCGCCGGCGAGGCGAACGCCACGAACGCCCAGATGATCAGCGCCGCGACCAGCGAGTCGTTCGAGTTCGACTGCAGCGCGTAGGTCGTGTACGGATAGGCGCACCAGGCGAACGCGAGGATCACGCCCAGCCCGTTGCCCTCCAGCCGCGCGGCGGCCTCTTCCTCCTCCGAGGCATCCGGCGGCGCTCGCCGCAACCTCCTCCCCACGAGGAACAGCCCGACGATCGTCGCCAGGTCGAAGAAGATCGCCGCGCCGTGCGCCGCGGGTAACTCGTCCCACTCGCCGTCCCACGGCATCGCGAGCTCGAACGGGACGTAGGCGTAGTAGTTGACCGGGCCGTAGGTGTCGCCGAAGGGGTTGTCCTTGGCGAAGACGTGGTCGTCCGCGGAGTAGATCGCCTCGCCGTGGGTCGTCTTGTCGGCTCCGATCACGCCGGCGTAGCCGACGTCGATCACGCCCGAGTCGGCGATGTTGAGCGCGACGCGGAAGCCGATCAGGAACATCGTCGCGATCGCCAGCCAGGTGAGCGGGGTCGACGGGTTGAGGCCGCCGCGCTGGCCCTTGAAGCCGATCCACAGCATTCGGCACAGCAGGTAGATGAGCGGCGGGTAGACGAGCGGGACCGAGACGCCGATGTCGCCCGCGGTCGAAGAAGAACTGGCTGATCCCGAACGAGAGCAGCACCAGCAGGTCGAGGTGGACCATCCGGCGCCAGCGGCGGAAGTCGAAGAGGCCGAAGAAGAAGAGCAGCGCCAGCGGGATCCACACGTACGGGCGCGTTCAGCAGGTGGCCGAACTGGCCCTCGTTGCCGCGCGCCATCTGCCAGGCGACCTGGTAGCCGGTCCAGGACTCGCTGATCGTCCGGCTGGGGTCGTCGATCAGCACCTGGACGACCTCCTCGTCGCCGTCGCGGTAGCCGATCTGCCAGGTCGCCGGCGGCTTGGCCTCGGCGAAGGAGCGCAGGCGCCCGCGGTCGGCCGAGGTCTCGATCACCCGCGGGTCGGTGTCGGCGAGCTTGATCGCCTCGCGCGGCGACATGACGTAGTCCTTGGGCTTGTCGGGAAGGGCGCCGCCCAGCACCGGGTCGGGGGCGGATCCCGGCTGGGAGCCGATGGTGCTCTCGTCCTGGGCGAGGGCGGGCGCCACGCACAAGCCGCAGACCGCGAGGGCCGCGGCGATCAGAGCGAGGGCTAAGCGCGGGAGACGCATCGCGGCAGTCTCACACTTGGCGCATCTCGCGTGCCCGCTCCAGCGGGCGTCAGATTCGGGCGGCCCACGGCGACTCTCCATCTATGCCCCCGACCTGCACGGCCCAGATCATCGTCGGGCCGTCCATGGACGGCTGGGGCCAGCCGAATCGTGGCATCGGGCCCATCTGGGCCATGTACCTCATCGAGGGCGCCAGGGCGGCCTGGTGCCTCGAACCGATCGTGCACGGCGACCCCGCCCGCGAGCCCACCGACCCCGTCACCATGGTGGCCGGCGCGCCGCAGTTCATCCTCGCCGACGCCCTGGTGATGATCGCCGTCCGGATCGAGGACAACGACGAGCTCCGCCAGACGATCAAGTCGCACCTGCCCGCCAAGTTCGCGCACGCGCTTCTCGAAGAGCCCTGGTCCGACCTCGATCAGATCGCGACGAAGGCCGACCTGTCCCCCATCCGCGAGTTGGCCCAGCAGGTAGTCCGCCTCAAGCTCGTCGTGACCACGATGGACGGGTCATCCGTGACCGGCCAGCTCGGTCTCCTGGCCCGGTGCTCGATGGACGCCGAGGTGTGCGTCGCCGGCTGGAGCCGCCGCCAGGGCGAGGACGGACCCAGCGTGGCCGGCACGCTCCCTCCCGAGGACCCCGAGGCCCACGCCTTCTACGAGCTCAGATGAGCGGGCTTGCTGGGCGCGCGCCCGCGCACCGCCCGCAGGCGCTTCGTCCCGTCCGGCCGGAAGCCCTCGACGCCCAGTTCGGCGAGGAACGAACGCGTCTCGCGCAGCGCTCTGTCGAGCTCGGGGAGCGGGAGCTCCCAGTCGCGATATCCCTCGACGATCCGGCCGTAGTAGGAGCGTGAGGGGAGGCCGAGGTAGGAGCGGCCGGTCATCACGTACGTCATCGCTTCGCGGGGACCCGCCTCGGTCTCGACGCTCACGCTGACCCGCCGGTAGTAGGTGGGGGCGCCCTCGTAGGCGTCGAGGCTGTCGACGTCGGCGTCGGTCAACAGCCCAGAGGGCACCGACACACCGTGCGGCCGCCCGCGGGCTCGATGTCGGCGACGCCGCGGAAGGTGAGGCGCCAGTCCACCAGTTCGGCCGGGACGAGCGGCTCCGCGTCGGGGCAGCGAATGCCCATCTCGGCGCGGTTCAGATTGGACCCGTAGGCGAAGTAGATGTGGCGCCCTTCAAGGCTGCTTTCCATGGGTCAGAAGTCGGTCGGAGAGCCCCGAATCTGACGCCTGGAGAGCGTCAGATCGGAGGGCCGATCGACGACTCAATAGGTGTGAAGAGAAGCCACACCGACAAGCCGCTCCACCTCACCCTCGACCGCATCGGGGACTTTCTGCTCGCGATCGAGTTCGGCGAGATCTGCGACGGCCGGCCCGACTCCGAGTACCTCCCGATGACCGACGACGTAGCCTGGGTGCTCCGGGAGGCGGGCGGCGAGGTGATCGGGCTTTCCGTTTCCGGGCTTGACGGGTTCGACCCGGAGGAGATCGAGGAGCTCTGGAGCGGCCCACGCTTCGATGTGCCGGTGCTCGGGCTGAGCGACGCGCTCGGCGGCGAGATCGTGCTGTCGGCCCTGGCCACCTTCGCCGACACGTCCACGACGGATGCCCGGGCCTTCCAGGCGGCCGTCCAGCACGACTCAGGGCCCGAGAAGCTGGACGCCTGGCGGGTCTGCCTGGGAACCGGGGATCTGCGAGCCCACTTCGCGCTCGGCTACACGCTCTGCGAGCAGGGCCACCTCCGCGAGGCCTACCGCCATCTTCGCCACTACACCGAGCTCGCGCCCCACAACGCCTGGGCTTGGAACTGGCTCGGGCAGGCGTGTGTCGGAGCCGGCGAGCTCAGCGAGGCTCAGAAGGCCTTTGAGCGAGCGATCCAACTCGAGGCGGCGGGAAGCTTCGAGACCGACGCCGCTGAGCGACTGGCGGAACTGTCGGGCTGAGGCCTCGCCGATCGATCCAGAGTTGGCACATCCTTCGCGCCATCCGTGCGCAGTCGGCAGTCATGCTTCAGTTCATGCCTCCTGCACAGCCTTTACACTCACGTAAAGGTATGCCGAAGATCTCCTCCAAGAACCAGGTCACAATCCCGGTCGAGAGCTTGAGGCTCGCGGGCCTAAAGGCTGGCGACCACGTGGCCGTCGAGGTCGAAGACTCCGGGCGGATCGTGCTTCGCCGCGCGCCCCGCGGCCCGCAGGCAGGGCTGGGCGTGTTCGACGGCCTCTATGAGCCGGACTACCTCGAGCGGCTGCGCGCGCGGGACTGGGATTGAGCGTCTGCGTCCTCGACACCGACGTGGTGATCGCCGCGATCGATCGCAGCGACGCGCACCACGCGCGGGCGGCGGATGGAATCCTCAAGCTGACGGCCGCGCGCACGAGATTGCTGATGTCAGCCGTGAACTTCGCCGAGGCCCTGGTCCGGCCGGCGCGTGAGGAGGCGACGCTTCGAGTCGCGACCGACGCGATCGCTGCGCTTGGGATCGAGCCGGTGCCGGCGACCGGTGCCATCGGCCGTGACGCCGCTCGCCTCTGCGCGAGCGGGATCAGCCTGCCGGACGGGTTCGCTCTCGCCACCGCGCGCGAGCGCTCGGCCACCTGCGGATCCTTTGACGCACGGGTGCTGCGCGCGATGGGCGAGCTCGGGCTCGAGCCGCCGCCCGCCCTGGCCTAGCGCGCCCCGCAGGCGGAGTACTAGGCTTTCGCGGACATGGCCGATGCGAGTCCGGAACCGAAGCTTCTCGAGGTCGAATCGATGCGGCTCGGCCCCACCGCCGCGCGATTCCAGGGTGCAGACCACGGCGCGACGACCTCGTTCTTTATCACCGACCACCCGAAGGGCGAAGGGCCCGACCTCCACCGCCATCCCTACGACGAGACCTTCGTGGTCCGCACGGGCCGTGCCCTGTTCACCGCGGGCGATCAGACGATCGAGGCCGAGGCGGGTCAGATCGTGGTGGTGCCGGCGAACACCTGGCACGGGTTCAAGGGGGCCAGTGAGGAGATGCTTCAGATGGTCTGCATCCACCCGACCGAGCGGATGGTGCAGGAGGAGTTCGAGGGCGCCTAGCCGCTGGGAGCAGGAGCCGTTCGGTTCGGCGACGCTGCTGGAGACGAACTTTACGTCGCGGGCGAGCCCCCGGCCAACGATGCACGCAGAAGGGCTCCGCGGAGGCGGGTTACCCTGTGGGCGATGCCGCGGCACAACCTCCGCCCCCTCTTCGACCAGGTGGTCATCAAGGAGCTCGAGCCCGAGCGGATGCGGAGCTCGGGCCTCGTCGTGCCACCGGGGACCAAGGAGACGCCGCCCCAGCACGGGATCGTGCTCGCGGTCGGCTCGGGCGTCGATTGGTGGCAGTCGGTCGGCGTGCAGATGCCGGTCCGCCCGGGCGATCACGTCGTCTTTCCCGCCCCGGCCGGGGTCTGGATCGAGGTCGACGAGGAGCGGCTCTTGGTGTGCCGGGTTACCGAGCTGCTCGGCGTGCTCGAGGAGGCGGCGGAGCCGGCCCAGGAGCCGCCGCGCGACGACGCGGTCCGCGAGGACTAGTTCATGTTCAACCTGGCCCTGCGCTTCGCGCAAGCGCCTGGACCGGGCCCCGGGTAACGTGGCCGGATGCCCAACCCTGCCGAGTCCCACGGCGAGACCCAGCGGTTCGAGTTCGCCTTCACGCCGAGTTACGGCGGGTTCCAGCGGCTGCTCACGATCACGCCCGGTCGCACCTGGGTCGAGGTCGGGCCCGAGAGCCTGCGGGCGAAGTTCGGCCCGTATGGCCTCGAGACCCCGCTGGCGAACGTCGCGCGCGCCGAGATCACCGGCCCCTACGCCTACTGGAAGACCGCCGGCCCGGCCCGCCTCGGCGTCACCGACGGCGGCCTCACCTTCGCGACCAACGGCGAGCGCGGCGTCCTGATCAGCTTCCGCGAGCCGGTGCGGGGCAGCGGCCCGTACAAGCGGCTGGCCCATCCCGAGCTGACCGTCACCGTCGCCGACACCGACGGCCTCTCGGCCCTGCTCAACGAGCGCGCCGGCTGAGCCTCGGACCGAACGTCCAGAGCTTGTTGCCGACGAAGTTGGCCGGCATCGCGACCGCGACCGCCAGCGCCTGGCCCGGAAGCTCCGCCAGACCCGCCACGTCGACCAGCAGGTAGAGCACGGCGAGGTTGATGGTGAGGCCGAGGACGCTGACCGTGAGGAAGCGCCAGGCCTGCTCGCCCGCGTGGCCGCCGGCGGCGTCGAAGGTCCAGTGGCGGTTCCAGAGGAAGTTGTTGGTGACGGCGACGCAGAAGGCGCCGATCGCGGCGGGGATGTGGTGGGCGCCGAGTCCCTCGACCAGCGCCGCGAAGGCGATCAGGTTGACGACGTAGCCGGAGGCGCCAACGACGCCGAACTTGAAGAGCTCGACCCAGGCGGCGGGCTCGCGCGCGCCGCGGTTGACCCGCTGCACGATGCCCCAGGTCCATTGCGCGGCGGCCGCCCACGAGCCGCTCGGGGGGGCGGGCGCCGCGGCGCTCTCAGCCGTGTCGCTCACCCGATCAGGATGGCACGAGGGCGCCGAAATGATCGAGGACGAGGCTTGCGACATCGGCGATCTGCCACTGCTCGCGCGAGTTCGCCGGAGCCCCCTCAACGCCCACGGTGAGCAGGGGAACCAGTGAGTCCTCCGCAGTCAGCGCGCCGTGGCTGCCGCCGCCGACGTGGGTCATGCCGCCCCAGTCCACCGTCTCGTAGCCCGAAGCCAGCGAGACCAGGACGTCGCCGGCGTGGGCGGCGGTGAGCGCGGCCCACAGGCGGGCGAGCGCGTCGGGATGGGACTCGCTGGCGATCCGGCCGTCGCGCGGGCCGAGGCCGAGGATCGAGCGGTCGCCGTCGAGGTCCCATCCGCCCCCGCGAAGGTCCTCCTCGCCCGCTCCCGGGCAAAAGCGAAGCTCGCCCGCGCCGGACTCGACCACCGCCTCCGCCCCGTCGAGCCCGGGCGCGCCGACGCCGGTTCGTTCCAGCGGCTCGCCGTCGGGGCCCGCGAGCCAGCCGAGGACGTCGGCCTCCGGGCTGCCGCGGATCCGCCGGCGGACGTCCTCGTGCGCGCGCAGCCGCCGGCGCCCCTGCGCCAGGACGTAGACGGCGGCGGCCCGCGCCGTGGGGCTCACCGCCAGCTCCGCGGCGTCGGGCGCCTCGTCGTTGGGCCCCAGGACCCGCCACTCGGCTCCCAGCAGCCCGCCAGGTCGTAGCCGGACTCGACGTCGCTTTGGGCGTGGTCGGCGGTGAGGATCACGGCGTGCCCCTCGCAGAAGGCGTCGATCCCGCCCGCCTCGTCGACCAGCTCGCCGAACGCGGCGTCGGCGAGGGCGATCGCCGAGGGCTGGCCGCCGGGCCCGGCCTTGTGTGAGTGGTGGTCGTTGTCGGGGAGGCTGAAGAGCAGGAAGTCGTAGGCGTCGTCGCGCACCAGCTCGCGGCCGACGCAGCCCGAGTACTCGTCGCGGGTGCCGGGCCGCGCCAGGGTCGGCTTGCAGGGCACCTTCCGGGAGGCGTAGAGCTCGCCCCAGAAGAGCTCGTCGGGGCCCCAGGTGGCGTGGTGGAACTTCGCGGCGAGGGCGACCTGGCGCAGCAGTCCCTCGAGCCCCATCTCGTGCCGGGTCCGCCCGCGGTAGACGAGAAACGGGGTGCACGCGGTCCGCACGCCCCGGTCGCCGAGGCTCTCGAACACCGTCTCCACCCCGGTCGAGAGATGGGACATGTTGAGGTTGTAGACGGTGTCGTAGAGGCTGCGGAAGAGGCCGAACGCGCGGGTCGCCTCGAGCGAGTTCCCGTACTCGACGTAGCGCTTCTCGACCCGGTGGTACCAGTTCATCCCCATGATCCCGTGGCCGGGAGAGCCGTCGGCGCCGAGGCCCGGGCGGGCGCCGGTGGCGATCTCGGCGTTGCAGACGGGGGTGACGCTGGGGAACGAGGAGACGCAGTCGGAGACCAGCTCGCCGCGCTCGAGCAGCGCCCCGAAGTTGGGCGCCTCCCCCGCTCGCACCGTGCGCCGCAGCATGTCCATCCGCAGCGAGTCGACGACGATCAGGCAGAGCTTGCGGGCCACGGCGGCTGAGGCTAGCGCGACGATGTCTGACCGAACCGACGCGTCGGGCGCGCGCGAGCGGATACAGTCCACGCCGATGGGACCGGTGGGGGGTAGAGCCGCGAAGGCGGCATGGCCGGCCGCGGCTGCGGCGATCGTCGCTTTTGCGCTGCCGGCCGGCGCGGGCGCCGAGGGGATCGACGGGTTCTGCCCCACCGCCGGGAATGGCCCACCGAAGCTGGTCGAGCTCCAGCCCGTCGACTCGAAGGTGATCAAGGTCGCGCGGGTCGCCGGGAGCACCGCCAACGAGGCGGACGAGTGGGAGATGCACCTCGATGCCTGGCTTTGCGTGCCGGGCGGGACCGCCAACCACACGGTGACCGCCGTGAAGCTCCAGGACTTCGACTCGTCGGGCAACCTGATCCGCACCCGTACCCCCGCTCTTCAGGGCGACACGATCGCCAACAAGCCGAACATCGGCATGGACCCACTCGTCCTGCGCGAGCCCGCGGCCCCGAACGCCGGAAACGCCGAGACGGGCCAGTACCCCTATCCGCTGCCGGCCAAGACGCGGGTCGAGCTCCGTCTCGAGTCGGTCGTAAACGGCGCCACCGAGACGATCGCGAGGACCTTCCCGGTCGCGGAGCACCGATCGCCGAAGGGCGGCTACTTCGCCCCCTTCCGCCAGGACGACTGGACGGACCCAAGCTACCGCTGGGCCGAGCTCTACCACCCCAGCTGGAACCAGCAGCGGTGGGCGCTCGACCTGCGCGGCGCCCGGCCCACGGGGCCCAACTCGTGGAGCGAGCTGAAGGCGAACGCCACCTCGCCCTACGCCGACAACGAGTACGTCGCCTACGACATGCCGATCTACTCGATGTCGGACGGAGAGGTGATCGCGTGCAACAACGGCACGCCCGACGACACGACCGGGCCCTTCGCCGGCGGAAACCACATCTGGGTCCGGACCGGGCGCGAGTACGTCGTCTACGCGCACTTCAGGGAGAACTCGATCCCGGACTACCTGTGCCCCGGCGAGGAGGAGGAGCTTCAGAAGCTCGCCGACCCCGTGAACGACCCGCCGAGCGACAAGCCCTACCAGATCGAGGCCGGAACGCTTCTCGGCTTCGTCGGCGACACCGGCAACTCGAGCCATCCGCATCTCCACGTACACACCCAGCTCGGGCTGCCGACCCCCTGGGGGGACGCCTATTCGGAGTGGGGGCTCCCGGCCGACGGGCGGCCGATCAACCTGATGAACACCCGGGTCCATCCCGAGGCGAGCGGCTGGAACGACGCGAACGCGAGCACCATCGATCCGCCCGCGGCCCTGCCGTACTTCGTGCGGGCCGAGGGCGATCCCTGCGAGCAGATGGTGGAGATCCCGTTCCTCGAGGAGGAACCGAAGATCGAGATCCCGTCGGAGTGCTTCCCCGACGTCTACAACACGATGGTCTACCGCGGCTTCAGGCCGGTGCACATCGACGTCACCGAGGTCGGAGGCTCACGCTCGTGGACGACGATCTGGCGCTACTCGAACGAGGCTAACTGGGGCTTCTACTACGGGTTGACCGAGGAGCAGGCGGAGGCGACGATCTTCGGCTCGTCCTTCGAGGTGCTGGAGGTCGAGTCCTACCGGGCCGGCGGCAACGTCCGCTACGCGGTGATCCTCGTTGACAACCCCGATACGCCGTCGCAGCACGTGGCGGTCGGCGAGACCGTCGCCGAGTGGTCCCAGACGCACGCCACCCAGACGTCGGTCGGCCGCTGGCCGGTGATGATGTCCGTCACCGAGGGCGGTGACGACGTCGCCTACATCACGACCGTCTACCAGCTCGCCGACGTCGGCTCGAACTTCGTCCACGCCGGGCTGACCAACTTCGACCAGGCGTTTACCGACAACGCGAATGCCGGGCGCCAGCTCCAATGGGTCGAGAGCCACGTCGAGGACGGCGTGGTGCGCTTCTCCGGGCTCTGGTACGAAAACCTGACCGGCGGATACGCCGCCTCCGGGCAGCGGGACTACGACGGGATCTTCGACGACTACCTGACCCACACGGCCAACGGCGGCTTCACGAGGTCGCTGACCGGGTGGCACCTGAACAACCAGTTCTCCTACCGCGGCCTGTGGCGCGGGCCGCCGATCGCCCAGATCACGGGCGGCCCCACCGGGCCGACGAAGAAGGACAAGGCCGAGCTTTCGTTCACGCTCAGCGACCCGTTCGCAACCGCACGGTGCAAGCTCGACTCGAAGTCCTGGCGCCTGTGCACGTCGCCGACGCTGTTCAAGAACCTGCCCGACGGCAAGCACACCTTCAAGCTGCGCGGGATCGCGCGCGAGGTGATCGAGGGCAGCGAGGTCCAGCGCACGTGGAAGGTGAAGTAG
>CAWEBQ010000002.1:0-1410113 GCA_963807385.1 uncultured Solirubrobacterales bacterium
GAGCGCAACTATGTCGTTCACAGCGCGGCCATGCTCAGCTCGGCCCTTCGCTACAGCGGGACGAGCGAGGTCCGCGTTCACTACTTGCACGGGCCCAGGTTCCCCCGGCGCGGGCGACGGCGGCTCGCGTGGATGGTCGAGGAGATGGGTCGAAAATCTCCTTTCTGCAGGTCGAGGATCGCGATGTCGCCGCCTTTCCCACGCGGGACTTCACGCGGAAGGCGACCTGGTATCGCCTGTTCTTGCCGGAGCTCCTGCCAGAGGTCGATCGGCTCCTCTACCTCGACGTCGATGCGCTCGTCCGCGACGACCTGACCCGGCTCTGGGAGACCAACCTTGCCGGCAACTATCTCGGGGCGGTCACCAACGTGTTCCAGGCCGACCACCTGCACCGGACCGAGAAGATCGGGATCAGGCCGAGGGACTACTTCAACGCCGGTGTCCTCCTCATGGATCTTGATCTGATGAGGCGTGAAGCCTGCACAAAGGCCCTGAGCGAGTTCGCCGCGGCGCATCCGGAGCTGATCGGGTGGCGCGACCAGGACACGCTGAACGCCGTCCTGGGCAAGCGCCGGCTCCACCTTCACCCGCGGTGGAACTGCATGCACAGCATCATGCGGTTCTCGGCGAGCGTCGAGGTCTTCGGCCCCGAGGCGGTGGAGGAAGCTCAAGCGCAACCCGGCGATCCGTCACTTCGAGGGCCCGGGCGCGAACAAGCCATGGCACAGGAATGCCGATCCCGACGACCGAGCGCTGTACCTGAGGGAGCGCCGACGGACCCCTTGGCCTCGACTGAAGCGGTTCGGTTGGCGCTGACCGCTAGGCCTTGACGGCGAGACGGCCCGTGTAGTCGATTCGGCTCAGAAGGACCGGCTCGGCCTCGGTCGAGAAGTACTCATCGACCGCACGGCGGCAGCCGTCCCAGTGACCGTAGTCATCGACGATCAGCACCCCGCCGGATGCGAGGCGGGGATAGAGGTGGAGGAGCTCGTGGCGCGTCGATTCGTACCAATCCGTGTCCAGGCGCAGGAGGGCGATGCGCTCGGGAGCCTGCTCGGGAACGGTGTCCTCGACCTGGCCCCGTACGAAGTGGACTCGCTCGGACGGGTACCCGGCAGAGTCGATCGTCTCCCGCACGACGCCCTCGTTCAGAACCTCCGAGCCGAACACCTCAGCCCACGGCTTGCCGTTGGCCTGCTCCCATGCCCTAAGCGCGGATCCTCCGTGGCCGAGACGTCGTGCTCGGTCGGCTCGCTCATGCCCTCGAAGGTGTCGAACAGGTAGATGTCGCGATCGGTCGTGCCCAGGTCCTGAAGCGTCAGGATCGCGGCCAGCACCGAGCCGCCGCGCCAAACGCCGCATTCGACTGACGGCCCCCTCGATGCCGCGGCGCTCGCAATGGCGAACCGAGTCAATCACCGCCTGGAGGCGGGCGACGCTTGTCATCGTGAACGGCATCGCGCGTTCGACTATCCGTCGGTCCTCAGCATCGAACTGGTCGAGCTCGTGGGGATGATTGGGCTCGGGGATCGTCCCGACGCCTCCACCGGCGAGCGATAGAACCAACACTCCTCATTCAGCCATGTTCTCAGACGAGCTTGTCGTGTCGGCCTTGAAGACCCCCAGGATTGAGAGCCCCGCCGGCAGTCGCACCCCGGCGGCTATTGCGCGGGCCTCCAGGCGAAGCGGCCACTCGAGGGGGCCGTTGAGCCATGGTGGCGTGCGTTCGAAGTCCGAGCGCGTATGTCCCGCCGGACGGCGACGGTCGCGGATGCGCCGTAGCGCCGCGGCCGGCAGTAACACCGAGTTGAAGTGCGTGACGCTCAGCGGCAGCCATCCCTCCGGTGCGGCAGCCTCGATCAGTGTGTGTCTCAGGTATCGACGGCGGTGCTCGTTTACGACGTCGTGCGGGCCGAACAGGCGAGGGTAGGCTGGCACCGTCGCGACGAGGAAGCCGCCTGGGCGGACAGCCCGGCGAAGCTCGCGAAATCCGGCGCGGTCGTCCTCGAGGTGCTCGATCACATCAAGCGCGATCGCGAGGTCGAACTCGCCGTCCTCGAACGGAATGCTCTCGACCACCCCCTCGACGACCGTACCCACGGCCCGCTCGCGAGCGGCGGCCAGGGCGTGGGCAGAGGGCTCGAGGCCGACGACGGTCCCGAGCGCCGCCAGGCCGGGGAGGCTCGCGCCCCCACCGCAGCCGGCATCGAGCGATCGCGCCGGCGTCGGCAACGGCAGTGTGGCAAGGACTGAGCCCACGACGTTCCGGCGCCCTCGATACCACCAGTGATAGTCCTCGACGGCGAGGGTGACCTCGCGATAGTCCCTCCTCATCGAGAGTCGGCGTCTGGGTCTTTGGATGGCATGGACATGGCGTGGGATGAGAGCACAGATGGGGCGTGGTCCGCGGAGGGTGTCCGTAGCGGGGGCCCCGGTCATTAGCCTGAGACCGGCATTGGATCGGTTCGGCCACCACGTCTTGCTGCTTCTCGCCGTCGCCGCTCTGGCGGCAGCGGCCTGGCGCGCCGCTTCGGCGCTGGGCCTCGAGAAGCTGGAGCGCCTCATTGCAGCAGTGGTCTTTGCCGCTGCGCTCGCTGTGCTTGAGGCGCTTGGCCTTGGACTGCTGAGCTTGGGCGGCAATCCCTACGCGTTGATGGGGGCAGCTGGGCTCACGTGGCTGGCGAGTCGTGGTCTCGCCCCGCGCGGGCCGTCGCTTGCTTCGGAGTTGAGCGACTGGTTGCGCGACGCCGCCACACCACTCCTCATCGCTGTGGGTGCGGCTGGTGGCGTTCTCTTGATGTGGGCGGCGTGGAAGTTGCCGCGTCCCGACGTTGGGCTCGACGGGCTCTACTACCACCTGCCGGAGATCGTGACGTGGGTCCAAGAGGGCGCGCCGGGTTCAGTCGAGCAGATCCACCCGTGGCTCGAGGTGGGCAGCTATCCGATTGCCCACGAGGTCCTGGTCGCCTGGGGGGTGGCTATTTCCCAGAGCCTCGTGTGGCAGGGCATTTTGACTCTTGGCCTGCTCCCGGCCGCGATTGCGAGTGCATGGATAGGCCTGCGTGAGTTGGCCGTTCCAGTGTCCTTGCGCTGGCTTGCGATCGCCGCGGTCTTCTCGCTGCCGATCCTCGCGCACCAGATCGACGGTCCGGCGGCCGACGTGCCGGCGCTGATCTGGCTCGTGTGCGCTGCCGGACTGGGCGTCGCCGCCCGCCACCGACACGTGCTGCTCTCTCCGGCTCTCGTCGCTGCCGGTCTTACGATCGGGACCAAGACCACCGTCCTGCCGCTCGCCACGCTCTTGGTGATCGCGCTCGTGGTTCAGCACCGGAGGCATCTTTGCGACCGGGGCTGGTTGCTCGGATCCTCCGCGGCCGCAGCCGCGGTGGTTGGGGCGACCTGGTACCTACGCGACCTGATCGACCACGGCTCGCCGTTCTGGCCGTTCGCTGCCAGCCCCTGGGGTGATCCCGTCCCAGAGTTGCTGGACAGCTTCACGAGCCTCTTCGCCGATCCGGGGGCGGCGCTTGAGGGCAACATCGTCGGGTACATGGACTCCCTCGCGGGGGGATGGCTGCTCCTGGCCGCGGCAGTCCTGGCGCCGCTTTGGTCGCGGCGGAGAGCAGTCGTGGTGGGGGCCCTGCTGACCTTGGGAAGCGTCCTGCTGTGGTCGCTCGCACCCACCACCGGAGCGTCGTCATACGAGGGGTTGTCCGCGCGGATCTCAGGCCCGCTACCTGCTGCCGACGGTCGCCCTGGCGGTCACCACGCTTTCCCTCAGCGCCACCGGCCCTGGAGCCGGGCGCTTCGTCGCCCCGGCTGTTCTCGCCACAGCGGCGGCCTGGAGTCTGACGACGCTGCTCACGGTCAACAGCGAGCTTGTCTTCTCCAGGTCGTGGCTTCTCGCCGGCGCGCTTCTGGGGAGTATCGCGCTGCTCCTCATCGGGCGTGCCTTCGCCTCGGGCCAATCGGCCCTGAGCCCCCGTGGCCTGGCGGTCGCAGCGCTCTCAGTCATCTTGGGCGGTGGTGCCAGTCTCGCCGTTGCCGCCTCCGAGTACACGGATCGCTATGGCGTGCGTGACCTGTACTTCGACGCTGCAATCGTCCGCTGGTTCGAGGATCCCCGGCGGGCTGACGATGAACGCTCAATCTACATGGCACCCGATCTAATGGGGATGCTCACGGGCGACCGTCTTCAGCGCGAGGTTCGGTTGATAGACCTCCGGACGCCCTGCGAAGAGGTTGAACGCCTCAGTCGGGACGGCTGGGTGATCCTTCGCAGTGATCCTCTGCTCACGCGGGTGATGGGCTACTCCGCTGGCGGGTGTCTGGCGCACCATCGGCCGGCCACACGCATCGGCGCGTACCGCATCTACGCACCGGGTAGCTGATCCGCACTGTCCTGCGCGGGCGCGGCTCGCCTGGCGTCGTTGGGCATGTCGCCACTATTGCGCCGCGCAGCGCGATCCGCACCGCTACCCACGTTCTTCCGGTCGCCGACCAGGTAGATCGGCCGCCGCTTCGACTCCTCGTAGGCCCGTCCCAGGTACTCGCCGATGATCCCCAGCGTGAGAAGTTGGATGCCGCCAAGCAGCAGGACGGCGAGCAGAACGGTTGTAATGCCGGGAACGAACAGGCCGGCGATCTTGAAGGCGATCGCGATCGGGATTCCGAGAAAGGCGACGGCGGAGACGATCAGGCCCAGGAATGTGGCGATGCGGAGGGGGACCAGGGAGAACGAGATGATGCCGTCGAGCGCCAGACGGACCAGGCTGCGGAACGGATACTTCGTGGCGCCCGCGAACCGCGGATCCCGATCGTAAGCGAGCGTCGCCTGATCGAATCCGACCCAAACGCTCATGCCGCGGAGGAATCGGTTGCGCTCCCGCATGAACAAGAGGGCATCCAGGGCGCGAGCGTCAATCAGGCGGAAGTCGCCCGCGTTCCCGGTGCTGTCGATGACAGCGAGACGCCCGAAGATGCGATAGAACGCGCCGATCAGGGCCAGACGCCATCTTGGCTCCCCGGACCGGCGCCGGCGAACGGCGTGAACGACATCCGCGCCATCCGCCCAGCTCCCCAGCATCGCGGGAATCAGTTCGGGCGGGTCCTGCAGGTCCGCGTCCAGCATGACGACGACATCCCCGGCCGCGTGATCGAGGCCGGCCGTCAACGCTGCCTGATGACCGAAGTTCCGCGAGAGCGTAAGTACACCGACCCGCTCGTCCGCTTCGGCGAGACGGGCCAGCATCTCAGGCGTCGAGTCCTCCGAGCCATCGTCGACAAAAATGAGCTCGCACTCGAGTCCCTCCACCGCGGAAACCAGCCGCCGATAGAGCTCCTCGATGCTTTCCTGCTCGTCGAGAATCGGGACGACCACGCTGAGGAGGCGCGGCCTGCGCCGCGACCCCTTCAGGTCTTCCCCTCCTGCCGCCTCGCCGGTCGCCATCGGTTCCCATGATCTCATCACTGGGGGGCTTGGGCGGACCACATGGGCTGTATCATCGCCGCGCCTTGAGCAACCGGTGGGCCCCTCTCGCACTGGTCGTATGCGCGGGAGCCGTTGCGCATCTCGTTCTCGCGTCGATCGCAGACCCGGCTCAGTTCGACACCCACTCGTTCCTGATCATGGCCGACGCCTTCCGGGACGACCCGCTCCAGGCATACGACACTGAACGCTTTCCGTACCCCCCGGGCTTCCTACCCTGGCTGCTGGTTGCCGATTCCGGGGCGGCGCAGGAGGTCATCCCCTTCGATGTACTCCTTCGTCTGCCCATGATCGCCGCGGATGTGGCCATCGCACTGCTCGTCGCCAGCTTTCTCGCTCGGCGGGGCGCGTTGGAGCGAACCCGCCTCGTGGCCGTCGCGCTCGTGATGTTGGGGCCGATCTTCCTTGCAATCTCGGGCTACCACGGACAGATCGACTCAGTGGCGATTCTGCCCGCGGTCGCCGCCCTCTGGCTCTGGGACCGTCACGGTTCGGACAGCGCCCTCCTGATCGGGGTTCTCATTGGCCTGGGGGCCGCCGTCAAGACGGTCCCGATCTTCCTGCTTCTGGCCTTGGTGCCCGCGGCGCGGGCGTGGGGTGACGTGCTGCGCCTTATCGTGCCTGCGGTCGCGATACCCATCCTCCTCTTCGCGCCGTTCCTACTCGCAAACGGGCCCGACACCGTCGAGGCGATGGGCGGGAACCGAGGGTACGCGGGCTTCAATGCGGTCAGCCTGATTCTCGTTGAGCCTGGGCTAGTGGAGTTCTGGAACTGGCTGGGAGTTGACTCAGTCGTCTGGACGAAGCGCCTCACCGAGGTGCAGCCGCTCATCGTGGGCTCCACCCTGCTCGCCGTTGGGGCGCTGCTGTTCGTCCGACGGGTGCCGCCCGTCCTGGGAGCCAGCTTGATCTGGCTGGCGCTGTTCACTGTGAACCCGAACTTCGCTTGGCACTACCTGATCTGGGGTATGCCCTTCTTCATCATGGCGGGCTACCTCCGCGAGGTGCTGGTGTTTCAGCTTGTGGCCAGCGTTCCCCTCGTCCTGTTCTATCTGCCGGGCGATCTGAGCCGCCCGGTCCTGGACTTCGCCTACACGCCGACGGCGCTCGTGTGCTGGTTCGCGCTGGTGGGCGCCCTCCTCCTGCTGCTCAGGCGGATCTGGCGGATGCCCGCCGACCGACCCCGATTCCTGGTGCGATCAACATCGACAGCCTGAATGGGCTCAGCGACGGACCGCGAGCTCGGTTATCACGTCACGTGCGGCAGCGACACCGTCCCGAACGGCGTAGTTGGTTCCGCGATCCTGCGGATAGATCTGCGTGGTGTTGACGAGGTAGAGGCCGGCGGCCGGCGTGCGGTGGCTCGGGATCCGCTCCGGGAACCCGACATCCACGAGCGGCTGGCCGGCTGGTTCCCGGAACACCCAGGCGTTGACGATGTCCCACGTACGGAATTCGGGTGCGAGCATGCGAAGCCCCTCCGCGTAGCGGTCCAAGAGCTCATCCAGGCTCAGGTCGAGGAGGGGGTCGTCGCTCGCCAGGTAGTTGGTGACGTGAGAGAACACCCTGCCGCCGGTCACGTCTCGTCCGACCAGGTTTGTGTGCTCGATCAGGCCGACAAAGGGGCAGCGACGGTCCGCCACATTGACCCAGAAATGCTCTGTTAGCGGCCGCTTGAGCTCCAAAAGCACGTTGAGGGCAGTCATGTACTCGATGGACTGAAGCTGCTCCCGGTAGCCAGGGTCCAGCTCTCGCTCGAGCTTGGAATCAAGAAGGCGGCAGAACACATCATTGGGAACGCAGCTCACGACCGCGTCGTACTCGATCGCAGGTCCATCTCGCTCGAAGCTGCGGGGATCTAGCCCCAGACGGAACGAGCCTGCCCTGCTCGGGATCACTCCAAGGCGATTCCCCTCTCGGGTGATCTGTGCCGCGGGGCGGTCGATCATGACATGTCCACCTTGCGCCTCGATTCGGTCGGCCAGCGCGACGAAGAGCGGCTCGAAGCTCCGTCGCGGATAAAGGAAGGCCTCCTCCCGCGCCTCGCCGCTGCGCACGTTTCGACGGCGGTTGACCTTGTCCCAGATCCAGGCCATGGAGACGTCCTCGGCTCGGGCGCCGAACTTCCCCCGCATGAGAGGCCCCCACAGTCGGTCCCACGCCGGTTGCCCCATGTGACGTTCGATCCATGCCCGTGCGGTGGTGCGCTCGTAGGTGCTGAGGTCGCCGAAGAGCTGCATCCGTAGCAGCGCCGCCGCCATACGAAGGCGTGTCCAGGGCGGCACAGGTCGAAAGCGGAGCAAGTCGAGCGCGCCGTTGAAAGGCCAGACAACCCCCTCGATCGCAATCGCCGTGCTCGAGACGTGCCGCTCGAGGTCACCCTGGAGCCCCATCTCGGCGAACAAATCGATGATCTCGCTATCGCTGGTGAACAGATAGTGGTAGTAACGCTCGACTCGGACCCCGGCCCCTGTATCCAAGGTCGCCGCTTGGCCCCCCAGGCCGGGCCACCGCTCGTAGATGTCGCACGCGACCCCCGACTTCGAGAGCTCATACGCGCAGGACAGCCCGGCGACCCCGGCCCCGATCACGGCGACTCGAGCGGAGGTGCCGGCCGCGGGTTCCTGCTCGGCCCGTGTCAACTCGCCGAGGTTCCCTCGGCGGCCACGGCACCTGCGGCCACCACCGCTGCCTGCGAGGTCTTTCGTAAGGGCCTTCGGCTTGCGGCCAAAAATGTTCCGGGTTGTGTGTAGCCCGACCGGAGGGGGCTCAGGCCGGCGCCGTCCAGGGCGCGCCGCAGCCCGTCCCCGCCAAGCACGGCCCAGTAGCGGGGGCAACGAGGCCCGGCCCAGCTTCGGTTGCGGAAGAGCCGCGCGTCGAGGGAATGGAAGTTCGGGGCCTGAAGCCATACGACTCCACGGGGCGCGAGCAGATCGTTCGCACGCCTCAGGATCTCGATCGGATTTGCCACGCGCTCGATTAGGTTCAGCATCAGGATCAGGTCGAAGAGGTCCGCCGCCTCGAAGTTCTCAAATCAGCCTCCGCGAATTCGCCCATTCCCCGCTCGTGGGCTCGCTCTTGAGAGAGAGGCGTGTGCCGTTACTGGCTTGGCTCGTCATGGGTGGGTTCGCGTTCGGCGTGACGATAGTAGGGGCAGGGCCGGGCCGCGCCGAGGGCCGGTTTACCGCTGTTATCATCGCCGGGGCGTTGGGAAACCGCCC
Source organism: uncultured Solirubrobacterales bacterium (assembly GCA_963807385.1). Taxonomy (GTDB): domain Bacteria; phylum Actinomycetota; class Thermoleophilia; order Solirubrobacterales; family 70-9; genus JBDTSW01. The sequence continues at coordinate 8,710 of CAWEBQ010000002.1, forward strand.
GCAGAGCCCGCATTTTCCGGCTTTCAGGCCCCGCAATCGCGGGGCTTTTTCGTCCGCGCCCACGCATAGCCTGGATGCTTCGACGATGAAGGAAGGTTGGCAGTGGAAGTAGAGATCGGCCGCGGCAAGAAGGGCCGTCGGGCCTACGGGTTCGACGACATCGCGATCGTGCCCTCGCGGCGCACCCGCGACCCAGACGACGTAGATATCTCGTGGACGCTCGGGCACTACCGGTTCGAGCTGCCTCTGCTTGCCTCGGCGATGGACGGAGTCATCAGCCCAACCACCGCCGGCCTGATTGGCTCGCAGGGTGGGCTTGGCGTCCTGAACCTTGAGGGCATCTGGTCCCGCTATGAGAACCCGGACGTCGAGCTCGACAAGATCGCGAAGGCACCGCCGCACAAGGCGACTCAACTGATGCAGGAGGTCTACGAGGCGCCGGTTCGGCCCGAGCTGATCGCCCAGCGGATCGAGGAGATCAAGGCAGCGGGTGTCGTGGCCGCGGGCTCGCTGACGCCGCAGAAGGTCACCGATTACTACGAGGTGGCGCTCGAGGCGGGCCTCGACGTCTTGGTGATCCAGGGCACCGTCATCTCCGCCGAGCACGTCTCGCAGAAGTCCGAGCCGCTGAACCTCAAGGAGTTCATCGGCGAGGTCCCGGTGCCGTGCATCCTCGGTGGCTGCGCCTCCTACAACACGGGCCTCCACCTGATGCGCACCGGCGCCGCCGGCGTCCTGGTCGGCGTCGGACCGGGCGCGGCCTGCACCACTCGTGGCGTGCTGGGCATCGGCGTCCCGCAGGCCACGGCGATCGCCGATGTGGCCGAGGCCCGCTCGCAGCACATGCTGGAGACCGGCGAGTACTGCAACGTGATCGCTGACGGCGGCATGCGAACCGGCGGCGACCTCTCCAAGGCGATCGCCTGCGGCGCCGACGCGGTGATGATCGGTTCGCCGCTCGCCCGCGCGGAGGAGGCCCCGGGTCGCGGTTACCACTGGGGGATGGCGACGTTCCATCCCTCGCTGCCCCGAGGGACCCGCGTAAAGACGGTCCAGGACGGGACCCTCGAGCAGATCCTTAACGGCCCGGCTCACGAGAATGACGGCACCTTCAACCTGATCGGTGCGCTTCGCACCTCGATGGCCACCTGCGGCTACGAGGACATCCGCGACTTCCAGCGCGCGGAGGTCATGGTCGCCCCGGCGCTCCAGACCGAGGGCAAGAAGCTCCAGCAGGAGCAGTCGGTGGGCATGGGCTCGAACGGGCGGGCCGTCGTCGCCGCGGGAGTCGCCGCCTCGGATGACTGAGGGCGCTCCGGTCGCCGCCCGCGAACTGGCGCCCGGGGACCCGGAGCTGCCCGCGGCGCCCGCGGTCAGCGAGCTGACGCCCGAGGATCGCGAGGTCGCGGCCGGGCGTGAGGAGGTCCTGGTCCTCGACTTCGGGGGCCAGTACTCGCAGCTGATCGCGCGCCGCATCCGCGAGTGCGGCGTGTTCGCGGAGATGCTCCCGCACGACGCCGAGCTCGACCGCATCCGGGCGCGCCGCCCGGTGGCGCTGGTCCTCTCCGGGGGGCCGGCCTCGGTTTACGCGGAGGGCGCGCCGGAGCTGCGCAGGGATCTCCTCGACCTCGGCATCCCGGTGCTAGGCATCTGTTACGGCATGCAGGCGATGGTCCACGAGCTCGGCGGCAAGGTCGAGGGCGCCGAGGCCGGCGAGTTCGGCCGCACCGAGCTGACCCTGACCAACGACGGCGGCGAGCTCCTCCACGGTCTCCCGGCGGAGCAGCAGGCGTGGATGAGCCATCGCGACTGCGTCTTCGAGGCGCCCGAGGGCTTCACCGCCTTGGCGGCGAGTCCCGGCTCTCCCGTTGCGGCCTTCGAGAGCAAGGAGCGGGGGCTCTACGGCATCCAGTTTCACCCGGAGGTCGTGCACACCCCGTACGGCACACAGATCCTGGAGCGCTTCCTGCGCCAGATCGCCGGCGCGCAGGAGCGCTGGTCGCCCACGTCGGTGATCGACGAGCAGGTCGAGCGGATCCGCGGCCAGGTCGGGGACGCCAAGGTCATCTGCGGGCTCTCCGGCGGGGTCGACTCGGCGACGGCCGCCGCCCTGGTCCACCGCGCGATCGGCGACCAGCTCACCTGCGTCCTCGTGGACCACGGGCTGATGCGCAAGAACGAGGCCGACCAGGTAGTCGACGCGTTCCGCGACCAGCTCGGGGCCCAGCTCGTCCACGTCCGTGCCGAGGACCGGTTCATCGATCGGCTCGCCGGCGTCGACGAGCCCGAGCGCAAGCGCAAGATCATCGGCGAGGAGTTCATCAGGGTCTTTGAGGAGGAGGCGGCCAAGCTCCAGGACGCCCGCTTCCTGGTGCAGGGCACGCTGTACTCGGACGTGATCGAGTCGGGCGGCGACGGCCACACGGCGGCGACGATCAAGTCGCACCACAACGTCGGCGGCCTTCCCGAGGATCTCGACTTCGAGCTGGTCGAGCCTCTGCGCATGCTCTTCAAGGATGAGGTCCGAGCGGTCGCGGCCGAGCTCGGCCTCCCCGACCGGCTCGTGTGGCGCCAGCCTTTCCCCGGGCCGGGCCTCGGGATCCGGATCGTCGGCGGCGAGGTAAACCGCGAGCGGCTCGAGATCCTGCGCGAGGCGGACGCGATCCTCCAGGAGGAGGTCCGGGCGGCCGGGATGTACCGAGAGCTGTGGCAGTCGTTCTGCGTGCTGCCCGTTGTTCGGTCGGTGGGCGTACAGGGCGACGGCCGCACCTACGCCTACCCGATCGTGATCCGCGCGGTCACCTCCGACGATGCGATGACCGCCGATTGGGCCCGGCTTCCCTACGACCTTCTCGAGCGGGTGTCGGGCCGGATCATCAACGAGGTGGCGGGGGTAAATCGGGTGGCCCTGGATGTCTCGTCGAAGCCGCCGGCCACGATCGAGTGGGAGTAGCCGCCGAGCTCGCGTGCGGACCCGCGAGCGAGGTCGCGGTAGACGTCGAGCGCTCGCGCTGCGCTCACCGCACGCCAAAGCGCATCGGTGACCTCGTTCGGGCGCCGCACTCGCGATCGCCCTGAGGCGGCGGGGTCCCCAGGAGGCTGAGGACGGCCTCGGCGGTGGGCCGCGCGGATCCGCCCGCGGACGATCAGGCCGGACGTAGGCGCTCCTCGACCGCGTCGCAGGGCTGCCCGACGACGTCGGGCGCACGGTAACCGGACTTCCGGCCCGTGATCGGCCTCGAGTCGGGCGCGACCATGCCCCCCGCGAACCGCGCCCACAGGACGAAGCAGCGTCGGGGCGTTCGCGGCGACGATGCCGCAGGCGCGGACGACGCCTCGGGCGACTTCTGAGGGCCGGTGCGATCGTGCCGACGATCGGCGGCTGGCGCTGACTCCCAGCTCGCGCGGAGGTCGAGTACCGGCGGGCGCTCGGTCCAGGTCGATGCCGTTCGGACGACGACGATTCGCTCGGGGAATACGCTCCGAGCGGCGGCGAGCTCGGCCGCGGATCTGAGACTGCGACGAAGCGCTCGTCGTCGCCAGGGCACGAGCGCGCGAGCGCGGAGCCCGATGTAGCGGTGCGCCGCTCGCCGACGGCGGCGAGCCGTGCCGGACCCGCCGATCGACGAGCTGGCTTGCGACGTCCGGGCGCCGGCCTGGTCGAGCGCGGACCGGGATCGCTGCTACGGCTGCGAGGTCCGTCGCCGAGCGGCGCAGGCGACGCGAGCTTCGTCGACGAGGTGGCGCGTCCGCTCCCGTCGAGCTCGCTCCGGCATGTGCATCGCCCTTCCCAGTCGGAGAGGACCTCGGCCGCGGTGAGCCGTTCGTAGCTGAACGGGTTGTCGAGAAGCGAGCAGGGACGCGGTGGCCATGAGCGCTGCGCGCGCCGCCACGCCGCGGCCGAGGAGGGCCTCATCAGCGCTGGAGTCGCGCTGTCGCGAAGTACCGGTACTCCCGCGGATGCGAGCCGACGCTAAGCGCAGCGGTACCTGACGCCGGCTCGAGCCGCCGAGGTGGACCACCTCGGCGCGGTCGAACCGGACGGTCCAGCCCGCATCGCGCGCACGGGCGGTCCAGTCGATTCCCTCCGGATCGAGGACGAAGCTGTCGTCCTGGAGGCCGATCTCGGCGATCGCCGCCCGTCTCGCCAGGCAGAAGGCCTCGTGCCCGCCGCCCGATCTCGCGAGGCTCGTCGTGGGCCCAGCCGTCTCACCGAAGCCCCACGCCTCCCGCGTGGCGCGGGCCTGCCGCCGAGGCGCGCTTCGGCCCAGCGTGGACTGCCCCGCCGGGGCTGAAGCTGCGTCCGTCGCCTCGTGCAGGAGGACGCGCGGATCCGAAGGCTCGCCCGGAGTCGGCGCGGAGCGTCTCGACCAGGCTGTCGACGGCACCTGCGCGGACCAGCGTGTCGGGGTTGGCGATGAGGACGAACTCGCCGTCGGTTGCGTCGATCCCCTGGTTGTTGGCGGCGGGCAGGCCCCGGTTGGCCGGGTTCGCGATCACTCGGGCCCGGGGCGCTGCGGCGCGAACGGCCTCGGGAGTGTCGTCGGTGGAGCCGTTATCGACGACGATCACCTCCCACTCGCCTGACGGTGGGTTCTCCTCCAGGGCGGCCAGGCAGGCGAGGACCTCCTCGCGAGAGTTCCAGGTGACGACACGATGGAGACCGTGACCATGTCAGTAGGTCACGTCGTCGGCCACGGCTAGCCGTGCCTCGATCTCGCGAGGGGAGCCCGGCTCGAAATCGTCGCCCGAGCCGCGCCCGTGGATGCCGGTAGAGCAGGTAGAGCAGCCCGCAGAGCACCGCCGCGCCGACGGCGAAGCCGACCTCCACCCGGCGGAACACGTCCCCGGTGGCGGCGAGGTTCCAGACCACGAACCCGGCTGCGCATGCCGATCCAGCAGAACGCTGCGCGCCGGGCCTGGCCCTGCGCCAGCGCGGCCTGGTTGAGCGTCGCCGCCGAGAGGTAGAAGCCCATGCCGATCGCGACGATCACGAGTCCCTCGCGGTCGTAGGTGAACTTGTCGCCGAACGCGATCTGCATCAGCTGCGGGCCTGCGACGAGGAGCGCGAGCGAGAGCAGGACGCTGAGGCCCGCGATCACGAGGATCGTCAGGCGCACGGACAGCCGGAACGCGTCGTCGCTCGATTCGTCGCCCTTTGATCGGAGGCGCGTGAGGTGGGGGAGGAGGCTCGCCGCCACCGCCTGGAACAGCACGACCGGGGCGCGGGCGACCATGAGGATGTTGAACATGAAGCCCGCGGCCGCGGCCCCGGCCTCGGCGCGCGCGAAGAGGGCGCCGCTGGAGAGAAAGATCTGCTCGGAGAGCATGATCACGAGCACCGCGGTTGCGAACCCGGCGCCGTTGGCGAGGGTGAACGTGGGGGTGTCCATGTCGGGCCCCTTCCGGTCGCCGTCGCCGGCAGCCTGCACCTCCGCGGGTCGTCGCGGCTGACGGAGCGCGAACGGCACCACCAGCAGGCTGAGCGCGGGTCCGGCGACCACGCCCAGCGCGATCGGATCAACCCCCTCGGCGATGCCCACGGCAACCGCCAGCGAGAACGTCAGCCGTCCGGAGCCATCGATGATCAGCAGCAGCGAGAACAGGCCAAACCGGCGCTCGCCCGCCAGGAACCCACGGGCGAGGAAGCTGGCGCCGAACGCCAGGACCGAGCCGACCATCGCGTAGAAGAGGAACTCGTTGCCCTCGAGCAGCTCGTCCTGGATCACCTCCCGAAGCGCGAAGGCGACGATCACGAACAGCACCGCCAGTCCCGCCTGGATCGAGCTGGCGACGCGCATCGCGTGCCCGATGTGCTCGCCGCGGGTCTCGAGCTCGGCGATCGTTCTCGATGCGAGCTGCTCGACGGGGCGGAAGAGCACCGAGACGACCATGAACACGACCGACCACATGACGACGATCAGCCCGTAGTCGTCGGGGCTCAGCGAGTGCGAGGCGAGCGCGAAGAACCCGTACGTGAGGAGGCCCGCCGTCGCAAGGGCGACCGTGAGCATGCCCGCCGCCATCCCGTAGCTGCGGGCCTCCTCGGCCGCCCTCTCGGTCACGACCAGCTGTCCCAGCGCTGCAGCGAGGGCCTCGGGTCGATCGGCGACCCGTGGTGCCAGCCCCTGGGCCAGATCTCGAAGTGGAGGTGGCACGGCGTGGTGCGGGCGTTGCCCGTCTTGCCGACGGCTCCGACCCGCTCCCCGGTGTGGACGCGCTCGCCCTCGCGGAACGGCGACGGGGAGGGCATGTGTACATACAGGTGGTCCGTGGAGGAGCCGCGGGTGTCGATCACGACGTAGTGGCCGAGCAGCGCGGGGTCGTAGGCGCGCTTCTGGACGCGCCCGCCGCGCGCGGCTTCGAGCCTCGTGCCGCAGTTCGCGTAGACGTCTTGCCCCTCGTGCCGGCGCCCGCCGCTTCGTGGTGCACCGAAGCTCTGGAGGTAGCCGCCGTAGCTATGCGAGCCCCGGATCGGAAACTTGTAGCCGCGGAGCTTGAGCGACCCCGCCGACGTGGTCGGTTCGCGGAGCTCGCCAACGCGGAACTGGTACCGCCCGTCGTCGGCTACGTCGCCGTCGCGCTCGAGTCCGTTCCAGCCCTGCGAGCGCTTGGAATAGGGGAGCACGCCCGGCCGACGGAAGCTCCTGATCACGCGGTCGCCCTGCTTGCGGACGACCTCGACGCGGATACCGGTGCGCTCGGGCGCCTCGAACCGGTAGGTCAGGGTGATCGGGCTCGCCTGGTCGAAGAACGCGCTCTTGGGCCGCACGTTCGCGCTGCGGAGGCGAAACCCCTTCGGCACCTGCCCGGGCTTGGCAACGCGCAGACGCTGCGGGGTGGCGGCGTCGGCGCCGCTGGCCTTGGCGAGGCGGAGGTGCCCAGTGGCGGCATCCGGCGGTACGTCCACGGAGAGCCGAGTGGGCTCGGCGCGGTGCGGCGCCACCACGACCGGGCCCGCGGTGCCCTTGAACTGCACCTCGGTCACCGCGCCCAGCCGCCTCCCAGTGATGACCACCCGGCCGTCCACCGCTGCGGCGCGCAGCCCGGCACACTCCGAGATGCAGCGCAGATCCTTCGGCGCGGGTCGCTTCGCCGCGCCCTGGGATGCTCCGGGGAGGGCTGCCAGCACGGTTGCGGCGCACAGGATCGCGGCGACGAGCAGCAGGTTTGGGGCCCGATCGACGATGGCGGCAGGATACGGAGCGTCACGGTCTCCTATATCCATGCGGGGAGCCTCTATCATCACCGGGCCGCGCGAGGTGGGGCCACGAGCGCGGCTTTTGCGCGATGCCTGCGCGCCGCCTCAGCACCCGATGAAGACTTACGTAGCGACACCCGAGAACCGCCAGCGCGACTGGTACATCGTCGATGCCGAGGGCAAGACGCTCGGGCGCCTGGCGACGCAGCTGGCCGACGCTCTTCGGGGCAAGCGCAAGCCCGAGTACACGCCGCACTGCGACACGGGCGACTACGTGGTCGTGATCAACGCAGAGCGCATCAAGGTGACCGGCAAAAAGCTCACCGACAAGGTCTATTACCGCCACACCGGGTATCCAGGCGGCATCAAGTCGCGCACGCTCCAGGAGATGCTCGATCGGCGCCCGGAGGAGGTCATCCGGAAGGCCGTCAAGGGGATGCTCCCCAAGAACCGCCTGGCCCGCCAGCAGATCAACAAGCTTCACGTCTACGCCGGGTCCGAGCACCCGCACCAGGCGCAGCAGCCCAAGCCGATGGAGGTGGATGCCTGATGGCCGACGAAGAGCAGGACGACGTCCAGGAAGCACCGAGCGCGGAGTCAGATCCCGAGCCCGAGGCAACTCCTGAACCCGACGCGACCGAGGGCTCTGACCCCTCCAGCGACGATGCATCGCCTGAGGCCGAAGCGTCCGACGCGGAGGCACCCGAGGCACCCGAGACCTCGCCCGAGGCACCCGACGCCGCGCCTGAGGTCCCCGCGGCCGAGAAGCCCAAGGCGAAGGACGCCGCGCCCGGCGCGGACCTGGAGCCGATCGCCCTCGAGCCGGATCGCCCGCTCTCGGCGGAGGAGCGGGCCCGCGCCGAGGCCGAGGCCGAGGAGCGCGCCGAGGCCGAGGCCGCCGAGGGCGCCGATGTCGTCGCCGACGAGCCCCTCGCCCGCAAGGCCGTCAAGCTCGAGTCGGACGCCCGCATCCAGGCCACGGGCAAGCGCAAGAACGCGATCGCCCGCGTCGTGGTCCGCTCGGGCGGCGGGGCGTTCCTGATCAACTCCCGCGAGCTCGCCGAGTACTTCCCGCGCGACATGCACCAGACGATGGCGCGCCAGCCCCTCGTCACCGCCGGCTACGAGGGCACCGTGGACGTCCACGTCCGGGTTCACGGCGGCGGGGTCGGCGGCCAGGCCGGCGCCGTGCGCCACGGGATCGCCCGCGCGCTGACCGAGATCGATCCCGAGCTTCGGGGCGAGCTCAAGCGCCGTGGCTACCTCACTCGCGACGCCCGCGAGAAGGAACGGCGCAAGGCCGGCTTCAAGAAGGCTCGCAAGAAGCCGCAGTTCTCCAAGCGCTAGGGGTCCAACCTTGGCCAAGAAGCTCTTCGGCACCGACGGCGTCCGCGGCGTCGCGGGCGAGGTTCTGACCGCCGAGCTGGCGACCGCCCTCGGGCACGCTGCTGCCGAGACGGCCGGCCCCGACCGCCCGCAGGTGCTGATTGTCCGTGACACCCGCGATTCCGGCCCGATGCTGGAGGCCGCGCTCGCCGCCGGGATCGCGCAGGGCGGCGGGGATGCGCTGCTCGGCGGCGTGCTGCCCACGCCCGCCGCGTCGGTCCTCGTCCGCGGCCACGGCCTCGACCTCGCCGCGGTCGTCTCCGCATCGCACAACCCGTGGCGGGATAACGGAATCAAGTTCTTCGGGCCGGACGGCGCCAAGCTGAATGACGAGACGGCCAGCGCGATCGAGGCCTTCGTCCACGATCGCCTGGAGGGCGAGGTCGCGGCCGAGGGCGTACGCCACGCCGCCGAGGCGCTCGGCCGGGTCGAGACGCTCGAGGCGGCCCACGCCGACTATCTGCGCGAGCTCGGTCGCGCGTTCGACCTCGACCTCAGCGGACGCACCATCGCGCTCGACTGCGCCAACGGCGCCACCTACCGGGTGGCGCCGGCCGCCTTTGAGGCGCTGGGCGCGCAGGTTGAGGTCATCGGCAACGAGCCGGACGGACGCAACATCAACGACGGCGTCGGGTCGACCCACCCGGCAGCACTCGCGGAGCGCGTCGTGTCCTCGGGGGCCGAGCTCGGATTCGCGTTCGACGGCGATGGCGACCGCGTGCTCGCCGTCGACTCGGCCGGGGGGGTGCGCGACGGTGACGAGCTGATCGCGATCGCGGCCAAGCACCTCGGAGCGGGCGGGCGGCTCGGAGGTGGCATCGCGGTCACGGTGATGACCAACTACGGGTTCCACCAGGCGATGGACGCGGCCGGGATCGAGGTCGCGACCACCGACGTCGGCGACAAGCACGTCTCGGCCGCCCTCCGCGAGCGCGGCTGGGCGCTCGGCGGCGAGCAGTCCGGCCACATCATCTGGACCGAGTTTGCGCCCACCGGCGACGGGATCGCCGCGGCGCTTCTGGTGACCGATGCCCTGGGGGGCACCTCGCTCGCCGAGACGGAGCCGTTCGGGCGCCTGCCACAGCTGCTGCGTAACGTCGAGGTCGCTGACCGGGAGGCGATCTCGGGAGCCGACGAGCTGTGGTCGGCTGTCGCTGAAGAGAACGCAAGACTCGAGGGGCGCGGGCGGGTTCTCGTCCGGCCCTCGGGGACGGAGCCGCTCGTGCGGGTGATGGTCGAGGCTCCTGGTGAGGGGGAATGCGAGGCAGTCTGCGCCCGGCTGGTCGCGATCGTCGAGCGGGAGCTCACCTAGGTGAGTGGTTTCACCCGGGGCCGTCGCGCGCGAGCGGAAGTTCTCGTACATTCCGGTGCCATGGGATCCGGCGAGCCAGACGACGCAGCGGCGGCCGAGCCGGGCGCTGCCCGGGATGCGGAGCCGCAGTCCGAGGACACCGCCTCGTGGCTCGTCGAGGATCTGCTCCCGCCCCCGCAGGAATCCTCCGACGAGGAGGCAGCCGAGGACTGGGGAGGACCGGTCTCCGAGCTGGCCTTCGGCGAAGCGCCCGCACCGATAGCCGAGGTGCTCGTCGAGCCGCGCCCGCAGGCCGAAGACGAGCCGCAGGAAGGAGGCTGGGACGCACTCGGACAAAGGGGGTCGGTGCCGGCGAGCTCGCCGATCTCGAGCGGATCCGGGGCGAGCTCGCAACCGCCACCGCCGAGCTCGAGGGGCGGCTCCGCCACGAGGTCGTCGCCGAGGTGGACCAGCGCCGCGAGGAGATCCAGCTCGAGGGCTCGGCGGCGCTGGCCAACGCGATGGCGGCCATCGCCGATACGGAGGCCAAGCTTCGCGCCGACCTCGAGGCGCGAATGCGTGAGGTACGGGAGCGAGGAATGAGCGATACCGGGGCCCTCGCAGCCGAACTCCGCGCCGAGCTCGCCGAGGCCGAGCGCCGACTGGGCACGCAGATGGTCAACGAGGTACGGGCGCACGCTCAGGCGCTGGAGCGCAAGCGTGACTCGCTTACCGACGCGATTCAGGGGATCGCGGCGCGACTTGACGCCTTCGACGAGCGACTGCGAAGGCTTGACTCGGAGGTTTCCACCACCGCCGAGACGCTGAACGTCATGGCTCGTCATCGCCAGCCGCCGGCCGCCGAGCAAGTTGACGCGCCGCAGCGGGGCGTGAACCTGAACGAGGCGACGTTCGAGGATCTGCGGACCATCGGCCTGTCCTCGACCCAGGCGGCTCGCGTCCTCAGCCACCGCGATGCCGGCGGGGGTTTCGACTCGGTTGAGCGCCTGAGCCAGGTCCCTGGCTTCCCTCGCAAGCTGTTCGAGCGGGTGCGGCCTCTGGTCACGGTCTGAGCGCGCGCATCCCATAGGCTCCGCCTCCTGTGCGCAACACGGAGCAGGCGTCATGAGGATTCGCGCGGCGGTGCTGGAGGAGTTCGGCACGCCTCTGAATGTGCAGGAGCTCGACCTCGCCGACCCCGGACCGGGCGAGGTCCTGGTGCGCCTCGTCGCGTGCGGGGTGTGCCACACCGACCTCTACACGGCCTCCGGCGTGGATCCCTCCGGCTACGCGCCGGCCGTCCTCGGCCATGAGGGGGCCGGGGTGGTGGAGACCGTCGGCGCCGGCGTAACGTCGGTGCGGCCCGGCGACCACGTTGTGACCCTGTTCTCTCCCCAGTGCGGCGAGTGCGTGCACTGCATGGATCCGCGCACCAACCTGTGCCTGGCGATCCGCGAGCAGCAGAACGAGGGCTACCTCCCCGACGGGACCACGCGCCTCAGCCGCGACGGTGAGGAGATCCGCCACTTCATGGGCACGTCCACGTTCGCGGAGGCGACCGTGATGCCGGAGATCGCCCTGGCCAAGGTCGATCCCGAGGCTCCGCTGGAGGGCGCGTGCCTGTTTGCCTGCGGCCTGTCCACGGGCCTGGGCGCGGCGATCAACACCGCGAAGGTCGAGGAGGGCTCCACCTGCGTGGTGTTCGGCGCGGGGATGGTGGGCCTGGGAGCCGTGGCCGGCTGCCGCCTCCAGGGCGCTGAGCGCATCATCGCGGTCGATCTCTCGAAGGATCGACTGGAGCTGGCCAGGGGCCAGGGCGCCACCGATGCCTGGGTCGGCGGTGAGGAGACCGTGGAGCGGGTGCTGGCGGAGACTGACGGCTTCGGCGCCGATTACACCTTCGAGGCGACCGGGAACGTGAAGGTGATGCGCCAGGCGGTCGAGTCCGCACGCATGGGCTGGGGCCTCGCGACGATGGCCGGCGTGGCCGGGAAGGGCGAAACCCTCGACGTCATCCCCCGCTTCCTCATCACCGGCCGCCGCGTCGCCGGTTCGTCCTTCGGCACCGTCAAGGGGCGCGAAGGCGTGCCGAAGCTGGTTGACCTCTGGATGCAGGGCAAGATCGACGTCGACCCGTTCATCTCGCATCGCCTCGCGCTCGACGAGGTGAACCGCGGCTTCGAGCTGATGGAGGCCCAGGACGGCATCCGAAGCGTCATCGACTTCAACTGAAAGTGAGACCAGATTGATCCTGCAACGCGTGGAATCCCCCGACTTCCTCTCCAACGCCTACCTCGTCTGCGATGAGCCAGGCGGCAAGGGCGTGCTGATCGACGCCAACGGCGTCGTCGAGCCCCTTCTGGAGCGAGTCGATCGGGAGGGCACGGAGATCACGCACGTCCTGCTCACCCACCACCACTGGGATCACGTGATCGACGTCGAGGGGATCGCCGAGCGGTACTCAGCCCCGATCCTCGCCCATCCGAAATGCGCCGAGCTTCTCGACGGCAAGGTCACGGAAGCCATGGACGACGGCGACGTGATCGAGTCGGGCGGGCTGCGGATCCAGCCGCTCCACACCCCCGGGCACTGCGCCGATCACCTCGCTCTGCGCATCGGTGAGGAGGACGTCATCACCGCGGACGTCCTCTTCAAGGGCACGGTGGGCGGGACCCGCGCCCCGGGTGCCACCGGCTTCGCGGACCTGAAGTCCTCCGTGATGGACAAGCTGATGAAGCTGCCGCCCTCCACCCGCGTGCATCCCGGCCACAAGGAGCCGACGACGATCGGGGAGGAGTGGGAGCAGAACCCGTTCGTGGCGATCTGGCGCGGCAACGCCGAGGAGGGCTCCGAGCCGGTCTCGATCGGCCCCGCCGACGCCGCAGAGCGCGAGGAGGCGACCCTGATCCTCTGGGCGCCCGACTACGACGGCGGCAACAAGGCCTGGGTCCGCTTCCCCTCCGGGGAGGACGCGATCGTCGGCGGCTCCCAGGTCAAGCGCGAAGCCTAAGGAGGCCCCGGCCATGGCAACCGTTCTCTGCGTTCTCTATGACGACCCGGCCGACGGGTACCCGGACACCTATCCACGGGAGGACATCCCGCGGATCGAGAGCTACCCGGACGGCCAGGCCGCGCCCACTCCGGAGGCGATCGACTTCGTGCCCGGGCAGCTGCTCGGGAGCGTCTCGGGCGCGCTCGGCCTGCGCAGCTACCTAGAGGACGCAGGCCACACCCTGATCGTCACCTCCGACAAGGACGGAGAGGACTCGGAGTTCGAACGGGCGCTGCCCGAGGCCGAGGTCGTGATCTCCCAGCCGTTCTGGCCGGCCTATCTGACGGCCGAGCGGATCGCCAAGGCACCGAAGCTCAAGCTGGCGCTGACGGCCGGAATCGGGTCCGACCACGTGGACCTCCAGGCGGCGATGGACGCCGGCGTCACCGTCGCCGAGGTCACCTACTGCAACTCGATCTCGGTATCCGAGCACGTGGTGATGATGATCCTGGGACTGGTGCGCAATTACATCCCCTCCTACCAACAGGTCGTCGCGGGAGGCTGGGACATCGCCGACCTCGCCGCGCGCTCGTACGACCTGGAGGGCATGCAGGTCGGCACGGTCGCCGCAGGCCGTATCGGCACGGCCGTGCTTCGCCGCCTGAAGCCCTTCGACGTCGGCCTGCACTACACGGACCGCCACCGGCTGTCGGCGGAGCTCGAGGAGGAGCTGGGCCTCACATTCCACGAGTCGGCCGAGGCCATGGTGCCGGCCTGCGACGTGGTGACGATCAACGCGCCGCTCCACCCCGAGACCGAGAACCTCTTCGATGCCGCGATGCTCGCGCGGATGAGGCGGGGCGCGTACCTCATCAACACAGCGCGCGGCAAGATCTGTGACCGCGATGCCGTGGCGGCGGCGCTCGAGTCGGGGCAGCTCGCCGGCTACGCCGGCGACGTCTGGTTCCCACAGCCGGCACCGCAGGATCACCCCTGGCGCACAATGCCGAACCACGGGATGACCCCGCACACCTCGGGCACCAGCCTCTCGGCCCAGGCCCGCTACGCGGCGGGCACCAGGGAGATCCTGGAGTCCCACTTCGCGGGCAGGCCGCTGCGCGAGGAGTACCTCATCGTCGACGGCGGGCGCCTTGCCGGCACCGGGGCGCACTCCTACAGCGAGGGAGACGCGACGAAGGGGTCCGAGGAGGCGGCGCGCTTCTCGAGCTGAGCGCGGCGGCGATCGGGTTCGACCAGCCCAAGCGCAACTCCGGGCGGCCCGCCCCTTCCCTCTACCCTTTCCTCGCCTCATGTGCGGAATCGTCGGATACGTAGGCGGTCGTCCCTGTCGTGACCTGCTGGTGGCCGGGCTGCAGAAGCTCGAGTACCGCGGCTACGACTCGGCCGGCATCTCGCTGCTCTCCGATGGACGGATCGAGTCGATCCGGGCGGTCGGGAACCTGGCGAACCTGCGCCAGGCGGCAGGGATGGAGCCCGACGGCGACGGGGCGATCGCCGTCGCGGCGCCCCCGGCGACGATCGGCCTGGCGCATACCCGCTGGGCCACGCACGGGCGCGTCACCGAGGAGAACGCCCACCCCCACGGCGACTGCTCCGACGAGGTGCATATCGTGCTCAACGGGATCGTCGAGAACCACTCGGAGCTCCGCGCGGAGCTGACCGAGCAGGGCCACGTCTTCTCCTCCGAGACCGACGCCGAGATCGTCGCCCACCTGATCGAGCGCAACTACAAGGGCGATCTCACCGAGGCGGTACGCCTCTCGTTCAACGAGCTGCGCGGCCACTACGCCTTCGCGGCGATGCACGCCGAGCAGCCCGCAACCCTCGTCGCGGCCCGCCAGGAGTGCCCGCTGATCGTTGGCATCGGCGAGGGCGAGACGTTCCTGGCCTCGGCGATCCCGGCGTTCCTGGCCGAGACCCGCCACGCGCTCGCGATCGAGAACGGCGAGATCGTCACGGTCACGCCTGGGGGCGCGGCCCTGACCGACGCGGAGGGCACACCGATCGAGCGCTCGCCCGACGAGGTCACCTGGGACGAGGAGGCGGCGGAGAAGGGCGGCTACGAGACCTTCATGCGCAAGGAGATCGACGAGCAGCCTGACGCGGTCGCCGAGACCATCGCCGACCGCCTGCCCGACAGGGACCGCGTCGACCTCTCCGAGCTGGAGATCTCGCCGGAGTTCATCGCCGGCATGCGCCGGATAGTGATCGTGGCCTGCGGGACCTCCTACCACGCCGGGCTCGTGGGCCGCTACGCGATCGAGCAGTGGGCGCGGGTGCCGGTGGAGATGGACATCGCCTCCGAGTACCGCTACCGCGATCCCGTGGTCGGCTCTGACGACCTGGTGATCGGAATCACGCAGTCGGGCGAGACGGCGGACACGCTCGCGGCCATGCGGCTCGCGCGTGAGCGTGGCGCGACGGTCCTCGCCCTGACCAACATCATGGGGAGTCAGGCCACCCGTGACGCCGACGCCGTTCTCTACACGCGGGCCGGACTCGAGATCGGCGTCGCCGCGACCAAGACCTTCACCACACAGGTCGCCGCCATGTACCTCCTCGGCCTCTGGCTCGCCCAGCATCGGGGAACGATGGACGACGGGAAGCTCGCCGGGCTGATCGCGGAACTGAAGAACCTGCCGCACAAGGTCCAGGAGACGCTCGACATGGTGGAGGACCAGGTGAAGGCCGTCGCCCGGGCCGAGCATGAGGGTCGGTTCTTCCTCTACCTGGGCCGCAACATCGGCCTGCCGATCTGCCTTGAGGGCGCGCTCAAGATGAAGGAGATCTCCTACATCCCGTCCGACGCCTACGCGGCGGGAGAGATGAAGCACGGCCCGATCGCCCTGCTCGACGAATCCACGCCGGTGGTCTGCGTCGCAACGGACAGCCCGACCCTGGACAAGATGCTGTCCAACATGGAGGAGGTGCGCGCCCGCGGTGCCGACGTGATCGCGATCGCCACCCAGGGCTCCGCCAAGGTCGCCGAGGCCTCCGACCTCATGATCGAGGTCCCCCGGACCGACTGGGTTCTGCAGCCGATCGTCGCCGTTTTGCCGCTTCAGCTTCTGGCCTATTACGTCGCTCGCATGCAGGGGCTCAACGTGGACCAGCCCCGGAACCTGGCGAAGACCGTCACCGTCGAGTAGGGCGCCGCCGCTAGGATGCCGCGCTCGTGTCCGGCCTCCCGAAGACGATCCGCGTCGTCCTGCTCACCGCCGCCGCAATCCTCGTTCCCGCCGGGTGCGGGTCTGAGGAGCCGGAGCCATCCGGGCCGGCGCAGCTCACGCCTCCCGACGCGCCGCTGTACATGGAGGTGGCGATCTTCCCCGAGGACGACCGCTCGGACGCCCTCGCCTCGTTCACGAATCGGCTCGCGGGGATCCGGGACCCCGAGGGCCAGCTCGTGACGATGCTCGACGCGGAGCTGGCGGCGGACACCGAGCTCACCTACTCCGAGGACATCGAGCCCTGGCTGGGCGATACGGCGGCCGCATTCGTGCGCTCGTTCGAGCCGACCGAGGCCGCCGGGATGATCGACGCCGCCTACCTCATGTCCGTGTCCGATTCGGAGGCGGCCCAGGGCTTCATCGACGATCTCGCCGCGGCCGATCCGGAGGCGCCGGAGGAGGAGAGGGAGTACCAAAGCATCACCTACCTGTTCGACCCGGAGTCCGGAACGGCCGCCGGCCTGCTCGAGGACACCCTGGTGATCGGCACCGAGCCGGCGTTCAAGTCGGCCGTTGACGCGGCGGCGGGGAACTCGCTCGCCGACGCCGAGGACTTCGCCGCCGAGGCCGGGGCGCTGGACGACGGGGCGCTGGCGGAGGTCTGGGTCGATCTTGGCACGGCGCTCGATGCCGCCTCCACCTCCGATGGCGTGGACCAGGCGGAGATCGAGGCCGCCCGGGCCGCCCTCGAGCCGCTCCTGGCCGAGCCGATCTCGGTCTCGATCGAGGTCGGCGAGGACTCGGTAGCGCTCGAGACGTCCGCGGCGCGCGGGGCCGGGATCACCGGGAACACGGAGCTGCTGGAGCGGATGCCGGCCGGCTCATGGTTCGCAGTGGCGATCGAAGGGGCGGGGAAGGCCCTCCAGGAATCCCTCGCGAGCATCGGAGAGCTCGGCGCCGAGCTGGGCGACCCAAGCATCGACCCGGACGCGATCGCCTCCCTGGTGGAGGGGCAGACCGGCCTCGACCTAAATGACGATTTGCTCGCCTGGATTGGCAACGCCGCGTTCTTCGTATCCGGCACCAGCGAGGACGAGCTGCGACTTGGGGGCCTGCTCCAGACATCCGACCCCGCCGCCGCCACCAAGGCCCTGGGCGCGGCGCGGGATGCGCTCGTGGAGCAGGCTGGTGTCAAGGCCGAGCCCCCGCGGCTTGAGGGTGCCACCGAGGGCTTCTTGGCCACGGGGCCCGGTGGGGGGGCTTCGGTCGAGCTCGCGCTCCGCGACGATCTCGTGGTCGGCGCGTTCGGCGGTCCGGACCCGGCGACCGAGCTGCTCGAGTCGGGTGAGCCCCTCACGGACGACGCCCGCTTCTCGGCGGCGCAGGATGCGCTGGGCGGCGACTTCGCGGCGAGCCTGTACGTGGCGCTTCAGGACTTCCTCGTCCTAGCTCAGCAGGGCGACGACGGCGATACGGACTACGACGCCGCTCGTCCGTACACCCAGGCGCTCGACTACCTGATCCTCGGCACGTCTGAGGACGATGACCGTGAGCGCACCCGAATCGTCCTCGGAATCGCGGAGTAGCGGGTGATCGGCATCGACATGCTGGAGGTGGCCCGCCTCGAGCGCGCGCTCGCTCGTCGTCCGCGCCTTGCGGACCGGCTCTTCACGGAGGCCGAGCTGGAGTACGCGTCGTCCCGCAGGCGTCCCGCGGTCCACCTCGCTGCGCGTTTCGCCGCGAAGGAGGCTGCCGTGAAGGCGCTGGGAGGCGGCGTCACCTCGCTTCGGGAGATCGAGGTCACTGGCGGCGACAGGGAACCGCCGCTCCTTCGCCTCCACGGCGGGGTCGCCGAGCTCGCCGACCGTCTTGGCGTCGAGCTGGAGGTATCGCTCACCCACACGGCGGAGCACGCGGCCGCCGTTGTGCAGGCGCGCCTCATCTCACCGGGATAGCCCGGCCGCGCGGGTTACCCTGCGCCGGGATGGAGAGCTGGATCGAACCCGTCCTCGACGCCGCCGAAATGCGGGAGATCGACGCCTGGGCGATCGAGGAGCGCGGGGTGCCATCACTCGACCTGATGGAGACCGCCGGCGCGGCGCTGGCCGCGGCGGCCGAGAAGGCCTCCGGCGGCGGGCCCATCCGCATCGTCTGCGGCAAGGGCAATAACGGGGGCGACGGGCTTGTGGCCGCGCGTCTCCTTCGCGACTGGGGGCACGACGCTGAGGCGCTTCTGCTCTGGCCCGCCGCCGAGCTGTCCGGCGACGCGGCGGCGAACCTCGGGCGCCTGGACGGGGTTGCGAGGGAGGTGGCGCCGGAGGCGCTTCCCGTAGCGCTGGAGGGCTCCGGTTCGGTGATCGACGCCATCTTCGGCACCGGATTCGACGGCGTGCCGCGCGACCCGGCGGCAGCGGCGATCGGGGCCGTCAACGGGTGCGGGGCGCCGGTGGTCGCCGCCGATATCGCCTCGGGAGTGGACGCTTCGACCGGGGAGGCCGCCGCCATGGCGGTGCGCGCCGACGCCACGGTCAGCTTTCATGCCCCGAAGCTGGGCCACTGGATCAGCCCGGGCAAGCGGTGCACGGGTGAGCTGAACGTCGTCCCGATAGGAATTCCGGAAGGTGCCCCCGGGGAGCGGACGGCGGGCCTGATCCGGCCGGAGGTGCTGCGGCTTGCGCCAGGCCGCGACGCCCGGTCGACCAAGTTCACATCTGGCGAGGTGCTGGTGGTGGGCGGATCGAGGGGCTTGACCGGCGCGGTCTGCCTAGCCGCGGAGGCGGCGATCCGCGCCGGGGCCGGCTACGCGACGGTCGCGGTGCCCGCGGATCTGGAGGCGATCTTCGAGGTCAAGCTCACCGAGGTGATGTCGCGTGGGTTCGGCGCCGCGGAGGGCCGGCTCGGAGCGGGCGACGCCGGCGCCATCGCGGAGGTGGCGGCGAGCGCGGCCGCCGTGGTGCTCGGGCCGGGGATGGGCCGGGACGGAGCGACGCTCGCGCTCGCACGGGCGTTGGCCGAACGCGTGGAGGCCCCGCTCCTCGTCGACGCCGACGGACTGGCTGCGTACGCGGGTGATCCCGACGCCCTCGCAGGCCGTGCCGGGCCCACCGTGCTCACCCCGCACGAGGGTGAGCTGGCTCGGATGCTGGGGCTCGAGTCGGCGGACGTCGCTGCCCGCCGGCTCGACTCCGTCCGGGAGGCCGCCGCCCGCAGCGGCGCGGTCGTCGTGCTGAAGGGCGATGACACGCTGGTCGCCCACGGCAATCAGCTTGCGATCTCGCGGGGAGGCGCTCCGGCTCTCGCTACAGCCGGGACCGGCGACGTGCTCTCCGGCACGGTCGGCGCGCTGCTCGCGCGCGGGATGGGCGCGTTCGAGGCGGCGTGTGCCGGTGTGGAGGCGCATCAATGTGCCGGGCGGATCGCGGCGCAGCGGATCGGCTCCGCCGAGTCGGTGATCGCCGGCGACGTGGTCGAGGCGCTTCCGGAGGCGCTGTCGTGAGCGCCGCCGCCAGGGCGGTGGCCGCCGTGGACGCCGGCGCGATCGAGCGCAACTGCGCCCGGCTCGCAAGGGATCTCTCAACCGGTTCCGAGTTGTGTGCCGTGGTGAAGGCCGACGCCTACGGGCACGGCGCGGCCCAGTGCGCCGCCGCGGCCGGCCGCGGCGGGGCGGGGATGCTGGCGGTGGCGACCGGGGTGGAGGCCCACGAGCTGCGCGCCGCCGGGACCGAGCTTCCGATCCTCACGATGGGCGCCCTCACCGACAGCGAGCTCGACCTCGCCCTGGAGGCGCGCTCGGAGGTGGCCGTCTGGGGTCGAAGGTTTCTCGAGCTCGTGGCGAGCCGCGGCCGTGCCTTGGGAATCACGCCCCGCGTGCACGTGAAGTACGACACCGGCATGGGCCGCCTCGGCGAGCGTGATGCGCGCGTGGTCCGCGACCTGCTGGGCCTCGCCGCCGAGAATCCCGAGGTCGAGCTGGCCGCGCTGTGGACGCACTTCGCCACCGCCGACGAGCCGGGCTCTCGCTACCTCACCCAGCAGTTCGAGCGCTTCATGGAGCTCGCCGATGTTGCCAGGGCCCGGCATCCCTCGCTTCGGCTCCACGCCGCAAACAGCGCCGCCACGCTTAGCGATCCGGCCACGCACCTCGACATGGTTCGCTGCGGGGTCGCCGTCTACGGCCTCGATCCCTTCCAGGAGGATCCGGGCCCGCGCGAGCTCGAGCCGGCCATGGCGCTGCGTTCCTACTTGGCGGCCGTGAAGCGCTTCGAGCCGGGTGCGAGCGCCGGGTACGGGCAGAGCTGGCGGGCGCCTTCCGGGACGTTCGTGGGCGTCGTGCCCGTGGGGTACGGCGATGGCGTGCGCCGGGCGCTCACCAACAACGCCGAGGTTCTAGTCGGCGGGCGCAGGTATCCCGTGGTCGGCACGGTCTCGATGGACAGCCTCACGATCGACCTCGGGCCGGAGCCGGCCGCTGCGATCGGCGATGAGGTGATCCTGATCGGCGCGCAGGGCTCCGAGCGCATCCTCTGCGAGGAGGTCGCGCGGCGGCTGGGCACGATCAACTACGAGGTCGTCTGCGGCGTCTCGCCGCGCGTCCCGCGCGAGCACACCTCGTGAACGCACGCGAGCTGAACGACCGGCTGGCGGCCTCGCCCGCAGCGGCCATCGCCTGGAACGAGCTCGCCGGGGAGGGGGCTTGGGTCGTCGGCGGCGCCGTGCGCGACGCGGTCCTGGGGCGAGACGTCGTGGACGTGGACCTCGCGGTGGCGGCCGGCGAGCGGGAGGCGGCTCAGGCGATCGCCAGGGCGGCGGGCGGACATGCGTTCGAGCTATCGGCCGAGTTCGCGACGTGGCGCGCGGTGGCTTCCGAGGGCTGGCACGTGGATGTCGCGCGCCTGCGCGGTCCCGACATCGAGGCCGACCTCGGCGCCCGTGACTTCACGATCAACGCGATTGCGCTCCCGCTGGCCGATGCCGGTGGCGAGCCGCTCGACCCCACGGGTGGCCTGCGCGATCTCGAGGCGGGGGTGCTGCGAGCACCGGGCGTCGCCGCGTTCGAGGACGACCCACTCCGGCTGCTGCGCGCCGCACGGCTGGTGGCCGAGCTGGGGTTCCGCATCGAGAAGGCAACGCTCGAGGCGGGCCGCGCGGCGGCACCCCGCGCCGGGGAGCCGGCCGGCGAGCGCCAGCTCTCCGAGCTGCAGTTGCTGTTCGCCGCGCCCGACCCCTTGGCCGGGATCGAGGCGCTCCACGACCTGGGCGCGATGGCCGGCGTGCTGCCCGAGGTCGAGGGCATGCATGGGATCGAGCAGAACCCCAACCACCACCTCGACGTCCACGGCCACACGATCGAGGTGCTGCGGCGCCTGATCGAGCTCGAGTCCGACCTCGAGGGGGTCGCGGGCGAGCGCGCCGGTGAGCTGCGCGAGCTGCTCGCGGAGCCCTTGGCGGACTCGTTCACCCGAAGGGATGCGTTGCGATTCGGCTCCCTGCTCCACGACATCGGCAAGCCGAACACGCGGGACTCGGCCCGCGGCTACATCACCTTCATCGGCCACGATCACGTGGGGGCCGGGATGGTGGACGGGATCGGCGAGCGCCTGAGGGCCTCGCGGGCGCTGACGACGTATCTGCGCGGGGTGACCCTTCACCACCTGCGGCTCGGGTTCCTGACCGCGGAACGCCCGCTGTCCCCGCGGCGCATCCACGAGTACCTGCTTGCGACTGAGCCGGTCTCCGCCGACGTCACGCTGCTCACCGTCGCGGACCGCCTCTCCGCCCGTGGCGAGGGTCCGCTCGCCGCGCCCGAGATGATCCGCGCCCACGTCGAGCTCGCGGGCGAGATGCTCGCGGCGGCGCTGGATCGCCGGCGAGACGGGCCTCCGCGCTCACCGATTCCCGGCGATGAGCTGGCCGGGTCGCTCGGCATCGAGCCGGGCCCGCAACTCGGCAAGCTGATCGAGGCGATCGAGGCCGGCGTCTACGCGGGCGAGGTCGACGGACCCGACGAGGCGGTAGAGCTTGCCCGCGCCGTCCTTGAACGAGACGGATAGGCTCCCGCGCCGATGAACGACTGCCTCTTCTGCGGGATCGTCGCCGGCGACGTGCCGGGCCAGATCGTGGACTCCGACGAGCGCACCGTTGCGTTCATGGACATCAACCCGGCGACCCGCGGGCACGCGCTCGTGGTGCCGCGCACCCACTCCGCGGACCTGATGGAGATCGCCGACGTGGACCTTGAGGCGACCATGGTCGCCGCTCGCCGGCTCGCCCGCCGGATGGAGACGACCCTCGAGCCGGATGGGTTCAACATCCTGAACGCCTGCCGGCCGGCCGCATGGCAGACCGTCTTCCACTTTCACATCCATGTCATCCCCCGCTACGCCGACGACCCGCTGAAGCTCCCCTGGATCCCACGGGGGGCCGAGCCGGAACAGATCGCGGCCGTGGCCGATCAGATTCGAGGAGCGACCGAATGAGCGACGCGACTATCACCCTCAGCCGCGACGGCGACGTCGCAGTCATCACGCTGCAGAACCCCCCGCTCAACCTCTTCACCGAGAGCTCGTGGCACGAGCTCCAGGACTGCTTCGGCGAGGTCGAGGGCTCCGACGCCCGAGCGCTGGTGTGGCGCTCGACCGGCGAGATCTTCACCGGCGGCGTCGACGTCGCGGGCTTCCAGGCGGTCCTCGACACCGGTTCCGAGGCCGCCGATGGGTTTGCGCAACCACTGATCGACGGGGTCAGGCGCCTGGAGGCGCTGGAGATCCCGACGCTGGCGCTGGTCCACGGACTCTGCCTGACGGCCGGCCTCGAGGTCGCTCTGGGCTGCGACATCATCTGGGCGGAGCGCTCGTCGAAGTTCGGGCTGGTCGAGGCCGTCGTCGGCCTCACGCCGGGCGCGGGCGGGACCCAGCGGATGGCGGAGCGTGCCGGCCCGGGGAGGGCGCGGGAGTTCGTGATGACCGGCGGGCTGTTCGACTCGGAGGCACTCGAGCGCTGGGGCGTGGTCAACCGCGTCGTCGAGGACGGCGAGGTGCACGAGAAGGGGATGCGCTTCGCCCACCGCCTAGCCTCGGGCCCGACCAAGGCGCACGCGGCCACCAAGCGCATCGTCCGCGGCTACTGCGAGGGCGGGGTGGACCGGGCCGACGAGGTGACGCCGGGCCAGTTCGCCGAGCTGTTCGCGACGGAGGACCTCAAGGGCGCCGTCAAGACGTTCCTTGAGGAGGGCCCGGGCAAGGCGACATTTCGGGGGCGATAGGCACGCCTGGGCTGGGCGCGGCCACGCCGGCGACCGCCACTTCACCCGCTAGGCTTCCAGCGCCTATGGCGAACAAGGAAGAGAAGATCGAGATGGAGGGCGAGGTCACCGAGGCCCTGCCCAACACGATGTTCAAGGTCACGCTCGACAACGACCATCAGGTCCTCGGGCACATCTCGGGAAAGATGCGCCGCCACTACATCCGCATCCTCCCCGGCGACCGCGTCAAGATCGAGCTCTCGCCGTACGACCTCGACCGCGGCCGCATCACCTACCGCTACAAGTAGTCGCTGCCGGGATCGGGTCTCCCTGAACCTGGTCTAGAAGGGCAGCTGGTCCGCGATCTCGGCGAGGTGCGGGGCGTCGTCGTCGCGCTCGGAAACCTGAGGGTCCGTGACCGGCCACTCGACGGCCACGGCGGGATCGTTCCAGGCGATTCCGGCCTCGGTCTCCGGGTCGTAGTAGCTCGAGAGCTTGTACGCGACGTCAGCGAGGTCCGAGAGGACGCAGAAACCGTGGCCGAATCCCGCCGGCACGAACAGTTGCCGGTGGTTCGCGTCGCTCAGCTCGTATCCCTCCCATTGACGGTAGGTCGGCGAGTCCCGGCGCAGGTCGACGGCCACGTCCCAGATTGCCCCGCGCACGCAGCGCACCAGCTTGGCCTGCCCGGGCCGGGTCTGGAAGTGGATCCCCCGCAGGATGCCCTGGCTCGAGCGCGAGTGGTTGTCCTGGACGAACTCCACCTCCGCGTCCACGCCCGCCTCGCGCCACGTGTTCTCGCGAAAGCTCTCGAGCAGGAAACCCCGCTCGTCCCCGTGAGCGTCCACCTCGAGGAGCGCGAGCCCCTCGATCTTCGTGTCCAGCCGTTGCGGCACGCCGGGGACGCTACCGACACACCCTGCGTACCACGAGTCACGCCCCTTTGGCCACTCTCGCCCGATGCCGCGCGATGCCCAGCTTCTTCCCGCTATTCGGGCAGAAGTCGGTCACCGCGCTCGCGGACGGGCGATGATGATGCTGGCCGCGGCGCAGCGCTGGGTCATCACGTTCGCCCAGTTGCTCGCGTTGGGCTACAGCTCGTCGGGCGTGGGCCGGCTCGTGGCGTCTGGGCGCCTGCATCGGGTGCACCAGGGCGTCTACGCGGTCGGGAACCCCGACCTTGCCGTCGCCGGAACTCGGTTGGCGGCAGTGCTCGCCTGTGGCCCGGGCGCGCTGTTGTCGGACGCGGCCGCGGGCGCACATCTCGGCCTTCGAGAGTCGCTAGCCGCGGTGACCGACGTGACGATTCAGCGCCGAAGCTCGCTCGAGCGCTCTGGGATTCGCGTCCATTGCCGATGCTCGTTGATCGATGAGGACAGAACGATCGAGGACGGCATCCCGTGTACCAGCGTGGCCCGGACCCTCCTCGATCTCTCCTCCGTCGTCGGAGATCGAGGCGCCGAGCAGGCCCTGGAGCGCGCTGAGATCCTCGAGGTCTACGACCATCGGGCGGTCACGTCCCTGCTGACGCGTGTGCACGGCCATCCCCGGCGCCCCCCGACTGGCCCGGATCGTGGAACTTGCGAATCCCGGCTCGACGATCAGCAGAAGCGCGCTCGAAGAGGCGATGCTCGCGATCTGCCGGCGCGCGGGATTCCCCGAGCCCGCCCTCAACGCCCCCATCCTGCTGGGTGGCGTACACAGCGAGGTCGACTTCCCCTGGCGTGCCGAGCGGGTGGTCGTCGAGGTCGACAGCTGGCACCACCACCGCCGGCGCGGGCAGTTCCGGCGCGACCGGCGCCGCGATCAGCTCCTCGAGCTCGAGGGCTGGGGCCACGCTAGGTTCACGGACGACGAGGTGTCCGGTGCTCCGGGCCACGTGGAGAGCGTCATCTGCGGGCTCCTGGCGCGCCGTGATCGAGTTCTTCCCGCATCGCGGGCAAACCCGGCCATCGCGGAGCTGGAGACGCGCTAGTCCGCCATCTCCATGATGAGGCTCGTCCAGGCGAAGTCGGTGGCGCCCAGGCCCTCGCCCGTGTTCGGGTCGTAGTACTCGCGCAGGCCCTCGCGCAGGACGAGCTCGCGGAGGCGTGCGGCCATGTGGGCGGCCTCTTCCGCATAGCCCAGTCGCTCGAGGCCCAGCCACAGCATCCAGGCGGCGTTCACCCATGTGGGGCCACGCCAGTAGCGGCGCTTGAGGCCCGGCCCGCGGCCGGGCTCGAAGGAGGGTTCCTCGGCGGACACGGATGCGGGCGGGAAGTGCAGCCAGTAGCGCTTCGGGTCGAGCAGGTGCTCCTCGACCATCCTCCGGCCGATCTCCTCCGGCAGGTCGGGAAGCGCCAGCGGCGAGAGAGCTGCCCATGTGTTGACTGACGGACGATCGGCGCCCGGCTGTGCTTCGTCAACGAAGAAGCCGAGCCGTTCATCCCAGCAGCGGTCCACCAGCGCCGGGGTGACGGACGGCTCGCCTCGCGCGATCCGGGAGAGGCCCCACAGCACATTGGTCATCACCTCGCACAGGACCGGGCCGCCGCGATCCCGGATCCGCCGCGCATCCCAGCCCAGCCGCCGGTTTCGCGCCACGAGCGTGAAGAAGCCCCAGTTCGCGTGCGAGCGGTGCCCCCAGATCGGGTCGAACTTCGGCGAGGAGTCCAGCCCGGACTCGTCCGGCTGGATCAGCCAGAGCAGGCCGTCCCCCTCGAGGTCTCGGTTGGAGGTCAACCACTCGTGGTGCCGCCCGATGGCCTCGACCTCCGCAGGGTCTCCCACGGCGAGACTCCACGCCCAGGCCAGGAGCGGCGGCTGGATCGTGCCGGTCATCTCGGCGGCCCGCGAATCGACGTTGTAGTAGACGCGCCGGCGCAGCGAGATCGGGCTGTCCCAGAAGATCACGTGTCCCACGAACCCGTCGGGGCGCATCGCCCGCATCAGGGTCTCCAGCTCCGCCCGCGAGCGCTCGGCATCGAAGTGGCGCCAGACGATCGCCGCGAAGCAAGAGTCCCAGTACCACTGCCACGGGTAGCGCGCGGGGCTCGGGCGGGTGTACGCGTAGGGCACACCGCGGCGCTCGCCCGACGCCCAGCTGTCCGCCAGGACGCGTTCGCAGAGGGCCGCCAGCTCGCTCACGAGTGACTAGCGCCAGGGGCGACGGCGGTCATCTCAATACGAGAAGCGGCGCATGCCGCGCAGGGCGAGCGAGCCGAAGACCCCGATGAGCACGGCCATCGCGACCAGCCCCGGCCAGGTCCCCGACCAGCTCACCGAACCGGTGACGAACCCCTGGCGCGCGGCCTCAATCACGTCGGTCACCGGGTTGATCGCCGCGATGTCGGCGAGCCACGGCTGGAGCAGCTCGGCGGGCGCGTAGGCCGTGGTGAAAAGGATGACGATGAACATTCCCGACTGCATCAACGGGGCGGCCGACTGGCTGCGGAACCGCAGCGCGAGCATCGTGCCCCAGCATGCCGCTGCGGTCCCCATCGCCATCACCAGGAACAGCGCCAGCAGCAGCCCCGGCAGGCCAGGCCAGCTAACGCCAAGGCTGAGCCCCACGATCAACAGCACCGTCGCCGGGATCAGCGCCCGGACGGCGGCGGAGAGCACGAACCCGGCGAGCAGCACCGAGCGGGGGGCAGGCGAGGCCACCAGCCGGTCGAACCAGCCAGCCTCGATGTCGCGGGCCATGTTCACCCCGGTGGCTGCGCCGGTGAATCCCGCCCCCTGCATCAGGCTCACCGGAATGATAAAGCTCTGGTACTTGTCGGTGTCGAAGCCGGGCAGCAGGGTCAGGCTGCCGAAGACCGCCGTGAGCCCGAGAAAGAAGATCGTCGGCGCGAGGACGCCGGGGATCGCGGCGCCCGGAACCCGCAGAAGCTCGTTGGCGGCACGGCGGATCAGCGCCCGCAGCATCCCGCGCGAGGAGGCGAAATCGAAGCGCCGCTGGGCGTGAGCTCCCGACGCCTCCATCAGCCCGTCCTCAGGCGCCGGCGAAGGGCCAGGTTGGAGAGGCCGAGGCTGAGCGCGCCGACGAGGGCGATCGCCCCCGCGGCCTTCCAGAACGCCTCGGCGGTCAGCGTCGAGATCACCAGCTCACGGATCCCCTCGACGATGAACGAGAGAGGGTTGTACTCGGCGACGCTCGCGGCCGGCTCGAGGATTAGGTTGGCCGGAAAGAAGGCCGAGCTCAAGAACAGGATCACGAAGACCAGCGGGAACAGGCCCTGCACGACCGAGGCGCTCCCGGTGCGCAGGGCGATCGCCGCGCCGATGCCGCCGAACGCGATCGCCGTCAGGCTGACCAGGATCACGATCCCGATCGCGCCGAGGACGCCCTCGGAGATCGAGGCGCCGAAGATCAGGCCGAGCAGGATGAACCAGATCGCGGCCGCGGCGCCCAGCGCGGCGGTGCCCGCGAGGCGGCCGAGCACCATCGCGAAACGCGAGATCGGCGCGGCCAGCAAGCGGTCGGTGAAGCCCATCTCGATATCCACCGCCAGCGCGATGCCGCCGCTGTTGGCGGCCAGAAGCGTTGACTGGATCATCGCCCCGGCGAGCATGAAGTCGAGGAAGCCATCTACCTCCGGAAACCCCTTCAGCTCGGTCGCCCCGGCCGCCCCGCCCGTCTGGATGGCAAGGAGCAGGGTGGGGAAGATGATGATCGGGGCCATCAGCTGCGGCCGGCGGAAGGTCTGGGTGACGGATCGCCTCCCGAGCGCGCCGACGACCCGGAGGTTGAGCAGCACCCGCGCGATCACGGGGCGGGCGCGGGCTCGTCGGCGACCGCATCGCCGTCGGTCTTGCCGTCGTCGTCACCCTCGAGGTGGTACCCCGTCTTCTCCACGAACACGTCGTCGAGGGTGGGCTGCACCAGGTCGAGGCCCTCGACGACGATCCCGGCCTCGTCCAGTGCCCGCACGACCTTCGCTACATCGGAGGCGCCACCCACCAGCTCAACCAGGATCCGCCCGTCCTTGCGCGGCATCACCTTCCCGAACGCGCCCACGACGCGCTCCGCCTCATCGGCGCTGCCATCCATGAGGCCGACCTCGAGGTGGGCGCTGCCGATCTCGGCCTTGAGCGATCCCGGCGTCCCCTCCGCCACGATGTGACCCGAGTCGATGATCCCGACGCGGTCGGCGAGCTGATCCGCCTCCTCGAGGTACTGGGTGGTGAGGAAGACCGTCGTGCCCTCCGCGTTCAGCTTCGCGACCTCCTCCCAGATCGCCTTGCGGCTAACGGGGTCGAGACCGGTGGTGGGCTCGTCGAGAAACAGCACCTCGGGCTCGTGAACGAGTGCCGAGGCGAGGTCGAGCCGGCGTCGCATCCCTCCCGAGTACGTGCCGACCCGACGGTCGGCTGCCCGCTCGAGCCCGACGCGGTCGAGCAGCACCTCGCTCTTTTCCTCCCCGATCGCTCGGGAGAGGCCGTGGAGGGTTGCCTGCAGACGAATCAGCTCGCGGCCGGTCATCAGCGGATCCAACGCTGCCTCCTGAAGGGCGACACCGATCGAGCGCCTCACCTCGGCCGCCTCGGTCACGACGTCATGACCGGCGACCCGCGCGGTGCCCCCTGTTGGGCGCAGGAGGGTGGTGAGCATGCGAACGGTGGTGGTCTTCCCGGCACCGTTCGGGCCCAGGAACGCGTAGATCTCGCCGTCGGCCACCTCCAGGTTCACCCCGTCCACAGCGCGCAGGTCGTCGCCGAAAGTGCGTTCCAGGCCCTGGACTTCGATCGCGACCATCGGGTGAATCTACTTGTGCGGGGCCCCTAACCGCCCGCGGACGGCGCGGACTCATCTAAGCTATGGCCGTAGCCCATGGCTGCGACGACGACACCGGCAGGGTCGACGCGGAGCCGCCTCACGGCGGCCGCCACTTTGGCATGCCTGGTCGCCGGAGCGCTCGCGCTGTACCCGGCGGGCGAGGCGGACGCGGTCCGGGCGAAGGAGATCGGCAAGACCGGCAACCCGCCGAAGCCGAGCTGCCCCACCCCGAGCGGCGACTTCCCCGCCAGGCGCGGCTGTCAGGTCCTCGGCGAGGTGACGGCGGTGCAGCTCTCCGCCAACGGCAAGGACGGGATCATGAGGATCCCAGCCGACGGCCATATCGTGGGCTGGTCGGTGGACCTGTCCAAGCCCAGCACCGACGAGCGCAAGTTCTTCGAGAAGGTCCTCGGCAACCGCGCGTTCAACGGGGCCCCCTCGGCACGGCTGGCCATGCTATCCAAGGCCAAGAAGCGCAAGTACAGGCTGCGCGGCCAGAGCCCGGCCATCCGGCTCAACCCGCTGCTCGGCCGTCGCCAGTACTTCACCCTGAACAATCCGATCGCGGTCAAGAAGGGCTGGCACGCGGGCCTGACGACCCAGACCTGGGTCCCGGCGTTCGCGCACGACCTCCGCAACGACGACCTGTGGCGCGCCAGCCGGAAGAAGGGGCGCTGCGAGGGTGAGAAGAACCTCACGCAGCGCAGCCATCCTCATCTGCATCCGGGGAGCGTCGAGACCTACGGATGCACGTACTCGGACGCGCGCATCCTCTACTGGGCCTACTTCAAGAAGGCCTGACCACCGGCCGAGCGCCTAGGAACAGGCGCCGGGGTTCTTCTCGCACTGCTCCTCGAGTTCCGCGGCCTGGCTGCCCTCCGGAGGCTTGAGGTCGTTCTCCTCGGTGTCCTGCTCGGGGTCGTAATCGCCACCCGAGCCGGTGCCGCCCGAGGAGGCGGAGGTCGAGGTGGTCGTCGTGCTGCCCGTCGTCGTCGAGGTGGTGCTGGTCGACGTGCTCTCCGTCGTGGAGGAGGTTGCCTCCGTCTCGTCGTTGTCGCCGCAGCCCGCGAGCGCGAGGACGCCGGCTGCCAGCGCCACGGCAAGCCAGTCCCGCCTGCGCTGGGGCATGGTCACTCCGAGGCGCCGAGGCGCATGCCGCAGTAGGGGCAGTCGCTGAGGTCGAGGCCGACGAGCTGGTCGCACCGGGTGCACGCCCGGAGGTTCTCCGGGATTCGCAGGAGCGCCGAGTCGGACGGAGCCAGGGGCAGCGTGCGAGTGACCGGCTCCATTTCCTCGCCGGTCTCGCGATCCACGTACACACCGCCGTCCGAGACGGCGGCCAGGGCCTCGCGGCCGGACGCCGGCGCGCGAAGGCGGTAGGTCTGGGAATCGTTGCTCACGTCCGGAACTCTATCCGCCGGCGCCCCGGCGAAACCCTCTGCCATAGATTCACCCGGATGCGCGTCCTCATCTTCCACGGCTACCTGCTGCGCGGCACCGGCTCCAACGTCTACAACGCATCGCTCGCCCGGGCGCTCGCAGGGCTGGGGCATGAGGTGCACCTGCTCTGTCAGGACCGCTCGGCGGACGAGCTCGATTGGGCTCACTCGGTCGGCGGCGGGGGCGAGCCCGGCGCCGTCACGGTCCACAACCCGGACATCGGCGGCCTGCTACCCGTGTACGTCGCCGATTCGTACGCGGGTTTCGAGGTCAAGACCTTCGCCGAGATGACCGACGGGGAGGTTGACCGCTACATCGAGGCGAACGTCGCTGCGGTCCGCCGGGTGATCGAGGTCGCCGGCCCGCCCGACGCCGCGCTCGCCAACCACCTGGTGATGGGACCGGCGATCCTGGCCCGTTCCGGGCTCGGCGCCCGCGACGGCGGCCCCGGCTTCGCCGCGAAGGTCCATGGGTCGGCGCTGGAGTACACCGTGAAGCCCGAGCCGGAGCGATTCCTGCCGTTCGCCCGCGAGGGGATGGCCGCCGCCTCGGCGGTGCTGGTCGGCTCCCGCCACACCGGTGAGAGCCTTTGGGCGGCGCTCGAGATGCCCGAGCTTCCGGCGAAGACACGGCTGGGCCCGCCGGGCGTGGACGTGGACATCTTCGCCCTCGCCGAGGACCCCGAGGAAGCCCACGCTCGGGTGCAGGAGCTGATCCTCGACCTCAAGCGGGACGCGTCGGGCACCGCCCCTGGAAGTTGGGGGCGGGACCCGCGGACGGCGGCCGAGGCCCTGGAGTGGTTCGTGGAGGGCGACGGGCCGCGGGCACTCTTCGTCGGCAAGCTCATCGTCTCGAAGGGGGTTGACCTCCTCGTCGCGGCCTGGCCGCTGGTGGTCGCCCGGCACCCGGGTGCGAAGCTCCTCGTCGTCGGTTTCGGCGAGTACCGCGAGCCGCTGCAGCGGCTCTGGATGGGCCTCGCCACGGGGAACGCCTCGACTGGCAGCGAGATCGCGGCGCGAGGTCGCGGCCTCGAGGGCGGCGAGGAGGGTCGGCTCGAGATGCTGGCCGGCTTCCTCGACGACCCCGAGCGCGCCTCCCGCGACTACTACGCGGCCGCAGTCGGGGCTCCGGGCAGCGTCCGCTTCGCGGGGCGCCTGGAGCACGGAGAGGTCGCGAGCGTCGTCCCGGCGGCCGACGCGCTGGTGTTCCCCAGCACCTTCCCTGAGGCCTTCGGGATGGTCGCCGCCGAGGCCGCGGCCGCGGGTGTCCTCCCGATCGGGGCCGCCCACTCGGGCATCGCCGAGGTCAGTCGCGAGCTGGCCTCGGCGCTGCCCCCGTCGCTCGCCCCTCTCGTCTCCTTTCCCCTGGGCGACGGGGCGATCGAGGCGATCGCCGATCGTCTCTGCAGCTGGTTCGCGCTCGGCTCCGAGGAGCGTCGCCCGACCCGGGTCACCCTGCGCGAGACTGTCGCCCGGCTGTGGAGCTGGGAGGGCGTCGCGCGGGACGTGGTCGCCGCCTCGGGCGGAGAACTCGACGGCCTCCGGGAGCTCCCGCCGGGCATCTAGTGCCTGAAGGCATTAGGGGCGCGCGGGGGAAGGGGGCGGCGGAATATAGAATCCCCGGCCGGTGACCCGCACCACGTATCTCAAGCTCGCCGCCGCCATGATCGTGCTCGCGATCGTGAGTTCGGTGATCATGCTCATCCCGGACTGGAACGGCCCAGCCGCGTCCGAGGAGGCGGGCCCGATCGACACGCTTCTGGACGTGATGATCGTCCTGTCCTGCTTCGTCTTCTCGATCGTCATGGTGATGTTCGCCTACGCGGTCTGGAAGTACCGCGCCAAGCCGGGCGACGAGTCGGACGGCGAGCCGATCCACGGCAACACCCGCCTCGAGATCGCCTGGACCGTGATCCCCACGATCATCGTCCTCTTCGGCGCCGGCTACTCCTGGGCCATCCTCGACGACATCGAGGAAGTCGCCCCGGCCTCCGAGCGCGTCCCGGTGAGCGTCACCGCCCAGCAGTTCGCCTGGACCTTTGAGTACCCGGAGGAGGGCGTGACGTCCAAACAGCTGCACGTTCCCGTCGGCAAGCAGCTGGACCTGCACCTCACCGCCCTCGATGTCCTGCACTCATTCTGGGTGCCCGAGTGGCGGATCAAGCGCGACCTCGTGCCGTCGGGCCCCGGCGGCGATGAGGTTGACGACACCGTGCAGGTCACACCGGACGTCGAGGGCACCTACCAGGTGGTATGCACCGAGTACTGCGGCGCCGGCCACGCGACGATGCGGGCGCTGGCGATCGTCGAGTCCCAGGAGGAGTTCGACGCCTGGATCGAGGAGCAGAAGGCAGACGCGGCACCCAGCGAAGCGGGCGGCAGCGCCGCCGAGGCAGCTGAGTAGGCTGCGGGAGAGGTAGGACTTGCCAGCGGCGCTGAGACAACCGGGCATGATCAGGGCGTTCTTCGGAATGTTCCTCGGCGGGGCCTTCGGGTTCCTCCTCGTCGTGCTGCTGCGCGAGGTCTCCGGCCTGCCGATCTTCCAGACGGAGCCGACCGGTTACCCGCACCTGATCGTCCCCGCGATCACCGCGCCGATCGGCTTCCTGGTCGGCATCGGGGGGTTCGACTACTGGTTCCGCTGGGCGGCAGGCAGGCCCACGATCCCCGACGATCACTCCCAGCACGGCGCTAACTCGTGGCGCGACTACTTCAAGTTCAACACCGATCACAAGGTGATCGGGATCCAGTACATCGTCACCACGTTCTTCTTCTTCTTCGCGGGTGGCCTGATCGCGATGGTCATGCGAGCCGAGCTCGCCCAGCCGGGCACGCAGGTCGTCGATCCGAACGTCTTCAACGGGCTGTTCTCGACGCACGCGGCGTTGATGATCTTCGTCTTCGTGATCCCGGTCTTCGCCGGCATCGCGAACTACGTCCTGCCGCTGATGATCGGCGCGCCGGACATGGCGTTCCCGCGCCTGAACGCGCTGTCGTTCTGGATGCTGCCGATGGCCGGGCTGCTGTTCCTCAGCTCGTACCTCGTGCCCGGCGGCGCCTTCGACGCCGGCTGGACGGGCTACGCGCCGCTCTCGACCGGGGCGCCGTTAGGCCAGTCCTTCTTCAACCTCGGGGTGCAGTTCGCGGGGGCCTCATCGGTGGCGACCGCGCTGAACTTCCTGGTCACGATCATCACCATGCGCGCGCCGGGGATGAACTTCTGGCGCATGCCGCTGCTGGTGTGGGCCAACCTCTCGACCTCGCTGCTCGTCGTCGCCGCCACGCCGTTCATCGCGGGCGTGCAGTTCATGGTGCTCTTCGACCGCGCCCTTCACACCAACTTCTTCCAGTCGGCCTTCGGCGGCGACGTCCTCTCCTACCAGCACATCTTCTGGTTCTACTCTCACCCGGCCGTCTACATCATGATGCTGCCCGGGTTCGGGATCGTCTCCGAGGTCATCTCCACGCACGCCCGTAAACCCATCTTCGGCTATCGCCTGATGGCGCTGGCGCTGATCGGGATCGTGGTGCTCTCCTACACCGTCTGGGCACACCACATGTTCGTCTCCGGCATGTTCAGCTGGCTGCGCGTGCCGATGATGATCACCACCCTGCTGATCGCCGTGCCCACCGGCATCAAGATCTTCTCCTGGCTTGCGACGCTCTTCAACTCGGTCTTACACCTGTACTCGACCGCGATGCTGTTCAGCCTTGGCTTCATCGTCACCTTCGTCATCGGAGGCATATCCGGGGTCATGCTCGGCATGGTCCCTCTGGACATCCACGTCTCCGACACCTACTTCATCGTCGCCCACATCCACTTCGTGCTCTTCGGCGGCTCGGTCTTCACGATCTTCGCGGGCATCTACCACTGGTTCCCGAAGATGACCGGGCGGATGTACGACGAGAAGCTGGGGCGCGTCCACTTCTATCTGACGCTGATCGGCATGCTGGGCACGTTCATCCCGATGCACTGGATCGGCATGGAGGGGATGCCGCGGCGCGTCGCCGACTACTCCGAGCAGTTCGGGAACTGGAACCTGTTCATCTCCCTCTGCGCCTTCCTGCTGGGCGCCGCGCAGCTGATCTTCATCTACAACATGGTCGTCTCTTGGCGTTACGGGCCGCGTGCCACCGCCAACCCCTGGCGGGCGAAGACGATCGAGTGGCAGGTCTCCTCGCCACCGCCGATCTTCAACTTCGACGAGATCCCGCGCGTGGTCGGGGGCCCGTACGAGTTCGGGGTGCCGGGCGCCCGGCACGCGATTATGGGCGGCGAGGACGACGCCACGGTGAAGCCGCCGACGCCAGCCGTGGCCGGTGCGACCGGGGGCGGGGGACACCCACCCAAGAGGGATGACACATCGTGACCGTCCTCGCCTTCCTCAACGAGGTTGCAGGCGGCCGCGGGCTGCTGAACGCGATCCGCGAGCGGGTGGACGCCGGGGCCGACGGCGTGGCGCTCGCCGCGCCGCAGAACCAGCCGGTGGCCGGGCAGATCGTGAACCGCGACGAGCTCCGCGAGGCCGCACAGAGCCGGGTGGAGGTCACCGAGGCCGTGCTGTCCGAGTTCGGCATCGAGGCCGTCGGGGCCGTCATGGACCCGGATCCCTCGCTCGCCCTCGACGACGCGGTGCGCGCCTTCCGGCCCACCGAGGTCCTGGTCTCGGCGCTGGCGGAGACTCGCTACGGATTCAAGCGTCGTGACCTGCTGGAGTGGGCGAAAGAGCACTTCGAGGTGCCGGTGACCCACATCCCCGTGCGGATCGAGGACGACGCCGTGCGCTGGGATGTCACCCACACGCTCGTGGTCGCGACGAAGACGGTGGCGAGTCCCGAGCTCGTCGACAAGCTCAAGGCGAAGGCGGCCGACTCCCCGCACCGCTACACGATCATCTGCCCCCGGTCGGGCGACCTCCCGCGCGAGGAGGTCTGTGACCGACTGGCGCGGCTGCTTGCCGAGCTCTATCGCGGCGAGGTCGACGCCACGGGGCAGCCGATGAGCCCCGAGCCGTTCGGCGCCATCC
Organism: uncultured Solirubrobacterales bacterium; assembly: GCA_963807385.1. Taxonomy (GTDB): domain Bacteria; phylum Actinomycetota; class Thermoleophilia; order Solirubrobacterales; family 70-9; genus JBDTSW01. The sequence goes on from CAWEBQ010000002.1 coordinate 44,238, forward strand.
AGAACGCCGTCGAGCACTACCGCATCGACGAGGTGCTGATCTCGACGCTCGCTGGCGAGCAGTCCAAGTGGCTCTCCGACGGCCTGATCGACGAGGTGAAGGGCATCACCGACGTCCCGATCGAGCACGTCGAGGCGAGCGACGCCGTCGCGCCCAAGGAGCCTGCCGAGCCACCGGCGGAGGTTCCGGTGGCGGCGGAGGGGAACCCGGACTGATGGAGAGCGCGAGCCTCCCAGCCGATCACGCCCACCACCACGGGCCGCCCGAGGCGCACAAGAGCTCGACGATCGACCGCCAGACGCTGGGCATCCTGATCTTCATCGTCTCGGAGATCATGCTCTTCGGGGCGTTTTTCGCCTCGTACTTCTTCCTCCGCGTCGTCGCCAGCGACGGCCCGTGGCCGCCGGAGGGCTTCGAGCTGCCGAAGGTGGTGGCGGGGGTCAACACGGCGATCCTGGTCTCGTCGTCTTTCACCATGCACTGGGCGCTGGAGGGCGCGCGGCGCGGCAACCGCCGCGCGATGCAGATGGGCCTTGCAATCACCCTCCTGCTCGGCTCCACGTTCCTCTTCATCCAGCTGAACGAGTACATCCACCTCGGTTTCAGCGCGCGCGACACCGCCTTCGGCTCGATCTTCTATGGGCTCACCGGGCTCCACGGCGCCCACGTCTTCGTCGGCCTCACCCTTCTCGCGTTCGCGAACATCCGAGCCTGGAGGGGACACTTCGGGCCCAAGGCCGAGGACCACCTGGGGGTCGAGGTCCCGGGGATCTACTGGCACTTCGTGGACGTGATGTGGATCATCGTGTTCACGACCGTGTATATCCTTTAAACAAGCCATTTCCGGCGGGTGCACCCCAGTATGCGCCCCAGTCAGGCCCTCGCGCCGCCACCAGACGGAACGGCGCGGAAGGGGGAGTCAGCCGGCGTCCCTGATGCCTGGATCTAGGATGCGACGGCGGGCATGGGTGGCATCCCGGCCGAACTGCGACTCGTTGCGATAGTGCCAGCCGGGATGCTCCGCTTCGTGCTCGGCGTTCCATGCCTCCATCCGCTCACGCCACGGACCCTCCGGGTGGGTGGAGAGGAAGATCGCGAGCTGGAGGTGCTTCGCCTCCATCGTCCGCCGGCCCCGCCCACGAGGCGCTCTCGGCCCTGGATGCCGCGAGGGGGCGCGCATGAGCGGCTATCGAGAGCTGGGGAGCGATATCTGCGCTGCGATCCGGAAGGCCCTGCCTAGTGAGGATCAGCAGACCCTGTTCGCCAACGTGCTCCGCCTGCGCGAGAGTGGGTTCCTGGGGCAGCTCGGCCGCGATGTTCTCTACGGCGCCGACTGGCTTGCCGAGATCCGCGTCGCCTATCACCTCCGCCGCGCCGACCGATCCGATCTGCGCTCCGTCGCCGACGACCTTGCCGACGTGAGCGAGCGGCCGTGGCCCGAGATCCGAGCCGCCCTCGTCAGCTACCTGGAGAAGCGATGAGCCCTCGTCGATCTCTCACCCGGAAGCCAAGCGTCGAACGCGCCGGGGGTCGAGGAGCGCAGCGAAGTGGTGGCCGGGTGCCTCTACTCCGTGCAGATGGCGTACACCGTGACCTCGGGGTTATTGGGGTGGCCCACGAACCCCATCGCGAACCGGTAGGCGTCAGGCGTATCGCCTGGTTCCGCTGCGGCGACAAGGGTTTCCTCCCCTGGGGGTGGGAACGGGTGGTGGTTCGGCTTGACCACACCGGGGCCCGCGAACTAACGTCGTAGGTGTTCCCGAAGCCCGTGGTGCTGTCGCCGCCCCCGGTCTGGCCGTAGCCGCCGCCGAGCAGTTGCTCGCCTTCGTTGCACCTGACAGAGGGTGCGGTCTCCCCGGAACTACCGGTGAACGGAGGGATGACGTGCGTTCGAACCACCGAATCCACGGCCGGGCCGACACCAGGCGGTCCCTGCTCGCCGTCCTCACCGGGCGGTCCCGGCGCCCGTCCGCCCCGTCAGCCCCGGGCGGGCCCTCCGCGTTCCAGCTGACCTGGGTCTCCTTGCTCTTGCACTCCTTCTGCGGCGAGTCCCCGATCGCGACCTCTTTCAGGTCACCGTTTTCCTTGAGGCACCCCGTGTAGGTGTCGGTCCCGTCCGAGAACGCCGAACTCGACGTCAGCAGGACTCCGGTCAGCAGCCCAATCAACGTCCACGGCAGATACTTGCCGAACCGTCCACCCATCACCTAACCCCTTTCGGTCTCGCCCGCCGAGAGCGGTCTGCCCCGGCCAGAACGCGAGTACGAACGAACCTACCCCGGCCAGCCTGCCCTGTCAAGGGTCGGCTACAGCGGCCGGTGGAAGTTCCCGTTACAGCGCTCCCACACGCCCCGGTCCTTGCGCTTGGCCTCGCTTCGCGCCTTGCGGTAGGGCTGTCGCACTGACCCGCGATTCGCGCCGCCCTCATCACCTGCCTGGAGGACCGATGAGCCCTCGTCGATCTCTCACCCGGAAGCCAAGCGTCGAAGCGGTCAGGGGTCGAGGCCGGGATCCGCAGCGAAGCGGCGATGCATGATGCCGTTACCGCAGGTGATCGAGCGCCTGGAGGCGTTCCGCGAGGAGTGCAGTGCGGAGGGGTGGACCGCCGAGCGGATCAGGGCCGGACAGGGATGACCGCGAGCCTCACCATCCAGCTCATCACCATCTCTCGCAAGGCCGAGCGGGTAGCGGCCAATCCCCTATGGGGCGATGGTGGCGCAGATCGGCATCCTCTGGCCGCCGATGATTCGTGGAGAAGGCTACGGGCTGAAGGCGTAGACCCGAACGGGAAACGGAGTGGGGAGGACGATGTCGGCGTTGGTGATGTTGCAGACCCCGGTGAGGAAATTGGAATCGCCCGAAGCGAACGCCGGACGCCCGAAGACTATGCCCCCTGGGACCCCATCTCCCCCCGTGGGAACGAGGAATCCGATGTCACCATCCTGCAAGTTGAGCGAGGAGAACCCGAAGTTGGCCTCGTCACAGCTTCTGGCACTCACGGTCGAGCCGCTCAGATTCGATTCTTCGCTGCGAGCGCTATCGGAGAGCGCCAGCGAGCCGTCCGCGACCTTCGGACCCTTGATCGCATCCTGGCGGATGTCCCCCGTCTTCACCTGCCCGTTCTTGATGTGCTTCGACTTGACCGAGTCGTTCGGCAGGCTGAAGGCGGCGTAACTTGCGCCCCCCAGGGCGATGAACACCGCCACCGTCGCCATCACGTTGGCGTAGGTCAGGTGCGAGCGAACGCGTGCGAGCAAGGCAGACCTCCCCGTTCGGCTGAGAGGCCCATTCCCCCCGCCCCGGCTAGGCCGACCTTCTCACGGCGCGGGTGGCGGTGTCAAGGGCGTGCCACCGTTCATTCCCCGGGCGGATGGTGAGCTGATGCGCTGTGGCCTACTCCGACAGCCCTACGGCTTCGAGGGCTTAGACGCCAGCAGATTCGGCTGCGGCGGCAAGGGTGTCGTAGCCGCGCCAACTAACAACCAGGCCGTCGCGAAGCGTGTATACGGAGACGAAACGCGTATCGACTGGGACGCCGCTCTCGCGCCCCCTGGCGAACGCCCGCAGCCAGACGATGACGATGTCTCCCGCGTCGATGAAGACTTCAGGCTCCCACCTGAGGCCCTCCCAAGCGGAAGTGAACGCGGAGATGACACGGGCAAGACCGGCATGTCCACGGTCGCTGCCGATGTCGAGTCGAGAGGCTTTGGCCCCGGTCATATCTACCTCGACATCCGGGTGGATAAGAGCCAACGCAGACTCGGGATCGCGTTCGTCCCAGGCCTTGAACACGGTGCGAACGACCTCCACGTTCTTTTCCGACATCGCCCGTGCAGTATCCCGCGAATGGGGCGGCTATGACCCCGACTCACCGTGCGGATCGCAACCTGCGCACACCTTCGCTTCACTGATGATCGCCGCGGGGGTGAATGCCAAGGCTCTCTCGACGTTCTGCGGGCACGCGAACATCTCGATTACGCTCGACCGCTACGGGCACCTGATGCCCGGCTCCGAGGAGGAAGCGGCTGCCCTCTTGGATGCCTACGTGAGCGCCCAGCGGGAGCGCGCCGGCGACGCGGCAAGGGCGGCGGGTGGGGCGCCTGCACCCCAGTTGCACCCCAGTGAACCCCAGTTCAACCGTCGATAATCGGACGCAATCGGATTAGGAATGGCTTGAACAAGCGGAATCCCGCTCAGGGCCTCAGTGCTGGATGATGTGGATCATCGTGTTCACGACGGTCTACATCCTCTAACCGGTCGCGCCAGGCGCCTGTGGGCAAGCTCATTCCTCGCTCCGAGGCCGAGGCGTTCCGCCTGCTCGTGATCATCATGATCGGGGCGGGCGTGGTGATCGCAGCGGCCCTCGCGATCGATCCGCTGGCCGGTGCGATCGTGCTGGTCGCGGAGCTGGTCCTGGCGGTGTGGGCGCTCGTGCGGGGGTAGGGCCTCGATCGACGCCCCCACGGGGGAGAGCTTTGGGGCGTTGGCGACTTATGGGGGTACGTGACCCCGAAACTCGCCATCATCGAGATCGAACGCCGGATCGCGGGAATCGCAGCGTCGCAGCACGGGGCGATCTCACTTGCCCAGCTCCTCGAAGGCGGTCGTTCGCCAAGCTCGGTCCGTGACCGGGTGCGCGCCGGGCGCCTGCACCGTGTCCACCGTGGGGTCTACGCCACTCTCCTACCCAGCGACGCCGACGCCGGGGCGGGCATCCCGGTGACGAGTCCTGCAAGGACTCTGAAGGACCTCAAGCGCACCGTCCCGCCAGCCGAGTACCGCCGTGCTCTGCGCCAGGCGGAGTTCGAGCAGCTTTACCTGGGGGAGCTCGTCACGGACCGCACCCGCTCCGAGCTCGAGTCCCTGTTCCTGCGGCTGTGCCGACGCGACCGCCTCTCCGAGCCGGAGGTGAACGCCCGTCTCGGTTCGTTCCTCATTGACTTCCTGTGGAGGAAGGAGCGTCTGGCGGTGGAGCTCGACGGCTACGCGGCCCACTCGGACTCGGTTGCGTTCGAAGCCGACCGCGAGCGTGACGCCTGGCTGGCGCTGAACGGCTACCGGGTTGTGCGGTTTACCACCGAGCAGCTCAGGCGTGAGCCGGCCCGGGTCGTGGCGGTAATCTGGGTACTGCTGCGGCGCGGCGCCTAGGAGCAGCCCTGAGCGGTGGGGTCGCCCGCGCAGTCGGTCAGGAACTCGATCAGCAGGGCGAGGTCGTCAGGAGGGATGTCCGTGCCGTAGCTCGCGGGCATGATGTTCTCGAAGCCGGAGACGATCGTGGCGCCGGGATCGACGATTGACTCCTCGATCTGGGCGGGCTTCTGCCCGGGGAGCTCCTCGTCGAGGTTGGGCCCGGCCGTGCCGGACGAGCGCGCGGCCTCGAGGGTGTGGCACGAGCCGCAGCCGTTGTTGGCGAAGACCTGGCCGCCCGAACCGCCGGGGGCGACCGGCGGCTCGATGCCGGGCACGCCCGCGACGCTCGCGATGTAGGCGGCCACGTCGTCGGCGTCGGCGCCCGTCACGAGCTCGGCGGGCATGTAGATCTGAGGCTGGTCCGGCTCGGCGGGCCGCGGGTTCTCGATCTGGTGCGTGACGACCCCCTCGATCGTGTCCTGGTCCATGCCGGTCTCGCGGGCCGCCGCGAACGCGTCGTCGAGGTTCGGGCCGATGTCCGCCGTGGTCGAGGCCTCGGAGAGCACGTGACAGGTACCGCACTTCGCGATGAACAGGTCGCGCCCGCGCTCGAGGTTCGCGTTCTCCTGCAGGTCGCAGCCGGCGACCGCGAGCGTCCCGAGCAGGGCGATGCCCACGGCGAGCGGCTTGGACGACCGGCTGCCGGCCGCCCGGCCGAGGTTTCGAGGACTGATCACGCGCGGAATCCTATCCGTCGGGGCCGTCGGGCCATCGCGACCCCGTCCGGGCCCATGCACTAGGGTTGAGCCGATCTGCACTAACTATGCCGTTGGCTGATTCCGGCGGCGGAGGGAACGAGGCAAGTGGAAGTTCGAGAGGGCATGTCGAGCGTGATCCTGACCGTCGGGCCGGGGCACACGCTGCGCGAGGCGGCGCGCCGGATGAGCGAGAAGGGCGTCGGGGCTGCCGTCGTGATCGACGAGGAGCAGCCCGGCCCAGGCCTGGTATCCGAACGCGACCTGATGACCTCCCTGGGCCGAGGGGAGGACCCCGACACAGAACTCGTCGGGGAGCACATGACCGGCACCATCATCTCCGCCGCCCCCGACTGGAGCCTCGAACGTGCGGCGGCTGAGATGTCCCACCGCCACATCCGCCACCTCGTCGTGGTCGAGCGTGGGGAGCTCGTCGGCATCCTCTCGATCCGCGACATCGTCCGGGTGTGGATGTCGGACGGCGCGACGTCGGGAATGGAGCCTCCGGAGACGGAGCAGGCTCCCGCCTGAGGCGGCGTCGCCGGCGGCTACTTGTCGCGGGCGCTGCGCATCGGCGTCGCCGGGAGTGGCGCCGTAGTGACGTCCTGGTGTCGCGGCAGGCGGCGCAGGTCGTCCGAGACGTCCTTCATCCACTTCCGCAGGGCTGCCAGGCCCAGCACGGCGCCGCCGGCGACCCATGCCCAGCCGGCGAAGATCCCGACCAGCACGCAGGCCAGCCCGGCGGCCACGAACAGCGGTGTCCAGGACGGCTCGGGCAGATAGACCAGCTCGGTCGGCGCGGGGGCTCTGCCGTTCCCGCTCATCGCACTAGCCGATGTAGAGGATCGCGGCGAAGAGGGTGAGGCCCAGCGCGCCCACGGCGATCGCCGCGACCAGGAGGCCAGCTTTCAGGTTGTTTTGTGCGATATCGCGATCCATCAGCCTGGTTCTATCAGAGCGCCCTGTCGAGCGCCATCGCACAGAACAGCAGCGCCAGGTAGGCCAGCGAGGACAGGTAGAGGCGCAGCGCCGCGCGCTTGGAGGGGTGTGTGGCCAGGCGGGCCGCCAGGGCGACGAAGCCTCCACCCAGTACGAGGGCGCTGACCAGGTAGGCCGCGCCGAACAGTCCGGTCAGGTAGGGCAGGACGGTAAACGCCGTGAGCACCACGCTGTAGATCAGGATCTGCTTCCGCGTGGCCGCGTCTCCCTTGACGACGGGCAGCATCGGCACACCCGTGCGTGCGTAGTCGTCCTTGATCAGCAGCGACAGCGCCCAGAAGTGCGGCGGGGTCCAGAGGAAGACGATCGCGAAGGGGTAGAGCGCATCCAGCGTGAGGCCGCCCGTGGCGGCCGCCCAGCCCACCAGCGGGGGCATCGCGCCGGCGCCGCCGCCGATAACGATGTTCTGGGGCGTCAGGGGCTTCAGCCACAGCGTGTAGACGAAGACGTAGCCGAGGAGGCCGCAGAGCGCCAGAGCGGCCGACAGCGCGTTTACGGTGATCGCGAGCTGGGCCGTCGCCAGCGCGCCGAGGACGATCCCGAACACGAGGCCGTGCCAGGGCTCGATTCGGCCCGACACGAGGGGGCGGGAGCGGGTCCGGGCCATTCGCGCGTCCCGCTCGCGGTCGAGGTAATGGTTGATCGCGCCGGCGCCGCCGGCCGCCAGGTAGCCGCCCAGCATCGTCCACAGGATCACGCCGAGCGGTGGCCCGCTGGGATCGGCGACGAACATGGTCGCCACCGTCGTCAGCAGCAGCAGCGAGATTATCCGCGGCTTCGTGAGCGAGATGTAGTCGCGGCCGGTCGCGATCAACTCGCCCACCGTCGTCCGACGCGCGGCGGTGGGCGCCCGCTCCGGTCGGCGGGCCGGAGGGGCCGGCCGCTCGACCGGGCTCCTCGTGGTTGTGGTGGTTGCGCTCTCCATCGGCTACATCCAGGCCCCAATCATGCCGTCGCGGGGGTGGTGGAGGCGGCACCGGCGCGCCGCGACGCAGGGAGCGAGGCGGGAAGGAGGGAGGCGGCGGCGAGCATCATGACGCACCACAGGGCCGTTCCGAGCATCAGGTGGGCGGCGATCAGGCCCGCGTGCTCGCCCAGCATCACGTTCGCGATGCCCAGTCCGATCTGGGCTCCGAGCACCACGGAGGCGACCCAGAAGGCGCGCATGCTCACCCCCTGGCGCAGCGCCAGGGCGGTCATTGCGAGCACGGCGATCGCGGCCAGGTACATGAAGGCGCGGTGGGTGAGGTGGATGTCCACGAGGCGATCCTCGCCAAAGGGCATGAAGCGGCCGATGCACGCTGGGAACTGCTCGCCGCAGGCAGTATGAGCGCCCAGGACGGGCTCGGAGGGTTTCCCCTCGCCCTCGGTACCGGCCACGAGCCCACCGGCGACGATCGTCGCCAGGACCAGGACGGTCGCGATCGCCGTCATCGTGCGGAGCGAGCGCGGGGCCTGCACCTGATCGTCCTGCGGGCTCGCGGCCCGGCGCAGGCCGATCAGCAGGCCGAGCAGCAGCATCGCGAGCCCGAGGTGAGCTGCGACGAGGTACTCGTGGAGGCCCTCCTCGACGGTCAGCCCGCCGAGGCCGGCCTGGGCCAGCACCAGCACCCCTGCGGCCACCGAGCCGTAGAGGATGCCCTTGCGGTCCCGAAGCCGCCGCCAGGCGAGCACGAACAGGGCCAGGATCAGCACGCCGACCACCGTCGCGGCGATCCGGTGGGAGAACTCGATCACCGACTCCGAGGAGGCCGCCGGCAGCAGGCCGCCCTCGCAGAGCGGCCAGCCGTGGGTACCGCTGCCCTCGGGCCCGCAGCCCAGCCCGGAATCGCTGACGCGCACGATCCCGCCGATCAGGACCAGAACCAAGGTGGCGGCGATCGTAATGCCGGCGAGCCGGCGGAACCGGCCCAGTGACTCGTCCGCTTCGGGGCGTGGACTATCCACGCGCGCCTCCAGGGGCGACTGCGTTCATCCGCTCAGGATAGGGAGGCGCCGTCGCCGCCCGTGCCGCGCTGCACCGCATCTCGGATATCGAGCAGCGGCTCGCCGCTGCGCACATCGGGGACGGCGTCGAAGTTGTGCGGCGGAGGCGGGGAGAGGGTGAACCACTCGAGTGTGGAGCCGCCCCACGGGTCGTGGCTCGTCGCGCGCCCCCTGGAGTACCCGTGGGCGAGGACGCCGAGTTCGAGCAGCGCGCCGATCACGAACATGAAGGCGGCGAGCGACGCGAACAGGTTGAGCGTCGACAGCCCGGTGTTCTCCGGGTACGTGAAGACGTCAACCTGCTGGCCCTCGAGCCCCGCGAAGAACATCAGGAGCACGAAGGCGTTGAGGCCTATGAGCATCATCGCGAGCGCCGCCTTGGCCAAGCCCTCGCCGACGCTGCGACCGGTCATCTTCGGCAGCCAGTAGTGCAGGGCGGCGAACCCGCCGAACACCGCCCCGCCGACCAGCACGTAGAGCGTGTCACCCTGCGACGCGGTCGTGTTCGCGAGCTGCCAGCCGACGGGGATCACGCTGTAGGCGAGCTCGCCCGCGAGCCCGAAGGACATGGCGGAGATCGCGGCCGCCGCGTAGAGCATCGGGGCTCCGATCCGCACGGTGCCGCCCCACAGAGTCCTGAGCCAGACGTAGAAGAGCGTCCCGAGCGGAACGACAAGCGCGAGCGCGACGAACATCGCGCCGTACTGGAAGCCCTCGGGGATCGAGGCCGAGTACATGTTCTGCATCCAGGCCAGCGGGGTCAATACGCCAACCGCGACGAGCGAGCCCGCGACCGCCCGGTGGCTGAAGATCGGCTTGCGCGCCATGGTCGGCACGATCTCCGAGATCACGCCCGCGGCGAACAGGACGACCACCGCGTAGATCCCGGACATGTAGATGAAGGCGAGGTGCTCATAGAGCATGGGCGAGCCACCCTCGCCGGCGTCGAAGAAGACGCCGTCGAAGTGACGGTCGACGGTGAGCATCGCGAGCGCCGCGATCATCACCGGGCCGACGATCAGGAGGACGTAGGAGATCACCGTCGCGGCCCAGCTGAACAGCGGCAACCGTCGCCACGCCATGCCCGGGGCCCGCATCCGGCGCACGGTCACGATCAGGTTCACGGCGAAGAGCACGAAGCCGGTGGTGGCTAGCCCAAGGCCCATGATCCAGTTGTCGGTTCCGCGACCGGGGCTGAAGACGGTGTCGGAGAGGGGGGCCAGTCCCAGCACGCCGCCCTCGCCGGGCGTGTAGGCGAAGCCCGCGTACAGCACCACGCCGCCGGCGATGTAGAGCCAGGCCGACAAGAGGTTCAGGCGCGGGAACGCGACCCCGCGGGCCCCGATCTGAAGCGGGACGACGTAGCCCGCGATAGCCAGCACCATCGGCACGCAGAACAGGACGGCGAAGGTGATGCCCGAGGCCGAGAGGATCCGGGCGAAGGTCTCGGGGACGATGATCGTCGAGTCGGGGACGATCAGCTGCACCCGCATCAGGGCCCACTGGACCAGGGCGATGACGAGAAAGCTGACGGCACCGCCCAGGTAGAGGCGGGCGACTCCCTTGTGGTCACCGCTGGTGGCTCGCTCGGCCCAACCACCCCTCCCGGCGGCGGTTCCGCTGCGGGTCACGACCTCCGGCCGCGCCTCAACTGCTGTGGGCGGTGGGCTCATGGCGCTCCGGTCTCCGTTCCCGCCTCGGCCCTGGCCTCGGCTGCAGCGGCCTCGACGACTGCGTCCTGGGCCTCGGCGAGGTCGCCGGCCAGGCCCTCCACGTACGCCTCGTACTCGGTCGGCTCGACCACGCGCACGCGGGCCGTGAGCGAGGGGTAGGAGGTTCCGTCGAAGACGGTGCCGCGGCCGTAGTAGGTACCGACCTCGTCCGCCTTGAACCAGGTCTGAGCGATGTCACCCGGGACCGCCTGAACCTGGCCGGTCAGGGCGGGGACCCACCATGAGTGGATCACGTCGGTGGAGTCGATCTCGAGCACGATCGCCGTGTCCACGGGGACGACCAGCTCGCCGTAGGAGAAGATGCGCTTCCCGGGCGTGCCGCCCGGGTACTCGAAGCGCCACAGCCACTGCTGGGCGATCGCGTCGATCGCGAGGGGGTCGCCGGCCGCGGGCCTGAAGACACCGCCCGCGGGCTCCTCGCTAAGCGCCGCGACATCGGCCGCCTCGAGCGCCGCGCTCGACACCCCCCGGACCGGCACCTGGGCCGTCTGCGAGGCCGCGGCGGCGAGGCCCTCGGGGCCGCTGTCCTCGACGGTTCGGGCGCTGTTGCTGATGACGATCCCGAAGACGAATACGGCGAGCGCGAGCACCCCGAGGGTGGTCGCGACCCGGGCGATGCGCCCGCGGCCCGCGGTGACCCTGGCTGGCGCCTGGCCTCGGCGGGCCTTGAAGCGGACCAGCGCGGCGATGAGCGCGCCGTTGATTACGACCGCGACGACCACCGTCACGATGATCATCACCCAGTAGGCGGTGGTCATGTCCTCGGTGTTGGGTGAGTGCGGGGTCTCCGGCGCCAACTGGAGCGCCTGGGCGGGCCCCGCGAGCGTGAGCGCGCCCAGCACGGCGAGCGCGAAGGCGCCGCGCATCACGCGCAGGGCCACCGCCCATCTCGGGACCGTCTGTTCGCTGGGCGCCAAGGCGCGAGCATTCTATGGGTTCCGCGGCGGTGGCCATCTCCAGGGTGAACCGCGCCGGGGAGGGCCACCGAGCCGACCTATACTCGCCCGCCCTTATGAAGCGAGCCAAGCGTCGCCGCGCGCCCAGTCCCGCCGCCCGCACCGCCGTTCGCGCCGGAGCGCTCGCAGCGCTCGCCGCCTCGGTGGCGGTGCCGTTGGTGCGCAGGCGGTTCCGGATTCCAACCCCGGTCACGACCGCGGCCGTCATCGGCGGGCCGCTGTCGGTGGCGGTGCTGCGACCCCGGACCAACGCCCGCGACGTGGTGCTGTTCGCGCTCCAGATGTGGGGGTTCGGCGTCGCCCACGAGCTGCCCTACGACGATCCGCAGGCGCTTCGCCGCCGGTTGCGTATCCGGTATCCGATTCGCGCCGACCTCCGCCTCGGGGGCGGCGAGCTTCCCAGCGTGCGCCTGCAGCGCGCGCTCTCGGAGCCCGGTCAGGCGTCCGGGCTCGACCGGGTGCTGTCGGCCGCGCACTGGGCGTGGTTCCTGCAGCCGCACGCCTCGCTCCTCTACGTCCTCGCCCGCGACCCCGAGCGCTTCCCGCGCGCCGCTCGCCAGATGGCGGCCACCTACGACCTCGGGTGCGCGCTCTACTTCCTCGTGCCGACCGCGCCGCCGTGGTGGGCGTCGGAGGAGGGCTACATCGCCGAGGAGGTCGCCGCGTATCGCAACGAGGCCAAGGGCGATCCCCCGGCGCTTCGGCGCCTCATGCTCGATGTCGGCGAGGAGGTCTGGGGCCCGAGGATCTGGCCAAAGCTCTACGACTCGCTGGGCGGGAACCCCTGGGCCGCGATGCCCTCGCTTCACTTCGCGACGTCGCTGATGGCAGCACTCCTCCTGGCCGAGTCGGGCCCGGTGCCGGGGGCGGTGGGGTGGGCCTACGCGCTCACCCTTGGCTTCGCTCTCGTCTACCTCGGGGAGCATTACGTGACCGATCTGATCGCGGGAGCGATGCTGGTCGCGGCCGTTCGCCGTGGCGAGCCGGTGGTCGAGCCGGTGGTCGAGCGGATCAACGCCCTGCTCCAGCGGCTCGAACGCGTCGCCACCGCCTAGCGCGGGGAAGGCGTTCAGTCGGCCGTCCCTGACAGGATGAGGGGTCGTATGGCCGGCCCCGGCGAAGAACCTGACGTGGGGGGGCAGGTCTCGGGATCCCAGGCCGACGGTTCGGAGCCCTTGGATGACGAGGGGGAGAACGAGGAGCCCTCGTTCTTCGCCGACCCAAAGCGCCTGCTCCAGACGTTCGCGATCGTCGCCGTTGTGGTCCTCGGTATCTACCTGCTGCTGCCGAGCATCGTCGGCTTCGAGGACGCGCTCGAGAAGCTGGGGAAGGCCGACCGCATCTGGGTCGTCATTGCCCTCGGCTTCAACGTCCTCGCCTTCGCCTCGTACGTGGCCCTCTTCCGCGGCGTCGTCGGCGAGCACGTCGTGAAGCTGACCTGGAGTGAGAGCTACCAGATCACCATGGCCGGGTTGGCGGCGACCCGGCTGTTTTCGGCCGGCGGCGCGGGCGGCATCGTCCTGACGTACTGGGCGCTGCGGAGGGCAGGCATGCCCAGGCGCCAGAGCGCCACCCGCATGGTCGCCTTCCTCGTCCTCCTCTACGCCGTCTACTTGCTCACCGTGGTCATCGACGGAATCCTGCTGCGCACTGGGGTGTTCAACGGGCCGAACCCGGCGGGGTTGACGATCGTGCCCGCCGCCATCGCCGGCGCCGTGATCCTCGTGTTCCTTCTGATTGCCCTGGTCCCGACCGATCTCGAGCGCCGGATGCGGGCCCAGACCAGCGGCGGCATGTTCAGCGTCCTGCTCCAGCGCTTGGCCACGGTGCCCGCCTCGATCGCTGCCGGGGTCCGTACCGCGATCGACTTCGTGCGGAACCCGTCCCAAGGCGGCCTGGCAATCGCGGGCGCGATCGGCTTCTGGGCCGCGAACATTGGCATCCTCTGGGCGAGCTTCCACGCCTTCGACGTCGAGGTCCCCCTCGGGGTGGTCGTTCAAGGGTTCTTCCTGGGCATGGTTGCCAATCTCATCCCATTCGTCCCGGGCGGGGTCGGCGCGGTCGACGCCGGGCTGATCGGCACCTTCGTCCTCTTCGGGTTTCCGGGCAGCGAGGTCTTCGCCGCCGTCCTCGTCTACCGGCTGATCGCGTTCTGGCTGCCGATCCCTCCGGGTATCGTCGCCTTCTTCCAGCTTCGCCGCACGGTTGCCCGCTGGGACGAGGAGCGGGACAAGGGCGCGGTCCGGAGCGAGATCGCCGACTCGCCTCCCGGCGCAACCGCCCCGGAGCAGCGCACCATTACTTCAGAAAGTAAAGTATTATGAACGTAGCGAAGGTCCGCCCGCCAAGACTGATGTAGTGGGCAGTCGCAACCGAGGAGCAAGGATGAGCGAACAGAGAATCGAGAACGTGATCATCGTCGGGGGAGGTCCGGCCGGCTACACGGCTGCGCTCTACACCTCCCGGGCGAACCTGGAGCCGCTAGTGGTCGAGGGCTTCCAGTGGGGCGGGCAGCTGCAGAACACCACCGACGTCGAGAACTATCCGGGCTACCCCGAGGGGATCATGGGTCCGGAGATGATGCAGCAGTTCCGCGCGCAGGCCGAGCGCTTCGGAACTCGCTTCATCACGGACGACGCCAGCCGCATCGAGCTCTCCGACGGCGGCATCCACAAGGTGTACCTCGGAGACGAGGAGCACCTCGCCAAGACAGTCATCCTCGCGATGGGAGCCGAGCCGAAGCGTCTGGGCATCCCCGGCGAGCTCGAGCTCGCCGGCCGCGGCGTCTCGACCTGCGGTGTCTGCGACGGGGCGTTCTTCAAGGGCGAGAACGTGGTCGTGATCGGCGGCGGCGACTCGGCGATGGAGGACTCCATCTTCATCTCGAAGTTCGCTTCGGACCTGAAGGTGGTCCACCGCCGCGGCGAGTTCCGCGCCTCGAAGATCATGCTCGAGCGCGCCGCCGATCGCGACAACATCGGCTTCAAGACCCCGTACGTGCCCGAGGAGTTCGTGGCCGGCGAGGACGGCAAGATCGCCCATGTACGGCTGCGCAACGCCGAGACCGAGGAGACCGAGGACCTCGAGGTGGGCGGCGCGTTCATCGCCATCGGCCACGTGCCCCGCTCCGAGCTGGTCGAGGGCGTGGTCGAGACCGACGAGAACGGCTACGTGAAGACGCGCGACGGTTCGACCCGCACGAATCTCGGGGGCGTGTTCGCGGTCGGCGACCTGGTGGACCACACCTACCGCCAGGCGGTCACGGCCGCCGGGACGGGCTGCATGGGCGCGCTCGACGCGGAGTGGTATCTGCGCGACACCCCGCCGTCGCCGGAGGAGCACTGGCGGAAGGGCGGCGAGTCCCCCGAGGTCGCCCCGCCCGTCTCCAGCGCCTCCTAGGGCTCCCGCCGGACCAGTACCTGGGCGCCGTCGCGCTCGGCAGGCTCGACGTCGTCGAGCGTGGAGAACGACCAGTTCCAGCGAACCTGCCGGAGGTCGGCCAGCGCCCCGCTGCCTGAGATGCGAGCCGGGAGCCCCGGGGCCAAAAAGCGGCCGAAATCAAAGCCGTCCCCGATCATCACGGCAACCAGCTCCTGCTGGCGGCGCAGGCGGTCGAGGTCGGGCCGGCGCGCGACGGGCATGTCCGGGTGCCGGGTGCGGGCTCCGACCCAGGCGTGCACGCGCTCCCCCGCAAGCGTCTCGACCGGGGGCTCGAATCGAACCCATCCGCCCCCGTAGCGGAATTCCATCGGTTCGCGGACCGGGACGGTGATGGAGGTGTCTCCCAGGGCCTCTCCAATGCCGTCGGGGCGGAGGCAGAGGCTGTTGGTGGCGACGATTCCGTGATCGCTCAGCGCCTCGATGATCCCGTCGTGGCCGCCGAGCGCGTAGGCCTTGTTGATGCGCCGGCCGAGCCCGTCACACCACAGGTCCCGCGGAACCCAGCGAAGCGAACGCCGGGCCGGGTCGGCTACGACGATGACGTCGGTGTTGTTCCCCCACGAGGGTCCGTCCATCACAGCCACGACGGTCGCCATGGTTGGTGGTGCCAGGTGGTCGGCCTAGGTCTCGAACCGCGCGACGTCGACGCCGTTCGGGAACTTGCCGTCGCGGTCCTCGCCCAACCAGCGGAGAGAGATCCGGGCCGAGGAACGCCCGTCGAGATCGGCCACGCCCTGCGGAATGAGCGGGACCGCGACGTTGGCGACCCGGGGGCCGGTGAAGTTCCGAGAGGTACCGCCCAGGTAGGTGTAGGGGATGCCGTTCTTGAGCCGGTAGGCCCGCAGTCCCAGCGGCCGCAGCTCGGCGTCCTCGTCGGCCTTCACCCTGACGATCAGGCGGCCCTGGTTGACGACCCGGTTGAGGCGCTCGACGACGAGCTTGACCGAGGTATCGGGGTAGTGGTCGCTGTCCGCCTGGGCGGCGGCCCGCTCGGGCTTGAGGACGTGCGCGTAGGAGACCGCCGCGCCCATCGAAACGCCGGTCGCGACGAGCCTGCGGATGAGGGTGCGACGGCTGATCCGCCCCTCCAGGTACGCGCCGACCAACTCCCCATCAGACATGCGCGCTTACCCTACCCCTTCGGTCTCGCAGCGTCAAACCTACGGTGTGGGGTCCGGGCAGCCCGCGCCCGTGAATCTCGCCTTGCGCCCGGCGGGATCGATCATTACCGCGCGACGCCGCTCGTTGTTTGCCGTCGTGGCCTCCTCGATCTCCGACGCGCCGCCTGCTGGGTTAGCGATGGATACGAGGCAGTACGTGCCGGCCGGAACGCCGGTGATGTCGAGTCGCTGGCCCGCGAGCGAGTAGCCGTAGGTATCGGCCCAGCCGGCAGAGAGGCCCATCGCCCCGGGCCCGTCCTCAGGGTTGCCGAAACCACAGCCCAGGCCGGTCGATGTGTTCTCCGGGTACACGCCCGCGCTCGGCGAGCCGGGGATCCCTGGGTACTTGCGATCGGCGTCGAGAATGCAGAAGCCGACCTTCCGCGAGGGACCCGCCACGGGGTCCCCGGTGGCGACGTCGTCGAGCCGGTACTGCGAGAAGTCCTGGAAGTGCCAGTGGTCGTGGGCCTGGTGATACTCGAAGCAGCCGACCTTCGGCGTCTCGGAGACCTGGTCGAGCGCTCGGTTGAAGCTGCCGTTCCCGTCGGTGTCCTCGAAGATCGTCTGGTTGGCGTCGCGGTCGGCGCCGACGGGCTGTGGATACTCGCCCACCGTGCAGTCGGTGTTCCCGCCGGGCCCGCCGCTCGAGGACGCGCCGGTCGCGTAGAGCTCGAGGGGGCCGCTGCCCTTGTTGGCGATCCTGTTCGAGATCCTCAGGGTTACGACGGAGCCGTCCCCCTTGGCCTTCAGTTTGAGGGGGTCGGGGCCTGCGGCCACCGTTCGAAGGTCGGGCATCAGCGGCGCGGCGGGATCGCCTGCCTGCACAGTTCCCGCGAGGGCGATCGACAGCCCGGCCGCGGTCACCACCCCCGAGGCGAGCCAGATGCGAATGCGGGCGCCTGCTTCCATGCTCCAGTCCCTGCGGCGAGAGTAGCAGCGGCGGACTACGCTCGGGCCGAGTTGGCTCATCCACCGCCCCCGATCGAACGTCATCCGACGCCCAACTTCGCCCGCGGGCGGGGCGGCGAGCGCCCCGGCGGGATCGTCGTCCACACCACCGTTGGATCCTGGGACAGCGCCCTCGACTGGTTCGGGCAAAAGGACAGCGGGGTGAGCCCGCACTACCTCGTCGGGCTCGACGGCCGAATCGCCGGCCTGGTCGACGAGCGGGACACCGCCCGGCACGCCGGCAGGGTGCTGCGGCCGACGACGCCGCTGGTGGCTGCGGCCGGGCCGAACCCCAACCTGATCACGGTGGGCATCGAGTTCGAGGACGCCGGCAAGCCGCTCGACGTCCGCCGGCCCGCGGCGCAGTACGCGAGCGGGGCGAGGTTGATCGCCGCCGTAGCCGAGCGATGGGATATCCCGCTCGACCGGGATCACGTCGTAGGCCATCGCGAGGTGTTCGCGGCGAAGGAGTGCCCGGGGAACCTGGACGTCGGGAGGCTGATCCGGGAGGCGGCGGCCTTCAGAGACATCCGGCACGTCTAACGCTAGCTTGCGGCCTCCGATGTCAGGCAAGGTCACCGTCCTCGTCCCGGCCCGCAACGCGGCCCAGGACATCCCGGGTCTTCTGGAATCCGCTGCGCTCGTCGGCGAGCGCGTGATCGCGCTCGACGACGGCTCCACCGACGAGACCGCCCGGCTGTTGGAGGCGAGTCCGCTCGTCGAGCGCGTCCTGCGAAACCCCCGCCGGGAGACCTACGCCGGCTGGGACGACGCCACCAACCGCCAGCGCCTGCTCGACGCCGCGACCGAGTCCGGCCCCTGCTGGGTGCTGTTCCTCGACGCCGACGAGCGCCTGGACCCCGACGATGCGCAGGCGCTGCGGGAGTTCGTTGGGGGCGACGCGCTCCCGGGGCTCGCCTACGGCCTTCAGATGTACCGGGCGTGGGAGGATCGGGTGGCACCGGACCCCAGCTACGTCTATCGCCTCTTTTTCGCGGTGGGAGCGGAGAAGCTCTCGGAGCAGGCTTTGCACTTCAACCCGGTTCCCCGGGGCCTTCCCCGGTCGGCCTGGGTGCGTACGACGATCCGCGCGCGCCACCTCGAGTCAGAGGACCGCCTGACGCGGCGGCGGCGCAAGTACGAGGAGGCAGACCCGGATGGCAGCTGGGACGGAGGACGGACGCCGCTCGATGGCCCGGATGTCCTGGTCGAGTGGGAGCCGAGGCCGCGCGGGCTCGCGGTGCTGGCGGTCGGCGCCGAGGGCGAGCGGGCCTCGATGCCTACCGCCGAGTCACGAGGGATCACCGTCCTCGTCCCGGCCCGCAACGCGGCCCAGGACATCCCGGGTCTTCTGGAATCCGCTGCGCTCGTCGGCGAGCGCGTGATCGCGCTCGACGACGGCTCCACCGACGAGACCGCCCGGCTGTTGGAGGCGAGTCCGCTCGTCGAGCGCGTCCTGCGAAACCCCCGCCGGGAGACCTACGCCGGCTGGGACGACGCCGCCAACCGCCAGCGCCTGCTCGACGCCGCGACCGAGTCCGGCCCCTGCTGGGTGCTGTTCCTCGACGCCGACGAGCGCCTGGACCCCGACGATGCGCAGGCGCTGCGGGAGTTCGCGCCGCGCGCCGCGGACGCTTCCGGCGCCTATGGCTTCCGGGTGTTCCGGATGATCGCCGACACATCGCGGTTCGATCGTGCGGAGCTTTGGGTGTACCGCCTGTTCGAGGCCATGCCAGGCGCGAGTCTGCCGACGGCTCGCCTGCACTTCGTGCCCGTGCCGGAGGAGATCCCGCGTGAGCGCTGGCGGAAGACCACGATCCGGATTCAACACCTCTCGAGCATCACGCCCCAGCGCCGCCAGGCGAGGCTCGCCAAGTACCGCCAGGCCGACCCGGATCGCCGCTGGCAGCGCGACTACAGCTCGTTGGTGGAGGTCGGGCCGCCGCGCGCATGGGTGCCCCGGCCACCAGGGATGCCGGTGCTGGCGGATCCGCTCGAGCACGGGGTCGGATCGGAGCTGGACCTCGCCGAACTCGACCCCAGCGCGCCGCTTCTGTCCGCGATCGTCATCTCGCGCGACAACGCCGCGACGATCGAGCGAACCGTCCGTGCCGTCGTGGCCCAGGAGTGTCCGGAGCCGTTCGAGGTGATCGTGGCCGCCAGTGGCAGCGACGGCACGGCCGACATCGCCCGCCGCAGCTTTCCCGGTGTGACGGTCATCGACGTGGCCGAGCCAGGCCTGCCCGGGGCGGCGCGGAACGCAGGCCTGGCGGTTGCGCGGGGCGACTACGTCTCCTTCCCCGGCTCCCATGTCGAGCTTCCTCCCGGAAGCCTCGCGGCGCGGATGACCGCACACGACAGGGGCTACACGATGGTCACCGGCTCGGTGGTGAACGGGACGCACACGCGCTCCGGCTGGGCGGCCTACTTCCTAGATCACTCGGGATCGCTCCCGGGGCGTCCGTCGGGCGAGCTGGACGCGACACCCGCTCACTGCTCCTACACGCGCGAGGCGCTGCTCGAGGTGGGCGGTTTCCCGGAGGACATGCGGGCGGGAGAGGACACCGTCGTCAACGGTGAGCTCTGGCGCCGGGGGCACACCGCGTACCGAGACAGCGCGATCGTGCTCACGCACCGGAACCGCAGCCGCAGGCCCTGGCACCTCGCGCGTCACCACTTCGTCCGGGGGCGGGCCTTCGGTCGCATTCTCCTGGGCCGGTACCCGGGCGGCTCGCCGCGTCGCCGGAGCGGCGTCCTCTCGTTCCTGGCCGGCTACCCGCGCTGGCGGATGGAGACGACCGGCTCCCGGGTCAGGCGCTGGGGAGACGAGCTGCGTGAGGAGTACCGGCGGGCGCGGCCCCTGGTGGTGCTCGGCGCGCTCGCCGCCGGAGCGGGGGCGTGCTTCCAGGTTCTCCTGTCCCGGCGCGGCGGGGTGAAGGCCCCGGGTGCAGGCCGGGGCGAGGGGTCTCCGCTTCCGCACGTCGACCACCACTGAGCGCGCCGTACCCTCCGGTGATGGATCGCCGCTCGTGGACCCTGCTGATCGTGCTCGGCGCGATCTGGGGCGCGAGCTACCTCTTCATCAAGATCGCCCTGGACGACCTCTCGCCGGCGATGATCGCCTGGTCCCGGATCGCGCTTGCGGCGGTGGTCCTGATCGGGCTCGCTGCCGCGCGGGGGGTGCTGGCCGGACCCCGTACCCGCCTACCGATGCTCCTCCTGCTGGGCGCGGTACAGGCGGCGGGCCCGTTCCTCCTCATCGCCGCGGGCCAGCAGGAGGTGTCCTCGGCCCTGGCGGGGATCCTCGTCACCGCGGCCCCGCTGTGGACGGCGCTGCTCGCGATTCGCTACGACCAGGAGGAGCGCTCGACGGGCCTGCGGCTCGTCGGGGTGCTGCTCGGCTTCCTCGGAGTGGTGGTACTGCTCGGCCTCGATCTCGGAAACGAGGGAGACCGGCTGATCGGCGGGCTCGCGATCGTCCTCGCGGCGCTCGGCTATGCCGTGGGCGGGCTGATCGTGAAGCTGCGTCTCTCGGACGTGCCGCCCCTTGGCGTCGCCGCCTGGGTGATGATCGCGAGCACCGTGCTGCTCCTTCCGGCCGCTGCGCTTTCGGCCCCGAGCGAGGCCCCGGGCATCGACACGGTGCTGAGTGTCCTTGCGCTCGGGACGGTGGGCACCGGCGTCGCGTTCGCGATCTTCTATGAGCTGATCGCGACGGTGGGCACCGCGCGCACCTTTCTCGTCACGTACCTCGCGCCGGCCTTCGCCGTGGCCTACGGGGCAACACTGCTGGACGAGACGATCACGGTGGCGACTGTCACCGGCCTAGTGTTGATCCTGGCCGGCTCCTGGCTGGGAGCCGAGGGCAGGATGCCCTGGCGCAGACGGCGCTCAGCCGGCGCGATCGCGGAGCAGCGGCGCGACCTCGTAGCGCTGGTCCCCGGTGGCGGCGCGGAGCTCTTCAAGGACGGCGACGAGGCGCGCGGCGCCTAGCCTCGCGGCCCACTCGAAGGGCCCGCGCGGGTGGTTCAGGCCGAGCCGCATCGCCGAGTCGATGTCGGGCGGCTCGGCGACGCCCTCGCCCGCGGCGAACGACGCCTCGTTCGCGAGCTGGGCGACGACGCGCTCGAGGATCGACTGGGCCTTCTCCGGCTCCAACGGCTCGGGCGCCGGCGTAGCGGCCCCCTCGCCGTAGTCGTAGAAGCCGCGGCCGCTCTTGCGCCCCAGACGGCCCGAGTTCACCATCCGCTCCTGGATCGGATGGGGCCGCCAGCGCGGCTCCGCCCGCTGGCGGTAGAACGAGCGCGCGACCTCGAGGTTGACATCGATCCCGATCAGGTCCATCAGCTCGAAGGGGCCCATCCGGTAATTGCCCTGCGAGCGCATCGCGTCGTCGATCTCGACGTGTGTCGCGATGCCCTCGTCGAGGATCCGCAGGGACTCGAGCGCGTAGGGGCGGTTGCAGCGGTTGACGATGAAGCCGGGCGAGTCGGAGCAGCGCACCGGGTGGCGGCCCATCGCGCGGGCGACCTCCTCCGTGGTGGCCAGGGGCCCCTCGGCCGAGTCGGCGGTCGCGACCACCTCGACGAGCTTCATCAGGGCAGGCGGGTTGAAGAAGTGCATGCCGACCATGCGCTCGGGGTGGGGGAGGCCCACAGCGATCTCGGCGATCGGAAGCGAGGATGTGTTGGAGGCCAGGACCGTATCCGGGCCGCACACGTCCGCAAGCTGCGCGAACAGGTCCCGCTTCAGCTCCAGGTCCTCTGGGCAGGCCTCGATCACCATCTCGCAGCCCTCGAGCTCTTCCAGCGCGGAGGCCGGCGCGACGCGTCCGATGGCGGCCTCGGCCTGATCCGCCGTCCAGCGCCCCCGATCCGCGCCCTTCCCGAGCTGCTCGTGCAGACGCTCGACCCCGCGCCCGAGTGCGGCCGGGTCGGGATCGTGGAGCCGCCCCTTGAGTCCGCCCAGCGCGACCACCTGGGCGATGCCGGCGCCCATCGTGCCGGCGCCGGCGACGCCGACCGTCCGAACGCTCAATCGCCCGCGCCCGGGTCGGGCCCGGTCTCGCCGTCGTAGTAGTCGACGGCGTCGGCGGCACGCAGGTAGTGCATCTCGCCGGGCCCTTCGCCGCCCGGCGGGCGGGTGGCCGCCAGCAGCTTGCCGGAGTCCGGATAGAAGCCCACCTCGGGGGCGTTCATCTCGCTGACGACGAGGAAGCGGACGGGCTCCTCGGAGCGGTTCATCATCTGGTGGGCGCCGTCCTCGCCGCGCCTGAACGCCACGACCTCGCCCTCCTCGCACTCGCGCCACCCGTCGGGGGTGCGCAGGCTCGGCCTGCCCGCGAGCACGATCAGCATCTCCTCGTTTGCGGCCTGCCAGTGGTAGGGGAAGCTCGCCTGCCCGGGCGGCAGCTCGTACAGGCTCATCCCCAGGCGCTCGCTGCCGGCCTGTCGCGCCAAGCGGGCGCGCCGGTGGGCGAATCCCTCCCGGCCCTCGTCCTTGTCGAAATCCGGCTCGAAGACGTTCGCCACCGCTACCTCCCCTTGAAGTCCGGCCGGCGCTTCTCCAGGAACGCGGTGGTGCCCTCGACCCGATCCTCGCTGGCCATCGCAAGCTCGTAGAGGCGCCGTTCGTACTCAAGCCCCCCGGCGAGCGCAGTCTCCTCGGCGGCTAGCACCGCCTGCTTGCCGAGCCTCGCGGCCAGGGGCGCCTGCTTGGCCACCCGCCGGGCCAGCTCCATCGCCTCGTCCAACCACAACCTCTTCTTCGCGACCACGTTCACCAGGCCGAGCTTCTCCGCCTCGGCCGCGTCGAAGTGACGGCCCGTCAGCACCAGCTCCATCGCCCGCTGCTTGCCCACCACCCGGGCCAGGCGCTGGGTCCCGCCGCCCCCCGGGATGATCCCGAGCGTGATCTCGGGCTGGCCGAAGGTGGCGGTCTCCGAGGCGACGATCAGATCGCAAAGCAGCGCCAGCTCGCAGCCGCCGCCCAGCGCCCATCCGGACACCGCGGCAACCAGCGGCGTGCGGCACCCGGCAACGCGCTTCCAGAACTCGGCCGTCGGATGGAAGAGCGCCTCGTGGAACTCGCGTTCGGAGAGCGAGCGGATATCGGCGCCGGCGGCGAACACCTCGTCGCTCCCCGCGATCACTATGCAGCGCACGCCGGCATCGGCGTCGGCCCGCTCCAGCTCGTATCCGAGCTCCGCCATCATCTCGGGAGAGAGGGCGTTGCGGGCGTCCGGGCGGTTGAGCCGCAGCAGCGCGACGCTGTCGGCCAGCGAGGTCTCGACGAGGCCGGCCATCCGGCCTATCCGGCCTTGGGCGGCGTCATCGCGTCGATGCCGGTCGCGTCGCGGGCGATGATCAGCTTCTGGATCTGGGACGTTCCCTCATAGAGGGTGGTGACGCGCGCGTCGCGCAGGTAGCGCTCCACCGGGTGGTCGTCGACGTAGCCCGAGCCACCGTGCACCTGGATCGCCAGGTTGGCGCACTCCACGGCCGATTCGCTGGCGTAGAGCTTCGCGACCGAGGTCTCGACGGTGTTGGGCTCGCCGGCGTCCTTCAGCTCTCCCGCGCGGCGGACGAGCGCCCGCGACGCATCGCGGCGGACGATCATGTCCGCGATCATCGCCTGCACCAGCTGGAAGCTCGCGATCGGCACGCCGAACTGCTTGCGCTCGGTCGAGTAGGCGACGGAGGCGTCCACGCACCCCTGGCAGATCCCCACGCACCCCGCCGCGACCGAGTAGCGCCCGGAGTCCAAAGCGGACATGGCGACCTTGAAGCCGTCGCCGATCCCGCCCATCAGGGCGTCATCGCCCACCTCGACATCGTCGAAGGAGAGCGAGGCGGTATCCGACGCCTTCAGGCCAAGCTTGCCGTGGACCTCCTGGCTCGCGAAGCCCTCGGTTGCGGTCGGCACCAGGAAGCAGGCCATTCCGCGGTGTCCCTGGGAGGGGTCGGTCTGCGCGAAGACCAGGGCGACCTCGGCGACGTTGCCGAGCGATATCCACATCTTCTGGCCGTTGATCCTCCAGCCGCCGCCGACCTTCTCGGCGTGGGTGCGGACCGCCGCAGCGTCCGAGCCGGTGTCCGGCTCGGTTAGGCCGAAGCACCCGAACGCCTCGCCCGAGCACAGCTTCGGCAGCCACCGCTGCTTCTGCTCCTCGGAGCCCCAGCGCTCGATCGAGCCGCATACCAGCGAGGTCTGAACCGAGACGACGGTGCGCTGCGCCGAGTCGCCCCGCCCAACCTCCTCGACGATCAGCCCGTAGGAGACGTAGTCGAGACCGCGCCCGCCGTACTCCTCCGCGACGGGTGCACCGAGGTAGCCCATGTCGCCCAGCCGCCGGGCGAGAGCGGCGTCGAAGCGCTCGGCCCGGTCGCTCTCGCGCGCCTTCGGGATCACCTCGTTGTCGACGAATTCGCGGGCGGTCTCGGCGATCAGCCGCTGCTCGTCGGTCAGTCCGTAGGCCACGGGCGGGAGCCTATGGGTTCAGCCGAGGGCTTCGGCGACGGCGGCGTCGAACGCCTGGCGGGCCTCCACGGTGGCTGGCCCACCCGGTGCGAGCACCGCCTCGTTCACCCGCGTGACCGGCTGCACCTCGCGCACCGTCGAGGCCAGGAACGCCTCCGTTGCGTCGAACAGGTCCTCGAGCGGATACGAGCCCTCCTCGATCTCGAGGCGCTCGACGATGCGCCGCCGTGTGATCGAGTCGAGGATCCCGGCCTCGAGCGCGGGCGTCCGCAGGGCGCCGTCCTCGCCCGCCCAGAAGATCGTGGAGGTGGGCGCCTCGAGCACCACCCCGTCGGGCCGGACGAGCAGGGCCTCGTCGCCGCCGCGGGCCTGGCCCAGCCGGGTCGCCTGCATGTTGGCGCCGTATGAGAGCGACTTGACGCCGGTGAGGATGACCGTTGGGGAGTAGGTGACCGTGGCGAGGGTGACGGTCTCACCCTTGTCCGGGAGGACCTCGGTCGCGGCGATCCGCCGCCCGCCGCGCGTAACTATCAGCCGGAGCTGCGCGTCGGCGTCGCCAAAGCGCTCGAGAAGGGCCGCGATCTCGCGTTCGAGTGGGATTCTCTCGACCGGTAGCTCGATGGTGGCCGCGGAGCGCTCCAGCCGGTCGAGGTGCTCGCCGAGGGCGTAGGGGCGCCCGGCGTAGAGGCGGATCACCTCGAAGACACCGTCGCCCCGGTACAGGCCGTCGTCGGCGAGCGGGATCATCGCATCGGCGGTCGGGGTGATCTCGCCATCGACGCTCGCCAGTTCTTGCGCCTTCATCGGGTGCGAGGCTATCCGACCCCGGCGGGCGCGCAGGTTTGCGGGGGTCTAGGCGGTTCTCGCAAGCCTGAGCGCGAGCACGGTTGCACCCCGCCGATTCCGGGTGCAGAGCCGGCGCCTCGTGTGCGGTTTCTGGGTAGTGTGAACCGCATGAGTCAGGGGTTCATCTACCCGATTTAGGGTATGCACCCCGAGACGTCTGGCCTAGGAGCCAGGATTCGCGGCTCAGCAAGGGACAATGTGAATAGAGCCCAGGGACGGGCGCTGAATGAGGCCCTCGGGCCCGGGAGGTACCCAGAAAGTTGTCTGCACGTAGAAACCTTTTGACCGCGACCGCAACGGCGGCCTTGGCCGTCGGCCTTGTTGCGCCCACCGGTGCCTCCGCGGGGCTCGTGGATGACCTCGTCAACGGCGTGAACGGGACCGTGAAGGAGGTCCGGGACGGCCTCAACGGCCTCACCGGACCGGGCGGCGGCAGTGCACCTGCGCCGAGCCCCGCCGCGGGTCCTTCGCCGGCCGCCGGGCCCACCGTCGCGGGCTCGGGGCCCATCCCGCTCGTTGCGGGTGGGCCGCCGGAGCTCTCGGTAGACGGGCCCCATGGCGAGGGGGTTGTGCTCTCCGCGGGCCTCGCGGGGAACGATCTGGCGACGGTCGGTGAGACGCGCGGCTCGCAGGACGCCGCCGGGGATTACCACGGCGAGATCATCCTCGCCTCCATCCTCGGCACCAACCTTCCGATCGGCTTCGTGCAGACCGATGAGGGCGAGACCGAGAACACCCCGACGCAGGGCCTGAACGACGCGCTCGGCGAGCTGTGTATGGCTTCCGGCAACAACATCTGCCTGAGCGTCCTCGATTACAGCTCCTCGACGTCCAACAGTGGCTCGACCAACCACTTCTCGGTGGCGGACGTCGGGCTCGTCGATAACACGATCCAGACGGGCATCGTCCAGTCCGACGGGAACATCAGCGAATCCGGCCAGTGCCAGACCGCGCACGGCGACTCGAACGTCGCCGACCTCAACGTCGCAGACGGCGCGATCGCGGTCGACGCGATGCAGTCCAGCTCGGACTCGACCGCGTGCGACGACGGCACCGAGTCCAGCGGCGCCGCGTCGTCCGTCGCCAACCTGAACGGTGGAGTCCTCATCCTCAACGCGCTCGGGTGCGACGGCGCCACGGTGAACGACGACTTCGGGATCGTCGGCGTGATCGAAGGCGTCTGCAACGCCGACGACACCGATGGCCCCCAGGGCGACGCGCCGTACAACGTTCGCGACGCGCTGACCCTGAACGTGCTCGGCCTGCTCGAACCGGTCCTGGGGAACGGGCTGGTCGGCCTGACCGGCGGCTCCGCCCAGTCGCAGGCCGAGGCCCCGGACAACGGCGGCCCGGTGTGCCCGGATCCGGCCAACCCTGAGTGCGACGACGACGAGTGCCCCGACGCGAGCAATCCGGACTGTCCGGACGGCAACCCCCCCGGCGGCGATCCCGACGGTCCAGGCAAGGGCCCTGACGGCCCCGGCCCAGGCGGCCCGTCGGCCGACGTCACGGACGCGGCCAACCTCCCGTTCACGGGCGCCGACGCGCTCACCCTTGGGCTGATCGGCGGCGGCGTGATGGCCCTCGGCCTGGCCCTGATGGCGCTGGCCGACCGCCGGCGCAGCACGGGCGGCTAGGTAGACGGAGAGGCGATGCGGGGCCGGCGGCCGGGGGGCCGCCGGCCCCAGCGTCTGCCTGCCGCCCCCGCGGTCGTCAAGATCGGTGGCCATGGAGTCCCGCACGCTCTGGCCCCGGAGGGTCGTCCTGATGGCCGTGATCGGCCTGGCCGTCGGGGTCCCCGTGACGATCGCCGTCCGTTCGGACGGTGACGCCGAGCCGCGGTCCGATCAGCCGTCGATTTCCCAGCGGCTGCCGCTCAATCCCCCGGTCGGCGACAGCCGGATCGAAGCGGCCTACCAGGTGCCCAAGGGGTGGAAGCTGGACCGGGCCGGGGATGCGCTCACGCTCGCTTCCGGCGACGGCGCCGTGCAGGTCGGCATCACCAGGGCCGGGCCGGTGGCGGACGCCGACGAGATCTTCGACGCGGCGCTTGCCGAGATCAAGAGCCTCTACGACGATGTCGTCGTTGAGAGGTCGCCGAGGACGAAGGTCGGGGGCAGGGCCGCAGAGCAGGCGGTGGTCAGCGCGACGCGTGAGGGGCGGGACCTGCGCATCCTCGTGGCGGTCCCGGAGGGGGACGAGGACGCGTACCTGCTCGAGGTCTTGACGACGGCGGCGGCACCGAAGCGCGTGGCCGAGGCGCAGCGTTTCCTGAACTCGCTCGAGCTCGAGGGCTAGCTCGAGCGCCGATCCTGTGGGCTCTCGCGAGGGCTAAGGTGAGCGCGTGGAGTTCATGCTCGTATCGATGGGGATGATCGCGATCGTCGTCCTCGTGCTCGTCCTCCTGGCCCGGGCGTATCCAGGCAGCGGTGCCGACCTCGTCGATTGGAAGCCCACGCGCTCATTCGAGACCGAGGCTCAGCTGGAGGTCGACGACGTGCAGCAGATGATGGACGCGCAGAACGAGAGGCGGCGGCGGCGGGGGCGGGCCGAGCTGACCCACGAGGACCTCGATCGGATGGTCGCCGAGGACGAGGAGATCCGCGCCCGCGCGCACCCGGACCTGACGGCCGCCGAGGAGATCGAGCTTCCCGAAGACGAGCCGGAGTAGTGGCGAGGGCCCTGATCGTCGGTTGCGGCTGCCGCGGCCGCGCCCTCGGGCGGGCGCTCGCGGGCTCCGGCTGGCAGGTGCGTGGCACCACCCGGCACGAGGCCGGCTCCGCCGCCATCGCAGGCGCGGGACTTGAGCCAGCCGTGGCCGATCCCCTTGCCGTCGGCACGGTCTACGACCAGATCGAGGGGGTGGCGATCGTCTACTGGCTCATGGCCTCGGCCTCCGGTGACGACGCCGGGCTCGCCGCCATCAACGGCCCACGCCTGGAGGCCCTGTTCGAGAGGCTGGTCGATACCCCCGTGAGGGGGCTGGTCTTCGAGGCGGCGGGAAGCGTTGACGCCTCCTACCTCGCCGAGGGCGCGCGCATCGCGTGCCAGGCCTCCGAGCGCTGGCGGATTCCGGTGGAGGTAGTCAACGCCGACCCGGCCGAGCCCGATCGCTGGCGCGAGGAGATGCTCGCCGCCGGGCAGCGCGCGCTACTGCAGAGGTGAGGGCGGGGTCTGCGGCGCGTCCGGCCGCGACCAGGGCGCCTCGTCCGGGTTCGACTCGGGCGCCTTGTCCAGCTCGCCGGCAAGGATCACGAACCCGATCACGAGGACCGCGAGGACCGCGAGGACGCCGCCGTAGAGGCCCGCCTGCTTCGCGAAGCTGGGCCCGTAGCTCTGGCCGACGACCTCGCGGCGCTTGTCCCGGCCCATCGCGTCGAGGTCCGGCGGCCGATCGCCCTTTGCCGCGTGGTGCGTGACGGTGCTGTGGGGACCCACCGATGGCGCGACCGTGTCGCTTATGTCCTCGACCCAGTCGCCGGTGTCGGCTTCACCCGGGGTCGCGGGCTCGCCGGGCTCGTCTTCCTCGTCACTCATCGCTGAAAGCTTACGCGCACCATGGGTCACCGCGCAACCGGCAACGGGTGGTCAGGGGGCCAGCGACGCCCCGAAGAAGTCCAGAGCCTCGACGGTACCGAGCCCCGTGTCCGCCTGGTCGAAGTACTGATCCTCGTTCAGGCTGAGCCCATTGGCGAAGCCGTATATCACGTGGAAGGCGCCCGCGGCCTGCTGTCCGGCGACCGTGTCCCGGGATACGCCGATCGCCAGATCCTCGCGGCCGGCGCCGTCGAAGTCTCCGACCGAGAGCGCATCCTGGCCGAAGAACTCGTTCGCCCCGGCGCCCGCGCCGGCCTCGAGGTCGGGCGTGTCCTGGGTCAGGAGGTCCGCATCGAAGGTGACTGTGCCGCCCGGTCCGCGGCCGAGCAGGCCAGCGTTGGTCGAGTGCATCACGGCGACGGCGCCCGCGTCGGTGACCGGGGGACCGCCGCTGGCGGCGCGGCGGATGGGAGAACCCACCTCCTGGCCGGGGATGCCGATCGCCAGGTCGTCGGTCTTACCAGCGTCGAACCGCCCGGCCGCGAGCGCTGCGCCGAAGTTGTCCCCGTTGACCCCACCCTGGATCGGGAAGCCGTCCAGCTCCTTGCTCAGCAGCTCATTGCCCTTGGTGGTCGGCCCCTTGGTGGCCCCGTAGAGGACGTGCACGGCGCCAACGCGGTCGAATCCGCTCATCGGATTGCCGTCCTCGCGGGTGCCCACGGCGAGATCGTCGGCCTTGTCGGCGTCGAAGTCGCCGGCCGCGAGGGCGATGCCGAACTGGTCGAGGCTCTCCGCGGGGGTGGGGATGCCCGGCGTGTCCTGGGTCAGCAGTCGATCGCCCTTCGTCGTGATGCCCTTGCGGCTGCCGTAGAGGAGGTGCACCGCCCCATGCCGCTGGCCCGACGAGCCCAGCGCTTCGCCTGGTGAGCCGGCGGCGAGGTCGTCGCGGCCGTCGCGGTTGAAGTCGCCCGCGGCGAGCGCGAAGCCGAAGTCGTCGGGGCTCTCGGCTCCGTCGCCGGCGATGCCCCTGGTGTCCTGGGTGATGAAGCGGCTTCTGGCCGTCACCAGGCCCGCGGGCGACCCGTACAGGATCGTTACCGCCCCGGCGAACTCGTCGTCGGAGACCTCTTCGTCGATGGCGCCCACCGCCAGGTCGTCGCGGCCGTCGCCGTTGAAGTCGCCGCCGGCCATGCTGCTGGCGAACTGATCGCCCGCCTCGGCGCCGTCCCCCGCCAATCCCGCCTCGTCGCCCGTGATGAAGTTGTCGCGCGTCGGAGTGAGCCCGCCGGCCGACCCGTAGATGACGTGGAACGCGCCGGCGTTATCGCCCGTGCCCTCGGCTCCCCGTACGTCCTCGCTGCTCACCCCGACCACCAGGTCCGCGCGCCCGTCACCGTTGAAGTCCCCGGAGGCAAGGGCCGAGCCGAAGCGGTCGCCGTTTTCGGCGCCGTCGCCTGCGAGCCCGGCGGTCTGCTGGGTAAGCGCAAGGTGGGCGGGGTCCGTCGGATCGAGCCCGGCGATGTCCCCCGGGAGCACCATCACGACCCCCTCATCCGCCCCGGCGGCCTCGGGGATGTTCTCGAGCGGGGCGCCGATCGCGAGGTCGGAGCGGCCGTCGCCGTTGAAGTCCCCGGCGAGCCCCGCGGCGGCTGCAGGCGCGGCGGGCACGCCGGCGGCGCATGCGGTCAGTGCGGCGATCAGGGCTCGAACCCCCATGGTCATCGCGCAGTATGTCGAGGATCGGCCCCATTCGTTACAGCTCGAGCCGGTCAAGCAACTCGCCCAGGATGCGGGCGGTCGCGCCCCAGATCAGGTGGTGTTCCACCTGATAGGTGGGGGTGCGGATCGGAACGCCCCGCCGCACCAGGCGACGCATCGCGAAGGACTCGCGCAGGGTCGATACGCGGAAGCGGAGCACGGCGGCGACCTCGTCCGGGTTCGGCCGCAGCTCCGACGGGTCCGGGATGACGCCGACGTAGGGGTGCACCTTGTAATTGGTGACAAAGGTGCCGATCGGCGGCAATGCGCCGACGAGCTCGACGTCGCGGGGGTCGAGCCCCACCTCCTCGTGGGCCTCCCGGAGCGCCGTGGTGAGCAGGGCCTCCTCGGGGGAGTCGCGGCGCCCGCCCGGGAACGAGATCTCGCCGGCGTGGCGGCGCAGGTCGTCACGTCGCTCGGTGAAGACGATCGCTGGGTCCAGCTCGGCGCCGACGATCGGGACCAGCACCGCGGCCTCGGTCCTCCCGTGGGCGCCCATCTCCGCCGCGTCGGCCGGGTCGAGGAGCGATGCGCGCAGCTCCGCGATGCGGTCCGGGCTCATCCAGCCGACAGCCGCTCGATCCGGTCCTCGACCGACACCGGGGTCGCCCCCGCGAGCGCCTTGTGGACCGGGCACTTGCCGGCGATGACGCGCAGCCGCTCGAGCTGGTCGTCGTCGAGGTCGCACTCGACCTTCAGGGTTACGGCGAACGTCCGCTCGGAACCCGTCGCCATCTCGACCTCGACCTCCACCTCTCCCAGTTCCCAACCCTTGCGCTTTGCGTACATCTCGACCGTGATCGCCGTGCAGGCGGCCAGTGACGCGGAGAGCAGCCGGGTGGGGGAGGGGCCGAGGCCGGTGCCGCCGTTCTCCTCCGGCTCGTCGATCACGAGGGAGTGGCCCTCGACCTCGACGTCGTGGGCGTAGCCGTCGCGGCGCCGCGCCGTGGCGAGGACGGTGCTCAACCCGAGCCCTTGCCGGCGTCGCGCCCGGCGAAGAGCTCCGGGTCGTCGACATCCGCGAAGCGGGCCATCGCGTAAACAGCGTCGGAGGCCCGGTTGAGGTAGCGGAGCACCTCGCCGGAGATTTCCTCGGCGGCGGCGAGCGTGACGGTGCGCCGCTCGGCTCGCCGGATCGCCGCTCGCCCGATGTCGAGCGCGGCCGACAGCGGGCTGCCGCCCGGGATCACGAACTTCGGCGGCAGCTCAACGCGGGCCATGTAGCGGTCGATCACCCCGTCGAGGGAGTCGACCATCTCCGGCGTCACCCGGGAGATGCCGTCCTCCAGGCGGTCGGCGGCCTCGGGCGCGGTCGCGAGCTCGGCGCCGGCGATGAACAGGTCGTTCTGGATCCGCAGCACGCCGGCGGCGATCTCGGCATCGTCTGCGCCGCAGATCGAGCGGGCGGCTCCGAGGGCGGAGCCCGCCTCGTCGATCGAGCCATAGGCCTCGGTCCGGGCGTCGGACTTCGCCACCCGCCCGCCGTACCAGAGGGAGGTGGTGCCGTCGTCGCCCTTCTTCGTGTAGATCCGCGTCATTCGCCGACAGGATTGAACACGATGCCCGTGAGCACCTTGGGATAGAAGAAGGTGGACTTGGGGGGCATGGTCTCGCCCGCGGCGGCCACCTCCCGCACCTGATCCACGGGGGTCGGCCGCAGCAGGACTGCGACCTGGTAGTCCCCGTCGTCGTCGATCGCGCCCAGCGCCTCGTCGGCGCTCTTGGCGTATCCGATGCCGCGCTTGGCCTCGACGTCCTCAGCGCTCATCCCCAGGCCGCGCTTAAGCACCAGCTCCTCGAGGATCGCCGCGTCCAGGCGGCGGTAGGCCTCGGAGCGGTCGGCGAGCAGCTCGTCGATGAGCTGAGTGTCCTTGAGGCGCAGCCGCAAGCCCTGGCGCAGGTGCGAATCCATGTAGCCGAAGACGCCGACCCCGTCGATGCCGGCGGGGTCCAACGCGCTCGCCTCGACCTCCTCGACCTCGAAGTGTTCGCGCAGCGCGCTCGCCAGGGCCTCGGGCTTGTCGGTGCCGGTGAAGCCCCCGAGCAAACGGTGGTACCCGAACACGGTCAGTCCGGGGTCGTCCAGCGAGACCAAACACATCAGCGTGTAGCGGTGATCGCCCTCGCCGCCGACCTCGTCGGCGTACACGCGAGCCGTCTCGTAGCGGTGGTGGCCGTCGGCGATCAGCAGTTCCGCATCGGCCAGGCTCGCAGTCACGGCGTCGATCACGTCCGGGTCGGCGACCCGCCAGATCCGGTTGCGGGTTCCGTCGGCGTCGGTCGCCTCACCCCAGGGCTCGCCCAGGGCCGGCTCGAGCAGGCTCCAGGCGTCGCCGGGGTGGAGGCTGAAGATCGGGGAGAGGTTGTGCTTCGTGGCCCGGGTCAGGTCGAGGCGGTCCTGCTTGGGCCCTGGCTGCGTTCGCTCGTGGGGCCGGACGAGGCCGGGCCCGTACTCCGTCACCCGCACCCTGGCCAGGAGGCCGCGGCGCGTGTAGTCGTTGCCGTCGGGGCCACGGTAGGACTGCTCGAGAGCCCAGATCGCGGGCTCGGGGTCAGCGACCAGGACGTCATCCTCCTGCCAGGAGCGCAGCGTTCGCGCGGCGTGCTCGTAGCGGTCGCCTCCGCCCAGGTCCTCGGGGAGGTCGAGCTCGACGGCGTTGTGGCGGGAGCGGCCGACCAGCGCGCTGCGCATCGCGGCGCCGATCACGTCATAGGGCGGCGCCAGCAGGTCGTCGAGCTCCCCGGCGGTGCCGAGGTCGTAGTGGAGGGCGTGGATCGGCTTGACCTCGGCCATCGGCCGGCAACCCTACGGACTCGGGGTTGTGTGCCACCCGCCGATCAGCAAATCCGCGCTGTTAGCGGCTTCTTGGCGGACAGGCTGGCCACGCGAGGGCCGGCTGCTCGGCCACTCGGGGTAGGCTCGCGGCGCTCGAGGCCGCAGACGGAAAGGGAGTGCATTGAAGCTGGTGATCGGGATCGTTCGCCCCGAGAAGGCGAACGACGTCCTCGAGGCGCTCTACCGCGCCGAGGTGCGAGGCGTTTCGATGAGTCGGGTGCAGGGCCACGGTGGTGAGCTAGAGCGAGTCGAGACCTATCGCGGCACGACCGTGAAGATGGGGCTCTCGGAGAAGGTGCGGTTCGAGGTCGCCGTCTCCGAGGCGTTCGTCGAGGCCGCCGTAGACGCGATCAGCCAGGGGGCCCGGACCGGGGAGGTCGGCGACGGGAAGGTGTTCGTGCTCCCGCTCGAGCGCGCGGTGCGTATTCGCACCGGCGAGACCGATGACGGCGCGGTGACGCCCGTCCGAGCGTAGTCCGATGATCGACTCCGGAGATACCGCCTGGACGATGACCGCGGGCGCCCTCGTCATGTTCATGACGATCGGACTGGGCCTCTTCTACACGGGCCTCGTGCGTCCCAAGAACGGCCTCAACACGTTCATGATGAGCATCGCGGCCCTCGGCGTGGTCACGATCTCGTGGGCGCTCATCGGGTATTCGCTCGCCTTCGGTGAGGGCAGCGGGTTCATCGGCAACCTCGACTACGCGTTCCTCAAGGACGTGGGGTTCGAGCCGCGCGAGGGCCAGACGGTCCCGCACCTGGTGTTCTTCATGTTCCAGGCCACGTTCTGCATCATCACCGCCGCCCTCGTCTCCGGCGCGGTGGTCGAGCGGATGCGCTTCCTGCCGTACCTCGGCTTCATCGCGGTCTGGTCGATCCTCGTGTACCCCGTGATGGCCCACTGGGTGTTCGGCGGCGGATTCCTCAGCGGCGGTGAGGGCGTCCTGTGGGCCAACGGCGGCACCCTTGACTTCGCCGGCGGCGTCCCGGTGGAGATGGGCTCCGGGTTCTCTGCCCTGGCGGCGGCCGTGATCGTTGGCGCCCGCAAGGACTACGGGCGGCTGGCGGTGCTGCCGCACAACACGATCTATGTGCTGCTCGGCGCGGGCATCCTGTGGTTCGGCTGGTTCGGGTTCAACGGCGGCAGCGGAATCGGCACCAACAACGCGAGCGTCCTCGCCTTCGCGAACACGCTGCTGTGCCCGGCCTGCACGCTGGTGACGTGGTTCCTGCTCGACTACGTCCGCGGGCGCCAGATCACCGCCGTCGGGGCCGCGACGGCGATCATCGTCGGCTGCGTCGGCATCACGCCGGCGGGCGCCTACATCAGCCCCGCCTGGGCGATGGTCCTCGGAGTCCTCGTGACGCTCCCCTGCTACGCGATGATCGTCTGGCGGCCTCGCACGCGGGTTGACGAGACGCTCGACGTCCTCGCGGCCCACGGCATCGCCGGCTTCACCGGAATCCTCTTCATCGGTCTCGCGGCGCAGGTCGCCTGGAACGAGACCGCCGACGGCCTCTTCTACGGCGGCGGCGAGCTGTTCGGCGATCAGCTCCTGGCGGTGATCGTCGCCCCGGCCTACGCCTTCTGTGCCACGTTCGTGATCCTCACCGGGATCAAGGCGCTCGGCGGCCTGCGCTCGAGCGAGCAGGAGGAGGCCATCGGCATGGACATCGTCCACCACGGCGAGGAGGCCTACGTCTCCGGCGAGGGCGCGATCCTCGTCACGCCCGACGCGGCCGAGGTGCGGGTGCCTGCGGGCAGGCAGGGATAGCCGCTCAGCTCAGGGGAGCCGTGATCGGGGCGCCCGGATTTGAACCGGGGACCTCGGCCACCCAAAGGCCGCGCGCTACCAGGCTGCGCCACGCCCCGACGCCAGGCGAGTGTAGTCCCGGGAGCCGACCGCTTCGCTGAAGCATCAGGTGGCCCAGGGGCTACCGAGGACCTCGGCGAACGCCCTGCCGCGGGTTACCCTGAGCGCAGCCCGCCCCCGTAGCTCAGCTGGATAGAGCAGCTGCCTTCTAAGCAGCAGGCCGGAGGTTCGAGTCCTCCCGGGGGTATCGCGCCGGGACGGCGAGTGCCGGACCGGCCCCGGCCGAGGCGCTAAATTGACCGGACGGCGTCGTCCCGCGCCGACCCTGGTGGGCGTAGCTCAGTTGGTAGAGCTCCTGGTTGTGGTCCAGGCGGTCGGGGGTTCGAGTCCCCTCGCTCACCCTCTCAAAATGAGGATCTGGGGCAAGCTAGCTCTCGAGCCCAGGCTTCAGGCGGGCTCCGAAGTTGTTCGAGCCCTGTCGCCTACTTTTGAGCCAGCGGGGCGGGGTGAGACTGCGCCAGCGGCGGGCCGAGGACCACCATTCCGGCGTCCTCCGCGAACCTCCCGAACGCCTCGGAGACTCGCATCTCTTCGGGAACCTCCGCGGCACGCTCGAAAAACGCCTCCATTCCCGGCGCGGCCGGCGTGAATAAGGCGAGGAAGCGCGCCGGGGTCTCGCCCACGTTCTGCCAGGCATGGGGAACGCCACGCGAGATGAACAGGACCGAGCCAGCCGGCGCCTCGTGGAAGGCGTCTTCCAGCCTGACCCGAAGCCGGCCCTCGAGCACATAGAGCAGCTCGTCCTCGCGAACGTGCAGGTGGAACGGTGGCCCCTCGCCGGGTGCGGCGGTGCTCTCGAAGGCCGTCAGCTCACCACCGGTTTGCTCACCACGCGCGTGGAAGGCGAGCCATCCTCCTGCGGGGTTCTCGAGCGCGTCTCCATTCTCGGGAACACTCACGAAAGCATTTCGCTGCTGATCACTCATCGGTCTCCTCCTTGTTGCGCGGGTCTCGGCCGGGGTTGTCGGCGTGGCGGTGAACGATCCTCCACTCGCCGTCCTCCCGGCGGTAGATGTGGGTAACACGAACGGCGATGGGCTCGACGGGGCGGCCGGCAACCGACCCCTCGAAGCGCTCGAAGCTCAGCGCGTACGCCCTGTCCTCGCCGACCTCAACCACCTCGACGTCCACACGGAAGTCGCTCACCTCGGAGAACCGCGATGCAACCCACGAAAAGGTCTGGCTGAGCTGATCCCAGCCAGATTCGCTCATCCCGATCGCGCCGAACAGGGTCACCGGATCCCGCTTCGACCAGAGCTCCATCCGGGGTTGCGGATCCCCGTGGACGAACGCTTTTTCGGCCTCAATATGGCGTGCGAGGGTGGTGCGCCGGAACTCGTCGAGCCGGTCACTCATCACCTCCATACGCCGCTCCTTCTCGCTGTCGAAATCCCGACTGCGAGTCCGACGGCCTCGCCGATTGCAAGGATCAGCTTCATTGCGTGCTCCTTTCGCTGTACCGCCCCGTGGGTTCGATGGGTGAAGGTCATGGTCGATTGCCACGGTAGGCGCGAGGTGCCGCGCTGTCATCAGTGCGATTGCGGATCCGCTACTGAGTCCGCTCGCGCGCCCAGGTGGCGAGCTGCGTGCGGTTCTCGAGCCCGGCCTTGGCGAGCGCGTGGCGCACGTGGCTCTCGACGGTGCGCACGGAGAGATGGAGCTTGGAGGCGATCGCCTTGTTCGGATGGCCGTCCGCGACGAGCAGCACGATTTCCCACTCGCGATCGGTCAGGCTGGCTGGCCGGGGAACTCGCGCGGTCGCCGTGCCGAAGGCGAGACCGATCGCCTCGTCGACTCCCAGCCCCGAGCCTGCGGCCCAGACCGCCGCAGCCTCGTCGCCAAGCGCCGCCTCGGCTCCTGATCTGCCCCGGTCCGCGCGCTTTTTGAAGAGCGGGGCGAACTCGCCACCGGCGCGGGCGCGCATCGCCGAGGCTGCGGCGATGACCTTGAGCCCTCGCCTCGGGTCGCGGCGTCCGACGATTCCTCCCTGGAGAGCGAGGGCAATAGGAAGGAGCGGCCCAGGGTGGAACGGCCGCAGTGCTTCGACCGCCTCACGGTAGTGCGCTGTCGCCCGCGACGGATCGAAGCCGCCGTCCTCGGCGATCATCCCGAGATAGGTCTGGCACTGGCCCTGGGACCACAGATCACCTGTGGCACGCTGGATCTCGAGCGCCTCCTCGACCAACTCCCTCGCCCGGTCGGGATCGCCCGCCTGCAGCTCGATGAGACCCAGCGCCGCGATGGCCCTCCCCTCGCCGATTCGCACGCCCAGCTCGCGGTGCAGGTTCCGGGCCCGCGTGAGGGCTTCGCGCCCCGCTTCCCCGGCGTCGCCGAGGGTTGCGGCGAGGCCCTGGAAGAATCCGGCCCATCCCTCCAAGTCGCGCTCGCCCAGCTCGGCGCTTAGGGCCTCCGCGTCGTCGAGCAGCGAGATTGCGCCGGCGGTGTCCGCCTGCATCAGCCGGAAAACCGCGACCGAGATCTGAACGCAGGCGCGCGTGCGGTCTCGCTCGCCGCATCCCTCCAGGAGCAGCTCGCCGAGCCGAAGCCCATCGGACTGCCCGAGTGTGAAGAAGAGGTCCCAGGTGCCGAAGAGGAAAGGCATCCCGGCGCACGGGTCCGACTCCGCAGACCATTCCAGGGCAGCCCGCACGTTCGCGTAGTCGTCGTGCAGCTCCTCGACCAGGCGCTGGGCGGCCGGCGAGGGCCAACCAACTGCGCCGGGCTCCGCGAGCGCCGAGAAATGCCCAAGGTGGCGATCCCGCGCGGTCTCCAGCTCGCCCGCGTCGTCGAGCAGCTCGCGCGCGTATTCCCGCACCGTCTCGAGCAGTCGATACCTGGTGCGCCCGCCCGCGGTCTCGGAGATCGAGACGAGCGACTTGTCGACGAGGCGGGCGAGCGCCTCAACCGTCATCCCCGGTGCCACCGACAACGCCGCCTCGGCGTCGAAACCGCCGACGAATACGGCCAGGTTGCGGAGCTCCCCTTGCTCGGCGGTGTCGAGCAGTCTGTGGCTCCACTCCACCGTCGCTCGCACCGTGCGGTGACGCGGCGGGGCAAGCCGCCCGCCGCCGAGGGTGCCCAGCTGCGACTCGAGCCCGGCGAAGATCTCCTCGATTGACATGGCGCCCACTCGCGCCGCAGCGAGCTCGATCGCCAGCGGCAGCCGATCGAGTCGGTCGCAGATTCGCGTGATCGTCTCATCGGCCCGCTCGTCCGGCATGAACTCCGACCGGCGCGCGCGAGCGCGCTCCAAAAACAAGCGCCGGGCGTCGTCGGCGTCGAGCGGCTCCAGTCTCCAAACCCGCTCTCCGCGCACGTCGAAGACCTCGCGGCTGGTCGCCATGATCCGGACGTTCGGGCAGGAAGCGAGGAGGGTGTCGGCAAGCTGGGCGGAGGCGTCGGCGACGTGCTCGCAGTTGTCGAGGACGAGCAGCGGGTCACGCCCCGCCAGGTAGCCCGAGAGGGCCTCCGTCCAGCTGGCGTCGCGGCGCCTTCGGACGTCAAGCGTTCGGGCAGCCTCGGCGGCGACGTCGGGCGCCTGCGACTCGGACGCCAGATCCACAAGCCAGACGCCGTCGGTCCGCCGTCCAACCTGCTGGCGAGCCAGCTCCAGTGCCAGTCGAGTCTTGCCTACCCCGCCCGGGCCGGTGAGGGTCAGCAGCCGGCTCCTCCGCAACGCCCCGGCGATGCCTTCGAGTTCGGCCCCCCGACCGACCAGCGAGGTCAGCGGTGCCGGGAGGTTGTGTTGTGTGCGGGCGACGCCCCCATCGTCCTCGACCATCGGGCAGAGTCTGACCGAGTTTTCACGACCCGTGTACCGATCGCGGCGATTTCGCGGGCTCGCTGCCACCAACTCCCGCGCGCCA
Organism: uncultured Solirubrobacterales bacterium; assembly: GCA_963807385.1. Lineage (GTDB taxonomy): Bacteria > Actinomycetota > Thermoleophilia > Solirubrobacterales > 70-9 > JBDTSW01. The sequence continues at coordinate 83,545 of CAWEBQ010000002.1, forward strand.
CGTGTTGTGGTCCGGGCGGTCGGGGGTTCTGGTCCCCTCGCTCACCCTCCCGGCAGTACGCGCTCGGCCGCGAACGGATAGAACACCACCATGAGGTTGACGCTCAGCGCCGTCCTCGCCGCAGCCGTCCTGGCCGTGGCGGGCTGCGGTGGAGACGACGGCGATGGCTCCTCCGACTCCGGTGGCGACGAGGCGACGTCTGGCGCCTCCTACGAGATCTCCGCCTCCGAGTTCGTCTCATCGACTGACAAGGAGGCGATTCTCCTGGATTTCCTCGCCGACAATCCTGAGTGCGAGGGGGCGATCGACGACGAGTCCGGTGGCGTCGACCAGGGCTTCCTGCTCGACATCAGCGCCCGCGCCACCGAGCTGGATGCGGACGCGCCGATCGGCGACGAGATCCGCGACGCCTGTTCGCCCGAGTAGCCCTCAGAGCGCACCGGCCTCAGCGCGAGCCGCCACCTGCGGCGGAGGTCGCGGTGGCCCGCACAAGCCGCTCACCCATCGCCGCCAATCGCTCCGCCAGCTCCGGCGGCTCGTCCACCTCGAAGTCGAACTCGAGCATCGCCACGCGGAGCGCCAGCCAGCCGAGGTCGTCGTCGCCCGCGCGGAACCGGCAGCTTCTCTCGTCGATCGGCTCGATGGTCCCCCAGTGCCGAGGCGCCCGGCCCGTCACCGCCTCGGCGCTCGCGTGGACGGTGAGGCTGGCCTCGTAGCGGCTGGGCCTCTGCGTGATGCTCTGCCGGACGTAGGTGGCCGCGTCTTTGGCCGGGAGCCTCCGCTGTTCGAAACGCACCCCGGTGGCCGCCGGTCGGGTCAGCCGGTCGACCCTGAAGCTGCGCCAGTCCTCACGGCCGCGGTCCCATGCCGCCAGATACCAGCGGCGGCCGAGGTTGACCAGCGAGTGGGGCTCCACCTCACGGCGGCTCTTCTCGCCGTCACGCCGCCGGTAGGCGAAGCGCACGCACTCCGAGTCGCGGCAGCCGGCGGCGATGATCGTCAGCGCCTGGGGATCGACCGTCGGGCCGTCAACCGCGGGAGCGACGGTGGCCGCCCCGAGCGCGCGCACCCGGCGGCGGAGGTGCGCCGGCAGGACCTGCTCGAGCTTCACCAGCGCGCCGACCGCCGCGTCCTCGATCCCCGTCACCGACGCGCGGGCCGCGGTCCCAAGGCCGACCGCGATCGCGATCGCCTCGTCGTCGTCGAGCAGGAGCGGCGGCATCGCTGCGCCGGCGCGGAGGCGGTAGCCGCCGGCCGGACCCGTAAGCGACTCCACCGGGTAGCCGAGGCCCCGCAGGCGCTCGATGTCGCGGCGGACCGTCCGCAACGAGACCTCCAGCCGCTCGGCGAGCTCGGCGCCCGGCCAGTCGCGGCGGGCCTGCAGCAGCGAGAGCAGCTCCAGGAGTCGGCTCGAGGTCTCGGTCATGGCGGATTCATCGTCCTCGCAATTGAGGACAGATCCTGACCTAAACCGCCATTAGGGTGCGTCCACCCCGAAGCAACCTCGAGAGGAGCCCCAATGCCAGACCGTGACGGATACATCCCAGGAGTCCCCTGCTGGGCCGACACCAGCCAGCCCGACCCCGAGAAGGGAAGCGCCTTCTATTCCAACCTGTTCGGCTGGGAGTCCGAGGACGTGATGCCCGAGGGCGCGGACGGCAAGTACTTCATCGGCAGGATCCGTGGCCGCGACGCCGCAGCCGTCGGATCGATCCCCGAGGGCGCACCGCCGATGGCGCTGTGGAACAGCTACATCTGGGTTGACAGCGCCGAGGATGCCGCGGCCAAGGTCACCGACGCCGGCGGCAGTATCGCGATGGCGCCGTTCGACGTCATGGACTCCGGCCGGATGGCGGTGTGCCTGGACCCCGGGGGCGCGGCGTTCTGCGTCTGGGAGGCCCGCGAGCACAAGGGCTCCGGAGTCGTAAACGAGCACGGCAGCGTCAACTTCAACGTCTTGAACACGCGAGACGCTGAGGCCGCGAAGGCGTTCTACCGCGCCGTGTTCGGCTGGGAGACCATCGACCTCGGCGGCGCCGAGATGTGGACGCTGCCCGGCTACGGCGATCACCTCGAGGAGATCAACCCCGGCATGCGAGCGGGCATGAAGGAGATGGGCGCCCCGGAGGGGTTCGAGGACGTCGTCGCGTCGCTCTTCGTGCTCGGCGACGACCAGCCCGACACGCCTGCCCACTGGGGCGTGACGTTCGCAGTCGACGACGCCGACGCGACGGCGGAGAAGGCGACCGAGCTGGGCGGCACCGTTGTCGTACCGCCGATGGACGCTCCATGGGTGCGTATGACGGTCATCACCGACCCACAGGGCGCCACGTTCACCGCGAGCCAGTTCGTGCTGGAGAACCGCGACCTTCCGGCCCCGGCGCCCGAAAGCGCCGCGACCGGGTAGCTCCCCGCCGTACCTCGGGCGGCTGAGCGAACGCCCCGCGCTCAGCCGCCCGGGTCCGGCAACCAGGGGTCGCTCGTCGAAGGGGTCCCGCGCCCCACCACCACCACCACCACCACCACCGTCGACCCCCGAACATGCTCGTGCACAGCGCCATCGGGTACAACCCGGCCATGAGCCGCGCCGACCGCGTCATCACTGGCATCGTCCTCGCGGCGATGGCGGTCTCGGTCGTCCACTACCTCGACAACTACACCCTCTACGAGGAGTACCCCCAGACCGACACGTTGCCGAACCCCTCCGCGGGCCTGATCGGCTTCGCCTGGTTTTTCTTCACCGCGTTCGGGCTCGCGGGCCTCTACTTCCTGCGGCGGGGGAACCCGATCGCCGCGGGTATCAGCCTCGCCGCCTACTCCGGCTCCGGGCTCGTCGGCATCCTCCACTACGTGGCCGGCGGCACCGGCGGCTTTCCCTGGTGGCGCCACGCCCACATCTCCGCCGACATCCTGCTCGGCTTCGCCGTCCTGGCCTGCGCGCTCTACCTGGTGCGACGGCCGAGGCCAGTCCCGGCGGTTCCAAGCTAGCGCCGGCAGAGTTCCCTCCGCCAGGCGCTCCGGCCCCCAGCTCGCCGGAGGCGAGGATCACGAACTGACCGGCCCGTAGAAGAGGTGCGCGACGCCGGTGGGCGACTCGACGATCCGCGTGCGCTCGAGCTTCCCTGCGGCGCCGGCTGCCGGGCCGTCGAAGAGCCGTGCACCCCCGCCGAGCAGGACCGGCGCGACGTGAAGGCCGATCTCGTCGACAACGCCCGCGGCAACGTACTGCTGGATCGCCTCCGCGCCGCCGGCGACGAGGACGTTCCTCTCGCCCGCGGCAGCGCGTGCCTGCTCGAGCGCGGAGTCGGGCCCGCCGGTGACGAAGGTGAAGGTCGTCGCGCCCAGCTCCAGCGGCTCGCGCTCGTGATGGGTGAGAACGAACACGGGATGCCCGAACGGGGGCTCCTCGCCCCACCAGCCGTTTGCGTTCTCGTCGGCGCCCCAAGGGCCCGAGCCGCCGCTGAACATCTTGCGGCCCATGATCGTCGCGCCGTTGCCTTGGGTGAGCTCCCGGACGAGGTCGGAGTCGATGCCGCCCTGTCCGCCCTCACGACCGTGGCCTTCCCTCCACGCTTCGGTGCCGAGTACCCATTCGTGAAGCTGCTCCCCGCCCTTGCCGAGGGGATGCTCCATGGACGGGCTCGGTCCGGCTATGTAGCCGTCAAGGGACGTGGAGATATCGACGATCAGCTTGCTCACGGTGCCTCCTGGCGTTTCGCGGGTTGATGCGATCTATACCCGTGACTGCGTCCCAGGCACCGACTCATCGCCCACTAGCATCGGCCACGTGAGCCAGGTCGAGATCGAAACGCCCCACGGCCTCGCCCGCGCACACCTTCACCCTGTCGAAAGGCCAACCGCCGCGCTGGTGATGTGCCACGGGGCCGGGGTGGGGGTGGACTCGCCGGACCTCGCCGTCGCGACCGAGGTCGCCAACGAGGCCGGCCTGAGCGTCGCCCTCACCGAGATGCCCTACCTAGTCGCCGGCCGCAAATCCCCGCAGCCCGCGAAGCAGCTCGATGTCTGCTTCACCACGATCATTCCCGAGCTGCAGGGCGACAAGTTGAAGGGACTGCCGCTCATCGTCGGCGGACGCTCGATGGGCGCGCGCGTCGCCTGCCGGACTGCCGCAGAGCTCGACGCGATCGCCGTCCTCTGCCTCGCCTTCCCGGTCCGCCCGCCGACCCGCAAGGGCAAACCGCCGAAGCCCGACCGGATGGACGAGCTCGACGCCGTCACCGTCCCGACCCTCGTCGTTCAGGGCGTAGAGGACCAGTTCGGCCAGCCCACCGAGGGGCCGAACCGGACGATCGCCAGCGTCGCCGGGAACCATGGGCTGAAGGCCGATTTGCCTGCGGTGGGGGATGCCGTGCGGCGCTGGCTTGCCGGCGTCATGCCCTAGTCGGAGTCCGCGGCTGGGCTGGCCGGCCCGGATCGGCCCTTTTCCGATCGCATCGAGACCGGAAAGGCCGCTATTTGCGAACTTGATCGGCGCATCGGCCCGAAGCGGCGACCTAGGATCGGTGCAGTCGTGTGATTCACGGCCGATCGGGACTGATGGGGCTCGCGGGGGGCAACCCTCGCGGCGGCGGGGTTGTCCCGGAGGGATTGATGAGTTTCGCCGCCGCAAGCCATGCCCGCACCCGACAGCCGGAGGGCGCGCGTACGTGGAAGGAGCGGTCCGCCCGCTTTTTTGAGGAGCTCCGGGGGCCCTGCTCTGGCATGGTGCGCCGGGCTTACGGATCCGCGCTCAGTGACGAAGAGATCGAGGACGTGTACGCCAACGCGTGGATGGGAACCCTGCGGGCGCTCGAATCGCGGCAGGCGGCGATGGACGATGAGGAGATCCGGCGGTACGTGTTCACCGCGGTGGCCCACCAGGCGGGGAAGGAGCTGCGCCGGCGAAGGCGCAAGCCAATTGCGCCTCTGGAGCGCGCCGCATCCATGGCGGACGGATCGATCACGCTCGACGAGCGGGCGGGCCAGCGGGAGCAGTCGAGGATCACGCGGGATCTGCTGTCGTCCCTGCCGAGACGGCGCCGGGCGGTTCTTCTCCTCCGCTACGGCTGGGGACTAGAGCCGGCCCAGGTCTGCGAGCTGATCGATGGGCTCAGCCCCCGCGCGTACCGGAAGGAGATCACGAGGGGTGTCGATGAGCTGATCGAGCGCATGAAGAAGGTCGAGGCGGGCGATTGGTGCGACGACCGAGAGCCCATCCTGAAGGCGTTCGCCGCCGGACTCGCCGACGCCGAGCAGAAGCGCCAGGCCGAGCATCATCTCGCGCACTGCCGCTCGTGCTCGGAGTTCGTCGGCAGGCTGAACGGCCAGCTACATGACCTGGGCGGCGCGGTCCTCGTGCCGGGGGCGCTCGATCTCGCGGCCGACGGCCACGTCGATGCCCCGGACCGCCTGGCAGATCTCGCCGAGCGGGCGCGGGACTCCGTATCCGGGCTGATCTCCCGGACCGGCCCGGTGCCCTCCGAGGCGGGCGTCGCAGGACTGCCGGCCTCCGCTCCGCGCGGAGCCGGCGCCGCGGGAGCGGGCCTTCTGGCCCAGCTCGCGGGCGTGGGCGCGGCGGGGAAGGCGGCGCTCGCCTGCATAGGCGGCGGCGCCGTAGCGTCGGTGTGCGTCGTGGCTGCGGTGGGACCCCTGGGCGGTGGCGGGGACGACCCCGGGCGCCCGGGCGCCGGATTGCGGGACGAGCCATCGCGCGTCAAGCCCTTCCGAGATGTCCAGCCGGGCCCGCCGGCGGACGAACCCGCCGATCCCCCATCCACCGGCCCCGTGGATGGCCCTCCGGGCAACCCACCTCCACCCCCGCCCGAGCCGGAGCCGGTCCCGGCTGAGCCGCCGCCCGCCCCGCCGCCCGTCCAGCAGTTCGGGCTCGCCCCCGCCGCGCCCGCGCCGTTAGGCGGAGGGTCGGGATCATCCGGCGGCCGGGCGGAGGCCTCGGCCCAGGAGTTCGGCCCATGAGGAAGGCGCTGCCAACGTTCCTCAGCGTCTTGATTGGCCTCTCGCTTGCGGCCGAGGCTCAGGCGGGGACGTACCCGGTGCGGCAGTGCGATGCCGCCGCGTCCGCGCTGAACCCTGCGGCCCCGGACGCCTCGCCCATCAGCAACGCTCCCGCCTACGCGCCCCGGGACCGATGCGAATCGAGCGAGCATGCGCTCCACGTCGAGAACCTCGAACCGGCAGCCGCCGGGCGGTTCGGCGGCTGGCGCTATACGGCCCCCGAGGGAACCGAGCTGATGGAGATCGACATCGAGGCACGGATGGAACGCGTGGCCGACCACGTCCCGGAGTTGCTGGTCGCGCGGGGTCAGGGCCAGGAGAGCTTCGCCAGGGGCGACAGCAACGGCTGGGAACAGTTCGACTGGTCCGCGTCCCCGGGGGCCGGAGCCCAGACCTTCACCGCGCGGCTGCGCTGCGAGCCCAGCGGGCAGACGCTGTGCCCGGAGTCGTCGCAGACGAGAACGCGGGTGCGCGACGTGCGCTTCGTGGTGAACGACGTGGCGGCGCCCGGATTGGAGATCGACGGAACGCTTCTGGGGAGCGGCTGGCGCAACGGCACGGAGTCGCTCGCGGTCGCCGCCGCCGACTTCGGCGCGGGAGTGCGCCGGATCGAGGTCGAGGTCAACGGCGCGACCGCCGCCGAGCGCGGGTTCAGCTGCGGGACCGTTCCGGGCCGTGATGTCGCGGTGCGGCTGGCCCCATGTGCCGGGACTGAGGTCGCGGCCTTCGACCTCGAGACCGGCGCGGCGCCCTTCCGCGAGGGCCAGAACGCGGTCGAGGTATGCGTCGAGGACTACGGGACGGACCGGGCGAATCGGACCTGCGAGTCGGAGCTGGTGCGGGTCGACAACGAGGGCCCCGGCCCTCCGATCGACCTGCATGTGGTCGGCGGTGACGATTGGCGCGCGACGAACAGCTTCGACATCGCGTGGACCAATCCGGAGCAGCCCGAGGGGGGTTCCGCGATCGACGGCGCCTGGTACCGGATTGAGAACGAGGCGGGGGAGACGGTGGTTGGGCCGGTGTTACGAGTCCCGGGGGTTCAGCGCTAATCGGCACGAGCAGTGCCACGCGCCGGGGTGATTACGATGCTCGCATGTGTGGCTACAGGACGCTGCAGGAAACGCGGACGCCGGCTGACGTCACAAGAGGCCAGGCTTCGCTTCGACGATCAGGCCCCCGGTCCCGTCAGCCTGCGATCTCCGCGTCGGGGTGGCTGAGCCGGCGCGAGCTGACTTGCGACCTACGTTCAACGGTGGGCTCCACCCTCGGATGATCCCGGTCGTCGGGACTCAGGGGCTACGCGGTCCGTATCGATCGCTTTCCCACCACGAATCCCTGCGAGTCCGCCGCCGACCCCGACCCAGTTCAGTGCTCCTTCGGCGAGCTCACGCACGCGGCGGACCAGCGCGAGCAGTCGGTGGCGGACATCCCCGAGGGCTCGAGCTGGGTCCATATCGCGGCCGCGTCGGGGGCGCGCGTCCGGTCGTCCACCGTCGGTCATGTGGAGCTGCGCGCCGACCGCACAGATCCATCGACGGAGCTTCTCGGTGTGCCAACTGGATGGACGAACCAGCCGCCCACGCTCGTCGCACGCGCGTCCGACGCCCTCTCCGGCATGCAGACGGTGTCGGGCGATGACGGTTCGCCCAGGACCGCCATGCAGGTTGACGGCGGCCCAGTGATCGATGATCCCGACAACGAGGTGGTCCACGTCCTGGGAGAGGAGGGCGATCACCAGGTTCGCTTCTGGGCCCGAGACCTCGCCGGCAACGAAAACGACGGCGATCCTGGGGGCTCCGGCGTCCCACCCAGCAACCAGCCGGGCGTGGCTCGAGTGAAGCTGGATATGACCGCGCCGGCGCTGGCGTTCGCCAACGCCGAGGATCCAGCCGACCCCGAGCTGATCCGCGCTCCGGCCACCGATTCGCTCTCGGGCGTCGCCAACGGGCTCATCAGCTACCGGTCTCAGGGCGCGGTTGACTGGACGCCTCTGCAAACGGACCGCGTGCCGGGTGCCCTGGAGGCGAGGATGCCGTCGGAGGGCCTGCCCGACGGGCCCTACGAGCTCCGGGCGGAGGCCCTCGACGTCGCGGGCAACGAGTCCGTCTCAACCAGGCGCGCCGACGGGCGGGACATGCTGATCACCCTTCCGCTCAAGACCGGGACGGAGCTGAAAGCGAGGTTCGGGTCGGGTCGTGAGCGCATCACGATCGGGTACGGACGCGAGTCCCGGGTCGAGGGCAGACTCCTGAGCGCCGCGGGGGAGCCGCTGGGCGGCCAGTCGATCGAGATCACGGAGACCTTCGACCTGGGCGCAACCGAGTCCGAGCGCACCCGCGAGTCGATCACCGATGGCGATGGGCACTATGCGCTGGTGCTTCCGCCCGGTCCATCCCGCGAGGTGGGCGCCGAGTTCGCGGGGTCGCGCCAGCTCACCGATGCACGTTCGCCGGAGCTCGACGTGGGAGTGCGCTCCGGGGCGAGCCTTGTCGCGACGAAACGCCGTCCGGACGTGGGCCAGCGGTTCCGCTTCTTCGGTCGCGTCAAGCGAGCCGGGGCGCAGCTACCGGCCGGCGGCAAGCTCGTCGAGCTCCAGGTGCGTCGGCCCGAGGGCTGGGACACGATCCGCCAGGCATTCCGGACGAAGCCGAACGGCTCCTGGAGCTTCGAGTTCAAGTTCGGCCCGTACTACTTCGAGCCGACCAAGTTCAGGTTCCGCCTGAAGGTCCTCCGCGAGACGGGCTGGCCGTACAAGGCGGCGGCTACCAGGCAGCGCGTCGTCACAGCGATGCCATAGACCTATCCTCCAGCGCCGCGAGCCAAGTCGAGGCTCAGGTGGCTGTCGATCCCGGAGGTCAGCGCCAGGTCGCATCCCGGAGTCCTGGGAGACCTCGTGCCTCGACGTACTCGCCGGCTTCCAAGTCGATGATCGTGGCGACGGACTGCAGTGTGCCCCCGCTAGACATGGCCGGCCGGGCGTCCGCAGCAATGGCCAGTGGTTCCCCCGACATCCGCCTTTGTTCAGGCTAAGGCGCCGGTCGTTGCTGGCATTCGGCGGCCACGTCACCTGGGCACTAGCCGCGTAGGTGCCATCGATCGGCGCCGTCAGCCTGGATTGTGTGTTCAGCGCTGCAGTCCGCCGGTGGCGGGGCGTGTAGGCCCTGTGAATCGAACTCCTCGACGGAAAACTGGAGTGTCTCTGGCGACGGATCCTCGATCACCTGCGACGTGCACGGCGGGCCCTGCTGTGGTGTGTCGATGCGCGCCGCCGGCACGGGGCCCAACTGCAGGGGCCCGACGGCGTCGTCGGCGATTGCCTGGGTGCCGATGGCGCTGGCGGCGATGTGGGTGGCCTTGACCTTGCCGTCGGCGATGTCCGGCGACTTGACCGCCCCGGTGCGGATGTCGTTGGAGGTGACGGTGTTGTTGCCGGGGAGGCCGCTGGCGACGCCGCCGAGGGCGATGAAGAGCGCCAGCCAGGCGACAACCGTGGCGTGGTGGGGAGGCTTGGCGCTCCCTGGTCGAGTCCCCCGCTCGGTCTCAGCCATGACCCGCCAGCTTAGACCGGCAGGAGATCGCGACGCGGCACCGGCGTCACCGCGTTGAGTGGCACCTGCCCTGGGGGTAGTTGAGGTGCCCTTCGATGGCGGGGGCTGGCTGGGCCTTACAGGTCGTAGCGCGCCATGTCGGCGTCCAGGCGCTCCGAGCCCGCCGCGTCGGCCGGCGCCGCATCCGGCTCTTCTCCCTCATTGCCACGTTGTCGCCGCCAGCGCCGCAGCGACAGCGCCACCGCCACCACAGCCACGAGGAACGCCCCGATCGGGATTACCCACGCGGCCAGGTCGAATCCCTCCGTCCCCGGCACCGCGAGCACGTTCTCCCCGTACTCGGCGACCAGCGCATCCTTGATCTCGTCCTTCGTCTGCCCCTCGGCGATGAGCCCGCGGATGAAGTCACGCTCGGCCTCGGCCTGCGGCGCCTCCAAGGCAAGTTCCAGCGGCACTCCGCAGACCGTGCACATGACCTCGTCGGCGATGTCGGCGAGGTTCGTCCGGGGCTCCGGCGCCTGGCCGAGGGCAGTGACGGGCGACCCGAGGAGAATCGAGACAATGAGGGGAACGAGCAGGCGGCGCATCAGGCACCGCCCCGGATGAGAGGTTCGATCTGGTCGGTGAGGATCGGCGCGGTCACCGCTCCGGGGACGTGATAGGCGACGTTGCCCTCGGGGTCGATGAGCACTGACTCCGGGACGCCGGTGGCGCCCAGCTCGTCGGCGAAGTCGCCGGAGCCGTCGTGGAGCTGGGCGTAGGTGAGGCCGAACTCGTCGACGAACTCCAGCGCGTCGCCGGTGTTGTCCTGGGTGTCGATGCCGATCACCTGCACGTCGCCCTCGTTGCGCTCGGCGAAGGCCTGGAGCGCCGGCGACTCGTCGCGGCACGGCGCGCACCAGGAGGCCCAGACGTTGGCGAGCACCCACCCGCCCCTGTAGTCGGAGAGGCTCGCGCCGCCGGGCGCGGCGGGGTCGAGGAACGGAAGCTCGGCGTCGGTCGCCGGGGGCTCGCCGACCGTGACGCCGCCTTCGCCCTTGGTGACCAGGCCGAACCCGAGCAGCGCGACGAGGGCCAGGGCTCCCATGACGATGGCGAAGGCGCGCGCGCTCACGCGGCGGAGCGTAGAGAGGCGTCGGCGGTGGTCCGCTAAGAGGCAGGCGCGAGCGCGGCCGCGACCGCGGCGATCTCGTCGGCGCGGCCGTCGGCGAGCGCCTCGCCCGCCTCGCGCAGGCGGGCGATGTCGTCGTCTGAGACCCCGTCCATGGGAAGCGCCTTTGGAAGCTCGATCTGCCAGCGGTAGTAGCGCGGCCCCGCGCCCAGGTCGTCGCCCTTGGCGACGGGGCCGCCGGGGTCGTGGTTGAGGAGGATGTGGGCCCAGTGGTGGGTGGAGTCGGACTGGCCGTCGAGCATCGCGCCGACCAGCGGGGGCTCGGAGCCGTTTGCCGGCAGGACCCAGCCCAGCGCTCCCCAGCCGGCGACCCGCTTGGGCTCGTAGCCGCGCTCGTGCAGGCCGGTGCCCAGCGAGACTACGAGCAGGTCGTCGGGGGTCACCGGCGGGCCCTCGCGGCGCTTCATCGCTTCGATCGTCGCGGCGATCGTCGGGTTGTTGACGAAGACGCCGCCGTCAACCAGCGCACCGCCGCCGAGCTCGAGGGCCGGGAAGTAGGTGGGCGCGGCCGAGGTCGCGAGGCCGGCGTCGACGCAGCGGAGCGACTTTGCCTCCTCGGTCCAGGGCTTGAAGAAGTGGGTGTTTCGCGACTGCATGTCGTAGGCGCAGACCAACAATCCGGTGAGCGCCTCGGAGACGGTGCGCTCGCCGAAGCGGGCCTCAAGGGTCGCCCGTAGCCCATCGAGCCCGTACTTGGGGTCCAGCAGCTCGCTGATCCGGCTCACCACCGGCAGTCGCTCGAGGGGCGGGCGGCGGAAGATCTCGCGAGCCTCGGGCCCGGAGTAGAGCTCGACCATGCCGGCGGGGTCGAGCGCCGGGGCGCCGTCGTCGCCCGGCGTGGTGAGCGCCAGAGCGATGAGCCCCCCGGTTGATGTGCCGGCGATCAGGTCGAAGCTGGAGGCCAGGGTCGCCGCGGGGTCTGACTGCTTGATCAGGGCCTCGAGGCGCTGGAGCGCGATCGCTGGGATCAGCCCGCGGATCCCCCCGCCGTCGATCGCGAGGATCCGGAACCCGGGGCGCGGCGGCGCCTCGAAGTCACGCTCGGGAACGGACGAGACCGCCATGGGGCCAGGCTACAGCGGGCCGCGCAGTAGGCTGCGGCGCTTCATGGCGGAGCCGACCGGGCCGACCGGAATCGACGGGCTGTCCAGTTGGATCGGCCTGCGCTGGGAGTCCTATGACCGGGTGCGCGTAACGATCCGGCCGGAGCTCCTTAACCGGGCAGGGCTGCTGGCCGGACCGGTCGCGTACAGCATGGTCGACTACTCGATGGGGTCAGTGCTCTGGGGTGAGCGCTCCGAGGACGAACGGATCGCCACGCTCAGCATCTCGATCAACTACGTGCAGACAGCGCGCGAGGGTGACATCGTCTGCACCTCGGAGCTCGACCGCCGCAACGACCGCATCGCCGTGCTGCGCTCGGAGGTCCGGCACGAGGACGGGCGCCTGCTGGCAACGGCGATCGGTAGCTACTCGATCTTTCCGGCCGAGCGCCTGAAGGGACTCGAGCCCGGCGGGGGCGACGCGGCCTAGAATCAGCCCCGAACGCGGACGTAGCTCAGCTGGTAGAGCGCGAGCTTCCCAAGCTCGAGGTCGCGGGTTCGAGACCCGTCGTCCGCTTGTCCGATCAGCCGGGGTCGGAGGCGAGATCTATGCGGACGAGCGCCGGCTCGATGCCCACGGCGCGTGGTCCTAGCCGCGCGTAGCGACTGAAACGTCGCACCACGTCAGGGTCCAGTGGGCAGTACTGACGCCGTGCCTTCCCTGGGCGAAGCTCCGCACGCATGGGCGGCTTGAGGCGGCACTTGTCGTGCGGTGACGGTCAGCAAGGACTTCGACGCGGACGAATCGCCAGCCGCGAGCTGTTCGGGGTGTACCGCGACACGGCCCGGTCGTCGAGGGGCTGGGGATGGAGGAGGCCCAGGCCGTTGAACCCTCGACCGGTCGCGGCACGGATCGCAAGCGGTACGTCGCGTTGCCTCCCAGTGCGGTGTCCGGTCGTCTCGAGCACGACCCACCACGGCGCCACCCCCGCCAGCCTTCGTGCCAGCGGATTGAACATGCGCCAGAAGATCAGGGCCACCCTTCGCTTTACTCGTTGGCCTGGCGTCATGTGCAGAAACTACCTTTGGTTCCACGGCTTAGTGAACTTGGCGCAGCCGGTCCCGTTGGAACCTCGTCGCGCGAAGCGCTAGCTCGCGGCCCTTCACCGCTTAGGGGTGTGATTATCCAGAAAGCAAGAGTGATGGCCGCCGCCCGCCCCCTGATCGCCCGCCGCGGCCTCACGCTGATCGGAGTGGCGGTGAGCAACCTCGCCTCCGGCCGGGCCGGGGTCCAGTTGGTCCTGCCGCGAGGGCAGAAGCCGCCCCGGGTCGATCCTGCCTCGCGAGATCCGACCGCTGCGCCGCGCGCACGGCGCGGCGCAGGGCCGCACGCCAGCCGGCCGTATCGATGCCGGGACGCTCTCCCGAAAATGGGTAGGAAGTGCGCGCTACCGGCTTGCCGGCGAGCGGAATGCGCGAGAATCCGGCCTGCCGCCTCAAGCACGGGACCGGCTACGACGATGAACCACGTGATGCCCAAGGAAGGGCGCCCTGCGGCGCTATCTCTGGTCGTGCCCTTGGCCGCGGTCCTCGCGGCCGGAGCGGGCCTGCTGGCAGCTATCTCCGGATCGGAGCTGGCCACGGAGATCATCGTGCCCGCCTCGCTCATCACCCTGCTCGGGGGCATCTTCATCCTGATTCGGAGCCTGGAGCGCCTGCGCCGTCAGGCCGAGCTCCGTGCGATGGGCGAGACCGAGGAACGCACACGACGCATCCTCGATCGCTCGCACGAGGCCTACGTGGCCGTCAACTCCGCAGGCGTCGTGACCGCCTGGAACGCCGCCGCCGAGACGATGTTCGGGTGGCGGCGTCCGGAGGCGATCGGCCGCCCGGTCGCCGAGTTGATCATTCCCGAGGGCATGCGCGAGCGGCACCGCGAAGGCCTCGCGCGCTACCACGAGACCGGACACGGCCCGATGCTTCGAGGCCGCACCGAGGTGATGGCAACCCACCGCGACGGCGCCGAGATCCCGGTCGAGCTGTCGATCATCGCGATCGAGGAGGCCGAGGGCAAGCCCAGCTTCCACGGGTTCGTACGCGACATCACCGAGCGCAAGCTGCTCGAGGCACAGCAAGCGGACCTGCTGGAGGCGGCCAAGCAGTCGGCCCGTATCGACGCGCTGACGACGCTGCCGAACCGGCGCGGTTGGGACGAGGCGCTCCACCGGGAGCTGGCGCGCTCGCGGCGCGAGAAGGCGTCGTTTTGCGTGGCGCTTTTGGATCTCGACCACTTCAAGGAGTTCAACGACACTCAGGGCCATCAGGCCGGCGACCGGCTACTGCGCCGCGCCGCCTCGGCTTGGAAGCTGGCCCTGCGCCAGTCGGACCTCGTCGCTCGCTACGGCGGCGAGGAGTTCGCGGTGCTTCTCCCGATCTGCCGCCTCGACGAGGCGATGCTGGTGATCGAGCGGCTGCGTGTCTCCACGCCCGACGGTCAGACCGTGTCGGCAGGGGTCGCGGAGTGGAACGGCGTCGAGGACGAGGAGGCGCTGATCGATCGTGCCGACCTGGCGCTCTACAACGCCAAGCGCGACGGCCGCGACCGCGCGACCGCCTCGGCCTGAACCAATCACCCGAGTTCGGCGAGGCGAACTTCGATTGCCGGCCGGCCGCGGCCAGGCGCTACGCAGCGCGGGAGCGCCGCGGCGAGCCGGGGAGGCGCTCGAGGCGGCCCTCGATGGCGGCCTTGCCCTCGATCGCGCTCGCGTGCTCCTCCGCCTGGCGGCGCCGGTCGTCCGCCGTGTGCGCGTGGGCGACTGCGGCCTCGGCGGCCTCCGCGGCGGCCCGCGCCCGCTCGGCGGCCTCGTTGGCGGCTCGCTCTGCGTCAACGACCCGCTGCTCGAGCCGCGCGTTGGCCGCAAGCGCCTGCTTCAGCTTCGCCTGGGAGCTCCGCAGCATCGGGATCGCCTTCTGGGCCTGCCCAACGGCCCTGCGGGCCTTCGCCTCAGCCTCGGCCAGCTCGTTGGTGAGCCGCTTGTTCTCGGCCGTCGCGCGGCGGCAGACCTCGAGCGTGCGCCGAGCGACCTCCGCAAGCGGCCGGGACGAGGCTGGCTCGTTCGGGGGGCGCATGTTCCGAGTTGTCGGATGCTCCAACGGGAGTCCCATCGGCACCGAACAAGCTACCCCCCGCTGCGGCGGAATCGCGAACAGCGCCAGGCGCCCCGGCGAGGATCCCGCCGGGGCGCCGCCAGACCCCACTTTGCGGCCCCCACTCGGAGGACTAGATGTCCTCGCAGTTCTCGACCTGGTCGTTGACGCCGGGCCCGTCCTCGCACTCGTCGAAGCCCGGACCGCCGTTGATCTTGTCCTGTCCGGCCTCGCCGTCGAGGACGTCGTCGCCGCGGCCGCCGAAGATGTGGTCGCCCTTCAGGCCGCCCTCACCGCCAGCGATGAACTGGGACTCGATGAAGGGCGCGATCCCGCCATCGTCCCCCTTGCCCATCCTGATCACGTCGATGCCGGTCCCGCCGTCAGCGAAGTCGCGCCCGGACCCACCGAGAAGCGTGTCCTCACCGTCGTCGCCAAGCACGAGGTCGTTGCCCTTCCCGCCGCAGATCGTGTCCTTGCCGAGGCCGCCCTCGATCTGATCGTCACCGCCGCCGGAAGAAATTACGTCGTTACCGGTGGTGCCGTCGATCTCGTTGTCGCCATCACCTGTGACGATCGTCGCGGTCTTGCCGTTGCACTTGGGCCCGCCGCCGGCCTGCGCCGGGATCAGCGTCAGGGCGGCCGTGCCCGCCGTGAGGATCAGCGAGGCCAGCGCCACGCTGGCCGTCCTCTTGGTCACGTTCATGCCCTTCATCTCCATCACTCCTTCGTGCCGTTGGTTTTGTCGTGGGAAGTCGCCGCGGCCGAGATCAGCCGCTCGAGCGCTGAGGCGAGCCCCAGCCATCCGGTGAAGTCGTGCGCGTCGCCGCCGTCGCGCACCCGGCCCTCGATCGGGTCTGATTCGACGTCGAGCTCGAGCACGTACTCCCGTGTCTTTTCCTCCTGCATGGCCGCAGCATCACCCCTGCCCGCCCATACGTCATGAGGGAGCCCCCCCTGACTTTCCCGCACACGCCTGGGCGTTCCCTGAGGACGGACCTCAGTCGCCGGCGGCCAGCGCCTCTGCGAGCAGCTCGCGCGAGTTGATGTCGAGCTTGGAGTAGACCCGCGTGAGGTGGTTTTCGACCGTCTTTTGGGTGATGAAGAGCTCCTGGGCGATCTGGCGGTTGGTGAGCCCGCGGGCGGCGAGCTGGGAGACCCGGCGCTCGCTGGCGGTCAGCGAGTCCACGCCCGAGAACTGAAGGCGCCGCGGCTTGGCGCCCGCGGCCACCAGCTCCTCGTGGGCCAGCTCGACGAGCGCCGTGGCACCGCAACGGCGGGCGGCCTCGAGCCCCTCCCGCAGGGGGTCGCGGGCGTCGGCGCGGCGGCCGGCGCGGCGGACGGCCGCGCCGAGGTCGACCAGCGCGTAGGCATGGTCGAGGCGCGCCGGTGAGGCCGCGAGCACGTCGGCCGACTCGCGAAGGAACTCGATCCCGTCGCCGCCGCGCGCCAGCCCCTGTGCCCACGTTGCCACGCCGATGCTCGATGGCGCGCCCCAGCCGTCGGCGAGCGTCCGGTGCTCGTCGGCCAGCGCGATGGCCTCGTCGGTGCGGCCGAGCCGGACCAGCGCCTCGACGCATCCGCAACGCCAGGGGATGCTGGGGTTGCGGACCGCCAGCCGCTCGTCGCGCTCGCCCAGTTCCTCGAAGTCGGCGAGCGCCTCCTCGATCCGGCCCTGGTGGAGGCGGAGCTGCCCGCGCGCGTAGAACGCCGCGTTGAAGTGGACCAGCTCGGGCAGGTCAGGGCCGACCCCGCTGACCTCCAGAATCCGTTCCGCCTCATCCAGCTCGCCCCGCTCGATCAGGGCCAGCGCGAGGTAGGTGTGGAGCGGGGGCCAGTCGAAGGCGGGAACGCCGGGGAACGCCAGGGCGCTGCGCGCGTCGCCCTCGGTGGATCGCAGATCGCCACGGCGCCAGCCGAGGATCGAGCGCACCGCCAGCGACGTGCAGAGCCCGAAGATCGACCCGGTCCGGCGGGCCGCGGCATAGGTCTGGCGCAGGGCCTCCGCGGCGGCCTCATAGCGGTCGGCCCAGAAGAGCACCCAGATCGCCTCGTAGATCATGATCGAGTCGCAGCCCTCGGCTTCGAGCAGACGGTCCCCGGCGAGCGCCTGCTCGGCGAGCCTCCCGGCCTTCTCCGCGGTCCCGTCGAGCCACTCCCAGGCGGAGAGGTTTGCGATCTGGAGTAGCTCGGCGGGGCTCGCGCCCTCCATGCCCACGAACCGCTCGAGGCGCTCGGTGGCGCGCTTAAGGGTCGGGGGCACCGTCAGCCCGACCGAGGCAGTCTCCGCCTCAAGCCGAAGGATCGTGTCGTCGCTCACCTGGCCGGTGAGCTCACCGAGCCCGGCCTCGAGGCGGTCGAAGGCCTCGGCGACGTTCCCGGTCGAGAAGGTGGCGCGGGCGAGGTGGAGGAGCCGTGTGGCGCGTTCGGCGGGGTCGGTGGTGAGCTCGTACGCCTCGGCGAGGTGGGTGATCGCGCCCGGCGGGTCCTCGAAGGCGAGCCACTCGGCCCAGCCCAGCTCCGCCAGGACCGCGGCGCGCTCGCCCTCGGGCGGCGGTTCGGCTCGGGCGCGCTCGAGGTAGCGGCAGGCGAGGTCGGCCGCGCCCTGCTCGAGCGCACCGGCCGCCGCCTCGCGCAGCGTCGCGACGGTCGCTGGACTCCCGGCCTCCGGCGCCGCGAGCAGGTGCGCCGCGAGCTCGCGCGGCGGCGCACCGCCGGCGCCGAGGATCGCGGCGGCCCGCGCGTGCATCCCGGCGCGCTCGGCCACCGGCAGCTCCGCGTAGACGGCCTGGCGCACCACGGGGTGGACGAAGGCAAGCGCCTCGTCGGTTCCGAGGATGTGAACCTGCGCGAGCGCATCGGCGGCGGCGGAGGCCTGGTCGAGCTCCAGCCCGGCCAGCTCGGCGGCGTCTTGGAGGCGGGGAGCCGCTCCCAGGATCGCCACGGCCTGAGCGAGCCGGCCGGAGTCCGCCGGAAGGCGCGCCAGGCGCAGGAGGATCGAGCGCGAGACGGTCTCAGGGCCCAGCTCCAGGACGCGCTTGGTCCCCTCCATATCGGGCTTCACGCCGTCGCGGATCAGGGCCTCCACCAGTTCGGTCAGGAGAAACGGATTGCCGCCGGTCGCCGAGTGGCACGCGGCGGCGAACGTCACGTCGGCCCCGTAGCCGAAGCGCTCGGCGACGATGCTCGCGACCCCGTCCACGCTCAGGGGTCCCGGCCGAAGGCGCGCGGCGGCCGGCTCGGCCATCGCCCGGGCGACGAGCGGATCTGCTCCGGGCTCGGCCGGGCGGGTCGCAGCGAGCACCACGACGGGAAGCCCCTCCAGTCTCGGGACCAGGTAATGGAGGAAGCGAAGCGAAGGCGAATCGCCCCAGTGGAGATCGTCGACTATGAGCACCAGGGGACCGTCGACGGTGAGGTTCGAGGTGAGCCAGTAGAGGCCGTGTACCGCGGCGAACGAGGCATCGCCCGCGGGCGATGCCTCGGCGCCCATGCCG
The DNA here is from genome assembly GCA_963807385.1 of uncultured Solirubrobacterales bacterium. GTDB lineage: Bacteria > Actinomycetota > Thermoleophilia > Solirubrobacterales > 70-9 > JBDTSW01. The sequence continues at coordinate 101,966 of CAWEBQ010000002.1, forward strand.
AGCGCCGGCCCGGCGAGCTCGGCGGCGTCGCTCAGCGCCCGCTCGCGCCGGTCGGGCGCGAGGTCGCGGAGCGGACGCTCGAAGAGCTGGCGCACGAGCCCGAACGCGTAGTCGCGCTCGAGCTCGCCGCCGCGGGCAGACAGCGTGGCCAGCCCGCGCTCCTTTGCGGCGGACCGTGCGGCGTCGAGCAGCCGGCTCTTGCCGATGCCCGCCGGTCCCTCGATGACGATGAACGAACCGTCCCCGCTACCCGCATCGTCGAACGTGTCCGAGAGGCGGGCCAGCTCGCCCTCACGCTCGATGAGGCCGTCGCTCAAGTCCGTTGGTTGGTGGGGCGGATCAGGATCTCGTTGACGTCGACGCGGTCGGGCTGGGCGAGCGCGTAGAGCACAGCGCGGGCGATGTCGTCGTCGTGGAGGGCATTGTCGGGGCCAGGAGGGTTGTCGAAGAACGGCGTGTCCACTATCCCGGGCTCGATCAGCGTCACCCGGATCCCGTTCGGCTTTTCCATCTGGCGAAGCTCCTGACGCAGCGCCTCGCCGATCGCGGTCACGGCCCACTTCGAGGCCGAGTACATCGAGCCGGGGAGGACGCGCCGACCCGCGACTGAGCTGGTCACCACGTAGTGGCCGGTGCCCTGCCCGAGCAGGTGGGGGAGGGTGGCCCGGATCGTGTAGGCAACCCCGAGGACGTTGGTCAGCACCATCGAGCGCCACTGCTCGGGCGATTCCTCCAGGAAGCCCCGCGTGGCGCCGAACCCCGCGTTGGCGAAGACGACGTCGATTCGGCCAAAGGCGTCGAGCGCCGCCGTAGCGAGGTTCTTCACCTGTTCCCACTCGGAGACGTCGCAGGCGACGGCGATGGCCCGCTCGGAGCCGCCGAGCTCGCTGGCGAGCGCCGAGAGCTTGTCCTCGGATCGGGCCGCGAGGACGAGCCGGTAGCCCGCCGCGGCGGCCTGGCGCGCGGTCTCAGCGCCGATGCCGGTGGAGGCGCCGGTGATAACCATCACTTGCTCGTTCCCCGCCATTGAGGCGATTGTGCCACGAGCCGCCCGGCGGGCCGAGGGCGGTTGCCGGGTTCTTCCCGCAATGCGGGAAGAACCCGGTACTCGCCGGGAGGGGGCGGGCGGCCGGCGCGCCGGCCCGGCGTGCCGCGCGAGCCGGCCTTGCGATAATCGGCGGGGCCCCTCGGGGCCCCTCGATGGACCCTGATCGCAAGCGAAAGATCCGCCTTGGAGTGGCGCTCGGCACTGCCGTGGTGCTGGCCGCATCGCTGGTGTATGTCTCGTTCAGCGCCTCGAGCGAGGCGAAGTCGCCCGCGGACGTCCTCGCCGCGGGCCCCGGCGCGTCGTACGAGGTCTTCGGGGTCGTCTCCGACGGCTCGGTGAAGCACGAGGGCTCGGAGCTTCGGTTCGAGATCGAGGACCGCGAGGACCCGGGCGAGCGGGTGCCGGTGAGCTACTCCGGCACGATCCCCGACCCCTTCCGCGAGGGACGCGAGGTGATCGTCACCGGCGAGCTGCTGCAGGGCACGCTGGTCGCGGAGCGCGACAGCCTGATCACGAAGTGCCCCTCGAAGTTCGCCGACGAGGCCGAGGAGAACCCCGACCAGGTGATCATCGAGGACTGATGATCAGCCCGGCCGGCCCACGGTGATCCCAGCCCTCGGCGCAGCCTGCCTGGTCTGCGCCTTCCTCACGGCGCTCTACATCGTCGGGGCGGCCCTGGTCGCGGCACGGGGCGGCGACCGCAGGCTGGTGGACTCCGCCAGGCGGGGCGTGTTCGCGATGGCGGCGCTGATCACCATCGCGGTGGTGTGCCTGGAGATCTCGTTCCTGCGCGACGATTTCTCCGTCGAGCTGGTGGCCGACCATTCCTCGACCACGACGCCCACCGGCTACAAGATGACCGCGATGTGGTCGAGTCAGGCGGGCTCGCTGCTGCTCTGGGCGTGGGTGCTTTCGATCGCCACCTCGGGCGTCCTGTTGGTCACCCGAAACCGCCTGCGGGAGCTGGTCCCGTGGGCGACAGCCATCCTCGGCGGGCTGGCGGTGTTCTTCACCGGGCTGATGCTGTTCGGGATCATCTCGCCTTCGGCCGACTCGTTCCCGTTCACCCGCCTCGACCCGGCACCCGCCGAGGGGGTCGGCCTGACCCCGCTCCTGCGCCATCCCGCAATGGCGATCCACCCCCCGATGCTCTACTCGGGCTATGTGCTGTTCAGCATCCCGTTCGCGTTCGCGATCGCGGCGCTGATCACGCGCAGGCTCGACGCGGCCTGGATTCGCTCCACCCGCCGCTTCGCGCTGGTGGCCTGGCTGTTCCTCGGCACCGGCATCCTGCTCGGGTCGTTCTGGAGCTACAACGAGCTGGGGTGGGGCGGCTACTGGGGGTGGGACCCGGTGGAGAACGCCTCGCTCATGCCGTGGCTCCTGGGCACGGCTTTCCTGCACTCGGTGATGGTTCAGGAGAAGCGCGGGATGCTGCGCGCCTGGAACGTTTCGCTGATCGTGGCGACGTTCGCGTTCTGCCTGCTCGGGACCTTCCTGGTCCGCTCGGGGATCCTCGAGTCGATCCACGCCTTCGGCGTCTCCAAGGTGGGCGGGCCCCTGCTCGCTCTGATCGCCGTCGTCGTCATCGGCTCGGCGGCGCTCATCGTTTCGCGGCTTGGAGACCTTCGCGGGGAGCGGCGGATCGAGTCGCTGGCCTCGCGGGAGGCGGTGTTCCTCGTCAACAACCTGCTCTTGGTGGCCCTCTGCGCCGTGATCTTCTGGGGCACGTTCTTCCCGCTGATCTCGGAGGCTCTCACGGGCGAGGAGCGCTCCGTCGGCCCGCCGTTCTTCAACGCCGTCACGACGCCGCTCGCGACCGTGCTCGTCTTGTTCACGGGGGTCGGCCCGCTGCTGGCGTGGCGCCGGGTGAGCGCAGGCCGCGCGTGGCGGCTGATCTGGCCGCCGGCGCTGGTGGCGGTCGTGGTGACGCTCGCGCTCGCGCTCGTCACCGACGCCGCCGGGGAGCCGGCCGCGCTCATCCTCTTCTGCTTTGCCTCGTTCACCATCACGGCGCTCATCGGGGAGCTGGTGCGGGCGGCGTCGGCGCAGCGGGCGCTCGCCGGAGGCACTCTGGTGGCCGCCGCGGGCCGGGCCGTCGCCCGTAACCGGCGCCGCTACGGTGGCTACCTCGTCCACGCGGGCATCGCGACCCTGTTCATCGCGGTCGCCGCATCGTCGAGCTTCCAGACCTCCTCCGACGTGCGCCTGACCCCGGGGGAGAGCGCGACCGTCGGCGACTTCGAGGTGACATACGTGCAGCCGTCGGCCGCGGTGGACGAGCGCGAGCAGCGGATGGTGTTCGGCGCCACCCTCGACGTGCGGCGAGACGGCGAGGAGTTCGCCGTCCTTCAGCCCTCCCGCAACTACTACTCGTCGGCCGCCGGCGACGGTGTAAGGGGCTTCTTCGAGGGCGAGGCGACCAGCGAGGTCGGCCGGCAGGGCTCGGCCGGTGGCGACTTCTGGACCGCGATGCGCCCGGACCTAACACAGTTCGACGATGACATCGAGATCGCGGACCGCCGCATCTTGCAGGTCGGCGAGCGGATCGACGCCTCGGCGCCCAACCCGGAGGCCGCGGCCGCCCTACAGGCGAACCTCCAGGGGATCGCGATCCTGCGCCTGCGCGACGCCTACCTCGAGGCGGGCGCGCCGGTCGACTTCAGGGTCAACTACAACCCGCTGGTGATGTGGCTGTGGGTGGGGGGAGCGATCGCGGTCGCCGGCGGGCTGATCGCGATCTGGCCCGCCGCCGCGGCGAAGCGGCGACGGGTCTCAGACGTCCGGGCCGCGCGGCTCGCTCGCGAGCTCGGCCGCGCTTAGTTGAAGACGATCTTGTTGGACCTGTCGGCCAGGCACACGGTGCCGTTCTTCAGCTTCCGCTTCTGCGCCTTGACGTAGTAGGTGCCCGCCGAGAACTGTTCGGGCGGGATGGTGATCGACCAGAAGTTGTAGGTGTCCGAGCGCGTGCGCCCGATGAACACGTCGTCGCCCGAGGCCTGACGGTAGAGGTCCACCTTGCGATCGGGCACGCACTTCTGAGTGCCCTTCACGTCAACGTCGCCGTAGAAGCGCGTGTAGAGCCCGTCCGGCTCCTTCCCGGCGAAACCGGCGTTGGTCTTGACGCCGCCGCCCGCGACCGCGACCGAGGCGACCGCCCCCGCGATAACTCCAAGCCCCAGCATCAGGGCGAGTGCCTTCCTCACAACTACCTCCCACATCGAGTTGTCCCAACGTCCCGAGCGTCCCACATCTACGCTCATGGGAGTGGAGATCGTGTTCCTGATCATCCTGGTCGGCGCCGTGGCGTGGTTCGTCACCGTGCCGCTGCGCGCCAAGGCGGGTGAGCCCGGGGAGGACCCCGTCGTCGCCGACCTCGAGGCGCGCAAGGAGTCCAAGTACCGGGAGATCCGAGACGCCGAGCTCGACCATGCGCAGGGCAAGCTCTCCGAGAAGGACTGGCGGGCCGCGGACGCCGAGCTGCGCGCCGAGGCGATCGAGATCCTGCGCCAGCTTGACGCTGCGGAAGGCTAGACTTCGGCCCCATGGAGAGCGTTCTCGAGGTAGTCCAGGTTCTGATCGCCGTGGCGGTCATCTTCCTCGTTCTCCTGCACTCCGGGAAGGACGCCGGGCTCTCCGGCGCCTTCGGGATCGGCGGCGGCGGGGGGTCGGTCGGCGGCTCGCTGGTCGAGCGCAACCTCGACCGCTGGACCATCTTCTTCTCCCTCCTCTTCGTCCTCAACACCCTCGTCCTGCTGAAGCTGTAGGCGGTGCGCTCCGGCAGCGCGACGTTGGCTCGCCGGGCGCTTGCGCTCGGCGCGCTGGGGTTCGGGCTGGTCCTCGCCGGCTGCGGGGGAGACGGCACGATCGGGGCGGCATCGGCCGTCCCCGCCGTCCCCGGCGACGGCGGGACGTTCGCCTGGGGCGTTGCCGAGCCCGCTCGGGACCTCGATCCGCTGGGCGCCACTACTCGCGCCGATCAGCTCGCAACGCGCCAGATTCACGAGCCCATCGTCGCGACGCTCGCCGCCCCGTTCGGCGACGCTCGGCGCCTGCCCGGACTGGCCGCGTCCTTCGGCTCGTCGGCCGGCGACACGATCTGGAGCTTTCGCGTGCGTCGCGGGGTGAGGTTCCAGGACGGGTCTCCCCTCAACGCCGGCGCCGTCCTCGCGAACGGCACACGATGGCTCACCACACCCGAGGGTCAGCGAATGCTCCCCAACCTCTTCGCCGTCGATGCGCCACGCCCTGACCTCGTTCGCTTCTTCCTGCGGAGTCCCGACCGGGACTTCCCGTTCGAGCTCTCGACCCCGCAGACGGGGATCGTCTCCCCTCGTGCCTTCGACACCACCTCGGGGCAAGGGGCCGACGTCGATCGGGAGTTCCGCTCGGGGACTGGCGCGTTTGAGCTGCGCGAGCACAGCAGTGGCGAGGTGCTCCTCGCGCGGAATCTCGGCTGGTGGGGTACGCGGCGCGACCTCGGGCCGGCGCTGGATCAGATCCGCTTTCGCACCCTCGCCGATCCAGACGAACGGCTGGAGCTACTGGCCGTCGGCGACCTGCAGGCCGCCGACGCCCTGGGCGAGCGGCAGGCGCAGGAGGCCCGGGGGGAGCCGCTCGTGGAGGCGTTGCCATCCTTTGATGAGACGGTCCTCGGCCTCGAGCGCTCGGTGCGAGGAATCGACTCGGGCCGTGAGGTGCCCTCGATGGCTGGGGTCTGGATTACGCGGGTCGGAGCGGGGTAGGCCCAGCTCCGGCGCCACCGGTCCCCGACTAGGCCCATCGGGAGCAATACCCCCTAGGGGTATGCTAGTCTGCCGTACCGATGGAAGCTCACGCAGCAGACCACCACGAGATGCCCACCGAGGGCGCCGCGCTTACCGGAGTCGCCGTCAGCGCCACCCTTCACTGCCTCACCGGCTGCGCGATCGGCGAGGTCGCGGGCGTCGCGATCGGGACGGCGGCGGGCTTCTCAAACGCCGGGACGATCGCCCTGGCGATCGCGCTTGCGTTCCTTTTCGGGTACGCGCTGACGAGCCTGCCGCTGCTGGGCGCCGGCCTGACCCTGGGCGCGGTGATCCCCATCGCGCTCGCCTCGGACACGCTCTCGATCGCGACCATGGAGCTCGTCGACAACGCAACTCTCCTGATCATCCCGGGCGCGATGGAGGCTGGACTCGCCGATCTTCTCTTCTGGGGCTCGCTCGCCTTCGCCCTGGTGGTCGCCTTCGTTCTCACGGTGCCGGTCAACCGCTGGCTGATCGCCCGGGGCAAGGGACATACAGCCGTCCACGAGACGGGCATCCACGGAGGCCCGGACACGCGCGTCGTGGGCGCCGCGGTGATCGCGATGGCGATCTTCGGCGTCGCGGTCCTCCTCGCCGAGGCGCTGTAGGCCGCACCTCCGGAGGAGGCTTCGGTGGGCCCGCTACCGGGCAGACCTGAACCCCGATCGGCGTCAGGAACGCCACGGGGAGTGCCGCCACGGCGTACGGCGCGGCGGATGTTCAGGGCGTGATCGCGATTCCGGCGGGCTTGCCCCCGAGCCCGATGACCGCCGTCGGAGTGTTCGTCGCGGTGTCGATCTCGACAAGGTTGTTGACGCCGGCGTTCGACGGGTTGGTCACATAGGCGCGTGCGCCGTCGGGCGTGATCGCGACTCCGGAGGGCCCGGGCGATTTCCCACGTCCGCCTTGCCCGACTCCGATCGTGTCGGTAACCGTGTTTGAGGCGGTTTCCACCACCTTTACCTTTCCGGTGCTCGCCACAGGGACGTAGACGGTGCTGCCGTCGGGCGTGATCGCGAGGTCGACGCTGCGCCCGATGGTGCCCTTGATCCCGCCGATCATCACTCTGTTCGTTGACGTATCGAGGACCGCGACGCCACCGAAACGCCCGGTCATATAGGCGCGGGTACCGTCGGGCGTAATCGCGATCGCGAGATCGCGCGAGTTGGGGCTGACGGTCGCTGTCACGGTGTTGGTTGCCGTGTCGATCACCTCGACCGCGGTGCCACCCCCCGGGGTTGTCACGTATGCGCGCGTGCCATCCGGGGTGATCGCGACGTCGGAAGGATGGCAGCAGATGGTTCCGACATTGGCCACGACCGTGTTCGTCGCCGTGTCGATCACCGAGACGAAGTTCGAGCCGCTGTTGGCGACGTAGGCGGAGGAGCCGTCGGGTGTGATCGCGATGCCGGTCGGCCTCAGGCCTACCGGTACATTCGCGGTCAGCGCGTTCGTCGCGGTGTCGATAACCGCGACGCTGCCCGTCTGCCGCCGGTCACTACGGAGCGAGTTGGTCACGTAGGCCGAGGCGCCGTCGGGCGTGATCGCGACTCCGGTGGGGTTTACGCCGGCGTTGACGCCGGCCGTCAGCGCGTTCGTCGTGGTGTCGACCACCTGGACGGCGTCCGAGCCCCGGTTGGCGACGTAGGCCTCCTGGGCCAAGGCGCTCGACGCCGGGATCAAAGTCGCGGCGCATGCCGCTGCCCCGATCAACCGTTGGACACCGACTGTCCGTCTCATGCCAACCCCCAGGCTATCCGAAGCAGGCGACTCAGGAGCGGCTCGCGCGAATCGAGAAACGCCTGACCCGCGTGGCGTCATCAGTGCGGCTGAGAGGAGTCGAACCTCCACGAACCTCTCGGTCCACAAGGCCCTCAACTCTGAGGTCAACCGCGCGGACTCCTCGGAGTCGGCGACGCGGGCGCACGCGAGCCCGGAGACGCGGAAACTTATCGCTCGGAGCTCAGCCTGGCGGTGGGGTCTGGAGGTCGAGGACCGAGAAGCCGCTCGACCCGACGGCCAGAGCCTGCTCGGCGAGGGCGTCCCGGGCGCTTGTTGTCGCCCCGGCGCCCGGCGACCGGGCCGCGAAATTGCCAAGGATCAGGGGACGACTAGCGGGCGCCACGGAACCCGACGCTGTTGAACGAGCCCGACGGCTGGTCGAAGGCGTCGACCGCGAACGCTCCCGCGTCCGTTCCGCTGGACCAGTAGCCGCCACGGAGCAGGGCGCCTGGGCCGTGGTTGTTTGCGTCGCCCTCGGCGCGTCCCATGCAGGTTGCGTCGGTGCCGTAGGTGGCCGACCAGGTCTCGCATCCAGCGGCGTCCTCGTCCCATTCGGCGACCCACTCCCATGGGTTGCCGACCATGTCGTGGGCGCCGTAGGCGGACTTGCAGTCGGCACGCTCGCCGGTCGGCTCCGGCCCTGTGGAGTTGGTGTTGCAGTCCTCGCTGCCGGGGCTACCCCCGGGGTCGGGGGTGCCCTGGACGGCCTTCTGCCACTCGTTGTTGGCGGGCAGGCGCTTGCCGGAGTTCGTCAGCGCCGCCTCGGCCTGAAACCAGGTGATATGGCGCGAGGGGGTGACGCCGGGGACCGAGCGGGCGTAGATCTCGCCCTTGCAGTCCTGGCCGTTGTCGTCGCAGGGGTAGTCGTCGGATGCGACGCCGTACTGGTCGCCGCCGTTCTTCTGCGACCACACCGACGCCTCGTACTTGTCGATACAGGTGGGGCCGACCCGGACCATCTTGTCCTGGTTGGACGTGCCCTCGCACTTGCCGGAGTAAAGCATCGAGTCGTCGAAGGTCTGCTCCTTGGCCTTCTGGCCGGTGACGGCGTTATTGGCGAGGTGCTTGGTCTTCACCGAGCCGTTGGAGAGGGCGTAGGCGGTGCCGCCAAGGGCGACGAACAGGGCCATCAGCCCGACGTGATGGGTACGAACGTAACGGCCGATATGAGTAAGGAACCCCATTGCCCTTGTCCCTGAGCCCACCGTGTCAGAAGTGGAGCGCGTTGTCAACAGCCAACCGGCCCTGGTGACGCGAAGCACGCGTCACGTTTTCCAGTTCGAGGCCGGTCACCCGGCCGTGGGCGGTGAGGACCCGCTTGACCCGCGGGGGGTCCTGCATGTCCTCCGCCGGGATCGCCACCTTCGCTCGCTCGCGGTCCTGCTCCTCCCGAATCTCCTGGGGCATGCCGAGCTTGTCGTATTAGGCGTCCAGCGTGGTCTCGCGGTTACGCGGCGCGGGGACCGCTGAGGCTCACGTGGACAGCTTCCAGGAGCTCATCGCCCTGGTGCCAGGTATCGCCGGACTTCCAGAGCGAGAGTTCGCAGGCCAACAGCACGCTCGCCGCGTCCTCTTCTCCGCCGTCGATCAGGAACCGGGCAGCACTTGCCTGTAGTCGCGCGCCCCGGTCCAGCAACCGCCGCACCACCAGGCGCTTTTCGAGTGCGGCTGAGAGGAGTCGAACCTCCACGAACCTCTCGGTCCACAAGGCCCTCAACCTTGCGCGTCTACCAGTTCCGCCACAGCCGCCTGTGGTCGCCGGATTCTAGATGAGCGCAAGAAATCCCCCTCATCCGAAAGCGGACCCTTGCATCCGTCCGAGAACCTGTCTAGTCTGTACGAACATGTGTTCCCGTAACAGTCAGGCAACCGACAGCGCCCGCGCCGGCAGAGGAGGCCACCGATGGACATCAAGAGCGATCTGACCAAGCGCCAGAAGGAGATCTTCGAGTTCATCCGCGGCTACGCCTCGAAGCACGGCTACCCGCCCACGGTGCGCGAGATCGGCAAGGCTGTCGGGCTCACCTCCTCCTCGACGGTCCACGCGCACCTGGCGAACCTCGAGAAGATCGGGCTGCTGCGACGCGACCCGACGAAGCCGCGCACAATCGAGCTGCTGATCGACAAGGCCCGCAAGGCGATCGGAGCCAAGGGGCTACCGGTGGTCGGCGCGGTCTCCGCCGGCGCGCCGATCCTGGCGGAGGAGAACATCGAGGAGTACGTCGAGGTTCCCGAGGCAATCGGGGGGGAGGATTCCGATTACGTCCTTCGAGTCAAGGGCGACTCCATGCGTGATGCCGGGATCCTCGAGGGTGACTACGTGGTCGTCAAGTCCGCCGAGAAGGCTGACAACGGCGAGATCGTGGTTGCGCTGGTCGGGGACGAGGAGGCCACGGTCAAGCGCTTCTTCAAGGAGAAGGACCGAGTGCGCCTGCAGCCCGAGAACAAGGCCTACAAGCCGATCCGCACCAAGGACGCCCAGCTTCTGGGTCGCGTGGTCGGGGTCTTCCGGAAGGTCGCGTGATGAGCGCCGTCGCGGCCCCCACACGCGCCCGGCCTTCGAACCGCCGCCGCGATCTTGCCGGCGTGCCGCGCGCCTTCGACGACCGAGCGACACTGGAGTCAGTGATCCTCAGTGCCTGGGAGGGCCTGGTCGTCGAAGGCCGCTGCGCCTGTCCGATCTGCGGCGGTGCGATGAGCGCCGCCACCGGCCGCGCGAGCTGCGATGGCTGCGGCTCCGCACTCGACTGACCCGGGGCGCGACACCGCATTGCGCGGTTCCGCGGAGCCGCGCGAACGGAGCTCGATAACGGTGCTATGTAGCATGCCATAGGAAAGGATATGCTGTCCTCCATTATGGCGAAGGCAATAGACAGTCCGAGGAACCCCTTCCGCTATGGGAGCCTGGCCCTGGATGAGGCCTTTGCCGACCGCGAGCCCGAGGTCCAGGAGCTGAAGTTCGACGTCCTGAATGGGCAGGACGTCGTGATCTTCGCGCCGCGGCGCTACGGCAAGTCGTCCCTGGTCTGGAAGGTGACGCAGGAGCTCGTCGCCGAAGGGGTCCTCGTCGCCTACGTGAATCTCATGACCACCCCGACGAGGGAGCGGCTGGCCGAGAAGCTCGCCTCAGCGATTCACGAGCACGTCGCGTCGCCGCTGGAGCGGGCGAAGGAGGCAGCTCTCGCGCCGTTCCGGGGCCTGCGGGTGAGCCCGCGCGTAACCGTTAGTCCGGAGGACGGCTCGTACTCGTTCTCCTTTGGCGTGGATCACGCGGACGCGGATATAGACGCCACGCTCGAGCGCCTGCTGGAGCTGCCCGCAGAACTCTCCGCGGCCAGGGACCGACCCATTGCCGTGATCCTCGACGAGTTCCAGGAGATCGAGGCGATCGACTCCGGGCTGCCCAAGCTCATGCGCACGATCTTCGAGCAGCAGCCCGAGGTGTCCCGCGTTTACCTCGGGAGCCGGAGGCACATGATGGAACGGATCTTCAACGACGAGAACGAGCCGTTCTGGCGGAGCGCAAAGAAGGTCGAGCTGGGCGTGATCAAGCCAGCGCTCTTCAAACCGTTTATCCGTCGCCGCTTCCAGGAGAGCCGGAAGGACGTTTCGGCCGACATCCTCGATTCCTTGCTCGGCCGCACCCTCGGCCATCCTTACGCGACCCAGGAGCTCTGTTACTTCCTGTGGGAGCAGACCCCGTTCGATGCGCAGGCCGGTCGCGCCGAGCTCGATGACGCCCTCGCTGGGGTGCTGCGCTCCGAGCACGCCCACTTCCAGCTCCGTTGGGATCAGGCCTCTGCGGCTCAGAAGCTTCTCCTCCAGGCGCTCGCCGCCGAGCCGGGCCGCCCGCTTACCGGGACCTACCGGGCGCGATACGAGCTGCCCTCGGTGGCCACGCTGCAGTCGGCGCTGCGAGCGTTGGTCGAGCGCGAACTGGTCCTGCAAGAACCCGACCGGTCCTACCGGATCGCCGAGCCGTTCCTTGCGGAGTGGCTAGCCCAGGTCCTACAATCGGAGACGTAGGCCGTGTGGCCGCGGGGGCGTTTCGCCCTCGAGGAAAGTCCGGACACCGAAGGGCAAGGACGGTCACGTGAGTGACCCGGCGAAAGCCGCGGGAAAGTGGCACAGAGACAGACCGCCGATGACGCGTCGACACGTGTGGCGCGAACAGGCAAGGGTGAAACGGTGCGGTAAGAGCGCACCAGCGTCGCGGCGACGCGGCGGCTGGCCAAACCCCGTCCGGTGCAACCCCAAGCAGGATCGACGACCCGGCTCGGCGAGATCCAGGTGGGGGGCAGGGTTCCGATAGGAGCCCCGCCGGGGACCTAGGACCCGGCGAGACAGATGGCCGCGCAAGACAGAATCCGGCTTATAGGCCCGCTAACGAGAAGGCCCCGCGAGGGGCCTTCTCCATTTCGTGAGCCCCCTGGCGCGCTCCAGGCGCTGGGGTCAGGGCGGATTGCCCGACTCGATGCGCTTCTTCCAGCGCCTCTGCTTGCGCCTCGCGTCCGCCATGAACAGCGGGATCGAGCGCTGCGCCGCGTTGGGGAAGCTCGCGAACGCGCGCACCAACCAGCCGCGCCATCGCGGGATGGCCAATACGGCTCGTGGGCGATCGATGAGGCCGATCACCCTCGGGGCCACGTCGCGGAGGCTGAGGAGCGTCCCCGAGAACGACGGCGCGGCGTCCGGGTCGTCGAGCTTGTCCTCGAGCATGGGCGACCAGATGCCGTCCGGGCAGACCGCCGAGATGTGGATGGACTTGACGCCGTCGCGTCGCAGGTCGGCCAGTGCGCCGAGGCTGAAGCCGAGCGCGGCGTGCTTGGTCGCCGCGTAGTAGGCCTCGCCGGGGGGCGCCCCGAGTCCGGCCAGCGAGACGATGTTGATCACGTGGCCGCGCCCGGCGGTCCGCATCAGCTCGAGCGCCGCGAGCGTGCCGTTGACCGTGCCAACGGTGTTCACCTCGAGCATCAGCCGACGTAGCTCGTCGGGTTGCTCCCACACCCGGCCGGTGTGGAGGACGCCGGCGTTATTGACCCAGACGTCGAGCGATCCGGCTCGCTCGGCCGTCGCGCGCGCTGCCGCGTGGCAGGCCTCGGCGTCGCGGACGTCGAGCGGCGAGGCGAACACGTCGCCCGCGAGCCCAGCCGCGGCCGCTTCAACCGACGCCGCATCGATGTCGGTCAGGTGAACGGTCAGGCCGCGGGCGGAAAGCCCGCGGGCGATCTCGAGCCCGAGCCCGCGCGCGGCGCCGGTGACGAGTGCTCCCGACACGCGCACACCATATTCGCAAGGCGAACGGGGGGACCGCTGTTATGGGTGCGCCGTTGCGGGGGTGGCCGCTTGCAAGGTCAAAGGCTCGAAGCCGTACGGTCGATTCCGGTGGCGATGAATGGGGTTCTCAATACCCGGTTGGGGGGTGCATGTCTCCTCGCGGCGGCGATGCTCGTCCTGACGGGCGTGAGCCTGGCCGCGGCCAGCGGCGGAGTGGGCCCCGGCGGAGGCGGAGGCTCCGGCGGCAGCGGTGGGGACGCGTGTAAGACGATGCCGTTCGGCGATCGCTCGCTCGAGCGCGGTGACTGCGGCAGCGATGTCGAGACCCTCAACTGGCTTCTTCGGGCCCGCGACTACGGCGTCGCGCTGGAGCCGCGGTTTGCCGGCGCGACCCACCACTCCGTCCGGGACTTCCAGCGCCGCCGGCACCTGGCTCGCAACGGGGTCGTAAACGGCCGGACCCGTGACGCGCTGGTCTCGGCGATGGGCAGCCAGAAGGCGAGCTGGTACGGCCCGGGCTTCTTCGGCAACCAGACCGCCTGCGGGCAAACCCTGAGACGGGGCACCAAGGGTGTCGCGCACCGGACGCTGCCCTGCGGCACGAAGGTGGTGATCGCCTACCGCGGCCGGTTCGTCCGCACCCGCGTGATCGACCGTGGTCCGTTCGTCAAGCGCCGCTACGAGCGAGACTGGGACCTCACCCAGGCGATTGCGCGCAAGCTGCACTTCGAGGGCGTGGACCGGATTCGCACGGCCCCGATCCGGTAGCCGCGCTAGGCGGCCGCGGGCAGGACCGCCGGGTCGAGCTGGTCCTGGGGAAGCGCCGCCGCGTTTGCGACCAGCGTCTGAAACTCTCCCAGCGCGACCTGGGCGACCGCCTCGAGGATCTCCTCGTCGGTCCAGCCGGCCTCCCTGGCCTCCTCACCCAGGTGGGCGCCCGGGCGGCGGTCGGACTCGAGGAGCGACTCGAGGAAGGCGAGGAGCGCCGCCTCCTTCCCGTCGCCCGAGGTGAAGCTGCGAGCGCGCGAGACCTCATCGAGGCCCAGTCCCGCGGCGCGGCCGGTGCGGGCGTGCTGGGCCAGCGAGTAGGTGTCGCCGCGGCGCTCGGCCACCGCCAGAGCGATCCGCTCCCGCGTCGCGCGGGGGAGGACCCCCTCGCGAAGCTCGTGACGCATGCGGGCGTAGGCCCGCAGCGCCGCCGGCGCCCCGGCGAGGACGCCGATGAACTTGGAGATCTCGGCCCCCGTCGTCTCGATGCCCTTGAGGATCTTCACGCTGCCCTCGGGCGCGGTGAGCACGTCGTGCACGTCGAAACGGCTGTAGTCGGTCTTGATCGTCATCCCAAATCCGCCTTTACTTTACTTTTAGATATGTCCTTACTAGACGTAAGTTATACAGCAACGAAAGCCGTGTTGCTTGCCTCTCATTACGGTCGCTGGGGCCGATTGGTTCATCCCGATTTCGCGGTAAGGTTTGCGGGCCTTGAGGCGGACGATCACAGCTGTCGCGGCGCTGGCCGCGCTCGGAGGCGCGGCGCCTGCCACTGCCGCCATCACCGCCTCGGACGTCACGGGCGCCGACCTCGTAAGCACCGACATCACGAACGGCGCCGGCGGGTTCAGCGGTGGCTACGTGTTCTGCCCCGCGGGTAGGCGGGTACTGACCGGTGGCGCGTACTGGGGTCCGACCGTTGGCCCCCCATCGTTCGAGGACGCGGACAACGCCTACCTCGCCAACTCGACGGTCACCAACGACAAGAAGGGCTGGTACGCGGACGGTTTTCACCGCGCCCCGTCCTACTCCATGGACCTCACCGAGCTGGCGTTCTGTATCGGCACGCGGCAGCTCGCCGGATCGAAGCTGCGCTACGTGACCAAGCGGGCCGGGAACTTCAGCAAGGCCAGCGGCAGGGCGAGGTGCCCGCAGGGAAGCCGCGTGCACACCGGAGGTGCCTTCTTTCACCCGAAGGACGACGGCCCTAATCCCCCGCAGGGTGGGGACTCGCGGACGGCCGCTTCATTCCCGCTCAAGAACGGCGCCGGATGGTACGGCGGCGGCACCAGCGGCTATGCGAACGGCCGCCTCAGCGTGTTCGCGTGGTGCCTGCCGGAGGGGCAGTTCGGTCCGATCAAGCAGAAGACGGTCACCCAGACTCTCGCGGACGACGCCAACGGTGGCGGGTACGTGGACTGCCCGGGCGCTCGTGCCGCGCTGACCGGCGGGGCCTACTGGCGCAAGCCGAACCGCCCCCTGAGCCGGGCGCTCAACGCGGGGGTCATCTCCAGCTCGAGCGTGACGGAGGACGGCAAGAGCCTCTACGCCACCGGCCAGAGCGCCGGGAATGGCCACAAGCTCGTGACCGTCGTCCACTGCGTCGGCGGTGTCTGAGCCGAAGCGCGCACCGGGGTAGAGTGGGCGCCCGCCCCGAGTCCCGAGGTCAAGATGCCCGATAGCCCAAGCAACCCAGCCGACGTCCTGAAGCTCGTCGAGGAGAACGACGTCCGCTTCATCCGGCTGTGGTTCACCGACGTGGTGGGCCAGCTGAAGAGCTTTTCGATCAACCGCTCCGAGCTCGAGGACGCCTTCGAGGGAGGAATGGGCTTCGACGGTTCCTCGATCACCGGGTTCAATCCGATCGAGGAGTCGGACATGATCGCCATGCCCGACCCGGCCACGTTCGCGGTGCTGCCGTGGCGCGCGGAGGAGAACGCCACCGGCCGCATGTTCTGCGACGTCCAGACGCCGGGCGGGGATCCCGTACGAAGGCGACCCGCGGTGGATCCTGCGCCGGGCCGTCAAGCGCGCGGCCGACATGGGCTTCGATGCCTACAACATTGGTCCCGAGCTCGAGTACTTCTACTTCAAGGATGCGCGGCCCGAGGGCGGCACCCCGGAGACGCTCGACGAGGGCGGATACTTCGACCTCACCACCCTCGACGCCGGCTCCGATGTCCGGCGCGAGACCATCCTCGCCCTCGAGCGGCTGGGCATCCACGTCGAGTACGCCCACCACGAGGTCGGCCCCTCCCAGCACGAGGTGGACATGCGCTACAAGGACGCGCTCGCGATGTCGGACGACTGCATGACGTACCGCATCGTCGTCAAGGAGTACGCGATGAAGCACGGCTGGCACGCCACCTTCATGCCGAAGCCGTTGTTCGGCGAGAACGGCTCCGGAATGCATGTCCACCAGTCGCTCTCTGAAGGACGGCAAGAACGCCTTCTACGACGCCGACGACCAGTACTTCCTCTCGCCGACCGCCAAGGCGTTCATCGCCGGCCAGCTCAAGCACGCCCGCGAGATCTCCCCGCTGTTCGCCCAGTGGGTGAACTCCTACAAGCGCCTGGTGCCCGGCTACGAGGCGCCCGTCTACCTCGCCTGGTCGCGGCGCAACCGCTCCGCCCTGATCCGGGTGCCGCTCTATCACCCGGGCAAGGAGGGGGCCACGCGCGCCGAGCTGCGCTGCCCCGACCCCGCCTGCAACCCGTACCTGTGCTTCGCCGGGATGCTCCAGGCCGGGCTCGAGGGGATCGAGCGCGGCTACGAGCTGCCCGAGCCGATGGAGCAGAACCTCTACCACCTCACTCCCGAGGAGCGCTCCCAGCGCGGCATCGACCAGCTACCGGAGACGCTCGGCGAGGCGATCGAGGTCGCGGCCGAGTCCGAGCTGGTGCTGCGAACGCTCGGCGAGCACACCTTCCGCCGCTTCATCGAGGTAAAGCGCCAGGAGTGGGAGGACTACCGGGTCCAGGTCACACCCTGGGAGATCGAGCGGTTCCTGCCGGTGCTCTAGGCCGGATTTGAGATGAGGCACCCACGACCCTGGATCGCACTGGCCGCCACGGTGATCGCCACCGTGACGTCAGCGGCGCCCGCCGCGGCCACCTTCCCCGGAGACAACGGCCCGATCCTGTACCGGGAGGTGGACCTCAACACGGGCCTTGGGCAGCCGCTGTTCTCGGCGCAGCCCGACGGGGGTGGCGTGACGGAGATCAACGGCCGGCCCGGATACTTCACCGACTGGAGGGCGGACGGCGAGCGGATCGCCTTCGACTTCTACCGGCCGAACGGGTCGGTACAGATCGCGACGATGAACGCCGACGGGACGAACGTGGACGTGCTCACCACGGGCCGTGGCATCCACGAGCTTCCCTCCTGGTCGCCCGACGGGCAGCGCATCGTCTTCAACATGTCCCGCAAGGACCCGAACAAGCCCGGGTTCAGCACCCGGCTGCGGGTCATGAACGCCGACGGCACCGACCTGCGGCGGCTGCCGATGGCCTCGCGGGGCTTCGACGTCGAGCCCCGCTACTCGCCGGACGGTAAGCGGATCGCGTTCATGCGCCTGCGAGCTGTCCGGGGCGACCACCAGCAGGCCGCGTTCGTGGTCAGGGCCAAGGGCAGGCACCGGGTCCGGCAGCTCACCCCGTGGGCCCTCAACGCGGAGCATCCGACCTGGTCCCCGGACAGCGAGTGGATCGTCTTCAACACGGCGCCGAACGGAACGATCAAGGCCATGCGCGCCGACGGGAGCGACCGGCACACGATCGTGCCGGAGAGCGACGGCTTCGGCGCGCACAAGCCGTGGTTCTCGCCGGACGGCTCGATGCTCCTCTTCATGTGCGAGAACTGGGGGAGCTCGGCCGAGCCGCCGGAGAACTACAACGAGGACATCTGCACGGCGAACGCGGACGGGTCGAACATCGTTCACGTCATCGACACGCCCGGGGTACTCGAGAACTGGCCGAGCTGGGGACCGGCGTCGTGAGACCGTGGGGTTCCTCACCTCGGCATAGTCTCTGGCTTCGAGAAGAACGATCCGAGCACTCTGACGCTTGACGTCGGGAGCCGGCAGGTATGCTGGCGCTGTGGGGATGTTGGGGGACACCGTGCGCCGCTGGCCTTCGTCGTTGCAGCGGCCGCGATCTCCGTATCCGTCTGGGGCGTCGCCGGAGCGGCAACCGGAGATGCCCTGATCGGGTTCACGCAGAACGTGAACGGCGTGACCATCGGCGCGACGGCCGAAGCGCCGGTGGAGTGCCCGGCGGGCTGGCGGGCGCTGGGAGGCGGAATCGACGAGGCTGGCGGGACGAGCGAACTGCGCGCTAGCGCGCCGCTCGACGCCACCGGGACCGTTGCCGGGACGGATGATCAGGACGTGCCGGTTGGGTGGTACGCAAGCGCCTCCAACCAGGAGCTCGCGTCCGACGACTACAAGGTCTGGGTTATCTGCGCTCAGGACACGAACGCCAAGATCAAGGCCAAACAGGTGACCCTCGCGGGCCAGGGGAAGCGCCGGACTCTTTCGGTCGCCTGCCCCTCCGGACGGAGGATCGTGGGCGGCGGCGTGGCGGAGGAGGGCGCGACCTCCCTGATCGTGCGTGCGAATGGGCCAGCGGACGCCACGGGAACTTTCGGATCGATTCGTGACGGCGACGTTGCCCGACGCTGGACCGCCACCGTGTCCCAGGACTCCGGCGAGCATCGGGTCGTGCGCGTCTTCGCGGTCTGCGCGTCGAACTCGCGTGCGAAGGTCGAGGCGACCACGGTGACGGTGGATATCGGCATCTCCGGAGTCGCGGGGCAGGCGGTCTGCCCAGGCAGCAAGCGTGCGACGGGCGGGGGTTTCGTGCACAACGCGGGCAAGGACATCGTGCGCGGCCAGGCGAGTGGCCCCCTGGACGCCGGCGGGACGTTCGCTTCGACCGGCACCGGTGACATCGTCAAGTCCTGGCAGGCCGGCCTCCGCAACGCCACGGGTTCGCCGGTGAAGATGAAGGTCTTGGCCCTCTGCGAGTAGGCCTCAGTCCACTGGGAGCCCTGCGCACCTTGCCGCGGACCGTCCTCCCTCGGAAGTTCCATTCGACCTGATCGCCGCGCTTGAACTCGACTGCCGTCGGGGGGCTCCTCACCTCGCTTGCGGTGAGGTCGACCCCGGTGCGGTGCCAGGCCCCCCTCAGCTGAGGTCGTAGACCGCGGAGTACTTCGCCTCGAGCTGACGCAGGAGGGGCCCGGAGTCGAGCGGGCCGCCGGTGAGCTTGTGGATCATCTCGGCGGGCTCGAACTTTGCCGCGTGGGTGTGGAGGTGCTCGCGCAGCCAGTCGCGTAGGGGGGTCAGCTCTCCGCGGCCAATTCGCTCTTCCACGTCGGGCATGTCTGCGTTGATCAGGTCCCAGAGCTGGCCGGCGATGACGTTGCCCAGGGAGTACGTGGGGAAGTAGCCGAACGCCCCGCCGGCCCAGTGCACGTCCTGCATGATGCCGTGGGCGTCGTCGGGGACCTCGACGCCCAGATAGTCGCGCATGCGCTGGTTCCAGGCATCGGGCAGGTCGGCCGGTGCGATCTCGCCGGTGAAGATCCCGACCTCCAGCTCGAAGCGCAGAATGATGTGGAGGTTGTAGGTCGCCTCGTCCGCCTCGACGCGGATCAGCGAGGGCTCGACCCGGTTTGCGGCCCGGTGGAGCTCCTCGGCGCTGACCGAGTCGAAGGCTCCCGGGAAGCTCTCGCGCAGCGCCGGCAGGATCTGCGTGAGGTAGGGCAGCGAGCGGCCGACCCAGTTCTCCCAAAGCCGGCTCTGCGACTCGTGAAAGCCGAGCGAGAGGCCGTGGCCGATCGGGGTTCGGGCAAGATCAGCGCGGACGCCGTTCTCGTACATCGCGTGTCCGGCCTCGTGCATGACGGCCCAGAGCGCGGTGCCCACGTAGGACTCCTCTAAGCGGGTGGTGATGCGCAGGTCCCGCGGCGCGATCGCCACTGCGAACGGGTGAACGGTCTCGTCGAGTCGCCGCTCGTCGGGGGCGATCGGCATCCCGGCCAGGACGCGCTCCGAGAAGTCGCGCTGCCCGGCGAGGGGAAACCCGCCATGGAGGCAGCTCGCATCGGGGGGCTCGGCCTCGGCCAGACGGTCGAGCAGGGGGCGCAGGCCGTCGCGAAGAGACGCGAGGACCGGCTCGAGGTCGGCCGTCTTCATCCCCGGCTCGTAGTCATCGAGCAGCACGTCGTAGGGGTGCTCGTAGGGCGCGAAGCATTCGACGTACTCCCTGGTGAGCTCGATGTTGCGCTCGAGATGGGGCAGGAACGCGGCGAAGTCGGACGCCTCCCGAGCCTCCACCCAGGCTTGCTCGCCGCGGGAGGCGGCCCGCGTCAGCTCGGCGCGCAGCTCGGTCGGCACCCGGCGTGCCTTGGACGTCTCGCGCCGCGCCACGCGGATCAGCGAGACCGAATCCGAATCCTCCGCCTCGCCGCCCAGCTCCTCGGCCGCGCGATCGAGGTCCTCCGCCAGCTCGTCGGCGACCATCAGTTCGTGGCTCAGCTTCGCGAGCGTGGCGAGTTGCTCGGAGCGCGCCTCGCCGCCACCCTTCGGCATCTTCGTGCGCTCGTCCCAGGCGAGGAGGGCGCCCGCCTTCGACAGGTCGCTGATCGTGGCCAGCCGGTCGCGCGCGTCATCGAGTGCGCTCGTCATGGCCGCCAATCTAGCGGCGAGCGCTGGGTGGCCCGCACCATTGGTAGCTTTGCCGTCCAGGGAGGGCGCGAGGCTTAAGGACGGGCCATGAGGGTGCCGAAGGAGTGGGCGTGGCGGAAGTTCCGAGGTATCAGGGAGCGTTCGGGGCCGCGGAGGCGGAGCGCCTTCTGTGGCGGGCGGCGTTCGGCGGCGGAAGACGGGAGGCGGAGAAGCTCGCCGCGAAGGGCATGCAGGGTGCCGTCCGCTCGCTGACGCGCCCGCGCAACGAGGACCTCAAGGGCCCGCCGCCGACGGACGACGGTGACCCGATCGCACCGTACGACCGCTGGGGGCACGACGTCCTGTGGGCGCTCGACCGCATGGTTCGTTCGCGGGCGCCCGCCCTGGAGCGGATGGCGCTGATCTGGCACGACTGGTTCGCAACCGGCGACGTCTCGTCCCAGAAACTCTCGATCAAGCAGTGGAGGCTGTTCCGCAGATACGCCCTCGGCAACTTCCACGAACTGGTCCGTGAGGTCACCCAGAACCCCGCAATGCTCGTCTGGCTCTCGGGGATCGACAATCACAAGGACTGGCCGAACGAAAACTACGCGCGTGAGCTGATGGAGCTCTTCATGCTCGGGGCCGCGGCCGACGACTACCCCTACAGCGAGGAAGACGTCCGCGAGCAGGCGCGCGCGCTAACCGGGTTTACGGCCAACTGGCGCGACGACGTCGGCTACGTCAACTTCCGCTTCCAGGGGAGCCGGCACGACGGTGGCCAGAAGACGATCTTCGGCCGGACCGGCAACTTCGGCTGGGAGGACTCCTGCCGGCTGTGCCTCGAGCACGAGGCGCACGCCCCCTACTTCGTCGAGCGAATGTGGAGCCATTTCGTGCCGGTGCCGCCGGACTCGACCACGCGGGCGGCGCTCGAGGAACTCTACATCGAGCAGGGCTACAAGGTGCGTCCCGTCGTCGAGGCGATCCTGATGCATCCGGCGTTCCACGCGGGCCCACCGATGGTGAAGCCGCCGATCGTGCTGATCGCGGGCATGCTCCGGGCGCGAAAGCGCGCAGTCACGAGGGACTCGTGGTCGTGGATCTCCGACCTCGCCGGCCAGCGCGTATTCCGTCCCCCCAACGTCGCCGGCTGGGACGAGACCCGCTGGCTCGACACGTCGAGCTTTCGGGGGCGGTGGATCGCCGGCGCCTATGTCTGCGAGGAGGATCGGGCCAACACGGATGGTGAGTACAGCGACACGGAGACGGCGGGCGAGGCGGTCGACAAGGCGCTTCGCTTCTGGGCCGAGCCGGCGATCACGCCCGGCACGCGGACCCGGCTGATGGATTTCGCGAACGCCGCGCTGGCCGGGATCACCAACCCCGGCGACTGGCGCCAGAGCGCGTACCGCGGCCTCCGCCAGAACGCTCTGCGGATGCTCATCGTCAACTCACCGGACATGCAGGCCAGCTGATGCACGGCCGAGAGAGGACCTGATGGCCTGTCACTGCAACGAGTTCTCCCGCGCGCAGGTGATGCGACAGGCCGCAGCGACGGCGGGCCAGGGGCTGCCTCGGATCGAGAAGGGCATGCCACTGCCCGCAGGGACCGGGTTGTCCCGGCGCTCGTTCCTGCTGCGCTCCGGCATGGCCGCGTTCTCCGTCTACGGCGCTTCGCGGCTCGGGCTCGACCAGCTCCGAGCGGGGGTCGCCAGCGCCCAGGGATCAAGTTCTCCGGTGCTCGTCAGCGTCTTCCTCGACGGTGGTGCCGACTCGCTGTCGATCCTCGCGCCGGTCGGCAACGGGACCTACCAGGACATGCGTCCGAACCTTGCCCTCGCCGCCGGAGAGAGCCGCGCGTTCCGCGACTCCTCTAGTTGGCGCTGGAACAACGCCGCCGCCCCGCTCGACGATCTCCACCGCGCGGGCAAGATGGCCATCTTCCCCTCCATCGGCTACAACGACGCCGACCAGTCGCATTTCACCTCCCGCCACTACTGGGAGGTCGGCAAGCTCGACCCGAATTTGCGCACCGGCTGGATGGGTCGTCTGATCGATCGGATCGGGACGGACGACAATCCGCTGCAGGGCCTCTCGTTCGACGGCTGGCTCTCGCCGGGGCTTGCCACGGCCTCGAAGCCGGTCGCCGCGATAGAGGGCACGAGCTACGACCTCTACGCGCCCGGCGTCTGGGACGACACGCCGGTCGCGGATGCGATGTACGGGGCGCTTGCAGGCATCGGCGAGCTCCACGCCGCGGGGCCCGCCGGCGGCCGTCGGACCGCTGGACGCGTGACCCAGCAGGCCACGCAGGTGCGGGAGCAGCTGCGTTCCTTCGGCGAGGTGACCCCGCCCGCCGCCTACCCGGACGACCGGTTCGCCGAAAGCCTGGCCGGGCTCGCCGCGATGCTCGGCGCCGGACTCGACATCAGGTGCGCCGCGCTCAGCGCCGCGGGCGGCTACGACACGCACGACAACCAAGAGGGCAGCTTCGGCGAGGACGTCGGGACCACGGCGCAGTCGCTGAAGGCCTTCCAGCAGGACCTCGAGGCGAAGGGCCTTGCCGATCGCGTGGTCACGCTCGTCTGGTCGGAGTTCGGCCGCCGCCCCCACGAGAACGGGGACGGGCCCGGCGCCGGGACGGACCACGGGGCCGCAGGGAGCGCCTTCCTGATCGGAACGAAGGTCCGCGACCAGGTGATCGGCGGGATGCCGAGCCTCACCAACCTCGACGAGGACGACAACCTCAGGCACACGGTTGATTACCGCGACCTCTACTCCGAGCTCATCGACCAGTGGTTCGGCGACGATCCCACCGCGGTGATCGATCCGGGGTGGAGCTCGGACGTGGCCGTGCCGAGCAACCTGATCGAGTGATGTGTCTTCGGGCCCCGGTGGGGGCGCTCGCGATCGCCGCCGCAGCGCTCTGCCTGGTGCCACCCGCGGGCGCCGGCCAGACCCAGATCGGCGTCCGCGCTACAGAGTTTCAGCTCACGTTCACGAGCCCGCCGCCGTTCGATCCCGGGCCTGCGGAGATCGAGTACGTAAACCAGGGCGAGGACCCGCACGATCTGAAGGTCCGCCGGAAGGGAGCACGCCGGGTGCGGTCGATCGCCGAGCTCGAGCCCGGCGGCGTCGGCGAAGCTCGCGCTGCGGCTGAAGCGCGGCGCCCGCTACGTGATGTGGTGCTCCACCCTCGACGGGAAGCACCGTGCCCTCGGCATGGAGGCGAACCTGAAGGTGAGAAGGCGCTAGCTACTTGCGGTCGCGTGCCTTCTTGAGCAGGCCGACCGCGCCCGTGCGGGCGTTGACCATCCCCAGCATTGCTTTCTCGCCCAGCGAGCCCTGCGGGGGCATTGCACCGAGCTGGCGGGCCAGCTCGCTGGCGTCCGTGTAGGCCCGGTTCTCGACGATCAGCCCGTCCTCGATCGTCAACAGATCCAGGCCTTCGATCTTGATTGAGGCGCCGGTCGCGCTGAGGCCCTGGAACTTCTCCGCGCCAGTGAAGGTGCCGGTGGCCATCCAACGGACTGCCGCCTTGTCGCCGTAGGCAACCATGTCGGCCACGACCATCTCGAAGTCGGGGAAGGCCCCGAACATGCCGCCGAAGAAGGCCCGAAGGTCCTGGGGGACCTTGAGGTCGGCCATCCCGTAGAGGTAGTCCATGCTCCCGGGCTTCCACACCGCGGCCATCCCGTCGAGGTCGCGCGCCTCGATCGCGTCGAAGTAGGCCGTGGCGACCTGCTTGGCGGATGCGGACTTGGGCTTGGAGCTCGTCTTCGTTGCCATAAGGGGAATCTATCCGGCCCGGTCCCGGGTAGGGTCTGTCCTGACGGCGGCCGAGGACGCTGCCCTGAGGCTTGGGAGGTCTCCATGTCCAGTTCGATCAGCCGGACCGTGCGCTCCAACGCGCTCGGCCTCGTCGCCATCTTCATCGCCCTCACCGGGACGGCGATCGCCGCGCAGACCGCGGCGACCAACTCCGTCCTGTCGAGATCGATCAAGAACGGGCAGGTCAAGAAGCCGGACCTCGCGGGCAACGCGGTCCGGGGCGACGCGAACGTCCTCGACGGGACGATCAGCGGATTGGATGTCCTCGACGATTCACTTGGCGCCGATGAGCTCGCCAACGACTCGGTGGGTAGCCCGGAGGTCGCGGCCAACGCGATCGGCAACTCGGAGATGGCCGATAGCGCCGTTGGATCGGCCGAGGTGGCCGTCGACTCGCTGGCCGCCGATGATCTCGGCGAGGACTCGGTAGCCGCCTCGGAGCTGGCGAACGACTCGGTGGTGGGCGCGAACGTCACCGACCGATCGCTCGGATTGGTGGACGTCGCGGTTGCGCACTCGGGCCAGATCGACGTCAACCTGCCCTCGATCCCGGCGAACTCGTGCGTCGATAAGACTTTGAACGTCCTCGGGGCCCAAACCACGGACATCGTCGTGTTCACGCCACCACCGACCCTTCCCGACGGTGTCATCGTTGGCGCTCGCAAGTCCGCGGGGGCCAACCAGATCATCTTTCGCTCTTGCAACGTCGCCACCTCGGCGTCCGCCGACCCCGCCAGCGCCGCGCTCTCGTTCGCAGTGTTCCGCTAGAGCTCCGCCGGCTCGAGTTACTCCAGAAGGGCCTCGAGCTCGCCGGCGTCTGAGGCCGGGCGCCGACACGCGAACCGCTCGCAGACGTACGCAGCTGCTGTGGCACCGAGAGCCGTCCGTCCCTGCATCAGCTCCGGGCGATGGGTGTCCTCCGCCCCGCCGGCGAGGACGAGGTGGGGGCGCAGGCGGCTGCGGACGACTCGCGCCAGGTCGTCCAAACCGCGCCCGTCGGTGGAGACGAGAGCGACTTCGCGTACCGGGGCGAGGTGGAAGTCGAGCCCGCGGAGCAGGTGGGCGAACGCGTGGGGGTGGCGGCTGCCGATGGCGCCCAAGAGCTTGAAGACGGAGACCGCGTGGCGCTCGTAGTCGAGCTCACCTGTGAGCGCCGACAGCCGAAGGAGCCCGAGCGCCGCCGACGAGTTCCCCGACGGGATGGGATGGTCCTCGGCGTCCTTGCGCCGGGCGATCAGCTCCTCGTGGTCGTGTGAGGTGGTGAAGAACCCGCCGCGCTCGGGGTCCGCGAAGCGCTCGATCATCGCGTCCGCGGTCTCGCGGGCTGCGTCGAACCAGCGGACGTCGAAGGTCGCCTCGTACAGGGCAAGCAGCGCCTCGACGAGGTAGGCGTGGTCCTCGAGGTAGGCGTTCAGCTTCCCCTCGCCGTCCTTCCAGGTGCGCAGCAGGCGGCCGTCACCGTCGCGCATCTCGGTCGAGGATGAACTCGGCGCACGCACCGTGGCCGCCTCGAGGTAGTCGGCGCGTCCGAGCACGGCGCCGGCGTCGGCGAGCGCGCGCGATCATCAGGGCGTTCCAGGAGAGGATCCGCTTGTCGTCGAGCCCCGGCCAGACCCGTCCGGAGCGCCGCTCGTAGAGGACCTCGCGGGCGCGATCGAGGCCGGGAGGCTGCTCGGCCTCGCTCCCCGCCGGGAGGTGCAGGATGTTCCGGCCCTCGAAGTTCCCGCCCTCCGTGACGCCCCAGTGCTCGAGGATCGCCTCCGTCTCAGCGTCGAGCCCGGCCGCCGCCAGCGCCGCCGCCAGCTCGGAGCGCGACCAAACGTAGAAGCGCCCCTCCTCGCCCTCGGAGTCGGCGTCGAGCGCGGAGTAGAACCCTCCCTCGGGCCCTCGCATCTCGCGCAGAGCCCAGTCGAGGGTCCGCTCGCTGACGATGCGCCAGCGCTCGTGTCCCAGCGCCTGGAAGCCGTGAACGTAAGCGCGCGCGAGCAGCGCGTTGTCGTAGAGCATCTTCTCGAAGTGGGGGACCAGCCAGACCGCGTCGACCGAGTAGCGGGCGAAGCCGCCGCCGATCTGGTCACAGAGGCCGCCGGCGGCCATCGCGTCGAGCGTGCGGGTAGGCACTTCGGCTTCGCCGCGAGCCAGCAGCAGCTCGATCGCCGACGCCGGCGGGAACTTCGGCGCTCCGCCGAAGCCGCCGTTCACCGGGTCGGCCGCCGCTTTCAACTGACGGACCGCGCCCTCGAGCGCGTCGGCGGTGACCGCCTCGTCGGACGGCTCGATCCGCCCGACAGCGTCGAGCTGCCCCTGGATCCGCGCGGCCGAGTCGCGGATGCGCTCGCGCTGCGATGCCCACGACTCGGCGACGGCCTCCATCAGCATCCGGAAGCTGGGCATGCCGTGCCGCGGCTCGGGCGGGAAGTAGGTGCCGCCGTAGAAGGGAACGCCGTCGGTATCGCAGAACGCGGTGAGCGGCCACCCGCCCTGCCCGGTCATGCCCTGGACCGCCTCCATGTAGATCGCATCGACGTCGGGGCGCTCCTCGCGGTCGACCTTCACCGGCACGAAGTGCTCGTTCATGACGGCGGCGGTCGTCGGCGTCCTCGAAGGACTCGCGCTCCATCACGTGGCACCAGTGGCACGAGGAGTACCCGATCGAGAGCAGGATTGGCAGATCCCGCTCCTGGGCCGCCGCGTGGGCCTCCGGCCCCCACGGATACCACTCGACCGGGTTGTCCTTGTGCTGTAGGAGGTAGGGGGAGGTCTCGTGGGCGAGGCGGTTGGCCATTCGAAGCAGGCTACAAACCGGCGCCGGCCACTCGGCGGCGGATCGCGGCATCGGCCCGGGCCTTCAAGCGGCCGGGGATGAGGGGCCCCAGCCGGGACCGGTTGCCGGCGATGAAGCGGTAGACGGCGTCGGTCAGCGGCTGGATCGCTCCGGAGATCGCCGCCAACGGCTGCCCGCCGGGCAGCAGGCGCAGCAGCTCGGTCAGCGCGCGGCCCGCGCTGTGGACGGTCCCGTCGGCCGCCACTAGGTGAAAGGAGGCCATCCTGGTCGTCTCGGCCATGCCCGGCAGGAGCTGGGCGGCCGCGGGATGCTGGAGGGCCAGCGGCGCCAGCTGATGCCGCCGGTCCCAGGCGAGGATCCCGGCCAGTGCGGTGCGGCAGAAGCCGCAGTCTCGGTCGTAGAGGAGGGTGCTCAGCCGGATGTCACGTCGCGCGCGAAAGTCTCGAACGCGTTCAGGTAGCGCTCGACGTCGTCGTCGGAGTGGGCCACCGACAGGGTCCACTCCTCCTCAACGCCCGGCGTCATGAAGATGCCGTGGTTCATGTGGTAGAGCCAGCCGAGCGTCGCGAGCTCGCCGTCGACCGCACTGAGGTAGTCGCGGTACTCGTTGATCCGCTCGGGCGCAAAGATCACGCAGCCCTTGGCGCCCATCCCCTCGGTGTAGGCGGGGAGGCCGTAGCGCTCCACCACCTCGGAGCAGGCGGCCTTCAGCTTCTCGTTGGTCGCCTCGAGCTTGGCGTAGGCGTCATCGACCAGCACCTCCGTGAGCGTGGCCTCGGAGGCGGCCATCACCAGGGGGTTGCCGTTGAAGGTGCCGTACTGGTGAACGCGGCCGCTGGAGACCAGCTCGGCGATCTCCTCGGTCATGCCGATCGCGCCGCCCGGGTAGCCGCCACAGACCGCCTTGGCCAGGGTGATCATGTCCGGGGTCACCCCGAACCGCTGCGTGGCGCCCCCGTAGCCGATGGTCGCACCGGTCTTGACCTCGTCGAAGATCAGCTTCACGCCGTGCTGCGTGCAGAGCTCGCGCACCCGCTCGAGGTAGCCGTCCTTCGGCGGGATGATGTTGATGTTCATCATCGCCGGCTCCATGATCAGGCCGGCCACCTGGTCTCCGATCTGATTCAGCACGCTCTCCAGCGCGTCGGCGTCGTTGAAGGGGACGGCCCGGGTCAGGTCGGTGATGGCCTTCGGGTAGCCCTCGCCGTATACGACGGAGCGTGGGTCGTCACGGTCGCCAAGATCCTCGAGGTCGGGGTAGACCGACACCATCACCGCGTCGTGGTGCCCGTGGTAGGAACCCTCGATCTTGAGGATCATGTCGCGGCCGGTGGCGCCACGGGAGAGGTGGACCGCGTCCATGGTGGACTCGGTGCCGGAGTTCGTGAAGCGCCACTGGGGGAGGGTGAAGCGCTTGACCAGTTCCTCGGCGACGATGATCGAGCCGTCGGTGGGGGCTGCGAAGTGTGTGCCGTCGTCCACCCGCGCCTTTACCGCGGCGCCGACCGCCGGGTTCGCGTGGCCGATGACGCAGACGCCGAAGCCGTTGTGGAAGTCGGCGTACTCGTTGCCGTCCACGTCCCAGACGCGGGAGCCCTGGCCGCGCTCGATGTAGACGGGCCACGGGTCGTTCTCCTGAAAGGAGGACGGGACGCCGCCCGGCATGACCTTCTTGGCGCGTTCGTAGCGCTCAGAGGACTTTGGCGTGCGGTCGGCGAGCTTCTGTCTCTCGCGGTCGGTCAGCTCCTTGATCCGTCCGCGGTCGATGTGGCTTGCGGCGGTGGCGGTGAGTTCGGTCTCGACGGTCATATCTCCCCTGCGGTCGGGTCGTATCTGTTCGCGGCCATCCTGGCCGGGCGTTTCACGCTGGAGGGTAACTGGCGTCAGTCCGCGGTCGCGTACAAGCCAGGGACCCGTGCTGCTCCGAGCTGGCCAGTGATATAGTTGCGCGAGCAAGTAAAACGACCGAGAGAGGGAGCGCGCCATGAGGCTCGAGGGCATCCACCACATCACGGCCGTCACCGGGGATGCGCAGCGCAACGTGGACTTCTATGCGGGTACGCTCGGGCTGCGGATGGTCAAGAAGACCGTGAACCAGGATGCGCCATCCGTTTACCACCTGTTCTACGCCGACGAGGCGGGTAGCCCCGGGGCGGATCTCACCTTCTTCGAGTTCCGTGGCGCACCCGAGGGCCGCGCGGGGGACGGGATGGTGCACCGGATCGTCTGGCGGGTTGCCTCGGAGGAGGCGCTCGCCTTCTGGGATGAGCGTCTCCGAGCCGCGGGCGTCGAGTCCAGGGGGCGGGAGGGCTCGCTGCGGTTCTCCGACCCGGAGGGCCTCGATCACGAGCTCGCCGTCGTCGAGACGGCCGACGCGCCGCTGAGCGCCGACCATCCGGATGTCCCGCGAGAGCTCGCCCTCCAGGGGTTCCACGCGGCGCGTGCGTATTCGGCCGCTCCGGACGCGAGCGCGAAACTGCTCGACGGCCTTGGCTTCAACGGGGCCGGATCCGAGTGGGAGGCCCGCGGGACGGATCGCGGAGGGCAGTGGCTCTACGACCCCCCGCCCGAGCGGCGCGGCCTGGAGGGCGCGGGCACCGTCCACCACATCGCCTGGGGCTCACGGACCGACGAGCACGAGGACTGGCGCGGGCGCGTGATCGACGCCGGCGCCAGGCCGACCCCCGTGATCGACCGCTTCTGGTTCAGGTCGATCTACTTCCGCGAGCCGAGCGGTGTCCTCTTCGAGATCGCCACGCTGGGCCCAGGCTTCGGCGTTGACGAGGACCCTGAGCATCTCGGCGAGAGCCTGATCCTGCCGCCTTTCCTCGAGGATCGGCGGGACGAGATCGAGGCGGCGCTCGTGCCGGTCACGAACCCGCGCCAAGCCGCGCCCGTGGAGTAGGCCGGCACCGCACGCATGTCCGCGGAGAGCACCGGCGAGTACTGGGCCGGGATCTGGAGCGCCAGGGGCCCGGCGGAGGTCAGCTGGTTCGAGGCCTCGCCCGAATCCTCGCTGCGGATGATCGAGGAGATCGGTCTGCGGGCCGACGCGCCGATCCTCGACCTCGGCGGCGGGGCGTCCGGGCTGGCGGGCAAGTTGCTTCGCTGCGGCTACACCGACGTGACGGTGGCCGACATCTCGGCTGAGGCGCTGGACAAGGCTCGGCGCTCCCTCGACTCCGCTGAGCAGGAGCGGATCGAGTGGGTCGTCGCCGATGTGCGCGGCCACGACTTCGGCCGACAATTCGCGCTCTGGCATGACCGGGCCGTGTTCCATTTCATGACCGAGGACGGGGAGCGGGAGGGATATCGCCGCAACCTGCAGCGCAGCCTTCGGCCCGGCGGTCACATGATCGTCGCCACCTTCGGGCCCGACGGTCCCACCAGCTGCAGCGGCCTGCCCGTTGTGCGCTATGGGGCGGAGGAGTTGGCCGCCGCGTTCGGGCCGGCCGCGCGCCTCGTCTCAAGCCGGCTTGACGACCATGAGACCCCCTCCGGGAAGTCCCAGCAGTTCCTCTACGCACACCTCGAGGCGAGCTAATCGGGCGGAGCCGGCTCGGTAGGAAGTCCGGCGCGCAGCCATTCCTGAGCGCCGCCAACCACATCGGTGGCGTCGAGGCCGAATGTCCTCAGCGTGGCCGCGGCAAGGCTGGACTGGTAGCCCTCGTTGCAGATCAGGATTACCCGGCAGTCCGTGCGGGCCAGGGCCGGGTCACGATGCGCCGACCGCGGATCGAGCCGCCACTCAAGGACGTTTCGGGAGACGAGGTGTGCGTTCGGGATCAGCCCGTCCCGGCGCCGCTGCTCCACCGGTCTGATGTCGATGATGAGAGCGCTTCGTCCAGCGGCCCGCTGCGCGTCCTCCGGGGCCAGGCGAACGAGGGTTGACCGCGCGGCTTCGAGCATCGCGTCGACGGTGCTCGGCTCGGGCTCAGACACTCGGAGCCAAGGCTACGCGAGATCCGCTTCAACTGATCGCGCGCCGGTACCGACCGGATCTGGTCAAGCGCCGCCGCGGCCCACGCATGCCCGCGCGAGGAGCGCAGGTGGCTGGAGCGGCTGGTCGGGCCGCCTAACGAGCGACGGCCGCCGCCAGCTCGCGGCGGTGGTCCTCGAACGCCGCTCGCCAGACCACCCGGTAGAAGACGTGCTCGTAGTCGGCGGTGCCCTCGCCGCGGCGGACCTCCGACCACATCCGCCGGATCGCGTCGGCGTCGAAGCTGTCGGTCCAGCCGTCTCCGCTGGCGACCAGCTCGTCGAGTACGGCGGCCTCGGCCGGGCGCTCCCAGATTCGCCGGCGGTGGATC
Organism: uncultured Solirubrobacterales bacterium; assembly: GCA_963807385.1. GTDB lineage: Bacteria > Actinomycetota > Thermoleophilia > Solirubrobacterales > 70-9 > JBDTSW01. The sequence goes on from CAWEBQ010000002.1 coordinate 133,231, forward strand.
TCGGGCATCGGCGCCGAGCGGGAGGAGAAGAAGGGCACACGCCGCCACTCGGGCACGAGCCGCCGCACGACCTCGCCGTGAAGCTTCGCGGTGAGGCGCTGCTTAGGGGTGAGGTCGAAGCACCCGCGCACGAACGCCATGGTCACGCACGCCGAGTACCGGCCGTCGCGGGCGCCGAGCCCGGAGCGGTAGTTCAGGCGCTGGGCGAGATAGAACCAGTCGAGCAGCGGCGGTCCCTCCAGCCCGTAGGAGCGGCCCTCCTCGAGCGTGCGCTCGCACTCCTCGAGGTACTCCGCGTAGGAGCCGTCGATGGCAGCCGAGTGCCGGCGCCGGGCCGCGGCCTCCAAGCGGTCCACCATCCCGGCGTCCCCGCCCCGGCGAAGCCGCGAGAGCTGTTTCTTCGAGTGGTAGTAGAAGCCGTGGCCCAACTCCCCACCGTGACCGGACATGCTCGGTGGGAGACGCCGGGTGTGGGGGATGCTCAGCGAGCGGCGTACCTCCTGCGGGTTGCGCATCCCGTCGTGCATCAGGTGCAGGCCGCGCGTTCGCTCGAGCAGGTCGTCGGTGGGCTCGCTCTCGGCCTCGGGCCTGTGGACCTCGTGCGGCATCTCGCGTGGCGCCTTCGCGATGAGGTCCTGGACGACGTCGAGCTCACCGGGGACCTGGTCGCCCGTGTTGTAGGTGGCTCCCACCCCGGCCGACAGGGTCGCGGCCGCCGAGATCCGAGAGTCGCGTCCGCCCGTGAGCGCGATGGCGAGCTCCGTGTCCCACGCCTGAGCGATGTTGCGGGCTAGCCCCGCTGCTGCCTCCGCGGCCTCCCCCGCCGAGTCGCCGAGTCGCACTCGGCGCGGGGTGACGAGCTGGCGTCGCGCTCCGGTTGCGAGGTGCTCGACGGCGGCCGGGCCCTCCTCGCCCGAGCGGGCCCTGATCACGGTGCCGGGCTCGACCTTCACGGCGCCGGCTAGTGGCGTCGTCGCTCCGAGGAACCAGCCGGCCGCGGCGAAGACGCGCCAGGCGCGGGCGTCGATGCGAGGCTCCTCGCCCGCGAAGAGGTGAAGTGCCGCCAGGCGGTTCGACCATACCCACCCCTCCGCGGTCTGAAGCTCGTACAGCCGGCTGACCCCGAGCGCGTCTGCGGCGACGGCCAGCCCGCCCCCGTCGCGATCCAGCGCTCCGAAGAGAAAGGGTGGGTTGAGGTTCATCGCCCGGGTGGGCGATTCGGCCAGCAGCTTGCCGAGCCGATCGGCCGCCGCCACGAGGTCGTCGTCGGCGCCAACTAGGCGTTCCCAGCCCGTCGGGACACCCGCCCAGGCGTACGCCCGCCCCACACCCTGGCTCCAAAGAGGCCAGCGCAGCCGCGGGTCGGGCCGGCTCCACAGCACGAGGCCGAGCCCGGGCACACTCTCGGAGTCTCGTCGGAGCGGATCCGCGAGCGTGCGCTGGTAGTGCGCCTCGACCCTGGCGAGGCGGGCCTCGAGGACCTCCGCGGCGAGCGGACGGCTCCACGCGTACGCCAGCCACGTCCGCTCGAGGACATTCTTCGAGGTGCCGTCGGCTTCCCGCTCCACCGGCGGGATCGAAGCAGATCAGCGTGCTCACTAGGCTGCAACCGATGGGAGAGAAGATCGACCCCACATGGGTCGCCTTCGCAAGCCGCTCGCCGCTCGAGGTCGCAGGCGTTGAGGCGGCGATGGCCCGGGTCGCGAGCCATTACGCGGAGCTCGTGGACTATCCAACGGCAACGTCGATCGCCGTCGCCGGGCACGCGGGTGTCGCGATCGCGGGCGACGCCAGTCCCCGTTGCCGATGGCCACACTTCGCTGAGGACTCGGAGTTGGCCGTGGCGACCGCTCATGTTCCCGGCGGCTGGAGTCGGCTGGTGGATGTCGATCCCGCGCAAGCTCCAATCGCGCTGGCGGCGGCAGTCCGCGATGACCCCACGGCAGCGATCCTCGCCCTCAGCTCGCCGCTTGCGGTCGCCGTGCTGGACCGGCGCTCTGGCGCCTTGGTCGTTGCGAACGACGCCATCGGCGCTGCGCGGGCCTTCACCCTGACAGCAGGGGACCTGACGGTGTGGTCGAACCGGCCCGGGGCGCTCGTCATCTTCGCCGGAGTCGATCCGGCCGCAGACGAGGCCGGCTGGCGCCTGTTGGCCGGCGCCGGGTGGCTCCTTGGGCAGGCGAGCCCGATCGCCGGGGTCAGTCGTCTCGGTCCGGGGACGCTCTGTCGGGCAGACCCCGACGGGGCGGTGTCCGCCACGGCCACCGACGCCGTTCGCTCGCTAGTCGGTCCCGGGGTCCCGTGGCGCGAGCTGGCCGAGCCCGCCGCCGAGGAGATGGTCGCCCAGGCCAGGGAGGTGGCGTCGCTGTGGCCGGAGCGCGCCCAGGTTGACCTCTCGGGCGGCCAGGATTCCAGAGCCATCGCAGCCGCGACGATCGCAGCCGGCATCGACGCGCGCTACGTGACCTCCAACATCACGCCCGGGGAGGCCCGCGTCGCCAAGCAGCTGATGGAACGCCTGAAGGATCCGCCAGATCATCACGTGCGGCGGCGCAAGCAGGGAAGCGCAACCGCCGGGACGCCTCTGCTGGAGCGGGCCGAGCACCTCCACCTGCTCCACGACGGCGTCCGCCACGCACAGAAGCTGCGGGGCAAGATGACGCTTCCGCGCCCCCGGCCCGAGGCGCCCAGGTTCTCGGGTCATGGGGGCGAGATAGCCCACGGCATCTACTACAAGACGGCCGGCGACATCCGTCGGCTACGCCTTCGGCCCAAGCGAGTCAAGGAACGTTTGATGCGCTTGTTCTCCCAGGGGCACGAGGGTGCCCTGCCAGCAGCTACGGAGGCGGCCCGCGAGGCGCTTGAGCGGACGCTCGAGGACGGCCGTGCGCACGGACTGAAGGGCCCAGAGCTGCTGGATTGGTTCTATCTCATGGACCGCTTCGCCCACCGTCAGGGGCTCTCGACCGACAGCGAGCGAACGGTGTTGTTCGCGACCCCAGGCTTCGTCAGGGCGGCCTTCGCGATGTCCCCCCGCGACCGGCTGGGCGGCGGCCTGCCACGCGAGCTCGCGGTCAGGTTCGTGCCGGAGTGGGCGGGGGTCGGCTACTTCCAGGCGACCGCCGGACAGCTTGCCCGGTCCAAGCGTGAGCGCCTCTGGGACATCCCCGGCGACGCCGCGGTCGTGGAAGAGGTCCTGGCGGCCGGCGGACCGTGGACCGAGCTCTGGGACCGGGCGGTGGCCGTCCGAGAGTGGCGCGAGCTGCGCGCCGGCCGCGGCGACCGAAAGGCCGAGCGGCTGTTCGAGGGGATCGTCTATCGGGCGAGCTTCGACCAGCACCTCGAGCGTCTGGGCCGGGCCGCGCGCAGTTAGGCGGTTGTCGGCTGACCCCGCGCAGCGATCCGGGGGAGGGCGAAGGCGGCGACCGCCGCCGCTCCGAGGGCGCAGGCCGCCCCGCCGTAGAAGGCGGCGGAGTAGCCGCCGAGTGCCACGAACGCGCCCACCAGCGGCGAGCCGAGTCCGACGCCAAGGTCGAAGCAGGCGGTGAACGTTCCCAAGGCGACGCCGCGGCGGTCTTCCTCCACCTGGTCCACCACGATCAACGCCAGGGCCGGATAGAGCGTGGAGTACGCCCCGCCCATGATCATCGCGCCGGCGATCGCGACCGCGGCGGAGTCTGCGACCCCGATCAGGACCAGGCCGAGCGCCTCCAGCAGCGCCGCGCCAATGGCGCAGGGGACCGGGCCGACGCGATCGGGGAGGTCACCGCCGATCAGCCTCACGAGCACGACCGTGGCCGCGAACGCGGCGAAGGTCTCCGCCCCGTGGCCGATGCCCTGCTGGTCGAGGTGAAGCACCAGGAAGGCTGCGACGGCGGCGAACCCCACGACGCCCAGCGAGAGGGTGAGGCCGGGGCGGATCGCCTCGCGCGCGAGCAGCGGTGAGCGCTTCGCCCCCGGAGCGCGAGGCGTGAAGCGCTCCGGTATTCGCGTTGCGATCACGGCTCCAAGCAGGGGCGCGCCCGCCGCGAACAGCCACACGGTCTCGAAGCTCGACGCTCGCAGGAGCAGCTCGCCGATCGGGGGTCCCAGGCTCAGCCCGCTCCAGATCGCGAGCCCGTACAGGCCGATCAGGCGGCCGCGCCGCTCCGGAGGCGCGAGGTCCACCACCCATGCGGAGCCGGCCGTAAACACCATCCCCTCGCCGGCGCCGAGGACAAGCCGTGCGATCACGAGGCCCGGGACGCCGGCCGGGATGAAGTAGAGAAGCCCCGCGGCCGCGCTGAGCAGCGCGCCGATGATCACCGTCAGCCGCCGGCCTCGGGCGTCGGCGAGGTGGCCGGCGAGCGGGCGGAAAGCGAGGCCGGTGAAAGCGAAGGCGCCGCTGACGAGCCCGACGGCCAGGTCGGTTGACCCGATCGGGCCCTTCACGTACCGCGGGAGCACGGGCAGCGTGGCGCCGACGGCGAGCAGGCCGAGCATGGTGACCACGAAGATTCCCGCGAAGGCGGCGAGGCTGGGTCGCTGTTTCAAGCCGACAACCCTACGGGCGATATCGTCGTGGAAGAGGTAGCCCGGAGAGGAGAGCGATGGAAGGCGGAACGGAAGCACGGACAGGCGAGGAGCTCGAGCGCGAGCTCGACGAGCTCTTGGACGTCGAGTCGTTCGATCCACCCGAAGAGTTCGCCGCGGCCGCCGCGATCAGCGATGACTCGATCGCGCGGGAGGCTGCGGCCGACCCGGTGGCCTACTGGGAGCGGAAGGCCGACGACCTCGACTGGTTCGAGCGCTGGGACATCGCGCTCGACGACTCCGACCCGCCGTTCTACAGGTGGTTCGCCGGCGGCAAGATGAACGCGTCACACAACTGCCTCGACCGCCACGTTGAGAACGGCCTGGGCGACCGCATTGCGTTCCATTGGCGCGGGGAGGAGGGCGAGGAGCGAGATGTCACCTATGGCGAGCTCCACCGCGAGGTCCAGAGACTTGCGAACGCGCTGAAGGACCGTGGCATCTCCAAGGGGGACGTGGTCGGGATCTTCCTGCCGATGATCCCGGAGGTCGCGGTGGCGATGCTGGCTTGCGCCCGGATCGGAGCTCCCCACAACGTCGTGTTCGGAGGGTTCTCGCCAGACTCGGTCCGCGACCGGATGCAGTTCTCGGAGGCGAAGGCGCTGATCACGGTCGACGGCGCCCGTCGCAAGGGCAAGGCCGCGGAGGTGAAGCCGGGCGTGGACGCGTTCCTGGACGACGTCCCGTCCATCGAGACCGTGGTGGTGGTCCGCAACACCGGGACCGACGTCGAGATGAGGGATGGTCGCGACGTCTACTACGACGAGGCGCTTGCGGCGGCCGACGCCGAGTGCGAGGCCGAGCCGCTGGACGCGGAGCATCCGCTCTTCATCCTCTACACCTCTGGCTCGACCGCGAAGCCCAAGGGCATCCTCCACACCACGGGTGGCTACCTCACCGGCGTCGCCGCCACCCATTCGATGGTCTTCGACCTGAAGCCCGGCGAGGACGTGTACTGGTGCTCGGCCGACGTCGGCTGGGTCACCGGCCACTCCTACATCGTCTACGGCCCCCTGCTCAACGGCGCGACCTCGGTGATGTACGAGGGAGCGCCCGACTACCCGCACAAGGGGATCTGGTGGGAGCTCTGCGAGCGTTATGGCGTGACGCTCTTCTACACGGCGCCCACAGCGATTCGCGCCTGCATGAAGTGGGGCCACGAGCATGCCGACAGGGCCGATCTCTCGGCGCTGCGGCTCCTTGGGACCGTTGGCGAGCCGATCAATCCGAAGGCGTGGCTGTGGTACCGGCAGGTGATCGGCGGCGGGCAAACCCCGATCGTCGACACCTGGTGGCAGACCGAGACCGGTCACATCATGATCACCACGCTCCCCGGGGCGCAGGCCGCCAAGCCCGGCTCCGCCGGCAAACCGTTGCCGGGGATCGACGCTGCCGTGGTGGACGACGATGGCAACGAGCTGACCGACGAGCAGGGCGTGTTGGTATTGCGCAAGCCGTGGCCCGGCATGCTGCGAACGCTCTACAAGGAGCCTGAGCGCTTCGTCGAGACCTACTTCGAGCGGTTTGGGAAGGAGACCTACCTGGTGGGCGACGCGGCCCGCAAGGACTCCGACGGCTACTTGTGGGTGATCGGCCGGATCGATGATGTGATCAACGTCTCCGGCCACCGCCTCTCGACCGCTGAGGTCGAGTCGGCGATCGTCTCGCACCCCAAGGTCGCCGAGGCGGCGGTCATCGGTCAGACCGACGAGGACACCGGCCAGGCGATCTGCGCGTTCGTGACGCTCCAGGGCTCAGACGACGAGGGCTCGGACCAGCTCGAGGCGGAGATCCGCGAGCACGTCGCAACCCGGATCGGCAAGCTCGCCCGTCCGAGCCGGATCGTTTGGGCTTACGACCTGCCGAAGACCCGCTCGGGGAAGATCATGCGCCGCCTGCTGCGCGACATCGGTGAGGGGCGCGAGCTGGGCGACGTCACCACGCTTCGCGACCCCGACGTCGTCTCGAAGCTCGACGGCATCGTCAGGCAGCGCGCGAGCGACGACGGCTAGCCCCCCGGATGTTCGCGCCCGTCCACCGTGGTGGTGGACGAAAGCGGCTATCCGGACCTATACCGCTCGCCGTCGCGCGAGCGCCGCGCGCAGGCGCGCCATCGAGTCGGCCGGCGCCACGCTGTCCTGCCAGGTCAGGGGGAACACAAGTACGCCGCGCGCAGCGAGAAACGCGGCCCGTCTACGATCGCGGACGAACCTGTGCGGCGTCGAGTGTGACTTGAAGCCGTCGACCTCCACCGCCAGCCGCTCCGCCTTCGATTCCGTGAGCAGTGGCCCTCGTTCGGCAACGAGGAGACGGCGCAGGGCCCTGGCTCCCGTTCGCAGGGGATAGCGCTCCAGCGCGCCAACGAGCTCCCGGTCGCTGACGAGGCGCTGCACTCGTGCTTCGTTGAGTGCCGCGACGACGTCCCCCTCTCCGGCGGCGCACGCCGTCGAGGTCTCGTCGCGTCGCGTCGCAGTGGCGCGACTCAGGCAGGCTTCGGGCCGGCAGGCGAGGATCGCGGCAGCCTCATAGGCCAGTGGGGCAGCCGCCCGGTGCCCGACGAGGTAGACGCCGGGGTGGATCGGAATCAGCGCCCCGGACGCCACCCGCAGCTCGATCGCGCGGCTGGTGAAGCCCGCCTCGAGCAGCTGTGCGCGAGTCACGGTGCCGTGCTGGCGGCTGGCGATCCAGTTGAGGAATCTGTCGAGTCTTTGCATCCGGCCACCTCTGCAGTGGACAGGCGCGAAGATCCGCTGATTCGCCCCCCTAGCGCAGGGCGGCGCGGCGCAGCTTGCCGCTCGCGGTGCGGGGCAGCTCGTCGGTGAACTCCACGATGCGCGGGAACTTGTACGGGGCGGTCACCGACTTCACGTGCTCCTGGAGCTCGAGCGCGAGCTCGGCTGTGCCCTTGAGCCCGTCGGTGACGATCACGGCCTTGACGACCGACCCGCGCTCGGCATCCGGGGCCGCGACGGCCGCTGCCTCGGCGACTGCCGGGTGGCTGAGCAGAGCCGACTCCACCTCACCCGGGCCGATCCGGTAACCGGACGAGGTGATCAGGTCGTCGGAGCGGCCCTCGTGGAAGAGGTAGCCGTCCCCGTCCTCTCGGACCAGATCCCCCGTCGCCCACCACTCGCCGTCGATGAGCTCCGGGCCGCCATCGTCCCCGAGGTAGCCGCTGAAGAACGTGGGGGAGGTAGGTGCGCGCAGCTGAAGCTCGCCGTCGGCGATCCGGGTCTCAAGGCCCGGCAGCGGCTTGCCCATCGAGCCCGGGCGGACCTCGAAGCCGAGGTGGTTGCCGCTGATGTGACCGGTCTCGGTCTGGCCGTAGCCGTCGGCGACGTCGATGCCCCACGCCGAGCGATAGGCCTCGACCATATCGGCGCCGAGCGGCTCGCCAGCCGACATCGCCCGGCGCAGATTCGGAAGCGGCCGGAGCGAATCGCTGCGGGCCAGCAGCCGGTACTCGGTCGGCGCCTGGCAGAGCATCGTCACACCCTCGCGCTCGAGCACCTCGATCCGCCCGGCCGGGTCGAACCGGGCGTCGAACAGCAGCGAGGCAGCACCACGCAGCCAGGGCGCCACGAACACGTTGCGCGCCGATTTCGACCAACCCGTGGCCGTCGTCACCCAGACGAGGTCGCCCGGCTCGGCGCCAACCCAGTGCTCGGCCTGAGCCGCCTGGCCGGCGAGATAGCTCACCGGGTGGAGCGCGGCGCGCGGCTCGCCGGTGGTGCCGGAGGTGAAGACGATCAGGGCGGGGTCAGTGGGGTCCAGGTCGGCGAAGTCGGCGGGCGTCTCCTGCGGCTCGTCCTCGTCGAGCGCCGCGGCGACGTCGGCCATCGTCATGCACTCGACGCCGCCGGGCATCTCGCTCAGCAGGTTCTCCTCGCCTATGCACAGCGCCGGGCTCGCCACGCCGATGCGGTGCTCGAGGTCGCCTCGGCGAAGCATCGTGTTGCAGGGGAGCGGCACCGCTCCCATCCGCCAGCACGCGAGCAGCGCGAGGACCCACTCGACCCGGTTGCCAACCAGCGTGATCACGACGTCGCCCCGGCCCACGCCACGGGCGGCGAGGGCGCCGGAGAGGCCCGCTGCGCGGGCGCCCAGCTCGCCCAGGTGCCAGAGCCGGCGCTCACCCTGGCGGGAGATGGCCACGAGCGCGGGAGTCGAGGCCGGGCGGGACTCGATGACGTCACGGACGAAGTTCACCGCGGCGTAGTCTGCCGGACGGGGCGCAAGGCGCGACCCTGTTTGCCCCGATCGACCTCCCGGCAGGCCTTGAGCGCCGCCGCCGGCCTCGGGCCTACGGGAACGCCGCCAGCGCGCCCTCGGGCCCGTGGCCGTTCTGCGAGGCATTGGGGGTCGTCGCGGGCTCTCGCCAGGGACCCGGCTTGGGCCGCGGCGACCCACCCGGGAGGGCCAGGCGCAGGAGCGTGCGCTGGACCGAGCCGAACTGCTTCCCGAAGGGTCCGGTGTTGTAGGGGAGGCCGTAGCGCTCGCAGATCGCCCGCACTCGCGGGGCGATCTCCTTGTAGCGCGAGCTGGGCAAGTCCGGATAGAGATGGTGCTCCACCTGGAACGAGAGGTTTCCGGTAAAGAAGTGAAAGACGTCGCTGCCGTCGATGTTGGCGGCGCCGATCAGCTGGCGGACGTACCAGGCGCCCTTCGACGGGTCCGCCTCGAGCTCCTCCTCGGTGAACGTGTACGCCTGGTCGGGGAAGTGCCCACAGAAGATGATCGCGTACGTCCACACGTTGCGGATCAGGTTCGCGGCGACGTTCGCCATCAGCGTGCGCTTCCAGTAGCGGCCGGAGAGCGCCGGGAACGCGATGTAGTCCTTCACGACCTGGCGCCGCGCCTTGGTGCCGATCGCGCGCAGCTCGTCCCGCACCTGCTCCTTTGACTTCGTTCCCTTGCGGATCGCCTCGAAGTCGAGGTCGTGGACGGCGACGCCCCACTCGAAGAAGAGCGCGAGCAGGATGTTGTAGAAGGGCTGGAGGAGGAAGACGGGGTGCCAGGGCTGGCGCGGGTCCACGCGCATGATCTCGTAGCCGACGTCCTTGTCCTTGCCGATCACGTTCGTGTAGGTGTGGTGGACGTAGTTGTGGGAGTGCTTCCAGGCCGAGGCGGGGGAGGCGGTGTCCCAGTCCCAGGTGGAGGAGTGGATGTAGGGGTCGTTCATCCAGTCCCACTGGCCGTGCATCACGTTGTGGCCGATCTCCATGTTCTCGATGATCTTGGCCGCGCCAAGGGTCGGCCGTCCCGAGCACCCAGGCGGGCCAGTAGCGTGAGGCCATCAGCTCGATCCTGCCCATCGCCGCGAGCCGGCGGTGGAACTGGATCGACGTTCCGGATATAGGTTGCGTCGCGATCGCCGAGGTCGGCATAGACGTCGTCGTGTATCGCCTGGAACTCCTCACCGATCGTCGTCGATCTCCTCGCGGGAGAGGCGGCTGAGGGGGTTCTCGAGGGGGGCGGCAGTGGTGCTCATTGCGCTCCTTGGGTCATCTCCACGTGGCCTTCGTCGAGTTCGACGTGGCCCTCGGGAGCGTTGACGCAGATGCGGATCATCTCGCCCTCCTCGCCGTGGACCTGGCCGGTGCGCAGGTCGCGCACCTTGCCCGGACTCGCAGCTGCCGATACAGGTGTGGCAGACGCCCATCCGGCAGCCGAAGGCGAGCTTGCCGCCCGCCTCCTCGCCGCGCGTCGAGGATCGAGGTCCGGCCGTCGGCCTCGGCCGCGAGCTCCGTGATGCGGAAGCGGATCGTGCCGCCGTCGCCGACCTCGGCCGTGGCCTCGCCGCCGATGATCGGCTGGAAGCGCTCGATGCTGAGCAGGTCGGGGTCTCCCTCGGCCTTCCAGTGGGTCTGAGAAGGCCTCGAGCAGGTCGCGGGGACCGGAGAGGAAGGCGTGGCGCTCGCGCCAGTCTCCGCACAACTCGTCCAGGTCCGCCGGCGTCATCCGCCCGTTCGCCCCGCTGTGGTGCTCGTGGAGCGTGTAGTTGGCACGGAGCTTCCGCGAGTCCGCGGAGCGGCTCGCCGAGGATGAAGTCGTCGGGGGTGCGGCAGCAGTGGATGTGGTGCATCTGGACCGGGGCGTCGCGCTGGGCGAGGTTGCGGATGCAGCGACCAGATCGGCGTCACGCCGCTGCCGGCGCTGATGAAGAGCATCTTCTCGGGCAGGGGGTGGGGGAGCGGTGAAGCTCCCCTCGACACCGCCCAGATAGACGATCGAGCCCGGCTCGGCGTACTGGGTGAAGTAGGGCGAGAGCTTGCCCCTCGGCGACGTGCTTGATCGTGATCGTGATGTAGCCCTTGGGGTGGTCGGGGTCGGAGGTCAGCGTGTAGGCGCGCCAGTGACGGACGCCGTTGAGCTCGACGCCGATCCGCAGGTACTGCCCGGGCCAGTGGCCCAGCCAGTCGAAGAAGGGCCGGATCACGACGGTCGAGGCGTCCTCGGTCTCCGGACGGATCTCCTCGATCGTCCCGCGCAGCTCGCGCGTCGACCACATCGGGTTGAGCAGCTCGATGTAGTCGTCGGGAAGCAGCGGCGTGGTGAGCGAGCGGGCGGCGGTCAGCAGCCGGCGCTGGAGCGCCGAGACGCGCGGCTCCGCGCCGCTCTCAACCGCGGCCAACGCCGGCCTCCACGGCTGCGCCGGTCTCGGCTGCCCCGAGCAGTCCCTGCGCGCGCAGCCACGCCTCGGTGCGACGCATGCCCTCGGCGAGATCCACGGCCGGCTCGTAGGCCAGCTTCTCGCGCGCCTTCTCGATCGAGTAGGTGCCGGTCCGGGCCAGGTAGCGCATCGAGGCGCGATTGAACTCGGTCTCGATCCCGCCCACGCGTGCGAGCGCCTCGGAGCCGGCGGCAGGCCGCGCTTGCCAGCGGGGTCGGAATCACCGTGGGACCGCGCTTGCCCAGCATTCGGTAGTAGTGGCCGAAGAACTCGGCGCAGCGTGACCCCGAGTCCGTCGGAGAGCGTGAACACCTCGCCGGAGGCCTCGGGGCTCTCGGCGGCCAGCAGTACGCCCGTCCAGCAGGTTGTCGATGTAGGTCGGGCTGAAGATACCCTTGCCCATGGCCGGCAGCACGAACCGGTTCGCCTTGATCGAACTCGACCGGCAGGATCGTCCAGGGCCGCGAGCCCGGGCCGTAGACGTCGCCGGGCCGGATCACGGTGCACTCGATCTCACCCGCGGAGTGGGCCTGGAGCACGACCTGCTCGGAGGCGATCTTGGTGTCGACGTAGGGGTTGCCGTCAGGGCGGACTGGGTGTCCCTCCGTGACTCCGTCCGGGAACCCGGCGTCGCCGAAGGCCCGGACCGAGGAGAAGTGGATGAACCGCGTGCGCGCCGGCCTCCGCGGCCGCGTCGAGCACGTGCCGCGTGCCCAAGACGTTGACGCGCCACGGCGGTCGAGGCTGGCGGCGTTGGAGACGATCGCCGCGGCATGGAACACCACCTCGGAGCCGTCGGCGGCCCGCTGCCAGGAGCCCGGCTCGGAGACGTCGCCGGCGATCACGTTTCGCCCACGGTCGGTCTGCATATCGAGGCCGGTTACCTCGATCCCATCGGCCTCGAGGCGCTCGGTCAGGCGCCGGCCGATAAAGCCGGATGCGCCGGTGACCAGCGCGGAGCGGAATGCAGGCATCGACGCAACCCTACCCACCCCAAGGAGACAGCCGGTGCTGGTGGGCCCTACCGCTTCAGCTCCGTGCCGTCGTAGAGCTTTCTTGACGGTGACGGCGCCTTCCAGCCCAGCGCCGAGCCAGAGGCCTGGGCGCCGGCGCCACGACTCGCACCGCGCACGCCATCTGCCGCAAGCTCTAGCGGGGGCTCCGATCCGCTTGACACCGCGCCGGTTCTCTGGTGTTATCGGGGGCGGTGGGAATTTCGGGGGAAAAGGGTCGGCACGCGCACCTTCTCGCGGGGATGGTGGGAGTCGGCGCACTGGCGCTTGGCCTCTACGTGGGGGGTAGCGAGCGTGCGGGCGCCGCGTTCCCGGGCCAGAACGGGCGGATCGCCTACCACGACGCTCGGGACGGGGATCCCGACATCTTCAGCATGAGCGCGCGCGGGAGCAACCGCCAGAAGCTGACCCGCAACGATGATGGGGACGCCCACCCCGCCTGGTCACCCAACGGCAAGTGGATCGCCTTCGTCAGCGATCGCGACGGAAATCAGGAGATCTACAAGATGCGCGCGGACGGCAGCGACCAACAGCGGCTGACCCTGAACGCGAGCTCCGACCGCTATCCGGCCTGGTCCCCGGACGGCAGATGGATCGCCTTCGAGCGCAATGTCGGCAACCTCGACTTCGAGATCATGAAGATGAAGGCGAATGGCACCAGCCTCCAGCAGCTGACCACGAACGAGATCGCCGATTTCGGGCCAGCTTGGTCTCCGGACGGCGAGCGAATCGCCTTCAGCAGCTACCGCGACGGTGACTACGACATCTTCAGGATGGCGACGGACGGCGCCGATCAGACTGCGCTGACGAGCACCAATGCAAACGAACGCGCTCCGAACTGGTCCCCCAACGGTCGCAAGCTCGTCTTTGACAGCGACCGTGGTGGCGACGACGAGATCTTCACGATGAACCGCAACGGCTCCGCCCGGCGCAGGGTCACGCGAAATAACCGGGACGACAGTGGGGCGGCCTGGTCGCCTAACGGCAGGAGGATCGTGTTCGTGCACAACCCGCTGAACTTCAACGGCGACATCCACACGGTCAAAGCCGACGGAACCCGCAGCAGACGGCTCACGTCCACGTTCGAAAGCGAGGGCGGCCCCGACTGGCAGCCGAAGTAAGCCGCCGGTAGCTAGAGCGCGGTGCCGTCGTAGAGCTTGCGCACGGTCACGGCACCATCCGGGGCTGCGTCCAGGCAGAGGCCGCAGAGCACGCATTCGTCCATGTTCTCGCCGACGACGCTCACGCCCGAGTCCGAGGCGGCAAAGATGTCCACGGGGCAGGCCTCGGAGAGCTTCCTCGCCAGCTCGGGGTCCCCGGCGGCGTCGGCGGAGACCTCGACCTCGATGAAGGTTCCGTCCAGCTCGCTCACGCCAGGGTTTCCTTCACGCGTGCGGGGATCTCGTCGATCCGCTCGACGACGGGGATTCCCGCGGCCTCGAGGCGCGCGATCTTCTCGGTCGCCGAGTCCTCCTTGCCCTCGACGATCGTCCCGGCGTGGCCAAAGCTCATGCCCTGCATCTCCTCGTCGTCCATGAACTTGCCCGCCATGAAGGCGACGATCGGCAGCTTCGACCCGGCCTCGTCGCGCCAGTCGACCAGCTCGGCCTCCATGCGCCCGCCGGGCTCGGTGTAGATCACGATCGCCTCGGTCTGGGGATCGTCGGCGAAGTAGGGCATCAGCTCGGCGTAGGTCGAGCCGATGATGGCGTCGCCGCCGATTGAGACCGCTGTGGATACGCCGAGGCCGGCGGCGGTCAGCGAGGAGGAGATCTCGGTGGTCATCCCGCCCGAGCGTGACATCACGCCGACCGGCCCGGGGGAGTACGCCTTTGCGGCGTCCTTCGCGGGCCCCCCGATGCCGCCCATCTTGCAGACCCCGGGCACGATCAGGCCGAGGCAGTTGGGGCCGACGATGCGGGCGTCGTGAATGGCGGCCAGCTCGACCATCTCGGCGACGTCGCGCCGGGGGATGCGCTCGGTGACGACGACGATCAGCTTCACATCGTTCTCGATCGCCTCCATCACGGCGTCCTTGGTAAACGCCGGGGGGACGGTGACGACGGCGCCGTCGATCGGGGCTCCATGGTTCTCGACGGCCTGCTCGACGGTGTCGAAGACGGGGACGCCGTGGACCTCGCGGCCCTTGCGACCGGGCGTGACGCCGCCGACGACCTTGGAGCCATAGTCCAGGCACTCGCGGGTGAGGTTCACGGCCTCGCGCCCGGTGATGCCCTGGACGATGAAGGTGAAGTCCTCGTTCAGCAGGATGCTCATCGGATCTTCTCGACCGCGGTTCCGGCCGCCTCCCACATCGTGGTGCTGCGATCGTTGAACTCGATCCCGTACTTCGAGAGGATCTTCGCGCCCTCGTCCTCCCAGGCGCCCGGGATCCGGAAGACCGCGATCGTCTCGGCCGGGTCCTTCCCGAGCTCAAGGCACGCCTTGATCACGCCGCGGGCGACGATGTCCACACGCGTGTTGGAGACGATCGACATCATCACCGCGATCTTCTCGACGCCGTCCTTCTTCAGGACCTCCATGGCAAGGCCCTTCGCCTTGCTGACGGACGGATTGCCACCGATCTCGGCGTAGTTGGCCGGCTTGCCGCCTTGCGAGCGCACGGCGTCGGTGAGCGTGAGCGAGCCGCCGCCGGCGCCGATGACCAGGCCGAGGTTGCCCTCGAAGCCGTGGTCCTTGCCCTGGATGACCCCGCGGTGGTCGGCGGCGTCGATCGCCTTCACGTTGCGCTCGAAGGCGGACGGCTCGTAGAGCTCGCGCGGCTCGTCGAGGTCCACGCCGATGCCGGTAAGCATGGCCTTGTGACGGCCGACGGCCTCGTCCTCCATCTCCATGTGCGCGTCGAGCGCTACGAACGACCCGTCGGCGAGCCTGGCGAGCGGGTTGATCTCGGCGAGGGTCATGTCGTTGTCGCGCTGCAGGCGCGCCAGCTTGGCGAGGACGGCCGTCGCGCGGTTCAGCTCGGAGCCGGTCATGCCCACGCGGGCGACGACCTCCTTCGCCTTGAACTCGGAAATGGGGTGGAGGTTCGAGAGGTGGCCGCGCCCGACGTGGTCGGGGTGCTCGTCAGCGACCTGCTCGATGTCGATCCCGCCCATGTCGCTGAACAGCATCATCGGGCGCTTGGCGCGCCCGTCCCAGAGCACGGCGGCGTAGTACTCCTGCTCGATCTCGGCCTTGGGATCGACCAGTACCCCGACCGGCATGTGCCCGCCGATCTCGAGCTCGAGGATCTCCTCCGCGTGGGCGGCGGCCTCCTCCGGCGAGTCGGCGAACTTCACGCCGCCCGCCTTCATCCGGCCACCGGTGAGCACCTGGGACTTGATCACCGTCGGCCCGCCGATCTCCTCGGCGGCCGCCTTCGCCTCCTCGCGGGACGTGCAGAAGCCGTACTTGGTGACCGGGATCCCGGTCGCCTCGACTATCCGGCGTGACTCGTATTCGTAGAAGCGCATGCACATCGCGCCCGGGGCGCGGCGCGCAACCCTAGCGTTACGGGCGTCCGGGCGTGGAAGGCAGCTCCAGCGCCGAGGGCGGGTCGGCCTCGAGCTTCGACGTCTTCAGGAACCCCGGGTTCCCCCGGCGGGACCAGCGGATGCGCTCGGGCCGCCGCTTGCGCAGCTCGCGCCAGGTCGGCTTGTCGGCGACGCCTGTGTCGGCGAGGCCATGCCCCCGCTGGTAGCGCTTGAGGACGCTCCGGGTCTCGCTTCCGAAGGTGCCGTCCGCACCGACCTTGCGGCCCGCGGCCCGCAGCAGCTGCTGGAGCAACAGGACCGTGTCACCGCGGGAGCCACGGGCGAGGCGGGGGAAGTTGCGCGCTGGGTCCGGGTACGGACGGTGGACCTTGCCGTCGAGTCGGTTCCACTCGCGCGAGCTCGTCTCCTGCCACGACCACCAGCTCACGCCCTTCGCGCCGTAGCCGGCGCTGAGGCGCCGAAAGCGGGTGAGGTCCTTCCCCGGTGGGTTCTCGTAGGTCTGGCCGAGCGGGAGGATCGGCCGGTCGTAGGGGAGGTTCCACAGATAGGTGTGGGCGAGTGCGTTGTCCACGGAGGTGCCGATGGTCTTCCAGTAGACCTGCGGCAGGTTGAACGAGGCGCCGCCGCGGCCGAGGAACACCGAGTAGGGGAGGGAGGAGTGGTAGTCGACCCAGGGGAAGCTGGTGAACCCGACCGGGTAGTCGCGCCCGACGCGCTTGCGCAGCGCTCCGATGTACTTATCGGCCGCGGCGTAGCGCCCCTCGTAGTGGGACTCGGCGTCGATTACGAGGCAGTCGGCGCCCTTTCGGGCCGCCTCGGCTCCGCGCTTGGCCTCCGAGACCGGGTACGTCCCGTAGACGAACTGCCACGCGCAGACGGTCATCCCCCGCCGCTGGAGTCCCTTGACCAGGCTGGGCGTGAACTGCGACCAGGCGCCGGCGCCGTCCGAGCTCTTGATGAGGACGAGCCGGATGTCGTGGCGCTTGGCCTTCTTCGCTATCGCCTCTGCCGAGCCCCCTGACCGGCTGACGTACCAGATCCACATTCCGTCCCGGGACAGCGGGCCGGCCTGAGCTGCGGCCGCCGACGAGAGCAGCGCCGCCCCTGCGAGAATCGCTGCCAGTACGCACCTGCGCCATGGTCGCCTGCCATTGCCTCCCATGAGGTGGAGCTTACGCGTGCTTTGCAGCGAAGTTGCCCCCTCAGGGGATCCATCGGTAGCGCTCGCCCAGAAGCTTGGTGACCGTGACGAGCTGGTAGCCGCGGCGCTTGAGGGTATGGATGATGTCGTCCAGCGCCGCGACGGTTGCCGAGCGGTTTCCACCGCCGTCGTGCATCAGCACGATCGAGCCGGAGCGGGCCCCGTTGACGACGCGCGAGTAGATGGTGGAGGCGCTGGGGCCCTGCCAATCGTTTGTGTCCACGTCCCAGAGGATGTTGCTCATCCCCTGCGACCACGCGGCGCGCGCGCTGGATGACGACAGGTTGCCCCCCGGCGGCCGGTACAGACAGGGCTCGAAGCCGGTCGCCTGCCGGATTCGCTTGCTCGTCTCTCGGATGCTCCCATAGGAGGCGCCGCCGGTCTCGTGATGGAGGGAGTGGTTTCCGAGCTCGTTGTCCTCCTGGAAGGCCCGCCGCAGCAGCGACGTTCGGCCCGGGATGTTCTCCCCGATCCAGAAGAACGTGGCCTCGGTGTGGGTGCGCCGCAAAATGTCGATGATGCGGTCGCTGTATGAGCTCGGCCCGTCGTCGAAGGTCAGCGCGATCCGTTTCTTTCCCCGCGGACCGGAGAAGTTGAACAGGTCCTCGTCTCTCGTGCATCCGACGATCCGGGGCCGGATGACGGATGCGCGGTACAGGCTCTTGTTGGGTGCAACGTCGCGACAGGGCTCGCGCCTGGCCCGGCGGTCCCGCTCCACGTCGCGCTGCTGTTGTGATTCCGCCTCAGGCTCAGGGCCCGGCGGCGGGTCCACCGGCGGCGGTTCCTCCGGCGCGCACTCGCCGCGAGCCCAGGCCGACAGGACGCGCCAGCGGAAGCCGCCCGGGTGAAGGCCCGGGGCCCCGTAGCGGAACGACGTGCTGAACCCGTTCCGCCCCTTGCGGCGGATGATCGCGCTGGGGAGGCTGTGGGGCTCGCTGACGTCGCCCGACTGGCGGAGCGTCCCCCCAAGCATCGCCGTCTTGCCGTTCCGGCGGCGGGTCAGGCAGTAGCGCTTCACCTTCGAGCTCTGACGCAGCTCCAGACACAGGTATGAGCCCACGGTGTCTCGCCCGATCGTGGGGTTGCCCTGGAGGCTCTGGGGCGCCCAGCGGTCCCTCGTCTTGACCTCGATCTTGATCCGGTCACGAGACTGCGACTGCTTGGCGCTCAGAACGTCGAGCGGGCCCCGCTCCCCGCCGCCGTCGTGATGCGTCGGCCCCGAGGCGGCGCGGGCGCCGGTCCCTCCCGCCACCACGACCGCGACCGCAGAGACGATCGCGACGGCCAGCGCCACCGACACGACTCCCCCGGAAACCCTGCGGGACTCCTTCAACGCCGCCGACCATACACCCCATCGTCGGCGTCGGCGAAGGTACTTCGATCGAGCGAATCGCCACGAGCGGGTGGCGGCACTCCGTCCGCGTCTGCGTCAGAATGGTAGGCACTGCCCGGGGCGCTGGCGCCGCGGGCTTTCCAACTTTTCAGCCGTGAGAGAAGGAGCGAAGCAACGTTGAGCACCGCGATCACCGACGCCCCGACCAAGAACCGCAGGTTGACCGAGTGGGTCAGCCAGGTCGCGGAGCTGACCGAGCCCGACTCGATCCACTGGTGTGACGGCTCGGCCGAGGAGTACGACGCGCTGTGCCTGGAGCTGGTCGAGAACGGCACCTTCGAGAAGCTCTCGGAGGCCAAGCGCCCGAACTCGTACCTCGCCCGCTCCGACCCCGGCGATGTCGCACGGGTGGAGGATCGCACCTACATCTGCAGTCCCACCGAGGCCGAGGCCGGCCCGACCAACAACTGGGCCGATCCGGCCGAGATGCGCGACAAGCTCGAGGGGCTGTTCCGCGGCGCCATGAAGGGCCGCACGATGTACGTCGTCCCGTTCTCGATGGGGCCGCTGGGCTCGCACATAGCCCACATCGGCGTCCAACTCACGGATTCCCCGTACGTCGCGGTCTCGATGCGGATCATGACCCGGATGGGTCAGGGGGCCCTCGACGTCCTCGGCGACGACGGCAGCTTCGTGCCCTGCCTGCACTCGGTCGGCGCCCCGCTGGCCGATGGGGAGGCCGACGTGCCGTGGCCCTGCGACGCGGAGAACAAGTACATCGTCCACTTCACCGAGTCGCGCGAGATCTGGTCCTACGGCTCAGGCTACGGCGGCAACGCGTTGCTGGGCAAGAAGTGCTTCGCGCTGCGGATCGCGTCGGCGATGGCCCGCGACGAGGGCTGGCTGGCCGAGCACATGCTGATCCTGAAGCTGACCAGCCCCGAGGGGGAGATCAAGTACGTCACGGGCGCCTTCCCGTCGGCGTGCGGCAAGACCAACCTCGCCATGCTGATCCCGACCATGCCCGGCTGGGCGGTCGAGACAGTCGGCGACGACATCGCCTGGATGAAATTCGGCGACGACGGTCGCCTCTACGCCGTGAACCCCGAGGCCGGCTTCTTCGGCGTCGCGCCCAACACCTCGCACAAGACCAACCCGAACGCCATGGGCACGATCGAGCGCAACTCGATCTTCACCAACTGCGCGCTGACCGACGACGGCGACATCTGGTGGGAGGGGATGACCGGCGCAGAGCCCGAGCACGCCATCGACTGGAAGGGCAATGACTGGACGCCTGACCGCCAGGAGCCCGCGGCCCACCCGAACGCCCGCTTCACGACCCCCGCGTCCCAGTGCCCCTCGATCGCGCCCGAATGGGAGGACCCGAACGGGGTCCCGATCGACGCGTTCCTGTTCGGCGGGCGTCGCGCGACGGTGCAGCCGCTGGTGACGGAGTCGATCGACTGGGAGCACGGCGTGTTCTGCGGCGCGACGATGTCCTCGGAGACCACGGCCGCCGCGGCGGGCGCGGTCGGCGAGCTGCGCTTCGACCCGATGGCGATGCTGCCGTTCTGCGGCTACAACATGGCCGACTACTTCGAGCACTGGCTGACGATGGCCCGCCAACACCCCGACGAGATGCCCCGGATCTTTGTCGTCAACTGGTTCCGCAAGGACGCCGACGGCAAGTTCATCTGGCCCGGCTTCGGCGAGAACAGCCGCGTGCTCGAGTGGGTCTTCCGCCGCTGCTCGGGGGAGGGGGAGATCGTCGAGACCCCGATCGGCTACGTCCCGGCGGAGGGCGAGATCAACACCGAGGGCCTTTCGATCTCCGACGAGGAGATGCGCGAGCTCATCACCGTGGATGAGGACGCCCTGCGCGCGCAGCTCCCCCAGGTGGAGGAGTTCCTCGGCAGGTTTGGCGACAGGCTGCCCGACGAGGTCGGGCGCCAGCTCGACAGCTTGAAGCAGCGTCTGGGCTGAGAGTCAGCCCGGCCCGAGGCGGCGCCTCAGCCGCTTGATCGCCTCCCACTCGGCGATGTCCGCCACGTCGCGATCCCGGCCGGCCGCCCGTTTCATGGCGATCATGTCGTCCGGTGAGGCGACGAGGACCTGGAAGTCCGCAATCGCGACTCGGTCGGCGTTCGCTCTCAGCGTCTTGTAGGGCGGCATCCCATCGACCTCGCGATGGACGTCGAGCCAGCCAAGAGGGGTCGTCAATTTGAGCAGCCGAACCCCCGCCAGCATTTGGCCATCCGGAACGAAAGGGACGTCGTCATCGACCTCTCTGAGCCTCGCGTCAAGGCGCTGGAGCACAGAGCCCAGCGTCTCGAGGTTCTCCCCCTTGGAGGCGAACACGATGTCCAGGTCTCGTGTGAGGCGGGCGGACCCGGCGAGGATGATCGCGATTCCTCCGATTACGACGAAGTCGACCCCCGCTGCGGTCAGGCGCCGAAGCATCTCTTCGGTGTCGAGCTCTGGCCACTCGGCCGGTAGGCGGTCCTTAGGATCCATGCTCACGCACGGTCGGAGCGAGCTTCCGCAGGCCTCGGTATGCCGCGGCGAATGCGCGCAGGCGCTCCGTGGGGGTCATGCGCAGATTGGCGGCGATCATCGTTTCGTCGATGCCGGGTCCCGGGTTTGCGCTCAGTACCAGCGACTTGCCCGCGGCGGCGATCACCTTCTCGAGGGTGGAGAGGCGCGGATTCGCCCCCTCGCGCTCGAGGCGGGCGATGACGGATTGGCTTGTGCCCGCCCTGGCGGCGAGCTGGGATTGCGTCAGGCCCGCCGCATGGCGTGACCGCCGGATCAGCGTGGCCGCTGATGACATATACGCAATATAGCGAATCAGCTATGGGGGTCAGGCACCGTTACGTGTAGCGCTCGAGGCCGCCCAGACCGTGCCCGGGATGGAACGCTTCTCGCGCGAGGTCCCGTCGACGAAGACATGGCGTAGGTCGCCCTCCGCCACGGCTCGCCTGATCGCTCGACGTCAAAGCTCGTCGTCATCGACGTGTCACCGATGCGCGTGACCAGGGCGACGATCTCGATCTCCTCGTCGAACCGCAGCGGTGCTAGGAAGCGGCAGCGGGCCTCGGCGACCACCATGTCGCGGCCCAGGGCAGCCATCGCCTGCTCCCAGCCGCCGAACGCCTCACGCCACAGCTCGGTGATCGGCGATGTCGAAGTAGTGCGAGGTAGTTGGCGTTGAAGACCGCGCCCTGCGGGTCGCACTCATGGAAGCGGACCCGGAGCGGGTGGCGGAAGGCGGGCATCGCCGGAGCTCCTAGAGCTCGTAGGCCTCTTTCAGCTCCGGGTCCTTCTCGGCCAGCATCTCGGCCAGGTTCACCATCACCTTGCACTGCTTCCAGGTCGCGTCGTCCTGCATCTTGCCGTCGATCATGTGGACGCCGGCGCCGTCCGGGATCGCCTCGATCACCTTCTTGGCGAACAACACCTCGTCCACCGGCGGGCTGAACACCTTCTTGGCGATCTCGATCTGCGCGGGGTGGAGCGACCAGGTGCCGACGCAGCCGAGCAGGAAGGCCGCTCGGAACTGGGTCTCGCAGCCCGCCGTGTCCTTGATGTCGCCGAACGGCCCGTAGAAGGGCAGGATGCCGGCCGAGGCGCAGGCGTCGACCATGCGGGCGATCGAGTAGTGCCAGGGGTCCTGCTGCGCGCTCGCACGGGGCGCCTCCGGGTCCTCGGCGTCGGGGTCGTCGATGACGCGATAGCCGGGGTGGCCGCCGCCGACGCGGGTGGTCTTCATCCGCCGTGACGCCGCCAGATCTGCGGGGCCGAAGCTCATGCCCTGCATCCGCGGGCTGGCGGTTGCGATCTCCTCCAGGTTCACGACGCCCAGCGCCGTCTCGAGGATCGCGTGGACGAGGATCGGGCGGTCGAGCTTCGCCTTCGCCTCGAGCTGGGCGAGCAGGCGGTCGACGTAGTGGATGTCCCAGGCGCCTTCGACCTTGGGGACCATGATCACCTCGAGCTTGTCGCCGATCTCCGCGACCAGTTCGGTGAGGTCGTCGAGGACCCACGGGCTCTCCAACGAGTTCACGCGGGTCCACAGCGCGGTGTCGCCGAGGTCCGACTCCGTCGCGGCCTTGATCAGGCCCGCGCGGGCTGCCTCCTTGTGGTCGACCGGGATGGCGTCCTCGAGATTGCCCAGCAGGATGTCGGTCTGCCTGGCGATGTCGGGGGCCTTGGCGACCATCTTCTCGTTCGAGAAGTCCAGGAAGTGGATCATCCGGGACGGCTTGAGGGGGATCTCGAGCAGCGGCTGCGGGGCGCCGATGGCGAGCGGGCTGGTGAAGTCTCTTGGGTTGCGCATGTGCGCCAATCTATAGAGGTGCCCTTCGAAGTCCGCGCCGCACGCACCGGCGAGATTGAGCGACTGCTGAGCCTCTACGAGTGGCTCTTCACCCCGCCGGGGGTGCGGCCCGCGCAATGGGAGCCGAGGCGAGCGGCCGTCGCGATGGAGGGGGCGATCGAGTCACACGACTCTGCTGTCCTCGTCGCGGAGGACGCCGGCGAGCTGATCGGGATCTGCACCGCCTACCTGGATCTGCACTCCGTGCGCTACGGATATCGCGCCTGGGTCGAGGACCTCGCCGTCGATCCGGAGCGGCGCTCGGAGGGCATCGGCAAGGCGCTGCTGGATGCCGCCAAGGACTGGGCGCGCGAGCGCGGGGCGACACATCTGGAGCTGGACTCCGGCGACGCCCGCCACGACGCCCACCGCTTCTACGAGCGCGAGGGGCCGGCCTGGACCTCGCGCCAGTTCTCCTGGGAGCTCTAGGCCCGCTACAGCCCCGCGACGCGCAGGGCCTCGTCGCGGTCGAGGTGGAACTCCACCCGGCTCGCGCGCCCGCCGTCGAAGACGAAGACCACGGCGCTCGGCTGTCTCATCTCGACTCCACCGTGGCGGGTGCGTGCGACCTGCTCGACGAGCATCACCACATGGTCGGGCGAGGTGCGCACCTCCTCGAGCTCGATGCGCACCTTCTCGAAGACCTCGCCCCAGTCCTTCCAGGCCCGAGTGACTCCCTCGACGCCGGGGTAGGTTGCCGCGGGGGTGGGGGGCAGGCCTCGCATCACGCAGGTGAAGTCCTCGGTGGCGTTCTCGGAGAGGAAGGCGGTCATCGCCGCCACGGCCTCGGCGTGGTCAACGCCCGCATCGCTCGCGAACGCCGCCAGCGCGCCACGCAGTAGGTCCGTGGAGTCCGGTTCACCCATCGCTTGAAAGTATCCTCTGCCGCCCTCCCACGCCGCGCGAGATTGGAGCCATGGCCGTAGCGACCGCCCCCAACGAGAAGACCGACGAGCAGCAGGCGATCACCGAGATGGTCCGCCAGTTCGCCGACAACGAGATCATCCCGCACGCCGAGGAGTACGACCACGAGGACAAGTTCCCCGAGCCGATCGTCGAACAGATGAAGGAGCTCGGCCTTTTCGGCGTCACCATCCCCGAGGAGTACGGGGGGATGGGGCTCGACCTCACGACCTACGCGATGATCGTCGAGGAGCTTTCACGCGGCTGGATCTCGATCTCGGGCGTGATCAACACCCACTTCATCGGCTCCTACCTGCTGCTGAAGTTCGGTACCGACTCACAGAAGCAGAAGTACCTGCCCGCGATGGCCACCGGGGAGACCCGCGGCGCCTTCTCCCTGTCCGAGCCAGAGGTCGGCTCTGACGTCCAGGGGATCAAGTCGACCGCCAAGCAGGTCGACGGAGGCTGGGAGATCAACGGCCAGAAGATGTGGGTCACCAACGGCCTGCGCTCCGGCCTCGTGTTCGTGCTCGTCAAGACCGACCCCAAGGCGGACCCGCCCTACAAGGGCATGACCTGCTTCATCTGCGAGAAGGAGCCCGGGGCCGACGAGGTCCCAGGGCTGAAGATCCCGCCCCAGATCAAGAAGATGGGCTACAAGGGCGTCGAGTCCACCGAGCTCGTCTTCGACGGCTTCAAGGTAGGTGACGAGCACATCCTGGGCGGGCCCGACGGCGTGGGCAAGGGCTTCGGCCAGATGATGGACGCGCTCGAGCTCGGTCGGGTGAACGTCGCGGCACGCGGAGTCGGCGTCGCCCAACGCTCGCTTGAGCTCGCACTGCGTTACAGCCAGGAGCGCAAGGCCTTCGGCAAGCCGATCGCCAAGCATCAGGCGATCACCTTCAAGCTCGCCGAGATGGGGACTCGCCTCGAGGCCGCCCGGCTGCTGACGCTGAAGGCCGCGCGAATGAAGGATGCAGGCGAGCGGTCCGACATCGAGGCGGGCATGGCGAAGCTCTTCGCCTCGGAAGCCGCGCACGCCAACGCGGAGGAGGCCCTTCGCATCCACGGGGGGTACGGCTACTCGAAGGAGTACGAGATCGAGCGGATCTACCGCGACGCGCCACTGCTCCTGATCGGCGAGGGCACGTCAGAGATCCAGAAGATGGTCATCGGTAAGAAGCTCCTCGAGCGGAACCCGATCTAGCGGTGGCCTCCACCCCGGATCTCATCAAGCAGGCCATCGAGGGGCTTCTTGCCGACGTGCCGTCGCTCAGCAAGCTCAAGCTCGTGATCGGGCTCGAGCTGCGCGGCCGTGGCGATATCCAGCATTTCCGTGTCGAGATCCCGGGCCCGAAGATCTCGAAGGGGTTCGCCGAGGACGAACGGCTGGAGGTCTCGATCCCACGCTCCCATTTCAACGAGCTGGTCGCGGACGGTCACGTCAAGCACTGGCACGAGGCGTTCGACGAGGGCCATATCAAGGTCGAGGGCGACCCCAACGTCCAGAAGCTGCTCGGCAAGGTGATCGGGCAGGCTGAGGCTCGAAGTCACCTCAAGCGTGCACGCTAGTTACCATCCCGCGCCGCTATGAACGACGAGACCCTGATCACAGACCAAGCCGGGCGCGAGGCGACCGGCGCCCGCCAGTACGGCCGCTACCTCGAGGAGTTCGAGGAGGGCGCCGTCTACAAGCACTGGCCGGCGAAGACCGTGACCGAGGCGGACGACCACATGTTCTGCCTGATCACGATGAACCACCACCCGCTTCACATCAACGACCACTACGCCGCTCAGTCCCAGCAGGGCCAGAACGTAGTGGTCGGGCCGCTGGTGTACTCGCTCGCGGTCGGGATGACGGTCGGCGACGTATCCGGCAAGGCCATCGCCAACCTCGCGACGGACGAGCTCAGCCATCCCAACCCGGTCTTCCACGGCGACACGCTGTTCTGTGAGTCGGAGGTTCTCGAGGTGCGGCCGTCGCAATCGAAGCCCGACCGCGGCATCGTCAAGGTCCACACCCGGGTCCACAAGCAGACCGGTGAGCTGGTCGCGGAGTTCAAGCGCGCCGTGCTTGTGCCGCGCAAGCCGAACGGCGACGCGCCGCACGCGGAGAGCGACGTCGACTGAGGCGGACCATCCGTGGGCTCGTCTAGCTGGCGAGCGAGGGATCGACGCGGTCCTCGCCCGCGGGGATGGCGTGCTTCCAGCCGTGGCGAGGCTCGATCGGGGGCGGTATCTGCTGAAGGCGGGGCGCGTTGGCGGCGGGGAGGACGCCCGCGGGTCGATGGCCATTGCTGACCGGTTCGTGGCGTCGGTCCTGGATGCGGCGCTTGCGGGAGCGGTCTCGTGGGAGTTCGACCCGGACTTCGGATACGAGGTCGCCGCGTCGGTGCCGGGTGTTGAGTTTCCGGATGACGGGCTCTTGCTGCCGCGCCTGCTCTACACGCGAGCCGACCGGGTCTACGAGCACGCCGCGATCGTCCCGCGCATTCGCGCCGAGGTCGCGGCCTTGATCGCCGGCTGAGCACTTTCGGGCGCCGGAGCACCCCAGAGTGCTCAATCCCTCAGATCAGCTCGGCCGCGGCCTCCAGGGCACCGTCGTAGTCGGTGCCGGGAATGCCGCCCACGCACGGCGAGGTGGCGCCGGCGTCGCGGTAGCGCGCCACCGCATCGCGGATCCTGTCGGCGTCACCGATCCCGGCGAGCGAGTCGAGGAGTTCCTCGGAGAGCCCCGCCTTCGCCCTCTCGGGGTCGCCCGCGGCCATGCCCTCATCGAAGGCCGCGATGTCGGCCTCGAACCCGGAGCGCTCCAGCATCGAGCGGTAGAAGGGGAGGGAGGCGTATGGCACGAGGTCCTGGCGCATCGAGTCGAGCGCCGCCTGGCGGTCGTCGGCGAGTCCCACCGGAACGGCCGCCACGACATCAAAGCCCTCCATCGACTTGCCGGCCCGCTGGCGGCCCTCGGTGACCGCGGGAAGCACCACGTCACGCACGTAGTCCGGGTTGCAGAGCCAGAGCATGACTCCGTCGCCGATCTCGCCCGCGAGCTTCAGCATGTTGGGCGATAGCGCCGCTATGTAGAGCGGCAGATCCGGACGCGGCGGGTACCCCATGAACTGGAAGCGGGTGTTGAAGAACTCGCCCTCGGGCGGCGCCTCGCCGTCCAGGATCGCCCGCACGACTCCGGCGTACTCGCGCATCTGCGCGACCGGCTTGACGATCTGCGAGTCGAACCAGTGCTCGACCGTGACCCGGTGGGAGACGCCCAGGCCCAGCACCATCCGCCCGCCGGAGTACTCGTCGATGGTGGCGGCGGTCTGCGCGGTGGAGGCCGGGGTGCGCGAGAAGATCGGCAGGACGCCCGTTCCCAGCCGCACCCGCTCGGTCGCCGCCGCGTAGGCGGTCAGGACCGTCAGCGAGTCCCGCTGGGCGATGTGGGTCGTGTAGACGGAGTCAAAGCCGAGACCCTCGGCCAGCCGCGCGCGCGCCACGCCCTTGTCGAGCCGCTTGCCGGGCGAGATGAATGCGCCGATGCCGGACACGGATGGGTTATATCTGGGCAATGGTGATCGCGATCGAACAGACGAGCGTCGTGCCCGCGGATGCGGCCTCCGTGTGGGCGCGCGTCATCACGGAGGAGGGCATCAATCACGAGATGGGGCCCTGGCTTCGGATGACGGTGCCGCCCGGCCTCCGGGGCGCCACGATCGACGACGTCGAGCTCGGCAGGCCGCTCGGCCGGGCCTGGCTCCTGGCGCTCCGGATGGTCCCGGTTGACTACGACGACCTCAGTCTCGTTGAGGTCGAGCCGGGGCGCAGGTTCCTGGAACGCTCCTCGATGCTCTCGATGAGCCTCTGGCAGCACGAGCGGGTGATCGAGCCCGACGGCGAGAACGCCGCCCGCGTCACGGACAGGCTGACCTTCGAGCTGCGGCGCCTCCCTGGCGTGATCCCGGGCGCGCGGCGGGTGGCGGCGTGGATGGTCGCGCGGTTTTTCGCCCATCGCCATCGGCGTCTGGCGGCCTGGGCCGCACGAAGCCAGCGACTTGCATCATTCCGGCGTTAGGAGGTCTAGAGTCCTCCTAGATGGATACTGGACAGGCCGACGTTGCGGTAGAGGGCCAACTGGCTGAGCTCCGGCTTATCCAGCGGATCGCGCGGGTCGCCGGCTGGGAGTGGGATATGGCCACCGACGAGGTGTCGTGGTCCCCCGAGATGTTCGAGTTCTTCGGGCAGGATCCCGAAAGCTTCGAGCTCACGTACGAGAGCTTTATCGCGTGCACCCATGCGGACGACCGTGGACACGTGCGAGCCACCGTGGAGCATGCCCAGGAGAAGGCGGAACCCTTCAAGTTCTCCCACCGGATCGTCCGCCCGGACGGGGAGGAGCGTCTCGCGCTCTGCAGGGTTCAGGTGCTGAGCGGGCCTGACGGCCGCGCGACGAGGATGGTGGGCGCGTCGCTCGACCTCTCGGACCTTCAGGGCGTCGGCGAGGAGTTGCAGGCAAGCCACGATCGGCTGGGGGCGGCCGAGAAGCTGGCTGGAGTCGGCGGCTTCGAGTACGACGCCGCGACCGACCGGGTCTCGTGGTCGAAGGGGATGTACCGGCTGTTCGGCCTTCGCCCGGGGGACTTCGACGGGACCTTCGCGGCATACATCGAGCGCGTCCACCCGGACGAACGTGAGGCGCGCCGGGCCGAGCTGGAGCGGGCGCTGAAGGAGCGCTCGACCGTTGAGTCAAGCGCCCGTATCCGCCGCGGCGATGGCTCCTACGTCGCCATACGCTCGCGGGTCGAGGTGGTTGCGAGCGCCGAGGGCGCTCTCGGCTTGATCGGAGTGTGTTGGGCGGAGGGGAAGGCTTCCCCCTAGCTCAGTGCGCCTCGTCCGCAGCGTGCGCGGGCGGGCGTGACTCCTCGGCCAAAGAGGTGAGCTCCAAGATCCCTCGGGAGGCGACCTCGAGCACCTCCGTCGCCTCCTGCGAGTTGCGTGCGTAGAGCTCGACCAGCAGGTGGATGACGATCCGCTCCTCCTCGTGCTTGTGGAAGCGGACGTGTGTAAAGAACTCCCGGGTGCCCTGTTCGCCGAAGGCGGCATACGTGAGCGCGTCCGCCGCCTCGGGCCCGGAGCAGGTCTCGACCAGATCCTGATCGACGTTCACCGTGCAGGAGGCGACCCACGGCGTGCCCGCCACCATGCGCTCCCACCGATCCTCGATCGGCACCACGCGCCCCTCGTCGATCGTGAGGTGGGGCTGGTCGTGCATGCAATCCATGCACTGGACCACCGCCTCCTGAATTTCCTCAAGGCGGTCGGCCGCCTCGCCCGAATCCGGGTCGAGCTTGAGGATCGCGTCGTAGTGGACCTGCGCCTCGAGCCGCTGAGACCAGCACCGGTAACAGCGAAGCCAGGCGCTGCGATCACCGTTCATGCTCTCCATGCTCAATGAGCGTAGCGCCGCCGCGTGGGGTCGCTAGGCCGCAGCGGGTGCCTGCACGCCGTTGCGCGCGGCGACAAGGTCCACGATCTCGCCCATGATTCGGTTGAGGTCGAAGTCCTTGGGCGTGTAGACGCCGGCGACGCCGCTCTCGCGAAGCTCGGCGGCGTCGGCAAGCGGGATGATCCCGCCCACGACGACGGGTACGTCGGCGCCCTGCTCGGCCAGCAGGCGGACGGTCTCCGGGACCAGCTCGCGGTGGGAGCCGGAGAGGATTGAGAGGCCGACCACGTCCACGTCCTCCTGGATCGCCGAGGCGACGATCTGCTCCGGGGTCAGGCGGATTCCCTGGTAGATGACCTCCATGCCGACGTCGCGGGCGCGGACCGCGATCTGCTCGGCGCCGTTGGAGTGCCCATCGAGCCCCGGCTTGCCGACAAGGATCCTCGGCCGATGGCCCAGGGCCTCGGCGAGAGCATCAACCCGCTCGCGCGTCGACGCGAGCCCGTCGGAGTTCCCGCCGCTGGCGCTGCCGGAGACCCCGGTCGGCGCCCGGTAGTCGCCGAAGACGTCGCGAAGGGTCTGCGCCCACTCCCCGGTCGTCGCGCCCGCCTTGGCGGCGGCGATCGTCGCAGGCATCACGTTCACGGAATCGTCGTTGGCGGCAGTGGCCAGCTCGGAGAGGGCCCGCTCGACCGCGGCGTCGTCCCGCTCGGCGCGCCAGGTCTGGAGCGCCTCGACGCGCTCGCGCTCGACGGCGGGGTCAGGGGTGAGGATGCCGCCATCGGCACCCGCCGTAAGCGGCGAGTCCTCCGTCTCGGTAAAGCGGTTCTGACCGACCACCGTCAGCTCCTCACGCTCGATCCGGCCGACGCGGTCGCGGTGTGAGCCGACGAGCTGGGCCTTCATATACGGGACCGCCTCCACCGCCCCGCCAGCCTCCTCCACGACCGACATCTCCTCGCGGGCGCCGGCGGTGAGCTCGGCGACGAGGCCGTCCATCACGTGTGAGCCCTCGAAGATGTCCGGGTACTCGAGCAGGTCGGTCTCGTAGGCGAGCACCTGCTGGATCCGCAGGCTCCACTGCTGATCCCAGGGCCGGGGAAGGCCCATCGCCTCGTTCCAGGCCGGGAGCTGGATCGCCCGGGCGCGGGCGTTCCGCCCCAGGGTCACGGCGAGCGCCTCGAGGACTATCCGCTGGACGTTGTTTTCGGGCTGGGCCTCGGTGAGCCCAAGGGAGTTCACCTGCACGCCGTAGCGCATGCGCAGGAACTTCGGGTCCGTCACGCCGTAGCGCTCACGGCCGATGCCCTCCCAGAGCGCGGACATCGCCCGGAGCTTGGCGTGCTCCTCCACGAACCGGACGCCGGCGTTGACGAAGAACGAGATCCGCCCGAATACCTTCGGGAAGTCCGCGGCGGCAACCTGTCGGCGGTCGCGGACCTCGTCGAGCACGGCGATGCCGGTGGACAGCGCGTAGGCGATCTCCTGGACCGGCGTGGCCCCGGCCTCCTGCAGGTGGTAGGAGCAGATGTTCGTCGGGTTCCAGCTCGGGAGCTCGTTGACGGCGAAGGCGACGGTGTCGGCGATCAGGCGCATCGACGGGCCGGGCGGGAACGCGTAGGTGCCGCGCGAGAGGTACTCCTTGATGATGTCGTTCTGCGTGGTTCCCTTCAGGGCGGTGCGCTCAACGCCGTTCTCCTCCGCCACGGTCACGTACAGGCCGAGCAGCCACGCCGCAGTGGCGTTGATCGTCATCGACGTGTTCATCTCGTCGAGCGGGATGCCGTCCAGCAGGGCGTGCATGTCGCCCTTGTTGACGATCGAGACGCCCACCTTCCCGACCTCGCCCCGCGCGAGCACATGATCGGGGTCGTATCCCGTCTGCGTGGGCAGGTCGAAGGCGATCGAGAGCCCGGTCTGTCCCTTGGCCAGGTTGCGCCTATACAGCGCGTTGGAACGGCGGGCATCGGAGTGCCCGGCGTACGTGCGCATGACCCAGGGACGGTCGGGCTCGGGCAGGCGGTGCTCGGCCATGCCAGGCATTCTAGGCGGGTCGGGAGGCACTTTTCGCTGGGTCAACGGTTACCCTGAGGGGCCATGAGTACGCGCAGGGACCGCTCGAGACCGCTGTTCGCCGCCATTTTCGGCGCCGCAGTCTGCTGCGCGCTCGCCGCGACGGCCTACGGCTTCGTGCAGGTCTACGGCAACAACATCAACAACAGGCCCCAGTATCGGGAGATCAAGACGGTCACCAACAGCGACAAATGCAAGCGGCGCTTTCAGGAGGCTCGCAAGCAGATGGAGGTCACCGCCGTCGGCGGCCCTCGCCATTGCTTCTTCAAGCCCCCCGTGCAGGGCAGCGGGCCACATCCCGACCACCGCTGGGACGCCCGCGGGCGGATCCTCACCAAGACTGCATCGGCGATCCGGCTCGACGCCTACCTGTCGATGTCGGTTCGGGTCGGCGGCGGCGAGCGTTACGAGCTGCGGATCTTCCCCAAGGATCGCGAGTACGAGCTGCGCCGCAAGCCCGGTGGCGCGATGTTCCCCAAGACCGGAGGCAACAATGCGATCAAGCCGATCGGCGAGGGGAACAACATGCGGGTACTGGTCACCGGCGCCAAGGTCCGGGCTCTGGTGAACGGCACCGAAGTCGCGGAGGTGACCGATCCGCAGCCCGGCGAGCTGCGCGGGGCGAAGGTTGAGTTCGGCGTCGGCAACCTTCGCAACACCGGCAAGTCCACGGTCGCGACGTTCGACGCCCTGAAGCTCTCCGTCCCGAACCCCTAACGCCAAGCGGCCATGGCGACCGAGACGATCGAGCGTCCCCGCACGTCCGGACCCGGGTCGGGGCTCGGAGGCGGGTGGCAGGTGATCGTCCTGAACGACGATCACAATACGTTCGACCACGTGGCAAGGACGCTCGCCAACGTCATCCCCGGGGTGGGCGTCGAAGCCGGCTACCGGCTCGCCGACCAGATCCACGCGAGCGGCCAGGCGATCGTCTGGACCGGGCCGAGGGAGCCTGCGGAGCTCTACTGGGAGCAGCTCGACGGGGCCGGGCTAACGATGGCCCCGCTCGAGCAGCACTGACCTGTGCTCAGGACACTCTTGGGTGAAGGCCCAGGAGCTGACCCGCCGGCGCGGGCGCGGTGGCGCTACGACGGCGTAGTCTCCGCCCGCGTGCGCGGACCTGGCGCTTGCGGAGTTGCGCCGCGCGCAACTCGAGCAGGCTCACGAGTTCGGCGGTGCGGCTGAAAGGGTCAGCGACAGTGGCGCCCGAGGCGATCGAGATCGCCGCCAGCAGCGTGCCCTCCACCTCGGCGCCCAGAAGCGGGGCCGGCGGTGCTGCCGCGGACTCGAGCTCCGCCAGGCGATTGACAGCCTCCGAGTCCGTGGTGGTGAGCTGACGGATCGTGATTTTCGTGCCGGTGTTGTTCATTTCTTACCTCCAGCCGTAAGACGGTTCTGGATCCCCTTCTGTGAGATCGAGCCTGGGGTTTATCCTCCCGCGGCTCGCTGATAAGTGCAACATGGATCTCTGTCGGACCTGATAAGCTGCACTTATGCTCGATGTGAAGCGGTTGCGCATCCTCCGAGAGGTCGCCGCGCGCGGCTCGTTCTCGGCTGCGGCCGAGGAGCTGTACCTCTCACAGTCGGCCGTGAGCCAGCAGGTGGCGACGCTGGAGCGCGAGGTCGGCATGCCGCTGCTCAACCGCAGCACCTCGGGTCCGACGCTCACCAACGCTGGGCACGCCCTCGTCTCGCACGCCGACGCGGTGATCTGCCGGCTCGAGGAGGCCGAGCGCGAGCTGGCGGCGATTGCCGGCCTGGAGGGGGGCCGCCTCCGCCTTGTGAGCTTCCCGACGGCGAGCGCGACGCTCGTGACTCGCGCCGTCGGCACGTTCCGCGACAGGTTTCCGAGCGTCGAGCTACAGCTCGCGGAGGCCGAGCCGGAGGATTCGGTGCCGGCGCTCAAGTCCGGTGACTACGACCTCGCGCTTACCTACGACTACGAGTTCAAGCCGGACGCCCTCGACCGTGACACGGAGCGCCGGCTCCTGTTGGAGGAGGAGATGCAGCTCGCGCTGCCGCCCGGCCATCGGCTTACCGGTCGGAAGTCCGTCAGGCTCGAGGAGCTGGCCGACGAGGAGTGGCTCACCGGAGTCTCGTGTGGCTCCTGCCGGACCCACCTGATCGAGCTCTGCATGAGCGCCGGGTTCGACCCGAAGATCTCGTTCGAGAGCGACGACTACCAGACGCTGCAGGGGCTGGTCGCGGCGGGGATGGGCGTGACCCTGCTGCCCGAGCTCGCGCTTGCCGGCCGCCACTCGGATCTGGAGCTGCGCCCGGTCGCCCCGAAGCCTCCGGGGCGCCGTGTGTGGGCGACGACGCTTGCCGCGGGCTCGCGCCCGCCGGCGACCGACGCGATGCTCGACGTGCTGGGCGAGGTCGCCGAGCGCTTCCAGGCGGGCACGCTCCGCGCCGTCGCCTAGCGCCTACTCGCAGTCCTCGCCGGCGCACTCCATGAGGCGATCGAGGCGCTCGTCGAGCTCGGCGCGCAGGCCTGCCGTGCCCGCCGGGTCGAGCGCGGCGAGGTTGTCGAGCTCGAAGGGGTCCTCCTCGAGGTCGTAGAGCTCGATCCCCGGTCCATTCGGGATCGGACCCGCCCGGTCGGCGTTCAGTCGCATGTACAGGTAGCGCCGCGTCCGCAGCGCCTCGTAGTCGTAGGCCTCCCGCAGCTCCAGCAGGATCGCGCGATCGGCGGGCAACGCTTCCGGGCCGCCCTCGAGCAGCGGCCGCAGCGAGCGGGCGTCGATCGTCCGGCACCCGCCCGATCCCAGGCATGGCTCGGCGCCGGCATAGTCGAGCAGCGTGGGGGCGAGGTCGAAGGTGCCGGCGAGGGCGCCGATCTCCTCGGGGGGCGGGGTGGGCGCGACCTGACGGCCCACGCGGATGGCCATCGGGACCCGCGCGGCCGCGCGGTAGGGCAGGCGCTTGTCGTCGCGGATCGCGTGCTCGCCGTAGAAGAAGCCGTTGTCCGACGCGAACGCCAGCACGGTTCGCTCCAGCTCCCCGGCCTTCCTCAGGGCCGCAACGAGTTCCCTCACTCCGTCGTCGACGGCGCGGAGCGACGCCAGGCCACAGCGCCAGCGAAGCTTGATCTGCCGGACCCTGCCCTTCGTCAGCGCGTCGCGGTCGGCGACGCCACGCAGCTTGTCCGAGCGGTCGGCCTCGTCGAAGGAGGGGTCCTTCGGCAGAACGGAGCCGGCGAACCGCCGGAACGCCTCGCCCGTCGGCGGCGTGGCGAGCTTGCCCTCGCATGGGGGCACGGTGGACGCGTCGAGGTGCGGGGCGTCGTAGGAGAGCCACATGAAGAGGGGCTCGCCCCGACCCGCGCGGGAGACCTCCTCGATCGCCCGCTCGGTGAAGACGTCGGTCGAGTAATCCTCGCGATCGCGCCCGTAATCGATCACCTCGCCGTCGTCGCTGACCGCGTGGTCGTAGTACCCGGGCTCGCCGTAGGCAGCGAACCACGAATCCCACCCCGGTGCGGGCTCGGCGTCGGTCGGCAGGGGATGGAGGTCGCGGTCGAAGCCGTAGTAGTTCAGGTACTTGCCGACCATCGCGGTCCGGTAGCCGGCCCGCCTCAGCCATTCCGGCAGGACGTTCCGCTTCTCGCGCAGCAACGGGTAGCCGGGAACGTTCGCGACGACGCCGTGGTTGTGCGGGTACTGCCCGGTCAAGATGCCGGCGCGCGCCGGGCAGCAGAGCGGCGGCACCGCCAGCGCGTTCTCGAAGTTCCCGCTGCGCCCGTCGTGGAACAGCCTCCAGGTGAAGGGCATCACCTGCGGCGTAAAGCTCCGAACGGTCTGATCGTCGGTCATGACGACGATCAGGTTGGGCGCACGCGCGGATGCGGCGGGCTGCACCGGTCGCTCAGCCGAAGTCCTCTCCCCGCCGCCGCAGCCTGCGAGGAGGAGCAGCGCCGCCGCGGCGACTGCCCGGCACGCGCGCGGGACGCTCGGTCCCGCCGTGGGCAGGCTCAGTCCGCGACCTCGGCCGCGGGCGCCTCCGCGGCGCCCTGGACTGCCTGCTCGACCTGGGCGTGCCAGGCCCAGATGATCGGCTTGTTGTAGTAGGGCATCGCGTTCTCGCGTAGCCCCGCGATCTCGTCCGAGGCCCAGTAGCGGTCGAAGTCCGAGGTGTCCACCCAGATGCTCACCTGGCGGAAGTGGAGCGGGTCGTCGATGTTCCGGGTGAGGTAACACGCGCTCGCTCCGAAGGCCGCGGCCCGCTCGACGGCGGGCGCCCAGGCCTCAAGCCAGCGGTCGCGCCGGAAGGGGTGGACGCGCCACTCGATGTAGTTGACGTGCATCGGGCGTGATGCTATCTGCTCTTCGGGGTCAGGCTTAAGCCTGACCCCACGCGGACCGCGCGTGCGTAGAGTGCGGTGAGGTGGCACGCCTCGTGGACTGCATGCACCTGGGGCGCGACCGCGTGATCGGGGCCTGGGAGGCCGCGCCGGGCGTGATCGTTGACCCGGGGCCCAGCTCGTGCGTCGAGACGCTCCTGGCCGGCGTCGAGGCCGAGCCGCGGGCGGTGCTCCTGACGCATATCCACCTCGACCACGCCGGCTCGTCGGGCGTGCTCGCGCGGCGGTTCCCGAAGCTTCGCGTCTACGTCCATGAGGCAGGCGCGCGCCACCTGATCGATCCCTCACGGCTGATCAGTAGCGCCGGTCGCCTCTACGGCGACGAGATGGATCGGCTCTGGGGCGAGATCGCGCCGGTCCCGGAGGATTGTGTCACCGCGCTGGAGGACGGGGATGTGGCCGAGGGGCTCACGGTCCACCATGCGCCCGGGCACGCGGGCAGTCATGTCGTCTTCCTCGACCCGCAGAGCGGCGACGCCTTCACGGGAGACGTGGCGGGGGTGCGCATCCCGCCGGCGAGCCTGGTGATGGCACCCACCCCTCCGCCCGAGATCGACGTCGAGGCATGGCTCGATTCGATCGCGATGCTGCGCAAGCTCGAGCCTCGCCGTCTGTGCATGACCCACTTCGGCGTGAACGAGGGCGCGCCGGCGCAGCTGGACGCGGTCGAGGGCTACCTGCGCCAGGCCGCGGAGGTCAGCTCCGGCGCCGACCGCGACGGGTTCGCGCGCTGGCTGGCGGGGATCCTCGACTCCGAAGAGCCGGAGGTCGCCGCGCGCCTGCGCCAGGCGATGCCGCCGGAACAGCTCTGGCTGGGCCTCGAGCGCTACTGGCGCAAACGGCGGGAGGCGGCGGGATAGGGCCGCAGGTACAGCGAGATTGCGCCTCCATCGACGCGCCAGGCGCGCATCTCGACGTAACCGAGCCTCTTGATCTCGGCGGCGGTCTCCGCCCGGAGCCCGGAGAGGGGGCCACGGCAGGCGCGGTCGCAGCCCACCCAGAGCCGTGCGGGCCGGCCGATGCAGGTGGCCGGCCGGCACTCCCAGGCGTCGAGGGCCGCGCCGTCGGCCGGGCTGCGCGTGGCCAGCACATCCTCGGGGATCGCCTCCGGCTCGACGTAGGCGTCGAGGCCGATGCGGAAGCGGACCCCGCGCTCGGACGGCATCACGATCGCGTCGCCCGGGCGCCCGCGCGCCTCGAGGATGCGCGCGATCGCCCCGTAGTCGGGCTGGTTCGCACCCTGGGTCCCGGATCG
The DNA here is from genome assembly GCA_963807385.1 of uncultured Solirubrobacterales bacterium. GTDB lineage: Bacteria > Actinomycetota > Thermoleophilia > Solirubrobacterales > 70-9 > JBDTSW01. Next base: position 169,929 of record CAWEBQ010000002.1, read on the forward strand.
CACCTGAAGTTGTGCCGGGAGCCCCACGGCCACCAAGGCGAGCAGCACCGCGGCGGCGGCGGGCTTCGGGAACCGGCCGAGGGCCGCCCCGGCCAGGAGCGCCCAGCCGACGACGGTGAACAGGAGGTACCGCGGCCGGAACACGGGAACCCCGAGCGAGATCACGACGATCACGACGACAGGCACGAGCGCGAGGGCGAGGGCGATGTGGACCCCGGAGCCGCGCTCGCCCAGAGGGGCCAGCGCGGCGAGGCCGACGATGGCGATCGCCACAGCCGTCGCGCCGAACAGCGGCCCGGGCAGCGCCGCGATCGAGTCCAGGCTCGTCTCGGCGACGCTCGCGACCTGTTCCGTCTGCCCGAATGCGACGTACGCCAGCGGGGCGAGCACGAGGGCCGCGCCGGCGCAGGCGATCAACCAGCCCGCAAGGCGCGGGTCGCGGATCTCGCGCTGGCGCAGGGCGACGACCACCGCGTGCGCTCCCACCAGCGCCAGGGCGGTGAACTGGGCGAGGCCGAGCGCGGCGATGCAGGCGCCATATGCCCCCCACCGCAGCGGCCGCGGTGACTCGAGGGCCCTGAGCAGCAGCAGGGTCGAGAGGGCGGCGAGGAACAGCGCCAGCGCGTACGGCCTCGCCTCCTGTCCGAACTCCGACGCGATCGGGAGAAGCGCCAGCACGAGTCCGCCGAGCATGCCCGCCCACCGACCGAACAGGCGGAACCCGATCAGTGCGGTCATGCCGGCGGCAGCCGCCGTGAGCAGCGCCGAGGGCAGCCGCAGGGAGGTGGGCGAGGCGCCGAACACCTCGGTCCAGACGTGCATGAGACCGTAGTAAGGGGCGAGGACCACATCCCGCTCACGCGCCAGATCGATCAGGTCGGACAGCGACCGCGTCGACGCGGTGAACGTCGCGAGCTCGTCCTGCCAGAGGACCTGATGCCAGACCGCGGCCAGACAGGCCGCGAGACCGACGGCGGCGGGCACGGCCCACACATGGTGAGGCACCGGGCCGGCGGAGTTGTTCATGGATCGACTTGGGACGCCGAGACCGGCTCAGAGCCCGGTGTGCCTACGCCCCGACCTCGGCCCAGATGGCGCCCTCGCCGTCCTCGTGCTTGCCCTCGGCGTCGTCGGTGGCGCCGACCCGGATCGCGATCTTTCCCGAGTGGCGGTTCTCGTGGAGCATCTGGTGTGCCTCGGGGACGCCCTCGAAGCCCATCACCTCTGAAAGCACCGGCCGCACCTTGCCCTCGGCCATCAACTGGTTGGCGCGGGTGCACTCGTACGCGTTCGCGAAGTGCGAGCCGAGGATCTCCTTCTGCTTCATCCACAGGTACCTGACATCGAAGTCGAGGTTGTAGCCGGACGTGGCGCCGCAGATCACGACCTTGCCGAACGGCTTGACCGTGAACACCGAGGTCGGAAACGTGGCCCGACCGACGTGTTCGAACACTATGTCGGGCGCGTCGCCGAGGATCTCTTTCACCCGCTTAGCGAACGCGCGGGAGGCCTTGAAGCGCGCCTTGTCGGCCGCGGGGTCGGCGGCCGGATGGTTGGCGTCGGTCCGCATCATCTCGCCGAACTCGCCGCGGTTGATGTAATCGACGGCACCGAGCTGCTTGACCAGCTCGCCCTTCTCGTCGGAGGAGACCACGCCGACCGCGTTCGCGCCGGCCGCCTTGGCGAGCTGGCAGGCGAAGACGCCGAGTCCGCCGGCGGCTCCCCAGATCAGCACGTTGTGCCCCGCCTGGATCTCGCAACGGTTGAAGAGCATGCGGTAGGCGGTGAAGTAGGTGAGCCCGTAGGCGGAGGACTCCACCCAGGAGAGGTTGCGCGGCTTCGGCAGCAGCTGCTGCGCCTGCACCTTCGTGAACTGGGCGAACGAGCCCCAGGTCGTCTCGTAGCCCCAGATCTCCTGGCTAGGCGCGGCCATCGGGTCGAGGCCGTGAACCTCGACATCCTCGTACGACGCCTGGTTGCAGTGAACGACGACCTCGTCGCCGGGCTTCCAGCGCGTTACGCCCTCGCCGACCTTCCAGACGACCCCCGAGGCATCGGAGCCGCCGATGTGGTGCTCGTACTCCGGGTGGTCGCCGTAGCCGAAGACCGACACGGGCTTGCCCAGCGCGGCCCACACGTTGTTGAAGTTGACCCCGGCGGCCATCACTCGGACGATGACCTCGAAGGCGCCGGGCTCGGGGACCTCGATCTCCTCTACCTGGAAGGCGTCCTTGGGCTCGCCCTCGCGATCCTGGCGGATCACCCAGGCTGCCATGGTCTCCGGCAGCGTGCCGGGCTCCACGTCGAGCTGCGAGACATCGGATACGTCAACGGCCACTTATCGATCAACTCCTGGGTAGGTGGAAAGCGCGGCGGGATCGTAGCGGCGGCGGCGTCTGGTCGAGCCACGTCAGGTTCCCGTCCGGGTCCGCGACTACCTTCGTGAGTCCGAATGGAAGCCAGCGAGAATCCACAGCTACCCCTCGATGACGGCGGCGCCGAGGGCGTGGTGCGCGCGATCGGGGACAGGCTGGTCGTCGAGCGTCTGACCGTCTCCGACGGACGTGCCGCCCGCGTGGTGCGGGATCGCGCCGAGGCGGGCAGGCCGGCGCCGGATACCGTCGCCAAGGCGATCGAGATCGGCGCCCGCGTGCTCGACAGCGAGGAGACCGCCGCGAACGTCGACTACGTCCGGCGTGAGCTCGAGTCGGGCCTGGGCGAGCTCGATCGCAAGCTCGGGGGGACACTCGAACTTGGTGCGACCGAGCTCGCCGAGCGAATCGCCGCCGTATTCGGCGCCGAGCGCAACGACTCGGTCCAGGCGCAGATCAAGCAGATCGTCACCACGGAGTCGCGGGAGCAGCGCGAGGCGCTGATGACCGCCCTCACCGCCGAGGATCCGTCGAACCCGCTGGTGGGCATGCAGGTGCGGATCGGCAAGGCGATGCTGGAGGCCGAGGAGCGCCACCGCCAGGAGACCGCGCGGACGAACGAGTTGATCGGGAAGCTGAAGGAGGAGCTCGCGCGTGCCAACGAACAGCACGCCGCGGACGAGCGTGTCGCCGAGGCGGAGGAGGCTGGAACCCGCAAGGGCCGGACGTTCGAGGATCTCGTCCACGGCGCGATCGAGGAGATCGCCGTCGGCCACGGCGACGCGGCTCACCACACGGGCGATGAATCCTCGGAGGCCGGCGGGAAGATGGGTGACACGGTCGTTGAGATCGGCGCTGCGCTGACGTCGGCGGTCGCGACGGTCGTCTTCGAGTCCAAGAACAAGAAGCTCTCCAAGAACGACGCTTGGACGGAGCTCAACGGCTGCATGGCGGAGCGCGACGCGGCCTACGCGGTCCTCGTAGTCGCGGGCGACGACAAGGTCCCCTCCGGGCTCGAGGAGCTCACGGAGTATCAGGGCAACAAGATGATCGTCGTGCTCGACCGCGACGAGCCGGACGCCTTGGCGCTCCGGCTGGTCTATCGCTACGTGCGGGCGCGACTCCTTGCCACCGGCGAGGGGGTCCTCGAGGTGGACGCGGCCGGCGTCCGTGACGCGGCTGAGGAGGCGGCGGCCCGGCTCAAGCGGGCCAACCGGGTGCGCAAGTCGTTGACGGCGGTCACGAACGGGGCCGAGGCGGCCCGCGAGGAGTTCGACGACATGGTCACCGACCTCGAGCGCTGTCTGGCACGCATCGAGTCCCTTGTCGCCGCCGCCGCCAGCGACGCCGCGGAGTAGCGGCTACGGCAGCAGCAGGTCGTCCTTGGAGCTCTCGCGCTCCGGGCCGACGGTGATCTGAGCGGGCTTGGCGTCCGACCGTTCGCCGCCGTTCACCTCGTAGTCGCCCTCGACCATGTCAGCCTTGAACTCGTCAACGCCGGCGGGCGGGATCTCGCCGGACACCTGGTTGCCCTCGGGCGCCGGCCCGACCAGCGTCAGGCTCACCGGGTCGTCTGACTGGTTCGAGATCACGAAGGTCACCAGGCCGGCGCCGAAGTCGGCCGGCGAGACGATCACCCTTCTGTCGTCGACCTTGGCGGTGACGAGGATCGGCGCGGGCGGACGGGGGTCGTTGGCGAAGTCGTCATTCCCACCGCATCCCGCGACGATGACGACGGCGGCCATGCCGCAGAGGACCGCGACCATGCGGTTCCCAACGCAGCGAAGATCCTCCCATGCGCGCATTCCGGCGCAACCCTAAACGAGAACACGGCGCCATGCGGCAACTTCCGGCGAGCGGTGTCGCGGCTCAGCCGTCGGCGTCGGCGAAGGGAAGCTCGACCACCTCGGCGGCCTCTCCCGCTCCGACGGTGACCGTGCCACCGGGCTCGGCCTCGCGCCGGACGATGGCGAGGGCCAACGGCCCGAGCGCGGGGGAGAGGACCGCGGTGCCCACGCGACCGACCACCTTGTCGCCGGCGCGGACCTCGTCGCCGGGCGTCAGGACGCTCGCGGACCGGAGCCCGCGCAGGTGGCGGTTGGGCTTTCCCTTGTAGTGGAGCCGGGCGACGGTCTCCTGGCCGATGTAGCAGCCCTTGGTGAACGAGATCGCCCGCTCGTTGATGCCCGCCTCCTGGGGGATCGTCTCGGTCGTCATCTCCCGGCCGAAGCGAGGCCGGCCGGCCTCGACGCGCACGATCTCGGCGGCCTCGGCGCTGACGGGGGCGATCCCAGCGGCGGCCAGAGCCGCCTCCAGTTCGGCGGCGAACCTCGCATCGCCCAACAGGTCGAGGCCGAGATCGGTCGCGATGGCTCGGCAGGCGAGCCCCGCCACGCGCAGCTCCCGGTGTGCTCCCTCCGGGCCGATCGGGGGCGCCCCGGTCAGGCGTGCCGCACCGGGCCCGATCACCGAGTGGACCGCGTGGCCTGCCGTGAGGTCGGCGACCTCGACCTCGCGTCCGATCATGTACGTCGAAAGGTGCCGAAGCACGGCAGCGAGCGCCTCGGACTCGAGATCAAGCAGCAAGCAGTCGAGGGTGCGCAGGACACGCATGTCGCCCTGCATACGCCCCTTGCGATCGAGCAGCGCTGCGTAGCACCCCGCGCCCGGCTCCAGCGCCTCGACGTCGTTGGTTAGCTGCCCCTGGAGGTAATCGGCTGCATCCGGGCCGGTGACCGCGATGACCGCCCGTCCATCGCGCCGGAGGTAGCCCGCCTCCTCGCGAAGGGCCCTGTACTGGCCGTCCAACTCGATCGCCTGGGTCGCCTCCACCGGCACGATTGTAGGTGGATGGGCCCGGCCGCTTTTTGATGTGTCAAAATCTCCCTTGTGGCGGACAGAAAGCTCACCAGACGCGGTCTCATCGGCGCGGGCGCCGTGGCGGCGCCTGCCATTGCCGCCCTGCATGAGGTGGTGCCGCATCGGGGGCTTCACGCGGCCCTGGGCGGCGATCAGCACGCGAGTGCAGCGACGCCCCACGCCGGCCACGCCGGCGGCTCCGGAACGGCCCTCCACGACGGGTTCGGCGGCGAGGCGGTGGACCACGCCGCCAACGGCTTCGACCCCTCGGAGATCGTCCGCGACTTCGACTACGGGCAGACGAGCCCGCTCCCGGACGGCCGCACCCTGCGCGAGTGGACGGTCCTCGCCGAGGACAAGGAGGTCGAGTTGGCGCCGGGCATCACCTATCCGGCGTGGACGTACAACGGGCGCATTCCCGGGCCGACCTTCCGCGCTACGGAGGGCGACCGGATGCGGATCAGGTTCATCAACGGATCCCAGCACCCGCACACGATCCACTTTCACGGCTTTCATCCCGACTTCATGGACGGCATGCCGGGGATTGGCGAGGGCCGGGGCGCCGGCACGATCGATACCGGCGAGCAGTTCGTCTATGAGTTCGACGCCGAGCCGTTCGGGCTCCACCTCTACCACTGCCACGTCATGCCGCTGGCCGCCCACATCGCGAAGGGGCTCTACGGCGCGATGGTCATCGATCCGAAGGAGCCACGGCCCGAGGCCGATGAGCTGGTCATGGTGATGAACGGCTTCGACACCAACTTCGACAACGCGAACGAGATCTACGCCGTCAACACGATCCCGTTTCACTATGTGAACGAGCCGATCAAGGTCAAGCGCGGCGAGCTGGTGCGGATCTATCTAGCCAACCTGCTCGAGTTCGACCAGATCAACTCGTTCCACGTCCACGCGAACTTCTTCGACTACTACCCGACCGGGACGCGCCTGCAACCGACGGACTTCACCGACACGGTGATCCAGGGCCAGGGCCAGCGCGGGATTCTCGAGCTCCGGTTCCCCTACGCCGGCGACTTCATGTTCCACGCCCACAAGACCGAGTTCGCGGAGCTCGGATGGCTGGGCTTCTTCCAGGTGGAGGAGTAGGTGGAGGCCGCCGGAGCGACGGAACGCCCCGAGTCTGGAATGCCGGTGTGGCTGCTGGGCGCGATCCCGCTCGCGCTCATCGCGGGCGCCATCGCGGTGTTCGCGCTCCTCGGTGGCCCGGGCCTGGGGGATCGGCCCGGTCCGCCCATCGAGGAGCTCGCCGTCGAGCGCACGGAGCTGCACCCCGGCGAGATCGAGTTGACGATCCGAAACGACGGCCCCGATGCGGTGGGCATATCCCAGGTGACGGTCAACGACGGCTTCGTGCCGTTCGATGCCGCCTCGTCCGAGGTCGGCCGCCTGGGCTCGACCACGGTGACGATCCCCTATCCATGGGTGGAGGGGGAGGGCTACGCGGTCGGCATCCTCACCTCCACCGGCGGGACGCTCGAGCACGAGATCCCGGTCGCGGTCGAGAGCCCCGAGGCTGACCTCTCCTTCTACGGCCTAATGGCCCTGCTCGGCATCTATGTTGGCGTGATCCCGGTGAGCCTCGGCATGCTCTGGCTGCCGTTCGTCCGCAGGATCTCGCCCGATTGGATGCGGGTGCTGATCGCGTTCACCATCGGCCTGCTTGCGTTCCTCGCCGTCGATGCCGGCCTTGAGGGCCTGGAGATCGCGGGCGAGGCCCCGGGCGCCTTCGGCGGCACCGCCCTGGTCTACCTGGGAGCGCTGGTCGCATATCTGGCGCTCTCGGGGGTGGACGCCTACCTGTCCCGCCGCCGCCGGCGCGCCCAGGATGCAGGTACGGTCGGTTCCGCGGCTCCATACCTTGCCCTCCTCGTCGCGATCGGGATCGGCCTGCACAACCTGGGGGAGGGGCTCGCGATCGGCTCGGCCTACGCGGCCGGCGCGCTCGCGCTCGGCACCTTCCTCGTGGTGGGCTTCGCCATCCACAACACGACGGAGGGGCTCGCGATCGTCGCGCCGCTGGCGAACGACCGCCCAGCGCTCGGGAGGCTGATCACGCTCGGCCTGATCGCCGGCGCGCCGGCGATCCTGGGCGCCTGGATCGGCGCCGCGGCCTTCAACCCGAGCGCCGCCGCGCTGCTCTTCGGCGTGGGTGTCGGCGCGATCGCCCAGGTCATCGTCCAGCTCTCCCCGGTCATGCGCGACGGGGATGGCCGCCTCTTTCACCCGGCTGCGGTCGGCGGCATGCTCGCGGGCATCGCGGTCCTGTACCTCACCGGCCTGCTGATCGCCGGGTAGCTGCGGTGGCCCCCGCCGCACACTCGGGCTTTCGCCGCGACCCGGCCGCCGCCAACACCGAGGCCGTGGAGGACTACGCGAAGGCAGTTCACGCCCTGGCCGAGCGCGACGAGGCCGCGGTCACCAACTCGGCGCTCGCCGAGCGGCTGGGGGTCTCGCCCGGCTCGGTGACAGCGATGCTGAAGCGCATGGGGGAGATGGGCCTGGTCGAGCACGAGCCCTATCGGGGCGTTCGTCTGACGCGGAGCGGCGAGCGTGTTGCGCTGGAGGTGATCCGCCATCACAGGCTGCTGGAGGCCTACCTGGCCGACGCCCTGGGCATGCCGTGGGATCGCGTCCACGATGAGGCCGAGGTGCTCGAGCACTACATCTCGGAGGAGCTCGAGGAGCGGATGGCCGCGGCGCTGGACAACCCCGCGTTCGACCCCCACGGCGACCCCATCCCCAGTCGCGAGCTCGACCTCGAGGTGTCCGGCGGCAGGCCGCTGGCGCGGCTGGAGCCCGGAGCGCGCGGAACCTTCGCCCGCGTCTCCGACTCGGATCCCGAGATGCTGCGCTACCTCTCCGAGCGCGGGATCCTCCCGGGGGCGACGCTCGAGGTGCTCGAGCGGCAGCCGTTCGGCGGGCCGCTCACGGTCGGGATCGCCGGGGTCGAGCACGCCATAGGTGGCGAGCTGGCCCAGCGGATGCTGGTCGAGGTCAGCTAGGCACGGGTAGGCTTCGGCCATGGCCCTCGCCGGCGACTTCCAGCAGGTGCTCGACTCGCTCCCGGCAGACTGGACCGACGTGGCCTGCGATCTGCGGCTGCGCGACGAGGGGCAGTACGTGGATGCGGCCGTCCTGCTCTCGCAGGTCAACGCCCAGCCCTACTCGAAGGCCGACTGGCACTGGCGCATCAACGTCGCGCACAGCTTCGGCCACGCTGCCGCCGCAGAGACCGTCCTCGGCACCCTGCGGATGCTTGACGAGGAGGGCATCCGGGGCGAGCTGATCCTCCGCGACTTCCGCGAGGGCCGCGCCGAGGTCGTGCAGATGTGGGGCCGCCCGGAGTCGGTCCGCCGCGAGTTCCGCGACCGCCGGTCGCTCTAGGGCTTCGGTGAAGCCGTGGGTAGTCCCAGGGCTACCTGAGGTTTCACCGAGGCTCAGCCGACCATGCCGCGGGTCGCCATGGGGCCCACGAGGCTGTGCTCGAGCGCCCACTTGATCCACGCAGCCGTGGCGGCGGTCGCATGTTCTGGGGCCGTGAAGGCATCGGCCTTTACGAGCGCGTCGAGCTGTGTCTGCTGCGACGCGCGGTCGAGGCCGGCGGCTCCTTGGAGCAGGGCCTCCAAGCCGGCGTCCGGGTCGGCGACGACCTCCTCGTAGCCGCGCGCCGTCGCCACCTCCACGCCGTCGGCCAGCTCGCGCTGGTTCCGGCGTAGCTCGGCAGTGCTCACCAGCATCAGTTCGGGGTAGCGCGGGGCACCCCAGTCGTCCACGCGGAACTCCCGCGTCGGAACGCCCTCGTCCTGCAGCGTCACGCCCTCCGCGTTCCAAAACGCGGTCGCCGCGTCCACACGGCCAGCGGACAGGGCTGTGACCGATTCGAACCCGATCGTCACACGCTCCACGGAGGCGGGATCCGCGCCATCAGCCTCGAGCACGGAGTCGAGGACGGCGTCGTCGGAGGGGAGGCCTGTTACCCCGACGGTTCCGCCCTCGAGGTCCCGCGGCCGGCGGACCGCTTCGCGATCGCCGGCGATCACCGCGGCGAGCGGTACCTGGACGATCGGGGCGAGCCCGACGACGTCGAGGCCGCGCTCACGGGCGAGCCCGAGGTCGTTGATGTCCATGATCGCGAACTCCGTCCGGCCCGCTTCGAGCAGCTTCGGCGCGTCCGACGACGACGAGGGCTCGCGGATCTCCAGGTCGATCCCCTCCTCGGCGTAGTAGCCCTCGGCCTCCGCCGCGTATATGCCGGCATGTACTGCGGTGGGGACGAAATCGAGCACGAGGGTCGCCTCCTTCGAGGCGCCCGGTTCAGCGCCGTCGCCACCGCAGGCCGCGAGGCCGAGTACGAGGCCGACGGCCGCCAGCGACGCGACCACCCATGACATATGCGCCGGCAGGATAGCCTTGGGTCGCCATGGCAGACCACGGGCTCCGCAGCGAGCTGCTCGCACTCATCGAGATCCCCAAGGGGAGCCGGAACAAGTACGAGTACGACGAGGGGATCGACAAGGTCATCCTCGACCGCTTCCTCTCCTCCTCGACCGTGTATCCGACCGACTACGGCTACCTGATCGACCACCGCGGGCGCGACGGCGACCCGCTCGACGTGCTGGTCTGCGTCTCCGAGCCCACCTTCCCCGGTTGCGTGATCCCCGTGAAGCCGATCGCGCTATTCGACATGGAGGACGAGAAGGGCCAGGACGACAAGATCATCTGCGTCCCGCTGCACGATCCCGGGTGGAACAAGCTCGAGGACCTGGACGACCTGACCGAGCAGTTCCAGCTCGAGGTGGCGCACTTCTTCTCCGTCTACAAGCAGCTCGACGACAAGCCGGTGAACATCAAGGGCTGGCATCCCCGCGCGCGGGCGCTGGAGGTGATCGCGGACGCAAAAGCGCTCCACGAGAAGGAGCGCGGCGGGGGGTAGGGCGCCCCGGGCCGTGGCGGTGGCTAGACTGCCGCGCCGTACCAACTTGAACCTTTAGGAGGGTTACCTGTGCAGGATCGCGGCCTAGCGGCCTACATCGCCGAGCTTCTCGGCACGTTCTTCCTCGTGTTCGCCGTAGGGGTGGTCGTGACGCTCTTCGTCGCCACCAGCCCCGACGCCGCACAGGGCTCCGACTTCGCCGTGATCGGACTGGTCCACGCGTTCGTGCTGTTCGGGCTGATCCTCACCTTTGGCGCGGCCAGCGGGGGCCACTTCAACCCGGCCGTGACGATCGCCGCCGCGAGCCTGCGCAGGATCGATCCGCTCGACGCGGTCGTCTACATCCTCGCCCAGCTCTCCGGCGGCGTGCTCGGGGCGCTCGCCGTCAAGGGCTTCCTGCTCGACGAGGGCCGGCTCTCCCACTACGGCGCGGCCAACGTCAGCCCGCTGCTCGGCGGTAACTTCTCCGGCATGCTGATCGAGGGGATCGGCACGTTCCTCCTCGTCCTGGTCATCTGCGCCGTCGCCTTCAACCCGCGCGCCCGCCAGGAGTGGGCGCCGCTCGCGATCGGCACCACGCTGGGTATGGCCGTGATGCTCCTCGGCCCGCTCACCGGCGGCTCGTTCAACCCGGCGCGCTGGTTCGGCCCCGCCCTGATCGGCGACGATTTCGGCGGCACCTGGCCGTACCTCCTGGGCCCGCTCCTCGGCTGTCTGCTCGCTGCTGCGGTCTACAGGTTCGTGATCGCAGGGCCGCAGTACGCCCTCGGCGCCGAGCCGCCGACTACGGATGCGCGCGCTGCTGCGCAGGTCGTCAAGGACGTTGAAACCCGCGCCAAGGAGGGCTAGCCTCCCCAGCATGGGGATTCGAGCGGGAACGGCGCTGGCGCTGGCCGTCGGCGCCGTTTTCGCCACGGCCGCCTAGGCCACCACCATCAGGCCGTCGGTCACGACGGACGATTTGGCGGTAAACGGCAATTGCACGCTTCGCGAGGCGGTCGAAGCCGCAGCGCAGAACGCTGTCGTCGACGAGTGCCGCAAGGGACGTTCGGGCAAGCTCGACACGATCCCCCTTGCCGCGGGTAACTACCCGCTGGCAATCGGCGACGACGACAACGTGACCGGCGATCTGGACATCGCCGGCGGCGGTCCCCTGGCGATCGTCGGCCGGGGGATCGCGACGTCCGAAATCGACGGCCCGGATACGGATCGCGCGCTCCAACTCACCCCGGCGGGCTCCAGCGACACCGGGCCGACGTCCGTGACCGTCAGGAGCCTGACCCTCGACGGCGGCGACCCCGGGCTCTACGGCGGTGTAGTCCGCTCGGAGCCTGGAATCGGCGGCAGCCTAACGCTCGACAGGGTCCGGGTCGTAAACGGGGAGGCGCAGTTTGGCGGTGGCGTTCAGCTGAACAGCGGGAAGCTGAAGGTCAAGCGCAGCCGGTTCGAGGACAACCAGGCGTCGGTGAACAGCACCGGCTCTCCGGGTGTCCACGCGATTGGCGGCGCGATCTACACCTCCGGGATAGCTTCCGCCAGCGTCGCGGATACCACCTTCTACGACAACAGCGCGATCACCAACGACTCGACGGCGGCCGGCGGGGCCATCGCCGTGGGAAATGGCCCCGTCGTGGTCCGCCGCTCGTTCTTCAACAGCAACGACGCCTTCTCCTCCGGCCCGAACGCGGCGTCGATTCGGCGTGGCGGAGCGATCTGGAACAACAGCGGAACCGACGCCGTCCGCGTCGTCAATTCCACGTTCTTCATGAACCGCGCCTTCGGCACCGGGGCCGCCGCCAGCGGGGGCGCCTATTACGGGGCCTCGGGCTCGATGGACTTCGTCAACTCCACATTCCTGAACAACGGGGGGACCAGCGGATCGACGTTCACGCTGGGGGACGGGAACCTCAACCTCGGCGAACTCGGTCGTGAAGCCGACGGGCACGGGCTCGGTCTGCAGGGTCCTGAACGGCACGTACAAGAGCAGGGGACACAACGTCGCGCCCGACCCGTTTGGGTGCGACCTCGACCGCCCCGGCGACAGGCTCGCCGACCCGCTGCTGGCCCCGGTTCCGGCCGACAACGGCGGGCCTACCGAGACCGTGAAGCTTCTGGCGGGCAGCCCCGCAATCGACCGGGTCCCCGTCAGCAAGTGCAAGGCGGCCCAGGGCGTCGATCAGCGCGGGTACAGGCGACCGGCCGGCATCCGCTGCGACTCCGGCTCCTACGAGCGCGGCGCCAAGGCGAAGTAGGCGCTGCTCCGCCCGCCCCCCCGCGGCGGTAGCGTGCCGGGCGTGCGGCGCGTCACCCACTCTCGCAACTACACCCTGTCGCTGTCGCGAACGTGCCGGTGCTACTGCAAGTACTGCGCCTTCGCGACGCACCGGGCCCACCTCTACTCGCCCGACGAGGTCTCCGAGCACCTCGACCAGGCCGTCCGTCGCAACACCAAGGAGCTGCTGGTCCTCACCGGTGAGCGGCCCGAGGTAAACGACGAGGTCGCCGAGCGCCTGCGCTCCTGGGGACACGACGACTTCGTCTCCTACGTGATCTGGGCCTGCGAACGAGCGCTCGAGCGCGGGCTGCTGCCGCACACGAACCTGGGAGTTCTCAGCCGGGCTGACCTGGCCCGGCTGCGCGAGGTGACCGCCTCGCAGGGCCTGATGCTCGAGTCGACCTCGGAGCGCCTGATGAAGACCGTTCACGCAGGCTCGCCGACCAAGCATCCGGCGCGGCGCTTGCAGACCATAGATGCGGCGGGCGAGCTTCGGATCCCCTTCACCAGCGGGATCCTGGTCGGCATCGGAGAGACCGAGGACGAACGCATTGCCTCGCTGGAGGCGATCGCGGCCTCGCACGCCCGGCATGGCCACATCCAGGAGGTGATCCTCCAGAACTTCGTCCCCCACCCGCGCTACTACGGGCGCGAGGTTGCCGAGATCGCCGACGATGCCGCGCGCGACCGCTGGTCGGGCGACGGCTCCCCGCTGGGCAAGGAGGAGCCGATGCCGGAGTGGGCCTCCGACGTGACACTCGACGAGATGAAACGCCTGGTGGCGGAGGCGAGGCGGCTGATGCCGGACGCCGGGGTCCAGATCCCGCCGAACCTGGCGGACTGGTGGGACGAGCTGGTCGCGGCCGGGGCGACGGACCTCGGTGGCCTCTCGGCCAACGGCGATCACATCTCGCCCGAGCACGCGTTCCCGAGCCCGCATCAGGTCCGAAAGCGCCTGGCGCCGCAGGGGTTTGCGCTGACCGAGCGCCTCTGCGCCTACCCGCAGTACCTCGAGCCTGGGTGGATGGAGCAGGGGGTGCTCGACGTCGTAAAGCTCAAGTACTGGAGCTTCATCCCGCGGCGGGGGTCGGGGCGGCGGCGAGATGTCACCGTCGACCCCGAGCTCGCGCCCGCGGCCATCGAGCGCGGGAGGGAGGGGCACGAGCTCACCGAGGACGAGCTCGAGGCGCTGTTCTCCGAGACCCGCCCCGAGGTGATCGAGGAGATGCGCTCCGCGGCCGACGGGCTCCGCGCCGACCTCGCCGGCGAGACGGCGACGTTCGTCGTCAACCGGAACATCAACTTCACCAACGTCTGCGTGGTCGGCTGCGCCTTCTGCGGCTTCGGCCAGGGCAAGCGATCGCCGGACGCCCACACGATCACGGAGGAGGAGTTCGCCAGGCGCGTTCGCGAGGCCGTGGAGTTCGGCGCGACCGAGATCTGCATGCAGGGCGGGATCCATCCCGACTACACGCTCGAGCACTACGGGCGATGGCTCCGCCTGGCGAAGGAGGTCGCGCCGAAGCTCCACCTGCATGCGTACTCGCCGATGGAGGTCCACTTCATGTGCGAGCGCTCCGGCAAGTCGCCGGATGCCGTGTTCGAGTATCTCCGCGGGTGCGGCCTGGGCTCGACCCCGGGGACCGCGGCCGAGGTCCTCGACGATGGCGTCCGGCAGCGGATCTCCCCGAACAAGCTCCCGGCCGGGCGCTGGGTGGAGATCATCGAGTCGGCACATCGCAGCGGCCTGCGCTCGACCTCGACGGTGATGTTCGGCCATGTCGAGGAGCCGCGCGAGCTGGCCCGGCACATGCGCGTGGTCCGCGAGCTTCAGGAGCGCACCGGTGGCATCACCGAGTTCGTCCCGCTCAGCTTCATCCCGTTCCAGACCCTGCTGGGCCGCACGCACGGGATCGAGGAGATCTCCGCCGAGGAGAACCTGAAGCACTCGGCCGCGTTCCGGCTGGCGCTCGGGCGGACGGTCACCAACCTTCAGGCGAGCTGGGTAAAGATGGGCCTGGGGGCCGCGACGGAGAGCCTGCGCTGGGGTGTGAATGACCTCGGCGGGACGCTGATGGAGGAGAACATCTCCCGCATGGCGGGCTCGCATCACGGCACGCGCCTGGAGCCCGAGGACCTGATCGCTGCCGCGCGAGCGGCCGGACGAACTCCCGCCCAGCGCACTACGTTGTACGAGATCATCGAGACCTACTAGGGGGACCAGCCGTGGCCGACGTAACCGTGAAGCGGACCGAGGACTTCGAGACCTACTTCCTGGGAGCGATGCGCAGGGTGCGCTCCGGCCTGGGGGTGAGCTCGTTCGGGATGCAGCTGATGTCGCTGCCACCCAATGAGGAGCGCTACCCGGAGCACGACCACTCCGCGGACGGCCAGGAGGAGGTCTACGTGACGCTCGAGGGCTCCGCAACGCTGCGGGCCGGTGGAGAGGAGCATCGCCTCGAGCCGGGGACCTACGCCAGGGTCGGGCCGGGCGAGACGCGCAAGATCGTCACCGGAGATGAGGCCGCGACCATCCTCGCGCTCGGGGGCGTCCCGGGCAAGGCCTTCGAGCCGGCCGCGTTCACCGACGAGGGCCAGCCGGACCCGCTCGCCGGCTGAGCGTTACCTGAACAGGTCCTCGGCGGCCGCACGTCGCAGCGGCGCCGCCCCCGGGCCGTCGTCCTCGGTCACGTAGCGGCCGAGCCCCCTCACGACCGCGGCGGGCACGCCCGCGTCCTTGTCCCGCGCCAGGTCGGCGGCTGACGCGACCTCGTCGGCGACCGCCACGACGGTCGCGGTTAGCGGGCGTCCGTGGGCGTCCGTTCGGTCGGTCCAATCATCGAGGGGGTGGAGTCCGGTGCACCCGATCGCGATGTCCGTCTGGCCCGCCCGCCACGGTCGCCCGAAGCTGTCGGCGACCACTACGGCGGGCCTGGCGCCCGCCTCCGCCTGGATCTCCTCGCGCAATCGGCGGGCGGAGGCATCCGCGTCCTGCGGCAGCAGGACCGCGGTGTCATCCCCCGTCGCATTGGAGAGATCAACGCCCGCGTTCGCGCAGATCCAGCCCGAGAGCGTCTCGACGATCAGGACTCCGCGCTCGGCACGGATCACGCTCTCGCTCTCGCCGAGGATCAGCTCGACCATCCGCGGGTCCTTGCCGAGGGAGCGCGCCAGCTCTGTGGCGCGGGCACCGGCCGCAACGTCGCCCAGGCGGACCGTCCGGCCTTCCTGTTTGGAGACGACCTTGTGGGAGACGACGAGGATGTCCTCGCTCCCGAGCGGATGGCCGGCCGCGAACGCCGCGCGCGCCAACTCTCCGCCGAGGGGATCGCCCTGGGCAACCTCCCCGAGTCCGGGGATGGGGAGGACCTCGATCCCGCTCATCGTCCGGTCGGGAGGCCCGCCAGCGCCTCGGCCGTCCGCGGCGCCCGCTCGGGCCGGCCTGCCAGCTCCTCGCGCAGGTCCTCGAGGTCCTCCGCCGTGTCCAGGTCGAGGCCAAGCGACGGCAGGGGGTCCACGACCGCCTCCAGCTCGCGCCGGCGCGCCCGCTCGACGTGTCGGGCTCGGCTGTCGGGCCCGAACGCGGGGGCGATGGCGTCGGGCGGGCACATCAGAAGCGCGTTGGTGCCCGTGCCGTGCCGGTCGGGCACCACCGCGACGGTCTCCGGCGAAATCCGCGCGAGGGCCTCGTCGAGCTCCGCTGCCTCCAGTAGGGGGCAGTCCCCGGGGAGGAGCGCGACCGCCTCGGCACCGAGTGCCTTGGCGCGGATGATCCCGAGGGTCGCCGCCTCGGAGTGGCCGGCGTCACTCGGGTCGCGGAACACCTCGATCGGGGTCTTGGCTCGCTGCGCGCGGTGCAGGGCCACCTTCTCGGCGCGGCCCTCGCCGCTCACGACGATCACGCGCTCGATCTGGCTGGAAGCCGTCACCTGCTCGAGGACGTCGGCGAGCATCGCCTTCACCAACGCGGCCCTGCCCTGGGGCCCGACGACCTCGACCAGCCGCTGCTTGGCGGAGCGGAACCGCTTCACCGGGATGATCGCCGTGGCCCTCACAGGGCCTGCGCGAGATCGAGCACCCGCTCGGCCAGGCCGCGACGGCCCGCGGCCCCCTCCATGAGGGTCGGGCAGGTGAGCGTCTTGAGGTTCTCCGGCGGCGGGGACGAATCCGCCTGATCGAAGATCATCGCGTCCAGGAGGCCCTCGTAGAGGGACGCGACACCGGCCGCCGTCACAGGCCTGCCGATCGCGGTCATGAACGCCTCGGTCGGCCCCTTGATGGCGCGGCCGGCCACGAAGGGGCTCACGGCCACCACGGGCGCGGTAGCCCCGGCGATCGCCTCGCGCATCCCCGGTACCGAGAGGATCGGGCCAATCGAGATCACCGGGTTGGACGGGCCGATCACGATCGCCTCGGCGGAGGCGATCGCGTCGAGTACCTCGGGGGTCGGGGCCGCCTCAGCGAGCCCATCGACCTCAACGCTTTCGATGGGGGCCTCCCCGCGGTCGAGGATCAGGAACTCCTGGAGGCCGCGCCATCCGGCCGGCGTCCTGACCCGCGTGCGGACCGCTGCCTCGCTCATCGGCAGCACCCGGGCGCTTGCCCCGAGGGCGGTCGCGATCTGCCCCTGCGCGGCGGTGAGCGTGCCACCCTCGGCCACGAAGCGCGTGCGGTAGATGCACGTGGCGAGGTCGCGGTCGGTGAGCTCGAACCATCCTGGCGCGCCCAGGTGCTGGAGCCGCTCGGAGACGACTGAGGTGTCGTCGCGGATGCCCCAGCCACGCTCCTCGTCGATCTCCCCGGCGAGCCAGTAGGTGACGAGGTCCGGGTCCGGCGAGACGTGCACGCCGTGGATCTCGACATCGTCGGCCGTGTTGGCGATCACCGAGAGCGCGTCGCCCACGATCGCCTGAGCGCCCGCCGCCAGCTTGGCGCCGCCGGTTCCGCCCGCAAGGAGCGCGACCTTCACGGACGTTGGATCGCGCTTCGGCCCGCGCAACCGCTCTCTTGCGGTGCCTGCGCGCTCATTGCCAGTGATCGGCGTCCGGCAGGCCGGTGAGCCTGATTCCTGCGTGGGCCTTGTAGCGGGTGTTGACCGAGATCAGCATCGGCGTGAGCTGCTCGACGATCCGCGCCATCTCGAGCGCGCCGGCGTTCACCGCCCGGAGCCCATCGATCGCCTCGATCAGGCGGGCGACGCGGGCCTTGTCGGCCTTGCGGTCGCCGCAGATCAGGACGTCCTCGCCGAGCTCCGCAGCGGGGTCGCCCAGCACGGGAGCGCTTACCGTGTGCAGCGCCGCGATGACCGTGACGCCATCGGGGGCCATCTCCTGAGCCTGCTGGGCGGCCGAGCCCTGCCAGACGCCGAGCGAGCGCGTCGCCTTGCCGGAGACCGCCGCCGCCAGCGGGACGGTGCAGTCGACCAGGAGCTGGCCCGGCTCGAGCTCGTCGCGAAGGTTCGTGAGGTTCTCGGACTGGTTTCGGAACGGCACCGTGAGGAACACCACCGGCCCGCCGGCGACTGCCTCGGCGTTCTCGAGGCCCTCGACATCGGCCCCGGGCACCGCAGCCCTTACCTTCTCCGCCGCTTCGGCTGCCCTCTCGGCGCTTCGCGATCCGATCACGACCGCCTGCCCGGCGCGGGCCCAGCGCATGGCGAGGCCCCAGCCGAGGGCCCCGGTCCCGCCGATGATCGGAATCGGGTCGCTCACGGCGGCGGAGTCTACGACTAGGCATAGACTCCGCCGCCGGATGCGGCTCGAGGGAAGAAAGGCCTTGGTCACCGGCGGCGCCCAGGGAATCGGCGCGGCCATCTCCCGGCGGCTCGCGGCCGAGGGTGCCGACGTCGTGGTCACCGATGTGAACGTCGATGGCGCCGCAGAGGTGGCCGGCGAGATCGGCGGGCAGTCCGTGGCGCTTGATGTCACCGAACCCGCCATGTCGCGGGCCGTCGCATCCGAGCACGGGCCGTTCGCCATCCTCGTGAACAACGCCGGGACGGACGACTTCGCGTTCTTTACCGACATCGACCCCGAGCGCTGGCGCCGCCTGCTGGCGATCAACCTCGAGGGTGTGTTCGCCTGCACGCAGGCCGTGCTTCCCGCGATGCAGAAGGCCCGCTACGGCAGGATCGTGAACATCGCCTCGGAGGCCGGCCGGGTGGGCTCGAAGGGCTCGGCGGTGTACTCGGCGGCCAAGGGAGGCGTGATCGCGTTCACGAAGGTGATCGCCCGTGAGAACGGGCGCTACGCGATCACCGCCAACGCCGTCGCCCCGGGGCCGATCGAGACGCCGCTGCTGATGCGGGCCAAGGAGTTCGGCGAGATCGGTGAGCGGATCATCGAGACGATGAAGGCGAGCACGCAGCTCCGCCGCCTCGGCACACCCGACGAGATCGCCGCCGCCGTTGCCTTTCTCGCCTCCGATGACGCGTCGTACGTGACGGGCGAGACGCTCGGCGTCTCGGGCGGCCTGGGGATGTCGAGCTAGCTGACCATGGAGATCGAGGTCGGCGTCAAGCGTGAGGACGACTTCGTCGTCGAGGGGCTGCTGCTGACGGACGTCGGCGGGACGATCGGGTCGAGCGTGCTCTCGACGCCGGGGATGATCGGAATGATGGAGCGGACCTGCGCCGTGCTCGTCGTTCGAGGCCCTGCCCGAGGGGAGCGCGACGGTCGGCTTCGAGGTCTGCATCAAGCACGTCTCCGCAGCCGCGGAGGGCCAGACCTGCACCGTCCGGGCGAAGCTGCGCGAGGTGGCCGACGAGCGCAAGCTCCGCTTCGACGTCGAGGTACTCGAGGGCGAGCGCACGATTGGCGTGGGGACCCACGAGCGCCGGGTGATCGCGGTCGGGCAGCTGGGCTGACGGCTCTAGGCTCGATCGCGTGAGCGCCCCCGACAAGGTCCGCATCCGCGAGGTCGGCCCGCGCGACGGGTTCCAGAACGAACCCGAGGTGATCGGGACGGCCGACAAGACCCGCCTGATCGGGATGCTCGCCGCCTCGGGGCTCCGACGCATCGAGGTCACGTCGTTCGTCCGCCCCGATGTGATCCCGCAACTCGCAGACGCCGGCGATGTGCTCGCCGGCTACGAGAAGCGCGACGGCGTCGCCTACTCGGTGCTGATCCCGAACGAACGGGGCCTCGAGCGCGCGCTGGAGCAACGCGACCGCTTCGACGAGGTCAACCTCTTCCTCTCGGCCTCGGAGACGCACAACCGCAAGAACGTCAACCGCTCGATCGACGAGTCGCTCGACGGCCTCGAAGCGGTGATCGCCACCGCCCGCGGCGAGGGTCTTCGCTGCGAGGGCGTGATCTCGACGAGCTTCGGCTGTCCGTACGAGGGCGAGGTGCCGCTTGAGCGCGTGCTCGAGATCGCGGGGCGCCTCGGCGCCGCGGGCTGCGACGAGCTGGCTTTCGGCGATACGACGGGGATGGCGAACCCGCGCCAGGTCCGGGAGTTCTTCGCCGCGGCCCGGGAGCGACTGGATGGGGCCGAGCTCACGGCCCACTTCCACAACACCCGAGGCCAGGGCCTCGCGAATGCTCTCGCCGCCCTGGAGGAGGGCGTGGACTCCTTCGAGTCCGCCTTCGGCGAGCTTGGCGGCTGCCCGGTCCCGCCGGGCGCGACCGGGAACATCTCGACCGAGGACCTGGTCTCGATGTTCGAGGAGATGGGCGTCTCGACCGGAGTGGACCTGCCCGGCCTGATCGAGGCCTCCGCTGCCGCCCAGGAGGTGCTCGGCCGGCCCCTCGGCGCCCACGTCCTGCGGGCCGGGCCGGTGGACTGGCGGGGTTGACGCCGCGCCCCCATCGGCGTACGATCGGACTCGTGGGGAAACGGCTTGGGCAGGTGGTCTTCGTGCTCGCCGGCGTTGCTCTGACGATCCCGGCCACGGCGGCTCCCGGAGGGGGCACGCCGAAGTGCTTCGGAGTGCCGGCGACCGAGGTGGGGGGTCCGGGCCCGGATAACTTCACCGGCGGCGATGGACGCGACGTCTTCGTGGGGCGCAGTGGCTCCGATTCTTTGTCCGGGAACGCGGGCCGTGATCTGCTGTGTGGCGGACCCGGCTCGGACTTCGCGTACGGCGGCGGCAACGACGATCGCGTCGGCGGCGGGGCGGGGGCCGATAACGTGATCGCCGGTTACGGCGGTGACGACTTCGTCAACGGCGGCAAGGGCCAAGACAACGTCTACGGCGATGAGGGACGGGACAGGGTGTTCGGGGGCCCCGGCGACGATCCGTCCGTGTTCGGCTACGCAGGGGCTGACACGATCGACGGCGGCAGGGGCAACGACCTCATGGCCGGGGACGAGGGCAACGACCGCCTTTTCGGCGGCTCGGGCAGCGACGCCATGAACGGCGGGGACGGCGACGACTTCTGCCACGGTCAGGCGCCCAAGCCCGACGTGGGCCTCAGCGGCGACCTCTGGGCCGACTGCGAGACCCACCGCAGCGCCCGCGCCGCGTAGGCTGCGCGGGTGCGAAGCGATCCCTTCCGTGCGGCCGCAGAGTCCAAGGACTTCTCGGCGGTCGACGAGCTCTTCACCGAGGACGTCACCTTTCGCAGTCCGGTCGTCTACTCGCCGTACGAGGGCCGGGACGCCCTGCGGATGCTGCTCTCGGCGGTGATCCAGGTCTTCGAGAACTTCCGCTACACGGACCAGATCGAGGTCGGGGAGACGGCGACCCTGCTGTTCCGGGCGGAGGTGAACGGGAAGGAGCTCGACGGCATCGACGTCCTGCGATTCGCCGAGGACGGCCGGATCCGTGAGTTGACGGTGATGGTGCGGCCGATGAGCGGGATGCACGCCCTTGCCGAGGAGATGCGGGCGCGGATCGAGGCCGCCGCGAGCTAGGCCCTATCGGGCGAACCCCAGCTCCGTCGCCCTGCCGTCGGGGGACAGGGCGAACACACGCGGCCGGTCGGAGTCGATCGCATCGGCGGGGAGGTCCAGCCGCAGGCGGAACCCGGCGTACCTGAGGCCCGGGGCCGAGTGCCGTTGCTCGAGCCTTGGGCTGGGAACCCCGCAGGTGGAGTAGGCGGCGAAGCGGCCACCGACGAATGCGACGATCGTCCCGCCCGCCTGCCGGCGCTCCGCGTCGCTGGCCCATCCACGGACCATCAGTCGCCCACGCGCAGACCGCACGGCGCGCACGCGGCCGTGCATCGCACCCTTCTCGACCCGGAAGGTGACCCCGTCACCGCTGGTGATCGACTCCGCGCCCGCCTGCCGCCGGAGGCTGAACGATCGCCCGAACACCTCGGCCGGTTCGAGGCCGGCCGGCGGATCGCCGCTCAGGCACGAGAGCAGGGCCCTAGTGAGGGCCGAGAACTGCGGCTCCTCGCTGATCTTCGCGTGCAGGCCGGGCAGCGCCAGCAGCCGGAAGCGCCCACGCGTGGACTCCGCCCACAGCCTGCGCCTGTCACCGGCCGCCGCCACTCCTTCGCCGGCGCAGTAGAAGAGCGTCAGGTCGCAGGCGATGCGGTAGTCGATCACGTGGGCGCGCCGCCCCTCCACGTGGGCGGCGGCCACCCGTGTTCCGGACTCGGAGATCCTCCCCGGGCGAGCCTCGGCTCTGACCTCCTCGTCGGACTCGTGGACGGCCGCCGGCTGTGAGTGCGTGCGCCCGTCCCACTGGCAGGTTGCGGGCTCCGTATCGACGAGCCCCAGGAACTCGACCTCCTCGCCCGCCCGCTCGAGCTGGCGCGCCATCTCGTGGACGACGAGCCCGCCGAAGCTCACGCCCAGCAGGCGGTGCTTGCCGGCGGTCCCGTGGGTCCTCACCACTGTCAGGTAGTGGGTCGCCATCTCGCGGACGGTGCGGATTCCCCGCGCCCCCCAGTCCATGCCCGGTGGCTGGAGTCCGTAGACCGGCTGATCTGCGCCCAGCGCGCGGCCCACGAGCATCGCCCGCATTACGTACCCGGGGCGTCCCGCGACGACGAAGAGCGGTGCGTTGGCGCCCGCGGTGTTGACGCCGACCACCTCACGAGGGCCCGACCGCGCTCGGCGTCGGTCGAGATACTCGGCGCGCGTCAGCTGCGCGGCCAGAGCGCTTGGCGTCGGCGCCTCCAGCAGGTCCTCCAGCTCGAGCTTCGTCTGAAGCTCGGCCTCGATGGCGGCCGAGAGCTCGATCGCGCTGAGGGAGTCGCCGCCGAGGGCGAAGAAGTCATCGTCGGGACCGACGGCGTCGAGCTCGAGCGCCTCACCCCACAGGCCTATCAGCAGTCCGGTGAGCGGGTTGGGCGGTGGTCCGTCGGTCGTCCCGGGTGCGGGGACGAGCCCCAGCTGCTCCGCCAAGCCGGACCGCAGCGGCTTCCCGGTCATCCCCACCGGAATTTGGTCCACGGTCACGATGCGCTCTGGGACCTTGAACCTCGACAGCCGCTCGCCCACATGTCTTCGAAGCTCCGCCTCGCCGGCCTCGGCGCCCGCCTCGAGGATGACGGCCGCGGCGACGTCCTCTCCCAGGCTTGCGTGCGGGACCGGGAAGCCCAGGGCCTCGGCCACCGCGGGGTGGGCTCGCAGGGCCGCCTCGATCTCCGCCGGAGAGACCTTCTCTCCGCCTCGATTGATGATCTCGTCGATCCGGCCGAGCAGCGTCAGGAAGCCGTCGCTGGAGAGGGATCCGAGGTCGCCCGTGTGAAACCAGCCGTTGCGCAGCGCATGCGCGTTGCGCTGGGGCTCATCCTCGTAGCCGGAGAACACCGTTGGGCCTCGCACGACGATCTCACCGGCCGTGCCCGTAGGACTTGGTTCGCCGGCCGCATCGACTACCGCCACTTCGCCCTTCGGCGGAATGCCGACGGTGCCCCCGCGCCTCGCAGCCGGTCGGTTGCTGGAGATGATCCCGGTCTCGCTGGCGCTGTAGGTCTCGAGGATCGGGACGCCCAGGCGATCCTCCAGGTCCTCGAGCGCGGCCGCGGAAAGCGCGGCGGCGCCCGAGCGCGCGAAGCGCAGCTGGTGCCTGACACCCCGGGGGCCCCTGCGTCGCAGCCAGCGCAGGATGGCCTGATGATGAGTGGCGCCGGCCGTGTACCAGCTTGGCTCGAGTTCCTCCAGGCACCGGAGGAAGCTCTCTTCCTCGAAGCTGGGGGGGAGGATGCTCGCCCCGCCTGACAGCAGCGGCATGAAGAGCCCCGAGTAGAGGCCGTGCGCGTAGGAGAGGGGCATGGGGCTGAGGCAGCGGTCACCGTCTCCGACGCCCAGCAGGCGCCCGGCCTTGCTGGCGCGAGCGAGGAGCTCGTGGTGCGTGACGGGGACCAGCTTCGGCCGGCTCGCGGTGCCCGACGTCCGCAGCAGCAGAGCCAGGTCGCCTCCCGTCGGCGGCGCCGGCTCCTCGCGGCCCGCGTGATCCGGATCGGAGAGCGCAGGGCGGGCCGCTTCCCCGTCGGCGAGGACTCCCTCCAGCAGCACCAGCCCGTGGCGTTCGGCGGCCGCCCTGGACACGGCGTCCGCCTCGCCCGGCGCGAGCATCGCGCGAACGCGGGTTTGGCTCAGCAAGGCGTCCAGCTCGGTACCGGCCGCGGGATGGAGCGGGACGCAACACGCGCCGCAGGCGACCCCGAGGACGGCGACGGCCGACTCAGCGCCCAGGCCTGCCACGACCGCAACGCGATCGCGCCGCCCGAGTCCCTCCTCGTTCAGGGCCTGGCGGATCCCACCGATCCGGCCTGCGAGGGCAGCGGTCGTGAGCGGGGGCCGATCGGGTGCCAGGATGGCCAGGGCGTCGGGGTCGGAACTCGCGCGTGCGTCGAGGGCTCGGTGGACCGTCCCCGGCGGGGCCGATCGGGGCGTCGCGCTGGCGCTGGCTGCGTGGGCCCTTGGTTCCATCGACGACAGCCTGACACCGGTCAGGCGATCTCGAGCTCAGAGGCCCGGCCGTCGGGGGACAGCGCGAAGATGCGCGCCCGCTCGGAGCGTTTGGCCTGGGGAGTCAGCTCCAGGCGCATGCGGAACCCCGCGTTTCGTAGCCCGGGCGCCGAATAGCGGCGCTGCAGTCGCCCGGTCGGGGCGCCGCACGTCGAGTAGCCGACGTAGCGGCCACCGACGAATGCGACAACCGTCTCGCCCGCTCGCCTGTGGGCCGCGTCGCTCGCCCACCCTCTCAGGAGCAGCTTTCCCCGCCGCTCCCGGGACGCGCGCACCCGCCCGGCCATGACGCCGGGCTCGACGCGAAAGACCGAGCCGTCACGGTCTCGGATGCGCTCGCTGCCGCGCTCGCGAATCAGGTGGTACACGCGGTCGAAGACCGAAGCGGGATCGCGTAGGGAGGTCGGTGTTTCGCCCGCCAGGCAGAGGCGCAACGAGTCCCGCATTAGCGAGAGCTGGGGTTCGCGGTCGAACCGGGCGTGAAAGCCCGGGAGCTCCACCAGGTTGAACCGCGAGGTGGTCGCCTTCGCCCAGAGGCGGCGCCGATCTCCGCCGGCGGCCACGCCCTCGCCCGCGCAGTAAAAGAGCGTCAGTTCGCCCCGTAGGGGCGAGGCGGCGACGTACGAGCGCCTCGCCTCGATGTGAGCCGCCGCGACTCGCTCCCCGGCGCTTGCCACGGCTCCCGAGAGCGCCTCCGGGGCGTCCAGGTCCTCCAGCGCGTGGGACAGGTCGCCGGTCTCGGGTAGCCAAGCCATCGCGGGTGGCTCGGTGTCGACGAGCCCGATGAACTCTGCCGGGCTGCCCGCCTCCTCGAGTTGGCGCGCCATCTCGAAGACGATCAGCCCGCCAAAGCTGCTGCCGAGGATCCGGTGGGGGCCATCGGGCCGTATCTCTCGCACTTGCCGCAGGTAGTGTGCTGCCATCTCGGGGATGGTTCGGTGCCCCGCCGCATGCCAGTCCATGTTCGGCGGTTGCAGCCCATGGACGGGCTGGTCGTCGGCGACCTGCCGGGCCATCACGAGCACCCGCACGGCGTATCCGGGTCGGCCGCCCACCACGAACAGCGGTGGGCGGCATCCATCGAGGTTCACGCCGATCACGTCCCTCCCCGCGCCGGCCGACTCGTTCTCCGGGTGGGCGTCCCGCAGGATCGTCGCCGCCAGCAGGCGCGGCGTCGGCGCACTGACCAGATCCTCGAGATCGACCTCGACGTGGAGCTCCTGCTCGATCATGGCGAGCAGCTCCACGGCGGCCAGGGAATCGCCCCCGCGTTCGAAGAAGTCGTCGTCCGCGCCCACCTCGAGCGCGAGGACAGCGGCGAAGGCTCGCACCAGCGTGGTCTCGACCCGCCCCCGATTCCCCTCCCGCGCGCCTCCGTGGCCAGCCCCGGCTGTGGGTCGCAGCGTGTCCGCTAGGCCCGTCCGAACGGCCTTGCCGGTGGGGCCCACCCTGATCTCGGGCAGGACTGCCAGCCGTCGCGGAACCTTGAAGGGCGCCAGCCGCTCGGCGACGTAGCTACGGATCTCGGCTTCATCGAGCGCGCTCTCGGGCTCGGGCGAGATCGCCGCAGCGACCTCCTGTCCGAGCGACGGGTGCATCGCTCCGAACACCACCGCCTGAGCGACATCGGGATGTCCCAGCAGGACCGACTCCACCTCAGCGGGCGAGACCTTTTCGCCGCCGCGGTTGATCACGTCATCCAACCTCCCCTCGACGGTCAGGAAGCCGTCCTCGTCGAGCGAGCCACGGTCGCCCGTGCGAAACCACTCGCCGTCGAAAGAGCGCTCGGTCAGCGCCGGATCCGCCTCGTAGCCGGAGAACACGGTGGGACCTCGGACCAGGATCTCGCCATCAGCGATCGCCATCTCGACTCCGACCGCGACCCCGGAGGTGCCGGCCTTCCGGGGTCCGTCGGGGTCGGGGCTCGCGATCATGCCGGTCTCGCTGGTGCCGTAGGTCTCCAGGACGGGGACGCCCAGCTCCTCCTCCAGCCCATCGCGCAGGCCCTCGGGTAGCGCCGCACTCGCACAGCGGGCGAATCGCAGCCGGCTCGTCGCCGACCGCGCCCGGCCGGCGCGCAGCCAGCCCAGGATCGCCGCCTGGTGCGCGGCCCCCGCCGTGTACCAGGTGGCGGCAAGGTGATCCAGCGAGGTGAGTGTGCTCTCCTGATCGAAGGCGTGGGGCAGGATCGCGCTTCCGCCCGAAAGCAGGGGGATCATCAAGCCGGTGTAGAGCCCGTGCCCGTAGCAGAGCGGCATCGGGCAGAAACAGCGGTCGGCCGAACCGAGGCGCAGGAAGTCGGCGGCCGCCTCGGCGCGAGCGAGGAGCTGGCGGTGGGTGGCGGGGACGAGCTTCGGGCGGCTCGTGGTTCCCGAGGTCCGGAGGATGAAGGCGATGTCGTCGGGGCCGGGCGCGTCGCCGAGGTTCGGTCGGGACGCCCCGGTCATGCCCCACGCGTCCTCGGTCACCTCAACCAGTGCAACCTCGGCGTCAGCGGCGGCGAGGCGCTCCGCGACGGTCGCCGTACGCGGGACGAGCAGCGCTCCGGCGTCGGCCTCGTCGAGTGCGGCGCCCAGCTCGGCGGTGGCGGAGGGGCTTACCGGGACACAAGTTGCCCGGTTCGCGGCGCCGAGGATCGCCACCGCCGCGTCGGGTCCGAGGCCGGCGACCACGAGGACCCTGTCTCCGCGCCCGATTCCGTGCGCCGCGAGGGAAGCATCGACGGCGGAAAGCCGTACGAGGAGTTCCTGGTTTTCGATGCCCTTCCGGCCGGGGGAGAGGACGGCAGGGGCCTCGGGCATGGCCTCGGCTCGTGCGGTCAGCACGTCGAGGACCGTCTCTGATCCGCGGGGTACCACGGCGCGCGAGTCTAGATCCGAGCGTGGAGTGACCGATCCCACGACCCGGACGCACACGGATCACTCCCGGATACCGTCCCCGGATCAATCATCTAGATTGCGCCGCCGCGCACGGGAACCACACGAAGGGAAACCATGGAGATCGAAAAGGTTGGAGTTCTGGGCTGCGGCCTGATGGGCCACGGGATCGCACAGATCTGCGCGCAGGCAGGATGGACCGTGGTGATCCGCGAGGTGGATCAGGACAAGCTTGACGGTGGGCTTGCGCAGATCGAGAAGCAGCTCGGCCGCGCGGTGAAGAAGGGCAAGGTCGAGCAGGCCGACGCGGACGCCATCCGCGGGCGCCTCGAGGGGACCCTGGACTACGCCGACCTCGCCGACTGCGATCTGGTGATCGAGGCGATCACCGAGGATCTGGACGCCAAGCTCGAGATGTGGCGCGAGGTGGATGCCGTCGTCAAGCCGGAGGCGACGTTCGCAACCAACACCTCCTCCCTCTCGGTCGCCGAGCAGGCGGCCGCCACGTCCCGGCCGGAGCGCTTCCTGGGCCTGCACTTCTTCAACCCGGCTCAGGTCATGCCGTTGCTGGAGGTGGTGAGGGCAGAGGACTCGGCGGGGGATGCCGTGCAGCTCGGGTTCGACCTCGGCGAGAGGCTGGCGAAGACCACGGTCGCCGCCGGCGACAACCGCGGCTTTATCGTCAACCGCCTGCTGGTGCCGTACATGCTGGACGCGATCCGCGCCTACGAGGACGGCATCGGCTCGGTGGCGGACATCGACACCGGCATGATGGCTGGCGCGAGCCACCCGATGGGCCCCCTGACCCTGGCCGACTTCGTCGGGCTCGACACGCTCGCTTCGATCGCCGCGGTGATGCACGCCGCCTACGGTGAGGAGCGCTTCGCCGCCCCGGCGACGCTCTCGAAGCTGGTCGAGGCAGGCGACTTCGGGCGGAAGTCCGGCCGCGGATTCTACGACTACTCGGGCGATGAGCCGGAGCCGACGAATCCATAGGTCGGTCGTGGCGGGCGCGATTGCCCAGCGACCGGGGGGCGGATGGGATAAAACCACCGGGGGCGACAAGGAGGCAATGCCGGATGGACAAGGATTCGATCGAGCGCATCAGGACGGCCACGTTCGGCGTGGCTCGCCGGGGCTACGACAAACGGCAGGTCGACCGGTTTCTCGAACAGCTCGCAGACTGGCTCGAGACCGGGGGCGGCGACGACGCCCGCAGCGAGGTCGTGCGAACGGAGCTTGAGCGCATCGGCGAGCAGACCGGCGGGATCCTGCTGGCTGCACACGATGCCGCCGAGGCCCATCGGGCGAGCACGGAGGAGGATCTGCAGGGGGAGCGTGACGAGGCCCAGCGCTACTCGAGTGGGCTCCGCGCCGAGGCCGACGCCTACTCGGAGCGAGCCCATATCGAGGCGGACGGGTACGCACATGAGGCCCGAGGTGAGGCGGACGCCTATGCAGCCCGGGTGCGCAACGAGGCCGACGCAGACGGAGCCACCACCCGCGAGGACGCCGACGCCTACGCGGAGTCAACTCGAGCGCAGGCTGACGAGGATGCAGCCGAGAGCGTTCGGGCCGCCGAGTCTCGCGCGCGCCAGATGGTCGACGAGGCCACCAGGCGCAAGGGCGAGATCGAGAAGGTGATCGATGACCTCGCCAGGCGCCGCAAGGCGGTGATAGCCGACATGCAGCGACTGTCCAGCGAGCTGGTTGGCACCGCCACCCAGCACGACGACGTGGGCGCACTTGCTCCCGCGGGCGAGATGCGGGACGTCGCCGAGCCCGAGCTCGAGGACGCAGAGCAGCGCTGACCTGGCTCTTCGCTCCCTACGCTGCGGGTATGAGCGAGGCCACTGACGCCATCGGGATCGCCGGCGCGATCGAAGCGGCCCTCTCCGGCGGACCGGAACGTCACCACACGAAGACGACGGGACAGGGCAAGCTGCCGGTGCGCGAGCGGGTGGCGCAACTGGTTGATCCGGAGTCCTTCGCCGAGGAGGCCCTGCTCGCGAATTGGGAGCACGAGGGCCTGGGAGCGGACGGCGTCGTCACCGGCCTGGCGCTTATCGGCGGGCGCAAGGTCGCGTTGATGGCCAACGACCCGACCGTCAAGGCCGGCTCGTGGGGCCCGAAGACCGTCGAAAAGATCCTCCGGATCCAGGAGCGCGCCCTGGCGCTGGAGATCCCGATCGTCTACATGGTGGATTCCGCCGGCGCGCGCATCACCGACCAGGTCCGGATGTTCCCCGGTCGCAGGGGCGCCGGGCGGATCTTCCACAACGAGGTACGGATGTCGGGCCGGGTCCCGCAGGTCTGCGTGCTGTTCGGGCCCTCCGCGGCGGGCGGCGCGTACATCCCTGCGTTCTGCGACGTCGTGATCATGCGCGAGGGCAACGCCTCGATGTACCTGGGCTCGCCCCGGATGGCGGAGATGGTGATCGGCGAGAAGGTGACGCTTGAGGAGATGGGCGGAGCGAAGATGCACACCGGGGTCTCCGGCTGCGGGCACTTCCTGGCAAAGACGGACGCCGAGGCGATCGACACGGCGCGCCGCTATCTCTCGTACATGCCCGATAGCTGGCGCGAGCAGCCGCCGACGTCGCCACCGGGCGATCCGGGTGCCGAGCGGGCCGTCTCCGAGATCGTGCCCTCAGACGAGAAGACTCCGTTCGACGTCAAGGAGCTGATCGGCGCGCTGTGCGACGCGGGCTCCTTTCTCGAGGTCCACGCCCGCTGGGCGAAGGAGCTGGTGGTGGGCTACGGGCGGATCGACGGTCGGGTCGTCGGCATCGTCGCGAACCAGCCGAAGTTCAAGGGTGGAGTGCTGTTCGTGGACTCGGCCGACAAGGCGGCTCGGTTCATCCTCACCTGCAATGCGTTCAACGTCCCGCTCGTGTTCCTGGCCGACGTTCCCGGCTTCATGATCGGGACGGACGTCGAGCGCCAGGGCATCATCCGCCATGGGGCGAAGATGATCTCGGCGGTCTCTGAGGCGACGGTCCCGAAGTTCTCGGTGATAGTGCGCAAGGCCTACGGGGCCGGCCTCTACGCCATGGCCGGGCCGGCGTTCGAGCCTGATTGCTGCATCGCGCTCCCAACCGCCTCGATCGCCGTGATGGGCCCGGAGGCGGCGATCAACGCGGTGTTCCTCAACCAGATCCAGGGGATCTCCGACGAGGCAGAGCGCGACGAGTTCATCCGCGCCAAGCGCGAGGAGTACTCGGCGGATATCGACATCCTCCATCTCGCCTCCGAGCTCGTCGTGGACGCGGTGATCCAGCCGGATGACCTGCGCGCAGAGTTGATCCGCCGCCTGTCGTTCGCCGAGGGCAAGGACCGCAGCTTCACCGAGCGGCGGAACCCCGTCACGCCGGCGTAGCCGATCGGTGCCCTCCCTCGGCGTCATGGGCGGCAACGCCACGAGGGGCATCGAGGTCGGGGGCGCTGGATGGGCGTCTCTCGACCGCCACGGCGCGAGCTACGACCTCCCGCACCTGATCGACCACGAGGCCAACCTTCGGCGCCTGGTGGATGCCGGGTGCGAGCGGGTCCTCGGAATCGGCTCGGTCGGCGGGCTTCACCCGCAGTACGGCCCAGGCACCCTCCTGTGCCTCGACGACTTCATCTCACTGGACGCCTCCGTCACGACGCGGACGGCACGCGATGCCCACGCCATAGTCGGCTTCGACCCCGGGTGGCGCTCGGAGGTGATCGAGGCCTGGGCGGGGAGCGCGGGGCCACCCCTCGTGGACGGCGGGGTCTACTGGCAGGCGCTCGGCCCACGCCTGGAGACGCGGGCGGAGATCCGCCACATCGCCCGCGACGCCGACGTGATCGGGATGACTATCGCCTCCGAGTGCACGGTCGCCCACGAGCTCGGCATTCCCTACGCGGCGGTGTGTGCGGTGGTGAACTACGCGAACGGTGTCGGTGACGAGGAGCTCACGGTGCCCGAGTTGGAGGCTGGGGAGCGCTCGACCCGGGAGCAACTGGCGGTCGCGCTCGGCTCGGTACTTCCCGCGCTGAGGTAGCCGACGCCACCGGGTGTGGTGCTCACCGGCGGAGCCTCGCATACGCTTAGCGCCATGGGACTGGCCGTCCGCGATGTATCCCTCGACGGAGTGAAGGTCGGGCTGCGCTGCGACGGTGGCATGATCGCCGCACTCGGCCCCGAGGTTGAGCCCGGGTCGGCCGACGAGGTGATCGACGGCGCCGGGCTGGCGCTGGTGCCCGGCCTGGTCAACGCCCATACGCACGCGGGCATGACCCTGTTTCGGGGCTACGCCGACGACCTGCCGCTCATGGAGTGGCTTCAGGAGAACATCTGGCCGGTCGAGAAGCGGATGAGCGACGACGATGTGTACTGGGGGACGCGACTCGCCTGCGTCGAGATGATCCGCTCCGGAACCACCTCGTTCTGGGACATGTACTGGCACGCTCAGGCGGCGGCGCGGGCGGTCGAGGACGCCGGCGTCCGCGCCGTCACCGCGGCGCCCCTCATCGATGATGACGACGAGGCGAAGTCCGGGCGGGCATGCGCAGACGCCGCGCGGAGCATCGATCAGATCACGGACCACGGAGCCGGGCTCGCCCGCCCCGGGTTTGCCCCCCACGCTCCGTACACGGTGTCGGAGCGTTCCCTGCGATGGGTCGCGGAGGAGGCGGCCGAGCGAGGGGTTCCGATTCAGATCCACCTCTCGGAGACCGAGGGGGAGGTCCAGGGCTGCCTGGCCGCGCACGGCATGCGCCCCGCCGCCTGGCTGGATCACTGCGGGATGCTTGGGCCGGGCACGATCCTCGCCCACGGGGTGTGGTTGGACGAGGCGGAGCTGGAGCTGATCGCGGAGCGCGGAGCGACGGTGGCAACCAACCCCGTCGCGAACATGAAGCTGGCGGTGGGAGGGGTCTTTCCCTACCTCGCGGCGCGCGAGCGCGGCGTCGCGCTCGGCCTCGGGACCGACGGGCCCGGCTCCAACAACTCCCTCGATCTGTTCTCCGACGCAAAGGCTTTCGCGCTCATCCAGAAGCACGTGGCCGGCGATCCGGCCGCCGTCACCGCCACCGAGACCTTCGACATCGCGACCGGACGCCGGTCGGAGCTCCTGGCCGGCAGGGCGCTCGAGACGGGCGCGCCGGCGGACTTTCTCCTCGTCCGGGCGGGCGCTCCGGAGCTCGCGCCTGGCGAGCTGATCCCGAATCTGGTCTACGCCGCGTCCGGATCGGTCGTGGACACGACCGTCGTGGCCGGCCGGGCCCTGATGCGCGGCGGCCTGGTCGATGGGGAGGAGGAGGTCGTCGCCCGGGCCCGCGAGAGGGCGCAGGGGCTGGGGCTGGCCTAGCGGAGCTCCGCCGCGCGCACTGCCAGCGTGAGCTCGAGCCTCGCGCCAGGGTCGTCCAGCGCATCCCCGAAGAGCTCTCGGAGCTGATTCAGCCGGTACCGCACCGTCTGGGTGTGCACGTGGAGCGTCCCCGCGGCAACGCGAACGTCGCCGTGCGCGTCGAGCCAGGCGGCCAGGGTCTCCAGCAGGCGCGTGCGTCGGTTTGGCGCAAGGTCATCGAGGGGGGCGAGCGCGCGCACGTGGAGCTCTCGCGCGAGGTCCTCCTGGCCGGCGAGAAGGACATCAACCATGCGCTCGCTCGAATCAACCAACCCGTCGACCGCGAGCCTGAGCGCCACACGGGCGCGGCGAGCCGAGGCGGGGGCCTCCCCCCAGCCAACGGTGCTGCCGAGGCCTCCGCGCACCCCCTCCATCCCCGTGGTGACCGTCGCCCGGCGACGCGGGCCGTCGGGGTCCGGGATGATCGCCACGCCGATTCCCTCCAGGTCGCTGACGAGGGCGCCGTCGGGCAGCTTCGCGGCCACCGAGGCGGTGGAGGCCTCGAAGGCCAGCACGGCCAGCTGCGCGGGCAGCTTCCACTCGGCGTCAGTCGCCGCCGCCTCGATCGCGGCCAACTCGGCCGGCGGCTCGCGGAGAAGGAGATCGACCAGCCGGTGGCGCCGGGCCTGAAGCTCGGAGATCGCGCGCGACTGTTCCCTGGCGAAGCCCTCGGCGGACGCGGCCGAGATCTCGTCGATGTAGGCGAAGATGGCCTCGGCCAGCGTGTAGAGCGCCCTGGGCTCGATGTTCGCGCGATCGCCGGCGTCGGCGAGCCCTCGCCAGGCCACCTGAGCCCCGGCGCGGTAGGCGCGCAGGAGGGCGTCGAGCGTGCGACCCACGCGGTACTCGCCGGCCCCGAACTCCACATAGATCTGCCGCTCGGGCAGCCCCGCTTCCGAACCCGTGAGCACCAGCTCGACGAAGCCGCCCAGCGCCTGTCTCACCCCGAGGCGCACGTTCTCTTCGACGCCCGAGCTGTACTCAGGCACGGCGGTCTCAACCGCGGCGATGACCTCATCCGCGAGGCTGGGAAGCGCCGGCTCGAGCGCGCGGGCGAGGGCGGGCTCGAGGTCCTGCCAGGCAGGGTTGAGCACTTCCTTGTGGGATCGCTCAGTTTTCGGCATCGAAGTCGTGTCTTGGAGCATAGAAGGCCAGAGAAACTATCCGTAGCCTCAACATCGATGCATGAGATGACGAGAACCGAAAAGACCGCGAACCTGCTCGCCGTGGCCCTGCCCTTCGCGGCTGCGATCGTCGCCGTTCCCCTGCTGTGGAACCAGCTCGTCAGCGCGACCGACCTGTTGATCGGAGCCGGCATGTACCTCCTCACCGCGTTCGGCATCACGATCGGTTACCACCGCCTGCTCACCCACCGTGCCTTCGAGACGCCCAAGGCGATGCGTTACGCGTTTGCGACCATGGGCTCGATGGCCGTGCAGGGCTCGGTCATCGCCTGGGTCGCAGACCACCGCAAGCATCACGCGTTCTCCGACTCCGACGGTGACCCGCATTCTCCGCACGGACATGGGGGCGGCGCCGCCGGTGTGCTCAAGGGGCTCTGGCATGCGCACGTCGGCTGGCTGATCGACGGGCACGGCCGCGCCGACTGGTACCGCCACGCCGGCGATCTCATGGATGATCTGGGCATGCGGCGCATAAACCGCGCCTTCCCGACATTGGTCGGCCTCGGGCTTCTGATCCCGTTCGCCGCGGGCCTCGCGATCACGGGGACGCTCGCCGGAGGGCTCACGGCACTGCTCTGGGGCGGGCTGGTGCGGGTGTTCTTCGTCCATCACGTCACCTGGAGCATCAACTCGGTCTGCCACTTCATGGGAGCCCGACGGTTCGTTACCGACGATGAGTCGCGCAACGTCTTCTGGCTCTCGGTCCTCTCCCTGGGCGAGTCGTGGCACCACAACCACCACGCCTTCCCGCGTTCGGCCAAGCACGGCCTGCGCTGGTGGGAGGTCGACATCTCCGGGCTTGTCATCGCTGCCATGGAGCGAGTCGGGCTCGCGCGCAACGTGGTTCGAATCACCCCCGAGCGCCAGGAGCAGCGGCGCACGGCGGGCGTGCGCCGGGTCTCGCTGGCGCAGGATTAAGTACTTCCCTACCTGGGACCCAGTAGCCCCTCGCACGGCCGCGATGCAGGCCTCCATGACCCCTCGGATCGTCTAGTACATTGGCTTCGTGTCCCGGTCCGGAGACTCTCCGCCCCCGCGCTTCCCCCTCGCCCTGAGGGGCTACGACTGCGACGCGGTCGACGCTTTCCTCGACGATCACTCCTCCGAGATCGGCCCGCAGGCCAAGCGCCAACTCGACCGGTTCGGGGAGCGCGTGGAGGTGATCCTCACCGCCGCCGAGGACACCGCCACGGACGTGACCACCGAGGCCTCGGTCGCGGCCGCGGCCACAGGGGCGGCCGCCGAGGAGGAGGCTCGCCGCATGCTCGTGGCCGCCAATGCGAAGGCGGAGGAGATCCTCGTCGAGGCCGACCGCAAGGGTCAGCGCCTGGTGTCCGATGGCGTCCAACGCCGGCGCGAGATCGAGGCCGAGATCGCCGAGCTGGCCAGCCTGCGTGACGAGCTGGCGGACGGGCTGCGAACGATCGCGCGGCAGGTCCAGCTGACCGCCGAGCAGAACAGCAGGGTCGAGGCGATCAACCCCGAGGACGAACTGGAGGCCGCCGAGGAGCTCGAGGCGGCGCAGGGGCTCTCAGGGGACGAGGACGACGAGGCCCGCGGCGACGAGCTCCAGGCCGAGCTCGGCGAGCCGGACCCCGCGGCCCCAGCCCGTGGCCCGCGTTTCCGCATCAAGGACTCGGCGGCCGCCAAGGACGCCTAGGCCCGCCGGGTAGAAGGGCGCCGGGCCGATGCCCGCGACCGCAGCCCTCGCGGTGGTTCCCTAGGCCCCAGCCTGGCGTGCGGCGAACTCGACGAACCAGTCCAGCGCGGCGGGGTTGGCCAGCGAGTCACGGCTCGCCGCGCGCTCCGCCGGGGTTCCGGTGAGGATGCGCTTGACCGGCACCTCGAGCACCTTCCCGGAGAGGGTGCGCGGGACCTCGGCGATCGCCACGACCTCGTCGGGCACGTGGCGGGGCGAGCAGTTCTCGCGTATCGACCGTCTTATCGCGGTGACGAGGTCTTCGCTCAGCTCCTCGCCCTCGCGGAGGACGACGAACAGGGGCATCCAGCCCTCGGTCTCGGGCTTGGGGATGTCCACGACGAGCGCATCGAGGACCTCGGGTACGGCCTGGACCGCGCGGTAGATCTCGCTGGTGCCCATCCGAACCCCCTGGCGGTTGATGGTCGAGTCGCTCCGCCCGTAGATGATCGCGGTGCCACGCTCCGTGATCTCGATCCAGTCGCCGTGGCGCCAAACGCCCGGGTAGTGCTCGAAGTAGGCCTCGCGCAGCCGGGAGCCGTCCGCATCGCCCCAGAAGCGAATCGGCATCGAGGGCATCGGCTCGGTGATCACCAGCTCGCCGACCTCGCCGATCAGCGGCCGGCCGGCCTCGTCCCAGGCCTCGACCTTCGCGCCCAGCGCACGACCCTGAAGCTCGCCCCGGTACACCGGAAGCAGGGGCACCCCGCCCACGAAGGCGGTGCAGACATCCGTTCCGCCCGAGGTCGAGAACAGCCAGGTGTCTGAGCCCAGGTGTTCGTAAATCCACTCGAAGCCCTCCGGGGACAGGGGCGAGCCCGTGGACCCCATGGCCCCAAGGGCGGAGAGGTCTCGCCCGGCCCCCGGCTCCGTCTCGGCCTTCATGCATGCCGCCACGTAGCTGGCCGATGTCCCGAAGCAGGTAACCCCCGCGCGGTCCGCGAGGTCCCAGAGCACGCCCATGTCCGGATGCCCGGGGCTGCCGTCGTACAGGAAGATCGAGGCCGGGGTGAGCAACCCCGAGACGAGGAAGTTCCACATCATCCATCCGGTCGTGGTGAACCAGAAGATCCGGTCTCCGTCCTGGGCGTCCACGTGGAGATTCAGCTTCTTCAGGTGCTCGAGCAGGATTCCGCCCTGACCCTGGACGATCGCCTTGGGAAGCCCCGTCGTGCCTGAGGAGTAGAGGACCCAAAGCGGGTGGTCGAACGGGACCCGCTCGAACTCGAGCGCCGAGCCCGCTCCACACTCCAGGAGCTCCTGCCACGTGATCGCCGCCTCGAGCCTCGACGGGGCGGCGCCGGGGTCGAGGTAGGGGACGAGCACGGTGCGCTCGAGCGTGGGCATCTGGGCCTGGAGGCCGGCGACCACGTCGAGGCGGTCGAAGTCCTTGCCGCCGTATCGGTAGCCATCCACGGCCAGCAGGATCTTGGGCTCGATCTGGGCGAACCGGTCCACCACCGAGCTTGCGCCGAAGTCGGGCGAGCAGCTCGACCACACAGCGCCTATGGAGGCGCTCGCCAGAAAGGCGATCAGCGCCTCGGGCCCGTTGGGCAGGTAGGCGACGACGCGGTCGCCGGGTTCGACGCCCAGATCGCGCAGTCCGCCCGCGACCGCGGCCACGTCCCGCTCGAGCTCGCCCCAGCGAAGCTCGGTGAGCTCGTGGAGCTCGGAGGCGTGCTGGACCGCCAGCGCGTCGGGATCCCTGTCGCGGAATACGTGCTCGGCGTAGTTCAGCTCCGCGCCCTCGAACCAGCGTGCGCCCGGCATCACCCGCTCCTCGAGAACCCGCTCGTAGGGCTGTGAGCGAACCTCGAAGAACTCCCAGATCGAAGCCCAGAAGTCCTCCAGCGCCGTCACCGACCACTCCCAGAGGTCCTCGTACGAGCGCAGCTCCAGCCCGTGCTCGCGCTCCAGCCATCGCATGTACCGCGTCATGGCCGAGCGCTCGATGCGCTCGGCGCTCGGCTCCCAGAGCTTCTCGGCGGCCATGCCTAGCCCTCGGTGCCGGCGCCGGCCCGCCGGCGCCGGCCGACGTCGCGATCGAGCTGGCGGATCAGCTCCATGGTGAAGCCCAGGGCCCGATCCAGGGCCTCCGGGTCGATCGCGTCGGGAGTGTCCGACATCAGGTGGTACCCGGGCGCGTAGCCGTCCTCGTCGGTGCATCCGATCGAGAGCGACGGCAGCCCGGCGAGCCGGGGCGGCATCTCGTCCCCCGCGAAGCCGACCGTCAGCGGCCGCGCACGGTAGAGGCCCTCGGCCTCTTGATCCGCTTCCGCGATCGCTGTGGCCAGTTCGAGCAGCAGCCGGTCCGCCGGGTAGGTGACGACCCAGCCGCCGCCGGGGTTGAAGCGCACGGTTCCCCGTCCGACCGTGTCCAGGTTCAGGAAGTAGGTGGGTTTCTCGGCCAGGCGCTCGCGGTGACGGCGGACGAACGAGCGCATGCCCTCCTGCAGCGACTCCTCTGCGCCGGGAAGCACGACCCAGACGTCGAGGTGCTCGGGTTCCTCGGCATCCAGTCGCGCCACCGCGGCCAGCGCGGTCGCCACGCCAGATGCGTTGTCGTTGGCGCCCGGCACGACCTTCGCCATCTGGATGTCGAGGAGCAGGAAGGCGCCCACCAGGAGGACCAGGGTGGGTGGGAGCTGGAGGGCGGCCACCGTGTCGGAGTCCAGCCCGGCCATGCGGGCGCCGAGGGCGGGGAGCAGGAGGGCAAGGGACCAGAACAGCAGGCGGAAGGGCCCGAACCAGCCGTTGCCGGCCGCGAGCTTCGCGGTGCGCCTGGCCCGCTTCTCGGCGAAGACGAGCCCCGTTCTGGCCGCGTCGACGTGGGCGGTCACCACGACCCTGGCGGGCAGGTCGGGCCGCTTGCCCCGCGAGACGACGTTCTGCGACGCACGACGAAAGACCAGGCGGCGCAGGAGGTAGGCGCGATAGTTCAGGTCCAGGTACATCGAAGTCGCCGCTGCGAGCACGAGGCCGAACCCCAACGCCGGAAGGGCGATCGCCGCCAGGCTGCCGGCCACGCCGAGGGCGCAGTGGGCCGCATGGACGAGCCCGTACTGCGGGTGCACGTAGGTGGGCTCGACGTCCGCGCGCCGGCCTGATTCGCGAAGTCGCTCGGCGAGCCGGTTGGCCGCGCGACGCTCGGCGTCGGTGCCGGCGAGCCTGCGCTCGAACGAGCACAGCTCCTCGATGACCTCCATGCTCTCCGCGCTCACCTAACCCTCCTCATGCGGCGGGTGGGATTCGAACCCACAATGCCCTCTCGGGCAGCGGCTTTTGAGACCGCCCTGTCAACCAGTTGCAGCACCGCCGCCGGCCCACCCATTCTGACGATGATCAGCACGGATCCTCGGTCTCGTCTCGGCCGGCGATGCCGTTGCACTCGCGCAGGCGGGTTAGGAGCGTGGCCAGGCGCGTCGCTCGGGCCTGCACGGCCGGGTCGGAGCGGCTCGCCGGGATCCCGAGCAGGTTGTCCAGCTGGTGCGGGTCGTGGCGCAGGTCGTACAGCTCGCGCCCGATCGTCTCGCAGCGCGGAGGGACACCCTCGTACCACTCGGTGTACATCCACTCGCCGCGCTGCGCCGACGCGTAGCGGCCGCATTCCTTGCCGAGCTCCGAGAGGCGTGGGCGTTCGGCGGGCCATCCCACGTCGTCGCCTCGCATCAATCCCAGCAGCGAGCGCCCGTCCATGGTCCGGCAGGAGCCCCCGGCGCAGGGATCCGCCCCCGCGAGCTCAAGGATCGTCGGCGCGAGGTCGAGAGTGCCGGTCGCGTCCGCAACCCTGGCGACGGGGGCGGAGCCGAGGACCCCGGGCGGCACCATGATCCCCATCGGGACCTCAAGGGCGGCCTCGTACGGAAGGGCCTTCTCGTTCGGATGGCGCTGCTCCCCGAAGAAGTAGCCGTTGTCGGAGATGAAGAGGATCACGGTGTCGTGCTCGGCGCCGGAGGTTCTGAGCTGATCGATGATCTCGCCGACGCCGACATCGACGCGGTGGACTGCCGCCAGGCTGCAGCGGACGTCCTGCGTCGTCTTGCGGATCTGATCCGGCGTGAGCGGGGGGAAGCCCCGCGACGGCGGCGGCTTGTCGGAGATGTCGGCCTCGTTGAACGCGGCACCCCGTCGCACGGGCGCGTCCCGAAAGCGCTCCCAGTCCTCCGGCAGCACCTGGGCGGCGCGGATCGGACAGACCGGCTCGCTCGGCCGGTTGAAGGAGTGCGGGGCGTAGTAGGACGCCCAGAGGAAGAAGGGATCCTCCTCGCCCGCGGCCCCTTCGATGAAGTCCACCGCCGCACGGGTGGTCCTGAGCGTCGTGTAGTCGCTGCGATCCCCGCCGAACCGGCGCAGGCGCTTGCCCTCGAGCACCTCGTAGTCGTAGTAGCCGGGATTGCCGCGGATCTGCCACCAGTGGTCGAAGCCGGGGGCGGGCCTCTTCGGGCGGTACTCGTTGAGGAACTTTCCGGCGAGGCCGACGTTGTAGCCCGCCTCGTCGAGCCACGCGGCGAGCGTGTTCTCCTTGTCGCGGAGCTGCTCGTAGTCGTTCTGGACGACGCCGTGGTTATGCGGGTACTGCCCGGTTAGCATCGTCGCGCGGGCGGGGCAGCACAGCGGCGGCATTGCGTACGCGTCGGTGAAGCGTGTTCCTTCGTCGAGGAGCTCGAACGTGTTCGGCATGGCACGCCGTGTGAACGTGTTCATGGCCTGGTCGTCGGTCATGACGACGATCACGTTGGGCGGCTGGGAAGCCTCCTCCGCCGTACTGCACCCGGCGAACGCGGCGGCTGCGACGAGGCCGGCGATCATCGGCACTAGCCTCCACCGGGGATGTGTGGTCGTTACAGCCTGTCGAGCCCTGACGCTGATCTTCTGAGCCGAAGGTTCAACCTGCGCGAGGGAACCACGGTTCCCGCCGAGCCGCGGTACAACATCGCGCCAACGGACCCGGTGCTCGCCGTGCGGCGAGCCGACGACGGCGCCAACGAGCTCGGGACCCTGCGCTGGGGGCTCGTCCCCGGCCGCTGGGCGGAGAAGCCGGGAGGCCGGCCGCTCATCAACGCCAGGGCCGAGACGGTCGAGACCCAGCCGGCATTCCGCGAGGCCTTCGGCGAGCGCCGCTGCCTGATCCCCGCCGACGGCTTCTACGAGTGGCTCACCGACGAGCGGGGAAAGCGCCCGGTATGGATCAGTCTCGCCGACCGAGGGATCTTCGCGTTCGCCGGACTCTGGGCTGCGCTCCCGGACCGGGACGGGGATGGCAGCCTGCACTCCTGCACCATCCTCACGACCAGCCCGAACAAGCTGATCCGCCCGATTCACGACCGGATGCCGGTCGTCCTCTCGCCTGACGCCGAGGCGGCGTGGCTTCACCCCGACACCCAGGCGGAGGAGCTGCGGGGATTGCTCGGGCCGGCGCCGGAGGAGTCGTTCGCTACCCGTGAGGTGGGCGACTTCGTGAACAACGTACGCGAGGACGGCCCGCACCTGATCGAGCCCCGCGAGGAGCAAGCGAGCCTGTTCTGAGCCCTAGGCCGGCTGGGGTGGGGGCGTCTGAGTCGGCGGGGGCGGCAGTGTGCCCTCGCCAGCGAGGGGTGTGCCGCCGATCGGCCGCTCCTCCTCGACGTGCCACTCCTGGTTGAAGGCAATCAGCGCGACCACGATGAGCAGTAGCTGCACTGGGACGAGGACCAGGGTGAGCAGCCCCAGCAGGTCCTCGGGCAACGCGGGCGAGGTGAGTCCGTCCTTGGAGCGCTCGAACCATGAGGGAGCCGCGATCGAGGCGAAGATCGCGAGGATGATCGCGAGGGAGGCGGCGACCGGCAGCAGGCCGCGGTTCCAGCCCATGATCAGCAGGGCGAAGACGATGTAGAGCCCGGCGTAGATCAGCGACATCATCGCCACGCTGGAGCCCTGCAGGCGCTCCCAGCCGCCGAGGGTCACGATGATCACGATCGCGGCCGAGACAAGGAGCACGAGGGCGACGATCGCCTTCATGGACTTGCACGAGGCCTTCTCGCGGTTCGGCCGCCAGAGTTCGTAGCCGGGGCGCACGGTGGTGGCTTCCATCGATCGGGAGTCTAAGACTTACCGCGGCACGACGCGACGGTTGGGGGGACGCTCAAGCTGCGCCTAACATCCGTACCGTCCCGCGGGCGTGCCGGAACTGGTAGACGGTCCAGGTTTAGGTCCTGGTGCTCGAAAGAGCGTGGGGGTTCGAGTCCCTCCGCCCGCACTACGATGGTCGCCGTTCCGGGGGAGTGATCTAATGGCTATGAGGTCGGTCTCCAAAACCGATAATCCGGGTTCGAATCCCGGCTCCCCCGTTTCACCGGAACCCATGACGGGCTCGGGTGTTGGTACTCGATAGATGAGCTCAGGCAGGAAGGACAATTGCGGCGCGGGGCGCCGGCACGGTCGCCTTGGCGGCGCGTTCGCCGCTGCCGTCGCGGCCCTCGCGCTGGGATACGGGGTGCCCGCTGCCGCGGCCTCGACCTGTGCTCACGCCGACTCGGGGATCGACGACGCCTCAGCAGGACAGCTCGCCAATGCCGTGCGGTGCCTGATCAACGACGATCGCGCGGCTCGGGACCGGCGCAGGCTCAGCGATGACGGCAAGCTCCGGCGGGCGGCCCGCAGGCACAACAAGGCGATGCTCGGCAAGAACTGCTGGTCTAACCAGTGCCCCGGCGAGCCCCGGCTCGAGCGCCGGATTCGCGACAGCGGCTACCTGAAGGGCGCCAGGCGATGGAGCTACGGTGAGGTGTTCGGGTGCGCGGATACGCCCCGGGCGATGCTCAGCACCTGGCTTGGGAAGAACTTCGCTCGCGGGAACATCCGCGAGCGCGCCTTCAGGGACGTTGGTGTGGCGGCGGTCCGCGATCAGGTCCGGAGGTCGATCTGCGACGAGGGCACCGAGGTGACCTTCACTGTCGTCTTCGCGCGCCGCGCCCCCTGAGGCCCCTAGCGTGCGGTTGGGTCTCCATCGCCTAGGACGTTCGTTCGATTCCCTCACGGGTTCGGGGTGTATGGTCGATGTAGGAAGCGCGATGCCCACCGCGTCCAGACATCTCACCCCGCCCCTGTTCCTCCTCCTCGCCGGAGGCTGCGCGATGCTCGTACTGCTCGGCGCCCTCTCCCCGGCCAGCGCCGAGGCGGGGTGCAAGTACTCCCGGGCAAAGCCCGACAGCCTCAGCCTGCGTGAGGCGAAGAGGGCGATCGGCTGCCTGGTCAACAAGGAGCGCAGGCAGCGTGGCAAGGGCGGTTTCAGGAGCGATGGCCGCCTGGCCAACGCCGCGGAGAAACACTCCAACGTGATGGCCAGGAAGGGCTGCTTCTCCCATCAGTGTCCCGGCGAGCGCTCGCTGCTCGGCCGCCTTCAGGGCGTCGGCTACATCGTCCGCGGCCTCAGGAGCTGGTCGTACGGCGAGAACATCGCCCACGGCGAGGGCGGCCACGGCACTCCGAAGTCGGTCGTCAATTCCTGGATGAACTCGGGGCCGCACCGCGCCGCGATCCTGAGCAGCACCTTCAAGGAGTTGGGCGTCGGGTTCGAGCGCCGCGGCGACCGCGGGTACTTCACCGCCGACTTCGGCCTCCGCCGCCGGTAGACGGCCGGGGCGCCAGGGCGCGGGCCGGGGCGAAACCTATAATCGCGCTCCGTGCGGGCGAAGTGTTACTGGTTGCACGGGAGCCTTCCAAGCTCCAGGAGTCGGTTCAAGCCCGATCGCCCGCTTGTCCGACCAATCGCGCCCTAGCCTAGAATGCACCCGCGCCGGGGCGTGGCGCAGTCTGGTAGCGCATTCGACTGGGGGTCGAAAGGTCGCTGGTTCAAATCCAGTCGCCCCGATGGACGCGACTTCGCGAAGTTGTGCAGGCGTGGGCAGC
Organism: uncultured Solirubrobacterales bacterium; assembly: GCA_963807385.1. Taxonomy (GTDB): domain Bacteria; phylum Actinomycetota; class Thermoleophilia; order Solirubrobacterales; family 70-9; genus JBDTSW01. The sequence continues at coordinate 213,288 of CAWEBQ010000002.1, forward strand.
ACAATCCGGCGAAGTCAGGCTCGCTTCCGTGGAGCAACTCTGGCCGCGGCGTGAGAAGGTAGGACGACACAGCCCTACAGAGGAGGAGCACATGTCCGAGAGCGTGTACCGGGTCACCGAGGTCGTCGGCGTCAGCGCGGATTCGTGGGAGCAGGCGGCGAAGAACGCGGTTGAGACGGTCGGCCAGTCCGTGCGCGAGCTTCGGATCGCCGAGGTTGTCCGTCAGGACGTGACGATCGAGGACGGCAAGATCACCGGATTCCGCGTCCGCCTGGGCGTCTCGTTCAAGTACGACAAGGAGTAGCCGACCGGGCCCTACTTGACCAGGGCCCTGACCTTGAAGGTCTTCTCGCCGCCGGGCGTTGCGATCGTGACCGACTTGCCGACCTTGGTGTCGCGCAGCGCCCGGCCCACCGGCGACTCGGCGGAGAGGCGCCCTTCGCCGAGGTTTGCCTCGGTCGAGCCGACGAGCGTCCAGGTGTGTTCCTTGCCGCTCGACTCCTCGACTACCTCCGCGGTTCGGCCGAAGGCGAACGCGTTGGCCGAAGAGGTGTCTGGCTCGACAACCTCCGCGCTGACGAGGCGATGGCGTAGGCGCTTGATCCGAGTCTCGAGGTGCGCCTGATCTTCCTTGGCGATGTGGTAGTCGGCGTTTTCCTTGAGGTCGCCGAGCTCGCGCGCGGCCTTGATGCGAGCCGCCATCGCCGTCCGCCCGGGGCCCTCGAGCTCCTCGACCTCGGCGCGCAGCGCCTCGATCCCCTCGGGGGTGATCGGCTCCCCCGTCTGCTCGCTCGCGCTCACCGCTGCACGATTGCACATCCCCAGCCGCTCACCGCGCGTCGCCGAGCTCCCGAACGGCCCGGAGGCCCGGCGCGACGAACCAGAGCCAGATCAGCAACGAGCCGAGCGCAGCGCTGGTGATCACCGCCGCGGACAGGCTGAAGAGGACGTCGCTGATCAGCAGGATGGCACCGGCCATCGCGAGCCCCAGGAAGGCGAAACCGGCCTCCGCGAGGCGGTTGCCGGTCACGACGACCCAGTTCTTGTCGCCCTTGCGGAAGCGGGTTCGGGCACGTGCTGATGGCCCGATCAGGAGGATCGAGGCGATCGTGGTGGCGATGAGGGTCGCGAAGTAGACGTCCTTCTGAAACGGGGTCACTTCCGTCCACCCCTGCTGGAAAGGCACGACCAACAGAAAGGCGAAGAGCACCTGGACCCCTGGCAGGGCCACCCGTAGGCTCTCGAGCAGCTCCTGGACGTTGCGGTCGAGGCGCTCCTTCTGGCTCTCCTCCGGGTAGCTGGGCGACGAACGCGTCCCCGCTTTCGTTTCCTCCATGATGCGCCCGTCAGGTACCCAGACTCGGGGGCACCGAAACGAGCGCCGGGGGGCCCGCCGGCTAGCTAGATCGCTCCCGACTCGCGTGCGCCCTCGACCGTCTCGGTGAGCGTCGCGGCGGCGTCGTGCTTGGGTCGCCAGCGCAGCTCGCGCCGGGCCTTCGCCGTGTCCATGATCACCGGGATCCGGAGCGCGTGGAGCCACTCCGCCCGCGCCGGGGTGAGGGGCATCCGGTCGAGCAGTTGGGCGGTCGCGTCGATCGCCGCCTTCGGGACCCTGACGCTGCGCCAGCCCAGCGCTCCCGCCACGTCGCCCATCCCGAGCTCCCCTGGGGCGGCGAGGTTGTACACGCCCGGCTTGCCGCGGCCTACGACCGCCGCGCGCAGAGCGGTGGCGACGTCGTCGGCATGGACGAGCTGCAAAGGCGTGCCGAAGTCCGGCAGCACGGGCGAGGGAGTGGGGAGGGCGTCGAGGGCACGTTTGAGCGGTGACGGCAGGACCGCGGCCGCCTGGAGGTAGGGCATGCTGGTGACGAGCATGGGCGAGTCGGGGCCGCCGACGATCGAGGGCCGGAAGATCCACGCCGTCGTGTCCGAGCCGTCCAGCGTCTCGGCCAGGGTGCGCTCGAGCTCGGCCTTCTGCGCCGAGTAGTAGAAGCCCTCAGTCCCCCTGGGCTCGACGTTCTCCGTGAGCGGCAGCGGGTTCTCCTCGTGGAAGCCATACGCCGCGACCGACGAGGTGTAAACGAGGCGCTTGCACCCCGACGCGACGGCCGCATCGAACACGTTGCGCGAGCCCTCGAGGTTGATCGAGCGGGTCTCGTCGCGGTCGCCGAAGATGATGAACGCGAGGTGTACCGCCACGTCCGCGCCGGCGATGAAGCTCTGGACAGTCTGGGGATCGAGGATGTCCCCCCGGACGTAATCGGTCTTGCGCCAGCCATAGGCGGCGGGATCGAAGGGGCTGCGGGCCATCCCGCGGATCTCGCCCACCTCGCGCGAACGCTCCAGCGCCCGGATGAACGCCCGCCCGATCTCCCCTGTGGGACCGGTGACGGCGACGCTCAGCTTGCGCCCGGCGGCCACCGGTTTCAGACCTTGTCGCCCGGGACCATCGAGGGATCGTCCTCGTGCTCGCGGAAGAAGCCCACCATGGCGTTCGCGTACTCACGGAAGTTCGGGGCGGAAACGCCAAGCGGCTCGAGGATCTCGGTAGCCCGCCGGGTGTCGAAGCGCACGGGATGGTTCAGGTACGCCAGCGACTCCGGGGGCGTGCCGCCGAGCCGCCTGCGGATGGCCGGGATCCGGAGCGAGGCCGCCGCCATGCGGGGCGGGACCCGCCCCTTCGGCGCGCGTCCCGCGTACTCCATCGAGAGCACCTCGGTCAGCTCGCTGGCGCTGAGCGGGGCGGAATCCACGAGGTGAAGCGTCTGGCCCTCCGCCGCCTCCGAGCCGGCCGCGGCGACAATCGCATCCACGATGAAGTCCACCGGTACCGCGTTGAACGACGCGTCGGCCCGCCCGAACTGGACGACGGGGCGGCCGGAGCGCTCGGCCTCGGCGATCGTGCGGAGGATGAAGTAGGGGCCGTCGAACTTCTGCGTCTCGCCCGTCTTCGAGTCGCCGACCACGATCGCCGGTCGCACGATCGTCGTCGGCACGCGGTCGAGCATCTCCCGGACCCAGACCTCGGCCTGGAACTTCGTCGACTCGTAGTGGTTCTTGAAGCCCTGGCCCAGCGCGAGCTCGTGCTCGTAGACCACCCCGGTGCGCATCCCCGCGACGTAGGCCGTGCTCACGTACAGGAGCCGCTTGAGCGCCCTCGCGTTCGCGCAGAAGTCGAGGACGTTCCCGGTGCCGTCCACGTTCACCCTCTGAGCGATTTCCAATGGCACCGCGAGGTCATAGATCGCGGCCAGGTGGAAGACCTGCGATACGTCCTTCGCGAGGCGGTCGTAATCGTCGTCAGCGAGGCCCAGCCGCGCCTCGCCGATGTCGCCGGGCACGACCTCGATCCGCTTGCCGTCGAGTTCCGCCGCGGCGGCTGCGGCCGCCGCGGCCATCCGTGGCTCGACCAGCGCGACGAGCTTCGCCTTCGGGTCGGAGTCGAGCAGCTTCGCGGCGAGACGACGCCCGATGAAGCCCGGATAGCCGGTCAAAAGTGAAGTTGCCATGGGCGGAGGCTATCTCCGGTCGAGGAAGGCCGCGATCAGCGCGGCCAGCCGCGCGGGCTCCTGGGCCTGGAACGCGTGCTCGCCGCCCGGGAATCGCGCGAGCCACGAGTCGCCCAGCTCCGCAGCGAGGAGATCGGCGTTCCGTGCTGGGATGACCCGGTCGTCGCCCCCGGCGGCGACCAGCGCCGGGGCGGCGATCGCCGCCAGGCGCTCCGCCGACGACGCCGAGCGCCAGGCGTCCATCGCACGCTCCTGCGCCTCCAGGGCGGGCACGGACAGCGCCGCCCGAGCGGTGGCTACGGCGTCCAGGGCCTCTTCTCCGAGTCCCGCCACGAAGCTCGCCGGGAGGATCAGGCCAAGGAGCCGCTCCGCCTGCTCGGCGGGCGTGCCCTCGTGGCTCGTCAGCTCGCCCCAGGTAGCGGGGTCGGCAGGCACGGACCCGGGCCCACCGCCGTCGGTGGACAGCAGGACCAGCGCCTCGACTTGGTGGGGACGGATCGCGGCCAGCTCCTGGGCGATGAAGCCGCCCATCGACCAGCCGAGCACGGCCGCCGAGCTCAGCCCGGCTTCATCGAGAGCCGCCGCTGCCGCGAGCGCGTACGGCGCGATCGCGTCGGGTGGCCCGCTCGCGGCCAGGTCGCCCATGCCCGGGTTGTCCGGAAGTATCAACTCCTGATCCTCCGCCAGCGCGCCGAGGAAGCCGGGGTCCCAATCCTCCTTCGTGGCGGCGTAGCCGTTGAGCATCAACAGCGGTCGTCCTGCGCCCATTCGGCGGAGCGGTGGCATCAGCCGTCGCCGTCATTCTCGCCGCCGCCGGCTGCTAGCTTTGCGTCCTGATACGCGCCGGCTGACCGCTGGGCGCGCTCGGCGGCAGTGAGTGCGGCCGAGGTAGAAAAGGACGTGGTTCATGATGAAGGGTGCCGGAAGGGTCGTGTTCGCAGCGTTCCTACTCCTGTTTGCGGGCACGGTCAACGTCATCTACGGCATTGGTGCACTCGACGGAGCGAACATCTTCGCCGGGGATACCAGGCTCGTGCTCTCCGACCTCAACACCTACGGGTGGGTGCTGATCGTCCTCGGGGGAATCCAGCTGATCGGCGGCTTCTCGCTGATGTCCGGGCAGACGTTCGGACGGGCGATCGCGATTCTCGGAGGAAGCCTCGGTGCGATCGGGGCGCTCCTGTCGATCGGCGGGCAGCACCCGTGGTGGTCGCTCGCGGTCTTCTTCCTCTGCGTGTACGTGGTCCACGGGATCATCATCTTCGGCGAGGAAGAGCGCGCCGGGGTCTGAGCTCGCAGCTCACGGGGCACGTCGGCCCTGGCGTGCCCCCCGTGAGCACCATCAGAAGGCGAATGTGGAGGGGTCAACCTTGGGGGTCTCGTTCGTGATGCGCTGCATCAGGCCGCGGAAGCGGGTGAGCTCGGGGTAGACGATCGGCTTGCCGTTGTTGAGCACGGCCACCGACAGCGCGCGCTCCGGGTCCGCCCAGGAGAGGATGTTGGTAAAGCCGAGGTGGCCGAACGCGTGCTGGGTGTCGGAGCCGTAGAGGCTGATCCGGGACGCGCCGAGCATCAGCCCGTACGAGAAGCGGGTCGGGAAGCCGAGCGAGAAGTCGAACTCGAGGTGCGACTGCTCGGTGAGCGCGTGTCGGATCGTCTCGGGCTCGATCACGCGAACGCCGTCAAGCTCGCCGCCGCGGCGCATGAGCTCGTAGAAGCGGCAGAGCTCGTTTGCGGTCGTGACCACGTTCGCGGCCGGCACGATGGCGGTGGTGAATCGGTCGTCGTTGGTCGCGGCGACCAGATCGTCCAGCGGCTTGCCCAGTGCCCTGGTCAGGAAGGTGGAGATCGGGGGCAGGGTCATCGGCCCGGTGATGTAGTTGAGGGCGAGCGCGCCGGTGTCCTCGGGCGCCACGCCGTAGTTCGTCCAGCGGAACCCGAGCGGGTCGAGAATCTGCTCCGCCAGCACCTCACGGATGTCCTTGCCGGCGACCCGGTGGATCACCTCGGCGAGGATGAATCCGCCCGACACGGCGTGGTAGGCGAGCAGTTGGCCCGGCTTCGCGAACGGCTTCGCGTCGCAGAGCAGCTCGACGAGGAACTCACGATCGGTTGCGCGGTCGAGGTCGAGGGCCTGGCTGGGCAGGTTGGGCACCCCCGCGCGGTGGCCGAGCACGTGCGCGACCGTGATGCCCTCCTTGCCGTGCCGCTCGTATCCGGGGATGTACTCGCACACGGGCAGCTCGATGTCCAGGAGACCCCGTTCGTGGCAGAGGTGGGTGACGAAGGCCGTGATCGCCTTCGCGCCGGAGTAGATGGTGAACGGCGTGGCGGGCGTGACCGGCACCTTCTCGGCGTCCTCGCCATCCTTGGGCCCATTCCCGCGCGCGTGGCCGATGGCGCGGTCGAGCACGACCTTCCCGTCCCGCCGCACGCACACCTGGAGGGCGGGATGCACGCCGCTGCGGTACCACGAGACGGCGTCCTGCCAGATCCGCTCGACCGCGTCGGCACCCATCCCCGCTTCTCCGGGGTCAACCTCCTCGCCGACGGACGTGACCGATTCGAGGTCCGATGGGAGACGGATCCGGCGCAGCGGATCGGGCACGAGAGGCAGGCGCGGCAGCGAGGGCGGGACGATGCGCGCAGACTAATGCGGCGGCACGGGTAGCATCGAGGAGGTGAGCGCACCGTCGCAGCGCGTCTCGCTGGGCGACCGTGTCGAGCGGGAGCTCGAGGACCGTTTCGACGTCGAGCGGGAGCTCGAGCTGCAGCGCAGCCGGGACGCCTCCACACCGCTGCCCAGCCTGAGGCGAACCGTCATCTGGTTGGCGATCACGGGCGTATCGCTCTACCTGGTAGCGCCGGGGCTCATCGACGTCCTCGGCTCGGCCGGTGAGCTGACGACGATCCAGCCGCTGTGGTTCCCCGCTATGGCCATCCTCCAGGTCCTGGCATTCGTCTGCCTTTGGGCAGTGCAGCGGATCGCCCTGGCCGACCCTCCCTGGGCTCCGGTCGCCGAGTCTCAGCTGGCCGGCAACGCGCTCTCGAAGATCGCCCCGGCAGGCGGGGCGGTAGGTGGCGCACTCCAGTATCGGATGCTCGTCGAGCGCGGGGTGGACCGGGCTCGCGCGGCGGCCGGGGTGACGGCCGTGAACCTGCTGACGTTCGCGGTGGTGCTGGCGCTGCCCGTGCTGGCGATTCCCACGTTCCTCCGCGGTGCGGTGGATCGCGACCTGGTCGAGGCGACGCTGATCGGCGTGGGGGTCTTCGCCGTGCTGCTTGCGGTCTCGGTTGCCCTGCTCGCCTTCGATTGGCCGCTTGGCTGGGTCGGTCAGCGAATCCAGGCCATCCGCAACCGCCTGCGGCGGAGCTCGGAGCCGCTCCGCCACCTCCCGGAACGCCTGCGCCGGGAGCGGGACCGCTTGCTCGCAACGCTGGGCCCGCGCTGGAAGCTCGCGCTTGCGGCAACGGTGGGACGCTGGGCCTTCGACTACCTGACGCTGCTCGCCGCGCTCGCCGCCGTCGGCTCGACCCCCAGGCCGGCGCTCGTCCTGCTCGCGTTCTGTGCCGCCCAGGTGCTGGCGCAGGTGCCAGTTACCCCGGGCGGCCTGGGATTCGTGGAGGCAGGTCTCACCGCGACGCTCGCCCTGGCCGGGGTGGGCGCGGCGAACGCCGTCCTCGCGACCCTCGCCTACCGTCTGTTCTCGTACTGGCTCCCGCTCCCGGTGGGCTTCGGCGCCTACGCCCTGCACCGCCGCAGGCTCGCTCGCGCCGGCTGACCGCTATTCGCTGAGCTGACCGGCGAAGTACTCGAGGGCAGTGCGGGTCTTCGTGGTCTGCTCGCCGGAGATGTCGATGCCGCGTTTGGTGAGGTACGCGCGGGACTCGGCGGCGACCTGGAAGGCCTTCCCGGGATCACACTTGGTGGAGAGCTCCAGGGGTGCGCTGCCGTCCGGGCCATTCGATCAGCAGGTAGTCGATCGGCCCCATCTCGTCGAGTTCTTCCATCTTCACTGAGGCTCCTTCCTCGAAGTTCGGTGCGGTTGGCGATCCTATTCGGATCGCTACCGACCGGTAGCGCTGGAAATACGATGCCCGCGATGACCACCGGGAAGAGATCGTCGGAGCGGGCCAGCGGGCTGTCCACGATCCTCCGCGTGATAGTCGTCTGGCTCCTGACGGCCGCGGCGCTGCACTTGATGAGCCTGATCCTGCCGGGCTTCGTGGTCGACGGGGAGGGCAGCGCGCTCATCGCGGCGGCGGCGATCGGCCTCGTGAACGCGCTGGTCTGGCCCCTCGTGATCCGGGTCGCCCTCCCGTTCACCGTCCTCACGCTCGGGCTCGGCGTCCTCGCGCTGAACGGCCTCGTCATCTACGGGATCTCCCAGCTGGAGCCGGGCATGCACGTCAGCGGCGTCGGGGCGGGGATCGGGGTTGCGATCGGGATCACCGTCGCGAACACGCTCACCACCGCGCTCCTGGCGATCGACGACGATGACTTCTACTACCGGAACGTGCTCAAGCGCCAGGCGCGCCGGCACGGCTCCCCGGCCGGTGAGAGCGACGTTCCCGGGGTGTACTTCCTCGAGATCGACGGTCTCGCCCACGCGGTGGTCCAGCGGGCGCTTCGCGACGGCCACCTGCCGACCCTGGCGAGCTGGATCCGTCGGGGCGAGCACCAGCTCCTGAGGTGGGAGACGGACTGGTCGTCCCAGACCGGGGCCTGTCAGGCGGGGCTGCTCCACGGCTCGAACGAGGACATGCCTGCGTTCCGCTGGTGGGAGAAGGACACCGGCAGGCCGATCGTCACCAACCACCCCAAGGACGCTGCCGAGATCGAGCGCAGGCACTCGGACGGGAAGGGCCTGCTTCACGAGGACGGGGCGAGTCGGGCGAACATCCTCTCCGGCGATGCACCGCACACGCTTCTGACGATGAGCACCGTGCTCGACCGCGACCGGCCCGGGCGCTTGGGCCAGGACTACTACGCGTACTTCTCGAACCCGTACAGCGTCACCCGAACGATCGCGCTGATGATCGGCGACATCGCCCAGGAGCTCTACTTCGCAGCGCAGCAGCGGCGCCGGGACATCCGGCCGCGGATCAAGCGGACGTTCTCCTACGCACTGGTGCGCGCATGGGGGACGGTCATCCAGCGCGACCTCCAGGTCGCCGCGGTGATCGGCGACCTGTACGCCGGCCGCCCGGTCGGGTACACGACGTTCCTCGCCTACGACGAGGTCGCCCACCACTCCGGCGTGGAGCGTCCGGATGCCCTCGCGACCCTGCGGCGGGTGGACAAACAGATCGGCCGTATCGCTGCGGCCGCCGCGGATGCGCCGCGCCAGTACAAGCTCGTGGTCCTCTCCGACCACGGCCAGTCCCAGGGGGAGACGTTCCTCGATCGATTTGGGGAGAGCCTCGAGGACCTCGTCGGCGAGGCGTGCAGCGCCGACGTCGTTCACGCGCAGGACGCCCGCACCGACGAATCACTCAGCTACCTCGGGGCCGGCCTGACGGAGGCGGGCGGCTCCGGGGGCGTGCTCGGCAGAGGCGTACGGGCGGTAACCCGGGGCAGGAGCGTCAACGGCGAGGTCCACCTGGGCGACCAGGGGCAGGATCCGGGGGACGGCCAGGGTGAGGAGCTCCCCGAGCTGTCGGTGATGGCCTCGGGTTGCCTGGGGCTGATCACGTTTCCGAGGGAGAGCGGACGGGTGAGCATGGAGCGGATCGAGGCGATCTACCCGGCGTTGCTCCCCACGCTGCTCGAGCACCCCGGGATCGGGTTCGCTCTGGTGCGATCCGATGCGCAGGGGCCGGTCGCGATCTCGGGGCGCGGAGTCCAGCGGCTCGCCACCGGAGACGTGGAGGGCGAGGACCCGCTCGCCCCCTTCGGCCCGAACGCCGCCGGGCATGTCCTGCGCACGGACGGCTTCGAGCACTGCCCCGACATTGTCCTCAACAGCACCTACTGGGGCGAGACGGACGAGGTCGCCGCGTTCGAGGAGCTCGTCGGCTCCCACGGCGGCATGGGCGGTGAGCAGTCCTACCCGTTCGTGCTGGCGCCGGCCGACTGGGACCTGCCCGCCGAGGCGACCGTGGGGGCCGAGGCGATGCACCGGCACATGCGGCGCTGGCTCGCCGACCTGGGCCATGGCGCCTACGCGGGGTCGCCCGTCCGCCAGGCCGATCCCGAGAACTAGGATTCCTCCCATGGCGCCCGATCATTCGAAGCAGGAGCCGGGAACCATCTTCCCAATCCTTGAGCGGTCGATGGGCGGGCGCCAGCTCACGGCCCGGCGCGCCGCCGGGGTGATCAGCATTGTGACCGTGATCCTCACGGTGGCGGGCGGCCTCCTGATCCGCGTGGCGGAGCCCGAGCACTTCCAGGGCATCGGCGACGGGCTGTGGTGGGCGATCCAAACCCTGACGACCGTGGGCTACGGCGACGTCGTCCCGACCAGCACTCTGGGCCGCCTGATCGCCGCAATCGTGATGCTGAACGGGATCGCGTTTCTCACCGTGGTCACAGCCGCCGTGACGGCGACTCTGATCGAGCAGGTACGCCGCCGCCGCAGCGGGCCCGCGGCGCGCGCGGAGGCCGATCACGAGGCGACGGTGCTGGAGCGGCTGGACGAGATCAGCGCCCGCCTCGACCGGATCGAGGGCGCGGTAGGGCCCGAGCCCCCCGAGCGGAGCTAGCTCAGGCGCCTCCGAGGATGCGGGCCTTCTCGGTCGCCAGCTCCTCGTCCGAGAGCACGCCGGACTCCCTGAGGCTCGCGAGCCGCTCGAGCTGATCGATCCTCGCATCTCCGGACGCCGACGACGACGGCGCCAGCCTGGACACGCGATGCTCCCGCGCCTCGCGCATCCTCCCAGCGACCGCCTGGGCCATCCCGGCCGGCGAGTGCGCCGTGACGTGGTCGGGGAACTCCCGGATCACCTGCCGGCGCAGCGCCTCGACGCCGATGACGAAAAAGACGATCAGCAGGATCGACGTGGGGACACGGCTGGTGGCCACCACGGGGTTCCACCAGAACAGAAGCGCCAGCAGCACCGCGAGCCCGCCGTAGGCGACGGCCGGGCGGCGCAGGTAGGGCGTGAGCGCGTGGCGGATCGAGGTGGCGACCCCGCTCGGGCCCGCGAGCCACGCGGCCAGGACGATCACAATCCCGTAGGCGACCAGCGATTGCGCGGTCTCCTGGAGCAGCGACGTGCCGATCCGCCATGTCTCGAATACGGGCCCCTCGGCCGCGGCGGTGCCGGTCAGCGCGCCGGAGATGGCGTTGCCGCCGGCGCTTCGCGCGAGGAGCGCGACGACTCCGGCGGCGACGAAGGCGAAGCCCACGGAGCGCAGGGTCTCGCGACGGCGGCCGCGAGCGAGGTAGACCGCGAGGCTCAACAGGAGCAGGGTCAGCGTGGTGAGCACCCAGCCGAGCGTCCGCAGGGCCTTCACGGCGCTCTGCGCCTCCTGCAGCTCGCCGGACTTCATGATCTCGATGCTCGCGGCGCTCGCCGGGAGCTTGTCGGCGAGGTTGCCGCCGATGCCGATGCTCGCCGACAGCTGCGTTACGAGGTCGGTCAGGTCGAGGGTCACGACGCCGTCCGTGGTGGAGACGAACTCGCCCTCGTCGTCGAGCAGCGCGATCAGCTTGGTGTGGGCCGCCCGGTTGGCGTCCTCCCAGGCGGCCTGCGCCTTCGGGCTGGCGAGCGCCTCATCGGCAGCGCGCGTCGCCAGCTGCCGCAGCCCCCCGGCCACGGGCCCCGCGAGCGCCTGGGCCTGGGGCGGAAGCTGTGCCGCGATCTCGCCCTGCACGTCCACGTTGTCGAACAGGGCGGAGACTAGGAAGTCGCCCACGGCATCGCGGATCGTCTGGTCCTCGAGGAGAGCGCTGCTGGTCTGGGTCCAGGTGTCGGTCTCGAGGCCCTGGCGCTTCACCCACAGCGCGAGTACCGATGCGATCCCGAGCAGGGTCGCGAGCAGGATCAGGACGATCGGAACGACGCGCCTCCAGCGCGGTATGCCGTCGTTAGGGGTCGTCGCCATCGGTCTCCTCTGGTGGTGGGGGGCCCGTGGCCTCCGCTTGTTAGTTCTCCCGAGCGCGGGAGAGGTCCTCCGAGATTCGCACAACGGCTGACGTCAGGGGGCCGCCAGGCCGCCGATCGTCACGATCAGCACCGCAAGCGGGTGGATGCCGAGAGCGGCCCCCATCGCGAAGGGCTGAACGAGCTGCTGAAGCATCCCGTTCGCCAGCAGCTGGCCTCGGATTCGCCCGCTCATCTCGCTCGTCGCCCTCCTCGCACTGACATTCCCTTGCGTGCGCGGCAGAATCTGTTGTGTGGGATCGAACACCGTCACGTTCATCGGGCACTCGACGGTGCTGATCGAGCTCGGCGGCCATCGCATCCTCACGGATCCACTGCTGCGCCCGCGCTTCCTTCACGTTCGCCGTGTGGTGGCCCCGCCCTCGCGCGAGCTCCTCGACGGCGTCGACGCGCTGCTCGTGTCCCACCTCCACATGGATCACCTCGACTTTCCGTCGATCCGCCGGCTCGACCGTAGGACGCCGGTGGTCGTCCCGGCCGGGGGCGGGCGGGTGGTCCGCCGGCGTGGCTTCCGCGACATCACCGAGGTGGAACCGGGGGAGACCATCTCGCTCGGTCCGGCGGAGGTCAGGGTCACCGACGCCCTCCACGAGGGCCGGCGCTGGCCGGTGGGGCCGCACGTGGAGGCGCTGGGCTACCTCCTTCGCGGCCCCGGTGGCCAGACGGTGTACTTCGCGGGAGACACGGACCTGTTCGAGGCCATGGCCGACCTGGTCGGGGAGGTTGACGTTGCCCTGCTGCCGATCTCGGGGTGGGGTCCGAGCGTGGGCGAGGGCCACCTCGACGGTCGTCGCGCGGCCGAGGCGGCGGCCCGCATCCGTCCTCGCCAGCTCGTGCCGATCCACTGGGGCACATACCTGCGGAGGGACCTCGCCGGGCGCCGGCCCGAGCTGCTGGCCGGGCAGCTGAAGACGCTGGTCGTGGAGGTTCAGAGACTTGCGCCCGCTGTGGAGCTGCGGGTGCTGCGACCGGGCGAGCGACTAGATTTACCCGACTGAGGCGGCAGGCCTGCCGCCCCGCGACGAAGGGGAAGCATGGAGAGCTCGACTACCGATCCCGGCACGGAGGCGCTGAAGGGATTTTCACGCATGTGGTGGCTGTGGCTGGTGTTCGGCCTGGCCTGGACGCTCGTGGGCGTGGTGATCCTTCAGTTCGACGACGCCTCGGTGACGACCGTCGGGATCATCGTCGGGATCATGTTCATCTCCACCGGGCTGCAGCAATTCGTGATCGGGAGCCTCGTCGAGCGCGGCAGTTGGCTCTTCTATCTCTTCGGCGCGCTCTTCACGGCCGCCGGTATCGTCGCGCTGATCTCGCCGGGGAACACCTTCGCGGCGCTCGCGGACGTGCTCGGGTTCCTGTTCCTCATCGTCGGAGCGTTCTGGATCATCCAGGCGCTGGGGCTCGAAGGAGCAAAACGAGCTGTGGTGGCTCGGGCTGATCGCCGGGGTCCTGATGGTGATCATCGCCTTCTGGACGTCCGGGCAGTTCTTCATCGAGAAGGCCTACGTGCTCCTCGTCTTCGCGGGCATCTGGGCCCTGATGCAGGGCATCACCGACATCGTGCGCGCCTTCCAGATCCGCAAGCTGGGGGAGATGGTCTAGGGCGCCTACGCGCTGGCCGCTGGCTCCACGGCGTGGCGGCGGACCGAGAGCGCTCCCAGCAGGGCGACGATCGCGAGGATGACACCGCCACCGATCAGCACTCCGGTGTCCTCGCCCGCGGGCTTGACGACCATGTCGGCCACGACCAGGAAGAGGATCGTCAACTGAACGCGATCGACGACGTTGAGGCGCTGCAGCCGCCGCAGCATCTCGGGGTCGTCGGGTCCGCGCTCCTGGACCAGGGTTCCGATGCGCTCGCCCTCCGGTTTGAAGTAAAAGAAGCCAAGGACGAACGAGACGGCCCAGCCGACCATCGCGATCGTGATCCATAGCTGGTCGAAGCTCCAGGCGCCGTCGATTACGAGCAGGATGCCGAAGACAGGGGTTGCGAGCGATGCCGGGATGAACAGCCTCGGCGCGAGCCAGCCGACGTCTCGGTGGTACCCGGCCTCCTTTGCTCGGTCGCCCGCGCGCTCGGCCCCGAAGACGAGGAGACCGATCAGAAATCCGGCTCCGAGCCAGATGATCGCCGACGAGACGTGCAGGAACACGAGCAACTCGTAGCCGCTCATACCTCGGACCCCCCGATTGCACGGATCAATCGCAAGCTGTTTCCCCCGTTTCGCCACGGCAGACTATACTGTTCGAGCGGCGACGCCCGAGCCACGCGGCCCCCGCGGTTGCCCGGGGCATTGGGCAACCATCCTTCGCCGCCGCGGGGCTGAAGACCCCCGCACCGCCCGGGAAGGCAGGTCGATAGGCGGCATCCGCCCGACCCGCGGGTCGGGCGCGCGTTCCAGATCCGCAGGCTGGGGGAGAGGGTCCGGCGCCGGCGCGCGTCAGTGCCCGGCGACCCTGACTGCTATCGCCTCGATCTGAAGCTGGCCGCGGGACCCCGGGTACACCGGGCCCGCCGCCGCCAGGTGCGCCCCGGGGCCCGGAAGGGGGCGTGGCCGAAGGTCGCGGCTCACGTCGACGATCGTGAGGCCGGGGGCGCTCACGCTGGCGCCGCTGAGGAGCACGAAGTGCGCGTCGCCGTCCCCGTCGGGGTCCACGCGCTCGACGTAGGCGATCGTGCCCGAGGCCCGCTCGCAGTTGCCCAGGTCCGGGGGGCACGGGGGAGGGCGGAGCGAGGGAGCCGGCTCGGCCGGGCCGACGCGAGCATCCGGCCGTGCACCGGGGCGATCGGCGGCCCGCTCCTCGGTGCGCTCACCGCAACCGGCGATCGCCGCGGCGGCGATAACAACTGCTACATAAGCGCGCATCGACCCGTATGGTCGCCGCAATGGGACTGAGAGGCAGGTTCGTAGTTCTCGCCATGGCGCTCGGTGCCCTGGGGCTCGCCCCGTCCGCTCAGGCAGAGGTGGGCTCGGTGTTCGCCGGCGAGGTCGACTGCACGGTCGAGCCTGACGGCGTCCGCTTCTGCGGCGGCGCCCAGACGACCGTACCGACCTTCGACGGGGTTCCGATCGACGTAAACGTGGCGCTGCCGGCCGAGCCTGCCTCCGGCCCGGACGGCGACTACCCGTTGGTCGGTATCTACCACGGCTGGAGCGGGTCTGAGCTCGGCCTCGGAAGCATGCGCCGGTTCGCCGAGCGGGGATACGCGGTCTTCAGCATGAGCGACCGGGGCTGGGGCCACTCCTGCGGCGGGACGAGCCCGACGCGGCTCACGACGCCCTGTCTGACAGGTGGCTACAACCGCCTGATGGACACGCGCTACGAGGTTCGGGACGCGCAGGAGTTCATGGGTCGATTGGTCGATCAGGGCCTGGTCGACCCGCAGAGGCTGGGGGCCACGGGCGGGTCCTACGGCGGCGGCCTTTCGATGGCGCTCGCCGCGCTGCGCGACCGGAAGATGCTCCCGGACGGGACGCTCATCCCATGGACTAGCCCGGCGGGGACGCCGATGCGGATCGCGGCGGCAGCTCCCGAGATCCCGTGGACCGACCTCGCGTACTCCCTCATGCCCAACGGCCGCACGCTCGACTACGTCGCCGACGCCCCGTACACGAAGGGCCCGATCGGGATCCTCAAGCAATCCTTCGTCGCCGGGCTCTACGGCACCGGCCTCGCCGGCTCCAACTACGCCGCGCCAGGCGTGGACGAGGACGCGAATCTCACGGCCTGGTACGCGCTGCTGAGCGCGGGGGAGCCCTATGACCAGAACCCGCTTGCAGCCGACATCGTGGACGAGGTCACGACCCACCACTCCTCGTATTACATCGATCCGTCGACCCCGCCGGCGCCGCTGCTGATCTCGAGCGGCTGGACCGACGACCTTTTTCCGCCGGACGAGGCCATCCGCTTCTACAACCGAACGCGATCGCTGGACGAGGACGCGGACATCTCGCTGATGTTCCTGGACTACGGCCATCAGCGTGGGCAGAACAAGGCCGCCGACGTGGCGCTGTTGCGCGCCAGGCAGAACTCGTGGTTCGACTACTACCTGAAGGAGGATGGACCCCCGCCCGAGCAGGGGGCGACCGCCATCACCCAGACGTGTCCCGGGACGTCCACCTCGGCAGGGCCCTACGAGGCCCCGACCTGGGCCGCGATCGCGCCGGGCGAGGTCCGCCACGGCGATGCCGCGAGCAAAGTGATCGCCCCGGCTGCCGGGGATCCCGCGGTGGGGCGGGCGTTCGATCCCATCGCCGGCGGCGGCGCCTGCGCGACGACTTCGGGCGCCGACCAGCTCGGCGCCGCGACGTACCGCCTCGATCCCGCCCCAGCCAACGGCTACACGCTGATGGGCTCGCCGACCGTGATCGCCGACATCGCTTCGCCGAGCCCGACCTCTCAGGTAGCTGCGAGGCTCCTCGATGTCGATCCCCACGGCAACCAGTCCCTGGTCGCCCGCGGCCTCTACCGGCCCGCAACCGGACCGGCTGCCTCGCGTCAGGTCTTCCAGCTCCACGCCAACGGATGGAGGTTCGAGCCGGGGCACACCGCCAAGCTGGAGCTCCTGCCCAGCGACACGCCCTACGGCCGGACCTCCAACGGCCAGGGGGCCGTGACCGTGTCGAACCTGGAGCTTCGTCTGCCGGTGCTCGAGGAGCCCGGGGGCGTGGTGTCGGACCCGGCCCCCAAGGTCGTGCCGGAGGGCTACGAGCTGGCGCCGGGCTACCAGCCGGAGGTGGACACCGACGGCGACGGCATCGCCGACGGCGAGGACGACTGCCCGGCCGTTCCCGGCCCGGCGTCCAACGGTGGCTGTCCTCTCCCCGACAGCGACGGTGACGGGGTACCGGACGTCGATGACGAGTGCGACGACGAGGCTGGGCCGATCGAGAACGCCGGCTGCCCCGTCGGCGATGGTGACTCCGACGACGATGGCGTTCCCGACCTCGAGGACGCCTGCCCGGACGATCCCGGCCCGGTCGAGAACGCAGGCTGCCCCCTGCCCCCCGACGATGACCTCGACGACGACGGCGTGCCCGACGCGGAGGATGATTGCCTCACCGAGCCCGGGCCGATCGGCAACGCGGGCTGCCCGGTCAAGCCGGCCACCTGTACCACCAGCATTGACGGGACGTCCCGTGATGACCGCCTCACCGGGACCCCGGGCACCGAGCTCATGCGCGCCCGCGGCGGCGATGACTCGATCCGCGCGCGCGGCGGCGACGACTGTGTGCGAGGCGGGCCGGGTGCGGACGTCATCCGGGCGGGCGCCGGCGACGATCTGATCAACGGGGGCGCGCGGGCGGACCGGCTGCACGGTGGCCGCGGCTCGGATCTCCTGATTGCGCGCGGCCACGGCTCCGACGTGGTGCGCTGCGGCGCGGGTAAGGACGAGGCCGTAGTGGATCGAACCGATTCGGTCGCCGGCTGCGAGACCGTCCGCCGCCGCTAGCTACCTCGTCCGCCTGGGCGTCCGCCCGCCCCACTAGCGTCGGGTGGCCGGATGCTCTTCTTCGACCTCAGCGCCGGAGCGCTCGCCGTCATGGTCTTCGGGTTCGTCATGGGCATGACGGTGGTCGGGATCGCTGCCGGGCACAGGCTGCGCCACCTCTCCGACAGCCTCAAGGAGCCCTTCGCGGTGCTCCAGGCGGCGCTGCTCGGCATCGTCGGCCTCGTGCTCGCCTTCGGGCTCTCGCTCGCGCTCGACCGCTACGAGTCCCGTCGCACCGGAGTGGTTGACGACGCGAACACGATCGGCACCACCTACCTCAGGGCGCAGACCCTGAAGGAGCCGATGCGCCGAGAGTCGATCCGCGACCTGAGGGCCTACACGGACACCAGCATCGTGCTGACCGACTCCATCCCCGGCGGGGGCGAGGAGGCCGAGGCTGTGGCCGACGGGCAGAAGCTGCAGCAGAGCCTGTGGGCGGCGGCCGCACGTGCGCTCGACCAGTCCCCGGTTGACAGCGCGCCACGGCTCTACGTCGAGACCCTCAACGAGATGATCGACCAGCGCACGGTTCGCGTCGCCGGCCTGTCCAACCGCGTCCCCGACGCGGTCCTCGCGCTCGAGGTCGTGGGCGCGGCGCTCGCCCTCGGGCTGCTCGGGGCCTACCTGGCCATGCTGGGTCGCGGCGTGGCCTCGGTGCTGGTCGCCTCGGCGCTCGTCAGCTTCCTGCTCTACGTCACGTTCGACCTCGACCGCCCGCACCGGGGGCTGATCCAGGTGCCCGACACCCCGCTGGTAAACCAGCGCGCCTCGATGGAGGGCCCGCCGGTCGCGCGGGGGCCCGATTAGGGGCGCAACGGACCCCGGGGCGAGGGTTGTGGCCGGCGGCGGGACGCGAGGCAAGGCCGCGGCCTTGTTATCAGTGACGGAGGGAGCACCGGCCGCGGGTTTTTGCGATGCGCGGCTTTTGCCCGCATCGCGGGAAGAATCCGGTTGGCGCCGCCGATGCCCCCATGCCAACGCGCCGTGCCGTGGGTGTGAGCCCTTGGACTGGCGGACGGCCGCCCAGGGCCTGAGCCCTGCCTTGGGCCCTACGCGTCCGCTGGTTTCTCCGCCGCGCCCGGCTTCGCCGGGGCCCCGGTGTCCTCCGCCTCGAAGTACTCCTCGCCCTCGATGGAGACACGGGGGAGGATGCGGTCGAGCCAACCGGGCAGCCACCACGCTCGGTCGCCCAGCAACACCATCACGGCCGGGATCAGCAGGCAACGCACGAGGGTCGCATCAATTGCGATCGCCACCGCCAGGCCCACGCCGAACTCCTTCACGAGGGGGTCACCGTTCAGCACGAAGCTTGAGAAGACGCAAACCATGATGAGTGCGGCCGATGTGATCACGCGGCCGGTGGAGGCGAGACCGTCCACCACGGCCTCGGTCGCGTCCTTCGTCCGCCGGTAGTGGTCCTGCATCTGGCTGACCAGGAACACCTCGTAGTCCATGGACAGGCCGAAGAGGATCGCGAACATCAGAAGTGGCACGAACGAGACGATCGGGACCGAGTGGTCCAGCCCGATCAGGCTCGCCCCCCAGCCCTCCTGGAAGACGAGCGTGACGACGCCGTAGGCCGCACCGACCGAGAGCAGGTTGGCCAGCGCGGCCTTGATCGGGATCACCACCGAGCGGAAGGCGAACAGGAGGACGATGACCGAGAGGCCGACGACGATCAGGATCATCGACGGCAGCTTCTCGCCGATGCGGTCGGCCAGATCGATGTAGCCGGCCGTGGTGCCGCCCACGGTGGCGGTCATTCCCTGGCCCTTCGTTGCCTCGGGGATGACCACGTTCCGCAGGTGGCGGACCAACTGCTCGGTGCGGTCGCTCGACGGTGAGGAGGTGGAGACGACGGTCATCACCGCGGCGTCGCCGGACGAGTTCACCTTCGGCTCGGACACGTTGTCGACGTCGTCCGTGGCCTCGATCTTGTCCCGCAGCTTCTGCAGGCGGGGGTCGCTGGCGCTTGACTTGAGGAAGTCCTCCTGCTTGGCAAGCTGCTTCTGCTGCTTCTGGTCGGGCGGCGGCGCCTCGGCCTGCGCCTGCGACTCCGCTTGGTCCTGCGGGACGCCCTCGGCGACTAGCTGGCTCACCTGCGCCTGTTGCTGTTGCTGAGCCTTCTCCTCCTGGCTTGACTGCTTGGCCTCGACCTGGTTGAGCTGGGCCTGATCGTTCTTGGCCGGCTTCGTGAGGTTGACCGCGACGAGCATCGGCCCGTTTTGGCCCGCGCCGAAGCCGCGGGTGAGCCCGTCGTAGGCCTGGCGCGCCGTGGTGGACTTCGAGAGGGCGCCGACGTCGTTCTGGCCCAGGCTGAGGTTCAGGACCGGCAGCGCCAGCACGATCAGGATCACGGACGAGACCAGGATCGCGGGCCAGGGACGGGCGGCTACCGCGCGCGCCCATCTCGCCCAGCCATGGGGCTCGTGATCGTCGGGGTGGGTGCGCCCGAGCTTGACCCGCAGCGAGTTGATCCGCAGTCCCATCGTGCTCAGCAGAGCCGGCAGCAGCGTCGTGGCCGCGGCGACCGCCACCAGGACGGCGATCCCGGCCGTGTAGCCCAGGTGGCTGACGAGCGGGATTCCCGCGAAGGCGAGCGAGCAGAGCGCGATGATCACGGTGAAGCCGGCGAAGACCACTGCACCGCCGGCCGTCGCGGTCGCCCGCACCACCGAGGCCTGGACCTCCATCCCCGCGGCCAACTGCTGCTTGTGGCGGGTGACGATGAAGAGCGAATAGTCGATCCCCACCCCAAGGCCGATCATTGTCGCGAGGGTGGGCGAGATCGTCGGCACCTCGAACGTGTGGCCAAGCAGGCCGATGATCGAGAGCGTGCAGACGAGCCCGAGGACCGCCGTGATGATCGGGAGCGTCATCGCGGCAACGCTCCCGAAGGCGAAGAGCAGAATGATCACCGCGGCGACGAGGCCGATCACCTCGCTGGAGTGCGTCGACGGCTTCGACACCTCCTGGCCCAGGTAGCCGCCCGCCGAGACCTTGATCCCGGCCTCCTTCGCGGGGTCGGCCGCGTCGATCACCGCGTTGGCCTCGTCCACGTCCAGGTCTCCCTGTGACAGGTCGAGCGTCACCGAGATGTAGCCGATCCTCTCGTCCTTTGACAGCGCCTTCTTGCCTCGGGCAGACAGCGGGCTCACGGCCCGCACGACGTGGGGCGCCTGGCGCACCGAGTCCACGGCCTTGTCGACGGCGCCGCTGTTGGCGGCGTCCGTCAGCTTTCCCTTGCTGGCCTCGAGGACGATCGGGTTGGTGCCGTTCGCCTCCTTGGGAAGCCGCTTGTTCAGGAGATCGATCGACTTGGTGGAGCCCGTCCCCGGCAGAGAGAGGTCGTCGGAGGTCAGCGATCCTGCGAGCGACGCTGAGATCGCGAGTCCAACGGCTAGCGCGACCCAGGCCGCGATCACCCAACGGTGATGGCGCGCGCAGGCCTCGGCTAAATGGTGGAGTACCCGGGTCACAGATCCGTTCGTCGGGGTGGACGCTATCCGGCCACGCGGACCCACGCATCCGCGAGCGTGCGCTGCTCGGCGGGGGAGAGGCGCTCCAGGAACAGGCGCCGGACCCCCTCGAGGTGCGTGGGCCGGGCCTCGGTGAGGTGGGTGCAGCCGCGGTCGGTGAGCACCGCGAACGCGCCGCGGGCATCGGCGTCGCAGCGGACCCGCTCAACCAAACCGTCCCGGCAGAGCCTGTCCACAAGGCGGGTCAGGCCGCTCGGCGTGAGCAGGACCGACTCGGCGAGCTCGCTCATGCGCAGCCGCCGCTGGGGCGCATCGGCGAGCTGGACCAGGACGTCGTAGGCGGAGAGCGGCAGGTCGTGCGCGTCGCGGAGCTCAGCGTCCAGGGCGGCGACGAGGCGCGAGTGCGCCCGGAGGAAACCACGCCACGCCGCCAGCTCGACCTCGTCCAGGCCAGAGTCCTTGCTCACGCAACTACTGTACCCGAGGCCGCAGCTTTCGCCTCCCGGGCGCCCGCCACCGCAAGCCAAAGCCCGGCGAGCAGAGGCGCCAGGGCCATGCCCCAGGTGACGGCGTTCGCGTTGAACTCCCAATACGGGTCGCTGATGAACCCCCACCACGACGGAAGCAGGTGCACGACGACCAGGCCGAGCGCGGTGCCGAGGCCGGCGACGATTGCGGCGAACGGGGCCAGCTGGCTGCGCCGCAGCGCCAGCACGCTTGATGCCGCCAGGAGAAAAAACCCTGCGAGGGCGATGGCGGTGCCCGAAGCCGGCAGGTCGCGTGCGGGTTGGTTCACCCCGTGGTCAACGACGTGGGCCACGAGAAGCAACAACAGCAGCAGGTTCAGTTGAGCCAGCCTGGTCATCTACTGGTCATACGCGAGAAGCCGCGGGAACGATCAGCCCGCAACACCCGCGGTTTCCGCCAGCTCGGTGCGGCTGAGCGATTCCAGGAGGAGCCGAGCGGTCGGCGGCCCCACCTCCCCGACCTCCACCAGCGTTCCGGGCCAGTAGGGGCTCTCGGCCGGTGTCGCTCTGCCCAACAGGCCCGGCATGTGAGTCCAGCTGCCGCTGTTGAGCAAGGCGGCGCCGCCCGGGGTTCTCCAGCCGGGTTCACCCTCGAGGGGGCCTCGCCGGTGTGTGTGGCCGAAGATGATGTGGTCCGCCTCGATGCCGAGCCGGTCGGCGACCTCGCCCATCGCCGCCAGCCCGGCTCGCGTGATCGCCCCAGGCGAGAGGTCCGGCTTCACCGGGCCGAGCCCGAACCGGTTCGCCATCCCGACGGCGCCCGGCAAGGCGACGGAGCCGAGCAGCCATCCGCGCAGCTTCTGGGCGCGGGTCGCCCCCTCGCTCATCGCAGCCCAGATGCGCGCGGAGGGGCCGGGGCCTCGTCGGTCCGCGCTTACGCCCTGGGCCAGCGCGAACAGGAACGCGTAGACGGGGGTGAGGGCGCGCTCGTACTCGTCGGGATCCGTCGGCCCCGTCGGCGCGTCGAGAGGGTCCTCGGCCTCGCTGGGCGGGGGACCGAGCGCACGCTCCACGGCGGCCAGGGCGAGGCGCTCGAACGTGGGGATGGTTAGGTGGCGGTCGAGGTAGTGACCGTGGCTGGCGTACACGTCGTCGCGGACCCAGACGCCCGGGTAGGCGAGCTCCACCGTCCGGTGGCCGGCCCGCCGGGCGAGTGCGACCAGCGGCCCCTCGAGGCCGTCCGGGGCGAGCTGCTCCAACCCCAGCGGGGGGGCCCGGTCGAGGCGCCGGCGTGCCATCCAGTCCTCGAGGATGTGATGGTCGTGGTTGCCCGGGATCACCGTCAGCCGAGCGCCCGGCGCCGCCTCCGCCAGGGAGGCGAAGAACGGCTGGGCCAGCTCGAGGGCCTCGGCGAGCGGGCGCTCGCGCAGCTCAACGACGTCCCCGAGGAGGATCACCCGATCGGCCCCGGCAAGCTCCGCCAGCAGCGCGTCTCGCAGCGCCGGCCGGCGCAGAAGGTCGACGTCCGTGCCGGCGCCGAGGTGAAGGTCGGAGACGATGAGCGTCCTCATGGGAGCAATCGTGGCAGGCCGGGCTGGCCGGCCGCCCGGCTGCACCGGGGGATAGACTCGCCGGCGAAGTGACCGCCACGATCGGCGTCGAGAACCCGGCCACCGGCGAGACCCTCGCAGAGGTCCCCGAGCTTGGCGCGAGTGAGATCAAGGCGATCGTCGGCTCCGCGGGGGGCGCCCAGCTCGGCTGGGAGGAGGCGGGCTTTGAGGCCAGGGCCGAGGTCCTGCTGGCCGCGCGCCGCTGGATGGTCGCCAACGCCGAGCGCGTCGTCGGCACGATCTGCGCCGAGACCGGACGCCCGGCCGACGAAACCCAGTTCGCCGAGCTCGCCTACGGCCTCTCCGCGCTGGAGTTCTGGGCGAAGCGGGCACAGGGTTATCTCGCCGACGAGGAGATCGAGTCCGCCTCACCGTTCGTGCGTGGCCGCCGGATGGTCGTCCGTTACCGGCCGGTGGGGGTTGTCGGCGTGATCGGGCCGTGGAACTACCCGCTGAACAACTCGTTCGGTGACTGCATCCCGGCGCTCGCAGCCGGCAACTCCGTCGTGCTCAAGCCTTCGGAGATCACGCCGCTCACGTCGCTCCTGATGGCGGAGATGCTCACCGAGTCGGGCCTCCCCGAGGGCGTCTTTCAGGTGGCGACGGGCCGGGGCGACGCTGGCGCCGCGCTGGTGGACGCAGTGGACTTCGTGATGTTCACCGGCTCGGTCACGACCGGCAAGAAGGTGATGGCGCAGGCGGCGCAGACGCTCACCCCGGTGAGCCTCGAGCTCGGCGGAAA
This sequence comes from uncultured Solirubrobacterales bacterium, assembly GCA_963807385.1. GTDB lineage: Bacteria > Actinomycetota > Thermoleophilia > Solirubrobacterales > 70-9 > JBDTSW01. The sequence continues at coordinate 236,701 of CAWEBQ010000002.1, forward strand.
GGACCCGATGATCGTGCTCGCCGACGCCGACCTCGAGCGTGCGACAAATGCGGCCGCGTCCTACGGGCTCAACAACTCCGGCCAGGTTTGCATCTCGGTGGAGCGCGTCTACGTCGAGGAGCCGATCCACGACGAGTTCCTCGAGCGCCTCGCCCGCAAGGTCGAGGGGCTGCGCCAGGGCCCTCCGGGCGCGCCGGGCACGGTAGACGTGGGCGCGATCATCTTCCCGCCGCAGCTCGACCTGATCGAGGCCCACGTGAAGGACGCCGTCGAGCACGGCGCGCGGGTGGTCACCGGCGGCGCTCGCGGCGAAGGCCCGGGCCGCTTCTTCCAGCCGACGGTTCTGGCGGACGTGGATCACACGATGCGCTGCATGACCGAGGAGACGTTCGGGCCCACCCTCCCGGTGATGCGCGTCGCCGATGCGGACGAGGCGGTGCGCCTGGCCAACGACGGGCCCTACGGGCTACAGGCGTCGGTGTGGACTCGCGACGAGGTTCGTGGTGAGGAGCTGGCCCGTCGGATCGAGGCCGGGGTCGCCTGCGTTAACGACGCCCAGGTGAACTACGCGGCCCTGGAGCTGCCGATGGGCGGCTGGAAGGAATCGGGCCTCGGTTCCCGCCACGGTCCCGACGGGATCCGCAAGTACACCCGTCGCCAGTCGCTTCTGATCACCGCTGGCGATGCGCCCGTCCGCGACGCCCACCACTTCCCCTACAGCGCCGAGGTCAGCCAGGCGATCGGCGAGACCTTTGCCACGCTCGCGCTCAGCGAGCTTTTCGACGACACGCAGCGAGCGACCCTGGGAGCCTTGTGTGACACCTTCATCCCTACCCTCGACCCGCCGGAGGGCGACGAGCTCAACCGCAGCTTCTGGCGACGCGCCGCCTCGCACATGGCGGTTCCGGAGGGGGTCGAGGTGGCGCTGTTGCAGGCCGGCCTGGCGGAGGATCAGGCCGCGGGTCTTCGCGCGCTGCTCGACAGCCTGGCCGGGAATGGGCTCAATCCCACCGCACCGCAGGAGGTGCGCGAGGGCATCGTGCACGGGTTCTGCGAGGCGAGCCCCGAGGCGCTCGCCGGCATCTCAACGCTGCGCGGGATCTGCGGTTCGATCTTCTACGGCCTCCCCGATCTGGGCACCGGGCGCAACGTCAACTGGGACGCAATCGGCTTCCCCGGCCCCTTGGGGCCGCCTCCCGCCGACCGCGAGCGGCCGCTTCGCGTCCGACGGCCCAGCGCGGCGGTGCAGACGGTCGAGGCCGATGTCTGCGTCGTCGGGTCCGGAGCCGGCGGGGGCGTCGTGGCCTGCGAGCTTGCCGCCGCGGGCAAGTCGGTGGTCGTTCTCGAGGCCGGCGAGTACAACGACGACGCGGACTTCGACGGGCTCGAGCTCTCGGCCTATCAGCGCATGTACTTGAACGGCGGCCCGTTCCCTACCGCCGAGGGCCAGGTCTCGATCGTCGCGGGTGCCGGCGTCGGCGGTGGGACGGTGATCAACTGGACGAACTGCCTGCGCACGTCCGAGCACGTCCGCGCCGAGTGGGCGGGCGAGCACGGCCTGTCCGACCTCGCCGAGGCCGACTACGACGGACACCTCGACTCCGTGTTCGAGCGCCTCGGAGTGAACGCCGACTGCAGCGACCTGAACGGCGCGCATCTGCGCCTAAAGGAAGCATGCGAGGAGCTCGGCTTCGACTTCCGGACCATCACCCGCAACACGGATCCGGCGACCTACACGCCGGAGACCGCCGCGTACATGGGCTTCGGCGACGCCTCCGGCTCGAAGCGCTCGACGGCCAAGACCTACCTCGTCGATGCCCAGGCAAACGGCGCCGAGATCCTGGTCGGGGCCCGGGCGGTCCGCGTGGTCACCGAGGACGGGCGCGCCACGGGCGTGGACGCGCAGTGGAGCGATCCGGCCGCCGCCGCAGGCAACGGCTCAGCGGCCACGAAGCTCACCGTGCGCGCCCCCGTGGTGGTACTGGCCGCCGGTGCGATCGAATCGCCCGCGCTATTGCTGCGATCCGGCATCGGCGGGCCCGCCGTGGGCGAGTACCTGCGGCTGCACCCGACCGTCGCGGTCACCGCCTACTACGACGAGGACATGAACTGGATGTGGGGCCCTCCGCAGGCAGCGCTCTCGCATCAGTTCGCCGACACCGGCGAGGGCTATGGCTTCCTGATCGAGTCCGCGCAGGCCACCACCGGCCTATTCGGCGGGGCCTTGCCCTGGCGCTCGGGCGCCGACCACAAGCGCCGTATGCGCGAGTGGAGGCACGCCGGCGTCCTCATCGCCCTGGTCCGCGAGCGCGGCCACGGGCGCGTCGAGATCGACGCCGCCGGCAACGCTGTTCCCCACTATCCACTTGACGATGAGGTCGATCGCGCCCACCTCAAGCAGGGGATCGAGGAGCTGGTGCGGATCCACGAGATCGCCGGGGCACGCGAGATCGTCGGCAGCGGGATGCGCGTCGGTGACTGGTCGCGGGGTGACGACCTGGAGGCCTTCATCGCCACGCTCAAAGCGCAGGAGATCGTCCCGCGCGAGTTCGTCACCTTCTCGGCGCACCAGATGGGCACCTGCCGGATGGGCCGAGACCCGGCCACCTCCGTCGCGAACCCGTGGGGCGAGCTTCACGACACGCCGGGGGTCTGGGTGGGCGACGCCGCCGCATTCCCCAGCGCCTCCGGAACGAACCCGATGGTCACGATCATGGCCCTGGCGCGACGCACCGCGCACGCGATCGCGTCCGGGGCCTGAGCCCGGTGGTTCGGGCGGAGCTCGAGCCGCAGGAGCGGTTCGCGAGGGTGGGCGATCTGGAGCTCTGCTACGAGGACGTGGGCGACCCCGACGGCGAGCCGCTCGTTCTCGTGATGGGCCTGGGGACGCAGCTGATCCACTGGAATCCGCAGTTCGTGAACATGCTGGGCGATCGGGGCTTCCGCGTGATCCGGTTCGACAACCGCGACTCGGGGCGCTCGACCAAGCTGCAGGACGCTCCCCCAGGCAAGTTCGCGATGCTCTTCGGCCTGCCGCGGGGTCGCGCCTATCACCTGAACGACATGGCCGACGACCTGGTCGGGCTGCTCGATGCGGTCGGGATCGAGAGCGCTCACCTCGCCGGCGTTTCCATGGGCGGCTTCATCTCGCAGGTGGCGGCCTACCGGCAGCCGCAGCGGGTGCGCTCGCTGACGCTGTTCATGACCGGCAGCGGCAGGCGCACCTCGTCGTTCCCGCGGCTGCGGGCGCTCGGAACGCTGCTCGCCAGGCCGGCGCGGACCAAGGAGGCGTTCGTGGAGCGCACGCTGGCGACCTTCGAGGTGATCGGGTCGCCCGCCTACCCCATGGACGCCGATCGTAGGGCGGATTTCGTTCGCGTCCTGGAGCTCACCTGGGATCGCGACCACCACTCGGCCGGAGTGGCTCGTCAGCTGCACGCGACCACGTCATCCGGGGACCGCTCGAAGCATCTGAGCGGCGTGCGCGCCCCGACCCTGGTCGTTCACGGGGACAGTGATCCCCTCGTGCGTCCAGCCGCGGGTCGCGCCCTCGCGAAGGCCATCCCCGGGGCCGAGTTCGAGCTGGTGCCCGGAATGGGCCACGACCTGCCGCCGGCGCTCTTCGAGCACTTCGTCGACGCGGTCGCCCGAACCGCCGCGCGCGGCGCCACCCGGGCCGACGCGCCCCTCGGGCCACCGGTCACGGCCTAGCCAGGATGTCGGTCGCCCGCCGCAACGCGCTCAGCATCAGCCTCGCGGTCTTCGCCGGCGGCTTCCTGCTGGTCGGGGCGATACTGCTCTACGCGCGGGCGGAGGTGATCGACGAGGACGCATTCGCCAACAACGCCGCCGAGGCGCTCCGGGACGATGCCACGCGCGACGTGATCGCCACCGAGCTGGTCGTCGGACTGGTTGAGAGCGGCTCGCCCGACCTCGTTGCCGCTCGGCCGCTCGTCCGATCGGTCGTGAACACCGCGATCGACACGAGCGCCTTCCGCGATGTCTTCCGCGAGGCCGCGCGGCAGACCAACCTGCTGCTCTTCGAACGGGAGAGGCGCAGCGTCGCCTTCGACCTGGCCGATGCGGCGTCGATCGTGCGGTTCGCGCTGGAGTCGGTCGACCCGAAGCTCGCGGAGGAGCTCCCCGAGACCGTTGATCTGGCGCTGCTCAAGCTGAAGGAGCGCGACTTCGCCGGCAAGACGCTGCAGGTTGCCGACACCGTGCGCGTGCTCGGGGTGGTGGCACCACTCGCCGCCCTGATCCTCTTGGCGCTTTCGATCATCGCCGCACGCGACCGGCGGCTCGGTGTGCTCAGGGCCTTCGTCGCGGTGGCGTTCGCGGGTGTGACGCTCGCGATCGTGCTGCTGATTGTGCGAGGGCGCGTTCTTGCCGGTGTTGTGGGCGAGGATGAGATAACCGACGCGCAGATGCAGGATGCGGTGGCGGGGATACTCGACGCCTTCCTCGGCGGACTGTTCCGCGTGGGCCTGCTGTTGGCGCTGATCGGGGTGGTCGTTGCCGGGGCGGCGGCCGTCCTCGATCCGGAGCGCGACGAGAGCCCGGCGGCCCGCCTGTGGAACCGCATCTCGACCCGGCCCGAGAGACAGCTGCTCCGCGCTCTTCGCGCCCTGGGCGCGATCGCCGGAGGGTTTCTGATCGCGTTCGATCCGTCGGTCGCACTCGGCATCGCGGGCCTGCTGCTCGGTGCGTTCCTCGTCTATTACGGGGCAGGCGAGCTGCTCCTGATGCTTCAGCCGGATGCAGGCGCTGCGGAGGAGGGAGCGCGACGCCGCTCCCTCGGCCGTGGTCTGGCACTGGCGGGCGGGGCGGTGGCCGCGATCGTCGTGGCCGTCATCGTGCTCACCAGCAGTGACCCGGGCCCCGGCAGGGGAACGCCGCGCGCGGGCTGCAACGGGTCGGATGCCCTCTGTGAGATGCGCCTCAACCAGGTTGCGTTCGCCGGCACTCACAACTCGTTTTCGGCGGCCGACAGCCCCGATTGGTTCCTCACGAACCAGCGCCGGACTATCGAGCGGCAGCTCAAGGACGGGATCCGCCTGTTCCTGCTGGACCCGCACTGGGGCATCGAGGCCGACGGCGGGCGCGTCAACACCGACTTCGAGGCCGAGGGCCGGGACCGGAACAAGGTCGTCAAGGCGCTCCCGCCCGAGGTCCTGGCCGCCGCCGAGCGGCTGGCGGGGAACGTCGGCCTGCGCGGCAAGGCGGACCCGTCCGACCGCGAGGTGTTTCAGTGCCACACCGTGTGCGAGCTCGGCGCGACGAGGCTGTCCGAGTCCCTCGACGAGATCGGCGCGTTCATGGACGCGAACCCCGGGGAGGTGGTGGTGATCTTCATCGAGCCCTACGTGGAGCCCGAGGAGCTGGCGCGAGTGTTCGAGGAGGCCGGCCTGGCCGATCGGGCGGCGACGCTCGACCGCGGGGCGCCACTGCCGACCCTCGGCGAGCTCGTCAGGCGCGACGAGCGCCTCGTCGTGTTCACCGAGAAGGACGCCGACGGGTCCATCCCCTGGTACCTCGACGGGTTCGCGTTCGTGCAGGACACGCCCCTGGGGGCGACGAAGGTGGGGGCCCTCAGCTGCGAGCTCTTCCGCGGCAAGCCCAACGGCCCGATCCTGATGCTCAATCACTGGGCCGACGTCTTCCCGCCGCAGCGCAAGGCCAACGCACCGTTTCTCACCGAGGACGCGCTTCTCGACCGCGCCCATGAGTGCGAGCGTGAGCGCGGCCTGCCAGTCTCCTTCATCGCCACCGACCACTACGACCAGGGGCAGCTGATCGAGGCGGTCGAAGCCCTGAACCAGGAGCGCACGCCATGAGCCTTCCGCTCGCTTCGTTTGTTTCGGAATTCTGGAACGACCAGCTCGTCGAGCATGACCGGCAGTGGATCTTCCTGGTGCTGCTCGGCCTCCTGGTCTCGTTCGGGTTCATCCGGCTCTCGACGCGCCTGATGCGAAGCCCTCGTGTGCCGTGGTGGCCCGGGAGCGTGGTCAGCGACTCCGGCGTTCACGTTCATCACCTGGTCTTCGGGATCGTCCTGATGATGGTCTCGGGCACCCTCAGCTTCGGCGGATTCGCAACCGAGCCGGTCTACGAGATCTGCGCGTTCGCCTTCGGGGTCGGGATTGGGCTCACGCTCGACGAGTTCGCACTCTGGGTCTACCTCGACGATGTCTACTGGGCGAAGCAGGGACGCTCCTCCGTCGATGCCGCGGTGATGGCCGCCAGCCTGATGGGCCTCGTCGTGATCGGCGTGCGGCCGTTTGACTTCGACGATGACCCCGACGCAAGCTCCGCCCTCGCGGCCATAATCGCCGCCGCGATCGTGGTCATCTCCGTGGTCACCTGCTTCATGAAGAAGCGGGTCGCGCATGGCATCTTCGGCTTCTTCATCCAGCCGCTCGCGATCTACGGCGCCCTTCGCCTCGGCAAGCCCGACTCGGGCTGGGCGCGCCGCTTCTACGGGAGCAAGAACCCCGGCAAGCAGGCCCGTTCCGTCAAGCGCTTCGACCCGGGCCGGCGGACCGAGCGCTTCAAGGAGTGGCTGCGGACGCTGATAGGAGGGTCCACTGAGGCCGACTACGACGAGAAGATCAAGGAGCGGGCCGAGGAGAAGGCGGAGAAGGATCCCGGGGCCTGAACCCGATCAGGTGATGCGCGGTCACCACCGCGGCGAGCCCGAAGAGCGGCGCGGTGGCGATCTCCGACAGGGCGCTGCTCACGAAGTGCCCGATCAGGCCATCGCCCAGCACCCAGTTGCCGGTGGCGGCCGCCGCCTCCGCCAAGGCATCGCCAAGGAGCAGTAGGGGGATCATCAGGGCGAGGATCCGCATCGCGTTGCCCCGGGCCAGCTCACGGCTGCGGCCGAAGGCCGCGCGAACGCCGAGCCCCTCGATCTCCACGACGGGGCCGGCGAGCACAAACCACGCCACCGCGACGATGCCCGGAATGACGAGGAGCAGAATGCCGCCGAGGACCACCGCCATGAACAGCACGTCAACGGCCACGAGCCGCAGATAGGGCAGCTCGCGGGCCACCTCGCCGAGCGTCCGCTCGTCTCCGCCCCGGTGGGCTCCGACCAGGGCGGCGACGACGCCCGTGTAGAACACCTCACCGACCAGTGCGAGCGATGCGACCAGCAGCCCCGCGCTGAGCCCCTCGCCGATGGCGAGCCCGTCGCTGGTGTCGACCTCCCGGATCGGCTCGGTCGCCGCCTCGATCAGGGCGACCGGACCGAACACGATCGCGGCGGTCGCGAGCAGCGGCCAGAGGTGGTCACGGTAGGTCGTAAGGACCTCCGCCCAGACGCCGACCAGTGAGAGCTTCTGCTTCGGAGTTCCCTTCCGCGCCACGCGGGCAGACTAGTTCGGCACGCGGCTGCGCTCCGGGAAGGAGCGCTACAGGCGAACGACGATGGCCGCGGTGATCAGCTGCGCGAGGGGGCCGGTGGGGTAACCGGCGACGGTCCCGCTTCCGGAGACGATGCGGATGCGCCCGTCGTCGGACTCCATCTCCATCTCCACCTGGATGGGGATCTCGCGGGAGCCCAGCGGCGCGCGGCCGGCGAAGAAGCGAAGCAGCGGCCCGCCGGCGAGCCCCAGCGCACCGGTGCCGTAGTCGACGAGGTCGGCCGCGGTGGTCGAGCTGACCGAGCTCACCGAGTAGGGCCCGTCGCCGTCGCGGGACATCGCAAAGCTCATCACGTCGAAGGGGCCCGCCCGGAACGCCTCCAGCTCCACGTCGACCTCGGCGAACCCGTCCAGCCGGTTCAGCACCTCAGGATCCTCGGTCTCGATGTCGAGGTCGAGGTTCGAGCCGCGCACCTCGATGCGATCGCCGTCGCCCAGCAGCAGTCGGGCAGCCGGCGCTGCCGAGAGCGTCACCTCCGCCTCGCCGCCGCCCTCGGTGAGCCGGTCCTCGATCTTGCGCTCGCCGAAGCCGGGCACGAACAGCTGGGCGCCCACGAGGACAGTCGTGAGGATCAAGGTGACGATGCCGATCAACATTGGTCTGCGCACGAGGCTCCCCGCCGAAGCTTGGCAGTCTCGCGCCTTGCGTTGTGTGAGCCCGCGATGGGTTCGCGGGCGGTAGGACGTCTAAGTACCGTGTTCGCCACCTTGGAGTCCCAGAACGCAATCGAGCTGCGGGGTGTCGTCAAGCGCTTCGGCGGGATAACGGCCGTGAATGGCCTGAACCTGGAGGTACCCACCGGGATATGCCTCGGGTTGCTTGGCCCCAACGGCGCCGGGAAGTCGACGACGATGCGCCTGCTCACCGGGCAGGCGATCGCCGACGAGGGGGAGCTCCGCGTCCTCGGCTTCGAGCTGCCCGAGCAGTCGAAGGAGGCGCGGATCCGCATGGGAGTCGTGCCGCAGCTGGACAACCTCGACATCGACGTCACCGTGCAGGACAACCTCGCCGTCTTCGCCCGGCTCTACCGCGTCAGGGACGTCCCGGCTGCGGTGGATCGCACGCTCGCGCTGGCTCGCCTGACCGAGCGCCGCGCGGACCCGGTGGACAAGCTCTCCGGCGGGATGCGACGGCGCCTGCTGCTGGCGCGCGGCCTGGTGCACGAGCCGAATCTGCTGCTCCTCGACGAGCCCACGGTGGGGCTCGACCCGCAGATCCGGACCGAGCTGTGGACGCTCATCGATGGCCTGCGATCGCGCGGTGCCACGATCCTCATGTCCACTCACTACATCGAGGAGGCCGAGCGCCTCGCCGACGAGGTGGCGGTCATGGCGGAGGGCAGGATCATCGCCCGAGGTCGGCCCGCCGACCTGGTCAGGGACCACGCCGGCGTCGAGACGGCGGAGATCTACGGCCCGCCCGATCGTCTCGCCGACGCGCGTCAGCGGGCCGAGGCTCAGGGGCTGAAGGTGCGTCCAGCGGGCCCGGCGATTGCCGTGGTCGGCGCCGAGCGGGCAAGGGATGGAGCGGTCCCTGATGATGCACTGCGGCGCGCCGCCTCGCTCGAGGATGTCTTCGTCCTCCTGACCGGGGAGGAGGCGGAGTGAACGACGACGCCGCCGAGCTGCGGGTACGCCGCCTCGACCCGGCCGCGATCACCGGGATCATGAGCCGGGAGGTCGCCAACTTCCGCACCTTCTGGAAGTCCACGACTTTCTCGAGCGTGCTCGAGCCCGTGATCTACCTGCTGGCCTTCGGGCTGGGCCTCGGCGCGACCCTGGTTGACGGCGTTGACGGGCTCTCCTACGTCGAGTTCGTGGGCACCGGGATGGTTGCGACCGCGGTGATCTTCGCCAGCGCGCTTCCGGCGATGTTTGGAACCTTCGTCAAGCACCGCTTCCAGAACACCTACGACGCGATCCTCGCGGCCCCGGTGTCGGTGGAGGAGCTCGTGACCGCCGAGACGCTGTGGATCGGGGTGCGGGCCGGCTTCTACGGCTGCTTCCCGCTGTTCGTCGCCATGGCGTTCGGCCTCGCTCCAGCCTGGGGGATGCTTCTGGTCCCGCTCTTCTCGTTCATCACCGCGCTGGGATTCGCCGGCTTCGGCATCGCGGTTGCCGGGAGCGTCGCCAAGATCGACCAGTTCAGCTACGTGACGACGCTGGTCGTGACGCCGCTGTTCCTGGTGGCCGGGACCTTCTTTCCGATCGATCAGCTCCCCGAGGCCGTCCAGGTGCTGGCGAACCTAAACCCCCTCTACCAGCTCGTCGAGCTGGTCCGCGGCGCCGCATTCGGGTACGAGGCGACCGATGTGCTGCGGGTCGCCGCCCTGCTGGGGTTCGCCTTCGTGATGTGGCGGCTCGCGATCCGTCAGATGACCAGGACGCTGATCGATTAGGCGTCCGGCGCGCTCGTCGGCGGCTGCGGATGATCCGGCCGATCGGCGCATTCTCGACCGCCGCGAACGAGCTTCGCTTGCGCCTCCCCGTCCGAGGCCGGGCCGGGCGGCGCTCCCACTAGAGTCTTCTCGGCATGGGCTACCTGATCCGAGGCGAGCCGGCGCCGGGCCGGGAGGAAGGCGCCATTGCGCCCGATCCATCCCTTCCGCGAGCTTGCGTGATCGGGGCCGGCTGCACCGGGATCACCGCCGCCAAGGCCCTCTACGAGGCGCGCGTGCCGTTCGACTGCTTCGAGCAGGGCCCGGTCGTCGGTGGCCTGTGGGTGTTCCGCAACCCGAACGGTCGCTCCGGCGCGTACACGACGCTCGAGATGAACACCTCGGGCCCGCGGATGTCGTACTCGGACTTCCCGTTCCAAAGCGACGACTACCCGCCGCACGAGGATGTCGCGCGGTACTTCAACGATTACGTGGATCACTTCGGGCTCCGCGACACGATCACGTTCAACACCGCGGTCGAGCATGTCGAGCGCCGTGACGACGGGGTGTGGGAGGTGAGCATCGTCGGCGAGGGCGCGAACGGCGACTCCGAGGTCCGGCAGTACGACGCCGTCCTGGTCGGCAACGGCCACCACTGGGACCCCCGCTGGCCTGAGCCGGCGTACCCGGGCGAGTTCGCGGGCACTCAGATGCACGCTCACGATTACCGGGATCCCGAGGAGCTGCGTGGCAAGCGGGTGGTGGTGGTCGGCGGCGGCAACAGCGGCATGGACATCGCCCGAGATTCGAGCCACGCCGCGGAGGAGACCTTCCTCTCGCTGCGGCGCGGCGTGCACGTACTCCGCAAGCGGCTCGGGCGCAAGGCTGTGCCGATCGACCAGACCCTGCTGCCGCCGTGGCTGCCCTGGGCGATCAAGCAGAAGGCGTTCGAGCTGGTGCGGCGACGCTCGGGCGACATCTCCGACTACGGCTTCCCGAAGCCCGATCACAAGGTCGGCCACGCCCACCCGACGGTGTCCGATCAGATCCACGACCGGTTGGCCGACGGCGCCGTGAAGCCCAAGCCCAGGATTCGGGAGCTGCGGGGCGAGGGTGTGCTGTTCGACGACGGCTCGGAGGAGGTCGTGGACACGATCATCTACTGCACGGGGTACCGGGTGAGCTTCCCGTTCTTCGACGAGGACTTCATCTCCGCGCCCGAGAACGACCTGCCGCTGTACCGGCGTTTCCTCCACCCGGAGGTTCCCGGCGTGTACTTCCTCGGCCTGGCGCAGCCGCTCGGAGCGATCATGCCGATGGCGGAGGAGCAGGGAGTGTGGATCGCATCGCTCCTGAAGGGGGACTATGTCCCGCCTCCGGTCGAAGAGATGCGAGCGGAGATCGCCGCCAAGCGGGAGGCCGATCGGAAGCGGTTCTACGCCTCGAAGCGCCACACGATGGAGGTGGACTTCGACGAGTGGATGCGCGACGCGGGACGGGAGCGGGAGAGCGGCCGCGCACGGGCCGCGGGGTCTGATCCCGTGGTCCGGGCTCGCGCCGCATCAGCCACAGCGGCGGGCTCTCCGGCAGGCTGATCCGGACGGGAGGGTCAGCTAGGCGGGCTTGACGTCGACGGCCTTGGGGCCGCGATCGGAGTCCTCGGCCTCGTAGGAGACCGCGGCCCCCTCCTCGAGCGTGCTGCCCTGGGCGATGCCACTCTGGTGAACGAAGAGGTCCTTCCCTCCCTCATCGGGAGTGATGAAGCCGTAGCGCTTCTCGTCGTTGAACCACTTCACGGTTCCGGTTGCCATTCCTACTCCTGACTGGTGGTGCCTTTGGCGGCCCACCCTACATGCCGGATCGCGACCCCGGATCTCGGCCCGTGGGCTCAGCGCGAGGCAGGTTCGAAAGCTCCAGAAGGTCGGGCCATCCCTCGGGCGGGGAGGTGGGGCGCGCCACCTTCTCGGGCCGGCCCGGAGGCAGATCCGCAAGGGCCGCGACCGCCGCAGGATCGCGGAGCTGGGCGGCGACCGTGCGCTGGGCGACCTCGATCGTCCGCTGGCGGTTGTTCCTGCTCATCAGGTTCGGTCCCATGGCGTCGAGGTCCTCCTTGGTGGGCTGGATCAGGACCACCTCTGTGCCGTGCTCGCGCAGTCGCCTGGCCTCGGAGCCCAGGCGCCGCCCCGTCCCCTCCCGGACCAGCCGGCTCACCCACTCGCCGGGATTCCACGCACGGGTGGGGTGGAGCGAGGAGGTGGGGTTGAGGCAGATCACGACGTCGAGGTCCTCATTCCGGACGATGTCGAGGTTGGACGTGGAGTACATGCCGCCGTCCACGTAGCGGCGGCCACCGATCTCGACCGGGCAGTAGAAGCCGGGGATGGCGCACGAGGCCGCCACGGCGTCCTCGAGCTCGGCCGGCAGGCTGCCCGGCCGGCCGAACGGAACGCGGCGGCCCGTCGCGTAATCGCAGGCGACGACCCAGAGGTTCGGGTGCGGCGACCATCCCGCGGGGACCACGCGACGGACGATGTCCTTCAGCGGCTCGGTCGAGATCAAGCCCCGGGGCAGCCAGCCCGCCACCGCGGTCGTGGGCGTGAACCGGCGCGGGTCCGCGAGCGCGCGCAGCGCGAGGCTCCAGGAGCCCGGCCCGATCGGCGGCCAGGTGCGCTCGAGCCTGAACACGGCCCCCGCCGCCCGGTCGGCCTCGGACGCGGGTCGTCCCGTGGCGTCGGTCACCCCCTCGAAGGTCTCGCCGGCGGAGTGCGCGACCATGAACCACGGCGGCAGGCCGGAGGCGACGAGCGCGCCGATCATCGACCCCGCCGAGGTCCCGACGATCACATCCGCGCTCGCCGGATCCCAGCCCGTCTGCTGGGCGACGGCGTCGAGGCCACCGGTGAGCCAGGCACCACCCTGGATGCCGCCCGCGCCCAGCACGAGTCCGACGCGCGGCCCCCTGCCATCTCGAGACGCCATCGGTGGTGAATCGTGGCACACCCTCGGGACACATCCGGCACATTCCGCGCACCACCCGCCGGAGGTGAAGCAATAGGCGCTCGACCTGATCGCGGCAGGCCACAACGACTGCGAGGTATCGCGGCGCCTGGGAATCCCGCGCCGGACGATCCATAACTGGCGCCAGCCAAAGCACGTGAGGAACCGTGACATCGAGACCTGCCCGCGCTGCTGGCGCGCCGCAAGGCCGATGTGGTTCAGCCCCGGGGACTACCCCGAGCTGCTCGCGCTCTACCTGGGCGACGGATCGATCTCAACCCACGCCAGGACGGAGCGGCTGCGCATCGTCCTCGATCGCAAGTACCCAACCATCATCGGCGACTGTCGGGACCTTCTCGCTCGGTGCTTCCCCGCGAACTCCATCGACGTCGTGTCAAGCATCGGTTGCGTGCACGTGTCGGTGTACTCGACGCACTTGTCGTGCTTGTTCCCCCGGCATCGCCCCGGGCCCAAGCACCTGCGACCGATCGAGCTCGAGCCCTGGCAGCGCGACCTCCTCGAGAGCTCGCCATGGGCGTTCATCCGCGGCTGCATCCGTTCCGACGGCTGCTGCTTCGTCAACCGGACTGGGCCCTACGAGTACCTGAGCTACGACTTCTCCAACATGTTCGCCGACATTGCGGGCCTGTTCATCGATGCGTGCGATGTTGTCGGCGTGCGCTACCGGGTTGCCAACGGAAACGTACGCGGCGTGTGGGACGTGCGAATCAACCAGCGCGACAGCGTTGCTGCGATGCTCGAACACATCGGACGCAAGGAGTGAACTCCCGCTAGATTTGGGGTCCGCACGCGGGTGTGTCCAAACTGGTAAAGGAGCACGGTTCAGATCCGTGTGGGCGAAAGCCCTTGGAGGTTCGACTCCTCTCACCCGCACTTTTCAGCCGGCTTTTCGCCGGCTATCCATTGCTAGAATCGCCCGGAACCTGCCGCTATCGTCTAGGGGACTAGGACGCCGGATTCTCAGTCCGGAAACCGGGGTTCGAATCCCCGTAGCGGTGCTCAGAAACCTCGCTCTGTGAGCGGGGTTTTCTCGTTTTCGGGGGCAGGCGCCGGAAGCGCGCGGGATGCACGTGTCACTCCCTTCCCGGGAGCTGCTTCCAGGGCGGGGCAGTCCGAGACAGCTCGCGATTCCGGTCGTCCCGACTCCCTCTCCAAAGAGTGGTCGGAGTCGAGCGGCCTCTTGACAACGGGGCTGAGGTGTGTTAGTCATATGTCTTAGGCATTTGCCTAACACACGCCAACCGGATCAACGAAGGCCCGGTTTCGCGATGGCCGTAGGAAACTCAAACGAAGAAGGAGGGCACAATGCCCAACGCAACAGTGACGGTCGATGAGAGCAAACTCGAGCAGTTCATTGGGGCCGTCGTCGGCGACCTCGGTGCGACGCTGAACACTGCGCTGATTCGGATCGGCGACAAGCTCGGCCTCTACAAGGCGATGGCCGGCGCCGGGCCGCTGACGCCGCAGGAGCTTGCGGACCGAACCGGCACCGCGGAGCGCTACGTGCGTGAGTGGCTCGCAGCGCAGGCCGCCGGTGGCTACGTGGTCTACGACCCGGAGACCGAGTGCTACGAGTTGCCACCGGAGCAGGCGATGGCGCTTGCCGACGAGCAGAGCCCGTACTTCCTTCTCGGCGGCTTTCAGCTCGCCAGCGCCGTGATCGCCGACGAGCCGAAGTTGGCGGACGCCTTTCGCAGCGGGGAGGGATTTGGCTGGCACGAGCACGACCACCGGCTGTTCGAGGGGACCGAGCGCTTCTTCCGGCCCGGCTACCGGGGCAACCTGGTGTCCTCGTGGATCCCGGCGCTCGAGGGCGTCGAAAGCAAGCTGCGGGACGGCGCGAGGGTCGCGGATGTCGGCTGCGGGCACGGAGCCTCAACCCTGATCATGGCCGAGGCGTATCCCGAGTCGACCTTCGTCGGGTTCGACTACCACGAGGGCTCGATCGAGGCCGCCCGCCAAGCCGCCGGGGAGTCCGGCGTGGCCTCGCGTTTGGACTTCGGGGTCGCGGGGGCGAAGGATTACCCGGGCTCGGGCTACGACCTGGTCACCTTGTTCGACTGCCTGCATGACATGGGCGACCCGGTCGGGGCCCTGCGCCACGTGCGCGAGACGCTCGACCGCGACGGGACCGTGATGCTGGTCGAGCCGCGCGCCGGCGATCGGGTGGAGGACAATCTGAACCCCGTGGGCCGCGTCTACTACTGCGCCTCGACGATGCTCTGCACGCCGGGATCTCTCGACCAGGAGGTCGGGTTGGCGCTCGGCGCCCAGGCGGGCGAGGCACGCCTGGGGGAGGTGGCTCGCGAAGCCGGTTTCACCCGCTTCCGCCGCGCCACAGAGACACCGTTCAACCTCGTCCTAGAGGCGCGGCCTTAGGGTGCCGACGAGGCAGGCACCCACGGACGGCGGACTTGTCCGCGCCCGAAACGTCGAGGCCCTCCTCGACGCGGCGGAGCGGTTGCTGGTCGACGTCGGATACGCCCGGATCACGACCCGACTGCTGGCGACGGAGGCGGGCCTCAACCCGGGTCTCGTCCACTACTACTTCGGGTCGATGGACGAGGTCCTCGTCCAGGTCCTGGAGCGATTCACCGAGCGGCTCATCGTGCGCCAGCGGGAGATGTACGCGCGCGAGGCGCCGTTCCTCGAGAAGTGGCGGGCGGCGATGGGCTATCTGGAGGACGACCTTCGCGCCGGCTATCCGAGGGTTTGGTACGAACTGCAGGCGATGGCGTGGAGCCGCCCCGAGCTTCGGGAACGGATCGTCCACGTGGCCGACGACTGGCGAACCGTGCTCACCGATGCGTTCTCGAGCGCGATCGACGAGTACGGCGTCGATCCGAAGCAGTATCCGGTGGAGGCGCTCGTGGCCCTGGTTATGACGTTCAACGAGGGACTTCTGCTGGAGCGATTGTCCGGGATCGACCGGGGCCACCGCGAGCTCCTGGGTTGGGTAGACGGCTGGCTCTCCTCGCTTGAGCGGGAGGCGGGGGGGTGAGCGCGGCGCCCGAGACCACGGTCGGGACGACCGACGGGGCGTCGGCCCCGCGGGAGCAGACCCGGGCCCGCTATCCCGACGAGCAGGGGTATGTCCGGCGGGACGGCGTGAGGTTGTTCTACGAGGTCTACGGCGAGGGCGAGCCGACGGTCATGCTCCTGCCGACGTGGTCCATCATCCACTCGCGGCATTGGAAGATGCAGATCCCCTACCTCGCCCGCCACTGCCGCGTGGTCACCTTCGACGGACGCGGCAACGGCTCCTCGGATCGGCCTGAGTCCGGTTACGACGAGCGCGAATTCGCCGCCGATGCGCTGGCGGTGATGGACGCGACCAACACGAAGCAGGCCGTGCTCGTCTCGCTGTCGCTCGGCGCCCAGCGGGCGCTGCTGGTCGCGGCCGAGCGGCCGGAGCGCGTCTCCGGCGCCGTCTTCATCTGTCCCGCCGTCCCGTTCGGCGACCCGATCACCGGCCGCGCGATCCAGGAGTGGAACGAGGAGCTCGATACGGACGAGGGCTGGGCGAAGTACAACCGCTACTACTGGCTGAGGGACTACCGCGGCTTCCTCGAGTTCTTCTTCTCACAGATGTTCAGCGAGCCGCACTCGACCAAGCAGATCGAGGACTGCGTGGGATGGGGACTGGAGACGACGCCGGAGACGCTGATCGCGACCCAGCTCGGCGAGGGCCTCGACGAGGAGGCGGCGCGCGAGCTGTGCGGCCGGGTGCGGTGCCCGGTTCTCGTGATCCAGGGAACGGAGGACGCGATTACCGGGCAGCACCGCGGGATCGCACTGGCCGAGGCTACCGGCGGCGAGCTCGTCCTGATCGAGGGTTCGGGGCACGGCCCGCACGTCCGCGATCCGGTGAAGGTGAACCTGCTTCTGCGCGAGTTCGTCTCGCAACCGCCCCCGGCGAGGCGCTGGGTACGCGGCAAGGCGCGCCGCAGGCGGGCGCTATACGTCTCCTCGCCGATCGGTCTCGGACACGCCCAGCGCGACGCCGCGATCGCGGATGAGCTTCGAAAGCTGCATCCCGACCTCGAGATCGACTGGCTCGCCCAGCACCCGGTCACGACCGTTCTCGAGGCGCGCGGCGAGCGCATCCATCCGGCGAGTGCCCATTTGGCGAATGAGTCCGGTCACATCGAGTCGGAGTCGGCGGAGCACGATCTCCACTGCTTCCAGGCGATCCGGCGGATGGACGAGATCCTGTGCGCCAACTTCATGGTCTTCGACGATCTCGTGCGGAGTGAGGATTACGACCTCTGGATCGGCGACGAGTCGTGGGAGCTCGACTACTACCTGCACGAGAACCCGGAGCTGAAGCGGAGCTCATATGTCTGGCTCACAGACTTCGTCGGCTGGTTGCCGATGGACGAGGGCGGTGAGCAGGAGGCGTTCCTGACCGCTGACTACAACGCGGAGATGATCGGACACATTGATCGCTTTCCAGGGGTGCGGGATCGCGCCCTGTTCGTGGGTGATCCCGACGACATCGTCCCGGATGCTTTCGGCTCCGACCTGCCGCTGATCCGCGACTGGACGAGCGAGCATTACTCCTTTACCGGCTACGTCACAGGCTTCGATCCCGCCGGCTTCGCGGACCGCACGGCGCTCCGGGACGAGGTCGGTTACCGCGACGACGAGCAGGTCTGCATCGTCACCGTGGGCGGCTCGGGAGTAGGAGGCGACCTGCTCCGTCGCGTGATCGCGGCGTACCCGGAGGCGAAGGAGCGCGTCCCCGACCTGCGCATGATCGTCGTCGCCGGTCCGCGCATCGATCCCGCGAGCCTCCCTCAACAGGACGGGCTCGAGGTCCGCGCATACGTTCACGACCTCTACCGGCACCTCGCCGCGTGCGATCTGGCGATCGTCCAGGGTGGGCTGACCACGGCGATGGAGCTGACCGCCAACCGAAGGCCGTTCCTCTATTTCCCGCTCCGCCACCACTTCGAGCAGAACTTCCACGTGCGCCATCGGCTCGAGCGCTACGGGGCAGGACGCTGCATGGATTTCGACTCGGACGGACCGGGTGAGATCGCCGCAGCCATCGCCGGCGAGATCGGCCGCGAAGTCGACTGCCGTCCGGTCGAGGCGGACGGAGCCGCGCGCGCGGCGGCGCTGATCGCCGAGCTTCTCTGAGAGCGGGCGCCCGGCGCTTCGCTGAAGCCTGAGGTAGTCCATGGGCTACCTGAGGTTTCACCGAAGCCGGTAGGCCCGCCCGCGCAAGATCCCTTGCAGCCTCGCGGTTCCGTCCGACGTGCCCACGAACATCCGTTCGCATGATTGATCAACGAAAAGAAACGAGCGCGGACGCGATCCGCGTAGCAGCCGCCGTCACCGAACTCGGGCTCCCGATCTGCTCGGAGGTGATGTACGCGCTTCCCGATCCCGCAGACCCCGACCAGGCGATTCTCGCCAACGTCCCGGTCCTCGTGGACGAGATCAACTACGGAGACATCGTCCGCCTCGGCGATGAGGACGAGTGCGGCGTCCGGCCCATCGTCGAGGTCGTTGTGGCCAGCGGGCACGTCCACATGCTCGCCGCTGCGGAGCCTCGGGGCGCGGCCGATCTCGGCGCCGAGCTCGAGCGGATGTTCCCCGCGTACGCGCTGCGCATCGTCGTCGCCAGTGACTCGGTGCTGTCGGTGAGCATGCACCCGGACATCGTTCCTGCCCGGGTGGCCGCGGTCATCGAGGAGTGGCTCGGATCCTCCGCGGAGGATCCGCACGAGGGCCTGGCACTCAGCCCGCCCTGCGAGACCGAGCTCGGCCCGATCGCGGTCGCGCCCTAGCGCCGGCCCGCCTCAGCTCAGGTAGCGCAGCGCCGAACACGCCGCGTTGTACCCGTTCATGCCGTGGACGCCGGCGCCCGGCGGCGTCGCCGCAGAGCAGATGTAGACCCCCGGGATGCCCGTGGAATACGGGTCGAGCGCCAGGCGTGGGCGCAGCACGGTCTGCACCGGCGAGTTGGCTCCCGTGACGATGTCCCCGCCGACATAGTTCGCGTTATCGGCGGCGAACTCGGCCGGGGTGCGGACCGCGGTGGCGACGATGCGCTCACGCAGGCCGGGTGCGAAGCGCTCGATCTGGGCGATGACCGCGTCGGTGAGGTCGCCCTCGTACCCGTTCGGCACGTGGGCGTAGGACCAGACGGGATGGATGTCCCCATTCGAGCGGTCCGGGTCCGCGAGGTACTGCTGGCCGACGAGCACGAAGGGGCGGTCGGGCATGCGGCCCCGGTTGACGTCGCGCTCCGCCGCGATGACCTCCTCGAGCGGGCCGCCCGCGTGCACGGTCCCAGCCCGGCGGCAGTCCTCATTCGCCCAGGGCACGCCACCCTCGACCGCCAGGTCCACCTTGTAGGCCGCCGGACCGTGGCGGTAGCTCCCGTAGGCCCGTCGAACGCGTGAGGGCAGGCGGTCGCCAGCCACTGCGACCACGCCCGAGGGCGCGAGGTCGAGGATCACGGCGTCGGGCCCGTCGAGCTCGTCGAGCGATGCCACGCGCCGCCCCGTCTCGATCAGGCCTCCCCGCTCGGTGACGTAGGCGGCGAGCGCGTTCGTGATCGAACGCGAACCCCCGCGTGCGACCGCCCACCCCCACGTGTGACATGCACAGATCAGGGCTACGCCAACCGAAGAGCTCATCGGCTGCGTGAGCGGGGCGATCGAGTGCGCGGCGACCCCGGCGAACAGCGCCCGTGCCTGCGGCGTGCTCCAGCGCTTGGCCAGAAGGCTCGCCGGCGTCGCGGCCGGCACCCCGAACCGCACGAGGCTGAGCGGATGGCGCGGCAGGCGAAGGACCGGGCGCATCAGATCCTCGCTCAGCTCTTCGAACGCCGCCGACGGCCTACCGAACATCCCCCGCCAACGCCTCCCGTCGTCCCCGAGCGCCTCCACCGTCGCTTCGATCGAGCGCAGCATCACCCCGGCGCTGCCGTCGTCGAGCGGGTGGGCGAGGTCCAGCTCGGGCCAGCGCCACTCGAGCCCGTAGCGCTCGAGCTCCAGCGAGCGCAGGAACGGCGATCCGACCGCCATCGGGTGGACCGCCGAGCAGACGTCGTGGAGGACGCCCGGCAGCGTCAGCTCCTCGGTGCGGGTGCCTCCTCCGATCGTCTCGGCCGCCTCGACCACGCAAACGCTCACGCCCTCGCGGGCGAGCGCTGCGGCCGCGGCGAGCCCGTTCGGGCCCGCCCCCACTATTACCGCGTCGCTCAAGGGGCCCGGGCGGCGCCGGCCCGGAGCGGTGCGGAGCGGGTCACCTCGGCCGGGAAGTCCCAGCGCTCCTCCAGCCACGGCCCGCGCGCGACCATGTCGGCGACGTTCACGAATCCCTCCTCGAGCAGGCCGTCCGCCGCATCGAAGATCCGGTAGCGCTGGCGCTGAACATGCGCCGGCTGGGACTCCAGGGTGATGATCCGCACCTCGCCCGGCTCGAAATGGCAGCGCTCCTGGACGGCCTCCAGAAGCTGCTCGTTGTGGAAGTGGCCGTCACCGAAGTTCCAGCCGTTCACCACGTTGGAGATCAGCTCGCCCTCGCGCACGTGCCAAGCCTCGACGTCGTCGACGGCGTGCGGCAGCAGTCCCGTCAGCGCCCGTCCGTGGCTGTGCATTGCCCGGAACGCCAGACCCTTGTTGAGCAGGAGCTCGGCCGTCTCCCGGTCGTAGACGTTCGCGAGCTGTTCGGGCACGATCCGGGCGGCCTTCTTGATCGTGGCGTCGAGCTTCTCCTCCGAGCCCGACTCCTTGTTGAACAGCCAGACGCTGGTCGCCCAGTTCCCGGCGTAGTAGCGCATCGAGGGCAGGAACGAGATCCACTCCGGCTTGAGGTTGCCGAGCACGGGGATGAAGACCCCGAAGAAGAGGAGCCCCGCGATGAGCAGCGGCTGGTCCAGCGTCGAGAACGGGACGTCCCCGTACTGCCCGAAGAGGAAGAGCAGGCCGAAGATCATGAACAGGTTCCACTCCAGCGGCACCGCCAGCGGGAGCGTCGAGGTGATGTGGATGTGGAAGATGACCATCCCGATCACCGCCAGCGTCCCGATCGTCCCTCCGCTGCGTGACCAGCAGCAGGAACGGGAGGCCGAACTCCATCACCGTGCCCATATGGGCCGCGAACGCCGCCTTCCTGGAGGGTCGGAGGTCCTCCATGCTGTTGTAGAGCTCCGCCTTGGCCTTCCGCGAGCGGTTCCAGGGGGTGTTGGAGATCATCACCGAGACGACGAACGGGAAGTGGCGGTTCAGCTTCGACGCCGCTGCGCCCCACCAGATGCAGACGAAGGCGATCTGCCAGCCGACGATGAAGTTCTCGACCGGGAACAGGGAGACCAGGAGCATCAGGCCATAGACCTCGGTGCGCGCCCCGAGAAAGGACACCTTGTCGCGCAGGCCGAGCAGCGCCAGCACGGCCAGCAGAGCGCCGACGATCGCCGGGTCCAGCCGGCCGGCGCCCAGGCCGGCTACGGCTTCGCCGTTCGAGAGCAGGAGGATGAATCCGACGACGAGCACGCCGGCGTAGAGCCCGACATCGAGGATCGTCCTCGTCGTCCCCCTTGTGAGGGGCACCCTGTCGGGCCACGGGGGCAGGCGCACGGTGCCGGGACGCAGCCAGTAAAGGACGCTGCCGATCATCGGCTGGAACCGGAACGTCAGCGGCATCGAGCCGCACCCGAGCCCGAGGATCTCCCACAGGAGCGTCCACACCGCCAGCTTCTGGAAAACGATTGGCTCGGTCCACCAGTCCGAGAAGTCCCCGAGCCCCCCGAGTCCGGCAGTGGTCGCCGAGATCGTGAGCGCGGCGCCCACCGAGAAGACCACAAGCTTTACGGCGTAGAGCAGGTAGACGGCGGTCGGGGTGCCGAATCCGTTGATCGCCCAGTCCTGCGCCAGCGGTTTGATTCGGGCGAGGTGGGGCTTGACCTTCCACTCGTCCACGTCGAACGGAGGCGGGGTGGGGGTGAGGAAGCCCATCCGCGTCCAACCCTATCGCCCACGCTCCGGGAGGTTTACTCCGCGCCGGTGATGAAGGGATCATGAAAGCCCCCGGTGTCGTTTCATGCGGCTTTCACGATGGCGCGGGAAGGTGCGCGAAACGACGAAGGAGCATCAATGTTGGATCTCAGCAAGACCAGGATCGCCACCGTCCTCCTCGGGACCGGATCAGCCCTCGCCCTCTCCGCATGCGGCGGCGGCGAGACCTCGACCACCACCGTCACCGGCGCCGCTGCTGACGGCGGAGCTCAAGGTCAGGAGTTCGGGCTGCCGCAGGGAAGCGAGCCGGTGGAGCTCGACCCGGCGGAGTTCACCACCGAGATCGACAACCCCTACTGGCCGATGCGGCCGGGGAGCAAGTGGGTCTACCAGGCGTCTGACACCGAGGGTGGCGCGGAGAAGGTCGTGGTAGAGGTCACCGACGAGACCAAGACGATCGCCAACGGCGTCGAGGCCACAGTAGTCCGGGACACGGTCAGCGACCCGAAGACGGGCGAGCCGGTCGAGGTCACCGACGACTGGTACGCCCAGGACACGGCGGGGAGCATCTGGTACCTCGGCGAGGAGACCGCTGAGTACAAGAACGGCAAGGTCGCTAACCGCTCCGGGTCGTTCGAGGCAGGAGTCGATGGCGCCGAGGCTGGGATCGCCGTCCCGGCGAACCCCGAGCCCGGGATGGAGTACCGGCAGGAGTACTACAAGGGCGAGGCCGAGGACCAGGCCGCGGTCGTCAGCGTCGGCGGCGAGCAGGTCGAGGTGCCGTTCGGCTTCTACGACGAGGACATCCTAATGACGCGCGACCTCGTCCCGACCGAGCCGAAGGTCCAGGAGCTGAAGCTCTACGCGCCCGGGGTCGGCCTGGTGCTGGCCGTCCATCTCGACGGCGCGGGCGGCCGCGAGGAGCTCATCAGCTATTCGCCCGGTTCCTGATCACTCCCCGCCGAAGCGCCCCGCACGAATCGCGGCCCGAGCGGCCGCGATTCGTGCGACAGGCGTGGCTACGTCCGATGGGGCACGGCGCTCGCCGTGCCGACCTGCGGCCTGACCCGGCCCAACTCGTTGTGAGGCGGCAGATAGAGAACCTCGGTCTGGGCAAAGCGGTCCGCATAGGTCAGGCGCTTCTCGCCGAACAGGGCGATCCAGAAGCCGAGGCCGAGGGGGATCGCGCCCAGCAAGCCGCCCAGCAGCCGGCGAGTCGCGCGGCGAAAGCCCAGGCGAGGCCCGTCCGGGCCGTTCAGCCGGACGTCGAGGAAGCGCATGCCCGGGGTCTCCCCCGACAGGGCCCAGAAGCCGATCAGGTAGACGCTGGTAATCCCGGCCCACGCCACGGTGCCGACGACCAGTGCCGGGGCGCTGACGCTGCCGCTGGGATCGAAGATCGCCTGGATCACCAGTGCGATCAAGCCTGACAGCGCGACGAAGAACGCGTTGACGATCACGGCGTCGATGCCGAACGCGAGCGCCCTCGTGAACAGTCCCGCCTGCTTGGCCTCACCCTCTCGCCGAGGCCGGCGAAGCAATCCGCGGGCCAGTCGCTCGATGAGCCGGTCCGCGCGCCTGACGATGCGGCCGATCTGCGCGCCGATGTCGTCGATCAGGCCAAAGCCCTGGGCCGCTATCGCCTGCCGGATCTCCGGCGCCTGGGCGATCCGCTCCACCAGCCTCTGGACCTCCTCGCTCGCAAGCAGCCGCTCCCAGACCCGATCGATCATCTCGCTGTCGATCGCGCGGTTGATCGATCGCTCCACGGCCGCGCTCTCCAGCGCCTGCGCGATGGCCCGCTCCGCCGCCGGGCTCTCCAGCGCCCTGATCACGGCATCGGCCGCGACGTCCTCGATCGCTCGGTCGATGCCGGTCGCCTCCGCCACCCGCGCACCGCTCCGGGCCCCGGCCCCGAGCAATCGCCCGAGGAGCGGCTCGCGCCGTGTCGGCGGGGGGTCGGGCGGTTGCGGGGCTTCCGCCATCGGGCGCCACGATACGGCGGGCGCAAGACGGGTTCGCGACGTCGTACGAACGTGCTGGCCGGAGCGGACGCCGGTAGCGCCGATGGCCGGACGGCGGGGGCTGGGACCAGGCCGCTCGTACAACGGGCGCCTCCGCGGGCGGATTTCGGCTAGGTTCTTCGAGCCCACGGGAGCTTCGGGAGGAACAAGTGGATGTCAGCCAGCTGAAGACCGTCGAACTATTCGCCGAGGTGCCGGAGGATGCCCTCGCCAAGATCGCCCCGTTTACGGAGGTGGATGAGTTCGCCGAGGGCAGGGAGGTCCTGAAGGAGGGCGGCTTCGCCAACGACTTCTACGTGATCACGGACGGGACGGCCAAGGTCGAGCGCGAGGGCGAGCACCTGGCCGACCTCGGGCCGGGCGACGTCTTCGGCGAGCAGGCCCTGTTGGAGAAGCAGCAGCGCTCCGCGACGGTCACCGCCACCGGAACGCTCCGCGTGATCAAGATCGAGCACTGGGAGCTGAGCCGGATGAAGAAGGCCATGCCCGAGGTCGTCGACCAGCTCCAGCGCACGGTCGCCGAGCGCTCCTAGCTTCACAACCGCTTTTCATTCGGGGATAGACTGGCCGCGACATACGGTCGGTGGTCGAGGGAAGTCCGGTGCAAGGCCGGCGCGGTCCCGCCACTGTGACCGGGCGATGACCGTCGCATCCGCCACTGAGGGAGCCTCGAGCGCCCTTGGGAAGGCGTGACGTGAAGCCCGGAAGCCAGGAGACCTGACCTCCGGCCAGCCAATTTCGTTCCGCCGCCGGCGGGGCACGATCCCTCGAGGAAGGGGTGGCTTTGAATGCCTGACCGTTTCATCCGCGCCCGCTTGGCGCTCGTCCTCGCCGTAGTCTCCGCGGCGCTTATCCCGGCGGTCGCGCAGGCGGCCGACGACGTCGTCGCGGAGCTCCGCGTGATCGGCCCCGGCGGACCGCTCGAGTCCGGCACCTGGTACGTGACGAACACGGAGCGGATCAGGACGGACCGGGCGCGCTATTGCCTTGGTCGCGGGAGGGCGGCAGCGGCGACCGCGTGCGCTGTCGCCGGCCCACGGCGATGGGGCTCATCGAGACCGCGGGCGACGTGAACCGCCGGATCGTCAACCCGCTGTCGACGACGGACGAGTTCGGGTTCGGGCCTCGGGCTCTGCGGCATCGGCGACGTAATCGCCGGTCCAGCAGCAACTTCTGGAACCTCGACGGTGAACCACCAGGCGGCCCAGGTCGGCGGTGATCAGCGACGGTCACCGACGGCGATCAGGTGCTTTGGAAGCTGACCGACTTCACCGAGCCCGACCGGTCGGAGCTTCAGCTCACCGCATCGCCGGGCAGCGACGCCCGGAGCACGATCGCGGTGAGTGTGGTGCGCTGGGTCTGCTCGACGACCTCCGCCGACCGATCCGATCTGCACCTCGCGACCCGCCGAGGGGGCGATCGTCTCCGGCGGCGACGCGCCGGCGCCGACGAACGTCAACGGATCAGCCACGGTCTCGCTGGCGAACCCGGGCGACTACACGCTGCGGGCGGCGCGCGCGGGCGACCTCGACTCCAACCTGCAGGACGTGTGCGTGAGCGCGACCGCCGGCGAATGCCCGTCTGACATAACCCCGCGCGGACGTACGATCGTCGGACGCAAGGTGGCCGACGAGTTCACGGCTACGCCCGGATGGGACGTCGTCAGGTCCAAGGGCGGCGACGACCGGATCAACTTAGGCACCGGGACCGATCGCGTCAACTGCGGCGGCGGCCGTGATCGCATCCGGATCGATCTGGGCGACGGCGACCGGATCGCGAGGAACTGCGAGAAGGTCAAGCCGCTTTCCGGATGATGCGGTCCGGCGCGCTCGGCTTCGCGGCGGCGGCGGCGCTTGCGCCGGCCGCCGTTGCAGGGTGCGGCGTCGGCGAGGGCGGGTCCGCCCCCGGCGAGGCCGAGCTGCGCGTCACCCGCGACTACGGGGCCGAGCTGCTCGTGGAGGCGCCCGTCCCCGACCCTTCGCGAAGCGAGACGGTCATGCGCGCGCTGGACGCCGAGGCGGAGGTCGAGACGAGGTTCGGCGGCGGCTTCGTGCAGTCGATCAACGGGATCGCAGGGGGCACGCAGGAGGGCCGGAAGCTCGACTGGTTCCTCTACATGAACGGCGTCGAGTCGCCGATCGGGGCCGCGGAGGTGCCCGTCGCGCCCGGGGACCGGATCTGGTGGGATCACCGCGACTGGACCGACGTGATGCGCGTGCCCGCGGTGGTTGGCTCGTTCCCGGAGCCGCTCGCGCAGGCCTCGGCCGCAAAGCCCGAGCCGGTTGGCCTCGAGTGCGTGAAAGCGCAGCGCGCATGCGCGGCCGCCGCCGAGCGGCTCGAAGCGGCGAAGGTGGAGTTCACGCACGTGGGCTCCGGCGACGGCACGGGGGGACCGCGCCTGCTCGTCGGGCTCTGGGAGGAGATGCGCGACGACGAAACGGCGGGGCTGCTCGAGGATGGGCCTGCGGCGAGCGGGGTCTTCGCGCGACCCGTCAAGGCCCACGCATCGTGGCGCCTGGAACTTTTCGGGAGGGCCACCGACGTGACCGGCGCGGAACGCCATGCCGGGCTGGTAGCCGCGCTGCGCCCCGGGGAGGACCCACCGGTCTGGGTCGTGGCCGGCATGGATGGCCGTGGGCTGGAAAGCGCCGTCGCCGCGCTCGACGAGGACACGCTGAGCGGGCGCTACGCGGTCGCCGTCGCGCCCGGCGAAACGGTCGGATTGCCGCGGGAGCCATCCGGGTGAGGTCGGCTCTTGCCTACTCGCCCCGGCCGGGCCCGCTGCGAGACGCGAGCGCAGGCTCCGCGTGCATCTACCTCGGCTCGCTCGCGGCCGTGGCGCTCGCGAGCTCCAACCCGCTGATCCTCGCCGGCGCGGCCGTGGCCGTGGTGGTGGCCGGCGTCGCCTCCCAGACGAAGCGGGCCCTGATCGCCTCGGCCCGGTACGGGCTGCTGCTGGCGGCCGCCTTCATCATCGTCAACGCGCTCGCCGCGCAACGCGGCGAGACGATCCTCCTCCGGGGCTGGGACCTACCCATCCTCGGTCGCCTCGACGTCAGCGCCGAGGCCCTCGTCGAGGGCGGCGTCCTGGCGGCGCGCGTCGTCGTGGTCCTGATGGCCTTCGCGGTGCTCTCCGCGAGCGTGGATCCCGACCGGCTGCTGCGGATGCTGCGCCCGCTCGCGCGCCGCTCCGCGCTCACCGCCACGCTGATCGCGCGGCTGGTGCCGCTGGCGGCTCGGGACCACGCCCGCGTCCGAGAGGCGGCCAAGCTTCGCGGTCCGGTCGCGGCTCCGGTGGGCCCCGCCGGCGTGCTGCGCCGGCTCGTCGCCGGGGCTCTCGACCGCGCCGCCGACGTCGCGGCCACGCTCGAGCTCCGCGGCTATGCCGCAGGCCCGCCGCGGCGGGCCGCCCAGCCCAGGGCCGGGCGCAGGTCCTGGCGCTTCGCTGCGGTAGGGGCGACGATCGTGGCTCTGGGCGCGTACGCGATCGTCTCCGGGGCCGCCGGCTTCAGCTCCTATCCCACGGTCGTCATGGAGTCCGGGCCCGCGACCCTGGCCGTGGCGGTGGCGCTCCCGCTGCTCGCCGCGCTTCCGTTCGCTCGCGCTCCGCGGCTCGGTCCGAGGACCGCGGCGGGGGTGGCCCGTGGCTGACCCGGTCGTGCACGCTGAGGACTTCTCGTATCGCTACCCAGAGGTCGCGGAGTTCGCGCTGCGATCGGTCTCCCTGCGGATCGACCCCGGCGAGTTCGTGGTTCTCGCCGGGCGCTCCGGGTCGGGCAAGTCGACCCTGATGCACGCCCTCTGCGGCCTGGTCCCGCACTACCACGGAGGCGAGGCCTTCGGGCGTCTACGGGTGGCGGGACGCGACGTCGCCGACCACGGCCCCGCGGACCTGGGCGCCGAGGTCGGGCTCGTCGCGCAGGACCCGGAGAGTCAGGTCGTCGGTGCCACCGTTCGCGGCGAGATCGAGCTGCCGCTGGAGATTCGCGGTGAGCCCGCGACGGCGCGGGCGCGCGCTGTCGAGGAGGTCGCACTCGCCCTCGGCATCGCCGAGCTGCTCGACCGCGCGACCGACACCCTCTCGGGCGGCGAGCTTCAGCGGGTCGCGCTGGCCGCGGCGCTCGTGGGCCGTCCCCGGATGGTGCTGCTGGACGAGCCCACCTCGCAACTCGACCCGGTCGCGGGCGACGAGCTGATCGGCCTGCTGCGCCGCCTGAACGAGGAGTGGGGAACCACGATCGTGCTGGCGGAGCATCGCCTTGAGCGCTGCCTGGCCGCGGCTGATCGAGCGCTCGCCATCGCCGACGCCGAGATCCGCTTCGACGGCGCGCCCGCCGAGTTTCTGGTCTGGGCGCTCGCCGCCGACCCGGAGTTGGCCACGCCCGGCGCGCGCCTGTTCGACCTCGCCGGGATCCATCCTGTGCCGGTCAGCGTGAAGGATGCGCGACGGTTTCTTGCCGCCAAGGGCCTCGAGCCCCCCCCGCCCTCGGCGCCGGACGCCTCGCCCGGTGGGCGCCTGGGCCGGATCCTGCCCCGTGGCCGCCGTCCCGACGCAGCGCTTGACGTCAGCGACCTCTGGGTCGAGCTCGACGACGGCGAGGGCATGCGGGAGGTCCTTCGCGGGGTAGAGATGCGGCTCGAGCCGGGTGAGAGGGTCGCCCTGATGGGCCGCAACGGCGCTGGCAAGAGCACGCTGATGCGAGCGGCGGCCGAGCTGGTCACCGCGGCCAGGGGGCGGATCTCAACGCCCGGCGGGTGTGCCCTGCTCTCGCAGAGCCCGGCGGATTTCCTGACCCGCGAGCGCGTGGACGAGGAGCTTCCGGGGGTCGAGGGTGCGGCGGCGCTGGAGGCCGTGGGGCTTGCATGGGCCGCCGAGCGTGATCCCCGCGACCTGTCAGGGGGGGAACGCCAGCGGCTCGCCCTCGCGATCGTGATGGCAGGCCGCGGCCTGGGCGGCGACGCACCGGCCCTGGTCTGCCTGGATGAGCCCACGAGGGGAATGGACCGCGCCCGCAAGCAGGAGCTCGCGGACCGGCTCGACTCGATCGCCGCTCGCGGGTCCGCCGTACTGGTGGCCACTCACGACGTCGAGTTCGCCGCCTCCTTCGCCACGCGGGCGGTGCTCCTCGGCGCGGGACGCGCGATCGCCGACGGCCCGGCCGAGGACGTCCTCGCGGGGGGCTGGTACTTCGCGACCGAGGTCGCGAGGATCCTCGGTGATGGCGCCCCCACCACTCCGGCCGGTGGTGCGGACCTGCTCCGGCGCCTGTCGGGAGCACCACGGTGAGCTGGCCGGCGGCGGTCTTCACGCTGCTCGCGGCCGTGATCATCGCCGGCGCTGTCTGGTACGAGCGCTCACGCCCCTCCTCTCGTACCGTCGCGCTTGTCGCGGCCCTCGCCGCGCTTGCGGTGGCGGGCCGCCTGATCCTGGCCCCGGTTCCCAACGTCGTCGCAACGACCGACGTCGCCCTGATCACCGGGTTCGCGCTGGGCGGATCCCCGGGGTTCGCCGTCGGGGCTCTCGCGGCCCCGGTCTCGAACCTCTGGCTCGGGCAGGGACCGTGGACGCCCTGGCAGATGGCCGCGTGGGGGCTCTGCGGCCTGCTCGGCGCCGCGCTCGCCTACGTGACCGGGCGCAAGCTCGGCCGCTTCGGCCTGGCGGTCGCGTGCGCCGTCGCCGCGCTCGCCTACGGCGCCATTCTCGACCTCTCGGTGATGGTCACCTTCGGCGGCGAGCAGTCGCTTGACCGCTATCTGGCGCTGTCGGCACGCGCGCTGCCGTTCAACCTCGCCCACGCGGCCGGGAACTTCGCGATCGCGCTCGTCGCTGGCCCGGCGCTGGTGCGCATGATCTCGCGGTTCCGTCAGCGCAATGACTTCACCTGGCGTCCTGCCGCGGCGTTGCCGCTGGCGGCGCTGGCGGCGTTGGCCGCGGTCTGCGCTCCACCGGCGCCCGCCGACGCGGCAGGCCCGGCCAGCGCCCGGTCCTACCTGGAGCGCCAGCAGAACCCCGACGGCGGCTGGGGCGCGACCCCGACGGCGTCGTCGAACCTGGACATGACCGCCTGGGCGATGCTCGGCGTCGAGGCCTCGGGTAGGAATCCCCTGGATCTCGCGCGTGGCGGCAGGACGCCGCTGGAGTTCCTGAGCGCGCATCCGGCAGCGTCCACGGCGGATCTCGAGAAGGTGATCCTGGCGGTCGCCGGGGCAGGGCTCAGCCCGCGCTCGTTCGGCGGGCGCGACCTCGTCGCGGCGCTGCGGGCAAGGCGCAGCGCAAACGGCTCGTGGGGAGGTTTCATCGACCTGACGGCTTTCGGGGTCTTCGCGATGAAGGCGGGCGGGGCTTCCTCGTCCGAGCTTTCGCGCTCCACCAGATGGCTTCGCTCGGCGCAGAATCCGGACGGCGGGTGGGGCTTTCAGCCGGGCTCCTTCAGCACCCCCGACAGCACCGGGTCCGCCCTTCAGGCCGTCGCGCTCACGGGGGCCGGCAGCGCTGGACGGGATGGCGTCGGCTACCTCCGACGAGCGCAGAGCGGCGACGGGAGCTTCGGGGGCAACTCGCAGGGCACCGCGTGGGGCGCCCAAGGCCTGACCGCCGTCGGGTTGAACCCGGCATCCGTGAGCTCCGGCGGCAACGACCCGCTGTCCTACCTCGCGGCACGCCAGGCGCGTGATGGCCACTACCGCTACTCGGGCTCGAGCGATCAGACCCCGATCTGGGTGACCAGCCAGGCCCTGATGGCGGTCGAGCGCGAGCCGTTCCCGGTCGAGCCGGTCCCGCGGGCCACGCAGCCGGGGGGCCTGCCCGATCCGGCGGCCGGATCCGATGGCCCCGGGGCCGGGGCGGTGGGATCCTCGGGCGGTGGCTCGGCGACGGGACCCGCGGGGGGTGGCAACGATCAAGGCCTGCGGGGGAGAGTGGATCGGGCCGGAACGCGGGGGGGAGCGTTGGGGGAAACCGTGCGTCCGCGCGCGAACGCGCGGCAGAACTGGCGTCCGCCGGCGCCGCCCAGGACGATGAGGCCGGAGCTGACGCCTCGGCCGGTGGCGATCGGACTCCGGTGTTGCTGGGGGGCCTGGGCGCCCTCGCCCTGGCTCTCGGCGGTGGATTTCTCTGGTACCGCCGCCGCCTCCCCTAGGCAGCTGCGCGGCCCCGGGGTCGCGGAGCGACACCTATTTGGGACAGCCGCCGACTAACGTTGCGCCGATGGAGTTCGAGGACGTGATCCGCGGGCGGCGCACCCACAAGGCCTTTAGGCCCGAGCCGGTCGAGCGCAAGGTCCTCGACGAGCTGTTCGACCTTGCCCGCTGGGCGCCCAACCACCACCTCACGAATCCCTGGCGATTCCGGGTCCTGGGTCCACGCGCGTTGGAGCGCCTGAAGGAGGCGGCGGGTCCGGAGGCGGCGCCGAAGCTGGATCGCGCCCCGACGCTCGTCGTCTGCTCGGCCACGCAGTCGGGCGACGCCGTCGGTGACGAGGAGGACCTCCTCGCCACCGGGGTCGCCGCGTTCATCGTCCTCACCGCTGCCCACGCGCGCGGGCTCGCCGGGTACTGGAGGACGCCCGCCGTCCTGCGCGCCGCCGCGGGCCGGGAGGCGGTGGGAATGGGTGCGAACGAGCACTTCGTGGGGCTGATCCATCTCGGTCACGGGGTCCAGGAGCAGCGGCCGCCGGGCCGCGAGCCGGCGGATTCCGTCGCCACCTACCTCGACTGATGCTGCCGCGCGAGAAAGCTCTCGAGGCGATCACGGCCGAGCGCTTCGACGTCGTCGTGGTCGGAGGTGGGGTGACCGGAGCGGGCGTGGCGCTCGACGCCGCATCACGCGGCTACTCGGTGGCCATCGTCGAGCGCGCCGACTGGGCGATCGGCACCTCCAGCCGCTCCTCGAAGATGGTCCACGGTGGCCTGCGCTACCTCGAAAACTTCGACCTGGGACTCGTGCGGGAGGCCCTGCTCGAGCGCCAGTTGATGGTCCAGCTCGCGCCGCACCTCGTGTACCCGACGCCGTTCCTGGTGCCGGCCTTCGGCGAGGAGCGACTCTCGAGGACCCTCGGAATCGGGCTCAACATGTACGACGTGATGGCGTCCACGCGCGTTGGGCAGGCTCGCCGGGACAGGGAGGCCCGGGCCGAGGCAGGCGACTTCTGGGCGCCGGACCGCCACCGGGTGATCCCGGGCTCGGAGGCGGTCGAGCTGGTGCCCGCGCTCGGGCCGCTCGACCCCAGCGAGGCATACCTGTTCTACGACTGCCAGACGGACGACGTGCGGCTGGTGCTCACGATCCTCGGCGAGGCAGAGCGCTTCGGCGCGCTCTGCCTCAACCGGGCCGAGGTGACGGGGCTGCGCGAGGACGACGGAAAGGCGGCCGGGGTTCTGTGCCGGGACACGGAGTCGGGCTCCGAGTTCGCCGTCGAAGCACTCAATGTCATCAATGCGACGGGCGTGTTCGCGGACCGGATCCGCCCGGAGGAGATCCACGACGAGGCCGAGGTCCCAAAGATTACCCCGAGTCGTGGCACGCACATCACGCTCGGGCGTGATGCGCTCGAGCTCGCGCATGCGGCGTGCATCGTCCCGGCCGGCGCGGAGCGCAGGATCTTTGCTCTGCCCTGGTACGGGCAGGCCCTGGTCGGGACGACCGACGAGGACTTCGACGGTGACATCGACCGCCCCGAGCCGGGCGCAGACGACATCACCTATCTGCTGAGCGCGATCAACGAGTTCTTCGGGCTGAGCCTCGGGCCGGGTGACATCACGGGCGCGTACGCCGGCGTGCGCCCCTTGATCTCCACGGGTGACCCCCGCAAGTCCGTGGACATCTCGCGGAAGGCGGAGCTGTACGAGACGTCGTCCGGCCTCCTGACGATCACCGGCGGCAAGCTAACGACCTGGCGGCGCATGGCCAAGCAGGTGGTGGACCGCATGACGGAGCGGTCAGGGCGCGTCGCACCGTGCCGCACCGCGGACATCCCACTCGGGATGGGGGCCGGGGAGGCCGAGCTCGACCCGCCCGACGGCCTGGCGGAGTCCGATCTGCCGGGCGGATACCGCGAGCTGTTGGGGTTCCGCTACGGCCACGCCGGCCGCCGGGTTCTCCGGATCGTGGCGAAGGACCAGGCCTTGGCGGCCCCGATCGTCGACGGTTATCCCGACCTGTTGGCCGAGGCGGTGCTCGCCGCCCGGTCCGAGCAGGCCTGCTCGGTCGCGGACGTCCTGTTGCGGCGTACGCGCCTCGGGCTGCTGGCCGCCCCGAGCCTGCGGACCGCCGAAGCGGTGATGCCCGTCGCTCAAGCATTGGGCGGCGAGCTGGGATGGGACTCGAGCCGCGTAGCCGCCGCGGCGGAGGAATGGCTGGCGGACAAGGCCGCGGACGGCATCGATCCCGCGCTCGACGCCGACCGCACCAGCCCCTAAGCTGGCCCTCAGAGCGTTCGAAGCGGCAAACGGAGGAACCGAGTGAGGCTGTTCATCGACACCGGAAGCGTCGCCGAGGTTGAGGAGATCGCCCAGTGGGGCGTCCTCGCCGGAGCGACCACCAACCCCTCGCTGCTGGCGAAGGAGGACGGCGACCCGGGCGACATCATCCGCAGGATCTGCGACATCGTCGGCGGCCCGGTCTCCGCGGAGGTGGTGGCCGAGGACCCGGCGGGCATGGTCGCCGAGGGCCGCGCCCTTCGCGACCTGCACGAGCACGTCACGGTCAAGGTGCCGTTCTGCAAGGAGGGGCTGGCCGCGACGCACCAGCTGACCGCGGACGGGATCCCGGTGAACATGACGCTGGTGTTCTCGGCCAACCAGGCCCTGCTCGCCGCGGGCTCTGGGGCCACCTACGTCTCGTGCTTCATGGGGCGCCTGGACGACATCTCGGTCGATTCCGGCCAGGTCCTCTCGGAGATCGTCGAGTGCTTCCGTGCCGGCGGGGTGACCTCGCAGATCATCTCGGCCTCGATCCGCAACCCCGAGCACGTCGTGACCTCGGCGCAGCTCGGGTGCGAGATAGCCACGGTTCCGGGCAAGGTGCTGAGCCAGATGCTGAACCACCCGCTCACCACCGAGGGCGCCGCCAAGTTCAAGGCCGATTGGGAGACGCGCCCCGAGTTCGCCGAGTGGCTGGCGGGGCTGGTCGAGGCCCGCGCCGGCGCGCAGAAGGCCTAGGCCCCGGCCTCGGCGCGGGGTAAACGTCGGCGCGTGGGTATTGTCCTCGCCCGATGGCCAAGGGCAAACACATCGCTGACCTTCACGCCGAGGCGGCCGAGCTTGGCGTCTCCGGCTATCGCCTGCTGCCACGGGAGGAGCTGATCGAGGCCATCGAGAAGGCCGGAGGCGGCTCCGACGCGGGCGAGGTGGTGGTCGAGGCGACGCTCGAGGGGAACGGCGACGCCGCGGCCGTGGAGACCGACGCCGCCGGCCCGGCCGACGAGGACTCGGCGACGGTCGAGGTCTCGGGCGTGCTCGACATCCTTCCGCAGCGCTATGGCTTCCTCCGCCTCAACGGCCTCGAGGCCGATCCCGGCGACGTCTACGTCTCCGCCTCGCAGGTCCGCAGGTGCGAACTCCGCTCAGGCGACGAGGTCGCCGGCCCCGCGCGCGAGCCCCGTCGCGGGGAGCGGCACCGGGCGCTCGTGCACGTCGACCAGGTCAACGGCGCCGAGCCGCCGCTGCCGGAACGACCCGCGTTCGAGGACCTGCCCGCGGTCGCGCCTGAGCGCCGCCTTCCGCTCGATGGCGACGGGGCAGACGTCCTGGCCCGCTCGGTGGATCTGCTCGCGCCCCTCGCCCTCGGCCAGCGCGTCCTGGTGCGTGCGGCGCCGCGTTCCGGGCGGACGACGCTGTTGCGCGGCCTTGCGAACGCGATCGCCGCCACGGACGGCGTCGAGCTCTTGGTGCTGCTCGTTGATGAGCGCCCCGAGGAGGCGACGGCCTGGCGCGAGGCGGTGCCGGGCGCCCAATTCGCCATCGCCACCGCCGAGATGGCACCCGGTGACCAGCTCCGGCTCGCCGACCTGGCGCTCGCGCGGGCGCGCCGTCACGCGGAGACCGGGGGAGACGTGGTGTTGCTAGTCGACTCGCTGTCGCGGCTCGACTACGCCGCGGGCGATGTCGCCGCCGTGAAGGGCCTCTTCGGGGCCGGGCGCAACCTGGCCGGTGGCGGGTCCCTGACGATCGTCGCCACCACCCTCGCGGACGCCAGCGACGAGGGCGCCGCCGAGCGCGCCGTGGGGACGACCGAGAGCGCGGTGATCACGCTCGATCCCGAGCTCGCCGCGGCTGGTGTTCATCCGGCGATCGTCGCCGCCGAATGCCGGATCTCGAACGAGGAATCGCTGCGGAGTGCGGACGAGCTGGAGGCGGCGCGCAAGCTGCGGGCTGCCCTGGCCGGGCTCGGGCCAGCCGAGGCGGCCGCGTACCTGCGTGAGCGAGTCGAGGCGACCCCCTCGAGCGCCGAGCTGCTGAAGAAGCTCTAGCCCTAGGAGCGGTAGGCGAGGCGGGCCCAGGAGGGCTCGCGGGACAGCTCGATCGGCTCGGAGTCGCGGTCCGGCTGGACGTAGCCAAAGGTCGAGGTGTCGGGCTCGAACACCACGTCGAGCTCACCCTCCTTCACGCGCTGGTCCAGCCAGGCGCCGCGGAAGACCAGGCGGCGGATCCAGTGGACGAGGCTCCGGTTGGCCGGCCCGACCAGCTCCGTCCAGTTGTCGACGATGTGCTGACCAAGGCTGGAGGAGGGTTCGAGGATCTCGCCGTTGACGGCAAGGTCGAGCAGGTCCTGAAGCTCCTCGTGGGAGAGGCCCTGGTGGACGAAGTCGAGCTTGACCGCGGCCTGCTCGACCCGCTGTCCAAAGTCCTGTTCGTTGAACGAGAAGCGCAACTCGCCGTACTCGAGCACGTAGTCGGATCCCGACTCGTAGTTGCCTCTGCGTGTTGCCTTCTCCACTGCTTCCTTCTTCGATTTCCGGCCGGGGGTCCGGGCGGGCGACCATCTTTGCGCAGGCACCGTCGACGCGCGGACAGGGGTTCCTGCCTGAACGACGGTTTGCATCGTCCGGCTGACTTCCCACGTCGGCACCGCGTGGGGGGGTGCCACCGTGGAAAGTCGAGGCTTGGCTGCGCCACGTGAGTCCCCAACGGCGCCTTGGGGGGCGCGACGCCGGGTGGCGGGGTTGACGCGGACATGGACGATCGCAGTCAGGCCCGTAGGTTCCGCCGACTTCCCGTGGCGGCGCCCGCACCGGGCCGCACGGTGCCCGTCGCGACTACCTGGCGTTCACGCCTTCTGGGCCTCGCGCTGCTTCGCCCCGGGGCGGCCGATGGCCTCCTGATCCCGCGCTGTCGATCCGTGCACACAATCGGCATGCGGTTCGCGCTCGACCTCCACTTCCTGGACTCCGAGGGCTCGACGGTGTCTATCCGGCGCTCGGTCCCGCCCGGCCGCTTCGTTCGCGAGCCACGCGCGCAATCGGTGCTGGAGCTCGCCGCGCCGGCGGAGGATCGAACGTGACCCTGCCGCGGGCCACCACCCTCGCCACGATCGTCGTCTGCGAGGACGACGCGCCGACGCTCGAGCTGCTCTGCGACCACCTCACGGCGGATCGCTACGAGGTCCTTCCCGCCCCGTGCGCGTCGGATGCCCTCCGGCTCTGCCGCTTCAAGGCGCCGGACATGCTGCTCCTCGACATCCGGCTGCCCGACGCCTCCGGGCTCGATGTGCTCCGCGAGATCAGGGCGACGAACGGGGCGACCGGCCACTATGACCCCGGGCTGCCCGTGATCGCGCTGACCGGGAACGCCAGCGAGCCGGATCGCGTACGCGGCCTCGAAGCGGGCGCGGACGACTACCTGGCCAAGCCGTTCTCCTACGTCGAGCTCGCCGCTCGAATCAAGGCGGTGCTGCGCCGGCGGGAGAGCCCCCGCAGGGGTCCGCTGCGCGTGGGCGAGCTCTGCGTGGATCCGGTGCGACGTAAGGTGCTGGTCGGCGAGCGCGTGGTCAGGCTCGCGAACAAGGAGTTCGAACTCCTCCGAAAGCTCGCCTCCGAGCCCGAGCGGGTCTTCACCAAGGAGGAGCTTCTCAAGGATGTCTGGGGCTTCCGCTCGCTGGGGCGGACCCGCACCCTCGACTCGCACGCCAGCCGCCTTCGCCGCAAGCTCGACCCCGACCGCGGGCGCTTCGTTCAGAACATCTGGGGCGTCGGCTACCGCTTGGTGGGGACCTGAGATGGGCGAGCCGATCCTCGCGCTGTGGCCGCTGCTGGCGACGATGGCCGTGGTCTGCGGCGCGCGCTGGCGCTCGGGCCGGCGGCGTACCGCGCTCAACCGCGCGATGCACGAGCTGCGCCGGCCGCTTCAGGCGGTCGCATTGGACCCTGCGCGGGCGGGTGGCCTCGGGCAGTCGGGCGCAGGAGCACTAGGGCTGGCGCTGGCGGCTCTTGACGATCTCGACGCCGCGATCAACGGCAGGCCGGCCGCTGTGGCGCGACGTCCCGTCGCTGCCCGGCCCCTGATCGAGGACGCGCTCGCGAGGTGGCACGGGGTCGCGACGCGCCGGGATCGGCCGCTCGATCTCGAGTGGCGGGCCGGCGAGGCGATCGTCAACGCCGATCCGGCGCGTGTGGCGCAGGCCCTCGACAACCTGCTGGCCAACGCGATCGAACACGGCATCGGCGCGGTTCGCGTGCAGACCCGGCGTAGCCCCGTGGGTTTGAGCATCCGGGTCGCCTCGCGCGCGGGCCTGGCGCGGCCGCCGAGCCCCGACCCGCGGCGCGGCCATGGCCTCGCGGTAGTCGATCGGGTCGCGACGTCACACCTGGGGCGGTTTCGTATCGCCTGGGACAAGGAGTTCGTCGTCGCGGTGCTCGAGCTTCCCCTGACGCCCTCGCCCCTTCCTGCGGTGCCGATCGAGTGGGCCTCGGGGCGGCGGACCCGCCGCGAGGAGCCGGGCTCCCGTCCCAACGGTAGGGCCGCGGCCCCAACCGCGGCGTGAGCCGGCGTGCCAGGGCTGGTGCATTCGCCCTCCTCGCGCTCGTGTGCGCGGCCCTGGCCGCATCGCTGGCGGGCCGGTATCGGGGGAGCGTGGAGGCGCAGCTCGGCGAGCTGCGACAGGTGGTCGTCGCGAGGGTCGACCTGCCTCCGCGGGAGGTTTTGCACCCGCGCGACGTCCGCCACCGGCTCGAGGTCCGCCGCGTTCCGGTCCGGTTCGCTCCGGTGGACGCCCTAGCCGATCCACTCGAGGCCGTAGGGCGCTCGGTCCGGGCGGAGGTGCCGGTCGGCGCATACCTCACGGCCTCGATGCTTCGGACCAGCGGGGGAAGGTCTCACCGGCCGGACCCGATCGGACGCGGCCGGGAGGCGGTGGAGATCGCGATCGCCGGGGCGGAGGCGCTTGCGGCGGCGGGAGACCCGGTTGGCCGCAGCTTCGATGTCGTGGCCACGGCCGAGCCCGGATCCCGCGGCGGCAACGGGAGCACCCGGGTTGTCGCCGAGGGCGTCGAGCTGCTCGGCCTTCGCGAGTCCGGCCCCGTGTCCGAGGGCATCGAGGCCGGGGGGCCGAGTTCGTGGACCGCAACCCTGGCGGCCGAGCGGGGCGAGGCGCTACGGCTGATCCAGGCGCACAACTACGCGCGCGAGGTTCGTCTGATCGGAGAGGGCTGACGGTGGACGAGGACGACCACACCAAGGCCCTCGCCGCGGCGCTGCGCGAGCGCCTGGTGATACGCCGTCGGGCCGAGGCGGCCGCGGGGCGGTTGGCGGGGGCGCTGCCCGCTGCCGTCTCCGATCTGGTCGCCGAGGACGCCGCCCTGCTGTCGGCGGCGCGGCGCGCCGAGCTGGTCGAGCTGATCCTCAGGGACACGGTTGGCCTCGGCCCACTTGAGCTTCTGCTGGCCGATCCGCACGTCGAGGACGTCCTGGTGAACGGGCCGGATGAGATCTACGTGGAACGCCAGGGCCGGGTGGAACGGGCGGGAGTGGCCTTCGCAGGAGACGAGGAGCTGCGCGATGCGATCGAACGGGTCCTTTCCCCGCTCGGCCGCCGAGTCGACGAGCTGAGCCCGATGGCTGATGCCCGGCTCGGTGACGGCTCGCGCGTGAACGTGGTGATCCCGCCCCTGGCGGTGGACTCGCCCGTGCTCTCGATTCGGCGGTTCGCCGGTGAGCGGCACGATCTGGAGCGGCTGACCGAGCTCGGCACGCTCACTCCCGAACTGCACGAGCTCCTGGCCGCTTCGGTCGCCGGCCGGGAGAGCATCCTTGTCTGCGGGGGCACCGGCTCGGGCAAGACGACACTGCTCAACGCACTCTCCGCCTGCATTGACCCCGCCGAGCGGGTCATCACCATCGAGGACGCGGCGGAGCTACGCTTGCGGCTCCCGCACGTCGTTCGCCTGGAGAGCCGGCCTGCGTCGGTCGAGGGCAGGGGGGAGGTCACCATCCGTGACCTGCTGCGGAACGCGCTGCGGATGCGACCGGACCGCATCGTGATCGGCGAGGTCCGCGGCCCCGAGGCCCTTGACCTGCTGGTGGCGCTCAACACCGGGCACTCCGGCGCCCTCTCGACGGTGCACGCCAACTCGCCTGACGACGCTCTGCGGCGGCTCGAGACGTTGGCGCTGATGGCGGGTATCGGGCTGCCCCACGGCGTCGTGGCCGAGCAGGTGGCGCGAGGCATTGACCTCGTCGTTCATCTGACAAGGGCACCATGGGGTGCTCGCCTGGCGCTCGCCGCGGCCCGCGTGGAGCCGGGCGCAGGGTCGGGCGCCGTGAGGGAGCTGTGGCGCCGCGACGCCGCTG
The DNA here is from genome assembly GCA_963807385.1 of uncultured Solirubrobacterales bacterium. GTDB lineage: Bacteria > Actinomycetota > Thermoleophilia > Solirubrobacterales > 70-9 > JBDTSW01. Next base: position 276,306 of record CAWEBQ010000002.1, read on the forward strand.
ACGGGGCCGCGAGCTCATGAGCGGCTCGGCCCCGGTGGTGCTGTTGGGCGCGCTGGCGGGCGGTCTCGTTGCAGCATCGGCGCGAGACGCGGTGGCGGCGACCCCGGCGGCGACGGGCTGGGTGAGGAGCGCCCTGGAGCCACTGCGGCGAGTCGCCCGGGAGGGCCACCTGCCAACGCTTCGAGAACGCCGTCGCCTCGGGCTCCTCGGGGCCGCCCTGCTGCTCGCTGCGGGAGCCCTGCTGCTCGGACCGGGGGCAGCGCCGTTTCTCGCCCTGGCCGGACCGGCCGCGGCGGGGCTCACCCTGCGGCGCCGGCGCGCCCGGTACCTCCGCGGGGTCGAGGCCGGGATCGGAGACCTCGCCCTCTCGATCGCGGACGGCCTGGCCGGGGGGCGCTCGCTGCGAGGGGCGATCGCGGAGGCCGCCTCGACCGCCGAAGGCCCGGCCTCGGCAGAGCTGTCACGGGTGCGGGCCGACCTTGAGCTCGGCCGGCCGACCACGGCCGCCCTGCGCGATCTCGCCGCTCGGGTTCGCTCGGCGCGCGTGGACTCGCTCTGCGCCGCCCTCCTCTCCCAGCGGATGGCGGGTGGGGACCTCGCTGGGCTGATGCGGAACTTCGCCGCCGCCTCGGCCGAACATGACCGGGCGGTGGCGGACGCGCGCTCGGCGACCGCACAGGCCAGGTTCACCGGGGTCCTCGTGGCCGCGATGCCTGCTGGGGCCGCGGTCTTCGCGGAGCTTCTCGAGCCGGGCTTCGTAGCGGCCATGCTGGCGCAGCCGGCGTCCGCCCTCATCCTCGCACTCGCGGTCGCGCTCCAGGCCGGTGGCTTCCTGGCGATCGCGCGGCTGAGCCGGGTCGGCCCGCGATGAGCGCGCCGGTCGCGGCCGTGGCCGTGCTGCTCGCGTTTGCCGCGGCCTGGGAACTCGCGGCCGAACGTGGGGAGGCGGCGCGTGACGGAGCGCGCCGGCTCGCGGTAAGGCTGAGCTCGGGGCGCGTGCGCTCCCTGGCCGAGGCCGCGTTGGCGCTTGGGCTCGCCGAGCGTCTCGAGCGCGCCGGGATGGCCGGTCGCTTCGGGCCGGCAGTGGTCCTCCTGGCCAAGCTGGCAGGGGTCGGAGCGGGACTGGCGATCGCCGCGATCGCCGTACCGGCACTTCCCGGCCGGCTGGGTGTGATCGTCGCGCCGCTTCTGGCCGTCGCCGGCTTCCTCGGCCCGGATGCACTGCTCGAGCGGGCCGCGCGCCTTCGCAGAGCGGCGCTCCTCGTCACCCTCCCTGACGCTCTGGACGTCCTCGCGGTGGGGATGGCGGCGGGCCGGTCGCCCGGGAACGTCCTACGCACCCTGGCCGCGGATGGCGGCGGTCCCCTCGCGGGCGAACTGGCGCTGGTCGTCGCGGACCTGGACTGCGGCCGTGCCCAGGCGGATGCGATGGAGGCTCTCCGGCGGCGAACGGGGAGCCCGGAGCTGGCTGGGCTCGCCGCGGCGATGGAGCGGTCCCGCCGCCTCGGCTCGCCGCTCGCCGAGCAGCTCCGGTCGCAGGCCTCGGCCCTGCGGGCGCAGGCTCGGAGAGGGGCGGAGGAGTCCGCGGCGCGCGCAGCCCCGAAGATTCAGTTGGTGGTCGCGCTGATCCTCGTGCCGTCGGTCCTGCTGATGCTCCTCGCGGCGATCCTCGCCCACTCGGATGAGCTCCTGGGGTCGCTGCGGTAGCGCGAGCTATTCCAGCGCTTCCTCGCGCAGCCGCTTCGCCACGCCGGAGGCCCCCTCGCAGAACTGGTCGAGCTCGGCGGCGGACTTCTTGTGGCCCTTGACGTTGCAGACCAGCATCCCGGCCACGCACTCGAACGCGAAGGCGTCGGGCGAGTGGTCCTGTAGCCAGACGAGGAAGGTGGGGGAGAGGACCTGGACGGCGCGGTTCATGTCGTCCTGGGCCCCGCAGAAGATCTCGTAGCGCTTGTCGACCACCTCCGACTCGTGCTCCACCCGCTGGCGCTTGCGGAAGACGTCCTCGGCGCCGTCGAGGAAGCGGAAGCCGACGCGGCGCTGCGCGTAGAGCTCCTGCATGAACGGTGCGAACTCGCTGACCTGGGCGCACATCACGGTGAAGTGCATGTAGGTGGTGCTGCGGTTGCCGTTGGAGTCCGTTGTCGAGTCCTCGTACGTGTAGAGGGCGAGGGTCCCCTCCTGGCCACCCGGCAGCGCCCCCGTGAGCGCCCTCTGCGTGTAGCGGGCGTCTCCCCGTTGCAGCAGCGGGGTCATCGGCGGGAGGCTGCCTCGCCCCTCCTGGAGCTGGAGTCCGTGGCCCTCTGCGTACGCCCTAAAGAAATCGGCCTCCGCGCGGCTCGCGGCCATCGCGAACCCGATGATCAGCAACAGGATCAGTGCGCCACCCGCCGCGGCGGCTCCGATGGCGGGTCCAGCCGCCACCAGGCCGGCGATGCCCGCGCCGGCCACGAAGAGAGCGGTGGCCACCTTCGCCGCCGTGCCGCCGAAGATCGCCTTGAGGTGATGGCCGCGCATGTCGTCGGCGTCGAGCGGGACCTTGCCGCCCATCGAATGGTCCGTGGGCGGGGCCCCGGGCGGCGCAGTCGAGAACTGAGCGTCGAGCTGCTCCGCCGAGGGCATCCCGGCGGGAAGGTCTGCGGCAGCGTCCGGATCGAGCGGGGTGGAGGGCGGCTGTTCGGTCATGGGCGCAGCCTAATCCCTCCGGCGCGTGCAAGGCGGGTTGCAGAACGGGTCGCGGACGCGTCCGCTCACGGCTCCGCCCACGGCCGTCCCAGGCCCATTAACAAGCCGGATTCGCCTCCACCAAGGGCTGACACGCGGTTCCGTCCGACAGCTCTTGTGTAGTGCGGGCGCTGCCATGTGTTGCAAAGTGGGGCGTTGTGGGGTAGCGTGGCGCCTCAAGTTGACCCAAGGACCGGGGTGGTGAGGTTCCTCCCACCTCGTCACCCCGGTCCGAGTCTTCTCCCCACATGGCTTTTCGCGGACAGCACGAGCACTCACTTGACGCCAAGGACAGGCTGACGATCCCCGCTCGCTTCCGGGCCGCCCTAGACGAGGGGGTCGTTCTCTTCGAAGAGCTGGATCCCTGCGTATCGATCTACCCGGTGGGCGAGTGGCCGGAGCTGACGAAGAACTACCTGGGCTCGCTGAACCCGCTGACCAAGCGCGGCAGGATGATGCGCCGGCGCTTCCACGCACGCTCGCACGACGAGACGCTCGACTCGGCCGGGCGCGTGAGGCTGCCCAAGCATCTGATCGAGCACGCCGGCCTGTCCGGCACCTCCATGGTCGTCGGGGTGGACGACCATCTCGAGGTCTGGGAGCCCGAGGCCTGGGCCGAGCACGACGCCGAGATCGATGCCCAAGCCGACGAGCTGGCCGAATCGCTGGGCGGGGCCGGCGAGGATGAGTAGGCAGGCGGATGGGGCTGCGGATCGAATGCCCACGCTGAGTGTCATGGACTCCTCCGAGCACATCCCCGTCCTGGCCCCGGAGCTGGTCGAGCTGTTGGCTCCCGAGCCCGGTGACGCTGCGCTCGACTGCACCTTCGGGTCGGGCGGCCACTCCCGGTTGATCGCCGAGCGGCTTGGGGGCGGCGGCTCGCTCGTCTGTGTCGATCGCGACCCGGGGGCGGAGGCGCGCTTCGAGGGGATGGCGCGGGAGGTGGAGTGCGATTCCCGATTCATCCGTGCCGACTTCGCCGACGCGATCGGCGAACTGGGCGAGGCCGGGTCGCGATTCGATGTCGCCTGCATGGACCTGGGTCTCTCCTCACCTCAGGTGGATCAGCCCCATCGCGGCTTCTCCTACGCCGCCGACGCTCCGCTCGACATGCGCATGGACACCGATCAGGAGCTCTCGGCCCGGGAGGTCGTAAACGACTGGCCCACCGACCGTCTCGCCGCTGCCCTGCGCGAGTACGGCGAGGAGAGGCACGCCCGATCAATCGCCGCGGAGATCGCCCGCCGGCGTCCTCTGGACACGACGTTCGAGCTCGTGGAGGCCATTCGCGCCGCGGTCCCTCCGTCCTACCGGTTCGGCCGGGGGCACCCAGCCAAGCGCACCTTCCAGGCGATCCGTATCGCCGTGAACGGCGAGCTCACGTCGCTCGACCGCGCGCTGCCGGGCGCCTGGGCGCTGCTGCGCGACGGCGGGCGTCTGGGGGCCATCTCCTTCCACTCGCTGGAGGATCGACGGGTCAAGCGCTTCATGGTGCAGCACGCCCGCGAGTGCGTCTGCCCACCCGAGCTGCCGATGTGCGTTTGTACCCGCGAGCCAGAGGCCGAGCTGCTGACTCGCCGCGCGGTAGCCGCTTCGCCGGAGGAGGTGGAGCGGAACCCACGGTCGCGCTCCGCGCGACTACGAGTGGCCCGCAAGCTCCGCGGCCCGCGCCAGGACCTCCCCGGAGGGCCCGCCGTCTGATGCCCGCGACCGCCGCAGCCCGCCGCGTAGCCGCGTCCCCGGCCCGGCGTGCGACCGCTGGGCGTACGGCGCTGAAGGCACGCCCTCGTCAGGCGCCCTCGCGCCGCGCGCCCGCGAAGAGCAGCGCTGCGCGCCGCCCCGCCGCGGGGGCAAAGGCTGCGCCTCAGCGTCGCCGGGGACGCTCGAACACCCCCGTGACCGGGTTCGTGCCCGTCGTCGTCGGCCGCACCGCGGGCGCCGTGGGCGGCATCGCCGACTCAAGCTTCGTGATGCGGATGACCCGGGGCAGACTGTGGATCGGCGTCCTCGGAGTCCTGCTCGTCGGCATCGTCGGCCTTAACGTGTGGGCGCTCAGCCTCAACGCCGCGTCGAGCAAGGTCGCGCGCCAGACCGATGGTCTCAAGCGCGCCAACTCCGCCCTGCAGGCCCAGATCGCGGGCGAGCTCTCCAATGAGCAGGTCCAGGCCGCCGCGACCAAGCTGGGCCTGATCGTCCCCGAGCCGGGTTCGATTCGCTACCTCGACGCCGGCGGCAACGCGGCCGCGATCGCGGCGCGGCGCCTCGCCGACGGCGCGTTCACCCTCGGCGCCGTCGCCCCTCCAGCGGTCCCGGCGGTCCCGGCGGCAGTGCCTGCGGAGCCGATAGTGACCGAGCCTGAGGCGGCTCCAATCTCGCCGGATCCTGCGGCCACCGTCGCGCCACCCGTCAGCGCGCCTACGGCGACCGCCGGCGGCGTCGTGTCCCCGTGACGCGGGGGCACGCCCCGACAAGGGTGAGCGGCCCCGCCGGCGAATCTCATCCTGGATGAGCCTCGTCGAGCGCCGCATCGGCCTGCTGTTCGCGCTTTTCGCGCTGGCCCTGTGCGTCGTGGTGGCCCGGGCGTCGTGGCTCCAGGCGGTGCGCGGCCCCGAGTTGCGAGCGGATGCCCAGAGCCAGCAGACCGAGACCGTCACCGTCCCCGGCTCGCGCGGGTCGATCCTCGACCGCAATGGCACCGAGCTGGCCGTATCCGAGGACGCGGCGACTATCTTCGCCACGCCCTACCAGATCGAGGATCCGCCGGCCGCCGCAGAGAAGCTCTCCGACATCCTCGATATCGACCGCGACGCCCTCATCGAGCAGCTCGCGAGCGCCGACTCCGGCTTCGAGTACATCGCGCGCAAGGTGGACCTTCCGACGGCGGAGCGCGTCCGCAAGCTGCACCTCGCCGGAATCGGCACTCTCGCCGACAGCCGCCGGATCTACCCGCAGGGCGAGCTCGCCTCGCAGGTGATCGGCTCCGTCGGCGTCGACAACAACGGCTTGACGGGCCTCGAGGCCTCCCGGGAGGACACGCTCCACGGCACCGAGGGCGAGCGCGAGATCGTCCGCGACGCGCTCGGCAAGGAGCTCGAGAGGAACACGCTCGACAGCGCCCAGACCGGCACCGACCTGAAGCTCACGGTAGACGCGAGCCTCCAGGCCCGCACGGAGGAGGTCCTGGCAGGAATCGCGGAGAGCTACAGCCCCAAGGGCGCGACGGCCATCGTGATGGACCCGGGATCGGCCGAGGTGCTGGCGCTCGCGAACTACCCGGCCGCCGACCCCGGCGACCCCGGCGGGGCGACCCCGGCGGAGCTGGCGAACCGAGCGACGGGTTACACCTACGAGCCGGGCTCGACCTTCAAGGCCTTCACTGTCGCGGGCGCACTTGAGGAAGGCATCGTCACCCCGGATACGCCGTTCGACCTGCCGCCCACGATCCAGGTCGCCGACCGGGTGATCGAGGAGTCCCACTCACGTGGATACGTGACACTCAGTGTCGCCGACATCCTCGCCCAGTCCTCGAACGTGGGAGCGGTGAAGATCGGCCTCGAGACCGGCGCCGAGCGCTTCGACCACTGGATTCGCGAGTTCGGCTTCGGCTCGCCGACCGGCATCGACTTCCCCGGGGAGGAGCAGGGGATCGTGCTCAAACCCAGCGAGTATTCCGGCTCGACCATGGGCAACCTGCCGATCGGGCAGGGTCTGTCGGTCACCCCGATGCAGATGGCGACCGCGTATTCGGCGATCGCCAACGGCGGCGTGCTGCACTCACCCCACGTCATCGCCGAGGAGGGCGGGGAGCCCGTCGCCCAGCCCGAGCGCGCGCGGATCATCTCTCGCGATACCGCAACCAAGCTGAGCAGGATGCTCGAGGGCGTGCTCGCACCGGGGGGCACGGCCTCGGAGGTCAGCGTCCCGGGCTATACGCTCGCCGGCAAGACCGGTACGGCCCAGAAGGTGGTGGACGGCGCGTACTCCGAAAGCCAGTTCGTGGCCTCCTTCGTGGGCTTCGCCCCCGCCAAGGACCCGGAGCTCCTGGTCGCGGTGGTCGTGGATGAGCCGAAGGGCGACTACTACGGCGGTACGGTCGCTGCCCCGGCCTTTGGCGAGATCGCGAAGTTCGCTCTCCCGTACCTCGGTATCGAGGCGAGGTAGCTCGGTTCCGGGCGACCCCCGCCGGGCTTCATACAATCGCGGGCGATGAAGCTCCGCGACGTCCTCGCCGGCGCTTCGGTTGCCGACTGGCCCGCCGATCCGGGCGTTGAGGTGACCGGGCTGGCCTACTCCTCGGGTGACGTCGGGGACGGCACCCTGTTCTTCTGCGTACCGGGCGCAACGGCGGACGGCCATGACTTCGCGCCGGCCGCCGTGACGGCGGGGGCCGCCGCACTCGTCGTCGAGCGAGCGCTGGACCTGCCGGTCCCGCAGGCGGTCGTCGCCGACGCCCGGGCGGCGATGGCGCCCGCCGCCGTCGCCTTCTACCGGGATCCCACGTTGGACCTTCGCGTGGCAGGGATCACCGGGACCAACGGGAAGACCACGACGGCGTTCCTGCTGCGTCATGTTCTCGAGCGGGCGGGAACCCGGACCGGGCAGCTCGGCACGATCGTCCAGGTGGTGGGGGGCGCCGCATCCGACGTCGAGCGCACCACCCCGGAGGCGATCGATCTGCAGCGGACGTTCCGCGAGATGCTCGACGCCGGCGACCGAGCGTGCGCCATGGAGGTGTCGTCCCACGCTCTGGCGCTTCGCCGCCCTGATGGTGTGCGCTTCGCGGCGGCGACCTTCACCAACCTGACGCAGGACCACCTCGACTTCCATGCTGGGATGGAGGACTACTTCAAGGCGAAGACCAGCCTTTTCACGGGAACGCCCGAGCCCCCCGGGACGGCGATCGTGAACGTCGACGACCCCTACGGTGCGCGGCTGGCCGAGGACCTGGACGAGACCGATGGCGACCTGCGCACGTTCTCCGCCGGGGGCGCGCGGGTCGCCGACTACGCCGCGGTGGACGTCTCGTTCGACGCCGGCGGATCGCGCTTTGCCTGCCGCTCTCCGGAGGGGGAGCACCTGGTCGAACTGGGGCTACCCGGCCTGTTCAATGTCTCGAATGCGCTCGCGGCGATCGCCACCGCCGGGTCCCTCGGCGTGCCCGCGCTCGAGGCCACCGCCGCCCTCACCGACGCCGACCGCGTGCCGGGGCGCATGGAGCCGATCGACGAGGGGCAGGCCTTCGCCGTGCTGGTGGACTACGCGCACACCCCGGACTCCCTCCTCAACGTGCTGCGCGCGGCCCGGAAGCTCACTCGGGGCCGCCTCGTGTGCGTGTTCGGAGCCGGCGGGGACCGCGACAGCGACAAGCGGCCGCTGATGGGCGCCGTCGTGGCGGCCGGAGCCGACCTGGCGGTGGTCACATCCGACAACCCGCGCTCCGAGGATCCCGGCGCGATCGTGGACCAGATCAGGTCAGGGATGAACGGCGATGGCGCCGTGGCGGAGATCGAGGTAGAGGTCGACCGTCGGGCCGCGATCGCGGCGGCGCTCGCGGCCGCGGAGGCCGGCGATACGGTCGTGATCGCAGGGAAGGGGCACGAGCAGGGACAGGAGTTCGAGGACGGCCGCAAGCTTCCGTTCGACGACCGCGACATCGCCCGCGAGGAGCTGCGGGCGCTCCTGGCCTCCAGATGATTGAGCTCGCGCCGGAGCGGATCGCGGCCGAGGCCGGCGCGACGGTGGTTCGCGAGGGGCCGCGGGCGCGCCCGGAGCGGGCGACGATCGACTCCCGCGCCGCGGCGGCGGGCGACCTCTTCTTCGGGCTGCCCGGCGAGCGGGCGGACGGCGGCGCATTCGCCGCCGGCGCACTCGAGGCGGGGGCCTGGGGCGCGCTGGTCCGGCCCGAGCACGCGGACGGCCTCCCCGGCGGCGGATGGGTGCTGGCCAGCGAAAACCCGCTTCGGTCCCTGCAGCGGCTCGCACGGGCCTGGCGGCGGGAGCTCGACTGCAAGGCGGTCGGCATAACCGGCTCGACGGGGAAGACCTCGGTCAAGGACATCGCGCGCTCGATCCTGCCGCTGCGGGTTCACGCGAGCCCGGAGAACTTCAACACGGAGATCGGGCTCCCGCTCACGATCCTCTCCGCGCCGCCGGAGACGGAGGTCCTGGTGCTCGAGATGGCGATGCGCGGGCTGGGGCAGATCGCCGAGCTGTGCGAGATCGCGGAGCCCGACATCGCGGCCATCACCAACGTGGGCCCCGTTCACCTTGAACTGCTTGGCACGCTTGAGGCCATCGCCGAGGCCAAGGCAGAGATCCTCTCCGGCCTGAAGGCGGACGGGGTGGCCGTGGTCCCGGTTGACGCCGAGGCCCTCGAGCCCCACCTCAACGACACGCTCAAGACCCTCACGTTCGGGTCGGGAGGCGACGTCAGCGCTCACGACGTGCGCATCTCCCAACGGGGACAGAGCGCCCTGGTGCGCACCCCGGGGGGCGAGGCGGCCTTCGAGCTGCCCTTCACCGAGGCCCACCACCTCATCAATGCCCTGTGCGCCGTCGGGATCGGCGTCGCGCTGGGCTGCGATCCGGCGACGATGGCAGGTCTGGCCGCGGGGGTAGAGTTCTCGCGCCTGCGCGGGGAGCTCATCGGGCTCGCCGGAGGGATCGTGATCGTGAACGACTGCTACAACGCAAACCCGATCTCAATGCGCGCCGCGCTCGAGCATCTTGCGTTGGGCGTGCCCGGCTCGACCCCCGAGGGACGCCGGCTGGCCGTTCTGGGCGAGATGAAGGAACTCGGGCCGGACGCCGCGTCGTATCACCGCGAGGTCGGGGCGCTCGCCCGCAATCTCGGGGTGGAGCCCCTGATCGGCGTCGGCGAGCTCGCCCACGACTACGCCCCCGACGACTGGGCCCCCGACGCGCAAGCCGCCATAGCCCTCGTCGAGGCCGAACTGCGCGACGGTGATTCGCTCCTGGTCAAGGGGTCTCGCTCGGTCGGGCTCGAGCGCCTGACGGAGGCCCTCGTCAGCGATCGCGGCGGGGGCTAGGCGATGGCGCTCCTCGGAGCCCTCTCGAACGAGGTGGCCTCGGCGGCGATCGACCGTGCGGAAATCCTGATAGCCGGCATGGCGGCGATGCTGATCACGATCTTCCTCGGGCCTAAGTTCATCGAGTTCCTGCGGGTCAAGGAATTCGGCCAGCAGATCCGCGAGGAAGGGCCCCAGGAGCACCATGCGAAGGCGGGCACCCCGACGATGGGCGGGCTCGTGATCTTCCTCGCGATCGCGGTCCCTTACCTGGTGCTCTCCGAGCGCGATACCGAGAGCCTCGCCGTGCTGGGCGTCGCGCTCGGCGCTGCGGCGATCGGCTTCGCCGACGATGTCATCAAGATCACCCGGCGTCGGTCGCTGGGCCTGAGCGCCCGCTACAAGCTGGCGGCGCAGATTGCCCTCGCCGTGGGCCTCTGGTATGTGGCGACCGAGGTGGTGGGCCTGGACCCGGTGTTGCGCTCGCGCCTGTTCGATATCGACATCGACGTCGGCCCGGTCGCCTACCTGATCTTCGTCTTCCTGGTCGTCGCCGGAGCCTCCAACGCGGTGAACCTCACCGACGGGCTCGATGGCCTGGCGGCCGGTGCCTGCGGGATCGTGCTCCTCGCCTACATGGCGATCACGATCACGACCGGGCAGGAGGGCTTGGCGCTGCTGTCCGCGTGCCTGGTCGGCGCCTCGATCGGCTTCCTGTGGTTCAACGCGTTCCCGGCAGCGATCTTCATGGGCGACACGGGCTCGCTCGGCCTGGGCGCCGCGATCGGGGCGCTGGCCGTGATGACCCAGACCGAGTTGCTGCTGATCATTCTCGGTGGGATCTTCGTGATCGAGGCGCTCTCGGTTGCCATCCAGGTGACCACGTTCAAGCTCTTCCGCCGCCGAGTTCTGCTGATGGCCCCGGTGCATCACCACTTCGAGATGCTCGCCTGGTCAGAGACCAAGATCATGCTGCGCTTCTGGATCGTCGCGGCCGTCTGCGCCGGCATCGGGTACGTGTTGTTCCAGAACTCCCTGGGCTAGAGCTCGCCCGCCGTCCACGCCCAGCCCGGTCCCGCGCACCCCCGCGCACGCCTGGGCATGTGACCAATCACTAGAGGGAACCGCCTCGTGCGGGCGAACCAGCTTCCATGGGCTCAGCGAAGCCACGACCCCCGCTGCCCGGGGGCCCATACCTGGTGGTCGGCCTCGCCCGTTCGGGCCAGGCGGTTGCAGCGATGCTGGCCGCTCGTGGCGAGGAGGTGCTGGGCGTCGACTCCGCCTCGCCGCCCGGCGCGGAAGGGCTGAGTGGCCCCGGCGTCGAAATCAGACTTGATGACGACGGACTCGCTCAGCTCGAACGCGCGCGCTGCCTCGTCAAGAGCCCCGGCGTCCCGGCCGGCGCGCCCGTGGTCGCCGCGGCGCGCGAGCGCGGCATCACCGTGCTAGGCGAGCTCGAGGCCGCGTGGCGGCTCCTGCCGAACCGGTTCGTCGCCGTGACGGGCACCAACGGGAAGACGACCGTCGCCGAGCTGCTCGGGGAAGTCTGGCGCGCCGCCGGGGACCGGGTGGCCGTCGCGGGCAACGTCGGCACCCCGCTCGCATCGCTCGTGGGATCGACCCCGCCGGAGACGACGATCGTCTGCGAGGCATCCTCGTTCCAGCTCGAGGACTCCCAGGCGTTCGCCCCCGAGTGCGCCACCCTGCTCAACCTGAGCCCGGATCACCTCGACCGGCACGGGACGATGGAGGACTACCTCGCCGCCAAGCTGCGGATCTTCGCCAACCAGGGCGACGACGACTTCGCCGTCTACAACGGTTGCGATGCGGCGTTTCGAGGCCGCGACCTAGGAGGTTGCGCGCGCCGCATCGCCTTCTGCAGGCAGTGCGACGGCGAGGACTGCGAGGTCGTCCTCGACGGCGGGACGATGGTCGCCGCCGGCGTGCCGCTGGTGGATCTGGACGAGCTCCCGATTCGCGGCCCCCACAACGCCGAGAACGCCATGGCCGCCGCGGGAGCGGCGCTCGCGATGGGCCTCGAGCCCGAGGCGGTTGCCTCGGGCCTGCGCTCCTTCGGGGGCGTGACCCACCGTCTGGAGCATGTGCGCGAGCTCGGCACCGTGACCTATGTAAACGACTCGAAGGCGACGAACGTGGCCGCCGCTGTGGCCGCCATCTCGTCCTTCGACAGCCCGCTGCACGTGATTCTGGGCGGCAGCTCGAAGGGCGAGCGGTTTGGAGCGCTCGCCCGCCCCCTGGCGGCCCATGCCCGCGCCGCCTATCTCAACGGCGAGACCGCCGGCGAGCTGGAGGCCGATCTCGCGACCGCGTGGGAGGGCGGGGTCGAGCGGTCCCGCCACGCCGGCCTCCCCGAGGCGCTACATGCCGCCTCCGCAGCGGCCCTGCCCGGGGACGTCGTCCTGCTCGCCCCCGCATGCGCCAGCTTCGATCAGTACCCCGACTACGCGGCCCGCGGCGATGACTTCCGCGCCCTCGTGGAGGCTCTCCGATGAGGGCACTGCGCCTGGCCGCCCTCGGCCCACGCCGCCGTTCGGGCGCCCCCCCCGTGGAGCACTCGATGCTGCTGACGGTGACGCTGTGCCTGGTCGCGTTCGGCGTGGTGATGGTCTTCAGCGCGTCCTCGACGACATCTCTCCTCGGTGAGGCCGGCGACGGCGCGTTCTACCTCAAGCGGACCGCGCTGTTCGGAGTCTTCGGGCTGATCGCGATGCGGATCCTGGCGGTGCGGGGTGTGTCGGTGATCTACCGGCTGACGCCGATGATCATGGCGGTCTCGATCGCCCTGCTTCTCCTGGTGCTGCTCCCTGGCGTCGGGATCGAGGTCAATGGGGCCAGGCGGTGGATTGGGGCGGGCCTCTTCCAGGTCCAGCCATCGGAGATCGCGAAGGTGGCGCTGGTGCTCCACGGCGCCGCGATGCTCGCCACCCGGCCCAAGCTCACTCGCTCGCTCCGGGACATGACGCCCTTTCTCCTGCCCGTGGGAGTCGTCTGCGCGCTGGTGGTCGTCGAACCCGACCTCGGCACCGCGATGGTGTCGTGCTTCACCGCCTGCGCGCTCCTGGTCGCGGCCGGCGCAAAGATGCGAACGCTCGGGGCTCTCGCCCTGATCGTCGGCGGCGTGATCGTCATCGCCATCCTCATCGAGCCGTACCGGGTGGAGCGCCTCACGGGCTTCCTCAACCCGAGCGCCGATCCGGCGGGCGCCGGATTCCAGGCGAACCAGGCACAGATCGCCCTCGGTTCCGGCGGCGTGTTCGGCGTCGGGGTCGGAGAGAGCCTGCAGAAGGCCTTCTACCTGCCCGAGGCGCACACCGACATGATCGCGGCCGTGATCGGCGAGGAATGGGGCCTCATCGGCATCACCGGCCTCGCCTGCCTGTTCGGGCTCTTCGCATACGCCGGCATGCGGACGGCGCAACGTGCCCGCGATCGCTACACGAAGCTGCTGGCGGCGGGCTTGGTCGCGCTGGTGATGATCCAGGCCACGATCAACCTGTTCGCCGTTCTCGGCCTGGCCCCGCTGACAGGCGTCCCGTTGCCGTTCGTCTCCTACGGCAACTCGAGCCTGCTGGTGATGCTCGCTGCCGTGGGAATCCTTCTGAACATCGCCGACGGCGCCGCGGTCCCCGCCGCGCGCCCTCGTCCGGAGCCAACCGGGGCGCGTCGCAAGACGAAGCGGGCTCCCGCCAAGCGGGCGCCCGCGAAGCGGACCAGCCGCCGCCGCGTGCCCGCCGGACGCCCCGCCACCGCGCGAGCAGCGGCCGGCGGTGCGAGACTGAGCATCGTCGAAGGCGGCCGCGAGGGCGGCCAGAGGAGGTCGTCAACCAGTGCCAACGGTCGCGATAGCCGCGGGGGGGACCGCCGGGCACGTCGTGCCCGCGCTGGCCGTCGCGGACGCACTTAGGGCCCAGGGCGCCGAGGCCTTCTTCCTCGGGGCGCGCGGGCGCCTCGAGGAGAAGCTCGTGCCGGCGGCTGGGTTCGACGTGGAGCTCCTCGACGTGAGCGGCATCGACCGCGGGAATCCGCTGAAGGCCCTCGGCGCCGTCGCCAGGGCCGCTCGCGCGGTGCCCGCCGCCAAGCGCATCCTGCGCGCGCGGGGGGCGGACGTCGTGATGGGCGGGGGCGGGTACGTCGCCGGGCCCGGGGGCCTCGCGGCGCTGCGCCTGAAGCTTCCTCTCGTGCTGACCGAGGCCGACCGCCACCTCGGCCTCGCGAACCGGCTCCTGGCCCGCCGCGCCCGGCGGGTCTGCCTCGCGTTCGAGATCCCGGGGCTCGCCGGGGGGCGCTACGTGGTCACCGGCAGACCCGTTCCCGCCGCGATCGCAGAGGCCGACCGCGCGGCGTCGCGCTTGCGCTTCGGCATCGATCCGGAGCGGCCCTGCCTGCTCGTGTTCGGCGGTAGCCAGGGGGCGCGCTCGATCAACCGCGCCGCCCTCGACGCCTACGCCGGCGCGGAGGGCTCGACCGGGCCGCCGGGCGATCGCGCCTACCACGTGCTCCACATCGCGGGCCATCGCGACTATGCCGAGGCGAGGGCGCGACTCGACGCCGCTGGCGGCGTGCCCAACTACACCCTGCTCGAGTACGAGCCGGGGCTGGCGGACGGGCTCGCCGCGTGCGACCTGGTGCTGGCCCGCTCCGGCGGGTCGATCTTCGAGCTGGCCGCGGCGGGACGACCGGCGATCCTCGTGCCCTACCCGCATGCGGCGGCCGACCACCAGCGCGCCAACGCAACGTGGATGGCCGATGCGGGAGCCGCGGTGGTGATCGAGGACACGGAGCTCGACGGCCCCGCCGTGGCACGCATGGCCGGGGTGCTGCTCGTCGATCGCGCCCGGCTGGCCGAGATGGGCGCGGCCTCGGCATCCCTCGCGCGCCCCGACGCGGCTCGCGACGTCGCGAGCGAGATCCTCTCGCTGGCGCGATGAGCGGGGCGGCCGACATGGGAGGCCGAGCCCTCCACTTCATCGCGATCGGCGGGGCCGGGATGAGCGGCCTCGCGCTCGTATGCCACGCCCGCGGCGCCAGCGTGACCGGCAGCGACCGCGCTGCCAGCAGCTACTTCGACCGCGTGGCGAGCGCGGGGATCGAGGCCCGAATAGGGCACGACGGAACGCGGGTCCCGGCCGGGGCGGACGTCGTGGTCTCGACGGCGATCCCCGCCGACAACCCGGAGCTGCGGCTCGCCCGCGAGCGGGGCCAGCGCGTGTTGCATCGCGGCGAGCTGCTCGCGGAGCTGTGCGAGGGCAGCCGCCTGATCGCGGTGGCCGGGGCTCACGGCAAGACCACCACGGCGGGGATGCTCGCCTGGGCCGCGCGGGGGCGCGCGTCCTTCTTTCTCGGCGGCGAGCTGCCCGGGGCCGGGCCGGAAGGGGAGGCCACGAACGCCGGGTGGGTTGCGGGGAGCGAGTGGGTCATCGCCGAGGCCGATGAGTCCGACGCCAGCTTCCTCGAGCTGCGGCCCGAGATCGCCGTGGTCACCAACATCGAGCTGGACCATCACTCGCGCTGGTCGTCGCGGGGCGAGCTCTTCGCCGCCTTCCGGCGATTCGCGGAGCCCGCGTCCGGGCTCGTGCTTGGGCGCGCGGCGGACCTCGACGCAGTGGCGTCCGGCCAGGAGGTGGTGCGCTTCGACTCCGCCGGGCCGGGACCCGCCTTTCGGCTGGGCGTCCCCGGTGAGCACAACCTCACCAACGCGCGCGGCGCTTTCGCGGCGCTGGTGCTGGCCGGCCTGGGCGAGCCCGACGAGCTCGCCGCCTCCCTGGATGTGTTCCCGGGCATGCTGCGGCGCCTCGAGCGCAAGGGCACCAGCCGCGGGGCCGTTATCTACGACGACTACGCGCACCATCCGACGGAGGTCGCCGCCGCCCTGGCCGCCCTCCGGGGGCTCGAGCCGCGACGCCTCATCGCCGTCTTCCAACCGCATCTGTACTCGAGGACGAAGGCGCTGTCGGGCCGGTTCGGGGCGGCCCTGGCCGCGGCCGACGAGGTCGGCGTCCTGGACGTGTACGCGGCGCGCGAGGAGCCGGTGGGACCGCTCGCCGGGGTGAGCGGCCTGGACGTCGCCCGCGCGACTGCCGACCGCGCCGGTGGGCGCCCCGTGTGGTGGCTCCGCGACATCCCGGGTGCCAAGCGCGCGCTCGGCCCGCGGCTCGCGGGAGGCGACCTCCTGGTCACGCTGGGAGCCGGCGACGTCGTGAGACTGGCCGACGAGCTCGTGGTCGGAGGCGCCTCGTGACCGCGACGCCGGACGGGATCGAGCGCGACTACCCCCTCGAGCGCCTGACGACGGTGCGTACGGGCGGCCCGGCCGATCTCTTCTCCCGGCCGGTGACGGAGGTCGGGCTCGTGGAGACGCTGGCCTGGGCGGCGTCCGAGGGGGTGGCGCTCGGCATCGTCGGCTCGGGCTCCAACCTGCTCATCGCCGACGACGGCTTTCGGGGCCTCGTCCTCAAGCTCGACGGTGAGCTGGCGGCGGCGCAGCGGGATGGCTCGCACCTCGTGTGCGGCGGTGGGGCACGCCTGCCATCGGTCGCGGCGAAGACGGCGCAATGGGGGCTGACGGGCCTCGAGTTCGGGATCAGCATCCCGGGCACGGTGGGCGGTGCAGTGCGGATGAACGCGAATGCCTACGGTGGCCAGCTCGCCCGGGTGCTCGAGTGGGTGGAGGTCGCGACCGGCGACGGCGTCGTGAGGCGAGCGCCCGACGCTCTGGGCTTCGTCTACAGAAACTCGAACCTGACGGAGCGGGAGGTGGTCGTTCGGGCCTCCTTCGCATTGGAACCCGCGGACGCGGCGGAGGTCAAGGCGGCTCTGGCCGCGATGCGGGGCAAGCGCAAGGAGGCACAGCCCTCCGGGATCAAGACGTTCGGCTCGACGTTCAAGAACCCCGACGATCCACGGGCCGGGGGGCGCAGCGCCGGCCAGCTGCTCGACGCGGCGGACTGTCGTGGGCTCGCCGTCGGCGGGGCCCGGTTCGCCCCCAAGCACGCCAATTTCGTGGAGAACGCCGACCGCGCCACGACCGCCGAGATCCTCGAGCTCATGGCCCGGGGACGCCAACGGGTCCACGAGCGGTTCGGCGTCACGCTCGAGCCCGAGGTGCAGATCCTGGGCGAGGTGGCCTGGCCGGAGGGCTGGGACCTCAGCTGAGCGGCGACCGGAGGCAGGAGGCGGGGGGCCGGGCGGCGAATCTAGGGGCGTGGCCACCAGCCGTTCCTCGACCCCTGCCGCCAAGCGCCGATCGGCGACCCGCAAGGCATCGCGGGGTACCTCTCGTCGGGGCCACTCCTCCTCCGGCCAGCGGCCGAAGGCCGCGCCCAAGCGAGCCGCCGCCAAGCGGACCCCTGCCAGGCGGGCGCCCGCGCGAACGGCGTCTGCCAAACGGGCCCGCAGCAGGCCGGCCGCGACAGGCATCCGCATCCCCTCGCTGCGCACGGCGCTGCTCCTGGCGTGCATCGTCGCGGTCGCGCTCATCGGCGGCTACTTCGCCTGGTTGCGCAACTCCTCGCTCGTCGCGGTCACCGAGGTCGAGGTCGGCGGGCTGAGCTCTCCCGACGCCCCGCGGATCGAGCAGGCGCTGACCGAGGCCGCCACCGAGATGACGACCCTGAACGTGGACGAGGCTCGCCTCGACAGGGCCGTCGCGGGTTTCCCGACCGTGGTCTCGGTGAGCGCCGATCCGGACCTGCTGCACGGCCTGGCGATCAGCGTGAACGAGCGGCCGCCCGCGCTGATCGCGAAGGCCAAGAAGGACGAGGTGCCAGTGAGCGCCGACGGCACCCTCCTCCTCGGCCTCGAGCTTGGCGATCAGGCCGACCAGCTTCCCGTGCTCGCGGTGGACGCCCTGCCCACCGCCGGAAGGCTTGAGGGTGAGGCGCTCCAGCAGGCGATCGTCCTCGGTGGCGCCCCGGCCCCCCTCCGGCCCCTGATCGAGGGCGTCGCGATCGTGCGGGGGAGTGGGGTAGAGGTGACCATGCGAGGGGACATTCCGATCCGCTTCGGCGGCAGCGAGGACGCGGGCGCAAAATGGGCGGCCGCGGCGGCGGTCCTGGCCGATCCGAAGCTGAAGGCCCTCACCTACGTGGACGTTCGGGTGCCCGATCGGCCGGCCGTGGGCGGGGCTGCCACCCAACCGATCGCCGATCCGGCCGCCGATCCGGCGCTGTCCGCGCCCGTCGAGCCCGCGGTAGCGGAGGAGCCCGTCGCGACCCCGGCGCCCGTGGAACCGGCACTCTGAACCCTGGCCTGAGACTCGCGGCCGGCAGCCAACCCTCGAGCACTAGTCGAGAGATCGGGTGATTGCACGATCCCGTGCCGGGTATTGATCGGAGATTGACACGTGCGACTGGATGGCGTACGGTCATTCAGACGTCGAGGGAGTGAGACGAGAAAACCCTGAAGTCTGACTTTACCCTCGGACGTGTTGGAAAGGGTCAACAACTTTCACCCGGGAGCCATGGTCGAGTCCTCGTATCTCGCCGTAATCAAGGTCGTCGGAGCCGGAGGCGGCGGTACCAATGCCGTTTCGCGGATGGTCGACGCAGGCCTCAAGGGCGTCGAATTCATCGCCGTCAACACCGACGTGCAGGCGCTTCAGGCGTGCGAGGCCGACATCAAGCTTTCAATCGGCCATCAGCTCACTCACGGGCTGGGGGCCGGCGCGGATCCCGAGATCGGGGCCGGGGCGGCCGCGGAGTCGCGGGACGACATCAAGGAGGCGCTGAAGGGCGCCGACATGGTCTTCGTCACGGCCGGCGAGGGCGGCGGTACGGGCACGGGGTCGGCTCCGGTGATCGCCGAGATCGCGAAGGACGAGATCGGGGCACTCACGGTGGGCGTCGTCACCAAGCCGTTCGAGTTCGAGGGCTCCAGGCGCATGCAGCAGGCGCTCGAGGGCATCGACAAGCTTCGGGCCAAGGTGGACACCCTGATCATCGTCCCCAACCAGAAGCTGCTCCAGGTCGTCGAGCGCCAGACCTCCGTGCAGGAGGCCTTCCGGATCGCAGACGACATCCTGCGCCAGGGCGTCCAGGGCATCACCGACCTCATCACCACTCCGGGCCAGATCAACCTCGACTTCGCCGACGTGCGAACCGTGATGTCCAACGCCGGGTCGGCGATGATGGGAATCGGGTCGGCGTCGGGTGAGAGCCGCGCGGTCGAGGCGGCGAAGATGGCCGTCTCCTCGCCGCTCATGGAGGAGTCCATCGACGGCGCCACCGGGATGCTGCTGAACGTGACCGGATCCGAGGACCTGAACCTGTTCGAGGTCGATGAGGCCGCGGAGCTCGTGGTCACCTCGGCCGACAAGAACGCGAACATCATCTTCGGCACCGTGATCGACCCAACCTTGGGCGACGAGGTCCGGGTGACGGTGATCGCAACCGGATTCGAGGGCTTTGAGACTCTCGCGCGGACGCCAATCCGCACGCGCGAGCGGTCCCGCAAGCGCAGCGTGAGCGCGCTGGGCGATACCGAGGCGCGCGATCTGCGCGTCTCCGACGACGACATCGACGTGCCGTCGTTCCTTCGGGATACCTAGAGACGAAGGCCGCGACCGAGCGCGACACCGCTCGTCACGTCCGCGTCACTAGCCTCCCAGGCGTGACTGGCGCGCTGAGGCGGACTCCCCTGCATGAGCAGCACGTCGCCGCCGGGGCGAAGCTCGTCGACTTCGCCGGCTGGGAGATGCCCGTGCAGTACGAGGGGGTCCGGCAGGAGCACGTAGCGATCAGGACCGCGTGTGGCGTCTTCGACGTCTCCCATATGGGCGAGATCCAGACGGAGGGCCCCGACGCGCTCGACCTGCTTCAGGAACTGCTCTCGAACGACGTGTCCAGGCTGGAGGTGGGTGGCGCCCAGTACTCGGTGCTCTGCCGCCAGGACGGAGGTGTACTCGACGACCTCTTCACCTACAGGCTCGGCGAGGAGAGATTTCTCACCGTCACCAACGCCTCCAACCACCTGCGGGACTTCGCCTGGTTCGTCGAGCACGCGGACGGTTACGACGTCGAGGTGACCGACTCGATCGGCGATTGGGCGATGCTCGCGGTGCAGGGCCCGGCCGCCCGTGGGATCGCCGCCGGGGTGCTGGGCGCCGAGCTCCCGCCGCGGATGCGCACGGCTCCGATCCCGTTCGAGGGCGAGACGCTTCTGGCCTGCGGCACCGGCTACACCGGGGAGAACGGTGTCGAGCTGATGATCCCGCCGCGTGTGGCCGAGCCGCTTTGGGGGGCGCTGCTCGACGCGGGCGCCACCCCCGCCGGCCTCGGCGCACGCGACACCCTCCGCCTCGAGGTCTGCTTCCACCTCTATGGCAACGACCTCTCGGTCGACCGCGGCCCGATCGCCGGCGGCCTGGGCTGGTGCTGCAGGGAGGACACGGGATTCATCGGCTCAAAGGCAGTCGCCACGGCTCGTGCCGAGGGGCCCGCGGAGCGGCTCGCCCCGTTCGCGCTCACCGGGCCTGGCATCCCGCGACAGGGCAACGCCGTTGTGAGCGGCGGCGAGGAGGTCGGCGTCGTCACCAGCGGCAGCCTCTCGCCCTGCCTCGAGCAGGGGATCGGGATGGCGTACGTTCGAGCCGACCTCGCGGAGCTCGGGACCGAGGTCGAGATCGACGTGCGCGGCCGGCGCCGAGCGGCACGCATAGAGTCCAAGCCCCTCTACGACCCCCAAAACGACTAAGGAGAGCTGAGTTGGCAGCCGAGGAGAGCTACCCCGAGGAGCTCAAGTACCACCGGGAGCATGATTGGGCACGGATCGACGGCGACGTCGCGACCTTCGGCATCACCTGGTACGCCCAGGACTCCCTCGGCGAGGTCGTCTTCTACGAGCCGCCCGAGGTCGGTTCGACGGTCGCCAAGGACCGGGCCTACACGGAGGTCGAGTCGGTGAAGGCGGTGTCCGACGTATACGCGCCGCTCTCGGGCGAGGTGACCGAGATCAACGAGACCCTCTCCGACAGCCCCGAGGTCATCAACGAGGACCCCTACGGCGAGGGTTGGCTGGCGAAGGTAAGGCTGTCCGATCCGGGCGAGGTCGACGACCTGCTCGACGCGGCCGCCTACAGGAAACTGCTCTCCGACTGACCGGCGCAGAACTGGCAGGCCCCAGGCAGACTGAGGCCCCGTGACCGACCTCATCATCTACGCGATCCCGGCCTTCGTGCTGCTCTTGGTGGTCGAGATCCTCTCCTTCAAGGTCGCGGAGGAGGAGGACGACGAGCTGGTCGGCTACGAGGCGCGGGACACCCGAACAAGCCTTTCCATGGGCGGCGGCAACGTTCTCATCCACTTCGGATACGCCGCCCTCGCCGCCCTCGGGTACACGGCTATCCATGAGCTCTCGCCGTGGCGGATCGAGCCGAGCGTGCTCGCCTGGGTCGCCCTGTTCTTCTGCGACGACCTCGCCTACTACTGGTTCCATCGCATCAGCCACGAGGTGAGGGTCTTCTGGGGAAGCCACGTCGTGCACCACTCCTCGCAGCACTACAACCTCTCGACGGCGCTGCGCCAGACGTGGGTGCCGTTCACCTACTTTCCGTTCTGGGCGCCGCTTGCGCTGATCGGCTTTCCGCCCTGGATGATCGTCACCCAGCAGGCGATCAGCCTGATCTACCAGTACTGGATCCACACGGAGAGGATCCGGACGCTGCCGCGGCCGGTCGAGTACGTCTTCAACACCCCATCCCACCACCGCGTCCACCACGGTGCGAACGCGCAGTACCTGGACCGCAACTACGGGGGGATCCTGATCATCTGGGACCGGATGTTCGGGACGTTTGAGCCCGAGGGCGAGCGGGTGCGGTACGGCCTGACCAGGAACATCCGGACGTTCAACCCGGTGAAGGTGGCCTTCCACGAGTATCGGGCGATCGGCCGGGACGTGGCCCGCGCACGGAGCTGGCGCGAGCGGCTTGGCTACCTTTTCAGGGGACCCGGATGGGCGCCCGATGGGCTCGACCATCGGCTCGAGGAGGCGGAGGTGCCCGAGGCCGTCGAGGGCGCGCCGTCGCCCTCACTACGATCCGCGGGGTGACCCGCTACACGTCAGCAACGGACGCCGACCGGGCCACGATGCTCGACGCGATCGGGGTCACCTCGGTGGACGACCTGTTCGCGGCGATCCCGGACGGGCTCCGGCTCACGGGGCCGCTGGAGCTCGAGGACGGCCTCTCCGAATCCGAGTGCTTCGATGAGCTCGCCGGACTGGCCCGGCGCAACGCCGACGCGGACTCCGAGGTGTGCTTCCTCGGCGCGGGGATGTACGACCACTACGTGCCCGCGCTCGTGGACGCGATCACGCAGCGTTCTGAGTTCCTCACCCCGTACACGCCCTACCAGCCGGAGGTCTCCCAGGGCGGCCTGCAGTCGATGTTCGAGTTCCAGACCGCGATCTCCGAGCTGACCGGGCTTCCCGTCGCCAACGCCTCGCTGTACGAGGGTCCGTCCTCGGCGGCGTCGGCCGCGTACCTGGCGATCGGGTTCACCAAGCGCAGCAAGCTCGTTGCCTCCCGGGGCCTTCACCCGCACAGTCGCGAAGCGCTGCGTACGTACGCGAGGGGGTTCGGGGCCGAGGTCGTCGAGATCGGGATGCGTGACGGTGTGACCGACGCCGCGGAGCTGGCCGCCGCGGTCGGCGAGGACACCGCGGCCGTCTTTGTTCAGAGCCCGAACTTCCTCGGCGCGATCGAGGATGTGGAGGCGCTTGCCGCAACCGCGAAGGCTGCCGGAGCGCTCGCCGTCGCGTCGGTCGATCCGATCTCCCTGAGCGTGCTGCGTCCGCCGGGCGAGTGCGGGGTGGATGTTGCGCTGGGCGAGGGCCAGCCGCTGGGCAACCGCCTCGACTTCGGCGGCCCCTCGTTTGGGTTCTTCGCGTCCACGGAGGAGCATCTGCGGCGGATGCCCGGCCGGATCGCAGGCGAGACCACCGATGCCGACGGCCGGCGGGGCTTCGTCCTGGCGCTCCAGACGCGCGAGCAGCACATCCGCCGCGAGAAGGCCACCCACAACATCTGCACCTCGCAGGCGCTGAACGCGCTCGCGGGGGTGATCTACCTCGCCTGGCTGGGCAAGCAGGGCTTCGTCGAGCTGGGCGAGCTGGTGGCGCAGCGGACGGCCTACGCCCGGGAGAGGCTGGCCGCGGTCGAGGGCGTCGAGCTGCTTCATGAGGCGCCGGTCTTCCGCGAGTTCGCGGTCAGGATCGACGCCCCCGCCGAGGACGTGCTGGATCGCTGCTCCGAGGATGGCCTTGCTGCCGGGTATTGGCTGGGTAGGGAGTACGAGGAGTACCAGGACGGGCTGTTGGTGGCGATCACCGAGCGGCGAAGCCGCGAGGACATCGACCGCCTCGCCGACTCGCTCGGAAGCGCCATCCAGGCCGCGAATGGCGAGTTTCGGGGGACAGGTCCCCGAAACTCGCCAACGGAGGTCGCGACGTGACCGGCCCGGCTCCCTCACGGCCCCCCACCAACGCCGATACCCCGACCCCACAGCAGAGGGACGCCGCAATCACGATCTACGAGAGATCCGTCCCGGGCCGCCGCGCCGCCACGCTGCCGCCCCTCGACGTCCCGGAGCGCGCGCTCGACGACCTGATCCCGTCGAGGTTCCTGCGCTCAAGGCCCGCGGTCCTGCCCGAGGTATCGGAGCCCGAGATCGTCCGACACTACAACCGCTTGTCGCGGCGCAACTTCGACCTCGACACCGGCCCGTATCCGCTGGGCTCGTGCACGATGAAGCACAACCCGCGCCTGAACGAGCGGGTCGCCGCCCTGCCCGGATACGCCCGCGTCCACCCGGCTCAGGACCCCAAGCGCGCGCAGGGCGCACTGGAGCTGATGTGGCGGCTCGAGCGCTCGCTGGCAGCGATCACCGGGCTCCCACATGTGAGCCTGCAGCCCTCGGCGGGCTCGCACGGCGAACTGGCGGGCCTGCTGCTCACCCGCGCCTACCATTCAGATCACGGAGAGGAACGGGCGAAGGTGCTCACCCCCGACACCTCTCACGGCACCAACCCCGCCACGGTAACGATGGCCGGCTACGAGGCGGTGAAGGTCGCGACGGACGGGCGCGGTGGAGTGGACCTCGATGATCTCCGGGCGAAGGTCGACGAGCAGGTGGCCTGCCTCATGCTCACGAACCCCAACACCCTGGGCGTGTTCGACGAGAACATCGCCGAGATCGCCTCGCTGGTGCACGAGATCGGCGGGACCCTCTACTACGACGGGGCGAACCTCAACGCGATCATGGGGCGGAGCCGGCCGGGGGACATGGGCTTCGACATCTGTCACCTGAACCTGCACAAGTCGTTCTCGCAGCCGCATGGCGGCGGCGGGCCGGGCGCGGGACCGATCGCCGTCTCCGAGAGGATCGCACCGTACCTGCCGGTGCCCAGGCTCATCCGCGACGAGGGCTCGAACGGCTCCGCGCCGCGGCTTGACCTGAGCTACGACGCCCCCAAGACGATTGGCCGCCTCCGCGGCTTCCAGGGCAACTTCGGGGTCTTCGTGCGCTCCTACGCCTACATCCGCTCGCTCGGCGCAGACGGGCTCACCGACGCCTCGGAGACGGCCGTGCTGAACGCCAACTACCTCCTGGCCCGCCTGAGGTCAGGCCGCGCCGGGGTCTACCTCCCGCTGGCGTTCGACCGGCTGCCCATGCATGAGTTCGTCCTCTCGGGCGCCCCCGCCAAGCGCGAGCTGCAAGCGAAGACGCTCGACGTCGCCAAGCGACTGCTCGACTACGGCATCCATCCGCCGACGATCTACTTCCCGCTGCTGGTCGATGAAGCGCTGATGTTCGAGCCGACTGAGACCGAGACCCGCGAGTCGCTGGACCAGCTTGCCGAGGCGATCGAGAGCATTCTCGCCGAGGCCGAGTCCGACCCGGCGATCCTCCACCAGGCGCCCTACACGACGCCGGTCCGCCGCCTCGACGAGGCGGCGGCGAGCCGCAAGCCGATCGTCCGCCAGTCGCTGGGCTAATCAGATCGAGCGGCTCGGGATGACCGGGAAGCCCGGGACGCTGGGCGCGCTCGGCCTCGGGCCCGTGGGCCTCGGTCCGCGCGGCCTCAGGCGCCGGTAGGCCCGTAGGCCGGTGGCATCCCTGGTGGCGATGCCCGCCCGCGCCCGCAGAATCGCCGCCAGCTCCGCGGTGGGGCGGAACGGGTTCGCGATCACGGCGCCGTCGGTCACGGAGAGTGCGGCCTGGATCTCGCCGTCGGACTCCGCCACCAGCAGCGGCGCCTGGGGGACCCGGGTGGAGTCGAGCTCGGCGAGCCGGGACAGGGCACGGGCGTCGGCATCGCTTGCCGGCCTTATCGTGATCTCTGGCTGATTGTTTGACATTAGATGCCCCCTCTGGTAATACTTAGTTGCGTTGTGCGCCCCGGGAGGAGCGCCGTACGGCCAGTGTAGGAGGTACGTAATACATGTCAATGTCGTACAAAGAGAGATTGTCTGATCTGGACCGGGGCGGCTCCCAGCCGCTGACCGCGCAGATCACCGACGCCTTCACCGTGGCGATCGAGGCCGGCGAGCTGGCGCCGGGTGCACAGCTTCCGCCCACCCGCGAGCTGGCCGAGCTCGCCGGCGTAAACCACCTGACCGCCGCCCGTGCTTACCGCAAGCTCGCCGACCTCGGGCTGGTCTCGGGCAGGGTTGGCAGCGGCACCTTCGTGCGCCAGGCCGCGCCCCAGGCCACCCGGGCGCTGGCGGAGGCCGAGGACGGCTCCGCATGGCAGCTCTACGCCCTGCCCGACGAGGTCGAGACCCACTCCAACCGGATCGTCGGGGAGATGTTCCGCGATGCGGCGCGCGAGGATCACATCCCGCTGATGACCGGCTATCCGTCGGACAAGCTCTTCCCGACGGAGCGTCTTGCCCGCATCGTCTCGGAGGTGCTCGCCGGCGAGGGCGCCCGAGTCCACCAGTACGGCGATGTCGAGGGTGCGCCGGAGCTGCGCGTCGAGCTCGGCGCCCTGGGCCGTGAGCAGGGGTGGGCGGAGGACGCCGAGGAGATCGTCACGACCACCGGGGCCACGCACGCGATGGCGCTGGTGGCGCAGACGCTGCTTCGCCCCGGCGACATCGCGGCCGTGGAATCCCCGACCTTTCCGGGGTCGATCAACGCGATCACGGCGACGGGTGCCTCGCTGATGCCGGTGCCGGTCGATTCCGACGGCCTCGACGTCGATGCGCTCGAGCAGCTCGTGCGCAGGCGCCAGATCAAGCTGCTGGCGCTGCAGCCGCGCCTCCACAACCCCACCGGCCGGGACCTCTCGCCCGAGCGTCGCCGGCGGCTCCTCGAGCTCGCCCGGCGCGAGGGGTTCTTCGTCGTGGAGGACGGGGTCTACGCCGACCTTCGCTTCGACGGCGAACCGCGGCGAGCGCTGCGGATGGAGGACCCCGCGCACGTCATCTACGTCTCATCGCTCTCAAAGACGACCTCTCCCGGGTTGCGGATCGGATGGATCGCCTCCCGCGGGCCCGTCCAGGAGCGCATCGTTGCCGCGAAGCGCAGCGCGGAGCTGAATACGCCGCTGCTCCCCGAGCTTGCGCTCGCACGCCTCATGGCCGAGGGGGGCTACGCCGAGCAGCTCGAGGCGGCGATCCCGTTCTACCGCGAGCGCTGCGAGGTCCTGTTCGAGGCCGTGGAGAGCCAGCTGGGAGGCATCGCGCGTGTGCAGCGCCCGCTCGGCGGTGGCCACCTCTGGCTCACGCTCCCGGACTCGTTCGACGAGCGCGACGTCTACGAGGAGGCCCACCGCCAGGGGGTCTCGTTGCTCCCGGGCGCGGCGATGATGCCGGAGCGACCGCGCGGGGCATACGCCCGCCTTTCGTTCGGCTACCTCGATCCGCCGGAGCTCCGCGAGGGGGCCAAGCGGCTGGCCGCAACGCTGCGGGCCGTCGGCCGCGCCAGCCGCCAGCGCGAGGCGCTGCCCGTCGCCTAGCCCTGCGGGAGATCCTGCTTCAGTTCGGCCACCTGGGCGAAGAGGTCCCCGTGCCCGTCGAGGCGCGCCAGAACGTCGCCCGTCTCGAATCGCAGGTCCTCCGCTTCGCCCCCCTCGGCCGCGGCCTCGACCTCGTCCCACATAAGCGGCGTTGACACCGTCGGCCGGTCGCGCCGGCGCGGTGAGTAGACGGAGACGGTCGTCTTGGCCCGCACGTTCTGGCTCCAGTCGACGAAGACCTTTCCCTTGCGCAGTTCCCGCTTCATCCTCGAGATGACCCGCTCAGGGTCGTCCCTCTCGAGCGTCTGGGCTACCGCATGGGCGAACCCCTTGGTCTGCTCGTAGTCCGCGCCCGAGTTGAGCGGCAGGTAGATCTGGAGCCCCTTCGAGCCCGACGTCTTCGGGAAGCACTCGAGGCCCAGCCCCGCGAACATGTCCCGCAGGCGGACCCCGACCCGGCAGCAGTCGATGACGTCCGCCGGGGCCCCCGGATCGAGGTCGAATACCACCGCCGTCGGGCTGTTGAAGTCCTCGACGAGCGCGAGTGAGGGGTGAAGCTCCAGCGCCGCAAGCTGGGCCAGCCAGATCAGCGTCGCCGTCTCGTCGCAGACGATGAAGTCCATGGGGCCCTCGCGGCTCATCTCGATCGTCGCCGTCCTCACCCAGTCCGGGGTGTGTGAGGGCGCCCGCTTCTCGTAGAAGTGCTTTCCGGCGACGCCGTTCGGAAAGCGCACCCGCGTGAGGGCGCGACCGCGGACGTGCGGCAGGATCGCGGGCGCGACGTTCGCGTAGTAGTCGATCGCCTGGCCCTTCGTGAAGCCGGCGTCGGGCCACAAAACCTTGTCGAGGTTGGTCAGCGCCAGCCGGCGCCCCTCGACGTCTACTTCGTGGCCTTGGCCTTGCTTCGCGATCGGGAGGAGGTCTTGGAGGTGGACTTCGACGAGCTCTTCGACTTCGACTTCGACTTGGGCTTGCTCGTCTTTGAGCCGTTGCTCGCAGACGACTTCGCCTTGGTATTCGACTTCGACGAGGCGGCCTTCTTCGACCCGGCGGCCAGCGGCTCGCCCTTGACGGCGGCGAGGCTCTGCTCGAGCGCCGCCATCAGATCGGGGGCCTTGGTGGGAGTGAGCTCCTCGGAGGCGGTCTGCACGACATCCTCGCCCTGAGCCTTCGCCTCGATGCGGGCGAGCAGCTCCTCGCGGTACTCGTCGTGGAACTCGTCGGCGTCGAAGTCGGAGGTGAGAGAGCCCACGAGCTGTTTGGCCATCTGAAGCTCCTTGGGCTTGGGCTTTTCGAGTTCCTCCGGCACCACGCCCTCGAGCTCGGCGGCGGGCACGATCTCGTCGGCGAACCGCATGGTCGTGAGGGTCAGGACGTCGCCCATCGGCCGCAGGGCGGCGAGGTGCTCCTTGTTGCGGAGCACGAAGCGCGATACCGCGACCTTGCGCTCGTCGGCCATCGCCTTCACCAGCAGGCCGTAGGCGCGCTCGGCGCCCTGCTCGGGGCCAAGGTAGTACGGCTGGACGAAGTAGATCGGGTCGATGTCGTCCAGGTCCACGAAGGCCTCGACCTCGATCGCCTTTGTCTTCTTGGGGTCGAGCTCGTCGAGCTCGTCGCGGGAGAAGATCACGTACTGGTCGGGAGCCAGCTCGTAGCCCTTGACGATCTCCTCGTAGGCGACCTCTTCGCCATCGGCCTCGGAGACGCGCTTGTGGCGAACGCGCGAGGAGTCGGAGGCGCGCAGCTCGCGGAAGCTGATCTGGCGCCGGGAGACGGCGCTGTAGAGCTTCACGGGCACGTTTAGGAGCCCGAAGGAGATGTTGCCTGACCAAATTGCTCGTGCCATGTCTAGGGGTGACCGGGGAAGCCTGCGGAAGTCATCGGTCAACACCTAGTTTCCCACTTCGGTGCGTTTTTCATGCACGCGCCCCGAGACGGCACGGATCTTGCGCCATGACCGCCGATAATCGCCCGGTGCTGTTCGAGCTCAGCGAGGTCACCTACTCCCGCGGCGGCGCGGCGGTGCTTCGCGGGCTGTCCGCCTCGCTGCCGGCCGGCGCCTCCTGCGTGACCGGGGCCTCGGGCTCGGGAAAGTCGACGCTGCTGCGGCTGCTCAATCGCCTGGCCGACCCGCGATCGGGAGAGATCCGCTATCGGGGCGCAGACCTGCGCGAGCGCGACCCACTGGAGCTCCGCCGGGAGGTCGGCCTCGTGCCGCAGCTACCGGCGCTGCTCGAGGGCTCCGTCGCCGAGAATCTCACGTTCGCCGCAAGCCTTGCCGGAGCTGTGGCCGACCAAGGGCGGTTACTCGATCTCGCCGGGCTCGACGGTTCGTTCGCCGAGCGCGATGCGTCGAAGCTCTCCGTCGGGGAGCAACAGCGGGTGATGCTCGCCCGCGCGCTCGCGGTGGAGCCTCGGGTGCTGCTGCTGGACGAGCCCACCTCGGCGCTGGATGCCGCCGCTCGCGACGACGTGGAGGCCACGGTCCGCGACCTCGGCGAACGTCTGGGCATCTCGCTCGTTGTGGTCACCCACGACCTCGAGCAGGCGAGGCGGATGGCGGACTGGGTCGTGCGAATCGAGGATGGGCGGACGGTGGCCGAGGGTCGGGTAGAGGACCACCTGCCGTGAGCTCCTCCATCGACGTCAGCCTCGGGGAGGTCGCGGGAAGCCTCGCGCTGGTGGCTCTCGCGATCGTGATCTCGCTGTGGCGCCGGGCCGAGCTGGCCGACGACATCGCGGTCGCAGTCCTTCGCTCGTTCGTTCAGCTCACCGCGATCGGCTACGTGATCCAGGCGATCTTCGACGAGGACAGCTTCGCGCTCGTCGTAGGCCTGATCGCAGTGATGGTCGTCTTCGGCGCGTTGACCGCCCGCCGCCGGGCGAGGAAGGTCCCGGGCGCGCTGGTGCCGCTCCTGATCGGCCTGAGCGTCGCGGCGGTCGCGACGCTCGGGCTGTTGGTGGCTCTCGGCGTCTTCGATCCGGAACCGCGCTTTCTGGTGCCGGTCGGCGGGATGGTGGTGGGGAACGCGATGACCGCGGCGGCCGTAGCCCTGAACCGGCTCGGCGACGAGATGGGAGACCGAGCGCGAGAGATCGAGGCGACGCTGGCTCTGGGCGCAACGTCCAGGCGGGCCGCGGCGCCGACGCTACACCGCAGCCTGCGCTCGGGCACGATCGCCCTGATCGACTCGACCAAGACCACGGGGATCATCTTCTTCCCGGGAACGATGGTGGGGATGCTGCTCGCGGGCGCCGATCCGCTCGACGCCGTGCGGCTTCAGCTGATCCTGTTGTGGACCCTGCTCGGCAGCGTTGCGATTGCGGCCGTGATCTCGACGACGCTGGCCTATCGCAACTTCTTCACTCCGGCTCACCAGCTGCGCGAGCCGCCCGAGCCGTAGGCAGGGCCGCCCGGCCCGGCGACTAGATTCCCCGCAGTGCGCATCTTCTCCGGCATCCAGCCCACCGGGCAAAAGCACCTGGGCAACTACATCGGAGCGATCCGCCAGTACGTGGAGGGCCAGGACCGCGGCGAGGCGATCTACTGCATCGTGGACCTGCACGCGATCACGGTCGAGTTCGACCCGGTCGAGCTGCGCGAGCGCGTCCACGATACGACCGCCCTACTGCTCGCCGCGGGCCTCGATCCGGCCCGCTGCACCCTGTTCCGCCAGTCCGACGTGAAGGAGCACAGTGAGCTCGCTTGGCTGCTCGGAGCCGTCACGGCCTGGGGCGACCTCAACCGGATGCACCAGTGGAAGGACAAGCGGGATCTGCTCGAGGGTCGCCACGGAGCCTTCGTCTCGGCCGGCCTGTTCACCTACCCGGTGCTGATGGCCGCGGACGTCCTGGCCTATCGGGCCAACGAGGTGCCGGTCGGCGACGATCAGCGCCAGCACGTCGAGCTGATGCGCGAGATCGCCCGCCGCTTCAACGAGCGCTTCGGCCAGACCCTGATCGTTCCGGAGTATCGGATCCCCGAGGTCGGAGCGCGCATCATGGACCTCCAGGAACCGGCCTCGAAGATGACCACGACGGGTGGAACGAAGGCCGGGACCGTCCTGGTGCTCGACGAGCCCGACGCCGTCGCCAAGAAGGTGATGAGTGCCGTGACCGATTCCGGGTCCGAGGTCAGGCGGGCCGAGGACAAGCCGGGGGTGACGAACCTGATCGACATCCTCGCGGTGATCCGGGGTGTCGAGCCCGGTTCCGTCGAGGACGAGTTCGCCGGCTCGGGGTACGGCGATTTCAAGCGCGCTGTCGCCGACGAGGTCGTCGCCTACCTGGCCCCGGTGCGCGAGCGCTACGCCGAGCTGCGGTCCGACACGGCGGCGCTGGAGTCCGCGCTCGGGCAGGGCGCCGAGAAGGCGCGCGCCCTCGCGGCCGCGACGCTCACGGACGTGCGCGAGCGGATGGGAATCGGCCCGGCCGCCGGATAGCCCGATCTGACGACCTGGGCTGCCCCTATCGTTGGGCGCTGAATGAAGGCCGCCGAGCTCGACCTCGACCTCGACGTCTTCGCCGGTCCGTTCGACCTGCTGATGACGCTGGTGCTCCGCGAGGAGCTGAGCCTGGCCGAGGTCGCCCTCGGCGAGATCGTCGTCGCCTACATCGAGCACCTCGACGACACGGGCGAGCTCGACCTCGAGGCCGCCACCGAGTTTCTGGTCCTGATCGCATCGCTCCTCGAGCTGAAGTCCCGATTGCTGCTGCCCGCGGCCGAGGAGGACGAGATCCAGCTCGGGCCCGAGGAGGCCGCCGAGGAGCTCCTCGCCCGGATGCTCGAGTACGCGCGCTACCGCGACGCCGCCGCGCACCTTCGGGAGCGCTTCGAGGCGGGGCGTCGCTACCTCTACAGGCTGGCGCCGCTCCCGCCCGAGCTGCGGAGGGTCTCGCTCGAGGCCGCCCGGCCGGCGTACGATCCGGAGCACCTGGGCGTCGCGCTCGGCGACCTCCTGCGGGTGCCGCCCGCCCCCGACACCAGCCACATACGGCCGACCGTCTCCCTCGAGCGGCGCCTGGTCGTCCTGCGCGAGCTGCTCGGCCGCCGCCGCTCATTCGACTTCGACGAGCTCTTCGCCGACGAGGACCGCCTGACCCAGGCGGTGACGCTCTTCGCGCTGCTCGAGATGCACAAGCGCGGCGAGGCGAGCTGGACCCAGAAGGACACATTCGGACCGATCCACGTGGAGGCGCTGTGACATCTCTGGAACGCACGATCGAAGCACTCCTCTTCCTCTCGCCGGAGCCGGTGTCCGTCGCGGATCTGGCGGAGGCCTGCGACGTGACCGAGGCGGAGGTGGACCGGGCGCTGGACGCGATCGGTCCCGCCCTGGCCGAGGGCGAGCGCGGCGTCGTCCTTCGAAACGTCGCCGGCGGGTACACGCTCGCAGCCGACCCGGTCGCCGAATCCGCGGCGCGCCGCCTGCTGGCGAAGCCGCGAACGCCGCCCCTTACCCAGGCGCAGGCGGAGACGCTGGCGATCGTGGCCTACCTGCAGCCCGTCTCGCGCCCCGAGGTGGCGCGGATCCGCGGCGTCAACTCCGAGTCGGCGACCCAGACGCTGGCCGAGCGTGGCCTGATCGAGGAGTCCGGCCGCTCGCAGTTCGGCGCCGTCGTCTACCGCACGACGGAGCTATTCGAGCGCCTCTTCGGCCTGGCCGGGCTCGACCAGCTTCCCGAGGCCTCCCGGTTCGACCCCACGCCGGAGGATGAGCGTGAGCTGCGCGAGCGGCTGCTGAAGGCGGGGGAGGCCCGGGCGGAGTAGGCCAGGGCGGGAGTAGCCTCGCTCGGATGCGCCTCGCCAAGTACCTCGCCCATTCGGGCGTCGCCTCCCGTCGACGCTCCGAGGAGATGATCGCGGCGGGCCGCGTCCAGGTGGCGGGAGCGGTGATCACGGATCCCGCGCGGGACGTCGACGAGGGCTCGGGCGTCGAGGTGGATGGCAAGCCGGTGGCCCCGGAGGCGCGCGAGGTCTGGATGGTCAACAAGCCGTCCGGCGTGGTCTCCACGGCGCGTGAGCCGGGGCGTCGGCGTGCGGTGGTCGAGCTGGTGGACTCCCGCCGTCGGCTCTACCCGGTGGGACGCCTCGACGCCGATTCCACGGGCCTCATCCTGCTCACCAACGACGGGGATCTGGCCGAGCGGCTGATGCACCCCCGCCACGAGGTTCCGCGCACCTACCGCGTCAGGCTGCGACGCCCGGCCGAGCCCGAGCAGCTTCGGCTGCTGA
Source organism: uncultured Solirubrobacterales bacterium (assembly GCA_963807385.1). Taxonomy (GTDB): domain Bacteria; phylum Actinomycetota; class Thermoleophilia; order Solirubrobacterales; family 70-9; genus JBDTSW01. The sequence goes on from CAWEBQ010000002.1 coordinate 309,270, forward strand.
GGCGCGGCGTCGAGCTCGACGACGGCACTACGGGGCCCGCGACGATCCGCAAGGCGTCCACCCGCGTGTTCGAGATGACGATCCACGAGGGCCGCAACCGCCAGGTCCGGCGGATGGTCGAGGCGGTGGGCAACCAGGTGGTGGATCTCGAGCGGATTCGCTTCGGCCCGCTCGAGCTGGGCTCCCTCAAGGAGGGCTCGTCCCGGCGGCTCCGCCCCGCCGAGATCAAGCGCCTCTGGAAGGATGACGGGGAATGAGTGACGCGGAGCGAGTCTGGGCGGTGCGGGGCGCGGTGAAGGTCGGGTCGAACGACGTTCGCGCGATCCTGGCCTCGACCGAGGAGCTGATGCGCGAGCTGATGGGCAGAAACGGGATCGAGCCGGCCGGCATGATCAGCTGCCTCTTCACCGCGACGGCGGACCTGAACGCGGAGTTCCCGGCGGTCGCGGCCCGCAGACTCGGGCTCGATCAGGTTCCGCTGCTCTGCACCCAGGAGCTCGACGTGCCCGGTGCGATGCGCGGCGTGGTCCGGGTGATGGTGAGCTACTACGCGGCGGCCGATCACAAGCCGCAGCACGCCTACCTCGGCGAGGCGCAGGAGCTGCGCACAGACCTGCATTCGGCCCAGTAGCGGCTGCCACAATCAGCCGCGCATGACCGTCACCTTCGCCGAGAAGCTCGCCTCGATCCCCGGGTACGTCGCCGGCGTGCCGAAGGGCAAGGCGCCGGAGGCGATCGCGGACTCCAAGATCGCCCAGCTCGCTTCCAACGAGTCCCCGTTCCCGCCTCATCCGGCGGTTGTGGACGCGATCGCGAGGGCGGCCGCCGCGTCGAACCGGTATCCGGACCCGGATGCGACGCTCCTGCGCCGCCGGATCGCGGAGCGCTTCGAGGTCGACTCGCCGCAGGTGGCCGTCGCCAACGGCTCCTGCGAGGTACTGCTGGCCGCGGCGCTCGCGCTGTGCGAGCCCGGAGCGGAGGTCGTGTACGCCTGGCCCTCGTTCTCGATCTACCCGTACCTGGCGCCGCTCTCGGGGGCTCGAGAGATCCGGGTCCCGGTGAACGACCGTGCAGAGCACGACCTGGACGCCATGGCAGCGGAGATCACCGCCGCCACGCAGATCGTGATCGTCTGCAACCCCAACAACCCGACGGGGACGCACCTTCCGGTGGAGCGGATCGGAGCGTTCCTCGAACGGGTCCCCCGCCATGTGACGGTTCTCCTCGATGAGGCCTACGCCGAGTTCCAGACCCACGACGACCCCGACGCCGCGGCGGACCTCCGTCGGGACTACCCCAACCTCGTCGTCCTGCGCACCTTCTCAAAGGCCTACGGGCTGGCCGGGCTGCGCGTCGGCTATGCGCTCTGCGCCCCGGCGTTCCGCGCCGCGATCGACGCTGTGCGCCAGCCGTTCAGCGTCAACGCGGTCGCCCAGGCGGCGGGCGCCGAGGCGATCCTTCACGCCGACGATGTCGCCAAGCGAGTGGAGTCGACGATCGTCGAGCGCGTGACGGTCGAGGAGGGCGTCCGCGAGCTCGGCCTCCGCACGCCCGATTCGCAGGCCAACTTCTCCTGGATCCACCTGGGGGACGCCGACGAGGCCGCCGTGGTCGAGGCGCTCGCCTCGGAGGGGATCGTCGTCAGGCCCGGGACGCCGCTGGGCGGCCCCGGCCACATCCGGGTCAGCTACGGGCGGCCGGAGGAGAACCAGCGTTTCCTGGCCGCCCTGCGCGCCGCACTCTGAGCCGCGCGCCTTGCGTTATTTGGGGCCCCGTGCTACAAGACGTCGCTCCCATGCAGCGCATTCGCACGACTTCGACCGACCTGAGCGCCCTCGGCGCTCTCCGTCGTGCCCGCCTGTATTCCTGGTATTGGCGATTTAGCTAGGCGTCCGGCCCGGCCGACTCGGCCTGCCAAGCAGGGGACTCATGCCGGACGCCCGCCCCGCGCCCGTAGGCCAGTGCTTGAACGAGAGGAACCGCAACGTGACGGAGACGACCCAGGGCCAGGAGAACCGGCGATGATCGTCGGGATGGAAGGCCGCTACAACACGGACCAGGTTCGCGACCGCCGGATCGAGCGGATCGTGGAGCTGGTGGCGCCGGAGGCGCTGTTCGGGGAGCTGCCGTTGGGTGACGAGCGCGCCGCCGCGGTCGTCCGCGGTCGCGAGCAGGTCGCGGCGGTACTCGACGGCGCCGACGACCGGCTCCTCGTCGTGGCTGGACCGTGCAGCGTGCACGACCCCGAGGCCGCGCTGGAGTACGCAAAGCGCCTCGCGGGCACGGCCGCCGAGCTCTCCGACCACCTCGTGGTCGCGATGCGCGTCTACTTCGAGAAGCCGCGGACGACGGTCGGCTGGAAGGGCCTGATCAACGATCCCCACCTCGACGGCTCGGGCGATGTGAACGCCGGGCTGCGAATCGCGCGCGAGCTGCTGCTCGACGTGCTCGACCTCGGGCTCGCCGGTCGGCTGCGAGTTCCTCGACCCGATCACGCCGCAGTACATCGCCGACACGGTCGCCTGGGGCGCGATCGGCGCCCGCACGACCGAGAGCCAGATGCATCGCCAGCTCGGATCGGGCCTGTCGATGCCGATCGGGTTCAAGAACCGGACCGACGGCAACGTCCAGGTCGCGGTCGACGCGGTCCGTGCCGCGTCGGTCTCGCATGCGTTCGCCGGGATCGACGACGCGGGCACGCCAGCGATCCTCTACACCACCGGGCAACCAGGACTGCCACGTGATCCTGCGCGGCGGCGACGAGGGGCCGAACTACGGTGCCGATGACATCGCGGCCACGGTCGAGCTGCTTCGCGCGGCCGGCCTGCGGGAGCGAGTCGTGGTTGACGCCTCCCACGACAACAGCGCCAAGGACCCCGACCGCCAGGTGACCGCGGCCGAGGGCGTGGCCCAGCAGCTGTCGGCGGGCAGCCAGGCCATCGTCGGCGTCATGCTGGAGTCGTTCCTCGTCGCCGGCCGCCAGGACCTCGACGCCGCCGGTGACCTCGTCTACGGCCAGTCGGTGACCGATGCGTGCCTCGACTGGGAGCGAACGGCGGTGATCCTCGACAAGCTCGCCGGTGCCGTGGGGGCTCGCCGGGGCGGATGAGGATTGGCGTCCTCGGCGTGGGACTGATCGGCGGCTCGGTCGGCCACGCCGCCCGTCGCCGCATCGGCGCCGAGGTCGTCGGCTTCGATCCGGAGCCGGAGACCCTCGAGCGGGCGCTTGAGGTCGAGGCCCTCGACGTGGCCGCCGACTCGGTTGCGGAGGCGGTCGCCGGTGCGGAGGTGATCTTCTGCGCCGCTCCCGTGGCCGCACTGCCGGCCCTGATCACCGAGGCGGTCGAAGCCAGCAGCTCCAATGCGGTGGTCACGGATGTCGGCTCGACGAAGGCTGGACTGCTTGCGGCGCTACCCGACGGCGCGGCGCGCGAGCGCTTCATCGGCGGACACCCCCTGGCCGGCGCCGAGACGTCCGGGGTCGAGCACGCGAGGGCCGACCTCTTCGAGGGGGCGCGCTGGTACCTGACGCCCACGGAGGTCTCGGGCGGGACCCAGTACGACCTGCTCCAGCGCACCATCGCCGACCTGGGCGCCCGCCCGCAGGCGATCGACGCCGAGGCCCACGACCGCCTGATGGCGACGGTGAGCCATCTGCCGCACGTCATCGCCAACGTTCTGGTCCAGGAGGCGGCCACGGCACTGGCCGAGGAGTCCGAGCGCCTCCCCGAGGTCGGGCCGAGCTTCCGCGACACCACGCGCGTCGCGGGAGCCAACCCGGCGATCTGGCAGGACATCTACGCGGCGAACTCCGAGGCGGTAGCCGACGCCATCGACGCCGTCTGCGGCCGTCTGGCCGACGCGGCCCGGATCATCAGGGCCCGCGAGGGCGACGCCGTCGGCGAGTGGCACCGCTTGGCCCGCGAGGATCGCAGGAGGCTGCTCGAGGCCGAGATCGATGGCGGCGAGCTGTTCGAGCTAAGGGTCGCGGTGGAGAACCGCCCTGGGACCGTCGCGGAGATCGCCCTGGCGCTCGGGCGCGAGCGCGTGAACATCGAGGACATGGCGCTCTACCCCGCCGCGGACCAGCGCACGGGCGCGATCACGCTCTGGGTCGCCGGCGAGGCCGAGTCCCAGCGGGCATCCACCATCGTGCAGGGACTGGGCCACGGGGTCTCGATCGTCCGCGGCGAGGAGTAGGCGGCGTGGCAACCGTCCGCTTCGACCCCTCGGGGCCGCTGCGTGGGTCGCTGCGCCCGCCGCCCGACAAGTCGATCTCGCACCGCGCCGCCATCCTCGCCGCGATGGGGGAGGGGGAGTCGGCCGTACGCGGCTACCTGGACGCGGCCGACACCAACTCCACCCTCGCCGCGATCGCCGCCCTGGGCGCGATGGTCGAGAAGTTCCCGGATACCGGGAAAAACCCGGGCATCGGTGGCGATGCGGTCCGGATTCGCGGCGTCGGCCTGCGCGGGGCCAAGCCGTCGGCCATCGACGTCGGGAACGCCGGCACGCTGATGCGCCTGCTGCCGGGGTGGCTGGCAGGACAGCCAGGAGGCGAGTGGACCCTCGACGGCGACGAATCCATCCGCAAGCGCCCCGTCGACCGGATCGTCAGCCCGCTCGCTGAAATGGGGGCCGCCGTGTCGGCACGGGACGGTCGCGTCCCGCCGCTGGACATCCGCGGTTCCGGGCTCCACGGCATCACCTACCGCCTCCCGGTCGCGAGCGCCCAGGTCAAGTCCTGCGTACTGCTCGCCGGCCTGCTTGCGGAGGGTGAGACCACGGTGGTCGAACCCGCACCCACCCGCGACCACACCGAGCGGATGCTGCTGGCAGCCGGGGCCCGGATCGAGGTGGCACCGGCTGCCACCGCGGTAACGATCCGGGGCCGGCTTCCCGGCAGCCGGATCACGGTGGGCCCGGCCGATCACCTCGAGCCGCGCGAGCTGACCGTGCCCGCGGACTTCTCCTCGGCTGCGTTCCTGATCGCTGCCGCCGTGCTGGTCAGGCGCAGCGAGGTCACCCTGACGGGCACCGGCATCAACCCCACCCGCATCGGCCTCCTTGGAATCCTCAACCGCATGGGCGCCGGCGTCGAGGTCGACGAGGGCGTCGCGAGCGGCGGCGAGCCGATCGGCTCGATCACGGCCCGGCACGGTCCGCCGCTGGAGGGGGTCCGGGTGGGCGGGAGCGACGTCCCGCTCGCGATCGACGAGCTTCCGCTCGTCGCTCTGCTCGGGTGCTTCGCCGACGGTGAGACGCACCTCTCCGGCGCGGAGGAGCTGCGCCACAAGGAGTCGGATCGGATCGCGACGGTGGTTGGAGGGCTCGCCGGGCTGGGGGCCCAGATCGAGGCGACCGACGACGGGTTCGTGGTCGCTGGGGGCCGCGGGCTACGGGGCGGCAGGATCGACTCGCACGGTGACCACCGCCTCGCGATGCTGGGGGCCGTCGCCGGCCTCGCCTCGCAGGAGGGCGTCGAGGTGGCGGGCTTCGAGGCCGCCGGCATCAGCTACCCGGGCTTCGAGGCCGACCTCAGGGCGCTGGCGGCCCCGAGCTAGTCGCGGTTCCTCGGATGACCCTCTCCGGGCCACGGAGAGAGCACCAGCAGGAGGCGGGCATCCTCAGCGGCGCTCACCTCGTGGCGCTCAGCGGGATCGAACACCGCGAGGAGGCCGGCACCACCCTCGGCGGAGTCACCGCCGGGCAGGTCGATCCGGATCCTCCCCGAGATGACCAGGATCCAGGCGCGCTCATGGACCTGGTGCTCCTTGAGCTGCTCGCCCGCTGGAAGGTTGATGACGATCGCCCGGCCCTCGTCCTCAGAATCGAGGACGACCGGCTGGAAGGGCTCGACGGGAATGGTGGCAAGGTCCCAGTTGCGCATGGCGACGACTCTATCCTCCTCGCCGCCATGGTGATCGCCATCGACGGCCCTGCCGGGGCCGGAAAGTCAACCGTCGCCCGGGCTCTAGCCGCAGGCCTGGGCATCACCTACCTGGATTCCGGGGCGATGTACCGCGCCGTCGCGCTGGCGACGCTTCGCGCGGACGAAGACCCGGACGACCCGGAGGCGGTGAGCGCGATCGCCGCCGCCCTGGAGCTCGAGCTGCAGGGGGACCGCGTCGAGCTCGCCGGCGACGACGTGAGTCGCGCGATCCGGGCTCCCGAGGTCAGCGCGATCTCCTCGCGGGTCTCTGTCCACCCTGGCGTGCGCGCCGCGATGGTCGAGCGCCAGCGATCGATGATCGCGGTCCACGACTATGTGGCCGAGGGCAGGGACATCGGCACCGTCGTCAGCCCCGACGCGCCCCTGAAGGTGTTCCTCACGGCGAGCGCCCCGGAGCGCGCGAGGCGTCGCGCGGCCGAGACCGGGGAGCATGCCCGCGACGTGCTCGAGGCTCAGGCCGACCGTGACGCCCGTGACACCGAGCGTGAGCACGGCGCCCTGCGGGCGGCCGACGACGCCGTCGAGGTAGACACCACCGGCATGGACATCGACGCGGTGGTCGAACTGATCGCAGACCTGGCGCGCGAGCGGGGGCTCGCATGAGCGGGCGGTCGCCCGAGATCGCGGTCGTCGGCTTTCCCAATGTCGGCAAGTCCACTCTCGTCAACCGCCTCGCTGGCGGTCGCGAGGCGGTCGTGCACTCCGAGGCGGGCGTCACGCGCGATCGCAAGGTGCTCGACTGCGAGTGGAACGGGGCCTCGTTCCGGCTCGTCGACACCGGCGGCGTTGATCTGGCGGCGGACGACTCCCTGTCGCGCTCGGTCCAGCGCCAGGCACGGGAGGCGATCGCCGACTCGGCCGTGGTGGCGCTGGTGATCGACGCCCGCGCGGGGCTAGGGCCGGGAGACGCGGAGGTCGTGGACATCCTGCGGCGCTCCGATGTCCCGGTGGTCGTCGTCGCCAACAAGGTCGACCGCGCCGAGGACGAGCCGCTCGCCGCCGAGCTCAACGCCCTCGGCTTCGGCGAGCCGCTGCCGGTCTCTGCAACGCACGGCCACGGGACCGGAGACCTGCTCGACCGGCTCGTCGAATTGCTGCCCGAGCGCGAGCAGGAGCCTGAGGCCGACGAGGGCGTGAGGGTCGCGGTCATCGGCCGGCCCAACGTGGGTAAGTCCTCGCTCGTCAATCGCTTCCTCGGAGCCGACCGCGTAATCGTCTCCGACTTGGCGGGAACCACGCGTGACTCCATCGATACCGAGTTCACCCACGATGGCCGGGAGGTGGTGCTGGTGGATACGGCCGGCCTGCGGCGCCGGACCAAGGTGGCGGGCACGGTGGACTACTACGCGCAGCTGCGCTCGGAGCGGGCGGCTGAGCGGGCGGACGTCGCGATAGTCGTCTGCGATGCGACTGAGGGCGTGACATCGGAGGACCTGCGCGTGGCCGAGCTGGCGATGAAGACGGGGTGCGCGACCCTGATCGCGCTCAACAAGTGGGACCTCGGCGGCACCGACCTGGACGACGCGAAGGCGCGGGTCGCCAAGCGGGTGCGCCAGCGCCCGCCGGTCGTCACCACCTCGGCCCTCCATCCCCGCAACCTAAGAAAGCTGCTCGACAAGGCGATCGAGCTGGCCGATCGCCGCACGGAACGGATCCCGACCCCGCAGCTCAACCGCTTCGTCGCGGATGTCGTCGCCCGCCGCCCGCCCCCGGCGAAGCGCGGCCGCCGGCTGCGGCTGCTCTACTCGGCACAGGTCGAGCGTCGCCCGCCCCGCTTCGCGATCCAGGTGAACGACCGGAAGCTGATCACCAGGGACTGGGCCTACTACCTGGAGAACCAACTGCGCGACCGCTACGCGTTGGAGGGCGTACCCCTGATAATCGACTTCGTGCCGAGGCAGGGAACGAGAAGACGGGTGGACGGCCGGGCGCGGCCGACCGCGCGCACCGAGGGGGCGTGAGGTCGAGGTGAGGCGGCCCCGGCTGCGGCGACGGACCGCGAACGCCCCCCCGGGAGGGCGCGGCCGCGCCGCCGCGTTCGTCGGCGGGCTGGGCCGGGCGGCCCGATCCGTCGGCTACGCCGCCCAGGACCTCCTGTTCCTCCTCGGCCGCGCGCCCCGGGCCGTGTGGCGCGGCATCAAGGGCTTCTGGCGCGGTCTCACCGTCCGCACCCGGCAGAGGTTGGTGCTGGCCATCCTCGGCGCTGGGGCCGCGACCGCTGTGCTTGCCCTCGTCGTGCCCCGCCTCCCATGTCAGTTTCCGGGCGGCGACCTCTGCCCTCCCTCGGATGACGCGGAGGCAGTGGTCCCCGCAGACGCGCTCGCCTACGTGCATCTCAGCCTCGACCAGGAGAGCTCGCAGTACGCGGACGCCACGGAAGCGCTCGACGCCGTGCCGGAACTGGCCCGGCAGGTCGTCGACCGGGTGCTCGCCCAGGTTCCGGGGCCCGACGGCGGCCCCTCCGACTTCGAACGTGACATTGCGCCCTGGCTCGGAGGGCAGGCCGCTGTCGCGATCGTCCCCTCGGGCGGGGGCGCGGAGCAGGTGCAGTTCCTCGAGGAGGGCGACCCCGACGGGGCGGAGGCGTTCGCGGCCTCGCTGGGCGCCGGGGCCCCGGCGAAGGAGGATTATCGAGGGGTCGAGGTAGCGACGAACTCGGGCGGGCTCTCTACGGCGAGCGTCGAGGGCTTCCTGGTGATCGGCACCGCCGAGGGGGTGCGTCGGGTCGTCGACGTGGCCACGGGGGCGGAGAGTTCGCGACCGCTCTCCGAGCAGGAGACGGCCGGCGACCTTCGCGATGAGCTGCCCCCCAACCGTTTCGCCGAAGCGTACCTCTCGCCTGACGGCATCCGGACGCTGGTGGCCGATGAGGCGGGCCCGCTGTCGGCGCTTGAGCCGTTCGTGGACGCCGCCGCCTCCGAAGGCGCCGCGGCCTCGGCCGGGGCGGACGAGGGATCGCTGGAGTTCGCGGTTCGCAGCTCGCTGGAGCCGGAGCGCGCGAAGACGAATCAGGGCTTCTTCGCCGCGTTCCCGCCGTTCGACCCGGAGCTGCCGGAGCGCCTGTCGCGCAGGACTCTCGCCTACGTCGGCCTGGCGGAGCCCGGCACGACCGTGCGCGAGCTGCTGGCCCAGGCCACGGCCGAGGCGCCGGCCCTCGCGGCGAGCATCACCGCGGCGGCCGAGCGCCTCCGCGATCTGGGCGATGTCGAGCTGGAGGACCAGCTGCTCCCGTCACTGGGCGGCGAGGCGGCCTTCGCCCTCCAGCCGGGCGCCGGCGACGCCGCGCCCGCGGAGGCCGAGCAGACGACCACGGCGCCTGCGCCCGTGCCGGACGGGCTCCCGCAGGGACCGCCCCCGACGCCCCCCGGCGAGCCCGCCGTCCCGGTGCTCCAGTTTGTGGCGAAGGGCGTGAACACCGACCGGGCCCGGAGGACCCTGGCGCAGCTGCAGGGACCGATCGCCGAAGCCTTGAACTCCGGGGCCTCGCTTCAGGCGCCGGTATTCGACCGGCGTGAGCTGGAAGGGGTCGAGATGCAGGTGCTCCGGGTGTCGCCAACAGTGAACCTCACGTACGCGATCGCCGGCGACGACCTCGCGGTGGCCACCCAGCCGAAGGGGGTCGAGCAGGTGATCGCGGGCGAGGGCGGCCTGAGCGAGGAGGCCTCGTTCGAGGACGCCACCGCTGGACTCGACGGCGAGCCCTCCCTGCTGGCGTACTTCGACCTCGCCGGGCTCCTCGATCTCGCCGAGCGTGAGGGCCTCGCGGAGGATCCGGCATACGCGCTGTTCGCTTCGGAGATCCGTCGCCTCCTCGCCGCGGGGCTGAGCGTCACGTCCGAGCCCACCCATCTCGCGTCGGATCTCCGCGTCGTGATCGACCAGGACACGGACGAGGACGGGGAGACCTCGAGCCCACCGGCCGAGTGAGACGGTCGGAGCCTGCGCCGGGCCGGGCCCCCTTCGCTAGCCTGCGACGGCGATGAGCGAGGCAAAAGAGCTTTCAGACAACGAGTACCTGTTCACCTCCGAGTCGGTCACGGAGGGACACCCGGACAAGATCGCGGACCAGATCTCCGACGGTGTCCTCGACGCGGTTCTCACGGACGACCCCGACGGCCGGGTCGCGTGCGAGACGCTCGTGAACACGGGCCTCGTCGTCGTCTCGGGCGAGATCTCCACGGACACCTACGTGGACATCCAGGAGATCGCCCGCGGAACGATCAGGCGCATCGGCTACACCGACGCTGACCTCGGCTTCTCGGCGGACTCCTGCGCCGTGATCAACGCGATCGACAAGCAGTCCCCGGACATCGCCCAGGGCGTCGATACGGCTCTCGAGGCGCGTACCGACGCCGATGACGACGACGAGCTGGACGTCGCCGGAGCGGGCGACCAGGGAATGATGTTCGGATACGCGACGCGCGAGACGCCCGAGCTGATGCCGCTGCCGATCGCGCTGGCGCACCGACTGGCGCACCGACTGGCCGAGGTGCGCAAGGAGGACGTGGTGCCCTACCTGCGGCCCGACGGCAAGACCCAGGTCACGGTCCGCTACGAGAACGGACAGCCGATCGAGATCGAGAAGGTGCTGATCTCAACCCAGCATCGCGACGGTGTCGACGCCGACACGGAGATTCGCCCGGATCTGTGGGAGCAGGTTTTGCACCCGATCCTCCCGGTCGACCTCTACGACGCCCAGAAGCTGAACACGAAGGAGAACTTCCTGGTGAACCCGACTGGGCGGTTCGTAATCGGCGGCCCCGTCGGCGACGCGGGCCTCACCGGTCGCAAGATCATCGTGGATACCTATGGGGGCATGGCTCGCCACGGCGGCGGAGCCTTCTCCGGCAAGGACCCATCGAAGGTCGACCGTTCGGCCGCCTACGCCGCTCGCTGGGTGGCCAAGAACCTGGTGGCAGCCGGGCTCGCCGACCGGTGCGAGGTCCAGGTCGCCTACGCCATCGGCGTCGCCCACCCGGTCTCCCTGATGATCGAGACGTTCGGGACGGAGAAGCTCGCCCGCTCGCAGATTGCGAGGCTGGTCTCCGAGCATTTCGATCTTCGGCCCGGCTCCTTCCGCAAGGAGCTCCGCCTCCACCGGCCGATCTACCAGAAGACCGCCGCCTACGGCCACTTCGGGCGCGAGGACCACGACTTCACCTGGGAGCGCACCGACCGCGCGGACGCGCTGCGCGAGGCCGCCGGCCTCGCTGCCGGGGCCACAGTCCCGGCGTAGACCTAGGCCTGCGGCGGCCGCCGCTGCTCGGCAGGCTCGATCGGCGGCGGGGCCTGCCTGGAGGCGGGGTTGAGCCCGCCCCCATCGGCTGCATGGGTCGCCTCGTCCACCTTGTGGACGACGTCGGCGGGCTCCGCTACGCCTGAGAACCGAAACTGGTAGTCGTCGCCTGCGGCGGTGTCGAAGTCGACGTCGCCGACCTGCAGGATTCGCTGGAAGATGCCCTGCTCGTAGTTCACGTTCTGGACGCGCTCGAGGCGGGTCTCCTGGATCGTTCGGGAGACGATTCCGCGCTTGATGTGCAGGCGCCTGTCCGTGATCGTGTAGCTCGTGGCGACGCGCTTGACGAAGCCGACCAGGATCGTCAGCGACACGCCGACGATGGCGAGCACGGAGGTGATCCCCGTCTCGTCGGTAATGAACTGGAGGATCGCGCAGATCACCGCCGTCAGCAGGATCCCCTTGAGATAGAAGTCGAGGATCGCGCGCCAGGAAGGGTGCCCCTCGTAGAGGACGCGCTCGCCGGGCTGAAGCTTGGGGGCCATCCGGGCGATCCTATCCGCTCGGGAAGCCGCGTAGGCATCCGCCCCGACGCCTAGCCTCACGCACGATGGCTATTGCGAGGGTCGAGCCGTTGACGACCGCCCGTGCCCTGCGCGGGCCGTTCGACTACGCGCTCCCCGAGCGCCTCGCGGACGTCGGCGTGGGCAGCGTGCTGCTGGTGCCGTTCGGGCCCAGGCACCTGCTGGGCGTTGTGGTCGACGTCGCCGAGGAGAGCGAGCTGGATCCATCCAGGTTGGTCGAGCCGGTGCGAGCGATCGCGGCCGGGGTCTCGCCGGAGCTGGTCAGGCTCGGGCTCTGGGTGGGGCACGAGTACTGCTCGACCGCCGCTCGCGGCCTGGAGCTGGTTCTGCCCCCCGGCACGGTCTCCCGCGGGAAACCACCCGGCCCGAAGCTTGAGCTCCGCGCCGAGATCACTCCGGCGGGGGGCGCGGCGTTCGACGGCGCGGTGCGGCTGGGCGCCCGACAGAAGGCGGTCCTGGCCCAGCTCGACGCCGCGGGGGCGGAGCTCCCCGCCGCAGAGCTCGACGTCGACCGAGCGGGGCTCAGGCGCCTGGAGAGACGCGGCTACGTGGCGCTCCGGGAGATCCGCGTCCGCCGCCGGCCGGAGCTCCCGGTCGTCGGGGCCCGCTCGGGACCGGTTGAGCTGACGGACGAGCAGCGCGGGGCGGTGGCCGAGATCGTGGCCGGACTCGACGGCCGGGGCTGCGAGCTCCTGCTCCACGGCGTGACCGGCTCGGGCAAGACCGAGGTCTACCTCGCCGCGGCCGAGGCGGCCCTTGAGCGAGGCCGAGGGGTCATCGCGCTCGTGCCCGAGATCGCGCTCACCCCGCAGACGCTGGCCCGGTTCCGGGCCCGCCTGGGCGAGCAGGTGGCATTGCTCCACTCGCGGCTTAGCGCCGGCCAGCGCCGCGACGAGTGGTCGAGGCTTCGCTCCGGTGAGGCCCGCGTCGCAGTCGGGCCACGCTCGGCGATCTTCGCGCCGATCGACGCCCTGGGCCTCGTGATCGTCGACGAGGAGCACGAGTCCTCCTACAAGCAGGAGGGCGACCCCCGGTATGACGCCCGAGACGTCGCCGCCCACCGTGCGGCCGAGGCCGGGGCCGTATTCGTCGCGGGGACCGCGACTCCGCGGCCCGAGAGCTGGCGCACGCTGCGGCGCCTCACGTTGTCCCGGCGAGCGGACGGCCGAGACCTCCCCGGCGTCGAGCTCCTCGACATGCGCGACCAGCCGGGCTCGGCCGGTCCACTCCACCCGCGAACGCGCGATGCGCTCCGCAGCGTTGCGGAGGCGGGCGGCAAGGCGATCGTTCTGGTCAACCGGCGGGGCTGGGCGCCGTTTCTGGACTGCCGCTCCTGCGGGCGGGCGTTCGGCTGCCCGGAATGCGATGTCTCCCTGGTCGTCCACTCCTCGGAGCTCCGCTGTCACCACTGCGGCCATCGCGAGGCGGTGCCCGCCGCGTGCGAGGAGTGTGGCTCGGTCACCCTCGCCGAGCACGGGGCCGGGACCGAGCGCGCCGAGCGCGTCGTCTCGGACCTCGTCGCCCCCTTTCCGGTGTTCAGGCTCGACTCCGACTCGACCGCCGGGGCCGGCGCCCACGCGGAGATCCTCTCCCGTTTCGAGGGCGCGAGCGGAGGGGTCCTGCTCGGGACGCAGATGGTCGCGAAGGGCCACGACTTCCCCGACGTGACGCTCGGCGTCGTCCTCGACGCGGACGCGACCCTGCGCTTCCCCGACTTTCGCGCGGAGGAGCGCACGTTCGCGCTCGTCACCCAGCTGGCCGGGCGGAGCGGGCGCGGGGAGGGCGGCGGCGGGGTCCTGGTCCAGACGCTCGCCCCCGAGGCTGACGCCCTTCGTCACGCGGCGCGGCATGACGCTACGGGCTTCCTTACGGGCGAGCTCGAGCGCCGTCGCGCGCTGATGTACCCACCGTTCGCCCACCTCGTACGGGTCGAGCTGACCGCACCCGAGGAGGCCGTGGCCCACGGTGGCGCCGCGTTGATGCACGGGCGGCTCGCGCCGCTACTGCCGGCGGGCGCTCGTCTGCTGGGGCCGGCGCCGATGTTCCGGCGGCGCGGCAGGCATCGGCGCCAGCTGCTGGTGAAGGCGCCCGACCGCGCGCCGGCGATAGCCGCGGTCCGCGACGCGGTCGAGGGATCTGCGAGGGATCTGCGAGGCCGCGGGGTCGCGCTCAGCGTCGACCCCGATCCCAGCTAGAGGAGCCGCTGACGGTCCGGACTCAACGGCTCAGGGGCCTCGCCTAGACTCGTTCCCGTGGCTGAGACGGTCCCCATCGACGAGCCGGAGGCGCCCGAGGACGAGCGCCCCGAACCCGAGCTCAGTGAGGAGGAGCGCCGCCGCCGCGCGGAGGCGCTCGCGCAGGTCCGCACCTTCGGCGACCCGGTCCTGAAGTCCCGTGCCTCCGAGGTCACCGACTTCGGCAAGGAGCTCGCGCAGGAGGCCGAGCGCATGGTGGCGATCATGCGCGACGCCCTCGGGGTGGGGCTGGCCGCCACCCAGCTGGGGGTGATGCGCAGGCTGCTCGTCTTCCAGGCGGGCGCGGACGCCACCCCGACTGCAGTGGTAAACCCGCAACTCGAGTGGGTCTCCGAGGAGAAGGGGACCGCGGAGGAGGGGTGCCTGAGCCTTCCCCGCGTCGCGGTGGACGTGGAGCGTCCGGTCTACGCCCGCGTAAGCGGCATCGACGTTGACGGCGAGGCGCTCACCGTGGAGGCCGCCGGTCTCGAGGCACGCGTCCTCCAGCACGAGATCGATCACCTCGACGGCATCCTCATCCTGGACAGGGCCGAGCGCGAGCAGCGCAAGGGCGCCCTGCGCGCCCTCCGCGAGGGCGGGTCGTATGCACCTCCCGTCCCGGCGGACGAAGCCGAGCCGGCGGACTAGCCCGTTGCGCCCGGTCTTCCTCGGGACCTCCGCGTTCGCCGCCACCGTGGTGCGGGCGCTGGCCGGGTCCGCGCACAGGCCGGCGCTCGTGGTCACTCCGCCCGACCGGCGCCGTGGCCGGGGGAGGAAGCTCTCCGCGCCGCCCGCGGCTGTGGCCGCCACCGAACTGGAGCTGGAGCTGGTGCAGGCCGCGGACGTGAACGAGTCCGGCGTCGTCGAGCGGATCGCCGCCGCGGCGCCCGATGTGGGCGTGGTCTGCGCGTTCGGCCAGATCATCCGCGAGCCCCTCCTGTCCGCGCCCGAGATGCTGAACGTCCACCCGTCGCTCCTCCCCCGGTGGCGGGGTGCGGCGCCCATCGAGCGGGCCATGATGGCGGGCGATGCCAGCACGGGCGTCTCGATCATGCGCCTGGGCGAGGGCCTGGACTCGGGCCCCGTGGCAATCCAGGCGGAGATCGCTATCGAGGACGGCGATGACCACGCGAGCCTGGAGACGCGCCTCGCCGAGCTCGGCGGCGATCTCATGGTGCGCGCGCTGGACCGCTACGCGGCGGGTGAGCTGGAGCTCGCCGAACAGGACGAGGCGCTCGTCACCTACGCGGAGAAGATCGGCGCGGAGGACCGCCGGCTCGACCCCTCGCGGACGGCGGTCGAGCTTGCGCGCGCCGTCCGCGCCCTGACCCCGCACATCGGCGCGTACCTCGAGCTCTCCGGCGACGAGCGCCTTGGGGTGCGCGGCGCCGCCGCCGAACCGGGGCGGACCGCCCGGGGCACGCTCGCGGCCGTCGAGGGCCGGCTTTGCCTCGGCACGGCCGCTGGCGATCTAAAGCTGACTCTGGTGCAGCCCCCCGGCGGGCGTGCGATGCCGGCGGACGCCTACCTCCGGGGCCATGGCGTGCCCGAGCTGGCGGCCGAGTAGGGCGATGGCCGCGACGCCGGCCCGCCGCGCCGCGTTCGAGGTCCTGCGCCGCACGTTCGAGCACGGAGCATGGGCCGACCGGGCGCTGCGATCGGCGGCCGAGCGGCACGGGCTCGAGGGCCGCGACCGAGCCTTCGCCCAACGGCTCGCGTTCGGAGCCGTCAGGCGCCGCGGGACCAGCGACCACTTCGCCGAGGCGCTCGCCTCGCGCTCCATCACCCGGCTCGACCCCCCGGTGCGGGCCGCGCTGCGACTGGGTCTCTACGAGCTGCTGTGGGAGGGCGAGGGCTCAGAGTACGCCGCCGTCGGCGAAGCGGTGGAACTGGCGAAGGGGGCGGCGCCCGGCCGCCGCAGGCGCGCCGCCTCGGGGCTGGTCAACGCCGTTCTGCGGCGCGCCGCCCGCGAGCGCGAGGGCCTGCTGGCCGGGCTGGACGACGAGATGCCCGAGAGCGCGGCGCTCGCCCATTCCTACCCCGTCTGGATGGCAGAACGGCTCTTCAGCGAGACCGGGGCGGACGGCGCCCGCGCGCTGATGAAGGCGATGAATGGGCCCGCGGAGACCGCGTTGCGGGTCAACGCCCCGCGCGCGGGGCGCGAGGAAGCGCTGGCAGCGCTCCGTGACGCGGGGGTGGCCGCCGAGCCTCCCGAGGCTGCCGACCCTCTGCTCGGCCTGCCCGATTCGCTGGTCGTCAGCGGGCCGTGGGGCGCGGTGCTCGAGCGAATGCTCGCTGACGGCACGCTGGTCGCGCAGGCCCGCTCCTCCCAGGCGGTCGTGGCGCTGCTGGACCCGCGGCCCGGCGAGCGCGTGCTGGACCTGTGTGCGGGGCCCGGGATCAAGGCCACGGCTATCGCCGCACGGGTCGGGGATCGCGGCGCGGTGCGTGCGTTGGAGCTGGATGAGGGGCGGTGCTCGCAGATCTCCGAGCTCGCGGTCCGCCTGGGCACCCGGTCGCTTCGTCCCGAGGTCGCGGACGCCGCGGAGGCCGACCTCGGCGAGGGCTACGATCGCGTCCTCGTGGATCCCCCGTGCACCGATCTGGGGGCGCTCGCCTCCCGCCCCGACGCACGCTGGCGAAAGGCCGCGGATCAGGCCGAGCGCCTGGCCGGCCTCCAGCACGCCATCCTCTCGCGTGGCGCCGCCGCGCTGCGGCCCGGGGGCACGCTCGTCTACTCGACCTGCACCATCTCCCGCGCGGAGAACGAGGACCTCGTGACGGCCGTCCTCGCCGGCCGCCCTGACCTGCGCGCCGACGATCTGGGGGCGCAGCATCCGGGCCTGGCGTCGCGGCACGATTCTCGGTTTCTGCAGATCCGGCCCGACCGCGACAAGACCGACGGGTTCTTCATCGCCCGGATGCGCAAGGCGTCGGCCGGCGGCTCGTGATGGCCGGCCCGAAGCAGACCCTCCCGCGGCCCGGCTGCCCGGGCTGCGGTGAGCCCTGGCTGCGCCCGACGCAGCTCCCCGGCCGTTACCGCTGCGTGTTCTGCCTCAGTCGCTACGAGCTCGTATCGCAGTGCCGCAACTGCGGCGAGCACCAGACGATCGTGCGAATGAGCGCCGACGAGGACCTGCTCTGCCAGCATTGCGGCGAGTCGATGTTGGTGCCGGTGTGATGGAAGCCCTGCGAGCAGCTGGAGACCCCTCGCCTCGCGACGCGTTCGCGGGCCGACGGGTCGCGCCTTCGATCCTCTCCGCCGACTTCGCGCGCCTGGGCGAGCAGGTGGCAGATGTGATGGCCGCGGGGGCGAGGCTGATCCACGTGGACGTGATGGACGGCAGGTTCGTCCCGCCGATCACGATCGGTCCCCTAGTGGCTTCGGCGATCGCCGATCAGGTGCATGACGCCGGAGGCGCGCTCGACGTCCACCTGATGATCGAGCGCCCTGCCGACCAGGTCGCCGAGTTCGCGAAGGCGGGGGCCGACTGCATCACGATCCACCAGGAGGCCGACCCGCACGCGCATCGCACCCTCGCCGCGATCCGCGAGGCCGGCTGCCTGGCTGGGCTGGCGCTCAATCCGGGTACCCCGGCCGAGGCGGTAGCGGGGCTCGGTGACGCCGCCGACCTGCTGCTCTGCATGACCGTGAATCCGGGCTGGGGCGGACAGGCCTTCATCCCGGCCTCGCCGGCCAAGGTCGAGCGGATGCGAGCGCTGGTGCCCGAGGACGTGCTCGTCGAGGTCGATGGCGGCGTGGACACGACCACCATCGGCTCGGTGGCGGACGCCGGGGCGAGCCTCTTCGTGGCCGGCTCGGCGGTCTTCGGGAAGGACGATCCGGCCGCGGCCTACGAGGCGATCGCGGCCGCGGTCGCCGCCGATTGACTTGCCCGGCCGGGCGCCGGGTAGTACCATTGACTGACTAGTCAATCAGTGGCCTCCTGAGGAGGGCATCCCGGTGTCTCCCCGTCCCGAAACCGCCGCCGATACCGCCGTATCCCACCTGTCGCGCGCGGTCGAGCTGGCGCAGCGCGGGCGCGGCGCGGTCGCTCCCAACCCCCTCGTCGGCGCCGTCGTGGAGAGGGCCGGCGAGGTGATCGGCGAGGGCTGGCACGCGGAGCTGGGCGGCCCGCACGCGGAGGTCGCGGCGCTCGCCGACTGCGCCGCGCGGGGCAACCAGGCCTGTGGGGCGACGATGGTCGTCACGCTCGAACCCTGCGCCCATCAAGGGCGACAGCCCCCGTGCGCGGACGCCATCGTCGCCGCGGGAATCTCCCGGGTGGTGATCGGCGCCGACGATCCGACCGAGAAGGCCTCCGGTCGCGGGCCGCAGATCCTGCGCGACGCGGGCATCGAGGTCTCCTTCGCGGAGGGGGCCGACGCCACCGCGGCACGCCTCCTCGATCAGGCCTTCCGCAAGCATGCGCGCACGGCGAAGCCGCTGGTCGTCCACAAGGCCGCCGTCAGCCTCGACGGGGTGACGGCATCGTCCGCGGGCCCGCGCTGGATCTCGGGGCCGGAGAGCCGCGAGCTGGTACATCGCTGGCGCGCCGAGATGGGCGCGATCGCGATCGGAATCGGAACCGCGCTGGCGGACAATCCACTGCTCACGGCGCGCGACGTGGACGCCGCGCGGCAGCCGCTCCGCGTCGTGTTCGACCGGGGGGCCAGGCTTCCGCCGGACTCCCGGCTGGCGCGCACGGCGGGCGAGGGCCCGGTCCTCGTGCTCACCGGGCACGATGCGCCGGCCGAGCGCGTCCGGGCCCTCGGCCGCGCCGGCGTCGAGGTGCAAGCCGTCGACTCGACCGCGGACGCGCTCGCGGAGCTGGGGAGCCGCGACGTGAACTCGGTGCTGCTCGAGGGCGGCGCAGGCCTCGCCGCAGCGTTCCTGACCGCGGCCGAGATCGACGAGTTGCGCCTCTTCATGGCGCCGGTGCTGCTCGGAGGCGGCCGGCCGCTGTACGCGGGCGGCGCCGAGGATCTCGTCCGTCCCCTGGAGACGACCTATGAGCGCTCCGGCGCCGACCTGCTGATCCGGGCCAGGCTGCAGGAGTGGTGACATGTTCACCGGTCTGATCAGGGAGGTCGGCGAGGTCGAGGTGATCGAGCTCTCCGATGCCGGCGGCCGCATACGCGTGGCGGCCGGCCTCGCGGCGGGCCTCGATACGGGCGACTCGGTGGCGGTCGCGGGCGCCTGCCTCACCGTGGCCGAGCGCGACGAGCGCTCGTTCGCGGCCGACGTCATGAACCAGACCCTCTCCCTGACCACGCTCGGCGGCCTCGAGGCCGGCTCGCGCGTGAACCTCGAGCCCGCCCTCCGCGCTGGCGACCCGCTCGGCGGACACCTCGTGCAGGGGCACGTCGACGGCGTGGGAGAGATCTCCTCGGTCGCGGGCGACGGGGTCGCCCGCCGCATGCGGGTGAGCCTCCCCCCGGAGCTGCACCGGTACGCCATCGAGCATGGCTCGATCGCGCTGGAAGGGGTGAGCCTCACCGTTGCGGCCCTCACGAACGACGGCGTGGAGGTATCCCTGATCCCGGAGACGCTGGATCGCACGACACTCGGGCTGGTGGCCGACGGGGGAAGGCTGAACGTTGAGATGGACCAGATGGCCCGCTACGTCGAGCGGCTGGTGTCAAGCTTCAAGAAGGAGATCCGATGAGCAAACAGGCAGAGACAACCGGCACGCGCTTCGCCTCGATCGAGGAGGCCATCGACGACATACGCCGCGGCAGGATGGTCGTCGTCTGCGACGACGAGACCCGCGAGAACGAGGGCGACCTCACGATGGCGGCCCAGTTCGCTACTCCGGAGGCCATCAACTTCATGGCCAAGGAGGGCCGGGGCCTGATCTGTCTCGCGCTCACCCCGGACCGCTGCGACGAACTCGGACTCGATCTCATGGCGGCGAAGAACGAGTCGCCCTTCCAGACCGCCTTCACGATCTCCGTCGAGGCGCGCGAGGGCGTCACCACGGGGATCAGCGCCGCCGACCGCGCGCGCACGATCCAGGTCGCAGTCGACCCGGGCTCGGGCCCCGACGACCTCGTTCAGCCCGGTCACGTGTTTCCCCTGAAGTCGAAGGATGGCGGGGTCCTCGAGCGCGCCGGCCAGACCGAAGCGGCCGTCGACCTGGCCAGGCTCGCGGGGGTGATCCCGGCCGGCGTGATCTGCGAGATCATGAACGAGGACGGGACGATGGCCCGGGTGCCGGATCTCGTGCCCTACTGCGCGCGGCACGACCTGAAGATGGTCACGGTCGCCGACCTGATCGCCTACCGCCGCCGGCACGAGAAGCTCGTCGAGCGCGTCGTGGCAACGAAGCTGCCGACCGCGTTCGGTGAGTTCAGCGCCGTCGGTTACCGCTCGCTCGTCGACGAGAAGCACCACGTTGCGATGGTCAAGGGCAACGTATCCGGTCGCTCAGACGTGCTCGTGCGGGTCCATTCCGAGTGCCTCACGGGCGATGTCTTCCACTCGCTGCGCTGCGACTGCGGGGAGCAGCTCTCGGCTGCGCTCGCGATGATCGAGGAGGAGGGCGAGGGGGTCCTGCTCTACCTCTCACAGGAGGGACGCGGCATCGGGCTGCTCAACAAGCTCAGGGCGTATCGCCTCCAGGAGGACGGGCTGGATACCGTCGATGCCAACCTCAAGCTCGGCCTGCCGGCGGACCTGCGCGACTACGGGATCGGCGCCCAGATCCTCGTTGACCTCGGCCTCACCAGCATCCGGATCCTCACCAATAACCCGAAGAAGATCCACGGGCTCGAGGGCTACGGGCTGTCGGTCGCCGAGCAGGTGCCGATCCACTCGGTCCCGAACCCGCATAACGAGGAGTACCTGAACGCCAAGCGGGACAAGATGGGCCACACGCTCCACCACCAGGGGCTGCCCCTCGACGAGGAGCTCCTGCACGAGGAGCACCGGCGCGACGTGGAGAAGAAGGCGCTGGGGGATGGCGACGAGCACCCGGCCGATGGCTGACGACTACGCGATCTGCGTCGCAACCTTCTACGAGGACTTCGCGAAGCGGCTGGTCAACGGGGCCGTTGAGGCGTTCACCGACGGCGGGATCAGTCCAGCCTCCGTGCACACCTTCGAGGTTCCCGGCGCCTTCGAGCTGCCGCTGGCCGCGAAATGGGCGGCCGAGTCCGGCCGGTTCGCCGGGGTCGCCTGCCTGGGGGTCGTGATCCGGGGGGAGACGACGCACTACGACTACGTATGCGGGGAGTCGGCCCGCGGCATCCTCGACGTCCAGCTCGCAACGGGCGTTCCATGCGCGTTCGGCGTGATCACCGCCGAAAACCGCGAGCAGGTCGAGGCGCGCGCCGGTGGGGATAAGCGTGACCAGGGGCGCCACGCCGCAGAGGCTGTGATGCGGATGGCCGAGCTGCGCTCGGCGCTGGCCTGAGGTCCCGGCGCTACCATCCTGCGTCCCATGGCCAAGGTCTGTCATTCATGCGGGAAGGGACCCGCCTTCGGCAACTCGCGAAGCCACTCGATGGTCGCGACCCGCCGCCGCTTCAACCCGAACCTGCAGAAGGTCCGGATCAACGACGCGGGCACGCCCCGTCGCGTCTACGTCTGCACGCGCTGCCTGAAGGCGAATCGCGTGACCAAGCACGCCTAGCGAGGCGCCGCGGGCAATAATCGGCCCGCGCCCATGTCCGATCCCTCAATCGATCGCTTTCACCGAGTCGTCTTCGTGGCGGGTGCTCACCTCGAGGAGCGCCGCCAGGAGATAAACGATCTGAACGTCTTCCCGGTGGCTGACGGCGACACGGGCGACAACATGGCGGGCACGATTGAGGCGGTGCTGGAGGCACTCGAGAACCTGCGGACGAGCTCGCTCGCCACCGTCGATCGGAACCTCATCGTCACCACGGTCGCTCACGCCGCCCTGATGGGAGCGCGGGGCAACTCCGGGGTGATCCTCTCTCAGATCGTCCGCGGCGCCGCGGAGGTTCTCTCGACCCGCAGGGGCGACCTGATCGGCCCGGCGCTTGTCCGCGACGCTCTGGGTGCGGCCTCCGCCGCGGCGTGGTCCTCGGTGGGGGATCCGCAGGAGGGCACCATGCTGACGGTCATCCGCGAAGTCCACCAGGCGGTTGCGGACCACGTGGCGATGATGGACGAGACCGAGCTTCCGGACGAGGCGACCAACGAGATTCAGGACGCCATGTTCGCCGAGCTGATGGCGGTCGCGATCAGCTCCGGGCAGGCGGCGCTTGAGCGAACGACCGAGCAGCTGGAGGTGCTCGCCGACGCCGGGGTGGTGGACGCGGGCGCGTACGGCCTGATGGTGATCCTCGCCGGGCTCGTCGTCGGGCTCTCGGGGGCGGAGGCCGGCACCTCACCGATCCCGCACCAGGAGGCGGCGAGCCTGGAGGGAGCCGCGCACTTCGACTCCCGCTACCAGTACTGCACCAGCTGCATCATCACGGGCCGCGATCTGGATCCCGCGGGGATCGTCCCCCGCCTGGAGGAGCTCGGGGATTCGGTTGCGGTGGTTGGCGATGCCACCATGCTCAAGGTTCACGTCCATGCCGACGATCGCGACGCGGTGTTGTCGATCTGCCAGGAGCACGGCGGGATCGACCAGTTTGAGGCCACCGACATGCACGCTCAGGTGGCGGCGCGGCAGGCCAGGGCGGCGACGGTTCCCGACGCGCCGGAGGGCGCTCGGACCGGCGTCGTGGCCGTCGCCTCCGGCGCGGGGCTGACCAGGCTGTTCGGATCGGAGGGCGCGCTGGTCGTCGACGGCGGCTCGACCCTCAACCCCTCGATCGAGGAGATCCTCCGCGGTATCCGTGAGGCCCCGGGCGATGAGGTCATCGTCTTGCCGAACTCGCCGAACGTCGTGATGGCCGCGAAGGAGGCGGCACGGCTCGCCGAGCGTCCGGTGCACGTCGTCTCGTGCGTTGCCCAGCAGGCCGGCCTGGCCGCACTGGTGGTCTATGACCCGCAGGCTCCCGCGGCGGAGAACGTCTCCCGCATGGAGGTCGAGCTCGACGCCATCAAGACGGGGATGGTGGCTAAGGCCGACCGAGATGACCCGGACGGGCGCTACGGCCGTGGCGACGCCGTCGGGTTCCTCGGTGAGGAGCTCGTGGCATGGGGCGATCCGGCGGCCACCCTCCGCGACGTGCTCGATCGGCTCGGCGACGGCGCCGAGATCGTGACCGTCGTCGAGGGCGGCGAGGCGCCGCTGGTGGCGCTTGAGCTTGACCTCAAACTCAACGGCGCCGAGCTCGAGGTGATGGATGGAGGCCAGCCCACCTACTGGTGGCTGTTGGCGGCCCAGTAGGGCCCGCTCGACCCGCCGCCTCGCTCTCGGGTAGTGGGGAGGGCACGGATTCGGTTCCGTTCGCAGCCGGTCGTACGCTCCATCCGATGAGCGCGACCGGCGTTGCCGCCCGCAACGAGACCCCGCCCGCCGTGGTCGGGCCGCGCGCGATCGGCACGGCGCGGCCCCTCGGCCGTGGTGAGTTGATGGCCGCCCCGCTGCGCTCGCGCGCCCGTCCCAGTCTGCTCGCAGCGCCCGTGACCGCGCTCCACGGCGCCGGCCCGAAGCTCGCCGAGGTCGCGGCGGGGATGGGCATCGACTCGGTCGGGGACCTCCACTGGCACCTGCCCCACGGCTTCCGCGATCGCACGGCCATCCGCGAGGTGGGCGACCTGCGGATCGGCGAGGAGGCGACGGTCATGGTCACGGTCAAGTCGGCGCGCGTTCGCCCGACTCGGAGGCGCGGCCTCCGGATCGTCGAGGCGAGCGTCGCCGATGGGACCGGCCCGATGAAGGCGGTGTGGTTCAACCAGGCCTGGCTGGCGGAGAAGCTGCGCCCCGGCACCCGGGTGCTGATGCATGGCCGCAACGATCGGTCCGGATTCCGGGTGGAGGCATATGAGATCGCCGACGCCAAGGGGGGGACGGGCGGAATACACACCACCGGAATCGTCCCGGTCCATCCCGCGTCTGACCGCCTCAAGCCCGCGCGGCTCCGCGAGTGGGTCAGCCAGGCACTCCCGCTCGCCGGTCTTGCCATCGAGCCGCTGCCGGCCGAGCTTCGCGCCCGGGCGGGGCTGTGCGGGCATGCCGATGCCGTCCATGCCGCCCACTTCCCGGAACGCCGGGAGGACGCTGACGAGGCCCGTCGCCGGTTGGCGTTCGAGGAACTCCTGCTGCACCAGTGTGCGCTTGCGGTCCGCCGCGGCAGGCGTGTCGAGGAGCGGCCCGGAATCCCGATCGGCGCTGGGTCCGGGTTGGCCGAGCGCTGGCTCGCGTCGCTCCCGTTCGAGCCGACCGAGGGCCAGCGGGTGGCGTTCGGGGAGATCGATGCTGATCTCGCTTCGGGGCGGCCGATGCAGCGCCTCCTGATGGGCGAGGTGGGCAGCGGCAAGACCGTCTGCGCGCTCTACGCGATGCTGCGCGCGGTCGAGGCCGGCCACCAGGCTGCCCTGATGGCCCCCACCGAGACGCTGGCCGAACAGCACGCGGCCACCCTCGCAAAGCTCCTGGCGGCCGAGGCGATCCCGTTCACCCTGCTGACGGGCGCCACGCCGGCGGCGAGACGCCGGGAGGCGCTGGCCAGGCTCGGCTCGGGAGAGCTGTCCCTGCTCGTCGGCACCCACGCCCTGATCGAGCCCGACGTGGAGTTCGCCCGGCTCGGCCTTTGCGTGGTCGACGAGCAGCACCGTTTCGGCGTTCGCCAGCGAGCGGCCCTGGACTCCAAGGGGCCCGATCGCGCGGCGCCGCACGTGCTGCACATGACCGCGACGCCGATCCCGCGGACGCTGTCGCTGACCGCCTACGGTGACCTCGACTCGACGACGTTGCGCGAGCTGCCATCCGGCCGCAAGCCGGTCAAGACGTGGGTGGTGGGCGAGGAGCGGCGGGCGGGCGCGTACGAGTTCATCCGCGAGCGCCTGCGGGAGGGCCGCCAGGCATACGTCGTC
Source organism: uncultured Solirubrobacterales bacterium (assembly GCA_963807385.1). Classification (GTDB taxonomy): domain Bacteria; phylum Actinomycetota; class Thermoleophilia; order Solirubrobacterales; family 70-9; genus JBDTSW01. The sequence continues at coordinate 334,240 of CAWEBQ010000002.1, forward strand.
TGCCCACTCGTCGACGGCTCGCAGAAGCTGGAGGCGAAGGCGGCCTCCGAGGAGTTCGAGCGGCTGCGCGCGGGCGAGTTCGCCGACTTCGACGTCGAGTTGCTCCACGGCCAGATGCCGACCGCCGCCAAGGCGGCCGCGATGCAGGCGTTCGCCTCGGGCTCGGCCGAGGTGCTGGTCGCGACGAGCGTGATCGAGGTCGGCATCGACGTCGCGAACGCCACGGTGATGCTGGTCGAGGGCGCCGAGCGCTTCGGGCTCTCCCAGCTCCACCAGCTGCGGGGGAGGGTGGGGCGCGGCGAACATGAGTCGCAGTGCATCCTGTTCGCCGACGCCACGTCGGAGCTGGCGCGCAAGCGCATGGACGCCATCGCCTCCGATCGCGACGGCTTCGAGCTCGCCGAGGTCGACCTGCTCCTGCGTGGCGAGGGCGAGATCCTGGGAACACGCCAGTCAGGGCTGCCGGCGTTCAAGGCGGCGGTTCTGCCCGACGACTATGAGCTGCTCGGCCAGGCTCGGGCGGAGGTCATCGGCTTTCTCGAGCGGTACGGCGCCCTCGAGTGCCCGGAGCTGGACCCGCTGATCGACGCCGTCCGAATGCGATTCGGCGACGAGCGCGCCGAATCGATCGCCGCGTGAGGGTCGTCGCCGGGGAGCTCAAGGGCCGCCGCCTGGCATCGCCGCCTCGGGGCAAGGGGGTGCGACCCACATCCGATCGGGTCCGCGAGGCGATCTTCTCGATCCTCGGCGAGCGGGTCGCCGGGGCCGCGGTGCTCGACCTGTTCGCCGGCACGGGGGCGCTGGCGATCGAGGCCGTCTCCCGCGGGGCGCGCGCAGCGACGCTCGTGGACGACGATCCCGGGCCCGCGAGGCGCAACGTGGAGGGCCTCGGGCTGGGGGAGCGCTGCCGGATCGTCACCTCCGACGCGGAGGCGTTCCTCGGCCGCGAGCGGGGCCGGTTCTCCCTGATCTTCTGCGACCCCCCCTATACACTCGCCGACCGCTTGCAGGCTCCGCTCAACACCCTCCTCCCCGGCCGGCTCATCCCCGGGGGCGTGGTCGTGGTCGAGTCGTCCGAGCGCAACCCGCTGCGCCTGGCGCTTCCGCTCCTCACGGATCGCAGCTACGGCGACACGAACGTCGCCCTCTACGGGGGCACCGATGGCTGAGCGGATCGCCGTCTGTCCCGGCAGCTACGACCCGGTCACCAACGGGCACGTGGACATCATCGGGCGCACCGCCAACGTCTTCGACACCGTCGTCGTGGGCGTTGTTGGCCAGGCGATCCGCAAGTCGAAGGCGATGTTCACGCCGGAAGAGCGCAAGGCATTCCTCGAGGAGGCGCTGCGCGAGATCCCCAACGCCCGCGTCGAGATCTTCACCAACCTCGTCGTCGACTTCGCCCGCGAGCAGCAGGCCACGGCCATCGTCAAGGGCCTGCGCGCGATCTCGGACTTCGAGTACGAGTTCGAGATGAACCAGCTCAACCGCAAGCTCGCGCCGGAGATCGAGTCCGTGTACGTGATCGCGTCGCCCGACTACAGCTTCCTGTCATCGACGGGGGTCAAGGAGATGGCCACCTTCGGGGGGGACGTCTCCGACCTCGTGCCTGGGGTCGTCGCGGGCGCGCTGTCTGAGCGTGCCAAGCGGTAGGGCCGGCCTCGGTTGGGCAGGAGCTTGCAGCGGGGCGCCGAAACACGGCCCTGCGCCCGTGAACTCCCCGCTAACCCGTAAGCTTCCAGCCTGAATATGGACGTCCTCGTCCTAATCGACAAGCTCGACGATCTCATCCACAACGCCCGCCCGGTCCCTCTGACCGATCAGGTGCGTGTCGACCGTGAGGAAATTTACGACCTCCTCGACCAGATGCGCGCGACGATCCCGGAGGAGATCAAGCAGGCACGGTGGATCGTCAAGGAGCGCCAGGAGATGCTCGCCGAGGCGAAGCGCGAAGCCGAGCGCGTGGTCAAGGAGGCCCGCGATCAGCAGTCTCGCCTGATCTCCGACGAGGAGGTCTACAAGCAGGCCGAGCGCGCCGCCGAGGAGATCATCGAGGACGCGCGAGAGACCGAGCGCCAGATCCGCCTGGGCGCCGAGGACTACGCCGACGAGATCCTCTCGACGCTCGAGGTCAACCTGCAGAAGTTCCTCGCCGCCGTCCAGCGCGGCCGCGACCGCCTGGCCGGCCGCGACGACGAGCCCCTCGAAGTCGGCTAGACGAAGCCCCTAAGGAGTTGTCCCCACGGCCACAGCGGGTGGCGCCGCGGGCTCCGACGGACACCGTCCCGAGCTGCCTCGGGCGCCGCGATCAGGATCACCGGAGACGTTGCTCCTCGGGCTGGGACGGGGTAATATGAACGGCGATGGAGGGTGAGCCGCGGATGCTGCTCGAGCGGGCCGACGAGCGCGGGAGCCTGCCCGCCGCGAAGGGTGGGGGGTGCGAGGAGACTGGTCGCGAGCGAGGGGCTCAGCGCGACGATGGGGTATCGCTGACGGCACCCCCCCTGCGAGCTCGATTGCCCGCCCGGCAGCGCGTCGTTGGCGCCGCTACGGCCGCAGCGCTCGCTGTCACGATCGCCTCCGGAGCCGGGCCTGCGGGCGCCTTGTCGGCGACGTTCGTCGTGAACGACGTCGCGGACGTTGGCGACAGCGCGCCAGGAGACGGCGATTGCCGGCGGACAGGAGGTGCATCGTGCACGTTCCGAGCGGCCGCGGAGGAGGCGAGCGCGAGCCCGAGGACCAGGGACCGCATCCGGTTTGCGGCGGGCCGGGCGGGACAGCGCTCGACGCTGGCTCTTTCGAGCGACCTGATCATGAACACCCCGATCGACATTAACGGCGGGAACTGCGGCTCCACTCGCAACCCGAAGCCCTGCACGGGCATCGATCTCTGGGAAGGCCCCCCGCTCGGTGTCCCGAACGTGGCCCTCCTCCGAAACAATAACCGTCTGGCCAACCTTGCTCTCTACGGGGCACCTGAGACCGTCTTCGTAGCCCTCGCCCCGCGGGGGTTCGAGATGGCGAACGTCTGGGTGGGGCTCGATCCCTTCGGCACCGTCTCCGGCGCCAATCTGAGAATCGAGGCCGATGACGCGGTAATCGGGGGGCGCGACCGCTCCGACCGCAACGTCATCGCCGGCCATCTGACGCTCTCCGGCGCTGATCGGGCTCGCGTCCTCGGCAACTACATCGGCCTCATGCCCGACGGTTCGACCCCGGTCCCCGACAGCAGCGAAATGCCGCTGGGCAGTCTCACCGTCGAACACAACTCGGTGGACGCCGACCAGGCGAGCGGCGTCAGGGTCGGCGGATCGCTCTCCCGCCGGGCCGCCCGCTCACGTCGCTGTGACGGCGGCTGCAACGCGATCGCGGCCCGCGGAGTGGCGTTGCTTGGAGAGCGCGGAAGGATGCTCGGCAACTACGTTGGTTTGAGTGTCTGGGGCGCGGACCTGGACAGCGACAGGCCGTTCGCTTCGGTGCACCTGCGCGGCACGGCCAACACCGTCGGCGGGTTCGGCGCCCGGAAGCGAAACGTCATCACCGGCGGTGGCACGGGTGTGGACGTCTCCGCGGCGACCGATGCGAGCGTCGTCGGCAACTACATCGGCTTGGACCACAGGGGGCGCAACGAGCTTGACCCCCCGGTAGCGCACGGCATCAAGGTCGAAGACACGGAGGGGCCCTGGGAGGTCCGCGGCAACCACATCGCCGTCAGCTCGGAGCTCGGCGCCGCCGGACTGCGCGCCTTGGCGGATGAAGGAACCGTCCTCGGCAACCGCTTCAACGTGGCACGCGACGGTTCGGCACTTCCGCAGGGAGGCGATGCCATCTTCCTGGACGGAGACCTGAACGTGATCGGGAGCCCGCGCGCGGGGAACGTCATCGGCAACGTGGAGAGGGGAATCCTCCTGAAGGGGGACCTGAACTCGGTACGGGGCAATCTGATCGGTGTGGACGGAACCGGTCGGGCTCACCCCATCGACTCGGGCCCCGGGATCCAGATCGGCTTCGCGGGAGATGAGGAGAGCGCCAACAACACCATCGGGGGCAACTCAACAAACGCTGAGAACGAGATCTCGAACACGTTTGATCCGATCCTCGCCGTTGGCGGCATCGGCACGCGGATCCTGCGAAACAGCGGTCGTGGGAACAGCGGGCTCTTCTTCGACATCTACGACGGCGATCTCGGGTTCGGGAACTCGGGCGCCGTCAACGGGGGCATCGACGCCCCGACGATCACTACCGTCCGCCGCGGCCGGGCCGCGGGAACCGGGGAGCCCGGTGCAAAGCTGCACGTGTTCCGCACCCGCGGCCCGGCGGGAGCCTCGCCGTCACGCCTGGACGGCTTTCTGGGCTCGACCACGGCCAACGTCGCCGGCGAGTGGGAGCTTGATTTCGACCGTATCCCCGAGGGCTTCCGCGTGACCGCGTCGCAGCTCTCGCCGAGCTTCTTCGGCAGCTCGGAGTACGCGCTCGCCGTCGCGCCCTGATCGTGTCGCCTTCAGCCCGTATCCGCCGCTACCTGCGAGGTAACGTGCTCGGCCTGATGGCCCTCTACGTGGCCCTGGGGGGAACGGCGCTCGCGCTGGAGAGCAACTCGGTGAAGTCGCGCCACATCTTGGACGGCCAGGTCAAGTCGGTGGATCTCGCGCCGGGATCCGTGCAGGGTGGCCCGGGGGGGCGGATCGCCGACGGGACGATCGGCGCCGAGGATCTCGACGCCGACGCGGTGATCGGCGGACCGGGGGGCGACCTCGCGGACGGCAGCGTCACTCGCCACGACGTGGCGAACCAGTCCCTCACCGGCAGCGACATCGAGGACAACACGGTTAACGCCGACGATGTCTTCGGCCTCGGCGGGGCCGACATCGTGGACGACTCGCTGAAGGGCGCCGACGTCGACGAGGGCACCCTGAGATTGCCGAACCACACCTACGCCAACAGCCCCGGTGCCGAGCCGCCCCCCTCAGCGCGGTGCGATCAGCCAGGGGAGGTCGGCTCGCTGGCGCTTACGACAGCGCTTGCCCTGGGAAACCCGTACCGCTCATGGCTCTGGTACTGCGGCTGGGTCCCGACGGGCGCGGCGGCGAGCGATCCCCGGTGGAGGCTGCTCTCCGAGGAGCCAGTCGGATGACGCTGGCGCGCTGCCTCCGGTCGAACGTCGTCGGCTAGGTCGCCGTCTTGATCGCGCGTCCCCAGCAACGAGGAGCTCCGGCGGTCACGCTGCTCGCGATGGGCCTGCTCGCAGCCGGAGGTTGCGGCGGCTCGGACGAAACGGCCGGTGGCGGGTCGGCGGCGACCGCGAAGCCGCACGGGGTCCTTCGCGCGGACGGCATCGGGCCGGTGAGGCAAGGCGACTCGCGGGCGGACATCGAGCAGGCGTTCGGCGAGCCGGAGGAAGCCACCCAGGTCAGCGGGTGCGAGCTCGCCCCGGACGCCGCCCGCTACCTGCAGCTGCGCTACCCGCTGGAGGGCGGTCATCTCATGATCAACCTCGATCGTGCCGACGCCCTCGCCTCCTATCGAGCTCAGAGCCCAGCCTTCGAGACCGGGCGCGGGGACCGCGTCGGCGACCCGCTGACGAGCGTGAAACGCCGATGGCAGGAGGAGCTGGCGCCGCTCGACCTGGGCGCGCCCGCGACGCCGGCTGCTGGCAACTGGGTCGTGGGCGGGGGGCCGCGCTCTTCGCTTCTGTTCGGGGTTGCGAAGGGCCACGTTCAGCACATCTCCGGCGGCTACCTGCGGCCCTGCGAGTAGATGGGCACGGGGGCCCTTCTCGCCATCGTCGGGTTCTTGGCCGTTTTCGGCGTGGTGGTCGGGCTGGGGCTTCGCGAGGCACGGGGGGTCGGCGCATGGCTGCGCGAGCGAGTGGAGAATCGGAACTGGGAGTTTGCATCGGCGGATGATGCACTCGCGCCGACCGAGTGGGACTGGCTGTCGGAGCTCGGGGCCCAGCGCGGAGTGACGGTCGACTCGCTGGCGAGGAATCCCGCGCCCGATCCGGTCGCAGCCGCGTTCACGCTCGCCTCGCGCCGGTTCGGGGAGCGTGCTGGCGCAGCCCGTCACGTCGGCAGCGGGGTGGTATTCGTGCTGCCCAGGCCGACGACGGCACCCCTGGTGGGCCTCCCTGTGCCCGCAGAGGGCGTTGGGTCCTTCACCCGATGGTTCGCCGGGATCGGACTCGACGAGGTCCGCAGCGACGATGCGGCGCTGACGCGCCGATGGACCCTGATGAGCCGCGACCCGGCCTCGGCTGAAGCCCTGCTCGCCGCCGATCCAGGGCTGCGGCAGGCTCTGCTCACGCTGTTCGACTCGATCTGGCCGGAGGCCCGGCTCCGATATCTGATCCTCGAGCTGCGCGGCGATCGCGGGGCGCTGATCGGAGGGCCCAAGATGCTCGGGCGCCATCCCCTCGACGACCTGGAGCGCCTTGGCCGGACGCTCTGTGGGCGGCTGTCCTCGCAATAGGGTGGCGGGGTGTCTCGCGCGCCCACGCCCGAAGCTATCCAGGAGGCCATCGCGCAGGCGGCCGGAAAGGACCCCGGCGGCCTCGAACTGATCTCGCTTCCCGGCGGCGCCTCGCGGGAGACATTCCTGGTCGAGGGCGCGGCGGGCCGCTGGGTCCTGCGCCGCGACCCACCCGAGGCGTCGTCGTTCACGCCGCTCGAGGTCGAGTTCGGCCTCCTGCGGCTCGCGGCGGCAGCGGGGGTTCCCGTGCCGGGAACGCTCGCCTTCGAGGCCGAAGGGGGCCGGTTTGGCACGGCCGGCTTCCTCATGGACCATGTCGGGGGGACGTCGGTCGCGCCGAGGCTGCTTCGCCGCGACGAGTTCGCCGCCGCCCGCGAACGTATCCCGGGCCAGCTTGCGGAGGCGCTCGCCCGGATCCACGGGATCGACCCGGGTGGGCTCGAAGGCGTACCCACGCCCGATGGTGACCCCGCGCTGGTCGCCTGCGAGCTGTGGGAGTCGGAGCTCGACGCGGTTGGCGAGCCGCTTCCGGGTGTAGAGGCCGGGCTGCGGTGGCTGCGGCTGCATCCACCTCCTCCGCCGCCGCGGCCGGCGCTCGTCCACGGCGACTTCCGCCTCGGGAACTTCATCGCCGACGCCGACGGGCTGGCGGCGGTAATCGACTGGGAGCTGGCGCACATCGGCGATCCCGCCGAGGACATCGGCTGGCTCACGATCCGCTCCTGGCGGTTCGGCAACGACGAACTGCCCGTCGCCGGAATGGGGCGGCTGGCAGCGTTCCTTGACGCCTACGAGGAAGCCGGCGGCCTACCTCCCGACGCCGCCCGCCTGCGCTGGTGGGAGGCGATGGGGAACGTCAAGTGGGCGGTGATCTGCGCGCGGCAGGCTGCCGACCACCTCTCGGGCCGGCGCCGGAGCGCGGAGCTGGCCTCGCTCGGGCGCCGGATCTGCGAGCCCGAATGGGATCTGCTGGCGCTGCTGGCGGAGGAGGCGGGCTAGGTGCAGGACCGCCCCACCGCTCCCGAGCTACTGGACGCCCTCTCCGAGTTGCTGTTCGCCGAGGTTCGCGAATGGGTCCCTCGCGAGCGCCGGTTCCAGGTCCTGGTCGCCGCCAACGTCTGCGCGGTGATCGCGAGGGAGCTTCGAGCGGGCCTAGAGCCCACGCTGGCCGACATCGAGCTGTTCGAGGGCCTCGCGCCGGGGTACGAGCCGCCGCCGGGCGACCCCGTGCCGGAGGACGGCGCGCGGGAATCGGCGGCGACGCTGGCGCGCGGGATCCGGGCGGGGGAGCTCGACGGTGAGCTCGGGGCCGTCATCGAGGGGCTGCGCGCCCACGTGCGGCGCAAGCTCGACGTCGCTCGCCCCGGCTACGCGGGCTGACGCCACGCGCGATCAGTCGTAGACGGCCCGGATCACCGCCAGGTCGTCCGCGTTCCAGACGACCTCCCCGCCGCACCACCCGGCCTGGTCGCCGGCGTCCGCGGGGGTGGTTGCCTCGTGGGCGATCGTGGAGATGCGCTCCTCGCTCGCGACGACGTCACCGAGGACCAGCGCGCGCGATTGGTCGCGCACGCGGCGAAACAGGTCGCGCTTGGCCGCGTCGTCGAGATGGTGAACCGAGAGGACCGAGACCACCAGATCCCACGGTCCGTCAGGAAGCGGATCCTCCATCCGGGCAAGGCGTACCTCGATGCCCATCTCCCGGGCATGGAAGACCATGTCGGGGCTGCCGTCCAGTCCGGTCACCTTCGCGTCGGGATACGAGGCGAGCAGCCTGCGGGTGGTCTCGCCCGTGCCGATCCCAAGCTCGAGCACCCGGTGAGGTGCGAAGGGGATCGCCGCGACGACCTCGTCCTGAAGCTCGTCGTAGCGCGGGACCTGGGAGCGCGCCCTCTCGAGGTAGGTCCTCGGGCGCCAGGGTGAACCACCGGGCTGCGAAGGGGCCCCGGCGTCGTCCGGGGGTCTCATCGCCCGCGGTACCCTCGGTTGCAGCTCATGGGGGCATCTAACACGATTGACGTCGCGGCGCTCCAGCTCCGCCCCGGCGAGGGTCGGCGCATCGAGGTTCCCCTCGGCGAGGACTCATTGACCTACGCCGAACAGAGCTACGCCGTGGACGCCGGCGAGCCGCTGCGGCTCGACGTTTCCCGCATGGCAAGCGGCTACGCGTTTCTCCTGCGGTTCACCGGCCGCCTGACAGGCCCGTGCATGCGCTGTCTCGACGAGGCCACGGTCGAGGTGGAGGTCGAGGCACGGGAGGTCGACCAGCCCGGCGCAGGCGAGGAGCTGGTGAGCCCCTATGTGGCCGAGGAGGAGATCCGTGTCAGGGACTGGGCGCACGACGCACTGGCGCTGGCGCTCCCTGCCCAGCTGGTCTGCCGGGACGACTGCGCGGGCCTGTGCCCGGTTTGCGGCGAATCTCGGAACGGCGCCGAGGCCGGCGCCCACGACCACCCGAGCGAGCCCGACCCGCGGTGGGACAAGCTGCGCGAACTCAAGCTCGATTAGCTTGAGCCTGTGAGCTGAGCTGGCAGAGCCATTCGCAGCTGATCCTCATCTGATTGGCCCAGCTACCATTCCGCGCCTCATGGCCGTCCCGAAGAAGAGAACGTCCCGCACCCGGCGCGACAAGCGCCGCGCCAACCACCGTGCCGCCAAGCCACGGCTGAGCGCCTGCCCGCGCTGCCATAGCCCGCGGCTCCCGCACCGCGTGTGTCCCACCTGTGGCACCTACGCGGGCCGCGAGGTGATCTCGCACGAGATCACCGAGGGCATAGCGGACGCCCCTCCGGGGGAGTAAGTGGAACAGGCCACCGTCGCGCTCGACGGGCGCGGCGCCGAGCGGGGCGCTGCCACTCTGGTCGAGGGGGCCAGGGCCGCTGCCGCTGACGGGATCGCCCTGCGCGTGTTCGGTGATCCGGGAGCCCTGCGGCCGCTTGCGGCGGTCGAGGGCGTCGAACTGGTCGAGGCGCCGGGGAAGATCACGAACGCGGACGAGCCGGTCGCCGCGGTTCGCGCCCGGCCGGAGGCGTCGGTGGTGATGGCCGCCGCCGATGTCGCGAGCGGTCCGTCCGACGCGCTGGTCAGCGCCGGCCCGACCGGCGCCACGATGACGGCCGCCCTGTTCGCGCTGCGCCGCAGCCAGGGTGTCCGCCGCCCGGCATTGAGCGTGCAGCTCCCGGTCCCTGGGCGCACCGGCACGCCCACGGTCATGCTCGACGCAGGCGCCAACACGGAGGCTAGGGCCGGCGATCTGGTCCAGTTCGCCTACCTCGGATCCGCATTCGCGACGGCGGTGCTGGGCGTCGCGCGCCCGCGGGTGGCCCTGCTCTCGGTCGGCGAGGAGCCCGGCAAGGGCACCTCCCAGATCGTCGAGGCCCATGCAACGCTCGGCGCGGCTGGCGGGATCAACTTCACGGGCAACGTCGAGGGCCGCGACCTGCTGAGCGGCGCCGCGGACGTGATCGTCACCGACGGCTTCACCGGCAACGTCGCGTTGAAGACCCTCGAGGGGACGGCCCTCACGGTTGGTGGGGCGATCTCGGGCGCAGCCCGTTCGAACCCGATGGCCGCAGCCGGCGGCCTGTTGCTGCGCCCGGCGCTGGGCGGGCTGCGGCGCGAGATGGACCCCGACAGCACCGGCGGGGCCATCCTCCTGGGTCTGCGCGGCGTCGCCGTTGTCGCGCACGGGAGCTCAGGGCCCACCGGCATCGCGAACGCGGTGCGGCTGGCGGCCCGGGCCGTCCAGCAGCGGGCTATCCAGCGCACGGGTGAGCTGCTCGAGGAGGCCGGCGCCACCCGGGGCGGCCTGCGGCGTGATAGGAACGGGGGATGAGACGAGATGACGATGCTTGATCGAGACCAGGTGCTGGAGAAGGTGCGCGAGCACCTCGCCACCGAGCTGGAGATCGACCCTGGGCGGATTGAGGACGGGACGCGCTTCCGGGAGGACCTCGACGCCGACTCGCTCGACCTCTACGAGCTGGTGATGGAGCTCGAGGACACCTACGGCGTGAAGATGAGCGAGGAGGAGGCCGCCGGGATCGAGTCGGTCTCCGACGCGGTCGAGTTCGTCCTGGCCCGCCAACCCGCCTGAGCCGCTCGGATCCGTGAGCCTGCGGGAGATGATCGATGCCCTCCCGGCGGAGCTGCGCACGCGCGCCGTCACGCACTCCTCCTGGGTCCCCGAGCGGGTGGATTCGTACGGGCGGCTGGCGTTCCTGGGCGACAAGGTGCTGGGCTTGGCGATCGCCGAGCACCTGTTTCGCAGGAACCCGAAGGCTGACATCGGGCGCCTCACGAAGGTGCATGGCCAAGCGGTCAGCGGACGAGCGTGCGCGGCGGTCGCCGCCGACCTCGGGCTCCCCGAGTTGATCCTCGACGCCTCCTCCGGCACCGGGACGGATGGAGGCATCGAGCCCGATGAGCTGCTCGAGTCCGAGCGGGCGCTGGCGTCCGTCTGCGAGGCGGCCATCGGAGCCTGCTACCTCGAGCGCGGCTACGCGGAGGTGGCCGATGCCACGATCGCCGCGTTCGCCGGGCAGATCGGGATCGCGTCGGAGACGCTGCTGGACCACAAGTCCGCGCTACAGGAGCGGCTGGCGCGCCGCGGTGCCACCGTAAGCTACGACGTCACGAACGAGGACGGGCCCCCGCACGACCGTCGCTTCGAGGTATCCGCACTGGTCGATGGACAGGTCATCGGCGAGGGCTCCGGCCGCAGCAAGAAGGCCGCGGAGCAGGAGGCCGCGGCGCGCGCGATCGAGGGCCTCGACGCGTAGGAAACGGGCGTGCGACGGCGAACGCCGTACGTAGGAAAAGTCACGTCCGAACGGACCGCAAGTCTTCCCGACCAGGCCGCGCAGATGCATCTGAGCTCGATCACCATCAAGGGCTTCAAGTCCTTCCCGGAACGCACCCGTCTGGTCTTCTCGCCGGGCGTGAGCGTCATCGTCGGCCCCAACGGCTGTGGCAAGTCCAACATCACCGATGCGGTGCTCTGGGCGCTCGGTGAGCAGAGCCCGCTGGCGGTGCGCGGTCAGTCGATGGGCGACATGGTGTTCGCGGGCGGCGAGGGCCGCGGGCCGAGCCGCTACGCGGAGGTCGAGGTGGTCCTCTCGCCCGATGAGGGCGACGACGAGCCCGGGGAGGGGGACTTCTCCGAGATCTGCGTAAGGCGCCGCCACGAGCGGTCGGGCGACGGCGGCTACTGGATGAACGGGGCGCGCTGCCGGCTCACGGACATCGTCGAGGCCCTCTCCGACGCGAACCTCGGGCGCGAGATGCATTCAGTCATCAGCCAGGGCCGGGTGGAGGAGATCGTCCACTCCAAGCCGCGCGACCGCCGCCTGCTGGTCGAGGAGGCCGCCGGCCTCGGCAAGCACCGCAAGCGCCGGCGCCGGGCGCAGCTGAAGCTCGACCGCACCCAGGACAACCTCGATCGGGCGCTGGACGTCGAGCGCGAGGCGCGCAGCCGCCTGCGCCCGCTCAAGCGCCAGGCCCAGGCGGCGGACATTCACGCTCGTCTCGAGCGGGATGCCGACGAGCTGCGCGCGGTCCTGCTTGCGGCGGAGCTGGGCGGCCACGGAACCGGACTCGCTGCGGCGGAGGCCGCGGCGGGCACCGCGAGGTCCGCCCGCGACGGGATCGAGGCGGAGCTGGCCGGCGTGAACGCACGCCGCGGAGCGGCTGAGGAGCGCCTCGCCACCCGTGACCGCGAGCGGACGGAGGCCTGGGGGCGGCTGACCGCGATCCGCTCGGCGCACGAGCGCCTCACCGTGCGCGCTGAGGCCCTCGCCTCGAGTCGGGCCCAGATCGCGGCCGAGCTCGAACGCAGGCGCGCCGCCCTCGGGGCCCTCGCCGAGGCGGCCGAGGCCCCGGACCGCGCGCGCATCGTCGACGCCGGGCTCGCTCGGATCGGCTCGGCGCTGGCCGACGCCGCCGGGGCCCACGGCAAGGCGCTCGCCGCCGAGGGGACCGCCCGTGCCCGGCACGTCGGCGAGGTCGCCGCGGCCGCCGGCACGGTCGCCGCCGAGGCCCGCCGCGTCGAGGATGCGCTCGATCAGGGCCGCCAGCAGACGCTTCGGTCCCGCATCGGCGAGCGCGAGGAGCTGGTCGGCGCCCTCGGCGGCCTCTGTGAGGCCGTCGCCGACGCGCGCGACGCCGCCGGCGAGCGCGCGGCGGCGCTCGAGGCGGCGATGCTCGGACAGGGCGGCAGCGACGAGGTGGCGGAGGAGCTCCGGGCTTGCTCAAAGCTCGAGGCCGAGCTGCAGGCGCGCCTGCGCGCGATCGCCGAGCAGGTGACCACGGCCGAGGTCGAGGCGGCCCATCTGCGCGACCGCCGCGACGAGTCGCAGGGCGAGCTCGCGCGGATCGCGGAGCGGCTCGGGCGCGAGCTCGGGCCGGCGGCCGACGCACTCGCCGAGGCCGACCGGCAGGAGATCGAGACCAAGCTCGAACGGCTCGCCCGCCGCCGCGAGCAACTGGGCCCCGTCAACCCCCTGGCGGAGAAGGAGTACGAGGAGGCGCAGGCGCACGTCACCGAGCTCGAGGAGCAGCGCACGGACCTCGAGGGAGCGCTGGGCGAGCTGAAGGGCTTGATCCGCGAGACCGACCGCCGGATCGAGGAGGCCTTCGAGGAGACCTTCGAGGCGGCCCAGGCCAACTTCTCCGACCTCGTCGAGCACCTCTTCCCCGGCGGGCGCGGGCGGCTGCGGCTGGTCTCCGAGCGCGGTCCCAGGCCCGTGCTCGGCGGCGCGGATGCGCCCGGCGCAGCAGAGGTCGCGGCCGAGGAGGCGCCCGACGACGAGGGTTCGGGCGAGGAGTTCAGCGGTCAGGGGGTTGAGATCGAGGTGACCCCAGCGGGAAAGGCCACTCGCCGCCTCTCGCTGCTCTCGGGCGGCGAGAAGTCGCTCGTGGCGCTCGCGTTCGTGTTCTCGGTCTTCCTGGCCCGCCCGTCGCCCTTCTACATCCTGGACGAGGTGGAGGCGGCGCTCGATGACGCGAATATCGACCGGTTCCTGCAGCTCATCAGGCGCTTCGCCGACCGGGCTCAGTTCATCATCGTCACCCACCAGAAGCGCACGATGGACGCCGCCGAGGTCCTCTACGGGGTCTCGATGGGTGGCGGTGGCGTCACCAAGGTGATCTCGCGGCGCATGCCGCAGCAGGGCGAGGGGCGCCAGGTCGAGCTCGCTCCGGCCGAGAGCGGCGAGGCGGAGGCCGCGTAGCGTTCGGGCGACGTCGCGCCGGATAGCCTGCGGCGATGGCGACGAGCTGGCAGGAGGCGGTGGATACGGGGGCGCCCGTTCCGAACGCCGGCGGCGCCGCGGAGCCGGAGCAGCGCCCGGGCGCCCTGAGGCGCCTGCGCGAGTCGCTGTCCCGCAGCCGCCAGGCCCTTCAGGCGGAGCTCTCCGCAAGCATCGCCGACCGGATCGACGCGGAGGCCTTCGAGGGCCTCGAGGAGGCGCTGATCATGGCCGACCTGGGCGCCGCTGCGACGGCCGACGTGGTCGGTCGGCTCGAGGCCGAGGTCGAGTCCGGAGAGGTCGAGGGCGGCGACGCCGTCCGCGAGCGCCTGATCGAGCTCCTCGCCGCGCTCGCGGAGGCCGAGCACCCGCGGATTGACCTGGCGGCCCGGCCAGCGGTCCTCATGGTCGTGGGTGTGAACGGCACCGGCAAGACGACGACGATCGGCAAGCTCGCCTGGCACCTTAAGGAGGAGCTCGGGCTTTCCGTGCTCGTGGCGGCGGCTGACACCTATCGGGCCGCCGCTATCGAGCAGCTCGAGACGTGGGCGGAGCGCTCGGGCGTCGAGATCGTCAAGGGCTCGCCGGGGGGCGACGCCGGCGCCGTTGTCTTCGACGCGATCGCCGCAGCACAGTCCCGCGGCATCGACGTGGTGATCGCGGATACGGCCGGTCGCCTCCACACCCACGACAACCTCATGCAGGAGCTCGCGAAGGTGCGCAACGTCACGGCAAGCAAGCTTGAGGGCGCTCCGCACGAGACCTTGATCGTCGTGGACGCGACCACGGGCCAGAACGGCCTGCGGCAGGCACAGTCCTTCGCCGAGGCGGTTCCGGTGACGGGAGTGGTGCTCACGAAGCTCGACGGGACGGCCAAGGGCGGCATCGCCCTTGCGATCTCCCGCGAGCTCGGGATCCCGGTGAAGCTGATCGGGGTGGGGGAGGGCATCGAGGACCTACGGCCGTTCGACGCCCGGGACTTCGCCACCGCCCTGATCTCCCCGTAACACTCCCACGACGGTGCCTGACCCCCGTTTTGCCCGCTCGCACGCACGAAGCGCCCCCGCCGGGGGTCAGGCACCGTGACGGGGGTGTGAAATCCAGCCGGCGGCGAGCCGGCGCGCTGTGTTTCAGGCCGTAAGCTGACTCGCCGCATGTTTGACCAGCTCTCCGACCGCCTTCAGGAGACCCTCTCGGGCGTTCGTTCGCGCGGAAAGCTGACCGAGGCAGACGTCGACGCGGTGATGCGGGAAATCCGCCTCGCCCTGCTCGAGGCGGACGTCAACTTCAAGGTCGTAAAGGCCTTCACCGCCACGGTGAAGGAGCGCAGCCTCGGCGCGGGCGTCCTCGACTCGCTGGACCCAGGCCAGCAGGTGGTAAAGATCGTGAACGAGGAGCTCGCGGCGCTATTGGGCGGCTCCAGGCGCGAGATCGCGCTGGCGCCCACTGGGACGACGGTGATCCTGATGGCGGGTCTCCAGGGCTCGGGCAAGACGACTGCCTGCGCCAAGCTGGCGACGCTGTTTGCGAAGGAGGGCAAGAAGGTCGGTCTCGCCGCATGCGACACCCAGCGCCCGGCAGCGGTCGATCAGCTCGTGACCATGGGTGAGCGCGCGGGCGCGACCGTGTATCAGCAGGGCACCGAGCGCGACCCGGTGGACATCGCCGAGTGGGCGCTCGGCCAGGCCAAGGCCGAGTCGAAGGACTTTCTCATCGTCGACACCGCGGGTCGGCTGCACGTCGACGACGAGCTGATGGCGCAGCTCGCCGAGATCAAGAAGCGGACCAAACCGCACACCGTCCTGCTCGTCGTTGACGCGATGACCGGCCAGGACGCCGTCAACGTGGCCGAGGCCTTTGCAGAGCACACCGACTTCGACGGGGTCGTGATGACCAAGCTCGACGGCGACGCCCGCGGCGGAGCAGCCCTCTCGGTCAAGGCCGTGACCGGCAGGCCGATCCTCTACGCGTCCACGGGCGAGCGCCTCGAGCAGATCGAGCGCTTCCACCCCGATCGGATGGCCTCCCGCATTCTCGGCATGGGCGACGTGCTGTCGCTGATCGAGAAGGCGGAGGAGGTATCCGACGCCGACCAGGCCAAGGAGCTCGAGCGCAAGATCCGCAAGCAGGAGTTCACACTCGAGGACTTCCTCCAGCAGATGCGCCAGGTGCGGAAGATGGGGCCGCTCTCGAACCTCATGGGCATGATGCCCGGCATGGGCAAGGCCATGAAGGAGATCCGCAGTCAGAACGTGGACGAGGACGAACTCGATCGGGTCGAGGCGATCATCCTCTCGATGACACCTGCCGAGCGAGCTAGGCCGGAGCTGATCGACGGGTCCCGCCGCAAGCGGATAGCGACGGGCTCCGGCACGACGGTCGCAGCCGTGAACCAGCTCGTCAAGCAGTTCGCCCAGATGCGCAAGATGATGGCCCAGCTCGCGAAGGGGAAGATGCCCGATCCCCAGCAGCTCATGCGCGGGATGCGGTAGCGCCCGCTACCCTTCCGAGCCGCGAATGGTCCGAATCAGATTGAGAAGGGTGGGTTCGAACAAGAACCCGATCTGGCGCATAGTCGTCGCCGACCGCCGCTCCCCGCGAGACGGCCGCACGATCGAGACGATTGGCCGGTACAACCCGCAGACGGAGCCCTCGCTGATCGAGATCGACGAGGAGCGCGCCAAGCACTGGCTGGACCACGGCGCTAGGCCCACCTCGACGGTGGCCACCCTGCTCCGCACCAAGGGCATCCAGGCCCACGGTTCCTAGACCGCCGGGGGTTCGATGCGCGAGCTGGTCGAGTACCTCGCACGTGCCCTCGTCGAGGATCCTGACGCGGTCCGCGTCGAGGAGTTGGAGGAGGACGACGCCACGGTGCTGGAGCTCCGGGTCGCCCCGGATGACCTCGGCCGCGTGATCGGCCGCTCGGGCCGGGTCGCCAACGCAATTCGCACCGTCGCCAAAGCGGCGGCCACTCACGAGGACAAGCGCGTACTAGTAGAGATCGTGGAGGATTGAGGACCCGCACCCCCGGACGCGGGAGCTCCAACAGCCCCCCGAGGCGGAGCCTCGGGCCAGGTGTTCCAGGCGAGGGCGAAGGCGGTGGCGGGTAGTGGTTCTCGATGTTTTTACGCTCTTCCCCGAGTGGTTCGAGTGGTTCACGGCGCAGCGTCACGTCCGCAACGCACGCGAGAACGGGCACAGGGTCCGGTTCTTCAGCCCGCGGGTGAAGACCCCGCTCAGCGGCGGCCAGGTGGACGACTCCCCCTACGGGGGCGGGGCGGGGATGGTGATGCGCGTGGACGTGATCGACGCGGCCCTCGAGGCCGCCTACTCCGACGGTGCGCGTCCCGGGCGAATCGTCCTGCTCACGCCGAGTGGGCGCCAGTTCGACGAGCCGCTCGCAGCCGAGCTCGCGCTCGAGCCTGAGATCGCCCTTATCTGCGGGCGCTACGAGGGCGTGGACGAGCGTGTTCGCGAGCACCTCGTGACCGACGCCGTCTCGATCGGACCCTACGTCCTCTCCGGTGGGGAGCCCGCGGCGATGGTGGTGGCCGACGCCGTGCTGCGGAAGCTGCCCGGCGTGCACGGGGACGAGATGAGCGCCGTCGAGGAGTCATTCTCCGAGGCGCTCGACGGGGCGCCGGAGTATCCGCACTACACCCGGCCGGCCGAGTATCGCGGGTGGGGTGTGCCGGAGGTTCTGCTCTCCGGCGATCACGAGCGTGTCCGGCGGTGGCGCCTGGAGCGAAGCCGCGAGCGCGCGGCCAAGGAGGGCGGTTAGCGGCTCGCTACTATTCGGCGCTCGCGCGGGCCCTCTCCGGCACGCGCGTTTCCTATGAGCACGATCATCGAGGGCATCGAGCGGAGTCAGCTCCGCAGGGTTCCCCGCTTCGACGCGGGCGACCGTGTCCGTGTTCACTTTCAGGTCGTCGAGGGCACCCGCAAGCGGACCCAGGTCTTCGAAGGCATCGTGATCGGCCGCCAGGGGGCCGGCTCCCGCGAGACGTTCATCGTTCGCAAGCAGTCCTTCGGCGTCGGCGTGGAGCGGATCTTTCCGGTTCATTCGCCGAAGATCGAGAAGCTTGAGGTCGTGGCCCGCGGCGACGTCCGGCGGGCGAAGCTCTACTACCTGCGCGGGCGCGTGGGCAAGCGAGCCCGTGTCGCCGAACGGCGTTGGGGCATCGAGGATGAGCTCGTCATCGCGGCCGATGACGAGGTGGTGCCGCTCGACTCCGAGGGCGAGGCCCAGGAGGAGGTCGAGGACGTTCCGCCCGAGGCGGAGGGTGAGGGCGGCGAGACCGAGGCCGAGGCCGACGCCGTAGCTGAGCCGGGGCCGGAGCCCACCGGTGACGAGGGGCCTGACGCCTCAAGCGACGAGCCCCCCGCGGAGTCCGAGCCCGACGAGGCCACGGACTCCGAGGAACAGAGCTGATCCCGCGTCCGACAACTGGCAAGGGGGCCTTCCTCGAGCTGATCCTCATCGTCGCGATGGCGATCGGCCTGGCGCTGCTGATCCAAGCGTTCGTCGTCAAGCCGTACCAGATCCCGTCGGCCTCGATGGAGCCCACCCTCGACATCGGCCAGCGGGTGCTGGTTAACAGGGTCAACTACCACCTCAGCGACCCCGACCGGGGCGACATCCTGGTCTTCCATCCGCCCGAGGGCGCCGAGAAGGGCAAGCGCTGCGGCGCGGAGACCAGCAACCAGGGCGATACCGACGCGGACGAGAACACCTACAACCCCGCGACCCAGGCCTGCCCCAAGCCGACCGAGGGCACGGCCGACACGAACTTCATCAAGCGGGTGGTGGCGCTCCCTGGCGACCGCCTGCGGATCGAGGACGGACATCCCGTGGTCAACGGCGAGGTGCAGGAGGAGGACTTCGTCAAGCCCTGCGCCGGAGGAAACAGCTGCAACTTGCCGGAAGAGATCGTGATCCCGCCCGATCACTACTTCATGATGGGCGACAACCGTGGACAGAGCGACGACAGCCGCTTCTGGGGACCCGTCCCCCGCGAAGACATCATCGGCCAGGCCTTCTTCACGTACTGGCCGCCGGACCGCATCGGGATCCTCTAGCACCGCCCTCTCCCCGCAGGCCAAGGCCGCGGCCAAGCGCCGGCGCCGGCGCGCGGTGAAGCTCTTCCGGTTCGACCGCGAGCTCGGCTCCCGCTACGTCGCCGGATGCGACGAGGCCGGCCGCGGCTCGCTCGCGGGCCCGCTTGTCGCAGCGGCCGTCCTCATGGATCTCGAGCGCCTGACCCTCAGCGACCGGCGCGCGCTCGGCGACCTCGATGACTCGAAGCAGCGCAGCGAGGAGCAGCGCGAGGCGATCTACCCGATCGTGCTGCGGGCGTCCAAGCGGGTTGCGGTGGCGGTGCGCTGCGTGCGGGGCATCGACTCCCGCGGGCTCCATGTGACGAACCTGAACGCACTGGGGAGGAGCCTGGAACGGGTCTGGGTCCCGGGCGCGGTCTGCCTCGTCGACGGCTTCTCGCTCGGGCAGCGCTGCTCCGTCGAGCACCGGGCGGTCGTCGACGGCGACGCGAGGAGCGCGGTGATCGCCGCCGCCTCGGTGATCGCCAAGGTAACTCGCGACCGCTACATGCGCGATATCCACCATCGCTATCCGGAGTTCGGCTTCGCCGAGAACGTCGGGTATTCCACGCCGGGGCACCGTGAGGCGATCATGCGCGACGGCCCATCCGATCTCCACCGGCGCTCGTTTGCCTCGATCGCCTACAGCCAGCTCTCACTCGGAGGCGGGGACTCAGAAGGCGCCCCTGAGGTACTCGACCCCGGCGACGACGCCGCGGGGATCGACCCAGACCCCGGCGACGTCGAACCGCAGGTCAGCGAAGCCCTCTGAGCGCTCGCACTGGCGAAGCCAGGCGGCCGCCAGGCGGCGGAGCTGTGCCTGCTTGTACGGGCCGACGGCGAGTGCCGGCGAGGAGGGGCCCGCGACGGCGTTGATGCTCCGTGCCTTGACCTCGACGAATACCAGGTCGCGCCCGTGGAGCGCGATGATGTCGAGCTCGCCCCTCAGGCCCCCGGGTCGCGCGTTGCGGGCCAGCAGCTTCCAGCCAGCCTCCGCGAGCTTCGCGGCCACGTGGTCCTCGGCGAGGCGTCCGAGCCGCTGGCGCTGGATGGTCATGCCGCGAAGCTAGGCCGCCTCGGTCGCCGCGGGGCGCGTGGATTGGGACAGGTGTGTGACGGCCCCGGCACCATTCGCGTGCCACCTGCGCCCGCGTCGGGCATAGCTTCGGCTGGTGCTCGCATCGGTCCGTACCTACGCGCTCCTCGGGGTCGAGGCCCGGGACGTCCTGGTCGAGGTGGACGTACGAGGCGGCCTGCCCGCGTTCTCGATCGTCGGGCTCCCCGACGCGGCGGTCCGCGAGTCCCGCGAGCGGGTACGAGCCGCACTCGACAACTCGGGATTCGAGTTCCCGCAGAGGCGCGTGACGGTCAGCCTCGCTCCGGCGAACCTTCCCAAGGCGGGCGCGGCCTTCGACCTCGCGATCGCGGCCGGCGTGCTGGTCGCGACGGGTCAGCTTGCCGCCGCCGCGGTCGATGGGGCGGCCCTGGCGGGGGAGGTGGCGCTCGACGGAGCCGTCCGCTCCATCGTCGGCGCGTTGCCGATGTCGCTGCGGGCGCGGCGGGCCGGTCTGGGGCTGTTCGTCGTGCCGTCAGCGAACGCAGCCGAGGCGGCCCTGGCCGGGGCGATGCCCCCCAACGGCAGCGGCGCCCTCGCGGCCCCCGGCGTCGTCGGACTCGACTGGCTCGCGCAGCTCAAGGAGTTGGAGCTCAGCGATCCGGTCGCGACCGCCCCAGTACCGGAGCTCGGCAGCGGCGAGGATGATGGCGCCGACCTGTGCGACCTCCGCGGGCAGCTCGGTCTGCGACGGGCGATGGAGGTGGCGGCCGCGGGCGGGCACAGCCTCCTGATGCTCGGACCTCCCGGCGTCGGGAAGTCGATGGCCGCACGACGAATGCCCTCGATCCTGCCACCCCTGGAGGCGGCCGAGGCGATCGAGGCGCTCGCGGTGGCGAGCGCGTGCGGGGAGGTGCCGGCGCTGGCCAGGGCCAGGGTCAGGCCGTATCGCGCCCCTCACCACACGATCTCCTGCGCCGGCCTCGTGGGCGGCAGCACGCCGCCGCGGCCCGGCGAGCTCAGCCGCGCCCACCGGGGGCTGCTCTTCCTCGACGAGCTGCCCGAGTTCTCCCGCGATGCGCTCGAGGCGCTCCGCCAGCCCCTGGAGGAGGGGCGCGTCGTGATCTCACGGGCCCGACACACCGTCTGCCTTCCCTGCCGGACGATGCTCGTGGCCGCCGCGAACCCCTGTCCGTGCGGGCGAGCCCGTGGGGAGGAGGAGTGCGAATGCGCGCCCGGGGCGGTGCGCCGCTACCGGGCGAAGGTCAGCGGGCCCCTGGCCGACCGGGTGGACATCACGGCCGAGGTCGGCGCGCCATCGGCGGAGGAGCTCGCGGCGGGCCCTGGGGAGGCCTCGGCGGCAGTCCGATCGCGGGTCCTTGCGGCGCGCGCGATTCAGGCTGACCGCCTGGGGACGGGCCGCTGCAACGCTGAGGCGACGCTGCGGGAGATCCGCCGCGACGTGCGGCTCGAGGCGGATGCCCGGCGCACCCTCGCGCGTGGTCAGACCGAGATGGGCCTCAGCGGCCGCGGCTACGAGCGCGTGCTGCGCCTGGCGCGCACGATCGCTGACCTGGCGGGCGGCGGGCAGGTTGGGGACGAGCACGTCGCCGAGGCACTGACGCTGAGGAGCCGGACGCATGACTGATGTGTGGGAGCTCGCCCGGGACGGGCCGAGCTACCCCGCCGCCCTCCTCGACCTCGACCGGCTGCCCGCGATCAGCTCGCCGGCGGCGCTGTTCGGACGAGGCGATCGTTCGCTCCTCACCGGATGGGACCCCGACCGGGCGGTCACGATCGTCGGCGCTCGCCGCTGCTCGGAGTACGGTCGCGCCGTCGCCTCCGAGCTAGGCGGCTCGTTGGCAGCCGCTGGGATCGTGGTCGTGAGCGGCATGGCGTTCGGCATCGATCAGGCCGCGCACGGCGGGGCGCTCGAGGCCCGAGGGCGGACTGTCGCCGTGCTCGCCGGCGGGCCCGAGCGGGCCTACCCGCCGAGCGCACGATCCGTCTACCGGAGGATCCTGGCATCCGGCGGCGCCGTCGTCTCCGAGTCACCGCCTGGATACCAGCCGCACCGCGGCGACTTCCCGAGGCGCAACCGGATCATGGCCGCGCTCGCGCGCCTGACCGTGATGGTCGAGGCGCGGGACCCGTCCGGATCGCGGATAACCGCGGACCTTGCCCTGGATCTCGATCGGGAGGTCTGCTCGGTGCCGGGCCCGGTCAGCTCCACGCTGAGCGCGGGTCCGCACGCGCTGATTCGCGACGGCGCCGCCCTCATCCGCGGGCCCCAGGATGTCCTCGACCTCCTCCTCGGCGTGGGGGAGATGACCGCCGAGCGGATCGGCCCGCCGACCGACCACGAGTCCGCCCGCGCCCTGGCCATCGTTGGGCAGGGCGCGTCCCTCTCGGAGGTAGCCGCGGCCGCCGGGCTTGACGCAGCGCGGGCTGCGGTGGCCCTCGCGCGCCTCGAGCTGTTGGGCTACGTGCGAGCCGACGCCGGCCGCTACGCCCGCACGGGCCTGGTGCCCCCCTGAGGGCGCGGACTACAGTGAGCGGATGGACGATTCCGCGCTGGTTCGCGTTGCGCTTGCGATCGCTGGATCCGATTCCGGCGGGGGCGCCGGGATCCAGGCCGACCTGAAGGCGTTCGCCCGCTGTGGTGTTCACGGAACGACGGCGATCACCGCGATCACCGCTCAGAACACGGTCGGCGTGGATCAGGTGGTGCCGGTGCCTGCGGCCATGATCGTCGCCCAGGTGCGTGCCGTCCAATCCGATATCGGGGTGGATGCCGCAAAGGTCGGGATGCTCGGCGACGAGGCCACGGTGGATGCGGTCGTCGAGGCCCTTGCCCTCGTCCGCGACGCCCCGGTCGTGGTCGATCCGGTGATGATGTCCGAGAGCGGCGCGACTCTGCTCGACCCCAACGCCAAGGCGGCGGTGATCGAGTGGATCCTGCCGCTGGCCACCGTCGCTACGCCCAACCTTCCGGAGGCCCGGTCCCTGGCCGGGGCGCGGGAGGGCGTCGGCCCGGCCGAGCTCGCGAAGAGGGTCCAGGCGCTCGGCCCGGACGCGGTGATCGTCACCGGCGGGCACACCGAGGACGGCGCCGATGTCCTCTGTGATGGCAACGGCATCCTGCGGATCGAGGGCCCCCGGTTCCCGGACGGAGCGGCGCATGGCTCCGGGTGCACCCACTCCTCGGCGCTGGCTGCGCTGCTCGCGCGGGGGATGGAGCTCGCGGAGGCGGCTCACTGGGCACGGGAGATCGCGGCCGAGGCCGTCGGCCGCGGCCTCCGCGAGATCGGCACCGGCCCGGGCCCGGTCGACGTCCTTTCGATACGCCGGCGCGAGATCGATCCGCCCCGGCTCGATCCGACGGCCTGAGCTCCAACTCGGTGTGATGTCCACCGAGCCAGCTCATCGGACCTCCGGCGCGACCTACACTCCACCGAGGTGAGGCGATGAAGCTGGTGCGAATGAAGCCCGGGCACGGCGACGTGCTGCTCGCCGAGGGAGATCCCGAGGCCTCCGAGGACCAAGAGCGCCTGATCGACGAGTTCCGCAGCCAGCTCGACCAGGGGATGGCCGCCGCCGTGCCGACCCGCGACGAGAGCAGACACCAGGCCACGCTGGTACGCGACTTCGCCGAGGTCCCGCGCGACGCCGAGCGGGTCGTCTTCTTCCCGCGCGCCGCCGGCGGCTGATGGGCGTCCTCGAGCGGCTTCGTGGCCGGAGGCCGCGCTACGACGTCGCCCGGGAGCGCGAGGCGGAGAGCCGGGCCCGCGCGCTGATGCGGTCCGTCGTCTCGGAGCGTGAGTTCGCGATGTACGAGGAGCTGGGCTTCATGAGCCTCGAAGGCGGGGGAGAGGGTTATGCCTACCTGCTTTACCCCCACCGCCCGATCGTGGCCTACGACACCGAGACGGGCGAAGCCCTCAGTGAGTATTGCGTTCGCTTCGAGGAGCCTGTGGCACCCAAGGGCGCGCGCCGGCTTCCGGACGCCGACGACGTGCTCGCGAGGTGGATGTCGCTCCGCGGCGGCGAGCGCGAACTGATCGCGCTCGCGGGCCTCAATCCGCCTGGCCGCCAGCTCGACCCGGTGCAGGTCAAGCGGGACCTCTCGCTCCTGCGCCGCTGGAGCTCTACGCGGGCGGGACGATCCCCGGGGTGAGCACCCCGTTCACCCGGCAGATGTCGTCGTCATCATCCGGTACCCACCGACGTTCAGGATGTCTTCCTGCGCGTCATCACCGGTTGCGGCCTGGTAGGAGAACCCGACGGACTCTGCGGCGTCGTTCAGGTCGGCCGGTTTCAACGCCACACCGCTGACCCTACACTTGCCCTCGCTCGATGGCAAGCGACTCGCCCAAGGTCCCGCGCCCCCGCTCATCCGTTGTTTTCGACGGCCCCGAGCGCGCGCACGCCCGCGCCTATATGAAGGGCATTGGCTTCGACGACGACGCCCTCAGTAAGCCCACCGTGGGCATCGCCAACACCTGGATCGAGGCGATGCCCTGCAACTTTCACCTGCGCGACCTCGCGGTCCCGATCAAGGAGGGGGTGAGGGCGGCCGGCGGCACGCCGATGGAGTTCAACACCATCGCGATCTCCGACGGCGTCACGATGGGCACGACCGGAATGCGCTCGTCGCTTGTGAGCCGGGAGGTGATCGCCGACTCGATCGAGCTCACCCAGCGTGGCTACCAGTTCGACGCGCTGGTCGCCGTCTCGGCCTGCGACAAGACCATTCCCGGCTGCGTCATGGCGCTGGCCCGCCTGGATGTTCCGTCCGTGCTCCTCTACGGGGGCTCGATCGCCCCGGGCAGGCTGAATGGCAAGGACGTGACCATCCTCGACGTGTTCGAGGCCGTCGGTGCCCACGCCGCCGGCAAGATCACCGACGCGGAGCTGCGCGAGATCGAGGACGTGGCGAGCCCCGGAGCCGGGGCCTGCGGCGGGCAGTTCACCGCCAACACCATGGCCTGCGCGTTCGAGGCGCTGGGAATCTCGCCCGGCGGCTCGGCGATGGTGCCCGCCGAGGACGGCGAGAAGCCCAACGTCGCCGAGCGAATCGGCGAGCTCGCTCTCCGGGTGCTCCAGGACGACCTGAGGCCAAGCCGGATCATCACCCGCAACTCGCTCGAGAACGCGATCGCGATGATCTGCGCGTCCGGCGGGTCCACCAACGGCGTGCTGCATCTGCTCGCGGTCGCCCGGGAGGCGGGGATCGCCCTCGAGCTCGACGACTTCGAAAAAATCTCGCGCAAGACGCCGCTGCTCGCCGACCTGAAGCCCGGAGGGCGCTTCGTCGCCACCGACCTCTACGCGGCCGGGGGCGTACCCCTGATCCTCAACCGGCTCGCCGAGGCCGGGCTCCTGCACGAGGGCGAGATGACCGTGACGGGCCGGACGATCGGCGAGGAGGCCACGCTCGCCGTCGAGACGCCCGGCCAGGAGGTCGTTCGCCCGCTGTCGGATCCGCTGAAGCCCGAGGGCGGCCTGGCGATCCTTCGTGGCAACCTCGCGCCCGACGGCTCGGTTGTCAAGCTCGCGGGGACGGAGCGCAAGGGCCAGACCGGGCCGGCAAGGGTCTTCGAGTCCGAGGAGGAGTGCTTCCGCGCCGTCAAGGATCAGACGATCAAGCCGGGTGACGTCATCGTGATCCGCAACGAGGGCCCATCCGGCGGTCCCGGGATGCGAGAGATGCTCCAGGTGACCGCCGCGATCGTTGGTGAGGGCCTGGGCGAGGAGGTCGCCCTGCTCACCGATGGCCGGTTCTCCGGGGCGACCCGCGGCCTGATGGTCGGTCACGTGGCGCCCGAGGCGAGCAAGGGCGGGGCGATTGCGGCCCTCCGCGAGGGCGACGAGGTGACGGTGGACGTCGAGGGACGCAGGCTCGAGGTCGCGCTGAGCGACGACGAGATCGCGGCCCGGATCGCCGACTACGCGGTCCCCGAGGCCAAGTTCGCCACCGGCGTCATGGCCAAGTACGCCGACGGCGTCTCGTCGGCATCCCTCGGAGCCGTTACCTGAGGAATCCCTCCAGGTCTCGGTTGAAGCGCACGGGCCGCTCGAGCTGCGGCAGGTGCCCCGTGTCGCCGTAGATGATCGTCCGCGAATTCCTGAGGCGCCGCGAGTACCCGGCCGCGTCCTCGGAGGGAACGATCCGGTCCTCGCGGCCCCAGATGATGAGCGTCGTCAGCTCGACGTCGTCGAGGCGGTCCAGCAGGTCGTAGCCGACAAGGGTGGTCAGAGCGGGGAGGAACCCCGGCTTCGCGGCGCCGTGGACGAACTGCTCCCACAGCAGCTCCCGTCGCAGGCTCAGCGGGTGCTGCACTACCTGCTGGAAGGCGACCCGGCGCAGCCCTGGCCGAAGCAGCGCCCGCTGCTGCAGCTTCAACCCGATGGGGGCGGTGGCCGCCGCCATCCGACCGATGACCGCCGCGGGTCCCTTCCGCATCTCGGCGTGCGAGACCCCCGCGGCGGAGACCAGCACCATCCGCTCGAACAGCTCCTGCTCACGGCTGACCGCCTCGGCCGCCACGAAGCCGCCCATCGAGTTGCCCACCACGGTGCACCGATTCACCTCCGCCGCTTGGCAGAAGTCGAATAGCAGCGATCCGTAGGCCTCGATCGAGAGCGGCCAGGAGGGCATCGGCGAGGCGCCGAACCCGGGCAGGTCCAGGGCCAGCACCCGGTGTGAGCGCGCGAAGTGGGGGATCTGCTCGAGCCAGTTCTGCCACGAGCCCGAGAGCCCGTGGACGAAGAGCAGCACGGACGGCCCATCGCCCACGTCCACGTAGTTGAGCTCCGCGCCGCCGACGGTCATGGTCCGCAGGTGCTCGCGCCATCTGATGCGCAGCCACTCCGGCTCGGGCTCCGGGTTCGCGTACGGGTCCGGCCCGCCGGCCGGCGTCGGATCGGGCCTCAACGCGCTAGGCGTACCCGATCCGCTCGAGGATCGGGATCTCGTGGATCTGGGGTGGCTGCAGGTGGTCCCAGAGGATCCCTCGGGGCCGGTCGTACTGACGCTCGAGCTCGATCACGGCTCGCGGCGTCGCCACCATGTCGATCGGCAGGTCGTGGTCGGTGAGCGGCAGGTGCTCGCGCAGGATCTGGATCGGATGAACCGTCGTCGCGACCGTGGTGTGATCGTCGATCAGGCCCTCCTCGATCAGCAGCGCGTACTCGAGGTCGGAGAAGCCGCCGCCCTTGCCCACGCGCGCGCCGCTCAGGTTCACCCCGACCGAGCCGCAAAGCACGAAATCGATCGGCGGGAGCTCCTCCAGCGCGACGACCTTTCCGTGGCGTAGGGCCCCCTTGATCGTCGCTGCCTCCCTTACCTGCTTCTGGTTGAGGTTGCGTGGATCCAGCAGGCGAAAGGGGTGCTGGTCGCGCAGTCGCGGAACCGCCATCACGACGGTCTTGCCTTCCTCCAGCGCCAGGCGCCGGCAGTGCGTCTGCGGTGAGTCGGGGTTCGCCTTGATCACCCGGGCGCGCTTCCACAGCCTGTGCCCCCCCAGCTTCTGGGCGGCCAGCTTCGCGCCCGCGAAGTTCGGGATTCGGCCCTCGGCGCCTGGGAACCGCGAGACCCCCTCGCGGTCCATCGCCTTCCACACGGCCTTGCGTACCTGATCCTTCGAGCGCATTACGGGTGCCGGATACTATGGCCCGCCCCCATGGCCGACCGAACGTCCCTATCCCACACCGGGGACGAGCGCGCCGCAGAAGGCGACGACTCGACCCAGCTCCTGCCCGAACAGCGGCCCGCGCAGCGCATGCGCGAGCTGCTGCCGGCGATCGAGCCCGACCGCCAACTCACCGATTGGGGCCGCTCGGAGCGCGTCGAGGGGTTCATGGACCAGACGCTCATCGAGTTCTACTATCGCTACTGGTTCCGGGCGGAGGTGGAGGGGATCGAGAACGTCCCCGACGCCGGCGGCGCGCTGGTGGTCTCGAACCACTCGGGCGCCCTGCCTCCGGACGCCGCGATGATCGCCAAGGCGATTCGCGAGGAGCATGCGCGGCCTCGGCCGCTCCACATCACCGTCGAGCACTTCTTTAAGAGCTACCCGGGCTTCTCGATGCTGATCCCGAAGATGGGCTGCGTGGCCGCCCATCCGGCGAACGTCCACCGTCTCCTCTACGACGAGGAACAGCTCGTGCTCGTCTTCCCCGAGGGGCGCAAGGGCACGGAGAAGCTCTACAAGGACCGCTACCGCCTGCGGAGGTTCGGGCGGGGCGGGTTCGTGGAGGCCGCGATGCGGGCAGAGGCGAAGATCGTGCCGACCTGCGTGGTCGGCGCCGAGGAGTCGCAGCCGGTGTTCGCGCAACTCGACTTCATGAAGAAGCTCACCGGCCTCCTCTACTTCCCGGTCACGCCGACATTCCCATGGTTCGGCCCGTTCGGGATGCTCGCCTACCTCCCGGCCAAGTTCAAGCTGCGCTTCCTCGAGCCGATCGACACGGTTGAGTTCGGTGGCCGAGAGGCCACCCAGGACAAGGCGCTGGTCCAGACCGTCGCCCAGGAGGTTCGGGCGCGCATCCAGGAGAACCTCCACGACATGCTCGCCACCCGTAAGTCGGTGTGGTTCGGATGACCGTCCCCGAGAAGGCGCCTCCCGACCCGGCGACGAAGCGCGTTCTGATCACCGGCCTCTCCACCTACTGGGGGGCGCGCCTGGCCGAGGCCTTGGAGGGCTTCGACCAGATCGAGGCGATCATCGGGGTCGACAGCCGCGAGCCTCGCCGGGAGCTCGAGCGGACCGAGTTCGTCAAGGTCTCGAACCAGCACTCCCTGATCCAGCGCATCGTCCGCGCTGCGGAGATCGACACGGTCATCGACACGCGCATGGTCGTCAACTCCCTCGGAGTGCCCCCTCGCACCGCGCATGAGAACAACGTAATCGGGACGATGAACATCCTCGCGGCCTGCGGCGGTGCGGGCTCGCCGGTTCGGAAGTTCGTGTTCAAGTCCAGCTCGATGTACTACGGGGCGCGTAGCGACGATCCCGCATTCTTCACGGAGGAGATGCGCCGACCGCACGCTCCCACGGCCGCCCTCGAGCGCGACATCCTCGAGGCCGAGTCCGCCGTCGACGAGTTCGCCGAGAAGAACCCGCACGTCGGCGTGACGGTCCTGCGCTGCGCCAACGTCCTCGGGCCGGACGTCGAGACCGGATTCACCCGCATGTTCGCCCTGCCCGCGGTGCCGATGGTGCTTGGCTTTGACCCGCGTCTCCAGTTCGTCCACGAGGACGACATCGTTCACGCGCTTGAGCACGCCGCGTTCCACGCGGTACCGGGCACCTACAACGTCGCCGCCGACGGCGTCCTCTCTCTCACCGAGGCGGTCGGCCTGATTGGCAAGCTTCCGGTCCCGCTGCTCCCGCCCTGGGGGACCGGGCTTCTGGCCGGCCCGCTGCGACGCCTCGGCTTCCGCATCCCCGACGAGATGATCGACCTGCTGCGCTTCGGGCGAGGCCTCGACAACCGCCTCTACAAGGCCACCGGTTTCCGTTACGGGCACACATCTCGGGAGGCCGTGATCAAGCTCGGTGAGCACTTCCGGGTCCAGCCCGTGATGCGCGGGGTGGAGAAGGGCTACACGTATGAGCGCGAGGTCGAGGACTTTCTGCGCTGGAGCCGCCATGTGCGGGCCGGCGAGCGGAGAGAGGACACCGACGAGGGCGTCGGGGCCGACCGCGAGCCCCTCGGCATTTAGCGCCCAGATCGGCAAGGGACGGTGCAGGCGCCGCGCCGCGGCTTTCTACAATTCGCCAACGCCTTCGCGCAGGTGAACCGGTAGCGCTGGGCGAACGTAGCGGTAACGAGACCTTCCATGGGACGCAAGTCACTGATAGCCGTCATCACGCTCCTCTTCCTCCTGGTGGGAGGGGCCGTCGGCGTGTACGCCTATGACGACTCGACCAAGGACCAGATCGCCGAAGGTGTGATGATCGCCGGAGTCGACGTCTCCGGCCTCTCGGAGGCCGAGGCGCGCGATCAGGTCCACGACGACGTCGTGAAGCCCCTCGCCAGGCCGGTCACCGTCAAGTACGACGGCAAGAAGTACGTCCTTACCCCCGAGAAGCTGGCCGTGAGCGCCGACATCAACTCGATGGTCGAGGAGGCCTTCGAGGCGAGCCGGGAAGGCGGCCTGCCGGCCCGTGTCTGGCGCTACGCCACCGGAGAGGAGGTGGATGAGATCATCGAGCCCACCGTCTCCTATGACAAGGGCGCCATCGACGAGTTCATCGGCGTCATCGCTGAGGACGCGAACCGCGAGCCGGTGGACGCGGGAATTCACCCCGGGGCGTCGGGCCTCACGATCTCGGCTGGCGAGCCCGGCCAGTCGCTGCTCGCCGACGAGCTGCGCACCAACGTGGAGAAGGCCGTCCAGAGCCCGGGCGGGCGGACCCTGTCGGCCCAGGTCGAGGAGGTCCAGCCGGAGGTGACCAAGGCGGAGGTCGCCGCCCAGTACCCGACCTACTTGGTCGTCGACCGATCCTCATTCACGCTCTCGCTCTACGAGAGCCTGGAGCTGACCAAGGAGTACACGGTCGCCATCGGCGCCGCCGGCTTCGACACGCCCGTCGGCGAGTACGCGATCCAGAACAAGGCCGTTGACCCCGCCTGGAACGTCCCCGACTCCGACTGGGCCGGCGACCTCGCCGGCACTGTGGTACCCGGCGGCTCCCCAGAGAACCCGCTCAAGGAACGCTGGATGGGCATCTTCGACGGCGCCGGCATCCACGGGACCGACGACGTCGCCTCTCTGGGGAGCGCCGCCTCACACGGTTGCGTGCGCATGGCCGTCCCGGACGTGGTCGAGCTCTACGACCAGGTCGACGTCGGCACCCCGATCTACATCGGCTAGATCCGGTCCCGCCGGCAGGCTTGTGCGCCCCCGTGGCGAAGTGAGCCTCATGCCCGAGGCCGCCCAGGAAGCCCCCGAGATCGCGCCCGCCTGGGAGGCGGCGATGATGCGCTTCCGGCGGGAGCTGGAGACCCGAGGAGTGTCCCTGCACACGCTGCGCGCTTACCGCGGCGACCTCGAGGAGCTGGCGGCCTGGGCCACGCTTCGAGGCCTGGAGCCGGACGGCATGGTCTATCGCGACCTGCGCTCCTACGCCGCGGCGCTCTCCCAACGCGGGCTCGCCCGATCGAGCATCGCCCGCAAGCTCACGTCCGTCCGCAGTTTCCACGACCACCTCGTGCGGGCCGGGGTGGCAGAGCAGAACCCGGCCGACCTCCTGCCGACGCCGAAGGCCGAGTCCACGCTGCCACGCGTGCTGGGTCCCGACGAAGTGGCGCGGCTGCTCGACCGGATTCCCGCGAACTCCCCGCTGGAGATCCGTGACCGGGCGATCTTCGAGCTCACGTACTCCTGCGGCCTCCGGGCGGAGGAGGTCACCCTGCTCGACCTCGACAGTCCCGACTTCGAGGGCGAGACGCTCCGCGTGCACGGGAAGGGGAACAGGACGCGTATCGCCCCCATGGGGGAGCCGGCCCAGCGGGCTCTGCGGAGGTACCTCGAGCGGGGACGCGCGGGGCTCGATCCCGCTTCGGACGAGGTGGCCCTCTTCGTCTCGCGGCGCGGACGGCGCCTGTCCACCTCCGATATCCGCCGCCGCCTCGGCAAGTGGGTCCACGAGACGGCCACCGCGGGTCGCATCTCGCCGCATACGCTGCGCCACTCGTTCGCCACCCACCTGCTGGAGGGGGGTGCGGACCTTCGATCCATCCAGGAGCTGCTCGGGCACGCCAGCATCTCGACGACTCAGATCTACACCCGCGTCGAGCCGGGCCGCCTCGCCAGCGAATACGCACGAAGCCATCCCCGCGCGTAGGGCCGTGATGTCCCGGTCGCCCAGCGTCTAACGTTCCGTCAACCGGAGAACGCCCAGGCATGGAGACCAACGTCAAGGCAGTGGAGCTGCGCGAGCTGTGGCTTCGCTACAAGCAGGATGGAGACGAGACCGCACGCGAGCGCCTCGTCGTCGCCTACTCGCCCCTTGTGAAGTTCATCGCCGGCCGGATGGCCTCGGGCCTTCCCTCGCACGTCGAGGAGTCCGACCTCATCTCCTACGGGCTGTTGGGGCTGATCGGGGCGATCGAGCGCTACGACCTCGAGCGCGGGATCAAGTTCGAGACCTTCGCCGTCGCCCGCGTAAAGGGCGCGATCATCGACGAGCTCCGCTCGCTCGACTGGGTCCCGCGCTCCGTGCGCGCAAGGGCCCGAGATGTCGAGCGCGCCCACGCCGGGCTGGAGGGCAAGCTGGGCAGGGCGCCCACGGACGAGGAGATGTCGACCCGCTTGGAGATGACCGTCGAGGAATTCCACGACGCTCTGCTGGAGATCGCGAACTCGTCGGTCCTGGCGCTTGACGACCTGTGGACGTTCGCTGATCCCGACGGCGGGGGAGGCCACATCTCGGTGCTGGACACGATCCAGGACCCGAACGCGATCGACCCGGAGTCCGAGGCGCATACCTCGGAGCTCAAGGACCGCCTCGCCGACGCGATCGAGTCACTTCCCGAGCGCGAGCGGCTGGTGATCGCCCTCTACTACTACGAGAACCTCACCCTGCGTGAGATCGGCGAGGTCCTCGGGGTCACGGAGTCCCGGGTATCCCAGCTTCACACCAAGGCCGTGCTGAGCCTGCGCTCGCGTTTCGGCCCGCCCCCCTCATCTGAATAGACACATAGACTGCGGCAATGCCGCACAAGGCGCCCGACAAGATTCGCAACGTCGCGTTGATCGGGCATCGGGGGAGCGGCAAGACCAGCCTCTGCGAGGCGCTCCTCTTTGAGGCGGGGGTCGTCAATCGCCTCGGCCGAACCACGGATGGCACGACCGTCGCCGACTTCGAGCCCGACGAGCACGAGCGGGAGATGTCGATCGATGCCACCGTCGCATCGTTCGAGTACCACGACCGCAAGATCAACCTCATCGACACGCCGGGCGACCCGTCGTTCGTGGCCGACACGATCGGGGCCCTGCGCGTGGTGGACGCGGCCGTGGTCGTCGTCAACGCCGTGATGGGGGTTGAGGTCCACACCGAGCGCCTCTGGCAGAGGGCGAGCAAGGAGGGCCTCGCGCGCCTGGTGTACGTGAACATGCTCGACCGCGAGCGGGCCGACTTCTTCCGCACTCTCGGCGCCCTGAAGGAGGCCTTCGGCCCGCACGTAGTGGCGACCGAGATCCCGATCGGCTCCGAGCACGAGACCCGCGGGGTGGTCGATCTGATCGACATGAAGGCGTTCATCTACGAGGGCGAGGGGCGGGGTGCTGCGACCGAGGCGGAGATCCCCGAGGAGCTCGCCGAGCAGTCCGAGGAGTACCGCGAGAAGCTGATGGACGAGGTGGCCGAGAACTCGGATGAGCTGATGGAGCGCTACCTCGAGGGCGAGGAGATCTCGCACGACGAGCTCGTGACGACGCTCAAGAAGGGCGTGACCGAGGGACACCTGTTCCCGGTCACCTGCGGTATCGCCACGAAGAACCTGGGCACGAGCCGCCTGCTCGAGGCCATGATCGATGACCTGCCCTCGCCCGCGATGATCGGGGCTGCGACCGCCGCCGACGCCGATGGCGAGGAGGTGGCGGTTGAGCCGGATCCCGACGGTGGTCTGGTCGCGTACGTCTTCAAGACCACGGCCGACCCCTACACGGGCCGGATCAATCTGCTGAGGGTCCACTCGGGCGTCCTGCGTGCCGACTCACAGGTGCTCAACGCCACCCGCTCCGAGAAGGAGAGGATCGGGCAGCTGGCAGCGCCCCGGGGCAAGGAGCACGAGACCGTGGACGCGCTCGGCGCCGGCGACATCGGCGCCGTCGCCAAGCTGCGCGAGACCCGCGCCGGCGATGTGCTGACGGACCTGAAGGGGGCGGCGCTGAGGTTTCAGGCGCTCGAGCTCCCGGCCCCGGTGATGGCCTTTGCCTACGAGCCGAAGACGAAGGGCGATGAGGAGAAGGCGGCGAGCGCGATCCGGCGGCTCGAGGAGGAGGATCCGACGCTCGACGTCCACCGGGACCCCCAGACCGGCGAGCAGATCATCGCCGGGCTTACACAGGTTCACGTCGAGGTCATCGTTGATCGGATCAAGCGCCGCTTCGGTGCCGAGATCGAACTGCATCCACCGCAGGTTCCCTACCTGGAGTCGATCCGCAAGCCGGCGAAGGCCCACGGCCGCTACAAGAAGCAGACGGGCGGGCGCGGGCAGTTCGGCGACTGCCATATCGAGATCGAGCCCGGCGCTCCCGGCGGAGGGCTGGAGTTCGTCAATGCGATCAAGGGCGGGGCGATCCCGGGGGGCTTCATCCCGGCGGTCGAGAAGGGAATCGTCGAGGCCATGGCCAAGGGGGTCGTCGCCGGGTACCCCATGAAGGATCTCAAGGTTCGCCTCTACGACGGTCAGTACCACACCGTGGACTCCTCGGAGAACGCGTTCAAGATCGCGGGCTCGATGGCCTTCAAGCAGGCGGCGGCCGACGCCGACGCCTACCTGCTCGAACCGATCGTCAAGCTCACGATCTCCGTTCCCGAGGACGCTGTCGGCGACGTGATCGGCGACCTCAACTCCCGTCGCGGTCACCCCTCGGGGATGGAGCCGAAGGGCGCCCTAACCGAGATCGTCGCCGAGGTGCCGATGGCCGAGGTCCTCGACTACGCGCCCGACCTCCGAGCGATCACGGGCGGCCGTGGCGACTTCACGATGGAGTTCGACCGCTACCAGGAGCTGCCGGCCCACCTCGCGGAGAAGGTGATCGTCGCCGCCGGGACCGGAGACGCGGCGCACGCCAACGCCTAGCCGCCCGCCTCGCGGTCCGCTAGCTTCCGGCCCGTGCCCGTCAGCGAGCCGCCACAGTTCCCGATCTGCGCCGTCTGCGGCCGAACCGTCCTGCGTGGCGAGCGGGTCAAGGACTACGCGCGTTCGGGGGAAGATGTCGTCGGTGTCTGCGCCCTGTGCACCGATCGCGCGGAGGGAGCCGGCTGGGTTCCCGCCGACTCGCCCGCGGTCCAGGCCGTCGCGACACCGCAGCGCCGGCGTGTCTTCGGTGGGCTCACGAGGCGTCGAAACGAGGACCCGAACGCCGACGCGGTCGCACCGCAAGCGCTCCCGGAGAGCCCCGCCGATCTCGCCCTCAAGCGCTTCAACGCCTCGGATGCAAGAAGGCTGGTCGCCGGCCTCACCCGGTCGCTCGGGCGCCCACGGGCTGCGGTTCGCGACAGGGGTGCAGGCGCGGAGGTCACGGTCGCCTGGGACCTCTCCTGGTATCGCTGGGAGGTGGGCCTGGACGGTGAGGAGGCCCCGGTGCGAGTTGGCAAGGGGGCCGATGTGTCGGAACTGGGCGACGAGCCGGAGTGGAACGCCGCCGTGGATGAGGAGGGCAGGCTCGCGTGGCCGGACGGCTAGTCGTCAACGTCGATGGCGGCTCACGGGGCAACCCGGGCCCGGCGGCGATCGGCGTCGTCGTCTCCAACCCCGAGGGCGATCTTCTCGACGAGCTGGGGGAGACGATTGGCGACGCGACCAACAACGTCGCGGAGTACCGGGCGCTGATCCGGGGCATTCAGCGCGCGATCGAGCTGGGAGCGACTGAACTGGAGCTGATCGGCGACTCGGAGCTGGTCGTCAAGCAGGTCCGCGGCGAGTACAGGGTCAAGGACGCCGGCCTCAAGGCCCTGCATGCGGAGGCGAGGGCAGCGCTCGCCGGGGTCGCGAGCTGGTCAATCCGCAACGTCCCGCGCGAGCAGAACGCGGAGGCGGACGGCCTCGTTAACGAAGCGCTGGACGCCGCCTGATCTGGAAGCGCCCGCCGCCCCGACCCGGCGGGTATCCTCCGTCGCTCACGCGGCTGTAGCTCAGCTGGCTAGAGCGTCTGCTTGCCATGCAGAAGGTCGTGGGTTCGAATCCCATCAGCCGCTTCCCATTGCAGAGCCATGTTTGTTGTTGGCTCATCCTCAGCTGTGGCCTGGTAGTGGCCTAAACCCATCCAATGGGGGTGCGATCGGTTAGTCCTGCGCACGCCCGGTAGCCCGGTGGAAGCGCGCTGAGGACCGCGCAGCCAGCACCAGCCTCACACGACCACGGCGCTTAGACGCCGACCACGGCCCCGGTGACCGATGCTCGATCCGGGGGCGGCGTAGTAGGTCCAGCGAAGCCCGGAGCTTTGCCGCGGAGATGGCGCGGATTGCGTGGCGGGTGGAGGACCGACCGGCCTATGACCCGGCCTCGTTCCCGGAGCAAGAAAGGCCCCAGCCCTTTGCGGCTGGCCCTCCCCAACCCCGAAACCCAAAGCAGAGGACAACCGTGACGACGAATAGAGGAGGACCAATGACCGATAGCAACCTCGATCCCGCCGACGTAGACCGTTTGCTCCTGCTCGATCGGCTGGCGGAGCGTGTGCCCAGCCTCGATCTCAGCGACCAGGAAGTCGAATGGCAGACGTTGCCCGACGGAGGCCAGGCCCTGCTCGTCAACGGCGGGGGCATCGACGGCGGCGAGGGCGTGTTCTTTGCCAACGCCCGCGACGACGTGCACGCGGTCGGGTCGCTCGCTCCGCTCGCTTCCGGCGCGATCGGGTGCATCGTGATCGCGCCGGACGGTAGCCGCTGCCTGGCGAAGGTCACGACCGACCCCCTCGCGCCCAAGTAGTCCGTCGCCGGTTTCTGCCGCTTTTCGTTCAAGCCACCTAAGCGGTCGGCGCTCCGACAATCTCAACCGATGGTCCGGGTCGGACCCAGGCGGCAAGCTCGACTCGGCCATCGGGCAAGTCAACGTGATCAAGCCGCACCACGACTATGGCTTCGGGACCCCCGAGTTTCAGAAGTGTGTAGCTCACGCCGGCGTCGCCTGCCGCGAGGCGTAGGGGCACGCCGCTGTAGCGGCAGGTGATCGACCTGCCATCTACCTCCACCGACGCAGAAAGGGGTAGCGGCAGCTCCTTTCCACGCGTTGCCACTGAATCCGAGTCGAAGGCCCGGACGTTGGGGCCGAGCAGAGTGTTCAGTTCAACGTCGATCGGTCGATCGCCGAACACGTTGCCGATACCGATTCGGACCAGTATCCCGTCGGCGTTCTCGCTGACTGCTTCGATATCGATGGTGGGCCGCGCGCGGCCGGTGCCACGCCACGCGATCGCTCCGATCGTTGCAAAGCCCCACGCTATGGCGACGTTGCTGAGCGTAGGATCGCACCCCGCGGATCTGTCTTGGATTACGGCGAGTGCCTGCACTTCGGCCGCGAGGAGGACCAGGATTGTCCCGCCCTCCAGCAGGCGTTGGAAGGCCCCCGTCTTGACAGCAAACGCTGTTCCGCGACGGGCGCGCGGCACCGACCGAAAGACGTTCGCTTCAATCGCCAGGGCCAGCAACATCACCGGGATGATCTGGGCGATGACGGAGAAGAAGTTGTCGCCGGCGAAGTCTGAGGACACCAACGCGGCCGTGATACCGGCTGCCGCACCCAGGAGAAAGGGCGAAATCCGCTCAATCGCCGCGCGAGACGAAGTTTCGAGCGAGGCCCCTCGCTCCCGATCCTGCGAAAGACCTCCACACCCTAAGCAGCCCGACGGCGAGGCGCACCATGGTTTGACAGCGAGGGCTCGCACCATCGCGACTGCGGTTTTTTGGGGTGCCCTCCCGGACACTGTTCCACTGACCGGCGCGCGCCGTTGTTGCGTCTTTCGTCCAAAGCGCCTACTCCGCCACCCCCCGATCGGATTCCTTCGGACAACAACGTGCAGGTTCGCGGCTTACTGCGGATGGGGTTGCCTCGCTCATATGCGATAGTCCCGGGCTGTGCCTCGTCACACGCTCGACGACGTGAAGATCCGCCCCGTGGCCGCAGCTCGCGGGCTAGCGGCGATTGCGGTGCTCGCGGCGGTCGCCCTGATCGCTCCGGCGTTCGCGCAGGGGGCCACGCGCTACGTCGACGACGACGGGGCCGACTGCTCGCAGGCGGCCCACACGACCGTGCAGGGCGCGGTCGATGCCGCTAACCCCGGCGACACGATCCGAGTCTGCCGCGGCACCTATCGCGAGCAGGTCGATATCCCGGAGGGCAAGGACAATCTCCAGCTGCGGTCGCTCCCCCAGACTCCCGGCGCCGGCGCGATTCTGAAGCCGCCGCCGAGCGGCCTCACGCTGGGCGGTCACCCGGCCGCGATCCTTAGCGTGCTCGGGCCGGAGGACGTGGTCGTGTCGGGCTTCCTGATCGAGGGCCCGCTGAACTTCTCGGACCCAGAGCAGCTGTGCCAAGACCACACGCACGCCTCGGCGGTTGCGGTGCCCCACGGCTCTGCCCGCGTGATCCAGAACCACTTCAAGAACATCGTCGAGGACTGCCGGCCCTACGTCGCGGGGTCGGGCGCCTTCTCCGGCGAGTTCGTTGGGTCCGGCGTCCACGTCGGCGACGTTGACGGAGCCTTCGACGGCACCGGCAGCGGGCAGAGGACAATCGTCGATCGCAACCGCTTCGACGGCGGCACGCTCAACGGAGTCTTCGCCGAGCTGGCCCTGGTGCTGGCCCAGCGCAACACGATCGTCGGCCGCGGAGGCGACGGCAGCGGGGTGGGGCTCAGCGGTGACTTCGCCGAGGTCGGAGGCTCGATCCGCTCGAACGAGATTTCCCGCATGGCCATCGGGATCTCGGTCTTCAACGGCCTGGACGTGCTCGTCCACGGGAACCTCCTCCATCACAACCTCACCGGCGTCGACCTCTCCGACGACCAGGGCTCCTCCGGGGAGGTGCGCCAGAACCTGAGCCGTCGCAACGGCACCGGGCTGGCGCTGGACAGCTTTGCGGGCGGGTGGCTCGTCCGCGACAACCGCCTCCTCGACAACACCGGCGACGGGATCTTCATCGAGCAGGCGTTCCCGGCCAGCTTCCAAGCCCGCCACCGCCTCCACCGCAACCGCGCGCTCGGCAACGGCGGACTCGATTGCCATGACACGACGACCGGCGACGAGACCGCCGGCACGGCGAACATCTGGCGCAGCAACATCGGGCGCACCGACGACCCGAACGTCTGCCGCGCACCGTAGCCGCCGCCCTCGAATGACGTCGAGCCGGGCTGGGTGCGGCTGGTTTCAGAACCTAGTCCTTAGCTCGAACGGGCTGCCCTCTGCGACTACCGCTTTCCATGCAAGCGACTATCTCGCGCCCCGGTTGCAGCGGACGCAGGCCGGGCGCAGATTGGCCAGCTCGTCGGTGCCGCCGTCGGCGATCGGGATCAGGTGGTCGACGTCGCTGGCGGGGTCCCCGCAGTGGACGCAGACGCGGCCGTGTCGAGCGAAGACGACCTCCCGGGTCGCTTGCCAGTGTTTACCGCGAGGGCGACGGAGCTGGCACCGATCGCAGCGACTCCCGGACTCGATCAGTCGGCCGCAGCCGAGACACGGTCGCAGCATCACAGCCAGCCGAGCATCCGCACCGGCTCGGGCTGATTCTCGGCCCGGTCCACGGCCATCGCCAGCGCGATCACGGCGTCGATCCGATTCGATGTATGCCGCCCGCCGGCATGGGCGATCCGGGCGCCGCGCCGGGTCTGCTTGGCCACGGCGGCGGCGACGTGGGCGTCGAGGACCGGATCGCCGGGGTGCTGCATCCTCCGCCGGAGCCGGTAGCAGCGCCCCGCGGGCCGGCGGGATTTCAACACATCAGCCGCTCTACTCGGTGTTTCCGGCGGGCCAGCGACGCTCGGCGAGGATAATCACCTCGTCGTGGATGCCATCGCCGAGCTCGAACGGGGGCGTGACTCCTACAAGGGTCGGGCGTGGATCGCTGCGTTCGAGTCGCTGTCGCGCGCCGATCGGGTAGTGCCGCTGGGCGGTGAAGACCTCGAACTGCTCGCGCGCTCGGCGTACATGCTAGGCCGCGACGACCAGTACGTAAGCGCCCTCGAGCGTGCGCACCACGCGTACCTGGACGGCGGTGAAACAGGGCCCGCCGCGCGCTGCGCGTGGTGGGTCGGTCACAACCTCATGTTCCGCGGCGAAATGAACCCCGCAAGGGGATGGTTCGCTCGCGGGGACCGGGTGCTGGAAGGGGAACCCGACTGCGCCGAGCGCGGCTTTCTGCTGATGCCGGTCGTGATCGGACACGCGATCGCCGGTGACCACGACAGGGCCTACGCGGTCGCAGTCGAGGCCGCGGAGGTCGGCGAGCGCTTCGGAGACCGAGACCTGGTCGCGCTCGCCCTGATGGAGCAGGGCCACGCGCTGGTCAGGCAGGGGCGGGTCGAGGAGGGGCGGCGGCTCGTGGACGAGAGCATGGTGGCCGTCACGGCCGGGGAGCTCTCACCGATCGTCGCCGGCATCGTGTACTGCAACACGATCGCGTTCTGTCAGGGGGCATACGAGCTTCGTCGCGCCCGGGAATGGACGGCCGCCCTGACGCGGTGGTGCGAGCAGCAGTCAGACATGGTGGCCCACAACGGCCTCTGCCTGGTTCATCGCTCCGAGATCATGGCACTCGGGGGCGCGTGGCAGGACGCGCTGGAGGAAGCGCGACAGGTGGGCGAACGCTTCACGCAGGGAGTCTTGAATCAGCGGGCGCTCGGCCACGCCGTCTACCAACAGGGGGAGGTCCATCGCCTACGGGGGGAATTGGACGGGGCCGAAGAGGCCTATCGGAAGGCGAGCCGGCTCGGGCGCGAGCCACAGCCGGGTCTGGCCCTGGCGCGCCTGGCGCAGGGGAAGGGCGACGCGGCAGCCGCCGCCATCCGCCGAGCGGTGGGGGAGACCACCGAGCCGCTGAAGCGCGCCGCGCTGCTGCCGGCCTACGTCGAGATCATGCTCGCGGTCGGCGACGTCGAGGCGGCGCGGAGCGCCTGCCGTGCCCTCGACGAGATCTCCGAACGCCAGGGGAGCGAGTCGCTTGGCGCGATGTCCGCGCAGGCCCGCGGAGCGGTGGCCCTGGCAGAGGGCGACGCCGGGTCTGCTCTGGTCGAGCTCCGTGACGCCTGGAGGACCTGGCAGGAGCTCGAGGCCCCGTACGAGGCCGTCCGTACTCGGGTGCTGGTGGGACTCGCCTGCCGAGCCCTGGGCGACGATGACACCGCGACGCTGGAGTTGGAGGCGGCTCGCGGTGTCTTCGCGGAGCTGGGAGCGGCGCCTGAGCTCATCCGCGTCGACACGCTCCTGGCAAGTGCCTCCTCCGACGATGCCCATGGACTGACAAAGCGTGAGCTCGCGGTGCTGCGCCTAGTCGCCGTCGGAAAGAGCAACCGCGATATCGCTGCGGAGCTGGTCATCAGCGAGCACACGGTTGCCCGCCACCTGCAGAACATCTTCGCGAAGCTCGGCGTCACATCGCGAACCGCTGCGAGCGCCTTCGCTTTCGAGCACGACCTCGTCTGACTCCCAACGTGCTCTTACGCGAACGTGACACCCTCGACGCCGACCGCAGCGTGGCCGGCGACCTCGCCCGCCGACCGCTCCGCAGGAGGTCGTCCACGCCCTCGGGTTCCATCGGCAGATGATCCCAGTGCGCGACGCTCAACGTGGTCAGAAATGACCACGGAGTGCCTCTGCAAGTTGGTGAATCCAGGCGATGCGCGCCCGGATCGCCGACCGTATCGTCGGCATCGTCATCGAACCGAATCCCAAGGAGGTTCCGGCATGTACGTATTCGTTCAACACCAGATCAAGGACCCGCAAGTGGCGTTCCCTCGCGGCGAGAGAATGATCAAGGGCGAGGGCGCACCCACTGGTGCCCGGGCACTGCAGTTCTATCCGAGCCGCGATGGCTCAACGGTCAGCTGTCTCTGGGAGGCTGATTCTTTGGAAGCGATCCAGCAGTACGTCGACGACACGCTGGGCGACTCGAGCGAGAACGCGTGTTACGAGATCGACACGGACAAGGCATTCGCGGAGCGCCCGTTGGGGCTCCCGGAGTCGGCGGCCGTCGGCGCGTAGCCTCGAGCGGTCTCACGGCCACGAGGTGGGGCTCTACTACGAGCGAGGGGCGCTGGCCCCTCGCTCGCGAGCTCGCTCGCCGTCTGGTGATCGGTCGGACCAACGGGGGCCGTGCCTTGACCTTGGTCGTCGAACGGACATCGAGCCGACGACCTGGGTGGTCGTCACAGGCTCGAGTGCGACGGATCGGGAGCGTAAGAGTCTCGGGAGTTGAGATGAGTAAGGATCCATGGACAGTCCCTGACCCCCAGCCGGGTGATTGTGACGACGACCTCGCCGCGATCGACCCCCGTGACGAGCAGGTGGTCGAGGTCGGCTCGGGCGGCGCGTAAAGGCCGATCCCTAGACCGATCCCGACCCCCAGCCTGGTGATTTTGACGCCGATCTCGCGAAGCTCGACCCTCGCTACATCGAGCACCACGAGGGCGACTCCGATGCGAAGCTGATCGTGCTGGTTGAGGTCGGGGGCGAGGATGCGACACGTCTCGAACGGCTGGCGGAGGCTGGGGCACAGACTCACGCTCTCGCTTGCCCTGAGCAAGTCACCACCCGGCGGGTCCCTGTCGCATTCATGAGACCCTTACGCGACGGTGCGCTCGGCGTCACGCAGCAGTTCGGGGACGACGTCCGCCGCGTTCTGGGGCCTGCGGCTGTGCGGGGCGGGGGAATCGGACTGGCGACCCTCGCCTCGCTCGCCCTCCTGCCGGCGGCCGCCAACGCCTTCGTGTAGCCGCTAGGGTCCTCCTCATCTTGCCCCTCGCTTCCTCAACAGCAGCCCAAGCGTAGAACGCGGGGGGGCTCTGTCTAGGGCCCTCCGGCCTGGGGGCACCATCTACATCGACGAGGTGGGTGTCGCGAGGCGCCGGTTGCTTATCGGTCGGCCCTCGGATAACTTGCTCGGATGAAGTTCGTAGTGGCCGGGGGCGGCGTTGCCGGTCTCGCATCCTCGCTGGCACTCGCACGCGCAGGCCACGACGCTGTTGTTCTCGAACGCGACGTCCTCGAACCCAACGACTCGCCTGCGAGCGCGTTCGACCTCGATCGTCGAGGAATTCCCCATTACCTCCAGCCGCACGCCTTCCTTCCGCGGGGTAGGCGCTTGCTGGCGGAGTGGGCTCCGGACGTCCTCGAAATGCTGCTCGACGCGGGAGCCCATCCGCAGGACCTGACGCCCAAGCTTCAAGGGCAGCCGGAAGCCGGTGACGAGGACCTCGTGTATCTCTGGGCGCGACGGCCGGTGATCGAGTGGGCGCTCCGGCGCGCTGCGGCTGCCGACCCCGGCGTCGAGCTCAGAGCCGGGGTCAAGGTGGTGGGGCTGCTGACCAGCGGGAACGGAGCGTCGCGCGCGGTGGGCGTCGCGGTAGACGACGGCGACTCGGTCCGAGGCGACGCGGTGGTCGATGCGCTTGGTCGGTACCAGTGCCCAACGGGCTGGCCGCGGGCGGCCGGCGAGCCGACCGACTCCGGAGCGATCTATTACTGCCGCTACTTCGAGCTCGCGCCGGGCGCCGAATACGTCGACGCACCGATTCTCAATCCGCGTGGCGACCTCGGCTACATGGGCTTCAATACGTTCCGCGGCGACAACCGGACGTTCGCCGTGATCCTTCTCGTCCCGGCGGCCGACCGCGATCTGCGCGTCCTGCGGCATGAGCGCGCGTGGGAAGCGGCATGCGCCGCCATCACGCCCCTCGCCACGATGACCTCGGCCGACCACGCCCGGCCGATCACCGCCGTGATGCCCATGGGCGGGCTGATGAACGTTGACCGGACAGGCGATCCCGGTGTATCGGGGATCGTCGCGACTGGGGATGCCTTCTGTCACACGGATCCGGCGTACGCCTACGGCCTCTCGTTCGCCATCGCCCACGCACGGACGCTCGCCGAGGCGGCGGTTGAAGCCCCCGATGTCGATGCGATCGCCCACCGCTATCGGGCGAAAGCCGGCCCCGAGGCTCGCGAGCGCCACGCCCTGGCGTGCGCGACCGACGAGGCACGCACACTGCGCTGGCGCGGCGAACCGCTCGACATCGCTCGGCGCGACGGCTGCTATCCGCTGTTCTCGTTCGTTGGCGCCTTGGCCGCTGCACCTCATGACGACTGGGTCCTCCGCCGCACCATTCGCCGCATTGGCCTGCTCGACCGCACCCTCGTCTTCGACGAGGACGACGCCCTGCACGAGAGGATCGAGGAGATCCTCAAACGGTCCACCGGGCGGCCACCAGCGCCGCTCGGCCCGTCGCGCGAGGAGCTGCTCGCTCGAATAGGAGAAGTCGGCGGGCTGCCGGACTAGCCAGGGCTGCGCGGCCGCTCGGCCTCAAGTGTGGCGCGCAGGGCCGGAGCGAATGTTCCGTCGCCGAGTAGGAGCTCGCCGAGGAAGCCCATCGGACCCGCGGTTCAGGACGGGGCCGCCAGGAATCGCACCAGCTCTCGGCTGCAGCGCCCGGGATCGGTCTCGAACACGAAGTGCCCTGCGCCCTCGATC
The DNA here is from genome assembly GCA_963807385.1 of uncultured Solirubrobacterales bacterium. Classification (GTDB taxonomy): domain Bacteria; phylum Actinomycetota; class Thermoleophilia; order Solirubrobacterales; family 70-9; genus JBDTSW01. Next base: position 378,529 of record CAWEBQ010000002.1, read on the forward strand.
GCGACCAACTCGGCGCCGGGGATATCGCGCTGGAAGCGACGTGCTCCCGAGATGGGGGCGAACTTGTCCTCCGCCCCCCACAACAGAAGCGTCGGGACGCTGAGCTCGGCCAGTCCTCCGTCGTAGGCGCGGAGCTTCTCGAAGTCCATCGAGCGGTAGAACTCGAGCGTCGCCCCGCGGCCGCGGCCCTCCTTGAACGGCCGCCAGTAGGCATCGATGTCCTCGTCCGAGAACTGAGCCGCGTCGGCTCGGAGCAGCGCGGCGAACCCATCCCGGTCCATCGCGGCGATCAGCTCCTCGCCGGCGTCGCTGCGCAGGGCCTCCGCCATCCCGTGCCAGCGGCCGTCATGAAAGAAGCCACCGTCGCTGATCGACAGGGCGTCCACGGCATCCGGGTGCTCGCAGGCCCAGGCGAGTCCGACGAACGCGCCCCAGTCATGGACCACCAGCGAAACGGTGCCGAGATCCAGCTTCGCGTGGAGCGCCGCGACAGCATCGCGGTTGCGCTCGAAGGTGGCCGGGCCGGGGTCGACGGAGTCGCCCAGGCAGTAGAGGTCCGGCGCGACGCACCGGCGACCCGCCGCGGCCAGCGCCCGCATCGAGTGCTCCCACATCCGGGAGCTCTCGGGGAAGCCGTGCAGCAGAAGCACCGGGCTGCCGGTCGCCTCGCCGGGAGGCGCAACATCTCGGTAGGCGAGCCCCGCGGCATGCCTCAACTCAGTCACGAGCGAACCCTATCCGCCGCTAGCCTTGTCGCCCCCGGCGCCTTGGCGGAGTGGTTACGCAGCGGCCTGCAAAGCCGTTTACACCGGTTCGATTCCGGTAGGCGCCTCTCAGGAAACCGCTCCACCATGCGGTTCTCGGGCTCGAGCTCAAAGCCCTGGCCGGAAACGTGTCCCGAACCTGTCCCGGCGAGACGAAACCGCCCGTGTGCCCGGGAGACCTCGACCGGCCTCCCTAGGTGGTCGAACCGACAATCTCACACCCCGAGGCCGGGTCAAGCGGGCCGCATCCTCGGGCGGATTGGTGAGCTGATGCGCCGTGGCCTACTCCGACAGTCCGGCGGCTTCGAGGCTTCCTCGGGGTTCCGGTACAGCTCCATGCGAACCGCCTTGCCATCGCGAATCGTCCAGATGTTGCCAAACGGACCTCGAGTTCGAGGCCGCTTCCCTGTCCACGCACATGGGCAAGGAGGATGTGGGGCCATCTTTGGTGGGAGCCGCAGCGCCTGATCGACGCCGGGGACCGCGTTGTCGCCATGCCTCTTCGATCCCACGGAACCACTCGCGTACGCCCCCATGCCCGTGGTGGACGACGGCGTTCCCCTGGAGATCAAAGGCACGCCACTCGATATCGGCGTGCAGCAGGTTCCAGTCAAGCTGCCTCGTCTCCTTCCAAGACTCAAGGCCCTGGCGAAGCAGCTCCACGTTCTCCTCCGACATCGCCCGCGCAGTATCCCGGAGATTGGGCGGCTATGACGGCGATCCTCGTTATCCAGGTCGCCATCTTCTTCACGCTCGGCTTCATCCTGATCGACGCTGGGCCAGCGCCACCAGGGCGTAGAGCAGCGCCAGCCGAATGGGTCGAGGGCGCCCTAGGGGTTGGCCAGAACGATGGCCGTGAACCTATATGGGCTGTTCACCGAACTGTCCGAGAGGTTGCACACCCGAATGGGAATACCCGGCGGGTCGTTCGGGTCCGAAGCGGACTGGACCTGGGCGCCGGTGACCGTGAGGCTGTTGCTCAGCCCGGGGTTGGGGAAGGCCAGGGCGTAGTCGCCCAATTGGACCGGGACAACATCCGGGTCGAAGTCAGCTGGATCAATGGCGAACTCCGCGCAGAGCTTGGCACCGATGGCAAACGAGCCCTCCAGTTCCTCAAAGTTCGCTATCGCTCGAACGCTCATGATGTCCTGAGAGTCCTGCCCGTCGAGCAGGTCGGCATTGGCCGCGGACGGCACCTCCCCAAGTTGGGACTCGTTCACGTCGGCCCCGGTCAAGTCGTCGTTGCGCACGTCCTTGGATTGGATTTGCTCGTCCTTGATGTGCTTGGACTTGACGGAGTCGTTCGGCAGCTTGAAGGCGGCGTAGCTCACGCCCCCCAAGACGACGAATGCCAACAGCGTCACCATCACGTTTGCGTAGCTGAGGTGCGGACGGATACGTGCGAGCAAGGCAGACCTCCCCGGTCCCGGTGTCGGCCGAGAGGCCCATTCCCCCCGCCCCGGCTAGGCGGGAGCCTCTCACCGCGGGTTCGGCGTGTCAAGGGCGTGCACCATTCGTCCCCCGAGTGGAACCAGCCCCGGAAGGCTTCGTGCCCGACGTAGACGCTGGACCCTGGCAGCTCGGGGAGGTCGCGGAACTCGAAGCGCTGATCACACCTGAACGACACTGAGGGAACCTCAGGTGCCAATCGACGCGGGCGGGGCTCCCCGGAGCGGGCTCACAACGAGCCGGCGATCAGGGCGAGCCCGCCGAGCGCGGAGACGGTGAGGACGGCCGCGCGGGTCGCCTCGGCGGGCAAGCGCGGGGCGAGGGCCAGGCCCGCCGCGATCCCGGCCACCAGCCCGGCGAGCAGGTCGAGCGCCGGGAGGACCACTCCGATCACGGCAAGCGTGAGGATGCCCTGGGCGAGCAGGAACGCCTGGAGGGTCCCGCGCAGGGTCTGCGGTCCCCAGCCGGCGTTCGCGGCGTAGAGCCCAACCGGGGGCCCGCCGACCCCACCTACGACGTTCATCGCGGCGCTCGCGGCGCCGGCCGCGAACGCGCCACCGGGTCGCCGCAGCCACTCCGAGCGGATACCGGCGGCGAGAAGCGTGACGCCCGCCAGCGTCGCAACGCCGCCGGCGATCGAGAGCAGGCCGGCGTCAGCCCCCTCGACGGCGAGGGCTACGAGGGGGGTCACGACGAGCACCGGGAGGAAGAGCAATCCGGCGTCGCCGAGCCGCGCGTGGCGCCAGCCTCCTCGCAGGAGTGGTGCAAGTGAGGCGATCACCGCCAGGAAGAGAACGGTGCTCACCCCGTCGCGGGGGCCGAGCGTCGCGATCAGGGCGGGGGCGGCGATGAGCGCGAAGCCCATCCCGGAGACGACCTGCGCCAGCCCCCCGAGCGCGACGGCTGCCAGCACCGCCGCATCGAGCGCCAGCGCTCAGCCCTCCGCGCGGTGGCGTCGCACTACGCCGTCGGCGAGTCGCGCGTCGTCGAACGCACCGTCGCGGACTCGCGCGGCGAGAGTGCGGGTGATCAGGCGATCGGTGAGCGTCGGCAGGTGGCGGGCGAGCCGGAGCTCTAGGGCGCCGCGGCGCGTGGTTGCGACATCCCGGCGTGCCCGGCGCGACAGCGCGGCGTCGAGGACCGCCTCGACGACTCCCTCGAGCGGCTCGAACGAGCTCATCCCCTCCAGCGACAGGCCTGCCTCGGCGGTCGATTCATGGATCGGGCTGCGCACCGCGGAGGGGTAAACCGTCGTCACCTCGACGTGTGTGCCGACCTCCAGTCGCAACGCATCCGCGTAGGCGACCATCGCCCGTTTCGACGCGCCATAGGCGGCGGCGAGGGGGAGCTGCATCACGGCCATCCGCGAGGCGACCATCACCACTCGTCCGCGCGAGGCCACCAGTGCACCGAGCGCGGCGGCGGTCACACGCCAAGTCCCGAGCAGGTTTACGTCGAGCTGGCGACAGACCTCGTCACCGGGCGCAAGCTCCGCCGGCGCCGGTCCGCCCACGCCGGCGTTGTTGATCAGGACGTCGAGCCCGCCGAGCCGCTCGATCGCCCCGTCGACGCCTGCAGTGACGCTTTCGGCATCGGTCACGTCACAGGCAAGCACCTCGAACTCCGCCTCGGGCCCCGGGGCGAGGTCGAGGCCCGCCACGCTGGCGCCCGATCGGGCCAGGTGCTCTCCGATCGCGCGGCCGAACGTCCCGGAGGCCCCGGTCACGAGCACGCGCAGACCAGCCGGATCACGGCGCCTGCTCATGCCGGAGCCGGCTCCGGCGCTGCCAGCGGGCCCTCGAACGCCGGCGCTCCCCGGCGTCGCCGCTGGGCCCCGGCCTCCAGCTCGCGGCCCAGGGCCGCCAGGTAGTTGTCGAAGTCAACTCGCATCATGGGGCGCTTGTGGGGGCCCCAGCGGGCGACTGCACGGTCGAGCTCGTGTGCCACAGCCTGGCGTTGCTCGGCCGCGTCAGGCAGGGAGTAGCGACGGCCGAGGTAGGCGGCGGCAAGCTTGCCCTGCGCTTCGACGATCGGGAGCGCCGCCCCGGTGGACTGCATGAGCCCGGCGAAGATCAGGCTGGGGTCGGCGAGATGGAAGACGCGCTGGTAGAGCCGCATCGCCTCGGCGTTCTCGCCCAGCCACTGGGACGACAGGAAGGGAATCGTCACGCGGTAGCCGGTCGCCCAGACAATGAAGTCCACCTCATCGCGTCGGCCGTCGGTGAACTTGACGTGCCCTCCGTCGAAGCTGGCGATCGCGGGCCTGGGCACGACCTCCCCGTGAGTAAGGCGGTGAAGGATGGTGTCGCTGATCGTTGGGTGGTCCTGAAAGAGGCCATCCGCGGGCTTCGGAAGACCGTAGCTCTCCGGTCGTCCGACGGCCAGTCGCAGCAGCGTCTCCGCGACCCTCTGGCGCAGGCGCCACGGCAGGGGCGCCAGCGCTCCTCCCGTCGCGTCCGCCGGTCGCCCGAACAGGTACTTCGGAACGATGTGTACCCCCCGCCGCGCCGAGAGCAGCACCGAGCGCGCGACGTGCGAGGCGTCGACGGCGATGTCCATGGCGGAGTTACCCATCCCGACGAGCAGGACCCGCTTGTCGCGGAATACCTCCGCCGAGCGGTAGTCGTGAGCATGCATCTGCTGACCGGCAAAGTCGCCCGGGTAGCCGGGCTCCGGCCAACGCGGGTCCCAGTTGTGGCCGCTGGCGACCACCGCCGCGTCGTACTTCGCGGTCTCGCCGCCCTCAAGGCGGACCCGCCAGCCGTCAGCCTCGCGCTCGATCTCGGTGACCGTCGTGGCGAACCGGAAGCGGTCGGTCACGCCGAAGGTCCGCGCGTACTCCTGCAGGTAATCGGCGACGCGCCCGGCAGAGGGGTAGTCAGGCCATTCGGGCGGCATCGGGTAGTCGGCGAACTCCGTGCGTCCCTTGCTCGTATTGAGGTGCAGGCTCTCGTAGGCGGGAGACATCCCGCCACCGTTCTCCTGGACCCACAGCCCCCCCGGCGCTTCCCCCAGGTCGTAGCCGTCCACCTCCATCCCGGCGTCCAGCAGGGCCTTTGCAGCGGTCAGGCCGGCAGCGCCGGCGCCGACGACGACGACGCGGATTGGGGCGGACATCAGCGAGTGGACTTTACGGAACGACGTCCGGAGCATTGAGCCGAGCCCGGTTTCGCTCGTTGACATTGGACCCGACCGCAGGTACGGTCGGGCATACCACCACTCGAAAGGAGAGTTGATGGCAACCGACGTGGCGACGCTCAACGGCGAGCCTGCAAGTTTGGCTGACGACACGGTGGAGGAGCTGCGGACCCAGCTCCGGGGAGGGGCGGTGACGGCGGCCGACTCGGAGATCGCAGATGTCCGCCCGGTCTTCAACCTGATGCACGAGGAGCGTCCGGCCCTGGTCGCTCGGTGCTCGGGGACCGCCGACGTCGTCGACGCCGTCAACTTCGCCCGCGACCAGCAGCTGGCGGTCGCCGTACGCGGTGGCGGCCACTCGATCGCCGGGCTTTCATCCAGCGACGGCGGGATGCTGATCGACCTTGCAGCCATGAACGGAGTCCAGGTCGATCCCGGGCGCCGACTTGTCCACGCGCAGGGCGGCGCGTTGTGGGGGGATGTCGACCGCGAGACGCAGCGGTTCGGTCTCGTCGCGCCCGGCGGCGTCGTCTCGGACACAGGCGTCGGCGGCCTCACCCTCGGCGGCGGCTACGGTTGGGTCCGGCGAAAGCATGGCCTTTCCTGCGACAGCCTCGTCGAGGCGCAGGTGGTCTGCGCCGACGGCGAGATCCGCACCGCATCCGAGAACCAGAACGAGGATCTGTTCTGGGCCCTGCGCGGCGGCGGCGGCAACTTCGGGGTCGTCACCTCGTTTACCTTCGAGCTCTACGAGTTGGGCCCGGAGGTGGCCTTCTCGGCGACGATGTATCCGCTCGAGGAAGCTGCCGACGTCATGCGCGGTTGGCGCGACTACGCCGACGGGGCCCCGAACGAGGTCACGTCGGTCGTGGTGACGATCACCTTCCCGGCGAATCCGGAGATGCCGGAGGTGGTCCACGACCGCCCGGTCGCGATCGTCGCAGGGGTCTATGCAGGCGGTGTCGAGGAGGGCATGGAGGCGACGAAGCCGTTGCGCGAACTCGCCACACCGCTGTTCGACATGTCGGGCCCGACGCCGTTTACCGCGGTTCAGACCGGCTTCGACCCGCTGTTCCCCCGGGCCGCTTTGCGCGCGTACTGGAAGTCGCAATACGTCAACGAGCTCACCGACGAGGCGGTCGGGGCGCTCGCCGCCAAGGCGCAGGAGCGACCTGCGCCCCTGACGATGGTGAACACGTTCCTGATGGGAGGTGCGATTGCCGACGTCGACCCCGAGGCGACGGCGTTCGCGACCCGCGAGGCTCCGTACATGGTCTCGATCGACGGACTCTGGACGGAGGATCAGGCGCGCGACGAGGAGGTCGTCGGCTTCGTCCGCTCGACCTTCGACGCGGTTTCGGAGTTCGGCACCGGTGACGTCTACCTGAACTTCACCGGACTCGCCGGCGAGCAGGTGGACGCCGGGGTGGACAGTGCCTTTGGGCGCAACCTCGATCGGCTCGCGGAGATCAAGTCGAAGTACGATCCGGGCAACTTCTTCCGACTCAACAACAACATCTCGCCGGCCTCGAAGGCGTAGCGGCCCGCCGCTAAACGGTCGTCGCGCCCGGGCTCGTCAGCGGGCTCGCTCGTAGACCGCGATCGTGACGCCATCTGCCCCGACGGTGCGCGACTCTTTCAGGAGCATCGGCCTCTTGTCGGAGGTCTCGCCAAACACGCGCTTGCCAGTGCCCAGGACGACCGGAAAGACCATCAGGTTCACCTGGTCCACCAGATCGCTCTCGATCAGCTCGTGGACGAGGCGGTTCGAGCCGGGAACCTGAATCACCCCGTCGAACTCCTCCTTCAGCTCGGTGACCTGAGCGGTCGCGTCGCCGCTGTCCAGGACCGTCGTGTTGTTCCAGGCCGGGTCGGTGAGCGTCGTCGAGACCAGGTACTTCGGCATCGAGTTGAACTTATCGGCGAACTCGTCCTCACGATCCGGCCAGGCGCCGGCGAAGCTCTCGTACGTCTTCCTGCCGAGGAGCAGCGCATCCGCCTCCAGGGCCTCGTCGAGCTTGAACCGGTTGCCGTCGTCACCCCGGTCGAACTCGAAGCTCCAGCCCGGGTACTTGAAGTCCTCGCCACCGGGAGCCTCCATCACCCCGTCCAGCGACGAGAACTCGGTTACCACGATCGTTGCTGCCATCGGATCCTCCTGTCTCGGATAAGTACGTGCACCCAATCAGACGCCGGAGGGTCCCTCAACTCATCGTTCCGGCGACGCCTCGGCCGGGCCGGCGGCGCATCCGCGTCCTGGGATAGGCTGATCTCGTGCTGAGGGGGATCCTCCACGTACTGGGTGTGGCGGCCGCGTTTACGCTGGTGGCCTGCGGGGGCGATGGGGCCGATTCCGACGTCTCGCAGGCGCCAACGACCACGGGGGAAGAGGGGACCGCGCTCCCCGAGCCGATCACCGCATCGAGCGCGGAGGAGCTGTCGCTCGACGAATTGCTGGTGCGCGAGATCACTATGGAGGGCGGCCCGGATCAGCTCGTCGAAGCGTTCAGCTCGCTGTGGGTAAAGCGAGACGACGGAGTGGTGGTCCGCGTGGACGCTGCCGCGGGCAAGGTCACAACTGAGGTCAGCACCGTGCCGTTCAAGCAGCCGGTATGCCAGGGGCTGGGGGCGAGCGAGGACGCCATCTGGGCCTGCCCGCGCGCGGGCACCGTGGTAAGGATCGACCCGGGGCGCAACGAAGTCGAGGCGGAGGTCGCGATCGACAAACTTCTCGAGCAGACGCAGCTCGTGGATGCGGCGGGCTCGATCTGGGTGCTGACAAAGGATGGCGGGGAGCTGACGGCGATCGACAACCGGACGAACAAGCCGGCGAATCCGATCCCACTTGGCGGGACCTGTACCGACCTCGCCGGCTCGGGAGACGAGATCTGGGTGAGCTGCTACGTGGACAGCCGGCTGCTGCGCATCGATGCGGCGGCCGGGAAGATTGTCGAGGAGGTGGAGCTCGATCGTCCTCGGGCCATAGCGCTCGGTGAGGACCTCTGGGTTGGGTTCGACTCCGGGCTGGCGCAGCTCGATCCAGAGTCCCTCCGGGTGACCACCGTGTACGACGTTTTCCCGGGCACCGGCGGCGCGGTCTTTGCCGCCGGCCACGAGGTCTGGGTCCGCGAGGACGGCGGCCACTTCCTCGTCCGGATCGACGGGGACGCGGAAACGATCACCGAGGTGATCGACGCCCCGAAGCTCCGGAGCGGGGGAGATGTAATCACCGTCGGCGACTCGGTCTGGGCGACGGCCTACGACGATGCCGCCCTCGTGGAGCTCGAGGCACCCTAGCCGCAGCGCGACGCCGCCGCGGCTGCCCGCGACGGCGTCGGTACTCGGTCCTTCGGCGCGGCTAGTTCGCGTAGAGGAGATCCTGCTGCGTGCCGTAGTTGCAGACGATCTTGTTGCCGTTCTTGCGGATGACCTGCTTTCCGGTCCACGACGTGTACTGGACGTTGCCGGTATCCGACTTCTCCAGGTAGATCGTGTAGCCGGAGTCCTTCTTGGTCACGGTCCGGTAGTTCCAGCCGTAGTTCCACGTGTTCGGATCCATGTTCTGTTGACGACCGATGAGGATCGTCGTGTTGAGGCAGGCCTTGTGGTCGGCCGAGACGCCGCCGAAGATGAACGCCTTCCCGACACCGTTGCCGGCGGGCTGGTACTGCATCCAGACCCCGACGTCGGCCTTGATCGTTTCGGCCTCGGCCGACGCGGCGCCGGGGGCAGCTGCGAACGTAGCGGCTGCGGCGATGGCGATCGCGGCGATTCGGGCCTTGGTGGTGGTCCTGATATTCATTTCTCGTGCTCCCTTTGGGTTGGGGTTGACCTGTGGGGAGCACTTTCGCCCGGATCCCGGGGTAGGGGAAGGAGTCCTCGGGAGGGATCAGGGGCACGCGCGGGGTGGTTAGGGTCACCCCTCGGGGCGACTAGTCGGTGTCAGTCCTGCGAGTGGCGGGCGTCACGGTCGACCCGCCGCGTGAGAGCACGCGCCGGACGAGCCGGGGCGCGGCGGTCCGGAGCATCGCAAGGATCCAATAGACGCGCGGTACGTAGCGCTCGGCCCTGCCGCCGGGCCCGGCGTCGGCGATGGCCTCAGCAACCTTGTCAGGCGTCGAGACGACCCAGCGGGTGACGGCGCGATCGACGAGCTCCTTCTGCGGAAAACCCTCGGTGGCGACGAACCCTGGCAGGACCATCCCGACGTGGACACCGTGCTCCCTCTCCTCGAGGTGCAGGGCGTCCGTCCAGCCGGTCAGGGCGAACTTGCTCGCCGAGTAGGCGCCGGAGTTGGCGCGCGAGACCCTGCCGGCGGTGCTGGAGACGTTGACGATGGCGCTGGGGGCCGAGGAGCGAAGCAGGGGGAGAAGCGCCTCCGTGAGACGCACCGTCGCGTCGAAGTTGAGCTCCATGTGCCGTCTCACGTTCTCCCACCCAGCATCCCCGAACCGGCCACGCCAGGCGGCGCCGGCGTTGTTGACGAGCAGGTCGAGCCGGCCGTGCGCACTCTCGACGACGGCGGCGATCCGAGCCGGGGCGTCCGCTTCGGTGATGTCGGCCGCGATCACGTCCGCCCCACCGAGCTCCGAGGCGAGGGTGCGGAGGCGATCCTCCCTCCGGGCGACGAGGACGAGCCGCATGCCGTGCTCGCGCGCCAGGCGCCGTGCCGTGGCCTCGCCGATGCCGCTCGAGGCGCCGGTGACCAGCGCCACGGCGTTAGTGCTCTCGCTCACACCCCGCAGGTTATGCGCCGACGTAGGTCGTGCGGTTCCTGGGAGACTCCTGGCGCGTGGGCCCCGACGAGAGAGCAGCCGCGGGCCGGGCGCTGAGGCGCCAGGTCCCGCGCTCGAGCCACGGCGCCTGGGCTCCGGCGCCGGATCGACCGGATCCGCTCGCGATCCTCGCCCAGCAGGACGTCTCCCGGGTGCCGGACCTGCTGCCCATCCGCTACGGGCGGATGTCCGACACGCCCTTCACCTTCTTCCGGGGGGCCGCCGCGCTCATGGCCACGGACCTCGCATCCTCCCCGGTGACGGGGCTGCGCGTCCAGGCCTGCGGTGATGCCCACATCTCGAACTTCGGGGGCTTCGCTTCACCGGAGCGTGACCTGGTCTTCGACGTCAACGACTTCGACGAGACGCTCCCCGGGCCCTGGGAGTGGGACGTCAAACGCCTTGCCGCAAGCATCGCCGTGCTCGGCCGCGTTCGGGGCTTCAGCCCGGAGGCCAGCCGGGGTCTGGTGACCGGCGTGGTTGCCGCGTACAGGCATGCCATGCGCCGTTTCGCGGAGATGCGGAACCTCGAGGTCTGGTACGCGCACCTCGGCGAGTCGAGCGTCCGCCGCGACTGGGATGACGGCGAGCTGAGCGACGAGCAGCGCCGCGAGCTCGAGCGCGGACTCGAGAAGGCACGTCACAAGGACAATCTCAAGGCGCTCGCCCGCCTGACCGAACGCGTGGACGGCGACCTGCGAATCATCAGCGACCTCCCGCTCGTCGCGCCGATCGAAGAGATCCTGCCGAACGCCGAGGTCGGGAGGGCCTATGAGCGGATGCGAGCCGCGCTCGGTGAGTACCGCATGACCCTGCAGGGCAACCGGCGCCATCTGCTCGACGGCTATCGCCTTCTCCGAATCGCCCACAAGGTGGTCGGCGTGGGGTCGGTTGGGACCCGGGCATGGATCCTGCTGCTGGTCGGACGCGACGACGACGATCCACTCTTCCTACAGATCAAGGAGGCGAGCCGATCGGTGCTCGAGCCGTTCGCGGGGAGCAGCCGCTTCTCGTCCCACGGTCGGCGCGTCATCGAGGGCCAGCGCCTGACCCAGATCGCCAGCGACATCCTCCTCGGCTGGTGCCGGATGGAGGGGCTGAGCGGCAGGACGCACCACTACTACGTGCGCCAGCTGTGGGACTGGAAGCACTCCGCGCATGTCGATGCCCTCTCGCCCCGCCTCCTCGAGGTCTACGGCGGCTGGTGCGGTCAGACCCTGGCCCACGCGCACGCCCGCAGTGGCGACCGCATCCAGATCGCCGCCTACCTCGGCCGCGGCACCGTCTTCGATCAGGCGATCGCCGACTTCGCCGAGGCCTATGCGGACCGGACGCAGGCCGACCACGCGGTCCTCGCCGAGGCGATCGGCGACGGCCGCATCAGCGCGACGGCGGGCGTCTGATCCGAGCGCCAGCTAGGGGCCGACCGACCAGCTGACCGTCTCGGCGTCCGGGTCCGACTTGTCGATGGTGAGCTCGACGGTCTCGATCACGCTGCCCTTCGGCATCTCGACCGCCTCGTAGCCGGTCTGGCTGTCACCCGCGTCGAGGCGCGTCTCGAGGAGGCCCGGTGCGAACGGCGAGGGGCCGATCAGGCTGTCGTACTCGTTGCCCTCGGCATCGATCGCGACGGCGCCGGGGAGCTGGCCGAACTGGTCGGTGTCGCCCGTGTTCGTGAGCTCGAATTCGAGCTTGGCGAACACGTTGCCGGGCTCGGTGTCCCCGAACGCGACCCTGTCCGGGTCGGGCTTGGCCCCCTCCTCGACCGAGAGGAGCGTCACCTCGAGCGTGGTCGGCGCGTGGTCGAAGCCCGTCTCGGGCAGATCGACGGTCTGCGCGTCGCCCACTGCAGCCGATCCGTCGTCGGAGGAGGCGGAATCGCTCGACTCGTCGTCGCCTCCACAGCCGCCGGCCACGAGGGACGCGAGCACCAGCAGGAACCCCAATCCCTTTCCCATGATCCAACACTATCGCCTGCCGGTAGGCTCTCGCCGCGTGGGCGCCGACCTCTACTCGATCCCCCAGGAGATGCAGGACTTCCGGGCGACGATCCGCCAGATCGCCCAGGAGCGGATCCGGCCGCGGGCGCCCGAGATCGACCGCACCGGGGAGTACCCGCGCGACATCCGCGAGCTGCTGGGCGAGCAGGACATCCTCGGGCTCCCGTTCGCCGATGAGTACGGGGGCACGGGCACGGGGACGCTCATGCTGCAGATCGGGGTCGAGGAGATCGCGCGCGAGTGCGCGTCCTCGGCTCTGATCCTGATGATCCAGGAGCTCGGTTCGCTGCCCATCACCCTGTTCGGTTCCGACGACCAGAAGCGGAAGTGGCTGCCGCGCCTGGCGACCGGCGAGATCTCGCCGGCGTTCGCACTCTCGGAGCCCGAGGCCGGCTCGGACCCCTCCGCGATGCGCACTTCAGCCGTTCAGGACGGGAACGAGTGGGTGATCAACGGCCAGAAGAACTGGATCACCAATGCCGGCATCGCCGACTACTACATCGTGTTCGCCAAGACCGACCGGGAGAGCGGTCGGATCACCGCGTTCATCGTCGAGGCCGACCGCGACGGCTTCGACGCCGGCAAGATGGAGCACAAGCTGGGGATCAAGGGCTCGCCCACGGGCCAGCCCTCCTTCACCGACGTCCGCGTGCCCGGCGAGAACGTGATCGGCGAGCCCGGGCGCGGCCTGTCGGTCGCGCTCGGCACCCTCGAGCGAACCCGCCTCGGCGCCGCTGCCCAGGCCGTGGGCATCGCGCAGGGGGCGATCGACTACGCGGTGGACTACGCGAAGGAGCGGATCGCGTTCGGCAGGCCGATCATCGAGCTCCAGGGGATCCAGTTCAAGCTCGCCGACATGGAGACGCGGACCGCCGCCGCGCGCGAGCTCCTCTACAAGGCGTGCTCGATGGTGGATCGCGGGGAGCCCGGCGTGGGGAAGTGGACGTCGATGGCGAAGCTCTTCGCCTCCGACACGGCTATGGACGTGACCGTTGAGGCCGTGCAGGTCCTCGGCGGCTACGGCTACGTCAACGAGTACCCGGTCGAGCGAATGATGCGCGACGCGAAGATCACCCAGATCTACGAGGGGACGAACGAGATCCAGCGGGTAGTGATAGCCCGAGCCCTGGCGAAATCCTGAGAGGGGCCAGACATGAGCCACACGATCTTCAACCTTCGAAAGTCCGAGGACATGGCGGCCAAGCACGGGTTCGGGGATGCCCAGGAGGCGCGGTTTCCGTTCGCCGACCTCGACGCGGAGTCCACGGGCGTGGCGCTGATCAGGGTCAAGCCGGGGCAGCGCCAGCCGTTTGCCCATCGCCACGACAAGGCGGAGGAGATCTATGTGGTGCTCTCGGGGTCCGGCCGGATCAAGCTCGACGACGAGGTCCAGGAGGTGGGGGAGATGGACGCGATCCGGATCGCCCCGTGGGTTGTGCGCTCGCTGGCCGCGGGGGATCAGGGGATCGAGGTGCTCGCCTTCGGCCCGCGGCACGAAGGCGACGGCGAGACCCTGGAGATCGACTGGGACGTTTGAGCCACGCGTCTGAGCGTCTAGCGTCCCGGGGGTGATGCTGCTCGCCGGACTCGCCGGCCTCTTCCTGCTGCCGGTGCCCTGGAACGTCGTCGCGGTGTGCGTCGCGGCGGTGATCGAGGTCGCGGAGGTGGGCCTCTGGATCCGCTTCCTGCGGCGCTATCGAGTGCAGACCGGAGCCGAGGGGATGCTCGGTAAGCGAGTCGAGGTGCTCGAGCCGGTCGACGAGAGCGGTGGCCGCGTCCGCGTCCACGGCGAGATCTGGGCGGCGCGCTCCACCGTGGCCCTGGGGGCCGGCACGAAGGCGCGAGTCAGGGCGGTGGAGGGCCTCACGCTCGAGGTCGGCCCCGACGAGGCCTGAAGGTGCCGCAGCCCCTCCCGGGGGTGTCCGGGACGCTCGGCGCGCCGGACGAGCGGTGCCTCGTCCGATCGGAGCACGGAAAAGGGCCCCTGTAGAGGGGCCCCGTATCCGAAAGGACGTGCCACCGAAGAATCCCCTTCTCCGGCCCGTCAGTCCTTCAAGTCTTCATGAGCCATATCGGCGGCTCGTGTACAGACCTTAACACCCGGATCGCCGATTCGTTTCACTTCAACCGGTCTTTGGTTCGTGCTTAACACCACGAAAACCTGCCGCAAAACGCGGAGTTCTCCAGGATGCCCGACGTCGCGGGGCCGCCGTTATACGGAACGTATAAATGAGCAGGCACAAACGTCGCGGCCGGGCCCCGCGGGCTAGACTTCCGCGTCCCGGGCGCTTAGCTCAGTTGGGAGAGCGCCAGCTCGACAAGCTGGAGGTCACTGGTTCGAGCCCAGTAGCGCCCATCCCGCCCCCCTCCGGTCGGTTGTCGCCTGAGGTGCGCTCACCGACCCTCAGTCGATACTCGGTCGTCGGGGACGGGGCGTCTATCCTCGCCGCCGATGCTCGCGACCTACGCGTCGGCCGTGTTGGTGCTGGCCGCCGCCGCGGCGGTTGGGCAGGCGATCTTCCGCCTCTGCGGGCGCGTGCGGTGGTCGTGGCTCGCGCCGGCGACCGGACTGGCGGCGCTGCTGCCGGTCGCGTGGTGGTCGGTGCGGCTGCCGGGAGAAGGGATCGCCGCGGCCTGCGTCGTGGGCGCTATGGCCGCTGCCTGCGCCGTCTATTTGCGGGGCCGGGTCGAGGGGCTCGGCGAGGCCCTGAGGACGGGGGCGCCGGTTGCGATCCTCGCCCTGCTGCTGGCCTCGCTTCCGTTCATCGCCGAAGCACGGTTCGGCATCCTCGGCACTGGGCTCAACCCCGACATGTCTCAACACCTGTTTGCCGCCGACCGCCTGGCGGACTCTGGGTCGGAGCGGCTGATCGCCTCCGGCTACCCGCTCGGGCCGCACTCGGTGGTAGTCGCGCTCACCGCGGTTGGCCCGAGTCTCGTGGAGGCCTTCGGAGGCATCGCGCTCGCGACCGCGGTGATCGGCGCCCTGACCCCGCTCGGGCTCCTGCGCCGATTGGTCCAGTGGCGTCGCGTCGCGGTGGCGCTGCTGATCGGCTTCGCCTACATGACGGCGTCCTACCTCACCCAGGGCGCCCTCAAGGAGACGATGCAGGCGCTCTTCCTGCTGGCGTTCGCGATCGGACTGGGGACGCTGCAGCGGGGCCGGCTAGGGGCCGGCGTCAAAGCGGCGGTGCCGCTCGCAGTACTAGCCGCAGGCTCCGCCTACGCGTATAGCTTCCCCGGCCTGCTTTGGCTCGCCGGCGCCGCCGGCGCCTGGGCGGTGGTTGAGCTGGCGGCCGCATGGCGCGGGGGGCACTGGCGGGCCCGCGCGTTGCTGCGCGCGGCGCTGCGGCCCGCGGCGGCTGCGCTGGGGGCAGTCTTGGTCCTCGTGGCCCCGGAGCTCGGCCGGATGGCGGACTTCGCCCGGTTCGAGACCTTTGACCCGGCCGGGGCGGGCCTGGGCAACCTCTTCAACCGGATCTCGCCGCTGGAGGCTCTGGGCATCTGGCCCTCGGGGGACTTCCGGCTGGACCCGGGCGACGGCGCCGCGCCGCCGGTCGTCTACTGGCTCGGCGCGGCCGTCGGTCTCGCGGCCTTGGCCTTCGGCCTGTGGTGGTGGCTGAAGCGCGGGGATCGGGCGGCGCCCGTCGCGCTCGGTGCAGCAGGGGTGCTCATCCTCTACGCGAGCGTCGCCGGCACGCCCTACCAGGAGGCCAAGGCGATCGCGCTCGCGGCGCCACTAGCGATGCTCGTGAGCGCCCGCGCCCTGGCGGCGGCCGCGCCCAGCCTCGAGCAGGCGGTGCGCATCGTGCGGCGTCGCGGAATCGCCATGTTTTTCCCGCGAAGCGCCAGGGCCGCCCGGGCGCGCGTCGGCGTGGGGGCCCTCGCAGTCGTCTTCGCGGGCCTCGCCGGGATCTCGAGCGCCGCGGCGCTCTTAAACGGCCCGGTTGGACCGGCGCGGTGGTCGCCGGGATTGCTCGAGCTGACGCCGCTTCCCGGGCCGACGCTGGTGCTCGCGCCTGAGGCGTTTCTTGCCGGCGAGCACGGGCGCGACCTGGTCGTCTGGGAGCTGCGCGGCGGCGAGGTGTGCGTTGAGGCCGACCGCGGGCGATCGGCCGCGCCGCCGCCGCCGGGAATCACGCAGGTGCTCGTTTACGGGGACTCGCCTCGGGCTCCGTTCGATGGCGCGGAGGCCGGGGCCGCGGCCGGCGCCTTCACCCTCTGGCGCGTCAGCGATCCGACCCCCGGCGACTCCGGATGTCCGTTCATCGCCGACGGCGCCCGCGCGGACCCCTCGGGATAGCGCGCTACCGCTCGTCGAACTCGGCGACCGAGGAGAACTCGTCGCCACCCAGCGACTCGCGGTACGCGGCCCGCACCGCGCGCGAGGAGTCGATGTGCAGGTCGGAGACCGACCCGTTTCCGTTCTTCCAGCGCTCGTGCCAGTAGGCAAGCCCGCGGATCTCAGGCCAGTGCTCCCGGCCAACCAGGCTCGCCGCGCGCGTGAGCCAGTGCGCCTTCCGTGCCTGCTGGGCGCGGTCCTCGGTCGCGGCCGCGCCGTACTCGAGCACCGCGAAGGGCTTGTCGTCGCCGATCCGGTCCTTCAGCTCGGCGAAGGTCGCGTCCATCCGCTCGTGAAACGTCTCCCAGGGCTCGCCGGGCTTCTGCGGGCCGTAGTCGGAGAGCCCGACCCAGTCGACAACGTCGTCGCCCGGGTAGTAGCGCCAGGGCCGGTTCCAGCCCGCCTCGGGCCAGCCGCCGACATCGGCGTGGAAGAACCAGGTGATGTCGTCGGCGCCCTCCTCGCGGCAGAGCTCCACGATCCGGGTGTACGCGGCGCGGAAGCGCTCGGGTCCGTCCGGCTGCGCGGGATCTCCCCACGGGCGGCTCCCGGAGCCGTTCCAGCGTCCGTTCCACGGGAACCAGAACCCGTTCACCTCGGTTCCGAACTCAGCGAGAAGAGGGATCCCGGTCGCGGCGGCGCTCCGACACCATCGCCGCAGATCCTTGTCCCATGCCCCCTCGGCGATCGAGCGCATCGTGAAGTTCGGGTCTCGCCCCTTACCGAAGCCGGAGCGGGCCATCAGGCGGATGAACGGGACGGTCCCCTCGGAGTCGATCAGCCCGACCGCCTCGGTCGGGAACTCGATCTCGCCGTCGAACCAGTTGTTCGAGAAGTATGCCCAGGCGACGTCGCGCCCTGCGGCATGCTCGAAGCGTCGGAGCCGATCCGCCTCGACGTGGTCCTCGGTCCCCCCGAAGTCCGGGAACGCAGCGTGGTAGGCCTGGGCGTCCGTGGGCGGTACGAGCACGCACGCCTCCGCCGCCGGGTCGCAGGTCGCGCCCTTCGCAGCGCCGCCCATCGTCGCGCTCGCGAGCCCGCCTGCGGTCAGCACCATCAGTGCCGCCACCGCCGTCGCCTTGGGGTGCATTCCCCCTGGATAGCATGGCTGGCCCATGGCCGTGCAGGTGACTCTCCCCGATGGAACCGCGCTGGAGCTCGAGGACGGAGCCTCCGGGGCCGACGCTGCTGCCGCGATCGGGCCCGGGCTCGCCAAGGCGGCCCTGGCCGTGAAGGCTGACGGCGAGCTGCTGGATCTCACGGCGGAGCTCCCCGACGGCGCCGCCCTCGAGGTCGTAACCGACCGCAGCCCGGAGGCCCTCGACCTGCTGCGCCACGACGCGGCGCACGTGCTCGCGACGGCCGTCGTCGAGTTGTTCCCAGGGACGAAGGTCTCCATCGGCCCTCCGATCGATGACGGCTTCTACTACGACTTCGAGTTTCCCGACGGCGCCGGCCCGACCGAGGACGACCTCGAGCGGATCGAGGAGAGGATGCGGGGACACATCGAGGCCGACGAGGTCTTCGAGCGCTCCGAGGAGGGCGTGGCCGAGGCGCTCGAGCGCTTCCGGGTGGCCGAGGAGCCCTACAAGGTTGAGCTGATCGAGGACCTCGTCGCCGACGAGGGCACCGAGGAGGTCTCGCTCTACCGCAACGGTCCGTTCCTCGACCTCTGCCGCGGCCCGCACGGGCCCTCGACGGGGAGGATCAAGGCGATCAAGCTGAACTCGCTCGCCGGCGCCTACTGGCGCGGCGACGAGACCCGGCAGATGCTCACGCGCATCTACGGGACCGCCTTCTTCTCCGAGAAGGACCTGAAGGCTCACCTCGAGCGCCTTGAGCAGGCACGTGCGAACGACCATCGAAAGCTGGGCCCCGAGCTCGGCCTCTTTCGACTGCGCCCCGAGGCGCCGGGCATGCCCTTCTGGCTCCCGAACGGGACCGTGTTGCTGCGGCTGATCGAGGGAGAGGTGCGAAAGCACCTGCGCGCCGGTGGCTACGACGAGATCAAGACGCCCCAGATCATGGACACGGAGCTGTGGCATCGCTCCGGGCACTGGGACAACTACCGCGAGAACATGTTCTTCGCCGAGCCGTCCGAGCGCGACCGCGACTCCTCCGCTCGCTCGTATGCCGTAAGGCCGATGAACTGCCCGGGCGCCTGCCTCGTATTCGGCTCCGAGCGCCACTCCTACCGCGACCTGCCGCTGCGACTCGCCGAGTTCGGGTTGGTCTCCCGCTACGAGCGCGAGGGCGTCCTCCACGGCCTCCTACGCGTTCGCGCCTTCACCCAGGATGATGCCCACGTCTACTGCACCCTCGAGCAGGCGCCCGCGGAGGTCATCGCGATCTGCGAAACGATCGATGCCCTCTACGAGCGCTTCGGCTTCGAGGAGGTGCGGGTCGAGCTCTCGACCAAGCCTGAGAAGGCGATCGGCAGCGACCAGCAATGGGAGGCGGCGACGAACGCGCTGCATCGCGCCCTCGAGATGCAGGGACGCGACTACCAGCTGAACCCTGGCGACGGCGCCTTCTACGGCCCGAAGATCGACTTTCACGTGACCGACGCCATCGGCCGCTCGTGGCAGCTCGGCACCTGCCAGCTCGACTTCTTCATGCCCGAGCGCTTCGACCTCTCATACCAGGGCGAGGACAACGCCGAGCATCGCCCGGTGATGATCCATCGCGTTCTGCTGGGCTCGATGGAGCGCTTCGCCGGCATCCTGATCGAGCACCACGGCGGGCGTTTCCCGACCTGGCTCGCCCCGGTCCAGGCCAAGGTGCTCCCGGTCGCCGACCGCCACAACACATACGCGACCGAGGTCTTGGCGCAGCTCCGTGAGGCTGGCGTGCGCATCGAAGTGGACGAGCGCTCGGAGTCCGTCGGCCGGAAGATCCGCGACGCCGAGCTGTCGAAGGTGCCCTACATGCTGGTCGTGGGCGACAGGGAGCAGGAGGCCGGCGAGGTCGCCCTGCGCTCCCACGGGCAGGGCGATCTCGGCGCCCTTTCGCCCGCGGCCGCCTCCAGCGCGATCCTTGCCGAGGATCGGGCTTGAGCGGATCGGCCTCTATACTCCGCCGGGATGCATGGCACCCACATCTCGTCGCGCCGCTGAGCGCCCGTGCCTTGCCGATCCCCGTCTCCCACGCGACAGCCGGTTAGCTCCTTCTTGAAGCCCGCCGCCAGCCGTTCCTAGTGCCCGTCCCGCGACGGTTCGACCGCCGGATGCCCGAGAGGGACCCGACCCGGATCAACGAGCGCATCCGGATGAAGGAGGTTCGCCTGATCGACGAGGAGGGCGAGCAGGTCGGCGTGATCCCGACCGATACCGCCCTCCAGATGGCGCGCGACCGCGACCTGGACCTCGTCGAGGTCGCGCCGGACGCACGCCCGCCGGTTTGCCGGCTCCTCGACTACTCGAAGTACAAGTACGAGCAGGAGCAGAAGGCGAAGGCCGCGCGCAAGCATCAGCAACAGGTAAACGTCCGGGAGATAAAGCTGCGCCCGAAGATCGCGGACCACGACTACGAGACGAAGAAGGGCCACGTCGAGCGTTTCCTGCGCCAGAAGGACAAGGTGAAGGTGACGATCATGTTCCGCGGCCGGGAGCAGGCGCACCCCGAGCGCGGACGCGCCCTACTGCAGCGTCTCTACGACGACATCACCGAGATCGCGACGATCGAGTCCGAGCCCCAGCAGGAGGGGCGGAACATGCACATGATGCTGGCGCCGAGCAAGGAGCTGCTCGCCCAGCAGCAGCGCGACACCTCCGATGGGGACGAGGCCACCGACGGCAGCGCCGCGAACGCGGAGGCGGCGGCGCCCGACCCCGCGTCCGCCTCCGACGAGGCCGCAGCCTAGCCCCTCAGCCCGGCCGTGGATCAGCCGCAGATCCCGGTCTTCGACGTCGATCTCCGGCAGGAGGACCGCGACGCGGTGGCGGAGGTACTGCGCTCGGGCTGGCTCACGATGGGGCCCCGGACCGAGGAGTTCGAGCGGGCGTTCGCCGAGCATCTGGGCTGTGAGCACGTGGTGGCCGTTTCGAGCTGCACCGCCGCGCTTCACCTCGCCTTGCTCGCCGCCGGCGTCGGCCCGGGCGACGAGGTGATCGTCCCCTCGATCACCTTCGTCGCCACCGCGAACGCCATCCGCTACTGCGGGGCGACGCCGGTATTCGCCGAGATCGTGGGCGACGGCGACTTCGGGATCGACCCCGCCGACGTGGAGGCCCGGATCACCGACCGCACCAGCGCCGTCCTGCCGGTGCACTTCGGCGGCTACCCGGCCGCAATCGAATCCCTCCGCGGGATCTGCGAGGACAGGGGACTGGCGCTGGTCGAGGACGCCGCGCAGGCTCCTGCGTCCCGCGTAGCGGGAAGGAGCCTTGGGACCTTCGGCCTGGCCGGCTGCTTCAGCTTCTTCTCGAACAAGCCCCTCGGCGTGGGTGAGGGCGGCGCCCTCGCCACCGACTCGGCCGAGGTTGCAGCCCGTGCGCGGTCGCTGCGCTCGCATGGCATGACGGCGGGTACCTGGGATCGGCACAGGGGCCACGCCGAGACCTACGACGTGGTCGAGCTCGGCTTCAACTACCGGATCGACGAACAGCGTTCCGCGATGCTGACCTCACGGCTAAAGCGGCTCCCGAGCGATATCAGGGCCCGCAACGCGCTGGTTGCCTCCTACCGGGAGAAACTGGCGACCCTCGATGGCCTGGAAGTGGCCTACGCCGACTTCGACCTGGCGGCCTCCTCGGGCTACCTCATGCTCGTCCTCTTATCGGATCCGGAGGCCCGGGCGGGGCTCCGGGCGCGCCTGCGCGACGACCACGGCGTCCAGACCACGGTGTTTCCCGCCGTCCATCAGTTCACCGCCTACCGTTCCCAGAAGAGCCCGGTCTCCCTGCCACGGTCGGAGGCCGCCGCCGCCGGCCACCTGGTCCTGCCGCTCTTTCCCCACATGTCAGAGGACACGCAGGACGCCGTTGTTGCGGCCCTTCGCGCCGGCACCTGATTCAACCCCGGGACCGCTCTGCTTCAATAGTCGGCCGCGATGCCGAAGATGAAGACACATTCGGGCGCCAAGAAGCGCTTCCGCAAGACCGCCACCGGCAAGATCATGGGCCGCCGCGCCTACTCGAGTCACATCCTGGAGAAGAAGTCTCCGAAGCGCAAGCGCCGCATGGCCAGGCCCGTCCACGTCAAGAAGGTGGACGAAAAGCGCGTGAACACCCTGCTCGGCACGCATAAGGGGGGCTGAGCATGCCTCGGTCCACGAACGCGGTCGCGCGCAACCGCAGGCGCAAGAAGGTCCTCAAACAGGCCAAGGGCTACTACGGCCGTAAACACTCGTCCTACCGCTTCGCCAAGGAGCAGGTTCAGCGCTCCGGCAACTACGCCTACCGCGACCGGCGGCGGCGCAAGCGCGACTTCCGCCGCCTCTGGATCGTCCGCATCAACGCCGCGGCGCGCGACGAGGGCATGAGCTACTCGGAGTTCATGCATGGCCTGAAGCTGGCCGAGGTCGAGGTCAACCGCAAGATGCTCGCCGATATCGCGGTCCACGATCGCGACGCGTTCCGCCGATTCACCGAGCTCTCCCGGGAGGCCACCGCTGCCTGACGAACGGCGGATGGCAAGGAAGAATCTCCCGGGCGCCCAGCGAGGCGCCTTTTCTTTGCCATGAACCGATGCCAAGACGAGAATGACTTGCGGCGGCTACGCCGCCTTACGTGCCAGTTTCATTACTAGAGCAACCCACCCAAACACCTTGATCACCAGTCCGCAGAACGACAAGCTGAAGCTCATCCGCAAGCTCGCCGACGCGAAGCACCGCGAGCGCGAGGGGTTGTTCACGACCGAGGGAGAGGACCTGCTAGCCGCCGGCCTGGCAGCGGGCCGAACCCCCGCCGCGGTGCTCGTCGCCGAGGGGTCGGGCCTCGACGGCGAGGAGGTGGAGCGCGCGCTGCTGGACGCCGTCTCGACCCTCGGCTCCGGTACCCGCGCGATAGCGATCTGGGAGCGGGTGTGGGCCGCGTCCACTGCGGCCCCCTGCGTCTACCTCCACGGCGTCGCGGATCCCGGGAACGTCGGGGCCGTGATCCGCTCGGCCGATGCTCTCATCGGGGGCACGGTGGTCCTCGGCCCCGGCTGTGCGGATCCGCATTCGCCGAAGGCGGTCCGGGCCAGCATGGGGTCGATCTTCGGGGTAGGGATCCTGCGCGGCAGCCTCGAGGAGACACCCGCGCCCCGCTTGGCCCTCCTCGCGCATGGCGAGCCGGCCCCGGGACCCGCCGCCACGGCCACGCTGTGCATCGGCTCCGAGCGGGACGGGCTGCCGGAGGAGGTCGTCTCGGGATGCGAAGCGAGTTGGACGATCCCGTTGCGTGCGGACGGCGCCGAGTCGCTGAACGTCGCGGCCGCGGCGGCGATCGCCCTGCAGCGGATATCGTCGGCCGGCGCCCCCGACACCGCCGGAGACGCCCCAAGC
This sequence comes from uncultured Solirubrobacterales bacterium, assembly GCA_963807385.1. GTDB lineage: Bacteria > Actinomycetota > Thermoleophilia > Solirubrobacterales > 70-9 > JBDTSW01. Next base: position 401,484 of record CAWEBQ010000002.1, read on the forward strand.
TGATGCTCGATGACGTCGCAAAGCTCCGCGCCGACGCCGAGGCCGCGATCGCGGCCGCGGCCGACGTCGGCGCGCTCGAGGACCTTCGGGTCCGGCTACTGGGCCGCAAGTCCGAGCTGACCGGAGTGCTGCGCGGGATCGGCGAGCTGCCGGCGGACCAGCGCGGACCGGTGGGCTCGGCGGCAAACGAGGCGCGCCAGGCGATCGATTCGGCCCTCGGCGCCCGCCTGGCCGGGCTCGAGGGCGGCGAGCTTGAGGCGCGGTTGGCCGCGGATGCGATCGACGTGACGCTGCCAGGCATCGCACCCGTCGCGCCCGGGCACCTGCACCTGATCACCCAGACGCGCCGCGAGATCGAGGACGTCTTCGTCGGCCTGGGGTACCGCGTCCTCGAGGGGCCGGAGATCGAGCACGACTACTACAACTTCACCGCGCTCAACCATCCGCCGGGGCATCCCGCGCGGATGGTCCAGGACACCTTCTACATCGATCCCGCGACCCTGCCCGAGGGCGTCGTCAACGAGGATGCCCTACCGCCCGGGCCGATGGACGTCGTGCTGCGAACGCACACCTCCCCGATGCAGATCAGGGCGATGGAGTCGCAGGAGCCCCCGATCTTCGTCGTCGTGCCGGGCACCGTCTACCGTCGCGACTCGGACGCCACGCACACCCCGATGTTCTCCCAGGTCGAGGGCCTCGCCGTGGGCCCGGGGATCTCGCTGGCCGACCTCGCCGGCACGCTCGAGGAGGCCGCGCGGGCGCTGTTCGGCCCGGAGCGCCGCACCCGGCTGAAGCCGGACTACTTCCCGTTCACCGAGCCGAGCGTGCAGGTGGACGTCTCCTGCTTCGCCTGCGGAGGCACCGGCGAGCTCGCCGGTGCCGCCCGTGACCCCCTCTGCAAGGGAACCGGCTGGATCGAGATCCTGGGCGCCGGGATGGTTGATCCCAACGTCTTCGGCTTCGTGCGCGAGCGCGGATACGACCCGGAGACGACGCAGGGCTTCGCCTTCGGGATGGGCATCGAGCGGATCGCGATGCTGAAGCACGGCGTGCCGGATCTGCGGAAGTTCTTCGACAACGACGTGCGGATGCTGGGGCAGTTCCATTGAGCCCGGACCTTCTACAGGAGAGAACTGGTGTGGAGCGAAGCGCGAGGACACCGCTGTGAGGGTGCCCCTCTCCTGGCTGCGCGAGTACGTCGACCCGGGCATGGGCGCGGACGAGCTGGCCGAGCTGCTGTCGATGCGGGCGGTGGACGTGGAGCGCGTCACACGTATCGGCGTCCCCTCCACAGACGGCTTCGTGATCGGCCGGGTCCTCTCCGCGGAGAAACACCCGAACGCCGACCGGCTCTCCGTCACCGAGGTGGACACCGGAGAGACGACGAGGACGATCGTCTGCGGCGCCCCCAACGTCGCCGCGGGCCAGACAGTGCCGGTCGGCCTGCCGGGCGCCGTCATGCCCGGCGGCATGGAGCTGGGCCAGGCCAAACTCCGTGGCGTCGTCTCCGACGGGATGATCCTCTCGGAGACCGAGCTGGAGGTGGGGGAGGACTCCGACGGCATCATCGCCTTCGCCGAGGAGATCGCGCCTGGCACGCCGCTGGCCGAGGTCCTGCCGATCAGCGACGAGGTCCTGGAGCTCGATCTGAATCCGAACCGGATCGACCTCTTCGGCATCTACGGCGTGGCGCGCGAGGTGCACGCGCTCACCGGGGGCGAGCTGGCGCCGCCGCCGTGGAGGGAGGACGCCGAGCCCACGGGCGATGCACCGGTCGATCAACTCGCCTCCGTGACGGTCGAGGTTCCCGAACTGTGTCCGCGGTTCACGGCCCGCGCCTTCACCGGCGTCGCGGCGGGCCCCTCCCCGCTGTGGCTGAAGCAGCGCCTGCTCGCCGCGGGGCAGCGCCCGATCTCCAACGTCGTCGACATCACGAACTACGTGATGCTGCTCACCGCCCAACCCCTCCACGCCTTCGACCTCGACAAGGTGCCCGGCGGGGAGCTGATCGTCCGGGCGGCCCGCGACGGCGAGACGCTGACGACGCTCGACGACGTGGAGCGCTCCCTGGACGCCGAGACCGTCCTGGTCTGCGACCGGGACAGGCCGACTGGGATCGCCGGGATCATGGGCGGCCAGGTCTCCGAGGTCTCGGAGGGGACCACGCGCGTCCTGCTGGAGGTCGCCGCCTGGGACGGCCCCAACATCATGCGCAGCGAGGGCGCCCTGGGCCTGCGCTCGGAGGCCTCGACCCGGTTCGAGAAGCAGCTCCACCCCGAGACCACCATCTGGGCCCAGCGCGTGGCCTCCCGCCTGATGATCGAGCTCTGCGGCGCCGAGATGGCGCCGGGGACGATCGACGAGGCCGCCGAGGTCCCGGCGCCACACGTCGTGTCCATGCATGGAACGCGGCTCGACTCCCTGCTCGGCGTCGAGGTACCGCGGGGGAGGGCGGTCGAGCACCTCGAGGCACTCGAGTTCGGGGTCGAGACGGTGGGCGAGGCGGACCTGGCGGCCACGGTCCCGCTCCACCGGCACTACGACGTGACCCGCGAGGCGGACCTGATCGAGGAGGTCGGGCGACTCGAGGGCTTCGACCGCCTCCCGCGGCGCCTGCCCTCGTCACGGGAGCGCGTCGGCCGGCTCAGCCGCGAGCAGGCGCTGCGCCGCCGGGCCGAGGACGTCCTCTCCGACCTCGGCTTCGACGAGATCGTGGCCTGGCACTTCGGCACGCCGGCGTTGGCCGACGCGCTGCGGCTGCCGGCCGACGACCCGCGACGGCGCCAGGTCCGGACCGGTAACCCCCTCTCGGAGGACCAGTCGGCGATGCGCACGACCCTCGCCGGGGGGCTCCTCGACGCTGCGCGCCACAACCTTGCCCGGGGCGCCGAGCGGGTATGCCTGTTCGAGTCCGGCCGCATTTACCTCCGCGAGGCGGCTCCCAGTGACCGTGGTCCGCTGGCGGGCGAGTTCCGGGGCGAGTTGGCCGCGCCCGCCCGGGAGCCGCATCGGCTGGGCGCGGTGGCCGTCGCCCCCCTGCGCGAGTCCGCCTGGCGCGGGGGCGAGCCTCCGCGCGGGTTCTACGCCCTGAAGGGTGCGCTCGAAGCCCTCTGTGAGCGATTGGCGGTTCCCGTCTCCGTCGAACCTGGCGCCCAGCCGTTCCTCCACCCGGGGCGTAGCGCCACGGTGCTCGTCGACGGAGCGGATGCCGGGTGGCTCGGCGAGCTTCATCCGCAGGTGGCCGCGGCGTGGGATATCCCCGCCGGAGCCGCTTTCGAGGTAAGCCTGGCGTCCGTGCTGGCCGCTTCGCGCGCCGGGGTCGAGCACTTCAAGGACGTGACCAGCTTCCCCGCCGTCCTGCGGGATCTGGCCGTCGTCGTGGACGAGGTGGTCCCGGCGCGTGCCGTGGAGTCGGCCGTCGCGAGCGGCGGTGGCGAGCTCCTGCATAGCGCGCGGATCTTCGACCTCTACCGCGGCGACCAGGTGGGCGAGGGGCGCAAGAGCCTGGCGCTCCGCCTGGAGTTCAGGGCACCCGACAGGACGCTTACCGACGACGAGGTCGCCGCCCGCCACGAGGCGATCCGGGTCGAGGTCGAGGCCCTGGGGGGCTCGTTGCGTGAGTGAGCCGGCGACATCGACGGCTCCCGGGCCACAGCCGCTTGCGAGCGCGGGCGCAACGCGCGTGCTCGTTGCCGGAGCCACCGGCTACACCGGGGCGCTGGCCGCCAGGCTCGTCTGGGAGCACCCGCGGCTCGAGCTCGCGGCGGCGACCTCGCGCAGCGACGCGGGCACACGCCTCGACGAGGTCTACCCCGGCGAGGGGGCGCCGGTGGAGCTGAGCGCCCCGGACGCCGCCGCGCTCGAGGACGTGGGGGCGGCCATCGTCGCGCTCCCACATGGCGCCTCCGCTCGCCTCGTCGCCGAGCTGCGCGAGCGCGAGATCCCGGTGGTGGACCTCTCGGCCGACTTCCGGCTCCGTGACCTCACCACCTACGAGCGCTGGTACGGCGACCACGGCGCCCCCGGGCTGTTCGGCAGCGCGGTCTACGGACTGCCGGAGCTAGCCCGCGCCAAGATCGCGGCCGCGGGCCTGGTCGCGAACCCGGGGTGCTATCCCACCGCTGCGCTCCTCGCCCTCGCCCCGCTGGCGCGGGCAGGTCTCTGCGCCGAGCTGGCCATCGATGCGAAGTCGGGATACACCGGGGCGGGCCGGGGTTCCGTCGATCCCGGCGGGATCGTCAACGACTTCAGGCCCTACGGCGTGGGGGGGCACCGCCACGGGCCTGAGATCGAGCAGGAGCTCGCCCTGCTCGGCGCCGTGGGCCCGGCCTCGTTCGTGCCACACCTGTTGCCGATCGACCAGGGGCTGCTCGCGAGCTGCCACGTCACCCCGACGCGTCCGGTCGAGGGGGCCGAGGCGGTCGCCCTCTACGCGGCGGCGTACGCGGACGAGCCGTTCGTGACGCTGGTGGACGAGCCGCCGGGGATCGGCGACGTTCGCGAGTCGAACGCGGCCCACGTCCACGTCGCGGTTGATGAGCGGTCGGGCAGAGTGCTCGCCTTCTGCGCCATCGACAACCTCTGGAAGGGCGCCTCCGGCCAGGCCATCCAGAATCTGAACCTGATGCTCGGCCTGGACGAGACCGAGGGCCTGCGGTGAGCGCGGGCACCCGGACGTTCCTGCACTCGCGCTGGGTGGATGCGCCGGACGGCGTCGCCGAGCTGGCCGCCGGGTCCCTCGCTCCGGGGTTTCGCGCCGGCGGCGCCGCCTGCGGCCTGAAGGGGGGTGGTGCGACCGACGTCGGGATCGTCGCGTGCGACTCGGAGGAGGTCGCCTCCGCGATGCTGCTCACGCGGAACGCCGCCGCGGCGGCGCCGATCCGAGTCTGCCGTGACGGCTGCGAGGCCGAAGGGATCCGTGCCGCCGTCGTGAACTCGGGAAACGCCAATGCCGCGACGGGCGAGCAGGGCTATCGCGACGCCGTCGCGATGCAGGCGGCGACGGCCGAGGCTCTCGGGCTCGCGCCGCGCTCAGTCGCCGTCGCCGAGACGGGCAAGATCGGCGTCCCGCTTCCGGTGGACGACGTCCTCGAAGGCATCGGCCGGGCCGCGATCGCCATGTCCCCGGGCGGCGGTGGAGCGTTCGCGGAGGCGATCATGACCACCGACCGCTCGCGCAAGGCCTGCACCCTCGAGCTCGACGGGGTGACGCTCTCGGCCCAGGCGAAGGGCGCCGGCATGATCGAGCCGGGTTTCGCCACCATGCTGTGCTTCGTGCAGACCGACGCATCCATTCAGGGCCCCGACCCCGCGCTGCGCGCGGCCGTCGCGGCCTCATTCGAGCGGATCACCGTGGATGGGCAGATGAGCACGAACGACCTGGTCCTCCTGCAGGCCGGCGGCACGTCGGGACGCCCGCTTCCCGAGGGGCTGCTGGAGGCCGCGCTGCTGCAGCTCGCGCTGGAGATAGTCGCCGACGGGGAGGGGGCTTCGCGCACGGCGCGGGTCGAGGTGCGCGAGGCGGTCTCGGCGGACGAGGCGGAGCGCGTCGCGCGAGCGATCGCCAACTCCCCGCTGGTCAAGACGGCCCTGCTTGGGCGCGACGCGAACTGGGGCCGGATCGCGCAGGCCGCGGGAATGGCACTTGCCGGCGAGGAGGTCGAGGAGCTCGGCCCTGATCGGATCGATGCCGCCGGCCTGGGCACCGACTCAGACGAGGCCGAGATCGCCATCCGCCTTGGGCGCGGCGATGGGCGCGCCCATGTCTACTTCTGCGACCTCACCAAGGACTACGTTGATCTGAACGCGGAGTACTCGACGTGAGCGAGCCTGACGCGCCCGAGGTGAGCTCCGAGCTGCGGGTCGAGACCCTCAAGGAGGCGCTGCCCTACATCCGGGAGTTCCACGGCAAGACCGTCGTCATCAAGTACGGCGGGGCGGCGATGCGCGAGGAGGGCCTGCGCGAGGAGTTCGCCACCGACATCGTGCTGCTCAAGTACGTCGGCCTCAACCCGGTGATCGTGCACGGGGGCGGGCCCGACATCACCTCGTACATGGAGCGCCTGGGCATGGAGGTGAAGTTCCACGAGGGCGTGCGGGTATCCGACGCTGCGACGGTCGAGGTGGCGAAGATGGTCCTGCTCGGCAAGGTCAACGCCGACATCGTCGGCAGCCTCAACCGGCACGGCCAGCCGGCGGTCGGCCTCTCCGGCGACGATGGCGGCCTCTTCCGGATCGGCCCACACGCCGATGCGGAGCAGGTCGGCTTCGTCGGGGACATCGAGCGCGTGGACGTGGACGTTCTCAACCACATCGCCGAGGACTACATCCCGGTGATCGCCTCGGCCGGGGCCGACCGTGAGGGCAACTCGTACAACGTGAACGCAGACACCGCGGCGGGGAAGGTCGCGGCCGCCCTCGCCGCCCACAAGGCCATCTTCCTCACCGATATCACCGGCTGGCTGGCGGATCCGTCGAAGCCCGAGTCGCTGGTGACCAACGCGACCGTGGACGAGGTCTCGTCCAGGCTCGGGAAGGTGGCCGGCGGGATGCGCCCGAAGCTCGAGGCCTGCGTCGAGGCGATCCGGGGCGGGGTGGACTCTGCCCATATCGTCGACGGCCGTCGCCCGCACTCGCTGCTCCTCGAGCTGTTCACGGACGCGGGCATCGGCACGATGGTGACCGGGTGAGCGTCGGGAAGCTGCAGGCGCTCGAGGCTCGCTACGCGATGCCCACGTACGCGCGGGCGCCGGTGGAGTTCGTGCGTGGGAAGGGCGTGCGCCTGTGGGACTCCGACGGCAAGGAGTACCTCGACTTCTTTGCCGGCCTATCCGTCCACAACGCCGGGCACTGCCACCCGCGCGTCGTGGCCGCCATCCAGAGGCAGGCAAAGGCGTTCGGCGGCGGCTCGAACCTCTATTACTCCGAGCCCGCGATGCGGCTGTGCGAGCGGCTCGTCGAGTCGAGCCTGGGGGGGAGGGCGTTCCTCTGCAACTCCGGGGCCGAGGCGAACGAGTGCGCGATCAAACTGGCCCGAAAGCACGCGCACGCACGGGGGATCGAGCTACCGGAGGTGGTGGTGCTCGAGAGCGGCTTCCACGGGCGTACGCTCGGCGCGCTCGCGGCGACCGAGAAGCTGGCGCGCGAGGACCTGTTCGGCCCGCTGCCCGAGGGGTTCGTGGCCGTGCCGCGCGACGACGCCGCGGCGCTCGGCGCGGCCGTCGGGGCCCGGACGGCCGCCGTGCTCGTCGAGCCGATCCAGGGCGAGGCCGGGGTCCTTCCCATCGCCGACGAGGTCCTGCTCGCCGCCAGGGAGGCCTGCGACCGATCCGGCGCATTGCTGGTCTTCGACGAGGTGCAGACCGGGATGGGGCGGACGGGGTCGCTGTGGGCGTACGAGCAGCTCCCGGTCCGGCCCGACGTGATGACGGCGGCCAAGGCGCTGGGCGGCGGGCTGCCCGTGGGCGCCTGCGTGACGACGCTCGAGCTTGGCGAGGTGCTCGGCAGGGGCGACCACGGCTCGACCTTCGCCGGTGGGCCGATCACCGCGTCCGCGGCGCTCGAGGCGCTCGACGTGATCGACTCGACACAGCTGCTGCACTCGGTGCGGGCGCTGGGCGGCAGCTTCGCGGAGGGCCTGCGCGGACTGGATGGGGTCACCCAGGTCCGAGGGCGCGGGCTGATGATCGGGGTCACCCTTGCCGAGGGCCTCGACGCCACGGAGGTGGCGTCACGCTGCCTGGATCGGGGCTTGGTGATTAACGTTCCCGGCCCCGGGATGCTTCGCTTTCTGCCGCCTTTGGTGATTGATGCGGCCGATGTGGGTAGTGCCGTTGGGATCCTCGATGAGTCCATCGCCTGAGAACCGGCCGCCAGGCCCCGATCCCCGCCGCGTGCTCGGCGAGGGTCGGGGTACGCCGCCAGCGGAGCCACCCCGGGGAGGCTGGTCGCGCGAGCGCATCGCGATCGTGGGTCTGTCGTCTCTCGCACTCGGCCTGGGGATCGCGACGGCAGTGCTGGCCGCCGGCGGGACCAAAACCGTGACGGTCACCGAGACCGAGGTGTCCACCGAGCGGCTGCGGCCCACGACCTCGACCGTTGTCACGACCGTCCTCACCACCACGACCACGACGGAGACGACTGACACGGTCACCGAGACGGAGACCGAGAAGGCTCCACCGGGGCAGGAGAAGAAGGAGAAGCCCGAGAAGGACGAGGGCTGAGGGGGCAGCGCGCCCTACTGGGCCGGGCGTTCGACGACGGGGGCGGTCCCCAGTCGCGCCTGCACGGCGGTCAGGAGAGCGAGTACGAACAGCAGTGAGCCGCAGATCTCCAGGAACTCCTCGGGCGGGACCAGCGCGGGGATCGCGAGCGAGCCGGCTCCCTTGTTCTGGATCACGTCGAAAACCTGGGAAAGGATCCAGGCGCCGATCCCCCCAACGAACATGTGCCCCGCGTAAGCCGGCGGTGGCAGCGCGGGGATGCTCCGCACGAAGATCCAGACCACCACCGGTAGGAACGGCAGGTACAGAAGGTGCCAAGACACCTCGGTGGCGTCCTGAAGGCGCTCGTGAATCGCCGTCATCTCGTCGAATCCCATCCACCACAGCACCAGCGTCAGGCCCAAGAGCGGCAGTGAGCGCTCGATCCGCGCCAGCACCAGCGCGGTCAGGGTGGCCAGTCCGAGGACCAGCCCCGAGAAGGTGGCGGGGATCGTCCGCTCCTGGTCTAGGTCGATCAGCTTCACGTCGAGGTCGAGCGCGATGCGGACCGAGCCGATCACGATCAGAACTGCCGCGACGCTGAGCACCGTCGCGGCAAGCGCCCTTGGGCTGATCCGGTTCAGCACCCCCTGTATCCACGTGAAGGCTCGGTTCAAGCCCCGGCAGTTCACCACACCGTCCGGATGTCGGGTGGCGATGAACGACCAAGCTCATCCGCGCCGATGGCCGCCCTGGCGCGGTACCCTCGAGCGGTGGCGGGATCCGTCTCCGGTGTACGAACGTTCTCGGCGGTGGGCGCGGCGCTCATCGTCGCCTGCGGGGTCGCGCTCTGGGCTCCGGGGAGCGCGACCGCCGCAACGAAGCTGCTGCGTCCGAACGGCGACGTCGTGCGGCAGTGGAGGGTGGTTCCCGGAGGGTCCGCCTCGGGCGCGCTCGCCGAGCAGGTGGAGGCCCCCGGCGCACCGGATCGCGGCATGCGCATAGAGGCGAGGCGCGCCGGGAGGCCCGCGCTGCTGAACCTCTCCTACTACGGGCTCTCGCCCACGGAGACTGTGCGAGGGGGAGCGCTTTGGTTTCACGGCCGCACCAACGATCGGACCAGGCTTCGTGTGCAGGTCCTATGGGATGGCAAGATGCAGGCGCGCCGGACGCTCGATCTCGATTCTCCCGGCTGGCACCATCTGGGCGTGCGCCCCCCGACGCAATCGGCGATCACGACCATGCAGGTCCGGTTCACGGCGCTGAGTGGGGCGGGCGCCTCCGTCGCGGCCGCGTACGCCCGGCTGAGGACGGGCGTCGGGATTCCGGCTGGGAACCTCACGGAGAACCCGTCTTTCGAACACCCGGTCTCGGATGAGTGGGGGGCGTATCTCGCGGCCCTGAGCCGGGCTTTGGACCCGACGGCCCCCGACGGCGCTCACGCAATCAGGGTCGACTGGGGCGGAACCGGCGCCGACGGGTACGCCTTCGGCCAGACGCCGCCAGGCGCGGTCGTTGCCGGGCGCCGTTACCTGGCCGGCGCCAGGGTGCGAGCCGGGGCTCGGCAGCGGCGGTGAGACCGTCGTCCTGCGCCTGCGCGAGTATCCCCCCGGCGGCGGGGCGGCGCTGGGGTTCGCCCAGCAGGCGGTAACCGTCTCGACCACTGAGTACACGGACGTCGAGCTCGAGTACGCGGCGGTAGCCGACGGCGGCACGCTCGCGGTCGACCTGTACCGGCCGGCCGCCGAAGTCGAGCCTGGGGCCGCGGACGCATTCTTCGCCGACCTGGTGACCCTGGTGCCGCTTGACCCGTAGGTCCGCGGGTGCTACGGGGTATAGGTGGCGCGAAAGCTCCGGTCTGAATCGAGGACCACGCCGTGCGTGCGGTCCTCCCCGTCAGACCAGTGGGACCACTCGTACTCGGTTCCGCGAAGCGTTTGCGGCGACGGGGCCAGCAGAGTGTTCAGCGACCCCTTGATCACGGGGACATCGAACGGCGTGCGTTCGAGGCGGTTGTTGACGCCCAGTCTCAGGCCCCGGTGTGAGGAGCGCAGCTTCAGCGTGGCGGTCTTGGGCTTTACGACCGTGCGTGTCCGGCGCGTCATGCCATCGGCGTCCGTCACGGAGAGTGAGAGCCAGAGCTTGGACGGGTACTCGTGATCCGGCGCTGTGAACACCCCGTTGTCGCCGAGCGAGTTGCTGACCAGGTGGCTGTGGCAGTTGGCCGGGCAATGCCGCAGGATCAACTCCCACTCGAGCGCCGAGGGCGGGAGCCCGCCGTCCTCGGCGTCGGTCGCCATGCCGGCGTACTCGACGGACTGGTTGGCCGACCATCGCTTGCGGGTCACCGGCTGAACGATCCTCGGTCTGGGGGGCGTGTCCCCGGGGAAAAGCTCCACGGTCGCCACGTCGGTGTGTCCGTCGGGGTCCCGCACCTCGAGGCCGGCAGTCACCGGCCCCCGCTGACGATACCGACGGGTCACGCGCCGCCCCTTGGCCTCATCGAACCTGCCATCCCCATCGAGGTCCCACGCGTAGCGCAGGCGAGCCTCGCCGGGGTGGGCCGATCGCGAGCCGTCGAGGCGGACGCGGAGCGGCAGCGGGCCGAATCGGTGGGAGGCCGAGATCCGCGCCGTCGGCTGCGCGCCTCCGGTGTAGAGGATGCGGTGGACCGCGCCGGCCCAGAAGTCCACGTAATAGAGCGCCCCGTCCGGGCCCAACTCGAGGTCCACCGGGACCGAGGCGTCGACTGCGAACGGGCGCGCCCGGTCCGGATCCGGGATCCCGTCCTCCCCGGCCTTCAGCGTCCAAATGCACCCGCGGCCGTAGTCGGCGAAGAACAGCGCTCCCTCGTAGGAGGGCGGGAAGGCGCCGCCCTCGTAGAACTCGAGGCCGCTGATCGCCTGCGACTGGGTGCCGCAACCGTCTCCGGGCACGACGTGCCGGTCGCGGTCATAGGACAGAACCGGCTTCGCCGTCGCCGCCTCGCCGTCGTAGAGCGAGTCGCACAGGTCGACGCCGACCGCGGCCCAGGGCGCGTGGACCCTGGGACCCTCGTAGCACGGCCAGCCATAGTTGACCGCGACCTCGGCGTTATCGCGAACCCGGTCGATCTCCTCGGTCACGTCCTGGCCGACGTCGCCGATCCACAGCTCGTCGGTGCCGGGGCGCACCGCGAACCGGTACGGGTTGCGCAGCCCGAACGCGACGATTCTCCTGGCATTCGGGTCGTCGCTGTCGGCAAGCGGGTTGTCCGGGAGTCCGGCGCCGGTCTGCGGGTCGATGCGGATCACCGAGCCGTCGAGGGTCACCGGATCGCCGTCCGTGCGCAGGTCCTGGGCGCGCAGCGAACCGCCCTCCGCGGTCGGTGGCGACATCGGCCCGTCGACGCCGCCCGGCGGGTCGCCGCACGGATTGGACGGGAACCCAGGGTTATTGCCACCAAGCTGGCCGTAGTCGAGCACGCCGAAATGGGCGCCGTCGCCCCCGCCGCCGAAGAGCGCGCCGGAGGCGCCGAACGCGAGATCCCCCGCGGAGTGGCTGCTGTATTGCTGACACCAGTCCTCGACCAGGACTTGCTCGCCGACGCTCACGTCGCCGTTCGCGGTCAGGCGCGAGATCCGGCTCGAGATCAAACATCCGTCGGCAAACGCGCCCGGGGGGTCCGGGCAGCCATCCTCGCCCGCGGCGGCGCCCCAGGTTGGCGCGGTTCCGCCGATCGCGGCGTCGTGAGAGTAGCTCGCGTAGACGAAGGGATCCGCCGGAAACCCGGGGTCCAGGGCGAGGCCCAGCAGCCCGCGATCGCTGTAAGCGTGAACCTCCGCCCTCAGGTCCGCGAACAGCGCCGGGGTGTCATCCTCCACCGAGTCGAGCACGCGGATCGTTCCCTGCCGCTCGGCCACGAACACCTGGCCGTCGGGTGAGAACGCGATCGCGGTCGGGTTCGCCAGCGATCCCGGGGAGAGGACCGTCTCGTGCTGAAAGCCGGCGGGGACGGTGGCAGCCCCTGCGGGGCCCGCGCCGGGCCCGAGGCACGCCGCCAGCGCAAGCCCGACGGATGCCCACCGCCCAGGCGATCGGTCCCAGTCCATTGGACACGACACGATAGCGGCGCCAGACCGGCCGGGCGGAACTTGCAGTCCGGCGTCTGGCGCGATCCGGCACGAGGTGCGGAGTGGCTCGTGTGCGTCACCTGAGACGAGGTGGCTGAGGCCCGTGCGATCACCGGCGGCGCTATCGCATGAGCGATGACGCCGCCCACCCGCATAGACTCGCTCAGCATGAACGAGGATCCAACCCGGCACATGGGTCAGCAGGGCGGCGGCGCGCAGCAGCCGCCCGGCGGCTACGACCAGGGCGGCTACGGCCCGCCGCCGGACGGCGGCATGAGCGGGAGCATGAAGGCGCTGCTCGGGCTGCTCGCGGCGCTGGTCATCGGCCTGGGCGTCGCGCTGGTGGTCGTCGCCGCGGACGACGACGGCAAGCCCGAGCGGCGCACGGTCACCGAGTCGGCCTCGACCGAGACACAGACCGACACCTCGATCGCGACCGAGACGCAGACCGAGACGCAGACGAGCACCGCCACGGAGACGACGACCAGCACCACGACGGTGACCGACGAGCCCTAGCGATCGTGCGCGGCGCCGCTTGAGCACCCCCGCGGATCGGACGGTACTCGTCGTCGGCGGCGCCGGCTACGTTGGCAACGTCCTGGTTCGCCGGCTGCTGGGCTTGGGCTATCGGGTGCGGGTTCTCGACGCCCTGCTGTTCGGCCACGGGTCGGCCCTCGCGAGCGCGTTCGATGACCCCGGCTTCGAGTTCATCCACGGCGACCTGCGCGACGCGGCGGCGACGGAGTCCGCGCTGGAGGGCGCTAGCGACGTCGTCCTGCTCGCGGCGATGGTCGGCGATCCGATCTCGCGCAAGTACCCGGGTCTCACGCGGGCTGTCAACGCGGGGTGCGTGAGCCTCTTCGACGGGCTCGCCGGGCGTGGGATCGACCGGTTCGTCTTCACCTCGACCTGCAGCAACTACGGCCTGAGGAAGAGCGACGAGCCCGCGACCGAGGAGTCCGATTTGGCGCCGCTCTCGCTGTACGCCGAGATGAAGGTCGACTTCGAGCGGCACGTGCTCGCGCGAGGGCCGGACTGGGGCCTCAGCCCGACGATCCTGCGGATCGCCACCGCCTACGGGCTCTCGCCGCGGATGCGGTTCGACCTGACGATCGCGGAGTTCGCCCGGACGCTCGCCGCCGGCTCCGAGCTCACCGTCTACGACGCCGACACCTGGCGCCCCTACTGCCACGTGGCCGACATCGCCGACGCGATAGCGACCGTGCTCGACGCCCCGGAGGAGAACGTGCGTGGCGAGGTCTTCAACGTCGGACACTCCGAGGAGAACTACACGAAGCGAATGGTGGTCGACGCGGTACAGGAGCACCTCGGGGGCGCCGGGCGAGTGACCTTCACCGAGGGTGGCCAGGACCCCCGCAACTACCGGGTAGCGTTCGAGAAGATCCGGTCGCGGCTGGCCTTCGAGCCCCGCCACCGTGTGCCCGAGAGCGCCGGCAGGCTGATCCAGGCCGTCCGTGCCGGCGCGTTCGATGACTTCGAGGCCCGCCGCAGCTTCTACACGAACCACGAGGTCACCGCCGAGCACCGGTAGCGGCGGCCGGAGATGACTCCGGGCGGAGCGGGGGTCAGGCGGGGTCGAAGCTCTCGGGCCGCGCGTCGTACGCCGCGACCGCCAGCGCGTGCTCATCCGGCGTCCCGATGTCGTGCCAAGCGCCGTCGAAGGGATAGGTGCACACGGGCTCGCCGGACTTGAGCAGGGCCAGCACGAGGTCGGGGAAGTCGAACCGCCCGTCAGGGATCTGCGCGATCACCTCCGGCTCGTACGCGTAGATCCCCATGCTCACCGCGTACTCCAACGTGGGCTTCTCGACGTAGTCGGTCACTCGCCCCCGCTCCTGCTCTATCACCCCCAGGCTCAGCGGAACCTCCTTGGGGTGGGTCGCGACCGTGAGCTTGGCGCCGGAGGTGCGGTGGTGTGCCATGAAGCCTGCGTAGTCGAGCGCCGTCAGCACGTCCCCGTTCATGACCAGCAGTGGCTCGGTGGCCGGCTCGACCAGTCGCAGCGCCCCGGCGGTGCCAAGCGGCTCCGGCTCCCACGTATAGTGGATCTCGAGGCCGGGCGGTACCACGTCCGACTCCGCCAGGTAGGCCCGGATCAGCTCGCCGAGGTGGCCCACGCAGAGGTCCACGCGCTCGACGCCCGCCCGCGCCAGCTGGCGCAGGATCAGCTGCAGGATGGGGCGCTCCCCGACGGGGATCAATGGTTTCGGGAGGATCGTCGTGTAGGGGCGCAGGCGGCTCCCCTTGCCCCCGGCGAGGATCACGGCGCGGCTCAATGGCGCGCCTCACTGGCTGGTGGCCACCGCATTCGCGGCAACCATAAGGGGCGGACCGGCTAGCAGCCCGTGACGGAGGAGTCGAGCAGGCCTGCCAACTCGCAGCGGGCGGCAGCAAGCCGGCTGGCCGGGACCTCGGTGCTGGACGCGGCCATGTCGGAGTTCCCGAACAGCCCTTCGACGACCCGCATCGCGGCGCCCGTCTGGCCCTTGGCGGCAAGCGCCGCCATTAGCTCGTAGTCCTCGCGGCCGTCGCGGATCCGCTTCAGGCGCATGGACTCGATCGGGATGTCGTGGGTGCCACCGATCGCCGGCGCCCCCCCGTATCCCTCGGGTGACCCGGGGTAGAAGAGGTTGCCGTCGCCGTTGGCGCCGAACGCGTACTGGTTGGTCCACGCGGTCCCGAGGCTGGAGACCGTGTTCCAGTAGAGCTCCCCGTCGAGGTCGTAGGCGAAGGCCATCCAGCCCATCGCACGCGCCTGCGAGGCGGGCTGGTCGATCGAGTACCCGGGCCAGCCCTCGAACGCCGCGCTCTCGGCCTCGTTGCAGCTGTAGCTGGTGCAGGAGGTGTAGGACCAGAGCTCGTTGTTCCCCTGGCCCGCGCCGTTGAGGTTGAGGAAGGCGTTGTGCGCCGGCCTCTGGTTGTTGCCGCGGGGTGCGAGGTCCTGGATGATGGGGGTCAGGATGTCGATGTCCCGACGGACGTTGATGTCGCCGCGGCCCTGGGCCGTCGTGGCGGCGCTGGCCGAGCTGGTGGCGAGCGTGCGGACGTCCGGCCAGTGACCGCGCGCGGTGGCGGCGTTTCGCCCGCAGTCCTTCCAGTCGTCGAACGTGAGCGGGGCAACGGTGGCGCGCGGCTCGTCGCAGATCTTCGCGATGAACCGATCGCCGAAGCCGTACTCGTCCGCCAGCCTCTTCCAGTCGGGCAGGCAGTCGTCGTTGTTGATACAGGGCCAGAGGGTGGCGAGCGCCGTCATCCGGGCGCCGGTCAGCCGGGGTGGGATCGTGCCCGCGACACCGGAGTCCGTGCCCGTGACCATCGGAGCCAGATACTGGGCGAACCGGCTTGGGACGGGCGCGTCCTCGTAGGCGCCGGGGCCGGCGTTGGCGATCGTAATCCGGTTCTCGAGAGCCGTCCGGGTGTAGAGGTAGGCCAGTTCCCAGCTCCTCGTATCGTTCCCGTTGCACCAACTCGTGTTGAAGTGCGCGCGGCAGGGCTGGTGCCCTGGCGGGGTCATCATGAACATGCTGGGGAGGCTCGAGGTCGAGGGCAGCTGAAAGTCGAAGACCCGCACCTCGACGGGCACGACCGTCCCGGGGCGGTTCGACGCGCTCACCCTGACCGAGCCGTGGTAAGTCCCCGGTGTGGCGTCGCGCGGCACGAACACGTCAAGCCAGGCCGTGATCCGGTCGCCCTGCGGCGCGTCGGCGGGGAACGCCGAGCGGTCCTCGCCGTAGAGCGCGTCGCGCTCGGGGATCAGGGCGTCCGGCCAGAGCCCATCGGACCCCTGGCGGTTCGACCGCGGCTTGCCCGCAGCCGAGTCGACCCGGTAGAAGGCCTCGCGGTTGACGGTGACGTTCGAGCTCGGGATCGTTGCCGAGCCCGGACCCTTGAGGGGCTCGGTCAGTTCAACCCGAACGTCCTTCAGCGGCTCGGCCCCGGCCTCGATCGCCAGCTGGAAGGACTCGAACTCGTTGCGCGCAGCCAGCAGCCGAGCGGTGTTGGCGCCACCGCCGGGGAGCGGGGAGGAGGGCCTGATCGTCTCGCCGCCGCTGAAGGCCTTCACGACCGGATTCCCCGTGGGAGGCTCGTCGGGGGGCGGGGGCGGATCAGTTGGCCGCTGGTCGGGGGTTCCGGTGAAGTGGATCTCGGCGTAGGCGGCGCGGATGGCCGCCCCCGCGCCGGGGCTGGCCTGAAACTGGACGAGCAACGCCTCGAGGGCCGCCGGATCGGGAACCCGGAACAGCAGGCTGCGCCAGCGCGCCCCGCGGCGCGGGTCGAGCGCCTTGGCCCCCAGCAGCTCGCCGTTGGCGCGGATCACGACGTTCAGCCGGCTCTTGGCGCGTGTGTTTCCGTAGAACCAGAGCCGGGCCTTGCTGACCCGATTCCCCCGCATAGCCTGCGGCTCCAGCTGCACCTGGGCCTGCCGCCGGCCCCGGGCCAGCGCCGCGATGTAGTCCCTTCGCCCAACCTTCGCCCCGCGGGTGACGGGGTCGTCGATTGCCGCGGCGGCGGACGGCGCGTTCACGTGGTGCCAGTTGCTGGCGACGTCGGTGTCCGGGCGAACGGTGGCCATCTCGGACGCGGCGGCGGGCGCGGCCAGGGCCAGCAGGGCTCCGATCGCGAAGGCCACGGTGGCCGGTGCGGTGCGCTTTGCGCGGGGAGTATGGATTCGTGGCCTCATACGTTCGTCCTGGTGCAGGCGATGCATCGGGCACGGGGATGCGGGACGCCACCCATGAACCAAGAGCTGGCCGGATGTATGAAGGGGGGGCTTGGCCCCCGAAACGCGCGCGGTCCCAAGATGTCCCCGGTCCGATCCCGTTGTTGATCAGGTTCGCGGCCAGCCGTTGGCGACCACGTAGTGCGTGAAGGACCGTACTACCTCAAAACGGGTACTGCAACCGACTGCTGGTACCTCAAATCGGGGATGCCTGGATGCGTGACAGCAACGTTGCCCTGTCCTCCGGTGGGCGAACGAGAAGGGGTGCGGAGGAGGTGCGGCTAGCCCTCTGGGGGCTCGCGGGTCGCCGCGAGGTAGCCGGCGACGCCGAGGGTCACCAACGCCGCGGCGCCCGCCAGCTTGATCTGGATGCCGAACCGCCGCCAGGCCAGGCGCACGACCGTGCGACCGATCAACTCGTAGAGCGCCCTCATGCCTGCACCCTATCCAGTGGAATCCCGTTGACGCACGCGATGGGCGAGTCGGCTCTGGAGCGTGAACAGCTCGATGAAGCCCGGGCTTGCCGCCTGGGAGAACTCCCCCCCGCTCTCGCCGAAGCCGGCCAGCGAGCGGTCGTAGAGCGCGTAGCGCGAGCTGCGCGTGACTGGCGTGACGCCCCCCTTGAACAGCCTGACCGTGACCTCGCCGGTCACGTGCTCGTTGGCCGACTCCATGTAGGCGTCGAGGTCGGAACGCAGCGGGTCGAGCCACAGGCCCGCGTACACCAGGTAGGCCCACTTGCGGTCCAGCGTGTGCTTGAACTCGTTCTGATGGATGGTCGAGACCAGCTTCTCGAGGTCTGCGTGAGCCGTCATCAGCACCGCCGCGGCCGGCACCTCGTAGAGGTCGCGGACCTTGAGCCCGACGATGCGGTCCTCGATGTGATCGATGATGCCGGCGCCGTGGCGCGCGCCGATCTCACCGGCGCGCTCGATCAGGGCCACCGGCTCGAGCCGCTCGCCGTCGAGTGACACGGGCACCCCGGCCTCGAATCCGACCCTGACGTCCTGAGGCTCGTCGGGGGCGTCCGCGGGGGCGGTGACCAACTGAAACACGTCGTCGGGTGGCGGGGCCTCGAGGTCCTCGATCTCGCGCCCCTCCGAGCTTCGGCCCCAGAGGTTGTCGTCGATGGAGTACGGGCTGACCGCTGTCCCACCCTTCAGCGGGATGCCGTGCTCACGCGCGTAGGCCAGTTCCTCCTCGCGGCCCATGGTCCAGTCGCGCACCGGCGCGATGATCTTCAGCTCGGGGTCGAGGGTGGCGATCGTTGCCTCGATCCGCACCTGGTCGTTGCCCTTGCCGGTGCATCCGTGGGCGATCGTGTCGCACCCGGTCTCGCGCGCGCGCTCGACGGCGAGCTTCGCGATCAGCGGCCGCGCGAGCGCTGTGAACAGCGGATAGCCGCCGCCATAGAGGGCGTTCGCCTTGATCGCCGGCAGCACGTACTCGCCGGCGAACTCGTCCTTCGCGTCGGCGACGATGGCCTCCACCGCTCCGAGTTGCCGTGCCTTGGCGACGACCGCGTCCCAGTCCTCGCCGGGCTGCCCAAGTTCCACCGTCAGCGTCACGACCTCCGCCTCGTAGCGTTCCTGGATCCAGTGGAGCATCACCGAGGTGTCGAGGCCGCCGGAGTAGAGCAGCAGTACCCGCCGCACCTCTGCGGGGTCGGCCTGGTAGGTGGCGATGCGGGGGGCCTCGGACTCCAAAACGTGAGACGAGAGTGTTCCACGGTCGGCGTTGGCGCAGCCGCGAGGCGCCGTCGGCCATGATTGGGGCGTGCACCGCGTGCTTCGCATCCTCTCGATCGCGCTGATCACCGCTGGCCTGGTGATCCTCGTGGACGTGGGCCTGACGCTTGCATGGATGGAGCCGGTGTCCTCGATCTACGGCTCGCTCCAACAGGGAAAGGCCGAGGACCAGCTCACGGACTTGGAGGACCGCTTCCCCTCCGAGGAGCTCCTGGCCCGAGCGCTGGGCGAGGATGAGCTGTCCGAGCGAGTGCGGGTGCTGGCGGACGCGTTCGAGGAGGAGGCCAAACGCGGCGAGGCGATCGGGCGCATCCTGATACCTCGCATCGGGCTGGACGTGGTCGTGGTGCAGGGCACCGACACCGCCAGCCTCCAGAAGGGGCCGGGGCATTACACGCTTTCGGACACGACCAGGCGCCAGCGGCAGCTCGGCGACGGGTCGGCCTTTCCCGGGCAGGGCAAGACCGTGGGTATCGCCGGGCATCGCACGACCTACCTCGCGCCGTTCCGGCGGATCAACGAGATCCGCCGCGGGGACGAGATCACCCTGCAGATGCCCTACGCGACCTTCACCTACAAGGTGCAGAAGCACGAGATCGTCGATCCCGGTGCGGTCGAGATCGTCCACAACACTGGCTACGACCGCCTCGTGCTCACGGCGTGCCATCCGCTCTACAGCGCCGCTCAGCGCTATGTCCAGTTCGCGAGACTGACGGACGTCAGCCTCTTCGCGCCAGGCAATCGCCGCTGGCAGGATCCGTAGGCGGCGCCCAACCACCTCGGACGTCACGTAGGAGCGGCGCCTAGGCCCGGATGCGCTCGAGGATCGAGTACGGGTCGTCGATGCCGAAGTCCTCGCGCAGCCGCCGCTCGATCTGGTCGCGGCTGGCGCCGGCGACCGCCATCTGCGTCGCCAACAGGACGGCCCCCTCGGAGGCTCGCCCCGTGCCCGTGCCTCGCCCCTGGGGGCTGGCGCCGCCGGCCCTGCTCAGGCCGCCCGCATCCGGCTCCGAGAGGGGCACGGGGCGCGGCGCCCGCCCGAGCGAACTCAGGCGCTCGCGGATCCCTCGGATCGTCTCGCTTGCACCGTCATCCGCCGCCTCGATCACCTCGTGCGTGTCGGCGTCCGGTGGCGCGTTGGTCTCGGCTTCGGGCTCGTCCGTCCCGGCCGCCTCGGGAGGCTCGTCCGCAGGCACCGCGCCCGAGGTCTCCACCTCGTTCCGGGTCTCCACGGGCTCGGCCCGGCGACGACCGGAGCTGCCTTCGCGCGCCAAGTCGCCCGCTGCGGACTCCAGGGCGTCCAGCAGTGCGTCGGCTCGCTCCCGGATCGAGTCGGCGCTCTCAAGTAGGTGCTCGCTTCGCTCGGATAGCGCCGAAGCTCGTTCACGCTCGATTCGGGAGGCGCGGGCCTCGGCCGCCTGAATCCGCCGCTCCGCCTCCAGCTCGGCCTCGTCGAGGATCTCCGTCGCTGCCTTCTCCACCGCCTCGAGGACGTTCTCGAACGCCCCGCCCTCGACGGATCCGCCACGGGCGGTACGCCGCCTGTCGCTCGGCTCACCGCTCATGCGCCGTCCTTCGAGATGAGCCCCCGTGCGGCGTCGTCGAGCTTCCGGGCGAATTCCCGTAGCTCCGATTCGGCGCGATCGGTCCGTTCGGCGAGCCGGTCGTGGGCCTCCGCCAGCGCCGCCCGACGGGCCGCGCTCTCCTCGGCGGCCCCCGCCAGGGCCTCGCGAACCCTGTCGTCGCCGCGCGCGTTCGCGTCGGCAACAATCGAGCGGCTCTGACGCGCAGCGGACTCTAGGGCCGCACGGACGCGTTGACCGGTGGAGCGACCTGCCGTTGTGGGCATCTGAAACACCGCCGTTGTCGGGGAAGGCATGCAGCCGGAACCGTAGCGACACTCGCCCGCGAGCAACAGGGGCTCCGGGCGATCGCAAGAAAAGCTCCACCGCTCCCGCCCGGCTCGCGCCGCTCATCGCGCAACAGCCGCCCGGTTGATTCGTCCCAGGCGTGAGCCGAGCGCGGACGGCGAAACAGGGAATCCGTCAGAATCGCCGAGTTGATGTCGGAGACCGGACCAAAACGCTCCAACGCGGGCGCCGACTGGCTCACCCCGCCCGAGGACCAGCAGGGGCTCAGCGCCTACGTCGAGACCCTGCGCGAGCGCTTTTGGGTCCTGGCGATCACGCTCGCGGTGGCCACCGCAGCGGCCGTCCTCTACGTAACGACCGCGGAGGACGTCTATAAGGCCGAGGCGGACATCCTCGTGTCGCCGGTTCCGTCCTTCGAGGGCTCTCCCGCCCTGGGCCTCCCGTTGATCCGGGAATCGTCGGATCCCACCCGCGACATCGAGACCGCATCGCGTCTGATAACGACCGAGGCGGTCGCCAGGCGCGTCAAGGAGGACCTGGACTCGCCGTTGTCGGCCCAGGACCTGCTCGACGACGTCGACGCCGAACCCGTGGCCCAGAGCCAGCTGGTCGCGGTTACCGCCGAAGGGGAGACTGCGGAATCCGCATCGGAGCTGGCCAACGCCTTCGCCGAGCAGGCCGTAGCGGAGCGCATTGACCAGCTGCAGGCCGTGGTCGAGCGCCAAGGCGCCGCCGTGGCGGCCTCCGGGGCCGGGGCTCGCGCGGTGGAGCGCGACGAGGCCCTCCTCGGGCGTCTGGCCAGCGCGTCGGAGCTTCAGGTCGCGACGCCTGCAACGCCCCCCGAGCGGCCGGCCTCGCCACGGCGCAAGCTCAGCCTTGCCGCCGGCATCGCAGCCGGGCTCGTCCTCGGAGTCGCCCTGGCCTTCGCCTGGCAGGCGATCGATCCTCGGCTGCGTCGCGAAGAGCAACTCCGCCGCCGCTACCGGCTGCCGATCCTCGGCCGGATCCCCCAACAGGCGAGGAGCCCCGTGCGGGGGCCAATCGCCCCCGGCAGCCTCTCGGCCTCGAGCTCTGAGGCCTTCCGCACCCTGCGGGGGACGCTCACGAGCGGCGCCCACTCGGGATCGCGATCGATCCTGGTCACGGGTTCCTCGCCTGCGGAAGGCAAGTCGACGACTGCGATCAACTTGGCATCCGCGCTTGCGGCCGGCGGCAAGAGCGTGATCCTGATCGAGGGGGACCTGCGCAAGCCGACGATTGCCCGCTCGCTCGAGGTGACGCCCGAGGCCGGGCTCGTCAGCGTCCTGATCGAGAGCGTCTCGCTGGAGGACGCGCTGACGGAGACGGAGACCTTCGGGGCGAGGCTGCGGTTGCTGCTGGCGGACTATCAGGGGGATTGGATCAGCGAGCTCTTCACGCTCCCGGCGGCCCAAAGGCTGATCGACGACGCGAAGGCCATGGCGGACTACGTGGTGATCGACTCACCGCCGCTCGCCGACGTCATCGACGTTCTGCCGCTGGCCAAGCACGTCGATGGCCTGCTCCTGGTCGCACGGCTGGGCCACACGCGGATCAAGAAGCTCTCCGAGCTGGCCGACCTGTTGGCGGAGAACTCGATCCGGCCCGCGGGCTTCGCGCTCGTGGGGACCGCCCGGCCGTCACGGAGCTCTTACCAGTACTACGTGGCGCAGGGCGGCCGGCTGTCCCAGCCGCGTGCGTCGGGGCCGCCGGCCAGCGGCGACCGTAAGTCGGGCGGCGCCCAGACTCCGTCACCGAAGCCGATCGCCTATGGCGGGAGGTCCCGGGCGTCGGGCTCGCCGCCGGCCGACGGCTGATGGTGATGCCTCGAGCAGGCTGACCGGGGCGCCGTGGCGGAACGGATCGACCCCGGCCCATGGCTTGCCTCCGCCGCGATCGCCGTGGCGGCGGGTGCGATCGGCCTCCTTGCCGCGAGCGACCCTGCGCTGAGCGTGGGGCTGATGGTCGGCGGGGCGTTCCTGCTGATCGCGTTCAACAACCTGACGGCGGGGCTCTCCGCGATGATCCTGCTCGCGTATCTGCAGACGCTGCCGGCCGTCGCGGGCTCCGGGCTGAGCGCGAGCAAGGTGGCGAGCGCGGTCTTGATCCTCGCCTGGTTCGCCCTGGTCACGACCCGGGTTCGCACCCGCGACTGGTTCTGGGTCTCGCACCCCTACCTGACGGCGCTCCTCGCCGCCTTCCTCGTTTGGACGACGTTGAGCGCGGTCTGGGCCGAGAGCTCGGGCGCGGCCCTCACCTCCGTGGGTAGCTACGTCCTCGCGGCCTCGCTGTTCCCGATCGCCTTCTCGGCGGTGCAAAGCGAGACGGACGTCCGCCGCCTCCTGATGGTCCTGGCCGTGGCGGCCTTCGCGGCGGCGGTCTACGGCTTCGCGTTGCAGCCCAGCGCGGACGCCGCCAGCGGGGCGCCGGACGCCGCCGGGCAGTTGGACCGGCTGTCCGGCTCGATCGGCGATCCGAACCAGTTCGCCGCCCGCGCGTTGCCCGGGGCGGTGATCGCCATGGCGCTGGCGTTCGTGGTCAAGAGCACGGCGGGGCGGGTGTTCTTCGCGGGTGCTGCGATCGCCTGCGTGGCGGCGACCGTGCTCTCGCTGTCGCGGGGGGGCCTTATCGCCCTGTTCGCGATCGGCCTGATCGCGCCGCTCGTCATCGCGCCGGCGCGGGGTCGCATCGCCCTGGCCAGCCTGGCCGGCATGGCGGCCGCAATCGCCGTGTTCTTCGTGGCGACGCCGCCCGAGGCCCGCGAGCGGATCACCCGTTCCGACGGCGGGAACGGCAGGACCGACATCTGGAACATCGGCTGGCGGATGGTCGAGGCCCAGCCCGTTCACGGCGTGGGCGCCGGCAACTTCGAGATCAGCTCGATTCACTACCTGGTCCGCCCAGGGGCGATCCGGTTCGACGAGTACTTCGTGGACGACCCCAAGGTGGCGCACAACACCTACCTCCACGTCCTGGCCGAGAACGGCATCGTCGGCGCGGCGCTCTTCCTGGCGATCACAGGGGCGGCGACGGCGTGCGCGATGCGCGCCGCCCAGCGGTTCCGCCGGATCGGCGCGCGTGAGCTCGCGATCATGTCCGAGGGGCTGGTGATCGCGGTCATCGGGGTGCTCGTCGCGAACTTCTTCATCTCCGAGCAGTTATCGAAGCTGGTCTGGCTGCTGCTCGCCATCGGCCCGGCGCTACTGGCCCTGGCTCGCGAGCGCGAGCGCGCTCACGCCGCCGCGGCCGGTGACGCTGTTCCGGTTGCGGGAAGCACCTCGTCGTAGACCCCGAGCGTTCCCGCGACCATCCGGTCTAGGGAGAATCGGGCGCGCTGGCGCTCCCGCGCCTGCACCCCGAGCGCCCGTGCCCGGGCGGGATCGTCCAGTAGGCCGATCAGGGCCTGGCCGAGGGCTTGCGCGTCCTGCGGCGGGACCAGTGTGCCCGTTACCCCGTCCTCGATCGCCTCGGGAACACCGCCCACCGCGGTGGCGACGATCGGGAGCCCGAAGCTCATCGCCTCGAGGATCGAGTACGGGAAGGACTCGGCCCAGGACGGGCCGACGAAGAGGTCGGACGTCTCGAGCAGCGGGTTGACGTCGTCGAGACTGCCCAGGAAGTCAACCGATCCGGCGACGCCATTGCAGGTCGCCACCGCCTTCAGGTAGCGCCCCTCGGCCCCGCCGCCGGCGATCGCCAGGCGGCATCCAGGGTGCGCTCGCAGAACCGGCACCATGGCCTCGAGCAGGGTGTCCACCCCCTTTCCGGGCCGCAGCCCGGCGACGGCGCAGAGCCGCGGTGCCGCCGCGCCGGGCCCTAGCGCGGCGGCGATGGCGTGATCGCGCTGTATCCCGTTGTGGACGACGCGGATCCGCGAGCGCGGCCCCACGCGCGCCGCCAGCCGGGCCTCCGCCTCGCACACGCACAGCACGCGGGTCGCGATCGGGCCCACCAGGCCCTCGAGCCCGCGGTAGATGGAGCGCTCGCCCGCCTCAAAGTGGCCCGCGAAGGCGTACCCGTGAGGGCTGTAGACGATGGGCACATGGCGATTGACGAGATGGCCGAGCCGGGCCAGGACCCCACCCTTGTTTCCGTGCGCGTGGACGATGTCGGGCCTGAAGGTTCGCGTGATTCGGGCGAGCGCGGCGACGCCGCGGAGGTCCGCCGCAGGGGCGATCTCGCGGGCCATCTCCAGCGGCAGCACCGGCACCGGGCCGGTGGCGTCGTGGCGGTGTGGGCCGCATATCGCAACCGTGTGACCGTGGTCGTGAAGGGCGCCGGCCAGTTGCACGACATGGGTGAAGGCGCCGCCCTCGCCCGCCCTGATCACCATGAGGACCCTGGTCATGCCCAGTCCCCCCACCCCGTCGTGGCGCTCGGTTCGTTTCGCCCTGCGATCGCGTCCAGGTACTCTCGCTCGATCTCGGTCACCATCCGTCCGAGGCCGAACCGGTCCGCGACGATCTCACGTGCGCGCCGGCCCATCGCGACGCGTTCCTGGCGATCTTCTGCCAGCCGGCGGATGGCGTCCCCCAGGCGGTCCACGTCCCCCGGGGGCACGAGCAGCCCGCTCCCCCCGTCGTCCACCATCTCGGGGATGCCGCCGACCGCGGAGGCGACGACCGGCAGGCCGTGCGCCATCGCCTCGATGACCGCGATCGGCAGGGACTCGAACTCGGAGGGGAGGGCGAACACGTCCAGCGCGGCGAGCGCGGGCCCCGGGGTCCCTCCAAACGGGAACACGCGGACGGACTCCTCCGCCCCCCGTGTGCGGATCAGCTCCACGAGGCGCGCGCGCTCCGGGCCGTCCCCGACCACGGCGAACCTAACCCCTCCGGCACGCCCAAGGCGCGCCCCTGCCTCGATCAGGCGCTCGAGGCGCTTCTGGGTCCTGAGCGCGGTCACTACTCCGACGAGGATCCCACCTTCCTTGAACGCGATCAACTCCGGGTCAGGGGGATCGCCGCCCGTGACCGCGACGCCGTTGTAGATCACCCGGCGCCGATTCGGGCGGACCACGGAATGGGCTGCCGCCTCGCGGCATTCATATCGGGAGACGCAGATCAGCCGCGTGGTCATGGTGCCCAGCGTGCGCTCCGCCCGGATCACGAGGCGACGTCGCAGCCAGGCTGCGTGCCGCCGCTCGTGAGGGTTGCTGATGAACGCGAAGCAGTGCGGTGTGTACAGCACCGGCGTCCGCCGGGTCCATCCGAGCGGGCGGAGTACGGCCCCGGCCTTGGCGCCGTGGGCGTGGATCACGTCGGGGCGCTCCTCCTGCAGAACCCCGGCGAGCGCCCGCGCCGCGGCGAGGTCGTGCCGCGGCGCGATCATCGAACCCACGAACGGGATCGGCCGAAACTCGATCCCCGCGTCCCCGATCCGACCGCGGATCGGGCCATCCTCGGGCCCGGCGACGATCACGCGGTGGCCCCGGGCGGCCAGTCCTGCGGACAGGCCGACGACGTGCTCGGCGACGCCCCCGTCGGGCGGCTCCAGGCTCTGCAGGATGGTTGCCATCAGCTCATCTTGCCGCGGGCGAGGATTCCGCCCGTGCTCCCAGGTCGCGGTATACCGAGCTGAGCTCGCTCACCATGCGGTCGATCGTGAACCGCGAGGCGATGCGGTCACGTCCGCTCCGGCCGACGGCGAGCGCCAGATCCCGATCCTGAAGATAGGGGCCCAGGGCGTCCGCGTAGCCCCCGGGCGTCGCATCGGTCACGAGCGCTCCCGCCCCACCGACGATCTCCTCGATGCCGCTCTCCGCCGGCGCCACCACCGGCCGAGCCATGCCCATCGCTTCGAGGAGGACCAGCGGGGCGCCCTCGGCTGGAGTCCGCCGGCGAGGGGACCGGCTGGCCAGGGCGACGACCCGGGCCTCGCCGTAGACGCTCCCGACGTCGTCGACCCAGCCCAAAAGCTCCACCCGGTCCTCCACGCCCAGCTTCGCCGACAGCGCTCGCAGCCTCGCGCGGTCGCCGGGCGCGTTCGGGTGGTCGGCGCCCGCGATCTCCAGTCTCCCGGGGAGCCCCCGATCGCGGAGCACGGCCACCGCTCGGATCAAGGTGTCATGGCCCTTGCTCGGGATCAGCGTGCCTGCGCTGACGATCACCGGGTCGGGCGACAGCACCGGCGGCGTGGGGGGGAGGCGGACGCCTGGGTACACGACGGAGGTCCTGTCCTGAAGTCGCGCAGGAAACGTCGCGGCCACGGCGCTCGAGACGCAGACGATGTGCTCGCAGCGGGGCCCGACCAGCCGCGGGGCGAGCCAGTCGAAGTCGTGGCCGTGCTTCATCCAGACAAGGGGGGCGCCGAGGCGCCGGGCCAGGGGGGCGCCCAGCATCGCCGCCTTGGTGCCGTTGGCGTGGATGGCCGTGACCCCGCGACCTAGCAGCCTCCTGCCCAGCGCGCGTGCCGCGGCCGGGATAAGGGGGAGCGACCGTTTCCCGGGCAGCGGATGGACGAACAGATCAACGCCCAGCTCGCGCAGCCGCTCGCCCAGTGGCCCGCGGGCCATCACCAGCGCGATCACCTCGAACTCCTCTCTCAGCCCGATCACGAGGTTGACGAGCACCTCTTCCGAGCCGCCCGTTCCCCCGAACGGATGGATAACCAGCAGGGTCGGCCGGTCGTCGGTCACGGCCCGGATGCCTCCCTTCGGATGCTCGGAATCGACGCGAGCTGATCGCGGGCGAGACGGGCGGCGAAGTCGAAGTCCTCGGGGCTGGCGACCCGCTCGGTGGCTAGGAGCACCGCCCCGTACACGAGCAGCCCGATCGGCGCCGTGACCAGCGCCGGACTCCCGAGTGCAAGCACCACCGAGAGCATCGCGGCCCCGGCCAAGAGCGGGGCCCCGAACGTCGCGCCGAGCGCCATCCCCCCGATCCGCCGAGCTGAGATCACCAACGCGGCGGCGGCAAACAGCCCCTCCGAGACGAGCATGGCAAGAGCCGCGCCGTTGGCGCCGTTGGCGGGGATCAGGGCGAGATTGAGCCCGACGTTGAGGGCGGCGATGACCGCGGTGAGCGCGATGATCCCCTGGGAGCGGCCGCGGGAGACGACCAGCGCGATGCACAGGGTGACGACCCCGATCAGGGGCACGGCCGGGGCGAGCAGCCGCAGTGGCTCCGCCGCCGCGGCGAGCTCGTCCCCGAAGATCGTCGTCAGCAGCGGCTCGGCGAAGACGCCGAAGATGATGCCGACCGGGAGCAGGCAGGCGATCGCGAACTTGATCGAGCGCTCGAACACGTAGGCGAGGGTCGGGGTCGTCGTGCTTCCGAGATACGCGTACATCGCCGCGAACGCGGCCACCATGGCAAACGGGATGAACAGCGTCGCCTCGAACATCCTGTACGCGGCGCCGTACCGGCCCACCTCGACGTCGGTGGAGAGCTGTCCGAGGATCACGGCGTCCAGGCGGAACAACACCAGCATGAACACTCCCTCCAGCGCGAACGGGAGGCTGCGGGAGGCCAGACGCGCCCACCGGGCAGGGTCCGGCGACCACGGGGGCATTCCGATCGAGCGCCGCAATAGCAACGCCCCACACAGCAGGCCCGTGGCGGCTCCGGCGACGTAGGCCCCGGCCACGGTGACGATCCCGAACCCGACCGCGAGGGCGGTCAGGCCCAGGGCGGCGGTGACGGTGCGCTGCACGAGGACGACCGTCGCAACCGGTCGGCCGCGCTCATACGCCGTGAACAGCCCGAACACCGTCCGCGCAAGCGAGTCGATCGCGAAGCCGGCGATTAGGAGAGCCACCGCGGCTCGCGTCTGACCGTCGTAGTCCAGGACGATCGAGAGCAGCATCATTCCCGCGGCCACGGGAACCAGCAGCGTGAGCTTCAACGCGAGGACGTCGGAGAACAGCCGGAGCCGACGCTCCGGGTCGCGGGCAACCTCACGGGTCATGTAGCGGTCCAACCCGAGATCAACGATGACGAGCCCCAGTTCGGCGAACGAGGCCGCGAGGACGAATACGCCGAGACCGGAGGCGCCCGTCGCGCGGGCGATGCCGGCGTACAGAGCCAGCGTGGCCAGCTTGCCCGTGATCTCGGCCGCCGCCCGCACCGCCGTGTTCCCGAGCGCCCGCTTCGCGGCGCTCTCGGCGGGGCCGCTCATCGCACCCCGAGCTCGGCGTATACGTCGAGCGTGCCGTCGACCATGCGATCGAAGGTGAACCGCTCCCGCATCCGCTCACCCGCCCGCGAGGCCAGCTCGCCCGCCCGCACCGGGTCGTCGAGCAGCCCGAGGATCCCATCCGCCAGCGCATCGGGATCCCGCGGGGGCACAAGGCGCCCGGTGTCACCGTCCACGATCGCCTCGCCGGTCCCCCCGACATCCGTCGCCACGGTCGGGATCCCCGCCGCCATCGCCTCGAGCACTGAGTAGGGGAAGGCCTCGGCCCAGGCGGAGTTGACGAACACGTCGGCGCCCGCCAGGACCGACGGCACGTCCGACGTCTGCCCGAGGAGGCGCACCGATGGCGCGATGCCGAGCTCGGCGACGTGACGGACGAGAGCCTCCCTGTGGCCCCCCTCTCCGGCGATCGCCAGGGTTGCGGAGGGCGACGCGGCCAGCACGCGCGGAAGCGCGTCGAGCAGGCTCAGGAGGCCCTTGCGGGGATGAAGCTCGGCGACGGCGCAGATCACGGGTCCCCGCTCGCGCAGGGCGAGGATCCGCGAGTCCGTACCGGTCGCCGGCGTGAAGTCGATCCCGTTGTGGACCACCCGCGCGCGGGCTCCGGATCCGATCCTGACGGCGAGCTGCCGCTCAGCCTCGCAAACGCAAAGAACACAGGTCGCGAGCGGCGCCATCGCCCGTTCGATCAACTCGTAAGCCGCGCGCTCCGCTCGCCTGGAGAAGTAGTTCGCGAAGGCGTACTGATGCGGCGTGAACACGACAGGCGTCTGCGGCCGGGCCGCGCGGGCGAGCCGCGCAAGCGTCGCCGCCTTCGAGCCATGGGCGTGGATCAGGTCCGGTCGCCAGCGTCGGTACACCGCGCCCAACTCCCGCACCCCCCTGAGGTCCGCCTGTGGCGCAATCGGCTGGACCATCTCGACGAAGATCATC
Organism: uncultured Solirubrobacterales bacterium; assembly: GCA_963807385.1. GTDB lineage: Bacteria > Actinomycetota > Thermoleophilia > Solirubrobacterales > 70-9 > JBDTSW01. Next base: position 431,244 of record CAWEBQ010000002.1, read on the forward strand.
TCCAGCCCGCGGTCGGACACGGCCCCAAGGTCCTCGCTGGCGTGCGGGCCGCACACACCGACCTCGTGCCCGCGCCCGACCAACTCGCTGCCCAGCCGGGCCACGTGGCCGAAGGCCCCGCCTTCGCTGGGCCGGACCACCATCAGGATGCGCGCCATACTGGGGGATGCTATTCGCCGTGATCCGCCGTGCCCCGAGTCGAATCCAGTGGTGAAACGCGACTCAGCACGCGTGAGCGCGGTGATCCTTGCGTTCAACCGGGCCGAAGCCGTCGAGGTGGTCCTCGACAGGCTCCGCAACCTCCCGCTGCACGAGGTCATCCTCGTTGACTCGGGGACGGACGGCACCGGGGAGCTCGCCGAAGCACGGGGCGGCGTCCGCGTCGTGCGGACCGGAAACATCGGGATCTCCGCCCGTAATGTCGCCGCTAGCCAGGCTGAGGGCGACCTCCTGCTGATGCTCGACGACGACTCCTATCCGCTGCCGGGGGCAATCGAGATCATGCGGGAGACGTTCGCCCGTCAACCGACGCTGGGCGCCCTCGGCGGGTTCGTCCGCGACGTCGCGACGGACGGGTCAGTCGTAGCGACGGACGGGCTGGGGAGCTTCGACTGGTTTCAGCGGGCCGGGCGGGCGGGCGCCCCCGCGGAGGGGTTGCCGGCCTTCTTCTTCCCCGAGGGTGCGTGCATGTTCCGTCGAGAGGCTTTCGAGGAGGCCGGCGGATGGTTCGAGCCCTACTTCCTCACGATGACCGAGCTCGACTTGGCCACGCGCATGATCGGCGCCGGCTGGGACGTCCGCTACCAGCCGCAGGCGCGCTTCGACCACATGAAGGCCGAGGGCGGGTTGCGCGGGGCCGCCAGGACGCTCCGCTTTCGAGTCCGCAACCAGATCTGGTACTTCGCGTTGCGGTTTCCCCCCGCGATGGCGCTGCGCCGGATCGTCGCCTACCTCGCGTTCGACCTGATCGAGGCCGCGAACCGTGGGATCATCCGGGACGCTTGGACGGCCGGCATCCGCCAGGCCTGGAGCGAGCGCCGGCTGGTCAGCGGCATGCGTCGAGCGCTGCCACGCGCGACCCTGCGCAGAGCGGAGCTCAACCGGGGGCGGCTCCACCTGAGGCTGCTGGCCGGCCAGCTCCGCAGGCGGGTGGCCCCCCGGGCGGAGCGCTCGTCGCGGGCGTGAATCCCCGGGCCGCCGACCGGGCCCTGGCCCGCATCCACCCGCCGGTGGTCCTCGCCTACCACGGAGTGGGCGACGTTGCCCGGGCCGACGACTCGCACCTCCGGACCCACCCGGACGAGGTGCGCTCGCACATTCGGATGCTCAAGCGGCGCGGGTACAGGTTCAGCACGGCCGAGGAGCTGCTCGCCTGGGGTGATGGCGGCCCGCCGGGCCGCGTCGCGACGCTCACCTTCGACGACGGGTGGCGGGATGGTCTGGACCGGGTGGCGCCGATACTGGCGGACCTCGGCGTGAGGGCGACGTTCTACGTAAACCCCGGCCGCTGGGGAGGCCAGCACCCGGATGTGGCCGGTGGGTCCGGTCGCCTGCTCGACGAGCCCGAAGCGGCGGAGTTGCACCGGCTGGGCATGGAGCTTGGCTCACACTCGCTGACCCACCCGGACCTGCGGGCGCTGGACGACGACGCGCTGCGGCACGAAATTCAGGCGTCCAAGGCGGCGATCGAGGCCGTGACTGGGCGGGCGTGCCTCACATTCGCCTACCCGTTCGGCCTGTTCGACGCCCGCGTGGCGCGCGTGGTCGCCGCAGCTGGGCACGAGCTGGCCTTCGGCTGGCGCCGAGGCCCCTGGGAGCGGTTCGCGGCGCCCCGGATCCCTGCGCCCACGCGGCGCGGGGGGTGGGCCCTGCGCTTGAAGATGAGGGGTGTGCGGAAGCCCGGACGGCCGGGCTGATGAGCACCGCCCGGCGGGTAGCGCGAAACACGGGGGTGCAGTTCGTCGGCGAGGCCGTGAGCAAGGTTGCCTCGGTCGGGTTCTACGTGGTCATGGCGCGCCTCCTGGGCACCGCCGAGTTCGGGGAGTTCAGCTTCGCGCTCTCCCTGGTCGTGCTGACGACCGTCTTCGCCGGCTTCGGCCTCGATGCGATCCTGACGACGGAGACGGCCCGTGAGCACCGGCGGCTGGGCGAGCTGTTCTGGAACGCGATCGCGATCAAGGCCGCGTTCGGGGTCGTGGGGATCGCGATCGCCCTGCTGGTCGCGCTCCTCGGCGGCTACCGGATCGAGGTGGACCTCGCGGTGGCCGTGCTCGGCGTTGCAGCGGTCGTCGAGCTCATCACGAAGACCGTGAGCGCAACGTTTCAGGCCCACGAGGACATGAGGCCGGTGGCCACCAGCCTCGCCATTCAGCGGATCGCCACCGCCGTGATCGGGATCACGGCGATGGCGCTGGGCGGGCAGCTGCTGGTGGTCGCCGCGGCGTACCTGGCGGGGGCGCTGATCGCGTTGGCCTACGCTGCAAGAGCCCTGCTGCGCGCCCGCCTGCACCCTCCGGTGTGGTTCTCCACCGAAGGAGCGAGAGGCATGATCGGCCGGTCGCTGCCGATCGGAATCGCGACGATCCTCGGCGCGATCCTGTTCCGGGTCGATGCGACGATGCTCTCGCTGATCAAGGGCAACGACGCCGTCGGCATCTACAGCTCGGCGTATCGGCTGCTGGAGAGCACCCTGTTCATCAGCTACGCCTTCGTCGCTGCGGCGGTTCCGACGCTGTCACGCCTGACTCGCTACAGCGTCCCGCCGGTATCCGAGGCCTTCGCCCTGGCGACCAAGGCTATCTGTGCGGCCCTGTTGCCGATCGGGGTCGGCTTCGTGTTCTACGCGGAACCGGTGATCGAGTTGCTGTACGGAAGCGAGTACGCCGAGGCGGTCTCGGTGATGCGCCTGCTCGGGGGCGCGGCCGCGCTGTACGGCTTGACCTATCTCAGTAGCTACGTACTGGTCGCGCAGGGCCGGGCAAAGATCATTCCCTGGGTGACCGGGGTGGTCATGGCCGAGAACATTCTGCTCAACCTGATCCTGATCCCGCGTCACGCCTACGATGGAGCCGCGGCGGCCACCTCGGTCTCCGAGGCCACCTTCGCTGCGCTGATGCTGGGGTTCGCGGTGGCCGCAGCGGGTCGCTTCGGCGTCGGGCGCGCGGTCGCCGGCCCGGCGGCGGGGTGCGGCGCGATCGGACTCGTCGTCTGGGTCGGCGGCGCCACATGGATCACGCTCCCGATCGCGATTTTGGCCTACATCGGAACGCTCGCCGCGGTCGAGGCCCGCTTCCATCCGGCCGACCTCCACCGGGTCCGCAACCTGGTCCGCCGTGAGCCCGCCGAAAGCCCCGGATGAGCGCGGACCCGGGATCGTTCGAGCTGGGCGCCCCCGCGGGGCTCGCCGCCGCGATGCGCCTGAGGGATGCCACGATCGAGTCCGCGTGGCGGGAGGCGGACCGGGCCTACGCGCAGGCGAGCGCCCCGGAGGGGCCGCTGTTCGCCCGCTACAGCGATGATCCCGGCGACGGTCCGCGCCTCGAGCACGAGGCGGCGGTCCGAGCGCTGGTGGGCACGACCGGTGCCCTGCGAGCCCCGCCGGTGCTGGCCCGGGGCCCGGGCTGGCTCCTGGAGCGGGGGATCCGAATCGAGCCGCTCTCGGGCAGAGCCGCGATCGCCGCCGCCATCGCCGCGTCGGCAGAGCTGATGGACGTCGAGCTTCCCGTCGCCCCGGGGGCGGCGGGACCGGGGCGGAGGCTGGCCGGGGCGGCGCGGATGATCCGGTCGTCCGCTGGGGCGCTGCGGATGTCCGATCTGGCGGCGGCGCGTCGGGAGCTGGCGGTCACGACGCTACCCGAGGTCAGCTGCCATCGGGACTTTCACCCTCAGAACGTCCTTATCAGCGACGGGGCCGCATGGGTAATCGACTGGGAACGCTGCGGCCGCGGGCCGGCCGGGCTGGACCTGCTGCAGCTGTGGGCCGGCCTCGAGCGCGAGGACGACCGCACGGTGCTGTTCGAGGGCATCGTCGACCTGCTCGGAACGGACCGCAGGCGAGAGCTGGTCAGGCTCCGCTTCGGCGTCGCGGTCGCGACCGCGGTCGGCATGTTGGCCGCACGCGAGGCGTTCGATCGCGACGCCGCGGCGATCGCTCGCCTGCTTCGCCTGGTGCCCGAGCTTCGGCGCCAGGCGAAGGCCGCCCGCCGGGCCTGAGCGTCAGGGGCCGGCCGCCGCCTCGCGCTCGGGCGGGCGGGGCTGCGCGCGGCCCCGCGCCGCGTCCAGCAGCCCCAACCCCGCACCGACCAGGTTCGCGAGGTCCTTCAGCACGACGACCGGCGGCACCAGCCATACATAGCGCGGCCAGATCTCCGGCGTCCGGAACGCCCTTGCCAGCGGCAACGCCAGGTACACGGCGAGGCCGACGAGGGCGAGCAGAAGGCCTGGGATGCCCAGCAGCGTCACCGCCGCGATCCCCAGGGCCAGGCCCCCCGTTCGGATGGCGTGGGCCCGTCTGGGTGGCGTGCGGATATCGCCGCGGGCGTAGCTGGCGTAGGTGCGGGCCGTCGTCCACCACCCGGGGCGCGGCCGCCAACGCACGACCGCGCTGGGTACCAACGCCGCTCGGGCCCCCGCATCGTGTGCGGCAAGGCTAAAGGCGACGTCCTCCCCCGCATAGAGCCCCTCGGGGAAGCCGCCGGCCCGCTCCCATGTCCGCTTCGTGAAGGCCATCGAGCGGCCGGTGGCCCCCTGGCTGGTGAACCTGCGGCCGAAGAGCGCGTGCGAGACGCGGGTCAGAAGCGATGGCTCCACGAGCTCCGCGGGATCCGGGTGCCCGGCGATACCCACGCACCTCTCGAACGCGCTCCGGCCATCCACGATCCAGACACCGGCGAGGAAATCGTGGTCCGGCCGGGCTTCAGAGAACGCTCCCAGCCACCCCGGGTCGGGCCGGCATCCGGCATCGGTGCAGGCGATCCACGGTCCGTTGGCAGCGCCGACACCGACGTTCCGGCCCGCCGATATGTTCGTCCCCGGTGCCGTGAGCAGGCGCGCCCCCGCTCGAGCTCCGGTCCACTCCTCGAGCAGCTCCCGGGTGCCGTCGGTCGAGCCCCCGTCGACGACCAGCACCTCGCTCGCGGCCGTCTCCTGCGAATCCAGGGCCGCCAGCGTGCCTCGCAGGTCATCAACGTCGTTCAACACCGTCAGCAGGACCGTGATGCCGTCACCCGCGCCCCTCACCGTCACGCGGCCTCTTGGCCCGAGTGTCTGCGCAACCTGGCAGCGCGCCGGCCAAGGCGCCCCGGGGCCGAGGCGTAAAGCGCCTCCCAGAGGCCGCGGGACTTGAGCGCGAAGGTCAGGCGCCCGTCGAGTGTGTCAATGCTCTCGCGGCGCAGCTCGAAGGGTCGCCAGCCTCCAGCCGGGGCGCAGGTGGCCGCGACGACGTATCCGGCCTCGGCCGCCGCCCCGGGACATGCGGGGGAGTAGGCGCAGCCGGGATAGGCAAAGCTCGTCACCGGCTTGCCTACGAGCTGCTCCAGCGCCTCGCGTGAGGCACGCATCTCCACCAGCGCCTCGTCCCGAGTCGCCGACGCGAGCGATCGGTGGTCACGAGTGTGTGAGCCGATCTCGACGTCGCCACGGAGGGCAAGGTCGGCGAGTTCGCCGGCCGACAGCAGGCGGACGCCGGACCCGGCTGCGATCGAGAAGTGTGGGCTTCCCAGGAGCCCCGGGCAGACGAAGAGCGTGGCGGGCACGCCGAGTTCGTCGAGCAGGCCCGGAAGGACCGAGAAGCCGTCACTGGAGCCGTCGTCGAACGTCAGCGCGCAGCACCCGGCGGGGGCCGCGCCGTCGCGCACCCCCGACGCGAAGTCGGTGATGGTCAGGAACCGATAGCCGCGCTCCTTCAGCGACAGGACCTGCTGTCGGAAGCGCTGCGGGGCGAGCATGAGGTTGTCCGGGTCGTGGACCCGCTCCACCTCGCCGATGCCGTGATACGCGAGGACCACGGGTGGCCTCTGAAGTCTGTCCATCGCGCGCATCGGGGCGACGATTCTGACGGGTCGCCGCGGTCCGCGGCTTGCTGAGGCGCGACCGGGGCCGAGCTCTGGAATGCTCCGAGCGTGCCACTGCCAGCGTCAAGCATCACCGTCGAGGTCCTGACCGGGCCAGACGAGACCGAGCCCGTCCGGGCGGAGTGGGATGAGCTCGCCGTCTCGCAGGGAAGCCCGTACTGCGCTCCGGCCTGGCAGTTGGCATGGTGGCGCCACGCGAGCCCCCACGACAGCCAGATGCGCGTCGTCGTCGTACGCGGCGCCGAGGGCCTGCTCGGCATCGCCCCCTTCTGCGCAAGCCGGGGCTTGGGCGGCCTCGTGGTCTACCGCCTCCTCGCCGCAGATATCTCGCCGCGCGTGGAGCCGCTGGCTCGCGCCGGCGCCGAGCGCGAGGTAGCCGAGGCGATCGCCGCGAAGCTGTCGGAGGGGGTGCCGCGTCCGGCCGTCGTCCGGCTGGAACAGGTCGAGGCCGACCGCCCCTGGCCGACCCTGCTGGCCCAGTGCTGGCCAGGGCGCCGCCCGCCCCGCCTTCTGACGGAACCTTCGGAGACGGCCCCGACGGTCTTGCTGGGGGAGCCCGACTACGAGTCCTGGCTTGCGGGGAGGAGCAGGAACTTCCGCCAGCAGGCGCGCAAGCGGCGGCGACTCCTGGACTCCAGCGCGGGCGTACGCGCGATGCTCGAACCGACCGCGCCAGAGGAGGCCATCGGCGAGCTGACAAGGCTCCACCTCGCCCGTCGCGGCGACCGCCCCTCGGCTGCCTTCCGGCCGGGCGTCAGGGAGATGCTCGCCGAGGCAGGTGCGGAACTGGCGCCGGCCGGCCGCTTTCGGCTCGCGACGCTGACCGTTGACGGGGCGGTCATCAGCTCGCACCTGTTCGTCTGCGCAGGGGGAGAGGTCGCCTACTGGAACGGGGGGTTCGACGATGCCTACGCCGAGCTGACGCCGGGTCTCGAGGCGATCCTGGGGGCCGTCGAGGACGCCTTTGGCCGCGGGGACGATCGCGTTGACCTGGGGACCGGGGATCACCCCTACAAGCTCCGGCTCGCCGATGGATCGGATCAACTCCGCTCGGTCGCCGTGGTGCCGCGGGGACCCGGGTACGCGCTTGCGCGGTTGAGGATGCTCCCGGGCGCGGCTCGTGTCAGCCTGTCGCGGAAGGTCCCGGAGCGGGTGCTCGCGCTCGGACGCCGCCTCCGCCTGCGGCCCTCATGAGCTCGGGGGCGCTATGAGGGTCCTCGCCATCGCGTCTCATCCGGGCAGCGGCGGCGCCGAGCTCACCTTCGCCGCCTTCCTGCGAAACAGGCCAGCCGACGTCGATGCGGACGTGGTCGTGCTCGGCGACGGGCCCCTGGTGCGCGAACTCGAGCGCGATGGGCAGCGGCCCGACGCGGCCCTCGGGTACGAGGGTCGCCCCTCTGCGGCGTCCGTGGCCCGCTTCACGCGATATCTCACGCGAACCCTCCGAGAGCGGGATCCGGATGTCATCTGGGCCATGGGCCTGAAGGCCGCACTGCTCGCCGCCCCTGCGGCGAAGCTCGCCCGCACCCCAGTCGTCTGGCACAAGGTGGACTTCTCCTACGAACGGTCACTGGCGCGACCGGTCGCCGCGGCCGTGACGGGAGTTATTGGGGTGAGCGAGGCGGTCACGGGGGGTCTAGGAGGCCTGAGGGGCCGCGTGCTCGGGGTCGTCTGGCCGCCGGTATCACTCCCCGCCGATCTCCGGCGCGCGCGCGCGCCGGAGACGCCGGCGATCGGCATGCTGGCGCGCCTGGTTCCCTACAAGGGGCAGCATCTCCTGGTTGAGGCTGCCGGCCTGCTGTCGCGGGAGTTTCCGGGCCTCCGGGTGGTCCTGGCCGGCGAGGACGCCGATCCGGCATCGGGTTATCGCGCATCGCTCGCGTCGCTGGCTATCGACCTGGGGATCTCTGAGGCGGTAGAGATACCTGGGTTCGTGGATCCGGTCGGCTTGCTTCCGCGGCTGAGCGTGGTCGTGAACGCCACCCACCGAGATGTCGCGGGATATGGGGTGGAGGGCCTGAGCGGCGCCATGCTCGAGGCTGGGTGGGCCGGCGTTCCGGTCGTCGCTACCAGGGGTGGCGGCACTGCCGAGGGCCTGATCGACGGGACGACGGGCATCTTGGTGGAGCGCCCCGATCCGGGTATCCTGGCCTTGGCGATCGCCCGCTTCCTGCGCGATCCGGAGTTGTCCGAGCGGGTCGGGCGGGCAGGGGCAAAGTTCGTTCGTGCGCGCTGCACGCCCGAGGCCGCGTCGCGCCGACTCTTCTCGCTGATCGCGACCGTCGCCTGAGACCGCCGCCTCGGCCCCATGCAAGATACGTTGCGCGACCCCGCGTTATGGAAACTCCCTGAGCGTTCGCTGAGCGTGTCGTGAGCGTTCGCTAGGATTCCTGTCTTGAGATACCCGCCGAGTTCCCCGGATCCGGGGAAGCGGGGGAACCACTGGAGCCGGGCAGCGGTGCGCGCCGGGCCATGGGGCGAATCGCGGCACCGCCGCGTAGGGCCAGTTCCTTCGGCCCGAGCCCGTCAGCTAACCCCGCAGGCGACCGAAGGATGAGCTTTCACAGCCACAACCAGCCCAACATCGGCCCGGCGGGCCCCTGCCGCGCGACCTGGAGCGCTCGGATGGCCGCGCTCGCGGGCGCGCTCGCCATCGGCGGGCTCCTCGGCGTCGGCGTAACCGGGGCGGCCGCGCAGTCGATCGGCGAGCTTGAGAGCCGGATCGGCGCCGGCGAGGCCGACGCCGGCGGTCTGGCCGCCCGGATCGACTCCGGCAACGCTCAACTGGCTGGCGTCCAGGAGCGCGCCGACGCGGCAGCCGCCCACGAGGGCCAGCTAGCCGCGGTTCTCGCCAAGGGCGAAGAGCGCGAGGCCGCTTTGACCGCCGAAGTGGACGCGGCGCGGGCCCGCCTCGACGAGGCGCGAGCCAGGCTCGACCGGGCCTTGGCCGCGTTGGGCAACCGCCTGATCGCCATCTACAAGGGCGAGACGATCGACGAGACGCAGCTTCTGCTCGACGCCGACGGGTACGACGACCTCGCCACGCGCGCCCTGCTGCTGCGCCGCATCCAGGAGGCGGACGAGGCGCTGGCCCAGCGAGTGCGTGAGCTGCGCGCGGCGATCGCCGCGCGTCTCGCTGAGGTCGAGGAGGCCCGCACCGCGCAGGCGCAGCACAACGAGCAGGTCGCTGCCGCCCGCGACCAGGTCGCCCAGGCCCGTGCGGCCGCCCAGGCGCAGGCGGCGCAGCTGCGGACGCTCCAGGCCGAGCAGGAGGCAACGCTGGCCAGCCTGCGGTCCCGGATCTCCGGCTGGAGCGATCAGGTCCAGGAGGCCCGCGCGGCGCAGGCGGCGCAGGCCGCCCAGGCAGCGGCGCCGAGCGTCGCCAGCGGCCCCTGGGCGATCCCCGGCTACATCGTCCAGTGCGAGTCCGGCGGCAACTACAACGCCCTCAACCCCAGCTCCGGGGCGGGCGGCGCCTACCAGATCCTGCCGTCCACCTGGGCGCTTTACGGCGGCAGCGGCCTCCCGCAGAACGCCTCCTCGGCCGAACAGGATCGGATCGCCGCCCAGATCTGGGCCGACTCGGGCGGCTCCGCCTGGGTCTGCGCCGGGTAGCGCCCCAGGGGCGCTACGGGGCGACGACCTCGCCTGACGGCGTCGGCGCCGGCGCCGCGGCTGGATCGGCGGAGGCGGCGTCGCCAGCATCACGCCAGTCCGACCCGCGCAGCGCGGCCGCCGCCCAGAACAGCACGCTCAGCACGCCCATGCCCGCGACGGCGAATGCCGCTCGCGGGTCGAGCACCGCCGCGACAGCGCCCCCGATGACGAAGCCCACCCCGGGCATCGCCGAGGCGATCGCCTCCAGCATCGCTACCACCCGCGCCTGGTACGGGGAGGCGGTGATCGCCTGGACCGAGGTGATCAGCGCGACCCACTGGACCCCGTTGCCGATACCCCCGACCACGGCCGCCGCACAGGCGAGCACAAGCGTCGGGGCGGCGCCGATCCCCAGGTAGGCGATGCCGATCGCCATCGTCGAGAACGCCAGGAGCCCGGGAAGCGAAGCCCGGCCGAGGACGGCGAAGGCGAAGCTGCCCAGCACCATCCCGGCGCCCCAGCTTCCCAACAGGAGGCCGTAGCCGGCATCGCCCGCGCCGAGGGTCTCCTTCGCGAATACGACCTCGATCGGGATCACCACGGCGAAGAACACGAACGCGGCAGCCTGGGCGGCCATCAGGCGGGCCAGCAGCGGGCTCGAGCGGACGTACGCGAACCCGCTCCGCAGGCGCGCAAGGACCCCGTCGACCTCGGGTTCGGAGCGGGGCAATGCTCGGGTGGTTGCGAGCAGCAGCGCGACCGCAAGGAAGGACACGGCGTCGGCCAGGAGCGCCACCTGGACGCCGAAGCCCGCCACCACGATGCCGGCGGTGACCGGGCCAATCGCGGCCCCAGCGGTGAAGCCAATATTGAGCAGTGCGTTCCCGGGGCGCAGGAGCCCCGACGGCTTCAGCGCGCCCGCCGCCGCCGCACGGGTCAGCGAACGGGCAGCCGATGCAAGCGACCCGTCCACCGCGGCCAGCGCCAGAACCGCGATCAGCAGGAAGTCGGCGGCCACCAGCGCCAATGCTCCAAAGACGACGGCCTCGAGCGCGTAGACCAGGGCGAGGCTCAGCCGGGGAGCGACGTGCTCGAGCCGTGCGACCAGCGGCGGGCCCGCAATCGCGGGCAGGAAGTGGATGGCGACGAACAGCGACGCCGTGGCAATCGGGCTGCCCGTCTGGTCGAAGACCAGGATCGCGAGAGCGATCTCGCCCAGCCAGTTCCCCAGCTCGTTGACCAGGTTCGCGGTGGCAAGCCGGCCGAACGCGGGGACGCGGAGCGCTCGGGTCAGGCCGGACATCAGCGGGCGAAGGTAGAGGCGGTTCGCCGCTGGAGTTGCAAGTTCACCGCCGCACTTCCAGCTTTACGCAGCTAATTGCAAGTTTTATCAAGTTGTGCTTTGATTCACCTGCCCTGAGAACGATGTCGAAGGAGGGATCCCCGTGGGATACCGTCGCGGCTAGGCAGCCAACGAAGAGCTTCAAGTACCTAAGCGCGGGAGAGCCGCCTGACGGCCCCGGCGTTTCTTGCTGCGCTGAGGGGGGTCTTCAGCTACGGGCCTTGACGGACCCGAGCCGGTCCAGCCCGCGGGTGTGCGAGACGTACTCGTGGATCCGCCGATCGAGCGCAAGTTCGCGCTCGAAGTCGGCGTCCGCGCCGTGGCGGTAGTTGACGTCCTTGTCCTCGAGCACCTTCACGAACAGGTCGACCAGCTTCGCGTCGAGCTGGGTGCCCGCGATCTGCTGTAGCTCGGCGACCGCGTCGTAGGAACTGATCGGCTCGCGGTAGGAGTCTCGCGCAGTCATCACGTCGTAGGCGTCGGCGACCGCCACGATCCGGGCGAGCACCGGGATCTCCTCGCCCTCGAGGCCGCGCGGGTAACCGAGGCCGTCGATCCGCTCGTGGTGGGCGAGGATCAGCTCGCCGACAGGCCGGTAGCCGTCGATCTGCGAGACGATCCGGGCTCCCTCCTCGGGATGCTTTCGGATCTGCTCCCAGTCGCCCTCGACCAGCTCCGTGGATCCCTTCAGGATGCGGTCGGGGAGGATGAACTTGCCGATGTCGTGCAGCAGCCCCGCCGTGTGCGCGAGGTCCTGGTCGTCCTCCGGGAGCCCGGCGGCGACAGCGATCTCGCGCGAGTAGCGGGCGACGGCGGCGCTGTGGCGCGCCGTCATCCGGTCGCGCAGGTCGAGGGTTCGCAGCAGAGCGCTGAGCAGGGCGACCTGGAAGCCTGCCAGCTGCTTGGCCCGAAGCTCCAGCTCATCCGCCCGCTCCTGCGAGACCAGCAGGGCCCCGATCAGGTACTGGAAAGCGATCACGAGAACACCAAGCAGGGCAACCGCCGCCACGCCGGCCTCCATGTAGGCGTAGACGACGCCCAGGGCGAGCAGGGCGGAGGCAAGTTCGGAGGGCAAGAGGGGGACGAGCGCGCGCCGGAACTTGGTCGCGAGGCGCGAGCGCTCGACGTAGCTCGAGTAGCCGGCGATCAGGACGAAGTCGATCAGCAGCGCCAGGGCGAACACGCCCAGGACCAGCAGGTAGAAGTCCGGGTCGTCGCCGGGGGTCCCGGTCGCCTGGAGGACCTCGTGGAAGACGATTCCAGCCGCCAGCGGGAACCAGGCGTAGGTGACGAGGTTGATCAGCAGGTCCGTCCCGGCGTACCGCGACCGCAGCCAGCCGGCCAGAATGGTCACGACCCCGATCACGGCCGCGGGCGCGGCTCCCAGAACGACTGCGCCGGCGACGATCGCGAGAAAGCTCGACGAGAGCTTGACGCGGTGCGTGGGCGTGTCGAGTGCCGTGAGGTCGCCCAGGACCGAGACGACCAGCAGGGTCGCCAGCAGCGGCAGGTCCCAGTCCGCGCTGGGCGCCCGTGTCAGGGCGACCGCGGCCGCAACGGCCAGAGCCGCGAGCTCCGCCGCGATCACTACGCGTGTCGGTCGATCCGTCACCGGATCCCCTTCCCGTCTGCTCCGTTCGGCCGGCTAGCCGCCGATGACCCCGGCGCCACGGCCGAGGCGCGGCACGCCGACGCTGCCGGGCTGGCGCATCGACTGCATGAACTCGTCGAGGTCCTCCACCGCGAAGCGGCGCTGGCCCCCGGGCGTGCGATAGACAGGGACGAGTCCGTCATTCGACCACTTGCGCAGCGACGCGGCGCTGACGCCGAGGTACGTTGCGGCCCGCCCGACGTTGAGCAGTCTGGCCTCTTCTTGCATCACGTGCATCTACTCGCTTCCCAGTAATCCGATCCCGCGGAAACCCGCGAGAAGTTGACAAGGGCTGCGAGTGTCAGCTCCTGGCTAGCAAGTAACAAGGGACGCGACCTGGGGATGACAGGAACTGCGCAGGTTCGGGTCGGCGAACCTGCGCAGACCGCGCAGGTCGCAGCGGATCGTGCAGCTGCCCTAGGCGGTGAGTGCGGCCAGGAGCGACTCGGTGGCCTCGCCCGGACCCTGGCCGAGGCTGGGCAGGCCGGAGCGGCCGGCGACGAGGTTCGCCGCGCGATAGCCGTACAGGCGCGTCAACCCGCCGCCGTTCAGGACCCGGCGAAGGTGCTCGCCGAGGACGTCGACGCGCGCCTCGGTTCCGCAGATCACTGCGGCTCGCGGCTCGAGCGCCCGCAATGCACGCTCGAACCGCCCGGCGGCCAGGTCGGCCGAGAGCAACAGCACGCGGAGCCCGGCACGGCGAAGGAACAACTCGAGCGCCTGCGTCTGAGCGATCTCGGGCCCCACGGCGGCACCTGAGTCGAGCAACAGGACACCCTCGGGCCGGGTGGCTGGGGGCGCCAGACGGCGTGCCGCGTGCAGCCATCCGACTGCCCAGCGGCTCGCGTGCTCCAGTTCGGCCTCGCTGCCGTTCCTCTGCGCTGCGAGGTCCAGCGCCGGAAGGAGCACCTCCTCGACCGTGCGCTCGAGCGAGCGCACCGCGAGGCTCTCCTCCAGCTCGCGGTCGGCTGCGGCCTGATCGAACCTGTCGAGGGCTCTGAGCAGGCGCCCGGGAGAGGTCGGCCCGCGGCCGCGGCGCCTGGCGACGTCCACTGCGGAGGAGATGTTGCCGGTCTCGGCCAGCGCCTCGCGGAGGGCCTCGATCTCGCCGAGGTCGTACTGGCGGTGATTGCCCGGGGTGCGGCGCGGACTGGGATAGCCGAGGCGTCGCTCCCAGGTTCGGAGAGTGGAGGGGCTGACGCCGAGGAGTTCAGCTGCGGCTGCGGTTCGGATGCCGGACATGGGTCTCTTCCTGATCAAGGGAGGCCTGCGCGGGCGGTGCGCAGGTTCAGGCAGTGCTTTGTCTCAGCTTCCAGCGCTTTTTGCAAGTCCTGGCACTGAACTTGCAGCGCGCGGGCCGCTATGCGCCGACCACCGCGGCCCCGCGACCCGCCGCCTTCGCCGCCCAGGAGGCCTCCTCGGCGGCGTCAAGCAGGCTCTGCGAATCGCTGCCGTGCTCAGGGCACGAGGCGATGCCGGCCGAGATGGCGATCCTGGGCCCGGAGGGGTCCTGGGCCTCGTCAACGAGCTCACAGAGCCGCTCGGCCAGGGGTAAGACGTCCGCCGCCGCCCGCTGCGGGGAAAGCACGCACAGACGGTGGTCCGCCATCAGGAAGGCCCGGTCGCCCGGTGGGATCTGTCGGCGGACCAGGCTGGCGACCGCGTCGAGTATCCGCTCGCCGGCGTCCCGGCCGTAGGCCTCATGGATGTGAGCGATCCCGTCGACATCGACGACGAGGACGGCGAGCGGCTGGTCGTGGCGCGTCTCCGAGATAAGGATGCGGAACCACTCGTGCAGCTCGGCCTCGCCCGGTAGGCCGGTGACCGGATCGACCGCGGCGTCGCCGCTTCGTTCGCGCACGAGGCGCTGGGATACCTGTGCCTGAACGTCGCCGAAGATCTCGGCCAATCGCGCCACCGAGCCGGCGAAGGCTCCCATTCGCCGCTCGGGGATCTCCCGGCGGAGGGCCTCGACCAGCAGGGCCTGGAGCGCCGCCAGGTCGCGCGGGATCTCGTGGGCGGCTGCCCCGTGGCGCAGTTGGGCCAGCTCGCCGACGCGCTCGAGGCCCTCGGCCGGAAGCTCCAGCCCGCCAGGCGGCGCCGGATCCCCCAGGCCCCGGAGGATGTCGGAGACGAGCGCCGGGCCCTCCTCGAGGACCCACGTCATCGGGATCCCCCGGATCTCGCGCGGGGGTGTCCGCTCGATGAGGTCGAGCAGCCAGGCCTTGGCCAACTCCTCGCGCGCTCGTCGAGAGCGGGTGATGCCGACGTCGCCTGGACGGTCCAAGGTGGGCCAAAGCTAGCCCATCCGCCAGTCGCCCTTTCCGCACACCGCGGTGCAGCCCTTGGCCGGTGGAGGTCTAGACTCGCCGGCGGAGGCCAAACTGGCTGGAGATCATGGCGGCGGAAAAGGAAACGGAGTTCGGGCAGGCACCCCCCAACGGGGTCTCGGAGGCCGACGCCCTGGAGGACCAAAAGGGGGGCGACGCCATCATCGGCGCTGCCCTCGAGGGCCTGCGCCGGGCCGCCCACGAGGTCGAGGTCGAGCGTTCAGTCACCGCGACGCTTCAGCACAGCATCCTGAGGGAGCACCTGCCGGAGATCCCCGGCATAAGCCTGGCCGCCCGCTATCAGCCGGGGAGCGCCGAGGCCGAGATCGGCGGTGACTGGTACGACCTGATCCCGTTGCGGGACGGCAAGGCGGGTGCGGTCATCGGCGACGTTGTCGGGCGAGGCGTGGCCGCTGCGGCCCGGATGGCGCACCTGCAGAGCGCGGTGCGGGCCTACGCCCTCGAGGGCCTGCGTCCATCGGTGGTGCTCGAGCGCACCGATGCCTTCGCCCAGGAGCTCGAGAATCGGGGGATGGCGACGCTCCACTACGCGGTGCTCGATCCCCAGGCGGGGACGCTCCGTTTCGCGAGCGCCGGGCATCCGCCACCCCTCATCATCACCCCGGCCGGCGAGGCGATCTTCGCCGAGGGCCGCCCGGGCAGCCCGCTCGGCACGGTCACGTTCCCCTCCTACGAGGAGAGCGTCGTTGCGCTTGAGCCCGGGTCGGTGGTGCTGCTGTACACAGACGGCCTCGTGGAGCGGCCGACCGTTCCGCTCGCGGACGGGATGGAAGCCCTGGCCGAGGCCGCGGCGGGCCAGACCGACCCGGAAGCGCTCTGCCGGACCCTGCCCGCCGAGGTGCTCGACAGTCGTTCCGCCGACGACATCGCGTTGCTGGCAATCCGCCTGGAGCCGCTCCCGACCGACCGGCTCTCCCTCACGCTGTCGGCCGAATCGCGCTCGCTCGCGACCCTCCGGCGGGTCCTGGGACGGTGGCTGAAGACCGCGGGGGCGGGGGAGACCGAGATCTACGAGACCCTCGTCGCGGTCGGCGAGGCGAGCGCCAACGCGATCGCTCACGCCTACCCGGCGGGCGACGCGTCGTTCGATGTCGAGGCCGCGAGGCTGGGCCCCGACTTGGAGATCACCGTGCGCGACTACGGGCGGTGGCGCCCGGCGCGGGGCGAGGAGCGCCGGCGGGGCCTCACCCTGATGGAGCAGCTCATGGGCGAGGTCAGCATCGACAAGGGCAGCGGCGGCACCACCGTCGTGCTCCGGCGGTCGCTCGGGAACGGAGCCTTGTGAGGGACCGGCTGAGTGAGGTGGAGTTCGACGACCGCGACGGCGTCCTGGTCGCCCGGATCAGCGGTGAGGTCGACGGCTCGAACGCCGTCGAGCTGGGGCGAGCGCTCGGGGAGCGGCTTCCCAGTGCGGCCCACGGGCTCGTACTGGACTTAGCAGCGGTCTCGTACCTGGACAGCACCGGCATCGAGCTGCTCTTCGCCCTCGCCCGCCGCCTTTCGGACCGTCGCCAGCGCCTGCAGCTCGGAATCCCCTTGGCATCGCCCGTACGGCGTGTGCTTGAGATCTGCGACATCGGCACGGTCGCCCCGATCGCCGAGAGCGCCGAGGCGGCGGCGGACGCGATCCGCGACGGGGGATAGCTCCCCGGGGGCTAGTCCGGAACGACGGCGGCGGTCCAGGACGAGCGGAAGCCGGCGAGTGCCTTCTCGGCGGCCGATGCGAGCTGCGGCCCGCCGGACCCGACGACCTCGGCGAGGCGGCCAGCCAAGGCCTGAAGCAGCAGGAGCTCCTGCCGCCCGGTTGGGCGGCTTGGCCGAATCGCCAGGCCGAGTACGCCGATCAGGCGCCCCTCGTCGACGAGGGGCACGGTGATCATCGCCCCGGTCTCGCCCCCTGGAACCTGCAGGATCTGCGCCCGCCGCTCGAGCGCAGCGGAACCGAGGGCTCCCTCTCCGAGGCCGATGCTGGCAGGGAGCCCGTCCGTCCCCTCGCCGGTCCTCTGGACCACCTGCTTCAGCGTCAGACCGTCCTCCTCGACCAGGTAGATCCAGCCGGCGTCCACATCCCACAGGCGCATGAGGCCATCCATCACCCTCTCAAGTGCACGCTTGGTCTCGGCCGCGCCCGCGGTGGGCGCGGGCCCCAGGGCTTCGGCTGCAGGGGCGGGGCCGGCATCCGCCGCCGGCGTAGAGATCTCTCGCCGGTTGAGCGCGATCACCACCGCCTGTGAGCGCGTCGTCGCGCCGAGCTTGGCCATGCCGTTGCGCACATGCGTGCGCACCGTCTCCGGCGACAGGACCAGCCTCTCGGCGATCTGCGCGCCGCTCAGGCCTTCGGCGAGCAGGCCGAAGACCTCGCGCTCACGTTTCGACAGCGGGCCGGCCCGCCGGCGCTCCGCGCGTGGCTTCGAACCTGCCTGTGTGTGCGTGCGTGCGGCGCCGTCGTCCAAGGTTCCGTACCCTCGCCGCCGAGGCTACCACTAACCGTTTTGAGGTATATGACCCCCTGGAATCCGGTAATTCCCCGTGCAAGGCTTGACTTTCGCCTCGCCTCCTGCGAACAGTGTTCTCTCGCCCAGGCCCCGGCCGCTCGCGGCCTCGACCCGATGGGATGGTTTCACATTTTTCGCGTTCTTCGAACCTTGATGCTCGCCGCATGCGTGACGCTGGCGGCCCTCGCCCTGGCGACGCCCGCCTCGGCGCAGGACGAGCAGTTCAGAGTCTCCTCCGTCACCCAGGACCAGTACGGCGACAGCGCCGCGCAATACGGGGGCGGCGACAGCGCCGCGCAATACGGGGGCGGCGACAGCGCCGACCCGGCCTCGGTCGGGTCGCTGCCGTTCACCGGTCTCGACGTCGGCCTGCTGGCAGTTGCGGCGGCGGGTCTGGTCACCGCCGGTTTCCTGCTGCGCCGTCGGGCCGGCGCGGAGGGATAGCCGCGGCTTGACCGTTCGCGAGCTACTTGCAAGACGAGAGCGGGTTCGGGGCGAGGCCCGTTCGCGTCCGCTCGGCGCCCTGCGCGCGCAGGGCCTGATGGATCTAGTGGGCCTGCGCCTGGCTCCTTCGCTGACCGCGGGCGTGATCGCCTACCTGCACTCGGAGCGGGTCGGCGAAGCGCTGATCGTGTTCGCCGCGATGTTCGCCGGGATGCAGATCATCGAGCGGTCCCGGTTCCCGCTCGGCCTGATGCCGGCCGCCCGCATCGGCCTCGGCTTCATGGCGCCGGTTGTCGCGGCCGCGGTCATGCTCGGCGTGACGGCGCTCGCCGGGCATGGCGCGAGCGCCGGCGAGTTCGCCGCGGCCATCGTCGGCGCCTGGTTGATGCTGGCGTTGGGCGCCTGGATGAAGACCCGGGTGGAACGCTCGGCCAGGGCCCGCGTGGCCGTGATCGGCTCGCCGCGCTTCGCCAAGGATCTCCGGGACGAGCTCGAGGCGACCGGGGTGCAGGCGTACGAGGTGATCGGCTGGTTCGGCTCCGACGGCCCCTACGGGAGGAGAGGCGACGGGCCTGGCTGGCTCGGGTCGCTCGACCAGGTCAGGGGCGCCGTGCTCGTCAACCGCGTGGACCTGATCGTCTGCGCCGCGGACCGCGAGTCCAGCCCAGGCGCCGGCCCAGGCGCCGGGCCATGGGAGCGCGTCGCCGACGCCTGCATAGACCTTCCCCTGCGGATGATTGGTGCGAACCAGCTCTACGAGGAGCTGCTTGGCCACGTACCGATCGGGACCATCGACCAGGCCTGGTACCGGTACGTGCTGCACCCCCGCTTCCAGTCCGTGGACCCGCCCTCCAAGCGGGTGCTCGACCTGATGCTCGCGGCGATCATCGGGACGCTGACCGCGCCCGTTCTCGCGCTCGCCGCGCTGGCGGTGAAGCTTGGCGACCGCGGCCCGGTGATCTACAGGCAGCAGCGCCTGGGCGAGCAGGGCGAGCCATTCGAGATCCTCAAGCTGCGCACGATGACGGTCGAGGCCGAATCCGGTGGCGCGCAGTGGTCGGGCGCCGAGGACCAGCGGGTCACCAGGGTGGGTCGCTTCCTGCGCCGGACGCATATCGACGAGCTCCCGCAGTTGTGGAACATCGTCCGCGGCGACATGACCCTGGTGGGTCCCCGTCCTGAGCGGCCCGCGATGGTGGAGGAACTGGAGGCCCAGTACTCGCACTACACGAGGCGCCATCTGTTCAAGCCCGGAATCGCCGGCTGGGCCCAGCTTCGCTGCGGCTACGCCGGGTCGGATCTCGGGACCGGCTGGAAGCTCTGTCACGACCTGTTCTACATCAAGCACCGCTCGGTGTTCATGGATCTGCTGATCGTCTTCGAGACGGCCTTCGAAACCTTCCGCGATGCCCACCGCGCCCTGCGCACCCCCGGCGAGCGGTTCATCGTCGAGGAGCTCGCGCATGGCTGAGGCGACCGCCGCCGCGGCCAGCCTGGCGGCCTCGCCGGGGATCGCCGGTACCGCCGTGGCGCTGCTGGTCGTGGATGACGACCGCCGGGTCGCGGAGGCCAGCCTCACGGCCTGCCGGCTGCTCGGGCTGGGCCGCGACGAAGTCTTGGAGCGCCCGCTCGACGAACTGCTGGCACCCGCCGCGGCCGACCGGCTGCACGGAATCTGGAGCGCCTTCCACGCCACCGGCGGACACGCCGGCCCCTTTGAGCTTGCCTGGCCCAACCGGGCCGGACCCGTGGACATCAGCGTCACGGCCGCCGTCCTGCCCGGGCGGCACCTGGTCTTGCTGACGGCCACGGGAGCCGGGCCCGCTCCGCCGGCCGAAGCGCGGGGGGAGCCCGGCGTGCGCCGTCCCACCCCCAGGGAGCGGCAGATTCTGGGCCTGCTGGCGACCGGCGACACCGACGTAGAGGTGGCCGCAAAGCTCGGGCTTTCGCCGGCCACGGTCCAGACGCACGTCCGCAATGCCAAGGCCAAGCTCGGGGCGCGCACCAGGGCCCAGGCCGTCGCGGTCGCGCTGCGCGGCGGCCTGATCGATCACTAGCCCACCTGGCCCCCCAGGCGGCTGTCGAGGCGCTCCAGCCGGGCGCTCCCGGGATTCAGCCCGAGCGCGACGTCCAGCGCCCGCCTGGCGCTGGCGCGGTCGCCTTCGTCCAGGTAGGCGAGGGCTAGAAAGTAGTGCGCCGCCCACTCCGCGGGGCGCTCGCTGGTCGCGCCGCGGAACGCCTCGATCGCGCGCCCGCCCACACCGGCCTCCCGCGCGATCGCCCCCTCGACCAGCCAGGGTTCCTCGCTGAGCGGGTTGAGCGTTCGCGCGCGATCGAGGTCCGCGTAGGCACGCGCGGGATCCAGGCGCCAGGAGTCGGACGCGTGATTCGTGTAGCGCTCGCTCAGAAACGGCGGGATCAGCGTGGCCGCGAAGACCACGACGGCGACGAACGTCCAGCGCCTGCCGGCGCCGCGCCGCTGGCGCGGCGCCAGGATCCCTGGGGCACACGCCGCGCCGAGCAGCATGAGCACCGGGCCTGTGACCACGGGGTAGGTCCAGAACCAGTCGATCGATGAGTGCGCGAGCCAGTACCCGGCGGAGGTCAGGGCGGCGGCCGAGAGTGCGGCCGGTCCGGGCCCCAGCCGCCTCGAGCGCCGGGCCCCGACCACCGCGGCGCCGAAGCCCACGCCGAGGAGCGCCAGGCCGGGTAACCCGAGCTCGGAGAGGACCTCCAGCTCGACGCTGTGGGCGTCGCGCGCGTTCTGGTTCGGATTCTGGCGGTTGAGCGTGTAGCTGTACTGGAAGCCGCCGGCCCCCGTGCCGAACAGGGGGTCGGAGCCGGTCTCATCCAGCGCCACCTCCCAGAGGTCCAGCCGCTCGGTCCCGGTGTCGAACGTGAACCGGCTGGCCTCGCCCTCGAAGCCGGGGGAGCCCTCGGTCCGGAACTGCTCGACCCGCTGCTCGATGAAGTCGACGGGGTTGCCGACCAAGACCACGAACGCGAGCGCTCCGGCGGCGAGGCCCGCGAGCAGCGCCATGCCGACTACCCGGTCCGCCCGAGCCTCGCGTTCCGGTGCGATCGAGAACCGCGCGTCGAGGCGGGTCGCGATGAGGCCCGCCGCGACGGCCAGGGCCAGGCCGGCGAGCGCGGCTCTCCCGGCCGCCCGCATCTGCGGGATGGCCGCCTCAAGCGAGCCGTTGTTCGCCGCCGAATAGAGGTCGGTGAGGGCCGGCAGGACGACCAGCGCCGGGACGACGGCGAGGCCAAGCCAGGCCGCCGCCCGCGCGCGATCCTTGGAGAGCACGAAATAGAGTCCCAGCGCGACCGCGGCGGCGAGAACCGCGCCCCTGCTCTGGGAGAACAGCGCCATCTCGATGGCCAGGGTCGCGACACCGAGGGCGGCTGCTCGCCACACCGGGCCGAGATCCCGCGCCCGAGCGAGGCCGAGCGCGGGCCAAACGGCGACCATGAAGAACGCCGCATTCGCGTTCCGGTAGCCGAGCGGATGCTGCAGGGTCCCGTCACCCTCCAGGTAAGACACGATCTCGTTGCCCATGAGCATCGCCCCGACGGCGACCAGCCCGGCGACGCCCGCCGCGATAGCGACCGGCGCCATCGCGAGATGCATCCGCGGCCCGAGCAGGTTGCACAGCCACAGCCCCAGGCCGAAGCAGAGCCCGTAGCCGGCGATCCGCTGTGCGTCGGCCAATGCGACGTCGGGCGACGGGCTCCAAAGCGCCGACAGCGCCGACCAGGCGGCGAGGCCGAGGATGCCCGTCAGGGCTAGCGTGACGGGCCGCGAGAGGGACAGCATTCCGCGCCACGGCGCGCTCCGAAGCAGGATCGCCAGCCCGGCGGTGAGCAGCATCAGCCCGGGGAGCAGCACCGTTCCGAAGTAGGCGCCCTCCTTCACCGCCCACCAGGAGAAGACGACCCCCAGCAGTCCCAGTGCGACACCGGCGGATACGCCCTGGGTGTCCATGCCAGGTGGCACCCGGATCCGCGCGGGTTCCCCGGCTGTTGTCGCGGCTGGTGCCCCCATGCGCGAGTCCACCCCCGGAAACTAGCGAAGGTCCACCCACCGGCTCTGCTGCCCCGGATGCGACCGACCCGTATAGGACGATTCGCGCAGTGGGCGACCAACCAGGCGAGCCCCGCGGCCCCGGCGACGCCTCGGAGGCTGCGGACGAGACCGTGCGCAACCGGCTTTCGGCCGCCCGCGAGTCGATCTCGGAAAGCCTACGCCAGGTCTCTGAGCGCCTCGAGCGCGAGGAGGCCTCGGCCCGCGCGCGGGCCGAGGCCGATCTGCACGCGCTGGTGGCTGAGCGGGCGGCGGAGACGGCCGGGAGCCTGCGGACGCAGCTCGAACAGCATCTCGAAAGCCTCAAGGCGGAGCTTGAGTCGAGCATCGCCCGAAGGGCCCAGGGATTGTCGGCTGACCTCGAGCGCCGCCTTACGGCGGCCGAGGATCGACTCGCCGCGGGCGCCCGGGCCGCGGGCGAGGCCGCCGAGCAGAGCCTTGGCGGACGCCTCACCGACGCCGCGGCCGGCCTGCACCGAGACGCGGACGAGGCGGCCGGGCGCCAGCGCGAAGAGGCGAAGTCGCTCGCGACCTCGGTTCGGGAGGCTGCGGCGGCCGAGGTTGAGCGCCGCGTCGGGGAGGCCCGTTCCGCCCTCGAGCGGGCTGCCACCCGCGAGCAGGCCTCCGCGGCGGAGGCCGGTCGCGAGGCGCTTAAGGCCGACCTCGCCGAGCGTGCCGACGCCCTCCGGGTCGAGCTGTCGGCAGAGGTCGAGCGACTGGCGGGGGAGAGCCGCGGGGCATTGGCCGAGAACATGGGCTCGGCCCTGGCCGAGGCGCGAGAGAGGCTGGCCGCGGACGCCGAGGGGTTGCGCGACGCGCTGTCGCGCGGGGCCGCCGACCGTCTCGCAGCTGACCGGGAGGCGCTGGCGAGGCGCTACCAGGAGCGCTCAGCCGACCTCAAGCAGGATGCTGCGGCCCGGACGGGCGAAGCGCTTGCCGCTGCGTCGGCGGAACTTCGCGCGGAGGCCGAGGACGCCCGTGAGAGCCAGGCCGCGAGGCTGGAGGGGCTGGTCGACTCCCGGCTCACGGCCTCGGACGCCCGGCTTGCCGCGCGATTGGACGAGCTCTCCGGCGAGCTTCGCAGCAGCGGCGCAAAGGCGGTGACGGAGGGCGTCGAGGGCGCGCGCGAGAGCCTCGCGGCGGAGGCCGGCGAGCAAGCTGCCAGGCTCGACGAGCGAATCCGGTCCGCCGTCAGGGCTGCGGTGACCGAGCTGCAGGACCGGGCCGAGGAGCAGCTCGGCGAGCGCCTGGAGTTGGTGCGGCGCGAGGGCGACGAGCGCTCCGCCGCCGGCGTTGAGCGGGCCCGCGAGGCCGCAGTTCAGGACGCTCGCGTACTGGCGGAGGAGCGCCTGGGGCGCGCCGAGTCCACCCTCGCCGGGCTCGTGGAATCCGCGGAGGCGGAGCTCGCCGAGCGAACCGCCGGCGCCGAGGCGAGGCTGACGGAGCGCGCCGCTGCCCTGGAGGCGGAGCTCGCCGACGCCTCGTCCTCAGGCCGTGCCGAGCTGGCGGCCGAGATCGACCGCCGCCTCACCGAGGCCGGCGGCTCGCTCTCCGAGCGGGTCGGCTCCGAGCTAGCCGAGGCCCGCACCGCTCTCGACGCCGCCCAGGCGGAGCGCCTCGCCGGGGCCACCGACGAGGTCAAGCGAAGCGGTGAGGAGGCCACCCGCGCCGCCCTCGACACGGTCGCCGCCGGGCTTCGCGAGGAGGTCGAGCGCGCCCGCGCCGAGGCCGACACCAAGCTCCGGGGTGACCTCGACGCCAGTGTCGCCGAGCGCCTGACCCGGGCTGAGGCTGCCCTCGCCGAGCGCGCCGACGCCGCGGACTCCCGGCTCGCCGAGGGCGCCCGGGACGCCGAGGCCAGGCTGGGCGCCCGGGTCGAGGAGCGCGCCGGCGAGGCCCGCACCTCCCTGGAGGCGGAGCTCGCCGAGCGAACCGCCGGCGCCGAGGCGAGGCTGACGGAGCGCGCCGCTGCCCTGGAGGCGGAGCTCGCCGACGCCTCGTCCTCAGGCCGTGCCGAGCTGGCGGCCGAGATCGACCGCCGCCTCACCGAGGCCGGCGGCTCGCTCTCCGAGCGGGTCGGCTCCGAGCTAGCCGAGGCCCGCACCGCTCTCGACGCCGCCCAGGCGGAGCGCCTCGCCGGGGCCACCGACGAGGTCAAGCGAAGCGGTGAGGAGGCCACCCGCGCCGCCCTCGACACGGTCGCCGCCGGGCTTCGCGAGGAGGTCGAGCGCGCCCGCGCCGAGGCCGACACCAAGCTCCGGGGTGACCTCGACGCCAGTGTCGCCGAGCGCCTGACCCGGGCTGAGGCTGCCCTCGCCGAGCGCGCCGACGCCGCGGACTCCCGGCTCGCCGAGGGCGCCCGGGACGCCGAGGCCAGGCTGGGCGCCCGGGTCGAGGAGCGCGCCGGCGAGGCCCGCACCTCCCTGGAGGCGGAGCTCGCCGAGCGAACCGCCGGCGCCGAGGCGAGGCTGACGGAGCGCGCCGCTGCCCTGGAGGCGGAGCTCGCCGACGCCTCGTCCTCAGGCCGTGCCGAGCTGGCGGCCGAGATCGACCGCCGCCTCACCGAGGCCGGCGGCTCGCTCTCCGAGCGGGTCGGCTCCGAGCTAGCCGAGGCCCGCACCGCTCTCGACGCCGCCCAGGCGGAGCGCCTCGCCGGGGCCACCGACGAGGTCAAGCGAAGCGGTGAGGAGGCCACCCGCGCCGCCCTCGACACGGTCGCCGCCGGGCTTCGCGAGGAGGTCGAGCGCGCCCGCGCCGAGGCCGACACCAAGCTCCGGGGTGACCTCGACGCCAGTGTCGCCGAGCGCCTGACCCGGGCTGAGGCTGCCCTCGCCGAGCGCGCCGACGCCGCGGACTCCCGGCTCGCGGACCGGTCGGCCGCGGATCGGGAGGAGCTGCGCGCGGTCCTCTCGAACGACGTTGAGGCCCGCGGGGCGGACCTCCGCGACACGGTGGAGCGCGCGCTCGACGACGCTCGCGCCTCGCTTGCGAGGGCGTCGGAGCAGGACGTGAGCGACCGGCTGCAGGTGCTCGCCGCGGAGGGCGATCGTCGCGCCGAGGCCGCGGCCGAGGCGGCCAGAAACGCCGCGGAGGAGGTGGCTGAGGAGCGAGTGGCTGCGGCTCGGGCGACCCTCGCCGCAACCGTGGAGATGGAGCGTCAGGGTCTCGTCGAGCGGTTCGAGCGCGAAGGCCGCGAGCGCGTGGACGCGGCGGTGGCGAGGGTTGGCGAGGAAGGGGAGGTCCGCTTGGAGGCCGAGATGGTGGCGGTACGCGAGGAGGGCAGCCGCTCGCTCGCGGCCGTGAACCATGCGGAGGCCAGGGTTGCCAAGGGGATTAAGGCCGCCGCCGAGAAGGTCTCGATGAAGGCACGCCGCCACGAACTGAAGCTGGCGCGGGCGGAATCGTCGAAGCGCATCCAGGCGGCGCTCGAGCGCCTGGAGTTGCGGGCGGGCGCCGCGACGGCGGATCTCGAGCGGGTCTCAACCGGGCAGCGCTCGGGCCTGGACGCCGCTGCGAGGCTCCACCGCGAGGCGCTTGACGGGCTCGCGTCGGAACGCCGGGAGGAGCTGGAGGCGCGCTCCGCGGAGGTTCGCGTCCAGATCGAGCGCCTGGAGTCAGCGGTGGGGGAGGGGCGCATCGAGCTCGCGAGCTCGCGGGAGGAGTTCCGAGCTTCCGCCGTGGCCGGGGACGAGCGTGTCGCCGCGGCGATGTCCCGACTCGACGAGGGGGTCGAGCGGGTCGAGACTGCCCTCGGCGAGATCGGTGAGTCCGAGCGCCGGATTCTCGAGGCCCACGGGCGCGTGAGCGAGGCCGAGCGCCGGGTGGCCGAGGTGGCCGAGACGGCGCGAGAGGCCGCTGATTTGGAGGGGCGGATCCGGAGCGCCGTGGAGGCTGAGAACGAGGCCGCCCGCCGTATCAGCGAAGCTGAGGAGCGCCTCCGCGGGAGCCTCGACGAGTAGGGGGAACTACTGGCCCGCGATCGCCCGCAGCTCGGCCGGGCGCCAGAGCGCCACCAGTATCGAGCCGTCGATAAGCGCGATTCCGCCCTTCTTTAGCTTGATGCGCGCCCCGGTGGCCAACCCCACCGCCCGTGAGAGATCCGGCTCATGGCCTACCAGGAGCACGTCCCCGCGACCCGCCGCGAGCTCGGCGGGGTCGAAGTCACCTCCACGGAGCGCCTCGGTCACCTCCGGGTCGAGCCCGAGGGGCTCGCACGCGATGCGGGCCGTGTCCCGTGCACGGGCCTTGGGGCTTGCGAGGCAGGCATCGAGTCGAACCCCCAACGCCCGCATCGCCCCGCCGGCGGCCTTGGCCTGTCGCCCGCCCTTGGCCGTCAGCTCCCGGGATGCGTCGTCCGCGGCGCGGTCCTCAGCCTCTCCGTGTCGTAGCAGCCAGATCACCCGCCGAGGGTATCCGCAGATTGCGAGAAGGCCGTTCTCGGCGGCCCCGTGGCATCTGGCCCGATTGCCAAGATGAGGCCGATGCCCGCCGCCCCTCCCACGGTCGCCCACCTCCACGTCCACAGCGAGTACTCCCTTCTCGACGGTGCGAACAAGATCAAGGCGATGGCCGCGCGCGCGGCCGAGCTCGGGATGCCCGCGCTCGGCCTCACCGACCACGGTGTGATGAACGGGGCCGTCGAGCACTACAAGGCATGCAGAGAGCACGGGGTGAAACCCATCCTGGGCCTCGAGGCCTACTTCGTGGACGACCGCCGTGCCGCGCAGACCGCCCCCGGACGCGGCGTCGAGCGCAACCACCTCACCCTGCTCGCGGCCAACGACGCCGGTTTCCGCAACCTCGTAAAGCTCACCTCCGCCAGCTACCTCGAGGGGTTCGCGAGGGGGAAGGCAAACGTCGATCTCGAGTTGCTCGACCGCCACTCTGACGGCGTCATCGCGCTCACCGGCTGCCTGCAGTCAAGGTTCTGCCAGCGCCTGATCGAGGAGCGGCCTGCCGATGCCCGGGCCCACATCGACGATCTCGCAGGCGTCTTCGGCGCCGACAACCTCTACTTCGAGGTCCAGGTCAACGGCATCCCCGAGCAGGACCGCGCGAACGAGGGCATCGTGCGCGTGGCCCGTGAGGTCGGGCGGCCCCTGGTCGGCACCGGCGACGTGCACTACCTGCGCCGCGAGGACTACAAGAACCACGCCGCGCTGCTCTGCGTGCAGACCAAGTCCACGCTTGAGCAGCCGAAGCTCAGCTTCGACACCAACGAGTTCTTCCTCAAGACCGCGGAGGAGATGACCGAGGCCTTCGCGCCATGGCCCGAGGCCGTGCCGACCACGCTGGAGGTCGCGGAGCGCTGCGAGGTCGACATCGAGCTCGGCAAGCTCCTGCTCCCGCGGTTCCCCACGCCGGACGGGGAGGAGCCCGGGGAAATGCTCCTGCGCCTGGCAAACGAGGGCCTGCGGCGCCGTTACGGCGATCCGCCTCCCGCGGAGGCGGTGGAGCGACTCGAGTTCGAGCTCGGCGTGATCCGCGACATGGGCTTTGAGTCCTACTTCCTGATCGTCTGGGACTTCGTGCGCTTCGCCAAGGAGAACGGGATCGCCGTTGGGCCGGGACGAGGCTCGGCGGCCGGCTCCATCGTCGCCTACGCCCTCAACATCACCGACCTCGACCCGCTGGCGAACGAGCTCCTCTTCGAGCGATTCCTAAACCCGGCCCGAAAGTCCATGCCGGACATCGACATCGACTTCTCGGTCCGCGGGCGGGAGCGGGTCATCCACTACGTGCAGGACAAGTACGGGCGCGAGTCGGTTGCGCAGATCATCACCTTCGGCAAGATGGCGCCGCGTGCCGCCACCCGCGACGCAGCGCGAGTGCTGGGGTACGACTACGCGACCGGGGACAAGCTCGCGAAGCTGATCCCGGAACCGATCATGGGCCGCTCTCCCTCGTTCGACGAGTGCCTCAAGGAGGGCCAGGAGCTGCGCCACGCCTACGACACCGATACGGCGTCGCGCCGGATCGTCGACGTCGCGAAGGGCCTCGAGGGGATCGTCCGCAACAACTCCATTCACGCCGCCGCCGTCGTGATCGCGGACCGGCCCCTCGACGAGATCGTGCCCCTGCAACTCGCGGAGGACCGTGGCGGTGGCGCCAACGGCGGTAACGGAAACGGCAAGGGCGAGCGCGCCTACAAGGTCGTCACGCAGTACTCCATGAACCCCATCGAGGAGATCGGGCTCCTGAAGATGGACTTCCTCGGACTCCGAAACCTCGACGTGATCGAGGATGCGGTCGAGATCATCCGCCGCTCGCGTGACACGGAGCTGGAAATCGAGCGGATCCCGCTCGACGACGGCCCCACCTTCGAGATGCTGGCCGGCGGGGACTCCGTGGGCGTCTTCCAGCTCGAGTCGGACGGGATGCGCGACGCGCTCCGCAAGGTCAAGCCGACGGAGTTCGACGACATCGTCGCCCTGGTCTCCCTCTATCGCCCGGGCGCCATGCGCTACATCGACGACTACGCACGAGGCAAGCGCAATCCCGCCTCGGTGGCGTTCGCGGACGAGCGCCTGCGGCCGATCACGGAGGCCACCTACGGCTGCTGCATCTACCAGGAGCAGCTGATGGAGATCGCCAAGCAGATCGCGGGTTTCTCAGGTGCCGAGGCGGACGACCTGCGCAAGGCCGTCGGCAAGAAGAAGCGCGACCTGATGGCCACGATGGAGGACAAATTCCTCGAGGGCTCGGAGGCCTCGGGCACAAACCGGGCGGTCGCCAAGGACCTGTGGTCGCTGATGACGGCGGCGGCCGATTACAGCTTCAACAAGAGCCACGCGGCCTGCTACGCCCTGATCGCGTACCGGACCGCGTACCTGAAGGCGAACTTCAAGGCCGAGTACATGGCCGCCCTGATCTCCTCCGTCATGTCGACCAAGGACAAGGTCCCGTACTTCGTCAACCGCTGCAACGCGATGGGGATTGATGTCCTGCCTCCGGACGTGAACTCCTCCGACCACGGTTTCGTCGTCCACGGCGACTCGATCCGCTTCGGGTTGGACGCGGTGAAGAACGTCGGCCACCAAGCGGTCGAGGCCATCATCCGCTCACGCGAGAACGCGGGCCCCTTCGAGTCGATCTGGGACTTCTGCGACAGGGTCGATTCGCGCGCCGTGAACAAGCGGGCGATCGAGTGCCTCGTGAAGTGCGGGGCGCTCGATTCCACGGGCGCCAGCCGCAGGGGCATGCTCGAGGTGCTGCCGCAGGCCCAGAGCTCCGGCCAGAAGGCCCAGGAGGACTCGCGCCGGGGGCAGGGGTCGATCTTCGACCTGGGAGAGGCCGATGACGCCGGCGGACCGGGTCCCGATTCGGCCGGCAGCCAGCGCCTGCCCGTCCCCATCGAGGAGTTCGAGCAGCGCGAGCTGCTCAAGCTCGAGAAGGAGACGCTGGGCACGTTCCTGTCGGCGCACCCGCTCAACGACGTCCGGGACGCGCTGAACGAGCGGATCGATTGCGGGCTACCGGAGGTCGGGGATAAACCGGATGGAACCTGGCTGACGGTCGGGGGCATCGTCGGCGAGGCGAAGAAGGTGCGCACGCGCAACGGCGGCCACGTGATGTTCGCGACGCTCGATGACCTCGAGGGACAGGTCGAGCTGTTCGTCCGGGACGCCAAGAGCGAGTCCGCCGACGCGATCGAGGCCGACCGGGTGGTGCTTGTGAAGGGCAGGGTCGATCACAAGGGCAGGGGCCAGACGAGCGTCGTCGTGCAGGAGGCCGAGCGCTTCGAGCCGGATGCGGTGGAGCTGGCGGCGGCCGAGGCGAAGGCGGCGGCGAAGAGGGACCCGAAGGAGATCACGCTCTCGATCAATGCCGCCGATTTCGGCCCGGAGCTGATCGAGGAGCTGAAGTCGCTGTTCGAGGGCTTCCCAGGAGAGAGCGAGGTCCTGTTGGTGATGCGCACCACCGACGGCACCCGCCGCCTGCGCTTCGGGGACTCGTATCGGATCAGCCCCTCGCCACCGCTGCGGGCGCAGCTTGTCGAGGTACTTGGCCCCACCTCGATCGCGGCGTAGTATCCCGGCATGGCGCTGAAGCAGCGTGGGGGAGAGGACACTCGCCAAGGCGAGTGTCGCCGCTGCCGAACCTTCTGCGACAAGCTCGTGGAACCGCGGGGCTGCGTCGAGATGCGGTGCAGCTATCTCTACAGCTACTCCGACCCGCTCACCGGCAATCGCTACATGGGATGCATGCGGAAGGTCTTCGGGGCGGAGATCGACCTCGAGATGTTCGAGATCGCCGAGGCCGGGAACGGGTTCGGTGGGATCAAGATGACGGGCGACCCCCTCCCGCACTGCCAGTTCCAGGTGGAGCCCTGCTACGAGGGTGAGGGCCCTGCCTTCGCCTGCGTCAATCCCCGTTTCTTCGATTGCACCGACGCCGGCGACGAGGGCATACGAGCCTTCGATCTCCGCAACGCACTGACCTAGACAGGCGACGCCTAGGTCCGGAACCTGTACCCGACACCGCGCACCGTCTCGAGGCGTCGCTGCCCGAGCTTGCGGCGCAGGTAACCGACGTAGACGTCCACCACGTTCGACCCGGGATCGTAGTCGTAGCCCCAGACGTGGGAGAGGAGCTGTTCCCGGGTAAGGACCTGGTCGGGATGCTGGAGGAACGTGCGCAGCAACTCGAATTCACGCGCGCTCAACTCGATCCTCTCACCACCCACCGATGCCCAGCGGGTGCGAAGATCGAGGGAGATCTCCCCCACGCGCAGGGCGCTGCCCTCCGGCGGGCGTTCACCGCGCAGACGGGCCCGCACCCGGGCGAGGAGCTCCTCGAAATGGAAGGGCTTGGCCAGGTAGTCGTCGGCGCCCGCCTCCAGACCGGCCACCTTGTCGGCGGGGTCGTCGCGCGCCGTGAGGATGATCACTGGCAGGCGCTGTTCCGCCGCTCGCAGCTCACGGAGGACCTCCAGGCCATTCTTACCCGGCAGCCCGAGGTCGAGGATCAGCAGGTCGAAGTCCGCATCACGGGCCATGATCGATGCCTGCGGACCGTCGGGGACCACGGTGGTCGTGTATCCGCTGGCCCGCAGGCCCTTTTCCAGAAACGACGCGAGGCGCGCCTCGTCCTCGGCTATCAGGATCCGGGTCACGGGACCGGGATCACGATCGTGAAGATCGCGCCGGCGCCGAGCGCGGACTCGAGCTCGACCCGCCCTCCATGCGCCTGTGCTATCGCCTCGACGATGGCCAGGCCCAGCCCGGCGCCCCCGCCGCCCCGCACGCTCTGGGATCGGGCGAACCTCTCGAAGATCAGCCGTTGCTCCTCCGCTGGGATCCCAGGGCCCTCATCGCGGACCCAGATCCTCGCCTCGTGGGAGCTCAGCGCGCTGCCGATCCAGACGGGCTCGCCCGGGCCGGTGTGGTTCGCGGCATTGGAGGCAAGGTTGGTGATCGCCTGGGTCAGCCGCTGGGGGTCCGCGTTCAAGAGGCCGATCCCGGTGCCCTCGAGGACCCACGCCCGTTCGGCAAGAAGCCGTGCCTTCGCGAAGACCTCGTGGGTCAGCAGGTCCAGATCGAGCGGCTCGGGGCGCAGGAAGTCCGGCCTGGACGCACGGACCAGCAGCAACAGGTCGTCGACGAAGCGGTTCATCCGATCCAGCTCGTCCTGGATCACGACAACGGCCTCCTGCCGGTCGCGTGGATCATCCCCGAGCGTCTCGATGTGACCGCGGATGACGGTGATCGGCGTCCGCAGCTCGTGGCTCACGTCGGCGAGGAACTCGCGCTGATCGGCGAAGGCCATCTCGAGGCGGTCGAGCATCGCGTTGAGCGTATGGCCGAGCTGGGCGATCTCGTCGTTGCCGCTGATCGCGATCCGCTGCGAGAGGTCAGTCTCGGATATCTGCCTGGCGGTGCGGGCCAGGGCCTGCAGGGGAGCCATGGCCCGGCCCGCAGCGAGCCAGATGAACAGGGAGGCCAAAAGCATCACCACGATCGAGACCCCGACCGCGATTCGGACGGCGCTATCCACCTGCTCGCGGCGGTCGACCAGCAACTGTCCGGTGGTGAGGGAGCCCGCCTCCGCGGCGGTCGCCACCGGCACCGCAGCGAACCGAGCCGGTCCCAGCGAGGTCTCGATCGTCCCCTGCGTGGGCTTTGCCACGGGGCCGATCGCGTCGAGGGCATCGAGGAGCGGCTGGAGGTCGATGTCGCCGCTCTGCCTCGCGTAGGGCTCCTCGCCGACCCACGAGACCGTCGCTGAATCGGCCACCGGGGAGTGAGCGGCGAGGTAGGCGTCGAAGATCCGGCGTATCTGTCCCTTGAAGGGTTCGCCGGTGGCGGGATCGACGCGTCCCTCCGAGAGGGCCTGAAGCTCGTCGATGTCGGCCGTGAGCGCCTCGGAGACCTCGTCGTCGATACGAGAGATCAGCACCTCGCGCAGGACGATCACGGACGCCGCCGTCGATAGGATCAGAAGGACCAGGAACGACAGAAGGACGCGAGTACGCATGCCCGCGAAAAGCCGCACCCGCGACTGCTCGACCGGGTGTGCCGGCTGGGATGACTTGGGGTCGGGCGCACCCCCTGAGGTGTCGCCAAGCAACGCGGCCACCGCAGGAATCTACCCCGCCGGGCGGAGGCTCATACGGCTGCTACTCGCCGACGCTGCCGCCAGTCGCGACCTTGTCGAGGAGCGCCTTGACCGGATCCGCGTATTGGTCGTCGGCGGGGGTCGTCCCGGTGAGCAGCGGCGCCGGCCCGCCGGCCGCCCCGGTGGCGCCCGGAGCTCCGGCTGCCGCCACGGCCGTTGCGCCGGCGCCTCCGAAAGCGGTCGGTCCGTTACCCGGGGGATCCGGACGGGCAGGACCCGCGCGTTTTGGACCGGCCGGCGCCTCGCTGCCGCCGCCAGGGACCTCGACCCCACCGAGCAGGCCCGGGCCGTCCGGACGCAGCAGCGTCATGTACACGAGGACGACCAGCAGCGCTACCGCCGCGGACTGGACGCCCACGATACGCCTACGTCGCCGGCTCATCGGCCGCTTCCTGGATTGGACCTCAGCTGCATGGACCGAGCCAGCTTTGCCTACGCACATGAGACCGACATGAGAGTCCGATGAGATGCCGGGTGGGACGCAAGCTCGGCCTCTCTGCCTGAGGAGCCCTGCAAAACCCGCTAAATCCGGGCGAAGGCAGGGGCTTTACATGAGAGGAACTCTCATCCGCCGCTCATGTTGCTCTCACGGGGCCACCCCAGACTTCTCACCAATGAAGAGCAACGCAACTCAGAACCACAGCCACTGGCTCGGGCAACTGAGGTTCCACCTCACCGCCCTGATGCTCGTCGCCATGTTCGCCTTCCCGGCGATCGCGATGGGGCAGAGCCCCACCGCCGATCAGTACGACGAGGTTCCGCCTCCCCTCAGCACGGGCGGCGGTGGAGCCAGCACGGGCGGCGGTGGAGATCCCAGCGGCCTGGGCGGCAACGTCGGCCCGCTCCCGTTCACCGGCTTCGACGTGATCGCGATGCTCGCGGTCGCCCTCGCCGTGACGGGTGTCGGTCTGGCCCTGCAGCGGGCCGTCGCGCGCGAAGCGACAGACGAGCTCTAACCAGCACCCCGGCCCGGGGCTGGCGTGCGTCGTCTGCGGGCGGCGCGCTCCCGCGTGCGTAGACGCCGGGCCAGCTTGAGATCCTCCACCTCGGTGCCGCCCCCAGCCTGGCCAGGCCCTTCCAGGATCGCGGGCAGGCCCTCGAAGCGCTCCTCGGACAGGAAAACGCCGAGCCCGCGCCTGCCCAGCTCGCCCTCGCCGATGGGAGCGTGGAGGTCGCGGTTGGCCCCCAAGCCCACCTTCGAGTCGTTGACGTGGACGCAGCGCAGCCGATCCATCCCGACAATCCGGTCGAACTCATCGACGAACTCGGCGAGCTCGTCGGGTGTCCTGATCTCGTACCCCGCCGCCAGCAGGTGACAGCAGTCGAGGCAAGCGCCCAGGCGATCGCCGCCACCGGCGCTCTGGATCAGCTCCGCGAGCTCGGCGATGTCGCGGCCCAGTGGCCCCTGGGTGCCCGCGGTGTTCTCCAACAGGATCGGGCAGGAGTCGCTGTCCTCCAGCGCACGCGTGATCGCCCCGCCTGCGCGGCGCACCGAGGGCCCGTGCGGCTCGCCCTTGCGGGCCCCGGCGTGGAGCACGACGCCGTCGGCGCCGATCCCGTCGCCGACTCGGAGGGCGTGCTCCAGCGCCGCGCGGGAGTTCCGCTGGACCTCTCGTTCCTTGCTGGCGCAGTTGATCAGATAGATCGCGTGGATCACCACCGACCGCACCCGGGAGGCCGCCATCGCCTCGCGAAATTCGGCGAAGTCGGCGTCGGTGTAGGCGGTCGGTTTCCATGCCCGCGGGCTCTGCGGGAAGATCTGAATCGCGTCGCAGCGCCGCTCCTCTCCCCGGGCCACGGCGTTTACCAGGCCACCGGCTGTGGACACGTGAGCCCCAATCAGCACCGGAGCCCCCGTTTCCCGCAGCAGTAGGCCATGTTCGCCACCCTAGCTAGCTAGTCGAGTCGTTCGGGGTGCGGCTGGCTTAGGCGTACGCCGGTTCCGTTTGGCAAAGAACAAGGGCTTGTGCCGTTTCGCGGCGTGGTGGGGGAGAGGGTGCCTACAAAGTGGGGCCGGCGGTGGGAATGGAGTGGTGAGCGCTTGCTGTGGAAACATGCGCGCCGAGCAGTATGAGCACTGAACCCCCTCGCGTTCGATTCGCCCCCTCACCAACCGGCGCCCTCCACATCGGCGGCGCCCGGACCGCACTCTACAACTGGCTTCACGCGCGTGGGCGGGACGGGCTCATGGTCCTGCGGATCGAGGACACTGACCGTGAGCGCTCCACCCCCGAGAACGTCGAGCAGATCCTCGACGCGCTGCGCTGGCTCGAGTTGGACTGGGATGAGGGACCGGTCAGCCAGTTCGAGCGACGCCCGCTCCATGAGGCCCGCATCCGCGAGCTCCTCGACGCCGGCCGGGCGTACCCGGACACCGCCACCGCGGAGGAGGTGCAGCAGTGGAGGCGCGCCCACGGAGGTGCCGGCTACCGGGGAGAGCCCTGCGACCAGCCCGGCGCAGCGATCCGGCTTCGCACGCCCGACGAGGGGGAGACGGTCGTCCACGATCTGATCCGCGGGGAGGTGACGTTCGAGAACCGCCTCGTCGACGACCTCGTGATCGCGCGCGGCGACGGCGCGCCGCTCTACAACTTCGCTGTCGCGGTGGACGACGCCGAGATGGGCATCACCGACGTGATCCGCGGCGACGACCATCTCTCCAACGCTCCGAAGCAACTGCTCGTCCTCGCGGCGCTCGGCTTTGAGGCGCCGCGCTACACGCACCTTCCGCTCCTGCATGGCCCCGACGGCAAGAAGCTGTCGAAGCGCCACGGGGCCGCCTCGGTTCAGGAACTCCGCGACGCGGGCTACCTGCCGGCAGCAGTTCGCAATTACCTGGCGCTGCTCGGCTGGGGCACCGACGACGACACCACGCTGCTCGCCACGGACGAACTGGTGGAACGCTTCGACCTGGCCCGCGTTGGTAAGGCCTCGGCGATCTTCGACGATAAGAAGCTGCGCTGGATCAACGGCCGCTTCATGCGCGAGCTTCCGCTTGCCGAGTACGAGGAGCGCCTGGCGGGCCACCTGCGTGAGACCGATGCAGCCGCCTCGTCGGCGTTCGAGCGGGCCCCCTCGGCGGCGCGGGCCGCGGCCTGCGAGATCGTCCGCGAGAAAGCGCAGACGCTGGCCGAGGTGTGGCAGCTGATCGCTTTTCTATTCACCGAACCAATCGACGACCGGACGGCCTGGGAGAAGGTGATGCGCAACGGCGCCGCCGGCCTTCTGGTTGCGGCGCGAGATGCGTTGGCGGTCGTCCAGGAGTTCACGCCCGAGACGGTGGAGGCCTCCCTTACGGCCATCGTGGAAGCGGAGGGCGTGAAGGCCAAGGCCGTCTACCAGCCGCTCCGCGTCGCGCTCACCGGCAGCACGGTCTCGCCCGGCATCTTCGAGTCGATCGCCGCGCTCGGCCGCGAGGTGAGCCTTGCACGGATCGACGCGGCGCTCGTCCGATTGCAGGAGGACGGGCCGGACCACTCGGCCTGAGGCCCAGCCCCCTCCCCAAGTGGGGTCCTCACCCCCTCTTCGAAGCTAAATCCGGGGGCATGATCTGCCGATGAAGAGAGCGGAGGCTCCGCATCGCGATCAACGCTGCGCGGCTCCCTCCTGCGAGATCCGCGATGAGCCATGCTGCTGCCACGAAGAGGAACGACCCTGGGACGAAGGCCGGAGGCCGGCCGGCCGGCACCGGCGGCGCGCGGCTTGCGGATGCCTTTGAGACGATCACGCGGCTCCCGGCGCTAAGCGAGGCGCGCCGGCGGCTGATGAAGCTCACCGACGGCGGGGGTCCGTCCTCGGGCGAGGTGGCCGAGGCTGTCGAGTCCGACGCGGCACTCGCGATCGCGGTGATGCGCGCAGCCAACAACGGGGCCGGCCCGCCAGCCCGCGTCGGGGGCGTCCAGGAGGCGGTGGACGCGCTCACGCCGGGCGGGGTGAGGGTAATCGCGAGCTCCCTCGAGACCTACGACCCGTTCGACGGCGAGGGAGCGGTGCCACGCGCCTACGAGCAGTTCCGGCGTCACGCCCTGGCCACGCGGCACGCGGCCGACCGGGTCGCCGAGGCGGCGCGCATCGCCCGGCCCGACGAGCTCGCGATCGCCGCGCTGCTCCACGACGTGGGAAAGCTCGTGCTCGCCCAGCTCTACGGAGCCGACTACGCCGCGAATCCCGCGCTCGAGGCGCCGGAGGATCGCATCCGTCGTGAGCGCCGCAGCCTCGGCATCGATCACGCCCTCGTCGGCGCCGTCCTCGTGCGCCGCTGGGGCCTGAAGCCACAGATCGCCGCCGCGATCGAACGGCACCATGCCGCGGACGCGGACGGGCACGCGGCCGTGATCGGCCTCTCGGACTCGATCGTCCACCATGCGGGGGGAGGCCGGGTCTCAGTCGACAGCATGATGGCGACGGCGGGGCGGCTCGAGATCTCGGAGGGCTCAGTGCGGGCGCTTCTCTACGACTTCCCGCACGCCGGGACCCCACGCCGTCGCGCGTCGGAGCCCTGCCCGCTCTCGTCGCGCGAGGTTGACGCGCTCCGGGGACTTGCCGAGGGGAAGGTCTACAAGCAGATCGCCCAAGAGCTCTCGCTGTCGGTCAGCACGATCCGCACGCACCTCCACAACGTCTACCGCAAGATCAACGCGGTGGACCGCGCCCAGGCCGTGCTTATCGCCCGCGACAGGGGCTGGATCTAGCCGTTAGTCGATGAGCGACTGGCGGAGGCCGATGGCCACCGCGTGTGCCCGGTCGCGGGCCCCGAGGCGCGCGAGGGCGGCCTTCGTATGAGTGCGGACCGTCTCCGATGAGAGGCCGAGGCGACGAGCGACCTGGGCGGTC
Source organism: uncultured Solirubrobacterales bacterium (assembly GCA_963807385.1). Lineage (GTDB taxonomy): Bacteria > Actinomycetota > Thermoleophilia > Solirubrobacterales > 70-9 > JBDTSW01. The sequence continues at coordinate 468,729 of CAWEBQ010000002.1, forward strand.
GAGTGCCCGTCGGCGATCATCTGCAGGCTCTGGCGCTGGCGCCTGGTGAGCGCGGCGCGCCCCTTTCCGTTGGCGGCCGGATCGACGAAGGTCTCCGACTCGGCCGCGGCGTCGACGGCCCTGGTGAGCGCCGCGGCGGGTGAGCTCTTCGCCACGTAGGCGGTGGCGCCGGCCTTGATCGCGTCCGTTGCCGCCTGGCGCTCGGCCCGAGGGCCGTGGGCGACGATGCCGAGGCCGGGGCTGGCCTTGCGAAGCGCCCTGATCGCGTCGGTCCCGGAGACCGGGGGCTCCCCGCTGCGGGCGAGATCGATGATCGCCACATCAAACTCGCCGTAGGCACGCATGAGCTCAAGGGCGTCGTCGCCATCGACCGCCTCCTCGACGTCGAAACGCTCGTCCAGAAGCCGGCGCACCCCCAGTCGAACCAGCGGGTGGCCGTCGACAACCAAGCATCGGCGTTCGTCTCTCACACTCATCTGTCCCCGCGTTCCGCACGCTCCGGAGCGCAACGGCCGGCATCCGCCGACCGAGGAGCCATCCTACCCGCGGGCTCCGGGGTGGCGCTCCGACCCACCCGCAAGGAGCGCCATTTTCATCTCCGCCCGGGTCCTGCGGTACAAAGGGTCCGATGATCTCCGTCACGTCCAAGTCCCGCTACGCAGTCGTCGCGATGGCCGAACTGGCCCTCGCGGGAGACAAGCCAACTCCGATCGCGCAGGTCGCCGAGCGCCGCGACATGCCGGTGCAGTTCCTCGAGCAGCTCTTCTCGACGCTGCGTCGCGACGGCCTCCTCCACAGCCACCGCGGGGTCAAGGGCGGCTACACGCTCGCGCGGCCCGCCGACGAGATCACCGTTATCGAGGTCGTCCAGGCGCTCGACGGCCGCCTCGGGGACGAGGCCACGGAGGCCGGCGGCATCTGGGCCGAGGGCGTCGAGGCGCTGCGCGAGGTCTTCCGCTCGACCACGATCGCCGACATCGCCCGCCGCCAGGCGGAGGACGCCAGCTCGCAGATGTACTACATATGACCTCGAAGTCGAGAACGCGGCTTAGGCAGGCCCTACGAGGCTGAAACGGGGCCTCTGCGCGCCAGAGTGCGCGCCAGTGGGTCGAGGACGAGGGCAGGAGACCCAGACGGAGATCGCGGAGATGGACTGGATTGAGCGGCGTCCTGTCCTGGCCCGCCCATTCGGAAGGTGATCAGCGTCGGTAGTGCTCCATCGCACAAGGCTCCCGACCCAATGCTTAGAGCGGCCTAGCTCCTCAACGCCAATCTCCTGTTAGCTGAGACTGGGAGAGCAAAGTCGGCAACGCGTTGCAGACTTATCGCTCGTGGCGCGATATCTGCGCAAGAGCCGCGCCAAGAAGGCCCTCCGTGACCCCGAGATTCGTCGTCGCGTCATGGCGGAACTGGAACCCGCCGAGGTCGAGGCGGTCATCAAGGACGCCAACGACGTTGCCATCACACTGGAGCCGACAACCTCTGCGGCCTGCTTGCGGGAGCCGGCGGAACGCTTGTGATCTTTTGACCGCAAGCGTTTCCCGGGGGCGGTTTCACCGTGGGCCTGCCGCTTCCGCGCCTCCTCCTCCAGCGCAGGGAGGAAGTCCACGGCGAGGGGATCAGAGTTCCGTCCGACCCCCTTCCTAGCGTTCCATCCAGGCCCGCCACGGTCACGTCTCCCCCGGGAGCCGGCGTCCTATCGAAGCCCTAGTCCAACGGCTAGGCAGAGGAGTACCAGGAAATGAACCCGCAGCGGGCTACGCGCGGAGGGATCATGAGCCCAGCCCTAGTTCGCTGCGGCTTTCCCGCGTCGTGTCTTGGGAAGGAAGCCGCGCTCGCGCGCTGCCGCAATCTGCTTCGCAGCTCCACCTCGGCTGAGGCTGTACGCCTTCTCGACGGCCTCGGCGGGCTTCTTGTGTCCGTTGCCCGGCGCTTCGAGCGCGGCCGTGTAGACCGCCGCAACGTCCCGCAGGTACTCATCCGTCAACCGCTTCCCCCGGTGACTGCGCGTCGGGGGGTTGAGCTTCAGGTCGAAGCGGTGGGTGCGTTCGCTCGTCTTGCCCGCGTAGGAGAACATCTCGTGTGCGGCGACGGCGTTCTCGGCAATCCGCGCAAGCGGCAGCAGGCGGAGCGCCGTCCCACTGATCGCGCCGGCTTCCGTCGCCTCCATCGAGATGCGGCTGCACCTGGCGCGGCCCCATCGGTTGACCTCGAACTTAAGCGTCGCCTCGACCTCATGCTCGAGCCCGTCTTCGGGCCCGAGGACAACGGTCGTCTCAAGCGGGGTGGTCTCCGATGTCGTGTCGTCGGTTCGCAAAAGCATTGCGGGGTTGAACTTGGTCTTCGTGCGCATGGCCGAACTATCCCTTCGTGGCAAAAAGTGGGGTCAACTCTAGCAGAAGCGTGCCCTATCATCGGTAACCGATGGTCAGCTCCCGTGGCAGAGAGCGTTACGAGCGCCGCCGGCCCTTCGCGGTCGGCGGCGTCTCGACCAATGCCACGGCTGACCGCTCTGCCGACGAAACGGAAGCCGCCCATGCCGACATCCCGAATCTTTCCTGACCCACTCCCAGGCCCCAGGGCCTTGAGGGAGGGCGAAGTGCCGTGAGCCGCGAGACCTGCATCGAGCACCCCGCGCAGGCCTCCTTCGTGATCCTGCGGGACGAGTACATGTCGCTCTGCGACAGCGACGCATGCGCGGCGATGCTGCTCCACGTCTTCGAGCACTGGACGAACACGAAGCTCCGCCAGCTCGAAGAACGCAGTAAGGGTGACCTCTGGGTGTTCCGCAGCCGCGAGCAGCTCCGTGACGAAGACCTATGCCGGGCCTTCGGGCTCGACCGGATAGACACCGCCCTTGAGCGACTGCTGATCTTGGGGTTCCTCGGCCGGCGGCGCAACCCCAACTTCGGGTGGGATCGCAAGTGGCAGTACCTCTTCAACCTGGAAACCGTCCAGCGGGCCGTAAACCGCTTGAACATGCATCGTGGGGAATCCGAGGATGGTTCTAGGAAATCCGAGGATGCATCGTCGGGAAACCTAGTTTCCATCCTCGGGAATCCGACGAGCAATACAACAGACTCACCTGAGACTCCTAGAGCGACCTCAACAACAGAAGTACCAGTCATCGAGGAAAAGAACGTTGAGGGTGGCACTACGTTGGGGGTCGCCGCGTGAACGACCGACCCGTTCCGCGCATCACCCTCACGGCCGCTGAGGCTGCCGACGCCCTTGGGATGAGTCTCGATTCCTTGGAGCGCTACGTGCAACCCGAGGTTCGGATTGTCCGCCGGGGCCGGCTCCGACTGTTCCCCGTCCGCGAGCTGGAGAGGTGGGCCAGCTCGAACGCAGCGCGAACCCTCGGAGAGGAGGCCGCATGATGACCTGGCTTCCCGTCACTGCCCTTGCCCTCGCCGCCCTTTGGGGAGCCTTCGCCGCCGGCAGGGAACGAGGACGCGCCGAAGGGCTCGTCGCCGGCCTCCTACTCGCAGGAGGACGCCGACCCGTTCTCGGAGTTCGTGGAAGGCCAGCGGGACGCGGCCGAGAAGGGGTCGCAGTGAGCCTCGCCGCCGAACGCGCCAATGCCGCGAGGTGGATTGCTTCCAAGGTCACCTCCACGGGCTTCACCGACACCGAAGCCGCGAGCCACTGGGGCGAACTCACCCTTCGCCTCGAGGACTGCCGCTCGGAAGGCGCGGAGGAGCTGGCGATTCTGGAGTGGCGGGTGGAGATGGAACACCGCCTGTCCGTCCGCCTTGCCCACGCCCCCCTTGAGAGGACTTCCCCATGACTTCGTCGGTGACGGCCGGCGAGGAAACGCACCCAACCCGCTCGCGGTTGATCCCCTGCCTGGGACCGCGACGCGGGCGGTGCGAACCCAACGAAAGGACTTGCACATGAGAACGCACCGAACAACTGATCGAGCTTCGAGAGTGCCCTCGCCCGTAAGACGCGCTGGCTTTTCGACCTCACGCGCGCCACTGACGGCGCGTCCGGACGCATCGACCCGGACACCTCGAAAGCACTTCGGGAAAAGCACAACAACCGAAGGACGGCGACCGATGACCACCGCAACCCAGAGCCGCGAGCTTCCGCGCTTGCGCACCGATCACGTCCCGTTGGCGCTCGACAACGCCGACGGCTTCGACATCGCGGCTCACTACCGCGAGCTGCGTGACGAGGCCCGCCGCGCCCGCAACGCCGTGGATGAGGCCGAGCGCGCGCAGCACCAGGCCGCAACCGAGGACACCGCCGCCGCAAGCGACGCCGCCTATGCGGGCAAGAAGCTCCCCGCCCGCACCCGGGAGGCCGAGGCAGCCGAGGACGACGGAGGCAAAGCGCCGCGAGGCCGAGGCCCGAACCGAGGCCGCGAACAGGGCGCTAGCCGAGATCGTCGCCACCGTTCACGCCGAACCCGGGGCGCAGTTGCAGGGACAGGTGGCCGAGTCCATCGAGGGAGTCCGAGCCCGACTTGCCGAACACCTCGCCCCAGTGGCCGAGGACGTGGCCGAACTGTAGCCCTCGCCGGCTTCGAGCAGTGGCTCGCCAAGGCCCGCAAGTCCGACAACGGCAGGCTGCCCGCCGGCCGGGGGCAGAACGCGAAGTCGATTCACGTCAACAGCGGCGCGAACGACCCGGCCCGCCTGGTGGAACTGCTGAGGGAGTGGGATCCGCGATGGGACCGATGACCCCCGGGGCGGAACTCCCCTCTGGGGCCCTCTTGGGAACGGGGAAGGCAGGCCTTCCCTCTGTGTACGGGTCTGGGGATTTCACGACTTGGCCGGTTCCGCCGGTCAATGGTGGCGGCGTCGCGGCGGATAGACAGCCCGCCGCTTCGCCGTCGCCCGAGCTTTCAGCACAACCCGAAAAGGAGACCAAGTGACAGTCCTACCCGACACCGACCCCGCGCGCCTCATCCCAAAATGGGCCTCGGAGTGGATGCCCGAGCCCGTCCGCGAGTCCCGAGCCAAGGCCGCCGAGCTCCGCGAGACCATGCACCAGGCCCGCGTTCGTCGCGCCGAGGCAAGGCAGGCCGCGCGGGACGCCCTGCAGATCGACGCCGCCGCCGAGGCCGAGTCGATCCGAAAGGGCACCAAGCGCCCGAAGCCGACCGCCCCGACCCGAGCCGAGGAAACGCTGATGGCCGAGGACGCCTGCACCCGCCTGGCGGCGCAGTACGACCAGGCGGCGCTGGCCCATCAGCGCACCGTGCTCGAGCACCAGGCCGCAGTGCTGGAGGCGCTGGCGAAGGCGAAGGCAGTTGCCGCCGAGGAGGCCGACCCCGCCGCCTACCTGGCCAAGTTCGACCACCTCAGCGACATCGCCGGCCTCGAGGTCGCGGTCGCCGGCATCGATGCCCACCGAGACCACCATCGCCGGGGCAAGGTCTACGACCGCCTCGGAAAGACCCGCTTCGACGTCAGGCGGCGGCTCCCGGCCGGCCTTGACCCAGACCAGGCGACCGGGGACCTCGTGTTCGCGGTCGGGGCGATGGCGAAGCCGATCAGCGAGACCGTGGGCCAGCGCCAGGACCGCGAGGCCAAGGAAGCCGAGCGGGCAGCGGCACGCTATCGGGGCTGGAAGCAGATGGCAAAGGGGGACGCGGTTCATGTTCCCGCCGCCTGAAAACCCTGGCACCGACCCCCTCGGAGGCCGACGTGGACCTACGAGGGCTGTCGCCTCACGGAATCTTTTACTTACCTGCGGGGCGACCCCTTCTGAGCACCCCTGGACCGGGGAAGGCGCGGCTCGGGCGCGCCTCAGAAAAAAGAAGGAGGGCCTGAGCGATGAGTGAGGCCCAAAGGCAGTACGAGGGCGCGGTCGGGGTTGCGGACGCGGCGCTCGAGCTGTACGTCGATCACGCCACCGACACCAACTTCCGTCGCTGGCGGGACGCCTCGGACATCGCGATCAAGTGGCACCGCGCCACCCGGCTTGAGCCCGACGCGCGCGCCGACGATGAGGAGGACCCACTTGCCGAGTTCGACGCCCTGGCGCGGCAACGCCAGGTGGCGGAAGCCGCTAGTGGCTGAGGCGGGCGTCAGGCGGCTACGGACAGCCGCCCTGGCCAGACGGGCCGCAGCGATAGCTGATGCCTTCGAGCGAGACCCATTCCCTGGCGTTCGCCACGGGCGGGTAGTTCTGGACAATTTGCACCGCTCCAAACTGCTTTACGTCGATGCTTCCAGCGGCGCTGTTGGAGACCGTCTCGAAGAGAGAACTGTGTTCGGGTCGGTATCCGGCGGGCAGGTGAAGGGTGTGGAAGCCGACAACGGTGCGGCTATTAACGTCATTGTCCTGGCAGTCCGTGGAAGTCCCGTTGACTGCCTTGATCAGTCCCCTGAAGTGGACGACCCCGGTGGCGTCGCGGAAGTACGCCGCAGGGCTACGATCGCCACCAACGTTGGTCCAGTTACAGACCGCCCCGATTCCATCATTGTTCAGTTCCATCGGGTGCCACCCTTCCGACCCCGGCAGCACGAAGTCGGTGGAGTCCTTGCCGTCAAGCAGCTCGGAGTCGCCCGCCGTCGGAACCTCACCGAGCTGCGACTCGTCCAGGTCCTCTCCCGTGAGGTTGTCGTCCTTCACATCCTGGGACTTCACCTGCCCGTCCTTGATGTGCTTGGACTTGACCGAGTTGTTCGGCAAATTGATCGCCGCGTAGCTGGCACCTCCCAGGGCGACGAACAGCGCCACCACCGAGACGACGTTGGCGAAGCTCAGGTGCGGACCAATACGTGCGAGCAAGACAGACCTCCCCGGTCGGCCGAGAGGCCTATTCCCCCCGCCCCGGCTAGTCCGACCCTCTCACCGCGTAGGTGGCCGTGTCAAGGGCGTGCCATCGTTCATTCCCGGGCGGACGGTGAGCTGATGCGCCGTGGCCTACTCCGACAGCCCGACGGCTTCAAGGGCGTCCTCGCGGTGGTGGAACGCCTGAAAGCGGATTACCAAGCCTCCCCTGAAGCTCCACACCTGGAAGTACCGTATCTCGCCGGGAGCGCCGCTTCCCTTCCCTATTCCCCGCTGCCGCACTGCGACCACCACACTGTCGCCCGCCTCGATGAGCTCGTCGGCGGTCAGCGTCAAGTCGGTCACGGCGCTCAGCCAATCCCGCGTGAACTCGCTGACCCCGTCCAAGCCGATATAGCGGCGCGAACCGACGCGCTCAAGGGGAACGAGGACGATGTCGGGGTCGTAGAGACCTGTGCCCGCCGAGAGGTTCCCCTTCTCCCACTCCTCGAAGACACGCCGCACGGCCTCCACGTTCCCCTCCGACATCGCCTACTCCGACAGCCCGGCGGCTTCGAGGGCATCCGCCCTGGTTTGAAAAAGGTCCCAGCGAATGATCCGGTCGCCACGAAACGTCCAGAGCTGCGGGTTCTCGTTTTCGAATGGTGCGCCGCTCCCTTTGCCACGACCGCGCTCGCTCAGGATGACGACGACGGCGGGCCCCGCATCAATGAGCTCCTCGGCCTTGATGCTGTACTCGTCCCAGGTACCCCAGTAGCGGCGGGAGGCCTGGATGACCGCATCGCGTCCCACGTAGACGCTGTCCAGGTCCGGGACCGCCGAGCCGCCACGCAGATCCCATACGACGTAGTCGTCAAGCATTGCCCAGAAGGTGTCCACGTCTGCGACTCCCCGCCGAACCCGCTCCACGTTCTCCTCCGACATCGCCCGCGCAGTATCCCCGAGCACGCGGTGGCCTGATGCCCGCCCGCCGCGTCCAGCTCGAGCAGGCCCTCGGCACCGTCGAGCGGGTGCGTGGCGGTCTCCCAGCCGCATCAACCCCAAGTACCTCAAGTTCCGAGCCCGACACCGGGCCGTGGAGACCCAGCGGTGGGGCGCGAAGCGACTCCTGGCCGTGTGGAAAACCCGGGGTGCTCAGTTGTCACCGAGCTTGAGCAGGAGCCCCCACAAGACGAGGAGCCCGAGTGACAGCAGCGCGAACTTGTCCGTGGGTCCGAGCGCTGCCAGAAAATCAATCACGAGTCGGACCCCCTCAGAGCGAGCGGTGAAAGTGACCGCCGCACCTGTCCCACACACCCCTGTCCTTGCGTTTGGCCTCGTCACGCGCCTTCCGGTAGGGACGGACGCGGTTGAACGGATTGCCGCCGTAGACGTAGACCTTCGCCCAGCCCTGGCGAATCTGACGCCGGCCCAGGTCGTTGCCGCCCTTCTCGACGTACCGCAGGAGCCGCCCATAGCGGTCCTTGTCGTCCTGGGTGCGGTCACGGACGAGGGTGATGCGGTTTCCGGAATGGACCATCCTCTTCAAGGATGCCGAGGCCTGAGCTCCGCCGCACTCCTCGCCGCCGTAGACCTCGGGGGTGTCGATCCCGATCAGCCGGACAGTCTTGTTCTTGCCTCCGGTTCTCACCTTCACGGTGTCGCCGTCTACGACCGACTTGAGGACGCCACGGCTGCGGCTCTCAACGGGCGGGGGATTGTGGTGGCCTCCTCCGCCGCCCCCGCTCGAGGCACCGCATGGACACGGCAGGGACTCGCAGGCCTTGCCGTCGTTGTCCCCGTCGAGGCCGTGGGGATCGCGCTGGGGCCCGCCGTGGCGCAGGAAGAAGTTCTGGGCCTGGCGCTGGGTGTTGAAGTCCGAGCAGTCCTTGTCGGCGGCTTGGGCGCTAGTCGGAACCAGCACTCCGCCGCCAGGCCACGCACCAGCGGTTACCCCGAGCGCAATGAACGCCGCAAGGAAGGCGAGCGAGCTCTTATCGCGGGCGGTCCTGGCGGGCATCCTTGGCTAGTTCCCGAGGTCGCTGAGCGCGCTGGAGGAATCGTTGAACTGCTGCAGCCCATCCGCTCCGCTGACGATCGCGAGCAGGGACGCCACGATCGCCACCCATGCATACCAAGGCGAGCCTCCTCGCCCCGAGGTGAATGCCGCGATGGCAAGCGCGGCACCCGCCCCACCGAGGCCCAGCGGAAAGTAGAAGCCGAGCACCGGCATTCCAACCGCGGCCGGGAGTCCGCCGGCCACGCCGAACCCGAGCGAGAGCGCCCAGAGCGTTTCCTTAGGCGTTCCTGCCTCAGACCCGGAGTGACCTGGGTGGTAGTTCTCGGTCCATTCGGTCCCGTCCCAGTACCGAAGGCCTGGACCAGCCGGGTTCGCGTGCCATCCGGCGGGCTGCGCCGCTGCGGCCTCGGCCATCTCCACCACGTCTTCGGTCATCGCTCACTCCTCCTCCAGATTGCCGGGTCTAATGGCCCAACTGTGAATGCGTTCCCCGAGCGAGTCGAACCTAGGTCCGGCAATCTGACGGGACATCGACCGCTCCCCGCCTTTCCGGGGTGGGGCGTCTGCGGATTGCTCCGCGGGACCACGCGGCGGCGACTACCTCTTCTGGCAGACGACTCCCTCGAAGGCTTGTCCTTCGACGCCGGACAGGTCGAAGAATCCGTACTCCCACTTGCGCGGCGAGGACGTGCCGACCGAAAACCAATCGACGGCGATGAAGCCATCCGTCCGGTAGAAGCCGGAGATCGCCTTGTGCCTCTTAGGGCACGTGAGGACGGTGACGCTGCTCGCTCCGTCAGCCGGAACCGTCGTCGGGGAATTCGCGATGAAGTACTTAGTACCGCGTCGAGCCCGCTTCGACTGCACGGCGGCTCCGGGTGGAACCGACGAGGTCGGCTTGACGCTCTTAGCCACGCGCTCCCGTTCAAACCCTTGCTTCTTGGCCGAGTCCTCGCTGAACCCCGTACTGCCAAGCACCAACGCACCGACTGAGACAGCCGCGATGACGCCTGCGACCGACCAAACCCTCATCTCCGTTACCTCCCGTTCCCCGGGCAACACCCGGTCTGTCCACCGTAGTCCCACAACAGCGCTACGTCAACCGGCCCCCCAGCGAACTCGGTTCATCAGGATCGCTAGCCGGTCTGCGCCCTCTTTTCCGGAGGACCCCTTGACTCGCGACCGCCGCTGGCCCTAGGGTCGGTCGCGCAAACACAAATGGGGCCGGCGTGCGTGAACACCCGGCCCCTGGCACCCGGCACAGTTCCAAACCAGGCCGGATGCGAGGGGAAGGCTATGCGCCCCGACCACCTGAACGACAGGAGGACTGACTGATGGCCGCCGGAATCACCAAGCGCCACTCACGCCGCTGCAAGTCCCGGGAAGAGGGCCGGTGCAACTGCCGGCCCTCCTACGAGGCATGGGTCTACTCGCAGCGGGATGACAAGAAGATTCGCCGCACCTTCAAGCGGGAGGCCGAGGCGAAGTCCTGGCGCTCGGACGCCGTCAGGGAGCTACGCAGCGGCGCTCTCAGGGCCTCTCAGCCCACCAGGCTCAAGGAGGCGTGGGAGGAGTGGCACGAGGGCGCGAAGGCCGGCAGCATCCAGAACCGTTCGGGCGATCCGTTCAAGCCGTCCTCGATCCGTTCCTATGAACGGGCGATGCGGCTGCGCGTTCTCCCTGAGCTGGGGGCGGCGAGGCTCGGCACTATCACTCGGCCCGACCTCCAGCGGTTTGCGGACAGCCTCCAGGCCGACGAGCTCGACGCCTCAACCGTTCAGGTCACGTTCCTACCTCTGCGGGCCATCTACCGCCGCGCAGTGTCCAGGGGGGAGGTGGCGAGCGACCCTTGCCGGGGCCTCCACCTGCCGACACCCCGGGGGCGGCGTGAGCGATTCGCAAGCCCGCTCGAGGCCGAGGCCCTGATCGCGGCGCTCCCCGAGGCCGACCAACCCATCTACGCCACGGCCTTCTACGCGGGCCTTAGACGCGGCGAGCTGATGGCGCTCACCTGGGAGAACGTAGACCTCGGCGCTGGCCTGATCCGCGTGGAATCCGGTTGGGACGACATCGAGGGCCGCATCGCGCTCAAGTCGAACGCGGGGCGGCGGCGGGTACCGATCCCGAACGTGCTCCGCCCGTTCCTGCTCAAGCTGCGCCTGGCCGCTGAGGACGACGGGCTGGTGTTCGGGGACACCGAGCCCTTCAACGCCCGCGACCTGACAAACCGCGCGGACGATGCCTGGACAGCGGCGAGCCTCAACCGCATCACTCTGCACGAGTGTCGGCACACCTACGCCTCCCTGATGATCGCGGCCGGCGTCAACGCCAAGGCCCTCTCGACGTACATGGGCCACTCGAAGATCGCGGTGACGCTCGACCGCTACGGCCACCTGATGCCTGGGAACGAGGACGAGGCGGCGGGACTGCTGGACGCTTACCTGAGCGGAGACAGGAGGGGCACCCCCGAGGTCGCCGAAACCTGTTAGGTAATGGCCACTCTGAGCGACGACCCACACTCGGACAGCGTTTACACGCCATCCCGCGCTGGGGCATTGGCCGGTGTCAGTGGACAGACCATCGGCCAATGGGCTCGGAACGGTTTCATCCAGCCAAACATCTACGAGGGCAGGCCGATCAACCTCTACAGCTTCAGAGACGTAGCTGAGGCTGTCGCGGTGAAGTGGCTTCTGGATGAGCGCTTCAGCTACGAGGAGATTCGGACCGCAATCGCACAGGCCCGCGAGGAGCATGGAAATTGGCCCCTCACGGAAGCCCCGCTCGGAATCGTCCGCCAGTCTGCGGAGGGGGATCGCGGGGTGATCGCCCAGCGAGAAGGCCCCGTCTACGTCAACGTGAGCGGGCCACGGCGGAAGGGCCAGGTCACGCTACGGCCTGAGTTCTGGTTCAACGTCCGCGACACGCTGCGGCGTGGCGGCTGGATCGCGAAGCAACTCAAGCTCCGGCGCATCGAGGTGACCCCGGAAAGTTAGGCGGCCTGCCCACCCTTCGGGACCGCCGTTGGGCTGTCCAGCAAGTGGCCTGGATCGCCGCTGATGAGGCAGGGGAAGCATTGCTGAAGGAGGACTATGGCCTCCGCCGCAACGAAATCCGAGAAGCCGTGCGGTGGACGGCAGCCGCGGAGGACCTAACGAAGCGGGACGGCGAGGGACTGCGTGTCCCAGCTGCTGCATGACGCGCATCTATCGAGCAAGACCCTCGTAGACGGCCTACGGGGCCGTGGCTATCGCATCACCACACTTCAGGATCTCGACCTCGCCGCCGAGAAGCTGGATGCGAATGTTGTCCGCAGAGCGTCGGACTTGCTAGCTGAGGAGTTCGTTCTAGCCACGATGGACACCAGCATCCTCGAGGACAGCGGGCGGTTCGATTGGTCGCGCTACGCGGTCGCCTGGATCAAGGTTCGCCCGCACCTTCGAGGCGCTGCATTTGAGGAGGCGAAGCAGGACATCTGCCACCAGCCACGTCGAGAAGATGGCGGCCCAGAAGGTCTGGCGACCACTTCACATATACACAGCGCTCGCGGTACAAGGCTCCGCCATCCCTCATGAGCCGTGAGTACTAAGCGCGCGCGCCAGTTGCGCGCCAGTGACCCCCCGAACCCAGCGGTTCCAAGCGGTCAATAGCGGTACTCGGGGTGCCTGAGCGCCCCTAAGCCCGCCTAGACGCGGGACGTATTACATATGAAGTGCGGGACCGCTGAGACGGCCCAAGGTGGACTCTGGGTTAGCGCGAGGGAGAGCCGGAGCGGCCGCCCTGGCCTACTCCGCCAGCCAGGCGGCTGCGAGCGCCTCGGCTGCATGGCTCTCCTCGGTCGGTGACAGCGCGCCGATCGGTCCCCCCTCGGCTTCGCGCGAGCCTAATCCCTCCGGCGCCGGCGGTCAAGTGCACACGAGGCGAGGCCGTTCGCTGAAGCCCCGGGTAGCCCATGGACTACCCGATGCTTCAGCGAGGCGTGAACGCTACCCGGCGTCCCAGCGCACGGCTTCAAGCGGGATCACCCAGCCCTCGACGGAGTCCGTGTGCCGGCCCATCGGGTCGCTGCGGAGCGAGCCCTCGGTGATCTCACCGCCGACCTTCTCGACCGCCTGAAGCGCGAGGGTGCGCGCCTCGGCCTTGCCTGCCCCGCCCTCACGAAGGCGGGCGATCACCTGCTTCTGCTTGACGGAGAAGCGGCGCTCGCCGCTGGTCCCGCCCAGCTCGGAGAGGTTCTTCGGGTCGGTGAGCGCCTTGACGGCGTCGTCGATGGAGGCCATGCATCCAGAGCCTAGTTGCCCCGCTACCTTGGACGCCGTGAGCGAACCGACCACTCTCAGGATCGCCCCCGAGGCGTCGGCCACCGTGGGCAACACGCCGTTGGTGGCGTTGCGCCGCCTGGGCGAGGATCTAGGCGGCGAGGTCGTAGCCAAGCTCGAGTATCTGAACCCGGGTGGCTCGGTGAAGGACAGGATCGGCGTGGCGATGATCGATGCGGCCGAGGCGGACGGGCTGATCGAACCCGGCTCGGTGATCGTCGAGCCGACCAGCGGCAACACCGGCATCGCCCTGGCGATGGTCTGCTCGGCTCGCGGTTACGAGCTGGTTTTGACGCTCCCGGAGGGCATGAGCCGGGAGCGGACCAAGCTCCTGCGCGCCTACGGCGCCAACGTCCACGAGACGCCATCCCTCGGGGGCATGGGCGAGTCGATCGACCTCGCCCGCGAGATCGTGCGCCAGCGCAAGGGCTTCATGCCTCAGCAGTTTTCGAACCCCGCCAACGTGGACGCGCATCGCCGGACCACCGCCGAGGAGATCTGGGCCGACCTCGACGGGGAGGTGGACGCCCTCGTCTGCGGCGTCGGCACCGGCGGCACGATCACCGGCGTCGGGCAGGTGCTGAAGGAGCGCCGCCCGGAGACCCTGGTCGTCGCCGTTGAGCCGCGCACCTCGCCGGTTCTCTCGGGCGGGCAGGCGGGCCCGCACAAGATCCAGGGGATCGGCGCGGGGTTCGTCCCCGACATCCTCGACCGCTCCGTGATCGATGAGGTGGTGCAGGTGGACGACGAGGACGCCCTCGAGACGGCTCGGCGCGCCGCGATCCGTGAGGGCCTCTTCGTAGGGATCTCGGCTGGCGCGGCGTTTCGCGCCGCCCTCGACGTAGCCGCGCGGCCTGAGATGGACGGCAAGCGCATCGTCACCATCGCCTGCGACGGCGGCGAGCGCTACGTCTCGCTGCCATTCTTCGCACCCTGATGCTCGGCCTGGGAACGCTCAAGCGCGTGTTGCACGGGGTCGGCGCCGACGTCGGCACGGCGCGCGACCGCGATCCGGCGGCACGCGCCGTCGGCACCGGCGAGATCCTGACGAGCTGGGCCGGGGTGCAGGCGCTGCTCGCGCACCGCGTGGCGCACGCCCTCTATGACGCCAGGGTCCCGCTGGTCCCGCGGACGATCGCATACGCCAGCCGGGCGGTGACTGGCGTTGAGATCCACCCGGCGGCGCGGATCGGCGACGATTTCTTCATCGACCACGGCGCGGGCGTGGTGATCGGAGAGACCGCGGAGATCGGCGACCGCGTGACGCTCTACCAGGGCGTCACGCTCGGAGGCACAGGGTTCGCCCGGGGCAAGCGCCACCCGACGGTCGAGGACGACGTCACGGTCGGCTCCGGCGCCAAGCTCCTGGGACCGATCACGGTCGGCCACGGCGCCAAGGTGGGCGCCAACACGGTCGTCATCGAGGACGTGCCCGAGCGCTCGACGGTGGTGGGCAACCCCGGCCACCCGGTGCGCGTCGAGGGCCGCAAAGTCGAGGGCCCGGACACGGACTGGATTCACCTGCCCGACCCCGTCGCGGACGCAATCCGGGCGTTGTCGGAGCGGATCGGCGAGTTGGAGAACCGGATCGCCGAGCTCGATGGCAAGGCCGCGAAGGCCGAGCTGCGGGAGCTGCGCCCGAAGCGGGGGCCGAGCTCGGCCGGAGGCTAGGACCCGCGCCGCACCCAGGGCTATCCTCGGCCGGTGGAGTCGGCACCGGCAGACGACGAACCAACCTGGGCCTCCGAGGAGGAAGGCTGGGCCGCCCTCGAGGCAGAGGCCGGCGGCTCACCCGGCGCGCCGGTCGCGCCGGGGGCCAGCCAGATCGAGCAGCTCCTCGCAGGTCTGAACCCGCCCCAGCGCAAGGCCGTGGAGCACGGCGAGGGCCCGCTCCTCATGCTCGCCGGGGCCGGGTCGGGCAAGACCCGGGCGCTCACGCACCGCATCGCCTACCTCGTGGCCACCGGGCAGGCGCGTCCGAGCGAGATCCTCGCGATCACCTTCACCAACAAGGCGGCGGGCGAGATGCGCGAGCGGGTCGAGCAGCTGGTCGGTGGCGTCTCGCGTCTGATGTGGGTGATGACCTTTCACTCCGCCTGCGCGCGGATCCTGCGCTCCGACGCAGAGCGCCTGGGCTACAAGCGGGGGTTCACGATCTACGACCAGGCCGACTCGCTGCGGATGGTCAAGCGCTGCATGCAGGAGTTCGACGTCGACCCGAAGCGCTTTCCGCCACGCGCGGTCCAGTCCCAGATCTCGGGATCGAAGAACCGCCTGGTCGACGCCGAAGCCTTCCGCGAGCGACAGGGCTCCTACTTCGAGGAGACCGTCGCCGATGTCTTCGGCCTCTACGAGAAGCGCATGCATGAGGCGAACGCCATGGACTTCGACGACCTCCTCGTCCGCACCGTTGATCTGCTGGAGCTGTTCGAGGACGTTCGCGACCGCTACCGGCGCGCCTTCCGCTGGGTGCTCGTGGACGAGTATCAGGACACGAACAAGCCGCAGTACCGGATGCTGCAGCTGCTGACCGGGGAGAGCCGGAACCTGACCGTGGTCGGTGACGACAGCCAGTCGATCTTCAGCTTCCGCTCGGCCGACATCCGCAACATCCTCGACTTCGAGAAGGACTATCCGGACGCCGAGGTGATCAAGCTCGAGCAGAACTACCGCTCGACCGGCACGATCCTCGACGGGGCCAACGCGGTTATCGCGAACAACCGCGAGCAGAAGCCGAAGCGGCTGTGGACTGAGGAGGGGAGGGGCGATCCGATCACGATCGCCGAGCTCGACGACGAGCACGCAGAGGCGCGGTACGTCGCCGCCGAGGTGGAGCGGCTGTGCACCGACGAGGGCACGGCCCGCGACGAGATCGCGGTCTTCTACCGCGTCAACGCTCAGAGCCGCGTGCTCGAGGACACCCTGGTTCGCTTCGAGCTGCCCTACCAGGTGATCGGCGGCACCAAGTTCTACGACCGGGCCGAGATCAAGGACGCCGTCGCCTACCTCCAGTTCCTCGCCAACCCGGCCGACGCCGTCTCGTTCCAGCGCGTCGTCAACTCGCCCCGCCGGGGGATCGGGGATCAGACGCAGGCGCGCCTGCTCTCGCACGCGAACACGAACGGGATCGACGTCTGGGACGTGATCCGCGAGGTCGAGCGGGTGCCTGCGCTCGGGACGGGGCCGCAGCGGGCCGTGCGCCGCTTCGCCGACACCATGGTCGCGCTGCGCGACCGAACCGAAGGGATGAAGGTCGCCGAACTGCTAGACGCCGTGCTGCGCGAGACCGGCTACCTCGAGGCCCTGGAGGCCGAGCGCACGATCGAGGCCGAGGGCCGCGTCGAGAACCTCCAGGAGCTGGTCGGGGTCGCGGGCGAGTTCGACGCCAACCGGGCGATCGAGGGCGAGAGCGACACGACGCCGCTCGAGGAGTTCCTAGCGCAGATCTCGCTGCTCTCCGATCAGGACTCGATGAAGGACGGCGAGAGCCTGATCACGCTGATGACCCTCCACAACGCGAAGGGGCTCGAGTACGAGGCGGTCTTTCTGATCGGCTGCGAGGAGGGGGTGTTCCCGCACTCGCGCTCGGTCGAGGAGGGCAACCTCGAGGAGGAGCGCCGGCTCTGCTACGTCGGGCTCACGCGGGCCCGCCAGCGCCTCTACCTCACCTGCGCGCGGCGGCGCAACCTCTTCGGAGGCTTCGGGCAGAACCTCCCATCGCGCTTCTTGGCGGAGGTGCCGGACGAGCTGGTGGTACGCCAGATCTCCACGCCGCGCACGGGCTGGCAGAGCGGCGCCGGGCGGCAGGCCGTGCTCGGCGGAAGCTTCGGCCCTGGCGGCGGCGGCCTACCCACCACCGACGACCTTCGAAAGGCGCCCAACCCCGAGTTGGTGGAGTTCCGTACCGGCGACGACGTCGTCCACGCATCGTTCGGCGAGGGCGTGGTCACCTCGGTGGAGCCGGGCTCCGTGGTCGTCGTGCGCTTCGCCTCAGACGGCAGCGAGCGCAAGCTGATGGCCGACTACGCACCGCTGCGGAAGGCGAGCTGATCGTGGCGGCGACGGTGATCGACGGCAGGGCAGTCGCGGCCGAGGTCCGCGCCGGGGTCGCCCGCGATGCGGCGGCGTTCGAGGCCGCTCACGGGCGCCGCGCCGGGCTCGCCACCGTGCTCGTCGGAGACGACCCGGCCTCCCAGGTCTACGTCGGCTCCAAGCGCAAGCAGACGGAGGAGGCGGGGATGCGCTCGATCCACCACGAGCTCGCGGCCGACGTCCAGCCGGCCGAGCTGCTCGAGCTCGTCGAGAACCTCGCTGACGACGACGACGTGGACGGCATCCTGGTTCAGCTGCCGCTGCCGGCCGGACACGACCAGGACGAGGTCATCAGCCGGATCCCCGCCGCGAAGGACGTCGACGGGCTGACGGCGGCCAGCGCGGGCCTGCTGGCCCAGGGCCATCCCGGTCTCGTCCCCTGCACGCCCAAGGGAGTCGTCGAGTTGCTGCGGGCCGCCGGAGCCGAGATCCAGGGCGCCGAGGTGGTCATCGTCGGCCGCTCGATCCTCGTGGGCCGACCGCTGGCTTCGCTGCTCCTGAACGCGAGCGCCACCGTGACCATGTGCCACTCCCGCACGCGTGACCTGCCCGAGATAACGCGACGCGCCGACATCCTCGTCGCCGCAGCGGGCTCGCCGGGGCTGATCATCGCCGAGATGGTGAGGCCCGGCTCCGTCGTCATCGACGTCGGCACAAACCGCACCGGCGACGGCCTCGTGGGGGACGTGGATTTCGACGGCGTCGCCGAGGTCGCGGGAGCAATCACACCCGTTCCAGGCGGCGTCGGCCCGATGACGATCGCGATGCTTCTGCGCAATACGCTCGAGGCCGCCCAGGCGCGGGCAGAGCATGGCTGAGACCCGGCGCGTCCGGCATCCGACCACCCGCCGCTATAGGCTGCATCCCACTTGGTCCCAATCCCAACTCTGGGGAGAGTGAATGGACAACCTGAATACCGGAGAGAAGCTGGCGGGAGCCTCGGGTATCGCCCTGCTTCTGATCATGTTCATCTTCGACTGGTTCACGTATGGAGAGGGAGCGTTCTCGGCGGGTGGCAGCGCTTGGCAGACGATGGAGCTGATCCGCTTCATC
This sequence comes from uncultured Solirubrobacterales bacterium, assembly GCA_963807385.1. GTDB lineage: Bacteria > Actinomycetota > Thermoleophilia > Solirubrobacterales > 70-9 > JBDTSW01. The sequence goes on from CAWEBQ010000002.1 coordinate 486,939, forward strand.
CTGTTCCTCGCGGCCGTCGCAGCGATCGCCCTTGCGGTAGTTGCCGCCAATCAGACCACGGTTGATCTGCCGGTCGCCCTGAGCGCGGTCACGGCGGGGCTGGGGATTCTCTCAGTCGTGCTGATCGCCTTCAGGATCATCAGCCCACCGGACTTCGGGCTCGGCGACGTGGCCGACGCGTTCGGTGGTGAGGCTGATGTCGGTCGCAGCTTCGGCGTCTTCCTGGGCCTGATTGCGGCCGGTGGCGTCGCCGCCGGTGGCTGGATGGCGATGCAGGAGGAGGGCTCGTCGTTCAGCGCCCCGGGCGGCGGTGCCGCCCCGCCTCCGCCGCCTCCGCCGGCTCAGTAGGCATACAGACCCTGGGGCATCGGCCCCCGGGGAGGAGAGGTTGTGGAGCGGCCGCCCCCGGGCGGCCGCTCCATTACTGCTGCCCGCCGTGTAATTCGCTGCCGGAGATCAGTTGAGTTTCTGGGCCAATTGCCGGGACACCCGGGAGGCCATCGCGATGATCGTCATCATCGGGTTGACGCCGATCGAGCTGGGGAAGAGCGAGCCGTCGGCGATGTAAAGAGCCTCGGCGCCGTGGACGGCGCCATCGACCCCGACCACCCCACGGCTGGGGGAGGCGTCCATCGCCGCCGTGCCCATCGGGTGGAAGGCCTCCAGCCGCAGGCGGTGCGCGCGCGGGGGCTTGCGCTCCAGCCGCCCGACGTCCTGTGCGGCGACGGTCGGGATGCCGGCGATCTGCGGATAGACCTCGGTGGCCCCGGCGGCGTGGAAGAGCTCGCAGGCCCGCGCGATCCCGAAGGTGAGCTTGTCGGCGTCGGCGCGGGTGAGCCCGTACGTGATGCGCAAGGAGCCGTCGGAGGCCAGGCCCACGCGCCCTGAGGAAGTATCGGAGAGGTGGACGCCCGTGGATGCGATTCGGTCGTAGGCCAGGATCCGCTCCTGGTGCTCGACGCCGGTGCCGGGTAGCCACTGGGCGCCGAAGGCGAGGGGCGTGAACGTCGCCTCCAAGAGGATGCCGCGGCCCATCCACTCGTCCACCGCGTAGCTCTGCATGATGCCGTCCCAGCCGCGGACCTCGTCCTCGAACCGGGCCCCCACCCAACAGGCGGGGTGGATGCGCAGGTTGCGCGCCGAGCTGCCCGCTCGCCGAGCGGAATCCGGAGCGCAGCAGCAGTTCGGGCGTCCCGAAGGCCCCGCCGGCCAAGACGACCGCCTTCCTGGCCCGGAGCTCATAGGGGCGGCCTGCGCCGTCGCCGTTCGCCCGCTCGTGTGTGGCTTGACCATTCTGATGCCAGGCGACGCCGGATCGCCCGCGGAAGCCCGTGGCCCGCTCTCCGGTGAAGACGATCTCGTCGACCTCGACGCCCGCGCGAACCTTCGCCCCGGCCTCCACCGCGCGCGGCAGATAGGTGACGTGGGCGGCGCGCTTCGCGTCGAGCCGGCAGCCCTGCGGGCAGGAGCTGCACTGCGAGCAGCGCCCCGCGTTCCGTGACAGCGGATGGTGGCTCAGGCCCATCGCATCGGCGGCCTCCATCAGGATCTGCCCGTTGCGGCCCATGGTGGCGGGGTCGACGGGAGCGACGTCCAGCATCTCCTCGCCCTGGGCGTAGTCCGGCGACATCGCGGTGGCCCACTCGATCCCGCTCTCAGCCCGCCACCGTGCCAGGACATCGTCTGGAGCGCGGAAGCAGGTCCCGGAGTTGATCACGGTGGTCCCGCCAACGGCGCGACCAACGGGCGTCGGGATCGCGGGCCGGCCCTCGGCGATCGTGAGGCCGCCGTCTCGGTAGAGGGCTGCGAGCGCGGCGACGGGCTCCTCTGGGTAGGAGCCGCGATCCATGTAGGGACCGGCCTCGAGCACGATCACCTCGAGGCCGGCCTCCGCGAGCAGCGCCGCCGCCACCGACCCGCCGGCGCCGGAACCAACGATCGCCACGTCGCACTCCTCGACGTTCGCCTCGGGCTCCAGACCGCCGAGGGGGGCCGGATCCGGAGGCGGCAGGGGAGACCCATCGCCCTCGATCCCGCACGTGATCTCGTAGCCGATGGAGGCGCGGACGCCCGCGTCGTTTCCGTAGCCGAGTCCCGTGAGCACCTTCAGCAGAACGAGCAGCTCGCCGACCAGGGGCCGGTTCGCGTCCTCGAGCCTCGCGATGAAGTCCTGCCGTGCCGCAAGGTCCGAGCGGCTGAAGCGCCAGGGGAACGGAAGCCGGTCAAAGATCCACAGGCCAGTCTTGACCAGGAATACCCGCCTGGGCGGCAGTTTCCTCAGGAACTCGTTGACGGTCCCGGCGACGTCGACCGCGGCCGGATCGCCGGAGTCGTTACCGGCTGCGGCCGGCAGCGGCCCGACGGCCGGGGCCTGGGCCTCGGCGAACGCGCGGAGGGTTCGAAGCTCGGCGGCCCGGAGCCCCGGTGTGCGCCTTCAGGAGGGGGCCGCCGGCTCGCCCACCCTGCCGGCGATCGACCACAGGAGCAGCGACACCCCGACGAGGAAGCCATCGACCAGGAAGTTGAGGAGGTACGCGAAGACGTCGTCGTCGAAGAGGTATGCCCCGAGCGCGGCCAGCGACGACGCTGCTTTGCCGGCCGCGAGCACGAGCAGAAGGGGGCGGTAGCGGACTACGTCGGCCTGCACCACGAGGCAGATCCCGGTGATGACGACCATGTAGGAGAAGCCCAGCGCCAGCCACAGCTGCTGCAACGTCTCCGGAGCCAGGGCGAACTCGCCAAGCGGCAGCCAGTCGCCGAAGTCGTCGAGCGCCGCCAGCGTGCCGTCGGGCATGGCGATGAACAGCAACCCAACCAGTGCGAACGTCGCCGCGAGCAGGCGCAGGTTGAAGACAACGAATCGCTCGGCGGCTTCCCCCCTCATCAAGGCGGCGATGCTATCTGTACCTAGAATCACCCGCGTGATCGAGCGGGAACAGGTCCTCCACGTCGCGAAGCTCTCGCGCCTGGCGCTGAGCGAGGACGAGGTCGAGCGGATGGCGGGCGAGCTGTCGGCCGTCCTCGAGCACGTCGAGCGCATCTCCGCGCTTGACCTCGACGGGGTCGAGCCGACCACACATGTGGTCGAGCTCGAGAACGTGCTGAGGGCGGACGAGCCCGGCGAGAGCTTGCCCCGGGAGCGGGCGCTGCAGTCGGCGCCGGACCCGGCCGACGGCTCCTTCCGAGTCCCCAGCCCGCAGGCGTGAGCGATCTGCTCGAGCTCACCGCGGCCCAGGCACTGGGCCGCATCCAGGCCGGCGATCTGAACGCCGGCGAGTATTTCGATGCCTACGCCGAGGCCGCGTCAGGAGATGATCTGGGCGCATACCTGTGGAGCGCCGAGGCGGGCGGCTCCGGCAGCGGCGGCGAGGCGCTGCGGGGTATTCCCCTCGCGGTCAAGGACATCTTCTGCACGGAGGGGATCGTCACCACGGCGGGATCGCGCATCCTGAAGGGGTACGAGCCGCCGTACACGGCGACGGCAGTCAAGCGACTGTCCGACGCCGGCGCCAGGCTCTTGGGCAAGACGAACATGGACGAGTTCGCGATGGGGTCCTCGAACGAGAACTCGGCCTACGGGCCCGTTAGTAACCCCTGGGACCGGGGCCGTGTGCCCGGTGGCTCCTCGGGCGGCTCGGCCGCCGCCGTCGCGGGCCGGCTCGCCCCATGGGCGTTGGGCACCGACACCGGGGGTTCGATCCGCCAGCCCGCGGCCCTGTGTGGGATCGTCGGCCTGAAGCCGACCTACGGCGCGATCTCACGCTACGGGATGATCGCATTCGCCTCCTCGCTCGACCAGTGCGGTCCGCTGACCCGCGACGTCACCGACGCGGCCGTACTGCTGCAGCACCTCCAAGGGCCGGATCCGATGGACTCAACCTGCGTCGGGATCGGCGCAGGTGTGGAGCTGCCTTCGCGCACCGACCTGAAGGGCCTGCGCATCGGCGTCGCCCGGGACTTCTCGCATGAGGCCGAGGGGGTGGAGCCCGGCGTCGCTGACGCGTTTGCCGCAGGCCTCGACGTGATCCGCGAGCTCGGCGCCGAGGTGGGGGAGTGCGAGCTGCCCCACGCAGGGCACGGTATCTCCGCCTACTACGTGCTCGCCCCGGCCGAGGCCTCCTCGAACCTCTCCCGCTACGACGGTGTTCGCTACGGCGAGCGCGCCGAAGGAGCAGGCGATCTGACCGAGATGTACGAGGCAACGCGGGCTGCGGGCTTCGGAGCGGAGGTCAAGCGGCGCATCATGCTCGGCACCTATGCGCTCTCATCCGGCTACTACGACGCCTACTACGGTCGGGCGCAGCGTGTGCGCACCAAGATCGCCGATGACTTCCGTTCTGCGTTCGACTCGTTCGACCTGATCGCCACGCCCACCTCGCCCACGGTCGCCTTCGAGATGGGAGCACGCACCAAGGATCCGCTCGCGATGTACCTCTCCGACTACTTCACCGTCCCGATGTCGCTGGCCGGGATCCCCGCCATCTCGATCCCCTGTGGCCTCGCCGAGCCGGCGGGCGGGGGCCCGCAGTTGCCGGTCGGGCTCCAGCTCACCAGCCCTGCCTTCACCGAGGGCCGCCTGCTCGATGCGGCGCACGCGCTCGAGGGGGGCCTCGCCTTCGACGGGAGGCCCGCGTGACCGAGGAGGAGTGCCGCGAGGCCGCGCAGGAGGCTTTGGACGAGCTCCCGTCCTGGGCTCGTGAGCGGATGGGCGAAGTCGCCGTCGTGGTGGAGGAATCCCACCCGGACCGCCTGATGGGCATCTATGACCCGGTCGGGGGCCTCCAGCGAATCGTCATCTTCCGCGAGGCCCACCCCGACGCCGCGGAGGTCAGGCGCACCGTCTTCCACGAGGTCGGGCACTTCTTCGGCATGGGCGAGGAGCAGATCGAGAGCCTCGGGTATGGCTGACCTCGAACCCGTCATCGGCCTCGAGATCCACGTGCAGCTGCGCACGCGGACGAAGATGTTCTGTGGTTGCGAGCTCTCGTTCGGGGACGATCCGAACGTCCACACCTGCCCGGTGTGCCTGGCGCACCCAGGCGTGCTGCCGATGATCAACGAGCAGGCCGTTCGCTACGGCTTGGCGATCGCTCTGGCGCTCGACTGCGAGATCGCCCCGCGCTCGATCTTCCACCGCAAGCAGTACTTCTATCCCGACAACCCGAAGGCCTACCAGATCAGCCAGTACGACATCCCGCTTGCCACGAACGGCCGGCTCGGCGATGTACGGATCCATCGGGTGCACCTGGAGGAGGACGCGGCGAAGCTGATCCACGCAGGCGAGTCGGGGCGGATCCATGGCTCCAGCGCCTCCCTTGTGGACTTCAACCGCGGCGGCACGCCGCTGGTGGAGATCGTCACCGAGCCCGACCTGCGCGACGGCGCGACGGCTCGGGAGTGGCTGCAGCTCCTGCGCGCGACGATCAAGCAGACGGGCGCCTCCGACGTGAACATGGAGGAGGGGAGCCTGCGCTGCGACGCCAACATCTCGGTGCGCCCCTCCGGGACCGAGGAGCTGGGCACGAAGACCGAGCTCAAGAACATGAACTCGTTTCGCTTCATCGAGCGCGGCATCGCCGCCGAGCTCGAGCGTCAGAGCGGACTCGTCGAGGCCGGTGACCGCGTCGAACAGGAGACGCTCCACTTCGACCCCACGACGGGGGCTCTCACCTCGTTGCGCTCGAAGGAGGAGGCCCACGACTACCGCTACTTCCCCGAGCCGGACCTGGTGCCCCTCGCGCCGACCGAGGAGATGCTGAGCCAGGCGCGCGAATCCCTGCCCGAGCTGCCGGAGGCGCGCCACGGGCGTTACCTGAACCAGCTGGGCCTGACCGAGAAGCAGGCGGACCAGCTCTCCTACGACCCGGATCTGGCCGCCTACTTCGAGGCCGCCGCCGAGGCGGCGGCCGAGGCCGACCCGCGGATCGTCGCGAACTGGGTGGTGGGCGACCTCGCCGCCGGCCTTCGCGAGGCCGGGGAGGGGGACGGGCCGGCGAGCTCGAAGGTCACCCCGGGGGCGCTCGCGGCGCTGGCCGATCTCGCAGTGTCCAAGCGGGTCTCGAGCACGGCCGCGCGGCAGGTACTGACGAAGATCATCGCCGATGGCGGCGAGCCGGTGGCGATAGTCGAGGCCGAGGGGCTCGGCCAGATGGAGGACTCTGGTGAGCTCGAGGCGATCGTGGCGGCGGCCGTCGAGGCCGAGCCCGACGCGGCCGAGAAGGTCCGCGGTGGTGAGATGAAGGCCGTCGGGCCGCTCGTGGGTTACGTCATGCGTGAGACCAAGGGCCGCGCAGACGGCGGCGAGGTCACGCGCCTGATCCGCCGGCAACTCGGTCTCTGAGCGCGTAGCTCAGAGGTCGAATCTGTCGCGCTCGGACTCCGGCACCAGGTCCAGATACTCGTCGTGCTTTTCGATGTATGAGCGCATGAACGGGCAGAACGGCAGTACCTCCGCGTCCTCGGCGCGAGCAGCGTCGAGCGCCGCGACGGCCATCTGGGACGCGATGCCCATCCCTCCGTACTCGTCGCCGACCTCGGTGTGGGTGAACACCATCTGCCCCCGGCTGCGCTGGTAGACGACCTCGCCGGCGGGCGCGCCGTCGGCGGTCGCCTCGAACTTATGCAGGCGATGCTGACCTGTCGGCTTGTCGACAACCGAGATCTCCATCCGTCAAAGCTATAGACGAGGAGCTGGCGGGCGCTTGTAACAAGCTGTTACAAGCGAACCGGGATCAGTAATACTGGGGGCATGGCCTGGAACGTCGTCATCGCGGGAGGCGGATTCGCCGGGGCCAGCGCGGCTCGCGAGCTCGAACGGCTGCTGCCCAAGCAGGCCGCGCGGCTGATCCTGGTCAACGACGTCAACTTCATGCTCTACACGCCGTTCCTCCCGGAAGCGGCGGCGGGGATGATCGAGCCGCGTCATGTGGTCACGCCGCTGCGGGACATGCTGCGCCGGACGAACCTTCGGCTCGGTGCGGTCACAGCGCATGACCCACAGGCCAGGACCGTCGAGCTCACCACGCACGAGGGGGCGGACGAGATCGTCCGCTACGACCAGTTCCTGGTCGCCACCGGCTCGGTGTCGCGCTCGCTCCCGGTGCCCGGGCTGGACCGTCACGCGATCGGCTTCAAGAGCCTCGCCGACGCCATCTGGCTCCGAAATCACGTGATCGAGACGCTCGAGCGGGCCAACGCAACCGACGATGTGGCGCATCGCGAGGAGCTGCTCACCTACGTCTTCGTGGGCGGTGGCTACTCGGGGCTCGAGGCCCTTGCCGAGCTCCAGGACTTCGCCGCCGATGCCATGGATCGCTATCCACGCGCGCGGCTCCACGGGATGCGGTGGATCCTCGTCGAGGCCTCCGGCCGAGTGCTGCCCGAGGTGGACGAGGGGCTCGCCGACTACGCGGTGCGGGAGCTCCGTGGGCGCGGGATCGACATCCGCCTCGGCACCATGCTCGAGGAGGCGCGCGAGGACGCGGCACGCCTGTCCACCGGCGAGGAGATCCCGACGCGGACGATCGTGTGGACAGCCGGAGTGGCCCCCCATCCCAGCCTCCGGCAGCTCTCCCTGCCGCTGGGCGAGCACGGCAAGGTCGAGGTCGACGACTTCATGCGGGTGCGGGGCCTGGACGGGGTCTGGGCGATCGGGGACTGCGCTGCCGTGCCTGATCCCAACAAGGGCGGCGAGCAACCCTGTCCGCCGACGGCGCAGCACGCCGTCCGTCAGGGCCCGGCGGTCGCGCACAACATCGCCTGCGAGCTGGGCGTTGCATCCGGCCAGCGGCGCTTCGATTACCACGCGAAGGCCGCGTTCGTCAACCTCGGCCGGCACAAGGCGGTCGGCCAGGTCTCGAAGCGCCGGTTCAGAGGCTTTCCGGCCTGGTGGCTGGCCCGCACCTACCACATGAGCCAGATCCCGGGGACCGCCCGCAAGATCCGGGCCGTCGCCGACTGGACGATTGGCCTGCCGTTCTCGCGCGACGTAGCCGACGTCGGATCCATCGGCCATCCGCGGCCGCTGGCCGACGAGGTCTACCAGCGCGGCGGCACCCACCGCCCGCTGGACTGAAAATGGTGCCCCTGCTCGTCCTCGGCGCGTTCGGCCTTGCGACGGCGATCATCGGCAAGGCCAAGGGGAGCTCCTTCCTGCTGTGGTTCCTCGTCGGCTTCATCCTGCCCGCGATCGGGCTGATCGTCGTGATCGCCTTCCGCTCCGAGCACCGCGAGCCCGAACGCCGCTGCCCGAACTGCGGCAAGGTCCAAAAGCTCTACGTGCAGGTCTGCAACGTGTGCGGGGAGGACCTTTACCTGCCGGACGTGTCCGAGGTGAGGACGCCGGCGATGATCGAGGCGGCGCGCGCGACGCGGGACTAGTCGGCTATCGCAGCCAGGTGCGGGCGATCGCGTTCGCGAAGCCCATCCCGTAGCGCACCACCGCCGGCTTCTTCGAGTGGCCGGACAGCCGCGCGACCACCGTCACCGGAACCTCCTTCGAGGGAATCCCACGCTTGATCGCCTCGATCATGAACTCGGAGGTGTGGAACTGCTCCTGGCGCAGCGCCAGGGTGGGCAGGACGTCGGCGCGCACCGCCCGGTAGCCGTTCGAGCAGTCGGTGACCTTGGTCCTGGTGATGAACGAGACCACCTTGTTGAAGAAGACGATGCCGAGCTCGCGGGCCCTGTGGTTGGCCTCGGCCTCGCCCAGTACGCGCGAGCCGTGCGCCATCGCGACCTCGCCGGAGAGCACGGGCTCGACCAGCCGCGGCATCTCCGAGGGGAGGTGCTGGCCGTCGGCGTCGAGCGTCACGACGATGTTCGCCCTCGAGTCCGAGAGCAACCTGTAGCCGGTGCGCAGCGCGGCGCCACCACCGCGGTTGATCACGTGACGCGCCACCACAGCGCCGGCGGCCTCGGCGGCCTCCGCCGTGCCGTCGCGCGAGCCGTCGTCCACCACCAGCACGCTGGTGGGCTCGCCGCAGACCTCGGCCGGGATCCGCTCGAGCACCGTAGTGATGTTGTCCACCTCGTTGTAGGCGGGGATCAGGATCGCGATCCGGCCCTCGAAGTGCGCGGGGTGGCCGTCGCGGCGGAAGCGCTCCCAGGCGAGGCCCTCCAGGACCGCCGACAGCTCGCTTGTGATCCGCGAGTTCTGCGAGAGCGCCCGGAGGGTGAGCCCGAAGAGGATCAGGATCGCGAACACCACGACGCCCACGATCCGGGTGCCGTTCTCGCGCTCGAACGAGAACGCCGAGAGCACCGCGTCGAGCAGCTCGGTGCCGGAGACGATGGCAAGCGCGAACGCGATTCCCAGCAGGATGAGGACGTCGGCGTTCCGCAGCGAGCGCCGGCGCCCGATCGCAAAGGCGCCGATGAGCACGGCCAGCACGAGCCCGGCCGCGCGAAGCGCGGTCGGGTCAGACGGGAACACGGCTGCGAGCGGGAGGCTCATCGGGGGCAGGGCAGGATACGCGCGAGCGCGAGCCGCGATTGCAGCCCCCCGCCCCGGGAAGTGTCCTGCCCGTCCGGGACACCGTCCCGGCTATCCAGGACGCTCTCCGCGAAAGTAGTCCGTGAGTTCGCGCATCATCAGGCGTGGGTGCACGAAGACGTCATCCCAGGTGTAGCGACGGAAGTCGTCCCCGCGTGCGTGTGCCTCGCGTTCCCGATGGCGATCCATCTCCCACGACCGGCGTGAGTTGTGGTGACGGTAGGAATCGAGTTCGACCGTGAGCTCATGCTCAGGCCAGCGACAATCCACCCGATAGCTGCCCTTCGGCTTGTTGGTGACTGGGAGCGGCAACTGCGCGGCGCGGAGCCGCTTCAGGAACCTCCGCTCGAGCTTCGAGAGCGCCACCTTGAACTCGCCTCCCATGATGCGCCGTAGCTCGCGGGCACCCTTGGAGGTAGGCCGGCGCTCGAGCACGGCCTTCACCTGCGCCGGCGTGGTCCGCCACTTGACACCCGCCTCGTGGCATGCCTCCGCGAGCTCGTTTGCGCTCAGCACTCCGGCGAGGTCCACAAGGGTCCGCGCCACCGTGGTGACCGGGATCCCCTCGCGCATGCCAACGTCGGCGCCGGGCTGGCGGCGTGCTCGGTGCGTGACGATTCCGGCGACCCGCCTCTCAGCGAGGGAGATGACCTCCGGCGAAGGGGGCGCACCCCTGATCAGCTCCCAGAGCCATGCGGCCGCATGGCCGCTGAGAACGGCGCCGACGCCACACGCCTTCACCGCGGCCACGTAGGTCGCCTTCGCGCTGGGCGCCCGATGGCCGACGCGGTAGACCCCTGGGTATTCCTCGAGCAACCCACCGGTTGCGAGTCGCCACCTCACCTCGTCCTCGCTGACCCCGGCGACCAGCAGCTCGCGCAGGGTGACGACGCCGAAGGCCGACTCCGCCAGCGCGGCCATCACCCGCTCGACTGTCCTGTTCTGCCGGGACACCATCCCGGTTAGGCAGGACGCTTCTTGGGTTCGCCCCCCCTGTTTGGGCGGGTTGGGCTTTTCGTCGGCCCCCGCGGCCTCCGCTACCCTCCCGCGACTCATGAGGATCCTGATCCTGGGTGGCGACGGGTATCTGGGGTGGCCGACGGCGATGCGCTTCTCGGAGCGCGGGCACGACGTCTCGGTCGTCGACAACTTCTCCCGCCGCCGCTGGCACAAAGACAACTCGACCGAGTCGCTCACTCCGATCCGCTCGCTGGACGAGCGGGTGGAGGCGTGGAGGGAGGTCTCCGGCAAGGAGATCCGCACCTTCGTAGGAGCGATGGAGGACGCCGAGTTCATCGACAGCGTGATCGACGACACCCTGCCGGACGCGATCGTCCACTACGCCGAGCAGCCGTCCGCGCCATATTCGATGCGCTCGCGCGAGGCAGCGGTCGAGACCCAGTACACGAACGTCATCGGCACCCTGAACCTCCTGTTCGCGATGCGCGACCGCGTGCCCGACGCCCACCTGGTGAAGCTGGGGACGATGGGCGAGTACGGGACCCCGAACATCGACATCGAGGAGGGGTACATCGAGATCGAGCACAAGGGGCGCAAGGACACCCTCCCCTTCCCGAAGATGCCGGGCTCGCTCTACCACCTCTCGAAGGTCCACGACTCCCACAACATCCACTTCGCCTGCCGTATCTGGGGGCTGCGCGCGACCGACCTGAACCAGGGCGTGGTGTACGGCGTCGAGACCGAGGAGTCGGCCCGCGACGATCGCCTGGTCACCCGCTTCGACTACGACGAGTACTTCGGCACGGTGCTCAACCGCTTCTGTGTCCAGGCCGTGATCGGCCACCCGCTCACGGTCTACGGGGAGGGCGGGCAGACCCGCGGTTTTCTCAACATCCGCGACACCCTCCAGTGCGTGGAGCTGGCCGTGGCCAACCCGGCCGACCTCGGCGAGTTTCGCGTGTTCAACCAGTTCACCGAGCAGTTCTCGGTGGCGGAGCTGGCCGAGCTCGTCCGTGAGAGCGCCGGCCACGTCGGCATCGACGTCGAGATCAAGAAGGTGCCGAACCCCCGCGTCGAGGCCGAGAGCCACTACTACAACGCAACCCACACCAAACTGCTCGACCTGGGGCTCGACCCGAGCCACCTCGGCGAGGAGCTGGTCCAGTCGTTGCTCAACGTCATCGATCGGCACCGCGACTCGGTGATCGACCGCGCGATCCTTCCGCACACCACATGGAAGTCCGGCGAGCTGGAGGGCGAGGAGCTGACGCCGCAAGGCTGAGCCCGAACCGGGGGCACCTCGGCCGTACAATCCAGCCAATGCGCGCGGCTGACGCACTCATCCAGGCTCTGGAGGCCGAGGGGGTCGAACACGTCTTCGGCATCCCCGGCGGCGCCAACCTGCCCACCTACGACGCGATCTACGACGCGAAGTTCACGCACATCCAGGCCCGCCACGAGCAGGGCGCGGGGCACATGGCCGAGGGCTACGCCAAGGCGTCGGGCAGGGTGGGCGTTTGCTTCGCCACCTCGGGACCCGGCGCCACCAACCTGGTCACGCCGATCGCCGACGCGATGATGGACTCTGTGCCCACCGTCTTCATCACGGGTCAGGTGCGCACCGAGTTGATCGGCACCGACGGCTTCCAGGAGGCCGACGTGACCGGCATCACGCTTCCGGTCGTCAAGCACTCAATGCTCGTCACGGACCCGCGTCACATCCCCGATTACCTCCATGCCGCCTTCCACATCGCATCGACCGGTCGTCCCGGCCCCGTGCTGGTCGACATCCCGCAGGACCTCTCGCGCGCCGATGTCGAGTACGAGCCCGCCGAGGGGGCGCCCGACCTTCCCGGCTACAGCCCAACCACCGAGGGCAACATCAAGCAGATCCGCATCGCTGCCAAGGCGCTCGCCAACGCTCAGCGGCCGGTGATCTACGCCGGCGGAGGTGTGATCAACGCCAACGCGGCGGAGGAGTTGCGCGCGTTCTGCGCGTCCGACCGCCTCCCCGTGACATTGACCCTGATGGGCCTGGGCGCGTTTCCGGCGCCTCACGAGCAATGGCTCGGGATGCTGGGGATGCACGGCACCCGCACCGCGAACTACGCCATGGACGCCGCCGACCTGATCGTCTGCGTCGGCGCCCGCTTCGACGACCGCATCACCGGCAAGCTCTCCGAGTTCGCCCCCCGCGCAAAGTTCATCCACATCGACGTCGATCCCGCGGAGATCTCGAAGAACGTCGCCGCGCACATCCCGATCGTCGGCGACGCCAAGGACGTGCTGCCGAAGCTCACGCGCGAGTACAACGCGCTCAAGGCCGACAGCGCACGCCTCGACGAGTGGTGGAAGCAGATCCACGAGTGGCAGACCACGTACCCGCTGCGTTACGACGACTCGCGCGATTCCGAGATCAAGCCCCAGCTCATGATCGAGGCCACCTACGAGGCGACGGAGGGGAACGCGATCATCACCTCCGACGTCGGGCAGCACCAGATGTGGGCGGCGCAGTACTACCACTTCAGTCAGCCGCGCCAGTGGATCAATTCGGGCGGCCTCGGCACGATGGGCTTCGGGCTCCCCGCCGCGATCGGCGCGAAGGTGGCACGACCAGACGACACCGTGGTCGCGATCTGCGGCGACGGCAGCCTGGTGATGACCTGCCAGGAGATGGCCACCGCGGCGCACCACGAGATCCCGGTGAAGGTCTTCCTGATGAACAACGGCCACTTCGGCATGGTCCGCCAGTGGCAGGAGTTGTTCTGGGACAAGCGCTACTCGTCGGTGGAGATGGGGCCCAGCCCCGACTGGCCGAAGCTGGCCGAGGCCTTCGGCTGGACCGGCATGCAGGTCTCCGAGAAGGCCCAGGTGCGCGACGCCATGCGCACCGCGCTCGAGACCGAGGGCCCGGTGCTCCTCGACGTACGCGTCACCCAGGACGAGAACTGCTTCCCGATGATCCCCGCCGGAGCCGCCGCCAGGGACATGGTGGGCTAGATGGAGGCCGGCACCCCAGACCTGATCAAGCTCGAGGATCTCGAGGCCTCCCGGTCGCTGACCGGCCGCAAGCACATCCTCTCGCTTACCGTGGAGAACCGCCCGGGAGTGCTGGCACGGATCGCGGGCCTGTTCAGCCGGCGCGGCTTCAACATCGACACGCTCGCGGTCGGCCCCACCGAGGACCCCGACATCTCGCGCGTGACGCTCACGCTGGACGGCGCCGTCCACCCGATCGACCAGGTCACCAAGCAGCTTCACAAGCTCGTCAACGTGATCAAGATCCGCGACATGGAGCCCGACGGCACGATCGCCCGGGAGATGGCGCTCTTCCGGGTCTCCGCCGCGGTCGAGAACCGCGCGGAGATCATGCAGTTTGCCGAGATCTTCGGCGCCACGATCGTCGATGTCTCGCGCCGGACACTCACCGTCGAGGTGACCGGTTCACAGGAGAAGGTCGACAGCTTCGAGCGCATGGTCCGGCCCCATGGGCTGATCGAGATGGCGCGCACCGGCGAGGTAGCCATCACCAAGGCCAAGCCGGACCAGTAGGCCGGCCGTGATCCGGGGCGCCGCAACCGCGCTGGACTCCCTGGCGACGCTCCTCGACGGCGCCGGCGCCCGGCGCGTGGTGAGCGTCACCAGGCCCGTCGAGATCGCGGATCCGGTCGCGGCCGTCTTCCGCTCGAGGATGGCGGCCGACCGGTGGTTCTGCTGGGAGGAGCCCGAGAGAGGGTTTGCGCTGGCAGCGCTGGGAAGCGCCCATTCAGTCACCTCCCGCGGGGAGGACCGGTTCGGAGACGTGGCGGGCGAGTGCGCGATGCTCCTTCGCGACCGCTCGGGCGACGAGCCCGCCGACCTGCCCGCCGGCGCCGGGCCGATATGGGCGGGCGGGTTCTCGTTCGACGCAAACGGCGGTACCTCGCCCCACTGGTCCACGTTTCCGCCCGCGCTGATGGTGCTGCCGGAGCTCTCGATGGTTCGACAGGGCGGGACGACGCTGCTCACGCTGAGCGTCGTCTCCGGGCCCGGGGCGGATGAGTCCCTCGGCCACCTGCGGGGCCGGCTTGCGGCGATCGCCGATCGGGCGCTTCCGATGCTCGACCCGCATCCGAGCCGCTCGAGCGAGATCTCCAGCCCGGCCCCGCCGGCCGCCTTCGAGGCCGCAGTCGCCGCGGCGGTCGGCGAGATCAGAGGCGGCCGGCGAGAGAAGCTGGTGCTCGCCAGGGAGGTCAGGGTGCAGGCGCCGACCGCGCATGATCCCGCTGCCATCTTCGGTGCCCTGCGCTCGTCGTTCCCGTCCTGCTTCTGCTTCTGCGCGGGGTCTCCCGAGGGGGCGTTCCTCGGCGCCAGCCCGGAACTGCTCGTCCGCCGCAGCGGGGCGACCGCGGCCACCGTGGCGCTCGCCGGATCGACCCGCCGCAGCGCCGATCCCGCCGTCGACGACCATCTCGGTGAGGCCCTGCGCCACTCGGCCAAGGACCGCGCCGAGCACGATTTCGTGGTGCGCCGAATCGCTCGCACGCTCCGCCCGCTCGCCGTGTGGGTCGAGGCGGAGAAGGAGCCGGGGTTGGTGAAGGTCGCGAACATCCAGCACCTCGCCTCGCCGGTCTGGGCCCAACTGGCCGAACCCCGCTCGGCCATTGAGCTTGCCGGCAAGCTGCATCCGACCCCCGCGGTGGGGGGCGAGCCTCGCGCCGGTGCCCCCGCGGACATCTCCCGCCTCGAGCGCTTGGACCGCGGCTGGTACGCCGGGCCGGTCGGGTGGATGGACGCGACCGAGGACGGCGAGTTCTGCGTCGCGTTGCGCTCCGCCCTGCTGCGCGATCGAACCGCGCACCTCTTCGCCGGAGCCGGCATCGTCGCCGGCTCCGACCCGGCCGCGGAACTGGCCGAGACCGAGCTGAAGCTGGGGGCCATGCTGCCGCTGGTCACGGCCTGATCGTCCCGCAGAGCGACTAGGGTTGCCGGGCACTCAAAGCGACCTGGAGGCCCACCCATGAGACTTGCCCTGATTGGATCAATCGCCCTCAGCGGGGCGTTCGCCCTCAGCGGGTGCGGCGGCGATGACGGCGACATACGGGCCTTCTGCGACAAGGTCGACGAGGTCCAGTCCGCGGACGACCCCTTCGCAGGGGCTACGGGCGACGACATCGCCAGTACGACGGCGGCCCTCGAGAAGGCCCAGGGCCTCTTCGCCGAGGTCGCCGAGGTGGCGCCGGAGGAGATCCAGGGTGATGTCGAGGAGGCGCAGGCGTTCTTCGACGACTTCGTGGCCGCAGCACAGGACGCCAAGAGCCCGGAGGACTTTCTCGCGATCGCGACTGACTTCCAGGAGGAGGCGGCCGCCTTCGAGGAGACGAGCACACGCCTCGAGGAGTACACGACGGAGAACTGCGGCGACGGCTCCGAGGGGAGCTGAGCCTGGGCGCGCCTTCAGCTGCGCGCGGAGGAGATGGATCGCGCGGCGGCCTCGGCCGCCGCGCGCATGAGGTCTCGGCGCAACTCGACGCCGCGTTTGCGATCGGTCGGCACCTCGACGATCTCCGTCCGCTCAAGGGGGGTCGCGAGCTCCCCGGGGTCGGATATCCGCCGGAAGGGAATGCCCCACAGCGCCGCGGCACGCTCCGGAACAAGGCCGGTCGGCGTACCGAACAGCGCCTCGAACTCCTCGCCCGTCACCTGCTCGGCCTGCGGGAGGAACTCAAAGATCCCCCCGCCCTCGTTGTTGAACACCACGAGGCGGATCGGGCCCCTCGCTCCCCGCAGGACAGAAAGGGAGTTGAGGTCGTGGTGGAGCCCGACGTCGCCGGTGAGGATCCAGGTCCGCGTGCCCGTTGCGATGGCGGCGCCCACACCCGAGGACACGAGCCCATCGATCCCGTTCGCGCCCCGATTGCACAGAAACCGCGCCTCGGCCACGGTGCCTGCGGCGTGGGCCTCCTGGTCGCGGATCGGCATCGAGGAGGCCGTGTAGACAAGGTCGCCGTCGGCGTAGGCCGAGGCCAGCGCCCGGTGCGCGGCGGGCTCCGATAGCTCGGCCTGGCCCAGCCCCGATACGAGCGAGTCCTCGGCGGCGGCGGCGGCGGCGATCCAGGCCTCGGCCCAGTCCCCCCGACCGCGGTCGAGCAGCGCCGCGAGCCCGTTCGCGGTTGCCGCTGAGTCGGCGCGGACGATCGTCTCGGCCGTGCGCGTCGGCTCGTTCCAGCCAAAGGAGGGATCCACCGCGACCGTGCGCGCCGCGTGCGCATCCGCCAGCCACCCCCGGAGAGCCTTGCAGGTGGGCATCTCCCCGAAGCGGATGACGAGCTGCGGCTCGAGCTCCGTTGGCCGCGCGTGCGCGATCGCCTCGTAGGCGCCGATCACGAGTTGGCGCGGATGGCGGCCGAAGCGCAGCTGCGAGGTCGGCTCGGCGAGCACCGGGTAGCCGGAGGCCGCCGCCAGCGAGGCGACGGCCGCCGCCAGCGAGGGATCGAGCTGACGGCCAGCGACGATCAGCCCCCGCGGCGTGCTCGCCACCCGCTCGGCGATCTCGCCCAGAAGCTCCGGGTCGGCCGGCTGTGGAGCGCGCGTCACCGAGGTGAGCGGGCGCTCCCCGCGCCCGCCCAGAGCGAGATCCGCGGTCGCGGTGACATCGCCTTCGATCGGCTCGTCCCCAAGCGGGTCGCTCCAGGCGAGGTTCAGGTGGACGGGCCCCGGGCGCGGCTCGCCGCGGGCGGAGGCGTAGGCGCGGCAGGCGACGGAGCGGAAGTGGAGCAGTCCCGCGTCATCCGCTTCGTGGATCCCCACCTCGCAGAACCAGCGCGCTGATGAGCCGAACAGGTTGATCTGATCGATGGTCTGGCCGGCTCCGATCCCGCGCAGCTCGGGGGGTCGGTCCGCCGTCAGCACCACCAGTGGAACGGCCGACTCGTGTGCCTCGCTGACCGCGGGGTGGAGGTTGGCCGCGGCGGTACCCGAGGTGCACAGGACCGCCACTGGCGTGCGCGTCGCCTGGGCGGCGCCGAGCGCTAGGAACCCGGCGCTGCGCTCGTCGACAACCACCGATACCTCGATCGCCGGGGCGCGCCAGAGCGCCAGCGCGAGCGGCGTCGAACGCGAGCCGGGGGAGAGGACCGCGTGGCGGACACCGCAGCGCGCGAGCTCCTCGACCAGAGCCGACGCGAGCGCGGTATTGCGATTGGCGGGATCCACGGAAGGAACGCTAGACGAGCGAGTGATGTTCGACGGCGCTTTCGTCGAGCTCGACCCCCAGCCCGGGGCCCTCGGGGAGGTGGAGCAGGCCCTCGCGCACGGAGCACTCCCGGGAGGCGATCGTCGAGGCGAACAGCTCCTGCGTCGCGAGGCCGTGGGCGAGGCCGGGGTCCTCGGCCGTGCGGTAGATCGCCTGGGCTGCGTGTGCCGCCGCCGCGATCCCGACCGGGCCGTCGAGCGCGCTCGAAAGGTAGGTCGGAAGACGGGCGGCGATCGCGCCGGCCGCCCCGATCCCACCCACCTTCGAGAGCTTGGCCGTGGCGTAGGTGCAGGCGTCGCTCTCGCGCGCCCTGTCGGCGTCCTTGGCGCTGGCGATGCTCTCGTCGGCCGCTACCGGCACCGGACTCTCGGCCGAGACGGCGGCGAGGTCCCGCAGCGAGGGCGAGGGCTGCTCGGCGAGCTCGATGCCGAGCGGCTCCAGCTCCCGAAGCAGCGCCACCGCCTCCTGCGGGGTGAAGGCACCGTTGGCGTCAACGCGGATCCGGGCCTGCGGGCCCACGCTCTCGCGCACCGCTCGGACCTGCTCGGCGTCCTGCCCCGAGCCGAGCTTTAACTTGAAGGTCGTGAAGCCGTTGTCCGCCCATCTGCGCGCGGCGTCCGCGACCCTCGCAGGCTCGCCCGCCGCAAGCGTGGCGTTACACCGCACGGGCTTTGAGCTCTCACCCCGCAACAGCTTCCACACGGGCTGCCCGGAGAGCCTGCCGGCGAGGTCGAAGATCGCCATCTCCAGCGCCGCAGCAGCAGGGCCGGCGAGCCGGCGACCGGCGGCGACGTGGATGAACGCATCGATCGCGGCCTCGAGCGGATCGTCGCCCGCCAGGCGCGCCGGGTCGACCCGACGGATCCGGCGCGTCGATCGCCGCAGCGAGCGCTCGACCCGCTCCAGCGAATCCCCGCCGCGCAGCGTCATCGGGACGGCCTCGCCCAGGCCCTCGATGCCGTCGTCCGTGCGCAGCCTCAACAGGACGATCTCCCTCTCGGCGAGCGCCCCCCTCGCGGTCACGTAATCCTCCCGGAACGGGAGCGAGAAGGGGACGGTCTCGACCTCTGTGATCTTCATGCCGCCGCGATCAGCAGCCCGGCCGAGAGCAGGATGCTGAAGACCCCGAGAAGACTGCCTGTGCCGGCCAGGGCACGGTTCAGCGCCTCGCCGTCCGTCCGGGTCGTGACGGCCCGCAGGGGGGGGTTCGCGAGCGGTGCGGACAGCAGGGCGATCAGGCACCAGGCCGGTGCGCCGGCGGCAAGGACCGAGACCGGCACTGCGAGGAAGGCGAGAGCGACCATCCAGACGTAGAGCAGCCTGGTCCGCGGCCGCCCCAGCCGCACAGCCAACGTCATCTTGTCGGCGCGGCGGTCCGTCTCCATATCCCTCAGGTTGTTGACCACGAGGATCGCGGTCGCCAGCACGCCGACCGCGATCGAGAGCACGAACGGCATCCAGGAAAGCTCCTCGAGCTGCACGTAGTAGGAGCCGTTTACGGCCACCAGCCCGAAGAACACGAAGACGAAGACCTCACCCAGCCCCGCGTACCCGTAGGGCCTCGGGCCGCCGGTGTAAAGGACGCCGGCGAGGATCGAGAGCACTCCGATCACCAGGATCTCCGGCCCGACCTCCGCCGCGAGATACAGCCCGGCGAGGACCGCGACGCCGAACGCGATCCACGTCGCGTGGAGCACCCGGCGCGGCGCAACCAAGCCGGCGGACGTGACGCGAACCGGCCCGAGCCGCTCCGCCGTGTCGGCCCCGCGCTTGGCATCCGAGTAGTCGTTGGCGAGGTTGGTCCCGATCTGGATGAAGACCGAGCCGATCAGGGCGGCGACGAACAGGTCCCACTGGAACGCCGGGCGCGCGACGAGCAGGCACAGCTCCTGCAGGTTGCACGGGTCGCGCTCGTAATTGGCCGCCGCGCTGCCGACGAGCACAGGCGCGATCGCGGCCGGCAGCGTCCGCGGGCGGGCGGCCATCGCCCAGATGCGCACAGGGCTCATCTACGGGCGCTTCGGGTACTTGGAGAAGTCGGGCTTGCGGCCCTGTTGAAAGGCGTTGCGGCCCTCCTGGCCCTCCTCCGACATGTAGAAGAGCAGTGTCGCGTCGTGCGAGAGCTGCTGGATGCCCGTGAGCCCGTCCTCGGTGGCGTTGAAGCTCGCCTTCAACAGCCGGAGTGACAGGGGGGAGAGCGCGGTCATCTCCCGGCACCAGGCCACCGTCTCGCGCTCGAGCTCGGCGAGTGGGACCACCGCGTTCACCAGGCCCATCTGTAGCGCCTCGTCGGCCTCGTAGAGGCGGCAGAGGAACCAGATCTCCTTCGCCTTGCGAACCCCGACGGCCTTCGCCAACAGCCCGGCGCCGAACCCGCCGTCGAAGCTCCCCACGCGCGGGCCCGTCTGCCCAAACCTGGCGTTGTCGGCCGCGACCGAGAGGTCGCAGACCAGATGGAGGATCTGCCCTCCGCCGACGGCGTAGCCCGCGACCATGGCGACGACAGGCTTCGGCAGTCGCCGAATCTGCACGTGCAGGTCGCCCACGTCGAGCCTGCCGACCCCCGCCGACGCCACGTCGTCGTCGCCGATATAGCCGTCGTCGCCGCGGATCCGCTGGTCGCCGCCGGAGCAGAACGCCTCGGTCCCGGCCCCCGTGAAGATGATCGCACCGACCTCGAGGTCGTCGCGGGCGCGCGAGAACGCATCGCGCAGCTCGGCCAGCGTCTGCGGCCGGAACGCGTTGCGAACCTCCGGCCGGTTGATGGTGATCCGCGCGATGCCCTCGGCCCTCTCATAGAGGAGATCCTCATAGGTGTGGGCGCGCTCCCACGTGATCGGGGCGTAGAGCTCCTCGGCGGAGGGTGCATCGCGGTGCGGAATCGGCATCGGTAGGTGATTATTCCGTGCAATGCACCTCGACAACTGGCTCGCGCAGCGAGCGGCCACTTGCCCCGAACGTCCGGCGCTCCTCGCCGGGGGGCACGAGATCGCCTACGCGGAGCTCGAACGCGAGGCCGTTCGGACCGCCCGCAGGCTCGCCGCGCGGGGGGTACGGCGCGGCGCGACGGTCGCGATCGAGCTGCCGGCCGGCCTGGATTACGTGGTCCTCCTGCATGCCCTGATGAAGCTGGGAGCCGTCGCCTACCCGCTGAACACCAGGCTCACGCCGGAAGAGCGCGCGGCGGAGTTGGAGCGAGCGGGGCCCGGCCTGATCATCTCTGACGCCGCCGACGCCGGGCTCACGGAGGCCGACCTGCCACTGCTGGGCGAGCACGACCTGGACGCACTCTGCTGCCGGATCCTGACCAGCGGGAGCTCCGGCCACCCGCGGCCGGTCGGCCTCACCTACGGAAACCATCTCTGGAGCGCCGTGGGGTCGGCGTTCAACCTGGGCGTCGAGCCCACCGACCGGTGGCTCTGCTGCCTGCCGCTCTTCCATATCAGCGGGTTCTCGATCGTCATGCGCTCCGTGATCTACGGGACTGCGGCGGTCGTCCACGACGGATTCGACGTGGACCGTGTGGCGGAGTCGCTCGAGGGCGACGGCGTGACGGTGATCTCCGTCGTGGCCACCCAGCTCATGCGGCTCCTGGAGGCCGGGGTCGACCTCCTGCCGCTGCGCGCGGTCCTTGTGGGCGGCGGACCCGTCCCCGGCGACGTGCTCGAGGAGGCGCTGGGGCGGGGGGCGACCGTCGTCCAGACCTACGGGCTGACCGAGGCGGCATCCCAGGTGACCACGCTCGCCCCGGCCGACGCGCGGCGCAAGCTCGGGTCGGCGGGGCGCCCCCTCCTCACAACGCACCTGCGGATACAGGACGGGGAGATCCTCGTGCAGGGCCCCACCGTGGCACCGGACACGAGCGACGAGGACGGCTGGCTGCACACGGGGGATATCGGGCGCATCGACGAGGACGGGTTCGTCTACGTGACCGACCGCCTCGGCGACGTGATCGTCACTGGCGGGGAGAACGTGATCCCCGCTGAGATCGAGGAGGTGCTTCTGCGCCACCCCGACGTGCTGGACGCCGCGGCCGTCGGCCGGGCCGACTCCGAATGGCAGGAGGCGGTGGTCGCCGTGGTCGTCCTGCGCGAGGGCGCCGAGCCCGACGCCGGGGAGCTTCGGGGCCACTGCGCGGTCAGCCTGGCCGACTACAAGGTCCCGAAGTGGTTTGAGTTCACGGCGCAGCTTCCCCGAACGGCGTCGGGAAAGCTCCTGCGCAGGGAGCTGCGCTGATGGATCGTGAGGCCCTGGCGCGCTGGCTGGCGGCGTATGTCGATGCCTGGCGGGGCTACGATCGCGCGGCGATCGGCGCCCTCTTCGCCGAGGATGCCCGCTACCGCTACCACCCATTCGACGAGTGGATCCGGGGACGCGACGAGATCGTCGCGAGCTGGTTGGACGAACCGGATGAGCCCGGTAGCTACGAGGCCGCCTACGAGCCGGCGGCCATCGACGGGGAGGTGGCGGTCGCGGTGGGGACCAGCACGTATCTCGCACCGGACGGCTCGATCAGGACGATCTACGACAACTGCTTCCTGATGCACTTCGACGCGGACGGCCTGTGCGCGGAGTTCACGGAGTGGTTCATCGAACGCCCGGAGCAGTAGCGCCGGCCGGGGCCCGTGCGGCCATAGCTATGCTCGCGCGCTATGCCTGACGACGGAATCTTTTACGACGCCGATGCCAACCCCGACGCCCTCAAGGGCAAGACGATCGCGATCCTCGGCTATGGCTCACAGGGGCACGCCCACGCCCTGAACCTGAAGGACTCCGGCCACGATGTCGTAGTCGGCCTTCGGCCGGATTCCCACAGTCGCGCCGACGCCGAGGCGCAGGGCCTCGAGGTGCTCGACGTAGCCGACGCCGCCAGCCGGGGAGACATCGTGATGGTGCTCCTCCCCGACGAGCGTCAGGCCGACGTCTGGACCTCGGAGATCCGCGACGGCATCGCCGAGGGGAACCTGCTGATGTTCGCCCACGGCTTCTCGGTCCACTTCGGCGAGGTCGACCCCCCGGCCGGCGTCGACGTCGGCATGGTCGCCCCCAAGGGCCCCGGCCACCTCGTTCGCCGCCAGTACACCGAAGGCCGCGGTGTGCCCTGTCTGATGGCCGTCCACCAGGACGAGTCGGGCGACGCGGCCGAGCTGGTGCTGGCCTACGCGGCCGGGATCGGCGGCGGCCGCGCGGGCGTCATAGAGACCAGCTTCAAGGACGAATGCGAGACCGACCTCTTCGGCGAGCAGGCCGTGCTCTGTGGCGGCGCCACGGAACTGGTCCGGGCCGGCTTCGAGACCCTAGTCGAGGCGGGATACGATCCCCGCCTCGCATACTTCGAGTGCCTGCATGAGCTGAAGCTGATCGTCGATCTCATGTACGAGAAGGGCGTCGGGGGCATGCGCGACTCGATCTCGAACACGGCCGAGTACGGCGACATGACCCGCGGCCCCAAGGTGATTGCCGATCCCAGCCGGGACGCCATGCGCCAGATCCTCGCCGACATCCAGTCCGGCGAGTTCGCGAGGGAGTGGATCGGCGAGAACCGCGCCGGGGGGGAGAACTTCGCCCGCCTCCGGGAGGACGGCGCCTCGCACCAGATCGAGCAGGTCGGCGGCGAGCTCCGTGGCATGATGCCCTGGATCGAGAAGGACTGAACGCCGACGCGCACTCCGGCCGCCACCGTTTCGGTAGGGTGGCGCCGCCTAGTTTGTTTTCAATATCCGTGAGAGGGAGAGTCAATGGCTGAAGAGGTTGCGATCGTTGGGACCAACGAGATCGCCAAGAAGAGAAACCCGCTCGGGGTGTTCGGCCTGACGCTGATCACCCTCGGGATCTACCACTTCGTCTGGTGGTACAAGGTGAACAAGGAGATGGTCGAGCTCGGCCGGGCCAAGGGAACCGATGAGCTGGGCGACAACCCCGGCACCTCGCTCCTGGCGCTGGTCCCGGGCTTCCTGATCATCGTCCCGCCTCTGGTTTCCTACTACAAGGGCACGCAGCGGATGCAGGCGGCCGCACGCCTGACGGGCGCCGAGCCGGTGAACGGTTGGCTGGCGCTGATCATCTTCCTGCTGATCGGCTTCGTGTTCGCCCCGTACCTGCAGAGCTCGCTGAACAAGGTCTGGGACGCGCAGTCCGGTGGCGCCGCACCCGCCATCCCTGCCGGAGGACAGGCCGCCGCGCCCGCCGCCCCGGATCCGGCGCAGCAGGCTCCGCCGCCCCCGGCGCAGCAGTAGTTCAAAGCTCGGAGAGGATCTTCGCCTTCTGCGCTTCGTACTCCTCGGGCGTGAGCGCCCCTGAGTCACGAAGCGCGGCAAGCCTCTCGAGCCGCTCGAGCTGAGGGTCCGGCTGCATCGTCGCCACGGCGGCGATCGGAGCCGGGCCCGCTTGGGCCTTCGCGGCCGCGGGGACGCCCGGCGCGGGCGGCGATGCGCCGGCCGGCCGCGGGGGGGCCGGTGGCGGCAGCGGCGCACGCTCACGGCCCAGGACCCCGGCGGGGTCGTCGGTAATCGCCTCCGTCATCCACACCTTGTTCAGCTCGCTTTGGACGTAGGCGATAACGAGCGGGACGAACAGAAACGCGAATCCGGTCGCCAGGAGCAGTCCCGCGATCCATCCGTTGAGCCGGTCGCGGTCCTCGAGCCCGGCGATCTCCTGCGCGCGCTGGACGCGCTCACAGCCCTTCCACAGCGAGACGAACGGCGGGACGATGACGAGGGCGCCGAGCGTCACCGCCAGGAGCGACGTGCCGGGGCTGTCGCCGAGGTCGTGCCGTTGCCGGGCCCGGCCGAGGTCCCGCATCTCGCGGTTGACCTGGTACCACCAGTACGCGCCGTAGATGCCCAGCGTAACGACGGCCCAGACCACGACCCAGACCGGGCTTCTGACCTTCACGAAGCCGGTCCCCTCCCGCAGTGGAACCTCATGTACCGCCACGCCGCGATGATGCCACAGCGCCCGCTGCGATTGGATTCCCACTGATGAGACGGCGCTGGACGAAGTGGGGGAGCGGGGGTGTGGACACCGCGTGGCTACACCAGGCGGGCTTCACCCGCCGCAACACCCGCCGAGCCATCCTCTCATTCCTGGGGAGCGGGCTCTGGGCGCAGGAACGGATCCTGCACCTCACGAGCGGCACCTACCGGCTTCAGATGGGCTTCGTCGCCATTACCGACCGCCGCGTCGTGTTCGGCATGTCCTGGGCCTTCTTCCCGTTCATCAACCGGCGGATGGGGGTGCCCCTCGAGCTGATCGCTTGGGCGAAGATGGACTCCAAGCCGTGGGGCGCACGGCTGATCCTCGACTCGAGTATGGGTCGTGGCGCCCTCGGCGACCTCGACGAGGAGCAGGCCGAGCAGCTCGCCGGGCTCGTCCGCCGCCTCTCGGGGCGGGCCAAGGGTCGCCTGCTGGCAGCTGCGCCCCCGGTCGCGCCTCCGCCGGCTACCCGCCAGTGATCGGCCGGGGGCCGTTGTTCTCCTCGCCCTCCGGGAGGGCGCCGTCGCGCCCGACATAGCCATCGGCGGCCCCGATGATCACGTAGGTGACGTCCTCGGGGCCGTGGTTTCGCAGCTCGCGAACGGTGGCGGCGTCGACCCAGGCCATCCCGCCGGGGCCGAGGGTGTGCTTGGTGCCGTCGCCGAACTCGATCTCGAGCCGGCCCGAGTGCACGAAGTACAGCTCCTCCTGCCGCTCGTGGTAGTGCTTTCCGGACTCGATGCCGGTAGGCATGACGATCGCATTCGCGCCGAACGCACCAACCCCCAGCTCGCGTCGAATCTTGCGGAAGCCCGGGCCCTCGCCCATGCCGTCGAGTGCCCCGACGGCGTAGCCGTCGCCCTTCACCACGTCACGAACCTCGTCGCTCATGGGCGGCACCATAGTCACCTCTAACCTTCCGCGCCCGGCCGTATCCTCACCAGCCCCGATGACCCCCTCGCAGACCACGAACCCAGCCGACACCCGGATCCCGGTTGATCTAAGGCCCGCCGACGGCCGTTTCGGCTGCGGGCCGTCGCGCGTTCGACCGGAGGCGTTGGCACGCCTCGCCGAGCGCTCCGACGTGATGGGCACCTCCCACCGGCAGCAACCGGTCAAGGACCTCGTCGGGCGCATCCGCGGCGGCCTCGGCGAGCTCTTCGCGCTGCCCGAGGGCTATGAGGTGGCGCTCGGCAATGGGGGCACCACGGCCTTCTGGGACGCCGCCGCGGCCTGGCTCGTGCGCGACCGCGCCCTTCACCTGACCTTCGGCGAGTTCACGAGCAAGTTCGCGGAGGTGACCGCCGGCGCGCCCTTCCTCCAAGACCCGATCGTGATCGAGGCCGAGCCGGGCGACGCGCCCGATCCCGTATCCGACCCGGCAGTGGACGTGCTGGCTTGGGCGCACAACGAGACGTCCACCGGTGTCGCGCTCGGCGTGGAGCGCCCGACCGGGGCCGGGGAGGCCCTGGTTCTAATCGACGCCACCTCGGGCGCCGGCGGCCTTCCGCTCGACGCGAGTCAGGCCGACGCCTACTACTTCGCCCCCCAGAAGACGTTCGGATCGGACGGCGGCGTCTGGGTGGCCCTGCTCAGCCCCGCCGCGGTCGAGCGCATCGCTCAGCTCGACGGGACCGTGGGCCGCTGGCAGCCCAGCTTCCTCTCGCTCCAGCTCGCGGTTGAGAACTCACGCAAGGATCAGACCTACAACACGCCGGCGGTGGCGACCCTCCTCCTGCTCGCCGACCAGATCGAGTGGATGCTCGGCGAGGGCGGCCTCGACTGGTGCGTCGGGCGCTCCCGCGCATCCTCGGAGCACCTCTACGGCTGGGCCGAGAGCTCGGAGCTCACCACGCCCTTCGTCCGCGACGCGCGGAGGCGCTCGCCGGTGGTGGGCACAATCGACTTCGACGCGCGCGTGGACGCGAAGCTGCTCGCCGCCACCCTGCGCTCCAACGGCATCGTGGACACTGAGCCCTACCGCAAGCTCGGCCGCAACCAGCTGCGGATCGGCATGTTTCCGACTATCGAGCCCGACGATGTCAAGGCCCTGACCGCCAGCATCGACTGGGTCCTCGAGAACGCCGGAGGGGTGGTGGGCTGAGGTGGCGGATCCGACCCTCACGGACCCCGTGCCACGGGTCCTCGTGAAGGAGAAGATCGCCGACGCCGGCGTGGACCTGCTGCGCCGCGAGTTCGAGGTCGAGCTCGGGCTCGACTGGGACGACGCCACGCTCGCCGAGCGGATCGGCGAGTTCGACGCGATCCTCATTCGCTCCGGGACCAAGCTCACCGCCGAGCTCATCGAGCGCGGCGAGCGGCTGCGCGTGATCGGGCGGGCCGGTACGGGCGTTGACAACGTCGACCTCGAGGCGGCCACCAAGCGCGGCGTGATCGTCGCGAACGCCCCGGAGTCCAACTCGGTCGCGGCAGCCGAGCACACGCTTGCGATGGCGCTCGCGCTTTTCCGCAACGTCCCCCAGGCCCATGGCTCGCTGACCGACGGTGCGTGGGAGCGCTCGCGCTTCGGGGGCAACGAGCTCTACGGCAAGACGCTTGGCGTGATCGGGTTCGGCCGGATCGGACAGCTCGTCGCGCGGCGTGCGCTGGCGTTCGACATGGAGGTCGTCGGCTTCGACAAGTTCGTCTCACCCGAGCGGTTCCGCGACCTCGGCGTGGAGGGCCTGGAGGACTCGTCCGACCTCTACGGCCGGGCCGACCTGATCACGATCCACCTCCCGAAGACGCCCGAGACGGTCAACTGGATCGACGCCGAGGCGATCGCGCAGATGAAGGACGGGGTCCGCATCGTCAACTGCGCGAGGGGCGAGCTGGTGGACCTCGAGGCGCTGACCGCTGGCCTCGAGTCCGGGAAGGTGGGCGGCGCGGCGCTCGACGTCTTCCCGTTCGAGCCCTTCACCGAGCACGCGCTCTTCGCTCGCGACGACGTGGTGGTGACGCCCCACCTGGGCGCCTCCACGACGGAGGCGCAGGACCGCGCCGGCACCGACACCGCCGAGCAGGTGCGCGCCGCGCTGACGGGCGGCGTGGTCACCAACGCGGTCAACATCCATGCTCCCCTGCCGGAGTCGCTGGTGCCCTTCGTTTCGTTGTGCGAGCGGCTGGGCCGGCTGGGCCAGGCGCTCGGCGACGGCTCCGTGGGCCGCGTCGCCGCGGAGTTCAAGGGGCGCCTCGCCGAACACGACACGCGCCTCCTGGGGACCTCGGTCCTCGTCGGCGTCCTCTCGGGCCATACCGAGGCTCCGGTGAACCTGGTCAACGCGCCGGCGATGGCGGACGAGCGCGGCATCGAGCTGGCGGAGACGAACGACACGACCTCCGAGGACTTCACCGAACTGGTCACGGTCACGCTCGGGTCCGGCGACGGGTCCGTCGAGGTCTCGGGCACCGGCGTCGGGCCACGCAACGACCCGTACCTCGTTGCCGTGTGGGGGGCTCGCTTCTACCTGCCGTTCGAGGGTCACCTGGCCGTTTTCCGCTACACGGACACGCCGGGGATGATCGGACGCGTGGGGACCGCGTTCGGCGAGCAGGGCGTCAACATCGTCTCCGCCGCCGTCGGCGCCGAGACCGGCGACGACACGGCCGTGATGGTGCTGACGACGGACGCCCCGGTGCGCCAGGAGACCGTGGACAGGATCCTCGAGCTCGGCGGCTTTTTCGAGGGCCGCGCGGTCTCGCTCTAGCCTCGCCGCCGCCCGGACTACGATCTGGCCATGGCCATCCAGGATCGCCAGGCCGAGGTTGCGGCCGACCCCGCCCGGAGGGAGCGTCTGCGCGCCCTCTCACGGCTGACGCCGGGTGAGCGGATCGAGCGGCTGATCGTGCTCAACCGCCAACTGTTCGAGTTGCGCGACGACGCCCGGGCCGCCCGCATGCGGCGATGACGCCGCCCGATATCCCCGGCGTGCTGAAGGCGCTCGCGGAGGGAGGCGTCCGCTATGTGCTGATCGGCGGCGTCGCGGTTGCGGCCCACGGCCCGGTACGTGCGACGGAAGACGTCGATCTGGTCCCGGACCCCGAGGAGGAGAACCTTCGGCTGCTCGGCAACACCCTGGCGCGGATGGACGCCCACCTACCGGGCGGCCCGGCCGAGCCCTTCGGGCCCCAGCTCAGGGCCGCGCTCGCGCAGGGCCGCAACCTCACCCTCGACAGCGTCCACGGCGGCGTCGATGTCGTTCAGCGGATGCCGGGTATGCCCAGCTTCGAGGACCTGGACGCGGAGGCGACGGAGATGGAGCTCCTCGGCGCTCCCGTGAAGGTCTGCAGCCGCCGGCACCTGCGGGCGATGAAGCTCGCGCGGGGCTCCCACCGCGACCTCGCTGACGTCGAGGACCTGGACGCGCTGCCCGGGACCGAGGGGTAGGGTCACGACGATGCGCGCGGTGGTGATCACCCGGCACGGGGGACCGGACGTCCTCGAGGTCCAGGAGCGCCCGGACCCTCCGGTCGGCCCCGGGGAGATCCGCATCGCGGTCAAGGCCGCGGGGATCAACTTCGCCGATCTGATGGCGCGCGCGGGCACCTACCCCGACGCGCCGAAGCCGCCGTGCGTGATCGGGTACGACGTTGCGGGCGAGGTCGAATCCGTCGGCGATGGTGTCACCGCGCATGCCCTGGGAGACCGGGTCCTTGGCGGAACCCGCTTCGGCGGCTACGCCGAGCTGGTCACGGTCGCCGAGGGCCAGGCCCTGCCCCTCCCGGAGTCGTTCAGCTTCGAGCAGGGCGCCGGCTTCGTGGTCAACTACACGACGGCCTACGCGGGCCTGGTCGTGATGGGCGGCCTGAAGGCGAACGAGCGGATGCTGATCCAGGCGGCGGCCGGTGGCGTCGGCATCGCCGCGACCCAAGTCGCGCGAGGCATCGGCGCCGAGATCTTCGGCACGGCATCCGCCTCGAAGCACGACGCGATCCGCGAACAGGGCGTGGACCACCCGATCGATTACCGCAACCAGGACTTCCTCGAGGAGGTCATGCGTATCACCGACGGCGAGGGGGTGGACGTGGTGATGGACGCGATCGGCCCGACCAGCTTCCGCAAGAGCTACCGCTCGCTGCGCCAGGGCGGCCGCCTGATCATGTTCGGGCTCGCCGAGGTGCAGACGGGCGAGGGCCGAGATATCCCGGCCCTGGTCAAGGGCCTCGCCCGGATGACCACGGCGACCGTCCCGTGGTGGAAGAGCCTCGCGATCATGAACGAGAACAAGGGCGTCTTCGGGCTGAACATGCTCAAGTGGTGGGACCGCGAGGGCCTCGACCGCGTGATCGAGCCCCTCGCCGGCCCGCTCGCCGCCGGCGAGCTGGTCCCCGTCGTCGCGGAGAGCTTCCCGTTCGACCGGGCGCCCGACGCCCACCGCTACCTCGCCGCTGCCAAGAACGTCGGCAAGGTAGTGCTGGTGCCGTAGTCTGAGCCTGGTGAGAGCGAGAATCGCCTTGGCGGTGTCCGCGGCTGCCATGCTCGTCTGGACCGCCGTGGCGACGGCCACAAACCTCGGATCCGTGCGATACACGCCGCCGACGATCAGCCTGATCGACCAGCCGGAGTCGGGTTCGGACGAGGATGTGGTCCTGACGAAGGATGGCCCCGAGTATTCGTTCGCCCAGCCGGTCGGGCTGGTGAAGCACCAGAAGTCGGAGCCGGGGTGCACGGACGGCTTCAGCACGGACTACCGCTGCCCTACGGCGGGGATCAGGAAGATCCTGCTCAGGCTCGGGGCGATGGATGATGAGGCGTCGATCGACCTCGGGGGCAAGGCACGTGTGGTGCGACAGGTCCTCAAGGGCGGCGACGGCGACGATGTCCTTGCCGGCGGACCCGGGCCCCAGCGGCTCCACGGTAATCAGGACGACGACACGATCACGGGCGGGCCTGGCCCCGACGTCATCAAGGGCGGCCCGGGCGACGACACCTGCGACGGCGGTCCCGGCCGGGACAAGATCAGCGGCTGCGAGTCCTGACGGCGCTCGCACAGGGCCCAGATCGTGCGCTACCCTGCTCGGACCGAGTGAACCCCCGGCACGACAGCCCGGCGCTTCTTCTTCTCCTCCCCCTCCGGGGGGAATAGCGCTGGGCGGCGCGACAGCCGCGAGACAGAGGTCAATCGGTCAAGGAGAAGAAAGGGAGGGAGTCCCATGGACGGCTCCGACGCACATCAGGTCCAGGCAGTACCCGCGGTAGACGAGGCGCGGAGGGTCCACATCTTCGACACCACGCTCCGCGACGGCGAGCAGTCGCCGGGCATCTCGCTGAACGTGCCCGAGAAGGTCGAGATCGCCCAGCAGCTCGCGCGGCTCGGCGTGGACGTGATCGAGGCCGGCTTTCCGATCACCTCCCCGGGTGACTTCGAGGCGGTCGAGGCGATCTCACGCGCCGTCGAGGGCCCGGTCGTCTGCGGCCTGGCCCGGACCCACAAGGCCGACATCGACGCGGCGTGGGGGGCGATCCGGGAGGCGCACCGCCCGCGCATCCACACGTTCATCTCCACGTCCGATATCCACATCACCCACCAGCTCCAGACGACGCGCTCAGACGTGAAGGGCCAGGCCAGGGCGGCCGTCGCCCTGGCGCGGTCGCTGTGCGAGGACGTGGAGTTCTCGCCGATGGACGCTACCCGCGCCGACGTTGAGTTCACCGCCGAGGTCTGCGCGATCGCTGTGGCCGAGGGCGCCGGCGTGATCAACATCCCAGACACGGTGGGCTACACGACTCCCGAGGAGTACACCCGCTACTTCGAGCGGCTCTACGAGCTGGCGCCGGAGCTGCGCGACGTGCGCATGTCCGTGCACTGCCACCAGGACCTGGGAATGGCGGTGGCCAACTCCTACGCCGGCCTGCTGGCGGGTGCGCGACAGGTCGAGTGCGCCGTCAACGGGATCGGCGAGCGAGCCGGCAACTGCTCGCTGGAGGAGATCGTGATGCTGCTGCGGACCCGCCGCGACGAGCACGGCCTGGACACGACCTGCGACACGCGCGAGCTGGCCCGCACCAGCAGGATGGTCTCCCGCTTCACGGGATACGCCGTGCAGCCGAACAAGGCGATCGTCGGCCGCAACGCCTTCGCCCACGAGTCGGGAATCCACCAGGACGGTGTCCTGAAGGAGCGGATCACCTACGAGATCATGGATGCGCGGGATGTCGGGCTGGACTCGAACTCGATCGTCCTCGGCAAGCACTCCGGGCGCCACGCGTTGCGCGACGCCCTCGAGCAGCTCGGGTTCAAGGTCGAGGGCAACGCCCTGAACGCCGCCTTCAAGCGGTTCAAGGAGATCGCGGACAAGAAGAAGCAGGTAACCGCGCTGGACCTCGAGGCGATCGTCTCCGACGAGGCCCGCTCGGCCGAGCAGAGCTACGAGCTGGCCTGGTTCGACGTCGAGGCGTCGTCGCGGCGGGATCCGAAGGCGAAGGTCGCGATCAGGATGCCCTCCGGCTCAGAGGCCGTTGGCGAGGCCGGTGGCGACGGGCCGGTGGACGCGATCTTCGGCGCGATCGGGAACGCAACCGGGGTCGAGGCGGACCTCCGTCAGTACACCGTCTCGGCCGTGACCGAAGGGGATGACGCGCTCGGCGAGGTCACGGTGATGCTCCGGGCGCACGGCCGCCTCGCCAGCGGCCAGGGGGTCGCCACCGACATCCTCGAGGCATCGGCGCGCGCCTACGTCAGAGCCCTGTCGAACGCGCTCCAGGGTGCCGCGGTGCGCGAGGCGGAAGGCGTGGCGGCCGACGCCGCGAACCAGCCCGTGACCCCCGGGCCTTGACGCGCCAGGGCCCGCCGGGCCTCGCAAATACAGGCCCGTAGACTTCGCGCCGTGGCCGCCTCACTCGATGGACGCAGGATCCTGATCACCGGTGCCTCATCGGGCATCGGCGAGGCGACCGCGGAGGCCGTCGTTGCCGAGGGTGGAAGCGTCGCGCTCGGCGCCCGGCGCAAGGATCGGCTCGACGAGCTGGCCGGTCGCCTTGACGGAACGGCCGTCGCGATCGAGGCCGACATCGCCGAGGAGGATCAGGCCAAGCGACTCGTGGAGACCGCTCACTCGGAGCTGGGCGGCCTCGACGGCCTGGTCAACAACGCCGGCCTGATGCTGCTCGGCCCGCTCCAGGGGGCCAACCCGGACGAGTGGCGGCGGATGATCGACGTCAACTGCCTCGGACTCCTCTACTGCACCCACTACGCGCTGCCGCTGTTGCGCGATGGCGGCGGGGGAGACGTGGTGAACGTCTCGTCGGTGGCCGGCAGGCAGGCCGCGCTGGGCTCGGGCGTCTACAACATGACCAAGTGGGGCGTCGTCGGCTACTCGGAGTCACTGCGCCAGGAGGGAGCGCTGATCGGCGTCCGCGTGACCTGTGTTGAGCCCGGTTACGTCGAGACCGAGCTCCAGGGCCACAACGAGCACCCGATGGTGCTCGACCGAATGGAGAAGGTGCGCGAGGAGATCGGGAAGGTGCTGGAGGCAGACGACATCGCGAACGCGATCGTCTACGCGCTCGCTCAGCCAAAGCACGTTTCGGTCAACGAGATCCTCGTCAGGCCCAGCGGCCAGTCCCGCTGACGGCATCGTCCGCCGCGGCGATCTCGGCGGCCACGGGCGGGTAGCGCGCCCATCGCTCCTCTGCGATGACCGGGTTTTGCCCGCATAGCGGGAAGAACGCGGCCATCGGCACCCGCTACTCGCCGGCGCCCGCGATCGGCAGCCCTCTCGCCAGCCGCCATAGGCTCCAGGCCGACACCGCGGCCCAGACGGTTTCGAGCAGCAGGAAACCCCACTGCTCCTCGCGCCAGGCCAACGCGGCCAGCACCGCTGAGCCCAGCAGGTTGAGCGCCAGGTAGGTGCGGGAGTCGGCGCGCATGCGCCCCATCTGCTGTGCCGTGAACGCGGCCAGGATGAGCAGGGCGCCGACGATCTGTATCACCTGATCCACACCCTCACGATAGTGCCTGACCCCAGGTGATTGCGTACGCCTGTACGTGATAACGTACGGGCCGTGTCGGCCGTCGCAACCGAGAACGGGGTGCTGGGAGCCCGGGTCAACGCCCTTCGCTACTCGCTGGGACTGACGCTCCGCGAGCTGTCCGAGCGCAGCGGCGTCTCAGCACCGATGCTCTCCCAGGTGGAGCGGGGCGAGACCAGCCCGACCCTGGCGGTAGCCGGGCGGATCGCGGCCGGCCTGGAGCTGAGCCTGTCGCAGCTGCTGCGCCTGGACGAGGCCGAGCACGTCGTGGTGGTCCGATCCGGCGAGGGACGCACGCGCAAGCGCGGCGGGCATCGCGTCGAGGAGTTGACGCCCGCGCAGCCCGGGCAGCGCGCCGACGTGTCACGACACTCCCTGTCACCGGGGGCCGGCACCGGCGGCCCGGCCGACCCCCCCCTGCACGAGGCGGGGGCGCGCGAGACCGCGCTGGTGCTCGCCGGCGAGACCACCCTCGTCATCGACGGCGCCGAGCACGCACTCGCAGCGGGCGACTCGGTGACGTTCGACGCCGATTTGGCGCACCATTTCGAGAACCGAGGCGACGAGCGGGCGGACTTCGTGGCCGTGGTGGCCGCTGGGCTGAGGAGGAGTTGAGGAATTCCCGATGGCGCGGACGATGTTCGAAAAGATCTGGGAGGCCCACGCCCTCGGCGACGGCCTGATCTACATCGACCTTCATCTCGTCCATGAGGTGACCTCTCCCCAGGCCTTCGAGGGCCTGCGGATGACCGGCCGGACCGTGCGCCGGCCCGACAAGACGATCGCCACCGCCGACCACAACGTGCCGACGGACGGCACCGCCGTGGCCCGGATGATCGCCGACCAGCTCTCGCGCGAGCAGGTCGAGGCGCTGGAGGCCAACTGCGCCGAGTTCGGCGTGCCGATCTACTCGCTCGGCTCCGACCGCCAGGGCATCGTGCACGTGATCGGCCCCGAGCTGGGCATCAGCCAGCCCGGAATGAGCATCGTCTGCGGCGACAGCCACACGTCAACGCACGGCGCCTTCGGGGCGCTGGCATTCGGGATCGGTACCTCAGAGGTCGAGCACGTTCTCGCCACCCAGACCCTGGTCCAGCGACGCCCGAAGACGATGCGAATCTCCTACTCGGGTGAGCTCGGTGAGGGAGTCACGGCGAAGGACCTGATCCTCGCCACCATCGGCCGCCTGGGAACCGGCGGCATGGTGGGCCACGCCGTCGAGTACGCCGGAGAGACGATGACCGGACTGTCGATGGAGAACCGGATGACGATCTGCAACATGACGATCGAGGGCGGCGGCCGAGCCGGGATGATCGCGCCCGACGAGACGACCTACCAGTGGATCGCGGGCCGACCGGGGGCTCCGCAGAACTTCGACGCCGCGGTGGCGCGGTGGCGCGAGCTCCCGACCGACGAAGGCGCCTTGTTCGATGCCCAGGTCGATGTCGACGCGTCCGCGATCGCGCCGATGGTCACGTGGGGCACGAACCCGGGGCAGGTGGTTCAGGTCACGGACGAGGTGCCCGAGCCGCGCGACGAGGTCGAGGAACGCGCCCTTCGCTACATGAATCTGGACCCCAAAACCCCGATCCAGGAGATCGCTCTGGATCGGGTGTTCATCGGCTCGTGCACCAACTCCCGCGTCCAGGACCTCCGCGAGGCGGCGGCGGTCGTGGAGGGCCGGAAGGTGGCCGCCACCGTGAACGCGATGGTCGTGCCCGGATCGGCGAAGGTGAAGGAGCAGGCCGAGTCCGAGGGGCTCGACGAGGTCTTCCGCGCAGCGGGCTTCGACTGGCGCTCCGCCGGCTGTTCGATGTGCCTGGGCATGAACCCGGACATCCTCAGCGAGGGCGAGCGCTGCGCATCGACGTCCAACCGCAACTTCGAGGGGCGCCAGGGCAAGGGTGGGCGCACCCACCTGGTCTCGCCGCGGATGGCCGCGGCCGCGGCGATCGAGGGCCATTTCGTCGACATCAGGGGCTACGCCTGATGGAGCCCATCGACGTGATCGAGGGGAAGGTTTCGGTGATGGACCGCGCCGACGTCGACACCGATCAGATCATTCCCAAGCAGTTCCTCAAGCGCATCGAGCGCACCGGGTTCGGCGAGTTCCTGTTCTACGACTGGCTGCGCGACGGCGAGATCGAGCTCGAGCCCAATCCGATCCTCGTGACAGGCAGGAACTTCGGCAGCGGGTCCTCGCGCGAGCACGCCGTGTGGGCGCTCAAGCAGTTCGGGTTCGACGCGGTGATCGCCCCGTCGCTCTCGGACATCTTCTACGGCAACTGCACCAAGAACGGCTTCCTGCCGGTGATCCTCACCGAGGAGGGGTGCCGCGCGGTGGCCGAGGCGGGGGAGGCGCGGATCGACGTCGACGGGCAGACCGTCACGTGCACGGCGGGCGCCTTCAACTTCGAGCTCGACGGCGAGGTCAAGCGCCGGATGATGGAGGGGCTCGACGACATCGCGGTGACCCTCAAGGACGAGGCGGCGATCACCGCCTTCGAGGAGGCCGGCAAGGCCGACTTCGGGCCGTCTACCGTGGCCCTATGAGCGAGCCGGTCGACTGGGACGCCGCGACCTACCACCGCGTCGCCGACAATCAGGAGGAGTGGGGCAGGGAGGTCCTTGCCCGGCTCGAGCTGAAGGGCGAGGAGACGGTGCTGGACGCCGGCTGTGGCTCGGGCCGGGTCACGCGCCTGCTTCTCGAGCAACTCCCGGACGGCCGCGTGATCGGCGTCGATGCCGCGCCGTCGATGATCGAGGAGGCCCGCGCCAACCTCGAGGAGTTCGGCGACCGGGTGGAGCTGCGGGTCCAGAACCTGGTCGACCTCGACCTCGACGAGGCGGTCGATGCCGTGTTCTCGAACGCGACCTTCCACTGGATCTCCGACCACGACCGGCTCTTCGGCCGGATCCGCGCCGCGCTGCGCCCGGGCGGACGGTTCGAGGCCCAGTGCGGCGGCGAGGGCAACGTCGCGGAGTGGAAGCGAGGCGTCGAGTCCGCGATGGGCGACGAGCGCTTCGCCGCCTACTTCCGCGGGATGACCCAGCCCTGGAACTTCGCCTCGGTCGGCGACACCGAGGTGCGACTCGAGCGGGCCGGGCTCACCGTCGACCGGGTCTGGCTCGAGCAGCCGCACGGTCGAGCCGCCCGAGCCTCGCGATTACGTCCGCTCCGTCGGGCTCAACCCGCATCTCGCCCGGCTGCCTGACGAGCTACAGGAGGAGTTCATCGACACCGTCCTCGGCTCGATGCTCCGCCCGCTCCGCCTCGAGTACGTACGCCTGAACATCTCCGCCGGGAGGCCGGCTTGAGCACGCACCGCGTTGTCCTCCTCCC
Source organism: uncultured Solirubrobacterales bacterium (assembly GCA_963807385.1). Taxonomy (GTDB): domain Bacteria; phylum Actinomycetota; class Thermoleophilia; order Solirubrobacterales; family 70-9; genus JBDTSW01. The sequence goes on from CAWEBQ010000002.1 coordinate 523,915, forward strand.
GGGCGACGGGATCGGGACCGAGGTCGTCGCCGCGGCGCGCCGAGTGCTCGAGGCGCTCGGCGGGTTCGAGTTCGCCGAGCACCTGATCGGGGGCGCCTCGATCGACGCGCACGGGGCCGCGCTCACCGACGCCGTGCTCGATGCCTGCCGCGAATCCGACGCCGTGCTGCTGGGCGCCGTTGGCGGACCGAAGTGGGAGACGACCGATCCCGGCGCACCTCGCCCGGAGCAGGGCCTTCTGGGCCTGCGCAAGGGCCTGGGCCTGTTCGCGAACCTCCGCCCCGTCAAGCCCAGCCCGGCGCTGGTCGACGCGAGTCCGCTGCGCGCCGACCGCATCCAGGGCACCGACCTCCTGGTGGTCCGCGAGCTGACCGGCGGGATCTACTTCGGCGACCGGGGGCGCGACGGCGACACGGCCCACGACACCTGCGTCTACTCGGTCGAGGAGATCGAGCGCATCGCGGAGGTCGGGTTCGAGGCCGCCGCGAGGCGCCGGGGGAGGCTCACGTCCGTGGACAAGGCGAACGTCCTCGAGACCTCGACGGCTCTGGCGCGAGACCGTGACCCGCATGGCCGAGGGCCGCGACGGCGTCACGCTCGAGCACATGCTGGTCGACAACGCCGCGATGCAGCTCGTCGCGAACCCGGCCGAGCTTCGACGTGATCCTCACCGAGAACATGTTCGGCGACATCCTGAGCGACGAGGCCTCGATGCTCACCGGCTCGCTCGGGATGCTGCCCTCCGCGAGCCTCGGCGACGGCGGACCCGGCGTGTTCGAGCCGGTGCACGGCTCGGCGCCGGACATCGCGGGCAAGGGCATCGCGAACCCGCTCGCGACCTTCCTCTCGACCGCGATGCTGCTGCGTGACGGCCTCGGCCTCGACGAGGAGGCGACCGCCCTCACCGACGCCGTGGACGCAGCGCTAGGCCAGGGCCTGCGGACCCCGGACCTCGCCTGGGACGAGATGCCCCGGGCGACCCCGCCCGACACGCCCGAGCAGGTGGAGGTTGGAACCGAGGAGATGACGGCCGCCGTGCTCGCGGCGCTGGACAGCTAGGGCATACTTTCACTCACTGAAGGCGAACGCGAGAGGAAGCCGTGGAGAAGTCTGAGTGGATCTGGATGAATGGCGAGTTCGTCGCCTGGGACGACGCCAGGGTCCACGTGCTCAGCCACGGGCTCCACTACGGCACCGGCGTCTTCGAGGGCATCCGCTGCTACGAGACCGACCGCGGGCCGGCCATCTTCCGCCACGGAGAGCACCTGGACCGGCTGGCGATGTCGGCCGAGCTCTACTACCTGCCGCTCGAGCACTCGAAGGATGAGATCCGCGAGGCGACGCACGAGCTGATCCGCCGCAACGAGCTGAGCTCGTGCTACATCAGGCCGCTCGCCTTCCGCGGCTACGGAGAAATGGGGCTGTACGCCCAAGACGCACCCGTCGAGGTGATGATCGCCGTCTGGCCGTGGGGCGCCTACCTGGGCGACGAGGGCAAGCGCAACGGCATCCGCGCCAAGGTCTCCTCGTGGCGGCGGATCTCGCCGGCGGGCCTGATCCCGCACGCCAAGGCCTCCGGCCAGTACCTGAACTCGATCCTCGCCAAGACCGAGAGCGCCAAGCGCCGGTTACGACGAGGCGATCCTGCTCGACGAAGCGGCTTCGTCTGCGAGGGCTCCGGCGAGAACGTCTTCGTGATCGGCGAAGGCAGGATCACCACGCCGCGGCACATCGCCTCGATCCTCGACGGGATCACGCGCAAGTCGGTGATCGAGATCGCCGGCGACCTCGGTTACGAGGTGTTCGAGCGCGACATGGCCCGCTCCGAGCTCTACCTCGCCGACGAGATCTTCCTCGTCGGCACCGCCGCCGAGCTGGTCCCGGTTCGCGAGGTGGACGATCACGAGATCGGCCGGCCGGGCGAGATAACCACGGCGATCCAGGCGAAGTACGAGGACGCCCTGCACGGGCGCGCTCAGGAGTACTCGGAATGGCTGGACTTCGTCGAGGTTCCGAGTAAAGTCACCTCCTGATGTCTCACCTGTTCGAGGCGATCGAGCGAATTAGGGACGCCGCGGCGGCCTAGCTGCCCCGTGGCCGCGCGGCCCGAAAGCCGCGCTCACCCTCGCTCCATCCTCGAACTGAAAGGCATCGAACCAGTGACTTCGGTCCACCTCTACGACACAACCCTCCGCGACGGCATGCAGGGCCAGGGCATGTCGCTTTCGGCAGCGGAGAAGGTGCGCGTGGTGCGCGCACTCGACCGCCTCGGCATCCACTTCATCGAGGCCGGGTTCCCCAGCTCCAACCCCAAGGAGGAGGAGCTCTTCGGGCTGCTCGCGGACGTCGAGCTCGAGGACGCCTCGATCTGCGCCTTCGGCATGACCAGGCGCCGCGGCATCGCCGCCGAGGAGGACGAGGCGCTCCGCGTGCTGACCGGGAGCTTCGCGCCCGTCTGCACCCTGGTCGGCAAGACCTGGGGCCTTCACCTGGAGAAGGTGACGCGGGTCTCGCGCTCGGAGAACGTGGCGATGATCATCGACTCGGTCGCCTTCTGCAGGGCGCACGGGCAAGCGGGTCATCTACGACGCCGAGCACTTCTTCGACGCGTGGCGCGACGACTCCGGATACGCGATGGAGTGCCTGCGGGCCGCGGTCACCGGCGGGGCTGAGAACGTCACGCTGTGCGACACGAACGGCGCCTCGCTGCCGGGCGAGGTAGCGGCGGCGACCGCATCGGTTGTCGCCGAGCTCGGGGAGCGGGCGGAGGTCGGCATCCATACCCACAACGACGCCGAGTGCGGCGTCGCGAACTCGCTCGCGGCCGTCGAGGCAGGCGCGCGCATGGTCCAGGGCACGATCAACGGGGTGGGCGAGCGGTGCGGCAACGCGAACCTCGTCTCGATCCTGCCGGCGCTCCAGCTCAAGCTCGGCTTCGAGTGCGTGCCGCCGGACCGGATGCGGCTGCTCACCGAGACCGCTCACTTCGTTGACGAGATCTGCAACCTCTCCCCGAACCCTGACCAGGCCTACGTCGGGCGCAACGCCTTCGCCCACAAGGGCGGGCTGCACGTCGCCGGCATCCAGGCCGACGCGCGCACCTTCGAGCATCTCGACCCCGAGCTGGTGGGCAACAGCCGCGACGTGCTGATCTCCGAGCTCTCCGGCAGGGGATCCGTCCTCTCCCGTGCCGATAGGGCCGGCATCGAGCTCGACGCCGACGCGGCCAAGCGCGCCGTCGAGCACGTGAAGGAGCGCGAGCACCGCGGCTACCACTACGAGGCGGCCGACGCCTCCTTCGAGTTGATGCTGCGACGCGAGTCCGGCGACTACCAGCCGCTGTTCAAGCTGGAGAGCTTCAGAGTGATCACGGAGAAGCGGGCCGACGGCCGCGTCGAGACCGAGGCGACCATCAAGGTCTGGGTCGGCTCCAACCGCCTCGTCCGCACGGCGGAGGGCAACGGCCCGGTCAACGCGCTCGACAAAGCGCTGCGCCTGGCGATTACCGAGCTCCACCCGCACCTCGCCGATATCGACCTCGTGAACTACAAGGTGCGGATCCTCGACGAGGACCTCGGGACCGGGGCCGTGACGCGCGTTCTCCTCGACTCCTCCGACGGGCACGCCGAGTGGGGGACGATCGGCGTCTCCGAGAACATCATCGAGGCATCGTGGGAGGCGCTGGTGGAGTCGCTGGAGTACGCGTTCCAGCCCAAGCACGCCCCCGTGGAGAGATGACGGAGCTCGAGCAGATCCCGCTCGCCAAGCCCGTCCTCGGCCGACGGGAGGAGGAGATGGTGCTCGAGGTGCTGCGCTCCGGGCGGCTATCGCTCGGGCCCATGCAGGATCGCTTCGAGCGGGACTTCGCGGACTTCCTCGGCGTCGCCGAGGCGGTCGCGGTCTCCTCGGGGACGGCGGGGCTGCACCTCGGCGTGCGGGGGATGGGGTGGGGGCCCGGCGACGAGGTCATCACCTCGCCCTTCTCTTTCGTCGCGTCGGCCAACTGCCTGCTCTACGAGGGGGCCACGCCCGCCTTCTGCGACGTGGACCCCGTGACGCTCAACCTGGACCCCGACGCCGTGGAGACCGCTGTGGGTGAGGCGACCGCGGGGATCCTGCCGATCGACATTCTGGGCTACCCCGCGGACCTGCCGGCCCTCGAAGAGGTCGCGGGCAGCTCGGGCCTCGGCCTACTGGAGGACGCGTGCGAGGCGCTGGGGGCGGTGGACTCGGCCGGAACCAAGGTGGGAGCACGCGGCATCACGTCCGTGTTCGCGTTCTACGCGAACAAGCAGCTCACGACCGGAGAAGGCGGGATGGTCATTCCCGCCGACGCCGACGCCGCCTCGCGCCTGCGCAGCGAGCGCAACCAGGGCCGGGTGCCGGACATGGACTGGGTCGATCACGAGCGGATCGGCTTCAACTATCGCCTGAGCGAGCTCCAGGCCGCGCTGGGCATTGCCCAGCTGGAGCGAGCCGACGACCTTCTCGCCGGCCGCGCCCGGGCCGCCGCCGCCTACACCGAGCGACTCGGCCAGGCGGGCGGTCTCCCAGCCGGAGACGGCGACCCGGCAGGCCTAGTCCTGCCATGCGCAGACCGCGGAGAGGAGCGGCGGAGCTGGTTCGTCTACGCAGTGCGCCTACCGAGGGACGCCGACCGGGAGGCCGTCGTCGCCGATCTCAGCCAGCGCGGGGTGGGGGCCAAGGCGTACATGCCCTGCATTCATCTCCTGGCGCCATACCGCGAGCGCTTCGGCCACACGCCGGGCGAGCTGCCCGTCGCTGAGGAAGCCTCCGAGAGACTGCTCGCCCTGCCTTTTTTCCCCGACATCTCCGACGCCCAGATCGAACGCTGCTGCGAGGCGCTCGAGGAGGCCCTGCAGGGAGACTGGACCTGATGGCGCGCCTTCGCAAGCCCCAGGACGAGCTGTTTAAGGCGCTGAACTCGTCGATCGAGTTCGACCGGCGGCTCTGGCCACAGGACATCGCCGGCTCCAAGGCCCACGTCGAGGCGCTGCGGGGCGTGGGCGTTCTGGGTGACGAGGAAATGGACGCCCTTCTCGAGGGACTCGACCAGGTTGCCGCGGAACTCGAGCGCGGGGAGTTCGCGTTTCACCCGGACGACGAGGACATCCACATGGCGGTCGAGCGCCGGCTGACCGAACTGGTCGGGGACGTCGGGGGCAAGCTGCACACCGGCCGGTCGCGAAACGACCAGGTCGCGACGGACCTCGCCCTCTACGTCCGCGAACGCTCGCTCGGCGCCGTGGAGCTGGTCGCGGCGCTCATGGGGCGCCTGCTTGGCCTGGCCGAGGAGCACAAGGACTGGGCGATGCCGGGCTACACCCACCTGCAACGCGCCCAGCCGGTCTACCTGGCCCACCACCTGCTCGCCTATTTCTGGATGCTGCGCCGCGACGCCATCCGGTTCGAGGCGGCGCACGCCGGGGCCGGGGAGATGCCCCTGGGCTCGGGGGCGCTGGCTGGCAGCGGCTTCGATGTGGATCGTGCAGCGACCGCCGCCCGACTGGGCTTTGATCGCCCATCGCCCAACTCCATCGATGCGGTCGCCAGCCGGGACTTCGGCCTGGAGTACCTGTCAGCGGCATCGATCTGCGCCACCCATCTCTCCCGGCTGGGCGCGGAGGTGGTGCTGTGGTCGAGCCAGGAATTCGGCTTCTGCGAGCCCGCCGACGAGTTCTCGTCCGGCTCCAGCCTGATGCCCCAGAAGAAGAACCCCGACGCCGCCGAGCTCTTGCGCGCCAAGGCGCCGCGGATCGTGGGCGGCTTCACCACCCTCGCGGGCGTGCTCCATGCGCTGCCGCTCGCCTACTCGAAGGACCTCCAGGAGGACAAGGAGGCCCTGTTCGACGCCGTCGACAACCTCGAGGTCGCGTTGCGGTCGGCCGACGGAATGCTGGCCGGGATCCGATTCGACCGTGACCGCCTCTCCTCGGCGGCCGGTGACGAGCTGCTCGCGGCGACCGAGGTGGCGGACCTGCTCGTGCGCAAGGGGATGCCGTTCCGCCAGGCGCACGGTGTGGTCGGGGGACTTGTGCGCGATGCCCTCGAGCGGGGGTTCTCCCTCTCCGAGCTCAGCCGTGACGACCTCGCGGTGCATTCCGATCTACTGGACGACGAGTACTACGACGTGCTGTCGCTGAGCTCGGCGCTGGAGTCGAAGCGAGCGGCGGGCGGAACCTCCTCGGAGCGCGTCGCCGAGCAACTCGCGGCGGCGCGCGAGACGCTCCGCTCCCTCCGGACCCCGTGAGCCCGACGGCTTCGAGCGCAGGCGAGCTCCTGGGCCGCGCCTTCTACGAGCGCTCGGTGCACGAGGTGGCCAAGGATCTCATCGGCTGCTCGCTGCGGTTCCGCGGGGTGGGTGGGGCGATCGTCGAGACCGAGAGCTACGAGCGCGACGACCCGGCGTGCCACGCCTACGTCGGGCGCACCCCTCGCACGGAGGTCCTCTTCGGCCCGCCCGGGCGGGCGTACGTCTACCTCTCCTACGGCATCCACAGCCTGCTCAACTTCGTCGCCGAGCCTGAGGGTGATGCAGCGGCGGTGCTGATCCGGGCGCTCGAGCCCCGGTGGGGGCTGGACGAGATGGCGCGCCGACGGGGGCTGCAGCGCCGCGAATCGCTCTGCTCGGGACCGGGCAAGCTCTGCCAGGCACTCGGTATCGGCCTGCAGGACAACGGGTCCGAGCTCGGCGCCGCACCGTTTGAGATCCGCGACCGATCGCCCGGGGTCACCCGGCCCGAGGTGATCGCCGGACCCAGGATCGGGATCACGAAGGCGGTGGAGCGGCCGTGGCGCTTCTGCGCTGCCGCCAGCGACTGCCTATCGAGGCCGCCGGCTGGTTTGATCTAGTCGCTCGAGGGCGAGCGACGCCCACGGGGGCTTTTGCCCTCGACGCCACCCTCGGCGGGCACCGCGGCAGGATCCGGCGCGGGCTCTTCGGGGGCGACAGGCTCCTCCTCGGGGACTACCGGCGCCTCCTCAACCGGCGGTGCCACGGGCGCCGCAGGCGTGGTCGGAGGCGGAACGTACTCCTCGGCTGCGTCCGCCGCCTTGGCCGCCTTGTCCGCTGCCTTGCGCGATGCCTGGAGCTCCTCCCAGGCCAACACGACGTCGTGGAAGATCAGCGCGGGAAAGGTGCCACCGTCGACCGGCTGGCCGGCGAACTCGGTTGTCATCGGGGTGACCGAGTCGGCGTGACCCACCCAGACGGCGACGGTGATCTCGTCGGTCGCACCCACGAACCAGGCGTCGCCGTTGTCGTCGGTCGTGCCGGTCTTGCCCCACGTCGGCTCGCCGGTGGCAGCGTTCTCGCCGGTGCCCGAGGTCACGACGGTCTCGAGGATCCCGGTGGCCGTGGTCGCCGCCTCGGGCGCGACGACCTGGTCGTAGAGGACCTTGTTCTGCCCGTTCGTGCCGTCCACCGTCTTGGCGAACTCGTCATCCCCGTCGTCGGGACCCTTGACGTCCTCGATCCCGAGCGGGCCGCCATCGCCCGCGGCGAGTGTGCCGGAGACGCGCCGGCCGTCGTTCGCGAGGCTGCTGAACGCGTGGGCCATCTCGAGCGGGGTCACGCCGACCTCGAGCCCTCCGAGGATGAGGCCGGGGTTGTACGGCTCATAGGGCCCGTCGGCGATCGAGTACTCGGAGTCGGTCGAGATGTCCGTCTCCACGCCGAGCTTGGTCGCCGTCTCGGCGACGTTGTCGGGGCCGACCTGGGTTCCGACCTGCGCGTAGACCGAGTTGTCCGAGTACGTCGTTGCGGACGCCAGCGACGCCGAGCCGAGATAGCTGTCGTCGTAGTTCGCCGGCTCGAACAGATCCGGGACCGGCTTCTTGTAGCCACCACCCTTCCTCTTCTCCTTGACCTTGAAGGGGATCCGCTGCGGGGCGGAGGCGAAGACCTCATCCGGTGAGCGCCCCTGCTCGAGGGCGGTGACCAGGGTGAACGGCTTGAACGAGGACCCCGGCTGCCGCTGGCCGTTGGTGGCCAGGTTGAACGGCTCCTTGTCGTAGTTGTTGCCGCCGACCATGGCGCGGACGCCCGCGTTGGCGTTGTCCAGGACGACGATGGATGCCGTCGGCTCGATCCCCGCGAGGCGGCTCGCGGCGATGCCCTCCACCTCGCGCTGGAAGTCGAGGTCGAGCGTCGAGCGGACCGTCAGGCCCCCCGCGAAAGCCTCACCGGCGCCGTACTGGTCAACGAGCTGCTGGCGCAGCCACGAGGTGAAGTAGGGGGCCGCGGACTCCTCCGCGGGCGGAACGACCTCCGACGGCACGGGGATCTGCTCCTCCTGGTACTGCTGGAGGCTCTCCTCCGCGACGAACCCCTGGTCGGCCATCTTCCCTAGCACCAGGTTGCGGCGCTCGGCGGCGTCCTGCGGGTTCGCCCGCGGTGAGTACGCGCTGGGGGAGGAGATGATCGCCGCCAGCATCGCCGACTCCCACGGCAAGAGTGAGGAGGCGCACGCGTTCTCCGGCTCGTCCTCGAGGTCCTCCCCGCAGTTGGGGTGCTCGGACCCGAAGTAGGTCTTCGCCGCCGCCTCGATGCCGTACGCGCCCTCGCCGAAGTAGATGGAGTTGAGGTACTCGGTGAGAATCTTGTCCTTGTTCCAGTTCCGCTCCAACTGGTAGGCCAGCGCGGCCTCGCGAAGCTTCTGAAGGATGGTCCTGCTGTCCTGCGCGGCCAATGCGTTCTTGACGAACTGCTGGGTGATGGTGGACCCTCCCTGCTGCGCCGAGCCTGAGAGCACGTCCTGATAGAGGGCGCGCGCGATGCCCTGGAAGTCGACGCCCCGGTGCTCGTAGAACCGCTCGTCCTCGATCGCGACGACCGCCTCCTTCATCGTGGAGGCGATCTGCTCGGACTCGACGATGATCCGGCCGTCGTTGTTGGTGAGGGTCGCCAGCTTCTTCCCGGTCACATCCTGGACCACCGAGTTCTGAGCGGCGTCGTACTGAGCCCGGCTCTCGAGCGCGGGCAGGTCCTGCGCGACCGCCATCATGATCCCGAACACCCAGGAGATGACGGCGAGGAACGCGAGCCCGGCGAGGACGATCGCCATCCGCAGCTTCTTCATGCGCGGCTTCGCCGCCTCGCCGTTCGTGGCAAGCGGCTGCACGCGCGGCTCGCCGTTCGTGGCCGCGCTGCTCGACTCGCCCCGTTTTCGTCTGCGCAACCGCGCCATGAGGAAGGTCACCGAGGCTAGCAATCGCTAACACTTTGCTCAGCGCCTGGTGACGCCCGACACGAGGCATCGCGCCTGCCTCGCTTCCGGACCGGCCCATAGCATGGTGCCATGACCCTCGTTGACGGCGACGCAGCCGCAAACGCGCTTCTGGTCGGCGCGGTGGAGGCCCTGCCCGAGGGCCGGCTCGCCGAGCAGCTCGGAGAGGGCCGCCCGCTGCGGGTGAAGCTGGGAATCGACCCGACCGCGCCCGACATCCACCTCGGCCACTGCGTGCAGCTCCAGAAGCTGCGCGCCTTCCAGGACGCGGGCCATCAGGCGGTGCTGATCATCGGCGACATCACCGCACGGGTGGGAGATCCCAGCGGGCGCTCCTCGGAGCGCCCGGTCCTGACGAGCGAGCAGATCGAGCAGAACGCCAAGACCTTTCAGGAGCAGGCGTTCAAGGTGCTCGACCGCGAGCGCACGGACGTTCGGTTCAACGGGGAGTGGCTGGCGATGTCGAGTGAGGAGCTCTTTGGCCTCATGCGGCGCTTCACGGTCGCCCGCCTGCTCGAACGCGACGACTTCACGAAGCGCATGGCCGCCGCAGAGCCCATCTCGGGCCTGGAGCTGCTCTACCCGGTGCTTCAGGGCTACGACTCGGTCGCGGTCGGGTCCGACGTCGAGCTGGGGGGCACCGACCAGAAGTTCAACCTCCTGTTCGGCCGTGACGTTCAGCAGTCGTTCGGCGAGCCGGCGCAGTCGGTCGTGACCATGCCGATCCTCCCCGGCACCGACGGCGTGCGGCGGATGTCGAAGTCGCTCGGCAACTACGTCGGCGTCACCGACCCGCCGGAGGAGATGTTCGGGAAGCTGATGAGCGTTCCGGACAGCGCGATGGACCAGTACTACCTGCTGCTGCTCGGCGAGGCCCTCGACCGGAGCCGCCCCGCGGTGGAGGCCAAGCGCGAGCTGGGGCGCAGGCTCGTGGACCGCTTCCACGGCGACGGGGCGGGCGCCGGCGCCGAGGCTCACTTCGACCAGGTGCACGTGCGCGGTGAGGCGCCAGACGACATGCCACAGTCAGCGCTCCGGCCCGGCGCCGACGGCCTGGTCCATATGCCCGCGCTGATCGCCGACGCCTTCGGGGTCTCCCGGGGGGAGGCCCGGCGGCTCATGGCCCAGGGGGGCGTGAAGCTCGACGGTCAGGCGCTCGCGGCCGCTACCCTGGACATCCAGGCGACCGAGCTCGCGGGACGCATCCTCCAGGTGGGCAAGCGCCGTTTTGCACGCCTGGTCGACGCCTAGCTATACTTGTTGGTCGCCTTCGAGGCGGACCGAGCCTGGAGAGGAAGCCCTTCTCCTCGCTCGTCGCGGTCTTTGAAAACTGAGCAGCGCGTAGGCCACGACCGCCAGCGGTCGTGGCCAACGACAGGTCCGACCCACTTCCGGCGCCTTCTTTGCGGCCGGCGGTGGGCGAAGTACCTCGTCATGTCGCTCGCCATCCTGTGTACTTGGCGAGCAAAGCAAGTCAGGCATGACAGCTCTCCGGTCACCCACACGTTGAGTGGCCGACCGTGACTTTTGTCACTTTTCATGGAGAGTTTGATCCTGGCTCAGGACGAACGCTGGCGGCGTGCCTAACACATGCAAGTGGAGCGACGAACCAGGGCTTGCCCTGGAGCAAAGCCGCGAACGGGTGAGTAACACGTGAGTAACCTGCCCCGAAGATTGGGACAACCCGAGGAAACTCGGGCTAATACCGAATGAATCCTCTGGACGTTAAGTCCAGCGGGAAAAGGAAGCTTCGGCCTCCGCTTCGGGAGGGGCTCGCGGCCCATTAGCTAGTTGGTGAGGTAACGGCTCACCAAGGCAACGATGGGTAGCTGGTCTGAGAGGACGATCAGCCACACTGGGACTGAGACACGGCCCAGACTCCTACGGGAGGCAGCAGTGGGGAATCTTGCGCAATGCGCGAAAGCGTGACGCAGCAACGCCGCGTGGGGGAAGAAGGCCTTCGGGTTGTAAACCCCTTTCAGGAGGGACGAAGGTGTGACGGTGAATAGCCGATCGCACTGACGGTACCTCCAGAAGAAGCCCCGGCTAACTACGTGCCAGCAGCCGCGGTAATACGTAGGGGGCAAGCGTTGTCCGGAATCATTGGGCGTAAAGCGCGCGTAGGCGGCCCGGTAAGTCCGCTCTGAAAGTCCAAGGCTCAACCTTGGAATGCGGGTGGATACTGCCGGGCTAGAGTCCGGAAGAGGCGAGTGGAATTCCTGGTGTAGCGGTGGAATGCGCAGATATCAGGAGGAACACCCATAGCGAAGGCAGCTCGCTGGGACGGTACTGACGCTAAGGCGCGAAAGCGTGGGGAGCGAACAGGATTAGATACCCTGGTAGTCCACGCCGTAAACGATGGGCATTAGGTGTGGGAGGTGTCGACTCCTCCCGTGCCGTCGCTAACGCATTAAATGCCCCGCCTGGGGAGTACGGCCGCAAGGCTAAAACTCAAAGGAATTGACGGGGGCCCGCACAAGCAGCGGAGCATGTGGTTTAATTCGACGCAACGCGAAGAACCTTACCTGGGTTTGACATGTTGGTGACCGGTGTGGAAACACACTTTTCCTTCGGGACACCATCACAGGTGGTGCATGGCTGTCGTCAGCTCGTGTCGTGAGATGTTGGGTTAAGTCCCGCAACGAGCGCAACCCCTGTCCTATGTTGCCAGCATTTAGTTGGGGACTCATGGGAGACTGCCGGTGACAAACCGGAGGAAGGTGGGGATGACGTCAAGTCCTCATGCCCCTTATATCCAGGGCTACACACGTGCTACATTGGCGCATACAGAGGGAAGCAATACCGTGAGGTGGAGCAAATCCCAGAAAGTGCGTCTTGGTTCGGATTGGAGGCTGAAACTCGCCTCCATGAAGTTGGAGTTGCTAGTAATCGCGAATCAGCAACGTCGCGGTGAATACGTTCCCGGGCCTTGTACACACCGCCCGTCACACCACGAAAGCGAGCAACACCCGAAGCCGGTGAGCTAACCCTCTGGGAGGCAGCCGTCGAAGGTGGGGCCCGTGATTGGGGTGAAGTCGTAACAAGGTAGCCGTAGCGGAAGCTGCGGCTGGATCACCTCCTTTCTAGGGAGAAATGCAATGGGAGCGCCCATACCGGGCGCCCCCGCGAGCATTCCTAGATGTCGACCGGACCTGATCGAAGCGGCGCTCGAGCCTCGTGCTCGTGCCGGCGCTTCGCACGCTGCTCAGTTTTGAGAGACCGCTCGCGGGACAACCCCGCGTGCCGGCCTCGGCGGAGCTTGAAAACTGCACAAAGGCCAATAACAAGGTATCGCCCCACTCCGCATTCCAGTAGTACGGGATGTGGGTGGAGCTCACCGTCAAGAGAATAAGGGCACATGGTGAATGCCTTGGCACCAGGAGTCGAAGAAGGACGTGGACGGCTGCGATAAGCCGCGGTGAGGCGCTGAACAGCCTTTGACCCGCGGATCTCCGAATGGGGAAACCCGGCGCCGGTAATGCGGCGTCATTCTGCGGTGAATACATAGTCGCAGGAAGACAAGCGGGAGAACTGAAACATCTCAGTAACCCGAGGAAAGGAAATCAACCGAGACTCCCTTAGTAGTGGCGAGCGAAAGGGGACCAGCCCAAACCCGACAAGTGCAAGCGGACACGCGTTGCTTGTCGGGGGTTGTAGGGCTCTACATCCAGGTCGTGTCTGACCTGGCAGCAGTTACAAAGTCGGGCTTTAGCCGAAGTCGAGTGGAACCTCGCGCCATAGAGGGCAATCGCCCCGTAGGTGAAAGAGCACCGATCTGCTGAGTAGGGATCCTGAGTAGGACCGCTGCCGTGAAACGCGGTCTGAACCCGGGGGGACCACCCCCCAAGGCTAAGTACTCCCTGGTGACCGATAGTGAACTAGTACCGTGAGGGAAAGGTGAAAAGCACCCCAGAAGGGGAGTGAAATAGTACCTGAAACCACGTGCCTACAAGTGGTCGGAGCACCTTCGGGTGTGACGGCGTACTTTTTGCATAACGGGCCGGCGAGTTAGTCGTCGGTGGCGAGGTTAAGCGATGAGCGGAGCCGCAGCGAAAGCGAGTCCGAACAGGGCGACACAGTCACCGGCGCTAGACCCGAAACTGGGCGAGCTATCCATGGGCAGGTTGAAGCGAGGGTAAGACCTCGTGGAGGACCGAACCGACCTACGTTGAAAAGTGGGCGGATGACCTGTGGATAGGAGTGAAAGGCTAATCAAGCCCAGAGATATCTGGTTCTCTCCGAAATATATTTAGGTATAGCCTCGAGATATGTACGTATCGGCCGTAGAGCACTGCTTGGACTAGGGGCCCTACCAGGTTACCGACTTCAGGCAAACTCCGAAGACCGTTACGTTCACCTCGGGAGTCAGTGTGCGGGGGATAATCTTCGTACGCGAGAGGGGAACAACCCAGACCGCCAGCTAAGGACCCTAAGTACGAGCTAAGTGGGAAACGATGTCCGAATGCCGAGACAACCAAGAGGTTGGCTTAGAAGCAGCCACCCTTGAAAGAGTGCGTAACAGCTCACTGGTCAAGTGTTCGGGCGCGGATAATTCAACGGGGCTAAAGCTCGTCTCCGAAGCTGCGGGCTTGCGTGATCTGCGGATCGCGTGAGCGGTAGGAGAGCGTTCCTGTGGCTTGAAGCGATGGCGTGAGCCGTCGTGGAGCAGCAGGAAGTGAGAATGCCGGCATGAGTAACGCAAGCGGGGTGAGAATCCCCGCCACCGATTGTCCAAGGTTTCCTGAGTAAAGTTCGTCTGCTCAGGGTTAGTCGGGACCTAAGGCGAGGCCGAAAGGCGTAGCCGATGGCCAACGGGTTGATATTCCCGTACCACGTCGCGTCCGCTATGACCGATGAGGTGACGAGGACAGCAAACGGAACCCAGGCGATGGTCGTCCTGGGGCAAGCACGTAGCCAGTCCCTGTAGGCAAATCCGCAGGGGCGTTAACGCGAGGTGCGATGCCAGCTGGCTTGACCGCCGGCGAGTCCGCGTAGCTATGCCTCCAAGAAAATCCTCTAGGCAGGACGCTCGTGCCCGTACCGAGAACCAACACAGGTGGACAGGTAGAGAATACTAAGGTGAGCGAGCGAACTCTCGTTAAGGAACTCGGCAAAATCGTCCCGTAACTTCGGGAGAAGGGACGCCCCGGTAGAGTGAACTCCGTACGGAGGGAGCTCGAGGGGGCCGCAGTGAATAGGTCCAACCGACTGTTTACCAAAAACACAGGCCTCTGCTAAGTCGAAAGACGATGTATAGGGGCTGACGCCTGCCCGGTGCCGGAAGGTTACGCGGATGTGTTAGCGCTTCGGCGCAAAGCACTGAAGCTAAGCCCCGGTAAACGGCGGCCGTAACTATAACGGTCCTAAGGTAGCGAAATTCCTTGTCGGGTAAGTTCCGACCTGCACGAATGGCGCAACGAGTTGGACGCTGTCTCAACGAGAGGCTCGGTGAAATTAGAGTGTCGGTGAAGATACCGACTACCTGCGGAAAGACGGAAAGACCCCGTGAACCTTTACTGCAACTTGATATTGGAGTTCGGGATATCTCGCTCAGGATAGGTGGGAGGCTGCGAACCGATGGCTTCGGCCGTCGGGGAGCCACCCTTGAGATACCACCCTTGGTGTTCTGGACTTCTAACTCAGCTCCGTAATCCGGGCTGGAGACAGTGTCAGGTGGGCAGTTTGACTGGGGCGGTCGCCTCCTAAAATGTAACGGAGGCGCCCAAAGGTTCCCTCAGCACGGCTGGAAATCGTGCGCAGAGTGTAAAGGCAATAAGGGAGCTTGACTGCGACACCGACGGGTGGAGCAGGAACGAAAGTTGGGCTTAGTGATCCGGCGGTTACAAGTGGAAGTGCCGTCGCTCAACGGATAAAAGGTACTCCGGGGATAACAGGCTTATCGCTTCCAAGAGTCCACATCGACGAAGCGGTTTGGCACCTCGATGTCGGCTCGTCACATCCTGGGGCTGGAGTAGGTCCCAAGGGTTGGGCTGTTCGCCCATTAAAGTGGCACGCGAGCTGGGTTCAGAACGTCGTGAGACAGTTCGGTCCCTATCTTCCGTAGGCGTTGGAGAGTTGAGAGGAGTCATCCTTAGTACGAGAGGACCGGGATGAACGCACCTCTGGTGTATCAGTTGTCCTGCCAAGGGCATAGCTGGTTAGCTACGTGTGGATCGGATAACCGCTGAAGGCATCTAAGCGGGAAGCCGACCTCGAGATGAGCTCTCCCATCCCCTCGAGGGAGTAAGACCCCTGGTAGACCACCAGGTTGATAGGCCGGCTGTGGAAGTGCCGTAAGGCACGCAGCAGACCGGTACTAATGGGTCGAGGTCTTGACGGATACTTTGTTCTTGGCCGGCGTGCAGTTTTCAAGCTCGCCGAGGCTGGCGGTCTCTCACCAATTTGGTGGCGAATAGCGAGAGGGAAACACCTCTTCCCATTCCGAACAGAGCCGTTAAGCCTTTCAGCGCCGATGGTACTTGGGGGGCAACCCCCTGGGAGAGTAGGTCGCCGCCAGTTCTTTAGAAAGAGCCGCCCCTCGGGGCGGCTCTTTCTCGTTCTACGACCCGGGCATCAGGTATAGATATCGTTGTGAGCAGGGGCTCCAGCAGGCTGGCAGCCGTCGTCGCCACCGGCGTCACCGCTATCGGCATCGCGCTGACCGGTGCCGCGGGGGGCCAGGAGGGACCCGACGCTGCGACGGAGAAGGGGCCACGAGACGAGAACACCTGCCTCGACCGCGTGACCGCGCGCAGGAAGCTCCGTTGCCCCGATCTGCGGATGCGCAAGCCCTTCGCGCTCAACCGCGAGGTCGTCAACGGTATCCCTGTCCTGCGGGCGGCCAACTCGATCGACAGCGTCGGCAGGGGTCCGGCGGAGTTGGTGGGCAGACGCAGCGGCTCGCGGACGATGAAGGCTAGGCAGAAGATCTATAGGCGGGGCGGGGGCCGGCTTCTGCGCAGAACAGGGGCCACCCTCTACTTCAAGTCCATCCCGGGCCAGGGGCGCTACTGGAAGTTCAAGCGGGCCGCCGCGTTCCGGCTACACCGCCTGAACAAGAACGGCAACCGGGTGGAACTGGTCGAGGTGGGCCCCAAGCAGACCTACTGCCTGCGGGACCTCCAGCATTCCCACCCGGGGCTGCCGCGCTCCCCCAACCACCGCGTGTACCCAGCGTGCAGCCAGGAGGAGGGCCAGCGGGTCGAACACATCGGTACTTCGGTCGGCTGGTCCGACGTCTACCCCAGCACCTATCACGAGAACTGGATCGAGCTGAACGACATCCCGAAGCGTGGCTGTTATGCGTTCGCACACGAGGCCGACCCTGACAACGGGATCTACGAGAGGAACGAACGCAACAACGAGTCGTCCACGGTCGTCTACCTCACGCGCAGCGGCAAGTACCTCGCCGGGCGCTGCCGCAACGTGCGCGACAAGGGGCTCCCCGCCCATCGGACCGCCGACGATACCCAGGTCTCAGACCGCGAGCCGGTGATCTGGGGCGGCATCTACTAGCGAGCGTCAGGCGGCCGAGAAGCGCGCGACGGCGCCGCGGAAGTCCGCCGGGGCGGTGGTGGGACCACAGGCGCCGCGGCGGGCCGCCGGAAGCCTCTCCCATGCCGAGCACCGGAGGGTCGGCCGGTGCTCGGCGTGCTCACGACAGGACCCGTCCGCTGAGATCGGCTGGAGACCATACGAGCCCAGGGTGGCGAGATCCATTGCGAGATCCACGCCACCGAGGAGCCGCTGGGCCATGCCGTCTGTGCGCCGGTGGAACACTGCGACGGGCAATCTAGGAACGTCCTCGGACGGACCCCAGGACCTGCAAGGAGTCTTGCATTTCATGCCTGGGAGCAGGGCCTTCGCCGACGGCGGACCCGATCACCGCCGTCCGAAGCTATGCGCCCTGGGCGCCACTGCCTCAAGCTCGGCCAGGTCGGCCTCCGGCTCCTCGTCCCGCCGCAGCGGCGTCACCTCGCCGGCCTGGGCGTCCGGCGTCAGCAGCGCCTCGAGCTTGTCGGCGACCACGTTGGTCACGCCCTCGCGCCGCTCGAGCTTCCCCGCAACCCGCAGGAAGGAGGCGGTGCGGATGATCAGGCGATGGCGCTGATAGGCAGGGGGAAGGACAACCAGGTTTATGACCCCTGCCTCGTCCTCGAGCAGCATGAAAACCACCCCTTTGGCAGTGGACGGCCGCTGCCTGGCGACCACCATCCCCGCCACCTCCACCGACGCCCCGTCGGGAGTTCGCCTCAGGTCCGAGCTGACCAGCACGCCGGCGCCAAGGTCCTGTCGCATCAGCTTCATGGGGTGGGGCCCGAGCGCCATCCCGGTCGAGGCGTAGTCCGCGACGAGTTCGTCCCAGCCCGTCAGCTCGCGCAGCGTCGGCGCCGCGGGCACCGCGAGGGGAAGGGACAACTGCCCGCCGCGCGCGCGGCCCGCCTTGGCCACTCCGACCCGCCAGAGGTCCGCCCTCCTGCTCTGCCCGATTCCCTCCAGCGCACCGGCCCACACGAGCTTCTCCAGCGCATCTCGGCTCGCCCCTGAGCGCGAGACGAGGTCGGCCAGGCGTTCATAGGGCCCGCTGCGCTCGCGCTCTGCCACGAGCTCCTCCATCTCCTCTGCGCGCGCGCCGTTCACGTATCCGAGCCCCACCCGTATCCCCAGGTCATCCTCGACCATGCACTCGACCGCGCTTCGGTTGACGTCAGGAGCGCGAACCTCGAAGCCCCGCCGCTGAGCCTCATGCGCAAGCGAATCTGGGGGATAGAAGCCCATTGGCTGCTCGTTGAGGAGCGCACACAGGAACTCGGGCCCGTAGTGGACACGCAGCCAGGTCGATTGGTAGGCGAGGAGCCCGAAGGCGGCGGCGTGGGCCTTCGGAAAACCGAAGCCCGAAAAGCCCACGACCTGCCCGAACACGTGCTCCGCCACCTCATCCGACGCTCCCCGCTCGATAGCCCCCGCCACGAAGCGGTCGCGATGGGCCATCAGCGCCTCCTCCGAGCGCTTGCGGCTCATCGCCCGGCGCAGGCCCTCCGCCTCGCCCGCACTGAATCCGGCCATCGCCATCGCCACCTGTATCACCTGCTCCTGGAAGACGATCGTCCCCAGGGTGTCGGAGAGGATCGGCTCGAGCGAGGGGTGCGCGTAGGGCACCTTGAAGCCGGGGTCGTCCCGAAGCGCCTTCTTGCGCCGCAGGTACGGATGGACGGCGCCGCCCTGGATCGGCCCGGGGCGCACCAGCGCCACCTGCACGGTGAGGTCATCGAGGTCCTTCGGCAGGGTGCGGGGGAGCATCTGCATCTGGGCTCGGCTCTCGATCTGAAAGACGCCGGTCGTCTCCGCCCGCTGAATCGCCTCATAGGTCTCCGCATCGTCGATCGGGATCCGCGAGAGGTCCACCCGCTCCCCACGCACCCGGGCGATCTCGTCAACGCAGCGCTCGACCGCCGACAGCATTCCCAGCCCCAGCAGATCGATCTTCAGAAAGCCGCCGTCGGCGCACGAGTCCTTGTCCCACTGCGCGATCTGCCTGCCCTCCATCGCCGCCGGCTGCACGGGGCAGATGTCCACCAGCGGGCGAGTCGCGAGAACCATCCCTCCCGGGTGCTGGGAGGCGTGGCGTGGCAGCCCCCAGGCCTCGCGGGCGAGCCTGGCCAGCGCCTGCCATCGGCCGGAGCGGGCCCTCGCCCCGCCGATCGCAAGCTCCATGTCCTTGGCCACCGACTCGGGGCGGTCGTACATATCCACAGAGCGGGCGACCCTCTCGACCTCGCCGATCGGCAGCCCCAGGACCTTGCCGAAGTCGCGAACCGCCGATCGCGAGCGATAGCAGGCGAACGCGGCCACGAGAGCCGACCGCTCGGAGCCGTAGCGCTCGTGGATCCGCGGGATCAGCCGCTCGCGGATGTCGCGCGGGAAGTCGAGGTCGATGTCCGGTGCCTCGGAGATCTCCTCGTTCAGGAAGCGCCCGAGGAACAGCCCGTGGCGAACCGGGTCGATGTGGGAGAGGCCGGTGAGATAACAGACGATCGAGCTGACGCTCGAGCCGCGCCCGCGCCCGGGCGGAAGCTGCATCCGAACCGAGTCTCGGCCCCTGACCTCCACGGCCACCTCGCGCGCCAACTCAAGGATGTCGTGGTGCAGGAGGAAGAAGCCGGAGAGCCCCAACTTCTGAGTCAGCGCGAGCTCGTCCTCCAGGCGCCGCGCGGCCTCGCCATGCTCGCGCATCCCCTCGTAGCGATGCCCCAGGCGGGCGCGGCAAAGCTCGCCGAGCGCCCGATCGGCGCCCGGATCCTCCGAGCCGGGATAGCGGTAGCCCAGATCGCGGGTGAGGTCGAAGCGGAGGCGATCCGCGAGATGCGCCGACTGGGCGACGGCTGCAGGGTGATCCCGAAAGCGCGCCGCCATCTCGGCCGCCGGGACGAGGTGGGCGCTGCCGTTGGCACGCCGCTGCGGCTCGGTTTCCTCCAGCGACCCGCACAGCCGCACCGCCACCAGCGCGTCCTGAAGCGCAGCCCGCGACCGGCTGTGCATGTGGACGTTTCCCGTGGCGACGCACGACACCCCCAGCCGGTCCGCGAGTCGCTCGAGCCAGCGGTTGCGGGCCCGGTCATGCCTCCAGAACGGTCGCTGCAGCTCCACCAGGAAGCGGTCCGAGCCGAACGCCGCCCTCAATCGGTCGCCCAGCGCTCGCGCTCGCTCAACCTCACCGCGTTCCCAGCGACCGGCGAGCGCGCCCTCCCGCGCGCAGCCCGAGAGGCAGACCAGCCCATCCGCCCGCTCAACGAGCGATTCGAGCCGCAGGACGGGGGGAGGGGGTCACGATCCGGGGTGGGCCTCCTGTCCCTGTGGGCCTCGGTTATGAGCCGGCAGAGGTTGCTATAGCCGCCCGCGTCCTCGACGAGGAGCGTCAGGTGAACCGGCCGGATGCCCCCATCGGTCACCGTCAACTCGGCTCCGGTGATCGGACGCACCCCCTGCGCGCTGCAAGCCTGCGCGAACTCCATCGAGCCCCAGATCCCGTCGTGATCGGTGAGCGCCATCGCCCCGTGCCCCTGCTCGGCGGCGGCGAGGGCGAGCTCGTCGGGCAGCGACGCGCCGTCCCCAAACGAGAAGGCTGAGTGGGCGTGTAGCTCGACGTATGTCATCGGCCGAAGCAACTCATCGCGATCTATGCACGCTGCTCGAACCACCTTCCGGCCTGGGCGGGCTCGCGGAAGACGACGATGCAGCGGCCGTCTGCCAGCGCCAGCTCGAAGTAGCGTCGCTCAAGCGGCTTCGGCGTCCACCAGCGATCCTCGACGAGCCAGTCCTCGCGCACCGCATCCACCTCGATCCCGGCGACGGCCACCGGCACGCCGTCGGAGCCCGCATCCACCTCGATCGGCTCCGGCCAGTAGACGATCCGCTTACTCATAGGGCGTGAAGATCGCCCTGCGCTCGGGCACGCTCGAGGAGGGCTCGACCTCGAGCACCCGCAGTACGGCGTCGCGGCCGGCGGCGGCGCGCGCCTGACTCACCGCCTCGGCGATCCGCTGGCGCCGGTGCTCGTCCGGCGAGCTCTCGAGCGTGGGCTGGGCCGAGGCCACCGGACCCAGCTCGAGCGCCCGAAGGGTCAGCGCCGAGGCCGGGCCAGGCAGCTCTCCCAGCCGAGGGACCAGGGCCAGCCGTAGCCGGTCGCGGTCGGCGCTCGCCTCGCGCATCACGGCCTCGGCACCCCAGCTTCCGCCACCCGCCAGCCTGGCGCCCAGCCGCAGCCGGCGCAGGGTCCGACCGCGCCTCCCCCTCGCGGCGAGCACCCTGTCGATCAGCAGCACCAGCCCCCGTTCGAGCTGTCCTCCCGAGCACCCCTCGGACAGATCCAGGCGCTCGGAGATGACCTCGGGACGCGTTCGGGGGCGCAGCGGGCCCTCGATCCCCTCGGCCAGGCGCAACGCGCGCAGACCCGCCTCGCCGAAGCGATCGGCCACGGCCGGGGGCGGTAGCGCTGCCAGCTCGCCCAGCGTCCGCACACCCAGGCGCTCCAGGGTGTCGGGCACGCTCGCCCGATCCCACTCGCCACCCAGGCGCTCGCGCAGGATCCCAACCGGCTGCGAAGCGCAGAAGGTGCGGGCCGCACCGGCGGGGACTATCACCGGCCCCCGGCGAGCGCGGGCGGCGAGCGCGGCGGCGTGGGCGCAGAGCCGGGTGGGGCCGGCGCCAAGCCGCGCCGAGGGCCCGAGCCGCCCACGAGCGCGCGCGAGCACCCCCTCCGGGCTGCCCCAGAGCGATCGCAGCCCATCCACCTCGAAGAATGCCTCGCCCGCCCTGTCCGACTCGACCTCTGCGCCGATCGCCTCGAGGCCGGCGAGGGCGCCATCCCAGGCCTCGGCCACCCGCTCGGAATCGGGTGCGATCAACCCCAGCGCGGGACAGCGCGCGAGCGCCTCGCCCAGACGCATCCCCTGATGAATCCCGAACGCCTCGGCCGCCCCCGAGACCGCACCAACGACCTGGGGACCGCCCAGGGCCGGCGCCAGCGCCACCGGTCTCCCCAGCATCTCCGCCCGCCCGGAGAGCGCCGCCACAAGCGCGAACCGGGGGATGAGGGCGCATCCGATGACCATACGAACACATGTTCGCACACCCGTCAACCCCCCAGGGGAGTGTCCTGCCCTACCGGCCCCCTGTACCGCCAAAGCAGGACACTTGCCGGGATACTTGGCGAATTCCCGCGCCCATGGTCCCTGCAGCAACCTTGCTCACCCTCATCGCCCTGTTCGCAGGCGCTTGCAGCGGCGGGAACGACGATCCGGCGACCACGCCGGCGCCGCAGGAGGAGCCCGGCACGCCGTCCGAGATCACCGGCGACGCGGATCCCGCCGACGTCGAGGTCATCGACGAGTGGGCCAAGGCCCTCACCGAGGGTGACCTGGATGCGGCGGCGGCCTCCTTCGCGCTCCCCTCGATCGCCGAGAACGGGCCCACCCTCCGAATCCAGAGCCGCGCCGACGCACGCCTGTTCAACGACACGCTGCCCTGCGGAGCGGAGCTGATCGAGGCTCAGAGCGAAGGCGATTTCACGACCGCCACCTTCCGCCTCACCGAGCGCCCTGGGCCCGGCGAGTGCGGCCCTGGCGCCGGCGGCGAGGCTCAGACCGCCTTCGTGGTCGAGGACGGAAGGATCGTCGAATGGAGACGGGTGGCGAACGCGGGATCGGAACCGGCACCCGGCGAGACGGTCTGGGACCGGGGAAAACCCGGAGATCTAGGCGCGAAGTCTCAGACCCTGATACGAATGGGCCTGCATGATTGGGCTAGGAGCCCAGCAAATCTGAGAGAAGGAGTGTGTATATGGAAAGGCTGACCCGATCGGTCAGGATTTCCTCGCTGGCCGTTGCAGCTACCGGGCTTGCGCTCGGCATTGCCGCGTGCGGCAGCGACGACAGCGATAGCGGGGGTGGTGGCGGCGATACCGCCGACGCCAGCTTCGACCTGCAGGTGGGGGCGCTCGTGCCCCTTACCGGTGATCTTTCGGCCTTCGGTCCGGCCGGCGAGAAGGCGGCGAACCTCGGAGTCCAGGAGTCGCAGAAGGCCCTCGAGGGGACGGACATCACCCTCGCGGACCTCGAGTCCTCCGACACCCAGACCCAGCCTCAGGCGGCTCAGTCGGCAGCCGAGAAGCTGATCTCGGGTGGCGCGAACTGCCTCGCAGGCCCATGGTCGTCAGACGAGACGGTGCCGGTCGGCCGCTCGGTCGCGGCGCGTCAGCAGATTCCGCTGATCTCGCCCTCGGCGACGAGTCCTGAGATCACGGCCCTGCCCGACGACGGCTACGTGTTCCGCACGGCCCCGTCCGACGCGCTCCAGGGCAAGGTGCTCGCCGACGCAGTCGAGGAAGACCTCGGCGGTACCGACGGCACGGTGTCCGTCGCCGCGCGGAACGATCCGTATGGCGAGGGCATTGCCAAGGAGTTCACGGCAGCATGGGAGGACAAGGGCGGGAGCACCACCGGTGATCCGGTCCTCTACGACCTCGAGCTGTCTTCGTACAACTCCGAGGCCGACGAGATCGTTTCCGATGATCCGGACCGTTACGTGATCGTCGATTTCGAGGAGCCCTACAACGCGGTTGGCGCCGCGCTCGCCCGGACCGGCGACTTCGACGCCTCCACGATGTGGACCGCCGACGGCCTCGCGTTCGAGGACGGGATCCCCGATTCGATCCCTCCGGATTCCCTCAACAGCGCCCAGGGCACGCGGCCCTCGTCGCCCGAGGGGACGGACACGGGCGATGCGTTCGACGAGCTGTACACCAGCTCATCGGGCGAGAAGAAGCGCAACACGTTCGACGCGCAGAACTTCGACGCGGTGACGCTGTGCGTCCTCGCGGCCGTCGCTGCGGGCTCGAACGAGGGTCCAGCCATGTCCGAGCAGATCGCCGAGGTCTCAGGTCCTCCGGGTGACCAGTACGACTTCACCCAGATGGCCGATGCGGTCGAGGCGCTGCAGAATGGCGACGACATCGACTTCGAGGGAGTCTCCGGACCCCTGGATCTCGATGAGAACGGCGACCCGACGGTTGGGTTCTACGAGGTGTACGCCTACAACGACAAGGGTGCGTTCGAGGTCAGGGAAACGGTGGAGAAGGGCTCGGACGAGTAGCCCAACCACCGCCGAGTACTGGAAGACCCCCGGTCGCCACGGCGATCGGGGGTCTTTCCTTATTCGGTCGCGGCGTCGACGCGGCCCGTGCCGCCGCCGAGGTACAGATCCGCGACCTTGGGATCGCGGATCAGCTCCGGGCCCGGGCCGGTGAACTTGTTCTGGCCGAGATCAAGCACGTAGCCGCGGTCGGAGAGCTCGAGCGCCCGCCGGGCGTTCTGCTCGACCATCAGGATCGTCACCCCGGCGCGGTTGACCTCGACGACCTTTTCGAAGATCGCGTCCACGAAGGCGGGGGCAAGCCCGGCGGACGGCTCGTCGAGGAGCAGGATCGTCGGGTCCGGCATCAGCGCCCGGCCCATCGCGACCATCTGGCGCTCGCCACCCGACATGGTTCCGGCGGCCTGCCGGCGGCGCTCCTGGAGGCGCGGAAAGAGCTCGAACATCAGGGCCATGCGGGCCTCCGGGTCATCTCCGCCCGCCAGGGCGCCCAGCTCGAGGTTCTCCTGAACGGTGAGGCTGGGGAAGACGTTGTCCAGCTGCGGCACGTACGACACACCCTTGCGCGTCACGAAGTGCGGCTGGATCCCGGTGATCTCCTCGCCCCGAAGGCTCACCTTCCCCTCCCGGGGACGGACCAGGCCGAAGACCGACTTCATCAGCGTCGACTTTCCGGCGCCGTTGGGTCCAACGATCGTCACGATCTCGCCGCGCCCGACCTCGATATCGACCCCGTTCAGGATGTCCACCTCGGGCGTGTAGCCCGCGATCAGGCCCGACACGGAGAGGACGATCTCGCGCTCCTCAGCCATCGCCACCGCCGCTCGATCCGCCGCCGCCCAGATAGGCGTCGATCACCTTCTCGTCGCTGCGAATCTCCTCGGGCGCCCCCTGGGCGATCACCCGGCCGAGAGCCATCACCACCACCTCGTCGGAGTGGTTCATCACGACCTCCATGTCGTGCTCCACGAAGAGGAAGCTGACGCCCTGCTCGCTCCGCAGCCGCTCCATGTGCTCCAGAAGGCGCTTGCCCAGGGTCGGGTTGATGCCCGCCATCGGCTCGTCCAGCAGCACCATGCGGGGCTGCGTCATCAGCGCCCTGGCCAGTTCGAGCAGCTTGCGCTGGCCCCCGGAGAGCGTGCCGGCGTAGTCGTTGGCCTTCTTCTCGAGCGAGAAGGTCTCGAGCAGCTCACGCGCGCTCTCGGAGACCTCGCGCTCGCGCCGGCGCGAGGCGAACGGCCTGGCGATCAGGCGGGGGAGATGCTCGCCCGGCTGATGCGGCGCGGCCAGCAGCATGTTGTCGATCACCGGCATCGCCGCGAGAGCCTTCGTGATCTGGAACGTTCGGACCATCCCGCGCCTGGCGATCGAGTTGGGCGACTTGGCGAAGATCGACTCGCCCCTGTAGGTGACCGCCCCGGAGTCCGGCCGGTAGAAGCCGGTGACGAGGTTGAAGAGCGTGGTCTTGCCCGCTCCGTTGGGGCCGATCAGGGCGGTGATGGACCCGTCCACCACGTCGAACCCGGCGCCGTCGACCGCCTTGATGCCACCGAAATCCTTGTGCAGATCGACGATCGACAGGATCGGCTCGCGGCCCGGGTCGGGGCGCACCGATTCCGCTGTGGCCGCGGCCTCAGTCACCGAGGACCATCTCCTCCTTCTTGCCGAGGGCTCCCTGCGGGCGGAACGCCATCAGGAGGATCAGGATCAGCCCGACGAAGATGAACCGCAGCGCCGCGATCTTGTCATCGCCGAGCGGGAGCTCGGCGAAGCGCATCCCCTCGAGCAGGATCCACATGATCATCGACCCGACGATCACGCCCGGGAAGCTCGCGAGCCCGCCGAGGACGAGGATCGCGTACCCGATGAAGGTGAACAACGGCTCGAAGGAGTTCTGGCTGACCGACTCGAGCTGGATCGCGAGCAACCAGCCGGACAGCGCGCCCAGGCCAGCGGCGATCGCCAGGGACTGCAGCTTGTAGGAGAACGCGTTCTTCCCCAGCGCGCGGGCCGCGTCCTCGTCCTCGCGAACGGCGCGCAGCACGCGGCCCCACGGGGTCCTGATCAGCGCGCGCAGCCCGAACGTTAGCGCCAGGAAGATGACCCAGGCCACCAGGAAGAGCGGGAGGCCGCCCCAGTCGGGACCGTCGAGGCCGATCGGCGAGAGGATGTTGTCCGTTATCCACTGATCCGGGCCGTCGATGTACCAGGAGTCGACGAAGAACTTGTCGTTCTCCAACTCGATCGAGATCGTGCCCTGGTTTCCGCCGGTCAGCCCGCGCGCGTTCTGCGCCGTGTAGCGGATGATCTCCGCGAAGGCGATGGTCGCGATCGCGAAGTAGTCGGCGCGCAGGCGTAGTGAGGAGACGCCGATGATCAGGGACACCAGCATCGTGATGATGATCGCCAGGGGCAGCGCCAGGTAGAAGTTCACCCCGACGTCGACGACGAGGATCACGGCTGAGTATGCGCCCACGGCCATGAACCCCGCCTGACCGAAGTTGACCACTCCCGTGTATCCGACGTTGAGCTGCAGGCCGAGCGCGAAGATGCCGTAGACGGCGACCAGGATCCCCACGTTGATCCAGAAGCCGGTCGCGGTCAGGAAGTCGAGCGTGACCGCGGTGAGGAAGACGTCGGTCACAACGTGCGCTCCTTGCCGAATATCCCCTCGGGCCTGATCAGCAGGACCAGGATCAGGACGATGAAGCTGACGGCCACCTTCCACTGGTCCTCGTGCAGGACGAGCGTGGCCCACTCCTGCGTGAGCCCGATCACCAAGCCGCCCGCCAGGGCTCCGTAGGCATTGCCGATGCCGCCGAGGACCACCGCGGCGAACAGCGGGAGGAGCAGGAAGAACCCGGTGTTGGGCGACAGACGGCCGACCGCAGCGACGTAGAGAACGCCAGCGAGCCCAGCGAGCCCAGCCGACAGGACCCAGGTGAGGACGACGGCCCGGTTCGTGTCGATCCCGGTCGTCTCGGCCAGGTCGAAGTTGTCGGCGAGGGCCCGCATCTGGCGGCCCAGCGACGTCAGCCGCAACATCAGCGCCACGGCGACCACCACCGTGACGCCGACGACGACGACCACCAGCTCGGTCCGCCCGATCGTCAGCCCGAGGAACGAGATCGACTCGGTCACGTTCACGTCGAGTGCCTTCGGCTGCGTGCCGGCGACGAGCTGGATCACGTTCCGGAGCACGAACGCCAGGCCGAGCGTCATCAGCAGTAGCTGGAGCATCCCCGCCTTGCGCCGGCGCATCGGCCGCCACATGACCAGTTCGAGGAAGACGCCGAGCGCCGCGGTCACGACGATGGCCATCAGGAGCGCCAGCACCAGGGGCACCCCGATCGTGACGTTGAACAGGAAAGCGACGTACGCGCCGAAGGTGAGCATGTCGCCGTGCGCGAAGTTGACGAGCTTGAGGATCCCGTAGACGAGGGTGAGCCCGATCGCACCCAGCGCGAAGTACGACCCCGACACCAACCCGTTCAGCGTTCGCTGGGCGAACAGCGACAGCCCGTAGGCAACGATCAGCGCGATCGCGATCGCGACCAACACGCCCACCGCGATCCACGCCGGATGCTCTCGCGCCCATGCCCTGACGCTCGTTGAGCGCCCGGGAGCCGCTCCCGCTATCTGGCCAGCTTCCATACCCGCCGCAAACTTACCCTTTCGCGCGTTCTGAAACCCAACGCTCTACAGGCCAGCCCAGACCTCGAGCTTGCGCCCGACGAGCTCGATGACCGAATCCGTGAACTCCGTGGTGGAGGCATGGCCACCCAGGTCCGAGGTGCGAACGCCGGCGGCCACGGTCTCAAGGACGGCCTCGTAGATCGCCCGCGAAGCGGCCTCCGCCTGCTCGGCGACGGCCGGACCCACGTCATCCGCACTCGCGACCGTATCGCCCGCGTAGTGCAGCACGGCGCCGACGGCCAGGATCATTGCCATCGGGTTCGCCACGTCCTTGCCCTCCAGTGCGGGGGCCGTCCCGTGTGGCGCCTCGGCCATCGCAACCGACGTCCGCAGCTCGCCATCAAGAGCCAGCAGCACCGACTCGGCGCCGGCGATCGAGCCGAACATGGGGAGCACCAGGTCGGAGAGCAGGTCACCGTCGCGGTTGAGGCACGGGATCACGAGGGACTCCGTCGCTGCCCCGGTCACGAGGCCGGCGAGGGTGGCGTCGATCAGCACCGGCTCGTAGCCGCACTCGGGATGGCGCTCGGCCGCAGCGTCCATCTCCTCCTTCAGCATCCCCTCGTAGACCGGGCTGACGGTCCACTTCGGCCCGCCGTACACCCGCCCGCCGATCCGTTCCGCCTCCCGAAAGGCGAACTCGGCCACCGCGGCGCAGTCGGAGCGGCGGATCGTCTCGGTGCGATGCGCGAGCTCGTCCCCGCCCGCCTCCTCCCGCCACTGCTCGGCTCCGTAGGCATCGCCGACCGCCATGCGGCAGACCGCGATCGGATGGTGGACGCCCGCGACCGGCGTCACCCCCGGGATCCGCCTGCCGGTGCGCACGATCACCTTGCCGTCAATCTCCTCGCGCAGGATGCGGTTCGGGCTGCCCACGTCGTCGGCGCCCTCGGGGGTGATCGTCGCGGCCTTCAGGCCGAGCCCGGTCTCCCGCATCGCTCGCGCGGCCTTCGTGACGACGCCGTTATCGCTCGCGCGGCGCCCCTCCAGCGAAAGGTCGAAGCGGCTTACCTCAACATCGAGCCGCAGCAGCTCGGGGTCGAGCACCCGAAGCGATTGCTCGAGCAGCTCCTGGCCAGTCTGATCGCCGTCGAGCGCGACTATGGTGAGGTCGGCCATGGATGGAACATATGCCGAGAAGTGCACCTGGTGCGGGGAGGGGGTTGAGGCCGACGACGGCTTCCGCGCCTTCGAGCCGGCGGGCGAGCGCCGCGCCGCGTTCTGCCGCCTGGAGCACGTAGTGCCCTGGGCGATCCAGGACGCGCACTGGGAGGCCGGCGCGATGGAGGAGCCCGCCGGCCTGGGCGAGGAGATCACCGAGTGCGCCCACTGCGGCGAGCCGCTCGCTGACATCCACGTCCTCCTGGTGCGCCACCGCGGCGAGCACCGCATCCCCGACGGCTTCTGCTCGGTCGATCACCTGCTCGCCTGGGCGAAGGCGGGGGGCCGCTGGGCCTAGCCGCCGCCCTTCTGACCCTTCGCCTTTGAGCCCTTCTTATTGGAGCCCTTCCGCTTTTTGGCGGGCTTCGGCTCCACCACCGGCGGCGGTGCCGCGTCAGCGGCGAACTCCACGATCAATCGCGCCGATCCCTCTGGCACCTCGACCTGCGGGGTATGCCCGACTCCATCCAGCACCTCGATCCGCGCGCCGGGCACCGCGCCCCAACCCTCCTCGGCCTCCGGCGTGTCCACGATCTGATCCTCGGCCCCGAGGATGACCAGCAGCGGGACGGCCGCCGAGCTGATCCGGGATGCGAGCGACTCCTCATCGCGGTAGTCGTCGAGTTCGGCCGGGACCTCCTTGAAGGAGGTGTAGGTCATCGCCCGGTAGCCCGGGAGGATCACGTCGGCCTCGAACCCCTCCGAGGGCTCGAACCCCGGCGCGAACGCCTTGGAGAAGCTCGAGCGGACGGCGAAGTCCGGCGTTAGCCGATACATGGCCTGACCCAGGACCGGCAGATACGCGAGGCGCGCCGGGAGCGGAAGCCGCCCTCCCTCGTTGGTCGGAGCCAGGTTCATCGCGACGACGCGATCCACGAGCTGGCTGGACTGCGCCGCGAGCGCCACCACCACGCCGGTGCCGACCGATTGGCCCACGACGACGGCTCCCTGCACGTCGAGCTCGCTGAGGGCGCCCGCAACGAGGCCCGCCTGCTCGGGGATCGAGTACCCGCTCGACGGCTTCTCGGAGCCACCGTGGCCGAGCAGGTCGATGCGGATCACCCTGTGGTTCTCGGCGAGCAGCGGCGCGAGGTCGTCCCACCACTGAAGCGAGCAGAGATAGCAGTGCACGAGCACGATCGGTGCGCCCGTCGCACCTGCTGGCGCCGGCGTGTCCAGGACCTGGACGTCTCCGCCGGGCAGCTTCACGATCTCGCCGCCCTCGATCGTCACGTGGGCGCCCTTCGTCTGCTGGTTGAGGACGGTCGTGTTGAGAGCTAGCAGCGCGGCGAGCACCACAGCCAGGCCGATCAGGACCTTCCAGCGGGTCCTCATGCGCCCCTGGGGGCGACGTCCTCGCGCGGGCCAAGCCCGAGCTCGTCCGCGCGCCCGGCCATCGCGGCGATCAGGAACGCGATGTGCTCGTCGAGGTCCACCCCCATCTCCTCGGCGCCCTGCGCCACCTCGGCGCGGTTCACGCCCGCCGCGAACGACGGCTGCCTCAGCTTCTTCTTCACCGATTTCGGCTTCATGCCATCGATCCCGGTGGGGCGGACCAGGGCGCACGCGGAGATGAACCCGGACAGCTCATCCACCGCGAAGAGCGTCTTCGCCATCCGCGTCTCACGCGGGACCCCCAGGAAGGGCGCGTGCCCGGCAACGGCGTCGATCACATCCGGTGGGTAGCCGCGGGCCTCGAGCTCCGCCAACGCGTGCCGCGGATGACCGGTGTCGAGGTCCGGGTAGCGCTCGTAATCCATGTCGTGAACCAGGCCTGTGACCGCCCAGAGCTCCTCGTCCTCACCGTACATGCGCGCGTAGGCGACCATGCCCGCCTCGACGCCGAGCAGGTGCTTGCGCAGCGAATCCGACTGCACCCACTCGCACACCAGATCCCAGGCTTGCTGTCGCGTTGGCTGGCCCATTCGGAACGGTTTACCCTAGCCACGGATTCTGATGGACAAGTTCGTCATCCAGGGTGGAACACCCCTCTCGGGCGAGATCACGGTCGCGGGCAACAAGAACGCGGCCCTCCCGATCCTCGCCGCATGCCTGCTCACGGAGGAGGAACTGCGCCTCTCCAACGTGCCGCGTATCCGGGATGTCGAGACCCAGATCGCGCTGCTCCAGAGCATCGGTGTGAAGGCGGAATGGACCGGCGGCAACGAGGTCTCACTGCAGGCCGACGCGCTCACTGGGACCGGCCTCGACGAGGCCCTCTCCGCACGAATCCGCGCATCGTTCCTCCTCGCGGGCCCGCTCCTCGCCCGGTTCGGCGAGGCCCGCATGCCTCCCCCGGGGGGGGACACGATCGGGCGCCGCCGCCTCGATCCCCACCTCGACGCCTTCGTGGACATGGGAGCCACGGTCAGCGGCGACCGGATGATCGAGCTCTCCGCGGGCGGCGGGCTGAAGCCCTGCCGGATCTTCATGGACGAGCCGTCCGTGATGGCGACCGAGAACGCACTCATGGCCGCCGCCCTGACGCCGGGGCCGACGACGATCGCCAACGCCGCGTGCGAGCCCCACGTCCAAGACCTCGCACGGTTGCTGGTGAAGATGGGTGCTGCGATCGACGGCATCGGCTCCAACGTGATGACCGTGCACGGACGGGACGCCCTGGGCGGCGCCGAGCATCACATCTGCCCGGACCACATCGAGGCCGCCAGCTTCATGGCTCTCGCCGCCGCGACCGGGGGCGAACTGCTGATTCGGGAGATCGAGTCCGAGGACCTTCTGGCGGTCAGGCGCCATTTCGGGCGCCTGGGCCTGGTCACCACGATCGAGGACACCACGCTCGTCGTCCCGGCGGAGCAGACGCTGGCCGTCAAGGCCGACATGGGCGACGCGATCCCGAAGATCGACGACGGTCCCTGGCCGGCGTTTCCCGCCGACCTCACCTCGATCGCCGTGGCCCTCGCCACCCAGGCGGACGGTGAGGTGATGATCTTCGAGAAGATGTTCGAGAACCGCTTGTTCTTCGTGGACAAGCTCGTCGCCATGGGCGCTCGGATCCTGCTCTGCGACCCGCACCGGGCCGTGATCAGTGGTCCGAGCCGGCTTCACGGCGAGCGCCTCGAGAGCCCGGACATCCGCGCGGGGATGGCCATGCTCATCGCGGCGCTCTGCGCCCACGGGACCTCGGAGATCGGCAACGTCGCCCAGATCGATCGTGGATACGAGCGGATCGACCTCCGTCTGCGCGAGCTCGGTGCGCAGATCGAGCGCGTCAGCTCCGAGCGCGTCCCCGCTTAGCGGCGGCTGCAAAGCTTCCTTCGACCCAGGAATCCACCCATGACGCACCCCACGCCACCCGGAACCAGGGACATTCTCCCTGACGAGATGCGCGAGCTGCGCACGCTCCAGGCTGCGCTGTTCGAGGTCTTCGAGCGCTTCGGGTACGGCGAGGTGCGCACCCCGACCATCGAGTACGACGAGGTCCTCGCCCGGGCCGGGGACGCCGCGGCGCCCCCCGCGCACCGGTTCTTCGACGAGAGCGGCGACCTCGTCGCGATGCGTTCGGACATGACGATCCCGATCGCACGGCTCGTCGCCACGCGGTTCGCGGTGGAGGATGGGCCCTTCCGCCTCAGTTACTCGGGCACCGCCTACCGCGCGGTTCGCCCGCAGCGGGGCCAGATGCGGGAGTTCATGCAGGCCGGCGTGGAGCTGATCGGCGTGCCCGCCCCGGAGGGCACCGCCGAGATGATCGAGGTGTTGAGCGCCGCGCTCGACGCCGCGGGCCTGACCAGGGCCGTGATCGGACTCGGCGACGCCGACCTCTTCAAACAGCTCCTCGACGAACTCGGAGTCGAGGGCGAGGCCAGGGCGTCGGTGCTCGGCAGCCTCGCCGCGCACGACCTGGTCGGCCTCGAGGCCGAAGTGGACGCGCTCGGGCTAAACGCCGAGGCTCGGGAAACGCTCCTGCGGCTGCCCAACGTGCGAGGTGGGGCGGAGATGCTCGAGGCCGTCCACGAGGTGGGCGGCGCGGCCGTCGAGCGCGCCACCGGCCGGCTCACCGCGACCTTCGAGGAGCTCCGGAAGCGGGGTGTCGCCGACCGGATCCAGCTCGACCTCGGCCTCCTCCGCGACCTTGGGTACTACTCGGGGGCGATCGTGGAGGTCTACGACCCCGCGCTGGGACACGTGCTGGGCGGCGGCGGGCGCTACGACGAGATGATGGGCCGCTTCGGGCGCCCGCTGCCCGCGGCAGGCTTCACGCTTCACCTCGAGCGGCTCCACATCGCCCAGGCCGAGGAGGAGCGCATCGCCCGGGAGGAGGGCGGATCGTGAGCGCGCTGAAGCTCGCCGTGCCTCGCGGGGCGCTATACGAGGGCACGCTCGACCTCCTCGATGCCGTGGGCATCGATACCGCCGAGGCGCGCGGCGACTCCCGCGCGCTCACGTTCGAGGCCGGTGAGCTGGTCCTGGTCACCATGCGACCCTCCGACGTCCCTACCTACGTGGAGGCCGGGGCGGCGGACCTGGGGATCACCGGCAAGGACGTCCTGCTCGAGCAGGCCGACCGGGTCGTCTACGAGCTGTTGGACCTGCGCTACGGCGCCTGCCGCATGGTGGTCGCCTCGCAGGCCGGGGAGGATCGGCTCGCTGAGGCCCAGCGCCGTCTCGGCGCGATGCGGATCGCCACCAAGTACCGCCGGATCGCCGAGGAGCACTTCGAGAACACGGGGCGCCAGGCCGAGGTCATCGAGGTGAAGGGCTCGGTGGAGCTGGCGCCGCTGGTGGGACTCGCTGACGGGATCGTGGATCTGGTCGA
This sequence comes from uncultured Solirubrobacterales bacterium, assembly GCA_963807385.1. Classification (GTDB taxonomy): domain Bacteria; phylum Actinomycetota; class Thermoleophilia; order Solirubrobacterales; family 70-9; genus JBDTSW01. The sequence goes on from CAWEBQ010000002.1 coordinate 557,446, forward strand.
CACCGGGCGCACCCTGGAGGAGAACGATCTGGTAATTCGCGAGGAGATCGCACCCTGCACGGCGCGCCTGGTGGCCAACCGGGTCGCACACAAGCTGCGCGCCGCGGAGATCGACGCGCTCGCCGAGCGATTCCGGGCAGCCGTGGGGTCATGAGGATCCAACGAGTCACCTGGGACGGGATGGGCGCGGGCACGATGGCCGCGAAGCTGCGCCGGCTCGACGCCGGCGAGCCGATCACGGGCGGGGTACGCGAGATTCTCGAACGCGTTCGCAGCGGGGGCGATGGCGCGGTGCGTGAGCAGGCGAAACGCTTCGGCGAGAAGGCCCCCGAGTCCCTTCGCGTCGACCCCGAGGCGGTCGCCGCCGGCCCGGGCATGCTGGAGCCAGACGTGCGGGAGGCCCTGCGGGTCGCCGCCGCAAACATCAAGGCGGTCGCCCGGGCGGAGTTGGAGGCACTGAGCGGCTCCGCCCTCGCCGACCTTCCACAGGGCCAACGGATCGAGGTCCGCAACGAGCCGGTCGCTGCGGCCGGCGTGTATGTGCCGGGGGGCAAGGCCCCCTACCCGTCGTCGGTGCTGATGTGCTGCCTTCCGGCCAAGGTGACCGGGGTCTCCCGGGTCGCCATCGCGAGTCCGCCGGGGCCCTCGGGACGCCCGGACCCCCTGGTGCTGGCCGCGGCCGCCCTCTGCGGCGTCGAGGAGGTCTACGCGATTGGCGGAGCCCAGGCGATCGCGGCCCTGGCGTTCGGGACCGAGAGCGTCGAGCGGGTGGACGTGATCGTCGGCCCCGGCAACCGGTACGTCACCGAGGCCAAGCGCCTGGTCTTCGGGCACGTCGGGATCGACGGACTCGCCGGCCCCAGCGAGCTGCTCGTGGTCGCGGACTCCCTCGCCGCTCCCCGGGCAATTGCGCTCGACGTCCTGGCCCAGGCGGAGCATGGCGCCGACGCGCCCCTGGTGGTCGTCTCGCCGGAGGCCGACGTGCTGGACGGCGTCGCCGCGGCGGTCGAGGAGCTTGCGCCGGGGCGCCCCTCGGTGGAGGACGCGCAGCTGGCGCTGGTGGGCGCCCCGGGAATCGAGCTCGCCCTCGACCTCGCCGACGCGTTCGCGCCCGAGCACCTCGAACTGATCTTCGCGGGCGCCGACGAGAACGCGGCCCGCTCGCGGGTGGCGGGATGCGTCTTCGTGGGCCCGGGCGGCGCGACCGCATTCGGGGACTACGCCGCGGGCTCGAACCACGTGCTGCCAACGGGGGGAGCGGCCCGCTTCGGTGGCCCGCTGGGCCCCCGGGCGTTCATGCGCCGCACCTCGATCGTCACGGTCGGATCGAGCGCGGCTGCCGAGCTGGCCCCCACGGTCGAGACCCTCGCGGGCGCCGAGGGATTCCCCGTGCACGGGGAATCGGCGCGGGCGAGGGCCGGCGGCGCATGAGCGAAACTACGAGCCTGCAGGTACTTCCATGAGTCGAAGCGCGGAGATCCACAGAAAGACCGGCGAGACCGACGTCCGGCTGGTGCTTGACCTCGACGGGGGAGAGGTCTCCGTGTCCACCGGGGTCGGATTCTTCGATCACATGCTCGAGCTGGTCGGGCGGCACGGCCGGATCGGCCTGACGGTCAACGCCGACGGCGACCTGGAGACGGGCGCACACCACACCGTGGAGGACGTCGGTATCGCCCTGGGCCAGGCGCTCGACGAGGCGCTCGATGACCGGTCCGGCATCCGCCGCTACGCGCACGCGGTCATCCCCATGGACGAGTCGCTCGGCGAGTGCGCGATTGACATCTCCGGACGCCCGTTCTGCCGGTTCGACTCCGAGGTCCCCGACGTGACGATCGCCGGCTTCGACGCCGAGCTTGCGGAGGAGTTCTTCCGCGCGGTCGCCTCGAACGGCAATCTCACGCTTCACGTCGGAACCCGGTACGGATCCAACGCCCACCACCTGATCGAGGCCGCCTTCAAGGCGTTCGCGCGGGCGCTCCGGGACGCGGTCGCCATCGACCCGGGCCAGGACGGCGTGCCGTCCACCAAGGGCACGCTGACCGGCTGAGGGCACCCGCCCGTTCATACTTTCCGCCGTGATCGCGATCCTCGATTACGGGATGGGCAACCTCCGCTCCGCCGAGAAGGCGCTCGAGCGCGTCGGCGCGCGCGTCGAGCGGGTAAGTGAGCCGGACGGCGCGGCCGAGGCCGCTGGCCTGGTGTTACCGGGCGTGGGCGCCTTCCCGGAGGCGATGCGCCGCGTGCGCGAGCGCGGTTTCGACGGGCTCGCCCGCGACTGGGCGCAGGCAGGCCGGCCGCTCCTCGGCATCTGCCTCGGCATGCAGCTCCTCTTCGAGTCCTCAACCGAGAACGAGGGCGCGGCCGGCCTCGGCCTCCTGGACGGCGAGGTGACGCCGCTCCGCGCGCCAGGCCTGAAGGTTCCGCACATGGGCTGGGAGCCGGTGCGCTGGGAGCGCCCGTCCCGGCTCGCCCGCGAACGCGAGGCCGGTGAGGAGACGCCGTTCTACTTCGTGCACACGTTCGCGGCGCGCCCGGCCGACCCGGACGTGGTCGTCGGGACGGCCGAGTGGGGCGAGCGCTTCGCCGCCGTGGTCGAGCGCGGGTCCGTGTTCGGCGCTCAGTTCCACCCCGAGAAGTCGAGCGCGGCCGGACTCGAGCTGCTCGCCGGGTTCGCCGCAGCCTGCCAGTCAGTCGCCGCTTGATCCTCTACCCGGCCATCGACATCCGCGGCGGGCGCGCGGTACGCCTCGTGCAGGGCGACTACGACCGCGAGACCGCTTTCGACGCCGACCCGCTGGACGCCGCGCGCCGCTGGCTCGAAGGTGGGGCGGAGGCGCTGCACGTGGTTGACCTTGACGGAGCGCGCTCCGGCCGGCCCGCGAACCTCGAGCACGTGCGGCGGATCGCGGACGCGGCGGACGTCCCGGTGCAGGTCGGCGGCGGGCTGCGCTCCGCCGACGCCGTCGAGGATGTGCTCGCGGCCGGGGCCACCCGGGTCGTGCTCGGCACGGCCGCCGTCGAGGACCCGGCGCTGGTCGAGGCGCTGGCCCTTGAGCATCCGAACCGGATCGTCGTCGGGGCCGACGCGCGCTCGGGGATGATCGCCGTGGAGGGCTGGGAGCGCGAGAGCAGGACCGGGGTGGAGGCCCTGATCGGCGACCTCGCCGGCCGCGGCGTGAAGCGGTTCGTCTACACGCCGGTCGAGGTGGACGGCACCCTGGAGGGCCCGGCGCTCGAGGGCCTCGCCGGCGCGGCCAAGGCAGCCCTGGAGGCCGGCGCCGAGCTGATCTACTCGGGGGGAGTCGGCTCGCTCGAGCACCTCGAGGCCCTCGCCGAGCTCGAGGCCGTGGCGCTCGCGGGCGTGATCGTGGGGCGCGCGCTCTACGACGGCCGCTTCACGGTCGCCGAGGGCATCGCCGCCCTCCGCTAGCCTCGATCCCTGATGTTCTGGATCCGCATTCTCGCCATCGCCCAGGTCGCGCTCCTCGCCCGGCGCCACCTCCAGCTGCTCGAGGCCGACGAGCGCAAGCGGCTCGCCAACCTGGTGACGAAGTCCAAGGGACGGCCGCGCAGGAACCTCTCTGCCAACGAGCGCGAGGAGATGCTGCGGCTCGTCAAGAAGGCAGAGCCGGGACAGTTCGGCCGCGGGGCATTCAGCCACGTCCGGGGCTTCCCGGGCAAGAAGTAGCCGCCGCCCTAACCTGAGGCCGTGGCACTCAAGCGCGTCATCCCCTGCCTCGACGTCGATGCCGGACGGGTCGTCAAGGGCACCAACTTCGTCGGCCTGCGCGATGCGGGAGATCCGGTCGAGCTCGCCGCCCGCTACGACGCCGAGGGCGCCGACGAGCTGGTGTTCCTCGACATCACGGCCTCGCACGAGCGGCGCGAGACCATCACCCAGCTCGCCCGGCGCACCGCAGACGACGTCTTCATCCCGTTCACGATCGGCGGAGGGATCCGGACCGCTGCCGACGCCCAGGCCGTCCTCGACGCTGGTGCGGACAAGGTCTCGGTGAACTCCGCGGCCCTCGATCGCCCCGAGCTGATCGGCGAGCTCGCGGAGGTCTTCGGGGCGCAGTGCGTGGTCGTCGCGATCGACGCCAAGCGGGGGACGGACGGATGGGACGTGTACGTACACGGCGGTCGCACGGTGATCGAGGACCGCGACGCCGTCTCGTGGGCCGCGGAGGCCGTCGAACGGGGCGCGGGAGAGATCCTGCTCACGAGCATGGACCGCGACGGGACCACCGCGGGCTACGACCTCGAGCTGACCCGTGCCGTGGCCGATGCGGTTGCCGTACCGGTCATCGCCTCAGGCGGCGCGGGCGAGCTCGAGCATCTCGTCGAGGGAGTCACTCAGGGCGGCGCCGACGCCGTTCTTTGCGCCTCGATCTTCCACTACGGGAAGCACACGGTTCGAGAGGCAAAGGAGCACCTGCTCGGCGCCGGTGTCCCCGTTCGGCTGTAGGCCGGAGCGGCACGCCCGGCGCGGGGCTCACTCCTCCGCGGAGCTCTCCTGGGCGGCCCTCTCGGCCTTCCTCTCGGCCTTCGCGGCGGCCTTGCGCTCAGCCCTTTCCTTCTTGAGCTTGCGCTTCGCCCGCTGCTCGGCCTCCGTCTCGGGGCGGAACGCGCGAAGCTGGGACTCGCCGGTCAGGTAGAGCTTCTCGCCGTCGGAGGTCACCGGGTTGTACTCGCCCAGCTCGTGGCGATAGACCTCCCGGCCCGAGACCGCGTTGTAGCCGATGGTGCCGTTCATTGGGCCGAGCACGCCGACGTAGACGATCCGGCCGATCACGCTGGCGGCGCCGAGGATGATGCCGCCGGTGAACTTCTTCCAGCGCACCGCCCCCGTCTTCGCATCGAGCGCGTAGAGGTTCTTGTCCTTGGAGCCGATGTAGACGGTGGGCGGACCGTCGCCGGCCTCCGCGACCGCCGGGGCCGAGTAGACCCAGTCGCCCGTCGACTGGCTCCAGGCCAGCGCGCCGGTCTCGGCGTCGAAGCTGTAGACGCGGGTGTCGATGCTGCCGACGTACACGCGGCCGTAGGCGACCGCGGGCGTCGAGTAGATCCTGCCCGTGGTGCCGAAGCTGGAGCCCTGGGTGCCGCTCTGCCACTTCACCGAGCCGTCCTTAGCCCGTACGGCGTAGACCTCACCGGCGTAGTTGCCGAAGTAGGCGATCCCGCCGTCGATGGTGACGCCACCCTTCACGGCGCCGGGCGTGTCGATCGACCACTTGGTCTTGCCCGACTTCACGTCCATCGCGAAAACCGTGCCCGACTCGTTGCCGATGATGACGGTGTCGCCGTAGACCACCGGCGAGGTCTCGCTGCGCGCCCCCAGGTCGCGCTCCCACAGAAGCTTTCCGTTCTTCGGGTCCAGCGCCTGGATGTCGCCCGGCTCGAGCGTCACCACGAACAGGCGGCCGTCGGCGTAGGCCGGTGACGCGGCGCTGAGGCCGCCGACGTCGTGGTCCCAGAGCTTCTTTCCGGTGTCGGAGTCGATCGCGAGCGCACGGGCGTTCTTGTCGACGATGTAGAGCGTGTCCTTGTGGATCACGGGGGAGAACTCGAGCAGCGTCCCGGCGACAAAGCTCCAGTCCGCAGAGTGATACGGAGGGTTCACCCGGCTCGTCTCGAGGAACCGGGTTCGAGCGTTGTCATAGCCGTATACCGGCCAGTTGACCTTCTCGATCTCCTTCGGCTTCTTAGGCTTCTCCTTCTTGAAGGCGACGTCCTCGTTGTAGACGTCCTCGGGCCGCTCCAGCGCCTTGGCGATCGCGTAGCCGGCGCCGCCGAGCGCGAGGATCGCGGCGCCCGCGGCGGCGAGCTGCTGCGTGCGGCTCCACTCGGAGACGATCGGCCAGAGCCTGCGGCCGGCGAAGTAGCCGCCCACGAGGACGGCAGCTCCGGCCACGGCGGCGATGGCGAGGTGCCACCACTCCACGTCGTAGCCGCCGAGGCCGATAATTGGTGAGTCCACAGGCATCCGCGTGGAACGTCATGGTAGGGAACGTCCCACCGGAGCCCCCCCAGGACGGATCACGCGTTGGCAAAGGAAATCGAGCCCGAGGATCTGGCGGCGCGCATTCGCGCGCTGCCCGGGGTGCAGCGCCTGAGCGCCGCCGCCGCCGAGCCGGCGTACCTCGTGGGAGGCGTGGTTCGTGACCTCCTGCTCGGCCGCGAGCGCGTGGACATCGACGTGGTCGTCGAGGGCGACGCCGTGGCCCTCGCCCGCCGCCTCGATCCGGAGGCGGTGGCCCATGAGCGGTTCGGCACCTCGTCCGTGAGCCTCGCCGGTGTCGTCTTCGACCTCGCCTCCTCACGATCGGAGACCTACGTCCGCCCCGGGGCCCTGCCCGAGGTGCGCCCCGGCGATCTGGCGGCGGACCTCGGCCGCCGCGACTTCACGGTCAACGCCATGGCCGTCCCGCTCGCCGGCGGCGCGCTGATCGACCCGCACGGTGGTGCCGACGACCTCTCCGCGCGGGTCCTGCGCGTGCTGCATGACGGCTCGTTCGTCGACGATCCGACGCGTGCCCTGAGGGCCGTCCGGTACGCGTCGCGCCTCGGCCTGGACCCGGATGAACACACCGCACGGCTGCTGGACGAGGCCGATCTGGGCACCGTCTCCGCCCAGCGTGTCGAGGCGGAGCTGCGGAGGATGGCGGCTGAGGTCGACCCGGCCCGAGCGCTCGCGCTCGCCGCCGGTTGGGGCGTCCTCGACGTTTCGATCGAGGACCTCGGACTGCTCACGCGAGCGCTGGCAACGCTCACAGAGACGCCCTGGCCGGCCCTCGCCACGGCGCCGGACGTGGTGGTTGCACTCGCCCTCGGCGCCCCGGCGCTCCGCGCGGCCCGCGAGCTTGCGAGGGAGGCTCCGGCCAGTCCATCCGCCGGCGTCGAGGTCGCCCACGGGCACGATGGGACCACGCTGCTGCTGGCCCGGGCGGCCGGCGCGGAGTGGATCCAGCGCTACGCGGCGGAATGGCGCCACGTCCGGCTGGCGATCGGCGGGGACGACCTGCTCGCGGCGGGCATCGAGCAGGGACCCGGCATCGGCGCGGGCCTCCGCGCCGCCCTGAGGGCTCGACTCGACGGCGAGACCAGCGGGCGCGACGACGAGCTGCGCGTCGCGCTGGAGGCGGCGGGCTGATGAGGTGGCGATCCGAGGGTGAGCTTCGATGGCTCGAGGCCGAGCTGCCGGGGGCCCGGGCGCGCTTTTCGACGCGGCTGGGCGGGGTGAGCGAAGCCCCGTTCGACAGCCTCAACCTGGGCCTCATGACCGGGGACGATCCGGCTCGCGTCCGCAAGAACCGCCGGCTGCTGGCGGAGGCGGTCGCCGTTGATCCGCGCCGGATCCTGGTCGGCAGGCAGGTCCATGGGGCCGGTCTGGCCGTCCACGACAAGCCCCAGCGCCCCGGCGCCTTCGCCGATCCCGGCCCCGCCCTCGCGGAGGTGGACGGCCAGGTCACCGTGGTGCCTGAACTGGCGCCGCTGGTGTTCGTCGCCGACTGCCTGCCGATCGCGCTCGCCGGGCCGGGCGGCGTCGCGATGCTCCACGGCGGCTGGCGGGGACTCGCCGCGGGGATCGTCGGCAGGGGCGTCGAGGCTGTGGACGCACTGGCCGCCGCGATCGGGCCGGGGATCGGGCCGTGCTGCTACGAGGTCGGCGATGAGGTTCTCGACGCGTTCGCCGATCTGGGCGGCGGGATCGCGGAGGGCCGGATGCTGGACCTGGTCGAGGTGGCGCGACGGCTCCTCAGCCGAGGCGGCGTCGAGGCTGTGGAGGCGAGCGGCCTGTGCGTGAGCTGCGAAGGTGAGCTCTTCTTCTCGCACCGCCGCGACGACGGGCGCACGGGCCGTCAGGCCGGCCTGGTGGAGATATGGCGGAGCTGATCAGTGACATCGACCCGGCGACCGTGGCCGAGAACCTCCGGCGCGTGCGCGAGCGCATCGGCCCCGACGTCGAGGTCCTCGTCGCGACCAAGTACGTGCCGCTCGATGAGATGGGGACGCTCGCCGAGGCCGGGGTCGAGCTGGTCGGCGAGAACCGGCTCCAGGACATGCAGGCCAAGCAGGAGCGCTGGGGCGACGCCTTCACCTGGGACTTCATTGGCGCCGTGCAGAGCCGCAAGGCCAGGGCGCTGCTGGAGTCCACCCGGCTGATCCACTCGATCGCGAGCGACTCCGCCCTGCGAAAGCTCGAGGGCGTGGCAACGGCGGAGGCGGAGGTCCTGGTCGAGGTGAACGTGGCGGCCGAGGAGAGCAAGGGCGGGATCGAGCCATCCAAGCTGGCCGCCTTCATCGAGCGCAGCCCGATCCGGGTCGCTGGCCTGATGGCGATGCCTCCGTTCACCACCGATCCCGAGGCGTCACGGCCGTACTTCGCGGAGCTCGCGCGGCTGGCCGCCGACCGGGGCCTCGAGCGCCTCTCGATGGGCACCAGCCAGGACTGGGAGGTCGCCGTCGAGGAGGGCGCGACGATCATCAGGCTGGGCAGCTCGCTCTTTCGCTGAGCGCAAGGGATTGTTCAGCCCCGAATGGGGGCATAATGTGGAAAGGAGAAGCGGCCCGGGAGGCGAAAGACCGCTCGACATGGCTATCCGCGACACATGGCACCGAGCACTTGTCTACTTCGGCCTGGCCGAGGATCCCGACTACGCCGACGGCGACCCATACGAGCCGGACACCGGCGCCCAGCCGGACCTCTATGAGTCCGCGGCGCCGCGAACCGCCACGGTCAGCCGGATCGGTGAGCGCCGCCGCGGCCGAGACCGCGACGAGATCGACGACATCTTCTCCGATGACGACCCCGGCGCCCGCGCCCGGCCGCTACGCCCCGTCGGCGGCAACGGCACCGACGTCCGCGTCCACCTCGTCCAGCCCCACAGCTTCAACGACGCCCAGGAGGTGGCCGACCGCTTCAAGCAGGGCGTCCCGGTCATCCTCAACCTCCAGACCACGGAGGGCGAGTTGGCCAAGCGCCTGATCGACTTCGCCTCCGGCCTCACCTACGCGATGGACGGCGGGATGCAGAAGGTCGCGGAGAAGACCTTCCTCCTCACCCCGCGCAACGTCGAGGTCTCGGCCGAGGAACAGGCCCGCCTCGTCGAAAAGGGCTTCTTCAACCAGTCCTAGGGCCCGGGGGGCCTCCCGCGCCTCGGCCCCGGCGCCGCTCACAATCCCCGCTCGCGACTTTCCACGTTTGCACCACCACACGACGTGCTGGCGTGGAAACTCACGCGGTTGGTGGCCCTTGGCGCTCTCCTGGGGCTTCGTCGAAGTTCGGCTCGTGGGGGCGCTCGCATACGCTTGAGTGGTGATCGTCGGTTTCGCAGGCGCTGGGAATATGGCTGGCGCCATGGCCCGGGGGTGGGCCGGGGCAGAGGGCGGCCCCTCGATGCTGTTCTGTGACGTCGATCGTGAGCGGGCGAGCGCCCTGGCCAAGGAAGCGGAGGGGGCAACTCGCGATTCGCTCCCCCAGCTCGTCTCGGCCTCGGACGTCGTGGTCCTGGCGGTCAAACCCGCCGCGCTCGCGCAGGTGGCCGCGGAGATGGCCCACTCGGCGCCGGCCCTGTTATCGGTGATGGCGGCCACGACGACGGCACAGCTCGCCGAGGCTTTCCCAGACGTACCAATCATGCGGGTGATGCCCAACCAGCCGGTCGAGGTGCGCCGCGGCGTGATCTGCCATCCGCCAGCGGTCTCGATGCCCGAGGAGCTGGAGACGCGGCTCCTCGACCTGATCGAGGCCCTCGGGTCCGTGTTCGCGATGCCGGAGGAGCGGATCGAGGCGGCGATGGCCGTGATGTCCTGTGCGCCCGCCTACGTTGCGCGCTTCGCGGGCGAGCTTGCGCGCGCCGGCGCCGCCGAGGGCCTCGATCTGGCGCTCTCGCTGGAGCTCGTGGCGGAGACCCTGTCGGGCACTGCCGAGATGCTCGCCCACCGTACCCCGGACGAGATCCAGGCCGCCGTGGCACCGCCGGGCGGGGCGACCGAGGCCGGCCTGGACGCCCTGCGCGCCGACGGCTTCGACGAGGCGATCGCGGCGGCGGTCGACGCCTCGCTGGAGCGGTTCCGTTGAGCCTCCTGCTGGCGGCGATCGGCCGAGAGGAGATCGCCGACTACGTCGAGGCGCTGTTCCTCGTCTACCTCGTGCTGATCTTCATCCGCGTGCTGCTCTCGTGGGTCCCGCGGATCCCCTACATCACATGGCTGCGGGCGATCGTCCGGTTCGTGGAGGAGACGACCGACCCCTACCTCAACCTGTTCCGGCGGGTGATCCCCCCGATCGGCGGCCGGCTCGACATCAGCCCGATCATCGCGATCTTCCTGCTCCTGATCGTCCAGGGAATCGTGGTCGGCGCGATTCGCGGGTGAGGGGCTCCGCGGCCCGCCGCGGTTGGGGCGCGGCGCTCGTCCTGGCGCTATGCGTCGTCGCGCTGGACCAGCTCACGAAGGGCATCGTCCGCGGCGCGCTCGAGCCGGGCGAGCGTGTGGACCTGATCTTCGGGATCGACCTCGTCCGGGTCGCCAACAGCGGGATCGCGTTCGGGTTCCTCGGCGACGGCGGGAGCGTCGTGCTCGTCGTGACGATGCTCGCGCTCGCCGCCATGCTCGTCTGGTTCGCCGCGGCGCCCGCCCGCCCCGGCCTGTGGATCGCCGTCGGCCTGCTGACGGGCGGTGCGCTGGGCAACCTGATCGACCGCATCCGCCTCGACGCCGTCACCGACTTCATCGACCCACCGCTCTGGCCCGCGTTCAACGTGGCTGACATCGCGATCACCTTCGGCGCTGTCGCCCTGATTCTCTCGGTCCTCTGGGAGGGGCCGGGTGAGCCCGCGACCGAATGACGCCCCGGCCTGAGCTCGTCCACTCGGATCAGTGGCTGGCAGTGGTCTCCAAGCCGGCGGGCCTGATCGTCCACGCCGCCCCTGGGCACCGGGGGACCACGCTCGTCGACGAGCTCGCCGGGCTTCTCGGGGGTGGGGAGGACCCGGTGCGCCCGGGGATCGTCCACCGCCTCGACAAGGACACCTCGGGCCTGATGATCGTCGCCCGCACCGAAGAAACACATCGCGCGCTCTCGGTGATGATCAAGGCACGCGAGGTCGAGCGCCGCTACCTCGCCCTGATCGAGGGAAAGCCGGCGTCCCGCTCCGGCACGATCGACGCCCCCCTCGGGCGCGACCACCGCGCGCCCGAGCGCCGCGCCGTCGGCGGTCGCGGCTCGCGCGCCGCGCGCACCCACTTCGAGGTGGTGGAGGTCTTCGCTGAGGACACGCTTGTCGAAGCTCGACTGGAGACCGGGCGAACGCATCAGATCCGCGCCCATTTCGCGGCCATCGGCCACCCGGTGTGCGGCGATGAGCGCTACGGCGCGGCCGATCGCCACGGCCTACGCCGCCAGTTCCTGCACAGCGCGAAGCTCGGCTTCGAACACCCGATGACGCACGAGGCCATGGAGTTCACCTCCGAGCTGCCGGTTGACCTGGCCGAGCTTCTACAATCACTCGCGAACCGGTAATCAACCCCCGCCGGTGGCTACGGGGCCCTGCCCGGCCCAGCGGCGCACCACGCGCCGAAGCCGGGTCCCCGCGCAGCCCGACGGGAGCCACTTTCACTCAACAAGGGAGCACCCAATGCCCGAGACGGACGTCCGGGATCTGCTGCAGGCAGGCCTTCACTTCGGACATCAGACGCGTCGCTGGAACCCCCGGATGGGGCGATACATCTGGGGCGAGCGCGACGGAATTCACATCATCGACCTGCTCCAGACGCAGGTTCTGCTCGACCAGGCGCGCGACTTCGCCGCCGAGGTCGCCGCGGGCGGTGGCACCGTGCTGTTCGTCGGCACCAAGAAGCAGGCCAGCGACGGCGTCCGCGACTGGGCGCTCAAGTGCGGCATGCCCTACGTCAACCAGCGCTGGCTGGGCGGCCTGCTGACCAACTTCCACACGATCTCCAAGCGGATCGACCGCCTGCACGAGCTCGACGGCCTCAAGAACGACGGCCAGCTCGACCTGCTTCCGACCAAGGAGCGGATGTCGATGGAGGCCGAGCTCGAGAAGCTGACGTACAACCTGGGCGGCGTCCGCGACATGGAACGCCTCCCAGACGCGATCGTGATCATCGACGTGAAGACCGAGGCGATCGGGCTGCGCGAGGCCGAGATCCTGCGGATCCCGATCATCGCGCTGGTCGACTCCAACGTCGATCCCGGGAACATCGCGTACCCGATCCCGGGCAACGACGATGCGATCCGGTCCTGCGACCTGGTGATCCGGACGCTGGGCGAGGCGATCGACGCCTCCGCGTCGAAGTACCGCGAGGCCGAGGCCAAGCGCAAGGCCGAGGAGGAGGAGCGCCGCCGTCTCGAAGAGGAGGCGAAGCGAAAGCGCGAGGAGGAGGAACGGGCCCGCAAGGAGGCCGAGGAGGCCGCAGCCAAGGAGGCCGAGGCAAAGGCCAAGGCCGCCGCGGCTCAGGCGCCGCCCGCAGCCGCGCCGAGCGCGAAGCCGCCGGGCGCGCGGTCCGGTAGCCAAACGGCGCCCGGCCCCAAGCCTGCCGGCGAGAAGGTGCCCGACCCCAAAGTCGACGAGAAGAAGGGCCCGTAAGTGGCGGACATCTCAGCCCAGGACGTCAAGGACCTGCGGGAGCGCACCGGCGCGGGGATCATGGACTGCAAGTCCGCGCTGGCCGAAGCCGAAGGAGACCTCGGCCGCGCGATCGAGATCCTCCGCGTCAAGGGCCAGGCCTCCGCGGCGAAGCGCAGCGGCAAGGACACCAGCGAGGGCCTGGTCGTCTCCTACATCCATGCCACCGGTACCGTGGGCGTGCTCGTCGAGGTCCAGTGTGAGACGGACTTCGTCGCCCGCTCCGACGACTTCAGGGACTTCGCCGACGAGGTCGCGATCCACATCGCGGGAGCGCCTTCAACGCCCGCCTACGTCTCGGCCGACGAGATCAGCGAGGAGGACCGCGAGGCCGAGCGGCGCGTCTTCTCCGAGAAGGCCAAGGAGGAGGGCAAGCCCGACGACATTCTCGGCAAGATCGTCGCCGGTCAACTCAAGAAGTGGGCCAAGGACGTAGCCCTGCTCGAGCAGGAGCACATTCGCACCGACCGCCACGAGGGCAAGACCATCGAGGAACTGCGCGCCGCCATCTCCGCCAAGACGGGTGAGAACGTCCGCGTGGCAAGATTCGCCCACTTCCGAGTGGGAGACGAGTAGTGCCAAAGACTCCGGCCGGCAGTGGTTCAGGTGCCAAACCCGCCTTCAAGCGCGTCCTCCTGAAGCTCTCCGGCGAGGCCCTGATGGGCTCGCTGGAGTACGGCACCGACCCCGCGCAGATCCAGGTGATCTCCAAGCAGGTCCACGACCTCTCCGAGACCGGGGTGGAGGTGGCGCTCGTGGTCGGGGCGGGGAACATCTACCGCGGCCTCGACGCAGCCGCGGAGGGAATGGACCGTGCGACGGCTGACTACATGGGGATGCTCGCCACCGTGTTGAACGCGCTGACGCTGCAGGACGCCCTCGAGAAGCTCGGTTGCTACACGAGGGTGATGTCCGCCATTGACGTGACCGAGGTCGCCGAGCCGTACGTGCGCAGGCGGGCGATCCGCCACCTCGAGAAGGGCCGCGTCGTCATCTTCGCCGCGGGTACCGGGAACCCGTTCTTCACCACCGACACCGCGGCGGCCCTGAGGGCGCTGGAGATCAGGGCCCAGGTGATCCTGATGGCAAAGAACGGGGTCGAGGGCGTCTACTCGGCGGATCCCTCCCGGGATCCCGACGCCGAGTTCCTGCCGGAGATCACCCACCGGGAGGCGATCGAGCGGGGCCTCCGGGTAATGGACGTGACGGCGCTGTCGCTATGCATGGACAACTCCCTTCCCATCTACGTCTTCAACATGGCGGAGGAGGGCAACATAGGTAGGATCGTGAGCGGGGAGCGAGTGGGAACGATCGTCTCGACAGACGGCGTCCTGGCGCGCGAAGCGAGCGCTGAGGAGTCGGCCCCGAAGCTATGAGCGAGTTCACCGATGAGATCGTCGCCGATGGCAAGGATCGGATGCACAAGTCCGTTGAGAACTGCAAGCACGAGCTCGCCACCGTCCGCACGGGTCGCGCGTCCCCGCACCTGCTCGACCGCCTGATGGTGGACTACTACGGCGCCGAGACCCCGATCAAGCAGCTCGCGAACGTGGGCGCGCCGGACGCCCGCCTGCTCACCCTGACGCCCTTCGACAAGAACTCGATGGGCCTGATCGAGAAGGCGATCATGGAGTCCGACCTGGGCCTTACGCCCAACAACGACGGCAACGTGATCCGCCTCCAGATCCCGGAGCTGAACGAGGAGCGCCGGCGCGAGTTGGTGAAGGTGGTCCACGGGGTCGCCGAGGAGGGCAAGGTCGCCGTCCGAAACGTCCGCCGCGACGTGATGGGAGACCTGCGCGAGCTCAAGAAGGAAGGGGAGGTCGGCGAGGACGACGAGCGCCGCGCCGAGGCCGAACTCCAGAAGGTCACCGACCAGGCGACCGAGGATATCGACGCCGCCCTGAAGGCCAAAGAAGAGGAAATTCTCGAGGTTTGAGCGGGGATCGCCCGGACGCCCGGGCAGTCGCGATCATCATGGACGGCAACGCCCGATGGGCGGCCGAGCACGACATGCCCGTGCTCGAAGGCCACCGCGAGGGCGCGAAGACGCTGAAGCAGACCGTCAAGGACGCCGTGCGCGTCGGCCTCGACGAGCTCTGCGTCTACGCGTTCTCGACCGAGAACTGGTCGCGGCCCGACGACGAGGTCCAGGGGCTGATGGCGATGTTCGCGGAGCTGATCATCTCCGAGACCCCCGAGCTCGACTCCGAGGGCGTGCGGATGCGCTTCATCGGCCGCCGCGAGGACGTGAGCGACGAGCTCGCGGCGAAGATGGTGTGGGCCGAGGAGACCACCGCGGCGAACGACCGCCTGAAGCTCTTCGTGGCCTTCAACTACGGCGGGCGAGCCGAGATCCTCGACGCGGCGGAACGCTACGAGGGCGGGGGGGAGGCGGAGTTCCGCGCCGCGCTCTACGCACCCGAGATGGCCGAACCCGACCTGGTCATCCGCACCAGTGGCGAGAGTCGCCTCTCGAACTTCCTCCTCTGGCAGACGGCCTATTCCGAGCTGGTTTTCCCGGATGTGCTCTGGCCCGACTTCCGGCTCGAGCACCTGCAGGAAGCGCTGCGCGAGTTCGAGGCGCGGCAGCGGCGTTTCGGGGCTAGATAAGGTCGCCAGATGGAGTCCTCGGATGGAGGTCGCGGCGACGAGCGCTCGCGCGCGTTCGATTTCGACCTGAACGTGGAGCTCGAGTTCGACCGGCTCGGCCGCGAGCCCGCTCGCGAGCCGCTGGGCGACCCGGAGCCGCCGTCCTTCGTCAGCGAAACGCCCGCCGGGGGTGCTGCGCCCGTCGCGCCCGCAGATCGGCGGCCCCCGTCGAAGCGGCCGAAGCGCGCGCCGCAGCGCAAGCCACGGAGCGCCCGCTCGGAGACCATCGCCCGCATCCTCTGGGCCATCCCCTGGATCGCGGTCGCAGTCACGATCGTCGCGCTGGGCGGCCTGACCTTCGCCGCGGCCATGATCGCCTTCGCGTTCATCGGCCTGTCCGAGCTGTTCCGAATGACCAGCGAGGACCGTCCGCTGCAGGTCGTCGCGTTCCTGGCGAGCGCGGGGATGATCGCGGCGGCCTACCAGGGCTCGAGCTTCCAGATCGTCCTGGCCGGGGCGGCGGCGTTCCCGGTGATGTTCCTCGTCGCGGCCTCCCGGGGCTCCATCGACGGCGTCACGCGCTCGATGGCGATCACCGCGTTCGGGGTCCTCTGGATCGGGCTTCCGTTCGCCCACGCCGTGCTCCTGCGCGAGTTGCCGCTTCACGGCGGGGCGCTCTTGATCGACGTCCTTGTCGCGACATTCGTTGCCGACACCTCCGCCTATGCGGTGGGCCGCCTGATCGGGCGCCACAAGCTCGCGCCGGACCTCTCGCCGAACAAGACCATCGAGGGGATGATCGGCGGCTTCATCGGGGGCACCGCCGGCTTCTGGTTCGCCGGGCTCTACCAGGACTGGCTGCCGGGCATCGATGCACTTCTCATGGGCGCAGTGATCGCGATCCTGGCGCCAATGGGAGACCTGTTCGAGTCGATGATCAAGCGCGACCTTGCCGTGAAGGACTCCGGCAACGTCTTCGGGCCACACGGGGGCCTGCTCGACCGCCTCGACGCCGTGCTCTTCACCGTCGTCGCGGGCTACTACCTCTCGGTCGCCTTCGTCTACTAGAGCCGGCGTGGCCCGTCGAACGCGTGCCCCTCCACGACTCTCACTGCGGTGGAAGACGGAGCGCCCGCGCTTCGGCGTCGAGCGGCACCTGAAACACGCAGAGCGCACCTCAGGTGCCAATCGACGGCTCACGCCAGCGCCGCGCGCACGAACTCCAGGTCGGCGGGGTGGCCCGCCCCCGGGGTCTCGACGATCACCGGGGCCTCGCAGGCGCGGATCATCGCCCGGATGTCGTCCGGGTCCATCTGGCCCTCGCCGAGGTTCGCGTGGCGGTCGGCGCCGGTGCCGGGCGGATCGCGCGAGTCGTTGGCGTGGCAGAGGTCGATGCCGCCGGTGATCGCGCGCATTCGCTCGACCACGTTCGAGAGGTCCTCGCCGGCCGCGTGCGCGTGGCATGTGTCGAAGCAGAAGCCGAGCCGCACGTCGTGATCGGCGCCTTCGACCGCCTCCCACAGCTTCGCGAGCGCGTCCACTCGCCGGGCGACGGCGTTGTCGCCTCCGGCTGTGTTCTCCATATACACGGGCACCGGGCTCTCGAGCCGCTCGAGCGTGCTGGCCCATCGCTTCACCCCCTCGTCGATCCCGTCCTCGGCGTGCCCCGGGTGGACGATCAGCGCCACCGCCCCGAGATCCGCCGCCGCCTCGCACTGCTGGGCCAGGATCTTCCGCGAGCCATGGCGGATGTTCGGCTTCGGGGAGCAAACGTTGATCAGGTAGGGCGCGTGGACGTATAGGTCCAGGTCCGAGTCGCGCAGCTCGGCGGCGTCGTCGCGGGGCGGGGGCTTCTCCCAGCCCTGCGGCCTGCCGTTGAAGATCTGCGCGATCTCGACGCCCAGCGCGCCCGCAGCCGCGAGCGGGGCGTCGTGGTCAACGTGGGCACCGATCTTCATCCGGGCGGGCACGGGCACGGGAATATGCCAGCCCGGCGGGCCCTTAGGAACCGCTCAGGTCCGCCCCTAGACTCCTCGGGATGGCGAAGAGGGTCTTGATCCTGGGCTCAACGGGGTCGATCGGCGAGCAGGCGCTCGAGGTCGTCACGGCATCCGGCGAGCTCGAGCTGTGTGGGATCTCGGCCGGCCACCGCTGGGAGCGCCTGTGCGAGCAGGCGCGCGAGCACGGAGTCGCCCAGATCGCCCTCTCACGCCCGGACGCCGCCGAGGAGGCGATCAAGGAGCTCGGCTCGGCGACCCGGGTGCTCTCCGGAGATGCCGGCGTTCGCGACCTGATCGCCGCCAGCGAGCCCGATCTGGTGCTGAACGCCATCGTCGGCTTCGCCGGCCTGGGCCCGACGATCGTCACGCTCACCGCTGGGATCGACCTTGCCCTCGCCAACAAGGAGAGTCTGATCGTCGGCGGCGAGCTGGTGATGGCGCTCGCCGAGGCGGGCGAGGCCCGGCTTGTGCCGGTCGACTCCGAGCACTCGGCCCTCCATCAGCTGCTCCGCGGACAGGCCCCTGGGACCGTGGAGCGCCTCGTCGTGACGGCGTCCGGCGGACCGTTCCGGGGACGGAAGGACCTATCCGGAATCACGCCGGAGGAGGCCCTCGCTCATCCGACCTGGGAGATGGGCGGGCGCATCACCATCGACTCCGCCACCCTGATGAACAAGGGCTTCGAGGTGATCGAGGCCCACCACCTGTTCGGGTTCGGCTACGAGCGGATCGACGTGGTGGTCCACCCGCAGTCGATCGTCCACGGCCTGGTGCGGCTCAACGACGGGGCCTCGCTGGCGCACCTCGGCCATCCCGACATGAGGGTTCCGATCTCCTACGCCCTCCACCTGCCCGAGCGCGCCGACGTGGACACCCCGGAGCTCGACCTGGCGGCGGTGGGTGAGCTGACCTTCGAGCCGCCCGACTCGGATACCTTTCGCTGCCTCGCGCTCGCACGAGACGCGGGCAGAGCCGGCGGCACCGCCCCCTGCGTGCTCAACGCCGCCGACGAGGTGGCAGTGGAGGCGTTCCTGGCGGGCCGGCTGCCGTTCACCGGGATCGCCGGCGTCGTCGAGCAGACCCTGAACGAGATCCCCGTGAAGGCGCCCGGCCACTTCGAGGAGTTGTTCCTGATCGACGCCGAGGCACGCGAGCGAGCGGCAAGGGTGGCGACGGAGCTCGGCGCGGCGCTCGAGGCGGGGGCGGGGAGGTGACCACCGCCCTCGCGATCGCCCTAGCGATCCTCGGGATCATGGTGCTCGTGGTCCTGCACGAACTGGGCCACTTCTTCGCCGCCCGGGCCGTGGGGATGCGCGTTGAGAAGCTCTACCTCTTCTTCGGCAAGCCGATCTGGAAGATCCAGCGCGGCGAGACGGAATACGGGATCGGCTCGATCCCGCTCGGGGGTTTCGCGAAGATCACCGGCATGAACCCGGAGGAGGAGCTGCCTCCGGAGGTGGCGCCGCGCGCCTATTACGCGATGCCTGTGTGGAAGCGTTGCTTCGTGATCCTCGCCGGGCCGTTCGTGAACCTCATAGTCGCGTTCTTGATCCTGTTCGCGACCTCGTTCGGGATCGAGGAGGCTCAGGGCATCGCCGTGGGGCCGGTGGTCGCAGGCAGCCCCGCCGACGGCGAGCTCAAGCGGGGCGACGAGATCGTCTCGATCGACGGCGTGACGGCCGGCCGCGGTGATCCGGAGCAACAGGCCACCGTCTTCGCCGAGCAGGTCTCATCGCACGCGTGCGGGGGGAGCAGGTTCAGGACTGCGCGGCGGCTACCCCTGCCCGAATCGTCGTCCTGCGCGACGGCGAGCGCGTGGTGCTCGAGCTGACGCCGTACTACGACGAGCAGGTGGACCGGACCCGCCTTGGCTTCGCGTTCGATGGCGCTGACTTCCAGCCCCTGAACCCCAGCATCCCGGAGGCGACCGACATCGCGCTCGATCAGATGTGGCTGGTGACATCCGAGACCGGCAAGACGTTCGCCCAGCTGTTTAAGGCCGAGGAGCGCGAGAAGCTGGGCAGCATCGTCGGCGCGGTCGAGACGACCCGGCAGGCGATCCAGTTCGATGCCGAGCTCGCCCTGCGGGTGATCGCCCTGGTCTCGCTGTCGCTGGCGCTGATCAACCTGCTGCCGATCCTGCCGCTGGACGGCGGGCACGTCTTCTGGAGCATCGTCGAGAAGCTGCGCGGGCGTCGGGCGTCCCTGCGCACGATGGAACAGGCGAGCGTCGTCGGATTCATGCTGATCCTGATCATCTTCGCGATCGGCTTCACCAACGACCTCGACCGCTTCTCCAACGGCGGCTTCGACCTGCGCTGAGCCCGCCCCGGCCGGTTCGGGGTGCGATAGTTTCGTCCCGTACGAGTTCCCGAGGAGGGGTTTCGAGGATGGAAGCAACGACGGCTGAGCGGTACGCGAGTGGCGGACCGGGGCGCGAGCTCTACGCGCAGAACCTGGCGAAGGCGTTTCACGACACCGTGGAGCGGCTTCCCGACGATCCGGCGATCGTCGCCGGCGGTGAGGAGACCACCTGGAGCGAGCTGCGCGACCGCGTCGCCGCCATCGCCGGGGGCCTTCGGAAGCTGGGCGTCGGCAAGGGCGACACCGTCGCGATCATGATGAACAACCGGCCCGAGTTCTTCGCCTGCGACCTGGCGATCGTCTCGCTGGGCGGCGTCCCGTTCTCGATCTACCAGACCTCCTCGCCCGAGCAGATCCAGTACGTGGTCTCCGACGCGGGCGCCAAGGTCGCGATCGTCGAGTCGGCGTTCCTAGAGGTCTTCAGCAAGGCGCAGGAGGAGCTTTCCGGCATCGAGCACGTGGTCGTGATCGACGGCGACGGCGGCGACTCCACCCTCGCCGACGTCGAGACCGCGGATCCCGGCTTCGACGTCACCGAGACGGTGGAGGCGGTGGAGCCGGACGACCTCCTGACCCTGATCTACACCTCCGGTACCACCGGCCCCCCGAAGGGCGTCCAGCTCACGCACCGCAACCTGATGAGCCTGGTCGGTGGCGTCGAGGACCTCGTCGAGTTCCCGGAGCGCCACGCGAGGGTCATCTCGTGGCTCCCTGCGGCCCACATCGCCGAGCGCGGTGCGAACTACTACCTGCCGGTGATCAAGGGCCCGACGATCCATATCTGCGCCGACCCGCGCAAGGTCGTGGAGTTCCTGCCACAGGTCCGCCCGACCTGGTTCTTCGCGGTCCCACGGATCTGGGAGAAGCTGAAGGCCGGGCTGGAGGCGAACCTCGCGAACCTTCCCGACGAGCAGCGCGAACCGGCGCAACAGGGCCTCGCCGCCGCGACCCAGAAGGTCCGGCTCGAGCAGGCCGGGGAGGAGGTCCCCGAGGAGTTGGCCGCCGGCGTCGCCAAAGCCGATGAGGCGCTGTTCTCGAACCTGCGGAAGGCGCTCGGCCTCGACGAGGCCATGGCCGTCAACGTCGGCGCGGCGCCGACCCCGGTCGAGGTGCTCGAGTTCTTCCACGCGATCGGGATCCCAATCGGGGAGCTGTGGGGGATGTCGGAGACCTGCGGGGTCGCGACCTGCAACCCGCCCGGCAAGGCCAAGCTGGGCACCGTGGGCCCGCCGATGCCAGGAATCGAAATCAAGCTGGCGGACGACGGCGAGGTGCTCGTGAAGGGCGACTCCAACATGCTCGGCTACCGCAACATGCCGGACAAGACCGCCGAGACGATCGACGAGGACGGCTGGCTCCTCACCGGCGACATCGGCGTGCTCGACGAGGACGGCTACCTGAAGATCGTCGACCGCAAGAAGGAGCTGATCATCAACGCGGCCGGCAAGAACATGTCGCCGGCCAACATCGAGGCCACGCTGAAGAGCGCGAGCCCGCTGATCGGCCAGGCCGTCGCGGTGGGGGACACCCGCCCCTACAACGTCGCGCTGATCACGCTCGACCCCGACTTCGCGCCCGGCTGGGCCGAGAAGCAGGGGATAGGCGACACCTCACTCGAGGCGCTGAGCGCCGACGAGAAGGTGGAGGCGGCGATCCAGGCGGCCGTCGAGGCGGCGAACGCCAAGCTCTCCCGCGTCGAGCAGATCAAGAAGTTCAAGCTGCTGCCCACCGACTGGCAGCCCGGCGGTGACGAACTCACGCCGACGATGAAGCTGAAGCGCCGCCCGATCGACGATAAGTACGACGCGGAGATCGAGGAACTCTACGCCGACTGAACGGCGTGTCGCGATGACCGGGATCGAGGCGCGGCGTACGGGGGTAACCGTGGCCGATCAGGTGGAGATCACCTCATGACCCTCGCGCACCTCGGCTACCGCGTGCGCTGGATGATCGAGGACGGCCGCATCTTCGAACTCATCATCAGGTCCCTCGTCCTCGGCGCCGTCGTCTACGCGATCATTGCGATCCTCGTCGTGGCGGCGCCGGAGTCCTCGCCGCTGGAGGATCTCGGATTCGGCGTCAAGCTGGCGATCTCGGGCGGCCTCGGCCTGAACGGCGGGATCCTGACCATTCCTCCCAAGGACAGTATCCAGGAGTACAAGCGCGGCTAATGCCGGGGCACCAGTACCGGCGGCAGTTGTCCCGCCGCAGTCGGCCCGCTGCCACAATGTGTGCGTGGCCTCGAAGCGCCAGATCTTCGTAGGGGGCGTTCCGGTCGGGGGCGGCGCGCCCGTCGTCGTGCAGACCATGACCAAGACCGAGACGGCGAACCTCGAGGCGACGATGGAGCAGATCCGCAGCGTCGCCGACGCCGGGGCCGACCTCGTCCGCGTCGCGGTCCCTCGCGACAAGGACGTCGAGGCGCTGCGGACCATCGTCAAGGACTCGCCGATCCCCGTGATCGCCGACATCCACTTCAACCACACACTGGCGCTGAAGGCGATCGACGCCGGGGCGCACTGCATCCGGCTCAACCCCGGGAACATCGGCGGCCGCGAGAAGGTCGCCGAGGTAGCGGTCAGGGCGACGGCGGCGAACGTACCGATGCGGATCGGCGTCAACTCCGGTTCGCTCCCGAAGCACCTGCACGAGCTCGAGCGCGAGAACCCCGTTGAGGCGCTGGTCACCGCTGCGGGCGAGTTCGTGGAGATGATGGAGTCGCTCGACTACGAGGACTTCAAGGTGTCGATCAAGTCCACGAACGTCCCCAACACGATCGCCGCCAACCGGCTCCTCGCGGAGCGCATCCCGTATCCGATCCACCTCGGAATCACCGAGGCGGGCACCAAGTGGTCCGGCTCGCTGAAGTCGGCCGTCGGCCTCGGGACGCTGCTCGCCGACGGCGTGGGGGACACGATCCGGATCTCGCTGTCGACCTTCCACGCCGAGGAGGAGGTAAGGGTCGCCTGGGAGATCCTGAAGGCGCTGAAGCTCCGCGAGCGCGGCCCCGTGCTGATCGCCTGCCCCACCTGCGGGCGCCTGCAGTTCGACATGGACACCGTGGTCGCCGAGATCGAGCAGCGCCTGGAGGCCTACTCGGACCCGATCGAGGTCGCCGTCCTGGGCTGCGCCGTCAACGGCATCGGCGAGGCCTCACACGCCGACTTCGGCATCACCGGCGCCAAGAACGAGGGGCTGATCTTCGCCCACGGCGAGCCGATCCGGAAGGTCAAGCAGGACGACCTGGTGAACGCGCTATTCGAGGAGATCGACAAGTCGGTCGAGCGCGGGGGAGGGGTCGAGGTGGACGACCAACAGGCCGCCGAGGGCGCGGAGTGGCTGGCGAAGATCGAGGAGGAGAACGCCGACGAGCTCACCCCCGAGCGCATCGCGAAGATGGAGAAGGAGGCGGCCGAGGCCGAGGGCAGGGACGTCACCTCCGAGCCGTTCCTGAAGCCGGTAAAGGGCAAGCGGGTGGAGCTCGACGAGGAAGCGTCGCCGACCACCTCCAGACGTTTCACCCGCGCCTAGGCGCATCCT
Organism: uncultured Solirubrobacterales bacterium; assembly: GCA_963807385.1. Classification (GTDB taxonomy): domain Bacteria; phylum Actinomycetota; class Thermoleophilia; order Solirubrobacterales; family 70-9; genus JBDTSW01. The sequence goes on from CAWEBQ010000002.1 coordinate 580,598, forward strand.
CGCGCCAACCGTCTAGGCTCGCCCCGCCATGAGCCGCCTCTCCACTCTCTTCCTCCCGACCCTGCGGGACGACCCCGCGGACGCCGAGGCGATCTCGCACCGGCTGATGGTCCGCGCGGGCCTGATCCGCCAGCTCGGCGCCGGGCTGTGGACGTGGCTGCCCGCCGGGCACCGGGTGATCCAGAAGGTCGAGGCGGTCATCCGCGAGGAGATGAACGCCATCGGCGGTCAGGAGGTGCTCCTGCCCGTGCTCCAGCCCGCGGAGCCCTGGCAGCGCACCGGCCGTTACGAGATCGACGAGCTCTTCAAGCTCGACGACCGCAAGGGCTCGCCACACGTGCTCGCGATGACGCACGAGGAGGCCCTCACCGTCCACGTCGCCAACGACATCCGCTCCTACCGCGAGCTGCCGAAGCTCCTCTACCAGCTGCAGACGAAGGAGCGGGACGAGCCGCGCCCGCGCGCCGGCGTCCTGCGCACCCGCGAGTTCACGATGAAAGATGCGTACTCGTTCGACCGCGACACCGACGGCCTCGAGCGCTCGTACGCGCTGAGCATCGAGGCCTACGACCGGATCTTCGACCGCAGCGGGCTGCGCTGGTACAGGGTGGAATCGGACGTCGGGATGATGGGCGGCTCCGGAGCGCACGAGTACATGGCGCCGTGCGAGGCCGGCGAGAACGAGGTGGCGCTGGCCCCCGGCTACGCAGCGAACGTTGAGGTCGCCTCCGCGCAGGCGCAGCCGGTCGAGCTCCCGCCCGGCCTGGACGCGCCGCGCGAGGTGCCGACCCCCGGCCTGACCACGGTCGCAGAGGTCGCGAACGCGCTGGGCGTCTCCGAGGGAGCCGCGCTCAAGGCGATCCCCGTCGTCGCAACAGAGCGCGGCTTCATCCTCACGCTGGTCCGAGGGGACCACCGCCTGAACGAGATCAAGCTCGCGAACGAGCTCGGCGAGCAGGTCCGGCAGGCGACCGCCGAGGAGATCGAGCAGAGGCTTGGCCCGCCCGGCTTCATCGGGCCCGTGGGCGCGGAGGTGCCGGTGATCAAGGACGCGGCGATCGCAGGCGACGGCCTCTTCTGCGGCGCCAACCGACCCGACGAGCACCTGATCGGGGTCGAGCCCGGCCGTGACTTCGAGTTCTCCGAGCACGACATCCGGGCAGTTGAGGCGGGGGATCTCTCACCCGGCGGCGACCCGATCGAGATCGAGGCCGCGATCGAGATCGGCAACATCTTCAAACTCGGTACCCGGTACTCGGAGCCGCTGGGCGCGACGTACCTCGACGAGAGCGGGACCGAGCGACCGATCGTGATGGGCAGCTACGGCATCGGACCGGCGCGCATCGTCGCCGCCACGATCGAACAGGGAGCCGACGAGCGCGGGATCGTGTGGCCCAAGGCCCTGGCGCCCTGGAGCGTGCACGTCGTCGGCCTCGGCAAGGCCGGCGAGGAGACGGCTACCACCGCCGAGCGGATCTACGACGACCTCAGCGCGGCTGGCATCGAGGCGATCCTGGACGACCGGGAGGCCGGCGCCGGGGAGAAGCTCACCGACGCGGAGCTGCTGGGCTGCCCGCTGCGCGTGACCGTGGGGAAGCGTGCGCTCGCCGAGGGCGAGGTCGAGGCCCAGGCGCGGCGGACCGGCGACGAGGCGCGCATCGCCTCCGAACAGGCGGCCGAGCGCGCCCGGGAGCTGCTCGCCGAGCTCGAGTAGGAGATGGCGGCGACGAAGCCCGAGGCCCAGGTCGCACCCGTCGAGCGGGCGCGCAGTGGCATCCGCCGGCTGCTCGGCATCGACCGCTCCGGGCCCGCGCCGGCCTCGACCCGGGCCGGACAGCCGTTGCGTCCCTGGACGATCCCGAACGCCGTGGGCTACCTGCGCCTCGCCTCGATCCCCATCTTCCTGGTGCTCGCGTTCTCCTCCGACGACGGCCGCGACCCGGCGGCTGCGCTGCTCTACCTGTGGATCACGTTCGGGGACTTCATCGATGGGTTCCTGGCGCGCGCGACCGGCCAGTACAGCCGTCTTGGCGCGCTGATGGACCCGGTGATCGACCGCCTCTCGGCGGTCTCGGGGGCCGCCGTGTGCTGGCACTTCGACCTGCTTCCCAAGTGGGCCCTGATCGTCCTCGTGGTGAGGGAGGTCGCGACCGTCGCGCTGGCCCGGGCGGCGCTCCGCCGCGGGCTCGACCTCGAGATCAGCTGGGTGGGGCGGCTGGCGACCTTCGCGGTCTTCGGCGGCCTGTTCTGGACCCTCGTGATCGACAGCTGGCTGACGGTGGCGCTGTTCCTGGTCGGCTTGGCGCTCGGAATCTACGCGACGACGCTCTACGCGCTCGCGGGCCGGCGAGGGCTGCGCGAGCAGGCCGCCGCGGCGACTGACTGACGCACGGGCGCGTTCACTTCCCTCAACCTCAACTTGACGTTTCCGGAGCCGATCTATAATGGCGAACCGGCCGAGGATCGGACACCCCGGTACCGCAGCCACCGAGCTTAAGGAGCAGCATGGAGGAGACCTTCCCGGACGTCAGCTCAATGAGCGACGACGAGCTGAAGGAACTGATCGACAGCCTCACGGAGGAGGAGCGCGAGGTCTCGTACCGGCGGCGGCTGCTCCACGGAAAGATCGACATCATGCGCGCCGAGCTGGTAAACCGTCTGAAGGCGAGGCGGGAGGGGGGCGGCGATGCCCCGATCAGCGGCGCCGACGTGCAGTCGCTGACCGACATCCTGCTCGGCAAGGTCGAGGCTCCGGAGGAAGAGCTGAGCTGATGAGCGCCGTCCACTGCCCAGAGTGCGGGTTCGCCAACGCCGAGGGTGCCAACTACTGCCAGAAATGCGGGGCGTATCTCGCGCAGAAGGATGAGGAGACCGGGGACGCCTCGACGGTCACCTACAAGGTCAACGAGGAGACCGGGGAGTACCTGCCGGTGGATCTCGAGGACGAGGTCGCCCACGCGGGGGCCGCGGTCGTCATTCGTTCCGGCGGGGGACGGGCCGGCGAGAGCTTCACGATCGACGCCGAGCGGGTCAGCATCGGCCGCACCCCGGACGCCGGCGTCTTCCTTGACGACGTGACGGTGTCGAGAAACCACGCGCTGCTGGTGGAACGCCAGGACGGCCACTACATCGATGACCTGGGATCGCTGAACGGCACGTATGTGAACCGGCGCCGGATCGAGTCTCACAAGCTCGAGGACGGGGACGAGATTCAGATCGGCAAGTACAAGCTGAGCTACCTGGAGCGCTGACGGGATGGCGGTGATGGCAGCGCGTGAGGATTCCCCCTCCCGGCCCCGAAAGGCCCTGACGATCGGGGCGGTCGCGAAGATCCTCAGCGCCGAGTTCGACGACATCTCGATCTCCAAGATCCGCTACCTGGAGGATCAGAAACTGCTCTCGCCGCGCCGCACCGCCGGCGGGTACCGCCTCTACAGCCAGGCCGACGTCGAGCGCCTCACGGCGATCCTGCGGATGCAGCGCGACGAGTTCCTACCCCTCCGCGTGATCCGCCAGGAGCTGGCCACCGGCGACTTCTCCAAGCCCCGCTCCGCCGAGAACAGCGGCATCTCCCGGCGCGCGATGTCGGTGGACGGCCCGCTCGGCACCCTGAGCGAGGCCGACATGGTCGAGCAGGCCGGCGTCTCGGAGTCCTTCCTGCGCGAGCTACAGGACTTCGGCATCGTCCAGCCGCATCGAGCTGACGGGCGGGTCTCCTACGACGAGACCGACCTGGAGATCGTCCGCGCCGCCGCGGAGCTGTCGCGGTTCGGCGTCGGCGGGCGCAACCTGCGCGTGTTCCGCAGCTCGGCCGACCGCGAGGCGGCGCTCCTGGAGCAGATCGTCGGCGCGTCGCTTCGGTCCCGGAGCCAGGCCCGTCGGCGAGAGGCCGTCGAGAACCTGGAAAGCCTCGCGGGCATCTGCGGCCACCTCAAGCACCTGCTCCTGGTCAGGGACCTTCGACGCCTGACGGGCGAGTAGCGCCCGGCCAGGGGGCGGAGCGCTGATGCCGAGGATCGGGCGCAAGCGGGTGATCTCGAGCGCCACCGACCGCACCTGGGCCCTCGTCTCCGACCCGCATCACCTGGCGCGCTGGTGGCCACTGACGCAGCGGGTCGAGGACGTGCGCGAGGAGGGAGACGGGCTTCGGTGGACGCTCGCGCTGCGCTCGGAGAAGGGGACGCAGGTCCGTGCCGACTACAGCGGCAGCGTCGAGGATGCCGGACACCGGTTCGTCTGGGACCAGCAGGTCGCGGGCACGCCCTTCGAGCGCATCCTGCGCTCGGCCCGAGTCGAGATCGCGGTGATTAGCGCCGGGGAGGGGGAGGACCGAAGCCTCGTGAGCGTCTCCAGCCACGAGCGGCTGCGCGGGCTCTCCAGGCTGGGTGCGCCGATGATGCGGGCCGCCGCCGGCCGGCGGCTCGACGAGGCGCTCGACAACCTCGACCAGGCCCTGGGCGGCCGTCCCGCGTGAGCGATCCGGCCGCCCCGGTCACGCGCTGGTGGGGCTGGGGCGACCCCGAGAAGAACCCGCAGCTGGGGGACGAGGCCCTGGAGCTGCTGGGCGAGCTGGTCGGCGCCGCCGAGCCGGCCGGGCGGGTGTCACTGGAGGAGGTCGCGCTACCCGATCCGCAGAGCCTTCCGCCTTCGCTCGCCGGAGCGGTCGGCGACCACGCCGTCCTCACCGGGCGCGAGCATCGCGTCCGCCGGGCCGCGGGCCAGAGCTACCCCGACCTGTGGCGCCTGCGCTCAGGAGCGCTCGCGGCTGCGCCCGATGCGGTGGTTCTGCCAGAAAATGAGGCACAGATCGCGCGAGCGCTGGAGGTCTGCTCAACCGAGGGAATCGCGGTGGTCCCCTTCGGCGGCGGAACCAGCGTGGTGGGCGGCGTGGCGGCGGAGCGCGGCCCGCACGACAGGGTGATCGCACTGGACCTGCACAGGCTGCGAGGGGTGGAGGTGGACCAGCGCTCGCTCACCGCCACCCTCGGCCCGGGCCTGCGCGGCCCCGAGGTCGAGTCCGCGCTGGCCGGGCGAGGCCTCACGCTCGGCCACTACCCGCAGTCCTTCGAGTACGCGACGATCGGCGGGTTCGCCGCGACGCGTTCGGCTGGGCAGGCCTCGAGTGGCTACGGCCGGTTCGACGAGCTCGTCACCTCAATCGGGATGCGGACGCCCGCCGGCGAGATCCGGACGCTCGCTACACCGCACACGGCGGCCGGCCCCTCGCTGCGGGAGCTGATCGTCGGCTCGGAGGGCGTCCTCGGGGTGATCACGGACGTCACGGTCAGAGTGCGCCCGGCCCCCCGTGAGCGCCGGTACGAGGCCTGGGTCGTGGCGAGCTTTGCGGACGGCCGGGAGGCGGTACGCCAGATGGCGCAGGGCGGGCACCTGCCCGACGTCGTGCGGGTATCGGACGAGACCGAGACGATGGGCTCCATGGGCCTCGCCGGCGTCGCCGGCGCTCGCAAGTCCGCGCTCGACGCCTACCTGCGCCTGCGGCGACGCACCGGTGGCTGCATCCTCATCTGCGGCTGGGACGGAGAGCGCGATGCGATAAACCGGCGCCGCGCCCTGGGCGTGCGGGCCCTTCGCTCGGCCGGCGCGGTGCCCCTGGGCCGCTCGCCGGGAGAGTCCTGGCTACGCGGGCGCTTCGAGGGACCGTACCTGCGGGAGGCGTTGCTGGACCTGGGCTACTTCGTCGAGACCCTCGAGACGGCGCATACCTGGTCACAGCTGGGCGCGCACTACGAGGCCGTCGGATCGGCGCTGACCGGAGCGCTCGAGCGCGGGGGAGGGGGGAGCCTCGTGATGTGCCACCTCTCCCACGCATACCGCGACGGCGCCTCCCTCTACTTCACGTTCATCGCACCGCGCCGACCCGGAGCCGAGCTCGAACAGTGGCGCGAGGTCAAGACCGCCGCGTGCGCGGCGATCGTCAGCACCGGGGGCACGATCACCCACCACCACGCCGTCGGGACGGACCACGCGCCGTACATGCCGGCCGAGGTAGGTGAACTCGGTATCGAGAGCCTGAGGGCCGTGAAGGAGCGCCTGGATCCCGCCGGGATCATGAACCCCGGCAAGCTGATCCCGGGCTAGCCGCCCTGGCCGCCGGCCGAGCCGCCGGAGCCGTCGCCGGTCGCCGCGGGCTCCACGACGCCGCGCAAAACGCTCTCGCCCGTGTACTTGATCACCGGCGTCCCCTCCGCGACCGCGTCCTCGACCTCGGCGAGCAGTGGCCTGCTCTCCGACAGCGAGACGTCTACCGCCTGCGTGCGCGCGGCCAACTGCGTGAGGAAGCTCTCGATCGGGATCTGGTCCGAGAACGTCCCGTCCCGGTCGACCTGGAACGGGGTAAGCGGGTGGCCCTGATCCTCGGATACCAGCAACCAGAGGATGTAGGCCTGGCCGTTCGGCGCCGGTTCCAGCTTCTCGATCTCGAGGTCGACGAAAGCGGTGGAGCCGCCCGCGATTGCGAATGTGGCCGTGCCCTGCGCGTCGCCCGACCCGGAGGGCTCGAGCGGGATGGTCTGGATGTCCTCCGTCGGTTGGTCGGCCGTCGTCGCCCCCGATGCGCTCGAGGAGTCGGATCCGGTCTCGTCGGAGCCGCCGAACGCGCCCGTGACCGCGAGAACGATCGCGACCAGCAGGATCGCGCCGCTGCCGAGGGCCACGATAAGGCGGGTCTGGTGGGATGAGAGCGAGGAGAGGCGGCTGCGCTGCGCGGGGCCGCCTCCCTTCGGCTCCGCGGCGGGTGCGGCCCGGGGCGCCTTCGGGCGCCTGATTCGCCGTGCGCCGCCAGGCGATCCCGGCAGGTGCGGCAGCACGGCCTCCGGAGCCAGGGATGCGAGCGAGGTGAGCAGCTCGCCCGCCAGCGCGCTGTCCTCGACATCCTCCCGCAGGTGCCGGGCGGCCTCGGCCCGGCCGATCGGGTCCGCCTGCCCGAGGAGCCAGTCCGTCAGCGGCACGTTGCGATCCGGATCGACGCCGCCGGAGAGTTCGCGAAGCGCGCCCCTGGCGCGAGCGCGCACCTCGTCCTCGGGCACGTCGAGGAGACCGGCGAGGTCCGCGTAGCTCTGATCCTTGGTGAGGATCAGCTCGAGCAGTGCTTGGGCGTCGGCGGAGAGCGGCACGGGCAGGGAAGAGTAGGGAGTGGCGCGACTCGGTGACGCAGGCAACCCTGCACGTGAACGAGGGGTTCGGTCTACTCTCACCCCGTGCTGGGCGCTCTGGCCTCCGCCGCATGGAAGCGACCGTGGGCGTCACTCGGCGTCCCGGTCGTCGCGCTCGCGGTGCTCGCGCTCGCGGCCTACGGTGCCGACGACAGGCTGGGGCACCCCGCAGGGGCCTCGACGGAAGCGGGGTCCGTCGTCGTCGTGACAGCCCCCAAGGGCAGGGTCAGCGCGCAGGCCTACGACGTGACGCTGGAGGCGATCACGGCGGGGCTCGAGGCGCTGCCGGGGATCGGCGCCGTCACTGTGATCGAGCCCCCCGGCGGCGACGGGACCGCCCGGCTCGACGTCGATGTGAGTGGCACGGGCGCGCCCGAGCAGCGTCGCATCGCCGAGCGGCTGACCGACCAGATCGATCCGGGCCCCCTGACGGTGACCGTCGAGGGCCGGCTCGCGGAGCTGCTCGATGCCGAGGAGCGTGCGCTCGACGGACTCTGGCGCCTGGAGCTTCTGGTCGTGCCGCTTGCAATCCTGGTCCTGGGCGCCGGCCTCGGGATCCGGGTAGCGGCCGGGCCGCTTTTGTGCGCTGCGATCGCGGTCGCAGCCGGCCTCGCCGGGCTGGGCCTGCTGGGGCTCCTGGCGGACCTCTCGCGGCTCGGCGCCGTCGCGGCGATCGGGGTGGGGGTGGGCCTTGGGATCGAGCTCCCCGCCCTGCTCGTGGCGCGCTGGGAGGACGAGGTAAGACTGGACGAGCCCTCCGTCGCCCTTCGGAACACGCTCGTGGACGGGGTCGGCACGCTCTGCTTCTCCGCCCTCCTCGCCGCCCTCGCCGGCGCCGCGATCATCGCGGCCTTCGCTCGGGACGCGTTCGAGCCGGGGCTCGCTGCAGCCCTGGCCGTGTCCCTGACGGCGGCGTCCGCCGTCGTCGCATCCCTCCTCGTGATGCCGCCGCTGCTCGCCCTGGACGGGCGGCGCGACGTCGCCGAGGGGACGACCCGCCGCGATCAACGGCTGGCCGGCGCCGTCGGGGCTCTACCCAGGATCCTCGCGCGCGGGACCGCGCGCGCGGGGCTGGGCCTGGTCGTCGCCGTGGGCGCCTGCCTTGCGCTCGGCGTCGGCGCCCTCGACGCGCAGACCGAGCCGCTCGCGGAGGCCGCCCGCCGCCCCCTCACCGACCAGCTTCCGATCGTCGCGGCCGTGGCAGCCCTCGCCCTCGCCGTGGCCCTCGCCGTCCGTGCCCGCACGTGGCGCGCAGCGCCCTTCGCAGCCTTCCCGCTGCTGCCCTTGGCAGCTGCCCTCGGCCTGGCCACGCTCGTGTTCAACGACGGCGCCTCCGCGTTCGGGCTGACCATCGACGAGGCGAGGATTCCCGCAACCGGAGCCATCGCGACGGCGCTGGTGATCGTCGGAGCCATTGCCGCGGCTCGCATGGCGGCGGCGCTGGACTCCACCCGCTTCGAGCGCGAGCTCGACCCCGGTGCCCCGGGTGTGGCGGAACGCGCCGCCCAGCTCACGATCCCGGGGGCGCTGTTCTCCACCGTGGTCTGTGGCGCGGCGTTCGCCGTCCTCGCGGGAGCCGAGCTCCACGCCGCGCAGGAGCTCGGCGTGGTGGTCGCCGCCGGCCTGATCGTGGATTTGCTCCTCCGGGCCCCGGTGCTCGCGGCACTCGCCCGCTGGGGCTCGCCCGTCGGCCCGAGGGGCCAGCGGCGGATAAGGTGGCCGCGATGGAGAAAGCGCCCACAGACGGACCCGCCGGCGGCTTCTCCGAGCTGATCGGCATCGAGCAGTTCGAGGCCCCCGAAGGCGAGGCGCGCGCACGCGTGGAGGTCGGGGATCACCTCCGCCAGCCCTACGGCATCGTCCACGGCGGCGTCTACGCCTCGCTTGCGGAGACGATCACCTCGCACGCGACCTGGCTGGCGGTGCGGGACGAAGGGCTGGTGGCCATGGGGCAGTCGAACCAGACCTCCTTCCTGCGGGCGATCACGGAGGGGCATATCCACGCCCACGCGGTGGCGCGGCATCGCGGCCGGAGCAGCTGGGTGTGGGACGTGGACGTCACCGACGACGAGGGGAGGGCATGCGCATTGGTCCGCATGACGATCGCCGTGAGGGCGCAGCGGTAGCCTCCATCGCATGTGCAGAAATATTCGGACCCTCCACAACTTCGAGCCCCCCGCGACCGATGAGGAGGTGCACGACGCCGCGCTTCAGTACGTGCGCAAGATCTCCGGGTCCACGAAGCCCTCGGCCGCCAACGCCGAAGTGTTCGACCGGGCCGTCATCGAGGTCGCTGCCGCGACCCGGGCGCTCATCGATGGCCTCGTCTCCAACGCCCCTCACAAGGACCGCGAGGTCGAGGCGGCCAAGCGCCGGGCCCGTGCCGAGAAGCGGTTCGCGACCGCCTAGGGCCTACCCGCGGTAGCGGTTCGTGATCGGCATCCGCCGGTCGCGGCCGAACGAGCGAGGCGTGATCTTGATGCCGGGGGGAGCCTGACGGCGCTTGTACTCGGCGCGATCCACCATCGCGATCACCTCGTCAACCACCCGCTCGGGCAGCCCGCCCGCGATCATCTCGTCGCGGCCGCGGTCATCCTCGACGTACTCCGCCAGGACCCGGTCGAGCAACTCGTAGGGTGGTAGCGCGTCGTCGTCGCGTTGGTCGGGGCGAAGCTCGGCGCTCGGTGGGCGATCGATCACCGAGGCCGGAACGGGAGGCGGGGCCTCCCGCGCGTTTCGGTGCCGCACGAGGCGATAGACGAGGGTCTTGGGCACGTCCTTGAGCACGGCGAAACCGCCGGCCATGTCGCCGTAGAGGGTCGCATAGCCGACGGAGAGCTCGCTCTTGTTCCCAGTGGTCAGAACCAGCCAGCCGTTGCGGTTCGAGATCGCCATCACCAGGTTGCCGCGGATCCGAGCCTGGATGTTCTCGGCCGCGAGGTCGATCCCCTCCGGGGAGTCGAGCATGGCCGCATAGGCACGCATCGCGGGCTCGATCGGGATGTCCTCAAGCTCGGCGCCCAGGTTCGCTGCGATCGTCCGCGCGTCGGCCTGCGTCTCCTCGCTCGAGTGGGGCGAGGGCATCACCACGCAGGTCAGCCGCTCGGCTCCCAGCGCATCCGCGGCCACGAGCGCAACGAGCGCCGAGTCGATGCCCCCGGAGACAGCCACCAAAACCCGCTGGAAACCGTTCTTGTCCACGTAGTCGCGAAGTCCCGTGACCAGTGCTGCATAAACCTCGGCGTCCTCGTTGAGAAGCGGGGCGACGGCGCCTGGCGCTCGGCCCTCGGCCGGGCTGACGTCAAAGCGGGCGACGGGTGGGGCGGCTGGCGCGGCCGGTGCCGCCCGGGGGAGCTCGAGGTCGCAGAGGACGAGCTCCTCCTCGAACTGCGCCCCGCGTGCCAGGACCTCGCCCGCGGCCGAGACAACGAGGCTGTGGCCGTCGAAGACGAGCTCGTCCTGGCCACCGACGAGGTTGCAAAGAGCGTAGGCGGCGCCCGTCTCCGATGCCCGGTCCGCCAGCAGGCGCTCCCGGAACGCACCCTTCCCACGGTGGTAAGGCGAGGCCGAGGCGTTCACGACCAGCCGGGCGTCGGCCATCGCCTCCGCCGACTCCGGGGGGGCTGGGGACCAAACGTCCTCGCAGACGGTGATGCCGACGAGCGCGCCCGCGACCTCGATCAGCGCCGGGGTATCGCCCGGATCGAAATAGCGGCGCTCGTCGAACACGCCGTAATTCGGCAGCAGCATCTTCCGGTATATGGCCTTGACCTCGCCCTCGCCGACCACCGCGACCGAGTTGTGAACGCCCGAGGCATGCTCGGCGAACCCGACGAGGGCGACGATGCCGGTGACGTCGCGGGCGAGCTCGTCGAGCGCCCTGCGACCGGCGGCGAGAAAGTGCTCCTTTAGCCAGAGGTCCTCCGCCGGATAGCCGCCCACGGTCTGCTCGGGGAAGACGACGACGCCGGCGCCCGCGTCCCTCGCGCGGCCGATCCAGTCCGCGACGAGCGCGGCGTTGCCGGCAATGTCGCCCACGGTGGTGTTGACCTGGGCCAGAGCGATCCGCAGCGTGACGTTCGATGCCTCCATCCGCGGATTATCCCGACCACCGAAACTCAGGGCCGAATGGGGCGCCAGGATGAGCCGGCTGGCCGCTAGCGCAGCCCCTCGCGTAGCTGAACAACCCGGACGCACGACTCACGTGCCCGCTCAGCATCGAGCCGCGCAAGACCGAGGGCGCGGGCGAGGCGCTCGTGGACTCCGGGAGCCGAGTCGGTGGCAAAGAGCAGCAGGTCCATCCCCGCCCGGGCCGCCTGTTCGGCCGCCTCGCCGCTGTCAAGGGTCGCCGACAGGGCACCGGCCTGCAGGTCGTCGGTGATCGAGACGCCATCGAAGCCGAGCCTGTCGCGCAGCAGGCCCTGGGCGATCTCCGGCTGCAGGGCTGCGGGCCCGTTGGGGCCGAGAGCCGGGTAGGCCGCGCTTCCCACCATCACCAGCGGGATCCTCTGCTCGATCGCGGCGCGGAACGGCGCCAGGTCCTCGCGGAGCTCGTTGCGGGACGCGTCGATCTCGCTCGGCGAGAAGTCCGTGTTGAGCAGCGAGCGCCCGAAGCCGGGGAAGTGCTTGGCCGTTGCGAGCACCCGCTCCTGGCCGAGGCCGGCGGCGAAGGCCAGGCCCGTGCGCGTCACACCCTCGGCCGTCGTGCCGAAGGAGCGGGACGCGATGACAGCGTCCGGCCCCGCCGGGACGTCGAGGACCGGCGCCAGATCCGTGTTGATCCCCGTCTTGCGCAGGAAGGTTCCGGTCGCCTGGCCCTCCAGCCGCGCGTCGGGCGCGTCGCCGCTCCTGCCCAGGTCGTAGGGCGACCGCAGGGGCGGGTCGCTGGTGAATCGCTTCACCGGGCCGCCCTCCTGATCGGTCGCGACGATCAGGGGCGGCTGGCCGCCCTCCTCGGCCGCCTTCTGGAGGTCACGTATGCCCGCCTTGATTCGTTCGGCCTCGACACCGACCGCCGGGAAGACGATCACGCCGGCGATCTCGCCGTCGCGGGCCCGGCGCAGCAGCCTGGTGTCGGGGGTGCCGTCGGTGCGCACGACGATGCGCTGCCCGGCCAGACGCGGCCACGCCTCACTGTCGGAGCCCTCGCACGACGGCGGGATCGCCGCCTCGACCGGGCCCGGGTCGGAGCTCCCGTCGCCGCCGGCGCCGGCGCCGACGACCGCTCCCGCGACGAGGGCGGCAACTGCGCTCGCCCCCAGCGCGGCCCGACGCCTGCGCCGGACGGCGCGAAGGCGGCGCTCGCGCTCGCGACCCCCGCGCGAGCGGGGCCCGGGAGCTACTCCGCCACCGTCACGCCCTTCCACCCTCCGTCCAGCCTGCCGTCTCCCGCTCACGACCTGCGCCCGGAGGCAGCGCGGCTCAGGCTCCCGATGATCACGGCCACGACGGTCACGAGGTAGATCTGGCCCAGGAGCTGCTCGGTGATCGCGAACGCGCGGCCCAGGTCGGTGCCCGCAGTCAGATCTCCGTACCCGGTCGTGGTCAGCGTCGAGAAGCTGAAGTAGAGGTAATCGGACGTGTTCCCGGACTCGATCTGAGCGAAGAACGGGGCGGATCCCGTGGTGTCGAGAATGCCGTAGATGAACTCGAAGATCGAGCCCAGCACCAGGTAGATGCACAGGACCCCGAACATCGTCTGCAGCGTCACCCGTCGCTCGTCCCGGAAGTGCCGCAGCAGGCCGTGAAAGATCGCGGCGGGGGTCAGCGCCACGAGTATCAGCGACACGATCCGCGCCTGAGTGTCATCGATCGCCCCCGAGGCCGCGAAGATGATCGCGGCCCCGACCGTGACCACGACCACGACCCCGCTCGCGACCCAGAGGCGCCCGGCGCGCGCCTGCGAGGTCCACAGCGCGGCGAGCAGCGTCCCGCCGAGCAGGAGGATGGTCACGAGGTGGGTGACGTCACCCTCCGACGTTGCGAGCTGAAAGATCAGCGAGGCGACGATCAGGGTGAGGAGGACGCCGTAGCCGTGCTCGCGCGGTCTCATGGACCGGGTGGTATCACCTCGAACTGGCTCATGAGGCCGTGGTCCTCGTGATCGAGCATGTGGCAGTGGACCACGAACTTGCCCAAATGGTCGCTGAAGTGCCCGCCGACCTCGATCGATTCGAAGGGATCGAGGAAGAACGTCTCCTTCAGGCAGCGCTCCCAGCGTGGCGGCAGGGCGCCGTCGCGCTCGACCGCCACGAAGTCCGTGTGGTGCAGGTGCACAAGGTGCGCCACCGAGGTGTTGTTCTCCAGCCTCCAGCGCTCCGTGGTGTCGATAACAGGCGAGTGCTCGACGAACGAGGGGTCGTACCCGCGTCCGTTGATGACCCAGCGGAAGCCGTCGATGCCCACGGCCCACGTCTTCTGAGGCGTAGGCGGGATCTCCGCGACCCAGTCGGGCATCGGCCTCAGCGCCGGCGGGACGCGGGCGGGGTCCGGGCGCCTGCGGCCGACGCGGAACTGCATCAGAAGTCCCTCGTAGGTCCTCGATCCGAGCGCGCTGTTGCCGCCCCCGCGACGGACGCTCCGAAGCTCGACGTCGCGATGGGGGAAACGGCCGAAGTCCACCACGAGCTCGACCCGCTCGCCCGGTCCCACGAGCACCCGCTTGCGCTCGACCGGCGCCGGAAGCAGGCCGCCGTCACCGGCGATCTGGGTCATCGAAGCGCCGTTCGAGAGCTGAAGGTTGTAGGAGCGGAAGTGCGAGGCGTTCAGGATGCGGAGTCGGTGCCGCCGGCCCCCGACACGGTGATGAGGGAGGTGGGCACCGTTGACGAGCACGCGCTCGCCCGTCACCTGATCGTTGGGGGCGTGCGGGAACCCGCCGAACGGGTTCGTGAGTTGGTTGTCGGCCCTGAACGATCGGTCCGTGATCATCAGCGGCAGGTCTCTGCGCCCCACCGGCAGCGGCAGGGCGCGGTCGATCTCGTCGTCGATGATCCACATCCCCGCGAGCCCGCGCCAGATGTTGCGGGCGGTGTTGTCGAGCCGGTGGTCGTGGTACCACTGGAACGCGGCCCGCTCGGGTGCACCGTCCTCGATCAGGTCGAACGAGTACGTCCGGTCGCCGCCGGGTGGGATCAGCAGGTCGTTTCCCTGCGCCTTGGCCGACAACCCGGGCGAGATCTCGCAATACAGCGACCTGGGTTGCTTCCGGGTGAGCCCGCCGGGCTGGCCGTCCTCGTCGGAGGCGTTGTGGCCGCCATGGAGATGGACGGTCAGCTCCCCCGCGGAGCTCGGCAACCGGTGGTTGAACGTAACCTCGGTCGGCTCGCCGGCCGGCCTGCGGATGGTGGGACCGGGGAAGGAGCCCCCGTAAGTCCACATCTCCGTTGGCCGCCCGGGCAGAACGTCCACCTCCGCCTCGAGCATGTCGAGCTCGATCTGCGCCGAGGTGATCACCTCGGGCACGGGCAGTGATCTCCTGAACGGCTGCGGCGACCTGGCCAGGGCGGGGGAGGGGCCGAAGCCGGGCAGTCGCGGGCGGATCGGCAGGGCGAGCGCAGCCGCCCCGGCGCCGGCCGAAGCGAGAAAGGACCGGCGCTCAAAGCGCCGGCCCTCTCTCACTGACCGGCTTGCCTGCGGACGGGTCGTAGCTAGCCCGCGGGCAGGACCTTGACCTTGCCCTGCATATTGGCGTGGATGACGCACATGAACCACAGGTTGCCCGCGCCTGCGGTCACCTGACGGCTGGTGGTCTCGTTCTGAGCCTCGGTAAACCAGGTGTCGCCCTCCTGGGAGCCGCCGTCAAACACGGCGTCCCAGCCCTCCAGGCCGCGCTCCACATCGGGCTCGCCGACCTCAAAGGTCTGAAGATCGACCTCGTGGGCGACCACGATGTCCTTGCAGACGCCCTTCAACCTGCCGCACCGCCTGAGCTCGTCCCGGCCCCTCGGAAGCGCCTGCTTCTCGACCAGCGAGAAGGAGTGCGGCCCGATCTTCTGCGGATCCGTCTTGTTGAGGATCTGCAGATCCGCGCCAGCCGTCACGGTCTCCGGTGCATCGAAGCGCGGCTGGTTGTTCCCCTTGATCTTGATCGTGCTGACGAGGCCCTTGTCCACGTTGGCCGTGGCCACTGTCCCGCCGGCGATAACGGCGCCGGCCGCGGCGAGCGCGGCGACCACGCCGGCCAACCGCAGGGTCTTGTGCGTTTGCATGTGGATCCTTTCTGCGCCGCCGGGGCGGCATGGGTAAACCCCCCCGAATCCCCCTGGCGCCTGCTTCCCTGGCAGGGTCCCTGCACCATTTGGCTCGTCCGGCGAGGCAGCTGAACAGGCTTCAGCATAACCCCAGCGGAGGCGAAAAAGCAATGCAACACCTGATCATCACCGCCGACGACTACGGGTACTCACCGGCCTATGACGCCGGGATCCTGAAGGCCGCGCGCGCGGGTGCCGTGGACGCCGTCAGCGTGATGGTGCGGCGCGGGCCGCTGGACGTCCCGTCCCTGCTCGCGACCGGGGTGGAGGTGGGGCTGCACCTGGAGCTGAAGCCCGGTTCAGCCCGGGCCGCTGCCGAGCTGCAGCTCGACGCCTTCGAGGCCGCCTTCGCGCGCCGGCCCGCGTTCCTCGATGGCCACCACCATGCCCATGCAGCCCCCGGAATCGCGATGACCGTCGGGCAGCTTGCGGCCGAGCGCGGCCTCGTGACGCGCTCCGTTGACGAGGGCCACCGGCGCCTGCTGCGACGACTGGGCGTGCCCACGCCCGACCTGCTCGTGGGCAGGCTCGGGGAGAGCGAGCCCGCCATGCCCCCGGAGCTCGAGGCGATGATGATCGGCGAGTGGGGCCCCGCCGCCCGCGTGGTCGAGTGGATGGCCCACCCCGGCCACACCGACCGCGCGTCCGGCTCGACCTTCGACGCAGGCCGTGAGCAGGACCTCCGGTTGCTCCTCGACCTACTCGACTCCGGCCCGCTCCGAGGCCTTCGCGGCACTCACTGCGCGGCGCTTGGCGCCTGACCGGCGCTTCGGCTTCGCGGCGCCGGCCGCGGCGGCCAGCTCGTCGATCGAGTCGGAGAGGTCGCGGGCAAGTCCGTCGAGGTCGGCCATCGCCTCGTAGTCGCCGATCAGGCCGAAGTTGACCTGGCCGTCATAGCTCATGATCCCGAAGCACACGGCCTGCCGGCGGGCGAGCGGAACCATGGGGACGATCGACTCCAGGCGCCGGCCCAGGAGATAGAGCGGGAACTGGGGCCCGGGGACGTTGGTGACCACGAGGTTGAAGAACCTCTGCGCGGGCTGCAGCCGCGCGGCCTGTCCGGCGATCGTCGGCGGGGCGAAGTCGGAGAGCTGCGTCATCATCGTCGCGCCCACCGCCTGCTTCGACTCCTTCAGATCGCCCATCGCGGCGCTCACCAGGCGCAGGCGCTCCACGGGATCCTCCGAGTGGACCGGGAGTGGGGCCATGAACGACGACACGCGGTTGCCCAGCGCTCCGTGCTCGCCCTCCGTGCGGACGCTGATCGGTACCAGCGCCCTGAGCTCGAGCTCCTGCGTGGATTGCCCATGAGCGCGCAGATAGCGCCCGAGGGCGCCCGAGACGACCGCGAGCACGACATCATTTACCGTTCCGCCCAGCTCGTTCTTGATCGCCTTGAATTGCCCCAGATCGCCATGCACGACGGCGAGCCGACGGTAGGGGCCGATCTCGACGTTGAACGGCGAGGGAGGGGCGGCCAGCGTCGTCTTGGCGAACGCGCCGGCCGCCTCGAGCGTGTCCACCGCCGCCCGCCCGGCCTGCCGCGGTGCGCGGAACAGGGCGCGGGCGCCCCGAGCCATCTCGGCCGGCGAGCTGGCGCGCTCCACCAGGGCCTCGGACAGCACCTGAGCGCTGCTGGGCTCCGGGCGCGGCGTCCACGGCTCGGCCTCCGGCGGGCCCTCCGCGTCGGCCTCCATGTCGAACAGCACCGTCGTGATGTCAACGCCCGAGACACCATCCACAAGGCAGTGATGGGACTTGGCGACGATCGCGAAGCGACCGCCCTCGACGCCGTCGACCAGCCACATCTCCCAGACGGGCTTGGCCCGGTCGAGGCGCTGGGAGAAGACCCGTGCGGCAAAGGTCTTCAACTGCTCCTCGGAGCCGGGCTCCGGCAGCGCCGTGTGCCGCACGTGATAGTCGAGGTTGAACCGTGGGTCGTCGATCCACTTGGGGCGGCCCTGGCCGAACGGGACGAACCGGAGCTTCTGGCGGAAGCGGGGCACCAGATGAAGCCGCGAGGCGATGTGGTCGCGGAACTCGTCGTAGCCGGGCGCAGGGCCCTCGAACAGCGATACGGAGGCGACGTGCATATGGGCGGGGCCCCGCTCGAGGTGAAGGAAGGACGAGTCGAGGCCGGTGAGGCGGTCGGGATTCATTGCCTGGTCCATCTTCTCAGACCGCGCAGAGCGTGGCCGGGGTCTCAGCCATGGCCCGGATCTACACTTCCCACCATGAGCGCGGAGGCTAAAAACCTCGAGGCCATCACCAGGGCCATCGAGCAACACAACAAGTCGTGCCCGTTCCCGGCCACCGAGGTCCGGATGAACCCGTTCGAGGCCGAGCGCCTGGGCTGGGAGGAGATCATGGGATTGCCGATCACCTCCGACCCCGCGCTCGGCACCGGCGCCTTCCGCATCATCTGCGCCCGCGACGGCGACGGGGAGGAACTGGAGGAGGTCGAGGCGGTCGGCGAGCTGATCGAGATCGGGCTCCCCGAGCCCCAGGGCCCTCCGGTCTGAGCGAGGCTAGGAGTCCAGGCCCAGCTCTCTGGTGAGCTTCTGGGCCTCGATATTGAGCTGGAAGAACTCGCCGGTGAGGATCAGCACGCCCATCGCGATGAGGATCGCCCCGCCAATGGCGACGATCGCCGCGTAGTGGCGCTTGACCACGTCAAGGACCGTCGCCATGCGCCCGAAGGCGATCGCCGTGAGCAGGAACGGCACCCCAAGGCCGAGCGAGTAGACGGCGAGGAGGCCCGCACCCTTCGCGGCCGAGTCGGTCAGCGCCGCGGCGCTCAGGATCGCCGCGAGCGTCGGCCCCACGCAGGGCGTCCAGGCGATGGCGAAGGCCGCTCCCGCCACGATCGGGCCGCCCTTGCCCGCCCGCTCCATCAGGGCGTCGACCCGCCACTCGCGGTTGAGCTTGACGACGAAGAAGCTGGCGACGAACAGAACTCCCATCGCGATGATCAGGACGCCGGAGATGTCGGTGAGCAGGTCTCGGTGCTCGCGCAAGGCGTCGCCTACGCCCGTGGCGGTGAGGCCGAGAAGGATGAAGATGGCCGAGAACGAGGCGATGAAGGCCAGCGCCGGCGCCAGGACGCGCTGCCAGCCCGCTCCGTCGAGCTCGGTCACGTTCACGCCGCTGACCGCGGACAGGTATCCGGGTACCAGAGGCAGCACGCAGGGCGAGAGGAACGAGACCAGCCCTGCCGCGAAAGCGGTCAGGACCCCGACGCCGCCAACCGGATCACCCACGTCCACCTACTCCAGGCTAGCCCGGAAGCAGGCGCGCGGAGAGGTCGTCACCGCGCGGCCCAGCGGCCGCGCCGCCCAGCGCCGTGATCGCGCCAGATCGCATTCGCATCACACGATCCTTCCGGCGCCTTAACAGGAGCTAATGACCGCTTCAGCTCAGCGCCGTCGCGAGCCGGCGCCGGTGGGCGCTCGCCAGGGGGTCGGCCGGACCGAGCTCGGTGAAGATCGCGACCATCACGCGACGGATGAGATCCCTCGCCTCGGCGTCGCCTGTAGCGGCGATCGCGGTCTGCAGCTCCTCGAGCGCGGCCTCATGGCGGGCCGCGTCCCATGCCGTGAAGGCGGTCTCGAGCGTCGCCGGGTCCAGCCCATCCAGCGACTCGCCCGCCTGCAGGCGCAGGCGCGCGAGGAGCCCGTCGGCTAGGAAATCGCCCTCGAACGGCGCCAGCAGCTCACTTGCCTCCTCGCCCGAGCCGCGGCCGATCAGGATCCGGGCGAGCCTCCCGGCCGACTCGGCGTGGCGCGGGTCGGCGGCGAGCGCCGCGCGCAGCGACTCCTCGTCGCCGGCCGCCGCGAGCTCGTCGGCAGGGGACGGGACGAGCTCGTCGAGGAAGTCCTCGATGCGCGGCGGGGGAAGGGCACCGGTGAACTGGGAGACGACCTTGCCGTCGCGGAACGCCTTCACCGCAGGGATTCCCTGGACGCCGAACGCCTGGGCCAACCCCTGGTTGGAGTCCACATCCACCTTCGCGAGCTCCACCCGGCCCTCGCGGGCCGAGACGGCCTTCTCGATGGCCGGCCCCAGCTGCCGGCACGGCCCGCACCACTCGGCCCAGAAGTCCACGACCACGGGAACCTCCCGGGAGCGCTCGACCACGAGCTCCTCGAACTGCGCCTCGGTGACGTCTCTGACCATGTATCTGAGGTTAGAGAAGCCGATCGCCAAGATAGGGGTATGGACGAGTCCCTCCGCGGAAAGCTCCTGGTCGCCTCGCCAGCCCTGGTCGATCCCAACTTCGCTCGCGCCGTGGTTCTGATCACCGAGCACAGCGACGAGGGCGCGATGGGGATCGTCCTCGACAGCCCGTCCGAGACCACGGTGGGCGAGGTCGTGCCGCAGCTCGCCGATGCGGCGGGCTCCGAGGCGCCGATCTACGTCGGCGGCCCCGTTCAGCCGACCGCGATCGTGGTCCTCGCGGAGTTCTCGGACCCCGAGGCGGCGGCTTGGATCGTCGCCGCCGACGTAGGCTTCGCCGCCGCCGGCCTGGAGACGGTGGATCTCGCGGAAGTGACGCGGCGCGCACGGGTCTACGCCGGCTACTCCGGCTGGGGACCGGGCCAGCTCGAGGCCGAGATGGAGCTCGACTCCTGGATCGTCGAGCCGCCGCTGCCGGCAGAGCTCTTCCCGGATTCGCCCGACACGCTGTGGAAGGACGTCCTGGCGCGCAAGGGCGGCCAGTATGCCCTCGTGGCCCGGATGCCGGAGGACCCATCGCTGAACTAGGCAGATGCCCCCTTCTCGCGCTCAGGCGCGATCCTGCGCTCGATAGCGTGCGTTACGTAAACCCGATGCAGATGTTTGATCCCGGCGCTCGCGGGTACCGCCACCCCGCGCAGCGATCCGACGGCGGCACGTCCGGCTCTCACTGCGCCACATACGCGTCGCGGATGCGGCGAGGCAGCACAGGAGCCCGGGTTCGCCCGGGCTCCTGTCATTCCCGTTCAGCTTGAACGAGCCCTCTGACAGCCAAGACGAGCCGGATAACCGGTCTCCAGGGCCCGCCGAGGGCCTCGCCGACGAGCGCCGGCTGCTCGCACGCTTCGCCGAGACCCGGGACCCGAAGCTGCGCGAGGAGCTGGTCAACCGCTTCCTGCCGCTGGCGCGCAGCCTCGCGATGCGATACGCCGGCGGCGCCGAGCCCACCGACGATCTCGTCCAGGTCGCCAGCGTCGGCTTGATGGGAGCGCTTGAGCGCTTCGACCCGAGTCGCGGCATCCCGTTCGCCGCCTTCGCCGGACCCACGATCCTGGGCGAGCTGCGCCGCCACTTCCGCGACCGCGTCTGGACGCTGCGGGTCCCGCGCGGGCTTCAGGAGCGAATCCGCGACGTTGACGATGCGATCACCTCGCTCTCCAGCCAGCTCGAGCGCTCCCCGAGCGTCGGTGAGATCGCCGAGAAGCTGGAGATCGGCGAGGACGACGTGCTCGAGGCGATGGAGGCGGCGGGCGCACGGCGGACGATGTCGCTGGACCAACCCACGGCGGGCGACGACGCGGGTGACGCCGTGATCGGCGAGCGCGTCGGCGCGCAGGACCCCGGCTTCGAGCTCGTCGAGGAGCGCTCGGCCATCTCCGCCGGCGTGAAGGTCCTGAGCGATCTGGAGCGAGAGGTTCTGCGCCTGCGCTTCGTAGAGGACCTCACACAGTCGAAGATCGCCGAACAGGTCGGCTACTCGCAGATGCACGTGTCGCGGATCCTGCGCCGCGCGCTGGAGCGCGTGCGCGCTGCCGCCGACCGCCAGCCGGGCTAAGCGGGACGGGTCCTCAGCCGGAGCGGCTGGTGATCTCGATCAGGAGGTACTCCTCGTCGCCGTCGCGTTCAACGCGGATCGAGTCCGCGAGCCGCTCCAGCGACGCGTCGATGTCCGGGATTCGCATCCCCGCGAGCAGCCTGTCACCGGCTCCGGGGACGAGTGGCCCGACCCGGATCGTGATCGCCCCGCCGTCCGCATCGACCAGGAGGTTTGCCCTGCCCCCCGCGAAGTGATCCGCCGCCTGCGCCGCCACGGCGTCGCCGAGCAGAACGGCGTCGGAGAGGCGATCAACCGAGAAATCCGCGCGGACGGCGAAGACCGAGATTACCCGCGACAGCACCGGCCCCACCAGGCCCTCGGCCGGGAGCGACATCGCGGCGCCCGGCTCCGGGCCAGGGCCGGGATCGGCCTGCGGCCCGTCGCCGTTAGGCGAGAGCAGCAGGCGCATCGTCACGACGGTGCCGATGCCGGGTCCGCCGCTGATCCCGAAGCTGTCCGACAGCGCGGCGATCAGCGGAAGTCCCATCCGCAGGCTCTGGCGCTCCACGTCTACCTTCGGGCGGATCCCGGAACCGCGATCGCGAACGATCACGACCAGCGCATCGTCCTCGCGGAGGGCCTCGATCTCGATCGAGCCGGAACCATCCTCGCCGTAGGCGTGAACCACCGTGTTCATGCATGCCTCCGTGACAACCGTCTTCAGGTCGCTCAGTCGCCCGGCCTCCATGCCAAGCGCCTCGGCCAGCCCCGCCAGGGCGTGGCGCACCACGCTGACGTTCTCCGCCTTGGCCGGGAGAACCATGCGCAGGTCCGGCGCGCTCATCGCTCGGGCCTGGCTGTCTGACCCACCACGTCAGCCAGCATACCCGTGAGGGATGGTTTCTACTCCCCGATCAGTCGCGCTTCCAGCCGCGCCCGAACATTCGTCCCAGGCGCCCGGTGGGCACGTTCGCTCGGAAGTTCCGGATGCCCTTCTCGGGCGGCGGCAACTCGGCGGCCGCGGCGGCGTCGATCCCCAGGGTCAGCAGGTGTTCGGCCGTCCGTGCAACCTCCGGCCCATCGACGAAGCGAAGGTCGCCCGACCCGGTCTCGAGAACGATCCCGTCCAGGATGTGCTCCCGGTAGTTGTCCACCACCTGGTAGACCGTGCCGACGACGATCCCGTCGGACGAACGCACCTCAGTGCCCCGCTCGACGGCGGAGTAGTGGATCGCATGGCCCTCGTCGCTCACGGGCGAAAGCATAGGCTCCAGCGGTGGCCGGCTACTCGGGAACCCCGCTGCCGCGGAAGCTCGGGATCAAGGAGGGCCACCGCTTGGCGCTGCTCGACGCGCCGACCGGTTTCGAGTCCACGTTGGGTGAGCTTCCGGCCGGGGTTGCGATCCGCACGACGGCCCGCGGGCGCAGCGACGTGGTCGTCTGCTTTGTTACCAGCCGTGGCGGGATCGAACGACGCTTCGACTCGCTCAAGCGAGCCATCGCCCACGACGGCGGACTCTGGTTCGCGTGGCCGAAGCGCGCCTCCGGCGTCGAGACGGACGTCACCGAGGACGTGGTTCGCGAGATCGCCCTCGCCCGCGGCCTCGTCGACAACAAGGTCTGCGCCCTCGACGAGACGTGGTCGGGCCTCCGGCTCGTCTTCCGGCTCGCCGACCGCCCCTAGCCGGCCATCCGCCCGCGCACAGCGTCCTCGTTGCAGAACGCCTCGATCGCGCGCGAGAGCTTGCCCCCCTGCCACGCCAACGGCGACTCTCCGCGCTCCTCGCTGATGAGCCTCGCATCCGCCAGCGCGTCGGACCAGGCCTCTGCGACCGAGTACGGATGGCCGGGATCGGCCTCGTCGTGGCTCGCGACGACGAGCGCCGGCAGCTCCAGCCGTGCCAGCGCCCCGAGCCCGTCGAACGGCACCGAGCGGGGAACCTCACGCAGGGCGCGCACCACGCCGTCGGGGTGCTCGTGCCGCGCCAGGCGTGCCCGGGCGATCCGCAGCAGCGTGTCCCGCCAGCCCTCGTCCAGGCCCTCGTCGTAGGCCCGGATGAAGCCCTCGGTCCCGCCTCGTTCGAGTCCGTCGGCCAGCCCATCCCAGTACTCCAGGGATTCGGCCGCTGGCTGCTCGCCCACCACGGCCGGGCCGATCAGCACCAGCCCGGCGTAGCGCCCCGGGTTACGGAGGGCCGCGGCGGCGATCGTGTGCGCGCCCATCGAGTGCCCGGCGAGCACCGGCCTGCGGTCCCCTCCCAGCGCGGCGACAACGGCCTCAGCGTCACTGGCCAGGTTTACATAACCGTAGGTGCCCCCGGGCGCCGCGCCCGAGGCGCCGTGACCTCTGGCGTCGTAGGCGACGACCGTGAACCCGGCGCGGGACAGGTGGTTCGAGCCGTGGACGACCACGTCGCGGGTGGCCGTGAGGCCGTGCAGCAGGACGATCGCGCGGTCGCCATCACCGGACCGCTCCCCCGCGAGCTCGGCGCCCTCGGTGGAGGCGGTGAACTCCACGCCGCTCAGCGCTCGAGCGTGATCCGCTCGATCACGACGGGACTCTCGGGAGGTCCGTCGCCCGGGCCCGCCTGTGCTTCGATCGCCTCGACCGCCGCCTCGTCGCCCGTGAGTTCGCCCAGGACGGCGTAGTCCGGAGGCAGGCCCGCGTCCGCCCCGGTCACGACGAAGAACTGGCTGCCCGACGTGCCGGCGGGCTCGAGGCCTGACTTCGCCATCGCGACAACGCCATGCGTGTAGGCGGTGTCCGCGGGCGGCTCCTCGCTGACGGAGTAGCCCGGTCCGCCGATACCGTCGGCGGCCGGGTCGCCGCCCTGGATCACGAACCCGTCCACGACCCGATGGAAGGCGGTCCCGTCGTAGAGGCCCTCGTCGACCATGTGCACGAACGAGCTCGCGGTCTTCGGCGAGCGCTTGGTGTCCAGCACGAACTGAAAGTCGCCGCAGTTGGTCGCCACGGTTGCCGTGATCTCCTCGCCGGGTCGGACCTGCTGCCGCGGCTTCTGCAGCTTCACCTTCTTGGGCTCCGCGGGTTCCACCTCGGCGCAGGCCTCCGCCGCCCGCCCGGCGGTTGCGGCGGTCGAGGTCACTTCCCCCTCGTCGTCCCCGCAGGCAGAAAGCGCGAGCGCCAGGCCGAGAGCGATCGCGCCGGCGACGGCGCGGCGGATTGTGCGGTCGAGCACCATCGGCGTCGGAGCCTACCCAACCGGTTCGGGCTGACTACGCTGCCGCCCGTGGCCTCGGGGACATCTCACCTGCTGCTCGTCAATCCCTCGGCCGGCGGAGGCCGCGTTAGGGAGTTGCTCCCGGCTGCCCGCGCCGCGATGGACCGCCACGGCATCGCCCACCGCGTCGTCGAGACCACCGGCATAGACCACGGCTGCGTCGAGGCCCGCATGGCCGCGGCCGCGGGCGAGTCCGTGCTGGTCATGTCCGGTGATGGGCTCGTCGGCCAGGTCGGCGGGGTCCTCGCCAACACCGGTGCCCCGCTTGGGGTCCTGCCCGGCGGCCGCGGCAACGACTTCGCCAGGGTCCTCTCGATCCCGTCCGAGATCGATGCGGCGGTGGCCGTGGTCGCCGCCGGGCACCTTCGGGAGATCGACGTCGGGGAGGTCAACGGCAAGCGGTTCCTCTGCATCGCCAGCTGCGGGTTCGACTCCGACGCGAACCGCATCGCGAACGAGGCGAGGCGCGTCAAGGGCCAGGCCGTCTACCTCTACGCGGCGTTGCGGGCACTGTGGGAATGGAAACCCGCGCGATTCACCCTCACCTTCGACGAGGGCGGCGAGGAGTTCACGGGCTACTCCGTTGCCGCCGCGAACAGCCGCGCGTACGGCGGCGGAATGTTCATCGCGCCGGACGCGCTGCTCGACGACGGACTCCTCGACGTGGTCTGGACGGGGAAGATTGGCAAGCTGCGGTTCCTCTCTAACCTGCCGAAGGTGTTCAAGGGCACCCACGTGGACGAGCCCGAGGTGGGCACGAGGCGGACGACGTCGGTCCACATCGAGGCCGACCGTGCTTTCGCCATCTACGCCGACGGCGACCACCTCGCCGACCTCCCGGCGACGGTGCGCGTCCTGCCAAAGGCGCTGCGGGTCATCGCCCCTCAGGGCGAGGCCCTCGCCGGGCCGAGGTGAGCGCTCTCTTCCGCGCGAAGCTCGCGGCGGCGCGGGGCGTCGGCGCGCTCAGCCGCCGCAGTGGCCGCGGCGGCGGAACCACCCTCCCCGGGCGCATGCTCCTGCGCACCGCGCCCGACGCCATCGCCCGGCTGGGCGCCGAGCTGCCGAACGGTTCGACGGTCGTCAGCGCCACCAACGGAAAGACCACCACCGCGGGGATGATCGCGGCCATTCTTCGGGCTGATGGGCGCCACCCGGTCCACAACCGCGCTGGCTCCAACATGACCTGGGGCGTGGCCACGGCGCTGCTGACGGAGCGGGGCGAGGAGGGGCTTTTCGAGGTCGACGAGGCCTGGCTTCCGAAGGTGGCCGGCGATCTCGAGCCGCGCCTGATCGTGCTCGCGAACCTCTTCCGCGACCAGCTCGACCGCTACGGCGAGCTGGAGACCCTCGCCGACGACTGGGCGGAGCTGGCGGCCGCTCGCGCCGGGTCGACCGGGTTCGTGCTGAACGCCGACGACCCCCTGATCGCGGACCTCGGACGTGACGCCGAGCTGAACCGCCGGCCGGGCGTCACCTACTTCGGCATCGAGGATCCCTCGCAGGCGCTGCCGGAACTCCAGCACGCGCACGACGCCAAGCACTGCCGGCGCTGCGGGGCGCCCTACGCGTACGAGCGCGCATTCGTGGGCCATCTGGGGCACTACGCGTGCCCGAGCTGCGACGCCGACCGTCCCGCACCCGACGTCGTGGCCGAGCGGATCACTCTCCGCGGGATGGACGGATCGGATGTCAGCGTGCGCACCCCGGCTGGGAACACCCGGCTCTCCCTCCCACTCCCCGGCCTCTACAACGTCTATAACGCGCTGGCGGCCCTGGCGGCGGCGCTGCGCCTGGACGTGCCCCTCGCGACGGCGGTAGCGGGCCTCGAGTCGGCAAAGGCGGCGTTCGGGCGGGTGGAGACGGTCGAGGTCGCCGGCAAGCCCGTCTCGATCCTGCTGATCAAGAACCCGGCCGGCGCCAACGAGGTCCTGCGCACCCTGCGGCTGGAGGGATCGGCCGAGGACAGCGAGCGGAAGGGGATCGACCTCTGGATCGCCCTCAACGACAACATCGCCGACGGGCGGGATGTCTCCTGGGTATGGGACGCCGACTTCGAGCTGCTGGCCGGCACCGTCCGGCGTGTAGCCTGCTCCGGCACCAGGGCGCCCGAGCTGGCCGTCCGGCTCAAGTACGCCGGGATCGACGAGGAACTGATCACCGTCCACGGGGACATCGAGGGCTCGCTCGACGCGGCGGTCGCCGCCGCCCCGGGACGGCTGTTCGCGCTGCCCACGTACACGGCCCTCATCGAGTTGCGAACGCTTCTGGCCTCGCGCGGCCTCGCCGCGGAGTTCTGGGCGTAGCATTCGCGCTCCCATGGACCCCCCGAACATCCTGCTGACGGGCACCGGCCGCTCCGGCACCACCCTGACGTGCCACCTGCTCAACGGCCTGCCGGACACGGTCGCCCTCTTCGAGCCGATGAAGGTCAAGGGCTTCGCCGAGGCGAGTGGCGCCACCGCGATCCCGGACGTGATCGACGAGTTCTGCGCCGAGCAGCGGCGGTCCATCCACGAGCACGGGGTCGCCACCTCGAAGCAGGCAGGGGGCGTCATGCCGGCCAACCCCTACGGATCGAAGACGAACGAGACCGGGCTTCGGGCGAAGTCCGTGTCCAAGGGCGCCGTCGCCGTGGACAAGCCGCTGAACGAGGACTTCGGGCTCGTCGTCAAGCACATCTCCGCCTTCGCCGCCGTCCTGCCCGATCTCGTCAAGCGCTTCCCCGTCTTCGCCGTCGTGCGCAATCCGCTCCCCGTGCTCGCCTCGTGGAACTCGATCGACTTCAACCTGCGCAACGGCCACATCCCGGCCGCGGAGCGCCTCGACCCCGAGCTACGCGACGCGCTCGCTGGCCTCGAGGACCCGCTCGATCGCCAGCTCCACATCATGGCCTGGTTCCACGGGCGCTTCCGCCGCAACCTGCCTGACGCCTCGATTCTGCGCTACGAGTCGATCGTCGAGACCGGCGGGGCCTGCCTCGACGTGATGCGCCCCTCCGCCGCGGACCTCCGGGAGGCGCTCGAGAGCCGCAACCTGAACCAGATCTATGACCGCGACATGGTGGTCAGGATCGGGGAACGGCTACTGGCGTCGGAGGGAGCGCACTGGGAGTCCTACCCGAAGGAGAGCGTCGAGCGCCTGCTCGACCTCTTCGTGTCGAGTGCCGGCTGACGCCGCCGCCGGCGCTGACCGGACGGTCCTCTTCTACCGGGACTTCCGCAAGTTCCACGGCGGCCACCTGAAGGTCTGGGACTACTTCGTGCACACGCGCTCGGCCCCCGGATTCGCGCCGGTCATCGGCTTCTCGGACCGCACCATCTGGGGGGACGCGAACCCGTGGAGCGAGGCCCCGGACTTCGTGGCGGACGATTACGACGCCGTCGCCCCCGGCGCATTCTTCGTCGCCGGCCGCGATTGGCATCGGATGGACAAGCATCCGGCGGCGGGCCCGGACGTACCGGTGATCAACCTCGTCCAGAGCGTCCGTCACGCCGACCCCGAGGGAACCAGGTTCGAGTTCCTCGGCCGCCGGGCGATCCGCATCTGTGTGAGCGAGGTGATCGCGGATTCAATCCGGCAGACCGGGCTCGTCGCCGGCCCCCTGTTCGCCATTCCCAACGGGATCGACGTCCAGTACCTCGAGGCAGGCGATCCGGCGGATGCGGACGTGGATGTGTTGATCGCCGGCCTCAAGCAGCCCGAACGGGCGCGTGAGCTCGCTGCCCGGTTGCTGAACGCGGGCCACACGGTGAAGGCGTTCACCGACCTCGTTCCGCGCGAGGAGTTCACGGAGGCGATTGGCCTGGCGACCGTCACCGTTTTCCTCCCGCTCCCCACCGAAGGGTTCTACCTGCCGCCGATGGAGGGCATGGCGCTCGGCACGATCGTCATCTGCCCCGAGCACTCCGGCGAGCGGTCGATCTACCGCCACGGCGAGAACTGCTTTCGCCCCCCCTACGACGACGGCGCGCTGTTCGCCGCCGTCGGGGAGGCGTTGGCGCTCGACGAGGCCGGGCGCGACCGGATCAGGGCCGCGGCCCGGATCACCGCCGAGGAGCACAGCCTCGACGCCGAGCGCGGAGCGTTCCTCGACGTGCTCGAACAGGTCGACGAGCTGTGGTCGGAGCTGGCCGGTTGAGCCCGCCCCTCCTCGTCCTCGGCACCGGCGGCTCGGGAACCCGCGTAGCCGGGGAGCTGATGCTGGCCGCGGGCGCCTTCCTGGGCCCGGAGCGGAACAGGGCGAGCGACTCGCGGCCGATCACGCGCTTTTTGCGCTTGCACTCGCGGCGCTACCTCTCCGAGACGGGGTGGGTGGATGCGAGGGGCTCCGGGCTCGCCGTCGGCCCGGCGGCAGCCGACCTCCGGACCGAGCTGCATGCCGCCGTCGAGCGGATGCTGGCCGACGCTCCCGACGGGGCCCCTTGGGGTTGGAAGAACCCGCCCTCGATCTACATCTTGCCGCTGCTGGACGAGGCGTTCCCGGACGCCCGAGTGGTCCAGTTCGTACGAGACGGCCGCGACATGGCCTACTCGCAGAACCAGAACCAGCTCGAGATCTACGGGGACCTTCTGGTGCCCGACCTAGCCGGTGAGCCCGATCCCGTCCGTTCGATCGGGCTGTGGTCGCGCGTCAACATCGCCGCGCTCGCCTACGCGCGCGAACACCTCGGAGACCGGCACCTGGTGCTGCGCTACGAGGACGTCTGCGCCGACCCCCGCAGCGGCACGGAGCTGCTGCTCGGTCACCTGGAGCTGGACGCGGCCGAGCCCGTCCTCGAGCAGGCCCAGGCGACGATCGCCCCCTCCGCCACCACCGGCCGCTGGCGGGAGGCGCCGGGGGCCGAGCTCAAGGCGGTCGCGGAGGCCGGGAGCGCCGGACTCGCGGAGTTCGGATACGCATCGGAGCCTGGATGAGCACCGTGATCTGGCACGACGTCGAGTGCGGCTCCTACGCGGACGACCTCAGCCACTGGGAGGAGCTCGCCCGCCGCCACGGAGAGCCGATCCTCGAGCTCGGCGCCGGCACGGGCCGCGTCGCCCTGCATCTCGCCCGCAGGGGCCACCGGGTGGACGCGGTCGACATCGACCCGGAGCTGGTCGCCGAGCTCGGCGACCGCGCGAGCGCCGGGCGCCTGGAGGTCACCGCCCGTCTCAGCGACGCCCGGAGCCTCGAGGCCGAGGCCGGCACCTACCGGTTGGTCATCGGCGCGACGCAGCTGATCCAGCTCCTAGGCGGTCCCACCGGTCGCGCGCGCGCCCTCGAGGGAATCGCGCGCGCACTGGCGCCGGGCGGCATCGCGGCGCTCGGCATCGTCCAAGGCCCGATCACCGTGGGCGAGGATGCGCCGGAGATCCTGCCTGACGTGCGGGAGCTCGATGGACACATCCACTCCAGCCTTCCGCTCGGAATCCACTCCGACGATGAGCGGCTCGAGGTGCACCGCCTGCGCCAGACCGTCGCGCCGGACGGGCGGCTCAGCGAGTCCGAGCACATCGACCGCCTCGACATCCTCGACGCCGAGACCCTCGAGGCGGAGGCGAGCGGCGCCGGGCTCGAGGTGGCCGGCACGCTCGAGGTGGCCGAGACCGACCGCTACGTCGGCTCATCGATCGTTCTCCTGCGAAAGGAGGGGTAATGGAGCTCCGCGTCCTGGCCCTGTACCCGGAGCAGATGAACATCTACGCCGACCGCGGCAACATCCTCTTCCTCCGGCGCCGCTGCGAGTGGCGCGGCATCGGATTCGGCTACCAGGCCGCCGGCCCGGGTGACGGCCTGGACCCTGCCGCCCACGACCTGATCTACATCGGCGGCGGCCAGGACCGCGACCAGCGGCTCGTCGCGGAGGACATGGTCAGTACCAAGCGTGATGGGCTTGCCGCCGCGGTGGAGGAGGGCGCGGTCGTGCTCGCGGTCTGCGGCGGCTACCAGCTTCTCGGCCACTCCTACCAACTCGGCGACGAGCGAATCGAGGGCCTCGGGCTCGCCGAGCTCGAGACGGTCCGCGAGGAGGGGCCGCGTCTGATCGGCAACGTCGCCATCGAGGTCGACCTCGGCGGCGAGCCGCTCACGGTCGCCGGGTTCGAGAACCACGGCGGGCGCACCCACCTGGGCGAGGGTGCCACCGCACTCGGCCGAGTGCTGAAGGGCCACGGCAACAACGGCAGGGACGGCCTCGAGGGCGTGCGCCGAGCCAACATGTTCGGCACCTACCTCCACGGTCCGCTGCTCCCCAAGAACCATCACTTCGCCGACCGCCTGATCGCCCTCGCCCTGGCCCGCCGCGAAGGCTCGGAACCGGAACTTCAACCCCTCGACGACGAGCTCGAGCGCGCCGCCCACGCCTCAGCCCGCCAAGCCGCCGGCGCCACCTAGGCGCCAACCTCCGCGCCCCAATCCACCTCCAATTTATACCGCGTCGGAGGCCTTCATGAAGCCGTGGCACGTGCCCCATAATCGCCGGCCGAAGCGGGGACGCAACGAAACGGGAGAAGCAAGATGCCTGAGCGAACCGAACACGCGGTGGTGATCGCCGGAGGCGGTCCCACGGGGCTGACATTGGCGGGCGAGTTGGCGTTGGCGGGCGTGGACGTTGCGATCGTCGAGCGGCGCGCAAGCCAGGACCTCCCCGGCTCGCGCGCAGGTGGCCTGCACTCGCGCACGATCGAGATCCTCGATCAACGCGGAATCGCCGATCGGTTCCTCGAGGAGGGACAGGTGGTGCAGGTCGGAAAGTTCGCCGGGGTCCCCTTGGACATCAGCGACTTTCCCACCCGGCATGCCTACTCGCTGGGGCTCTGGCAGAACCACATCGAACGCATCCTGGCCGACTGGGTGGGCGAGCTGGCGGTGACGATCTATCGCGGGCGCGAGGTGACGGGCCTCTCGCAGGACGAGACTGGCGTCGAGGTCGAACTGTCCGACGGCCAGTTGCTTCGGGCGGAATATCTTGCCGGGTGCGACGGGGGTCGGAGCCTTGTCCGAAAGGCAACCGGCATCGAGTTCCCGGGGTGGGATCCGACAATGAGCAGCCTGATCGCCGAGGTCGACCTGGCCGAGGCGCCGGAATGGGGCATCCGCCAGGACGCCATCGGCACGCATGCCCTCGGCAGGGTGGACTACGAGATCCGCGACGGCGAGATCGTCTACGCGGATAGCGGGCCGGTCAGGGTCATGGTGACCGAACCGCACGTGGAATCCACGAGCGAGCCAACCCTGTCCGATCTCAGCGAGGCGTTGATCGCCGTATACGGGACCGACTACGGGATTCACAATCCCACCTGGATCTCCAGGTTCACCGACATGACCCGGCAGGCCGCGGCCTACCGCGACAGACGGGTCCTGCTGGCCGGCGATGCCGCGCACGTGCATTCCCCCGATGGCGCACAGGGCCTCCAGGTCGGCGTCCAGGACGCGGTGAACCTGGGATGGAAGCTGGCCCAGGTCGTCAACCGGACATCCCCGGAAACCCTCCTGGATAGCTACCACGCCGAGCGTCACCCGGTCGCTGCCCGCGTTCTGCGCACCACGATGGCGCACGTCGCGCTCCGTCGCCCGGACGACCGCACGGAGGCCTTGCGCGACACCGTTGGCGAGCTGCTGATGGGGGACGAGTCCCGCAGGGGCTTCGCCGCGATGATGTTCGGCCTGGACATTCACTACGACCTCGGCGAGGGACACCCTCTACTCGGACGCCGGATGCCCGATCTTGACCTTGCCACCGCCAACGGCCTTCTGCGGCTCTTCACCCTGCTGCATGACGCCCGCCCGGTGTTGCTCAACCTCGGTGAGCCCGGCGTCTGCGACATCCCCGGGTGGGGAGACCGGGTTCAGTTGATCGATGCCGAATACGCCGGCACGTGGGAGCTTCCGGTGCTTGGCGCGGTCACCGCTCCCGACGCTGTGTTGATTCGACCCGACGGCCACGTGGCGTGGGTAGGAGACCCGACACAACCGGGGCTCGCCGACGCGCTGCACACCTGGTTCGGACCGCCGACCGCAGCAGGGCGTGGTTAGCGCCCGCTCGACCCGAAGCCGCCCTCACCGCGCGCGGAGACGGTGAGCTCGGCCGCCCTCACTGGCTCGGCGGCCGCGAACGGGGTGAGCAGGAGCTGGGCGATTCGTTCACCGACCCCGACCTCGAACGGCTCGTCGGGGTCGGTGTTCAGGAGCAGCACCCGAACCTCGCCCCGATAGCCGGAGTCGATCAGTCCCGGGGCGTTAACCAGGGCGATTCCGTGGCGCGCCGCCAGGCCCGAGCGGGGCAGGACCAGTCCGGCGTGCCCGTCCGGGATCTCGACCGCGACCCCCGTGCCCACGGAGGCACGGTCTCCCGGGCCGAGGATGGCGGGCTCGGCCGCGTAGAGGTCGAGGCCTGCGTCCCCCTCGTTCGCCCGGGTGGGCATCGTTGCCGCATCGGTTAGCAATCGGACGGAGAGATCCATGCCCGCAGGCTAATCCGCGCCGAGGCGGGATCGGGCTACCGGGTCGCGGGACCGGTGCCGTTCACCGCAAACTCGGCGAAGCGATGGGCGACCGCCGCGGGCACCCGTGCCTGCACGGCCACGCCCTCGGCGAGGTCCTCGCGCTCCAGGTCGCCGGCCAGCGCGTGGAGCTCCGAGAGCACGGCCCCGTCCTCGTAGGGCACCAGCAGGTCGAGCGGCAGCAGCGTGGCCTCGAACGCAGCCGCGACCGCGTCGCCCAGCTCATCCAAGCCCTCCCCGGTAGCCGCCGAGACCCCGATCGCCCCTGACTCCCCGACGAGCAGTTCCCGGCGCTCCTCCGCTTCGAGCAGGTCGAGCTTGTTGTAGACGAGCAGGCGTGGCTGCTCGCCCGCGCCCAGCTCCTCGAGGACCGCGTCGACCGCCCGGATCGCTCCGCGGCGCTCCGCCTCGGGCCCGGAGCCGTCGACGACGTGCACGATGAGATCCGCCCGCCGCGTCTCCTCCAGCGTGGCCATGAAGGCCTCCACCAGCTGGTGCGGCAGCTTGCGGATGAACCCGACCGTATCCGTCACCAGGTAGTCGCGCCCGTCGTGCCGGTAGGTGCGGGTGGTCGGGTCGAGCGTGTGGAAGAGCCTGTCCCCCACCCCGACCTCGGCGCCGGTGATCGCGTTCAGCAGCGTCGATTTCCCGGCGTTCGTGTAGCCGGCTAGGGCCACGGTGGGAAGGGCGGCCGAGTCGCGCCGGGCGCGCATCACCGCTCGGTTCTTCTCGAGGTCACGCAACCGCCGGCGCAGCGCCGCGATGCGGTCGCGGGCGAGGCGCCGGTCGGTCTCGATCTGTGACTCACCCGGGCCCCTGGTGCCGATGCCGCCGTCCATGCGCCCGGCTCCCAGGCGCTCGAGGTGGGTCCAAAGGCCCCGCATCCGCGCGAGGTTGTACTCCAGCTGCGCCAGCTCGACCTGCAGCTTGCCCTCCGCGGTGTGCGCGTGGCTCGCGAAGATGTCGAGGATCACTGCCGTGCGGTCGATCACCGGCACGCCCAGCGCTGCCTCGAGGTTCCGTTCCTGCCGAGGCAGCAGCTCGTCGTCGGTGGCGACGAGGTTGGCGTTCGCCCGCTTGATCTCCTGCTTGACCTCCTCGAGCTTCCCTCGGCCGAGGTAGCGGTCGGGGTCGGGCTCGTTCCGGACCTGAGTCATGGATGCAGCCGTCGCGACTCCCGCCGTGCGAAGCAGTTCCTTGAGCTCGGCCAGCTCGTCGCCGTCGCCGGAGTTCCCGCGCACGACTCCGACTGCCAGCGCTCGCTGGCGTGCCCGCGAGTTGACGACTCCCGCGGTATCCATCAGCAGCCGGTCGGCGGGTTCGCCTCGACGGCCGCCCGCGTCAGGCCGATGTTCGCCAGATAGGGAAGCGCCCCCACCGCCACCGAGTTGGTGATTGCATCGCACTCCGCGGCGCTGAAGCCGTCCCCGATCTCGACGTAGTCGGTGGCGGTGGTCTCCAGCCCTTCACCGGCGATCGCCTCCAGCTCCTCCAGCGCGTCGGCGCGGTCCGCGGGCCGGCTCTCGACGTAGCGGCGCCGATCGAAGTCGTAGGTCCAGGTGACGTCCTCGCGGTTCCAGCCGTCGAGGTGCTCGACCAGGGGCTCGACGGCCTGCGCCGGGTATCCGCCGAGCACTCCCCCGGCACCGTTCTGCGCGAAGAGCAGACCCGCGCCCACGGAGTCGTCGAGGTCGGCGACGAGCTGCCCCATCCCCCTTCGCTGCCTCCGGTGCTTCTTCACCTCGACCATGTCCACGTTGTCGAGGAAGAGGCCATCGAAGCCCTCGGCGAGCATCCCGTCGGCGATCCTCACGAGCTTGCGGCGAAGCGCCGGCTTGGAGGTATCGGCGAACCATTCGTCCTTCCAGTCCTGCCAGGCACTCAGGCGGTAACGCTTCAGGCGCTTGTACCAGGGACGCCACTTCTCGATCGTCCCCACGCTCAGGTAGGCGAGCACCGTGGTGCCGGCTGCCTGGATCGCCTGAACGTCCCCAGGGGTGGCCTCCTCGCCATCCACCACGACCAGGTCGAAGCCCGCGTAGCGGTCGGTCAAGGCCTGATCGCTGCCCTTGAGCGTCTCGTTGCCGATGGCGAAGGCGAAGCTCTCGTGCTCGGTGCCGGCGCCGGCCGGATCGGATCCGCCGACTGCGATCGCCACGGCTGCGCCCAGGCCGGCAACGACGGCGATCGCTCCACCCCGCCGCATCGTGCTCTTGATCGACTCGCTCGCCACGCCACTTGACAGGATAGGCTCGCCCCGGATGAAGGTCTTCGTCACCGGTGGCACCGGATTCATCGGCGGCCACGTCGTGCGGCTGCTGCGCGAGCGCGGCGACGACGTGCGCGCGCTCGTGCGCGACCCGGACAGCGCCGGCGACCTCACCAAGCTCGGCTGCGAGCTGATCACGGGCACGCTCACGGACGCCCCGTCCATCGCCGACGGCATGGCCGGCTGCGACGCCGTCATTCATGGCGCGGCGATCTATGAGGTCGGCATCCCCGATTCCCGACGGCGCGCGATGTACGAGGCAAACGTGCTCGGGACGGAGAACGTGCTGCGAGCTGCGCTCGACGCCAGGATCGGCCGGGTCGTCTACATCTCGACCGTCGGCGCGTTCGGTAACACCCACGGGCAGGTGGTGGACGAGGCCTATGAGCATCCGGGCGAGGAGTTCACCTCTTACTACGAGCAGACGAAGTACCAGGCCCACCAGGTGGCCAAGAGGCTGATCGCCGAGGAGAGCCTGCCCTGCGTGATGGTCCAGCCCGGCGGCGTCTACGGCCCGGAGGACCACTCCGCTCTCGGAAAGCAGATGCACGACTTCCTCGATGGCCGGATGCCGCTGATCGCCTTCCCCGACCTCGGGATGAACATGGTCCACGTCGAGGACGTGGCCGCGGGCGTCCTGCTGGCCTTGGATGCCGGCGAGCCCGGGGAGGCGTATGTGCTGGGCGGCGAGATCACGACCATGCGCGGCCTGCTCGAGACCGTCGCCAAGGTCGCCGACAAGAAGCCGCCGAAGCGGGCGATCCCCACCGGGCTGATGAAGGCGATGGCCCCGATCGGCCCCGTCGTCGGCAAGCTCATGGGCCAGCCGCCCAACCTTCGTGAGCTGATCTCCTCGGCCGACGGCGTGACCTTCTGGGCCAAGCACGACAAGGCCATGGCCGAGCTCGATTACTCCCCGCGCAGCCTCGAGAACGGCCTGCGCGAGACGTTCGCGGTGGAGGGCAGGCTCGAGCTGCCGCCAGACAACACATCGGCTGGCACCTGAGCGACCCTCAGCGCACTTCAGGTGCCACTCGATGCCTCCGCCTCGATCTCCACCTTCCAGCGCGGGTCGAGCAGGGCACTGACCACCACCATCGTCGCCGCCGGGCGCGCGTCGCCGAAGAACTCGGCGTGAACCAGGCCCACCGGCTCCGAGTGGTCTGCCGAGGTCACGAACATTCGCGTGCGGACGACATCGTCGAGCGCCGCTCCGAGCTCCTCGAGCGCGCCGGCGATGATCTCGCAGCACCGTCGTGCCTGGACGGCCGGGTCGGGATCGCAGGAGCCGTCGGGCCAGACCGGCGCCGTCCCCGCGACGGTGATCCGCTCGCCAATTCTCACGGCGCGGCAGTAGCCATAGCGCCCCTCCAAGGGCGAGCCGGTAACGACGCGCTGCCTGTCCCCCACCCCGCTCAGCCCATGTGCTCGCGCATGCGCTCGACCGCCTCGGTGATGCGCTCGTCGGGCGTGGTCAGCGAGATCCGGAAGAAGCCCTCGCCGCTCGGCCCGTACATCGAGCCCGGCGAGATGATCACGGCGGCCTCCTCCAGCGACGAGCTCCGCGAAGGATGTCGATGTATGGCCGTCCGGGACCGGCGCCCAGACGTAGATCGTGCCCTTCGGCGCGTCAACGTCGACCCCGATCTCGCGCAGCGCGTTCGACGACGAGGTCGCGGCGGCGGGCGTAGATCGCGTTCATCTCCTCGACGGCTCGCGCGGGCCCTCGCAGCGCCGCGGCACCGGCGATCTGGACGGCCTCGAACAGGCCCGAGTCGACGTTGGTCTTCAGCCGCCAGTAGGACTGAGATCGCGTCGGCGTTGCCGAGGATCGCCGCGCAGCGCCAGCCGGTCATGTTGAAGCCCTTGGAGAGCGAGAAGACCTCGACGCCGACCTCCTTCGCGCCCGGCGTGGCGAGGAAGCTCGGCGCGACGTAGCCGTCGTAGGTGGTCTCCGAGTAGGCGTTGTCGTGGACGACGAGGATCTCGTGCTC
This sequence comes from uncultured Solirubrobacterales bacterium, assembly GCA_963807385.1. GTDB lineage: Bacteria > Actinomycetota > Thermoleophilia > Solirubrobacterales > 70-9 > JBDTSW01. Next base: position 617,781 of record CAWEBQ010000002.1, read on the forward strand.
GCGCGCGAGCTCGACGACCCGCTCGAAGAACCCGTCGGGCGACGATCGCCCCGGTCGGGTTGTTCGGGTAGTTGATGAACATCAGCCGCGCCCTGGCGAGGTCGTCCGGCCGAGATCGCGTCGAGGTCGGGCGCGAAGCCCGAGCTCGGGGACCAGCGGGAGCAGCACGGCCTCGGCGCCGGCGAGCAGCGGGCCGCCGGTGTAGACGGGGTAGCCGGGGTCGGAGGCCAGCGCGACGTCGCCCGGGTCGAGGAAGGCGAAGCAGAGGTTGTAGATGCACTCCTTGGCGCCGATCGCCGGGATCACCTCGCTCTCCGGGTCGATCTCGACGCCGAAGCGCCGATCGTAGAAGCGCGCGAGCGCCTCGCGGAACTCGGCGCCGGCCGCGGTTCGACGGGTAGTTGTGGGTGCCCGGGTCGGCCACGGCCTCCTGCATCGCCTCGACGACGTAGGGGAAGGTCGGCGTGTCGGGGTCGCCGATGCCGAGGCTGATCACGTCGATCCCGGCCGCCTTCTTGTCGGCGACCTTGCGCTCCAGCTCGGCGAACATGTACGGCGGGATCGCCTCGAGGCGCTTGGAGGGATCGGTCAGGGCCATGGGCGGGGCAGGCTAGCGGCGGAGGCGGCCGTCAGGCGTCCTCGAGCGAACTCGACCAGCTCGGGCGAGAGCTCGCCGGCGTAGACGGGCTCGGCCCATGCCGATCGAGGCGTCACGTCGAGGTCGTCGGTGATCTCGACCTTCAGCTCGCCCCCGTCGAGCTCGACCGTGATCGGGCTCGTGGCGCCCCCGCAGGAACGCGGCGACCGCGGCGCCGCTGGCGCCGGTGCCGGAGGAGAGCGTCTCCCCCACCCCGCGCTCGAAGATCCGTGCTCGCACCGTCGAGCCGTCGGCCGCCGAGAACGAGACGTTGGTCCGGTTCGGGAAGAGCCCCGTGTTCCTTCGATCCCCGGCCCGAACTCGGCGAGGTCGAGGCGCTCGAGGCCGTCGGCGACCTCGATCGCGCACTGCGGGTTGCCGACCGAGACGTGCTGGAAGGCCCACTCCGCCCCGCCGAGCGACACCCTGCCCGCCCCGTCCGGCGGCCCCGACGGGAAGTCCTCGGAGCGGTCGACGTCGCCCTCCCGATGGCCATCGATGCGGTCCCCGGGCCGATGATCGTCGGAGTCACCTCGGCCGGCCTTCGTGATGATCGAGAAGGTCGTCCTCGTCGGTCCAGCCGTTGCGAGCGCAGGTAGAGCACCGCCTCGCGCGCGCCGTTGCCGGACAGCTCGGCCTCCGAGCCGTCCGGATTGAAGATCCGTAGCTCGGCGACGTACCTCGGGTCGCTCGCCGTGTCGAGAGCAGCAGGATCCCGTCGGAGCCGACGCCGAAGTGCGGGTCGCAGAGGCGGCTGGATCCGCGCTCGGCGTGAGCTCCCAGGGAAGCTCGTCGCGCTCGACGATCACGTAGTCGTTGCCCAGCGCCTGCCACTTCTCGAACTGCATCGCGCGGCTCAGTCTCTCAGGTGCCGACGCAGGGCGAGGGCCTCGGGCCGCCACCTCCGCGTCCGAGCGCTCGCCTGCGCTCGATCGTCTCGACCCCCGGCATCTTGCGCATCCAGGTGAGCTGGCGGCGCGCGTAGGCTCGCTGGGCGGACTTCATCGCGCTCGACGTCGCCCGCGAGCAGCTCGCTCGAAGCCGATCGCCGCCCGGGCGGTGCGCGAGGCGCCGGCCGCATCGGCCGCACGCACCTCGTCCGCGGCCCCGCCCTCGATCATCGCATCGACCCGCGCATCGATCCGCGCGGCGAGCGCGTCGCGCTCGACCGTCAGGCCGACCAGGTGCGTCGGATGGCGGGTGTTCTCCGTCCACAGCCCCTCGCTGGATGGCGTGCGGGTCGATCCCCAGCCGCGTGCAGCTCGCTCAGGCGGGCGATCCGCTTGCGGTCGTTGGGGTGAACGCCGGCCGCCAGATCATCGGCCGAGCTCGGCGTGGAGCGCATCCGGGCCGCGGGCCTCGAGGTCCGCCTCGACCTCGGCACGGACCTCGGCGGGCACCGGCGGGCGCAGCTCGAGCTCGGCGAGCGCGGCGCGCAGGTAGAGCCCGGTGCCGCCGACCACGATCGGGCGGCGTCCGGCCTCCAGCAGCGCAGTCGATCTCACGGTGGGCGAGCCCGGCGTAGCGGCCCGCGCTGAACTCCTCCGTGACGGGGACGAACGCCGAGCAGGCGGTGCTCGAGCCGCTCCTGCTCGGCCGGTCGTCGGCCGCGCCGCTCAGGACCTCGAGCCCTTCGTAGACCTGGATCGAGTCGCAGTTGACCGCGACCGGGTCCTCTCCGCGCTCGCGCAGGAGCTCGGCCAGCTCGATGGCGACCCCCGTCTTGCCCACCGCGGTCGGGCCGAAGATCGCGAGAACCTCCACGGTGGCCCGGACGAGGCGCTTAGGCGACGCGGCTGAGCAGCCGCTCCTGGCCGCTCAGCGTCTCGAGGTCGCCGCCTCGATCTCGACCTCGACGATCTCGCCCGGCCCGGCGGTGCCGTCGAAGTTGACGGTCTTGTTGTGGCGGGTGCGGCCGCGCAGGCGCGCCGGGTCGGTGCGGCTGGGGCCCTCGACCAGCACCTCGACCGTCCGGCCGACGAAACGCTGTGCCCGCGCCTTGCGCGCGGCGCTGCACCAGCTCCACCAGCCGCTCCATCCGCTCGACCTTGACCGGCGTGCGGAAGCTGCTCGGGCAGATCTCGCGGCCTCGGTACCGCGGCGCGGCGAGAAGACGAAGGTGAAGGCACCGTCGTAGCCGACCTCGTCGACGACCTCGAGCGTCTCCGCGAAGTCCTCCTCGGTCTCGCCGGGAAAGCCGACGATGATGTCGGTCGTGAGCGCGCAGTCCGGAACGTGCTCGCGGATCAGGGCGACCCGGTCGAGGTAGCGCTCGCGGTTGTAGGTGCGCCGCATGCGCTTCAGGACCGTGCTGGAGCCGGACTGCAGCGGCAGGTGGATGTGCTCGCAGAGCGACGGGCAGCTCCGCGTGCGCGCGGATCACGTCCTCGCGCATGTCCTTCGGGTGCGGGCTCGTGTAGCGGATGCGCTCGATCCCGTCGACCGCGTCGACCCGCGTGAGCAGCTCGGAGAAGCGGATCCGAACGTCCTCGGGCAGGTCGCGACCGTAGCTGTTCACGTTCTGGCCCAGCAGCGTCACCTCGCGCACGCCGTCGGCCGCCAGCCGCTCGACCTCGGCGATGCAGCTCGTCCGGGGTCGCGGCTCTCCTCGCGACCGCGGGTCGAGGGGACGATGCAGTACGAGCAGGCGCAGTTGCAGCCCTGCGAGATCTGCAGCCAGCCCTGGAACTCGCGCTCGCGCTTGGTCGGCAGGTGGCCGGAGAAGTCCTCGAACTCGAAGTAGCCCTGGGCGGTCAGCGAGTCGGAGGTGAGGAACTCGGCCAGCCGGTGGATCTGACCGGGGCCGAAGGCGACGTCGACGAACGGGAAGCGCTCGAAGACCTCGTCCTTCACCGACTGCGCCCAGCAGCCGCCGACGCCGACGATCCGCTCCGGATCCTCGGACTTCAGGCGCTTGGCCTCGCCGAGATGGGCGATGAAGCGGCTGTCGGCCGACTCGCGGATCGAGCAGGTGTTGAACAGGATCAGGTCGGCCTGCGCCACGCTCCTCGCACTCCCGGTAGCCGAGCGAGTCGAGCATCCCCTTCATCCGCTCGGAGTCGTGCTCGTTCATCTGACACCCGAAGGTGGTGACGTGGAATGCCTTGCCGCTCACAGGCTCGATTGTAGGTCGCGGGCGATAGCGTCCGTACATGGATTACGAGACGCTCAGCTACGAGACCGATGACCACGTGACCGTCCTCACCTACGACCGCCCGGAGCAGCGGAACGCGGTCTCACGGCAGATGAACACCGAGCTACACCACGCGTGGCGCCGTTTCCGCGACGACCCGGACGGCTTCGTGCTGGTGATCACGGGGAGGGGCGACGCGTTCTGCGCCGGCTGGGACCTGGCTGACGCCGCGGAGACCGAGATGGGCGACTGGGACGAGATGCGCACCACGGTGATGAACTCGCCCGGCGACTGCGGGTACTCGCGGCGGGTCGACGTCTTCAAGCCGGTGATCGCCGCGGTCAACGGCTGGGCGGTCGCGGCCGGCCTCGAGAACGCGCTGCTCGCCGACATCCGGATCGTCGCTGAGAACGCCATCTTCGGGGCGCTCGAGCGGCGCTGGAACATCGTCGCCGGCGACGGGATGACGGCGCGGCTGCCGCTCGCGGTGGGCTACGCCAAGGCGATGGAGCTGATCATCACGGGCCGCCCGGTGGACGCCGACGAGGCGCTGCGCATCGGGCTCGCGAACGAGGTGGTGCCGGAGGGCAAGGCGCTCGAACGGGCCATCGCCCTTGCCCACGAGATCGCTGCACTCCCGCAGGGTGCGATCCGCTCCGACAAGGAGACCATGGTGCGCAACATCGGACTGGGCCTCGAGGCGCAGCTTCGCAACGAGATCGAGATGGCGATCTCGATGTTCCACCGGCGCGACTCGCACGCCATCGGCGCCTCCGCCTTCAAGGAGGGCCGAACGCCCGAGTGGCCCAACCGCGGCCTGTAGCGGGCGTGGCCGGGGAGCGCTACTTGACGCCGACGGATTCGGCGATGTAGGCGACCAGCGCCTCGATCTCCTCGGGGCTGAGGGTGTCGCCGAAGTTCGACGGCATCACGCCCGCGGGGAAGCCGGGGGCGATCTCCTTCTCGGGATCGACGATCGACTCCTCGATAAAGGTCGCGTCCTCCCCCTTCAGCTCGATATCGAGGTCGGGTCCGACGGTGCCGGTCGAGCCGGCCGCCGCCAGCACGTGGCACCCGGCGCAACCTTGCTCATCGAAGAGCGCGGCGCCGTCGGCGCTCGCCGCCACCGCCTGCTCCTCCTCGGCGGGCTCACCCGCCACGGGGGCCTCGCCCTCTGCTTGGCGCTGGACCTCCTCCGTCTCGGCCAGCATCTCGGCCATGACGTCGGCGGGCGTTGGCTCCTCGCCGGAGGCGCGCAGCTCGTCCCGGTGTGACTGCTCGTCCTCGGCGCCCGACCAGCCGAAGACGGCGGTCGCACCGATCAACGTCGCGAAGACCGCCACGCCGGCGACCATCACGCCCTTGCTGGGCGGGAAGTTCTCGGTCCTCACGCCGATGAACGAGATCACGAGGGCGAGCCCCGTGAGGGTCAGGCCCAGGATGATGAAGATGGTCTCGTTATCCACTTGCGGGCGCGATCCTATCGAGGCGGGGCGGCGTTCCGGCGCGTTGGCGCGGTCAGGAAGCGTACGACGTCGCTCGAGACTCACGCACGACGGTGATCTTGATCCGACCGGGGTAGTCCATCTCCTTCTCGATCGCCGCTGCGATCTCATGTGCGATGAGGGCGGCGCTCTCGTCGTCGACGGCGCCGGGGTCCACGATCACCCGTACCTCACGCCCGGCGCGCATCGCGAAGACACGCTCGACGCCGTGATGGCGCCCCGCGACCTCCTCGAGGTCGCGCAACCGCGCCACGTACTCCTCGAGCGAGTCGCCGCGGGCCCCGGGTCGGGCCCCGGAGAGCGCGTCCGCGGCCTGCACGATGACGGCCTCGACCGTGCGCGGATCCACCTCGTTGTGATGGGCCTCGATCGCGTGGGCGACCGCCTCCTCCTCACCGTGGCGGCGCGCGATCCTTCCACCCACCATCGCGTGCGGGCCCTCGACCTCGTGACTCACCGCCTTGCCGATGTCGTGGAGCAGCGCTGCGCGGCGGGCGGTCTCAACCGACACGCCGAGCTCACCGGCCATCATCGCGGCGAGGTTCGCTGACTCGACCAGGTGGTCGAGCACGTTCTGGCCGTAGCTGGTGCGGTAGCGGAGCTTTCCGAGCAAAATCACGAGCTCCGGATCGAGGCCCAACACGTGCGCCTCGAGCGCGGCCCCCTCCCCCTCCTCCACGATGCGGCCGTCGATCTCCTCCTTGGCGGACGCGAAGGTCTCCTCGATCAGGGCCGGGTGGATCCGCCCGTCGGCGATCAGGCGTTCCAGCGTGATGCGGGCGACTTCGCGCCGCACGCCATCGAAGCTCGACAGCATCACGGCGGACGGCGTCTCGTCGATGATCAGGTCGACGCCGGTGAGCGCCTCCAACGCGCGGATATTCCGCCCGTCGCGGCCGATGATCCGGCCCTTCATCTCGTCGGTGGGCAGCTCGACCAGGCGCGTGGTCGATTCCGTCGAGTGATTCGCGGCGAGGCGATGCATGGCCGTGGAGAGGATGCTGCGGGCCCTCCGCTCCGCCTCACGCTTGGTCTCCTCCTCGATCGCCCGCAGGCTCAGGCCGGCCTGGTGACGAGCCTCCTTCTCGACTTCGGCGGTCAGGAGCTGCTTGGCCTGCGCCGCGGTCAGGCCGGAGATCCGCTCCAGCTCCCGCCGCTGGACGCGCTTGGCGCTCTTCAGTTCCTCGAGCTCGTGCGCGAGGTTGCGCTCGCGGTCCTCGAGGGCCTGCGCCCGGCGCTCGATATCGGCGCCCTGGACCTCCAGGGAGTGCGCCGTGCGGAGCGCGCGTTCCTCCATTCGCGCGATCTCCTCGCGCCGGGCCCGAAGCTCGTCGTTCGGGGACGCATCCGGTGCTGCCCCGGACGGGCTTACCCCTCCCTCCTCGGGGGCCTCGGGATCTCGCCGCCAGGGCCTTCGCGAAGCGCGTGCAGCCATCGCTTCCTCTCTCGCCGGCGCAGGGCCGGACTCGTCGCCTCTCCAGGAAACGCGATGTCGGGATGTCGCCATCCGCCACGGGCTCAGCCACCCGGGCGGGCAAGTGATCTCACCGTCAGCGGGGCCCTAGGCCCGCCACCTCCGTGTGTCGGCGAGTGAAGTCAGGATCGTTGACAAAATCGGTTCTCATGTGACCGGCAACAGCCTCTTCATCTTGTTTCCGGCGACACCGCGTGCCGCCCGACCATCGTAGTCCGGACCCGGCGATCTGGCAAGCGCCCCGAGCCCGCGCCACTTGCTCGCCCGGCCTACGCGGCCTCGCGCCCGGAGCGCCGGATCGCCTCGTATGAGAGCTCGAGGTCGTACCCGCGCCGGGTGAGGTAGGAGAGCGCCTTCGCCCGCTCCGTATCGCTGGTCGGCGGGCGCCCTCGACCGGCCAGCAGCGCCTCCGCACGGGCGAGCTGCTCGGCGTGGCCGTCGGGGCCGAGCGCGGCGTCGATGTGCTCCCCGGGGATGCCGCGGGCGACCAGCGCCTCACGAATCCGCTGCGGACCCCAGCCGCGAAGGTCGCGCTTGTCCTCCGCATAGCGGGTGGCGAACAGGAGGTCATCGAGTTCGCCGACCTCGGTCAGGCGCGCGATCGCGCTGCCGACATCGGCCTGTTCGAACCCGCGGACCGCGAGCCACTCGGCCAGCTCGGCGGTCCCACGCTCGCGGCGGCGCAGGGCCGCGAGCCCCATCTCAAACGCCTCGCGTGCGCTGTCCCGCGGTTCCCCGAGAGCCTCCGTGCCCAACACGATCCGGCGGTGCCTCCCTTGCCTAGGCCGCCTTCTGCTCAGCCTCGGGCCCTGCCTCGGAGGCCTCGGAGGCCCCGGCGGCATCGGCGGCTCGGGCCGCCTCCTCGGCCCCCACGAACGGCACCGGCGAAGGTCCCGACGGACGCTCGATCTCGAGTGCGCCGAATACCTTCCCCTCGATCTCGGCGAAGAGGTCGGGATTCTCCGCGAGGTACTGCTTGGTGTTGTTGCGGCCCTGGCCGAGACGCAGCTCCCCGTAGGAGAAGAACGAGCCCGACTTCGAGACCAGGTCGTGCTCGAGCGCGAGATCGAGCAGGCCGCCCGACTTGGAGATCCCCACGCCGTACTCGATGTCGAACTCGGCCTGGCGGAACGGCGAGGCCACCTTGTTCTTCACGACCTTCACGCGGACCCGGTTGCCGACGGCTTCGGTGCCCTCCTTCAGGGTCTCGATCCGGCGGATGTCGAGCCGCTGCGAGGAGTAGAACTTGAGCGCGCGGCCACCGGGCTGGGTCTCGGGAGAGCCGAACATGACCCCGATCTTCTCCCGGATCTGGTTCGTGAACAGGCACACGGTCTTCGCCCGGTTGAGATTGCCGGCGAGCTTGCGCAGCGCCTGCGACATCAGCCGCGCCTGAAGGCCGACGGTCTGCTCGCCCATCTGTCCCTCGAGCTCTACCCGCGGCGTCAGCGCCGCGACCGAATCGACCGCGACCACATCCACGGCGCCTGAGCGCACCAGCACGTCGACGATCTCGAGCGCCTGCTCGCCGTAATCGGGCTGAGATACCAGCAGCTCGTCGGTGTTGACGCCGATCCGCTTCGCGTAGATCGGATCGAGGGCGTGCTCGGCATCGACGAAGGCGCAGACGCCTCCGCGTGCCTGGGCCTCGGCGATAATGTGGTAGACGAGCGTCGTCTTGCCCGACGACTCGGGGCCGAAGATCTCGACGATCCGCCCGCGGGGTACGCCGCCGATCCCGAGCGCCAAGTCGAGCGGGAGGGCGCCGGTGGGGATCGCGTCGATCGGCACGGTCGCCTTGTCGCCGAGCTTCATTACCGAGCCGGCGCCGAAGTCCTTGTCGATCTGGCTGAGCGCAGCCGTGAGCGCCGCGTCCTTGGCCTTGGCCTCCTTCGCGGTCTGCGCGTCGGCCGCCTTCAAGTTCGCCTTCTTTGCTTCTGCCATTTCTTCGTCACCTCTCTCGCCCGCTCGTGGCGGGCGGCAGTTGGAGGGTCGCAAGGCGCTCATAGCGAGCGCCGGACGACCGCAAATGCGAACGGTAAAGAGCGACTCGGACGGCCCCGAAGGGATGCAGTAGCGGCTGCGGGAGCGGCCCGGGTGGGCGCTCCACCACCCTCGGCCTGCGCCCTCGCCGGCCACCTCCGGAGCCCGCGGGCCGGCGCTCATTGCGGACCCGCGCGACGGTCACGTGAGGCCAGAATGGCCGCTTCTCCGGCTTGTACAGACGGGCCCTGGCCAGCTCCGCGCCGAGCTCGGCCTGGAGCGCCACGGCAGCACCGCTGGGCGCGGCGACCGCGAACAACCCGGGCCGCTTGCCGCGCAGGCCCACCGGCTCCGGGTCGAAACGCAGCTCGACCGGCCGCGGCGCCAGGCGCTCGATCAGTCCCTCGAGGGCCGGAATGGCGCGTTCGGGGAGGTAGCCGAGAAAGCACAGGGTCACGTGGAGGGCATCCCCGTCGACGGGCCGCAGCGCCTCGTCGGCACATTCCACCCCCTGCCATGCCGCCACCCCGGCCCGCACCTCGGCGGGCAGGTCGAGGGCCGTGAACAATCGCGCCCGGGGGCTCTTCAACCGCTCCTTCACCACGCAGCCACGCTAGGGGACCCCGCCGCGCGAGACAAACACGGAACGCGCCTAAAGCCGCACGCTTCGGCGAAGGATCAGGTAGCCCATGGGCCACCTCAGACTTCAGCGAGCGGGGTGGTCAGCCGCGCTGGGACTTCGGCAACCGCTCGATCTCGCCGCTCGGGATCGCGAGCGCAACCGCGTCCGGGCGAAGCTCGGCGATGTGCGTGGCGTCCACGAAGCGATGGCCGCCGGGACCGAAGCTCGTGTCGATCACGATGCCCTCGAAGATGTCGACCGCAACGTCGCGCAGCACCTCCCGCACCACGCCGACCCGCTCGCCGTCCGAGCCGCGCACCTCGGTGCCGGCCTCGAGCGTGAGATATGAGACCGGCTCGTCCACTTCCACCGCGTGGCAGCATAGCTCCGTGCCGAGCATCAGCCGATACCCCGACATGCCTCACGTCACCGGCGTGACGCACCGCGACGTCGTCGCCAACGGCGTGCGCCTGCACCTCGCCGAGGCCGGCGATCCGGCGGCCCCGCCGCTGATGATGGTCCATGGCTGGCCCCAGCACTGGTGGGAGTGGCGCGAGCTGATCGGCCCGATGGCCGAGACGCACCATGTGATCTGCCCCGATCTGCGCGGCTTCGGCTGGTCGGAGGCCCCCGACGGCCGCTACGACCCGGAGACCTTCGCCGCCGACCTCCTGGCGCTCCTCGACGCGCTGGGGATCGAGCGCACGAGGATCATCGCCCACGACTGGGGTGGCCTCGCCTCGTTCCTGCTCTGTCTGCACCACCCGCAGCGGGTCGAGCGCCACCTCGCGCTCAACATCATCCACCCGTTCCTGCGCTTCACGCCGGCGCTGCTTCTGCGCGGCACCTGGCGGCTCTGGTACCAGGCGGCACTGTCACTTCCCGTGATCAGCCCCGCGTTGATCCCGCGGGGCGTGCCACTCATCAACCGCCGGATCCGCGCCACCACGCCCAACTCGGCCTGCTGGGACGACGGGGTGCTGGAGGGATTCACCGACCAGATGCGCGACCCGGCACGAGCCCTCGCCCACTCCCGCCTGTACAGGTGGTCGTTCTGGGGCGGGATCACCCGGATCGTCCTCGGCCGCTACCGAGGAATGCGCCTGCGGACCCCCACACGGCTCGTGTTCGGCACCGAGGACTTCGCGATCAGCCCCCGCGCGGTCGAGGGATTCGAGCCATACGCGGACGACATGCGCCTGGAGCTGGTCCCGGGCTGCGGGCACTACATCGCCGACGAGCGGCCGGAGCTGGTGCTCGAACGCGCCCGCGAGCTCTTCGGCGCTTGAGCTCTCCCGGGCGCCGATTGGCACCCGAGTTGCTCTCTGGGGGCTTCAGGTGCTAATCAACGGTGGGCGAGGGAATCAACGGTCGGCGAGGAAGGCGATCAGGTCGTCGGCCAGCAGCGCCGGCTCCTCGTGGGCCGCGAAATGGCCGCCCCGGGGCATGCCGGTCCAGCTACGCAGATCGGAGAAGATCCGCTCGGCCCATTCGCGTGGCGGGCGGACGATCTCGCCGGGAAAGTCGGCGGCGGCAGCGGGGACGGTGATGCGATCGTCGCGCCCGAGCCGCCAGCGCTCGCTCGCCTCGGCGGCGTAGAGGCGCATCGAGGAGCCGATCGTGCCCGTCGCCCAGTACAGGGTGAGGTAGTCGCAGAGCTCGTCCCTGGTGAAGCGGCTCTCCACGTCACCGTCGCAGTCGCTCCAGCGGCGGTACTTCTCGACCAGCCACGCGGCGAGCCCGGCGGGAGAGTCGGTGAGCCCGACGGCGAGGCCGTCCGGCGCCGTGCCCTGGACGAACAGGTGAAACCCCTCCCTGGCGCGCCAGCGCCGCCCGGCCTGCGCGTATGCGAGCTCAGCCTCGCTCATCGGCGGCTCCTCAAGGTTCCCGGGTACCGGCAGCACTCCGACGGCGTTCACGTGCACGGCAGCGACCGTCTCGGGTGCGTCGAAGGCAATCCGGCCGGCGATGATCGAGCCCCAGTCGCCACCCTGTACCGCGTAGCGGTCGTAGCCCAGCCCATCCATCAGCGCCCGCAGCCGCTCGGCCATCCCGGCGACGTTCAGCGGGGGCTCGGGCGCATCGGAGAACCCGTAGCCCGGCAGCGAGGGAACGACCAGATCGTGGCCCGCGGCGAGGAGCAGCGGGATGATCCCCTCGAACTCCAGCGCCGCGCCGGGCCAGCCGTGTACCAGGAGAATCGGCAGACCTTCTCCCCCGCCCTCGAGGTGCCAGAGGTGGATCCCCTTCCAGCGCAGGTTCGGCAGAGCGTTCAGCCGCGCCTCGGTCGCCCGCCAGTCATAGGCGCCCGCCCAGTGGTCGCACAGCTCCTCCAGATAGGCGACGTCCGCCCCCAGCCCCCAGCCGTGCGAGCCGGTGAGCTCGGGCCAGCGGGTCCGGGCCAGCCGTTCGCGCAGGTCGGCGAGCACCGCCTCCGGGACCGCGATCTCGTACGGCTCCGCCCCCACGACGGCTAGATCGGGAAGTCCTCGCCCCGCAGGAGTCTGCACAGCAGGTGCATCGCGACCGTGGCCGAGCGATCGCGAATCTCGGTTCGGTCGCCCGGCAGCACGGGGTCGCGGGCGAGCACGGCGCCGCCCGAGCTCTTGACGCAGATGCACACGTACCCGACCGGCTTTGCCTCCGTCCCGCCCTCCGGGCCCGCGATGCCCGTGATGCCCACCCCCAGATCCGCGTTGAAGCGGGCCAGGGCCCCGTCGGCCATCGCCTCGGCCACCTCCGGTGAGACGGCGCCGTGCGTCGCGATCATCTCCTGCGGGACCCCCAGCAGCTCGGCCTTCGCATCATTCGAGTACGCCACCACGCCGCCTGCCAGGTACTGCGAGGCGCCCGGTGGCTCGGAGAGCCTCGCGGCCAGCAGCCCGGCGGTGCACGACTCCGCCAGTCCGATGCGATGCTGGTCCCGCAGCAGATCCGCAACCTGCTCGTCGATCGATGAGCCGTCGTCGGAGAAGACGAACGCCTCGTGGCGCTCCACGATGCCCCCGGTCAGCGCCGCGAGCGCCTGCTCCGATCCCGGGCGGTGGCGGATGTCGATGTGAAGCTCGGCCCGGCGCAGGCAGGTGGTGATCTCCAGGGCCGAGAGGTCGGTGTCCTGCTCGATCTCGCGCAGGGTCTTGGCGATCTCGGACTCCGGGATCCCGAACAGCCGCAGGGTCGTGAGCTCGAGCGGCTCGACGCCGTTCAGCACTGTGCGCACCGGCTCGGTCTCCAGCGCCAGCGGCCACATGTGCTTCAGCTCGCGTGGCGGTCCAGGCAGGACGATCACTGTCGGTCCGCCGTCCACCGGGACGACCAGGCCCGGTGCGGTGCCCGCGGGGTTGATCGCGGTCGCTCCCTCGGGAACCATCGCCTGCTTGCGGTTCGCGTCGCGCAGGGCCTCGGCGTCGAAGTTCATGCGCTTGGCGAACTCGGCCAGGATGTCCGCGATCCGCCGCTCCATCGCCTCGTCGAGGACGAGCTCGCGACCGGCGAAGCGGCCGACCACCTCCGCGGTGAGATCGTCGGCGGTCGGCCCCAGCCCGCCGCTGGTGACCACGAGGTCCAGGCCCTGCTCGGCCATGAAGCCCAGCGCGCTCTCCATGTCCTCGGGGCGGTCGCCCACCTGAAGGATGTGCGAGACCTCGACGCCGGCGGCGGCGAGCTGCTCGGACAGCCAGGGGCTGTTGCGGTCCGTGATCGTCGCGTTGACGACCTCGGTGCCGGTGACAACGATGCCCGCGCGAGCGCTCACGCGCCCCATTCTCTCAGTGCGAGTGCTTCAGCCGCCGACGGGCTCGAGATCGCTGGTGTCGGAGGGTTCTGCGGCGGAGGCCCCGCCGGCCATGATCCGGGGGAGATCCGCCATCGAGACCAGGACCTGGCGCGGCTTCGACCCCTCGTATCCGGAGATGATCCCCCGGCGCTCGAGCATGTCGATCAGGCGCCCCGCCCGCGTGTAGCCGACGCGCAGTCGCCGCTGGATCATCGAGACAGACGCCGTCTCGGACTCCACCACCACGCGCGCCGCGTCCTCGAGCAGGTCGTCCTCGTCCGGTGAGAACTCACCGTCATCCCCGGGGGTACCCTCGGGGTCGGGCTTGGCCTCGAGGAGCTCGACGTCGAAGTCTGGCTCGCCCTGCTTGGCCCAGTGCCTGGCGATTCGGGCGATCTCCTCCTCGGTCACGAAGGCGCCCTGGACGCGCGAGAGCTTCGAGGTGCCGATCGGCCGGAACAGCATGTCGCCCTGGCCCAGAAGGCTCTCGGCGCCCCCGGCATCCAGGATCACGCGCGAGTCCACCTGTGAGGCGACGGCGAAGGCGATCCGGGCGGGGATGTTCACCTTGATCGTGCCGGTGATGACGTCGGTGGACGGCCGCTGGGTCGCGAGTACGAGGTGGATGCCCACCGCTCGCGACTTCTGGGCCAGGCGGATGATCGAGTCCTCCACCTCGGCCGGGGCGACCATCATCAGGTCGGCGAGCTCGTCGATCACGCAGAGAATGTGCGGCAGCGGCGCCTCGCCGTTTCGGCGGCGCACCTTGTTCAGCTCCGGGAGGTTGCGGGCGCGAGCCTCGCCCATCACCTGGTAGCGGCTCTCCATCTCGCCGATCAGGTTCCCGAGCACGTTGGCCGCCAGGCGCGGGTTGGTGACCACGGGCGTCAGCAGGTGCGGCAGCTTCTCGTAGTGGTTGAGCTCGACCCGCTTCGGGTCGACCAGCACCATGCGCACCTCGTTCGGGGAGGCGTGGAGCAGGATCGAGCAGAGCATCGCGTTGATGCAGCCGGACTTTCCCGATCCGGTGGTGCCCGCTACGAGCGCGTGCGGCATCAGCGCGAGATCCGTCCAGGAGGAGTGACCGGAGACGTCCTTGCCGAGCCATACCGAGAGCGGCGAGGCACCCTTGGGACGGCCGTCGTAGATGTCGCCCAGGCGCACCAGGCGGCGCTTCTGGTTCGGCACCTCGACGCCGACGGCCTTCTTGCCTGGGATCGGGGCGAGGATCCGGATGTCGGTCGAGGCCAGCGCGTAGGCGAGATCGTCCTTGAGCTGCGAGATCTTCCCGACCTTCGTGCCGGGGGCCAGTTGCAGCTCGTACCGGCTGACGTGGGGCCCCGAGACGACGCCCAGCAGGCGCGCCTCGATGCCGAAATGCTCGAGCGACTCGAGCAGCGCCTTCGAGACGGCGTTGCGGTCGACCATGTCCGGTCCCTGATCACCCTTGCCCCGCTCGAGAACCTTCGGGAGGGGCAGCGCGTACTCGACCTCGTCCGACGTGGTGATGCCCTCGTTCTCACGACGACTGCCCATCGGCGTCGTCCCGTTGTCGGGCAGATCCTTGACAAGCTCCGGCTCGTCCTCGTCCCCGTAGGCAAACTGGGAGGTGTCGGGCGCCTCGGCGACCGTCACCTCCTCATCGGGCCAATCCTCGGCCTCGGGCTCGCCCTCGGGCTCCTCCTCCAGTTCCGAGGTGCGGGTGAGGATCGGCTCGGGCTCTGAGGCCCGCGAGATCTCGATCCCGTCCCCAGGGGCGTCCCACGCTGGGGCGGGCGGGCGGGCGGGCGGGCGGGCGCCGCGCATCGTGCCGGCCATCTCACGAGTGTTGTGATGGGCGCGCTGAGCGGCGCGTCCGGCCCCGGTGAGCAGCCCCGCGATGGTGGCGCCGCTCAGGAGCAGTGCGCCGCTCGCGAACATGACGACGGCGACGATGTGGGCCCCGAGGCGCTGAAACAGAGTCGTCGTCGCCCAATAGAGCCCCTCCCCGACCGCACCTCCATGTTCCGTGTAGAAGCGCGGCTCGAAGTAGTCCTGGCGAAGCGGACGGTCGGGTCCCATGCCGGCCGTCTCGGCGGCGAACGCCAGGAGCAGGGCGCAGAGCACCAGAACGCCGCCCGCGTTGACCGCGGCGGGGGCCTTGATGAACGGCCGAAGCATCAGCGATGCGCCCCAGGCCGCGAGGGCGATCGGGACCACGTAGGCCACCTTCCCCGCGACGTAGGAGAGCCCGGTCTCGGCCCAGCCCCCGACGCGGCCGCCGTTCCAGTCTCCGTACAGGACGAGCGCCAGGTAGAGGCCCAGCGCGACCAGCGCGATTCCGATTACGTCGAGGTGGCGCTGCTCGAGCCGGCCGAAGGCCTCCCTCGCCTCGGAGCGCAGGTCACGGGGCGCCCTGCGCGCAGGGGCCTTCCGCGCGGGACGTCGATTCGGCTTGCGTTTGCGACTTCGGCTCAACCGCCATGACTTCGACGCCGGGCGCCGCTCCCCTGCGCGGCGTGGGCGTGAATCGCAGCCCGAATCGTGCCTGCGACCAGTCGCGGCTCATGCTTCACCTGGCGCCAGGTGAAGCGCAGGACCCGGTACCCGTGGGCGACCAGGTAGGCGTCGCGGGCGCGATCGTCCTCGAAGGCCTGGCGGCCGGAGTGACGCTCGTAGCCATCGAGCTCGACCCCGAGGTGCTCGGTTCTCCACAAACAGTCGACGAGGAAGGGGCCGAGGCGGGCGTTGGTCTCGGGTGCGGGGAGCCGGTGGCGCTTGAGAAGCTTCAGGAAGAGGGTCTCGAGCTCGGAGCGGGTGCCGTCGGTGGGGATCTCGCCCAGGTCCAGCCGCTCGAAGTCCGCCTGGCGGAGGGCTTGGCGGTACTCGCTGGGTGGGGCGATTCGGCGGAGGTCCCACAGGGTCCGCGCGGGGCTCGTGACGGGGATGCCCGCCTTGGCGTGGGTTTGGCTGGGTAGGAGGATGGCCCTGTGGATCACGAGGCCCTTGCGCCTTGCCCTGCCGCCGGTCGGTGGGACGGTGATGTGGGCGGGGCCGGGGATTGGTTTCAGTATCCGCCACAGGTAGGCGGCGCTTCGGTGGCTGAGCAGGGCGCCCGCCCCGCCGGCGAGCACCGCCGCCATCCAGGTCCCCGGCAGGCCGAGGCCCGGGTGTCCGACCGCGTAGACCCCGCGGTGGATCCGGTGGAGCCGCCCGGCGCGGACTCGGCGCTGAATGCCGCTCTGGCTGAGTCCGCAGTCGAGGACCTGCCGGAAGGTGACCAGACCGTGCTGGCGTGCCGCGATCTTGGCGATCGCGGCGTCGCCGACGAGTTCTAGTCGCATGCCGACTACAAGCCGTCACTGGCGTCCCTCGCCCCTCTCACGCCTAAATTCGCCCTAATTCTTCTCGGGAGCAGCGGTTTTCGGCTCTACCCTTGTCGCATGCTCACCGCTGAGGAGGACACCGGTCGCGTGCTCGTCGTCGAGGACGACGCCTCGATCGCCGATGTGTTGCGCCGGACCCTGCGCCAGGAGGGCCATGAGGTTCGCTCGGCGTCCGACGGCGTCGAGGCGCTGGAGATCGCCAAGGACTTTTCCCCGGACCTCGTGGTGCTCGATCTGGGCCTGCCCAAGCTCGACGGCGTGGAGGTGTTGAAGCGCCTGCGCGCCTCCAGCGACGTGCCGATCCTGATCCTCACGGCGCGCACCGAGACCGACGACCGTGTCGAAGGACTGGACTCGGGCGCCGACGACTACCTGGTGAAGCCGTTCGAGCGCAAGGAGTTGCTCGCCAGGCTTCGGGCCCTGATGCGCCGCCGCCCCCCGCGGGGCAGCGCGGCGCTCACCGTCGGCGACCTGCGCCTTAACCCGGACAGCCGGGAGGTGAGCCGAGGCGAGCGCCCGATCGACCTGACCAACCGCGAGTTCGAGCTGCTCGAGTTCCTGATGCAGAACGAGAGGCTGGTGGTCTCCCGGGAGCGCCTCCTCGAGGAGGTGTGGGGCTACGACCCGCTGGCGATGACGAACACCATCGACGTGTTCATCTCGAACGTCCGTCGCAAGCTCGAGGCGGGCGGCGAGCCGCGAATCCTCCACACCAAGCGCGGCGCCGGCTACGTGGTGAAGGCCCCGGCGGCCGCCGGCGATGCGGCTGCCTGACCTGTTCAGGCCCAACCGCTGGCCGATTCGCTGGCGCCTCGCCGGCGTTTCCGCCGGCCTCACCCTGGTGATCCTCATCGGGTTCGCTGCGATCGTGGGGCAACTCGCCACCGACCGGCTGCGCAGTGACTTCGAGGACGAACTGCGCGGGGCTGCGAGCGAGCTCGCCCTTGAGATCGAGCTGGCGCCAACGGACCAGTTCGGCCGGGTCGCCTACCGGGGGCCTGACCTCGAGGAGGTCGCGATGGCCAACGACGCCGCGGCCCAGATCGTCTTCGCCACGGGGCAGCCGATCGAGGCCACGCCCCGCGTGCCGGAGCTGGGGCCTCCTGCCCCGGGCGTCGAGAGCCACGCGAGCTTTGACGTCGCGACGCTGCCGATCGTCAACGACTCCGGCACCCCCCCGGCGTTCATCCAGTACGCCCGGACACACGAAGAGCTCGACGCGACGATCAACCGGCTTTGGCTGCTCCTTGTCTGCGGCGTCATCGCGGGAACCGCGCTCGCGGCGCTGGCCGGCCTGTGGGTCGCCGGTCGCGCGATGCGCCCGATCGCCTCGCTTACCACGGCCGCGCGCGAGATCGCCTCAACCCGCGACACCTCGCGGCGCATGCCGGACCCCTCCCGGGACGACGAGATAGCCGAGCTGGCGCGAACGCTGGACCAGATGCTCCAAGAGCTCGATGCCGCGCGCTCCGAGAGCCAGCAGATGATGCAGGCGCAACGCGAGTTCATCGCCGACGCCTCGCATGAGCTCCGCACGCCGCTCACCAGTATTCTCGCCAACCTCGAGCTGCTCCAGGAGGAACTGGATGAAGCCGAGCTCGACGGGGATCAGGGCGAGATCGTCGCGGGCGCGCTGGCCTCCTCCCAGCGGATGCGCCGCCTGATCGCGGACCTGCTCCTGCTGGCCCGGGCCGACGCCGGGCGCGCCGGGGCGCGCCGCGAGGTGGACCTGACGGAGATCGTGGAGGGCGCGCTGGCCGAGGTGCGGCCTGTCGCCGCCGGCCATTCGCTGGAACTGAAGCAGGGTGAGCACGCCTCGGTTGACGGGGATCCGGACGAGCTGCACCGCCTGGCGGTCAACCTGCTGGACAACGGGCTGCGCCACACACCGGCCGGCTCGACGATCCGCATCGCGGTCGGACGCGAGCACGGTCGCGCCACGCTCGAAGTGACCGACGACGGCCCGGGCATCCCCGCCTCCGACCGCGACCACGTCTTCTCCCGCTTCGCCCGGCTGGCCGGACCGGCGGACGTGGTTGCGGACTCCGGCACGGGCCTGGGCCTGGCGATCGTCCAGGCCGTCGCGACATCGCACGGGGGCGAGGTGGAGATCGGCGAAGCGTCGGGTGGCGGCGCCCGGGTGACGGTGTCGCTGCCGCTCGCCGCGGCCGTCGCCCCCTCTTAGGCGGGCTTTAGGGCACGGACGCTTAGGGTCCCCGGTTGGGACGAGACAAGATCGCCCGCCGACAGGACCTCCAGACCCCTCGGCGGGCACTGGCCGCAAGGCCGGCCACGGCCCGCCGGATCCACTCCCTTGATTCGGCGGGCCGAGTGCTTTCCGGGAACGGCCGGTTAGCTGCAGGTAAAGGAGCCGGGCAGGAGCTCGCGGGCGACGAACTCGGCGCGCAGCTCGGTGCAGTGGTCGCCCGCCTGGTAGATCGCCTCGTCCGAGACGATGACCGCCTCGGCACCCTCCTCGAACGTCGCGCTGTTCGGAGTCGAGAAGTGGGAATCGAGCAGGATCCGGTCGACGACGCTGTGTCCGCCGATGTCGTTCCCCAGGGCCGAGCGCAGGTCTAGCAGCGCGCTGGACCAGACCTCGCCCATGCAGTGGATCTGGTTCGGGTCCGTGAACGTCCCGCAGAAGGCCTGGTGCGCGGTCAGGTTGTCGGCGACGTCGGCCCGGCGCAGGCAGATCCCCGGCTCGACCTCGTCGTCGTATGAGGTGGCGTCCCACTCCATGATGCAGGGGGTCCACTCCGGGTCGAAGCCGGCGGTTTCAGTCGAGTACGCAGCGGCCAGGTAGTCGCCAAAGCCCTCGCCCATCGCCCCGCCCTGCTGCCCTGTGTAGGCGCCGGGGTTCTGGGCGTCCTGGACGGCGTGCCCGTACTCGTGGACGATCACGTCGGCGTCCTCGCCGTCATCGACGCCCCCGGTGCCCAGCTGGATCTCGTCCGCGCCGGGCGAGTAGAACGAGTTGTCTTCCGGGATCGAGTTGGCGATCAGCTTCTGGCGTTCCTGGTTGATCGGAGTGAGGCCGAGGCCCTGGATGTACTGCTGGGCCTCCGTCACGTGGTAGTAGGCCATCAGCGCCTCGAAGCGGTTGCTCGCGCGCTTGGTGTTAGTCCAGTCGAGGCTCGCCTTGCAGACCTGCTTCGCCTTGGGCATGAACCTCGCCACGGCCCACTTTCCCTTCAGGCAGCTCTGGCCGTTCTTCAGATCCTCGAGCGTGACCGGGACGCGCTGGGCGGTGAGCTTGTCCGAGTCCCGGTCGCCGCGATCGCGCAGGCCTCCATAGGAGCCCTTGGTGACCACCGGGTTCGGCGTAAAGAGGCTGGCTTCACCGCTCTGCCCCCTCCGGAGGCGATCCTCCCTGGCGATCACATCGCCCGTGCTCGCGCTCACGGTGACGAGCCAGTCGCTGATCGGGCGACGGTCGTAATAGACGACCTCCCAGGCGAGCTGGTTGCCCCGCGCCGAGTCGATCACGAGCTCCGCCGACCGCGTCCCACCGCTCGGCGAGCCGATCGCCGCCAGCGCCGCCGCGACGGCGTCCGAGCGGGAGACCGCCGGCGCGCCTGGGTCATCGAGGCCCGCGACGGACTTGTCGAACAGGATCTCCGGGCCCGCCCCGGCGACGTCGGTCACCACGACGTCGGCGCCAGAGACCGGGACGCCGCCGACCACCTGGCCGTAGTGGGTCACCGTCGATCCCGGGGCCGGGACATGGCTCGAGTCCCGCTCGAGCTGGGCGACGGGTGCCTCGGCCTGCCTGAGCACCGACGGCGCTCCGCTCGCGGCGGTCGCCGGGATCAGGACGATCCCAATGGCCAGCGCCGTACCCAGTGCCCGCGTGTAAGTCATGCCGCTCCTAAGCCCCCTCGAGGTTCGCCCCTGCCCGGCCAGCCTACCACCGGATTTTCAGCCGAGTTAAACCTCGACGACGACGGGAAGCACCATCGGGCGGCGGCGCAGCCGCGAGTAGACGAACTCCGCCACATCGTCATGGAGGTCCTCCTCAAGCAGAACCGGATCGGTCACACCCTTGTCGGCGGCCTTCCCGAGGGATCGCTCAACGACGTCGCATAGCTCGTCGACGATGGCGTCCTGCTCGGAGTCCTCGATGAAGGGGACGCCGCGGAAGATGATCTCCGCGTCGGCGACCTGCTTGCCGTCCTTCGAGGAGATCGTCGCGACGACGATGAAGATCCCGTCGGCGGAGAGCATGCGCCGGTCGCGCAGGGCGACGTCGTCGGGGTCGCCGATCTCGACGCCGTCGACGAAGATCATGCCCGCCTTCAGGTCCTTGCCGAACTTCGCCCCGTCCTTGGTGATCTCCAGCGGCAGGCCGTTGCGGCCCTTGAAGATGTTCTCGGGGGGCACACCCACGTCCTCTGCGAGCCCGGCGTGGAGGCTGATCCGCTTGTGGTCTCCGTGGAACGGGAAGACGTACTTAGGCCGCGTCAGGTTGAGCATCAGCTTCAGCTCCTCGCGGGAGCCGTGCCCGGAGACGTGAATCGGGGCGTCGGCGTTGGTCACGACGCGCGCGCCGATCTCGTAGATCCGATCGACGGTCTCGTTGACCGATCGCTCGTTGCCGGGGATGGGCGAGGCTGAGAAGACGACGGTGTCGCCGGAGTGGAGCTCGACGTCGCGATGATCGTTGAAGGCCATCCGCCGCAGCGCCGACAGCGGCTCCCCCTGGCTGCCCGTGGAGACCGCGATGATCTTGTCATCGGGGTAGTCGCCGATCTCCTTGGGGTTGATGATCAAGCCCGATGGGGCCTTCGCGATGCCCAGGTTGGTAGCGATGTTGAAGTTCTTGCGCATCGAGCGGCCGACCAGCGCCACCTTGCGGTCCAGCTCGATGGCCGCGTCGATCACCTGCTGGACGCGGTGGACGTTCGAGGCGAAGCAGGTAACGATGATCCGCCCCTCACACTTCGAGAACTCGTCGAGCAGGGCGGGCCCGACGCTCATCTCGGAGGCGACCACGCCGGGCCGGTCGGCGTTGGTCGAATCACCGCACAGACACAGAAGACCCTCGGAGCCGAGCTCGGAGAGGCGGGCGATGTCGGCCGGCACCCCATCCACAGGCGTCTGGTCGAAACGGTAGTCACCGGTGATCAGAACCGTCCCGAGCGACGTGTGCAGGGCCACCGCCCGCGCGTCGGGGATCGAGTGAGACATGTGGATCGTCTCGATCTCGAACGGCCCTGCCTTGACCCGCTCCCGCGGCGCCAGGACCTTGAGGGGAACGTCGCGGAGCTTGTGTTCCTCGAGCTTCGAGCGGACGAGCCCGATCGTCAGCGGGCCGCTGTAGATCGCCTTGGGAATGCCCAGCTCGCGCAGCACGAACGGCAGGGCCCCGACGTGGTCCTCATGGCCGTGGGTGAGGACGATCGCGTCGATGTCGCCCTTGCGCTCGCGCAGCGAGCTGAAGTCCGGCAGCACCAGGTCGATACCGAGCATCTGGGCCGTGGGGAACATCACGCCCGTATCGACGATCACGATCCGGCCGTCAATCTCGACCGCCGTCATGTTCTTGCCGATCTCGCCCAGCCCTCCGAGGGGCAGGATCCGTAGCTTGGAGCTCACCACCCAGAGCCTACGCAGTGCCGCCGGCGACAAGCAGGCCGCGGCGCTCCATGGCGGCGCGGACGACCGATCGCTCCTGCGCACTCGCGGGGACCATCGGCAGGCGAAGCGCCCCGCCGATCACGCCCTGCATCTCGAGCCCGGCCTTCACCGGGATCGGGTTCGCGGTCACCGTGAGCGCCTCGAAGACGGGCGTGATGCCGGCCTCGATCTCGTGCGCGCGGGCGGCGTCGCCGGCGGCGAGCGCCTCGTAGATCGCCCGCATCTCCGCTCCCACGAGGTGTGATGCCACGAGGATGCCCCCGGTGCCCCCCACCTCGAGCGTCCGCAGGAAGATCTCATCGTTGCCGGCCAGGACGTCCATGCCTTCGATCGGGCCGAGCTCCTCGTTGTTGGCCTGCTTGACGGCGACGATGTTCTCGACATCAGCGGCCAGCTCGGCCATGAACTCGACCGGCAGGTTGACCACGGACCGTGACGGGATGTTGTAGAGGACCACGGGGATCTCGCCCGCCGCCTCGGCCACGGCCTCGAAGTGGGCCCGGAGGCCGGCGCGGTTCGGCTTGTTGTAGTACGGCGTGACGACCAGGACGGCGTCGGCACCGGTGCGGCACGCGTCACGTGTGAGCTCGACCGAGTGCGCGGTGTCGTTCGTGCCGGTGCCGCAGATCACGGTCGCGCGGTCTCCCACCTCCTCCTTGACGGCCTCAAGAAGCGAGAGCTTCTCGTGGTCGGAGAGCGTCGGCGACTCGCCGGTCGTGCCCGCAACGACGAGCCCGTGAGCGCCCTGTTCGTCGACCAGCCGGCCGGCCAGCGAACGCGCCGTCGCGTGATCCACCGCCCCGGCTTCGTCGAAGGGGGTCACCATCGCGGTGATCACGCCGTGGGGCGTCGTCATGCGTTCAGTATGGCCGAATGACGGGCGCCGACGACCCAGGCTCAGCAGGCGCAGGGCCCGACGCGCTCAACGCTGCCGATCCGCTGAGACGCGTCAAGCTCAACCTTGCAGCAACGGGCGAGCGCCTCCCGCAGGTGCGCCCTGCCGCGCTGTACCCGCGAGCGCATCCCGGGCGCCGACAGGCCCAGGCGCCGAGCGGCCTCTGCCTGGGAGAGCTCCCCCAGGTCGGTGAGCAGGAGGGCCTGGCGATAGTCGTCTCCCAGTCCCTCGACCAGGGGGCGCAGGCAGCGGGCCAGCTCCTCCCGGCCGCCGCCCTGGGCGTCCTGCCCGGCCTCCCGATCCTCCGGCGCGGGGAGAGCGTCAAGCGACTCCGGTTCGACCGGCTCCTCCCGAGGGGCCCTTCGGTGGTGATCGACGATCGCGTTCCGCGCGACCTGGTAGGCGAAGGCGTCCAGTCGGTCGCCATCGCGCAGGCGCGGTAGCGCCTCGTGCAGGCGCAGCAGGATGTGCTGCACGAGGTCGTCGTGGACCGCGGGGTCGCCGCCCACGCGGCGAGCCACGAACGCCCGTAGGCGCCCGCGAAGCTCCGCCCAGTCTGGGCGCACCGGAACCTCGGATTGCGGCGTCGGGGTCTTCATACGTGTGTAGACGGCTCGACCGGGCGACCGATGCAAGGAAGTTAACGCCCAGAGGCGGCTCCGAGGTGAGATCTGCATCACTGGGGCCGGTGGCGCGTCCCCACTGGGTGGAGATGCCGAATGGACGCAACAAGGAGATGACACGCATGGCGACGCAGACCAGGGCCGAGCGGACGGTGATCGACTTCCTCTACCTCGATCTGGAGACCTGCACCCGCTGCCGCGGGACCGAACGCAGTCTCGACGCGGCGCTCGACGCGGCACGTGAGGTGCTCGAGGCGACGGGTTCGGAGGTCGAGGTCAACAGGATCCTCGTGGGGTCCGCCGAGCAGGCGCGCGAGCTTCGGTTCGAGAGCTCACCCACGATCAGGATCGATGGTCGCGACATCGCTCTCGAGCTGCGGGAGAGCTCCTGCGGCTCGGAGGCATGCACCGACGGCTGCGGCGACTCGATCGCATGCCGGGTGTGGGTCCATGAGGGACAGGAGCACACCGAGCCGCCGCCGGCGATGGTGCTTGACGCGATTCTGGGCGCCGTCTACGGCAACGCCAGGGTCGAGGCGGCGGGTCCGCCGGGGCCGTACGAGTTGCCCGCCAACCTCCGCCGGTTCTTCGCGGATGCCGCCGACCAGCCGGCGGAAGCCGACGAGCCCGAGGCGTGCTGCTCGTCCGCCGAGCAGAGCGCGTGCTGTGAGCCCGACGAGAAGGCAGAGTGCTGTGGGGCCGCAACCGGGGGCAGCTGCGGCTGCAGGTAAAGCGGAGCGAGAGGGCCGGGCATCAGCTGTGAAAGCTGCCCGGGGGTGCCGGGCCTCGATCCCGCTAGAGCGCCGCCTCGAGGCCTACGGTGAACGGGTCAGGCAGGCCCCCGACGCGGCGGACGGCGAGCAGCACTCCCGGCATGAAGGAGCTGCGGTCGATCGAGTCGTGGCGGATCGAGAGGGTCTGCCCTGCACCACCGAAGATGACCTCCTGGTGGGCGACCAGACCGGGAAGCCGGACCGAATGGATCGGCTCGTGGACGGTCCCACCTCCCTCGCTGATCAGCTCCGCCGTACGCTTGGCGGTGCCCGAGGGAGCATCCAGCTTGCGATCATGGTGGAGCTCGACGATCTCGCACTCGGGCATGTGCGCCGCGGCACGGCGGGCGAAGTCCATCATCAGCACGGCGCCGATCGCGAAGTTGGGCGCGAACAGCACCTTTGCGTCGAGGGAGGGAGTGCGCTCGACCGCCTGGCGAAGCGCACCCACGTCGAAGCCGGAGGTGCCGATAACGGCGTGGACGCCCTCGCGGACGGCGGTCGTCACGTTCCCGGGCGCCTCGTCGGGCGTCGTGAAGTCGACCATGACGTCCAACCCGGCGAGCCAGGCCGCATCGACCGCCTGGTTGAGCTGCGGGTCCGCCTCGCCGGACAGCTCCATGTCATCGGCGTCGGTGACTGCATCGCATACGGTGGCGCCCATCCGCCCTGCGGCCCCGGCGACGCCGACGCGGATCATGCCGCGAGCCGCTCGGACACGCTGGCGGCCCCCGCACGGAAGTGATCCTCGGAGGGTCCGATGCAGGCGGCGGACAGGCCGGCGGGTTCGTACAGATCCGTCGCCAGCTCGGCCAGGTCGTCCGAGGTCACGTCGTCCACTCGCTGAAGCATCTCATCGAGCGAGAGGATCGGGAGGCCGAACAGCAGCGCTCGCGAGAGCCGCGTCATGCGCGCGCCCGTTGATTCCATGCCCAGGACCATCCGGCCCTTCAGGTGCTCCTTGGCGCGGACGAGCTCCTCGCCGCTCACGCCGTCGTCGCGGAGCGAGGCGAGCTCGCGGCCGATGATCTCGCATGCCTCCCCCACGTTCTCCTCCCGGGTGCCGACGTACATCGCCACCATGCCCCGGTCCACGTACTGCTCCGTGTAGGAGCCGACGGCGTAGGCGAGGCCACGCTTCTCGCGGATCTCGCGGAACAGGCGCGACGAGCTGGATGCGCCGAAGATCACGTCGAGGACGCCAAGGGCGAAGCGCCGTTCGTCGTCGCGCGGGATCCCGTGGCCCCCGAAGCAGATGTGGTACTGCTCGGTGTCCTTCTCGTAGAAGCTGAATCGGGGCGCCTCGTCGGGTGCCGCGGCCCCGCCGGCCCCGTTCGTGCCGCCCGCCTCGGGGCTCAGGTGCTTGCGCGCCAGCTCGACGATCTCGGCGTGCTCGAGGTGGCCGGCTGCGCCGACGACGATGTTGCGCGCCGTGTAGTGGCCGGCGTGATAGGCGGCGATCTCGTCGCGCGGGACCCCCGCGATCACCTCCGCGGAGCCCAGCACCCGCCGGCCCAGGGGATGAGCACCGTAGACGGCCTCCGCGAGCACATCGTGGACCCGATCCTGGGGCTCGTCCTCGTACATAGCGATCTCCTCGAGCACCACCTCGCGCTCGGGGTCGATCTCGTCCGCCGGGAGGGACGGCGCCAGCAGCATCTCCGACATCAGGTCGAAGACGCCCGCGGTGTGCTCGTCGAGGAACCTCGCGTGGATGTGTGTTGACTCCTTGGAAGTGGCGGCGTTCGCCGCCGCGCCGAGCCCGTCGAAGAGCTCCGAGATCTCGATCGCCGAGTGGCGGCCGGTCCCCTTGAAGAGCAGGTGCTCCAGGAAGTGTGAGAGCCCGGCCTGGCCGGGCCCCTCGTCGCGCGAGCCCGTACGCACCCAGAGGCCGAGGGCCACCGAGCGCACCGAGGGAACCACCTCGGTGATCACTCGGAGGCCGTCGACCTCTGAGAGCTCTACGTTCTCCGGAAGCCCGGACAAACCAACCCGGTTACCGGCGGTTGCGCCCACCGCCGCGGCCACCACGGCCACGATCTCCGCCACCTCCGCCGTCGAGGCGCTCACGGCTGCGGCCGCCGCCGCCACCACCGCCACCACCGCTACCGACGCCCGCCAGCTCCTCGGCCGACTTGCCCTCGATCGAGGGGTCGTCGGAGAGGCGCAGGCCGATCCGGCCGCGCTCGCGGTCGACCTCGACCACGGTCACGTCCAGCTCGTCGCCCGCGGTCAGCACGTCCTCGACCGTGTCCACCCGCTCGCCGGGCTTCACGTTCGAAATGTGCAGCAGGCCGTCGGTCCCCTTGACCAGCTCGACGAACGCGCCGAAGGTGGTCGTCTTCACGACCTTGCCCTTGAACGTGTCGCCGACCTCAGCCTCGCGGGTCATCGACTCGATCCGCTCGACGCAGGCCTTGACGAGCTTGCCGGAGGGCGCGTAGATGCGAATTGTGCCGTCGTCGTCGATGTCGATCTCGGCGTCGAACTCCTCCTGCATGCCACGGATCGTCTCGCCGCCCTTGCCGATCACGGCCCCGATCTTGTCGGAGTCGATCTGGATCGACTGGATCGCCGGCGCGTGCTCGGAGAGCTCCGAGCGCGGAGCGTCGATCG
This sequence comes from uncultured Solirubrobacterales bacterium, assembly GCA_963807385.1. GTDB lineage: Bacteria > Actinomycetota > Thermoleophilia > Solirubrobacterales > 70-9 > JBDTSW01. Next base: position 644,822 of record CAWEBQ010000002.1, read on the forward strand.
CCTCGGCCATCTTGCCGAGGATGAACAGGCGGCCCTGACGGGCCTGCTCGAGGGCGTCGGTCAGGATCTCGAACGTGACGCCCGAGATCTTGATGTCCATCTGCAGGGCGTTGATGCCCTCCGAGGTGCCGGCGACCTTGAAGTCCATGTCGCCGAGGTGATCCTCGACGCCGGCGATGTCGGTGAGCACGACGTGGTCGTCGCCCTCCTTGATCAGGCCCATGGCGACCCCCGCCACCGCGTCGGAGACGGGTACGCCGGCCGCCTGGAGCGCCATCGAGGAAGCGCATACGGAGCCCATCGAGGACGAGCCGTTGGACTCCAGCGTGTCCGAGACGACCCGGATCACATAGGGGAACTCCTCCTCGCCGGGGATCGACGGGACCAGGGCACGCTCGGCGAGCGCGCCGTGCCCGATGTCGCGGCGCTTCGGGCCCCTCATGAAACCGGCCTCCCCGACCGAGAAGGGCGGGAAGTTGTAGTGGTGCCAGAAGCGCTTGGTGTCCTGCAGGCCGAGGTTGTCGACCTTCATGTCCATGCGCGTGGTCCCGAGCGCCACCGAGCTCATGATCTGGGTCTCGCCGCGGGTAAATAGGGCCGAGCCGTGGGTCCGGGGCGTGATGTCAACCTCGGTCTCGATCGGCCGGATCTCATCGGTCGCGCGGCCGTCAGGCCGCTTCTTGTCGACCGCGATGCGCTTGCGGATCACGTCCTTCTCGAGCTTCGAGAAGGCCGCTTTCACCTCGGAGCGCCTCTCATCGGCGCCCTCGTCGTCGGACTCGGGCGCGAGCTCGGCCAGGACCTCATCCTTGACGGCGGCGATCGCGTCCTGGCGCGCGAGCTTCTCCGGGACCTGCGTGGCCTCGTCGAGCTTGGCGCCGAACTTGGAGGAGATGTCGCCCACCAGGCCCTCGTCGACCTGGGGGACGTCGACCTCGATCTTGTCCTTGCCGGCGAGGTCGCGCAGCTCGTTGATTGCCTTGACGATCTTCTTGATCTCGCCGTGAGCGATGTCCAGCGCGTCGAGCACCTCCTGCTCGCTCACCCCGTCGGCGCCGCACTCGACCATCAGGATCGCGTCCTCCGAGCCCGAGACGATCAGGTCCATCTCCAGATTCTCGAGCGACTCCTCGTCGGGGTTGACGACGAAGTCGCCGTCGAGCTTGCCGACGCGGACGGCGCCGACCGGCACCTCGACCGGGGCCGGCGAGATCGCCAGGGCCGCGGAGGCGCCGTTCATCGCGAGGATGTCGTAGGGGTGGACGTGGTCCACCGATATCGGCTGCGCCACGATCTGCGTCTCGCGGTGGTAGCCCTTGGGAAAGAGGGGTCGGATCGGGCGATCGATCATGCGCGCTGTCAGCGTCGCCTTCTCGCCCGCTCGCGCCTCACGGCGAAAGAAGGAGCCGGGGATCTTGCCAGCGGCGTAGTGCTTCTCCTCGACGTCCACGGTAAGGGGCAGGAAGTCCACGTCGCGGTCGCCACCGACGGTCGCGGTGCAGAGCACCATCGTCTCGCCTGCGGTTACGACCACGGAGCCGCCGGCCTGTCGCGCCAGCTTGCCCGTCTCGAAGGTGATCTCCTTGCCGCCGACGTCCACCGAGACGTGCTTCGGGTCAAACATACTCATGTATTCGTAATGTCCTTTCGGCCGCCCGGTTGGCGGCCTCTCTCTTAGAACTCTCGTTCTCTAGCGGGCAGGATGGTAGCGAAGCGTCTGCGCTACGCAGGCTGCGCGGCTCGGCCCTAGTGGCGCAGACCGAGGTCCGCTACGAGGGTGCGGTAGCGCTCGACGTCGGAGCGCTCGAGGTAGCGCAACAGCCGCCGGCGCTTGCCGACGAGCATCAACAGCCCTCGCCGCGAGTGGTGGTCCTTCGTGTGCGTGCGGAGGTGCTCGGTGAGCTCGTTGATGCGCTCGGTCATCAGCGCGACCTGGACCTCGGCGGAGCCGGTGTCGTTCTCGGAGCGGCCGTACTTGCCGACGAGCTCGCGCTTCTTCTCGCTGGTGATGGTCATTCGAGGCGGGAAGGTTAGCGGGCGCCTGCCCTAGCGCGGCGGCCTGTATGCGGCGCAGAGCTCCTTGGCCTCGGCCACATCCCTATGCATCTGCGAGATCAGGTCCTCGGTCGAAGCGAAGCGCTTCTCCCCGCGGAGGCGCTCGATGAAGGCAACCCGCAGGGTCCGGCCGTAGAGGTCGGCCTCGTAGTCGATGAGGTAGGCCTCGACCAGCAGCCCGCGCCCGGTCTCGAAGGTCGGGCGAACGCCGACGTTGACCGCCGCCGGGACGCCGTTGGCGAACGCCGCGTAGACGCCGTGCCCCGGCACCACGTACTCGTCGTCGGGGACGATGTTCGCCGTCGGAAATCCCAGCGTTCGCCCGCGACGATCGCCCTGGACAACCTCGCCCTCGAACAGGAACGGGGCGCCCAGGCAAGCGCTCGCGGTCTTGAGGTCGCCCGCTGCGATCGACGCGCGGATGCGGGTGGAGGACACCGTCTCCCCCAACACCTCGACCAGGGGCTCGACGCGAGTGGTGAACTCCGAGTGCGACGCGAGCATCTCGGCGTCTCCGCGCGCCCTCTTGCCGAACCGGAAGTTCTCCCCGACCGCCACGGCCTCGGCTCCGAGCGTGTCGATCAGGATCCGCTGGCAGAACTCCTCGGCCTCGATGCTCGAGAAGTCCTTGTCGAAGCGGATGACCACCAGCTCGGAGACGCCGAGCCCGGCGATCACGTCCCGCTTCACCACGAACGGCATGATCAGCTTCGGAGCGGCCTCCGGGTGGATCACGCTCAAGGGGTGGGGCTCGAAGGTGAGCACGGTGTCGGCATCGCCGATGACCGCACGGTGGCCCACGTGCACGCCGTCGAAGCTGCCGATGGCGACCCGGCGCTTGCGCCGGGCGGCGTCGGGGAGCTGGGTCACAACCAGGCTCATTCGCCCCTCACTGTGGCAGGCCCAGGCTGGGAGGCGCGCTGAAGCGCCTCGGCCAACGCGACGGGATGCTCCGGGTCGGCTTCATCGACCGAGAACGGCCCGATAGCGGTGCGGCGGAGCTCCTCGCAGTAGGCATCGCCGAGGTCGGCGATCAGGCTTCGCACGTACGTGCCCGACGAGCACTCGATCTCGAACTCCGCCCGGTCGCCCTGCCGCCAAAGCTGCTCGAAGCGATGGACGTCGACGATGCGCTCCGGTACGACGACCTCCTCGCCGCGACGCGCGCGCTTGTAGGCCCGCTCGCCGCCCACCTTGATCGCGGAGTAGGCGGGAGGGCGCTGGCGGATCTGCCCGGTCGGCAGCCGGAGCGTCCCCTCAGGCAGGCGGCCGGTCTCCGTGATCTCGCCGTCGCGATCGCCCGTGCTCGAGATCGCGCCGAACCGAGCCACGGTCCGGTACGTCTTGCGAAGGCCCATGAACAGGGCCTGCTCCCGCGTGGCCTCGCGCGTCAGCAGGACGATGAGCAGGCCCGTCGCGAACGGATCGAGCGTGCCGGCGTGCCCGGTCTTCACAGCCCCGCGCTGGCGCCTCACCGCCGCGACCACGTCGTGCGAGGTGACGCCGGGGGGCTTGTCGATCAGCAGGACCCCGGGCGTCTGCTCAGGAGCCGCGCTTGAGCTCGGCACAGAGGGCCTCGACGATCTCCTCGTAGGAGAGGTCGGTTGAGAACCCCGCCGCCCTGGGATGGCCGCCGCCGCCGTGCGACCGGGCGATGGCGGAGACGTCGGTGTCGCCGTCGGTCGAGCGCAGGCTGACCTTGCGTGCGGTGCCGGCGGCCTCACCCCGATCGCGCACGACCGCCGCCACGCGGGTTCCCTCCAGCGCTCGGACGTGGTCGATGATCCCCTCCGTCAGGATCTCCGAGGAGCCGGTGTCCTCGTAGTCGCCGGCGGATACGTAGGTGACGGCGAGCTTGCACTCGTCGAGCCGCTGGATCTTGTCAATCGCCCTGGCGACCAGGCGAAGCTTCTCGAGCGGGATGCGCTCGTAAAGGCGACGGTAGGTATCTCCGACGTCCACGCCGGCCTCGATCAGCTCGGCGGCCGTCCGGTGCGTCGCGGCCGCGGTGTTCTCGTAGGAGAAGCGGCCCGTGTCGGTTACCAGGCCCACGTAGAGGGCCCCCGCGACCTCCGGGGTGATGTCGGCGCCCAGCTCTCTCGCGAGCCGGTGGACGATCTCGGCCGTGGACGAGACCTCCACGTCAATCAGGTTGATCGTGCCGAAGCGCGTGTTGTCGTGGTGGTGGTCGATGTTCACCGAGCGCGCCGCCGGATCCCGCAGGAAGCCCTCGGGGGTGCGATCGATGTTGCCGCAGTCGAGGAAGACCAGCGTCCGATCGACGACGTCGGCCGGCGGGTCGTGGAAGACCTCGGCCAGCGGCAGGAACCGGTACTCGACCGGCAGCGGGAACTCCTTCGCCGCGAGGTACATCACGGAGTCCTTGCCGAGCTGGCCGAGCACCGAGTGGAGCGCGAGCAGCGACCCCAGCGCGTCCCCGTCGGGGTTCTCGTGGGTGGTCAGCAGGAAGCGGTCCGCCGAGCGGAGCTCCTCGGTAACCGCCTCGACATCGGCCTGCGTGGAGATCACTCGTCGAGAAGGTGCGCCAGGCGCACGCCGCGCTCGGGGCCGTCGTCGTAGTGGAAGGTGAGGGTCGGCGTGTACTTGATCCGTATCTCGGTCGCGATCCGGGCCTGCAGCAGGCCGTGCGATGCGGAGAGCCCGGCGAGGGTGCGCTCGCGGTCATCCTCATCACCGAGCACGCTGACGAACACTCGCGCGGAGCGAAGGTCGGGTGCTGTGTCGACTGCGGTCACCGTCACGAAACCGATCCGGGGATCGTCCAGCTCTGTCGAGATGGCGTCCCCGATCACTTCGCGAATGACCTGGTTCACGCGCCGCATGCGCTCAGTGGTCATCGCGCGGTCAATCTAACAGGGGTCACGAACCCATTAGAGGCCCCGGATGTCCTCGAGGGTCCTGACGTCGCGGACGAAGGAACAGCCTTCGGGGCATCGGCTCTCGATGAAGCGCTCGACCTCGTCCGCGCGCGAGGGGACGGTTGAGTCGCCGACGATCGCGCAGACCAGCGTCGAGCGCTGCCAGGCGTCGTGGTGCCCGGTCTCCGCGACGGAGGCGCCGAAGCGCTGTCGCAGGTGAGCCTTCAGCGAGTGCAGCGCCTTGCGCTTGCCCTTGAGATCGTGGAGCTCGCCGAAGTGAAGGTGCGCCTCGACGACGCAGACGTAGGCGGTCACGACGTGACCGTAGCGCCGTTAGTCCAGGGTCTGCTCGACCTGGCGGCTCTCGAACGCCTCGATCACATCGTCGACCTTCACGTCCTGGAAGCCCTCGAGGACGATCCCGCACTCGAGGCCCTCCTCCACTTCCTGGACGTTGTCCTTGAAGCGGCGCAGCGATCCGACCCTTCCCGTCCACACGACGGTCCCGTCGCGGACCAGCCTTGCCTCCGACGTCCGGGTGATCTTGCCGTCGCTGACGAGGCAGCCGGCGATCGTGCCGATCTTCGAGGCCTTGAAGAGCTCCTTGACCTCGGCCTGGCCGAGCGACTCCTCGACCTCCTCGGGCTCGAGCAGGCCCTCCATCGCGCCGCGTAGCTCCTCGGTCACCTTGTAGATCACGGAGTACGTGCGGATCTCGACGCCCTCGGACTCGGCGGCGCGCCGGGCGTCCGCGAGCGGCCGCACATTGAAGCCGATGATGATCGCGTCGGAGGCCGCGGCGAGCATCACGTCGGACTCGTTGACGCCGCCTGCCGCGGCGCGGATGACGTTGATCGCAACCTGCTGCTGAGGGACCTTCGCGATCTCGTCCTGCAGCGCCTCGAGGGAGCCGGATACGTCCGCCTTCAGGAGCAGATTCAGCTCCTTGATCTGGCCCTCCCGGGCCTTGGCGAAGACGGCCTCGAGGCTGACATGACCCGCCTGGCTCCGCGCGAGCTTCTCGGTCTTGAGACGGGTCGCGCGCTCCTGGGCGAGCTGGCGCGCCCGGCGCTCGTTCTCGACCACCTCGAAGCGCTCGCCGGCCTCGCATACCCCGTCGAACCCCAGCACCTCGACCGGGTCGCCGGGCTCAGCCTTCGGAAGCCTCGTTCCGGTGAAGTTCGTCATCGCCTTGACCTTGCCCCAGACTGGACCGGCAACGACTGCGTCGCCCACCGAGAGGGTCCCTCGCTGGATCAGTGCGGTCGAGACGGCTCCGCGGCCAGGGTCGAGGTTCGACTCGATCACGACACCGGAGGCGGGTGCGTCCGGGTTGGCCTTCAGCTCCTCCAGTTCCGCCACGAGCAGGATGTTCTCCAGCAGGTCGTCGATGCCCTCCTTGGTCTTCGCCGAGACGTTGGCGAATACCGTGTCGCCGCCCCAGTCCTCGGGGTTCAGGCCCTGATTCGCCAGCTCGCCCTTGACCTTGTCGACGTTCGCCGCGGGAAGGTCGACCTTGTTGACGGCGACGATCATCGGCACCTCCGCGGCCTTGGCGTGGTCGATCGCCTCGACGGTCTGCGGCATCACCCCATCGTCGGCGGCCACGACGATCACGGCGATATCCGTGACGTTCGCGCCGCGTGCCCGCATGGCCGTGAACGCCGCGTGACCCGGTGTATCGATGAACGAGATGGTCTTCCCGTCCTGGTGGACCTGGTAGGCGCCGATGTGCTGCGTGATGCCACCCGCCTCTCCGGCTGCGACCTCGGTCTCCCGGATCGCGTCGAGCAGCGAGGTCTTGCCGTGGTCGACGTGGCCCATGATGGTCACCACGGGCGGGCGTTCGTGCAGGTCGCCCTCGTCGTCGGAGAAGACCGGCTCCTCCACCTCCTCCTCGGCGGCGGAGACGACCTCGACCTTTTGGCCCAGCTCCTTCGCGAGCACCTCGATCGTCTCGTCGGAGAGCGTCTGGGTGAGGGTGGCCATCTCCCCGAGCTGCATCAGCGTCTTGATCAGGTCGGCGCTGTTCACCCCCAGCGTCTCGGCGACCTCGCGGACGGTGGCGCCCGACGGGACGCGGGTGGCGTCGGGCTCGACCGGGGCGGCGGTCTCACGCGGAGGCTCCAGCAGCGGGCGGCGGCGGCGGCCACCCCGGCGGCGGGGCGGGCGCTGCGGCGGCGGGGCGGACATCCGCTCGCGCCGCGAGGCCTGGGAATCGATGACCACGCGGCGCATGCGCTTGCCCCCTGCGGCCGGCTGGGCGCTTGCGGGCTTCGGGGCCTCGGCCTTGGCAGGCTTCGCGGCAGGCTTCGGCTTCGCCGGTTCGGCCGTCGACTTGGCGCCGACCTTCAGGGCATCGAGGGCGACCTGCTCCTCGACGCTCGAGGCTGCGGCCTTCGCCTCCACGCCTGCGGCGTTGAGGGCGGCCAGAAGCTCCTTGGAGGTGACCCCCTGAGCTTTTGCGATCTCGTGAACGCGCTTTTTCGCCAACCGGATCTCCGCTACGCCGCCGAGGTCTCCTCGGCGGGCTCCTCGGCCTCGGGGTCGTCGCTCGAATCGCTCGGGGGGTCGTCGCTCGGGGGGTCAGACCCCTCGTCGGGGGAAGGCTCGAGCGCATCCTCGGCCTCGGGGTCCGACCCCGCCTCCTCCGGACCGGGCTCTGACCCGGCGTCGGCCGGGTCGGGCGTGTCGGGCTCGTCGGGCTCCTCTTCCTCCTCGGCCGGCTGGGCCGCCTCGAAGGCCGAGTTCGCCTTCTCTACGAGGGGGGCGACGGCGGCCTCGTCGGCGTCCGCGTTGGCAAGCGTCGCCAACTCCTCCTCGGTCAGCATCGCGACGACGCCCGACTCGTTGGTGTCGAAGCGGGCCAGGGCCTGATGGGTCGGCAGGCCGCAGTAGCGGCTGCCGGGGAGCGAAGCATTCGGACAGCGGCGCCCCGCCGAGAGCACGGCGGCGCAGCGGCCGTCGGCTTCGTCTACGCCCTCGATCTCGATCTCATCCTCCTGGGTGGAGAAGTCGGTCTCGGACTTGATATCGACCCGCCAGCCCGTGAGCTTGGCGGCGAGGCGGGCGTTCTGACCCTCGCGCCCGATCGCCAGAGACAGCTGGTCGTCCGGGACGACGACGGTGGCCTGCTTGTCCTCGTCGTCGACCAGCACCTCGCGCACTCGGGCGGGAGAGAGGGCCTTGGCGACGAATCGTGCCGGCTCCTCGTTGAAGGGAATGATGTCGATCTTCTCGCCGCGGAGTTCGGAGACGACCATCCGCACGCGGGACCCCCGGGGACCGACGCAGGCGCCCACGGGGTCCACCCCGTCCGTGTGGGAGATGACTGCGATCTTCGAGCGGTACCCCGGCTCGCGCGCGACCCCCACGATCTCGACGAGGCCGTCGGCGATCTCCGGAACCTCCAGCTCGAAGAGCGACTTGATCAGCTCGTGGCTGCGGCGCGAGACGACGATGCTCGGGCCCTTGCCCTCCGCGGAGACGTCGGTGATAACGGCCTTGATCCGCATCCCATGGTCGTAGCGCTCGTTCCAGACCTGTTCGGATCGCGGCAGCAGCGCCTCGACGCGCTCGCGCAGCTGCACCAGCGTGTAGCGGTTGTCGGACTGCTGGATGATCCCGGTGATCAGCTCGCCGACGCGGTCCTGGTATTCGTCGTACATCATCTGCCGCTCCGCCTCGCGGATCCGCTGCAGGACGACCTGCTTTGCGGTCTGCGCGGCGATGCGTCCGAAGTCGTCGGGGGTCACGTCGCGGGTCTTGATCTGATCCTCGTAGGGGGCGAGGACCTCCGGATCGAGCTCGGGATCCTCGGGCTCGCGGAGCTCTCCCGTCTCGGGATCGATCTCCTGCTCGGCCTCCTCCGCGACCTGCTCGAGCAGCTTCTCCTCGAGCTCGGCGGGCAGGATCAACTCGAACACGCGGAAGTCGGCGGTCTCGCGGTCGAGGTCCACGCGGGCGTACTTCGCGGCGCCCGGGGTCTTCTTGTAGGCAGACAGAAGCGCGTCCTCGAGAGCCACCATCAGGGTCTCGGCGTCGATCCCCTTCTCCTGCTCGAGGCCCCTGATCGCTTCGACGATCTCGCGGCTCACGCTCCACCTCCTGAAAGCTCGGGCACGAGGTTGGAACGTCGGATCCGGGCGAGCGGGATCTCTACGGTGCCTCGCTCGGCCTCGAGCGAGACTCGCTCGTCACCGGCGGAGGCGATCGTCCCGGTGAAGTTCCGCTGGCCCTCGATCGCGTCGGTGGTGCGCACGCGCACCCGACGGCCCAGAAACTGCTGGAAATGCTCGGGTTTCGTCAGCGGCCGGTCGGTGCCGGGCGACGAGACCTCAAGCGTGAATCGCTCGGTCAGGTCGCGCAGCTCCTCGGTCACCCGCTCGCAGAGCGAGAGGTCCACCCCATCGGGATGATCCACATAGACGCGAACCGACTCGGCGGCGGGATGCTCGACGGCGATCAACTCGATCGCCGGATCAAGATCACGCAGGCGTCCTTCGATCGTCGTCTCTATCTCAGCGGCTTCGTTCACGGTTCCTCGTGCGGTTGTTTTCTCTCGACTCCCCCCGCATTCGAGCCCAAAAAAAAGGTGGGCCCGGGCCCACCTCGTCAACAGGGTTCGGGTGCGAAAAGAGGTGGCGTGAGTATAGCCACGGGCCCCTGCCTGAAAGCAGCGCAGCTCAGCTCTCCAGCAGCAAGGTGACCGGCCCGTCGTTGACGAGCGCGACCCCCATGCATGCGCCGAAGGCGCCCCGCCTCGCGCCGGCGCGCTCGCAGAAGCGCTCGTACAGCGGCTCGGCCTGCGCGGGCCCCGCCGCCGCCATGTAGCTGGGCCGGTTGCCCTTGCGGGCGTCCCCGTAGAGCGTGAACTGGCTCACGCACAGGATCTCGCGCTCGCCGAGCGGCTCGTTCATCCGCCCCTCGGCGTCGTCGAAGATCCGCACCTTTCGCACCTTGTTGGCGAGCCGGTCGGCGGTCTCCGCCGTGTCATCGTGGGTGATCCCCAGCAGGACCAGCATCCCTGGTCCGATCTGCGCTACCCGCTCGCCCTCGACGTCGACCGCCGCCTGGCTTACCCGTTGGATGAGGGCTCGCACCTACGAGGCGGCGCGCAAACGGTCGCGGTAGAGGCGGTAGTCGTAGCGGTCCGGGCGCAGGTTCGAGGCGAGCGCCAGGTGATGGCGCGCCCGGTCTCGCTGCCCACACTTCGTGAGGGCGCGGCCGAGGCAGAAGTGCGCGTAGTCGTCCACAGGGTGCGACTCGAGCACGGCCTCGAACTCGGCGGCGGCCTTGTCGTAGCGGCTGGCGCGGAAGTAGGCGCGCCCCAGTGCCTCCCTGATCGAGCTCTTCTCCGGCGCGATCCGGGCCGCCTTCGACAGCGGGACGGTGGCCTGGGCGAAGTCTCCGGACTCGAGCAGCGCCATCCCTCGCCTGTACAGCGAGTAGAGGTCGGCGGACTCGGCTTCAGGCACGCTTTGAGTGTATGCCCGTGCGCAAGGCCTCCACGCGATCGAGGATCGCGTCTGCGACCTCGGCCTTGGACGCGAGCGGTACCGAGTACTCAGCATCCGCCTCGACGATCGTCACCTCGTTCTCGGCCGAGTCAAACCCGATCTCCTCCCGCGAGACATCGTTGAAGACGATCGCGTCTAGACCCTTGCGGGTGAGCTTCTCCCGCGCGCGTGTGATCGCCTCAGCGCCGTGCTCGGCGGCGAACCCCACGAGGGTCTGACCATCGGTGCGTCGTGAGGCGAGGCCCGCGAGAACGTCCTCGGTCGCGCTGAGTCGCAGCTCGAGGCCGTCGCCTTCGGAACGGGCGAGCTTTCCCTCACTCGCCTGCTCCGGCGCAAAGTCGGCGACGGCGGCGGCCATCAGCAGAACCTGGCTGCCGGCGAACTCGGCCCCCACCGCGTCGGCGAGCTCGGCGGTCGTCTCCACGTCGATGCGTCGCACGCCGCGGGGCTCCGGCAGCGACACGTTCGCCGCGACGACCGTGACGTCCGCGCCCCGCGCCCGGGCGCGCTCGGCGAGCGCCAGGCCCATGCGGCCGGACGAGCGGTTGCCGATGAAGCGAACCGGATCGATCGGCTCGCGGGTGCCGCCGGCCGTGATCAGCACGTTCAGCCCGTCCCAGGGCCCTGAGGGCGATGGGAGGGCGCGCTCGATCTCCTCCATCAGCCGCTCGGGCGCGGGTAGTCTGCCCGCCCCCCACTCGCCGCGAGAGGCAAGCGGGCCCGTGTCCGGCTCGATCACGCTGATGCCCCGCTCGCGCAGCGTCGCGATGTTGGCCTGCGTGGCCGCGTCCGTGTACATGCGGTCGTTCATCGCGGGGGCGACGATCCGCGGGGCCGTGCAGGCCAGAAAGGAGGTGGTCAGCATCGAGTCGGCTGCGCCCGACGCTAGCTTCGCGATCGTGTTCGCCGACGCCGGAGCGACCAGGAAGACATCGGCGTTCGCCGCCACCTCGAGGTGGCCGATCGGGTCGTGCTCGGGTGCAGCATCCCCGGGGTAGGTGCCGCGCGTCGGGTCGCGCTCGAACTCGTCGGTGAGTACGGGGGCGCCGACGATCCCCTCGAACGAGGCGGCGCCCACAAAACGGTGCGCGGTCGGCGTCATCACGACGCGCACACCGTGGCCGGACTTCGTCGCGAGCCGCGCGAGCTCGAGGGCCCTGTAGGCGGCGATGCCGCCGCTCACGCCGAGGAGGATCCTGGCCATGTCTCAGATGCTACGCCTGAGCGGACGAACGAACGGCCGATTGCGTTGCAGGCGCGTACGGGGGTGCTGGCGTGGAAACTCGGAGGCCGAGGCGCTACGCGCGGTACTCGTACTTGATCTTCGACTGCGCCAGCTCTTCGAGGGCGATCGTGAGGTAATTGCCCGTCGCGCTCTCCACCATCGGGGGCGTGTACTCCTCGTAGGAGCCCTCGCCCAGCGCCCGGTAGTAGCTGTTCAACTGGCGGGCGCGCTTGGCGGCGACCACGACCGCGGCATAGTGCGAGCCTTCGGTCTGGTCCATGAGCTTGTCAACGCGTGGCTTGATCATCGGCGCGGCATTGTAGTGGGCGCTGCGAGAGACGGACTCAGCCGAGCTCCTCGCGAACGATGCGCGCCAGCTCCTCCGCGGCCACCTCGATCCGTTCATTGACGACAACGTGCTTGAACTCCTGCTGGGCCTCCAGCTCCTGCTTGGCGGTCTCCAGCCGCCGCTCGATCGCCTCCGCGGAGTCGGTCCCCCGGCCGGCCAGCCGCTCGCGCAGGGCCGCGGGATCGGGCGGTGCGATGAAGATGAGGACCGCCTCGTCCGGCAGCGCGGCGCGGACCTGGCGCGCGCCCTGAACCTCGATCTCCAGCACCAGGGACACCCCGCCGCCAAGGCAGCGCTCGACCTCGGAGCGCAGGGTGCCGTAGCGATTACCCGAGAAGGTGGCGTGCTCCAGGAACTCGCCGGCCTCCGCCCGCCCGGCGAAATCCTCCGGGGATAGGAAGTGGTACTCGCGGCCATCCTGCTCCCCCTCCCGCGGTTCGCGGGTGGTCGCCGAGGTCGAGAGCTCGAGGTCTTCCATCCGCTCGAGCAGCCCGGAGATCAACGTCCCCTTCCCGACCCCGGAGGGCCCGGTGATCACGAACACCTTCGCCATGTCGCAGGCCATCCTGCCCTACGGAGAGGCCGGAACGGCGCGATTCGCCCCCGGCAGCTAGCGGCGCAGCATGTGCACCAGCTCGGCTCGCTGGCGCTCGGAGAGGCCGCCGATGGTCTTCGACGGCGAGATGCGGCACTGGGAGAGGATCTTGTTCGCCTTGACCCGGCCGTACTTCGGGACGGCGAGGATCATGTCAAACGCCTTCGCGGACATCACGTACTCCGGAGGGTCGAGGAGGAGCTTCTCGATCTTCACCTTCCCGGCCTTCAGATCCCGCTTGAGCTGGGCCCGCGCGGTACGGATCTCGTTCGCCTTGTTGAGGGCCTTCATCCTCTGAGAGCTAGTCCTTTCGGGGACGGCGGCAGAGGTGTCGACGAGAGGGACCATCGGGCGGCGGCGATTATACGTGCGGCTGGGCGACGCGCAAGCCAGAACAGGCCGAATTCGACGAATTCAATTCGACCTCAGGTCGAGGTTGAGGGCACGGCCCATCGAACTGGTGTTCGGCTGACGGGAACCCTCGAGCTCCCGGCGGACCCGCTCGCCCGCCGCCGGATCGCGGAAGGAAGCCGTTCCGACGGCGATCGCGGCCGCACCTGCGGCCAGGAACTCGGCTGCGTGGGGGCCCGTTTCGATACCGCCCATCCCGATCACCGGGATTGAGATGGCGGCGGCGACCCGGCGCACCTGATCGAGCGCCACCGGTCGCACCGCGGGCCCCGACAGGCCGCCGCTGCCGGCGCCGAGCCACGCCTCGGTTCCCCCGGGCGCGATCGCCGTGGCCTTGAGCGTGTTGATCAGCGATACCGCGTCGGCGCCGCCGTCCTCGGCGGCCCTCGCGACGGCGGCAGGGGCGGCGGTGTTGGGCGTGAGCTTCACGATCAGCGGCTTGTCCGTGAGGGGACGCAGCGCCTCGAGCAAGCCGAAGGTCTCGGTGGGCTGCTCGCCGACGATCAGCCCGGACTTGACGTTGGGGCACGAGACGTTCAGTTCGATGGCCGCCACCTCCTCGCGCGAGCCGACCCCGCTGACCAGCACCGCGAACTCATCCAGGCTCGTCCCCATCACCGAGACGATCAGCGGGACCGGGAGCTCGGCGAGCTCCGGCAGGTCCGAGGCGAGGAATCCGTGCAGCCCCTTGTTGGGCAGGCCAATCGAGTTGATCATCCCGCTGGGGGTCTCATATAGGCGGGGCGGCGGGTTGCCCGCCCGGGGCTGCGGGGTGATCGTCTTCGAGACGAAGGCCGAGAACGGGAACCTCTCGAGCAGCTCGTCGCCGAACGCGCGGCGAGCGGCGATCGCATCGAACGTCCCGCTCCCGTTCAGGACGGGGTGCGCGAGCGGGATCCCGCAGAGCTCCATCGCAAGAGGGCCGGCAACGGTCATCGGTGTCCGGCCCCGGCGACCAGCGCCGTCTCGAGCTCGTCAGCGCGCACCACGGGGCCATCGACGCAGAGGCGCATGTAGCCGCCCGCCGCGAGCGGCACCGCGCAGCCGAAGCAGGCCCCGTATCCGCAGGCCATGGGCGCCTCCATCGCGAGCTCCGCCGCAACGCCGTGCTTGGCGCAGAGCCCGCGCACCGCCTCCAGCATCGCCGGCGGGCCGCAGGCGTACACCACGGCGGAGCCGGCCTCGTCGCCGGCCAGCATCACCGCGAGCAGGTCGGTGACGTAGCCGCGGTGCCCGGCGTGACCATCCTCGCTGGCCAGCCGCGTCTCCTCGCAGCCGAAGAGCTCCTCCACTCCTCCCGAGTGCTCGCGGTCGCGGAAGCCCAGCAGCGCGCGCTGGGGGACGCCCGCCCTCGCCAGGCGCCGTCGGAGGATGGCAAGCGGGGCGATCCCGATCCCGCCGCCCACGAGGATCGCCCCGGCTGCGTCCCCGGAGATCTCCCGGGCGGCCGAGAACGGGCGCCCAAGCGGCCCGGTCAGCTCCAGCGCGTCGCCCTCCTCGAGCGCTGCGAGCCGCGAGGTGCCCGGCCCCACGGCCTCGACCAGAAAGTCGAGCCGGACGCCGTCGCGAGCCGGCTCGGCGGCGGCGACCGAGAAGGCCCGGGGCAGGAACGGGCGCCCCTCCTCCCCACCCCAGCGATCGCCCATCGAGAGCATGTAGAACTGCCCCGGTGCGGGCTCGAGCCCGCTCGCGTCAACGACGCTGAAGATCCGGTACCCACCGGTGCCGCGGTTTGCCACCACCGGTGCGGAGCGCCGCCGCGGCGGCGCCGGCATACGTTCCATCAACCGGCCTCGGCCCGCTGAGCTGCGGCGATCCCGTGTAGCTCCTGCAGGGATACGGGCTCGGAGGCCTCGCGCGCCGCCGCGATGGCCCGCGTCGCGGCCGAGGCGCCGGTCAGCGTCGTGATGCAGGGAATCCCGCGCTTGGTCGCAGCGGCTCGGATCTCGTGACCGTCGGCGCGGGCACCGCGCCCCGTCGGCGTGTTGATGACGATGTCCACGGTGCCGTCACGGATGTAGTCGACGACGTGCGGGGAGCCCTCGGCGATCTTGTTGATCGACCGTACCGGGATGCCCATCCGTGAGATCGCCTGCGCCGTGCCGGCGGTGGCGATGATCTCGAAGCCGACGTCGTGGAACCGGGCGGCGAGCTGGGTCGCGGCCGGCTTGTCGGTGTCGGTCACCGTGATGAAGGCGGTGCCCCGGTTCGGCAGGGCCATGCCCGCCGCGGCCTGGGCCTTGCCGAACGCGGTGGGGAAGTCGGCGGCGATCCCCATCACCTCCCCGGTCGACTTCATCTCCGGCCCCAGCACGGCGTCGGCGCCGACGAACCGGGCGAACGGGAGGACGGCCTCCTTCACCGAGACGTGGCCGTTGTGCATCGTCGGAAGCCGCTGGTCCGCCAGCGGCTCGCCCAGCATCAGGCGGCAGGCGATCTTCGCGAGCGGGGCGCCGATCGCCTTCGAGACGAAGGGGACCGTCCGCGACGCCCGCGGGTTCGCCTCGATCACGTGAAGGCGCCCGGCCGCGACCGCGTACTGGATATTGATCAGGCCGATCACCCCAAGCTCCAGTGCGATCCGGCTGGTGGTCGCGGTGATCTCGTCGAGCATGTCGGCGCCCAGACTCATCGGCGGGAGCACGCAGGCCGAATCGCCGGAGTGGACGCCCGCCTCCTCGACGTGCTGCATGATCCCCGCGACCTCGACATCGGTCCCGTCGGCCAGGGCGTCGACGTCCACCTCGATCGCGTCCTCGAGGAAACGGTCCAGCAGGAGCGGGTGCTCCTGGTCGGCCTTGACGTTCGCCTCGAGGTAGGCCGAGAGATCCTCGAGCGAGTAACAGATCTCCATCGCCCGGCCGCCGAGGACGTAGGAGGGGCGCACGAGCAGCGGATACCCGACGTCCTCGGCGATCACCAGCGCCTCCTCGGCCGAGAGCGCCGTGCCATACGGCGGATGGGCGATGTCGAGCTTTCGCAGGAGCGCGCCGAACCGGCCTCGGTCCTCGGCGAGGTCGATCGCGTCGACGGGCGTCCCCAGCAGCGGGACACCCGCCTCCCCGAGCGCGGTCGCAAGCCGCAGCGGCGTCTGGCCGCCGAACTGAACGATGACTCCCTCGGGCCGCTCGACCTCGCAGACGGCGAGCACGTCCTCCGCTGTCAGGGGCTCGAAGTAGAGCCGGTCGGAGGTGTCGTAATCCGTGGAGACCGTCTCGGGGTTGCAGTTGATCATCACGGCATCGCGGCCGGAGTCGCGCACGGTCATCGCGGCGTGGACGCAGCAGTAGTCGAACTCGATCCCCTGACCGATGCGGTTCGGCCCAGCGCCCAGGATCACAACCGACTCGCGATCGCCGCGATCGACCTCCCCCGTCAGCCTCCCCGTCCGCTCGTGAGCCGAGTAGAAGTACGGCGTCCGCGCCTCGAACTCCGCGGCGCAGGTGTCCACCGACTTGAAGGTCCGTTGTAGCCCGGCGGTGCCGTCGCCCTCCTTCGCCAGCGCCTGCAGCTCGCGTAGGAACCAGGGGTCGATCATCGTCGCCTCGCGCACCGCTTCGAGCTCCAGCCCGCGCCCAAACGCGGCCTCGATCAGGTCGAACCGGTCGGAGGAGGGGGTTCCGAGCCGTTCGAGCAGCTCGCCGTCGTCGTCGGGCACGTCGGCAGGCGAGTCCAGCTCGCGCGAGCGCATCGCCTTCGCGAAGGACTCCCGGAAGGTGCGCCCCATCGACATCACCTCGCCAACCGACTTCATGTGCGTGGTCAGCTCGCCCTTGGCTCCGGGGAACTTCTCAAAGGCGAAGCGGGGGATCTTGGTGACGACGTAGTCGATGGTGGGCTCGAAGGAGGCGGGCGTGGCCCGGGTGATGTCGTTGGGGATCTCCTCCAGCGCGTAGCCGACGGCGAGCCGGGCGGCGATCTTCGCGATCGGGAAGCCGGTCGCCTTCGACGCGAGCGCCGAGGAGCGCGACACCCGCGGGTTCATCTCGATCACGACGATCTCGCCGGTGGCCGGGTTGACGGCGAACTGCACGTTCGAGCCGCCCGTCTCCACACCCACCGCGCGAATCACCGCCAGTGCCTGGTTGCGCAGCTCCTGGTAGAGGTGGTCGGTGAGGGTCTGCGCCGGCGCGACCGTCACCGAGTCGCCCGTGTGGACGCCCATCGGGTCGATGTTCTCGATCGAACAGACGACGACGACGTTGTCGTTGTGGTCGCGCATCACCTCCAGCTCGAACTCGCCCCAGCCGATCACGGACTCCTCGACCAGGACCTGGTTGATCGGGCTTGCGGCGAGCCCCTCGGAGACGACCTGGAGGAGCTCGGTCTCCGTGTGACCAACTCCGCCCCCCTGGCCGCCCAGCGTGAACGCGGGCCGGACGATCGCGGGCAGGCTGATCTCCCCGGCGGCGAGCCCGCGCTCGACCTCACCCACAGACTCGACGATCGCCGACCATGGAACGCGCAGGCCCGCTCCCTGCATCGTCGTCCGGAACGCCTCGCGGTCCTCGGCGCGGTGGATGGCGTCGTAATCGGCCCCGATCAGCTCCACGCCCAGTTCCTCGAGGACCCCGTCGTCGTGCAGCGTCTTCGCGAGGTTGAGCGCCGTCTGCCCACCGAGGGTGGGAAGGAGCGCGTCGGGGCGCTCGCGCCTGATGATCGCGGTCACCGATTGCGGCGTCAGCGGCTCGATGTAGGTGCGGTCGGCGAACTCCGGGTCGGTCATGATCGTCGCCGGGTTGGAGTTGACGAGCACGACCTCGTATCCCTCCTCCCGGAGAACCTTGCAGGCCTGCACCCCCGAGTAGTCGAACTCCGCCGCCTGCCCGATCACGATCGGCCCGGAGCCGATCAGCATGATCTTGTGGAGGTCGTCGCGCCTAGGCAACCAGGGCCACCGCAGCCTCGCGGGCATCTGCATGGGACCGATAGCTGACGCCGCGCTTGAAAAGGCCACCCTCGAGCTCGTAGATCTGCCCCACCTCGGTGACCACCGGAACGTCGCTCGCCGGGCCTTGGGCCTCGAACCGGGCCAAGACCAGGATGGCGCGCAGACCAACGGGCTCGTACCGCCGCTCGACCCAGCGATGTTGCGCCAGGGTGTCAAGGAACTCGCGGAACCAGTCCACCACCTGCTCTCGGCCCCGGATGGCCCCGCCGGAGAGCGCAGACGAGATCGCCGATGTGAACTCGAAGTCCGGGGTGGCGGTTTGCGCCAGCATCGCTGCAAACTCGTCGATGTCCCCCCGTTCGAGAACGTCGAACGCCCGATCCATAGCGGCCATCGCCTCGTCGAGCTCGCTCACGCCGCCAACTCCAGGAACTCGTCGAAGAGGTGCCGAGCGTCGTGAGGGCCCGGGCCGGCCTCCGGGTGGTACTGGACGGTGCGCCCCGGCACCTCCTTCAGCTCGAGGCCCTCGACCGTTCGGTCGTAGAGGTTGAGGTGCGAGAGCTCGGCGGCGCCGAAGTCGGTCTCCCAGCGGACCGGCTCGTCGCCCTCGATGCGCGACTCGCCCCCCGGGCCCTCCACAGCGAAGCCGTGGTTCTGCGAGGTGATCTCGATCCGGCCGGTCGCCAGCTCCTTCACCGGGTGGTTGGCCCCTCGGTGCCCGAAGGGGAGCTTGAAGGTCTCGAGGCCCACGGCACGACACAGCAGCTGGTGTCCGAGGCAGATGCCGATGATGGGCGTCTTGCCGACGATCTGGCGAACGGTCTCGACCACGTAGCCGAGGGCGGCCGGGTCGCCGGGGCCGTTGGCGAGGAAGACGAGGTCGGGATCGTGGGCGAGGACGTCGGTGGCGGACGTGTCGCAGGGCAGGAGCGTCAGCCGCGCCTCGCGCTCGCGGAATTGGCGCAGGATCGAGAGCTTGATCCCGGTGTCGATCGCGACCACGTGCGGGCCGGAGCCGTCGAACGTGACCGGCTCGGCCGGCGTCACCGTTCGCGCGAAGTCGGCGCCCTCCATCGAGGGCTCAGCCCCGACCCGCGCGCGCGCCTCCCCCTCGTCGGTCGAGGCGGCGAAGATCCCGCCCCGCATCGCCCCGCGGTCGCGGATCCGGCGCACCAGCTCGCGCGTGTCGAGGCCGCTCAGGGCCGGCACGCCGCAGTCGCCGAGCCAGTCCAACCAGCCGCCCTCGGCGTCGGCGGCGTCCTCGCCGTTCTTGCCCTCGCGCATGATCACAGCGCGGGCGTGAATGCGGTCGGACTCCATCGCGTCGGCCCCTACCCCGTAGTTGCCGATCAGCGGGTAGGTGAAGGTGATGATCTGGCCCGCGTATGACGGGTCGGTCACGGCCTCCTGGTAGCCGGTCATCGAGGTGTTGAAGACCACCTCCCCGGTCGTCTCGACGTCGGTGGCGCCGAGTAGATCGCCGTCGAGGCGAGTGCCGTCCTCCAGGAGCAGGAATCCGCTCACTTGACGAGCGCCTGCACTTCCTTGAACTCGGGGGCGTCGGAGCCGCCCAGCAACTCGAACAGCGCCGTCTCGACGCTGGTCATCGCAGCCCCGGCCCGCTCCATCCGCTCGAGGCCCAGCGTTCGGTTCGCCTCGGTGCGAGACCCGACGGCATCGGTGGCGACCTGGACCTCCACCCCGTCGTCCAGGAGATCGAGCACCGTCTGGTTCACGCAGACGTGGGTCTCGATCCCGCACACCAGCGCCTGGTCGCGCCCGCCGAGGTCGAATCCCTCCGCCTCGGCGGCCGAGAAGCGCACCTTCTCGAGCGGCTCCGTGCCGGCGGGGAGGGCCTCCGCCACGCGATCGACGGTCCTGCCGAGGCCCTTCGGGTACTGCTCGGTCACCACGACCGGGACGCCCAGCTCGCCGGCGCCTCGCGCCAGGGTCTCCGCCGCCGCAGCGACCTGCTCGAAGTCGGGGAGCGCCTTGGCGAACGCCTGCTGCACGTCGACGATCACGAGGACCGCACGCTCGCGGTCGAGCTTGGCCACCATCACTCGGCAACTCCCATCGCGAACGAGCGCTGGCGGTAGGCAACCTGGCCCGCGGCGACCGTCATCAGTGTCCGGCCGGTGAGCGTTCGGCCGGCGAAGCAGGAATTATCCGAGCGGCTCTCCCAGCCGTCGGCGCCGGCCTCCCATTCCGATGCAGGGTCGAAGAGAACCAGGTTGGCCTCGCTGCCCGGCGCCAGCGACGGCGACTCGATGTCGAATGCCGTGGCGCCGGAGCTCATCCTGTCCACGACGAGCCCGAGGTCGAGTACGCCCGGGAGCACGAGGTCGGTGTGAAGGACGGCGAAGGCGGTCTCGAGGCCGGTCACGCCCATGGCGGCCTGCTCGAACGGGACCTCCTTGACCTCGGGCGGATGCGGCGCGTGGTCGGTCGCGATGCAGTCGATGACACCGGAGCGCAGCCCGTCGAGTAGCGCCTGGCGGTCGGCCTCACCGCGAAGCGGCGGGTTCATCTTGAAGCGCGCGTCGAGGCTCCGCACCTGCTCGTCGGTCAGCGTCAGGTGGTGCGGCGTGGCCTCGCAGGTGACGGCGACGCCTGCGGCCTTCGCCGTGTCGACCGCGAGGACGGACTCCTTCGCCGAGAGGTGCTGGACGTGGATCCGGGCCTGCTCGTACAGGGCGAGCGCGGCATCGCGCGCGATCATCGTCGACTCCGAGACCGCCGGGATCCCCTCCAGCCCGAGAACCGCCGAGGCGGGCCCCTCGTGCATGACGCCGCTGCCCGAAAGCTCGGGATCCTCCTCGTGCAGTGCGATCTGAAGGCCGGCCAGCCGCTGGTACTGAAGCGCGCGGCGCATCACCCTCCCGCTTCGGATCGGCAGGCCGTCGTCGGAGAAGCCCGCCGCCCCGGCGTCGCGGAGCTCGGCCATCTCGGTCAACTCGGCGCCCTTCATCCCCATGGTCACGGTGGCGAGGAAGCCGACGGGGACCGAGGCCTCGGCGGCGGCCCGCTCACGCAGGGCGGTGATATCGGCCGCCGAGTCAACGGGGGGCCTGGTGTTGGCCATGGCGAGGATCCCGCAGTAGCCGCCCGCCGCCGCCGCGCGCGAGCCGGTCTCGATGTCCTCGGCGTCCTCTCCGCCGGGCGTCCGCAGGTGCACATGCGGGTCGAAGAAGGCCGGGAAGACGTACATCCCCTCCGCGTCGACGACCTCGGCTCCGTCCACGGTGGCCTCGCCCGGCCCGGCAAGCTCGGCGATCTCACCTTCGCGCACGACCACATCGTGGACCGCGTCGATCCCCTGCCGCGGGTCGAGAACGCCCGCCCTGCTGATCACGACCGGCCCGGGCTCCCCTCCCCGGCGCCAGTCAAGCGCGGAGACCGGCCTCACGCCGGCTCCCCGATCGGCGTAGGCGCGGGCATCTCGCCCCCGTCGGCCTCGGCCCTGTCACCGCGCGGCCGGTCGCCGCCGGTGAGCAGCTCGAAGAGAATCGCCATGCGGACGACGAGCCCGCTCTCAACCTGCGCGGTCATCAGCGAGGCGGGCCCGTCGATCACCTCGGCCGACAGCTCGACGCCACGGTTGACCGGGCCCGGGTGCATCAGCAGCTGGCGCGCGCCCAGCCGGCGTGCGTCGATCTGGAAGTGGGCGACGTACTCACGCAGCGAGGGAACGAAGGAGTCGGTCATCCGCTCGTTCTGCATCCGCAGCGCGTAGACGACGTCGGCCTGCTCGAGGTCGTCGAGCGTGTGCTTCACGTCCACGTCCATGGCCTGGTCGATCCCACGCGGGATCAGCGTCGGCGGCCCGGCCAGCGTGACCGAGGCCCCCATCTCAGAGAAGGCGAGCGCGCAGGACCGAGCCACCCGGCTGTGGAGGACGTCGCCGACGATCCAGATCCTCTTGCCCTCGAGCGCGCCGAGGCGCTGGCGCAGCGTGAAGACGTCGAGGAGCGCCTGGCTGGGGTGCTCGTGCTTGCCGTCACCGGCGTTGATCACGGCCGCGTCGGTCCAGCGGGTGACCAGGTTTGCCGCGCCCGCCTGCGGGTGGCGGATGATGATCGCCTCCGGCCCGTAGGCGCTGAGGGTCGCGATCGTGTCCTTGAGCGACTCGCCCTTGTCGACCGCCGAGCCCGCGGACTTCACGGAGATCACGTCCGCCGAGAGGCGCTTGGCGGCGAGCTCGAAGGAGGAGCTCGTGCGAGTGCTGGGCTCGTAGAAGAGGCTCACCACGGTGCGGCCCCGCAGGGTCGGGACCTTCTTGATGTCGCGCCGCCCCACCTCCGCGAAGCTCTCGGCCCGCTCGAGGATGCGCTCGATGTCCGCGCGCTCCATTCCCTCCACGCCAAGCAGGTGCCTCATTCGCCGTCCTCCTCTCCCGCCACCGCGGTCGTGGCCTCGAGCGGCTGCGCGATCGCCACCTCGTCGAAGCCGTCGGATTCCTCCATCCGGACGTACACGCGCTCCTCGCGAGCAGTGGGCAGGTTCTTGCCCACGTAGTCGGGCCGGATCGGGAGCTCACGGTGCCCGCGGTCGACGAGGGCGGCGAGCTGCACGCGGCCGGGGCGACCGTAGTCGAAGAGCGCCTCGATCCCCGCGCGAGCCGTGCGGCCGGTGAAGAGGACGTCGTCGACCAGGATCACGGTTCGGCCCTCGAGATCGAAGTCGAGGTGCGAGGCGTGCACCACCGGGGCGGCGGCCGGCTCGCGCCCGTCCATGTCGTCGCGATAGAAGGAGATGTCGATGTCGCCGAGCGGGACCTCGCCGCCGGTCAGCTCGCCCACGAGCACCTGGAGCCGCGCGGCCAGCAGCGCCCCACGGGTGTGAATCCCGACGAGGGCGAGGGTCTCGCCGCCTGGATTCTTCTCGATTATCTCGTGAGCAATCCGCACCAGCGTGCGGCGCAGGTCGTCTCGGTCGAGAACGACCTTGTGGAGGTCTTCCACTTGCGTGCCCCTTCCTGGTCTCTCGGACCGGGTTAAAGGAACCGACGGGGCGAGCCTACCACCCGCCTCCACGGAACCCCGGACGCGCTATTTCACCGCCAGCAGGCTCGGCGCAAACTGGGCGTTCCCCTCCACACCCCCCCCTCGAGTTTCCACGCTGGCACGCGACCAGGAGGTGCCACCGTGGAAAGTCGGGGCGTGAGAGGATCGTCGTAATGAAGATGCACGAGGCCACGCGGGAGGCGATCGCCATCCACCAGGCCGCCGGCAGGCGGTTTCAGGCAGGCGGCGTGGGCAGCTTCGTACGAGAGCAGGGAAGCGGCGGGACGGTGGTCCACGTCCACGGGGTGCCGACGTCCTCATTCCTCTACCGAAAGATGATTCCGGCGGTCGCCGGGCAGGGCCTCCACGCCGTGGCGTTCGACTTCCCCGGGCTGGGCCTGGCGGAGCGGCCCGAGGACTTCGACTACTCGTGGTCGGGCCTGGCCTCGTGGATGGGCGATGCCATCGACGCCCTCGGGATCGACCGCTGCCACCTGGTCGTGCACGACATCGGTGGCCCGATCGGTTTCGAGTGGGCGATCAAGAACCCGGACCGGGTGCTCTCGGTGACCGTGCTGAACACCCTGCTGGATGTCGCCACCTTCCGGCGCCCCTGGTCGATGCAGCCCTTCTCGGTACGCGGTCTCGGCGAGATCTGGCTCGCGACGCTCCAGCCCTGGATCGGCTCGCAGCTCTTCTACCTCCAGGGGATCGAGGACCGCTCGGCGACCCCGAGGCACGACGTCCAGGCTCACATCCACCTGCTGAAGCACAGCGACCGCGGGCGCGCGTTCCTGCGGATCATGCGGGGCTTCGAGCTGACACCGGAGAAGCAGCGGTTCCTCTGGGACGGGCTAGCCGGACACGCGTGGCCGGCACGGATCGTCTGGGGTGAGCGCGACCCGGCGCTCGGGCTCGACCGGCTCGCGGTCGTGGAGAAGGTGCTGGGCACCAACGACACAATCCTGCTGCCGGCCAAGCACTTCCTCCAGGAGGACCAGGCGCCGGCGATCGCCAACGCGATCGGAGACCTGGCCGCACCCCTGGGCTAGGACGCGGCGGGCTCGGCGGTCCGCGGGGAGCGCGGAGGCCTGGCCCCACGCTCGATGAGCCTCGGCCCGCCCCGCTCCGGGAACGGGATCTCGACGATGTCGAAATCACGTGGGGCGATGGCGCCCGGTAGGACCTCCCGCGCTTCGGCGAGGAGCTCGCGGACGTCATAGCGGGTGGACGCGTGCACGAGGGCGAGCATCTCCACGCCCGCCTCGTTCGCGAGCTCCGCCGCCTGGCGGGCGGTGGTGTGCCCGGTCTCGGCGGCGCGCTGGGCGTCCGCGCTTGCGAAGGCCGAGTCGTGGATTAGAAGCTGGGCTTCGTGGGCGGCGACCCTGGTCATCTCGGAGGGGACCGTGTCGCCGGTCACCACCACCTTGCGGCCCGCGCGGGCGTCGCCCATTACGTCGGCGGCCCTGACCGTGGTGCCTCCGACCTCAACGTCCTCCCCGCGCTGCAGGCGCCCCAGCTCGGGGCCGTTCGGAACGCCGAGCCCGGTGGCCTTCGCCGCGTCGAGATGTCCTGGCCGCTCGGCTTCGACGATCGCGTAGCCGTAGGCGGTCACGCGATGCTCGACCGGGAAGGAGCGAACCTCGTAGCCGTCGTGTTGCACGGCCTCCCCCTCCCCCAGCTCGAGCAGCTCGAGCTCGTAGGCGACCCGGCCGAAGATCCGGCGCAGCGAGCCGACCAGGTCCTTCAGTCCCGGCGGCCCGATCAGACGCAGCGGCAGCTCGCGCTCGGTGAGGTCGTAGGTCTTGAGCAACCCGGGGATCCCAAGGTAGTGATCCGCGTGGTAATGACTGATGTAGATGTCCTGGACCTGCACCAGGCCGACCGACTTCTGCATCTGCCGCTGCGTTCCCTCGCCGCAGTCAAACAACAGCCGGTCGCCGCCCAGGCGGGCGAGCACCGAGGCGGTCGACCGCTTGGCGGTCGGCAGCGAACCACCGGTCCCCAGGAACACCATGTCGAGGTCCACGCTGAGAAGGTAGCCGGGCCTCAACCCTGGGCGCGGCGTCGCCCTCCGGCTGCGCCGAGGTTCGCAACCGACGGTCTAAGCTCATTCGCTCGGCGCCCGTAGCTCAGCTGGATAGAGCGCGTCCCTCCGGAGGACGAGGTCGCAGGTTCGAATCCTGCCGGGCGTGTTGTACGAATCAGAGGCGTCTCGGTCGATTGTCGGCTCAGGTGCGCTCACCGACCTTCAATCGACGGTCGACCCGCGGCGGGCGCGTTGGAGTGGGGCCGGCGGCTACGCCGGGGGGCGGACCTCGGGGTGCTCGCGGTACCAGTCGAGGGTGCGCTGCAGCCCCTCCTCGAGCCCGACCGACGGGGCCCAGCCGCAACGCTCGCGGAGCTTCGCCGGGTCCACCCACTGGCGGTCGATCTCGCCGTCGGGGTTGCCGGCGCCCTGGATGTCCGGCTCGAGCTCCCGGCCCGAGAGGCGCGCGACCGTATCCACGATCTGCCTGACCGAGTGCGGCTTGCCCCCGCCGGCGTTGAACGCCTCGCCTCGCACGGCGTCGCTGTCGAGGTGGGCTTCGATGGCCAGGTAGGCAGCGGACGCGTCCTCGACGTAGAGGAGGTCCCGCTCCGGCGAGCCGTCGGAGCGGAGGACCGGGGCCCGGCCGTCGAGGACGGAGCAGACGGCCTCGGGGATGAGCCGCGAGAAGTTGAGGTCTCCGCCGCCGTAGATATTGGCGAACCGGGTAACGGCGACCGGAAGGCCGTAGGAGTGGAAGTAGCTGCGGGAGATGATGTCCGCGGCAGCCTTCGAGGCCTCGTAGGGCGCCGTCGCCTGCAGCGGGTAGTCCTCCCGGTAGGGAAGCTCGTCGTGGGCGCCGTAGGCCTTGTCCGAGGAGGCGACCACGATTCGCTCGACGCCGGTGCGCCGGCATGCGTCGAGCAGGGTCCAGGTGCCGCGGACGTTGGTCTCGAAGCCGCGAACCGGCGAGGCCTGGACGGTGCTCACAATCGTCTCCGCCGCCAGGTGGAAGACCGAGCCGACGCCGTGTTCGGTGATCAGGCGCTCCATCAGCTCGCCGTCGTTCAAATCGCCGGAGACGTCCTCGACCTCATCCTCGATGCCGAGCAGCCGCAGCGTCGAGACCGGCCGCTCGGGCCTCCCCTTATCGAGTGAGACGACGGTCCGCCCCTCCTCGAGCAGCGCCTTCGCAAGCCAGGCGCCCGCGAACCCGCGCGCGCCCGTCACCAGCGCCACCTCAGCCATTGGTGCCGCCGATCGCCTCGCGCTGCCAGACCGCCCATGGCGCCGACCCGCCCTCCCAGAGGTCGTTCAGCACGACCGCATCCTTATAGGTGTCCATGCAGTCCCAGAAGCCGTCGTGGCGGAAAGCGTTCAGCTGCCCGTCGGCCGCGACGCGGCGCAGCGGCTCCCGCTCGAGCACGCTCGTCCTCTCGACGAATTCCAGGAACTCCGGCTGCAGGCACATGAAGCCGCCGTTGATCCAGTAGTCCAAGCGTGGCTTCTCCTCGAATCCGGTGATGCGCTCGGTCTCGTCGATGACCGCGATCCCCCACTGGCTGTAGGGGCGCACGACGGTCATCGTCGCGATCCGCCCCTCGCGACGGTGCGAGGCAAGGAGCGCCTCCAGATCGATGTCGGCGACGCCGTCCGCGTAGGTGAGGCAAAACGGCCCCGAGCGCAGGCGTTCGGCCGCCAGCGCCACACGCCCGCCCGTGGGCGTATCGAGCCCGGTGTCCACGCACTCGATCTCGACCTCCTCGGGCCAGTCGGCCGCCGCAACGAACTCCTCGATCATCTCGCCCAGGTAGCCCGTCAGCAGGACGAACCGCCGCAGGCCCTGCGCCGCGTAGATCCTGATCACGTGCCAGAGGATCGGCCTGCCGCCGATCTCCACCAGGGCCTTGGGGATCGCGTGCGTGTGCTCCTGCAGCCGTGTGCCGCGTCCTCCGCAGAGGATCGCGACCGGCTGGGACACTCTGCTCAACCACCTGCGACGGCGGGGAGGATCGTGACCTCGTCGCCGTCGGAGAGCTCGGTGTCGAGGCCGTCCTGGAACCGGATGTCCTCGCCCGAGACGTACACGTTCACGAACCGCCGCAGGGTGCCGTCCTCGGTGATGCGGGCGCGCAGCTCCTCGTGGGCATCGAAGACCGCGTCGAGCGCCTGGCCCACCGTGCCTCCTTCGACCTCGACCTCTCCCTCGCCGTCGGTGACGCCGCGGAGCTGCGCAGGGATCTTGACCGTGACCGCCATCCGCCGGGAATGTAGTGGGTGCCGCGCTCAGGCGGCGGCAGGAGCCGCGTCGCGGGTGCCGGCCTCGAAGGCCTCGACCGTCGGATCGATCACCGTCATCTCGAAGCCCTCTCGGACGGCGTCCAGGGTCTTCAGGCCCTCGCCGGTGATGACCGTGACGACGCGCTCGGCCGGGTCGATCCTGCCCGCCCGCGCCAGCTTGGCGAGGGTGGCGACGGTGACGCCGCCGGCCGTCTCGGTGAAGATCCCCGTCGTCTCCGCCAGCAGGCGGATCCCGTCACGGATCTCGTCGTCGCTGACCGCCTCGACCTCGCCGCCGGTGCGGCGCGCCAACTCGAGCGCGTACGGACCGTCGGCGGGGTCGCCGATCGCCAGGCTCTTCGCGATCGTGTCGGGGCGCTTGGGCTTGCAGATCTCCCAGCCCTCGCCGTAGGCCTCGGCGACCGGGTTGCAGCCGGTGGCCTGCGCGCCGGTGAACTTCGGCAGCTCGCCCTCGACGAGCCCGACCTCGATCCACTCGGAGAACCCGCGGCCGATCCGAGTGAAGAGCGAGCCCGAGGCGATCGGGCAGACGACCCGGTCGGGGAGCGCCCATCCGAGCTGCTCGCAGATCTCGTAGGCCACCGTCTTCGAGCCCTCCGAGTAGTACGGACGCAGGTTTACGTTGGCGAACGCCCATGGGCGTTCCTCGCATAGCTGTGTGCACAGCCGGTTGACGTCGTCGTAGTTGCCCTTGATGCCGACGAGCTTCGTGCCGTAGACGGCGGTTGCCAGGAGCTTCTGCTCCTCGAGGTCGCTCGGGACGAACACGTAGGAGTCGAGGCCGGCCGCGGCGGCGTGCGCGGCGACAGCGTTGGCCAGGTTCCCGGTGGAGGCGCACGCGAGCGTTTCGAACCCGAGCTCGCGGGCCTTGGCAACGGCCACCCCGACGACGCGGTCCTTGAAGGAATGCGTCGGGTTGGCCGCGTCGTTCTTGACCCAGACCTCCTCCAGGTCCAGCGCCGCGGCCAGGCGGTCCGCCTTGACCAGCGGCGTGAGGCCGGGCTCGAGCGTGGTTCGCGTCGGGGGCGGGCCACCCTCGAACGGCAGGAAGTCCGCGTAGCGCCAGATGCTCGAGCTGCCCGCCTGGATCTTGCGGCGGGCCTCCTCAGCGTCCAGCCCGGAGTGGTCGTAGGCGACCTCGAGGGGCCCGAAGCACTCCTCGCACACGTACCGCGCGTCCAGCGGGTAGGTAGTCCCACATTCCTTGCACCGAAGCCCTTCGACGGCCATCTTTCCTCAGCTCCTTATGTCCCGTTGTTCGTTCACCTACGAAAAAACCTCCACCCGGTGCGAGTAGAGGTCCTTGCGGGACTTACTCACATCTGTCAGGCAATCCACCTGCTGGAATTGGCACCTTCCCCTCAGCTTTCGCTTCGGGAGGGTTGCCGGGGTTTCTACGGGCCAGTCCCTCCACCCCTCTAGATGTGGCGGTTATGTGCCGGTAACGATATCAAGGATCTGAACGACCTCTTGCGGTCTTCCAGGCACATGGGGTCGGGGGGTACGCTGTACCCACGATGGACCCCCGAGCGAACGATCCGAGCGACGCCGATGCCGAGCCTTCCGAAGCCCAGGCTGCGCCGGAGCGCGCGCTCCTCGCAGCTCGCGCCGACTGAGCCGCAGCGCGAGCGGACCCCGAACGTCGAGACCATCGACGGCGAGGGCCTGCGCTGGGTGAACATCGAGCGCCCGTCCCAGCTCGAGATGAGCTGGCTGGAGGAGCGCTTCGACTTCCACCCGCTGGACTTCGAGGACGTCCTCTCGCGGAACCAGCGCCCCAAGATCGACGAGTACCCCGGCTACCTCTTCATCGTCCTCCACTTCCCGGTGTTCGACCGCTCGGCCGGCCGCCTGAACGCGGGCGAGCTGGACATCTTCGTCGGCCGCGACTACCTGGTGACGATCCCCAACCAGCCGCTCCAGCCGGTGGAGTACCTGTTCGAGCGCTGCCGCTCGAAGGAGGAGTTGCGCGAGCAGCACTTCTCGAAGGGGTCCGGCTACCTCCTCTACCGGATCGTTGACGACGCGTTCGACTACTGCTTTCCGATGCTCCGCAAGATCGGGAACAAGCTCGACGCGGTGGAGGACGAGATCTTCGAGGGCCGCTCCGAGGAGGTCGTGCGCGATATCTCGAACGTCAAGCAGGAGATCATCAACTTCCGCAAGGTGGTCCGCCCACAGCGCACGGTGCTGAGCGACCTCGAGCACTCCAAGCAGGCGTTCCTGGCGCCCACCGAGGGCGAGCTGGAGGTCTACTTCGACGACATCGGCGACGCGCACGAGCGCATCTGGGACATCCTCGAGAATTACAAGGAGGTCGTCGAGGCGCTCGAGGACACGAACGAGTCGGTCATCTCCCATCGCGTCAACGACATCCTGCGATTCCTCACGGCGATCAGCGTGATCATCCTCCCGCTGACCCTCATCGCGAGCCTGTGGGGCATGAACGTGGGCGTCCCCGGCGACGGCGACCCCGAGGACTTCTACGTGATCGTCGGGGCGATGGGCGTCCTGCTGGTGGGCATGCTCACCTACTTCCGCGGCCGTGGCTGGCTCTGAGCTGCCTCACTACGATGCCGCCGTGTGGCCTCTGAACGCATCTGGGCGCCCTGGCGCCTCGCCTACGTGAAGGACGCCTCCAAGGACTCCGCCGACGAGTGCATCTTCTGCGCTAAGCCCTCCGCGGACGATGACGAGTCGAACCTGATCGTCCACCGTGGCGAGCGCTGCTTCGTGATCCTCAACCTCTACCCGTACACGAACGGCCATCTGATGGTGGCGCCGTACGAGCACACGGCCAGCCTGCCGGACCTCGACGCCGACACCGTCGCCGAGATGATGGCCCTCGCCCAGCGCTCGATGAGGCTGCTCGAGGTGACCTACGAGCCTCATGGGTACAACGTCGGGTTCAACCAGGGCCGGGTGGCCGGCGCCGGGGTCGAGCACCACATCCACATGCACGTGGTGCCCCGATGGGGCGGCGACACCAACTTCATGCCCGTCCTCGCCGACGTCCGCGTAATGCCGCAAACCCTCGAGCAGACCTACGACGCGCTCCAGGGAGGGTTCGATGGCTGAGCTGGCGGCGATACCCCCGGGAATCTTCAAGGCCTACGACATCCGGGGCCTCTACGGCGAGGAGATGGACGGCGAGACCGCGTACCTGGTGGGCCGGGCGTTCGCCCGCGTCCTCGCCCGTATGCGCAACAAGGAGCCCTCCGAGCTGCGCGTCGGCCTCGGCCGCGACATGCGGATCGAGGCGCCAGAGATGGCCGGCCGCCTGAGGGACGGCCTGGTCGACGAGGGCTGTTCGGTGCTCGACGCCGGCATGGTCGGCACCGAGATGCTGTATTTCCTCGTCGGCTCGCGCCGGCTCGACGGCGGAGCGATGGTCACCGCCTCGCACAATCCGAAGGCCTACACCGGTGTGAAGCTGGTTCGCGAGGGGGCCCTGGCCCTCTCCGGCGATGCGGGTATCGGCGAGATCCGCGCGCTGATCGAGGCCGGGCTACCGGATGCGCCCGGGGGCGGCACGGTGGAGGCGCTCGACGTGTACGGGGAGTTCCACCACCACGCCCTGTCGTTTATCGAGCCTCGGGGCGTCCGCCCCCTCAAGGTCGTCGTGGATGGGGGCAACGGGATGGCCGGTCCCATGGCCGGCCCCGTCCTGGAACGGCTGGGCCTGGACCTGGAGACCACCTACTGGACCCCCGACGGCGAGTTCCCCGACCACGAGCCGAACCCCCTGCTGGAGGAGAACCGCCGATTCATCATGGACCGAGTCCTCTCCGAAGGGGCCGACCTCGGCATCGCCTGGGACGGCGACGCCGACCGCTGCTTCTTCATCGACGACGGCGGGGCGTTCGTCGACGGCGACTTCCTCACGGCCCTGCTCGCCCGCCAGATGCTGGAGAAGGAGCCGGGGGCGACCGTCCTCTACGACGTGCGCGCGAGCCGTGCCGTGGCCGACACCGTCCGCGAGCTCGGCGGCACCTCGTACGTCAACCGGGTCGGGCACGCCTTCTTCAAGTCCGCCCTGCGTGAGCGCGACGCGCTCTTCGGTGGCGAGGTCTCCGGCCACTACTACTTCCGCGACTTCTGGTGCGCCGACTCGGGGACGATTCCGGCCCTCCTCGTCCTGGAGCTCCTGTCCACCCAGAAGCGGTCGCTCTCGGAGCTGGTCGGCTACCTGCGGGATCGCTACTTCATCTCGGGCGAGATCAACTCCGAGGTGGCCGACGGCGAGGCGAAGATGAGGGAGATCGCAGCGCTTCACCCGGACGCCGACGTGAGCTGGCTCGACGGCGTCTCGGTCGACTACCCGGACTGGCACTTCAACGTCCGGCCCTCGAACACCGAGCCGCTGCTGCGGCTGAACCTCGAGTCGCTGTTATCGCGCGATGATATGGAGTCAAGGCGCGACGCCCTGCTCGACGTGATCCGGGCGTGAGCGAAGTGGAGGACGGCCTGGCCCTCGCGGCGGAGGCCGGGCTTCACCGCCTCGCCATACCCACCCCGTTCGCGGTCGGCCGCGTGAACTGCTGGCTGATCGAGGACGAGCCGCTGACGCTTCTCGACACCGGCCCGAACTCGGGGAAGGCCCTCGACGAGCTGGAGGGCCAGCTCGCACAGCACGGGCGCCGGATCGAGGACCTGGAGCTGGTCATCATCAGCCACCAGCACATCGACCACCTGGGGCTGATCGAGATCGTCGCCAAGCGCTCGGGCGCCGACGTCGCGGCCATCGACGTCTCGGCGGAGCGGCTTCGCAACTTCAACGAGGACGCTGAGCTTGATGACGAGTGGGCCGGGGCGCTGATGCTTCGCTACGGCATTCCGGAGGACGTGGTCACCGCGCTGCGCGCGGTCTCCGCGAGCTTCCGTGCCTGGGGCGCCCGCGCGGACATCACGCGGCCTCTCGCCGACGGCGAGGAGGTGGAGCTGCGAGACCGCATGCTCGAGGTTCAGCACCGGCCGGGGCACAGCCCGTCCGACACGGTGTTCTGGGATTCTGACCGCGAGATCCTGCTGGCTGCCGATCACCTGATCGCACACATCTCGTCGAACCCGCTGATGGCTCGGGCGCTCGACGGCTCGGCCGAGCGGCCCCCCGCGCTCGTGCAGTACATCGCGTCGATGCGGCTCACGCGTGAGCTCCCGGCCCGGATCGTCCTGCCGGGACACGGGGACCCATTCACCAACCATCGCAAGCTGATCGACGATCGCCTGGCGATGCACCGCCGGCGCGCCCGCAAGCTCCTGCGGCTGATCGCAGAGGAGCCGCGATCCCCGTACGAGCTTGCCCAGCAGATGTGGGGAAACGTGGCCGTGACGCAGGCTTTTCTCACGCTCTCCGAGGTCGTCGGGCACGCCGATCTGCTGGTGGCCTGCGGCCTGGTCGCCGAGGTCGAGGGAGACGATGCGATCGTCCGGCTGGCCGCCACCGGGGCCGAGGGCGAGGTCGTGCTGCCCGGTGACTAAGGTGGGCGCGAGTAACCGAGTGGCCGCCGGGGGTAGAAGATCAAGATGAGCGCCGCGACGGTCACATCACCGCCGCGGATCGAGGCGCGCCCCGGTCCGGCGGAACCGCCTCGGCGAGCTGCCAAGAAGCGCATGCTCGTGATCGTCAACCCGTACGCGACAACCGTCTCGGATCGCCTGAAGAACCTCGTCGTATACGCGCTCCAGGGCCGCTACGAGGTGGAGGCCGTCTCGACGCAGGCCCAGAACCACGCCACGCAGATCTGCAGGGAGGCTCGCGAGGAAGGCTACGACGTGGTGGTGGCCTTCGGAGGCGACGGCACGCTGAACGAGGTGGCCAACGGGCTCGCCGGCACGGACGTCCCGGTATCGGTACTGCCCGGCGGCTCGACGAACGTGGTCGCTCGCACGCTCGGGATCCCGAACGACGTCGTCGACGCCACCGAGCACCTGCTCGCCCTGGCCGACGACTTCGAGCCGCGGAGGATCGACCTCGGGATCGCGAACGGCCGCCATTTTGTCTTCTCCTGTGGCGCGGGCCTGGATGCGACCGCGGCCGCGCGAGTTGACGCGAAACCGCGCCTGAAGCACCGGGCGGGCCGCTGGTGGTACACGTACTCGACGGTCGCCGGCTTCTACACGCAATACCTGCGCAACCCCGTGCGGATCAGCGTGGAGGTGGAGGGCCAGGGACGCGCCGAGGGCGTCACCGCGCTCACCCAGAACTCGGATCCGTTCACATATTTCGGCTCGCAGCCGATGCGCGTATGCGAGGGCGCCGCGCTGGATAACGGCACCCTCTCCCTCGGCGTCCTGCGGCGGGCCGCCCAGCGCGACGTTCCGTCAATCGCCGCCCGGGTGCTGTCCACCGGCCTCAGCGTCCCCAAGCACCGTCAGATCGACCATTTCCAGGGGTTTACGCAGGCACGCCTCGAGTCGATCTCGCGCGACTCCGAGAACAGGATCCGCCCGTTCGACGTCCAGGTCGACGGCGATCCGATCGGCCGCCATGGCGAGCTCGACCTCACGATCGATCCCGGCGCGCTCACCGTCGTTGCCTGAGCCCGACTGCCTGTTCTGCTCGATCGCCGCGGGCGAGGGTGACGCCCACGTCGTCTTCGAGGACGAGATCTCACTCGCCTTCCTCGATATCCGCCCCCTGTTCCGCGGCCACACGCTGCTGATCCCGCGCGAGCACCATGAGGCGCTCTGGGACCTTCCCGAGGACCTGGTCGGCCCGTACTTCACCAACGTCCGGAGGCTGGCCGGCGCGGTCCGCGACGGTATGGGCGCGGCCGGCGCATTCGTGGCGATGAACAACATCGTCAGCCAGTCGGTACCGCACCTCCACACGCACCTGGTACCCCGCGATCGCAAGGACGGCCTCAAGGGTTTCTTCTGGCCTCGTACCAAGTACGAGGACGATGGCCAGGCGGCCGAGACGGCCGCGCTCATCCGCGGCGCGCTCGGCCCCGGGTAAACGTCGAACCCGTTTCCCGCGGCCGTCTAGCTCGCGGCGTTCGGCAGGCGCCAGCCGAGGTTGTGCGCGACGAGCCCCGCGCCATCGATGAGGCGGAAGGTCGCCTGCTCCCGGTCCCCGGTCGCGGCGAGCCGAACGGCGTCGACCCCCGCTCGACCAAGCTCGACCGGAGACAGGGGCCAGCGGCCGGGCAGGCCCGGGTAGCGCTCGCTGAGCCAGTGCGAACCCGACCCGTAGCGGACGAACGTGCGCATGAGGCCGGGAACGCTCTCACGGTGGCGGTGGCGGACGGACGCCTCCGGGCGGAAGTCCAGCTGCCAGCCGGCCTTTTGCAGCCGCAGGCAGAAGTCCACGTCCCCGGCGGAGCGAATGCCCTCGACGAAGCCGCCGAGCTCCTCGAACGCGGCCCGCCGAACCATCAGATTCCCGGTCGCGGCAACGGTTCGTCCGCGCCCGTACAGGCCGTCCGTCTGACTTAGGACCTTGCGATCCCTCGCGTAGCGGGCCGCGAGGGCGTCCTGGCCGTCCTCGCCCAGGATCTCGCCGGCCACGGCGCCGGCCCGCTCACCGGGGGGATCGGCGAAGTAGGCGTCGAGGATGTCCGCGCGAGGCGTGCAGTCGTCATCCATGAAGAGCAGCCACGGACCGCTGGCCTCGCGGGCTCCCTCGTTCCGGGCGTGGTAGGAGGAGCGCTCACCGGTCGCTGGGACGATGCGCGCGATCCGGCTGAGCGGCGTGGCGCCGCCATCGGAGTTGTCCGCGACGATCAGCTCGTCGCCGTCGCGGCGCTGAATCCCGACCAGGGCAGCGGCGAGGCGGGTGGTGTCGCCGCCGCCGAACGGAACGACGACGCTCACCGCGGGGCGCGCGCTGGTCATTCGGTGGGCGTGACCCGGTACGCGTCGAATACGGACTCGACGTTGCGCAGCCGCCCCACGCAGCCCCGAAGCTGCTCGGTGTCGCCGACCTCCACCACGAACCGGTTCTTGACCATCGGGTGCTTCGTGGTGCACTTGGCCTCGAGGATGTTCACGCCGGCCTCGGCGAAGGCCCGGGAGAGGTCCTCGAGGAGGCGGGTGCGGTCCCAGGCATCCACCTGGAGCTCCACACGGTAGGAGGTCGAGTTGTCCCCCGCCCACGAGACGTCGGTGAACCGCTCCGGGGCCTTCTGCAGGGCGACGACGTTCTTGCAGTCCTCCCGGTGAATCGTGATGCCACGGCCCAGCGAGACGTAGCCGACGATCTCGTCGCCGGGCACGGGGCGGCAGCATTTGGCGAGACGAACCATCACGTCGTCGACGCCCTTGACGTCGATGCCGTACTCGCTCGCGTCCTGCGTTCGCCGCTGGCGTTCATCGCGGCCCTCGAGGACCCCGGCCAGCCGGGCCTCCGTCTCGTCGCCGGCGACGGCCTCGCCCTGCTTGAGCCGTTGAAAGACCTTCGTGGTGACCGTCTTCGAGGAGATCTTGCCCTGCCCGAGAGCGATGTAGAAGTCGTCCCCCTTGCGGAAGCCCATCTCGCGGATCACGTCTGCCAGGAGCGGTGATCCGGCGATCCGCTGCATCGGCAGGCCGCGCTTTCGCAGGGCCACCTGAAGCTCCTCGCGGCCGCGCCGCTCGGCATCCTCGCGACGCTCGCGCGTGAGGAAGGCGCGGATCTTGCTGCGCGCGCGGTTCGTCCGGACAAGCGCCAGCCAGTCGCGCGAGGGTCCCCGCTCCTGCTTCGCGGTGAGGATCTCGACGATGTCGCCGCTCTTCAGCTGGTAGTGCAGCGGCACGATCTTGCCGTTCGCCTTGGCCCCTACGCAGCGATGGCCGACGTCGGTATGGACGGCGTAGGCGAAGTCGAGCGGGGTAGATCCGGCGGAGAGGTTCTTGACCTCGCCCTTCGGCGTGAAGACGAAGACCTCGTCCTCGAAGAGGTCAACCTTGAGCGCCTCGAGGAACTCGGCCGGGTCCTGCTCGCCCTCGGCCTCGAGAAGCTGGCGCA
This sequence comes from uncultured Solirubrobacterales bacterium, assembly GCA_963807385.1. Lineage (GTDB taxonomy): Bacteria > Actinomycetota > Thermoleophilia > Solirubrobacterales > 70-9 > JBDTSW01. The sequence goes on from CAWEBQ010000002.1 coordinate 681,032, forward strand.
GCCACACCATCTTGCTGTCGGAGTCGTCCTTGCGGCCGCCGCCCTCCTTGTAGATGACGTGGGCGGCGATCCCGTACTCGGCAAGGTCGTGCATGTCGGGCGTGCGCAGCTGGATCTCGAGCGGCCGGCCCTCGGGCCCGATCACGGTCGTGTGAAGCGCCGAGTAGAGGTTCAGCTTGGGCGTCGCGACGAAGTCCTTGAAACGGCCCGGGAGCGGCTTCCAGATCGAGTGGATGATCCCGATCGCGCCGTAGCAGTCCTTGACCGAATCAAGGATGACGCGCATCGCGGTGAGGTCGTAGATCTCGTTGAACTCACGGCCCTTCTTGGTCATCTTCGAGTAGATCGAGTAGAAGTGCTTTGCCCTGCCGGAGATCTCGGCCTCGATACCGACCTTCGCGAGCTCCGCGGCGAGGAACTCGCCCGCCTCCGTGACGTAGGCCTCGCGCTCCTCCCGCTGCTGGGCGACCAGCTTCTTGATCTCGTCGTACTTCCGCGGGTGCAGACGGGCGAACGCGAGGTCCTCCAGCTCCCACTTGATCGCATGGATGCCGAGGCGGTGAGCTAGCGGGGCGTAGATCTCCAGGGTCTCGCGGGCCTTGTCGAGCTGCTTCTGCTTCGGAAGCGCCTCGAGCGTGCGCATGTTGTGAAGGCGGTCCGCGAGCTTGATCAGGATGACCCGCACGTCCGTGGCCATCGCGACCATCATCTTGCGGTAGTTCTCGGCCTGGTGCTCGTCGCGGCTCTGGAACGTGATCTCGGTCAGCTTCGTGACGCCGTCGACCAGTTGTGCGATGGACTCGCCGAAGGCCTCCTGCACCTCCTCCAGGCTGGCGCTCGTGTCCTCGACCGTGTCGTGGAGCAGTGCCGCGCATAGCGTTTCGGTGTCGAGGCGCAGCCCGGCGCAGATCTTGGCCACCTCGACCGGGTGGGTGATGAAGTCCTCCCCCGAGCGCCGGCGCTGGTCGGCATGGTGATCGCAGGCGAAGGCGAACGCCCGCTCGACAGCCTCCCGGTCGAGCCTGTCGTCGGCATCCTCGGCGTGCTCGGCGACGACCGCCAGCAGGTCACCAAGCAGGTCCCGCTCCTCGGCGGTCAGGGCCTTGGTGATCTCATCGACCGGGGCCGCCGTGTGCCCCCCGCTCTCCCCGACCCGCGTATGCCCGCGGTGGGGCTCCACCCCGTTAGCCGCTACTTCGGTTGTCTTCGCCTGCTCAGGAATCGGCGGCCTTCCTCACATCGGGCGCGGTAGGCGTTGAACGCCCCTGATCGCACCAGGTCAGTGCCCTCCGAGGATACGACGCGGGCGCCGCCCGGAGGGCCGGAACCCTCCCACGGAGGACGGACCAGTCCCAGGTCGGCGAGCACTCGCAGGCTTCGTGCCGCGACCTCCGGCGAGCGCGGGTGGGCGCTCTCGCCGGAGAGGGCCGCCCGGAGTTGCCCGGCGTCCACCACCTCGGCCTCGGCAACCTCTCGCAGGCGCCTGTACAGGCCGCCCAGTGCCGGGCGGGCCGGCCACTGGGCCTCCCAGGCGCGCAGCGCGAACTCGACCTCGGCCGGACCCCACGCGAGGTGCAGGAACCCGGAGGCACTGGAGCCGTCCGCGAGCGATTCAAGAGCCGGCGTCGGCGGCGGGTCGATAAGCACCACGTGCTCGAAGGCCGCCGCCAATTCGGGCTCGCGCTCCAGGCGCGCCCAATCGGTGAGGGCGACGCCGCCGGAGGCGAGGATGCCGGCGCAGTCCGCGGCGCCGTCGGCGTGCGCCGACGCGGCGAGCGCCACCGCCCCGCCGCCGAAGCGCGCCGGGGCTGCCGCGCGCTCGACCAGCGCACGCCTGCGCGGAACGTCGGCACAGACCGCGAGCACCGGTTCCGCGCTCGAGGCGAGCGCGGCGACCGTTGCGACCCCGGAGTGCCCCCGGCGATCGACCACGGCTCGCCTGACTCCGGCGGCGGGCGGCGGGGCGGGCGGCTCCAGAGGCGCCTCCGCCTCGGCGCGCAGCCGCATGTCCCACTCCTCCTGGCCGGGTTCGTCGCCGCGGTCCGCCGGCGGCCCGTCGGGCTCGGCGTAGAGCTCCCCCAGAACCACCCGGGGCTCGACGGAACCGTTCCAGTGGTTGAGCTCGAGGCTCAGCGAGACATCCATCGGGCCCGCCTCGGCCGCCCTGGCGAGCGAGCCGTCTACCCCGAACGCGACGCCCCGCGCGCGGGCGCCGGCACCCTCGAGGCTGAACCGCGCGTGCCTGTCCCCCTCTCCCATGGGACGGACGTCGCGCAGGCGCGCGCCGGGGACGATCAGGCGCACCGGAGGGTTGCCCTTGCCGAACGGGGCCAGGCGCCCCAGCTCGCGGGCCACCTCCAGCCCCAGCTCGTCGGCGCCCACCACGGCGTCGATTTGCTCGAGAACCACCGGTGGGGCGTCCCCGAGGACCTCTGCGGCGTGGGCGGCGAAGGCCTCCCTCAGGGCGGGTATCCGCTCGGCGGCCAGCTCGAGGCCTGCGGCGGCGCGGTGCCCACCGAAGCGGTCGAGGAGATCCGAGCATGCGGTGAGCCCGGCGAGCAGGTCGTATCCGGGGACGCTCCGGCCGGAGCCGCGCGCGCGCCCGTCCCCGTCGATCGCCAGCAGGAGGACCGGCCTGCGGGTCCGCTCCACGATCCGGGACGCGCAGATCCCGACCACCCCGGGGTGCCATCCCTCACCGGCGATCACCAGGCCCGCCGCCTCCGCGTCCGCATCGGGGAGCTCGCGGAGGGCCGCCTCAGCCGCGTTTACGACTTCGCGCTCGGTCTCCCGCCGCTCATGGTTCGTGCGGTCGAGCTCGGCGGCGATCTCCAGTGCGCGCGCGTCGTCGTCGGTGAGCATCAACTCGACGCCGGCGTCGGCCCGATAGAGGCGCCCGGCAGCGTTGATCCGGGGTGCGAGACGGAATGAGAGGTCACCCTCGTCCAGCCGCTCCGGCTCGATCCTGGACGCCGCCATGAGGGCGCGGAGCCCGGGCCGGGCCCCGCGCCTGGCGTGCTCGAGGCCCTGGCGGACCAGGGTCCGGTTCTCGCCGCGAAGCGGCACCATGTCGGCGACGGTCGCCAGGGCGACGAGGTCGAGGTCCACGTCGGCCTCCGCCCCACGGAGCGCCTGGGAGATCTTGTAGGCGACGCCGGTCGCACAGAGATCCGGGCACGGGTAGCCGCTCACCTCCGGATGGACGATCGGGCAGTTCGGGAGCTCCCCGGAGGGCTGGTGGTGGTCGGTCACAACGACCTCGATCCCGTGCCCGCGGGCCAGGGCCACCTCGTCGCGGCAGGTGATGCCGCAGTCGGCGGTGATCAGCAGCTGGGTGCCGCGCTTGCGCAGGCGCTCGACGCCGCCGGCGGTGAGCCCATAGCCGTCGCCCATTCGGTCCGGGATGTACCAGTCGCACTCGGCGCCGAGCGAGCGCAGCGCGCCGACGAGGATCGCGGTCGAGCAGACGCCGTCGGCGTCGTAGTCGCCGTGCACCGTGATCCGGCTCGCGCCGGCGATCGCGGCCCGGATCCGTTCGACGGCCTCGGCCATGCCATCGAAGAGCATCGGGTCGTGGGACTCCGCCGCGTCCAGGAAGGCCCTGGCGCCGTCCACGGTGCGGTGGCCCCGCCTGACGAGGGCGATCGCGACGGGCTCGGAGAGCTCGAGCTCGCGCACCAGGGCCTGGACCTCCGCAAACGCGTAGGGCTCGAGGCTGAACCCTTTCTCAGGCAGCACGTCTCGTGCGGCAGATGCCTCCACGCCCCGACCGTAGGGAGGGGGCAGGACGGAACCCGGCGGTAGGGTATGCCGATGGACCTTCGCGCGATGCAGCGGCCGCTCAAGGAGCGCTACCGCGAGGACCCCGACGCCTCCCGCATCACCCTGACCGCCCGAGCGAGCGAGCAGGACACCCCGACCGCGTGCTCGGTGGACACGGGTCGCGCGATCCAGGAGGCCCAGGCTCACACCGGCGTCGGCGGGCCCGGGACCGCCGCCTGCTCGGGTGACCTGCTGCTGGGCGCGCTCGCCGCCTGCGCCCAGATCACCTGCCAGATGGTCGCGACGTCGATGGGCGTCGAGACCGAGCGGATCGAGGTGATCGTCAATGGTGACCTTGACCTGGCGGGCACGCTAGGAGTGAACCGGGAGGCGAACGTCGGCTTCGACGCCATCAGCGTGCGCTTCGAGGTCGAGGCTCCGAACGCGGACGCAGCGGAGGTCGAGTCGCTGATCTCGAAGACCGAGCGCTACTGCACGGTCCTGCAGACGCTGCGCCAGCCCCCGCCGGTCGAATCGGCGCGGGCCTAGCCGGCCTTAGGCCTCCGCGGCCTCCTCCTCCTTGCGAATACCGATGAAGTAGACGGCTGCGACGCCGGCCACCGTCCCCGGCACCGCGGCGAGCAGCGTCGCCACGTCGGTGTTGCCGATGCTCTCGCCGAGGCCGATCTGAACGATCGCCCCCGTGACCATCGCGCCCGCGGTCGCGCCGAGGAACGCGCCGACTATCCCTCCCCAGAACCTGTCGGGGAGAAAGACGGTGAAGTGCCAGAGGGCCACGCCGACGGTGAACCAGACAAGAGCGGCCATCAGCGGTTCCTCCCGTGCTTTCGCTTCTTCTGCTGCTGGCGGCGCTTCCTGCGCTCCTCGCGGGCGGCGCGCTTCTCGGATCCCGGATCGCTCGTCTGCTCGCCTGCCGTGCTCGCCAGCGGGAGGGACGTGCCCTCCGAATCGCGCGCCTCGCCCGTGGCCGCATCGGCTCCGGGCGTAGGTGCGGCAGCGCGCTCCACTGGCGCCTCGGCTGTCGCCACCGCGGTGCCGCCCGCGTCGGGTTCGCGCTCGGCGTCTGCGGCATCTCGCGGCCCCTCCCCGGGTGCGAGCGTGTGGCGCTCGGCCTCGTCGATCTTGGCGACGACGTTGTCCTCGGGGAACGTGGGCACGTAACCCATCGCCTCGAGAATCCGCTCCCGCCGGCTGCGGTACGCCGGTTCGCGTTCCTTCCAGTGCGCGAGCACCGGCGAGGCGATCAGGATCGAGGAGTAGGTACCGGAGGCGACCCCGACCATCATCGCGAAGGCGAAGTCCCGCAGCGTCTCGCCTCCCAACGCCAGCAACACGCCGATCAGGAACACCGTCGAGAGCCCCGTGATCAGGGATCGGGTGAGGACCTCGTTCATCGAGCGGTTGACGATCTGGGAGAAGGCCGCGCGGGGCATCCGCGGCACGTTCTCGCGGATGCGGTCCAGCACGATGATCGTGTCGTACATCGAGTAGCCCAGGATGGTGAGGAAGGCGGCGACAGTGGCGCTCGTCACCTCCTGGCCGACGAGGGCGTACACCCCCGCCGTGATGAGGATGTCGTGGACGAGCGCAATCAACACCGGCACGGCGTACTTGGCCTCGAAGCGGATCGCCACGTAGGCGCAGATCACGAACAGCGAGAACACGATGGCCACGAGGGCGCTGCGCGCGACCTGCTCACCGAAGGTCGGGCCGATCGACTGCGAGTCGAAGCCCTGGGTGCCGCCCTCGAGGCCGAACTCCTTGTCGAGCGCCTCCTGCGCCACCCCGATCTGATCGGGCGGGATCTTCGCCTGGACCTGGAGCACGTTGTCACCGAAGTCCGCCCCCTCGGTCGACGTCGTCTCCTGGATCTCCGCCTCGCGGGCGCCGTCGACCCCACCGTCGACGAGCGCCGTCCGGACGTCCTCGGCGCCGGCGTCCTCCTCCAGGCTGACGGTGATCCGGGTGCCCGACTCGAAATCGATCCCCAGGTGGAGCTGCTTGGTGGCGAACGCGAAGGCGCCGACGATCAGGATGATCCCGGAGATCGAGAAAAACCAGCGGCTCGCCCCGATGAAGTCGAAGTGCCAACCGTCGCCGTCGCCGGAGGCGCCGAGCGCCGCCGGCGAGCGCATGAACCTGGCGCGCCCGAAGACGCCGAGTATCGCCTGCGTGAACAGCACCGCGGTGAAGAGGGAGACGATGGTGCCGATGCCGAGGGTGAAAGCAAACCCCTTGACGCCGGCCGAGGCGAGCACGAAGAGGATGAACGCGGTGATCAGCGTGATCACGTTCGCGTCGATAATCGTCGCGATGCCCTTGCGGTAGCCGGTGGCGATCGCCGACGCCATCGACTTGCCCGCGCGCGCCTCCTCCTTTATTCGCTCGAAGATGACGACGTTCGCGTCGGCCGCGACGCCGATCGTGAGCACGAGGCCCGCGATGCCCGGCAGGGTCAGCGTGATCGGGATCAGCTTGATCATCGCGAGGAAGAAGACGGCGTAGACAAGGAGTCCGAGGCCGGCGACCACGCCGAGCACCCGGTAGTAGGCGATCAGGAAGAGCAGGACCAGGATCAGGCCCAGCAACCCCGCCTTCAGCCCCTGGTCCAGCGCCTCCTCGCCGAGCGTGGCGGAGACGGTGCTCTGGCTGACCAGGGTGAGGTCCACCGGGAGCGCGCCGATCTGCAGGAACTTGGCGAGGTCCTGCGCCTCCGTGAGGCGGAACGAGCCGCTGATCTGGGCGCCGGTGCGCCCGTCGATCCCCTCGGGGTTCTCGCAGAAGTTGATGATCGGCCGCGAGACGATCTCGCCGTCGAGGGCGATCGCGAAGTGGTCGGCGAACTGGTCGCCGCCGCCAGGCGTCTGACACGCCGTCGCCGCGCCGGGCTTGGCGGCACCGCGCTGGGCTATCCGCCGGGTGACGGTCGAGAAGGCCTCTCGCCCGGCGTCCGTGAAGCTGAAGGTGACGTTCGGCTGATTCGCCTGATCGGTCTCCTGTCGCGGATCCTTGATCTGGTCCCCCTCGACCTCGGGGCGATCCTTCAACACGAAGTACTGCGACGGCGCGCCCTCGCTCTCGTCGATCTCGGTCGCCGGATCGTCGTTGGGCGGCTCCGCCTGCAGGATCACCGTCCCCTGCGGGACCTCCAGAATCTCGGTCCCCTCCGGTTGCGTGCCGTCCACCGAGTCGAGGAAGAGGTCCTTCTTGGACTCGGCCGGCCCGGCGAGCGTCTCCAGCGTGCTCTCGTCGAACAGGTAGTAGCTCGGCCCGGTCCTGGTGCAGAGGTCCTTGAAACATTCCGGCTCCTGCTCGCCGGCGAACTTGACCGCGTCGTAGAGGCGGTTGAAGCGCCGCTCCGTCGGGTTGTCGAGGTCCGGGTCGAGCGGAATGACGTTCTTCTCGAAGTCGTAGAGGAAGAGCTGCGCCGTAGTCCCAACCTGCTCGATGGCGCGCTCGGCGTTGGAGACGTCGGGCAGCCCCACCTCGATCTGGTCAGGGCCGACCTGCGCGATCTCCGGCTCGGAGACCCCCAGCTCGTCCGTGCGCTCGCGCAGGATTTGGATCGCGCGATCCATGTCCTCCGGGCTGATCTCCGGGTTCTTGGCGGTGGGGTTCGCCTGGTAGACGAGCTCGGTGCCCCCGCGGAGGTCGAGGCCCAGAACGGTGTCCTTCGCCGTGATGGCGTACACCGACGCGCCCGTCAGGACGACGACGAGGGCCAGGACTACGAGGTTTCGGCGCCGGCTGCCCATGGTTCAGTGACCCGCCCCTACGGCCGGGTGCGGCGCCCGGAGGTTATCCGCGTTCATTCAGGCGTGAGGACCAGCAGGAGTCCGCCGTCGTCGTCGTAGGCGGGAAAGACGTCCGCGACTGCCTCGGCGGGCCGGTCCCCCTCGGCGGCGACGCGTACGCGCTTGCCGAGGGAGCGCACGCCCCACTCCAGGGTCGTCTCGATCGGGTCCGTCGTGCCGTCTCCATCGGTGTCGGCTTCGGCGTCGCCGGCCTCGCGCCATTCGAGCCCGAGGACCTCGCGCACCGGGCGCCCGATCACCTGCTCGTCGCTCAGCCCGGTGAGCTCATAGCCGCCCTTGCCGATGTCGACCAGCCGCCCCTCGCCATCACAGGTAAAGAACGCGGCGCCGGGCGCCGGGTAGTAGTCGTCGAGCAGCTCGAACAGGAAACCGAAGCCGCACTTCGAGCAGCCCTTGGGGCGATTGGACAGGCCGGCGGTGCGCTCGCCGCTGAGCTCCCGGTTCCCGCAGTTCGGACAGATGAAGAACGCCACGCCCACAGGCTAGCGAGCGTGTCCTAATGGAAACCTCAGCGCGGAAGCGCTCAGAACAGGCTTGCGGCCTGCTCCGGCAGCTCGACCCCTAGGTGCTCCGCGCCGCGTGGGGTGATCACCCGGCCACGCTGAGTCTTCTTGATCAGCCCCTGCTGAAGAAGGTACGGCTCGTAGACGTCCTCGATCGTGTCGGGCTCCTCGTCGACCACGGCGGCGAGCGTGGTGAGGCCAACGGGACCTCCCGAGAACTTCACGGCGATGGCATCCAGGATCGCGCGATCGTGGCGGTCGAGCCCGAGGGGATCGACCTCCAGTAGCCCGAGCGCCTCCATCGCGACGGCCTCCGTAACCACCCCGCTCCCTCGCACCTCGGCGAAATCGCGCACGCGCTTCAGCAGCCGATTCGCCACACGCGGGGTTCCTCGGGAGCGCTGGGCGATTGCCGTCGCCCCGCCGGGCTCGATCTCCACCTCGAGGATCCCGGCGCTGCGGACGACGATGCTGGCTAGGTCGTCGGCCTCGTAATGCTCGAGGCGGTGCGAGACGCCGAAGCGGTCGAAGAGCGGCTTCGATAGGAGGCCAGCCCGGGTGGTCGCACCGATCAGGGTGAAGGCCGGCAGGTCGAGCGTGACCGTACGCGCGCCGGCGCCCTGGCCGAGGACGATCGGCAGCCGCCGGTCCTCCATCGCCGGGTAGAGCGTCTCCTCCACGGCTGGGTTCAGCCGGTGGACCTCGTCGATGAAGAACACGGAGCCGGGCTCGAGCGCCGTCAGGAAGGACGCGATGTCGGCCTTGCGCTCCAGCGCCGGCCCGGCCGTCTGAACCAGGGGCGCCTCGAGCTCGGCGGCGACGATGTGGGCGAGCGAGGTCTTGCCGAGCCCGGGCGGCCCCGCCAGCAGCACATGGTCCAGCGCCTCGCCACGCCGCCGCGCGGCCTCGATGAACACCTCGAGCTGGCCCGTGACCTGCTCCTGATTTACGAACTCGGACAGGCGAGGTGGGCGAAGCGAGCGGTCGAGCTCATCCTCGGGGCCAGCCACGCGGATCTCGGCCATCGGGGGGTCAGGCTCCCCAGGCTCAGGCCCAGCCGGCCCCTCGGCGAAGTTGGGGTCGCGCGCGATCGTCAAGCCGCGGCCTTCTTGAGCGCCGACGAGATCAGGATCTCGGCCGACTCGCCATCGACTCCGTCCAGCAGCTTCTCGGCCTCGTTGAGCGTGTAGCCGAGGTGCATCAGCCCGTCGCGCGCGAGCGAGCGGGGGTCGTCCGGGTCCCCGTCCACCACGGGCATGCCCTGCTCGAGCTGACCTGTGACCTTCTCGCGAAGCTCGACGATCACCCGCTCGGAGGTCCGCTTGCCGATCCCCGGCACCGCTTGGAACCGCTTCGCATCGCCTGCCGCGATCGCCTTCAGGAGCTCCCGGGGCGTGCCGCCGGACAGGATCGCTATGGCGACCTTGGGGCCCACCCCCGAGACCGAGGTGAGGCTGAGGAACAGGTCGCGCTCCTCCTCGCTGGCGAAGCCGTAGAGGTTGAGCGAGTCGTCGCGCGCGACCAGGTGAGCGTGAAGGGTCGCGTGCTTGCCGGCCGCCGGGACCCCCTTCAGCGTCTCCGCCGACACGGCCAGGCGGTACCCCACACCGCTGGCGTCGATCACCACGTGGTCGGGCCGGCGCACCAGCACCTCGCCGGAGACGGAGGCGATCACGACGCCTCCCCTGCCAGTCCGTCGAGCGCGGCCGCCGGGGCAGCGCCGCGCGCGATCGGAGCGAACGAGTGCGCCGGGCGGGTATGGCTCGCATGGCAGATCGCCACCGCGAGCGCGTCGGCGGCGTGGTCGGACTCAGGGGGGGTCGGGAGGCCGAGCAGGGCGCCGACCATCTGCTGCACCTGCGCCTTCACCGCGCCACCGGATCCGCAGACGGACATCTTCACGGCCTGCGGCGTGTAGTCATGTGTAGGTACCCCGGCCTGGGCGGCGGCGAGCATCGAGACGCCTCGCGCCTGCCCGACCGCAATCGCCGACCTGATGTTGCGCCCGAAGTAGAGGCTCTCCAAAGCAACCGCCACCGGCTCGTGCCACCGGATCAGCTCGGACAGCGATTCATGGATGCGCGCGAGGCGATCCCCTGCCGAGGCTGAGGCCGGAGCCTCGATGACCCCGCCGTCGATGGCGCTCATGCGCCCGCCCGCGACGCGGACGACGCCGAAGCCGGTGCTGGCCAACCCTGGGTCGATACCCATGACGACGATCATGGGGACTGATTCTGGGACCGGGCTCGGATGCCTCTTTCGGCGCCCTAGTTCGGGTTGTACGGGATCCGGATCAGGCCGCACATGAGCTTGCCATCCGCTCCCCCGCGGGTGTCCTTCACGATCAGCTTCCACGAGCCGGCGGGGATGGGGCTCGTGAAGACCGCGAGCGGTTCACGCGGGGTGTAGGTCCCGACGTAGGGGGCGGAAGCCGCGGAGATGTCGTCCGAGCTGATGTCCCGAAAATGCGTGTACGAGGCCGAGGTGGGCTCGTTGTCCCGGCACGGCCCGGTGCCGAGGTTCTCGCCACGGGTGTCGCGGCGGCTCAACTCGACCACGCTGCCGTTCGGGCCCTTCACCAAGACCTCGAGCTGCTGGGTGCGCTCGTGGCGGACGCGCAGCCCCACGCTCACCCCGCCGGAGTTCGCGACCTGGGGCCCCGGGAAGCTCATCTTGGCCGCGCCCTGGCCGTTCGGAATGGCGATCGGGTCGTTCTCGTAGAGGTAGACGATGCCCGTCAGCCCGGCCGGCGCACCCGCGGCGAAGATTCCGGCCACCGCCGTGGCCAGCGCAACGGCCGCACCCACCACCAGCCGCCGCCCATCCCAACTCATCGCGGCAAGCCTACGGCCTACGCGAGCGCGAGTCAAGCGGTGGCGTCCTCCTCGAGGAGCGCCTCGGGGATATCGAAGTTCGCGTGCACGGCGTCGACGTCGTCGTGGTCGTCGAGCGTGTCAATCAAGCGCATGAGGGCCCGTGCCTCGGCCGGCTCGTCGATGGCGACGACGCTGCTCGGCTCCATCACGAGCTCCGCCGAGGAGACGTCCACGCCGGCGTCTGCCAGCGCCGTACGAACGGCGGCGAGGTCCTCGGCCGCGGTCAGCGCCCGGAGCTCCTCGCCATCGGCCCGCACGTCCTCAGCCCCGGCGTCGATCGCGACGAGCAGGTCGTCCTCGGAGTAGCGCAAGCCGTCCACGGTGATCGCGCCCTTCTTGGAGAACTGCCAGGCGACGGATCCGGGTTCGCCGAGGCTGCCGCCGTTCTTGTCGAAGGCGTTGCGGACCTCCGAGCCCGTCCGGTTGCGGTTGTCGGTGAGCGTGTCGACCAGAACCGCGACGCCGCCGGCCCCGTAGCCCTCGTAGACCACCCGCTCGATCTCGTCCCCGGCGCCGGCGGCGCCGGTCCCCTTGTCGATGGCCCGTTGGATGTTGTCCTTGGGCATCGAATAGCCGCGCGCCTTCTCGATGGCGGCGGCGAGCGTGTAGTTGGACTCGGGGTCTCCCCCGCCCTCGCGCGCAGCGACCTGAATCGCCCGCGCGAGCTTCGTGAACAGCTGACCGCGCTTGGCGTCGGTCGCCGCCTTGCGGTGCTTGATTGAGGACCACTTCGAGTGCCCGGACATGGCCCTCGATCTTACGGCGAGCGGACGCCGCCCCGGCGCACCGGGACGGCGCTGGCGTGCTGCTGGCTAAAGGTGGCCGGCCTGGACCGTCTTGGTGACGTCGCCCTCACACTGACTGGTCGGCTTTACCTTCGCGAAGTACTTGCCGCCCTCGAACGCGCGGGCCCACTGGTAGCGATCCCCGTTCTGGGTGGCGCGATCGCTGGCGACCTTCTCGGAGCTACCGTTGTTCTTCACCTTGAAGATCAGCACCTTGCGCTGGTTCGCGCACTTGTTCTCGTTGGGGCTCTTCACCTCGCCCTCGACCAGGCCGCCGCCACCCTGAATCGTCAACTTCGTGTCGGCCTGACCGCGAGCCCCGGCCTCCCCGGACGCCAGTCCGATTGCCACGACCGCCGCCAGAGCAGTCCCGCCAAACAACCTTGCCTTCGCCTGCATTCGCGATTCCTTTCGTCGTTCCCCGAATTTGCCCGACCCTACACGGAGACCGAGCCAGGTGCGACTACCTTCGCTCGAAGGCGCCGGAGTCGCAGCCGGTGGCCGGGCGCGGCTTTCCGCGCTGGTCCAGCTTGGGGCGCTCGCTCGCGAAGCCCATGATCCAGATGTTACGGCGGTGCTACGGGTCGCCGGCCTTGCGCTCGAAGGCACCGGCGTCGCAGTTGGCCGGGTTGGCCGGACGGTTTCGACCTCGCTGGTCGCCGGTCGGACAGCCAATCGCGCCGAGGTTGATCGCCGGGCTACCTTCCATCAGCGCCACCGTCTGCGTCGGTCCACCGTTGGCCGCCAGAGCCCCGACAAGCGGGGTCGTAGTCAGGGCCGGGAACACCGCGAAGTTACAGTCGGGGTTGCTGCCGGTCGAATCGACGAGGGTGCCGCCCCCGCCGGCGAAGTCACCGTGGCAGGCAGGGCCAGTGCCGCCCTGCCCGATCGTGTTCAGGGCGATCAGCGAGTCCGTCACCTCGAAGACTGCGCCGCTGTGCTGGTGGATGCCGCCGGCCACGGCGACCCCGACATTGTCGCTGTTCGCCTGGTTGTGCGCGACGGTCGTGTTGTCGAGGCTGACGGTCGCGCCGTTGTCGGCCATGATCCCCCCGCCTCGGCGCTGGCATCGTTGCCGGCAACGGTCGAGTTGACGAGCGTGAGCGAAGGGTCCGACCCCGGGTGGGGAGCGCCGTCCGCGAGGATGCCGCCCCCTTTTGAGGCGGAGTTGCCGGAGATCGTCGACGCACGAATGGCGGTGACCGCCTCTGGGTCTTGGGAGCGAAGATCGAGGCCGCCGCCCTCGGACGCGTTGTTCCGAGAGATCGTGCTTTCCCTGATCACGAGCGCGCCCGCGAACGACTCCACGCCGCCCCCCAGCGCAGCCTCGTTTCGCTTGACGACGACCTGGTCGAGCACGATCCTGTCGCCGAACGCAAGGATGGCTCCGCCGAAGCTCAGGTCGCCCGGAGCGGTGCAGTTGAAGGGATTAGCGCCCGGGTCCCCCCCCTTTAGCGTCAGTCGCTCGACGCGAACCGAGCCGATCGTGCTGATCCCGCAACCGTTCGAGATGACGCGGTCGATCCCGTTGGCGTCGATCCTTGTCCGGCGGGCTCCCTTGCCGCGCAGATCGATCGGCGTGAAGAGGTCCAGATCCCCGGTCTCGAAGACCGGGATCCCGGGCGAGCCGCCGGGGATCTCCAGCTTGTAGGTCCCCGCCCCGAGCACGACCTGGTCGCGCCCCTCGCGTCCGTTGGCGGCTCGGACGGCCTCCCGCAACGAACAGTCGGCGGGCTTGCACTCGTTCGGAGGAGCGGGGTCGTCGAAGCGCGTGGGCTTGAAGACATCCGCCGATGCGGTTCCGCTGAAGGCGCCTCCAAGCGCCAACACCAGAGCCAGCATCCCCGCTCTCCCCTTCACCTGGCCGATACTAGACCGACTTCCCGCCCGTGTCCACCCTGACGGCGCGAAGGGACGCCTATACCTTGAAGGCGCCGTCCTCCTGGAAGAGCTCCCCGTCGACCTCGATCCTGCCGCCCTGGCGCAGGTCGCAGACAAGGTCGGTATGGACCGCCGACTCGTTGGTCCCGCCAGACTCCGGGTATGCGGCTCCGACCGCCATATGGACGGTGCCGCCGATCTTCTCGTCGAGCAGGACGTCGCGGGTGCCGCGATCGATCCCGTAGTTGGTGCCGATCCCGAGCTCGCCCAGCCGCCGGGCCCCCTCGTCGGTGTCGAGCAGCTTGATCAGGTAGTCCTCGTTGCGCTCCGCCGAGGCGTCGACGATCTTGCCGGACTCGAATTTGAAGCGGACGCCCGTGACCTCGCGCCCCCCGATCACGGCGGGCAGGTGAAAGCTCACCTCTCCCTCCACCGAGTCCTCGATCGGGCCGGTGAAGAACTCGCCGTCGGGCATATTGTGCTCGCCGTCGCAGGGGATGAACGTGCGCCCCTCGACGCCGAGGCGGATGTCGGTGCCCTCGGCGGTCACGTGCACCTCGCTGTGCCCCTGGATCCATTCGGCGAGACGGTGACACTCCTCCGAGGCGCGCCTCCAGGCGCCCAGTGGATCGTCATCGGTCGCCAGGCAGGCGCCGAAGTAGAAGTCCTCGAACTCCCGCAGGCTCATCTCCGCATCGGAGGCGTAGCCGTTGGTCGGAAAGAGCGTGTACACCCAGCGATGGCTTCCCTCGGCAGCACGGCGCATCGTGGTCTCCATCAGATGCCGCGTCGCACCCTGGCGCTTGGTCTGGCGTGACGGATCCACCTGCGAGAGCTGGCGAGTGTTGGTGTCGGCCCCGATCGCGATCCGGCAGTCGGCCTCCTCGGCGGCCCACTCGGCGACAGGCGAGACCCACTCGAGCTGGGCGTCGGAGGCGAGCTTGTAGTAGGCGGCGGGCTGGCCCTCGAAGGCCATGGCGACGATCGGGTTGCCGCCCGCGGCGAGCACCTCCTCATAGACGGCCGCGATCAGGGGCTCGGCGGCAGTCGAGCCCTCGATCACGCAGGTCTCACCCTGGCTCACCTTGGTCGAGTACTGGACGAGGATCTGGGCGAGGTTCGTGACGCGTGGATCCCTCAACTGCGCTCCTTCCCCCGCATCGGTTCCCGCGAATCTAGCCGGGTGGCACTTGCGAGCGCCATCAGCAGCGCGTGAATGCGCGGATCATCGGCGAGCTCCGGGTGAAACGAGCATGCGAGGACGTTGCCGTCGCGGACGGCGACGGCATGCCCCTCGTGCTCGGCCAGGACCTCGACCCCGGGGCCGTGCGACTCCACCCACGGCGCGCGGATGAAGACGGCGCACAGCGGCTCCGGTCCGATGCCTTCGACCGACAGGTCGGCCTCGAAGCTCGCGAGCTGGCGCCCGTAGGCGTTGCGCCGGACGGTCGCGTCGAGGAAGCCGAGGTGTTCGCGGCCACACAGGATCATCCCCGCGCATGTCCCGAGGAGGGGGCGCCCGGCCTCGACGTGGGCGCGGATCGCGGGCTCGAGCGCGTCGCGCTCGATCGCCTTCGCGATGGTCGTCGACTCGCCGCCGGGCAGGACCAGCGCGTCGAGGGCGGCGATCACCTCCGGCGTTCGGACCTCAACGGCCTCGGCGCCCAACTCCCGGAGCATGCTCGCGTGGGCAGCGAAGTCGCCCTGGCTGGCCAGCACGCCCACCCGCAGCGGCGTCTCCCCCATCCTCGGGGCTGGCGCTGCCGGGGTGCCCGCCATTACGACCCGCGGTGCTGGAGCAGCTCACCGCGCTCGGCGAGCTCCGCGATGTCGTCGCCTCGCATCGGCTCACCGAGGCCGATCGAGGCCGCCGTGACCCGCTCCGGGTCGTCGGCGTGCGTGGTCGCCTCGACGATGGCGCGCGCGCGGCGCTCGGGGTCGGATGACTTGAAGATGCCCGAGCCGACGAAGTTGCCCTCCGCCCCGAGCTGCATGGTGAGCGCCGCGTCGGCGGGGGTCGCGATGCCGCCGGCGCAGAACATCGGGACCGGCAGCCAGCCGAGCCCGGCGACCTCGCGCACGACCTCGAGCGGCGCCCGCAGCTCCTTGGCCTCGGCGGCGAGCTCCTCGGTGGGAAGCGCCTGGAGGCGCTTTATGCCGCCCACGATCTCGCGCAGGTGGCGAACGGCCTCGACGATATTCCCGGTCCCGGCCTCGCCCTTGGAGCGGATCATCGCCGCACCCTCGCCGATCCGGCGAAGCGCCTCGCCCAGGTTCGTGGCCCCGCAGACGAACGGGACGTCGAAGGCGAGCTTGTCGATGTGGTGGGCCTCGTCGGCCGGCGTCAGGACCTCGGACTCGTCGATGTAGTCAACCTCGAGGGACTGCAGGATCTGGGCCTCAGCGAAGTGTCCGATCCGGGCCTTCGCCATCACCGGGATGGTCACGGCCTCCTGGATTCCCTTGATCATCGACGGGTCGCTCATCCGGGCGACGCCGCCGTCGCGGCGGATGTCGGCCGGCACGCGCTCGAGCGCCATCACCCCAACCGCACCGGCGTCCTCGGCGATGCGCGCCTCCTCGGCGGTGACCACGTCCATGATCACCCCGCCCTTCAGCATCTCGGCGAGGCCGCGCTTGACCCGAAAAGTCGCTCGCTCCGTCACACGGACAAGGATACGAGACCCCCGGCTCTCGCCGGAGAGCCGACCGGATGGAATCCCAGGCGACCCTTGGCCGACTTGGCGGAAGCGCGCCCGCGACCCCGCCTCCGAGGTGCCGCTACTTCAGCTTGAGGATTCTGATCCGGTCCTTGTAGGCGCCCTTGTCGCGCGCGTAAACACCATGCGCGAGTGACTGGACGATCGCCAGCAGGCTGGTGTTGGACCGGGTAAAGGATGGGCCGTTGGACGAGTAGTAGAGGGTGAGGTCGGAGTGCTCGCCGATGTCCGAGAGGGTCGCGTCCGTGATCGACATCGTGGTCGAGCGGCGGTGCTTGGCGAGCTTCATGGCGCGGACCACTATCGGGTGGCAGCGCCCGGCCGAGAACGCGATCACGAGGCTGTCCTCGTCCACCCTCGACAGGCGGGTGATCGAGTCCTGGCGCGGGCTCGAGATCACCTCGGCCCGGATGTCGAGCAGCGCCAGAAGGTGGCGGAGGTAGGAGGCGAAGAACGCGAGCTGGTCGAGCCCGACGATCACCACCCGGTGGGCGCCGGCGAGGGCTGTCACGCATGCCTCGACCTGCTCGCGGGTCAGGCTCCGCACGGTCTCCTCAAGGTTGGCGTGGTCGGCGGCCAGCGAGGCCTCGAAGTCGGAGTGGTCGAAGTCGAAGAGCGGAGCGCCGCCGCCGGTCGTGCCCTCGCCCTCGCGGCTGCGGTACTCCTCGATCGCTGCCTGCTGGAGCTCGGGGTAGCCCTCGAAGCCCAGCGCCTGGGAGAAGCGCACGACGGTGGATGACGAGGTGTCGGCGCGGCGCGCCAGCTCCTCGGCGGTCTGGAAGGCCGCCTCGTCGAGGTGGTCGACGATGTAGCGGGCGACATCCTTCTGGGACCGGGAGAACTCGTCGAAGCGCTCGGTGATGTACGCGGAGAGCGTCTTTCCGTTAGGTCTGTTCGAGCGCGAGGTGCGCGTGGCGCGCACGGCGGGCGGTCCGGATTTGGCGGCGGCGGGGCGGGACGTTGTCGCGGTCTTGCTCACGGCGGGATGTTTCGCCTCCGCGACGGGTTTCCCTTCCGCAGGCTGCAGGGGATCCTGCGCGGGGCCCGCCCAGCGACCGGCTCGCATCTCCGCGGAATGTGGTTGGATCGGCGTCGGATGGACGCCAAGGAGGCCCTGCGCCTCACCAACCGGAACATGATCGCGTTCGACCTGGCGCTTGGATCGGGAGCCCTGCTGGCACCTTCGGCGACGCTTCAGCTGCTGGGACACGACGAGCCCAGCCCCGACGCCAAGCAGCTCTTTCGCCGCTGCGGTCCCATCTGGCTGACCTTCGCCGCGGCTCACCTGGTCGCCGAGCGCCGGGACAACCCCGAGGACTGGTGGGCGCTGGCGTGGCTCCGGGGGACGGAGCTGGCGACCGACATCGTCTGGTCGGCCTCGCCCGCGTTCCGACGGCCCGGCGCCCGTCAGGGCCTTTGGCTCGCCGGCGCGGGGAACCTGGCGATGGCGCTGGGCTTCGGCTGGCTGGCGCGGGAGCGCTCGAAGCCACGGGGCCTTCGACGCCTTCGGCGCCGCTAGCGCCGCGTCAGGGCGCGCCGGTCGGCGGGTTGTTGACGGTCGGTGGGGCGCTTGGGTCCGTCTCGGCCGGCGCCTGCGAGTCGGCCTCGAGCGCGTCACGTCCGAAGAGCACAACGCTGCACTCCTTGAAGCCGACCTTCGCGGCGAGCTCCCGCCGCTCGAGTTGCGTTGATGCGAGCTCGGCCTGGGCCTTGCCGTAGGCGAAGGCATCACCCTCCTCGGCCGCCCCCACACCTGCCCGCAAATCCTCGATGCCCGCCTCGCGCGCCTTCAGATAGCGCCCCACCGCGGTGTCGAGGGCGGCCGGGGGGTCCAGCTCCCGGATCCCGTCGAGCTCGTCGCGCGAGATCGCGAGCAGCTCGCCGGTCGTCTCAGCCGCCTCGGCTGCGGTTCGCGGCGGCGAGCCCTGAAGCTCCTCGTAGTCGGCGTGCGCCTCGGCGCAGATCTGGTCGGCGCGGGCGAGGTAATCAGCCTCCGAGAGCTCGTCGTCGGCGAACGGTCCCAGGCCGAAGATGATCGCGACGACGAGCAGGATCCCAACGCCGAGGATGCCGAGGGCGACCCACAGGGTGCGGTTGACGGGCTTGGGGTCCATCGCGCCCGGCAGCGTAGTGGGCGGGCGGCGCGCCGGCGCCTATTGGTACATCACGTAGTCCGGCTCCGGGCGAAGGCCGAGGACCTGCCCCGGGCTCATCAGGTTCGTGTCGAGCTCATAGAACAGGGAGAAGCCGTTGAACAGGCCCTTGAAGCTCAGCCTCTTGTAACCCGCCCGCTTGGCCGACGGGTTGCCAATCCCGTCGAAGTTGAGCGTCACATCCACGCTGCCGGGGCGCTCGATCTTGCTCTCGGCCTTCACGCTGTCCTTGCGGAACTGGTGGACGATCAGGGCCTTCGTCGGCAGATCGTGGTTGTCGATGATCCGCTTCAGCATCTTGGCCGACCGGTTGATCTCGCTCGCGTGGAGCGACCCGAGGTCCTCGCCCGGGGTGCCGTGTGGGCCGACGTTCCACTCGGCGTCGAGAGCCACGTCGACGTCGGGCTTGCGGATGAAATTTCGCAGGTGGTCGATCTCGTCGAGCACGTTCGCCCTGCCGGGCTGGATGTCGAGAATGAGGCGACCGTTGATCTCGCGGATCTTCTTGTGGTAGCGGCGGATCGTGTCCTTGCTGACCCGGGATCGGCATTTGTCGTTGCGGCCCGAGCAGCTCGTGGCAACCACGCTCACCAGGTCGAAGGCCTTCACGACCCGCTCGCGGGAGCGCTCGCGGTAGGGCTTTACCTGCTTGCGCAGCTTCTTCGCAGCCCCGTTCAGGGACTTGCGTCCGATGATCCCGAACCCGCCCGCAGCCCCGTAGAGCGAGAGCACCTTGACGTTCGGGAACAGGCGGCCACCCGGGGCCTTGCCATCCAGGGCGGGCGGCGCGGCCTTATCGCCGACGGCCGGCTCGCGGGCCTCGAAGTCCTGCTCCCATGCCTCGGCCTCGGCGGCGGTCGGCGGATCGGCCAGCGGCGAGGAGGTCCCTCCGGCGCCGATGCCCTCGGCGGCCACGGAGCCGGCGGCGAGGGCGCCCGCCATGCAGACCACGGCGAGCGAAGCGGCCAGCCCAAGGGTCCGCGCCCTGGGATGCACGCGCGTGCGGCGCCTTCGCGCCACGTGATGTTCCTGCGAGTTACCCATGTTGCTCCCCCAACACGAACCCTTCTAGAAAGTAGCGGGTGTCCCTCCCCGGATTCCCTTGTCAGGGCTGCCGTGTACTGGAGTTCGACGATTGCCGACTGGCGTCAACCACGGCATCCGGCCGAGCGCAGGCCGTAGGCTCAGGCATTCCCATCAAGGAGGTGGCGATGGCGGACAACGGAAAGGGTGCCGCGTTCAGGGCCTTGCACGAAGGCGAGGCGTTCGTGATCGCGAACCCATGGGATGCCGGCTCGGCAAAGATGCTCGAGGCGCTCGGCTTCAAGGCGCTCGCGACGACGAGTGCCGGGTTCGCCTTCACGCTCGGCCGGATGGACAGCGGGGTGACGCTTGAGGAGGTGACGGCACATGTCCGGGTGCTGAGCGAGGCGAGCACGCTCCCGCTGTCCGTCGATCTCGAGAATGGGTTCGGCTCATCCCCCGAGGCAGCCGCCGAGGCGATCCGACGGGTCGCGGAGGCGGGCGCCGTCGGCGGCTCGATCGAGGACTGGGACCCCGAGGAGGAGCGGTTCTACGAGCTCGCGGAGGCCGCGGAGCGAGTGGCGGCGGCCGTCGAGGCGGCGCGTGGCCTGGACTTCCCGTTCACCCTGACGGGGCGAGCCGAGAACTTCTTCCGCCGCAACCCGGACCTCGACGACACGATCGCACGGCTTCGGGCCTACGAGGAGGCGGGCGCCGACGTGGTCTACGCACCCCGGATCACGACGGCCGCGCAGGTCAGGGAGATCGACCGTGCCGTCCGGCGCCCGCTCAACGTCCTGCTCCAACCGGGCATGGAGATGCAGGCCGTGATCGAGGCCGGAGCGCAGCGGCTGAGCGTCGGCGCCCAACTCACCTGGGTCGCCGTCGCCGCTGCCGCGGAGGCGGCCGAACGTCTGCTCGACGGCGACCTTCAGGCGCTCGCCGCCCGGCCTAACGTCAAGGAGTGGCTCTAGAGGCAGATCGCCCCAGCGGTGTCGACCAGGGGCTGAGCCGCCCAGTTCGCGGGATACAGCGCTAGCGATGTCGGAGGAGAACGAGGAGCTCGACCGGCAGTCCCGGGACTTCGGGGTCCTCCGAGAGGTCTACATGCGCTGGGAACGCGGTGACTTCACATATTGGGAGGCGTTCGCCGACGACTACGTCTGGGAGGCGGTCGATGCGATTGAGCCCGGCGCGTACACCGGCATCGCAGAAGTAAGCGCGCGGCCTGGCGGACGTGGCCGCAGGCGTGGGATGGATTCAGCATCGAGGCGGAGGAGGTGCGCGCCG
Source organism: uncultured Solirubrobacterales bacterium (assembly GCA_963807385.1). Lineage (GTDB taxonomy): Bacteria > Actinomycetota > Thermoleophilia > Solirubrobacterales > 70-9 > JBDTSW01. The sequence goes on from CAWEBQ010000002.1 coordinate 701,861, forward strand.
GCTCCGACGGCAAGTATGTGGTGATGCAGTTGTTCCAGGGGAAGGGAAAGGCGAGCGGGCTCGAGAGCGAGGAGCGCAGCGCGGCAGTAGTGACGATGCGCGACGGACTGATAGCCCACATGGAGGGCTTCTGGGACCGCGATGCGGCGTTGCGGGCGGCCGGAGTTGGGAGCCGATGAGGCGCTCGAAGCCGCGGGCCGTCGGAGGCGGTGCTGCCCAATTCGTTGCCACCGGGCCGCGTCAGCATGATCGGTCTGTCGAAACAGTCACGGGTATAGGGTTCGGAAGGCAATCGCCAAAGCGAGGAGAATATGTCCGCATACGTTGTCGCGAATTACAAGGTCACCAACCCTGAGGCCTTCGAGCCATACGTGCCCGCGGTGATGCCCGTGATCACGGCCGCGGGAGGCGAGTTCGTCGTCGCAGACTTCGAGGCCGACCCGATCGAGGGCAACCCCGGTCACGTCACGATCGTGCTCAAGTTCGAGTCCAAGGACGCGATCAATGCCTGGTACACCAGCGATGAGTACGAGGCGATCAAGGGCCTCCGCACAGACAACAGCGAGGGCATCGTTACGGTCGCTGACGGGTTCGTGCCCCCCACCGACTGACCGAAGGCGGGGACTCGACTCATAGAGCGGGTCCCTTGATGGGCCGGGGAGGGATCGAACCTCCGCACTACGGATTATGAGTCCGCTGCTCTACCAACTGAGCTACCGGCCCTGGTGCTCTCAATTCTGGCTTTACTATGCGGTTTCTACCGCTTCGATCCGGCCGGCCTCATCGGGTAGCGACGCCCCAAATGCGGCGCCGCTGCCCATTGCGGCCCATTGCAGCGCCTGATCGAAGGCCTGGAGATAGGCGTCCGAGAGCTTGTCACGTCGCTTGCAGGCTCGCTGGTAGACCCGGAACGTGAAGCCCGGGTCCTCGTGTCCGAGCTGCTCCGCGATTTAAACCGAATGTCGCCTGCGGCTGCCCGAACACTCGCATGGATGCGCCGCAGCGAGTGCGGGGTCACACGCCCCGAGATGGCTTTCCGCCTGGGCGCCCTTGCGTAGTGCGGTGTCCTGTGCCACGCGGCCTCCTCCATCTGCCAGACGAGGGCCACTTCGCGGAACATCGACGCACGGAGAGTCGCCGCCATAGCCGCCCCATTCGCGGGATACTGCTCGGGCGATGTCGCAGGAGAACGTCGAGGTGGTGCGGCGAGGCTATGAAGCCTTCTCGCGCGGCGACCTGTCCACTGCCATGGAGCCTATGGCCCCTGACGTCGAGTGGGCCGGTGTGCTCGTACGCCTGCTCGGTGTCAATCCGGTGCGCGGGAAGGACGCGCTCCTGCGCTTTTTCACCAGGGACCTGCCCCAGGGTTTCACCGATTTCGAGGCGCGCCCATCGTCGCTGGAAGACCTGGGCGACGCCGTTCTCGTCGAGACCCACTATTCCGGGCGTGGCCGGGCGAGTGGCGCGTCCGTCTCGCTCACATGCTTTTCCCTCATCGCTTTCGACGGCGGCAGGGTTGTTTCGTTTCGCGATTACGACACGAAGGAGGAAGCCCTCGAAGCCGTCGGACTGTCGGAGTAGGCCACGGCGTTCGCTCTGGGCCGTCCTCGGCTGCCCGTAGCCACCTGACGCTCGCCTCAGCCACAGCAATCCGAGGCTCCGAACGGGGTGGCAACAGGTCCACCCCTTGGGTGCCTGGCGGAATCACTCCACCCCGTTGACCATCCGGCATGCCATCGGGGCACCAAGCCAACAAGGAGAAAAACGATGTTCCGCAAGATCACAGCTACCGCCGCGGCCTTGACGATCGCCGCAACCATCGCCGTCGCCGCTGGCCCGGCCGATGCCGCCCGCAGCGTCGACAGGTCCGGCGAGGACGCGACATCTGCGCGCGAGCCGGCGGGCACGCACACGATGGAGAGCGACAACACGCCGCCGAAGGGCTATCAGACCGGTGACACGGACGAGCGATGCACGGATGCAGTCAAAGCGGCGAACGACGCTCTCGATGATGCATGGCAGGCCTGGGCCGACGGGAGAAAGGCCGCGCAGAATGCATGGGAGCAGTTGGCCGCCGAAACGGCCGGCTCTGCGAACAACTACGACGACTGCAACATCACCGAGATCGAATAGCCGAGACGACCAGCGACCCCGGGCGACCGACTCGGACTCAACCGGGCGTCGCGCGGTTCGCCACCGCCTGCGGGGGTTGCAGGTTGCTTACGCTCCGGGGGAGCCCCGAAGGGCCCCGGTGATGTCGTCCGGCGCGCGCCCCGGCACCAGCGCGCGGAGGGCGTTCAGGATCACGGCGAGGTCGATCCCCTCCTGAAGCAGCGCGCCCGCCACCGGCGCGATGAACCCGAACGCGGCGAACCCCGTGGCCACCACGCTGAGGCCCATGCCGGCAAGCACGCTCTGGCGCGATCAGCAGCGAACGGCGGCCGATCAGGGATGCGACGCGACCGAGGATCGGCCGCTTCCCGCCAACAGCCGGGTCACGCCTGGTCACGGATCGGCTCCTCAGCCCTCGCGGGCCAGCTCCCGCCATGCGCTCGGCCTACGCGCCGACTACTGGACGGCCTGTCCGCTCGGCTCGACGACCAGCCAGAGGCCGCCGAACTCGTCGACGTTGTGGCAGAGGACCTGTCCGGGCGGGTCGTCCACGTAGTAGTAGAGCGGCTGACCGTCGTAGGTGACCTGGATCGAGCCGTCGTCGCGCTTGGTGGTCCCGAGCAGCTTGGCGTCGGTGCCCTCGCCCGCCTGCGGCTCGCCGTCGGTGAGGACCGGTGGCCAGGCCGCGGCGCACTCCCCGTAGCACTCGCTGGTGGAGGAGGTCTCCTTGTCGAAGAGGTAGATCGCGCGCTGGTCGGCGTCGAACAGGATCGGGCCGAACTGGCTGTCGGCCACGACCATCTCGGTCCCGGTGGCCGGGGCCTTCTCTTTCTTGGCCGGCTTCTTCTCAGCCGGCTTCTCGGCATCCTCGGCCGCGCTCTCCTCGGCCTGCGGCTCGGGCGCACTCGCAGTGGTGGTCGAGTCGTCGCTTCCGCAGGCGCCAAGCGCCAGCGCGAGGGACACTACGAGGGCGAATGTGGCTAGGGGTCTCATGAGCTGAAAGCCTTGTCCACCGAGTTTACGGTCGCGCTGCCTCGAGCGCGGTGCCTTCCAGGGAGCACTAGGCGGAGGCCTGCTGGACGGCGTCGCGCAGCTCCTCGACGGAGAAGGCGCCCTCGATCCGGGTCGCGACCTTGCCGTCGGCGTCCATCACGAACAACCAGGGCTCCGTCTGCAGCCCGAACGCCTTGAGCTGGGGGCGGACGCCGTCGTTGGGGTTGTTGTTTGCGAAGACCTCCATGTGGATGAAGGCGGCGTCGTCGCCGACCTCCGACTGGACCTGCTCGGCGATATCTACGACCGGACCGCAGACGCGGCTGACGCAGAGCGCCGGGGTGGCGAAGAGCAGCACGGTCGGCGTCTTGCCGATGGTCTCGGCGGCGTCCTGCTCGTGCATGGTGTCGTGGGGGCTGCGGGTGTCGATCTGGGCGATCTCGCCGACATCGTCCACCGTCGGGGTGTCCACCGCCGGCGCCTCCTCGCCCACGTCCGGGATCCTCGAGTAGTCGTCGACGATCACGCTCGGCAGGCGGGCGGCCAGCAGCTCGTCGCCGTCGCGGATGAGGGCGAGGAGGCGCCATTCGCCGGGCTTGTCCATCTCCACGTCGGTGACGTAGACGGCCTTCGCGGAGTCCGGGTCATCGGCCGTGGTCCTGGCCTCGAACGCGGCGTCGGTCTCCAGGCTGTCGATCTGGGCCGGGTAGGGGCCGGACGCCTTCCCGTTCGCGCCCGGGGCAGCGTAGAGGGCCACCTGGGCGTCGGTGACCTGCTCCTGGGCGACGGTGAAGACGCCGAAGCCGAACCGGTTGGTGCCGGGCTCGTAGACCTGGCCGGCGGGCGCGACGACGGTCTCGTCGGTCGGGGTCGCCTCGGCGAGGAGATCCTCGAGGGTCTTGCCCTTCGCGGACGGGAACTCGGTCGCCGCGGGCGCCGCGGCGCCGACGTCCTCGACCCCCCGGTCCTCCTCTCCCCCGCTGCACGCGGTGAGCGTGAGGGTGGCGCACGTGAGGGCTATGGCCGGCTTGAGCATCGGATGAGCTTAGAAAGTAGGCCTAAGGCGGCGGTAAGCGGCGGCGAGCGAAGCGCGGCCGGGTAGGGTGCCCCCCGCCGGAGTTTGAGTGAGAGGAGACCAGGTGGCTGAGCGCGCGGCGCTGATTACAGGAGGTTCGAGCGGGATCGGGTTGGCGATCGCGAAGGCGCTCGGCGAGGACGGATTCGGGATCACGATCTCGGCGAGGCGGCCGGACAAGCTCGAGGGAGCCCGAGAGGAGCTTGAAGCCGCCGGGGTCGACGTGCAGGCGGTTCCGGCGCAGATGACCGAGGAGGAGGAGATCCACCAACTGTTCGGGGCTCACGAGGAGCGGTTCGGGCGTCTTGACGTGCTGGTCAACAACGCGGGCGTGGGCATCGGCGCCCCGATGGCCGAGATCAAAACGAAGCATCTGGACATGCAACTCGGGGTGAACCTGCGCGCCGTTGTGATCGGCACGCGTCAGGGCCTGCCGATGCTGCGCGAGGCGGGAGCGGAGCACGGCAAGGCGTTGATCGTGAACATGGCGTCGGTCGCGGGGAAGTCGGGCCAGCCCTGGCTCTCGGTGTACTCGGCGACGAAGGCGGCGGTGGTCGGGTTCAGCCAGTCGACACAGAAGGAGGTGCAGAACGACGGCATCCAGGTGACGGCGCTCTGCCCGGGGTTCGTCGATACGCCGATGACGGACTTCGTCAAGGGGAGCGTTGAGGCCGACGCGATGATCAGGCCGTCGGACATCGCGGAGTCGGTGCGCTTCCTGCTGCGCACCTCCTCGCCGTGCCTCGTGCCGGAGGTCGTGTTCCTGCGCCCCGGCGAGGAGCTCTCTGCGGCCGTCTAGCGGCGGGCGCTCAGCGGCCGGCCGGCAGGGGCGAGGCGTGCTCGGGAGCTTCGGGCTCCGGCGAGCCGAGCAGCTCGGCGGCGCGCTGCTCCGCGAGCTGCTCCTGAGCGGCCGCGATCAGGTCCTTGGCGTCGGCCGGGCGCGCCCACGGCAGGCGCATCCGGCGGGTGATACGAATCTCCGGCTGGCCGGACTCGACCGATTCGGCGGGCTCCGGATCGGCGGGCGTCGCGGCACCGGCAGCGGCCACGCGGGCGGCTATTTCGGCGCGCTCGGCGCGGATGCGGTCGGCGGCGTCGGCGATCGAGCCCGTCGTGGCCGGGGTCTCGAGCAGGCTCAACTCGAGGAAGGAGCGCAGGGTGCGCACCTCGCGCCGGGTGGCCAGACGTGGGCGGCGAGCATCGGTGAACGCGTCCCAGGCGATGGCGAACGAGGCGAGGTCGGTGCGGCCGCCGTTTCGGTGCGCCGCGAGCATCGGACAGATGCCGCCCGAGGCCGGGTCGGTATAGGCGCCGACGATGATCGGGTTGCGCTCGATGCCGAGCAGCATGGCTCGGCGGGTGCGGTCCGGCAGGCGATCGACGTTGGTGCGCAGGCGCTGCGCGGGGTTGCGGTACTTGGACCTCATGGTGCGAAGGATGGCGCGGGCGCAGGGCAATTCCTGGGTGATCGCTTGCCGTGAGCGGAAGGCGCGGGAGATTCCTGGTGGCGGCGTTCGGCGACGCCGGGCACGCGTTTCCGGCGATCGCGCTCGCCCGCGCGCTGCACGAGCGGGGAAACGACGTGGTCGTGGAGACGTGGGAGCACTGGCGGGAGGCGGTCGAGGGCACGGGATTGGCGTTCACGGCCGCCGAGGAATACAAGACCTTCCCGCCGCCTCCGTCGGATTCCGACGGGCCCTCAGCGGCCGACGCGGCGAAGGCGCTCCTGCCCTTCGTTGAGGAGTTCGCGCCCGACGTGGTGGTGAGCGACATCCTCACCGTCGCACCCGCGCTGGCCGCCGAGATGGCGGGCCGCCGCCGGGCGGTGCTCGTACCGCACGTGTATCCGGTCCACGAGCCGGGCATGCCGTTCTTCGCGTTCGGCGCCCAACCCCCGCGCACTCCGGTGGGCCGGGCGCTGTGGCGTGCGGCTGAGCCCGTGCTGGTCAAAGGCCTGGAGCGCGGGCGCCGCGAGATGAACGAGACGAGGGCGGCGTGCGGGCTGCCGCCGATCGAGGTGCTCCACAGCGGGTTGACCGCGGACCTGACGATGGTGGCGACGTTCCCGCAGCTCGAGTACCCGCGGCGCTGGCCCGCCGACGCGCATGTCACCGGGCCGATGACGTTCGAGCTGGAGAGCCTGGACGTGAAGATCCCGGAAGGGGACGAGCCGCTGGTGGTGATCGCGCCCTCGACCGCTCAGGACCCGGAGCGCAAGCTGCTGCGGTGGGCGCTCGAGGGACTGGCGGAGGAGCCGGTGCGGGTGCTCGCGACGACGAACCAGCTCGACGTGCCGGTGCCGATGCCCGACGCGCCGGCCAACGCCACGGTGGTGGACTGGATCTCGTACTCGCAGGTGATGCCGCTGGCGGACCTCGTGATCACGCACGGCGGGCACGGGACGGTGTGCAGAGCGCTGGGCGCGGGCGCGCCGCTCCTGTGCTGTCCGGCCGTGGGGGATATGGCCGAGAACGCCGCGCGGGTTCAGTGGGCCGGTGCCGGTCGGATGATCCCGTGGCGGCTGACCGGGCCGCGGCAGATTCGGATGGTCGCGCGCGAGATGCTGGGGGATCCGAGGCTCCAAGAGGGGGCCAGTGTCCTTGCCGCCTGGGCCCGACTCCACGACGGTGCGGACTCTGGCGCTCGGATGGTCGAACGGCTCGGTTCACCGTAGAATGGCGGGTAGATCTCCCGTCATCTAACGGCAAGATTCGTGACTGTTAATCACGCCATGGTGGTTCGAATCCACCCGGGAGAGTTCTAGCTCCTCCTGCGTGGCGGCAACGTCCGCAAGCCTGCCTCCACTTCCGCGTGGCAGTTCGCACACAGCGGAACACACTTCTTGGCCTCCTCCCTAAGCTTCGCTAGCGCCATCGTGGCGCCCTTTCGCGAGAGCGCAAAGCTCTTCTTGCTCTTGTCGCGGTGGTGAAAGTGGAGAGCGTCGACGTACCGGTCGTAGCCGCAGGTGACGCATCGTCCACCTGCCTCCTCGACGAGGATCTGCTTGACCAGCCTGCGTCTGGCGCTGACGCGGTCCATCCGGCATTGCCGGCATCGGACGCGACCACTGTTCTCGATGACGAACACACCGTCGCCGTGGTGCTTGCATGTGCCCGTGAGGGTTCGGGCTCCGTTGGCCAGCGCCTCCTCGACGTGTTCGCGCGCTTCGCCTTCCCGTTGGCCTCGAGGCCGTACTTCGCGACCCAATAGCCGACCGTTGACGGATCGCGATTGGTGAGCGCTCCGATGTCAATGAGCGACAAGCCCTCACCCAGATAACGCTTGAGCAGATCCCGATCCATGCCGGGACTCTCCCGCTGGGGTCGGACGGTAAAGCGAACGTGTGTTCGCCCCTATCGCTCCGGGTCGAAGCTGGCGATCTCCTCGGAGAGCTCGCCGTGACGCTTTTGGAGCTCGACCGGGGGGTCCCCCCCGTTGGCGGTCGCGGCCGTCAGCTCGGACTCCACCATCGCCCGCTCGAGCCACAGCAGGTTGAGCTCCATGGCGCCTCTGTTCGCCGGCTCGCGTTCGGAATCCATCACCAGCTGGGTCACCAGCGCGACGAACGCCTCGTCGTCGTGCGGGATGCCGTCGAGAGGCGCCTCCAGGTGCGCGACGAGCCAGTCGCGCGCCCTGATCATCTCGCCGGAGGACAGGTGCGCCGGCGTCAGGCGCTCCAGCACCGGGGCGCCGTCGGAGGGCATCGCGATCGCCATTTGCAACAGCGAGCGCTCCCGCCGCTCGCGCGCGTTCAAGGGCCGTGCCGCAGGCTTCGACGGCGCAGAGCCCCCGCCCTCCTCGGGGCCGGGGTCGCCCTCAACGATCTCCGTCCGCCTGGGCGGTGCCGCTGGCGCCTGGCGATGCCCCGCCACCCGGCGGCGCACCAGCCCGGGATCGGCCTCCAACCGGGATGCCACCTCCCGCTCCAGCTCCTCGCGCGTGATCGACTCGGGCATCGCGCTCAGCACGGGCACGACCTCATCCAAAGCCCTGTCCCGGCCCGCCGGCGAGCTGAGATCCGCATCCCCGAGCAGCATCCGCGCGTGGAACACGGGCAGGTCGTCGGCCTTCTCCACCAACCCCCGGAACTCATCCGCGGCATCGCTCCCCGGCCCCTTTCCGGCCAGGGTGTCAGCGGGGTCCTCCCCCGCCTTCATCCCGGCCACCCGCAGGCGGACCCGCTTTCCGGACGCCACCCGCTGGGCGCGAAGCATCGCCTCCCGGCCCGCCGCATCCGCGTCCAGGGCCAGCACCACCTCCTCGGTGTGCGCGGCGAGGAGCTGCACCTGCTCGGGCGTGATCGCCGTGCCCATCACCGCCACGGTCTCACCGATGCCCGCCTGGTGGAGCGCCAGCACGTCGGTATAGCCCTCAACCACCACCGCGCGCCCCGCCTTCGCGATCGCGGGCCGGGCCCGTTCGATCGCATAGAGGGTCCTGCTCTTCCTGTACAGCTCACCCTCCGGCGAGTTCAGGTACTTCGGCTTCTGATCGGGCGTCATCGCCCGCGCTCCAAACCCCTGAACGCGCCCGCGCGCGTCCCGGACGGGGAACACGATCCGCGAGCGGAACCGGTCGTAGGGGTTGCCCCGCTTGTTCTCCACCAGCAGGCCCGCGCCCTTCAGCTCGGCGAGCGAGTATCCGGCGCTCTGCCCCCGCTTGAGCACCGTGTCCCAGGCGCTCGGGGCGTATCCCACGCCGAACTCGCGCAGCACCTCATCCCCCAGCCCCCGCCCCGCCAGGTAGTCGCGCGCCTTCCCTGCCTCGACCGCCTCCCAGAGGAACTGCGCGTAGAACGCGGACGTCCGCTCCAACAGCTCACCCAGCCGCGCCCGCTGCTTTCGCCGTTCCTCGGCCCGCGGGTCCTCCTCCTCGCGCTCGACCTCCACCCCATAGCGCTCGGCCAGCGCCTCGACCGCCTCGCCGAACGCCAATCCCTCCTTCTCCTCGACGAACTTGAATACGTCGCCGCCAACGCCGCATCCGAAGCAGTGGTAGAGCTTCTCCGCCGCGTTCACCGAGAACGACGGCGAGCGCTCGTCGTGGAATGGGCACAGGCCGGTGAACCGCTGCCCGGCCCGGCGCAGGTCCGTGTACGCCGAGACCACCTCGACGATGTCGGTCGATTCCTTGACCCGCTCGATGCTCCCCTGGGTGAACCGCGCCACGAACCGAGCCTAGCCCCGAGCGCCGCGCCCTACAGGCGCGATTCCTCCGGCAGCGCCAGCCGCCGAAACGTCGCGATGCAGAAACGGTCGGTCATCCCCGCGATCCAGTCGGTGATGCGCTGCACGTCGTCCACTCCGGGCGCGGCCTCCGGTACGTCCCCGGGATGCGCCAGATAGTGCTCGAACAGGCCGGTGAGCGTGCGCCGAACCCGCTCGTGCTCCGAGCGCGCCTCCGAGCCGAGGTAGACCCGCTCGAACATGAACTTCCGCAGCCGAAGCATCGCCATCCCCACCTCATCGCTCTGCTTGATGTCGCCGGCCTCGCGCGAGACATCCACCAGGTCGCGCACCAGCGTGTCGATCCGCTCCGAACCGGTCGGCCCCAGAAGCCGGATCTCCTCCTCCGGCAGATCGGCGGGGGACAGGATCCCGGCGCGGATCGCATCGTCGATGTCGTGGTTGATGTACGCCACACGGTCCACGAGTCGCACGACGCGCCCTTCCAGCGTGAGCGGCTGCTCGGAGCCGGTGTGGTGCAGGATCCCGTCGCGCACCGCCTCGGTGAGGTTCAGGCCCTGGCCGTCGCGCTCGAGCACATCCACGACCCGCAGCGAGTGCCGGTTGTGCTTGAACCCGCGGCCCGCATGCTCCTTGAGCGCCTCGTCGAGCACCTCCTCGCCGATGTGCCCGAAGGGCGGGTGACCCAGGTCATGGCCGTATCCGATCGCCTCGGTCAGATCCTCGTTGAGCCCCAGCGCCCGCGCCACCGTCCTCGCGATGCCGCAGGTCTCGAGCGTGTGGGTGAGGCGGGTCCGGTAATGGTCGCCCTCCGGCGCGATGAACACCTGAGTTTTGTGCTTGAGCCGGCGGAACGCCTTCGAGTGGACGATCCGATCCCGGTCGAGCTGAAAGGGGGTCCGCAGGTCGCTGTCGGGCTCGGCCTCGCGCCGGCGCGCCGGGTATGAGGGCATCCCGCGCTGCCAGAGGTACTCCGCCTCCCAACCCCGCACCCGCTCGGGCAGGGGCAATGCATCTTTTCGGGCAGATTCCTCCACGTCTCGCTGAGAATAGGCTGCACGGGTGGCAGGCTCTCCCCCCAACCCCGGCGTCGCGCTCGTCACCGGCGCCCGCGTACTCGCCGTCAACCCCGGCCCCGTGCCGACCGGGTGGCAGGAGGTGGCGGGGGTTAAGAGCGTCGGGGTCGTGCCCGGAGAGATCTCCGCCGAGCAGTGCGTTCGCGAGGCGCTGCGGGCATACGACCGCGGATCGCGTTCGGTCATCCCCGGGCGCGTCGTCCGCTGGCTCCTGCGCGCATCGGCCCCCACCCCGAGATCACTTCAGCTGCGGATCACCGAGCGCCTGTACCGGCACCGCCGCAGCTAGCCGGCCGGCTCCTCCCGGGGTTGGTCATGGTGGCCGATCTCCCCACCTTCCTTGAGCACCAGGTACGTCACCCAGATCGCGACGATGAAGATCGGCACGCCCATCGCGGCCTTGGCGATCCCGAGGGCGACCACCGACCCGGCCAGGTACAGCGGCAGCTGCACCGCCAGCCGGAGCACGAACACGCCAACCCAGATCCAGCTCGCCCGCGAGTGCACCGCCACCCGATCCGGGTCCTCGCGCCATTCCATGCCCTCCCCCACCAGCGGCCCAGCGATCACGCCGATCAGCGGCCAGCGCACCCAGATCGAAATCGCATAGGCGAGGGCGTAGCCCGCGTTGAAGAGCAGCCCGGGCAGGAAGAAGTCCTCGGCCCGCCCGGTCCTGCTCGCGATGAACGCGGCGATCCCGACGCCGACCAGCCCGGCGAACGCGAACTGGAGCGTCTCCTTGCGCAGGAGGCGCACCAGGGTGAGCGCGAGGGCGACGGCGAGCGCCGAGATGATCGACGGCTGGAGCTCGTTGCCGCTGATCGTGTAGGCGAGCACGAAGCCCAGCCCGGGCAGGCTCGAGTCGGCGAGCCCATGGGCCCCGCCCAGCGCCTCGGCGAGGTCTCGAGGCCCCTCGTGCTCGGCTTCCGGCTCGCTGACGGGCTCCACGCTCACCCGCACATGATGGAGTGCCGGCCTACGCCGCGGCGCGCAGGTGCACGTGGGCGTGGTGCTCGAGCGTCTCGGTGACCGCCCGTTCGGCCTGGCGGAGCGCTCGCGGCGAGCTCGGCGGAGCGCTGGCGAGCGGGCTGCCGATCGCCTCGACCATGAACGAGTGCGCCTCCTCGGAGAGCTCGAACCCCCCTCGTTCGCAGGCGGCGCACACCACCCCGCCGGCATCCGCCGAGAAGCCCGTGAGCCCATCCCCCTCTCCGCACCGGGCGCACGAACCGAGCTCCGGCGAAAAGCCAGCCGCGAGGGCCAGCTTCAGGCGGAACGCCAACGCCGTCGCGTGGCCCGCGGCGCCGTCGATGTCCGGGATGGCCGGCGAGCGGCCGCTCGGCGGCTCATCGCCATCGAGCAGCGCCAGGTACCTGCACAGAAGGTTGTAGGCGGCCGGGTTCGCCTCGCTGGAGTCGAGCAGCCGCAGCATCGAGTCGCACGCCCGCGCGGCGGCGCCCAGGGCCGGCCCGCTCTCGCGCAGCTTGGCGTGCGCCGCCACGGTGTGCGCGGCGGTCACGGTGGCCAGCTCGCCCCGTCCCTCGTGGAGCACCAGGTCGAGTCGGAAGAAGGGCTCGAGCCGACCGCCGAAGCGCGAGCGCGGACGCCGCGCCCCCTTCGCGATCGCGTTCATCCGCCCCCGCGTCCTCGAGTACAGGTGCAGCACGCGATCGGCCTCCCCGTAGCGAATCGAGCGCAGCACGACCGCCTCCGTCTTGAGCGAGCCCGGCACCCCCTGGAGGATGATGCCCCGGCCGGACGCCCCCCGCCCCCCGAAGCGTCCTGCCTGACCGGGACGGTGTCCCGGTAGAACAGGACACTTCGCGGGTTAGCGGGGAACGACGGCGTCGCGGATCGCTTCGGCCGTGACGGTTGCGGCGATCGTCTGCGCCTGCAGGACGGTGAAGCGGTCGGCCGCCTCCCCCGTCCCGGAGGCGATGCAGAAGACGACGTCCCCGTCGACGTCGGAGAAGACCGGCTCGACCGCGCGAGCTACCCCGGCCGACGCGGAGCGCGCAACCCGGGTGCACGCCGCCTTGTCGAGGGCGGCATCCGTCATCACGCATACGAGGGTCGTATTGCCGGGTTGGAGCTTGAAGGGGTCGGGCGGCTCCTCCATCGCTGCGATCACCTCCGCGGTTCGCACCGCGACGCCGTCCTCGGAGCGGGCGAGGGCGATAGGCCGTCCGTCCTCGCCGAGGACATCCCCGAACGGGTTTGCAACCGCCAGCGCCGCCACGGTCGTCCCGCGCGCGCCGTGCGCCGCCGCGTAGCCGATGCCCGAAGGCACCGCCCGCTCGCGGCCCAGCAGCTTGCTGGCAGCCGTCCCGGATCCGGCGCCGAGGATGCCCCGCTCGGGGACGCCCTCGAGAGCCGCCTCACACGCGGCGTATCCCGCCTCGGCGCCCGGCCGCGCCGCTGCGTCGCCCTCGGCGAGGTCGTAGACGATCGCGGCCGGCACGATCGGGACGAGCCCGGCCGGTGTCGGATAGCCGATCCCGTGCTCCTCGAGCCAGCGCATGACACCGTCGGCGGCCGCCAACCCGTAGGCGCTGCCGCCCGCGAAGGCGACGGCGCTGACGCGATCGGTTCCGGCGAACGGGCTCACGACATCGGTCTCGCGCGTGCCCGGGCCGCCGCCCCGGACATCCACACCGCCGCGCGCCCCCTCCGGGGCGATCACGACCGTGCACCCGGTGCGCCCGACGGGATCGCTCCAATGCCCGATCCTAAACCCCGCGGGAGGAGGAATCGCGCTCACCGGCGAGCCCGCCTCCGGCGCCGCAGCCGGGTCTGGCAGCCCGGGCAGAAGTACGTCGAGCGACCGCCCACGACGACGCGCCTGATCTCCTCGCCGCATCGGGGGCACTCCTCCCCCTCCCGGGTGTGGACCAGGAACTCGTCCTGCATCGAGCCCCGCTCACCCCGGGCGTCGCGATAGTCATCGATCGAAGATCCGCCGTTGTCGAGGGCCAGCTCAAGCGTCTCGACGATCGCCTCCGCAAGGGCAGTGGAGTGCTCGATCCGCATCGATCCAGCAGGCGAGAGCGGGTGGAGCTCGGCGCGGTGAAGTGCCTCGTCGGCGTAGATGTTCCCGATCCCGGCGACCCGGTCCTGCGCCAGCAGGAACGACTTCAGCGGCCCCGTCCTCCCCACTGCCAGCTCGAGCAGAGCCTCCGGCGTCAGGTCCCCCGAGAGCGGCTCGATGCCGAGCCTCCCGGCGAAGTAAGCGTCGAGCTCTGCGCCTCTCAGCGCAACGGCGTGCCCGAACCTCCGAGCGTCGGTGAACAGCAGCTCGGAGCCGTCGTCCAGTTCGAGCCGTGCACGGAGGAAGCGCAGCTGCGGCTCGGACTCGTAGAGCCGCTGCGGGCCGAGCCGGTCGGCGTGCATGAGGTCGACTGCGGCGCCGGCGGGGGCATCGGCGTCGCGCAGCAGCAGGTTGCCGGTCATCCGCAGGTGCATCACGAGCGCCCATCCGCCGTCAAGGCGCAAGATCAGGTACTTGCCGCGGCGGTCCACGGAGCGGATCATGCGCCCGGCCACCACCTCCTCCAGCGCCCGCGGCGGATCCGGCCTGGTCCACCGCTCGTCCAGCACCTCGACGCCGGTGATCCGTTTGCCCTGCACCTCGGGCGCGAGCTGGCGCCGAATCGTCTCGACCTCGGGAAGCTCGGGCATCGCGCGAGACGTTAGCCGCCGGCGCCCCACCCGGGTCGCTGCCGCCGCCGATCACCGCGGGTGAGCGTCAGTCGGCGACGGCGCGCGGGTGGGCCTTGAAGTAGACCTCCTTGATCCGCTCGCCGGAGAGGTGCGTGTAGAGCTGCGTGGTCGAGACGTCGGCGTGGCCGAGCATCTCCTGGACGGAGCGCAGGTCGCAGCCGCCCGAGAGCAGATGCGTCGCGAAGGAGTGCCGCAGCGTGTGCGGGCTCATCTTGCCCTCGAGCCCGACCTCCTTCGCGTGTCGCTGGATGATCTTGTAGAGGCCCTGGCGCGTCAGCGAGCCGCCTCGGAAGTTCACGAAGAGCTTGCCCTCGGGCTTGGAGCCGACCAGGTCCGGCCGGCCCGACCGAAGGTACCTGGAGGCCGCGGCGGCGGCCTCCCTCCCGACGGGCACCATCCGCTCCTTCGACCCCTTGCCCCGGGGCCGCACGAACCCGCGCCGCAGGTCGAGGTCCGTCACCTCGAGCCCCACCGCCTCCGAAGCCCTCAGCCCGCATCCGTACATGAGCTCCAGCAGGGCCCGGTCGCGCAGGGCGATCGGATCCGCCCCCGAGGCGCTGTCAAGAAGGCGCTTGACCTCCGCGTAGGAGAGGACGTGGGGAAGCTTTCGGCTTCGCGCCGGCGGGCTGAGCGAGGCGGTGGGGTCGTCCGCGATGAGCTCCTCCCGGCGCAGATGGCGATGGAAGGAGCGCAGGGCGGCGGTCTTGCGGTTGATTGTCGCCGGTGAGCAGGGTGGGTGCTTGGCGCCGTCGCCGTTGGGCCGCCCCGTCGCGAGGTCGGCCAGGAAGTCCGCCACGTCGCCCCGGTCGGCCTCGGTTGCACCCCGCCCACGGGTCGCGAGGAACGTCCCGTACTGCAGCAGGTCGGTCCGGTAGGCCTCCAGCGTGTTGCGCGCCAGCCCGCGCTCGAACTCGAGGTACGCGAGGAAGTCGAGGACGAGCGCTTCGAAGCGCGGCTCGATCTTGGGCTTCGTCTCTGGGGGCCGGACCGCGATCGCCATGGCGGGGATGTTCTGGCCGGGCCCCGGCCTCCCTGCCCCTGCACGCAGCCGTGCGTGCGAGTCCGCCTACTACGCGACTAGCTGCGCTCGATGAGCCAGGCCACGATCTCGTCGAGGATCGCCTCCCGCTCCGGCTCGTTCAGGATCTCGTGCCGCAGTCCCGGATACATCCGCAGGGTCTTGTCGTGGGAGCTGGCGAGTTCGTCCACCAGCCTGCTGCCGCTCGGCGACGTTAGCTTGTCGTCGGCGCCGTGCAGGATCAGCAGCGGGAGCGTGAGCGAGGGCAGTCGTTTGGGGAACGTCATGCCGACCCGCTCGAGCGAGACGATCGACTCGGCAGGAAACGAGCCGTGGAAATTGAGCGGATCGGCGTCGTAGCCGGCGACCACGGCCGGGTCGCGACTGACCGTCTCGGGATCCACCCTGAAGATCCCTCGCCCGGGCGCGACCCTCGCCATCGCGCGGGCGGCGAGTCGCACCGGGGTCTTCTGATCGAGCGCCGCGAGGGCGCCACTCAGCACCAGCCCGGAGAGCTCGTCCTGGTGATCGCACGCGTAGTCGAGCCCGATCGCGGCGCCCATGCTGTGCGCGAGCAGGAATGGCCTGCGCTCGGGCACCTCGGCAGCGGCGATCCCAACCATCGTGCGCAAATCGGCCGCCATCGGCGCCACCGACGAGAACCGCATCCGCTCACCACCCGACAGGCCGTGCCCGCGGTGATCGAGCGCCCAGACGGGGTACCCGGCGGCCACGAGCCGGGCAGCCACGTGTTCGTACCGGCCGCAGTGCTCGCCGCCGCCGTGCGAGATCACGACCGCGGCGCGGGCCACACCCGATGCCGGCCACGCGCGGTAACGGATCTCGACGTCGCCCTCCCCCTGGAAACTCCCTGCGGCCTCGCTCATCACTCCAAACCCTCCCTGATCTGAGCGGCCAGCGCGCGCCCGGCTGCCAGCGGCGCCGCGAAGAAGAGCGGGTCCTCCTCCAGCGAACGCCCCATCGTCGCCGTCGGCAGGCCGCTGCTCGCGTAGCCCGGCAGGTCGATCTCCTCGACAGCGATGTCGTGGCGGCCGCCGCAGATCTCGATCAAGTCGTCGAGCGCCGCCTGGGGAGACCCGCCGCCCGGCGCCCCGCCCTCGGGCATGGGCCAGCCGGCCAGCGAGGCCTCCGGGACGGGCACCCGAACCGTGCCGAGCAACATCTCCAGGACGGTCCTCGAGTGATGACTGAGCCCCCGATGGCGCGGCCTGGGGTCGGCGCTCGACAGGCGCGGAGCGACCAGCGTCGGCAGACCGAGCGCGAGCGCCGCGTGCGCCCCCTCGAGCATGGCCATCCCGCCGTGGCCGAGCCGGCTGTCCGAGCCGAGGATGCCCGGCCCTGGGCCGACTATCACCGCGTCCCAGCCGAGTGAGCGGGCCGCTGCGTCGACCCCCCCGGCGAGGCTTATCGCCTCGTGCTCGCCACCGTACGCTGCCCCGGCGGTCACGTGGCCGGCGAGCAGCGACCCCTCCCGCAGGTCACTGACATCCCGGGAGAGCGACCCCGGGAGAGCAGCGCCGCCACCCTGGACGAAGCCGATTGTGAGGCCGGGCTCGAGCTGGCTGGCTGCCCATGCCGCCGGGGCCAGATGGCCGTGGAGCGGGATCACGAGCACCGGGGGCGTGGCGTCGGTCGTCGCACCCTCCTCGACGGGCTCAATGGGATGCTGGAGCGAGGAGTAGTTGAGCTTCATCACGTGCGGACCCGTCGCACCCTCCGCGTCGAGGCCGCGCGTGAGGTTCACGTGCACCACGTCGAAGCCGCCCGACCCCAGCCCGAGGTCGAGCGCCTCCACGTTCACCACGACCTCGTCCCCGGATTGGACGGGTCCGACTAGCCCCTCATCGGCCCAGGCCGGCCGCCGCTCCCCTCCGACATCCACGGTGAGGGGGTCCGCCTCCACGACGACGCCCCTACGGAGCTTCAGCATCAGCGCCGGCCATATCGACGATCGCCTCGCAGATCGCGAGCATCTCCACGATCCGCTCCGCCGCCACGCTCTCCTCCGGCGTGTGGTTCGCCTCGGTGCCGTTGGCCAGGAGCACGCATTCGAACCCCCTCGGGACGAGGGCGTTCGCGTCGCTGCCGCCCCCGGTGGTGGTCTCCACCGGCTCGTGCCCGCAATGCTGGAGCGCCGCCTTGGCGATCCGCACGCTCTCCGCGCTCGACGCGAGCCGGTAGCCACGGAACATCTCGCGCACGTCCACGTCCACGTCGCAGCCGTGCTCGGTCGCAGCCCACGTGCACGCGTCCACCATCGCTGCGACGGCGTCGCTCGCCTTCGCATCGTCGATCGAGCGCGCCTCCCCGTCCACCATGCACCTGCCCGGGACCACGTTGGACGCGGTGCCACCGCGGACGATCCCCACGTTCGCGGTGGTCTCATGATCCAGGCGGCCCAGGTCCATGGCGTTGACCGCAGCCGCGGCGGCGGCGATCGCGCTGCGGCCGTCCTCCGGGCGGATCCCTGCATGCGCCTCGAGGCCCTCGAACCCCGCGAGCAGCCGCTTGTACGTTGGCGCCGCGGTGATTACCTCGCCTATGGGGGAGGCGTGGTCGAGCACGTACCCGTACGGCGCCCGCAGCGATTCTAGGTCGACCTCCTTGGCGCCCCGCAGACCGTCCTCCTCGGCCGTCGTGAACACCAGCTCGATTCCCGTCGCCGCCGGCTCGGCCCGGTGGCGTGCGGCCAGCTCCATCAGCACCGTCACCGCCGCCTTGTTGTCGGCACCGAGGATGGTCTCGCCGGCGGAGCGGAAGGCCCCGTTGTCGCTGACAACCCGCACCGCACCGTCATGCGGAACGGTGTCCATATGCGCGCAGAACATCACCCATCCCTCCCCGCGCCCCGGCAGCCGCGCGATCAGATTGCCCGAGCCCGCGCGGGCAGCCTCAGCCGTGTTGTCCTCCGAGACCTCGACGCCGAGCGCCCGCAGCTCGGCGAGCAGGTCGTCGGCGACGGCCCGCTCATCTCCGGTCGGGCTCGCAAGCTCACACAACCGGACGAACCGGTCGAGCATGCGTTGATCGCTCAAGGCCCAGCCCCCTCGCCGGCGGCGGCCGCGGCGGCGGCGGAGTCTGCCCCGACGTAGTTCCGGACGCTGGCGATCCTGCCATCGCGGGCGGCGACGAGCCAGCTCGCCCCCTGTTTCATCTCCAGGCCACTCCCCCGGCCTCGGAGCTTGATCCAGCCGTGCGCCACCACCCGGTCCGGACCCAGCTCGTCGAAACCCTCGATGCCGAGCTCCCACTGCTCGAACTGCTCGTCGATTTCAGCCGTCCAGGCCGCGACTCCGTCGTAGCCCTTGTAGACAGCCTGGGCCAGGGCGGAGTGGATCTCGATGTCCTCGGTGAACAGCGCGGGGTCTGGGTCGCGCTCGCCCTCGTTCCACCGGCGCCACACCTCTCTCGCAAGTTCCTCCGCCGACATCCCGCCGGAGGCTAGATGGTCAGGAGGTGGTGACGACGTGGGCGAGACCCGTGGCGCCGCCCTCGGCGATCAGGCCGTCGATCTTCTCCTTGACCGCGAGGCGCACAGACTCGCGCTCGTCGTCGTCGAGGCCGTTGATCATCTCCGATAGCGGGCCGGCCAGCTTCATGGTTATGCCCCAGTGGAACTCCGCGTCCGGATACTCCCAGTGGATGGTGATCTGCTCGATCTCAGGCTCGGCCAGTCCACCCGCCGTGACCAGCTCGCGGATCCGCTCCGGCTCTCCCATCGCGAAGATGCCTGGGCCCCCCGGCTCCGGCGGCGTCACATGCCCTCTAGAGACCAGCTCCATCGCCGGGATCGCGGCCCAGAGGTTCTTGTCGGGACTCGCCCAGACCGCAAACGCCAGCCTGCCACCGTCTCGCAGCACGCGCTTGGTCTCTCCGAGGGCCTTCGCCGGGTCGGCCATCAGCATGTAGCCGAAGCGAGAGACGACGCCGTCGACCGAGTCGTCCTCGAGATCCATCCGCTCGGCGTCCAGCACCCTGTGCTCGACGTTGGCCAGCCCGCGCTCGGACGACACCTGCTGTGCCTTCTCCACCATGCCGGACGAGAAATCGGTGGAGATCAGCCTGCCGCCCTCGCCCACCCGTTCGGCGGCGAGGAAGCCGGTGTCACCAGTCCCCGCCGCGACATCCAGGATCGTCTGACCGGGCTGCGGATCGACGGCCTCGACGAGGGCCTCGGAGACCTGTCGCGAGCTCTTCCACAGGTACTCGCGCTCGCTGTGCCAATTGCCAGAGATGCGATCCCAGTTTGCGCGGGACTCGCGGCGATACGCATCCAGATCCATGGAACAGCAGTCTAGGCCCGGGCGGGAGCGCTACGTCCGGCGCTCGACGCTCACGTCGTCGGAGGCGACGGACTCGGCGTCAGCGATCTCCGCCTCCGCCTCCGGGTCCCGCCCTCGCGCCAGCTCCGCGGCTGCCCCCACGAAATCGCGGAACAGCGGCTCAGGCCGTGTCGGGCGCGAGTTGAACTCGGGGTGGAACTGCGAGGCGACGAAGAACGGGTGGTCGGGGAGCTCGATCATCTCGACCAGACGCTCGTCCGGGGAGGTGCCGCCCGCGACGAGCCCCTCGTCCTCGAGGCGCCGGCGAAGCTGGTTGTTGACCTCGAATCGGTGGCGGTGGCGCTTGTAGATCACGGCCTCGCCGAAGATCTCGCGCGCCCTCGTGCCCTCGTGGACCTTCACGGGATCGGCGCCCAGGCGCATCGTCCCGCCCATGTCGGAGACCTCCTTCTGCTCGGGCAGGAGATCGACGACGGGGAAGGGTGTCTCGGGGTCGAACTCGGTGGAGTTCGCGCCGTCCATGCCCGCGACGTGCCGCGCGAACTCGGCCACCGCGATCTGCATCCCCAGGCAGATGCCCAGGTACGGGATGCCCTTCTCGCGCGCGATCCGGGCGGCCTCGATCTTGCCCTCGATTCCCCGCTCGCCGAACCCGCCCGGGATCAGGATCCCGTCGGCGCGCTCGAGGCTCTCGACATCGATGTCCTCGGAGTTGACGAGCTTGACCTCGACGTTGATCCCGTGCTTGTAGCCGCCGTGATGGAGGGCCTCGATCACCGACTTGTAGGCGTCCTCGAGCTGGACGTACTTGCCGACCAGCGCGATGCGGGCGGTGCCCTCGCGCTCGTCGGCGCGGCGGACCAACTCCTCCCACTCGGCCATGTCGGGCGGGCCGGCGTCGATCCCGAAGTGGTCGAGCACGAGGTCGTCGACGCCCTCGGCCCTCAGCACCAACGGCACCTTGTAGATGTTGTCGACGTCGCGGGCGGAGATCACCGCCTCCTCCGGAACGCTGGCGAACAGCGCGATCTTCTTGCGGATCTCCCGATCGAGCCCGCGGTCGGAGCGGCAGACGAGTGCGTGCGGCTGGATGCCGATCCGGCGCAGCTCGTTGACCGAGTGCTGGGTCGGCTTCGTCTTCATCTCGCCCGCGTGCCCGATATAGGGGACGAGCGTGAGGTGCAGGAACATGCAGCGCTTCGGCCCGAGCTCGGAGTAGAGCTGGCGGATCGCCTCCAGGAACGGAAGGGACTCGATGTCCCCCACGGTCCCGCCGATCTCCGTGATCACGAAATCCACCGCCTGGGACTCGGCGACGATCAGGATCCGCTGCTTGATCTCGTCGGTGATGTGCGGGATCACCTGCACGGTCGCGCCGAGGTAGTCGCCCCGCCGCTCGCGCCGGATGACGGAGTTGTAGACGGCCCCCGCGGTGACGTTGGAGGCGCGCGAGGTGTTCTCGTCCGTGAAGCGCTCGTAGTGGCCAAGGTCGAGGTCGGTCTCGGCGCCGTCCTCGGTGACGAACACCTCGCCATGCTGGAACGGGCTCATCGTCCCGGGATCCACGTTGATGTAGGGATCGAACTTCTGGAGCTGGACCCGGAAGCCGCGGGATACGAGCAGGCGGCCGATGGATGCCGCGGCGATCCCCTTGCCCAGCGAGGAGACAACTCCGCCGGTGACGAAGATGAAGCGCGTCTCGCCCGGCTTCATCGCTTCGTCAAACCCTCATTCACGTCTGCCGAGCGAGTCTAGTCGGCGCAGTGGCGGAAAGCGATCGACGAACGACGAGATCGACCGAAACTCCCCATAGATCGTCAGCGCGGCGATGACCGCCAGGGCGACCAGCCGAGCGTCGCCACCGAGGGTGACCAGCATCGCAATCCCGGCGAGCGCCCCAACCAGGTTCGAGCCGGTATCGCCGAGCATCGCCCGCTCGCGCAGCGTGAACCAGGCACCGACGACGACCGGGCCGATGAAGAGGCCGAGAAGCTCGATCGGCACGGTTGACCACGCACCCAGGCAGAGGCCTGCGAGCAGCAGGATGAAGGCCTTCTCTACCCGTCCGGGCCGGAGGTCCAGGAGGTTGAACAGGTTCGTCGCCAGCAGGAGCAGGGCAAGGTCGGCGACGTAGTCGATGCCCTCCCTGCCGCGGCCCGAGACCGCGTAGGCGGCCAGCGCCAGAGCGCCCACCGCCTTGATCGCCCCCGTCGAGAAGCGGCCGTCCAACACCGCCCTCGCGTGACCCCTCCACCCCCGGGCGGTGTCGGCCGCCGCGCCGCGGCCCAGCGCGTCGTCCAGCAGGCCGAGGAACGCGACGCCGAGGATGTAGGTCGCCCAGCGGCGAAGCTCGGGGTCGAGCAGATCCAGGTCCGCACGATCGTCGAGGACCGCAAGCGGCGCGAGCGCCACAAGCGAACACGCGATCAGCACCGCTCCGGCCGGAAACGCGGGATCAACGCCGCGGTAGTTCTCGCGCACCAGCCCGGCGCGCGCCATGTCATCGATCCACCGCCCGGCGACCAGGGCCGCAACGGCGCCCGAGACCAGCAGGCCGCTGATCACGGCGTGTTGGACCTGCCGGGGCGTCGCAGCAGGCCCGGCAGCAGCTCGTCCGCGTCCTCCCCCACACCGAAGCTCCCCTGCGCGCCCCGCAGCGCATAGACAAGCGCGACCTGTCCGGCCACGGCTTCCACGTTGTTCACCGTCGTCAGGCCGAGTGAGTCGAAGAACCCGACCGAAGGCGGGTCGGCACCGCTGCGTTCAACGCCGACCACCGGCACCCCCGGCGCCGTCAGGCCGGCGATGAGGTTTCTCTCGAGGTCCTCCGACGCCGCCTGCTCAGGGCCGTCCAACTCGGGCCGGGCCCGCGCCACGACGACACCGTCGACTCTCCCCGGGGCTCCGCTGAACGACAAGAGCAGCGCCTCGCGAGCCCGGTCGTAGAAGGCATTCCCCTCCACGAGGCCGGCGCCCGCCCGCCGGACTGCGCCTGCCGCGCGCTGCCGCTCTCGTTCGGCGCCCTCGGCCCTCCGGCCGCCGGTGAGCTCCGCCAGTGCGGGCACGTCGGGCGGCTCCCGAACCACCGCGAGCTGGGTCACCTCCGCGCCCGTCGGGGCGAGCGCGTCGGCCAGGTCCGCGCGGATGGCGTCCGGGCGCCCGCCGAACGCGACCAGGGCGATCTCGCGTTTCGCCAGGGTGGCCGTGGCCAGCGGCGGGTAGACGGTCTCGGCGAACCGCTGCTGCTGGGCTATCTCGCCCTCGAGCGAAGCGATCTCGGTGTTGGCCTCGTCGAGGTCGCCCTCGAGGCTCTTCTCGAGGTCCCGGCCGACGTCGTCGAGAACGTCGGACCCGAACGCGGCCCCGATCAGGATCCCGATCGCAAGGGCGATGAACACCGCTGCGAGCGAGGCGACGTGGTAGCGCGACGAGTAACCCATGGAATCGTTCGCCTAGATGCCGAGGAGGACCTTGAGCTTCAGCCAGAGCAGCTCGACGAGGTTGCTCAGCTCGGGCAAAGACAGGACCACGATCACGGTCAGGATCAACGCGGCGGCGACGAACAGTGCAACCTGGCTACCCGCGATGCCCGGGTTGTAGAGGCTCGAGACCCCCTTCGCGTCCACCAGCGTCTCCCCCACGCGCAGCCGAGTGAGGAACGTGGATGACATCCCAGCGCGGTTCTTGTCGAGGAACTCCGTGAGGTTGAAGTGCGCTCCGACGGCGACGATCAGGGCGGCGCCCTTCTCATGGGCGAGCAGCATCGCGACATCCTGGCTGGTGGCCGGCGCTGGGACGACGAGGTGCTCGAGCCCCAGGTCGAGCAGGCGCGCCCGCCCAGGGGCGCGGCCGTCCGGGTACGCGTGGACGATCAGCTCGGCGCCGGCATGCAGCGCATCATCGGAGGCAGAATCCATGTCCCCGAGGATCACGTCCGGCCTGAACCCCTCCTCGCGGATCGCGTCCGCGCCGCCATCGACAGCCACCAGGACGGGCCGCACATCGTCGATATAGGCCCGCAGCGCCCGCAGGTCCTTGCGATAGGTCGTGCCTCGGACGACGATCAGCACGTGGCGGTCCCGGAAGTCGGTTTGGGTCTCCGGCAGGGGCAGGGCACCCAGCAGCAGCTCCCCTTCGTCACGAACGTGGGCGATGGTGTTCTCGGCGAACTCCGACAGCGCCTCGTCGATCCGCGCTCGCTGCTCGTCGAGCCGCTCCTCCAGGGTCGCGGCGGTCAGCTCGACGCCCGAGGCGAGGACGCTCCCGCCGAGCCGCACCTCGCCCCCGCTCAGCTCGACAACGTCCCCGTCGCGGAGCTCCTCGAAAAGTGGAGCCGCAGGAGCCTCGACCAGCCGAACCCCGGCCCTGGCGAGCAGAAGCGGACCGGCGTTCGGGTAGCGGCCCGTGGAGAACGGCGCGACGTTCACGACAGCAGCGACCCCGCTCGCCGCCAGATCCTCGGCCGCCAGGCGGTCCAGGTCGGCATGATCGATCACCGCGATGTCGCCATCCCGAAGACGCTTTACGAGTGCCTTCGTCTTTCGGCCAAGGCGCGCCGGGCCTCGCAAGGCTGCGAGGCGTGGACCGTCGTCGGCCTGCCTGCGCCTGAAGAGCGGGAGCCGGCGGGCTTTGTCGGAGCTGGACATGACCCACCGATTATCGCCAACGGCGGATCTCACCCCGGGCCGGCGCGCCCGAGCGGCCCGGATCAGGCGGCGAGCAGCTCGCGCGCGTGGCCCTCGGCGGCCGCGTCGCCGCGCTCGGCGCCCAGCATCCGCACGATCTCCGCGAGGAGCTCGTCGCCCTCGACCGGCTCGACCCGCGCGAGCGTCGCTCCATCGGCGAGGCCCTTGGTGATGCGGAAGTGACTGGCCGCCAGCGAGGCGACCTGAGGGAGGTGCGTAATGCAGAGGACCTGGCGGCCGGCCGCGAGGTCCCTCAGGCGCTCGCCCACCGCCCGCGCCGTGTTGCCGCCGATCCCGGCGTCGATCTCGTCGAAGGCAAGGGTCGGCGCGCCCGCCACCGTGCCGAGGCCGCTAAGCGCGAGCATCACGCGGGAGAGCTCGCCGCCCGACGCGGCGTCGCGCAACGCCGAGACCGGCATGCCGGGGTTGGTGGCCACTCGGAGCTCAACCTGCTCGGCGCCAGCCGGCCCGAAGCCATCAGGGTGCTCGGTGATCATCACCTCGAGTGTCGCGCCCTCCATGGCGAGCCCGGCGAGCTCCGCAGCGACACGGCTCTCCAGGCCCAGCGCCGCCTCGTGGCGTGCCGCCCCGAGAGTCGCTGCCAGATCCGCGCGGCGCCGCTCGGCCTCGGCGAGGCGTGCTTCCAGCTGCTCCGCCAACTCGCCCGCGTTCGCCAGCCGCTCGATCTCCTCCCGGCATCGCTCGGCGTGCTCGAGCACGGCCTCAACCGAGCCGCCGTGCTTGCGCTGGAGGCGATCGAGCGCGCCGAGGCGCTCCTCGACCACCTCGAGGCGCACGGGCTCGGCCTCGATCCTGTCGAGGTAGGAGCGGAGCTCGGCGGCCAGATCATCGGCCTCGACGGCCAGCGCTCGAGCCCGGACGGCAACCGCGTCCAGCTCCTCGTCCACGCCCGCGGCTCCTCCGAGCGCCGTCTCCGCCGTTGCCAGGAGCATCGCGGCACCGGCGTCCTCGTCGACACCGTGGATCGCCCCCAGCGCCCCGCCCGCCGCGAGGCGCAGGCCCTCGGCGTGGCGCAGGCGATCCCGTTCGGCCGACAGCTCGCGCTGCTCGTCCGCCTCGGGCGCCGCCGCCTCGATCTCGGAGAGCTCGAAGCGCAGCAGGTCAAGGTCGCGCTCCCGGGCTCCCTCGCGGTCGCGCAGCTCCTCCAACTCGCCGGCAAGGACGAGCACCTCCCGATGGGCGTCGCGGTACTCGCGCCGCCGTGCCAGGTGCTCGGGCCCCGCGAAGCCGTCGAGAATCTCGAGCTGGGCCGAGGCCAGCGTCAGCTTGCGGTGCTCGTGCTGGCCGTAGAAGGCGAGCAGGCGGGAGCCGAGGAGCTGAAGGTCCGCCGCCGACGCGCTGCGTCCAGCCACGAACGCGCTCGTGCGGCCGGAGGCGCCCACCCGCCGCCCGAGCGTGATCTCGGTGGCGCCGTCGGGCACCCGCTCACGGATCTCCTCGAGCTCGGCGTCCTCGAGCAGGCCCTCCGGGATCTCGAATACGCCCTCGACCCAGGCCTCCTCGGCGCCCGGGCGGACGATCTGGGGCCGCGCCCTGCCGCCCATCAGCAGGTCCAGCGAGTGCGCCAGGACCGTCTTGCCCGCGCCGGTCTCGCCCGTGATGGCGTTCAGCCCGGGCCCGAGCCGGAGCTCGGCGCGCTCGATCAGGAGCAGGTTCTCGATCCGCAGCTCGTGCAGCACGCCCCCTCTTGTAGCGGTGGGGCCCGACGGATTCGCGCCGGTGAGGATCGTGGATCCGCGCCGGGCTATTTGGCGAGGCGGCCGAAGCGCTCGCGCATGCGGCGGTAGAAACTCGAGCCGGGGGCCTGAGCCAGCCGCGCGACCGCGTCGCGGAAGCGGATCTCGACCTCCTCACCGCTGGCCAGCTCGTCCACCCGCTTTCCGTCGAGCGCGATGTCCACCGGCTCACGGCCGCGCGCGTTGGAGACATGAAGCGTGTCGGACGGCGCCGCCACCAGTGCGCGCGCGGTGAGCGTGTGGGGCGAGATGAAGCTCACCACGTAACCCTCGACTCCCCACGCCAGGATCGGTCCGGAGTTCGCGAGGTTGTAGCCGGTGGATCCCGCGGGGGTCGCAGCTACCAGCCCGTCGCAGCGGACGTGCCCGAGCTCCTCACCTCCGAGGCTGTAGGAGAGCTCGGCGACACGCCCGTGCGCGCGCCGCGTGAAGGAGACGTCGTTCAACCCCACGGGGCGGTCGATGTCGAGCCCGAGTTCGAGGCCGGGAAGCTCCATCACGTCGAACTCACGCGCGATCACGCGCTCGATCCCGGGCTCGAGCTCATCCCGTTCGATCGCCGCCAGGAAGCCGATCGTCCCGTAGTTGATCCCCAGGACCGGCACGTCGGTGCCGGACCAACGCCGGAGGGCGCTCAGGATCGAGCCGTCGCCACCGAGCACCAGGCATAAGTCGGGGTCACCATCGAGCTCGGCCAGCGGTCGCAGCCGGTCGGTGAGCCCGGGGTGCTTCTCGAGTTCGCCGGGCTCGGCGAGGACCGGGCAACCGGCGCGCTCCGCGGCGGCGAGCACGATCCCGACCGCCTCCGCGGTGTGCTCGGGGTGGGTATGCGTGGCGAGGACGATCGCGCTCAGGCCGCTCACGGCTCCACCTCCCGCGCCGCAGCCTCGACGTCTGTGACGCCGCCGGCGCCCAGGCGGCAGTGGAGGAAGGTCTCCTGGTTGCCCTTGGGGCCGGGGAGCCCTGAGGAGGCAAACCCAAGCACGCCGAGGCCCGCGGCGCAGGCCGCCCCGGCCACGGATACGAGCGCCTCCCGGCGGTCGTCCGCCGAGCGCACGACCCCGCCCTTGCCAACGCGGCCGCGGCCCAGCTCGAACTGGGGCTTGACCATCGCGAGCACCTCGCCGCCCGCTGAGAGGCATCCCGCCACCGCGGGAAGGACCTTGGCGAGGGAGATAAACGAGACATCAACGGTGGCCAGCTGCGGGCGAAACGGGAGATTCGAGGCCTCGACGGCGCGAGCGTTCACCCGCTCGATCACGGCGACCCGCCTGTCCTCCCGGAGGGTCCAGTCGAGCTGGCCGTAGGCCACGTCGAGCGCGATCACCCGAGCCGCGCCACGCTGGAGCAGGCAGTCCGTGAAGCCGCCGGTGGAGGCGCCTGCGTCTAGGCAACCGAAGCCTGTAACGTCGACGCCGAGTGAGTCGAGGGCGTTGGCCAGCTTGACGCCGCCGCGCGAGACGTAGCGAGGGGCATCGACGAGCTGGATCTCCGCGCCCTCGGGCACGAGCTGGCTCGGCCGGATCGCGAGGGGCCCATCGGGACCGACTCGAACGTGGCCGGCGCGAACTGCCTCGGCCGCGCTGGTGCGCGAGCCGGCCAGGCCGCGCTCGGCCAACAGGGTGTCGATTCGCCTTCGTGCCACGCGCAGAAGGTACCTGTGGCCGGGTCGCGGACGAACAAACACGTCGTTTGCGTACGTGTGACCCCGGTCACACCTATGTCATCTGTGTAGAAGCCCAGGCACGTTCTCAACCAAGACCCGAAAAGACTTGACGATGCAAGCCCCGCCACCGGAAGAAAGCAAAAAGAGAGGTTCGACTCCTCTCCATCGCAGAGGAGCGAAAACGCGCTGGCAAGCGTCATTCGAGGTCGCTGCTTTGGCATCCGACCAGCCGCGCTACGGTGTTTGCGTCGGTTGAGAGGACAGCCGGGCGTGATTCACAACGACTTCTGTACCGCCACCCCGAGCGTCGAAAGGGATGCGAGGGCAGAAGGAGAAATAGAGGGACCGACCTAGGCGCTACCCCTGAATCGGAAGCCGAGTGTCTCTGGCGTGAGAGCACCCTTGCGGGTGATTTGGCAACTCGGCCCCGATCCAGCCGAAGCACTAGTCGAGAGAACCCGAAACGTGCCTCGATAGGTCGGTTGGTGGAATCTTCGCAATCGGGGCAGATGCCACAGGGCTCTACAGTCTTCTTCCGGCATGGCACGTAAACAGAGAACGCGCAAAGAGCTTGAAATCCCGGTGCCAAAGCGCCGCGACTTCGATGCGGCTATGGAGAAGGTCGCTCCGCCAGTAGGTCGTAAACGCCCTGGCGGGAAAGACCGCCCTCCCGAGCGATCTGACTGATTGAGGCTCCCGCCTCCTGTGCTGCCAGGCAGTAGCGCCGCAGGTCGTCAGTCGCCTCCACACGCGCTCTCATGGCCCGCTCACGGCGCTTCGCGGCTTGACGGACGCCCTTGATCGCCTCGACCTCGGTCACGATGCCGCCCGATCCAGCAGGCCGTGGAACATGCCCCGCACGTCCCTGCGGTGGTTGTAGCGGTAGGCGTATTCGTCCAGGTAGGACTGCAACCACTTCTCGGAAATCTTGCGGTAGGCACCGCGAGCGCCGACCTTGAAGTTCCCGAACGCTCCCTCGATGGTGTTCGGGTGAACGTCGCCCTCGACATAGGAGCCGGCTGAGTGATTGATGATCCGGTGGTCCAGGTAGTCCCGGCGCAGCGGCTTGTATGCCTGCCAGTCGTCGGTGAAGATGATCGCCTGCGGGTTGACGTTGGCCTTCACCGCTCTACTAAGGGCTGGGCCACGCCGAGAGGCGATCACGCGGAGCCGGAGGTTGCCGCCGCGCTCGACCATGCCGAGGACGGTCAGCTTGTTCTCACGGAACGCGGCTGCCTCAGAGCGCGTTAGCGGGACGCGAGGCTTGCCACCCCACGAAGTCTCGTCAACCTCTACGTCGCCCGTCAGAGGCTCTGTGCCGTCCTTCATCAGTTCGTTGCGAATCTTGTTCATCATTCGCCAGGCCGTCCGATAGGACACACCTAGCTCGCGCTCTAGCTGCTTCGCGGAGATTCCGCACCGAGTGCTCGTCATCAGGTACATGGCGTGGAACCACAGCCGCAGGGAGGTGGAGGACTTGGCGAAGATCGTCCCCGCCGTGGGGTGAACGTGGTGCCCGCATCCGGTGCAGGTCCACGACTGCCGGGCACTGCTGCCCGCGAACGCCCTGGGGACGGCGTCCTCCGCCGGGAACGAGAAAGCGCCTGACGGCGACGTGCTCGATGTGAGTTGCCTCTCGAAGAACTCTGTCGACTCGAATCGATGCCAGGTAGGTGTCGACGCCGTCCTCGCAGCGCCCATCCTCGGACTGAATGGAGCCAGTGAACGTGTTAGTCCCGTCGTCGAAAGCGAAGCTCCCAAAGCTCACGTCCACGACTTCAACCAAGACCCGAGTCCGGTCCCGCTCGCACTCTCGACCGCGTCCGATCCCGCGAGGGAGGGCGACAATTCGGAAACTTTCCTCGAGAGCCAGGGGCTGACTAGAGCGACGCTGACTCGAAAGCGGCCATCGCGGTCCGTAGATTCCAGTGACGCAGGCGTCGGTTTCCGGCACGAATAGAAGCGGACGGCCTCGCTCGCAACCCGGGGCGGGGCTTCTCACGCGTCCCACCAGCGCACCGTCAGCTGCGCCTCGCTTCAGTTTGACCGTCGTATTAAAGCTCTGGCCGTCAGCGCCTTCAGCGATGCTGCCGGACCCTGCGAGGAGGGCGACGACGACGACCGTTGCGAGCAGCCCCTGGCACATAGGACGATCCCGGTCACCACGAAGCGCACGTATGTTCGTATCGTTGCCGCTGCGATGACGTTCACGAGAGGCATCCCACTCACCGCGCACGGCGCGATCGAGGTGTTCGCGGCGCCGGCCGTCATGGTCGCCCCGTTCGTACTCGGCTTCGGCACCGCCGCGACGGTCATCTCCGTCGCCTTCGGCGTGCTGCTGCTGACCCTCGCGCTTCAGGTCGAGGGGCCGCGCCGCGCCGTGCCCGTATCGGCGCACGCCGGGTTCGACTACGCGCTCGCGGTCATCGCCATCTCCGCCGGGCTCACAATCGGCGCCGCGACGGGCGCCTGGGCGGAATCAGTCTTTTTGGTCGGCATCGGCATCGCACAGGCGGCGTTGACCTCGGCAACGAGGTTCACGGCACCCCGCGGCGCCTACTAGCCCGGCCTACCTCCCACAGACAAAAAACACATATCTCTCCTCCCTGTACCCGAGAAGGCCCCGCATTGATGTGGGGCCTTCTCTTTTGGCTTGCTAGAGCGGTTTCGGACCGGTGCGGAGCCCTGGCCGACCTAACCCGTGAGGGCCTGCGGGCCAATCTGCGGGCCAGTGGTGTCAGTTGCTACCGATGCGTCGGCCAGTTGCTCCCGCCGATATCGTCGGTCCACGCCGCGACGCCATGTCGCCGGTGCTCTCGTTCTCGCCTCGGTCCTGTGCGGCTGTGGGTCGGGACAGGGGACCACGGTCACCCGAAATGCCGGCATAGACGAACTCGTCGTTCCGCCAGATGTTGTAGACGCCGGCCGGCACCCTCGGCACGTCCGGGTTCGGCCAGTCGGAGAACGCGCAGAAACGGCCTGCCTCCAGCGCGTCGTGCGTGCTCTCAGCTTGCATCAGTGGGGCCTCCCCTTTTCGGATTGAGCCAATCCGCGCCGGGGCTATCCCGTTAGTACGGCCGGCTACCGGCCAAGGGGCGCGGGATGACGGGCCGTGAATCGCCGAGCGCTTGTCGAGCCTAACCCGAAACACTTGCTAGGCGGCCTCTTTGAGCGCGTGGGAGGCCACCTGGCGGGCGTTCGGGGCGTCGCCGCGGACCCCGCTCGACGGTGCCGAGGGCCTGCTCGAGCTGGACGCGGCGGGCGGGCATCAGGCCACCACGTCCTCGGGGATACTGTGCGGGCGATGTCGCAGAAGAACGTGGAGATCGTCGCGCGGATGTATGCGGAGGCCAGAACTAGGCCCGAGGCCCTGTTCGAGTTCCTCGACGACGACATTGAGTGGGAGACGACAGCTCTTGATATGGCAGGGACCGCACAGGGTCGAGGCCCCGACACTGTGAGGAGCTTCTTCCGCAGCTGGGTGGGAGCGTTCGAGGAGTGGGACTATGTGGCCGAGAATCTGATCGACGCCGGGGATTCGGTCGTCGCTCGAATCCATCAGTGGGGCCGCGGCAAGGCAAGTGGAGTCACGGTCGAGAATCGCTTCTGGCAGGTGTGGACCATTCGGGGAGGAAAGGCGATTCGGGCAACGCATCACACCGACCGCGACAAGGCCCTCGAAGCCGCCGGGCTGTCGGAGTAAGCCACGGCGCATCAGCTCAGCGTCCGCCCGCGGATGCGGCCTGCTTGACCCCGGCCTCGGGGTGTGAGATTGTCGGTTCGACCAGCTTGGGAGGCCGGTCGAGGTCTCCCGGGCACACGGGCTCACGGGGAGGTCTGCCTTGCTTACACGTATCCGTCCGCGTTTGACCTACGCCAACGTGATGGCTACATTGGCCGTCTTTCTCGCGTTCGCCGGGGGGGTCGCCTGGGCTCTGGAAAGAAATAGCGTCAAGTCCAGGCACATCGACAACGGACAAGTAAAGGATCAGGACCTCAACGGACCGACCTACTGGGCTGTAGTTGACGCGACCCCCAGTGTGGTTCGCAGTGGGCAGGGCAACACCTCTGCGGGCAACAATGGCGTTGGAGCAACCACAGTGGACTTCGATCGAAACATCACGGACTGCGCGTTCGAGGCGACGATCGGGCAGCCGGGCTTCGAGGGCATCGGCGACCGCGGTTTCATCAACGTAACCGGCGCGGCGGGGACCACGGACTCCGTGTTCGTCGTGACCGAAAGCAGCGCCCCTGCCCCTGCCGATCTGCCCTTCCACCTGGCTGTGCACTGCTGATCCCTCCAGCGCCAGGGTGGCCGCGCTTACGGCGGTGAGGGCGCCGGGCTGTTGGAGTAGGCGATGCCAGAGGAGAACCGCGAGGAGCTGATCCGCCGGGAGTTCGACCGTTGGAACGCCGGAGAGCGGAAGATTGACCCCCAGGTTGTCCACCACGACCTCGTGTTCCACTCGGGGCTGACCAATGCCACCTATCACGGCCACGACGGCCTGCTGCGCTGGATGGCCGAGATCGATGATCAGTTCGAGGAGTGGCACTCCTTTATCGACGAGTTCAGGGATGTGGCGAAAGATCGGCTTCTGGCGCTTGGAACGGTCCACCTCCGGGGCCGCGCTAGCGGCGTGGAGTTCGACCAGCCAATGGCGTGGCTTGTCACATTTGCCGGGAACCAAGCGACAGAATTGAGAACCATCCCCGACCACGCTGAGGCCCTCGAAGCCGCCGGGCTCGCGGAGTAAGCGACCCCCCGCCCCAATTAGACCGACCCTCTCACCGCGCGGGCGGCGTGTCAAGGGCGCGCACCATTCGTTCCGCGAGTGGACGGTGAGCTGCTGATGCGTAGCTCTTGCTGCGCTGTTCATCGCCCTGGGCCTTGGAACGGCCTGGGCCGCTGGCCTTGCCAACAACTCCGTCAAGTCCAAGCACATCAAGGACGGACAGGTGCAGACACAGGACGTGAAGGACGACAACCTCACCGGCGTAGACGTGGATCAGTCCACGCTGGAGGTGCTGGGGAGCCCGGTGGTCGTTCGGACCAAGGTCACCCCGCCTTTCACTTCGGGCTCGGGGGCCACGGAACCCGCGATTAATTCCGCCAGGTGTAACGAGGGGGAGCAGCTGCTCGGCGGCGGCTACGGCGAGGCCCTCGGGTCGCCCGGACTCCCTCGGCTTCGGCGGCACGTACCACGTCGTGTTCGCTGGCCCCGGCGTGATCAAGCCGAACCCCAATCCGTTCCCACCCCCAGGGGAAGAAACCCTTGTCGTCCCAGCGCAACCGGGCGAGACCCCCGACGCCTACAGGTTCCGGATGACGTTCACTGGCGACCCACAGAACCCCGAGGTCACGGTGTATGCCATCTGCACGAAGTAGCGGCGTCACGACGCGCCGCCTCGCTGTGCACCTCGGGGGCTGACCGCCGCCCGTAGCCTCGCGGTCGCGCCGGGACCGCCGGTAGGAGCCAGGTGGCGAAAGGAAACATCCACCCGGTAGCGAAGTGGGAGTCCGCGATGAACGTCGAGATCAAGGCACTCGGTAGCCGCGGGGTCGAGATCAGCCCCGCGGGCAAGCTCAACAGCGAGACGGTCCGAGAGCTGCGGCCGCTGCTCCTGGACTCCCTCCACCCCCAACCGCAGGTTCTCCTCAACCTATCGGGGGTCGAGTCGATAGACGCGGCGGGAATGGCCCTCCTGATGATGGCGCGGGTCGAGCTCGAAGCCAGCGGCATCCGTTTCGTCGTCGAGAGCTCGAACCCCGGACTGATGCGCACGCTCGTCGCGGCGGGAATGCCAAGGTTCGTGACGATCGCGCCTCGCCGGCTCGACGCGCTTCGGGCGCTGGGCGAGGTGCACGAGCCTGAGCTCGTCAAGGGCACGTCCGCCCCTGAGCGGCGGCGTCAGTCCGTGACGGTCTCGCGCGGCCTCAAGGCCGCGAGAGCGCGCTCCGCGACGGCCTCGCCTGTGAGCCCCGCCTCCTGACGGAGCAGCGCAGGCTTGCCGTGGGTGACGTAGCGGTCCGGGATCCCGACGCGGACCACTCGCGCGCGACCTGACTCCGCGCCGGTGAAGGTGTCCTCGACGTGCTCGAGGACGGCGGCGCCAAACCCTCCGGGCAGCGAACCCTCCTCGACGGTGACGATCAGCTCGTGCTCGGCCGCCAGCCGGGTCACCAGCTCGCCGTCGAGCGGCTTGGCGAACCGGGCGTCGGCGACGGTCGCGGTGATCCCCTTCGCGGCCAAGATCTCGGCCGCGTCGAGGGCGACGGACACTCCCCATCCGTATCCCAGCAGGGCCACGCGCGCTCCTTCGCGGAGCACCTCGCCGGTGCCGACCGCGATCACCTCCGGACGCTCCGGCATCGGTGAGCCCTCAGCCGTTCCGCGCGGGTAGCGCAGCGCGATCGGGCCCTCATGGTCGAGCGCGGTGTGCAGCATGTGAACGAGCATCGCCTCGTTGCGCGGGGCCATCACGACTACGTTGGGCAGGCAGCGGAAGTAGGAGATGTCGTAGGCGCCGTGGTGAGTCGGGCCGTCGTCGCCCACGAGGCCGGCACGATCCATCGCGAATACGACGTTCAGCTCCTGGAGGCAGACGTCGTGGACGATCTGATCGTAGGCGCGCTGGAGAAACGTGGAGTAGATCGCGCACACGGGCTTGGCCCCCTGCAGGGCCAGCCCGGAGGCCATCAACACCGCGTCCTGCTCCGCGATGCCGACGTCGTAGTACTGGTCGGGCAGCTCCTTTGCGAGTTTCGAGAGGCCCGTTCCCCCCGCCATTGCCGCGGTGATCCCGATCACCCTGCGGTCTCGCGTGGCCTCGTCGACCATCGCGTCGGCGAAGACCTGCGTGTACTGCGGCGGGTCCGGCGCGGGTGGAGGCTTTTCCACCTTGTCCGGCGCGGGATCCGGCTTCGGCGCCGGCTTGCGGTTGACGATCGAGTGCGGCTTGGCGGCGTGCCACTTCTCCATCCCCTCCAGGCCACCCTCCTCGGCAGGGGCGAAGCCCTTGCCCTTGACGGTCTGGATGTGGACGACGACGGGCCGGTCAGCGTCCAGCGCGTCCTCGAGGGCCTCGCGCAGCGCGCTCACGTCGTGGCCGTCGATCACGCCGACGTAGGCCAGATCGAGCTCCTCGAACATCAGGCCCGGCGCCCAGTAGGCCTTAATCGCCGACTTGATCTCCGGCCCGAGTCGCTCGATCCGCTTGCCGAGGCCGAGGGGCAGCCTCGTGAGACGGGACTCGACATCCTCGCGGGCCTGGTAGAGGCGCCGGTTGAGCCGGACCCGGTTGAAGTAGGAGTTGAGCGCGCCGACGTTGGGCGAGATCGACATCCCGTTGTCGTTTAGCACGATCACCATCGGTGTCTGCAGGCCGCCAGCGTTATGGAGCGCCTCGAAGGCGACCCCGCCGGTGAGGGCCCCGTCGCCGATCACCGCTACGACCTTGCCGTCCTCGCCGATCCCCTTGCGCATCGCCTCCTTCAGGCCGACTCCGTAGCCGATCGAGGTGGAGGCGTGGCCAGCACCCATGATGTCGTGCTCGGACTCTCCGATCGAGCAGAACGGGGCGAGGCCGCCGTACTGGCGGATCGTGGCGAGGCGATCGCGCCTGCCGGTGAGGACCTTGTGCGGGTAGGCCTGATGGCCGACGTCCCAGAGGATCTTGTCCTTCGGCGACTCCAGCAGCGAGTGGAGGACCGTCGCCAGCTCGCAGGTGCCGAGGTTGGCGCCGAAGTGGCCGCCAATCTCGCCGATCGTGTCAATGATCAGCTCCCGGACCTCCTGGGCAACCTGGGCGAGCCGCTCGTCGTCGAGGCCGCTCAGGTCCTCCGGACCGTCGATCTGCGGCAGTAGCGGTGTCGTGCCTGCGTCGCTCATGAATCCCTCGTGTGGATGAAGTCCGTGATCAGCTCGAGGTCCCCGGTGTCTCCCTGGACGTCGCCGAGCGCGGCCCGGGCCGCCCCATGGGACTCGGTGGCGAGGTCCCTCGCCCGCTCGAGGCCGAAGAGGCTGACGTAGGTGCGCTTTCCATGTCGCTCGTCTGATCCGTGGGGCTTTCCGAGCTCCTCGTCCGACCCGGTCACGTCGAGAATGTCGTCGACGATCTGGAACAGGACACCGAGCTCGTCGGCGAAGCGCCGATAGGGAATTGTGGCATCCTCGGACACTCCCGCGAGAATCAGCGGCACCCGGACGCTGGCACCGATAAGCCGCCCCGTCTTGAGCGAGTGCAGCTCGCGCAGGCCCTCGGCGTCGAGGTCTTCCCCACCGGTCACGTCGAGGTACTGGCCGCCGACCATCCCCCCCACCCCGGTCGCGCCGGTGAGCTCCGCCAGGGCCGCCAGCACAAGCGCCGGCTCACCCTCCTGTCTCTCGCAGAACAGGCGGATCGCCTCCGCGAACAGGCCGTCCCCGGCGAGGATCGCCACGTCCTCGCCGTACCTCACGTGCGAGGTGGGCTGCCCGCGGCGCAGCTCGTCGTCGTCCATGGCGGGCAGGTCGTCGTGGATCAGCGAGTACGTGTGAATCAGCTCCGCGGCCGCGGCCGCCGCCAGCACCGACGCCGGCGGCGCCCCGACCGCCCGGGCGGTGGCCAGCGTCAGAACCGGCCGGATCCGCTTACCCCCGCCGAGAAGCGAGTAGCGCATGGCGTCGTCGAGCCCCGCGGTGGCGCCGGCGTCAGCAAAGCTGAGGTCCGACAGGTAGCCCTCAACCAGCTCACGCAGGTCGTCGGGGTAGCTACTCACGCCCGTCGTCGAGCACTGCGTCCGTTCGCTCGAGCGTGGCGCTGGCCTCGGTCACCAGGTCCGCCGCCTCGCGAGCGAGGCCGTCGGCCTCCTCCTCGGGGGCGTCCTGCGAGCGGAGGGTCGCGGCGATCTCCCGCAGTCGCGCGGAGATGCGCTCCAGCTCCTGCGCGGTGCTCATGCAGCCTCGTCCGTCCCGAGCTCGGCGGCGGCAGCGCCGAGGATCCCGTTGACGAACTTCGGTGCATCGGCACCGCAGAACTCCTTCGCGAGGTTGACCGCCTCGTCGATCGCCACCTCAGCCGGGATATC
Source organism: uncultured Solirubrobacterales bacterium (assembly GCA_963807385.1). Classification (GTDB taxonomy): domain Bacteria; phylum Actinomycetota; class Thermoleophilia; order Solirubrobacterales; family 70-9; genus JBDTSW01. The sequence continues at coordinate 738,520 of CAWEBQ010000002.1, forward strand.
CTCGCGGTGCCGCAGCTCGTACAGGGCCACCCGCATGATGTTGCGTTCCAGGGGCGCGATCCGGCTGAGCTCCCAACCCTTCGCGAGGCGCCCGATCTCGGCGTCGAGGTCGCCCTCTCGCTCCGCCGTGCCGTGGGCGAGCTGGCGGGTGAAGGGCTTTGCGCCGTTCAGGATCTCGTCGAGGTCGCCGCCGCGAACCTGTCGCTGGTAGAGGGCGAAGACCGCCTCACGGCGCTGGTCGGAACGGCGCATCGGTTGAACCTACCGCCCGGACCTAGGCCCGTCCGACGTACTCGCCACTGCGGGTATCGACGCGGATCAGGTCGCCCTCGTTCACGAACAGAGGCACGGCGACCTCCACCCCCGACTCGAGCGTCGCGGGCTTCGAGCCGCCGCCCGAGGCGGTGTCGCCCTTCAGGCCGGGGTCGGTCTTGGCGACGGCCATCTCGATGGCGCTCGCAACCTGGACCCCCGAGGGCTGCTCGTCGACGAAGAGGATCTCCACCTCGTCGTTCGGCTGAACCCACTTCATGGCCTCGCCGGCGGCCTCGCGCGGGATCTCCAACTGCTCGTAATCACGCGCATCCATGAAGACCGCCGCGTCCCCCGAGTCGTAGAGGAACTGCATCTTGCGAGTCTCGGTACGAACCTGGCGAAACTTCTCGCCGGCGCGGAAAGTCTTGTCGATCACATTGCCGTCGGCGACCCGGCGGAGCTTGGCGCGCACGAAGGCGCCCCCCTTGCCGGGCTTGACGTGTTGGAAATCCATGATGCGGAAGACCTGCCCGTCGACCTCGATGTGGCTTCCGTTCTTGAACTGGTTGGTCGAAATCACGAGGCGGAGAGGGTAGCGGGCGCCCACTCCTGATCGGCCGACCGCTAGGGTGCGCCCGTGGGCTGTTTTGCGGCACTCCTAGCGCTGATCTCCCCCCGGCTGGCGATCTTCTTCATCTGGGTCTTCGGCGACCTGCTCGGCCGCGCGTTCGACGACAGCTTCTGGGTGCCTTTCCTGGGCTTCCTGCTACTCCCCTGGACCACGCTTGCCTACGCGGTGATGTGGGGCGCGGGCGGCAACGAGGTCGCCGGGTTCGAGTGGTTCATCGTGATCTTGGCCTTCCTCTTCGACCTCGGCTCGTACTTCTCCACCAGCAAGGCGCGCTGAGCGCACGGCCGGTTGCCGGTTGCGGGGCGGGTGGCGCCCGGCTACCGTCTCGCGGTGATGCTCCCTCGCCGCGCGACTACGCGCCTGTTCCTCTCCGCCCTCGCCCTCGCCACGGTCTGCGCCGCGGCAACGGGCGCCCAGGCCCGGGATTCCAAGGATGCGGGCACCGAGGAGATCGTCTTCGTGGGCAGCAACTGGGACGGAACCGTCTCGCTGCTCGACCCCGACCAGGACTACGACGAGGTCGCCCGGATCAACGTCGTCCCCGACCGCGACGTGCGCGAGGCGGAGATCGCCCTGAACCCCGTGGACCTGGTCTTCTTCCTGCTGATCCGGCAGCAGATCGGCGAGGGCAACGACCAGCTCGTCGACGACATGTACACGACCCCCGACGGCTCGCTGCTGATCGCCTCGCGGCCAAGCTACCGGGACGTCGTGGCGCTCGATCTCGCCAACTGCGAGGACCTGACCAACTGCGAAATCGCCTGGCGCTTCCAGGTCGCGGGCCAGCGCTCCGACCACATGGCGATCTCCCCGGACGGCTCGCAGGTCGCCGTTTCAGCCTCGACCGGGAACGTGGTGCACATCCTGGACACCGAGACCGGCGTGGAGCTCGACCAGTTCCCCTCGGGCGATTCGCCCCATGAAAACACCTACTCCGAGAATGGAGAGCGCCTGTACCACGCGAGCATCGGCCGCGTGTACGTGCCGTTCGAGGACGGCGGAGACCTTCCGGTCGACACGCTGAAGGGCGAGCGGGTCTTCCGCGTGGTGGACACCGACGACTACGAGATCAGCGAGGACATCGACCTCGGCAAGGAGCTGGCGGAGGCGGGCTACCCCAACCTCAGTAAGGCCGTCCGCCCGATGGCGATCACCAGCAACGAGAGGCGGGCCTACTTCCAAGTCTCCTTCTACCACGGCTTCCTCGCCTGGAACTTCAAGAAGGAACGCGTCACGCGGAAGGTTGACCTGCCCAACCTGATCCCCGACGTGCCGAAGGAGCAGTACCTGCTCAACTCGGCCCACCACGGCATCGCGCTGAACGGCAACAATCGCAAGCTCTGTGTCGCAGGCACGATGTCCGACTACGCCGCGATCGTGAACCGGCGGTCGATCCGCAGGCCGTCAGGGCCGAAGTTCAAGCTGCTGAAGAAGGGCACCAAGCCCTACTGGTCCACGACCAGCGCCGACGGCAAGAGCTGTTACGTCTCCTGGAGCGGGACCGACTCGATCTCCGTGATCGACTACCGGACGCGCAAGGAGACGCACAACGTTCCGGTCGGCAACCACCCCCAGCGCGTTCGCACCGGCTACGTACCGGCCGGCTGGGTCGCCGCACACGACGACTAGAAGGCCCTCGTCGATTGGCACCGGAAGCACCCTGAGCGCAACTCAGCTGCCAACGGATGGCGCCCCCGCTTCCGGGCGGCAGCACAGGGATCCCTATGTCTTGGTGTTGGCCCGGCCTAGAGCTACGGCGAGCGGCGGACCCGCTCGCAGCCGCGGACCACGTCGAGCGCGTCCACCCGGGCGCGGTCGGCGTGCCCGCCGCCGCAGCCGACCCAGTCCGGCTCGCCATCGACGGACTTGATGCGATCGCGACCCTTGCGCCCACGCAGGATGTCCTCGCCGGGTCCGCCCGTGATCACGTCGCCCCCGCGACCGCCGTCGAGGCAATCGACGTCGCCCTGGCCCGCCAGGCGGTCCCGGCCCCGTAGGCCCTCGAAGGAATCGCTCTCCGGTGTGCCGGCGAAAACGTCGGGCCCGTCGGTGCCCGTGACCTTCACCGAGCAGTCAGACGGCGGCGGGGGCGGAGGCTCGCCGGAGTCGGGCTCGATCCAGACCGGGGTCGCATAGGCCTCGACGGAGGCACCACCGGAGACGACGCGCTGCACCATCAGCCCGTAGCGCGCGATGCCCAGGCTTGGCAGCTCGAACTCGAAGGAGTCCTGGCCGAGCGGGACCGGCACGCTCAGGAGCGGTGACCCGTCGCGCATCAGGACCAGCGTGTAGGCGCCGGGCCGCGCTGCCGCCGCTGCAGCCATGTTTCCGACCTCGGCCGTGATGGTGGCGGCATCGGCCTCGAGTGTGTCGCCCATGATCGCGGGTGGGCCCGGCGAGCCGTTCTCGCTGGCCTCCAGGCGCAGGTCCGGGCCGTCGGCCCCCCAGACCTTGACGTAGGTGTGCCCGTCGGCGATGCCTTTACGGATGCCTACCTCCGAGAGCTCGTCCGCGTGGATCATGGTGGTCGCCATTCCGATCGGTGCGTCGAAGATGTTGCCGACGGGGTTGATCTCGGACCGTTTCGGGGCCTTGTGAGAGTCGCTGGAGCCCACCGCGGCGATGTGGTTCGAGTTCGTGCCGCCGGAGTCGATCGCATCCTCGTAGAAGCGGATGGCGAGGGGCGTAAACGGGTTCGGGCCCGGGTTGGGCTGCGTTTGCAGCCCCGCCGGGCCGGTGGCCACCTCCACCGCGTCGACAACGCCGTAGTCGGTGTCGGTCGCGCTGTAGCTCCATGCACAGCCACGACAGAAATCGTCGAAAGTGGGCACCTGCGACGGGAAGATCGAGGGATGGTTGATCTGCGTGACCCCGCCAGCGGCGCGGATGTCGCCGAGCAGCTCGGAGGCCTGCCGCGCGGGCCTCGCCTGAGTCAAACCCGCAAGCGTCCTCTGCGCCCCGGTCCCGGTCAGCTCGGCCTCCAGCAGGGGTCCAGTCCGATAGTCCACGAGCTCGCCTGATGCGTGGTTCTGGACGTGCCCGCGATAGGTGGTGACCTCGGTCGAGCGGACGATGAGCTTGGCGGGGTAGTCGGGCTGGTAGCGCCCGATCTCGTCATAGGCGTTGACGTTGTTGTGATCCACCAGGGTCACGAAGTCGAGGCCGGCGCCGTCCCCCCCGTACGGGGCGAAGGCGTAGTCGAAGGTCTCGCGCATCGTGGCGTTCCCGGGCTCGTGCTCGCCGTGGACATGCAGGTCGCCTGCATACCAGCCGGAATCCGGGTCCACAGGCGTCTCGTCGTAGGCCGTCGGCGCGTAGGGATCGTCGGCCCACAGCGGGTCCTGGCTGAGCTGTACCTGCACCGTCCACGCCACCTGCCCGTCGCTGTCGAACTCGCTGGTCGAGGCGATCGCCGCGAGCCCCAACTCGACCGCCCACTCGCCGGCGGGGATCGGTCCAGGGCCGAACCCCCGCATCGTGGCTCCAGCCACGTGCGCCTTCCGATCCTGCTCGTAGACCGCGTCCGGCGTAAAGCCGTTGGGGGCCACCGTCACATCGCGCACCGAGGACCCCGCCGAGCCTCGGAACTCCTTTGTGCCCCAGGGCGCGGAGTCCGACGCGCGCGGCTCGTACAGGCCAAGGTCGAGGACGTGCTTGGGGATGTTCGGCAGCGGCAGCGGGGGGGCGAGCTCGGGCTCGTCGTGGCAGTAGCGCACCCGGACCGCCGTCGTCCCGGCGGGCACGTCGAACGGCACGTACGAGTAGCCGCCCTCAAGGTCGGAGGCGAACTCGCCGGTGATTGTCACCGAGGGCGCCAGCGACTGATCGGCGGGGCCGGGCAGGTTGCAGTCCGCGGCGCGAGCCGCGCCCGGAAGCGCGAGCACGGCCACGGCAGCCACCAGTCCCGTCAGGCCCCTCACCATGGGGCGAGTTTAGGTTCCGGCACCGCCGCGGGCGCCACTCGACTCAGGCGACGACCCGCAGCGACTTGCCGAGCGAGCTGAGGTTCCTCACACCGGCCTCGGTGATCGTGACCAGATCCTCGATGCGCACCCCGAACCGCCCCGGCACGTAGACGCCCGGCTCCACCGTCACCACATCCCCGGCCGCGAGGGTGTCCTCGGAGCGCTGGCTGAGCCGTGGCGCCTCGTGGACCTCGATGCCCACGCCATGCCCGAGCCCGTGCCCGTAGTGCTCGGCGTGTCCGGCCTCGGCGATCGGCTCACGCGAGACCGAGTCGGCTTCCTTGCCCCCGACGCCCGCACCCACGGCCTCGAGCGCTGCGGCCTGCGCGAAGCGGACCAGCTCATAGGCCTCGGCGGCGTCCGCCTCGAGCGCGCCGGTCGCGAACGTGCGGGTGCAGTCCGAGCAATAACCGTCCACGATCGCCCCCATGTCGATGATCACCAGCTCGCCGGCCACGATCTCGCGCCCCGACGCCTCGTGGTGCGGCAGGGCGGCGTTCTCCCCGGCGGCGACGATCGTCGGAAACGCGGGGCCCGCGGCGCCGAGCTCGCGCAAGCGCTGCTCGGCAGCGAGCTGGACCTCGCGTTCCGTGCGGCTGACGAGACCCCGCTCGCAGACCCACTCGTACACCGAATCGGCCAGCTCGGCGGCGGCCGCGATCCGGCGCAGCTCCTCCTCGTCCTTGGCGCGCCGCAACCTTCCCGGCAGCCCCTCCGTCGCGACCAGCTCGACGTCCTCGCCAACCGCCGCCTCGAGCTTGCGCAGGGACCGGACACTGGTGCGGGCCTCGTCGTAGCCGACGCGCCCGTGCAGGCGCCCGGCCAGCTCCGCCAGGGGCTGCCCCTCGGCCTCGACCCGGTCGAAGGCCTCCTCAACCTCGCGCTCGGCGCGGTGCGTGTAGCGAAAGTCCGTGAGGAACAGGCGCTCGTCGGCGCCGACGACGCAGAGCGCGCTCGTCCCGGTGAAGCCGGTGAGCCAGAACACGTCGGCCTGCGCCTCGCGCCCGGAGTCGCCCGGGTTGACGAGGTCGGCGACGATGAGCTGGTCGAGCCCCTCGGCGGCCACGGCCTCGGCCAGGCGGTCGGCCCGCGTCACGCCGACAGCTCCCTCACCAAAAGCCGGAGCGCCTCCGCGTAGCCCTCGGGCCCCTTGCCCGAGACGACCGCCCGCACGACGCCCTCGAACACCGAATTGCGGCGCCACTCCTCGCGGGCCTGAACATCCGAGAGGTGGACCTCTACCGCCGGAACGCCGCTCAGCTCGAGCGCGTCGCGGATCGCATACGCGTAATGGGTCCAGGCACCGGCGTTCACCAGGGCGCCGTCGGCGGTCTCCGGCAGACGGTGCAGGTACTCGACGAACTCACCCTCGCTGTTGGTCTGAAAGAAGATCGGCTCGAGGCCCAGATCCGCGGCGAAGCCCTTGATCTGCACCTGCAGCTCGTCCAGCGTGAGGTGGCCGTAGTGGGCCGGGTCCCTCCGCCCGAGCGTGTCGAGGTTGACGCCGTGGAGCACCGCGACCCTGTTCTTCATCCGCGCAGCTCCTCCACCGCGGCGCGGACCCTATCCGCATCCAGGCGCACACCGAACTCGGGCTCGCCCGGGCGCGGGAGCAACACGAAGCCCAGGCCCTCCGCCGAGGTCCGCTTCTTGTCGCGGCCGACCGCGGCCAGGACGTCATCGATCTGAATCCGGGCGTCGAGCGTCACCGGGAGCCGGCGCGCCGCCAGCAGCGCCTCGACCTCGTCGCGCAACGCCGCGGCATCGCTCAGGCGCAGCGCGGCGAGCAGGCCCAGGCCGACGGCCTCGCCATGCCGGTAGACCCGGTAGGACCCCGCCGCCTCGATGCCATGGCCGACGGTGTGACCGAGATTCAGCGTCGCCCGCCGCGAGCCATCCCGCTCATCGGCCGCGACGACCTCCAGCTTCGTCGCCGCGCAGTCCACGACGAGCGGAACGAGGGCCTCCGGGTCGAGTTCCCCGATCGCACGCACGCGCGCCCAGCTCTCCCCGCCCGCGATCAGGGCGGTCTTGATCACCTCGACAAACCCGGACGCGAGCTCCTCCGCGGGCAGCGTGGCAAGGGTCGCGACATCGGCGACCACGGCCGCGGGCTGGTGGTAGGCGCCCACGTAGTTCTTGGCGGTGCCGAGGTCCACCCCGGTCTTCCCGCCGTATGCGGAATCCACCTGGGCGAGCAGGGTGGTCGGTACCTGGACGACCGGAATCCCGCGCTGGTAGGCGGAGGCGCAGAACCCGGCAAGATCGCCGACTACGCCGCCGCCGAGCGCGACGACGTGGTCTGAGCGGGTCGCGCCTGCGTCGGCGAGGGCCTCGAGCACGCGCTCGGCCTCGGCCATCGTCTTCGCGGCCTCTCCCGCGGGCACGATGATCGCGCCCTCGATCCCGGCGGCCCTTGCGTAGCGTGGCGCGACGTTCGTGTCGCTCACGCCGAAGGCATCCCCGGGTCCGATCGTCCCCGCCATCGCGAGGATGTCCTTCCCGATCCACACCGGGTACGAGCCGGATTCGGCCTCGGCCCAGATCAGATGGTCGGCGGGTCCCGCCGCGAGCGAGCGCACGGCGTCGAGGGCCTCCGGGACCGCGTCGGCTGAGAGCAGCGTCACGTCCGCGAGCTCGCGGTAGATCGGGTCGCGCTCGGAATGCATGCGCATGAACTCGGCCTCATCGCCCGCGAGCGGGCGGTTCGAGCGCGAGGCCCGGCGCCACAGCTCGGCCGGCGGGATCCGGAGCCACACGACGGTGTAGGCGTGAAGCGCATCCCGCACCCTCTCGGAGAGCACGGCGCCGCCGCCCAGGGCGACCGCGTCGTGCCCGCCCTCGAGCACCTGGAGGACCAGCTCGGACTCCCGGCGGCGAAACTCGTCCTCCCCGTGGGCGGCGAAGAACTCGGGGATGGAGCTACCGAGCTGGTCGGCCAGCAGCAGGTCCGTATCGGCGACGTCCAGGCCCTGCGCCCGCGCGTGGCGAAGGGCGCGGGATTTCCCCGCGCCCATGAACCCGGTGAAGACGAGCGCCGCTGGCGCTACCGCCGCCATCCGATGCGCTCCTCGTAGGCCCGGAGCGCTGCGAGGACGTCGTCCATGTGGTCGCCGCCGAGCTTCTCGCGGTAGGCGCGCGCCAGGACCAGCGCGACCATGGCCTCGCCGACGACGCCGGCAGCGGGGACCACCGTCGAGTCCGTGCGCTCGCGGAGCGCCTGCGCGGGCTCGAGGGTCTCCGTATCGACGCTCCGCAAGGGCTTGGTCAGGGTCGAGATCGGCTTCAGGGCCCCGCGGACCACGAGGTCCTCCCCATTCGTCATCCCGCCCTCGACGCCGCCCGCGCGGTTCGTTTCGCGGTACCACCCCCGCTGCTCCGAGTGAAAGATCTCATCGTGCGACTCCGAGCCGGGCCGGGCCGCGACCTCCCAGGCCTCGCCCAGCGAGACGCCCTTGACCGCCTGGATCGACACCACCGCCTGGGCGAGGCGCGAGTCCAGCCGCTCCTCCCAGCTCACATGCGAGCCGATTCCGGGAACGAGGCCGAACGCGCGCACCTCGAAGATCCCGCCGAGGCTCTCGTTCGCCTTGCGCAGGCGGTTGATCTCCTCGACCATCTCGGCTCCCGCTTCCTCGTCGAGACAGCGGACCGGCGAGTCGTCGACGCCCGCGAAGTCGGCGGGCGTGAGCGCCTGGGGCTCCGGTGCGGCGACGGAGCCGATCCGGATCACGTGGCTGTGGACCTCCACGCCGACCGCCCGCAGGAACTCCTTGGCCAGCGCCCCCGCCGCGACCCGTGCCGCGGTCTCACGCGCCGAGGCGCGCTCGAGCACGTTACGCGCGTCGGTGAAGCCGTACTTCTGCAGGCCGGCGAGGTCGGCGTGGCCGGGGCGCGGGGTGTGGACTTCATCGACCTCAGCGTCCACCGGCCACGGGTTCATCCGCTCCTCCCAGTTGGCGTAGTCGCGGTTCGCGACCAGCATCGCCACGGGGCTGCCGAGCGTGCGGCCGTGGCGAAGGCCGGAACGGACCTCGACCGCGTCGCTCTCGATCTTCATCCGCCCCCCTCGGCCGTGGCCGAGTTGGCGCCGCGCCATGTCGCGATCAAGGCGCTCGCGCACGACCTCGAGCCCGGCGGGCAGGCCCTCAACGATCGCCACGAGCCCGGGCCCGTGGGACTCGCCGGCGGTTGTGAAGCGGAAGGCGGCCATCGTCCGCCTCAAAGGTAGGGATTGCGTGGCCGCCCGTGCGGTGGGCGGCGTGCAGCCGAATCTAGAACCTGCCCGCGACCTTGCCGGGCTTGTCGATCTCGACTCGGCTGATCTTGCGAAGCGCCAGGCGATACTTGACGCCGTCGGGCGCGTAGTCGATCGAGGCGCCCTCCCCGCGGGCCATGACGAGGTAGCGGCAGGTGTTGGGGCTGGGCTCGCACCTCCCCGTCGTGTCAACGACGGTGGCCTCGTTTGAGATCGTGAACACGGCCTCCTCCCCCGACTCCGCAACGCCGAGAAAGACCGCCACCGGCTTGTTGTTCGACGGCAGCAGGGAGAGCTGCTTGACGCCGTTTCGCTCGACCGTCGACCCGACCGGACCGGTGACCACATCGATCCGCCAGGCGAGGTAGAGGGCCTCGGCCTCGGGAGGCTTCGGAGGCGGTGAGGTGGAGGCGGGCGAATCCGGCGTGGCCGCGGGCTGTCCCCCGCCGCCCGGATCCGTGCTGCCTGCGCTGGTCGCGGTGGCTCCCGGCCCGGGCCCGGTCGGCTCCGCGCCGAGTCCCATGCCCGCCAGACCACCGCCGTCCGTCGGCGGAAGCTTGAAATGCTCCGCGAAGGGGTTCTTTTGCTTCAGCTCGTCGAGCCGCTTCTCGTAGTCGCGGACCGAGACGTTCTCGACCAACACCGCGGGCTCGGTAGCTGCCGCCTCGAGGCCCGCCCCGCCCGACTCCGCGAGCGGGGGCGCCGCGGGGCTCGCGGAGCGCGAGAGCAGCATCGGGACCGCGACCAGCGCGACGAGTAGAGCCGCGGCGGGGATCAGCAGCCTGCGGTCGCGCAGGTCGCGTACGACGTCGACGATGAGCTGTGGCGGCCTCAGCTTCATGGGGCGGGCGCCGGGGTGGTGCTGGATGCCGGGGTCGGGACGGCGGGGGCCGTCCCGGCCGGCGCCGTGGGCGTCGCGCCAGCCGTGAGGCCATCCACCGGCGGTGCAAGGTAGGTGGTGACCGCCAGGGACGCGGCGAGCGGCGGGTCGTCCGAGGGCGGAGCGTCCGGCTCGCTCTCGAGCGGGGTGAGGCTGAAGCCGTCGATGGTGAGGAGGCGCCCGCTGACCCCCGCCCCGCCCTTGTTGGACTTCACCAATCCGTCAAGCCCCTCCAGGAAATCCGCGATCTCGAAGAACCCGCCGCTGAAGGTCAGGTTGTAGGGCATGACCGGCAGGCTCGCGGTACCGACGGCGGCGCCGAGGGGCAGGCTCGCGGCCGCGGCTTCCGTGGCCGGAGCTACCGGGATCGCGGCCGTTGCCGCACCGGCCGTCGGGTCGGTCGCGCTGGGCGCCGCGGCCGCGGCGGGTGTCGCCTCGGCGGCCCCTGGCTCCGGGGTCTCACCCTCCGGAGCCGGCTCGGCCGGAGGCTGGGTGGGCGCGGGCGGCGGCGTGGCGGGCGCGGCACTGGGGCTCTCCGCTGTCTGCGAGAGCGCGATGCTGTCGAATCCCACCTTGGCGCGGTCGGAGATCCCCTGAAGCTCGACCAGCAGGCTCGAGGTGTCCGCGTCCTTCGGGACGGCCTTGCCCAGTACCACCAAGCGGTGGTAGTTGTCGTCGTAGTCCTTCTGCGCGCTCTTCGCGGTTGCCACCAGCTGCTCCTGGGCGGCGACCGCCGACTCGAGCTCGGCCACCTCGTCTCCCAGCTGCTTTGCCTCGTCGCGCTTGGGGGCGAGGACGACGAACCAGAAAGCCGCGATCAGCCCCAGCAGTGCGAACCCGGCGACGATGCCCAGGTCGCTGCGCTTCATCGGGCCACCCCCGGCACCAGGTTCTCGGCCGCGTCGCGAGCCTTGCCGGTCTGCCCGGCGATCGAGTCTCCGGCCTGCTGCTCCTGCCCCTGGGCGTCGCCGACCGCCGGATCGGACACGGTCTCGGCGGCGGGAGTCGCCTCGCCGGGGACGCCGGGTGCAGTGGTGGGAACCGTGACCGCGTCGAACGCGGCGACGATCGAGAACTCGTAGACCGGCACGTCGGCCTCGCAGCCGGTCGTCGCCGACGCCGTCGGCCCGACCGCGGCCTTGCCCTCCTCCGCGGAGCGGGCGGAGCGGTCAACGCCGACGCGCGTGACGCCGTCGATGTCCTCCAGCGCGGCCGCCAGCTCGGCGACGGTGTCCTGGTGTGCGGTGCAGCCGTCGATCTGGAGTGCCGGGCCGGTGGCGCCCTCGCGGAGGCTGCTGGCCGAGGAGCCCTCCAGGGTGATTCCGGGGGCGGCTGTTCCGCTGACGTTCGTCAACTGGATCTTGGCCGGCAGGATGAGGGCGAGCTCGCGCAGGACGCGCTCCCAGTCGAACCTGCTCCTAGCCAGGGAGTCCACCGTCAGCGTGCGGGCCTCCTTGACGGCGGCGAACTCGGCGTACGGTGCCAGCGCTTGCGCCGTCTCGGTCGCGGCGGCCTGTTGGACCTCGAGGCCTGTGATCTCCTCCTCGCGGTCGGAGATCTGGTTGTTGGTGAAGACGACCGCCGTGACCCCGGCCAGCGCCAGGGCCAGCGCTCCGACGAGCAGGTAGGCGACGGGGCCGGTGCGCATCGGCGCGCGGTCGCCTCTGCGGTCCTCGAGTGGGATCAGATTGACGGGGCGCATCCCCTACTCCTCGAGCGCCAGGCCGTAGGAGAGCGTAAGCCGGGTGGCCTCCGCCTCGCCGAGGTGTGAGAGCGCCTCCGGGCGACCGAGCTCGAACGGCTGTCCCAGCTCGCGCTGGAGGCGGTCGGCGAGCCCCGCGATCATCGTCCCGGGACCGCACGCGACCACGCCATCCACCGGAAGCGCGCCATCCTGGGCTGCGTAGTACTCGAGCGAGAGCCGCAACTCGTCTGCCAGCCGGGCGGACCCCTCGGCGAGCGCATCGCGCGCGGCCGCGACGGTCTCCGGGTCGCCCTCCATCTCCTCGAGAGGCCGCTCGAGACCGGTGTGGACCAGCCACTGGCGCGCGTGCTCGAGGGTTAGCCCGCGCCGCTCGGCCAGCTTCTGGGCGATGCCCTCAACGCCGAAGGGCGAGACCCGGGTGAAGACGCAGGTCGAGCCCCGGGCGACCGCCAGGTTGGTGACGTCGCCGAAATTGCAGTAGAGCTTGGCGGGGCCGAGCTTCTGGCCCTCGCCCTGCGGCGGCACGTCCACTTCGCCCATCGCGACCCGCTCCTCGTAGCTCAGGCCGGTCCCGGTTGGGGCCGAGACGAAGCTCGCGGCCCCAACGGCCGCGTGAACTCCGCCGTGGAGCGCGCGGACCATCCCGAAGGCGGAGAGGTCGATGCCGGCGGGACGCAGTCCCGCGCGGCCCATGGCCTCCATCAGACGGGTCAACATGTCGCGACGGGCGGCCACGGCGACCACGTCCATCCGCGGCGCGCCGTCCTCAGCCACCGAGTGCCCGATCGTCTGCCACTCGAGCACCGACTGCTCGAGGGGCATCGGCAACTCGTCCTGCGCCTGAAAGCGGACCGCCGTGTCAAGCTCCTCCGGGTTCTCGATCAGCGGCAGGCGAAGCGTGCGCACAGCCACCCGCTGGTTCGCGATACCCAGGCGGACCGTCTTGGAGAGCTTGTGCGTCGCGAAGAGCTCCTTGAGCGCATCGCCAAGCGCCTCGACATCAGCGACCTCGCCCTCGTGGAAGACGCCCGAGTCCAGCGGCATCGTGGCGAAGCCGGCGAGCTCGGTGCGCCCGTTGGTTCTGATCTCGGTCGCGGCGATACTTCCCGCCTCGACGTCGAGACCGACGAGTGCCTTGTTCTTCGTGCCTGAGAGCATCTGAGAGAGGGCGTACCTGCCCGAGAGAACAATCGGCCCCTCCGGGCCTTTACTTGAGCCCTGCGGACGCCGCTGGACGCCCAGCCCTGGCCCTCCGGTCAGCCGCCCAGGAAGTTGTCCTCGTACCACTCGACGATGTCGTCGCCGAACCAGAGGCCCAGGACGCCGCCGAGGGCGAGGAACGGGCCGAATGGGACGGCCTGCTTGCGCGCGCCGGATCCGTGTCGGGCGATCAGCAGGCCGCCGACGAGCGCCCCGGCGGCCAGGCCGATCAGGAGGGCCGGCGCTACAGCCCGTCCGAGGTAGAGGCCCATCATCGCGACGAGCTTCGCGTCGCCCATCCCCATCCCGCGCGGATAGGCCAGCGCGATCAGGAAGAGAAAGCCGCCGGCCGCGACCGCGGCTATCCCCCGCTCGACGAGGTCGTCGGGATCGATGCGGCGACGATCGCGATCGCGGCCACGGCGCCAAAGAGGACGACCGCGTTGGGGATGATCCGCAGGTCGAGGTCGGTGAGCGTGATCGTGACGAGGACCGCGCAGAAGGTGAGCCCGAGCGCCAGCTCCGCGGCGTCGTCGGTGTCAAGGATGAGCACGGTGGTGGCAAACAGGAGACCGGTGCCCAGCTCGGTAAACGGGTAGCGCGGGGAGATCGGCACCCCGCAGGAGTGGCAGCGGCCGTGCAGGAGAAGCCAGGAGACGACCGGCACGTTGTCCCTCGCCCTGATCTCGGCCCCGCAGCCGGGGCAGCGGGAGCGCCCCGTGACCCAGTTCTCCCCCCTCGGCAGCCGGTACGCGAGCACGGTGATGAAGCTGCCGAGAACGAGCCCTGCGACAAACGCGATTGCTGCGGCGGCGATCACCTCGTTCAGCCTAGATTCCAGCTCGGCGGCGGATCGCTCAGAGAGTCGGCGCGAACGACAGCCGGCTGGGGTAGTTGGAGTGGTCGTAGATGAACTGGATCCGGTCGGTGGCGTTCTGCTGGCGGACGGCGAGCGCCACGGTCATGTTGCCCGCCAGGCTGATGTCGATCGGGTAATCGATGCGCACCTGGATCGGCGTCCAGCCGGTCGGATAGGTCGACGTGGAGCAGACGAACTGCGCGAGCACGCGCGGCGGGATGACCGAGACGACCGTCAGCACCTGGCTGCAGCTCCAGCCCGGCAGCGCGGCGCCCTCGGGGACGTAGACGTCGGCCGTGGCCACGAGGCTGCCGAGGTTGAGCGGCTGGATCAGGGCGACGCAGATCGTCCCGGCGGCGGCGCTCGCGGTCGGCTGGCGCGTGTACAGCGTCATCCCGGCCTCCCGCGTTACTGCCAGGTTCAGCGTCGGCGTGACCCAGCGGTGGATCGAGGTGCTCCCGGCGCCCAGGTTGCACCCGCCGCCGCTCGAGTTCGTGTTGAGCTGCAGCCCCGGCGCGCCGGCGACGTCGGTCGAGTAGTCCGGGAGGGTGCCGGAGCCCGACGGCGGGGGAACCCGGAACGCGTGGTCGGGTCCCGACGCGGTCCCGCAGTTGCCGGTGGTGTTGTGGGTGGTGTGCGTGGAGGGGGTTGCCTGCGCCGGGTTGCATCCGGCCGCCGCCGAGGTCTGCGTGTCCGAGAGCCAGTAGTTGACCTGATCGGACTCCTCACCCGGATCGGGTGGCGCCGTGTCACCCGTCACTCCCTCGTTGGGGTCGGAGACGTCGGACTGAACCTCGAAGTAGCCGCGCTCCGGAGAGACGGGGGTCGCGTTCACGCTGGCCGCGACGACGACGCGCTTGAAGTTCTGGGTCCCGGCCACGTTCGGGTCGTCCCGCCACGTGACGAACCGGTACAGGTCGCCGGACACGTCCCCGTTCGTGAACGGGACCGGCCCGGGCTCCACCGCACCTCCGATGCCGTCCACGACCATCGCGGCGGGATCGGTCCCGTCCCGATTGACCGCGAAGCTCGCGCCCGTGATCCGGGTCCGCGGATCGTCGGGGTCCGCGCTGGCCACCGGGGCGCTAGTCATCGCGACCTGGGCGTAGTCGAGGTTGCGGATCGCCTCGAGCTCGCGCTCGGCGGCGTTCACCGCCACCTGGCCGCCCTCCGCCCGCAGGGTGTTGCGCCGCCCGCTGTCCACGATCTGGAGCGCGGCGAGCGAGGCCAGGATCAGCAGGAACGCGGCGATCGTCACCTCGACCACGGTCATGCCGTCCTCGGCCCTGATCCGGCGTCCTGGGCTCCGGGCGGCATCCGTCACGAGAGGTCCGCCTCGTTGCGCAGCGTGACCCCGTCGGTGAGCGTGATCGCATCGTCACCCCCGGCGGCGGGCAACAGCAGCGTGATGCCGATGTAGTCCGGGTCCTCAGCTGGCGAGGCCGTGAACGGCGTCGTGTTGTCGAGCCCGTCGGCGAGGGTCACGGTGGCCGCCGGCGCGGTGCCGGGCTGCCCCTCCCCCCGGGAGCAGGCGGTAACAGTGCACGCGTAGGTCACGGCGCAACGGATCGCCGGTGCTGTGGAGGTGGACGGATCGCCGCCGCAGACCTCGCGGCGCACCCACGTGTCGAAGGTCAGCGAGGTCGGCTCCACGCCCCGGACCGCGTAGGACTGGCGGAGCTCCCGGCTCAGGCGCTCCATCAGGGTGCGGGCCTGCTGGATCTGTGCCGCGCGGCCCCGCAGCTCTGGCTCGCTGCGGCTGACGACGCTCGTGAGCTGCACCACCGCGCCCAGCATCAGCAGCAGGATGAGGATGGCCATGAGCATCTCGGGCAGCGTGTAGCCGCCCTCGTCGGATCGCAGGCGCTTGTAGCTCCGGCCCTCGCTCATTGGCACGCGCCCAGACGGGCGCATCCCCCCATCGGCGCGCCCGCGCGACGACTAAAGCCGCGCCGGCCGTGGTGACCCGGTCAGTTGAAGATCGGCAGGAGCGAGCTCGTCTGCAGCTCCAGCCGGCTGTCGAAGCTCGGCGTGTCGTAGTTGAATTGCAGGCCGTCTCCGGGGAGGGTCCCGTTGCGGTGGACGGCGAGCGCGAGGCCCACGCGAGTGCCCGGGAGCAGGTGTACCGCCCCGCCGTTCACCGCCGCGAAGTGCATCGGAATCTCGATCTCACCCCACTCACCGCTGGGCCAGCTGGCCTCCGAGTACGGGAAGTGGTCGGCCGCGACGGGATCGTCGAGATTGAGCACCGGGGTATCGACCGGAACGCCGAGCAGGTTGAGCTGACGCGTGAACAGCCAGACGCAGATCCGGCCGGGATGGACGGCGCCGTTGACCGTCTGCGTCCACAACGAGAGCGTCCCGCGGCCGTCGAGGAGGATGTCGTGGTCGTCGGGGATCGGGGGTGAGAGCCAGCGGTGGGTCTTCCACTGCTTACTTGACTCCAGCAGGCCGCCGAGGTTCAGTGGCAGGCAGCCGGTCTGTCCCAGCAGGCCGCTGGGCACCCGCATCTGCAGGCCGCGGTCGTCCCCCGGATTCTGGTTCGGCTCGACGTCGGTCGCGTAGTCGTAGAGCGGCTGATCGTCCGGCGGATGGGCCGGGTCGAGCGGGGGAGCTTCCGTGAACATCAGGTCGGGGGCGCCTGCGGTGCTACCCGTCTTCAGGCCCGCGCTGCAGGTTCCGAGCGTGTTGTGCGTCAGGTGATCGGCGACGATGGGCTGCCGCGTCCCATGGTTGCACGGGGTGTCGGTTAGCCAGAACTGCCAACCCGGGTCCTCGTCCTCGCCCGGCGGGAGCGGGTTGTCAACGCGCTCGGCCTCGGGGTCGGTGATCTCCGAGTGAGCCTCCTGGTAGATCCGCTCGCCGCCCGAGCCGGTCGGGTCGACTAGGGCCGCGACGATCACGCGCTTCTTGTCCTGCCCCCCGGGGCAGAGCGCCTCTGGGCAGGTGTCGTCGTTCAGCCATACGACGTAGCGATACATCTGGCCCGAGACGTCGCCGCTCGAAAACGGCGTCGGGCCGTGCGAAATCGCCGCCCCCGCAATCGTCCCGCCCCCTTGCAACGCGCCCCCCTCGACCACGAGCGACCGCGGGTCGGTGCCGTCGCGGGCCAGGGCGAAGGTGGCGCCGGAGACGCGCCAGTCGGGATGAGCCTCGTCCATGGCATGCGCAGGAGCGGCGGTGAGCGCCACCTGATCGAACGGGAGGTCGCGGATCCGCTCGACCTCCTCCTGGAGGGCGTTTACCTGCACCTGGCTCTGCTCGGCCCTGTACGTGCTTCGCGCTGCCGTGTCAACGGCGGTCAGCACCGCGATCCCGGCCACGACGAGTATCAGCGCCGCGACCATCGCCTCGACGACGGTGAACCCCTGCTGGCGGCCAAGCGGTGCCATCAGACCTCCGGCGCGTCGGAGGGCGACTCGTTGCGAAGCGCCACGCCGTCCTCCAGCGTGATCGCATCCTCCGGCCCCTCGGCGGCGAACGCGAGGCGGATGCCGACGAAGGTGGGCGCGGCCGCGCTCGGCGCGTAGCTGAAGACGGTGGTGTCAAGCAGGCCGTCGACGACCTGGACCGGGGGGCCGGGCGCGCTCCCGTCCGGGTTCGCGGCGACCCGGGTGCACGAGTGCGACGCGCACGTGTAGGTGACCCGGCACGGGATCGACGGGCCGGCAGCCGAGCCCGTGCACGTTGCGCGCTTGACGTAGGTGACGATGGAGATCTGTGAGGCGCCGGCCGCCGGGATGCTCCAGCCCTGCCGCAGCTCCCGCGAGAGCGACTCGGCGAACACCCGGGCATCCGCGATCTGCGCTGCGCGGGTGCTCACGCGCGGCTCGGCTCGCAGGCCGGTGGTGAACAGGGCCACGCAGGATCCGATCAGGGCAAGGGCAAGTCCTGCCCCGACGAGCAGCTCCGTGAGCACGAACCCGCCCTCCGAACGGAACCCGCAGGCAACGGTTCGAGTCGGGGTTCGCCGGGTCATCTCAGCACCCCGCGTCGGGCGGCGCCCCTGGCGCCGGGTTGCACTCGACGAAGCGGTCCACGACGTAGTGCGGGGAGGCCGCCGGGAGCTCGAAACCGGCGGCGCCGTTGTCCGCGTAGATCCGCGCGTTCGAGTTGATCTGGATCGTCTTGCCGGCAAGCGCGCCGCAGTAGGTGGAGTTGCTGTTCATGTTGATCGCCGTCCGTGGCGCGTAGATCACGAAGTTCTGCTCGCAATCGCCGGCGACCTGGGTGTTGGACGAGAGGCTGATCGAGCTTGGCCGCGTCTCCGACCCGAGGAAGTACATGCCCACATTGGTCGCCGCCCCGGCCGTCGAGGTGATGCGCGAGTTGCTCGACAGGCTGAGTTGCGCCGTGCCAGGGGCTAGGCCGCACGCCTCGGGCGAGTCGAAGTAGATCCGCACCGTCGCCCCGGCGGCGATGAAGAGCGTGGTGTTGCTGCTCATCGTCAGACGGCAGAAGCTGTAGGTGTCGCCGGCGAGCGTGAGCGAGCTGTTCGAGGACATCGAGAGCTCCCGGGCGGCGCACGAACCGGCGCTTCCGTCGCCCTGCAGGCGGTTAAAGCACACCCGGGAGAGCTGGCCGCTGATCAGGTCCTGGCCGAAGAAGCGCGCGTTGTCGTTGTTCGTCGCCGCATCGCCCTGGTTTACGGGCGGGAGGGTCAGCGGCGCCTGGGGGACGTTCGCCGGACTGAGCTGCGTCTGGCAGCTCGGATACACGTAGCTCGAGTACCACCGGGCGTTGCTCACCGCCGACATGGTCCGCCCGACGCCCACGCTCGCCACGCCGCAGATCCTGGCGTTCGAGGCCATCGTGATGTCGCCGTTGGTCGCGACGCCAGTGAGCACCTCGGCGTTCGAGCTCATGTGGATCCAGTCCTGCGCCTTCACGGTGGCGTCGGCGAACATCCGCTGGCCGCCCGAGGACACAGCGCCCACGTCCACGCGCCTTGCGACGCCGTCGGAGTTGCCGCTGGCGACGATCTCGAGCGCACCGTCGGTGGGACGAACCGTGTAGCTGAACGTTTCACCGTGCATCGAGCCGACCGAGGCCGGACACCAGCCGTTGACGGTCGCCGCGGTGAAAACCTGGCCGCCGTCCGTGACTACGCATGGCTGGGCGGGCGTCGTCGGGATCCGGTTGTAGTGCAGCAGGGCCTGGCTCACACCGGCCTCGGCCACCAGCAGTGCCGCCTTGGTGTCCGAGTCGCGGGAGGCGCCGCGCTGGGCCTGGACGGCCGAGGTGATCGCCACGCCGACGACGGCGGAGACCGCGAGGAGCATCATCAGGACGGTGGGCACGGCGAAGCCCGCCTCCCTGCTGGTCATCCACCGCCTGGAGACCGAGGCCGCGGGTGTCGATCGACGCCGCATCACCTACCTGGTTTCGCGCAGGTACGCGGTTCCTTGAGAATCGCCTCCACATGTAGCCGGATGTCCTAACGCCCGCGTGGGAACGACGAAGGGCGGGCCCTAGGGCCCGCCCTTCGAATTCCTGGTGACCGGCCCTTGCGGGGCGGTCAGCTACCGGAGCTGGTGCTAGCCCCAGTCACCGCCGGTCGGACAACCGTCGGTCGCAACCGGAGTACAGGTCAGGTCGACCGTACCGCCCGAGTTACGACTGATGTTGAACGTCTGGCCGGCGTCCGAGACGACGGTCACCGTGTACGCGTCGGCCGTAAGGCCGGACACGGCAACCGGACTCGGAGCGTCGGTCAGGGTGGGCTCGATGCCCTCCAGGATCGCGCCGGTGGCACCAAGGTACGAGCCCTGGTTGTCCGTCGCGTACGTCTCGATAGCCGTCTGGGCTGTCCGGACCGACGCCTTGGCGTCGGCGTCACGAGCCTTGTCCCTCTGGTTGAAGAACGACGGGATCGCGATCGCGGCCAGCAGGCCGAGGATCAGCATGACGACGAGCAACTCGACCAGGGTGAAACCTGACTCGCTGCGACTCCGCTCACGGAGCTTCTGGATCATTGGGAACCTCCTTGGACCCTTGACTCGCCAGAGCCCCGAAGCCGATCGGGAGTCACCATGACCCCGGCGGGAGCTCGGCTGACTCCTTCAACTGGAGTCCCGTGGCTTTGCGTCCCCACCTCGCGGCGGTTTTGCCATTTTCACCGGGGCACTGGCCTTTCAGGGGTATCTATCGGCGCGATGGAGCAGCCCTTTAGGGGTGCATAAGGGGTACATCCGTCCACGTTGGGGGCTGGCCCCCAGGCGAAGGCCGGGCGCTCACGGCCCGGGCCCCAAGCCCTCGTCAATGAGAAGATTCGCGTGTGGATCTGCGGCACGACGGTGGGGAGGGTGCACCCTGCCTGACTGTGCGCCTCCTCGGAGGCTTCGATCTCGACTCCGCGGACGGTCTCCCCGCGATCGATTCACAGCGGCTCCAGTCGCTCCTGGCCCACCTCGTGCTCCGCCGGGGCGAGAAGCTGTCGCGTGAGCGCCTCGCGTATCTCTTCTGGCCGGACTCGGAGGAGGCCCAGGCGCGCACGAACCTGCGAAAGGCCATTCACCACCTGCGGAACGCCCTTCCCGAGCCCAATTCCTATCTCAAGAGCGAGTCAAGCACCGTCAGCTGGCGCGTGGATGCTCCTGCCCGCCTCGACTTTGCGGAGTTTGAGGAGCTCTCCGCGGACTCGAGGCGAGCATCCGGCCCGGGTGATGAGAGAAGATCACTGGAGGCCGCCATCGAGCTCTACCGCGGCGATCTCCTGCCCGAGTGCTACGACAACTGGATCGTTCCGGAGCGCGAGCGGTTCCGGGGGGAGTTCCTCGGCGCACTGGAGCGGCTGGCCGAGCTTGTCGAGGACGAGGGTGACTATCGGGGCGCGATCCCTTTCGCGAAGCGGCTCGTCGAAGACGACCCCCTGAACGAGGGGGCATGCGGGCGGCTGATGCGCCTCCACGCGCTGAGCGGCGACCGTGCCGCCGCCCTGCGCGTGTACCACGCTCTCGCGACCTCGCTCGCCCGGGACACCGGGGTCGAGCCAGGTCCGGAGACGACGGCCGCCTACGAAAGGCTGCTGGAGGCCGGGGACGTGGAGCCGTCACCGCGCCCCCGCGACGGCCTCCCCATGATGGTCGGGCGAGCCGAGCAACTCCAGGCCCTTAGAGCCGCCTGGCGCGAGGCCCTCGGCGGCGAGGCCCGCCTCGTCGCGATCACCGGTGACGCCGGTATCGGAAAGTCGCGACTCGCCGAGGAGTTCCTTGGCTGGGTGGCGAGCCAGGGCTACGAGACTGCGAGCAGCCGTTGCTACGCCGCCGCGGGCGGTCTCGCCTACGCGCCCATCGTCGAGTTCCTGCGCTCCACGCCGATCGCGGCCCGCCTGCGCCAGCTTGACGACACCTGGCTGGTGGAGCTCGCTCGACTGGTTCCCGAGCTGCTCGAAGAGCGCCCGGAGCTGTCGCGCCCCTCCCCCCTCACCGCCGACTGGCAGCGTGCGCGCCTGCTCGACACCGCCTCACGCGGGCTCCTTGGATCGGGCTCTCCGTTGTTGCTCGTGATCGACGATCTCCAGTGGTGCGATACGGAGACAATCGACTGGTTGCGCTATCTCCTCGCGTCGCGACCGGACGCACCGCTCCTCGTGGTGACCACCGCGCGTTCGGAGGAGCTCCAGGCGGAGCATCCCGCTCAGGAATTGCTCCTTCAGGCTCGCGGGAGCGGTCACGCCGTCGAGCTCGGGCTGGGTCCCCTCGACGTGGCCGAGACCGAGGCTCTCGCCCGGAGCGCCTCCGGCCGAGACCTCGGCGAGGCGGGAACCGCCGCAATCTTCCGCGAGACGGAAGGGAACCCGCTGTTCGTCGTCGAGTGGAGCCGTGCAGGCCTCGCCGCCGAGACCGCGAAGGTGCCGGCGAAGGTCCAGTCCGTGATCGAGGCTCGACTGGGCCAGCTCTCCCCCGACGGCCAGGAGCTGGCGGGCCTCGCAGCGGCCGTCGGCAGGGCGTTCAGCTTCGCCCTCATCTCGCGGGCGAGCTCGCGCTCCGAGGAGCAACTGGCCGACTCGATGGACGAGCTGACCTCCCGCGGGATCATCCGCGAGCTGGGAGACGACGCCTACGACTTCTCACACGACAAGCTGCGCCAGGCCGCCTACGGCCGGATCGGCTCTCCTCGCCGGCGGATGATGCACCGCCGCGTCGCCCAGGCTCTCGAGCGCGGGACAGCCGACCTCGACGCCGTTGCCGGCGAGCTCGCCGCGCACCTCGAGCAGGCCGGCTGGGCCGAGCGAGCGGCCGCCTTCTACGCTCAGGCGGCCGAGGTTGCACACCGGGTCTACTCGAACGAGCGCGCCATCGGCCTCTTCGAGAAGGCGCTCGCGCTTCTCGCCGCCGAGCCCGCCGCCGAGGCACGCGACGCACAGGAGCTGGCGCTTCGGACGGCGCTCGGGGCTCCCCTGGTCAGCATCGAGGGCTACGGGGCGCCGCGGGTACACGACAACTACCGTCGCTCGGCCGAGCTGTGCGAGCGTCTCGGGACCCCACCCGAACCCCCGGTCCTGCGCGGCCTGGCGCTGGTGAGCATCACGCGCGGCGAGCTTCTGCGCGCCCGCGAGCTGGGCGAACAGCTCCTCGAGCGAGGCGAGCGCGAGGACGAGGTCATGGTCCGGGTGGAGGGCAACTACGTCCTCGGGGTTACCTCCTTCTGGCTCGGCGAGTTCGCGGTCGCCCGCCGGCAGCTCGAGCGTGCGATCGCCGAGTACCGGCCCGGCGACGCCATGACCTACCTGGCGATGTACTCCCAGGATCCGCGGATCGTCTGCCTCAGCCGCCTCGCATACGTCCTCCACTACCTGGGTGAGTCCGAACAGGCTGAGGAACGGGCGCGGGATGCGATTCGCCATGCCGAGGAACTGGAACACCCGTTCAGCCTTGCCTACGCCCTCAACTTCACGGCCTGGCTTGCGATCGACATGGGCGAGCACGAACTCGCTCGGGAGCGAGCCGAGCGCATGGCGGCCGTCGCCGACGACCAGCAGCTCGGGTTCATACAGCCGATGGGGACGATCCTGCGCGGCTGGTTCCTCGCGCGGGAGGGCCAGACCGATGAGGCGGTGGCGCTGATTGGAGAGGGCCTAGACGCCTACGCCCGGAGCGGATGGACCCTGTACCGGCCCTACGCCCTGGCGCTGCTGGCGCGCGTCTGCATCGACGCGGGGCGAACGGACGACGCGCGCGCGGCGATCACCGAGGCCCTGGACCTCTCGAACCGCACCGGACAGCGCTCCGGCGAGGCGGAGCTTCGCCTGCTGGAGGGTGAGCTGCTCCGCGTCGAGGGCGGCGGTGATCCCGGCGCGTGCTTCCGAGCCGCCCGCGAGCTAGGCGAGCGCCAGGGAGCGGTGCTGGTGGCCGAGCGCGCGCGGGCGCTCGAGCAGCCGGCTCGCACCTGAGCCATCGCGGAACGCTCAGGGAACGCTCCCCCGGCTAGACATGGCGGGTCGTCGGAAGCGACCCAGAGGAGCGCCATGACCTGGATCACATCGCACCTGAGAACGAACGTCGTCGGCTACCTCGCCCTCTTCGTGGCGCTCAGCGCCGGCGCATACGCCGCCGGGCTCGCTCCGAACAGCGTCAAGTCAAAGCACATCAAGGACGGACAGGTGCAGCTCAGCGACATCGCGGGGAACTCAATCGAGCACTCGAACGTCATCGACGGGCGCCTCCTGGGACACGATTTCGCCCCGAATAGCGTCACTGGCCAGCAGGTCGCCGAGAACACCCTCGGCGAGGTGCCTAACGCGACGATCGCCGGGCACGGCGGCTACGGGCGGCAGTCAGGCGGTCCGGAGGCTGGAACCGGCTGCCACCCCGGGACGAGCGATTGGGTCACCTGCGGCACAGTGGCGCTGACCCCCTCGGCGCCGGCCCGGGTGCTCGTGACGGGCCGATTCACGGCCGTCCTAGGGGGTGACCTTGGGGGTGGGGAAGCCCTATGCCGCCTCGGCACGTCGACCACCGGCGGAATCCCGGGGACCACTGTGGCCGTGAGGGTGGAACTGAACGAGGACGAGCGCGAATGGGTCACGATCGTGGGCATCACGCACGTCTTCCAGCCGGGGAACTACTCGTTCGGGCTCGATTGCAAGAACGCGTCTGGAGAGGACGAGGAGGCGATCATCGAGGGAGCCCGGGTCACCGCGGTCGCCATCAGCCCGTACTGAGAAATCACCCCGTACCGAGAAATAGGAGGAGAAAGAGATGATGAACACGATGACCAGCCTCAAGTCGCACCTCACGGGCGAGCTCGTCACGCCGGACGACGAGGCCTACGAGGAGGCCCGCAAGGTCTACAACGGGATGATCGACCGGCGGCCTGCCGCAATCGCGCGCTGCGCGGACGTAAGCGACGTGGTCGCGACGGTCGGTGAGGCACGGAAGGAGGGGCTGCTCCTGTCCGTTCGGGGAGGCGCCCACAGCGTCCCGGGGTTCGGGACGAATGACGACGGGATCGTCTGCGATCTCAGCGGCATGCGCGCCGTCGAGGTCGACGCCGAGGGCCGCACCTGCCGGGTCCAGGGCGGCGCAACGTGGAGCGATCTCGACGCCGCCACCCATCCGCACGGCCTCGCGGTCACCGGCGGCATTATCTCCACGACCGGCGTCGCCGGCCTCACGCTAGGCGGCGGGATCGGCCACCTCGCGCGAGGCCGCGGCCTCTCGTGCGACAACCTTCTCTCCGCCGAGGTTGTCACGGCGGACGGCCGGGTCCTGGTCGCCAGCGAGGACGAGAACGCCGACCTCTTCTGGGCCCTTCGAGGGGGCGGCGGCAACTTCGGGGTCGTGACCTCGCTCGAGTTCCAGCTCCATCCGGTCTCCGAGATCTACGGAGGACCGATCTTCTATCCGGTCGATCGGGCGGCTGAGGTCATGCGCGCGTACCGGGAGTTCATCGCCGAGGCGCCCGAGGAGCTCGGCGCGTTCTTCGCCTTCCAGATCGCGCCACCGCTTCCGTTCATCCCGACGGAGCGCCACGGCGAGACGATGTGCCTCATCGTCACCTGCTGGACCGGCCCAGTCGAGGAGGGTCCCGCAGTCATCGCTCCCCTGCTCGAGTTCGCGCCTGTCGTGGCGAGCGGCGTGGACGTGATGCCCTACCCGGCGCTCAACAGCGCCTTCGACGCTCTGCTGCCTGCCGGGCTCCAGCACTACTGGAAGGCGGACTTCGTGCGCGAGCTGACCGACGACGCGATCGCGGCCCACGTCGAATGCGGGCCGCGCGTGCCGTGCGTGGAGTCGACGATGCACCTCTACCCGATCGACGGCGCTCCACAGCGCGTCGCGAGCGACGAGACGGCGTTTTCGCACCGCGACGCTCGGTTCGCCTGCGTGATCGCGGGCATGTGGCCGGACCCCGGCGACAACAAGCGAAACACCGCTTGGGTGCGCGACTACTGGGAGGCGATCCACCCGCACTCCGAGGAGGGGGGCTACATCAACTTCATGAGCGAGGACGATGCCGGCCGCGTGCGCGCCAACCACGGGCCCAACTACGAGCGCCTGGTCGAGGTCAAGCGCCGCTACGACCCGGAGAACCTGTTCCGGATGAACCAGAACATCGACCCGTCGGAGTGACGGGCTTCGGCCCGGCGTCGGTCGAGCGCGGCCCTAAGCTCACCATGTGGCGGCTCGCCGGCTCCTGATCCTGATGCTGATCCTGCTGGGGACCTCGACCCTGGCTGCAGCGCTCGTCCCCACGCCGGCCCCGCGGGAGGACACCACCGCCACCACCTCCCCGCGCACGACGCCCGTTCCGACGGGCGGCGAGCTGATCACCGTGAAGCTGGACGCGGACGCGAGGCGCCCGCGCACAGTGCGGGCGGCTCTGGGGGACCAGATCGCGATCACGGTGCGCTCCCGCCGACCGGCACAGATCCAGATCGAGCGCCTGGGTCTGCTGAGCGACGTCCTGCCCCTCTCCCCCGCGCGCTTCAACGTCTTCGCCAGTCAGCCAGGGCGGTTCGAGATCACGCAGGTCGAGCCCCGACGCGAGATCGGCGTGCTCTATGTGCGCGCCAAGGCGAACCGGTAGACGTCTTGGACAGGCGGTCTAGACTCCGTAGCGATGAACGGCACCAGGGGGATCGCGGTCGCATCCGTGTTGCTCTTCGCCCTCACGGCCGCGGCGCTCGCGCCGGCCGCCCTGGGCCCGATCCGGGTAACGGTGGCCAAGGACAGGGACGGACCGTTCGCGAACGCCAGCCCGCAGGTGCAGGTGCGAAACCGCGCCAAGGACCTCTATATGCGCGCGCGCAACCAGTCGACCGAGATCGAGGAGATCGAGCTGGACGACATCTCGAACGACCCCGGTAACGACTTCAAGATCAGGTGGTACCGCGGCGACACCGAGATCACCCAGCACGCCCGGAACGGCGGCTACGGCTTCCAGCTCGACGCCGACGAGCGGCAGAAGTTCCGGGTGCGCGTGAAACCGCGGGTGGCCGACCCGGGCGCGCTCTGCTTGACGGGGCGCTTCACCGTCGCCAGCGAGGATTTCGAACCGCTCGGTTTCTTCTACGTGAACAGCTCGAGCATCTGCGGCTGAGAGCGCCCTCCGGCTAGCGGATCTTGTCGTAGAGCTCGAACATCGGCAGGTACATCGAGATCACGATGAACCCGACGATCGCGCCGACCACGCAGATAAGCAGCGGCTCGAGGATGGCTGTCAGCGCCTTCACCTTGGCGTCCACCTCGGCCTCGTAGAAGTCGGCGATCTTCTCGAGCATCGTCTCCAGCTGTCCCGACTCCTCGCCCACGGAGGTCATGTGGGTGACCATCGCGGGGAACACGTGGTGCTCCTGCATCGGGCCGGCGATCGAGCCACCGCGCTTGACCGAGGCGTACACATCCTCCATCGCCTCCTTGACCACGGCGTTCCCCGAGGTCTCGCCCGAGATCGTGATCGCCTGGAGTATCGGGACGCCCGAGGAGACCGTGCCCGCGAACGTGCGCGACCAGCGGGCCAGGGCAACCTTCTGCACGATGTCGCCGATCCGCGGGATCCGCAGCTTGAACCGGTCCCACTGGTGGCGGCCGCGCTCGGTGCTCTTCCAGCGGCTGAACAGATAGCCGCCGCCAATCAGGGTCGGCACGATGACGTACCAGCCGCCCGTGACAGCGTCGGACATCGCCACCGTGATCTTGGTCATCCATGGCAGTTCCGTGCCGGAGCCCGGGTAGTCGGCCTCGAGCTCCTCGAAGATGTTTATGAACACCGGCACGATCAGGCCCACGACCAGGGTCATCACGAGGATGGCCAGGGTGATCACTACCGCCGGATACGTCATCGCCGACTTGACCTGGCGGCGCAGCGCGTCGAGCTTTTCGAGCTGGGTCGCGACGCGGTCCAGCGCCTCCTCGAGGCGCCCGGCGCCCTCGCCGGCGTTCACCATCGAGCGATAGAGCGGGTCGAAGACGCCGGGCTGGCGCTCCATGGCGCCCGCCACGGAGCTTCCGGCCTCCACGTCCTGGCGCACGCCGACGATCGCCTTCTTCAGCATCTCGTCCTCGGTCTGGTCCTCAAGCGTGTAGAGCGATCGCAGCATCGGCATGCCCGAGGCGATCAGCGTCGCGAACTGCCGGGAGAAGATCGAGAGGTTCCGCAGCTTGACGTTCTTGAAGCGCTGGAAGACCGACTCGAGCTTGAACGCCTCGTGTTGCTCGGAGACGTCGAGGACGATCAGCCCTCGCTGCCGAAGCTGCTCGGAGACCTGGCCCTTCGAGGATGCCTCCACCTCGCCGCGCGCCGGAACGCCGGCGACATCGACTGCCCGGAACGCGAAGACGCCCACAGCTCAGCCTCTACGCGGGGGCGCCCACGGACGGAGACGGACCAGTGGTGATGGGCTGGGACCTCCGGCCGGGGCCGGGACCGTAGGCGCCCCCGCCCGAGAGCAGGCGCTTGAACTCCTCCGGGACGGACGCGCGCTGCTCGGCGAGCGCGCGGGTGATCTTCCCCATGCGGACGAGCTGGACCAGGTTCGCGTCCATCGTCTGCATGCCGATCGAGCCGGAGGTCTGAATGGCCGAGTAGATCTGGTGGCTCTTGCCCTCGCGGATCAGGTTCCGCACCGCCGGCGTCGGGATCAGCACCTCCGAGGCACACACCCGAGAGGACCCGTCGGCGGTCGGCAGTAGCTGCTGGGTAACGATGCCCTGGAGGGCGATCGAGAGCTGCATCCGCACCTGCTGCTGCTGGTGCGGCGGGAAGACGTCGATGATGCGATCCACGGTCTGCGACGTGGACTGCGTGTGCAGGGTGGCGAACACGAGGTGCCCGGTCTCCGCCGCGGTGAGCGCCGTTGAGATCGTCTCGAGGTCCCGCATCTCGCCGACGAGGATCACGTCGGGGTCCTCGCGCAGCGCCGACTTCAGGGCGCCGGCGAAGTCAACGGCGTCCGCGCCGATCTCCCGCTGGTTGACGATGCACTTCTTGTGTCCGTGGAGGAACTCGATCGGGTCCTCGATCGTGAGGATGTGCTCCTCGCGCTCGCGGTTGATCAGGTCCACCATCGAGGCCAGGCTCGTGGACTTTCCCGATCCGGTCGGGCCGGTGACCAGCACGAAGCCGCGAGGCTTGCGGCAGAACTCCTCGAGCACAGCGGGCAGCCCCAGCGACTCAAGCGACTCGATCTCGTCGGGGATCAGGCGGAACGCGGCCGAGATGGCGCCGCGCTGGAAGAAGCAGTTGACGCGGAACCGCGCCACGTTCGGAATCGCGTAGGCGAAGTCGAGCTGCATGTTGGTCTCGAACTTTTTGCGCTGCGCGTCGTTCAGCAGCGAGTAGACGACCTCCCGGGTCTCCTGAGGGGTCAGGGGCGCGAAGTCGTCGATCGGGGCGATCCGTCCACGCACCCTGATGGCGGGGGGAAAGCCCGCGGTCAGGTGCACATCGGAGGCCCTGACCTCGACCATCTTGGTGAGAACGGCGGCGAAGTCCATGCTCATCCCTCCTCTAATCGTCCAGGGACGGACCGTCCTTTAGTCCTCCGGACGCACACGCCCCCGGGGCCGAGCCACACGTGGCCCGCGGGGGCGAGACCTCGAGTTTCCACGCCTCCACCCTGTGTGGACGTGCTGGCGGGGAAACTCGGCCGGGTCAGGTCGAGACGCGGGCGACTTCCTCGATCGAGGTGACGCCCGCCCGCACCTTCAACAGGCCGTCTTCGCGCAGGGTGACCATCCCCTCCTCGCGGGCGGCGGACCCGATGTCCGCCTCCGGGGCGCTGGCGAGCGTGAGCTCCTTGACGCGCTCGCTCATGTGCATCACCGAGAAGAGTCCAATCCGGCCGCGGTAGCCG
Organism: uncultured Solirubrobacterales bacterium; assembly: GCA_963807385.1. Lineage (GTDB taxonomy): Bacteria > Actinomycetota > Thermoleophilia > Solirubrobacterales > 70-9 > JBDTSW01. The sequence continues at coordinate 767,574 of CAWEBQ010000002.1, forward strand.
CTCTTGTTGCACCGGGTGCAACCGACCGGCTCGTAGGCCTCGACGTCGGCGCCGACCCGGAAGCCGGCCCCCGTGAGCGACGTCATTGGGAGCACGGTTCGCCGCTTGCAGGACGAGCACAGCTTTCGCGCCAGCCGCTGGGCGACGACGCACTCGACCGCCGACGTCGTGAGGAAGCTCTCGATCCCCATCTTCTGCAGGCGGACGATCGCGCCCGGGGCGTCGTTGGTGTGAAGCGTGGAGAGGACCATGTGGCCGGTCAGCGCGGCCTCGATCGCGATCCGTGCGGTCTCGCCGTCGCGGATCTCCCCGACCATGATCACGTCGGGGTCGGCACGCAAGATCGAGCGCAGGCCGGTGGCGAAGTCGAGGCCGGCCTTGCGGTGGACCTGCATCTGGTTGATCCCGTCCAGGCGGTACTCGACCGGGTCCTCGATGGTGATGATCTTGCGCTCGACGTGATTGATCTCGCTGAGCGCGGCGTAAAGCGTCGTCGACTTACCGGAACCGGTCGGACCCGTCACGAGCACCGCGCCATAGGCCTGGCCGACGGACCCCTGGAAGCGCTCCCGCTGCGCGCCGTCGAGCCCCAGCTCGTCGAGCGTCCGCATTGCCTGCTCCTTGTCGAGGATGCGGATCGTGCACCCCTCCCCGCGCTGAGTAGGCAGCGTTGTCACGCGCAGATCGACGCGCCGGTCCTCAACGCTCACCCCGACGCGCCCGTCCTGCGGCACGCGCTTCTCGGCGATGTCCAGCTCGCTCATGATCTTTATGCGAGACACCACGCCCGAGATCATCCGCTTCGGGACCCTCGCCACCTCCTCGAGGACGCCGTCGACACGAAAGCGAACCCGCATGTCGGTCTCCTCGGGCTCGAAGTGGATATCCGAGGCGCCCTCCGTGACCGCCTGGCCGAGGATCGAGTAGACGAGCTTGATGACCGGCGCGTCGTCGGCCGACTCGCGCAGGTCGGCGACGACCGCCGGGCCGACCTCGTCATCCTCCTCCTCAACGGCGTCGGACACCGCCTCGTCCAGGCGGTTCAGGCGGGTGATCAGGGCCTCGACATCCTCGTCGGCGGCCACCGCAACGCGGCAGTTCAGCCCGGTCATCATCTGGATGTCGTCCAGCGCGAGGATGTTGGCCGGATCCGCCATCGCGAGCAGCAGGGTCTCCGTGTCGTGGTAGCCGACGGGGACCGCCCTGTAGCGCCGCGCGGCGCTCACCGACAGCAGGTTGGCGGCACCCATGTCCACGTGGTACTCGCCGAGGTCGATGTGATCGAGGCCGTAGCGCTCCGCGATCGCGCGGGCGAGCTGATCGGACGAGATCGCGCGGCCGGCGACGAGCAGGGCCTCGGGCGAGCGGCCCGCGATCCGGGCCTCGTTGATCGCCTCCTCCACCTTCTCCCTGGTCGCATATCCAAGCTCGACGATCACGTCGGAGATGAACATTCCGGAGTGGCCGCGCTGGACGGGCGGCGTGACCCCGGGCGTCTCCTGGACCGGCGCCATGTCCTCGGCCGCCGCCTCGCCCCCGCCCCCCGCGGGGACGGGCTTCAGGTATCCGGGTCGCTTTTCTCTGCTCATGTCTCGCGTGCCGCCCGCCTCATCGTCTCGATCGGTGGGTCCATTCCGGTCCAGAGCCTGAGCGAGGCGGCTCCCTGGTGGACGAGAACCTCGAGGCCGTCGATCACCTCAGCCCCGCGGGCCCTTGCCGCGGCGGCGAGCGGTGTCTCGAGTGCCCCGTAGACCAGGTCCACCACGACTTGCCTCGCGCTGAGGCCATCGGCACTCACGGGCAGGTCCTTGAGAGCGGCCGGACCGCGTTCAGGGTCAGCCCCCATGGCGGACCCGGGTGGCGGATTCGCGGCATCCAGCCCGACCGTGGTGGCGTTCACGATGATGTCGAAGCCCCCGGCCTGGGCCTCCTGCGCCGCGATCGCAACGACGCCCAGACGGGTCGCGAGGGCGTAGGCCCTCTCCGGCGTGCGGTTCCAGATCGAGACGGCGGCGCCGGCGTCGGTGAGCGCCCACACCGCGGCGCGCGCCGACCCGCCCGCCCCGAGCACCAGCGCGCGTCTGCCGGCCGGCGAGGACGGCAGCGCGGCGATGATCCCGGTGGCGTCCGTGTTCTCCGCAGCGACCCCGCCGTCGGCGAACGTGAGCGTGTTCGCTGCCCCGATAGCGACCGCTGCGGGTGAGGATGCCGTCGCCAGCGCCAGGGCGGCCAGCTTGTGTGGCAGGGTCACGTTGACGCCCTCGAACCCGTGACCCGGAAGATCGCCCACCCGCGCGCGGAACTGTTCCGGGGAGACCTCGATCGCCTCGTAGCTCCACTCGCCAGCGAGGCCCATCTCCCGGAGCGCGGCGGTGTGCATCGCGGGCGAGCGCGAGTGGGATACGGGCTGCCCGATGACCGCGAGCTTGGGCATGTGGCCGATCCTAGGGCGCGACTAGCACTCGGTGGGCGACCCGCCCTCGGCCTGCAATGCGGCTTGGTACTCGGCCTCGGCCTTGAAGAACTCGTCCTCGGTCTCGGTGAAGACGTGCTCGCCGCAGGTGCCGGGCTTTACGACGAAGAACCGGAAGTCCGTCTTGGCGGGATTTGCGGCCGCCTCGATCGAGGCAAGTCCCGGGCTGCCTATCGGCCCCGGTGGCAGGCCTGTGTTCGTGCGCGTGTTGTACGGCGTGTCCTCGCTGAGCCGCGACTCGAGTAGTTGCTCGTCGTAGTTCGCATCCTCAAAGCGGATCGTCGCGTCGATGCCCAGCGGCATCCCGTCGGCCAGTCGGTTGTAGATCACCGACGAGACGTTCTCGCGCTCCTCGGGCACCTGCACCTCGCGCTCGACCATCGAAGCGATCTTCAGCACGTCGTAGGCGTTGAGGTTCTTCGCCTTGGCGGCCGAGAGGTCAACCGCCTCGATGTTCTGCTCGAAGGCCTCGAGTTGCTTGGCGACCAGCTCCTCCGCGGTGCCGTTCTTGAACACCTCGTACGTGGCGGGGAAGAGAAAGCCCTCGAGGTTCGGCGGGCTCTTCGCGCCGTACTTCTCGGGCTTGAACCCCTTGTAGCTCTCCGTCTCCTTGACGTAGTCGCCCTTCAGTCCCGCCTTCTTGGCGACCGCGGCCACCTGCTCACGGCTGTAGCCCTCGGGGATCGTGACCGAGGTCGTCTTCTTCGGCTTGGGCGGGGGAGGGGCGGCGGATCGTCCCCGCCAAGCTTCTTCGCCGCGACCAAAACGACGAAGGCCAGGAACGCGAGCGACAGCACCCCGACCAGGGCAAACAGGCGCCTGCGCGCGACGGTGCCCCTCGAGGGCCCGCGCGGGGGTGGCGAGGGGGGCGGCGGCGCGCCGCGCTCGTCCATCTCCGGCGAACTCGGCGCAGCGTGCTCGGCAGTGCGTGCGCCCGGGGCATCCTGGACCTCGGTCGGGTAGGCCTGCGGTTCCGCGGCGGGTGGCGATGGCGGCGCCGCCGGCGGAGGATTGGCCGGAGGCGGCGCCTGCTCGGGCGTAGACATCTCCTCGCGGACGCGCTCGCCCAGGCGCTCACGGCGCCGGGCCTCGCGCTCGGCGCGGCGTCGCTCGCGATCGCGCGCGGCCCCGTCGTCCCCCGTGGGATCCTCCCAGTCGGGTCCGTTGGTCAAGCCCGTCCTCGTCTCGCGGTCAGATAGCTCTCGAGCAGGTGGGCGGCCGCAAGCGAGTCCGGCGCGGCGCCCGCCCCCTCACGGGCGGAGGCGTCAGCCATGCGGGTCGTCAGACGTTCGTCGTAGGTCTCCACGGGGATCCCCTGAAGTACCTCGGCCAGCCGGTCGCGAAACCCGAGCGCCACCCGAGCCTGCGGCCCCTCGCTGCCGTCGAGGGACAGGGGCAGGCCGACGACGACCAGATCCGCCTCCAGATCGCGGACCACGCGGGCAATGGCGACCGGCTCGGGCGGGGAGACGACGTCGAGCGGGCGGACCACGACCTCGGTCGGGTCGGAGATGGCGAGGCCCACCCGCGCCTTCCCGTGATCGACCGCGAGCACTCGCATGTGCTCAGGCGCCAAGCGCGTCCTCGATCGCCCGGCGGGCGACCTCCAGTGCCTCGTCGAGCCGCGCGGGGTCGCTGCCGCCCGCCTGGGCGGCATCGTCGCGGCCGCCGCCGCCACCGCCAATGACCCCGGCCGCTTCGCGGATCACCTCGCCGGCGCGGGCGCCCCGCTCGACGGCGCCCTTGGCGAAGACGGCGGCCAGAGCCGCCTTCTCGCCGTTCGTCGCGCCGAGGACGACCGCTCCGTCGCCGAGCTTCGAGGTCACGCGGTTCGCGAGATCCATCAGAGCGGAGCCCTCGACGCCGTCGGCACGGGCCGTGAGGACACTGACCCCGGCGACATCGATCGCGGCGGCGATGAGCTCCTCGGCCACGGCGCCTGCCCGCTCCCGGCCGGCCTCGGCCGCCCGCTGCTCCAGTTCGGATAGTCGCCCGGCGATGCGCCGGGCCCCCGCGACGACATCGTTCGGCGAGCCGAGAAGCGCGCCCGCCTCGTCGAGCTGGTACCTGCGCTCCAGGAAGTAGTCGATGGCGGCAGGCCCGGTCAGCGCCTCGATCCGGCGCACGTTGGCCGCGCTCGAACCCTCGCTCACGATCGCGAAGATGCCGACCTCGGCGGTGTTCGCCACGTGGGTGCCGCCGCAGAGCTCGCGCGAGACATCGTCGACCTCCACCACGCGGACCCAGTCGCCGTACTTCTCCCCGAAGAGCGCCATCGCGCCGAGCGCCTCGGCCTCGCCCCGCTCCATCTCCATCGCGCGAACCGGGCGACTCGCCTTGATCCAGCCGTTCACCCGGTCCTCGATCTCGCGGGCCTCTTCCGGCGTGAGCGCGGCTCCGTGGGTGAAGTCGAACCGGAGCTTGTCCGGCCGCACCGCCGAGCCGGCCTGGCGCACGTGGTCGCCGAGGCGCTCGCGCAGCGCGGCGTGAAGCAGGTGCGTTGCGGTGTGGTTGCGCATCGTGGCGTGGCGCGCCTCGCGATCGACGATCGCCTCGACCGCGCTCCCGGCGGCGGGCCCCGAGCCACCGGCACGCAGTGCCTGATCATCCCCGACGCGGTAGACGTCCTCGACCGCCGCCTCCCCGCCATCCCAGCGCAGGACACCCACGTCGGCCACCTGCCCCCCGCCCTCCGGGTAGAACGGGCTCTCCTCGAGCTTCACGAGCGTGGCATCACCCGCCTCCTCCGCCGCGATCACGCTCGTCTGTGCGGCGAGGGTCTCGTAGCCGACGAAGCTGGTGGTCTCCGCCGCCCGGGCGAACGCCAGCACCGCCTCGTGACCGTTCGCCGCGGCCCCGCCGGTGCCTGCGCGAGCCCGCTCGCGCTGCCTGTCCATCCGCTCCTCGAAGCCGGCGTCATCGACCGCCAGCCCCTCCTCCGCGAGCAGCTCCCGCGTGAGGTCGTAGGGGAAACCGTAGGTGTCATGAAGCTTGAACGCCTCGTCCGCATCGATCGACGACCTCCCGACCTCCTTCGCGTCGGCGATCAGCCGAGCGAGCAGCTCGGACCCGCGGTCGAGGGTCCGGCCGAAGCCCTCCTCCTCGGCGGCGATCCAGCCCTCGATCGTCTCCCGCGCGGCGGCGAGGTCGGGGTAGGCGCCGGACATCATCTCGATCGTGCGCTCGGCGAACGCCCTCAGCCACGGCGCCTCCAGACCCAGAGTCCGGCCCTGCTGGATCGCACGACGCAGGACTCGCCGCACGACGTAGCCGCGCTCCTCATTGGACGGCACGACTCCGTCCGCGATCAGGAACGTCGCGCCCTTGGCGTGGTCGGCCACGATCCTCATGGCCCGGGTCGTCGCGGGGTCCTCCCCGTAGCGCTTGCCGGAGAGCTCCTCCGCGAGGTCGATCAGCGGCCGGTGGGAGTCGGTCTCGAACACCGATTCGGCCCCCTGCAGGATGGCCGCCATCCGTTCGAGGCCCATCCCCGTGTCGATGTTGTTCTTCGGCAGCGGCGTGAGCGAGCCGCCCTCGCCCAGTTCGTACGTCATGAACACGTGGTTCCAGTACTCGAGGTAACGATCCGTGTCGTCGCCCGGGCGCTCGTCGGCGCCGCCGAACTCCTCCCCCCGGTCGAGATACATCTCGGCGCAGGGACCGCAGGGGCCGGTCGGCCCCGCTTGCCAGAAGTTCTCCGACCGCGGCAACTCGACGATCCGCTCAGCCGGGATCCCTGCCGCCTTCCAGATCTCGATCGCCTCCGTGTCCGGGCCGAGGCCGAGCGCCTCGTCGCCGCCGAACACGCTTACCCAGATGCGGTCGGGATCGAGGCCGAAGACGTCGACCGACAGCTCCAGCCCCCAGGCGATGGACTGCTCCTTGAAGTAGTCGCCGAAGCTCCAGTTGCCGAGCATCTCGAAGAAGGTGAGGTGCCGGCGGGTGTTGCCCACCTGTGCGATGTCCGGCGTGCGGAAGCACTTCTGCGAGTCCACTACACGCGAGCCGGGGGGCTCTGCCTCACCCTTGAAGTAGGGCTTGAACGGCTGCATCCCGGCGACGGTGAGGAGGGTTGAGGTGTCCTCCGGGGGCGGGATAAGCGATGCGGAGGGCACGCGAAGATGCCCTCGCTCCTCGAAGAACGCCTGATAGGCCTCGCGGATCTCGTCGGTCGTCACGGGGCGATTGAGTGTATGTATTGCCTGCGCAGGGTCAGTTCCAAGCCGCCGCGAAGAACGTCAAGGGCCGCGACCGTCGCGCAAGCGTGATCGAGGGGTACGGCTACCAGGGCGAGACCGGGCTCCGGACCGACGACGCCGCGTTCGTGGTGATGGCTCCCTAGCGCTGGGCGGCGATCGTCGCCCGGCCGACCACAAGCTCGCCATCCATCAGGCAGGCGGTCTGACCGGGGGCGACCCCGTAGGCGGGCTCCGCGAGTGCGATCTCCAGCGCCTTGTGGCGTCCCGCCGCGACGGGCTCCAACTCGCACGCGATCGGCTTCGATCGATACCGCAACCGCACCCGATCCACCCGGCCACCCGGTCGGTGAAGGGTCGCGTCGCGGACGCGGACGCGCTCGGTTCCGAGCTCCTCGTGCCCGCCGACCACGACGCGGTTCGATCGGGCGTCCGTCGCCAGCACGAACAGGGCCTCGGGGCTCGCCACCCCCAGCCCACGCCGCTGCCCGACGGTGAACTCGTGGTGGCCGCGGTGCCTGCCGAGAACCGCGCCATTGGAATCGACGATCTCGCCCTGGCGCTCCCCGACGCCGCCGTGACGGGCCAGGAACGCACGCTTGCCCTCCCCCGCCAGGAAGCACAGGTCCTGGCTCTCCGCCTTCGAGGCCACCGGCAGGCCCGCGTCGGCGGTCAGGCGGCGGACCTCGGGCTTCTTGAGAGCGGCCAGCGGGAACCGAAGCGCCGCGAGCGTCTCGCGGCGCAGCCCGGAGAGCATGTAGGTCTGGTCCTTGGCCGAGTCCGCTGGAGCGGAGAGCAGCGGGCCCTCGCCGTCGTCGGCGATCTCGGCGTAGTGGCCGGTTGCGAGCGCCGTGGCCCCCAGGCGCTGGGCGAGGGCGAGCATCGCGTCGATCCGGACCTCGCCGTTACAAATCACACAGGGGTTGGGAGTCGTGCCCTGGGAGTAGCCGACGATGAAGTCATCGACGACGGTAGCCCGGAACGCGTCCTCGAGGTCGAGTGTGAAGTGCGGGAGGCCGAGCGAGTGCGCCAGCCCCCTAGCGCCCAGCACCGCCTGCGGCGAACAGCAGCTGCGCTCACCGTCGTTGTGGCGATCGGCCCAGAGCTTCACGGTGACCGTCACCACCTCCGCGCCGCGCCGGCTCTCGAGTAGCGCCGCCGCCGCGCTATCGACGCCGCCGGAGATCGCAACGGCGACCCGCTCGCGGCCGGCCGGCCGCGAAGCCAGCCGAACGCCCGAGCCCGCCGCCGCCCCAAGCGCACGGGCGAGAGCGTCGGCGGCGAGCTCTGCTGCGTGGGCGCCCTGAGGGGAGAGGCCGCCGAGCGCGGCTGCGACCACGGCAGGGCTGATCCGGGCGGCATCGAGGACTCCGGCACCTTCGGCGAGCTCCGAGACCGCTGCGGCCGCGGCCCGTGACGTCGCGCAGCCCTCGGCGTCAAAGCTGACCGAGTCGATGAGGGAGTCCGCGACGGTGAGCGAGATCCGCACCAGGTCGCCGCACTGGGCGCCTCCAGCGGCGCCGGTGTGGGCGCCATTCGGCGGCGGCCCCTTGCGGGATTCATCGCGCAGGTACTCCTCGATCGAGCTCACCCATCGAGGCTACCGCCCGCGAAGTGTCCTGTTCTACCGGGACACCGTCCCGACCAGGCAGGACACTTCGCGGGTTGGCGACGGTTTAGGGGTGGTACGGGAGCTGCTGGCCGTCGTAGGAGGCGTCGCGGACCGCCTGGCGGACGCTGTCGTAGCCGCGGAAGCCGTAGGAGAGCGTGGCGACGGGCGGACCGCCGTCGTTGACCTTCTTCGGACTGAGGGCGATCAGGGCCGGCACGCGGTCAACGTCCGCGCCCTGCGCGATCCGCGAGTACACCGCGATGTCCCGGGCGTAGGAGTGGAAGAGGGCGACGTTGTCCTCACCGCGGAGCCGATCGGTGATCTTGCGTAGCTTCTGATCGTCGATCCCACCTTCGCGCGTGATCAGCACCACGACCGTGTCGCCGGAGTCGTAGGCCCTCGCCACACCGGCCGGCAGCCCGGGCCCTGCGACGAACTCGCCGTCGGCGACCGCCTCCCCTCCCGGGGCGACGGGCGCGGCCGGATCCACCGGAGCCGCTGCCTCGCCCGCGGCGGCCGGATCAGCGGCCTCGGGCGCAACCGCGCCCATCGATGGCGTGACGCCCGCCTCCACAGGAGCCACGGTCACCGGATCGGCCGGGGGCGGCTCCTCCCCCCCCTTCAAGCGGGTGAGCATGAGGAAGGCAACGACGACGCCCAGGAGGGCGATCGCGCCGACCTGGACCATCGGGTTGGAGTTGAGCGCCCTCCTCACGCCCGAGCCCCCTGTGCGCCCTGAAGATAAAGAGGCTCCAGTCTGCCGGTACCGCTCGGCCTGAGAACCTGAATAGACAGGTGGGTGTCCGCCCAGCGAACCCCACGGGGCCGCCGGAGAAAGGACTCCCGAGGCAATTGTGTTGGCTCACAATTGGAGCGGCGAACGAACAGACTCGAGCCTGCGAAGACCATACCAACCCTTAGTTCGGCGCCCAGGGCCCGCGGCTTGAGCGCGCTGGACGCGCTCCGAGGTCGGCTAGGTCGGCGGTTTGGCCCGCACGGAGACGCCCAGCTCGCGGAGTTGGCCCTCCTCGACGGGCGCGGGCGCCCCGGTCAGCGGATCGCCACCGGAGGCCGCCTTCGGGAACGCGATCACGTCGCGGATCGAGTCGGCGCCATGCAGCAGCGCCACCCAGCGATCGAGGCCGTAGGCGATGCCGCCATGGGGCGGAGCGCCGTAGCGCAGCGCCTCGAGCAGGAAGCCGAAGCGCACCTCGGCCTCCTCGTCAGAGATTCCCAACACCCGGAAGACCGCGCTCTGCGTCTCGGGGTCGGAGATACGAATCGAGCCCCCGCCCAGCTCGACGCCGTTCCACACGACGTCATAGGCCAGGGCCCGGGCCGCGCCTGGATCCCTGGGGTCCAGCGCCCCAGCGGGGGAGGTAAACGGATGGTGCAGCGCATTCCAGCGGCCCTCCCCCTCGCCCCGCTCGAACAGCGGCCAGTCCACGATCCACGCCAGCTCGTTGACCGCCTCCGGGATCAGGCCGAGGCGTGCACCAAGACGGACTCGCAGGCCGCCCAGCACGCCGGCGGCCACCTCCAGCGAGTCCGCCGCCAAGAGCAGCAGATCGCCGTCGGACGCGCCCAGCGCCGCGTTCATAGCGGAGACCTCCGATTCGGTTAGAAACTTCGCCACGGGCGAGCGCCAGCCGTCCGCCTCCACCACCGCCCAGACCAGGCCCTTGGCCCCGAGCTCCTTCGCCTCGTCGACGAGGCCGTCGAGCTGGGCGCGGGACATCTCATGCGCGCCCGCGTTCATGCCCATGACGACGCCGCCGCCATCGATCACGCCGCCGAAGGCGTTGAACCCGGTGCCGCGCAACGACTCGGTGAGGTCCTCCAGCTCCAGCCCGAAGCGCAGGTCCGGCTTGTCGGATCCGTAGCGGGCGATCGCCTGGTCGTAGGGAATGCGCCGCAGGGGGAGACCGACCTCGATGCCGTGGGCGCCCAGCACCGACGCCAGCAGGCGCTCGTTGACATCGATCACGTCGTCGGCGTCCACGAAGGACATCTCGAGGTCGAGCTGGGTGAAGTCGAGCTGGCGGTCCGCGCGGAGGTCCTCGTCGCGGAAGCAGCGGGCGATCTGGAAGTAGCGCTCGAACCCGCCCACCATCAGCATCTGCTTGAAGAGCTGGGGCGACTGCGGCAGCGCGTAGAACGAGCCAGGCTGCTGGCGGCTCGGTACCAGGAAGTCCCGTGCACCCTCTGGCGTCGAGCGCGTGAGGACCGGCGTCTCGATGTCGAGGAAGCCCTCGCCCTCGAGGAAGCGCCTGATCTCGCGCGTGACGCGATCGCGCAGGATCAGCGCGTCCCGCATCCGCTCGCGGCGGAGGTCGAGGTAGCGGTAGCGAAGCCGAAGCTCCTCCCCCACCTCGCCGGAGAACCCCTCGATCTCGAACGGCGGCGTCTCGGCGTCGGCCAGCAGTTCCGCCTCGGCTACGCGCAGCTCGAAGCCACCCGTTGGGAGCTCTTCGTTCACCGTCGCGGGGTCGCGTTCGACCACCTCGCCCGCGACGCTCAGCACGTCCTCCGCCCGCAGCCTGTGGCCCAGCTCCTGCGCGGAGCCCGCCGCTTCGGGGTTGAACACCAGCTGGACCAGGCCGGTGCGGTCGCGGAGGTCGATGAAGATCAACCCGCCGTGGTCGCGGCGGCGGTGGACCCAGCCCGCGACCCGCGCGGTCCTCCCGACGAGGTCGCCGAGGACCTGCCCGCACCAGGCATCGCGGTAGGCGTTGGGGCGCAGGGCCGGAAACTCGGGGAGGTCGCTCACTCGCCGCAGTCTTCCAAGCGCCGCGCCCGCCCGCCGCGCGGCCGTGGCTCAGCTCGAGAGCTCGGAGACCAGCGTCTCTATCGCGACCGGCCGCTGCTCTCCCGAATCCATGTCGCGGGCGGTCGCGTGACCGGCCTCGTCGAGGATCACCGCAACGTCCGCCCCCGAGCGGTCGGCCTGCTTCATCTGACCCTTGAAGCTGCGCTCCGCAAGGTCCAGGTCGGCAGCGATCCCGGCGCGCCGAAGCTCGAGCACCAGCCCGAGAGCGTTGTCGCGCTGGCCGTCCGGCGCGACGACGAAGACCTCGACCGGAGGGCTGCCGCCCTTCTGACCCAAGGCCAGGAGCACGCGCTCGATCCCGCAGGCCCAGCCGGCTGCCGGCGTCGCCGGGCCGCCCAGCAGCTCGACGAGGCCGTCGTAGCGGCCGCCGCCGGCGACCTCCGACTGGGCGCCCAGCTGATCGCACTCGAACGAGAACACGGTGCGGGTGTAGTAGTCGAGCCCGCGAACGAGCGAGCCGTCAAGCCGGAACGGAACGCCGGCGCGCTTGAGCAGCTCCCGCACCTGCGCGAAGTGCTCCGCATCCTCGGCGGGGAGGTGGTCGACCATCACGGGGGCGCCCGCCATCACCGCACGCGTCCCCTCATCCTTCGCGTCGAACGCCCGCAGCGGGTTCTCGTCGATCCGCTCTCGGACGTCCTCGGACAGATCGCCCTCGTGATCGCGGAGGTAGGACTGGAGCTCCTCCCGATAGGCCGCGCGACCGTCAATCGAGCCCAGGCTGCCGAGACGGAGGCTGAGACCGGGCACGCCCAGGCCGTGGAGCAGGTCGTGGAGGAGCACGATGAGCTCGGCGTCCACCAGGGGTGAGGCGGACCCGATCACCTCGGCGCCCACCTGGTTGAACTGGCGGAACCGCCCGGCCTGCGGGCGCTCGTGGCGGAAGTATGGCCCGAAGTACCAGAGCTTCACCGGCTGGGCGAGCTTCTGCATCCCGTGCTCCAGGTAGGCGCGGCAGACCGGCGCAGTGCCCTCGGGCCGCAGGGTCAGGCCACGGTCACCCTGGTCGGAGAAGCTGAACATCTCCTTGCGGACGATGTCGGTGCTGCCCCCCACGCCCCTGGCAAAGAGCTCGGTGTCCTCGAACGAAGGCGTCTCGATCCTGCCGTAGCCCGCGCGGGCGAAGGCCTCCATGGCCGCCTGATGGATCCCCGCGCGCATGGCGGAATCCTCGGGCAGCACGTCGAACGTGCCGCGAGGTGCCTTGAAGCGCTCGCTCATCCCGCCAGCGCGGCGAGAAATGGATTGGTCGCCCGCTCGGCTGCGAGAGTGGTGATGCCCATGTGACCCGGATAGACGGTGGTCTCCTCCGGGAACGACTCGACCAGGGTCCGCAGGCTCTCCATCAGGGTCGGGGCGTCGCCGCCCGGGAGGTCGGTCCGGCCGATGGAACCCTGGAAGAGCACGTCGCCGGAGAACAGGGCACGCTCGCCTGGGATCGAGTACGTGACGTGGCCGGGGCTGTGACCCGGCGTGTAGAGGACGTCGATCTCCATCCCGGCAAGATCGAGCTTCTCGCCTCCCTTCACGGTCTCGTCGGCGTCATAGCTCTCGAAGGGACCGAACCCCGGCCACGGGACGAAGGCCATGATGTCGGCGAGGACCGGCACCTCCAGCTCGGGGCAGTACACCGGAGCGCCCGTGCTCCGGGCCAGCGGGGCGACCGCGCCGACGTGGTCGAAGTGGGTGTGCGTGAGGAGGATCGCGTCGATGCCGATCCCCATCTCGCCAATCGTCGCCTCGATCCGCTCAGCCTCGTCCCCGGGATCTACGACCAACCCGCGGTCGGAGCCGTCGCGAACGAACACGAAGCAGTTCTCCGCCACCTGGCCGACCGTGAGCATGCGGACGTCCATCTAATCGCCCTTCGCCGCCGCCTTGGCCTTGCGGCGGGAGGACTGGCGGCGGTTGTAGAAGAAGCGGTCGATGTAGTAGCCCATCGGGATGTAGAGCAGGAGCATGAACCCGGACAGCGCTATCGAGCTGCCGATCGCCTGCCCGAAGAGGAGAATCAGCAGCGCGAGAAAGATCCCCGCGGCGATCAGCGCGCGGTTGATCGAGCTGCGCCAGCTCGGCGCCACATCCCGGCGGTCGGTCATCTGGCGGCGGGCGCGGGCGCGGGCCTCCTGGCGGTTTCCCGGGCGCGAAGTGCGGCCCCGGCGGTCGATGGCGCCCCCCTGCGTCCCCTTGTGCTTGCGCTTTCGCTTCTTCTTCGTCTGCGCCATGGCCGGAATCTAGCTGCTCGCCCGCGCCCGGACTCGCGCGCTCCGCACCCTCGCAGGCCGAGGTGGGCCAGCGGCTACGGTGAGTCGAGATGAGCAATGAGATCCACCGGACGACCGTCCCGCCGGCGAGCTCGGCCCTGGTCGACCGACTCCTCGCCCGGACCGAGTCGATCTGCCCCCGCTGCCGGCGCGTCCTCGACGCCCGGATCGTTGATCGTGGCGGCCGGGTGATCCTCACTCGCACCTGCCCGGACCACGGCGAGTTCGCCGCGGTCGTCTACGGCGACACCGAGCGCTACCTCGAGATCCAGCGCCACGACAAGCCCGGCGAAGCGCCACTCGAGATTCAGACCGAATCGGTGCGGGGCTGCCCCCACGACTGCGGGATCTGCCCAGAGCACCTCCAGCACACCTGCCTCGGGATCATCGAGGTCAACACCTCGTGCAACCTCGACTGCCCGATCTGCTTCGCCGACTCGGGAACCGGGCCGCAGGAGCACGGCTACTCGCTGACGTTGGAGCAGGTCGAGTCGATGTTGGACGCGTTCGCTCGCGCCGAGGGCGAGCCTGAGTCCGTGCAGTTCTCCGGCGGCGAGCCGTCGATCCACCCGCAGATCCTCGAGATGCTGGCGGCGGCGAAGGAGCGCGGCATCGCCCTGGTGATGCTGAACACAAACGGCATCCGCCTCGCCCGCGACCGGCGGTTCGCGCCCGCCCTGGCTGAGCTCGGGGTCCACGTCTACTTGCAGTTCGACGGGTTCGACGAGGCAACGCAGGTCGCAATCCGCGGCAAGGCGCTGACCCAGGAGAAGCTGGCTGCACTCGAGCGCTGCCGCGAGGCGGGCGTAACGGTCTCCATCGCGGCCGCGATCGAGCGGGGGCTGAACCAGCACGAGGTCGGGCCGATCCTGCGCTTCGGGGTCGAGCACCCGGCCGTCACCGGCGTCTTCTTCCAGCCCGTCACCCACTCCGGCCGCTTCCGCGAGGACTCCGACCCCCTGGACAAGCTCACCAACTCGGATGTGATCGAGGCGATCTGCGAGCAGCTCCCGGAATGGTTCCGCGGGGACGACTTCGTCCCGGTGCCGTGCTGTTCACCGACCTGCCGCTCGGCGACCTTCGCGCTCTACGACGGCGAGGACCTGGTGCCACTCCCCCGCCTCGTCGACGTCGAGCAGTACCTCGATTACGTAACGAACCGCGCCGTGCCCGACTTCGAGGTGCTGGACGCGCTCGAGGGCCTGTGGTCGGCGAAGGCGGCAGGCGGGTCCGGGCCGGTGGCCGAGCGCCTTGAGTGCATCGCCTGCGCGACGGGTATGCCCCCCGAACTTCGCGAGGTGGCAGCGCGAGGCTTCATGGTCGTAATCCAGGACTTTCAGGACCCCTACACGCTCGATATCCAGAAGCTGCGCAAGTGCTGCGTCTCCGAGATCACGCCCGACGGGCGCCTGATCCCCTTCTGTGCCTACAACTCGGTCGGTTATCGCGAGCGGGTGCGCCTGGCGATGTCGCACGGCAACGGTGCTCGCAATGGCGGCTGAAGGGGCGCCGGCGGCCGAGCTCGCCGATTTGGACCTCTCGGAACTCGAGAGCTGGCTCGCCGCTGAAGACGCGGGCGCCTGCTGCGCAGCGCTCTACGAGCATCCCGGCGTGCGGTGGGTGCTGGGTGAGGAGCTTCACCCCGGCGGCGCCGCGACCACCCGCCGCGCGTTCGAAGTGATCGGGCTGAGCGAGGGCGACCGCCTGCTCGACGTGGCATGCGCACGGGGGGAGTCCGCCCTGCTCGCCGCCCGCGAGCGCGGATGCGAGGTGGTTGGCGTTGACCGCGGAGCGGGTGCGATCGCACGTGCCCGCGAGGAGGCGGAGCGCTCGGGCCTGCATGCGCGGGCGAGCTTCGAGGAGGCTGACGCCGCGGCACTGCCGTTCGGGAACGGGAGCTTCACGGCCGTGATCTGCGAGTGCTCGCTCTCCGCCTTCGCCGACAAGCCGCGCGCCGCGGCTGAGATCGCACGCGTACTCGTCCCAAGTGGCCGGGTCGCGATCTCGGACGTGGTGGTCGATCCCGAGCGTCTTCCCGCCGCGCTGCAAGGCCCGCTAGCCGCGATCGCCTGCGTTGGGGACGCCCTCGACGCGGAGGGCTACCGGCGAGTCCTCGGGGACGCCGGAATCTCGATCGGAAGAGTCGAGTCGCGCGATGCGGACGCCGCCCGCCTCGCCGCGCGGGTCGAGGACCGCCTGCGGGGCGCGAGGATCCTGGGCCTCCCGCGTGCCGGCGAGATGGTGGAGCTTGCGCGGATCGCCCGGCGGGCGATCGACGATGGCGTCCTCGGGTACTCGATTTTCGGCGGGGTGCGGGCTTGAGCCGAATCGAGCTTCTCAACGCCGGAGAGGCCCGGGACCCCGGGGACCCTGTCGGACTGTCGGAGCGCCTGGTGGCCGCCGGGCTGGAGGTCAGGCGTAGCGGCGACTGCGAGCCGCTCGAATCGATCGCGGGCGGGCTGAGCGGCGTCGACCCCGGCGCGATCGAAGGGCAGGACGCCCGTGTCGCCTTCTGGCTCAACGCCTACAACGCCCTGCTCCTGCACCGCCTGTGTCGGCGGCCGGTGCGCGGGAACCTCCTGCGCCACCTGGGCCTGTTCGACCGAGCCGCATACGAGGTCGGCGGACACCACTACTCCCTGAACCTCATCGAGCACGGGGTCCTGCGCCGCAACGCCCGGCCCCCGCTGCGGCTGCGGAGGCCGTTTCGCCGCGGCGATCCGCGCATGGCGCCAGCCCCGGCCATCGTGGATCCGCGCGTCCACTTCGCGCTCAACTGCGGCGCCCGATCCTGCCCGCCCGTGCTGGCCTACGACGCCGAGCGCCTCGAGGATCAGCTCGGCTCGGCGACGCGCGCCTACATCGAGGCCGAGACCGATATCGACCCGGGGCGCCGCCGGATCAGGCTGCCCGGGCTGATCCGCCTCTACCGCTCCGACTTCGGCGATCGCGCCCAACTGCTCGCCTTCGTCGCGCGTCACCTCGAGCGGCCGCCAAGCTGGCTCGACGGTGGGGCGGGAAGAGTCCGCGTGCGCTACAGCCGTTTCAACTGGACGGTCGCTTCGCCGGCCTGAGGGCTAACCCGCAACCCGCTCGATCACGTGGAGGCCGCGGTCGAAGCCGGGCAGCGCCACATCTTCGGGGAAGCCGTCCAGCGCGGCCTCGGGAACCAGGCCGACTATCTCGCCGGCCGCCGGGCGGGCGCCCGCGTCGGCCGCCAGCTCGACGATCCGCGCGACGACCGCGGCGAGCGGCACCGCGATCGGGTCGTGGACGTTCGTCGAGATCTGCGGGCCGGCATCACCCACGTCGACGGCGATCGCGCGGACACCCGGGAGGCCGCCGCCGGACTCGCGCAGCTTCGCGGCGACGATCCGAGCAGCGTTCATGTCAGCGCCGTCCAGCAGCACGTTGAAGGCCGCAAGCGGCGGCCGCGCGGTCACCAGCGTCGCCCCGGCAGAGGGATGCGGCGCGCTGGGGCCGAAGTCGGGTTTGAGCTCCCCCGCCTCCATCCGCCTATGTAGCTCCTCGAGGCCACCGCTGCGAAAGAACGACCGCTCGCGGCGCTCGCCCTCGCTCGCGAGGTCGCCGTAGAGGAACGTGGGGATCCGGTCGGCGGCGATCGCCTTCGCGACGTCCAGGGCGGTGGACTCGGCCGCCCCGCGGTCGTCGGCGGTCGTGTAGACGAGCGGGGCCACGTCGAGGGCGCCGATGCACGGGTGCGCTCCCTCGTGGCGGCGCATGTCGATCGTCATCGAACAGGCGCCGCAGCCCCGCACGAGCGACTCGCCGAGGAACTTCGCGGGCGCCGTGATCGTCAGCACCGTCCGGTTGTGAACCGCGTCGGAGTGAGAGTCGAGCAGGTCGGATCCGGCGGTGAACTGCCCGCTCACCATCTCCACCCTGCGGGCGTCGCGGCCCTCGGAGAAGTTGGGGACCGCGAGGAGCATCAGCTGAGGCCCGCCGCCAGCGCGCGGGCGCTCAGCGCGGCCGGCCCGTCGGCGGTGTTGTTGAAGTAGGCGATGACCTCGGCGCGCCGGCGCCACGCCGCGATGCGCCTCCTCCAGGTTGCTAGCTCCGCCGGGCTGTAGTCGCCGCGCCCGCCCCCGCGGCCACCCCCGTGGAACCGCACGTACGTCCAGCCCGCCGTGACCTCGCGCCGGACGAACGGGAAGTCGGGGTCGTCGGTGATCACGAGCGCGGCGCCGTGCCCGCGCAGTAGGTCGTATACGTCCTTCGTGAACCAGCTCTCGTTGCGCAGCTCGACGGCGTGGCGGCCGGGCGAGCGATCGGCGATCACCCGCAGGGCCGCGTCGAGCCGCTCGTCGTTTCGCTTGAAGCTCGGGGGGAGCTGCCAGAGGATCGCCTCCAGCCGGCCGGCCGCGCGCAGCGGCTCGATCGCGGCCAGAAAGCGCTCGACGTACTTCTCCGGGCTATTCAGCCGCTTGACGTGGGTGATGTAGCGGCTCGCCTTCACCGTGAAGCGGAAGTCGGCGGGCGTCTGGGCCAGCCACGCCGAAACCGTCTTCTCCGAGGGCAGGCTGTAGAAGGTGTTGTTTACCTCGACCGTGTCGAACTGGGTCGCGTAGTGCCCGAGCCAGGACCGCTGGGGGAGCTTCTCGGGGTAGAACGGGCCGCGCCACTCCTTGTAGGCCCACCCCGAACAGCCGATGCGCACAGGCTTCACCGGCTGATTGTCGCAACCGCGAAGGAGGGCCCCACCGGGCGCGGCAGCTACGGTCCGACGCATGGATCAGGTGGCCGACGGCGTATGGCGCCTCACCGCGGGCTTCCCGCTGCGGGTGAACGCGTACCTGGTGGCCGACGGCGACGGCGTCGCCGTCTTCGACGCCGGGATCAGGTCGATGGGCCCGAGGATGCGGGAGGCCGGCGCCGCAAGAGGCGGGGTGACCCGGGTGATCCTGGGCAACGCACACGCGGATCACCGCGGCGGCGCGAAGGGCATCAAGGCGCCGGTCCACTGCCATGCCGACGAGCGCGCCGACGTGGAGGGAGACGGCGGCTCCCACTACTTCGACCTCTCCAAGGTCTCACTCCCCACGCGCCTGCTCACCCCTCGCACGTTCGCCTCATGGGACGACGGACCGCTCAAGGTCGCCGCGACCGTGGCCGAGGGCGACGCGGTCGGGGAATTCCGAGTCGTCCACCTCCCGGGCCACGGCCCCGGCTGCATCGGCCTCTGGCGCGAGCGCGACCGCGTCGCGATCACCAACGACTGCTTCGCCCTGTTCGACCCCAACCTGCCCTTCCCCGGCGAACCGCGCGTCCCGCACGAGGCCTTCAACTGGTCAACCGACACCGCCCGCGAGTCGATCCTCAAACTCGCCGCGCTGAAGCCGGCGAGGTGCTTCCCGGGCCACTACGGCCCTCTCGAGGTGGACGTGGAACGCCTGTTGCTGGCCGCGGCCTGAGAGCACACCCGGCCGCCACCCAGCGACCGTCCAGCAACCCACGCCAAGGCACGGACCCCGAGACGTTCGGCGGTTTATCCGCCGCTACGATCCACGCCCCGCCGGAGTAGCTCAGCTGGTTAGAGCAGCGGAATCATAATCCGCGTGTCGCAGGTTCGAGTCCTGCCTCCGGCATGGCAGAAGTGGCCTGAGGCGAGATACTGCGGGGGCGATGTCGGAGGAGAACGTCGAGGTGGTGCGGCGGATGTACGAGGCCTACCTGCGTGGCGACACTGAAGCTGCGTTGGCCTGTCTTCACCCCGAAGTGGTTGTTGACGTTTCCCGCCGGGTCGGCGGCCGAGTCGCTCACGGTCACGACGGGGCGATTGCGACGGTCATCGACTGGGCGGAAGTCTGGGATGAATACAGCGAGAAGATCAACGAGATCCGTGGCCTCGGCAGCCGGGTCCTGGTGGTGGTCACCCATCGAGGCCGGGGGAAGGGGAGCGGGATCGAGGCGGTAGCCCAGCGGGCGTTGCTTTTCCAGGTAGAGGGCAGCTTGGTCACGCGTGCGGTTGGGTACCGGAGCCGCGAGGACGCCCTCGAAGCGGCCGGGCTGGTCGAGTAGCCCGGCCAGTCCTGCTCTCGTCGCAGTGCACCGGTTCAACCTGGACTCGGTGATCGTCGCACCGGCGCGCTCGGGGGCAGGCCGTCGACCTGCGGCCACCCGCGGAAGGCCGCGCCGCGACGATGCGTCGGGATGAATGCTCGAGCGGTGGGCGCGCCTATACTTCGCCGTGATGGGAGGTTCGCGCCGCGCCGCTCCGGCTTTGATTCTTGTCTGCCTGCTCCCGGCGCTCGCTGCCACTCATGCCGCGGCCGCCCCTCCCCATTTCGTCGTCAAGGCGTCCAAGCACCACCCCCGCGGTTACAGCTCCGAATCCGTGCAGCGGGCAAGCGTAGGGGCCGACAAGACGAAGAACTTCTATTGGAAGATCAAGACCCGGCGTGCGGCCAAACAGCGGGTGAGCCTCGACGACGCATCCAGCCCCTTCCCGAACCCCGACGGGTTCAAGGTCAAGTGGTTCCGCGGCCGCCACAACATCAGCTCCCAGGTGAAGGGGGCGAACGGCTTCAAGTTCGTGGTCAAGCGCCAAGAGCCGCAAACGTTCAGGGCACGGGTCACGGCTCGCGAGCCCAACAAGGACTTCTGCCTCGGCGGGCAGTTCCGGACCCCACCTGCTCCAACGTTCCCCGCGGATCTGGTCGTGGGGAAGTACTTCGCGATCAACGATCCACAAACCTGCGCCTAGCACCGCCCGTAGGCGGGTGCTTCGCCGCCACAGCCCCTAGTCGTGGAGTCACCATTCGCGTGTCGGGGGTTCGACTTTCTCCTCCGGCATGTCCGAAGCGGCCTGGCGCGGGATACTGCGCGGGCGGTGTCGCAGGAAACGTCGAGATTGTGCGCCGTGCCCTCGACGCGTTCAACCGCCGAGATCTCCGGGCGCTAGAGGAAGAGTTCTGCGAAGACGACTTCGAGTTCGTTTCGTTTTTTACCGCCGTTGACTCTGCGGATGCGACCTATCGGGGCCCAAATGCGTGGAGCGAATCTGCCGCAGTCATGGACGAAGCGTGGGCTGACTGGCGTGTTGTCGACGCTCGGTTCTTCGACGCAGGCGATCAGGAAGTGGTTTGTCTCACGCGGTTGGTTGGCAACGGAAAGCTCCGCGGCGTCCCCGTCGATAGGGCGGTCGGCCCTACGTACCGACTTCGCAACGGGAAACTCTGGCGGGTGCGCTCGTATGCAGATCCGACTAAAGCACTCAGGGACGCCGGGCTGTCGCAATAGAAAGCAGGCTCTCCGGTTTCGCTTCCGGTGGGCAACGGATGGGCAACACACCATCCACGACCAGCCGCAACTCGCCGCGTACGGCTCACGCTCGGATTCGCAGGGCGCGTGCGGCTAGACCCGACCAGCCGTAACCAGCCGCAACTTCACGAGCAAAATCAGAATCCGCGTGTCGGGCTTCGAGTCCCTCATCCGGCATGGCAGAAGTGGCCTGAGGCGGGATACTGCGCGGGCGATGTCGGAGGAGAACTTGCAGGTCGTTCGAGCGTGGCACGACGCGTTCTCGCGTGGCGACACTCCCGCGATGCTCGAGCTGACCGACCCGAACGTTGCCTTCACTCCGATTCCGGATGCACCGGACGTGCAGTCCTTCCACGGGCACGAAGGCCTGTTGCAAGGCATAGCGCAGACGACGGACATTTGGGACGACTTCTCCATCGAACTCCGCGAGATGCGCGACTTTGACGACCACGTTCTTGCTTCGCTGCGGTGGTGGGGGCGTGGACCGAGTAGCGGGATAGAGATGGAGGTCGACATCTACGCCCTCGCCACCTTCCGTGAAGGCAAGATCGTCCGCTTGCTACTTTTCGCGTCTGAGCAGCAGGCCCTCGAAGCCGCCGGTCTGTCGGAGTAGGGAGATACTGCGCGGGAGATGTCGCAATCGTTCGTTGACGCTTTCGCCCAGTCCCACCGCGAGGCGCAGAAGCCATTCAATGAAGGAGATTTCGAGAAGGCGTTCGCCACCCTCGCACCGGATGTCGAGTGGCACCTGCTGCCTGGCCTGCCCGAGACCGGAGTGCTGCGTGGCCGAGACGCCGTAATCCGGTTTTTTTCGGAGATCTGGGACGCTCTCGATTGGCAGGTCCATGCGCAGGATTTCCGTCTGGCCGGTCCGGGACGCGTGTTCGTCCACCAGCACGGCAGTTCCGTCGGCAGGGCATCGAAGATCGCTGGGATGGGGGACTTCTTTCAGATCTGGGAAATCGGCACAACGGGTCTGGTGGTCCGCGTTCTGGAGTTCAACGACCGCGAGGCTGCCCTCGAAGCAGCCGGGCTGTCGGAGTAGAACCGCCTTATCTCGACCGCTCGCGTGGGCAACGGATGGGCAACACACCATCCACGACCAGCCGCAACTCGCCGCGTACGGCTCACGCTCGGATTCGCAGGGCGCGTGCGGCTAGACCCGACCAGCCGTAACCAGCCGCAACTTCACGAGCAAAATCAGAATCCGCGTGTCGGGCTTCGAGTCCCTCATCCGGCATGGCAGAAGTGGCCTGAGGCGGGATACTGCGCGGGCGATGTCGGAGGAGAACGTGGAGAAGGTCAAGCGATGGATGCAAGCCTTCAACCAGCGGGATATGCACGCCCTCTTCGATGCGACCACGACAGATTTCGAGTTCACCCCGCACCTGGCGAACCTGATCGAGACGACCACCTACCACGGCCACGACGGCCTTCGCAGGTACTTTGCGGATGCCGACTCGGCTTGGGAGGGAATCCAGATCCGCGTCAGGGATCTCCGTGCGGGTCCCGATGACCGTGTGTTTGTTGCTGGTGAGCTCCGGGCAAGGGGCCGCGCCAGCGGGGCCGACGTCCGAGCGGCCGTGGCCTGGGCCGGCGGAATCCGCGACGACAAGCTCGCGTGGGCCAGCACCTACGAATCCGAGGACGCCGCCGTCGAAGCCGCCGGACTGTCGGAGTAGGCGATGTCGGCGGAGAACGTGGAGATCGTGCGCCGGCTCTACCAGACGGTTGAGCGCGGTGACACTGCCGCCGTCTTCGCCTTCTACGACCCGGAGGTCGAGTGGGACATGACTCGCGGGCCACTCGCGGGCCTCACCGGATGGGGTGTCTATCGCGGGCACGAGGGTCTTCGGCGCTTCTTCCGCGAGCGGCATGAGGCATGGGAGGAGATCACGGACGAGTGCGAGGAGCTGATCGACGGCGGCCAGGCCGTGATCTCCATCACGACCAGCCGAGGGCGCGGACGCACCAGCGGGATCGAGGTCGAGGGGAGGAACAGCTCGGTTTGGACGATCGAGAACGGCAAGATCGTCAGGGTGGTGTGGTTCGCGACGCGTGCTGAAGCCCTCACAGCCGCCGGGCTGTCGGAGTAGGACGCCCAACCTCCAGTTCCCGCCCAGGCGGGCAACGGGTGGGCAGCGCGGCGGCGGCCACTGGCCTCCGCGGAGGATGTAGGCTGCGCACGGTGATGGGGCAGCGAGGGCCGTGCATCGAAGTGGGGGCGATTGTTGCGACGCTAGCGCTGGCGCTCAGTGCCGCCGCGCAGGCGGCCCCTGGGGCGGACTTCGACGGCGACGGGTTCGGCGACCTCGTGGTCGGCGTGCCGGGCGAGGACAGCGCGGCCGGCGCCGTGAACTTCCTGTTGGGCTCCGCGAACGGGATCACCGGTGCCGGCGGGTACGCCCAGCAGGGCTTCGAGGGCCTCGCGGAGACCGCGGAGGCGAACGACCGGTTCGGCGAGGCCGTCGCGGCCGGTGACTTCAACGCCGACGGCGCTGACGACGTTGCGATCGGGGCGCCGTCAGAGAACCTCGGCGTGGGAGTCGTCCAGGTGCTGTTCGGCGGTTCCCCGGACGTCGACGAACAGGTTCTCCGCCTAGGGGTGGACGGACTACCCGGGGCCGCCGGCGAGTTCGATGCCTTCGGCAGCGCGCTGGCAGCCGGCGACTTCGACGGCAACGGCATCGACGATCTCGCGATCTCCGCGCCGGCCATGGACATCACGATCGACGATCCACTTACCACCGAGATCCGCGACGTTGGGGCCGTGCTCGTGATCCCCGGAAAGGACCCGACGCTCAACGCTGGCGCCGCCAAGCTCTGGTTCCAGGGGGAGCGGATCCGCGATGAGCCGGACGCGCACGATCTCTTCGGCGAGTCCCTGGCGACCGGCGACTTCAACGGCGACGGACGCGATGATCTCGCGGCCGGTTCTCCTTACGAGCGCATGGGCTCGGAGGAGGCGGCCGGCGCCGTGAGCGTGATCCTGGGGTCCGACGTTGGCCTCACGCACCGTCGGAACCGCTTCCTCACCCAGGGTACGCCCGGCATCCCCGGCAAGCATCGCGAGGGGAACCACTTTGCCGCGGCGCTCGCGGCCGGCGACTTCAACCGCGACGGGCGCGACGACCTTGCGGCGGGCGTGCCCAACGAGGGCGAGCGAACGGGCCTCCTGCACCCGGTGGGGACCGGCGCGGCGATCGTCATGCCGGGCTCGCCCGAGGGGACTCGCGGGCGGGGGGCCGCGATCTTCGGCCAGGACACGCCGGGCATCCGCGGCACCGCCGAGGCCGGCGACACGCTCGGCAGAAGCCTTGCCGCCGGGGACTTCGACCGCGACCGCAGCGACGACCTCGCGGTCGGCTCGCCCGGGGAGCGAGACGACAACAGCAACACTCCGATCGGCTCGGTCAACGTCCTCTACGGAGGGACGGGCTCCGGCCTGGGCCAGGCGGGCGACCAGCGCTTCGAGCCAGGTCACGGCGGAGTTGAGAACGACCTCGACGGATTCGGGTTCGGGCGAGCCCTGGCCGCCGGCGACTTCGACGACGACCGCCGGGCCGACCTTGCCGTCGGCGACCCGGCCGAGCAGGGGATCAACGCCGGTGACTTCAACGCCGGGGCGGTGAACGTTCTCTACGGCGCACCCGCCGGGCTCACCGTGCCATCGGCCCAGTTCTTTGCCCAGGGGATCAGCGACGTGTTCGGTACCCGCGAGGAGGGTGACCTCTTCGGCGCGGCCCTCGCGGGCGACGCGCCCTAGCGGCCCGAGCGACGGGCCGCGTTCGCCTCGCCCCCGAACCCGAAAGCAGGGACGGCAGCTGACCGCGCGAGCCTCGTTCGCCCGGATGCACATCCGGAGAGCGTGTCGGCCACCGGGCGACCATCTCACCATCACATCCGTGGCCGCGGCTCCGGAGGAGTAGCCCGCCTCGATCTGCGAGGATCGCCGGCGTGACCGATTGGACCGCTGGTGGCGCCTGGCCGTTCGAGCCGAGGTGGTTCGAGTCCGACGACGGGCCCATGCACTATGTAGACGAGGGGCCCCGTGACGGGGCGCCCGTCGTGCTCGTGCACGGCAACCCGACTTGGTCGTTTCTGTACCGAAACTTCATCCCGCCACTGGTCGAGGCAGGTCATCGCGCGATCGCTGTCGACCACCTCGGGTTCGGGCGCTCGGATAAGCCCGACCGCGCCCAGCTGTACACGATCGCGCGGCATTGCCGGCGACTCGACGCCCTCCTCGAATCGCTCGACCTGCACGAGGCGACGGTGGTGCCGCAGGATTGGGGTGGACCGATCGGGCTCTGGTGGGCGACGCGCCACCCGGAACGGGTCCGGGGCCTCTTCATCCTCAACACGTTCGCCCACCGACCACGCGAGAAGGTCTCCCTGCCCCTGCCGCTGCGCTTGTTCAGGGCCCCCGTGGTGGGTGAGGTCATGGTCAAGGGGCTCGACCTGTTCCTGCGCGTATTCCTGTTCCGGGCCGGGGTTGTCCATCGGGAGCGTTTGACGCCCGAGATCAAGGCCGCCTACCGCGCGCCACATCCGAGCTGGGGCAGCCGGACCCCGATCCTCGTCTTCCCGCGTGAGATTCCCTCCGGCCCGGAGGGCGAGGTCTCGGACCTGCTCGGCGAGATCGAGGCCGCGCTCGAGCGCGACTTCCGATCGAAGCCGGTCGGCATCGCCTGGGCGATGCGGGACATCGCCTTTACCCCTGAGGTCCTCGAGCGCGCCTGGCTCAACACCTTCCCGGACGCGAGAGTGCTCCGACTCGACGACGCCGGGCACTACCTCCAGGAGGACGCGCATGAGAGGATCGTCCCGGCGTTGCTGGAGCACCTCGCTAGCCCTTCGTCGTCGCCTAACGGCGCGCGAGAGTAGGGCGAGGTCGGCGGCCGTATGGAGGGCCTGCGCCTGGGGCTTTTAGGTGAGTCGCGCAAGGAGCACGAGATGCGACTTCCGATTCATCCGTGGCACATCGGCGGCCTCGACGCCGACGTGCGGGCGCGGATCCTGCTCCAGGAGGGCTATGGCGCCCGGTTCGGCGTCGGCGACGAGGAGCTGGCAGGCCTGGTCGGGGGCATCTGCCCCCGCGAGGAGCTGGTCGGGGAATCCGACGCGCTGGTGCTCCCCAAGCCGACCCCGTCGGATCTGAATGAGATGCACGAGGGGCAGATCCTTTGGGGCTGGCCGCACTGCGTCCAGGACGAGGCCATCACGCAGGCGGCCATCGATCGGCGTCTGACCGTCATCGCCTGGGAGTTGATGAATCACTGGCGGGACGACGGCTCCTTCGCGCTGCACGTCTTTCACAAGAACAACGAGCTGGCCGGCTACTGCTCTGTGTTACAGGCGATGCAGCTCGTCGGATCCACGGGCGAGTTCGGCAGGCGACTGCGAGCCGCCGTGATCGGCTTCGGGGCGACCGGACGGGGCGCTGCGCAGGCGCTCGCGGCCCTGGGCGTGCAGGACATCTCCGTGCTCACGGGGCGCTCGGCCGCAGACGTCGCGTCACCGATCCACTCGGTGCGCCTTGTCACGTATGCGCGGGACCCTGACCGGCCCGGGCAGACGCTTGAGCTGGACAGCGAACACGAGTCGGTCGCCGGGTTCCTCGCCGATCACGACATCGTCGTCAACTGCATCCTGCAGGACACCGATGCACCGCTCGTGTTCGTCACCAACGAGGATCTCCCGCTGTTTCGGGACGGGTCCCTCTTCGTGGACGTCTCCTGCGACGCCGGGATGGGCTTCGAGTGGGCCCAGCCGACGACGTTCGCGGACCCGACCTTTGTCGTCGGCGACGGCCTGACCTACTACGCCGTGGACCACAGCCCGTCTTTCCTTTGGAACTCCGCCACCTGGGAGGTCAGCGAGGCCCTAAAGCCGCACCTGCGCACGGTCCAGGGCGGTCCTCGCGCGTGGGACGCCGACCCGGCCATCGGCAAGGCGATCGAGATCAGGGAGGGCGTGATCCAGAACCCGAAGATCCTCTCCTTCCAACACCGCTCGCCGACGCCGCCACACGACCGGCTGCCGAGCGGCGACCGCGGCTGAGTACTGTGGCGATGTGACGAACCGCGAAGTCATCGAGGCCGTCTACGCCGGCTGGAGCGGGGGCGACTTCACCGGGGGGCTCTCACTCTTTCACTCCGAGGCCGTCCTGGTCCTTCGCTCGCCACTCCCGGACGCGGGGAACTACGAGGGTGTCGAAGCGATCGCCGGGTACACGAGGAGCTTTCTCGAGCCCTGGTCTGAGCTGACCATCGCGCCCGACGAGTTCACCGACGCCGGGGAACAGGTCCTCGTCAACGTGACCCAGCGCGGGGTGGGAACGGCCAGCGGCATCCCGGCCGAGCTGAACTACTTCCATTTGTGGTGGATCCGCGACGGCCTCGTAGTCCGCATGGAGAGCATCCGGGACCGGGCCGATGCGCTCGAGGCCGCCGGACTCGGCAACGGGAGCTAGGCTGCGACCGCCTCGAAGCGGTAGTCACCGAGGTCAAACCGGGCAGCACGCCACTGCACCTCGAGGCTGGTGGCGGGGCGGAAGGGAGCGTCCCCGTGGCTGTCGAAGTAGTACGAGTTGGCGAGCGCGCAGGAGTCCTGCCAGACGGCCTGGTGCTTGCGCCGGGAGAGCATCTCCTTGAAGTAGCGGTCGTTCGCCTCTGGCGTGACGTCCACGAGGGTCGCGCCCGTCGCCCGCGCCCGCTTGAGGCAGCGGGTGATGTGGCGCATCCGCGTCTCGATCAGCTGAAAGTACGACGAGCCGTTGTAGCCGTAGGGGCCGAGGATCGTGAAGATGTTCGGGAATCCCGGGACGCTCACCCCTTCGTAGGCCTGGTAGCGGTTCTCCTCCCACCAGCCCTCGAGGTCGACCCCGCCGACGCCCCGGACCGGGAAGGGCGGCATGTTCCCCTTCTCGAAGACCTTGAACCCCGTGGCGAGGATGAGAACGTCGAGCGGGTGCTGAGCCGCGGCGGTTCGTACCCCGTCCGCCGTGATCGCCTCGATCGAGTCCGTCTCGAGCGTGACGTTCTCGCGGTTGAACGCGGGCAGGTACTCGTTGGAGAAGCTGGGTCGCTTGCAGCCAACCGCGTACCGCGGAGTGAGCTTGTCGCGCAGCTCCGGGTCTCGCACCTGCCGTTTGAGGAGCCTGCGGCCCGCCCGCTCGCCCAGCTTGACCATCGGCACCAGCCCGCTGTAGTGCAGGGGAATCGGGAAGGTGGCCTCGACGAAGACCTGGCTGGCCGCGCGGGTAAGCCAGTTCGCGCCCGGCACCCTGCGCAGCACCTCGCGCGTCCGGGGGTCGATCCTGCGGTCCGGCTTGGGCAGGCACCAGATCGGGGTCCGCTGGAAGACCGCCAGATGCTCCACGACTCCGGCGATGGAGGGGATGACCTGTACAGCAGAGGCGCCGGTACCGATGACGCCCACCCGCTTGCCCGCCAGGTCGTATTCGTGGTCCCAGCGGGCGGTGTGCATGAGGTGCCCGGCGAAGTCCTCGACGCCGGGGATCTCGGGCTGCTGGGGCTGGGAGAAGACCCCGGTGGCGCCGATCACGTATCGCGCCGTCAGCTCCTTGCCGCCGGCCGTGGAGAGCCGCCAGAGGCGGGCGTCCTCGTCGAACGTCGCGCCGGTCACCTTCGTGTTCAGGCGGAGCTTGGGACGCACGCCGTATTTGTCCACGCAGTGCTCGGCGTAGGCCTTCAGCTCGCGTCCGGGCGCGTAGACGCGCGACCAGTCCTGGCGCTGCTCGAAGGAGAACTGGTACGAGAACGACGGTATGTCGACCCCGATCCCCGGATACGTGTTCCAGTGCCAGGCGCCCCCCACGCCATCGCCCTCCTCCAACACCACGTAGTTTCCGAACCCTGCCTTGCCGAGCTTGATGGCTGCGCCGATCCCGGAGAACCCGGCGCCGATGACAACTGCGTCATGTTGGGGCTCCGTGGGCATCCGCTCGACGGCAGAGTACCTAACTGACCGGGCGGTCAGTCCGCCGTTACTTGACCTTCACGGCGGACTGTAGGTCGGCCTCCGTGAAGGTGGCAGTTGCGGCGCCACCGGTTGCGTATCGGTAGAGGGCGACGCCGAATATCGCCTGCATCGCCTGGATGATCAGCAGGCCGGCCACGAGCACCAGGGCACCGAGCCCCACTAGCGCCGCACCGGCGGTCCGGGCCGAGTCGCTCGTCGAGTCCACCCAGATATAGCCGCCGCCGACGATCATCAGAAGTGCCGGCAGCACGACGGCGAGCCCGACGATCCCCCCGATCGCGATGTTGCCCGTGACCTGGCCGGCCCAGCGTTCCTTGAAGATCGCTGCCGACCGCCGAAGCGTCGTAAGGGGTCCGGCCCTCTCGAAGGCCAGCACGGGGACAGCCATGAACGAGACCAGGCCCCAGGCGGTGCCGGCGACCAGGGCGGCGATCGAGGCGCCCACTCCCCCCAACCGCTCCAGCGCCGAGACCAGCACGCCGACCAGCGCCGCCAGCGCGGCCCAACCTGCGATCGCGAAGGTGTTGGCGCGGGCCACGGCCATCCCGTCCGAGTAGTTGGCCGCCTCCCCCTTGAAGATCCGGTCGGCCGTCGCGGCCAGGCCCACGGCGAAATACGTGCTGACGAAGGTGGCGCCGTACAAGCCGATCGCGGCCAGGGCGCCTCCGATTATCTCCTGGCCGTCCTCGATCAGAATGAGCCCCGGGAAGACGAGCACCGCCGTGAGCGTGACCGCGGCCAGCCCCCCGACGATCGGGAACCGGAAGAGCTGCGGGTTCTTGCGCAGCAACGCCCAGCTCTTCTTGGTCAGTTCCCAGCCCTCTCGCATCCTGCCCATGCGATCCTCCCAGTCGTGGAAAGCCTCGCGGGGAGCGTACCCGCGAGCCCCGTCGGAGCCGCCGGGGCCACACCCGCACCTCCTGCCGCTCGGGGTGGAAGCGCTCACGCCCCGGACTGGACCCGCGTCTTCAGCACGTCCAGCCGCACGTGGGGGAACAGGCCGTAAGCGGGTGGCGGGTCGGCCGGATCGAGATAGCGCTGGAGCCAAAATCCCCGCTCCCCATGGAGCAGGAGGGCGCAGTCCTTCGGGGCGAGCGGCTCGAACGCCGCTGACCCCAGTTCCGCCGCCGCGGCGTCGACGAAGCGGGCCACGGGCGCGAGCCTCTCGGCGTCCCACTCGATCCAATCACCGTCCTCGGCCCCGTGGGAGGTGCCGTCGCAGTGAGCGACGAAGCCGGCTCCGGCCAGCTCGCGCGCGCGCTCCTGCTCGGCGTCCCGGGCCTCGTTCGATCGCCTGTACTCCGGGAGATCCGAGTAGAGGTCGGGGCGGAGCCTGCGAGCGAATCGCTTGACGATCCCGGAGGACTTGTAGCCCCTCCGGTGCTGTTCGAAGCGCAGCGCGGGATCACGGGCGCTTGAGCCCACGTAGACCCAAGGGATTCGGGGATCGCGGCGCCGGCCGGCCTCCGCCGTGAGCTCGATCACGTAAACGCGCGCCATCTCAGCTTGTTCGACGCCGGGGTGCGTCGGCCTCGCCGCCGTTGCTAGTACCGTTTGGCTCGCTCGGCCGTCCGGCCGGACTCGGCACACGCGAAAAGAGGGGGAGCGAGTGAGCTTCGGGCGGGTATTGCTGCTGATCGCCGGCGCCTTCGTGGTCGTCGGCCTCGTCTACAGCGGCGTCTGGCATCTCTTCACACAATTCGTCTGGCAGCATCCGATGCTGACGTGGCTGCCGATCGTGGCGTTCTTCGTCGTCGGGTTGGCGGTCGGCGCGCTCAGCAGCATCCGGGGGAGTTCCTCGGCGGCTGGGCCCCCCCAGCAAGCCCCGACCGAGATCGCGGGGGCAAGCCCGGCACAGCAGGTCGCAACGCCCGCGCCGGCGCGCGTCAGAGCCTCGCGGTTTCGGTTTGGCTGGGCGGCGTCAGCCTTCATGTTCGTACTGCTCCTCGGCCTGTTCTACACGCTCATCTCGCCCCGGGAAATCGACGTCAAGGGGCTCGACTACACCGTCGTGGACGAACTCCCCCAGCAGTCGCAGCCGCGCCTCCTGCCCCGGGCCGGCATCCGGGACGACCCCAGCTTCCGTGAGGCCGATGAGATCCACCTCGTCCGCGATCCGAACAGTGGCGAGCTGCTTTGGACCGGCGAGTTCCAGGCGTCATGGCTGGGCGCGGCGTCGGTGGGCGTCGCGGTCAAGCCCCTCGATGACGTCGTCTCCGAGTCCCAGATCATCCGGACGGGCTTCGTGAACTCGGTCTCGGGCATCACCCCGGACACACTCAAGGGCAAGGCGAAGATCAGCCATCCCTTCAGCGGGCTCGAGTATCCGGTTCTCGTGCCGAACGGAAACAAGGAGGCGTTCGCCCTCGAGCCCTACGTCGGCTACGAGGGCTTTCCGTTCCGCACCCCCTACCACAAGGGCACCCTCGTCTACCACCAGGACGGCGAGGTCGAGGACCTCACCCCGGAGGAGGCGGCCGCGCGCCCGGAGCTGGTGCGTACCGGTCGGATCGTGCCCGAGGCCGTCGCCCGCGCCGAAGCCGAGGCCCTGGCCGACTCGGAGGAGTTCAACGGCAAGATCGTCGATGGCGAGAACAACTCGCAGCCCTTCCTCACGGCCATCGACCGCGACACGACGGTCTGGGTCACCGTCATCAACGAGGACAAGCCGCACGGCAAGGTCAAGGCGATCGTCCTCAAGGACTCCTCCACGGGCGGGACCAAGGTGTGGGTCCCGCCGGAGGGCAAGGGCCTGATCTCCACCGAGGACGTGCTCTTCCAGGCCGAGTCCCTCCCGCTGCAGTGGAAGGAGGACCGCTGCTGCGACTCCGAGGGCAACAGCTATACGGTCACGCTGCGCGAGGTCGTCGAGCCGCGTTTGGCGTTCAAAGACGGCAAGCCCTACTACCTGGTGACGGTGGTCCCGACGAACGACCTCGCACTGCCGCGGGAGGTCGAGTACACGCTCCTGATCGACGCGGTGACGGGCGAGAAGCTCGACCAGTTCGAGCACGTCAACGAGGGCCCGGCGGCGGACGCGCGCCTGCAGAAGTTCTTCTCGAACTAAGTTCGCGACATCAGCCGCCTCCCCGCCGCCGACTGGCGGTCGGTGGTCGGCGCCCAGCAGGCGGCTGGCGCCTCGACGCATCTACCCTCGGTCGGTGCGAGCGCGCGGAACGGCATACCCCGTCGCCCTGGTAACTGGGGGGATCGTGTCGGTGCAGGTTGGCGCAGCGGTCGCGTTCGAGCTGTTCGACCGGCTCGGGCCGGGCGGAACGGTGCTCCTGCGGGTCGGCCTGGCCGCGGTTGTGCTGATGGCGCTGTCGCGCCCCGCGCTCCGCCCGCGCTCCGCCCGCGCGCTGCGCATGGCGGTGCTGTTCGGCCTGGCGCTGGCGGCGATGAACCTCAGTTTCTACGCGGGCCTCGAGCGGGTCCCGCTCGGGATTGCCGTGACGCTCGAGTTCGTCGGCCCACTGGGGGTGGCGATCATCGGCTCGCGCCGTCCCCGAGACCTGCTGTGGGTGGCGCTGGCCGCGGGTGGGATCCTCCTCCTGAGCCCCGGGCTGGGTGATGAACTGGACACGCTCGGCGCTGGCCTCTGCCTTCTGGCTGGCGTGTTCTGGGGCGTCTACATCTACCTGGCCGAACGGGTGGGGCGGGAGTTCGATCGCGGCGATGGGCTCGCCCTGGCAATGGTCGTGGCGACCGTCCCTCTGATCCCGATCGGCGTCGTTCAGGGTGGATCGGAGCTCTTGAGCCCTGAGCTCATAGCTGCCGGCCTGGCGGTCGCCCTGCTGTCGTCCGCGATCCCGTACTCGGTCGAGCTCGAGGCGTTGAGGTATCTGCCCAAGCCCACGTTCGGAGTGATGATGAGCCTCGAGCCGGGGGTTGCCGCATGCGTGGGATTCGTTGCCCTGGGGCAGGATCTCGACGCCGCCGAGGTGGTGGCGATCGCCCTCGTGGTGGCGGCGAGCGCGGGAGCGCTCCGCACCGCGTCGCTCATCGTCCGGGACGGCTAGGCGCGGGTTCGTGCCCCGGGCAGAAGGTCACGGGCACCCGCGGGTACCGGGGGTAGGCGGGGTCGTCCCGCGAGCGCTCGCACAGGGAGAACGACGAGCCGCGGGTGTTGCCGACCACGCGCTGGTGCACGCAGCTGTCGCACAGCCCTGCCGTTGACCTCTCCATGGCCGCAGTGTGCCACCCCCCACCGGGTGCACCCCGGGCGCTGCCACCCGAGTGCCTGACCCCAGGCGCCACGGGTGCCTGACCCCGGGCGCTAGATGTGGAGGGGTGATTCGCGGGAACGCTACGAGCGGTGCCTAGCAGCGGTCGTTGGGAACGGTGGGCGGGCTCGCCGCGGAGCACTCCACGTACCGGCTGCGGTGGTAGATCGTGATCAGGCCCGCGTCGAGGTTCGCGGCGTGGGGATCGAGGGTGAAGACGGGCGCGTCCGCCGCTCCGATGCCATCGTCGCCGATCAGCACCGTCCTTCCCGCCACCGCGCCGGTGTAGAGGGCGACGCCGCTGAGGATGACTGCCGAGCGCGGCGCCCAGACCGTGAACTGATGCTGGAGCCCGCCGGTGGGAGCGAAGTACACGCTGGTCTCGACCTCGTCCGAGCCGAGGACGAAGAACTGGATGTTGGGAGGATCGACTATGTCGCCGAGGTCGTCCGGGAGCGGGAGCAGGCCCACGCTCACGATGCTCGAGGCGCCCGTTACGCGGATCTGGTCGATGACGCCGTTGCCGGGGCTGAGATCGTTCGTGTCGTCGAGGCCGCAGCTCTCAGGGCTGTCGAAGAAGACACGCGCCTGCGCGCTCCCGGGCACGATGAGGGTGCTCGAACCACCCATCTCCAACGTGCAGAAACTGAAGTCCCCGCCCGGCATCGTCAGGATCGACCCCCCGGACAGTGAGAGCGCCCGGGCGTCCGGATCCCAGGCGTCGCCGGCGAGGATGCCGACGTAGGCGAGGGACGCCTCGAGCGCGTCGTTGTTGTTGTTCCCCTCCTCGGCCACCGTCCCCTGGTCGGCCGGCGAAATCGGGAAGAAGCCGGGCCGGTTGTCGAAGCTGAACGGTGGGTCCAGGCACTGCTCGTCCGGAAGGAAACCCGTGCCGTCGTTGATGAGGAACTCGCCGTCGTGGCCAGGCTGCGCGTGCGCGCAGAGCTGGGCGGCCTGCAGGCCGCCCTCGCCGCGAAGGACGATGTCCTCGTTGGAGGCGACCGCGGAGTCGTTGAGCAGGCCGTTCACGATCGCGGCCCCGTCGATGGTCACACGGTCATCGCCGATGGCTCCGAAGCGGCCGAAGAGGCTCACCCCGGTCGGCGCGATAGCGGTCACCGAGATCCGGCGCGAGACCGTGTCCGACGTTCCGGTCGAGACGACCTCGATCTGCCGGCTGCTCGCCCCTGGCGACGCGTAGTCGGCGGGCAGCACGCGGTACGTGTACGAGGCGCCCCCCACGCCGCCCGTCTGCGCCGGACACCAGCCGTCCGGCGCGGCGGCCGCCGCGGCCAGGGCCCCCGTACCCTCGACGATGCACGGGGACGAGGAGCTCGCGAGGTCGTCCCCCTGGTTCTGGCGCAGGATCGCGGCCTCGACCCCGGCGTCGGCGGCGGCGATCGCGAGCTTTACGTCCTGGTCGCGCACGGTCCCCCGCTGAGCGTTCACGGCACCTAGCGTGGCGACGCCCGCGACCGCCAGGATCGCCACGGTCAGCAGCATGGTGATCGGCACGGCCGCGCCGCGCTCGGAGCGCACCCGCGCGCGCAGGGCGGCGCACCCGGTCGGCGGCTCGTCAGGCGTGGTCGAAGGCGGGCTCATCCCCACCCCGCTCATCGGCGCCGGGCTGCGGGCGCTTGAGCAGAGGTCCCGCGAAAGACGGCCCCTCACATCGTACTTCACTTTGTATAGTGATGGGCCGGGATGAGCGGACGATGAGCACCTTCAGGCGCCTACTGGGATTCCTTCGCCCCTACCGTCGTACCGTGATCGCCTCGCTCGTGTTCGCCTGGGCGGCGATGGGCATGACGATCCTGATCCCGCTGCTCATCGGCAAGGCCGTCAACGCGATCAACGAGTCGAATCGCGACCAGATCCTGCCCCTCGTCCTGGTGATCGTCGGCGCCGGCGTGCTGCGGCTCGGCCTCACCTTCGTGCGCCGGATCATCGCCGGCAAGGTCTCGCTCGCCGTCGAGTTCGATCTGCGCGAGCGGGTCTACCGCCACCTCCAAACCCTGGAGCTCGGCTTCTTCGACGGCCAGCAGACGGGTCAGCTGATGTCGCGGGCGACCGTCGATCTCCAGGGCATCCGCTTCTTCCTCGGATACGGCCTGATCTTCCTGACCCAGAACGCGCTCACACTGGTGCTGGCCTCGATCGTGATGTTCGCCATCCAGCCCTGGCTCGCCGCGCTCGCGCTCCTCCCCGTCCCGTTCGTGGTGATCACGGCCATGCGCTTCAATCGCCGGTCGCGCCCCGCCCTTCAGGAGGTCCAGCAGCGGATCGCCGAGCTGACCGCCGAGGCCGAGGAGTCCGTCTCGGGGATCCGGATCGTGAAGGCGTTCGCGCGCGAGGACCACATGCTCGCGCGCTTTCAGAACGCGGTCACCCGCGTCTTCGACCAGAACGTGTTCTCAACCCGGCTGCGCGCTTTCTACTCCCCCCTGCTCGGCTTCCTGCCGAGCCTGGGCTTGGCGGTCGTCCTGCTCGTGGGCGGCAACCTGGTCATCGACGACAAGCTGAACATCGGCGAGTTCACCGCCTTCTACACCTACCTCCTGATGCTGATCGGGCCGATGCGCATGCTCGGCATGGCGCTCGGGATGGCCCAGCGCGCGGTGGCGTCCGGCAATCGACTCTTCGAGATCCTCGACCGCGAGCCCAGGGTCGCGAGCCCGCCCGACGCGCCGGCGCTTCCGGCAGGTGTCGGCCGCGTGGAGTTCCGCGACGTGTCGCTGCGCTACGACGGGGCAGCCCCCTCCCTGGAGGGCATCGATCTCGAGGTGCCGGCCGGACACACCGTCGCGCTCGTCGGCCCCACGGGCTCGGGCAAGACGAGCCTGGTCGCGCTCGTCGCCCGTCTCTACGACGCGGCGACCGGCGCGGTGACGGTTGACGGCGCCGACGTCCGCAGCGTGGATGTCGAGTCGCTGCGTCGTGAGATCGCGTTCGTGGCGGACGAGAGCTTCCTGTTCTCCGCGACCATCGCCGAGAACATCGCCTACGCGAACCCGAAGGCGACCGAGGAACAGATCGAGCTGGCGGCCCGGCGCGCCCAGGCCCACGACTTCATCGAGCGCCTTCCGGACGCGTACGACACCCTCGTGGGAGAGCGCGGTCTCACGCTCTCCGGCGGGCAGCGCCAGCGGGTGGCGATCGCACGGGCCCTCGTGGCGGACCCAAGGATCCTGATCCTCGACGACGCCACGTCCTCGGTGGACGCAACGACGGAGGCGGAGATCAAGCGTGGGCTGCGGGAAGCGATGGCGGGCAGGACCACCTTCGTCGTCGCACACCGCCGCTCGACGATCTCGCTGGCCGACGAGATCGTGGTGATGGATGCCGGACGCATCGTCGACAAGGGCAGCCACGAGGAGCTGCTCGAGCGCTGCCCCCTCTACGCCGAGATCGCCGAGCACGGCCTGGCAGACCAGGTCTTCCTGCAGCATGACCTCGAGGAGCGCGAGGAGGTGGCGCGCCTGTGAGCGAGCGCAGCAACGGACACCGACGCGACCACGCCCGGGCACGCGAGCTGCGCGACACCGACGCGGTGACCGAGCGCGATCCGGAGACGCAGCGCTCCGACGTGGCGGAGGAGACCGAGGATCAGGCCAACCAGCCCGGCCGCCTGGCCGGGACGGTGCTCATGTTCCGCGACATCTGGCGGATCCTGCGAGGCGAGGACCAGCGCGGCCGCAAGGTGCGATGGATGCTGGGCCTCCTGCGTCCGTATCGGCGCCCGGTGATCCTGATGCTGCTCGCGCTCCTGACGGCCACGGCGGCGGGCCTGGCCCCGCCCTATCTGGCCGGAAGGGCGATCGACGACGGGATCGGAGCCGGCGACGCCCAGGCCCTCACCGTGATCGTGCTCGTCTTCCTGGCCTCCGCCCTCGTCTACTGGGGCGCGACGTATGCGCAGACCTACCTCGTCGGCTGGGTGGGCCAGCGGGCGCTCCAGGACCTTCGCGAGCGCATCTACTCGCACCTGCAAGCGATGTCGATCGGGTTCTTCACCCGCCAGAGGCCCGGAGTCCTGATCTCCCGGCTCACCAACGACGTGCAGGCGCTCGACACGCTCGTCACCGATGGGATCGTCACCCTGATCTCCAGCACGCTGACGCTCGTCGGCGTCGTGGCGATCCTGCTGCTGCTCGACGTGCCGCTGGCGCTGGTCACCTTCCTCACCTTCCCGCTGCTGGCGGTGGCGAGCGTCGTCTTCCGCGTCGCCTCCGCGGGCGCCTACCGCGCTACGCGGGAGAAGATCGCGAACATCACCGCCTACCTGCAGGAGACGCTCTCGGGGGTCCGCGTGGTTCGGAGCTTCGGCCAGGAGCCGCGCCACATCAAGCGGATGAGCGCCCTGAACGAGGAGAACCGGGTGGCCAACCTGCGCACGGTCTACCTGAACGCGTCCTACTTCCCGGCCGTCGAGCTGCTGTCGGCGCTCGGGACGGCGGTGATCCTGCTCTACGGCGGCTACCAGGTGATCGACGGCGAGATCGCGCTCGGCGTCCTGGTGGCCTTCGTCGGTTACCTCAACCAGTTCTTCGATCCGATCCAGCAGATCTCGCAGCTGTACACCACCTACCAGCAGGGAATGGCGGCGCTGGACAAGATCTTCGACCTGCTCGACACCGCGCCCGACATGACCGACAAGCCGGGCGCGCTTGACCCCGGGGAGATCGCCGGCGAGCTTCGGGTAGAGGACGTGTCGTTCTCGTACGCCGACGGCGGCGCCTGGGCGCTGCGAGACATCGACCTCCTGATCCCCGCCGGTGAGACGGTGGCGCTCGTGGGCGAGACCGGCGCCGGAAAGTCCACCCTGGCAAAGCTCGTCGCGCGGTTCTACGACCCGCAGCAGGGGAGGATGCTGGTCGACGGGCATGACCTCCGAGACCTGCAGGCGAGATGCCTGCGACGACAGCTCGGCATCGTGCCGCAGGAGAGCTTCCTGTTCTCGGGGACGATCCGCGGGAACATCGCCTTCGGCCGGCCGGACGCGGACGGCGACGCGATCCGCGACGCGGCGCGAACCGTCGGGGCGGAGGGGTTCATCGAGCGACTGCCGCAGGGCTACGACACGGAGGTGGGCGAGCGCGGCGTTCAGCTATCCGCCGGCCAGCGCCAACTCGTGGCGTTCGCGCGAGCGCTGCTGGCCCAGCCCCGGATCCTGATCCTGGACGAGGCGACCTCGAACGTGGATGTTCGGACCGAGCGGATCATCGAGCAGGGGCTCGAGCGCCTGCTGGCCGGCCGGACCGCGATCGTGATCGCGCACCGGCTGTCCACGATCCGGCGCGCCGACAGGATCGTGGTGCTCGAGCACGGCCGCGTCGCCGAGTCGGGCACCCACGATGAGCTGATCGCCGCGGGTGGGCGGTACGCCAGCCTGTACGGCAACTGGGCCGAGCAGCAGGCCGCCTGATCGCGGGCCCCCGCCGGGCAGCCGGTCGCGCTTGATCTACGGGCTGACCCCGCCGGAGTCGGATCCGCTCCCGCCGCTTCCAGCGGGGTCCCCGGTGCCACCGGAGTCGCTGGGCGCGGGGGCCGGAGCGGGCGCGGGCGTGACCGGTGCCGGGGCGGGCGTAACCGGCGCCACACTCGTGTCAGCGCCCGTCGTATCGGCGCCGCTCGCGGCCTCGCTGGCGGTGCCGCACTCCTTCAAGCCGTAGGCGTCGGCCGCGTCGGCAAGTGTCGTCTCCGCGGTGGCGATCTTCGTCTCCGCCTCCGAGGCCGCCGCATCGTCGGACCGCTGCAGCGCGAGCGCCCGGGTATCGAGCGCGTCGACGAGGTCCTCGAGCGCCGAGAAGAAGTCGTCGAGGTCGGCCTGATCCTCCTCGGGCGGGGCAAGCGAGCGAATCTGGTCGAGCTCGCTTTCGGTGAGGGCGAGCTCCTGATCGGCAATCTGGTCGGGCTCGTCGGCGGAGATATTCTCGATCCCGACCGCGCTCTCCTCGCAGATGTCGTCCGCCTGCTCGATGAACTCGTCCTTGGTGAGCGGGGTCGCTATCCCGGGCGTGGACGCCCCGGTCACTGTGGTGACGGGTGCGTCGGACTCATCGCCGCCCCCGCCGGCCACGGCTACGCCGATCAGCACGAGCACGAGGACGATCGCCAGGACGGCGACGAGACGTCTGCGCGCATAGACGTCCATACCCGATTCAAGGTAACAAAGGTCACGCCCCGCGGGCGGCCAATCGGCCCGTTTGCAGCGTTTTCGTCAGGCAGGGGCGTGCGTGCCAAGGGACGGTCGACGTCGTCGGCGGTGACCGCCAGGTTCGCCGCTCACCTGCGAGAAACTGGGGATCCTGGACTCGAACCAGGACTACGGATACCAGAAACCCGCGTGCTGCCAATTACACCAATCCCCACCGGTGTGGCGGCGAGGATAGCGGCGGGTACGCCTCAGCCGCCGATGCCTTCCAGCTCCGTATCCACGTCCGCCAGGGCATCGCGCTGGGAGGATACGTCCGCCCCGGACTCGATCAGCCTTCGAGCGTGGATCAGGTCTTCGGAGCGGCCGACCGAGAGCGCCGCCGCCACCCTGCCGCCCGCGATGTACCAGCACGAGAACTCGCCCGTATCGCGGTCGCCGCGCCAAACGACCTCATCCCACTCGTACGCGGGCCCCACGTACTCGAGCGATGCCCAGTCGGCGAGGTCGCTGAAGAAGTACGGCACCTCGCGGTAGGGCTCGGTCTCCCCCATCATCCCCCGCGCGGCGTGCCGCCCCTGCTGGAGCGCCACGTCCCAGTGCTCGACCCGGAGCCGCGCGCCGTGGACGACGCTCTGCCAGGAGCAGACGTCGCCCGCGGCGAAGATCCCCGGCACCGAGGTCTCGAGCTTTTCGTCGCAGACGATCCCGTCGTCCACCTCGAGCCCGGCGCGCTTGGCCAGCATCACGTCGGGCTTTACGCCTGCCCCGACGACCACCGTGTCGCATTCGACGGTCCGACCACCCTTCGTCACCACGGCCGTCACTCGGCCGTCGCCCTCGAACAGCTCGAGCTCGTCGCCACCGAGGAACTCCACTCCTCTGTCCTCCATGACGTCCTGGAACCAGCGTCCGGCCTCCTCGCCGAAGGTCCGCGAGAGCGCCGTGTCCTCCATCATCACGATCGTGCACCTGGTCCCCGTCGCCGACAGGGACGCGGCCACCTCGCAGCCGATGTAGCTGCCGCCGATCAGCACCACGTGTCCGGCCTCGCGGGCCTCCTCCCGGATCGCGTCCGAGTTGCCGTAGGCGCGCAGGTAGTGGATCCCCTCGAGTTCGGCCCCCTCGACGCGCAGGATGTTCACGTTCGCGCCGGTGGCGAGGAGCGCCTTGTCGAACCCGACCTCCTCCTTCGTCTGGAGCTTTGCCGTTCGCGCCTCGGCGTCGAGCGCCATCACGTTCGTCCCCGTGAGGAGGTCCACTCCGTTGTCCTCGTACCAGCCCGGCTCGTTCACGTAGGCGTCCTTGCGCTCCGCCTCTCCGCGCAGATACTCCTTGGAGAGCGGCGGGCGCTCGTATGGCGGCTCGGGCTCGCGGCCGACCAGCAGGATCGAGCCGGCGGCCCCCTTCCGGCGGAGCTCCGACGCGCAGTTCGCGGCGGCCATCCCGCCACCGATGATCAGGAAGTCGACGCTGCGGTCGCTCACGCGCCGTTCGCGGATGCGCCGCCGGGCCCGAAGTACGAGGTCAGGTCCTCCTCGACGGTCGGATCGAGCACGGCGAGGATCTCGTCGCCGGTCTCGAGAACGGTGTCCGGGCCCGGGACGAAACCCCGGCCGTCTCGCAGGACCGAGATCAGCAGGCTTCCCTCCGGCATCTCCAGATCGCTCACGCGCACGCCGTGCGCCTTCGAGTTCTCCGGCAGCAGCATCTCGATGATCTCCAGCCGCTGCTCCGGCAGGTCAAGAAGGTGCACCAGGCCGTACTCCGGCACCTCGTGCTCGATCAGCCGCAGGATCAGGTCGGTCGCGGAGACGACCGGCTTTACTCCCAGGAGCTCGAACCACTGCTTGTTGCGGGGGTTGTTGACGCGGGCGATCGTCCGCTCGCATAGGTACTTCTCCTTTGCGACCTGGCAGATCAGCACGTTGTCCTCGTCGTCGCCGGTGACCGCGATCACCATGTCCGCGCGGGAGATGCCCGCCCGCTCCAGCACCCAGAGCTCGGACGCGTCCCCGTACTGGATGTTGTGCTCGAGCTCCTGTTCGACAGTCGTGTAGCGGTCGCGGTCGTTCTCGATCAGCGTGACCTCGTGGCCCTTGTCCAGCAGCTCGCGAGTGAGGTTCCAACCCACCTTTCCGGCCCCGACGATGATCACGTACACGCCGGTGCCTCCTAGCCCTGCGACGCCGGGCCGGCGCCGGCCGGCGCGCCCGTCCCGGCGTCCGCGGCCTCCCGCACCTCGCCGATCAGCATGTCGATCGCCACCCGCGTCGGGCAGATCGTGTGGACGCCCTGGGACTCGTACCACTGCGCGCGATACGGGTCGAGGATCCGGGCGATGACCGTGGGCACCTCGAATCGCCGCTTCGCGATCTGCGCGATCACGAGGTTCGTGTTGTCGCCGTCGGTCGCGGCCACGAACGCGTCGGCCTCGGCGATCCCCGCCTCCTCCAGCGCCTCGATCTCGAGGCCGGTCCCGACGGTGTAGCGGCCCCCCATGTCCTCCCACGACCTCTCGAGGTCGATCTCGAGCCGGGCGTGGGACTCGGGATCCTCGTCCAGGCAGGAGACCGTGTGCCCCTCCTGGAGCATGGTCCTGGCCACGGTCGAGCCGACGCGCCCGATGCCGACGATGAGGATGAACACGGGCGGGATATTAGTCGTGAGACGAGGGCGCTACTGCCCGCGGACGGAGGGGCGCTTGCGCGGGTCGAACGCCGGCCGCTCATCCGCGTCGGACGGCGGAGCCGTCAGCAGCACCCGCCCGGGCGCCTTTCGCAGCACGTAGGCCGTAACCGGCCCGATCTCGGCGGGCCGCGATCCGCCCACCCCCCCCAGCACCGCACCGCCGCGAATGCGCGTCGGGGGCTCCGCGCCCATGACGATCAGCTCGACGTCCCGCTCGCGCGCCGCCTGGACGATTCCGGAGCCGACGTCGCGCGCGCGAACCACCGACGTGGCAACCTCGACCGTCTCGTACTCCGACCCCACCTGCTCGGCCCTGTCGAGCGCCCGGTTGGCGACCTCCATCCGCTCCTTTGCGGGCGGCGCGTCGAGCGGCACCGTGAGCGGCACCTCCACCACGTAGACGACCTCCAGGTGCGGCCGCTCCTTGCCCGGGTCGTCCGCGGCGGCCGCGAGGCTGACCCGCGGTGCTGACGATGTCGTCGTCGAGAGGGGTGCCGAAGACCGGCACCAGGATGCCCCCGTATTCCAGCGCCGGGACGTCCTTTACCAGGGCGCTCGCCGGCACGCTCACCCGCTTGGTGAGCGAGGTGCCCTCCACGCCGACGCGGTACACGACGTAGGCCCCGAGCCCGAAGAGCATCCAGGCGCCACCGATGTACCGGGCCTCGTCGTGGAAGAGCAGCACGCTGACCCAGGCGAGGATCGTCAGCGCGCCCGCTGCGAGCGCGGGCAGCGGCACTGCGACGCCGCGCCAGCGCACGTTGAGGGGCACCCGGTAGGGCCGCTCGCGGCCGGGGTCCGTGAACCTCAGCCGCACCAGGGAGATGTGCGCGATGGCGAACGCGATCGTGGCGCCGAAGGCGTACAGACCCCCAAGGAAGAGCACGTCGCCAGGGATCACCAGGGCGAACGAGATCACCGCCGCGATCAGAATCGCCACGTGAGGCGTCGTCCAGCGCTTGTTGAGCTTGCCGAGCCAGCTCGGGATTTGGCGGTTGGTGGCGAGCGTGTACGTGTGCCTCGACAGCCCGAGCATCGACGTGCTGGCGGCCCACCCCAAGACGAGCGGAGCGACCGCCACGACCGCCACCCGCATCGCCTCGGCCACCCAGGCCGGGTCGTAGCTCTCGACCACACCGAGGATCGGCTCCTCCAGATAGCTCGTGGCCAGGGGCGTCATCGGGCCGTCGGGCGTGGCGACCACGGGGAGCGCCATCACCGAGATCGCGGCGACGCCGGTGTACAGAATCGGAACGATCACGACGCCGGCTGCGACCAGCCGGCGCAGGTCGATTGCCTCGAATTCCAGATCCGGGACGAGGTCCGAGGCCGCCTCTATTCCCGCGTAGGCGACGGTCGCGATCACCCCCGCGTACAGCACGTCCTCCAGCGAGGGGCTCGTGAACAGGTCGAGCTCCGCCGTCAGCGCGGCGGCGTCGAACGACGTGAGCGTCCCCACCACGATCACCGCGACCAGCAGTAGGACGCCCCCGATGGCGATCGCCGTGAGCAGGAGCTGGCGGGCCGCGCCGGAGAAGCCGACGATGTTGATCGCAGCGACCGCCGCGATCACCGCGCCGGCCGTGATCAGCTCGGCCGCGCCCTCCCCGAACGACGCCGAGAGCGGCGTCAGGTAGTGCGGCACCGAGATGGCCGCCAGGGCGATCACGATGAGGTAGTCGATGAGGATCGCCCAGCCTGCGACGAACGAAACCAGCTCGTTGAAGGCATGGCGCGCGAGCGTCGAGGAGCCGCCGCGCTCGCGGAACATCGCGGCGCCCTC
Source organism: uncultured Solirubrobacterales bacterium (assembly GCA_963807385.1). GTDB lineage: Bacteria > Actinomycetota > Thermoleophilia > Solirubrobacterales > 70-9 > JBDTSW01. The sequence continues at coordinate 811,088 of CAWEBQ010000002.1, forward strand.
AACGTAGGTCATCGCGTTCAGCATGAACACGACGCCCACGCCCAGGAAGATCAGAGGTGTGAGGGCGAGGCCGCGCTCCGCGACCAGACCGATCGAGAAGTAGATCGAGAAGCCGATCGCCGAGTACGAGACCGCGAACAGCCAGGGAACGCCCAGCCAGCGGCGCGTCAGCCCTCGCAGCGGGAGCCTTGCCTCCGCTTGCGGCTCCTCCCCTCCGGTGCGCACTACCGCGAGCCCAACGAGAGGTACAGGCGCCCGCCGCCCAGCCCAGCGAACGCCACGCCGAGCAGAACGCCCACCGACAGCGGGCCGCCACCGTTTGCAAGCGTCACGATCAGGATCATGACCCCGGCGCCGAGGAGGATGGCGGAGAACACCAGCGCCGTAGCGCGGTAGAGCTGATCGGGGTCCGGCATCCGCGAGATTCTAGATTCGGGCCACGCTGAGGTCAGCCCGGGCCGGACTCGACGGTCGCAGCCTCGTCGGGCCGAGCCGCCACGATCACCCGAGTCGGACGCGCGGCGAGCACGGTCTGGAGCGTACGGCCGTACAGCGGCGCCCCGCCGCGATAGCGAAGCTGCATCACGATCGCCGCGGCCTGGAGCTCCTTCGCCCGTTCAATTATCCGGGCTCCGGCCTGACCTGGGCGTACCCGCTCGATCTCGCCGGTCACCCGCATGCCGCAGATCAGCTTCGCCCGCTCGATCCTGCTCTGGGCCTCCGATTCCTGCGCCGGGAGATCCGCGTTCAGCGGCACGTGCGTGGGGACCTCGAGCAGGGAGAGCACGTGAATTGCCCGCCGTCGTCTCGATGCGAGGGAAAGAGCTGTGGCAACCGTTTCGTCGGAGAAGGGCTCGTCCTCGAAAGCCAACAGCACGCTGTGGTACTCGACCTCCTCGACCCCCAGCGGTTCCAGGCCCTCCACTTTGACCGTCTGCCGGAGGCTAAGCCCCTGGTTACGACGATATAGCAGGTACGCGCAGAGCCCGATCAGCATCCAGGCGCTCCCGAGCGCGAGCGTCCGTAGGTTCAGGACCATTACAACGATCCAGGCGCTGAATGTGCCGAAACCACCCAAGACCGCCGTTATGGGGAACTCGCTCCCTCGCCAGCGGAAGTTCCCGATCGGACGCCAGAGGCGCTCGTCAGCGGCCTTCACCCGGCGCAGGCGGAGCACCGCCAGGTGCGCGATCGTGAACGAGAGCATGGCGCCGAACGAGTACATCGTCGCCAGCAACTCGGTCTCGCCCGGTAGAAGCGCCAGCGCCGATAGCCCGCCGAACAGGAGGATCGCCACGTAGGGTGTCTTGAAGCGTGGGTGGATCGCCCGCACAGCCTGCGGTAGCTGCCGGTACTGCCCCATCGAGAAGGCGAGGCGCGAAAGACCGATTAGGCCGGCGTTGGTAGCAATCACCAGGATCACGGCCGCAAGCAGCCCGACGTAGATCCGCAGGGCGTCAGTCGCTGCGACACCAATGCCCATGTTGTCGACGATCCCCAACATCGGGTTCTCGGCGTACGTGGTGGCCAGTTGCGTCGTGTACTCGCCAGCCTCCTGGGTCACCGGCATAGCCGACAGCGCGACCAACGGGATGAGCAGGAACAGCACGAGGACCGCCGCCACCACCATCCCCACCGAGCGCGGCACCGTCCTCGAGGCGTCCACCGCCTCCTCCGACATGTTCGAGAGGGTCTCGATTCCGGTGTAGGCGATCATCCCGACGGCGATGCCGAGGGCGAAGTCACCCCAACTCGGCGCCACTCCCAACTCGATGTTCGAACTCAGGACCTCGGGGCTGAGGACCAGCGCGACGCCGAGCGCCACCAATACCGCCTGCGTCGCCAGGTCCGCGATGGCGAGGATCAGGTTGAGCTTCGCCGACTCGCGGCTTCCGATTACGTTGATGATCGCCAGGCCTGCGACGAGCAGGATCCCGCCGATGACGTCGGCCGGGGCGCTCTCCAGTGGCTCCCAGAGCACCGACAGGTAGTGGGGTACGAAGAAGGCCGAGATGGCGACCGTGATGACGTAGTTCAACATCTGACCCCAGGCGGCGAAGAAGCTGACCAGCTCGTTGAAGGCGTGCCGGGCGAAGCTGGACGAGCCCCCCGCCTCCGGATACATCACGGTCGCCTCGGCGTACGTGGCAGCCGTGCAGACGAAGATCAGGCCGGCGATCAGGAACGCGACCGGCGTCAGCCCGAGCGCGAACACCGCGACGACCCCGAGGGCGTAGTAGATGGACGAGCCGACGTTGCCGTAGGCGGCGGAGAACAGCGCCCCGGTGCCATGGACGCGGCGAAGCGTCTCTTCTCGTGGATGACGCTCGGCCATCAGCGGCGTGACTATACGCTCGCCGCGACCGCCGCCCGGCCAGGACTACTAGGGTGAACCAGATGAGCGAGCTGATTCACACCTGCTACCGCATCCTCGACCCGGCGAAGTCCGTCGCTTTCTACGAGAAGCTGGGCTTCGAGGAGCTGGCCCGGATGCCGATCCGCGACGAGGCGACCAACATTTTCATGGGCCTGCCGAACGACGGTGCGCGACTCGAGCTGACCCACAACCACGACGTCACCGAGCCCTACGAGATCGGGACCGCCTATGGCCACATAGCGATCACCGTCGATGACATGGACGGGACGCTGGCGCGTCTGGCCGACGTGGGCATCGCACCCGAGAAGCCTCCGTACACCGTCCGCGAGGGCGGCTCTCGCCTGTGCTTCGTCAGGGATCCCGATGGGTACAGAATCGAGCTGCTCGAGAAGTAGCTCTACAGCGCGGCGCGGCCGAGGTAGTACCCGCCCGCGGCGGCGAGCAGCCCCAGCACGACGGAGGCCCCGACGATCGCCAGGGCCCGCAGCGGCTCGCCCGCCTCGATGTCGAGAAAGGCCTGGACCGAGAAGGTCGAGAAGGTTGTGAAGCCGCCGAGGAAACCGACTCCGACGACCGTTCGCAGGTCGTCGCTGAACGTGTGGCTCGAGACGAGCACGCCCAGCAGGAACGAGCCCGCGACGTTGATACCGACCGTGGCCCACGGCAGGGCGTCCCCGTGGACCGGCGAGCTGATCGCGTAGCGCGCGAGCACGTCCGGCGCCACCGGCGATGCCGACGAGCAGCGCGATCACCGACGGGCCCGCTGCACGTGACGGCGGGTGACGTCGACGGGCGTCGGGCATCCGAGCAGGGTGAGCCCGAGCTCGATCTCGGCCTTCATCAGCTCGAGGACCTGTCGCGCGCCGGCCTCGCCTCCGACCGCGAGGCCCCACAGCGCGGGCCTCCCCACGAGCACGGCATCGGCTCCCAGCGCGAGCGCGGTCAGAACGTCACCCCCGCGCCGCACGCCGCCGTCCATCAGCACGGGCACCCGGTCCGCCACGGCGTCCGCCACGTCGGCCAGCACGTCGATCGTCGCGGGAACGCCATCGAGCTGGCGCCCTCCGTGGTTGGAGACGATCACCCCGGCCGCCCCCGCCTCGATCGCGAGCTCGGCGTCCGCGGGGGCCATCAGCCCCTTGAGCAGGATCGGCAGCTCGCAACCCTCGACCAGCGCCGCGAGGCTGTCCCAATCCAGCGAGGGATCGACCAGGTCGAAGACCTCCTTGGGTGTCAGCGGAACGTCCGAGCCCACGGCGGCCTGAACGGCGGGCGCGGAGTGCTGTGTCTTCACGCCGGTACGCAGGTCGCGCTCGCGACGGCCCGCCCGCGGCGCATCGACGGTGAGCGCGATGGCGGAAAAGCCCCCCTCGACGGCCTCGGCGATGATTGCCTCGGTCACCGCCCGGTCGCTGAAGCAGTAGAGCTGGAGCCAGCGCTCGGTGTCCGGCGCCGCCTCGGCCACACTGGCGGGCGTTGCGGTGGCGATCGTGGACAGGCACATGGCGGTGCCCGCCGCTCCGGCCGCGCGCGCCATCCCCTCCTCCCCGTCAGGATGGGCGGCGCGCTGGAAGGCCACGGGGGCCACGAGGAGCGGCATGGAGAGGCGACTGCCGAAGAGCTCGACCGACGGGTCCACTCCCGAGACGTCGACCAGCACCCGCGGGATCAGCTCCCAATCGGCGAACGCCTCGACGTTCCGTCGCAGCGTCCGCTCATCCGCCGCCCCGCCCGCGAAATAGCCGAGAGGCCCTGGCTTGAGAGTCTCGGCTGCCAGGGCCTCGTAGTCGGCGACGTTGATCGGCTCCGGGGCGCTCACGCGGCGAAGCCTATTTCGACGGCGTTAGCCGGGGAAATGAACTATGGGGATGATCAGGATCGCGACGATGTTCGCGACCTTGATCATGGGGTTGATCGCCGGGCCCGCCGTGTCCTTGTAGGGATCGCCGACCGTGTCTCCGGTCACCGACGCGGCGTGGGCCTCGGAGCCCTTGCCGCCGTGGGCGCCGTCCTCGATCAGCTTCTTGGCGTTGTCCCAGGCGCCACCGCCGGCCGTCATTGAGATCGCCATGAAGAGGCCGACCACGATGACGCCGATCAGCAGGCCGCCCAGGGCGTCCACGCTCCAGATACCGACGAGCACCGGGACGATGATCGGGATCAGCGACGGAAGGATCATTTCGCGCTGGGCCGTCGCCGTGACGATCGCCACGGTCTCGCCGTAGTCCGGCTTCTCCGTGCCGTCCATGATCCCGGGCTTCTCGCGGAACTGCTTTCGCACCTGCTCCACGACCTGCCCGCCGGCGCGGCCGACGGCTTCGATCGCGAGCGCCGCGAACAGGTACACCATGATGCCGCCGATCAGGAGACCGATCAGGACCTCCGGCGTCGAGAGGTTGAACAGGGTGTCGAGGCTGAACCCGGCGGGCGCCTCCTCGAGCAGCTCGATCTTGAACGCCGCGAACAGGACGAGCGCAGCGAGGGCAGCGGAGCCGATCGCGTAGCCCTTGGTGACCGCCTTGGTCGTGTTGCCGACCGCGTCGAGCGGGTCGGTGACGTTGCGAACGTCCTCGGGCAACTCCGCCATCTCCGCGATGCCGCCGGCGTTGTCCGTGATCGGGCCGAACGCGTCCAGCGCCACGATCAGGCCGGTCAGGGAGAGCTGGGCGACGACCGCAATCGCGATGCCGTAGATCCCGGCGAGCTCGTTCGCGACGAAGATCGCCGCCGCGAGCAGGATGACCGGCAGCGCTGTGGACTGAAAGCCCTGCGCGAGTCCCTGGATGATGTTGGTCGCGTGCCCGGTCTCCGACGCCTTGGCGATCGTGCGCACCGGACGGAAGCGGGTCGACGTGTAGTAGTCGGTGATCACGAACAGACCGCCCGTGACGATGATCCCGATCAGGGCGCAGAACCACAGGTCGGTGACGCTGACCCCGCCGGCGGCGACCTCGCCGAACCCCAGCGAGAGCGGCTCACTCATCAGCCAGTCGGTGATCGGGTAGAAGGCTGCGGCCGAGATCAGGCCGGAGATCAGCACTCCACGGTAGAGCGCCCCCTCGACCCTGTCCGTTGAGGTCCGGACCGCGAGGGCGCCGATGATCGACGCGATGATCGCGACGCCGCCCAGGACGAGCGGGAAGAGCGAGACCTCACGCGCGTACTCCGGGAAGGTGAGGACTCCCAGGAGCATCACGGCGACGGTGGTAACCGCGTACGTCTCGAACAAGTCGGCAGCCATGCCCGCGCAGTCGCCGACGTTGTCGCCGACGTTGTCTGCGATCACGGCGGGGTTACGCGGGTCGTCCTCGGGGATCCCAGCCTCGACCTTGCCGACGAGGTCGGCGCCGACGTCGGCGGCCTTGGTGAAGATTCCGCCGCCCAGCCGGGCGAAGACGGAGATGAGCGAGCCGCCGAAGCCGAGACCGATCAGGGCGTCCACGGCCTCCTTGTCGGTCTGGTCGGCGAGTACGAGGATGCCGAAGTACCCGGCGACGCCCAGCAGCGCGAGGCCGACGACCAACAGGCCCGTGACCGAGCCGCCCTTGAAGGCGACGTCGAGGGCGGGGGGCACGCCGCCGCGGGCGGCCTCGGCCACCCTGGCGTTCGAGCGCACCGAGACGTTCATCCCGATGAAGCCGGCAGCCCCGGAGAGCGCACCACCGATCACGAAGCCGATGCCGGTGGCGACGTCCTGGAGCAGCGCGATCAGGATCGCGAGAGGGATGGCGACCAGCGCGATGATCATGTACTGGCGGTTCAGGTAGGCCTTGGCGCCCTCCTGCACGGCGCCGGAGATCTCCTGCATTCGGTCGTTGCCGGGCGACTTCGCCATCAGGCGCTGGGTCACGAGCGCGCCGTAAAGGACGGCCGCACCGGCGCACACCAGCGCGATCAGAACGCCGTAGTCGGTCAGGAAATCGGTCAAGTCTTCAGTCCTCCGTGGGCTTCTTCAATAGGAACGGCCGAGGGGCCCCGGCCGAAAGCGGCGGGAAGGTTAGCGGGCTAGCGTTCGGCTAGGCGCCGGGCGGCGTCCACAGCCCCGGTCCCTTGGGCCGCTCGGGCTCGCTCGGCGTCTTAGGGGCCGGCGCCTCGGGGGCGTCACCGCCAGCGTGCTGGGCGTAGAGGATCTGCAGCTCCGAGAGTGCGTTTCGGACCTGCCCCTGCGGCTCCGGTTCCAGCAGCTCGACCAGCGAGCGGACCGCATCGATCCCGATCCGGGCCTGGTCGAGGTCGCGCTCGTCCTCCTTACCGATCCGGCGCGCCGTCAGGTTGATGAGGGTGACAACGCTCTCGAGCAGGACGTCCTGCACACGGACGTCGCGCAGCCCCTCCTCGATTCGGCGCCGCAGCTCGGCCTCGTCAACAGGCTCCTCGGGCGCGGCGCCCGGAGGCTGGGGTGTCTCCTCGTCGCTCATTCGCACCCAAATCTAGTCGGCGGGTGTCGAGACGGCGTCGGGCGCGTACGTTTTCCGCGTCTCGGCGACCGAATCTCGATAGACGTCCGGGATCGTCGCCCCCGCCTCGAGGGAGTCCCGTGCCCTCTGCGTCCCGTTGCGGACGGGCAGGTCGGCGTCAATCCCGAGCTCGGATCGTGCCGGGGCCGTCCACTCGAGGAGCCGCTCGACCGCGGCCTCGGTGGCGATCTCCTCGCGGCGGTCCCAGTCGATCATCTTCCCGTCCATCCCCCACCTGATTGCCCGCCAGAGGTTCTCCTCCACCTCGCGGCCGCGCAGCGGCTCCGGAAGGCTGCCTTCGGAGTGATCCATGGCCGCCTGGGCGATACAGGCGGAGATCAGCCCGGCCAGCGCGAACGAATCGGTGCCGCTCGCCTGCGCGTCGCAGATCCGAAGCTCAACCGTGCCGAACGCGTGGTGCGGCCGGACGCTCCACCACAGCTGCGTCGACTCGACGACGGAGTTGGTCGCTGCCAGCGCATCGATGAAGTCCGCGTATGTCGCGTAGTCGCCGAACGGCTCGTGGATCCCGCAGCGCGGGAACGTGCGCGTGAAGATCTCGGTTCGCACCGAGGCGAGGCCGGTGTCGAGTCCATCGAGGAAGGGCGAGTTCGCGGACGCCGCGAGCAGCTCCGGGAGCACACCTCGGAGGTGGTCGCAGACGGCGATCGCGCGATCGGCGCCCTGCACGCCCATGTGGACATGCATGCTCCAGGTGTTGTTTCGCTGAGCGACCCAACGGAGCTCGTCCCGCAGCCGGTTGTAGTGGACGGTGTCGATGATGCGCTGATCAAGGTAGTTGGCCCACGGATGCGTCCCCATCGCGGCGAGGTCCATGCCGAGTGCGCCGGCCAGGGCGAAGAGCCGATTGCGGCGGTCGCGCTGCCGCTCCACCGCCTCGCGGAACCCCACGCCGCGGCCCGAGCGGATCTCGATCTCGGAGTCGATCAGCTCGCCCGCAGCCGCCTCCGCCAGGGCCTCGTCGCGCAGGCAGCCGGCGTAGAGCTCCTCGAAGCCGTGGACCAGCTCCAGGGTCTCGGGATCGACGATCGCGAACTCCTCCTCGAGCCCGACGGTGAAGTCCGTGGAGGCGTCGAAGATCTCCCGGGTCCGCTCCCGGTCGAGGCTCGGTGACAGGGCGTCCGCGCCGCTCTCAGCCATGGTCTGGGTCGTCAGGCCAGGTAGAAGTAGAGCGCGTAGAGCAGGTCGACCGCAGGGCTCGAGGTGTGGACTGTCACCTCTGGCGGCACGCTTAGAAGCTGCTCGGAATAGTTGAAGATGATCTTCACGCCCGCGGCGACGAGGCGGTCAGCGACCTCCTGGGCAGCGGACGCCGGCACGGCGAGGACCCCGACGACCACCTCCTCTGAGGCGACGACCTCCTCGAGATCGTCGAAGGCCAGCACAGGCGTTCCGCCCAGCTCACGGCCGACCTGGTCAGGATCGACGTCGAAGATCGCGACGACCTGGAACCCGTGGTCGGCGAAGATGTCCGAGCTGGCGATCGCCTGCCCGAGGTGGCCGGCACCGAACAACGCGATGTTGTGCTGGCCGGAGGTCCGCAGGATCTTGCGGATCTCCTCGACGAGCCCCTCGACCTTGTAGCCAACGCCGCGCTTGCCGAACTTCCCGAACCCGGACAGGTCGCGCCTGATCTGAGTGGAGTTGATGTGTGTGTACTCGGCCAGCTCCTGAGAGGAGATCGTCTCCTTGCCCATCTTCCTGGCCTGGATCAGCACCTGCAGGTAGCGTGAGAGCCTGGCGGCCACGCCGAGCGAGAGACGCTCACCGTCCATCGGAAGGTCGCTGCTTACGGCCTCCACGGCCCCGGGCTCGACGGTCATTGGCTCAGGGTACCCGTCGGGAGCCTCACGGTCGCAGGGTCCTCCACAGCGCTGACCGGTCGAGCGCGAGCTCGCTCACGATCCTGCCGTCGATCTCAACCACCGGGATGCGCTCGAGAAAGGCCTTCAGCAGCCGGTCGTCCGACTCGATGTCCACCTGCTCGAGCTCGAACGGAGCCAGCTCCTCGCGCATGGCCTCGATCGCCGCGAGCGCCTCGTCGCACAGGTGGCACCCAGGGCGCCCGTAGAACCTCAGTTGCCGCACACCACAAGGATCGCCGATCGTGCGTAACGGCTGACGGCGCCAAGGGACTGGGGGATACGAACGGACACGAAAGGGGACGCCGGGGGGCGCCGAAGCCCTGGCGCGATCCGGCTTCGCCCGCCTGCGCTACGACTGCAAGCAGGGGAATGGCGAACTGAGCCTGCGCAACACAACCGGCGGCCTGCTGGGGATCCTGGTCGACAGCGCCAAGGACGGAATCGCCTCCTCACCGACGACGGCCCAGCCCGACGAGACCGAGGTGATCGACACGACGCCAGGGCTGCAGCGGGACCGAGTGATCGCAACCGCCCAGGACAACGAGTGTCATCGGCTGATGGTCGCCGTCGTGACGATTCGCCACGGCACCCTGAACGGCGAGCCCGTATGTCAGATCACATCGATGACCGCGTTCAGGAGCTGACGGCGTCCCAGGAGAGGTAGGCGGGGTAGGGGGTGGCTTCGACGAACCGAGCCCCGGAGGCGATCATCGCGGCGTTGTCGGTGCACAGCTCGGGCGCCACGAGCTTCAGCTTCAGCCCGCGCTCTTCGCAGACCCCGGCAACACGGTCGCGGAGCGGGCCGTTGGCGGCCACCCCGCCGCCAAGTGCCACCGCTGGCCAGTCGCCCTCGTCCAGTGCCCGCTCCACCCTCGAGGCCAGCTGCGCCACGATCGCGGCCTGGTAGCTGGCCGCGAGGTCGGCCTTCCGGCGCTCGGACTCCTCGGGGCCGAGGTCGCGAGTCTTGTAGAGCAGCGCGGTCTTTACGCCGGAGAAGGAGAAGTCGAGCGGGGCGTCCGAGCGCATGCCGCGCGGAAGGTCGAACGCATCCGGGCCCCCCTGCGCCGCGAGGCGTTCGATCGCCGGGCCGCCCGGGTATCCCAGCCCGAGGAGCCTCGCCGCCTTGTCGAGGGCCTCGCCGGCAGCGTCGTCGAGCGTCTGCCCCAGCGTCTCGTACCCGGCGTGGGAGCGGACCCCCGCCAGCAGGGTGTGGCCCCCGCTCGCGATCAGGCACAGGAACGGAGGATCGAGGGGATCGGGCTCGAGGAAGTTCGCGGCCACGTGCCCCTGGAGGTGGTCCACGCCCACGAGCGGTTTGCGCGTCGCGGCGGCCAGTGCCTTGGCCGTGCTCACCCCGACCAGCAGGGCCCCGATCAGGCCCGGCTTTCGCGTCACCGCGAGTGCCTCGACATCGCCGAGGCCCACCCCTGCACCATCGAGCGCCTGGTCCACGATGGCGTTGATCAACCGCAGGTGGTGGCGTGAGGCGACCTCGGGGACGACGCCGCCGAACCGCTCGTGCACGGCGGCCTGCGAGGAGATCACATTCGAGAGGATCACGCCCTCAGCGACGACGGCCGCGCACGTGTCATCGCAGGACGTCTCGATCGCGAGGATCAAGCGCGCACAGGCGCCGGCTCTAGCCACATGATCACGGCGTCCTCACCGTTGTCGTGGTAGTAGCGACGGCGGTGGCCGGCGGCACGAAAGCCAAACCGCTGGTACATGGCGATCGCACCCTGGTTGGACGTGCGGACCTCCAGCGTGTAGCGGGCCTCGGCACCCGCCTCCTCGAAGAGGCGCTCCAGCAACTGCGTCGCGACCCCCCCGCGCCGCCGGTCGGGGTCAACCGCGATGTTCATCACGTGCCAGACGTCCGCGTAGCGCGAGCACACGAGGTAGCCCACCATCCCCCGCTCGTCGGCTGCGGCCAGGCAGATGCCGGACGGCTTGGAGAGCTCGAGCACGAACATGGCCAGCGACCACGGGGTGCCGAACGCCCGGCGCTCGATCGCAAGCACCGCGGGCAGGTCGCTGTAGACCAGCGAGCGGACCTCGAGGCCGCTCGCGGCCGGCCAATCCTCACTTCGAATCTGACTCTCGGCGCTGCTGCTCACGCCACATCTCCGCGTCCGGGGGTCTCAGGTAGATCGGCTCGATTTCGCCGGGCGCCGAGGAGTCCGACTCCTCCGCGAGCGCACAGATGTCGCGCGCGGAGATCAGATTGCCCTCGTCGCCGTCGGCGAGCACGCTCGCCCCGGCGGCCTCGAGCTGACCCGCGAATCGTAGCGAGCCATCGCCCCCGCTCAGGGGACCGGGGTGGAGCGCCGCCACCCGGTGCGCGAGCTGATCCGGAGTCACCACGAACGGCGCCCACACCTCCGTGCCCGTGGGGTCGTAGAGGGCCGCGAAGGCCTGCTTGCGACGGGCGTCGATCACCGGCAAAATCGGGCGGGGGGCGCTGTCGGAACGACGAATCGCCGCCGCCAGCGCCTCGAGCGAGCCCACCGCGATGATCGGAATCCCCAGCGCCTGACGGATTCCGTGGGCGGACGCGATGCCGATCCGAAGGCCGGTGTAGGAGCCGGGGCCGACGCCTACGGCGAGGGACGTGACCACATCCCACCCGCCCACCGCCGCCGCGGCGCCCTCCACGTGCTCGAGGAGCGCGCGCGCGTGAGCCGGCCGCTCGCCCCCTCCCGGCCCGGAGCCGTGCTCGTAGACGACCTCCCCCGCCCTCACGGCAGCGACGGTCAGACGCGGGGTGGCGGTGTCGAACCCGACGATGGCCCTGACGCCGGTCACGGCCGCTCCACCGAGATCTCCCGCTGATCGCCGCCGGCGTGGCGCAACTCGAGGCGGGCCACGACCCGCATACCCGCCAGAGCCTCCTCCCCGAGCGCGCCCTCCAGCGCCCCCGGCCACTCGACGAATGCGACCGCATCCGGGGACAGGTAGTCCTCCAGCAGGCCGGGCTCCTCGGGCCCCAACCCTTCCAGCCGATAGAGGTCGAGGTGCGACACGGGCACCCGCCCTCCCTCGTAGCGCTGGCCGATCGTGAACGTGGGCGAGGTCACCGGCCCGGCGATCCCGAGTTCGCGGCAGGCCCCGCGAACCAGCGTGGTCTTCCCCGCCCCCAGGTCGCCGCTGACCAGCACCGCATCGCCGGGGACCAGCTTGGCCGCAAGCCGGGCTCCGAGCGCCTCCGTCCCGGCCGCCGAGGTGGTGCGCTCGGTCAACCGAAGAGGCCGAGCTGGTCGGCCGGAGGCGTCCCGGCCGCCTCGCCCGCGGGCGTGCCCTCGGGGTCGGCATCGCCGGGGCCAACGGGCACGGGGTCGCGCTCGAGGAGCCCGGGAAGCGTGGCGAAGTCCCGGCGAAGCGTCTCGACCAGGGACGGTGTCCGCAGGGCCGCCGCGGGATGAAGGAGGGGCAGCAGGAACACGGTCCGGCCACCAAGCTCGTGGATCTGAGGGGTGCCACGAACCTTCGTGATCCCGGTCGGGTTGCCGGTGAGCAGCTTCGTGGCGAAGTTGCCCAGCGTCGCGATCACCCGCGGCTCGACCAGCTCGACGGTCCGGTCGAGATACGGGCTGCACGCCTCGATCTCGTCCTGCTGGGGATCCCGGTTGCCGGGAGGCCGGCAGCGGAGCACATTCGTCACGAACACATCCTCGCGGGCGAGCCCGATCTCGGTCAGCAACTGCGTAAGCAGGACACCCGCCCGCCCGACGAATGGCTTGCCCTGCCGATCCTCCTCCGCACCGGGCCCCTCGCCGACGAACATCAGCCCCGCATCGGAGTTTCCGTTGCCGAACACCACCTGGGTACGGGTTTCCGCCAGCCGGCACTTCGTACATGCCGAAGCCTCGCGATAGACCTCGACGAGGCGGCCACGGCGCTCGGCTGCGCTAGGCACCGCCGCCGCTGTCCTTGGTCTTCGCCTCGCGCGCCTTCTTCCGGCGCGCCTTGAACTGAGCCTTCGTGTCCGCGTGAAGCTTCGCGTTGCGGGCCTCCTGCTGGCGGGCGGCGCCGGGCGTCTTGACGAACTTGAACGTGGCTGGAGCCGAGTAGCGGCGCCTGGTCCTCTTGGAGCCGCACCCCGGGCATTGGGCGTTCTCGGTCCCGACCGGCGCCTGCAGGTCGAACTCGGTCGCGCAATCCTGGCACTCGAAGTCATAGGTCGGCATCCGCGGCGTCTCCTCGCGGCCGATGGTAACCGCGCGAGCCGCATGGGTATCTACACTTCCCCCAGGGCCGCGACCCACAGAGGCGTGGACCGCCGGAGCATCCCGGCACCAGCACACGACAAGCAAACTCGACGCCGTCTGGATTCTCGTGAGGGAACTGGAACGGGATCTACCCGACACCGCCGGCACTTCAGCCGACATCAGCGCACTGCCCCGACTCGCCATCGTCGGGCGCGGGCGCGTGGGCGGAGCCTTCGCCGCGGCGGCCGAGCGCGCCGGACTCCGCTTCTCCACGGCCGGTCGCGAGGACGCCGCCACCGCGCGCGACGAGGCGGAGGCGGCGCTGCTGTGCGTTGGCGACTCGGAGATCGCCGCCGCCGCTGATGCGGCCGCCGGCGCGGTCCCGCCGCTTCGGTTCGTGGGACACACAAGCGGGGCAACGGGCCTCAACGTGCTCGCGACGCCGGTCGCCCGAGGCGCCGCCGCGTTCAGCCTGCATCCGCTCCAGACCGTCCCCACCCCCGAGAGCGATATCACCGGCGCGCCCTGCGCCGTGGCCGGTTCGACGCCCGGGGCCCTGGCTTTCGCGAGCGCGTTGGCGCGGGCATTGGGAATGCGCCCATTCGAGGTCCCGGAGGATCGCCGCGCCGCGTACCACGCGGCGGCTGCCATGGCATCCAACTTCCTGGTCGCCCTGGAGGAATCGGCGGCCGCCCTGCTCGAGGCCTCCGGCGTCCCGGACGCCCGCGAGCTGCTCGCGCCGCTGGTCCTGCGCACCGCGGCGAACTGGGCCGAGCACGGCGGCTCGGCCCTGACCGGTCCGATCGCGCGCGGCGACGAGGCGACGATCGCCCGGCACATGCAGGCGCTGCGGCGGACGGCCCCCGAACTGGTGCCGCTCTACGAGGCGCTCGCCGAGCGTACGAGGGCGGTGGCGGAGGCCCGATGAGGACCGCGCGAACCCGGGCCGACGTCCGAGAGCTCCTCGAACCGCCCCGCCGCGACGGGCGCTCGATCGGCCTCGTGCCCACGATGGGCGCGCTCCATGAGGGCCACCTATCCCTGCTGCGCGAAGCCCGTCGGCGATGCGATGTCGTGGTCATGAGCCTGTTCGTGAACCCGACCCAGTTCAGCCCCTCCGAGGACCTCGCCAGCTACCCCCGCGACGAGGTCCGGGACCTCGGGCTCGCCGAAGCCGAGGGGGCCGACATCGTCTATGCCCCGGATCGGGCCGAGGTCTATCCGGACGGTTTCTCGACCGTGGTCGAGGTCACCGGCGGCCTCACCACCGTCCTGGACGGGGACTCCGCCCGGCGAGGGCCCGAACACTTCTCCGGCGTCACGACCGTCGTCGCCAAGCTCTTCAACACGATCTGCCCCGACGTCGCCTTCTTCGGGCAGAAGGACGCCCAGCAGGCCATCGTCATCCGCCGGATGGCGGCCGACCTGGACTTCCCGATCGAGATCGTCGCGCTTCCCACGGTGCGCGAGGCGAGCGGGCTCGCGATGAGCTCCCGCAACGGCTACCTCGACGCGGACGAGGTCGAGCGGGCCGCGGCGCTCAACCGGGCGCTCGAGGCCGCGCGGGCCGCGGCCACTCCCGGCGGGAGCGTCGCCCCCGCCCTGGACGCCGCGCGATCCGAGCTGGACGCTGCGGGCATCGAGCCGGAGTACCTGGAGGCGCGCGATGCCGAGGATCTCTCGGAGACCCGGGCCTTCAACGGGAGGCCGGTGCTGGTGGCCGTCGCCGCGCGGGTCGGTAAGGCCCGTCTGATTGACAACGTCGTGATCGGCGCCGATGAGGGCGCCGAGTCCCCCTGATCGGAGGAGACTCGTGCAACGACAGATGATGAAATCGAAGATCCACCGGGCGACGGTGACCGCCTGCGACGCGGACTACGTCGGCTCCGTCACCATCGACGCCGACCTCATGCGGCAGGCTGACCTGCTCCCCAACGAGCAGGTCCACGTCTGGGACATCGAGAACGGCGCGCGGATGGTCACCTACGCGATCGAGGAGACCCCGGGCTCCGGGACGATCCAGATCAACGGCGCCGCGGCGAGGCTGGTACGCGAGGGCGACAAGGTGATCATCTGCTCCTACGCCGCCTACGACGACGTCGAGCTGGACGCGTACTCTCCGGTCGTGGTCCACGTGGACGAAGCGAACCGGGCGACGGCAGTGGACTCCGACCCCTCCGTGCTCCTCTCATGAGCAGCGGCGCACGACCTGAGGCCCCCGGAGACGCTAGGCGCCCCGTGACGCTGCCGCGCCTCACGGAGATGAAGCGGGCCGGTGAGCCGATCGTGATGATCACCGCCTACGACTACCCGTCGGCGCTGGCCGTCGAGGAGGCCGGCGTGGACGTCGTGCTCGTCGGCGACTCCGGTGCGATGACCGTGCTCGGCTACGAGAGCACCGTCCCGGTCGGGATCGACGAGATGCTGATGCTCGCGAAGGCCGTCAGGCGCGGCCTGCGCACGCCCCTCCTCGTTGGCGACATGCCGTTCGGCTCGTACGAGACCTCGAACGAGCAGGCCGTCGAGAACGCCCAGCGCTTCATCAAGGAGGCCGGATGCGACGCCGTCAAGCTCGAGCGGGGAGGCTCCTCCGTGGATCGGGCGCGGGCGATCATCCGCGCCGGGATCCCGGTGATGGGCCACGTCGGCCTCACCCCTCAGACCGCCACGGCACTTGGAGGGTTCAAGGCGCAGGGACGCACGGCCAACCGCGCGATCGAGATCGCCGAGGAGGCGCTGGCGCTCCAGTCTGTCGGCTGCTTCTCCGTCGTCTTCGAGGCGGTTCCGGCGGCGGTGACTGAGGCACTGATGGCGAAGGTCGAGATCCCCGTGATCGGGATCGGCGCCGGCGGCGCCACAGACGGGCAGGTGCTGGTCTTCCACGACCTGCTGGGGATCAACCGTGGCCATACGGCGAAGTTCGTCAAGCGCTACGCCGACATCCACGACGGCATCGTCGAGGGGGTCAGGGCCTACGCCGCAGACGTCCGCACCGGCGGCTTCCCGGGCCCCGAGCACCTCTACAGCGTCGAGCCCCCCGAGCTGGCCGAATTCCGCGCCTACCTCGATCAGGAAAGCATGGCCGGCCAGAAGTGGGACTGGTCCGCCACCGAGATCTGATCGCGGTCCTTCGGTAACCACCCTCGGGCTGCGGGGTATCTCTTCGTGGCAATAATCACGAAGTGAGGTGGGACATGGAAATGGTCAAGAAGTTCGAGCCGCTGGCGCTCTTTCTCATGATCGTCGGCGCTCTCAACTGGGGCATCCTCGCCCTCACGAACACCAACGTCGTGGCCGAGATCTTCGGCACCGGCACGGTCAGCGACGTGCTGTACGTACTGGTCGGGATCAGCGGCCTGATGTTCGTGCCGAGGTTGGCGGACGCCCTCCACATCGGCGGCCCGCACCCGCGGGGCGCCTAAGCAGGGACCTCGATCTCATCCGGTGTGCCCCCGGGCGCACGGGAGAGAAGAGGCGGGACAAACGGGCCGGGCTCTCGAGCCCGGCCCGTTTCGTACCCCCCAACCCCGCCGAGCGTCGACTCAGGGGCGCTCAGCGACCCTGAGTCGACAGCGGACGCTTGGGGCGATAGTCCGCACCGGCGCAACTCGGCGAAGGCGAGGACTCCCCAGCAGTTTCCGGCCAGCTTCGCCACGGCGAGATCCGCGGAAACCACTGCAGGCGAGCGCACAGCTCGACGATGAAGCGACCCACGTCACGAGATGCGCGCACTTCGCGCCGATTCCCTGCCCCACGGTTCGGGTGTCAGCTGAAGGTCGCTCAGCGCCCCTCAGTCGACAGTCGACATCGCGGGGCGGGGGAGCTAGGGACCCGCGGGCGCGTTCGAGAGCGCCTTGTCGACCATCCAGGCCCCGGCGTCCTTCACGAGGCCCACGCTGATCGTCTCCCCCTTATTGGGACCCGCCGCGGGCTTGGCCTTCGCCGTCGCCCGCTTGCCCTGCACCTTCACCTGGGAGACGTCCACGCTGAACGCGCCGCGCTTGTTGACCGCGGCGCGGCAGCCGCGCTCGTCGCCGTAGGACTTCTTGACGTAGGTCTTGGTGGCGAACTCGGAGCAGGCAGCGTCCGGGTCGCGCCCGCCCAGGACCGCGACGATGGCGACGTTGATCTCCTGCTCGGGATCGGCCTGCTGACCGCCCCCTCCCCCGCCGCCCGTGGTCGCGGTCGTCGTGGTGCGGGTGGTGGTGGCACCGATGGTATCCGGGGCCTTCACCGGGGGCTCCGACTTCTCGCCGCAGCCGCCGAACAGGAGGCCGGCGAGGACGACCGGGAGCACGAGCGCTCTCATCATGCGCTGCAACCTACCCCTCCTCGCCCGCTGAGAACTCGATCTCGCGGATCACTTTCGCTGGGGTGCCGGCCGCGATCACGCCTGCGGGAAGGCTCCGCGTAACCACCGAGTTCGCCCCGACAACCGTCCGGTCGCCGATCGAGACCCCCCCTGTGATCACGCTGTTTACGCCGAACCAGCAGTTCGACCCGATGCTCACCGGCCCCCGTCCGACGAACCCCTGGTGCGTGATCGGCCGGGTCCGATCGTCGTAGCGATGATCGGCGTCGCCGATGAAGCAGCCGTTAGCGAACATCGTGTGGTCGCCGATCGCGACCAGCTCGAATGCGGCGATCATGACGTTCC
The DNA here is from genome assembly GCA_963807385.1 of uncultured Solirubrobacterales bacterium. Lineage (GTDB taxonomy): Bacteria > Actinomycetota > Thermoleophilia > Solirubrobacterales > 70-9 > JBDTSW01. Next base: position 828,673 of record CAWEBQ010000002.1, read on the forward strand.
TGTTCAGGAAGCAGCCGGAGCCGACCCGCACCCGGGCCTCCGGGCCCAGGGTCAGCCAGCAGCCGGGCTCCAGCAGGGTGTCCCGCCCGATCTCCAGGCGGCCGGAGTCGAGCGTCTCCAGCACCTCGCCCTCGATCGGATGGCGGATGTAGAAGCCGCCGCGAGCGGCGTACCGGTCGATCCGCCGGCGACGGCTCCAGCGGTGATTGCGCTCGTACCAGCGCCGCTTTACGCGCCAGGTGCGCCAGGCGCCAAGGCGGCTCACCGAGGAGTGGCCGCCGTGGGCGGGGCAGCCTTGGACCTCGGCGTCGCGGCCTTCTCCCGGAGCATCGCGAGCAGGACCTGTAGGTCGGTCACGCACATCGTCCGGCAAGCCTAGACGAGCGGACGCCCGCCTACGGGCCGAGGGGCCCCGGACGAGCCGGGGGTGGCTGCGGCCGCGGGATCATCGTCGCCATCGACGGCGCTCGCCGCCTACTGTTCAGCAGCTAGGCCACGACGGCCTGCTGCTTGCGCGCCCGCTTCGGCTTCGGCGCCGGCTCGGAGGGCTCGACCAGCTCCGCCAGGAAACGCCCCGTGTATGAGTCGGGGTTCCCGGCCACCTCCTCGGGGGTCCCGGTGGCAATCACCTCTCCCCCGGCCTCACCGCCCTCGGGCCCGAGATCGATCAGATGGTCCGCGGACTTGATGACGTCGAGGTTGTGCTCGATCACGAGCACCGTGTTCCCGGCCTCGACGAGCCTGCCGAGCACTCCTAGGAGGCGCTCCACGTCGGCGAAGTGGAGCCCGGTGGTCGGCTCGTCGAGGATGTAGAGCGTGTCGCCCGTTGCGACCTTGGACAGCTCGGTCGCGAGCTTGATGCGCTGCGCCTCGCCACCGGAGAGGGTGGTCGCCGGCTGCCCCAGCCGGACGTAGTCGAGGCCCACGTCGTGCAGCGTCCGCAGGCGCCGATGGATCTTTGGGATCTGCGAGAAGAACTCCACGGCCTCGGCGACCGGCATCTCCAGCACGTCGGCGATGGACTTGCCCTTGAACCGGATCTCGAGCGTCTCGCGGTTGTAACGGCGGCCGTGGCATTGCTCGCACGGCACATAGACGTCGGGCAGGAAGTGCATTTCGATCTTGATCTGGCCGTCCCCGCGGCAGATCTCGCAACGGCCTCCCTTGACGTTGAACGAGAACCGGCCCGGCTTGTACCCACGGACGCGCGCCTCGCGGGTCTGTGAGTAGAGCTGGCGGATGTGGTCGAAGACGCCGGTGTAGGTGGCCGGGTTCGACCGCGGCGTGCGCCCGATCGGCGACTGGTCGATGTTGATGACCTTGTCGACGTCGCCGAGCCCGTCGATGCGCTTGTGCGCGCCGGGGCGCATCCGGGCCCGGTGGAGGCGGTTGGCGACGGCGCGATAGAGGATCTCGTTCACCAGGGTGGACTTCCCCGATCCCGATACGCCCGTGACGCAGGTGAAGGTCTCCAGCGGGAACGTGACGTCAATGTCCTTCAGGTTGTGCTGGCTCGCGCCGCGCACCCGAAGCTTCCCCCGCGGCCGCCGGCGCTCCTCCGGGACCGGGATCGTCCGCCCGCCCGAGAGAAACTCACCGGTCGCCGAGCCGGGCGTCGCCGCCACCTCGGCGGGCGTGCCCTCCGCGATCACCTCTCCCCCGTGCTCACCGGCGCCAGGGCCGAGGTCGACGACGTGGTCGGCGGCGAGAATCGTCCCCTCGTCGTGCTCCACCACGATCACGGTGTTGCCAATGTCTCGCAGCCGCTCGAGCGTCCCGATGAGCTTGGCGTTATCGCGCTGGTGAAGGCCGATCGACGGCTCGTCGAGGATGTAGAGCACGCCGACCAGACTCGACCCGATCTGCGTCGCGAGCCGGATGCGCTGGGCCTCCCCTCCCGACAGCGTGGCGGCACCGCGCTCGAGCGACAGGTAGCCGATGCCCACGGAGTCGAGGAACCGCAACCGCTCCTCGATCTCGCGCACGACAAGGCGCGCGATGGCCCGCTCGGTCTCGGTCAGATCGAGTTCCCCGATCCACGCCAGCGCCCCCCGGGCCGACTTGGTCGTGTACTCGTGGATGTTGAGCCCGCCGACCGTGACGGCGAGGCTCTCCGGGCGCAGCCGGGCACCATCGCACTCAGGGCACGGTTGCAGTGCCATCAGGTCCTCGACGCGCTCCCTGGTGTTCTCGGACTCCGTGTTCTCGTAGCGCCGCTCCAGGCTGCGGAGCATCCCGTCGAACCGGACCGTGTACGTGCGCTTCCGCCCGAAGCGGTTCTTGTAGGAGACGGTGTGGCGCTCGTCACCGGTGCCGTCGAGGAGGAGCTTCCGATGCGCCTTCGGCAGGTCGCGCCAGGCCACCCCCGGGTCGATGCCATTCGCCTCGGCCACGGCCTCGAGGAGCCGCCGGTGGTACATCGAGGCGGCCTTCACCCAGGGCTCGAGCGCCCCCTCCGAGATCGAGAGCGTGGGGTCCGGGACGATCAGCTCGGGGTCAATGACCCGCTGAAACCCGAGCCCGTGGCACTGCGGACAGCATCCGTGCGGGGAGTTGAACGAGAAGATCCGCGGCTCCAGCTCTGGCATGGAGTGGCCGCAGCTGAGGCAGGCGAACCGCTCTGAGAACACGAGTACCTCGCCGCGCTTGCCCGCTGACGGACCGCTCAGCACCTTCGCCCCGGACTCCTCACGGGTTGTTCGGCCGCCGTCATCGGCGCCGTCGAGCAGCTCGACTTCGACCAGTCCCTCCGCGAGCTGCGACGCGGCCTCGACCGACTCGGCCAGGCGCTTGCGGACGCCCTCCTTCATCACCAGTCGGTCGACCACCAGCGAGACGTCGTGCTTGTACTTCTTGTCGAGCACGATCTCCTCGTCGAGCCGGCGCAGCTCGCCGTCGATCACGGCGCGTGCGTAGCCCTGCTGGCGGAAGTCCTCCAGCATCCGTCCGTACTCGCCCTTGCGCTCGCGCACGACGGGCGCGAGAACCATGAACCGGGTCCCCGTCTCGAGCGTGAGCACGCGATCGACGATCTGCTCGATGGACTGCCCCTGGATCGGCTCGCCACAGCTGAAGCAGTGAGGCTTGCCGATGCGCGCCCAGAGCAGCCGGAGGTAGTCGTAGATCTCGGTGACCGTGCCCACGGTGGAGCGCGGGTTACGTGACGTCGTCTTCTGGTCGATCGAGATCGCCGGCGAGAGCCCCTCGATCGAGTCCACGTCGGGCTTCTCCATCTGGCCGAGGAACTGGCGCGCGTAAGCGGATAGCGACTCGACGTACCGGCGCTGGCCCTCGGCGTAGATCGTGTCGAAGGCCAAGCTCGACTTCCCCGAGCCCGAGAGCCCGGTGACGACGATGAGCGCGTCCCTGGGCAGGCTGACGTCGATCCCCTTCAGGTTGTGCGCACGCGCGCCCGAGACGACGATCTGACCGGAGCGAGCCACTCAGGTCAGTGTACGGATACGAACGGGCGTTCCCTACGACAGGTGGACCAGCGAGGCCCCGGCGCGCTTTGCGAACAGCTCGATCATCCGAAGCGCCCGCCTCGGGGCATCCGCGGAACCGTTCGCCAGCGCCGCGTAGAGCAACCCGACCGGCTGGCCATCCCTCCGGACGGGGGCAGCGAGCGCCATCCCGGCCCCGCCGTTCGACCCCCGAACCCGCGCCACCGCGGCGCCGTCACCCGAGAGCGCACGGTCGAACAGGCTACCGACCACCCATTCCACCGGCGGCCGCGAGGTCGAAGAAATGCGGGGCTCAGTACCGCCGGGGCCACTGACTACCACGGCCTCGACGGCGAGCTCGCGGCCCTCATCCCCGAGCAGCAGCGCAACGTCGTCGGCCTCGAGAGCGACCGCGAGCTCCCTCAGCAACTCGCCTACGGCCCCGCCCGGGGGCTGCCCGCCGTCACTCGTATCAGCGGCGCGGGGTCCCAGCTGGGTGGTCTCGGCGTCGCTCATCTTCGGTGCGGGTCACGATCATCAGATTCGGGTGTGAACGGCGTCCGCACCAGCCGGCGTGTCAGCCGGTCCAGCCGTCCGCTCGTTGACGACCGCGCACCGATATCGACCGGAACACCGGCCGTAGCGCGGCCGCCGCCGGCCCCCTTGCCCTCGCGCAGAGCGCGATCCGCGGCTTCGATGGTCTGGCGTGCCGACATCCCCGGAGCCCACTCTGCGGCGCCGACGGTGACCGTCAGCGGATATCGGTCACTGGGTCTGTTGGCCGCTGCGATGCCGGCGCACAGCCGCTCCCCCATCCGCATCGCGCCGGCGAGCTCGGTCTGGGGCAGGACCGCGATGAACTCGTCGCCGCCAAGGCGCCCGACGACGTCATACGCGCGGGCCACCGAACGAAGCCGATCGGCAACCGACGCCAGGATCCCATCGCCCGTCGTGTGCCCCTCGTGGTCGTTCACCTGCCTGAACCCGTCGAGGTCGATGGACAGGCAACTCAGGGCCAGCCGATGTCGCTCGCAGCGCGCGATCTCGGCGGACAGGACCTCCATCAGAGCCGCCGGTCCGAGGCACCCCGTCCGGCCGTCGTAGCCGGCCGCCCGAAGCGTCTCCGCCAGCCCACCGGCGTCCAGCAGGCAGAGGGCGGCCGTTGAGGCGAACGTCTCGGCGGTCCACTTGATGTCCGCGGACGAGGTCACGGGAGGGCCGCGCAGCTCCGCGTGGACCGCGCCGACCGGGTCCGTACCTCCCAGCAGCCGGATCGGGGCGGCTACCGCGGCAACGCCGCTGGGATCACCGTTGCTCGAGGCGGCGCGGCCGGCCGACTCGACAACATGCCCGGCCGCGATGGCCCGCGCGATCAGGCCTCCGGGTGCGAGCGAGGGCTCCACCGGCTCACCGTCTTGGCTCCAAGACGAGACAACCCGCAGACCCCCTGGTCCGATCGCCCCGGAGGAGAGTGGCGGGGAGGCCGCGGAGCTAAGCGGAGGGCGCGGGACCTGGAGCGCAAGCGTCCCGACATCCGCGCCCAGGGCGGCGGCGAAACATTGCAGGAGGGTCTGCTGGGCCTGCCCTACGGGATCGGCGGGCGTTCGCGGAACGATGGTCCTCCCTCATGGGTCGACTACTCTCGACTTCATGAGGCTCATCACGGGCCAGCGTCTGACCGTACTCCGATCCCCAGAGCGCTTAGGCCGTCTCGCGATTCGCCGTTGACAAACGCGATCCGGCCATGGTCACGCTACCACCCGAGCCGACGCCTAGTCAAGGACGTCCCGGTACTGCTCGATGTTGGCGGCGGTCTCCAGGTAGCGCCCCCGGAGCGCGGACGTCTCGGCCTCCAACTCCACCGCAAGCCGCCTGAGATCCTCTGCGCCCGCCTCAAGGCCACGCCTGCTGCCTTCGAAGACGACCGCAACGTCGCGGCTGACGGTGGCGAGGTCGGTCGCCGTGCCCACCATCTGTTGGGCAGCATGCGCCCACCGGTCCGCCGCCTCGACCCAACCCCGAACGGAAGCAACCTCGCCGTCGCTCAGCATCGTGCGTCCCTGGCCCTTCGCATCTTGCCTCCTGTCACTGCCTCCTCGCGGGGGTCGCGGACGAAAGCGGAGGAGGCAGCTGAGGACCTTCGCGCGACTGGTACCTTGAGCCTACCGTGACCGGCGCGCCTATGGCCGAGGAGCCCCCCGGGGACCGGAAAGCGAGGATTGTGAGCGAGACCGATAAGCCGCTGCAAGGCGGAGAACTGCTGTCGGCGATCTCAACGCGCTTCGTCAAGCTGCTGAGAGAGCACTACGGCCGCGGGCCGACTCGCGCGAAGACGTACGTGCTGGACGACTTGGTGGTCTGTGTCCTGCGGAACGGCTTCACGGCCATGGAACAGACGATGGTCGAGAGCGGCCAGTCCGGTCGCGTCGTCGAGATGCGCCACGACTTCCAGAAGATGATGGCGGAGCGCTACAAGGGCGCGGTCGAGGAGCTGACCGGAGCCAAGGTCGAGGCGTTCCTGAGCCAGGCACACATCGAGCCCGACATCACGATCGAGATCTTCCTCATGGACCGGCCGCTGAAGGGCGTCGGAGCGGCCGAGGTCATCGAGCCGGAATTGCCCGACCCGCCCGCCTAGCCCGATCCCAGCCGTACAGGGGTCGGGTCGCCTAGGCCTTGGCGCGCGCGAGCACGTCGTCGAGGAGCTTCTCGGAGTTCGTGAGCTCGTAGCTGTCGGCGAGATGCGCCTCGATCTCCTCGCGCGAGGAACCGTCGAGCGCCATCTTCATGGCGACCAAGCGCGCGGCCGACTTGTCCTCGGCACGCTCACCGTTCGCCGCGGGCACCGCCGGTGGCTCCGGCTCGGGCGCCGGCTCCGGGACCGGCTCGGGGACCGGGACCGGCTCGGGGACGGGGTCCGGCGTGGGCTCGGGGGTATCGGGCGGCGCAGGCTCCGGAACCGTGACCGGGCCGGGCGTCACCTCGGCCTCGACCCTGGGCTCCAGCTTGCCCTGGAGGTCATCCAGGGCGGCGCGAACTTGCTCCAGGCGAGTGCTCGCCTGGGCCTCGGCGCCCTCGCGGATCCTCGCGGCGTCGGCCTCGGCCTTCGCGACGATGTCCCCGGCCTGCTTCTGTGCATCCTCGATCAGCGCGCGCACGCGCTCAGCGAGGTCACTTGCGATCTTCTCTCCGTCCATGAGCCGAGGTTACCGCCCGGATGGCCGGAGCGTGGCGGTTCGCGCTCAAGCCCGCAGCGCCTCGAGGTCGCGGCGCAACTCCTTGAGCTCGTCCCGGATCCGTCCCGCCTCCTCGAATCGGAGGTCCTCCGCCGCCGCCAGCATCTCCTCCTCGAGCTGGACGATGACCTTCTCCAGCTCCTCGGGGCTCGAGATCTCGTCGCCGGAGCGCGACCGGCGACGGCGCGACGGCGCCGAGCGCGACTCCATCGCGAGGAAGTCGGAGATCTCGGAGATCCCCTTGCGGACCGTCTCCGGCGTTATCCCGTGCTCGCTGTTGTAGGCGACTTGGATCTCGCGGCGGCGATCGGTCTCGGAGATCGCCTTGCGCATCGCGTCGGTCTCCCTGTCGGCGTACATGAGCACGCGCCCGTCGACGTTGCGGGCGGCGCGGCCGATCGTCTGGATCAGGCTTGTCTCCCCGCGCAGGAACCCCTCCTTGTCCGCGTCGAGGATGGCGACGAGCGAGACCTCGGGGAGGTCGAGCCCCTCGCGGAGGAGGTTCACCCCGACCAGAACGTCGTACTCGCCGAGGCGGAGGTCGCGGATAATCTGGATCCGCTCGAGCGTGTCCACCTCCGAGTGCAGGTATCGGACGCGGAACCCGTTCTCCAGCAGGTAGCCGGTGAGATCCTCCGCCATCTTCTTGGTGAGCGTGGTCACCAGGGTCCGCTCGTTGGCCTCCGTCCTGATCCGGACCTCGTTCATCAGGTCGTCGATCTGGTTGCGCGTCTCGCGCACCACCACCTCGGGGTCGACGATCCCCGTGGGCCGCACGATCTGCTCGACGATGCGCTTCGACGAGGAGCGCTCGAAGTCACCCGGCGTCGCCGAGACCATCACCACCTGGCCGACCCGGTCGAGGTACTCGTCGAACTTGAGCGGGCGGTTGTCGATGGCCGAGGGGAGGCGAAATCCGTGGTCGATCAGCGTCTGCTTCCGCGACCGGTCGCCCTCGTACATGCCGCCCAGCTGCGGAACTGTCTGGTGCGACTCATCGACGAAGCAGACGAAATCCTCGGGGAAGTAGTCGAGGAGGGTGTGCGGAGGGCTGCCCGGCTCGCGCCCGTCGAGGACCCGGGAGTAGTTCTCGATCCCGGAGGTGAAGCCGAGCTCCTTCATCATCTCGATGTCGTACTCGGTGCGCTGGCGCAGGCGGTGGGCCTCGAGCACCTTTCCGCGCTCCTCGAAGAGCGCTATCTGCTCCTCCATCTCGCGCTGGATCTCGACGACCGCCCTGGCGAGCGTGTCCTCCTCGGTCACGTAGTGGCTCGCTGGCCAGACGGCGACGTGGTCGACCTGGTCGAGGACCTCGCCCGTGAGCGGGTCGAAGTGGGCGATGGCCTCGACCTCGTCCCCGAAAAGGGCGATCCGGTAGGCCGTCTCGGCGTAGGCGGGGAAGATCTCCAGCATCTCGCCCTTCACGGAGAACGTCCCACGGGTGAGGATCGTGTCGTTGCGCCCGTACTGCATGCCAACGAGCTTCTTGAACAGTCCCTCACGCTCGATCCACTCCCCCACCTTGAAGAGCTGCATCTGGCGCCGGTAGAGCTCCGGCGAGCCGATGCCGTAGATACACGAGACGGAGGCGACGATGATCACGTCGCGCCGGGCGAGCAGGCCCGCCGTGGCCGCGTGGCGCAACCGGTCGATCTCGTCATTGATCGAGGAGTCCTTCTCGATGTAGAGGTCCTGCGCCGGGACGTAGGCCTCAGGCTGGTAGTAGTCGTAGTAGGAGACGAAGTACTCGACCTGGTTGTCGGGGAAGAACTCGCGGAACTCGTTGCAGAGCTGCGCGGCCAGCGTCTTGTTGTGCGCGATCACGAGCGCGGGGCGCTGAACGCGCTCGATGACCGCCGCCATCGTGAACGTCTTCCCCGTCCCGGTGGCCCCGAGGAGCGTCTGGAACGACTCGCCGGCGCCGAGCCCCTCCGCCAGCCCCTCGATCGCGAGGGGCTGGTCCGCGGTGGGCGAATAGGCGGCGTTCAGTTTGAAATCGGGCACCTCGTCAAAGGTAGCGCGGCGCTGAGCGGCTGATCGGAGCCGGAACGCCACGGCTCAGGGCAGGATCTCCTGAAGCAGATCCTCCGCCCGCTCGAGCAGGCTTCCGCCCCGGTCCAGGAGGCTGCTCACGTCCTCGAACACGACCCTCGCGTCCTCGATCACGGCGATGCCCTCGTCCACGGGCACGTTGGCGGCGAACGCGCGGAGTGGGCCCGCGACCAGCGGGGGGAGGGCATCGGCGGCGTCGGCGTCGTCCACCGCCCGCACGAGGCCGGCCTGGATTGCCTCCTCGAGCCTGGCATCGTCGATCCCATACTCGTCGGCGAACTCGTTGCGAGAGGCGTCGTCGGCAAGGGCAACCGTGAGCGTCTCCCGGGTGACCTGAAGCTCACAGGCGGCCCCGTCGAGGGCGGAGAGCGCAAACTGCTCCGCGGACTCCTCGACTCCCTCGGGCGAGCGCCACTCGCGCGCCTCGCAGGGGTCGGCGACCGTCGTGGGCTGGTAGCTCGACCCGCCGAGCGTCAGGTAGGTCCCGAGCAGGGCGAGCGATGCCAGGACGGCGAGCACGAGCAGTGAGCCGGCCGATCTCACAGCTGCGGCCTTCCCCGCGCGAGGGAGATCGGGGCGAGCGCGGCCAGCGCGAAGAACGCGGCGACCCAGAACGAGCGGCTGAAGGCGTGGGTCGCGGCGCGGTCGAGCTCGTCCTGGAGCTCAGCCCGGAGGCTGATCGCGTCCGAGCGCTCGTCCGGATCGTCCGGCAGGGGCTCAAACGCCGGCGCCAGCACCGGCACCTTGTCGCCCTCGGCCTCCAGGCGCTCCCCGATGCGCGTCGCCAGCTCGATCTTCTCGGTGGGGTCCAGGCGGGCGTCGAGCAGGGCGGCGGTCCCGGCCTGCTCGGCGTGCTTGCGCTCGGATTCGAGGTCGGCTGTGAAGAGCGGGGTCAGCACCAGGAGGCCGGCGACGACGCCCAGGTGGCGCGCCGCGATCGTCCAGCCGCCGTGGATCGCCTGCGGCGCCCGCCCGGCGAGCGCGGCCTCGGTGAGGGCCTCGAGGGTCAGTGCGAGCCCGATACCCATCAGCAGCTGCGGCACCAGCGTCGCCCACACCGTCGTGCTCGGCAGCAACGCGAGGCCACCCAGGCCGCCCGCAAGCAGGACGACGCCGGCCGCCGCCCGGGCGCGGCCGTCGATCGCGTCGGAGGCCACGCTGCGAGACGCGAAGGCTGCGAGCGGCATGATCGAGACCGCGGCCGCGGCCTCGATCGGGCTCAAGCGCCAGCCCTCGATCAGCAGCAAAACGACCAGGAACAGCGCGGCAGCGAGCGCCGCCGAAACCAGGGCCAGCGCAGCGTTGGCCGCCACGTGCGGGCGGCCGGCCGGCCGCAGCTCGGCCTCGATCGTGTCGGGGCCTCCCTCGCGCATCGCCAGGCCGAAGAGCGCCACGACCAGCGCCCCGGCGACGGGCACCTGGACCAGGAAGATCGACTCCCAGGAGATCAGCTCCGTCATGAGCCCGCCGACGCCCGGCCCAAGCGCCGCCCCGATTGTCCCGGCCCGGGCCCAGTCGACGGCCGCCTCGCGCTCGGAGCCGGTGACCGACGGCAGCAGCTCCAGCGCGCCACAGACCGCCGCGGCGCCCCCGACCGCCTGCGCGCAGCGGGCGGCGAGCAGGAGCTCGATCTCGCCTGCCAGACCGCAGCCCAGGCTCGCCAGGCCGAACACGATAAGGCCCGCGCACGTCACCCTCGCGGGCCCGAGGCGGCGCGCGGCCATCGCCGCGGGAAGCGCCGACGCAGCTAGGACGACGTTGAACGCCACCAGCACCCAGGTCACCTCGCTGACCGAGACGTCCAGCTCGCGATAGATCTCCGGCAGCGCCAGGACCACGACGGAGGAGTCGGCCAGGACCAGGCCGACCGCCAAGGCCAGTGCGGTCCGAGCGCGCTTCATCCCTGTAGGTTGACGACGTGTCCGGCTCCCAACGCGCTCTCGCAGCCTTCTTCACGCTGGCGGGCGTCCTGCACTTCGTGATCCCTCGCACCTACGAGGCGATCATGCCGCCGTACCTGCCCTACCGCCGCGAGGCCGTGATCGTCAGCGGCGTCGGCGAGATCGTCGGCGGCCTGGCCGTAATCCCCTCGTCCACACGGCGCCCGTTCGCCCGCTGGTGGCTGCTTGTCCTGCTGCTCGCGGTGTTCCCGGCGAACGTCCACATGGCGATGCGCCCGGAGCAGGTCAAGGGCCTCGACCTCGAACGGATTCCCCGCTGGACCCTGTGGGCGCGGCTGCCCCTCCAGCCCCTGTGCGCCTGGTGGGTCTGGCGCGCTACCGCGTAGCCACCTCGATCCAGTCGAGCCGCCTGCCGCAGAGGTTTTCCGCTCGCGTCGCGGGGACCCGCAGCAGCCCTTTGTCTTCGGCGACCGGGACGAGCACCAGCGGGCCGGTGTCCGGCCTTGGCCCGCCGCTCCCGGGATGCAGATCGGCTCCCCCCAGCGCCAGGTCGAGCTCGGTTTCGCCCGCGGGCAGCTCAGGCGCCCCGAGCTCGACGTAGCCGCCCTCGTGGTTCAACTGGTGCCGTGCTCGGCCGAGCTCGTCGCCATCGGCCATAAGAGTCGCCTCGCCGCGCACGCTGCCGAGCAGCCAGGCGGAGTATCGCCCGGGCCGCGGAACGTCGGCCACCATAGGACCGCCATCCGTGGCGAGCACCAGCGGCTCCGGGACCGTCGCCGCGACCAGCTCGCCGCGCGGACCGGCGTCGCGCGCCAGGTCGAGCACGGCGGCGCACGCGGGCACCGCCCCCGGGTCGAACTGGCCGCCGAGCGCGAGGCGCTCGATCGGCGCGGGGACCACGTCGGAGCGCTGCCAGAGCTCGTACCACCTCCCCTCCGCCACCAGGCGGTACGGCGATGGCGGCCTGCTGCGCACCGGCGAGCGGCGGACCACCAGCGAGCGGTAGACGAGCAGGTCATCGGGGTCGAGCTCGTCGGTGTCGGCCGACTGGCCCTTCTCGACCGAGGTGCCGTCGGCCAGGGGGATCGCGCGGCGTCGCAGCTCGGAGACGCCCTCCGCTTCGCCGTCGCGCAGGAAGTGGCGCGCGCCATACGGGTTGTACTCCGTCATCAGCGTCGGTCCCTCCTCCGCGATGAGCTTCCCGATCTCCTCCAGTTCGGCCAGGCGCTCGCGCGGCGCGAGGTTCACGCCCCGGTAGGCGAGGGTGTTGGACCATACGACTCCGACCGCCACCAGCACCGCCAGCCCGGCCCCGAGCATCCGCCGCCCGGATCCCCAGACGGCGAACGCCGCGATGAGCGTGGCGAAAGGCACCGTCGCCGACGCGGTGGCGAGCGCCTTGCCGTCCACCCACGGTGAGCCCGCCAGTCCGATCGCAAGCGCCGCGACGAGAGTTCCCGCGACGAACGCCGCCGCCCACCAGGCCCCCCGGCGCCAGGCGATCACCAGCCCCAACGCCGCGCAGACGCCGACCACCGCGACCAGCAGGTACCCGAGGACCTCCGACGCGGGATACGAGCGGAAGTCCCCGACGGGCCACACGCCCGCGACCTGAGCGGGGTCGAGCGGGTCGCCGAGGTTGCCCAGCGCTCCGGCGGCGGTGAGCGGCGAGAACGTCGGGGGGATCAACGCTCCGGCGAGCACGAGCGGCACCACGGCGACCCCCACGACGATCGCCAGCAGTGCCGCGCGCCTCGTGGTCGCGGGCCAGCCCAGCCGTCTCACGCACACGAACCCGGCGGCGGCCAGCGCCGGCCCCACCCACACAAGCCCGCCGATGCTGAGCACGCCCGCGAGCGCCCCAATCGCGACGGCCGCCGGAATCACCCGGCGAACCGGCCCGCCCCGGGCGACGGTGATGAGGAGGGCAGCGGCCGTGGCAATCAGCGCGATCGCCGCGACCTCCTTGATCCCGCCCCACAGGTAGTAGCCGTAGAGCAGGGCGGGCTGAGCGGCGACGAACGCGACTGCCGCACGCGCACGCGGGCCTGCAACCGCCCCCCGCCCGAGCGCGTAGAGGGCCAGGGCGAGGAGGGCCGCCCAGAGGGCCAGGTAGGGCTGGATCACCCAGGCGACGTCCTCGCCGACCAGGGCGGTCGCCACGCCGAGCGGGACGAAGACCCCAGCGGGGTAGCCGTCGCCGAGGTTGAAGGCGAGGGTGGCCTCGTGGGTAGACGGCGCGAGCCCTGAGAGATCCCGGCCGTGCTCCATCAGCTGGTCGGTGAACGCCATCCATGAGGCCGAGTCGTCGAGCTTGATGAAACCGGCGAAGGTCGCCTCACCGGACAACGCCACGGGGGCCGCGTAGACGGCGAACGTCGCCAGCGCGGCCGCCAGCGCCCACCCGGACGGGCGTCCGAGGCGCCGTGCCACGCCGACGGCGAGCCCAACACCGGCGAACGCGGCGACGACCGGGGTCGCGAGCTCAGCCGTGGCGTCGCGGACCGTGAGGCACTGGCCAACGATGACGATCCCGGCCATCCCCAGGCCGGGCACCAGCGCCCCGGCCACCCGCACCCTGATCAGCGCGGCCAGCAGCCAACCCCAGCCGAGGCAGAGGGCCGAAAGCACCAGCGGGAACAGGATCCATGACGTCGCCACGCCTGGCATCCTGACCTACGACCCCGCCGCTGAGCCGGCTTAGAGCCCGAGCTCCTTCTTGTAGTTCTTCTCGTACTCCGCGCGACGCTCCAGCACGTCCTCGACGTAGCTTCGGGTCTCCGGGAACTCGATGTCGCCCACCTCCAGGTCGGAGCCGCCCCAAACGTCGACGTTTCCCGGGCCGCCGTTGTACGCGGCGAGCGCCGCGACGACATTGCCGGCGTACAGGTCCAGCAGGTAGTCGAGGTAGTACGTCCCGTAGCGGATGTTGAGCTCGGGGTTGGCGAGGTCCTCGAATACGAACGTCTCGCCGCCGCTGAGCGTCTCGATCGTGTCGGCGGTATCCGGGGTGATCTGCATCAGGCCGCGGGCGCCCGCATGGGAGGTCTGGTCCACAAATCGTGACTCGGTGTAGATGATCCCGGCGATCAGGGCGGGGTCGAGGTCGTGGCGCGCCGCCTGCTGGAGGATCACGTCCTCGTGGCGGAGGGGAAGCGTGACCTCCCGGACCACGTCGCCGACATCGATTCTGCTGATCGCGAATACGACGCCGCCGATAACGGCGGCTACGAGAGCTATCGCCCACAGTCCCCTATCCCTCACGAGCCACCCCCGCCGCCTGGAGTGCCGGCAGCAGCTCCTCGAGCTTGACGTCCAGTTCGGCGAGCGTCCCCGCGTTGGAGACCACGTGGGTCGCCCGCTCCGCCTTGTCGCCCTGGCCGAGCTGCTTGGCCTCGCGCTCGGCCAGCAGATCCGTGCCCCGCGCGCCGGCGCGCTCGGCGCGAACGGCGTCCGGCGCGACGATGCACACGGTCGCGTCGAATGCTGCCTCCATCCCGGTCTCGAACAGCAGTGGCACCTCAACGACCGCCACCGTCGTACCCTCGGGAAGCGAGGCCCTCCACTCGACCACGCGCTGACCCACCAAGGGGTGTAGAAGCGACTCGAGCCAGCGAAGCTCATCGGGACGGCCGAACACGATCTGCCCGACACGCTCGCGGTTGACGACGCCGCCCGGGGCCGCGTCCTGACCCCAGCGCTCGGCCACCTGGAGCGCGAGCGCCGGACCCTCCAGCAGCTCATGGGTGACGGCGTCGGTGGACAGCGTCGCGGCGCCGAGTCGGCGAAACGACTCCAGCGCCGCCGACTTCCCGGACGCAACCGCGCCGGTGAGCCCAATGAAGGGCGCGGGCGGCGAGGCCGCCCGGACGGTCACGCCTGCTCGGGTTCCGCCTCGGCGGCGGGATCCTCGGCGGGCGGCTCCTCCGCCGGTGGCTCCTCGGCGGGCGGTTCCTCGGCCGGAGGCGCCTCGGCAAGTGGCTCCTCCGCCGGCGCCTCCTCGGGGGGCGCCGCTTCAGCCGGGGCCTCGACGTCCGCGGACGGCGGCACCTCGGGCTCAGCTGCGGGGGCGTCGCCGAACACCTCCTCGGAGGTTCCCAGGTCCGGGACGTCCTCGGTGGGCGCGGACGCCGGGGCGTTGAGCTGATCGGTCAGCTCCGCCGGCATCAGATCGCGCAGCGGCATGTTGCCGGTCTCCGCCCGCTTGACGCTGAGTGAGATCCGGCGGCGCTCCTCGTCGATCTCAAGAATCCGTACCCAGACTTCCTGGCCCGGCGAGACGACCTCGGCGGGGTTCTCGACGTGGTGCTCGGCGAGCTCGGAGATGTGCACGAGGCCCTCGACGCCCGGGACGATCTCGACGAATCCTCCGAACGCGACCACCTTGGTGACCTTGCCCTCGAGTACCGCGCCGACGCGGTACTCGTTGAGGACCTTCTGCCACGGGTCCTCCTGCGTCTGCTTGAGGCCCAGGGAGATCCGCTGGCGGCTGCGGTCAATGTCAAGCACCTTCACGCGGACGGTCTCGCCGATAGCGAGTACCTCGGAGGGATGGTTGACGTGGCTCCAGGAGAGCTCGGAGATGTGGATCAGGCCGTCGATGCCCTCGAGGTCCACGAAGGCGCCGAAGTCGACGATGTTGGAGATCTTGCCCTCAACGATCTGGCCGGGCTCGAGGCGGCCCAGGATCTGCTCGCGGACCTCCTTGCGCTCCTCCTCCAGCACGGCGCGCCGTGAGAGCACCACGTTGTTGCGGCTGCGGTTGAGCTCGATCACCTTGCACTCGAGGGTCTGACCCTTGAACTCGTCCAGGTTGTGGACGCGGCGGATATCCACCAGGGAGGCGGGCAGGAAGCCGCGGACGCCGAGGTCGAGGATGAGGCCGCCCTTGACGACCTCGATCACCGAGCCCTCGACCGGCTCGCCGGACTCGGCCGCGGCCTCGATCCGGCGCCAGGCCTTCTCGAAGCGGGCACGCTTCTTGGAGAGCACCAGCCGGCCCTCCTGGTCCTCCTTGGTGAGCACGAGAGCATCGACGCGCTCACCGAGCTCCACCTCGTCGGCCGGATCCACCGAGCGGCGGATCGACAGCTCGTTCGCCGGGATGACGCCCTCCGACTTGTAGCCGATGTCGACGAGGACCTCGTCCTTGTCGATGCGGACCACGTCACCGGAGACCACGTCGCCCTCGCTGAAGGGCTTGATGGTCGCGTCGTAGTTGGGGACGAGCTGGCCGTCGACCTCGATCATGAGGTCGAGCGCAGCGCCGTTCGTCGCGGCGGGCGGTGGTGCTGGCGGCGCTTCGGGAGCAGCCTGCGTCGTTGTGTCAGGCACGGACACGGCCGACTAGTTTGGCAGATAGGGATTCAACGCCTGGGGCAGGCGCGGTCCGGGGCGCTCGCGCCGGCCCCCGCGCCCCGGTACCCTCGCTCGCCGATGCCCGTGCGAGCGACCAAACGCGGGGCCGAGCGAACCCCGCTGGCAGGCGAATACGACGCGCTGATCTGCGGCGCGAGCTTCGCCGGGCTGGCCACCGCGCGCGAGCTCGCCGGATCCGGCGCCAACGTGATGGTGATCGACCGCTACGAGATCGGTGAGCGCCAGACCTCGGCCTGCGCAGCGCCCACGGACTGGCTGCGGAACCTCGGGCTCGAGGCGTCGGTGCGCCAGACCTTCAGCGACCTGGTGATCCACACGCCCCACGCCGACGTGCGGATGGGCCTGCCGTGGACCTTCTCGACCTTCGACTATCGCGAGCTCTGCGGCCTGCTCTGGGAGCAGAGCGACGCCGCGTTCGAGACGGCGAAGGTGGAGGGACGCACCGGAACCACGATCCACACCGACCGCGGGGACCTGAACGCCCCGCTCGTGGTGGACGCCCTCGGCTGGAGGCGGGTGCTCGCGGGCGGCGGGTTTCAGCCTCCCGACACCACACTGTCCCGCGGCCTGGAGGTTCACCCTTGGGGCGCGAGCGACGAGCTCGAGATCTGGATCGACCGCGACTACGTGCCCGCCGGCTACGGCTGGAGCTTTCCCGCCTCGCAGGAGGTTCGCGTGGGCGTGGGGTCCTTTGACCCCCGCCATCACGTCAAGGAGCCGACCGTCCGGCTCGCCGAGGACCTCGAGCGCGACGCAGTGCGCTACCAGGGCAACTGGATCCCGCACCGGCTACGACCGGCGGCCTCGGACGGCATCTTCTTAGCGGGCGACTCGGCCGGGCACTGCCTGCCGCTGACGGCCGAGGGGATCCGCACCGCGCTTTATTTCGGGATCGCCTGCGGACGCGAGCTGCGCGCGGTCGTCGAGGGGCGCAAGGGCCGCGCCGCGGCCCTTCACGACTACGCAGCGTTCTCGGCCTCGCACCGTTGGAAGTTCGAGGCGATGCTGCACGTGCAGCGCCTGGTCCCGCGCGTGGAACCCCGGCTCCTGGGGCTGATGCTCCGCGGTATGGAGCGCAGGTCGTTCGTGGATTGGTCCTTCCGCCATTACCTCGACATCGCACCTCCGGAGTTCGCGGGCGCGCCGGCGCCGTCGCGACGCTCGGCGACCCCGCTCGCGGCGGCGGCCTAGCGGACGATCAGGAACGTCCCGGCCAGCAGCAGGCCTACGCCCAGCAGCCGGTCCCAGGTGATCGGCGTCTCGTCGAGCCCCAGTACGCCCAGCCGGTCGATGACCACCGACGCTGTCAGCTGCCCGGTGATCGTCGCAGCAGCGACGCCGCCGGCCCCGATCGTGCTCACCGTGATGAGCGCCGTGGTCACGTAGGCGGCGCCAAGGACGCCGCCCAGCAGGTAGTACCAGGGCACGTCGAGCGCGGAGCTGAGGCCGCCGGCCTGACCCGCGATCCCGACGATGGCGGCCAGCAGCAGCGTCCCGATTGCGAACGACACCAGCGCGGCTGCCAGGTTGCCGGTCGAGCGCCCGAGGCCGGCGTTGATCGCGGGCTGGAGCGCGACCAGGCCGCCGACTCCGGCCATCGCAGCCACTGCGACGCCACGGTCCACTACTTCGCCGCCAGCCAGTCCTCGCCGATGCCGACGTCCACGGCGAGCGGCGGGTCGAGGTCGAAGGCGTTGCACATCTCGGCGCGCATCAGCTCGGAGGCGCGCTCCATCTCGGCCTCGGGGCCCTCGAAGAGAAGCTCGTCGTGGATCTGCAGGATCAGCCGGGTCTCCATGCCCGACTGCTCTAAGGCGAGCTGGCAGCGCACCATTGCGACCTTGATGATGTCGGCGGCCGTCCCCTGGATGATGGTGTTCACCGCCAGGCGCTCCCCGAGGAGGCGCCGCTGGCGCTGCGAGGAGCGCAGCTCGGGGACCAGGCGTCGGCGGCCCATGAGCGTCTTCACGAGCCCCTCCTGCTCTGCCTTCTCGATGGTCTCGTCGATGAACCGCTTGACGGCGGGGAAGCGCTCGAAGTAGCGATTGATGTAAGCGCCGGCCTCCTCACGGGAGATCTGGAGGCGGTCCGCGAGGCCGAAGTCCGAGAGCCCGTAGGCGATCCCGTAGTTGACCATCTTTGCCTTCGAGCGCTCAGCCGGGCCCACCTCCTCCGGAGCGATGCTTAGAACCTCCGCAGCGGTCTCGGAGTGCACGTCATGTCCGGAGGCGAAGATCTCGCGAAGCACGTCCTCCCCGGCCACGTGTGCGAGCACCCGCAGCTCGACCTGGTTGTAGTCGCAGGAGAGAAGCTGCCAGCCGGGCTCGGTGACGAAGCAGGCGCGCACCGGCCGCCCCAGCTCGGAGCGGATCGGGATGTTCTGGAGGTTGGGGTTGGTCGAGGAGAGGCGGCCGGTCGCCGCCGTCACCTGGTTGAAGGTCGTGTGGATGCGCCCGTCGTCGCGGATCAGCTCGGGCAGCGAGTCGAGGTAGGTGTTCTTCAGCTTGGTCATCTCCCGCCAAGCCTCGACCTTGGCGACGATCTCGTGCTCGTCGCGGATCTGGGCGAGGACGCGCGCGTCGGTGGAGAAGCCGGTCTTGCCCCGGCGCTTCTTCGTCAGGCCCAGCTCGTTGAAGAACACCTCGGCGAGCTGCTGGGGGGAGCCGATCGTGAACTCGTGGCCGGCGAGGTCGAAGATCTCCGCCTGGAGCGTTGCGATCCGCTCGGCCATCCCCTCGCCGATCTCGGCGAGGCGGTTGGAGTCGAGGCGGATCCCGATCCGCTCCATCGCTGAGAGCACCTCCACCAGCGGCAGCTCAACCTCACCGAGCAGCTGCTCGAGGCCGAACTCGGTGATCCGCTCGCGCTGGCGCTCGGCGAGTTCGAGGGTGAGCCGGGCATCGACCGCCGGGTCGCCGGCGGCCTCCCCCGCCTCGGCCTCGAGCGAGAGCTGGCCCGGGTCCGCGGTGGCGGGCGCGGCGGCGAGGCCGGCGTCGGCCGCGAGCTCGTGAAGCGCGTAGACCCGTCGGGCCGGGTCGATCAGGTAGGCGGCCACCATCGTGTCGTGCGCGAGGTTGATGCTCTCCTCGGCGGCCGAGACGAGACCCGTCCCGGCCTCCCCTCCGAGGCCCTTGGCGTCATGCGCGATGAGCTCCCGGCCGCCGAGATCGGAGGCCAGCGCCCGGAGATCGCCGGCGTCGCCGAGGATCACCCTCTCGCCGTCGGTAGCTCCGAAGCGACCCGCGACGATCGCCATCGCCACCGCGCCCGAGCCGAGGTCGGCGAGGGCGCCCTCCTCGGCCTCCACCTCGATCGTCTCGTCCACCGCCCGGTCCGGGACGACCTCGTCGAGGTCCTCCTCGAGGCGCTGGATCACTTGGCGCAGCTCGAACTCAGCGGCGACGTCGCGCAGGCGCGAGCGGTCGGGCTCACCGCGGAGCGCCTCGGCGGGGTCAATGTCGACCGCCACGTCGTACTGCAGCGTGGCCAGCTGCTTGGAGACGCGGGCGTCCTCGGCGTGGTTGGTGAGGTTCTCCTTGCGCTTCGCCCCCGAGATCTCGTCCACGGAGGAGAGCACCGCCTCCAGTGACCCGAACTTCTGGAGGAGCTGCGCGGCGGTCTTGTCGCCGATGCCCGGAACGCCCGGGATGTTGTCGGAGGTATCACCCTTCAACCCGATCAGGTCGGGGACCAACTCCGGCGGGATGCCGTAGCGCGCGACCACCTCGTCGTGGTCGTAGATCCGGGTGTCGGTGACGCCTCGGGAGGTGGTCATCACCCGGATCCCGTCGCCGACCACCTGGTAGACGTCGCGGTCGCCGGAGACGACCATCACCGGGATGCTCGCCTCGCTGGCCTTCCGGGCAAGCGTGCCGATGACGTCGTCAGCCTCATACCCATCGACCCTGACATTGGTGAAGCCGAACGCCTCGGCCAGGGGCGCGAGGTGCGGCCACTGCTCCTTGAGCAGGTCGGGACGCGACTTGCGCTGGGCCTTGTACTCCGAGTACTGCTTCTCGCGGCCCGACCAGCCGGCGTCCCAGGCCACGATCACGCCCTTCGGCCTGAAGTCGGTGAGCAACTTCACCATCATCGAGGCGAAGCCGTAGATGGCGTTGGTAGGCCGCCCGTCTGCGGTCGCGATCGACTCGGGAAGCGCGAAGAACGCCCGGTAGGCGAGCGAGTTGCCGTCGATCAGGAAGAGCTCGTCGTCGCGCGCCTCATCCGCCGTGGCCGGCTTCCCGGGCTTCGGCTTGGTCGCGGGGGGCACGTCCTCATCCTACGATCGCGGCAGGCCGAGCAGCGCGCGGTCAACTGCCGAGGCGGCGCGTTCCTTCGCCATACGCGTAGAAAGGCGCCACGGCCGTCGGTTTCGCCCCTCCCTCGCTCATTGCCTCACGACCGGGCGTGTGCACGGTCGTGAGCGTGCCCGTCGCGGACGGGAGTGGCCCGTGTCGCGGCTCCTATGATGCCCGCTCATGGCCGCCTCCGTATCCGCCCAGTTCTCCGTCACCGTGCGCGTCGAGCTCGACGCGCGCCAGGAGCCGCTGGGCAAGCTCACCGCGCAGATCGCCGAGACCGGAGGCGCACTCCAGGGCGTGGACCTCGTGCCGGGGGCGGGCGCCGAGGGCAAGCGCGTGCGCGAGTTCACGATCGACGCCCGCGACCAGCAGCACTGGGAGCAGATCCTGCGGGCCATCGGCTCGACCCGCGGGGCCCGCGTCCTCGACTACGTCGATCGCACGATCGCTATGCACCGTGGCGGCAAGATCGAGCAGACCAACAAGTACCCGCTGAAGACCCGCGACGACCTCTCGATGGCGTACACGCCGGGCGTCGCGCGAGTGTGCACCGAGATCGCGAACGACCGCTCCAAGGCATTCGACCTCACGATCAAGAAGAACACGGTCGCGGTCGTCTCCGACGGATCGGCCGTGCTCGGGCTCGGCGACATCGGGCCGGAGGCTGCGATGCCGGTGATGGAGGGAAAGGCGATGCTCTTCAAGGAGTTCGCGGGCGTTGACGCCTGGCCCATCTGCCTCGCCACGAACGATCCCGAGGAGATCATCCAGACGGTCCGGCTCCTGGCCCCCACCTTCGGCGGGATCAACCTCGAGGACATCTCGGCGCCACGCTGCTTCCAGATCGAGGAAACGCTGAAGGCCGAACTCGACATTCCCGTCTTCCACGATGACCAGCACGGCACCGCGGTGGTGACGATGGCGGCCCTCTTCAACGCCCTCAAGATCGTGAACAAGCCGATCGAATCGCTGAACGTGCTCGTCCTCGGGCTCGGCGCCGCGGGCGTCGCGGTCACCAAGATGATGCTGGCCTCCGGCGTGACGAACGTCATCGGATGCGACCGCAGGGGTGCGCTGTGCACCGGCCGCGAGGACTACGCCAGCGGCGAGATGAACGACATCAAGCGCTGGTACACGGACAACTCGAACCCGGAGGGTCGTTCCGGCGGCCCGGCGGAGGTGATCGAGGGATGCGACGTCTTTATCGGGCTCTCCGGGCCGGGCCTGATCGAGGCGAGCGCCCTGGAGGGCATGGCCGACGACGCGATCGTGTTCGCGATGGCCAACCCCACTCCCGAGGTCATGCCCGAGGAGGCCGAGCCGTACGTGCGCATCATGGCCACCGGACGCTCCGATTACCCCAACCAGATCAACAACGTGCTCTGCTTTCCGGGGATCTTCCGTGGCGCGCTCGACGCCGGGGCTCCACAGATCACCGAGGAGATGAAGCTGGCCGCCGCCCAGGGCATCGCCGAGGTGGTGGCGGAGGAGGATCTCTCCGAGGACTACATCATCCCCTCCGTCTTCGACCGGGACGTCGCGCCGGCCGTCGCCCGGGCGGTGGTGGAGGAGTCCCGCCGGGCCGGCATCGCGCGCGTCTCCGAGGAGACGGGTACGTTCGCCGCCATCGAGTGACCGTTAACGTTTCTCGCCCCGGGTAGCCGGGGTTCAACGTGGCGGACGCAGCGACATGAGGGTTCTGATCACCGGGGCCAGCGGCCTGATCGGCTCGGCCGCGGCCGACGCGCTGCTCGCCCGGGGCAACGAGGTCGTGGGCCTCAGCCGTGACCCGGCACGCGCCCGGAAGACCAATCCAACCGCAACCTGGCACGCCTGGGAGCCCGCGACCGAGCGGCCGCCGACCGAGGCCTTCGAGGGCGTGGACGCGGTGGTCAACCTGGTCGGCGAGGAGATCAACCAGCGGCTCACCCCGGTGGCCAAGCGCCGGATTCACGACAGCCGGCTGCGGGCGACGAAGAACCTCGTGGACGCCATGACCGCCCAGGCCGAGCGGCCGAGGACGTTGATCAGCCAGGGGGCCGTCGGCTACTACGCCGATCACGGCGACGCGATCATCGACGAGTCGACTCCGCCGGGAACTGAGTGGCTCTCGCAGCTTGTAGTCGAGTGGGAGGGCGCGGCCCGCGCCGCGGAGGCCGCGGACGTGCGGGTCGTCGTGCTGCGGACCGGCCTCTACCTCGATCCTGAGGGCGGCCTGCTGAAGCAGCTCCTGCCGATCTTCAAGCTCGGCGGCGGCGGCCCGCTCTCGAGCGGCAAGCAGTACATGCCGTGGATCCATCGCGACGATGAGCTCGGGCTCATCCTCTGGGCGCTCGAGAACCCCGAGGTGACCGGCACGCTCAACGCCACCGCCCCGAATCCCGTCACCAACCGCGAGTTCTCGAAGACGCTCGGACGCGTACTGCGCCGTCCGTCCCTGATCCCCGCCCCGAGGTTCGCCGTCTCCGCCATGCGCGGCTCCGAGCTGACGGACGCCATCCTCGCGTCGCTGCGAGTGGTCCCGCGCCGCGCGCTGGACCTCGGCTACGAATTCCGCTGGCCGGAGCTCGAGCCGGCGCTGCGCGACCTGCTCAGCCGCTGACCAACACCCAACCGACGGCCGAGTCTCCGGTCACCGGGAGTCCGGCGGCCTTGTTCACGCAGAAGCCCACCTCGGTGGAGCCCACCCCCAGCGGGGTACCCGCGGACGTGGCGCTGGCCGCAATCCCAGCAAAATTGGTCGTGAGCGCCCCGAGCTGGTTGGTTCCGATCGGTGCAGGCGCGGGGTCCAGCGGACCGTCCTTGCAGATCGCATACGCAAACGACTCCGTGCCGACCGAGATCTTGAGCGGAGCCGTGATGGACGCTGTCACGACGGAGCGAGTCGGCGAGAGCGAGGTCGTTACCGAGCCGGCGAAATGCCAGGCGCCATCGGCGGGGATCGTCCCGATGACCTGTCCGACCGGGATGAGGCTGCCGGGCAACCCAAGGGTCGATTCGTCGACATCCGCACCGGTCACGCTGTTGTCGGCAATCTTGGCACTGTTGACCGCGCTGCCGGCGATGGTCGGGGCCGGGTAGCTGGATCCCGCGAGGTCGCCGCCAGCCGATCCACCCGGGCTGCCCCCGCTCGTCGCGCCACAGGAAACCCCACCGCCCTCGAAGACCCCGACGATCGCCGTCTGCGAAGCACAGGTGCCGCTCACCCGCTTCTGGACCTTCGTCGGGTCAATCTCGAACGTTCCAACCGCTCCGCTCTTGATCTGCAGGTCACTGAAGACGCCGCTGAGGTCGCCGTCGGCTACCGAACCTGGCTGGAGGAAGTCATCGGAGTCCTTGCCGTCGAGCCGGTCGGCATCCAGACCGCTCCCGCTGCCGTCATCGTCGGCGATCTCGGCCAGGGTTCCGCCGTCGGCCAGGCTGAGGTCGGCCGCGCCCGACGTTGCTCCCCCCGTCAGCCCGGACCCCGGGCCGGTGGTGACGGCGGTGATGTCGCCGGTGCCGCCGGCGACGCAACTTGCGGTGCCGTCGGCGTTCACAGAACCGATCGCACCGCCGGGGGTGCAGTCGGCGGTGACCCGGCGCTGAAGCTGACTCGAGTCCAGCCCGTCCAGCTGTCCGGCGTCGTCCGCGTTGGTGGCGCTCGGCACCTTCGCGAGCGTCGACTCGTCGACCTTCGCCCCCGTCACCGCGTTGTCCACGATCTTGGCGGTCGTGACCGACCCGTCGGCCAGCTTGAGGCCGACGACCTGTCCGTCTCCCAGATCGTTGGTCTGAACCTGGCCATCCTTGATGTGCTTGGACTTGACCGAGTTGGGCTTCAAGCCGGCAGCCCAGGCGATGCCCCCCAGGGCAAGCCAGATGGCGACGATGCCGAGGATGTTCCTGCGGATGTACTCGTGGACCCGAACGGACTGGCTCAATGCAGCTCCCAACTCTCCGGGCGGCCGTGCCCTCCACCCCCCTGAGCGTCGTGCCAGGTCCTTGGCGGAATGCTACCCCGGGGCGGGGAGCCGAGTCAAGGCTCGCTGCGCTCGGCCTGGCCCAGCTCGTCGATCGAGTAGGGACCCAGGGGGGATTCGCGCTCGCCCGTCGCCAGGAAGGCCTCGACCACCGAGGCACGGTCGAGCGGGTCGCCCGCTCGCTCGATCGAGTCGAGCACCAAGGCCATCGCCTCTGCGCCCGCCGCTCGCGGCTCCCCCTCGAGCGCCGCCAGGGTCCCGAAGGTTCGCGCGCCGGAGGGTTGAGTCTCCGGGGGGATCTCGTCCGAGCCCTCGAACGGCGCGACCAGCTCGACGGCGTCGGCGCTGGAGGAGATCTGCAGCATCCGGGCGTCGTTGGTGATCGGGAGCGAGGTGAACGTCGTCGCCGAGTCGAGCTCTCCGATGTAGGCGATCGCGGTCGAGTCCTGGGTGGCCATGCGCGCGTTCACCGCGGCCCGAGCCGGGTCGGCCTCCTCGTCGGTGGGCTCCGAGACGCTGGCGCCAGGCCCTGAGTCGAGCACCATCGCCTCGACGGTGACCCCGGCCACCTCCCCTCCGGCCTGCGCCAGGGCGCTGCGCGCCCCCTGGGAGACGGCCAGGCCATCGGCGGCATCCGGTCCGCTGAGCGGTGTGCTCACGTACACAGCGAGCGTCGCGTCACCGGCGGCGGAACCGCCGCCGCCGCAGCCGGCGCCGGCGAGGGCGAGCATCGCCGCGAGCGCGCCCGCGGAAGCCGTCCGGAACATCAACCGAAGAAGACCTCGGCTTCGCGATAGAGCTCCACTGGCACGAGCTTCAGCTCCGCGGTTGCGTCGGCGAGGTCGGCCAGCTCGATCCGCGTGGAGCGAAGGGCGGTCATCTTGCCCCAGTGGCCAGCGTGTGCGGCATCGATCGCGTACAGCCCGAAGCGGGTGGCGAGCACTCGGTCGAAGGCCGTGGGCGTGCCGCCGCGCTGGACGTGGCCGAGCACCGTGGCGCGCGCCTCATGGCCGGTGCTGCCCTCGATCTCGGCCTCGAGCCACTGGCCGATGCCGCCGAGGCGTGCGTGCCCGAAGGCGTCGGTAGCGCCGGGGTCGGCGATCGGCATGCCTCCCTCCGGCTCCGCGCCCTCGGAGACCACGACGATCGGCGCGTACTGGCTCTCGAAGCGCCGCTCGATGTACCCACAGACCTCGCCCAGGTCGAACGGGTGCTCAGGGATAAGGATTACGTTCGCTCCTCCGGAAAGGCCCGCGTGGAGCGCGATCCAGCCCGCGTGGCGACCCATCACCTCGACGATCAGCGTGCGCTTGTGGCTCTCGGCGGTCGTATGCAGGCGGTCGATCGAGCCCATCGCGATGTTGACCGCCGTATCGAAGCCGAAGGTGTAGTCGGTCGCGCCGAGGTCGTTGTCGATCGTCTTCGGGACGCCGACGACGGGGAGGCCGGCGTCATGCAGGCGCGTGGCGACGCCGAGCGTGTCCTCGCCGCCGATGACGATCAGCCCCTCAACCCCGTCGCGCTCAAGGTTCGCCCGGACCCGGTCGAGCCCATCGGCCTCCTGCACCGGGTTGGTCCGTGACGAGCCGAGGATCGTCCCGCCGCGGGGCAGGATCCCGCGCACGTCCGCGATCTCGAGCGGTTGCGAGACGCCCTCGAGCGGCCCGCGCCAGCCGTCGCGGTAGCCGACGAACTCGTGCCCGTAGGCGGCGACGCCCTTGCGGACCACCGCCCGGATCACGGCGTTCAGGCCGGGGCAGTCGCCGCCTCCCGTGAGCACTCCCAGTCGCACGCCGCCCAAGATACGCAGTGGGCAATAGGCTCGCGCCCCAAGCTCTCCACGGGAGGACGCACGTTGCCCCACACAAGCCCCCACCCCAGCGTTGACATCCCGGCGGTGGACATCGCCTCATACGTGCTCGATGGCGTTCCCGACGATGAAACCGTGGTCCTGGTCGACGGGCCCTCCGGCCGGGAGATCACAGGCGCCGGCTTCCGCCGCTCGGTCGCGGCGCTTGCCTCCGGGCTCGCGGCGAGGGGGATCGGTCACGGCGATGTGGTGGCCCTCTACCTGCCGAACATTCCCGAGTACGCCGTCGCGTTTCACGGCATCTGCGGTGCGGGCGCGACCAACAGCACGGCGAACCCCCTCTATACCGCCCGCGAGCTGACCCACCAGCTGACCGACTCCGGCGCGAAGCTCCTGGTGACGGCGCCTCCGTTCCTGGACGTGGCCACGGAGGCCGCGGGTGCAGCGGGCGTTGACGAGGTCTTCGTGATCGGCGAGGCTGAGGGCGCCACCCCGTTTACCGACCTGCTCGGGGATCCGGCGGGGGCGCCAACTCCCGAGTTCGACCCCGCCGAGGACCTGGCGGTGCTTCCCTACTCCAGCGGCACCACGGGCCTGCCGAAGGGCGTGATGCTCACCCACCGCAACCTCGTCGCGAACCTCGTCCAGACGAACGCGGCGCTCGCCCCCAGTCCGAACGACGTGCTCATCGCGGTATTGCCCTTCTTCCACATCTACGGGCAGACGGTGATCATGAACCTGGGCCTGCGCGCCGGGGCGAAGATCGTGACGATGCCGCGCTTCGACCTGGATGAGTTTCTCGGACTGATCGCCGAGCACGGCGTCACGCGGGCCTACGTGGTCCCACCGATCGCACTCGCCCTGGCCAAGCACCCGGCGATCGACGACGCCGACCTCTCCTCGCTGGAGCTGATCATGTCCGGTGCCGCCCCGCTGGGAACGGAGCTGGCGACCGCTGTGGCCGAGCGCGTCGACTGCCCCGTGGTCCAGGGCTATGGCATGACCGAGACCAGCCCCGTCACCCACCTGATGCCACCGGAGCAGGGGACCGGACGTGGGGGCAAGATCGGCGTGCCGCTGCCGGATACGGAGGCGCGGATCGTCGATCCGGAAAGCGGCGAGGACGCGGATCGGGGCGAGCTGTGGATCCGCGGGCCTCAGGTGATGAAGGGCTACCTAAACAACGCCGAGGCGACGGCGGAGACGATCGACGGCGACGGCTGGCTTCACACCGGCGACATCGCCGAGGTCGACGACGAGGGCCACTTCGAGATCGTTGACCGGCTCAAGGAGCTAATTAAGTACAAGGGGTTCCAGGTCCCGCCCGCCGAGCTCGAGGCGCTACTGCTCACGCACCCGGCCGTTTCCGACGCGGCCGTGATCGGCGTCCCCGACGACGAGGCCGGCGAGCTGCCCAAGGCGTTCCTGGTGGCGAGCGACGACGCCACTGACGAGGAGATCATGGCGTTCGTGGCCGAGCAGGTCTCCCCGCAGAAACGGGTGCGGATCGTCGAGCGGATCGACGAGATCCCGAAATCGGCCTCGGGCAAGATCCTGCGCCGGGTGCTGGCCGACCGCGACTGAGCGCGGCCATCAGCCCGGGTGACTAGGTGTCCGGGCGCAGGCTCTTGAGCATCGGCTGCGCCCAGCGGTCGAGCACGCCGTTGCAGAGCACGAACAGGAAGATGAGCGTGCTCACGGTGCCGCCGAGCCCGAAGGCGTAGGCGACCATGAAGGCCATGGCCCCGACGATGGCGAAGATCAGCATCCGCATCGGCCGCAGCCTACCTCTTACGTCCCGCCGCCAGCGCCCCACGCGTCGCGACCAGGAACTCCCGCACCGCGTCGGCTCCAGCGGCGGCATCGCCCGCCTCGGCGACCGCCCGGACCAACCGGCTGCCGATGATCACCCCGTCGGCCGTGGAGCCGACCTCAGCCGCCTGCTCGGGTGTTCCGATGCCGAATCCGACGGCCACGGGAGCGTGCGCGTCCGCCTTGGCCGACGCGATTAGGCCGGCGAGGTCCGCAGGCAGTGCGCCGCGCTCACCCGTCGTGCGCGTGTCCGAGACGAGGTACACGAACCCCTGTGCGGCAGCGCAGATTGCGCGCCGGCGCTCGGGGGGCGTTGTCGGCGCGACCAGCGGAACGAACGCGAGGCCGCGCCCGTCGAGCGCGGCGCGCACGTCGCCCGCCTCCTCGGGAGGAAGGTCGGGGACGATCGCGCCTGCGATCCCTCTCGACTCGAGCTCGGAGGCGAACTCCTGCGGCCCGCGCGAGAGAACCATGTTCGCGTAGACCATGAGGACCAGCGGAACGGCCGGGTCGCAACCCGAGGCCAGCTCCAGCACCGAGTCGAGGCTGGCCCCGGCCCGCAGCGCCACCGTCGCCGCGGAGTGAATGACCGGGCCGTCGGCGAGTGGGTCCGAGAACGGGACGCCAAGCTCGATCACGTCCGCGCCACCCTCGACATACGCGATGAGCAGCGCGGCGGACGTCTCGGCGTCCGGGAAGCCGCCCATGAGGTAGGGCATCAGCGCGGCTCGGCCGTCGGCGCGAGCGGCATCGAAGGCGGCTGCGATCCGCTCGGCACCGGTGGCGATCCTGGTCTCAGCCATCAGCGATCCAGCTTGTCTAGGAGCGCGGTGACCTCCGCCATGTCCTTATCGCCGCGACCGCTCAGGCACACAACGTCAAAGCCCTCGCCCGTGTGATCGTCGGCGAGCAGCCAGGCAACCGCATGGGCGGGTTCGAGTGCGGGCACGATCCCCTCCAGACGGGCGAGCTGCCGGAACGCCCGCAACGCGTCGGCATCGGTGACCGCCTCGTAGCGCGCCCGGCCGAGGTCGCGCAGGTGCGCGTGCTCGGGGCCCACGCCCGGGTAGTCGAGTCCGGCCGAGACCGAGTGGGCCTCCAGGATCTGGCCATCCTCATCGGCGAGGATCGAGGAAAGGGCGCCATGGAGGACCCCCGTGCGGCCCGAGGCCAGCGAGGCGCCGTGGCGGGTGCCGTCGAGGCCCTCGCCTCCGGCCTCGACTCCAATCAGCTCCACCGGGTCGTCGAGGAACGCATAGAACGCGCCGATCGCGTTCGAGCCGCCGCCGACACAGGCGATCACGCGCTCGGGCAGGGCTCCCTCGGCAGCCAGCGCCTGCTCGCGCGCCTCGTCGCCGATCACTCGCTGGAGGTCGCGAACCAGGGACGGGTAGGGGGCCGGGCCGACCGCGGAGCCGATGATGTAGTGGGTGTCGCCAACGTTCGTGACCCAGTCGCGGATCGCCGCGCTCACGGCCTCCTTCAGCGTCCGGGCGCCCGCGTCGACTCCCTCGACCTTGGCCCCGAGCAGGCGCATGCGCTCGACGTTGGGCGCCTGACGGCGCATGTCCTCCGTCCCCATGTAGACGACGCATTCCTGGCCGAGAAGAGCGCAGGCCGTAGCGGTCGCCACGCCGTGCTGGCCGGCGCCTGTCTCTGCGATCACGCGCCGTTTGCCCATGCGCTTGGCCAGCAGCGCCTGACCAACCGCGTTGTTGATCTTGTGGGCACCGGTGTGGTTGAGGTCCTCGCGCTTCAGGTAAACGCGGCGGCCGACCGCCTCGGAGAGGCGCTCGGCCAGATAGAGCGGCGTCGGGCGACCGACGAAGTCATGAAGCAGGCGGTCGAGCTCGCCGCGAAAGCCGGCGTCCTCGCGGGCCTCGACCCACGCCGCGCTCAGCTCGTCGAGCGCCGCCATCAGCACCTCGGGCACGAAGCGCCCGCCGTAGGGGCCGAAGCGCTCCTCCACGCCGGCCACGCTCACGCCGCCTCACCCCCGGCGGCATCGGGCGCCCCAAGGACCGGGGCGAGCCGGGCATTCTCGATGAAGGCCTCCATCAGCGAATGATCCTTGACGCCGGGCTCGGATTCGACCCCGCTCGCCAGGTCCACCGCATGCGGATGGAGGTCGGCGACCGCGCCTCCCACGTTGTCCGGATCGAGGCCGCCGGAGAGCACGAACGGGATCTCGGAGCGCCGGCCCTTGAGCAGCTCCCAGTCGAAGCTCTCACCGGTGCCGCCGGGGGCGTCCGGCCGGTGGGCGTCGAACAGGTGGAGCTCGGTGCGAAACGCCTCGGCGGCCTGGATGTCGGCGGAGCTGCGGACGCGAAAGGCCTTGATGACCTTGAGCCCGGTGCGACGCGTGGCCTCCTGACAGAACGCCGGTCCCTCCTCACCGTGGAGCTGGAGCATCGTGAGCGACTCGTCCTCGGCGGCCTTCACGACCTCGTCGAGGGGGGCGTTAACGAACACGCCGACAACTTCGAGCTGGCGCCGCAGCTCAGCGCCGATCTGGGCCGCGACGGTGCCGTCAACTCTCCTGGGACTGGGATCGTGATGAATCAGCCCGACCGCCCAGGCGCCGAGACGCGCGGCCTCCCGCGCGTCCTCGAGCCTGGTGATTCCGCAGAACTTGACCCGCACGCGGGTAAGCGTACGTGGGCTCAGCCGGCCTGGGGCCCGAGCCGGTCGATCATGCGCAGCACGGCCTGGGCATTGGGGCGCAGCTGATTCCGCTGCTCGGCGAGCTCCGCCCCAACCTGACCAACCGCGGCGCCAACCTCGGCGACGGCCGCGACGACCTGCTGCAGCACGACCTCGCTCCGTCGTGTGAGGTCCCGCATGAAGATCCGTGTCTCCTCCCGCTCGCTGCGAATCCCCTCCATCAACTCGTTGCCGCGCGCCATGTGCTGGTTGGCTACGACGATGTGCTCGTCGATCCGCGCCAGATGATGGTCAAGCCGCTCGAGGAACACGGACCCGGTCACCCGCCGATTATCGCACGCGGCATTTGTCGGATCCGCGCGAATCGCGTCGATCCTGTGCCGGGTCAGCCGCCCGCGTTCGCCGGCCTGTCGCCGAGCTCGACCGTCACGTCGCGCTCCTCGCCCTTGCGGGAGAGGGTCAACTCGACCTCGTCCCCCGGCTGGAGGCCGTTGACCGCGGCGATCACGTCGTCCATCCCCGTGACCTCCTCCCCGTCCACCGCGACGATCACGTCGCCGCCGGCGGTCAGCGGCTGCCCGCCGATCGTGACCTCCGCTGAACCGGCCTCGATCCCGGCCTCGTCCGCCGGGCCGTCGGCCACGACGTCCTGCACCAACGCGCCCTGCTCGGAGGAGAGGTTGAGCACGTCGGCGATCTCGGCGGTGATGTCCGCGCCGGTGATGCCCAGGAAGGCGTGCTTTACCTCGCCGTTCTCAAGAAGTTGATCGGCGACGTCGCGGGCGGTGTTGATCGGGACGGCGAAGCCGATGCCGACGTTCCCGCGGCCACCGGCCGACTCGATCTGTGAGTTGATGCCAACTACGCGTCCGGCGGCGTCGAGCAGCGGCCCGCCCGAGTTGCCCGGGTTGATCGGCGCGTCGGTTTGAATCGCGTCGGAGATCGTGAATCCGTCCGGAGCTCTGATCTCGCGCTGGATACCCGAGACGATCCCCGCCGTGGCCGTGTTGTCGAGGCCGAACGGATTGCCGATCGCGACCGCCGGGTCGCCAACTGAGACACCCTCCGAGTCGGCGAGCTCTAGCGCCTGCAGCCCGCCGTCCGGCGGATTGACCTCGAGCAGTGCGACGTCGGTGGACGGATCGCTGCCCAGGACCTTCGCGTCGAGCGTCTCTCCGTCCTCGCCGCCGAGCTTGACCTCGACCTTCTCCGCGCCCTCCACGACGTGCGCGTTCGTCAGCAGGTGGCCGTCCTCGTCGATCACGAAGGCGGAGCCCGTCGCGACGCCCCCGCGCGGCTCGGGGCCGAAGGGACTGAGGCCCTCCGGCGACTGGCCCGTTTCTCCGAGCGTGGCGCTTACGAACCCCACGCTGGGGACGCTGCGCCGGTAGATCTCGTTGACGCTCAGACCCTCCGCGCCGGCGTCGGATGCAGGCTTGGTGAGCGGTGCGGCAGCGACGGTCGGTGAGTCGTCGTCAGCGTCAACCCAGCCCGCGCTGATCGCGATGAGGCCGACGGCGGCGACAACGAAGCCGCCGAGAAGTGCAGAAGCAAATGGGGTGCGCAGAGCACTCTTGATCGAGTTCATCGGCCGATCCTCCGTGGGGCCCGTGAACGCAGGCCAAACGAACGGTAAAGACGACGTAAGAAGTTGGGGGCGGGGTTACCTGGCGCGCAGGCGCAGCGGCGTCGTTCGGATCTGGTCGGTAGTCGATGTCAGGAGCACATCAACCTTCTTGTGCCGTTTGATCTCGCGATTGAGAGCCCCGGTGATCCGAATCTTTACGCGCTCCTCGTCGCCAGCGGCGACATCGAGGTCGGCGGTGCCATAGCTCGTGGTGCCATCGGGGCTCGTGATCTCCGCCTCCCCGGTGCAGGCGGGGGCCCCGATGCAGTCGGCCACCGCGCTGAGCTTCCGCCTTTTCACGTACGGCGACTTCGGCACCATCCCGAAACCGGAGCTCCCTTCGGGGATGATGGGCACGCACGGGCTCAGCTCGGAGGTCGGATCATAGCCCCGTTGCAGCTCCGTGACCGTGGCCTGCGCGTAGCCCTGCTGAGGCGCGGGTAGATCCTCGAGGATGTCGGTCGAGTAGCCACTCCGGCCGGTCCTGAAGGTCTCGGATCCGAGGTAGGATCTGACGTCCGACTGGCCCGTCGGGGTGCAGTTCTCGGAGCCGTAGTAGTCGATTCGGTACCGCTGGTTCTTCGCCCCCCACATCGAGATGCGGGAGAGGAACGCGCCCGGCGTCGCGGCGGGGCCGTAGGTGCCGAGGAACCCGAAGTTCTGGATGCCGTTCGGGCCCCTGTCCGCGTCCAGCGGGTCAGGCGGGATCTGCGTCGTACCCTTGCTGAACTCGATCGGCCGCCCCTCGACGCTCTCGAAGAGGTTTCCGAGCAGCTCGACGGTCGTGCGCTTGCCCAGTTCGACGCCTGCGGCGTCGCTGGCGGTGATGACGTTGTCCCTGAACGCCCCCGCGAGGTTCTCGAGCGAGTACCCGACGTCGGCGACGTTGGCGTCGATCTGAGCCGTGATCGCCCCCGCAATCCCGATCGAGTCACCGTTCTCGTCGCAGATCAGGTTCCCTCCGAGGCGCTCGAGCACGTCGCCGAGTCGGCCCCCAACGGACATGCCGCCCAGGACCGCCGCCCGCTTGGCGTGTTGCGCTTGCTTGTCCAACAGGGACTTCGCAGTCTCCACGTCGATCGGCCTCAGCGCATTGTCAATCAGAACGTGTGTGCAGTCCGTGTCGCTCATCAGCGCGCCTACCGCGTTTCCGCTCACCTCAAGGCCGGAGCTGTCGGTGACCTTCAGCCCGTCGCCGCCGTTGTTCGCGACGGTGTTCGTGGCCAGCTCGGTCGCCGCCTTGTTGTCCCTGAGCAGCGTGTCCACGACCTCCACGCCGGCGCCCTGGTTGGCGAGAAGCTCGACCGCGGCGCCGTTCTCGTGCGTCGCCCCGATCGCGTTGGAGAGCACGTCGTTGCCCTCCCCGGCGTCGTCGAGCAGCACGCCGACCCCGTTGCGCCCGATCTCGTTCCCGTCGGTGGGCGCGGCGCCACCGATCACGTTCTCCGCCGCGCCGTCGGTAATCGCGACGCCCGCCCCCTGATTCGTCACGGGCCCCGTCAACACCGGGAGCCCGGTCGACGGGCCGAGGGGACCGATCGAGTTGTTTATGAGCTTGGTGAGCCGCGCGCCTTGGCCGGTGATGTGCACGCCGTAGCGTCCGTTGCCCGAGATGATGCTGTCGCGGATGAGCGTGTCCGCGCCCTCCACGCGGATGCCGTCGAGCGCGTTCGGCGCGAGTGTGGCGGCATTGAAGCTCTCCGTCAGGCCGACGAAGACGCCCTCGATCCGCGTCAGGGATGCGTCGGCCTCGACGCTGATTGCCGTGCTGATGCCACCCGTGAAGCCCAATGACTCGAGCGTCGTGCCCTGACCCGATCGGATCCGCATCAACGCGCCGGCGAGGCCCCCTCGTTTCCTATTACCGATCTGCGAACCGTCGATGATCACACCGGGCTCTCCCACCGGCGTCCCGGGCTGAGTTGACCCCTCAATCTGGACGGCCTCGGTGATCTGGGAAAAACTCGCCTGGGGGTTGAACTTCGCCTCGCCCGACGGGATGTTGAAGATGATCACATCCGGCCCCGACTGGCTGTTGGCGACGTCGATGGCAGCGCGCAGCGTGCACTGGTCGCCGGCCTCCTCGGCGTCGACATCGCAGTTGCCGTCGTCGAGGTCGAGGTCGGCCTCGTCGGTGTTTACGTTGACCTCGATCGGCGGCGCGCCGGAGATCTCGCAGTTGGAGACGTTGTCTCCGGGCTCCTCGTCGACTAGGACGTCGTTCAGGCCCGGCCCACAGTCGATGCTGTCGTTTCCAGGCCCACCGGTCACGACGTCGTCTCCGCCCCGGGCCAGGATCACGTCAGCGCCGGCGCGGCCGTTGATGGTGTCGTTGCTGGACGGAGCGTCGATCGTGTTCGGGTCAGCGTTGCCCTTCAGGATGTGGCCAGGCGCGGCCGGCGCCGGCCCGGAGTCGACGGTCAGGTTTTCGATGTTGACGAGACTGGTGAGCGCGGCCGAGACCGAGCCGTCGGCGGCCCCAGCCGCCAGGTCGATGTCCCACACGTCCGTGGAGCTGTTTTGGATCCGCCAGACGTCGGTGCCGGTCCCGCCGTCGAGTGCGGATGGGCCGAGGCCGTCCAGGCCCCGGATGGAGTCGTTGCCCGAGCCGAGGTTGGCCGTAAACGGCACGGTGTTACCCGCCTCCTTCAAGATCCGGATGTCGTCCGCGCCGCCGCCGCTGTTGAAGGTCATCGATGAGACCCCGTAGCAGTCCCAGAGCTGCGCCCCATTTGCGATGCAGCCATTCGTCATCGCGCCGTGGCTCTGACCGTTGGTGTTGAACACGTTCCACGTCATGCTCCCGCCGAGGTAGATGTTCCCCTCGACGTAGTCGTCGTCTCCGTCGCCCGTGACGACGACCGCTCCGCCGGGGCCCCCCGCGGACCAGACGGCCTCAGCCGACACCGGCGGGAGCGCGAGCGCGACGACGGCCAACGCCCCCAATCCGAGTCTCCGCTTCCCTGGCCTCATGTCACCAAGGACTCTAGGCCCAACCTGGGGTGCGGGAGCTTCCGTAGTTCCTACGGATTGGGGTCGTCGCGAGGGATCTGGTGCTCCTCCGACGCGCGCTCGAGGTAGTGCTCGCGGGTCGCCTCGTCGTCGCCGGTCAGCTCGCGCACGCCGGCCTCGGGGTCGGGTGAGCGCATCAGCGCCTCGCCGACCAGCACGGCGTCTACCCCGATCTCCTCGAGCTCGTCCAGCTGCTCGGCGCTCGAGTAGCCGGACTCCGAGACGACGGTCTTGCCGGCGGGGACGTCGGTGATCAGCTCGTGCGTGCGCCGCACATCCACGGACAGGTCCTTGAGGTTCCGATTGTTGATCCCCAGGACATCGGCCCCGATCGCGAGCGCGCGCTCGAGCTCGGCCTCGTCGTGAACCTCGACCAGGCAGTCGAGGTCGAGCGCCCGGGCCTCCTCGTGCAGCAATGAGAGATCGTCGTCGTCAAGTGCGGCGACGATCAGCAGCACCGCATCGGCGCCGTTGACCGCTGCCTCCGCCAGTTGGTACGGGTCGACGACGAAGTCCTTGCGCAGGATCGGCAGGCTCGACGCTGCCCGCGCCGCCCGCAGATCGTCCAGGCGCCCGCCGAAGTTTGGCTCGTCGGTGAGGATCGACAGGGCGGCTGCCCCGCCGCGCTCGTACGCGCCGACGATTTCAGCCACGCCCGCGGCGCCGCCGATCACGCCTGCGCTCGGCGAGCGGCGCTTGAACTCGGCGATCAGCGACAGCCCCGGGCGAACGAGCGCCTCGTTGAAGGGCCGGGCGCCACCCGCGGTGCCAATCTGGTCGTGCAGCTCAGCGATCGGCACGGCCTCCCGGCGGCGCTCGACGTCCTCTCTCGCGGCGGCGACCAGCTCTTCGAGCCGACTCATCCGGCCGAAAGGGTACCCGTGGCCTCGACGAGGCGGTCGAGCACCGACTTCGCGGCGCCCGAGTCGAGGGACTCCTGCGCCTTCGCGACCCCCCCGGCGAGGTCCTCGGCGGCGCCCGCCGCGAGTATCGCGGCCCCCGCATTCATAACCACGACGTCGCGAGGCGGGCCCGCCTCGGCGTCCAGGACGCGCCTCACCACGGCGGCGTTCTCGGCGGGGCTGCCACCGGCGATCTGCTCGAGCGTGCCGCCCTGAAGCCCGACGTCGGCCGGCTCGATGAACCACTCGCTGGTGGAGCCGTCGGCGACCTCGACGACGCGGGTCGGCCCAGCGATCGAGAGCTCGTCGAGCCCGTCCTCCGCGCAGACGACCAGCGCCCGCTCGCATCCCACGCTCAGCAGGGCTTCGGCGATCGTCTCCTGGTAGCGGCGATCCGACACCCCGAGGAGCTGGCGGGTCGCCCCCGCGGGGTTGGTGAGGGGGCCGAGGAAGTTGAAGATCGTCCTAACGGCCAGCTCCTTTCGCACCGGGGCGACGTGCTTCATCGCAGCGTGGTGGAGCGGGGCGAACATGAACCCGAAGCCGACCTCGTCGATGCACCTGGCCACGGCATCGGGCTGGAGGTCGATCCGGACGCCCAGCGCCTCCAGCAGGTCGGCCGAGCCCGAGCGGCTCGTGTTCGAGCGGTTGCCGTGCTTTGCGACCGCGCAGCCGGCGCCCGCCGCGACCAGCGCCGCAGCGGTCGAGATGTTGAACGTGGAGGGGCCCCCGCCGGTGCCCGCGGTGTCCACCAGGTCACCCCGGTCCGGCTCGACGGCCGCGGCCAACCGCCGCATGGTTCGGGCCAGCCCGGCGAGCTCGGCGACGGTCTCGCCCTTCGTGCGCAGCGCGATCAGGAACCCCGCCGTCTGCACCGCGCCCGCGCGGCCCTCCATGATCTCGTCGAGTACGGACGAGGCGTGATCGGCGGTGAGGCTCTCGCCGCCTGCGACCGCGTCGATCGCACGGGTGACGATCTCGTTGGGCATCTACCCGTCGCGTCCGTTCCCACCGACGAAGTTTCGGAGCATGTCCTTGCCGAGCGGGGTCAGCACCGACTCGGGGTGGAACTGCACCCCGTGGGCCGGGAGCGAGCGGTGCCGGACGGCCATCACGACGTCGCCCAACGCGGCCGTCCGCTCGAGCTCGCCGGGCAGCTCGGGATCGGCGACAAGCGAGTGGTAACGGCCGGCGACCAAGGGGCTGGGCAGCCCGGAGAACAGGCCGCTGCCGTCATGCTCGATCTCGGCGTCCTTGCCGTGGATCGGCTCGCCCCGGATCGTCCGTCCGCCGAAGGCCTCGACCATCGCCTGGTGGCCCAGGCAGACCCCGAGGGTCGGCACCCCGGCCTCGGGGAAGGCGCGGGCGGCCTCGATGGACATCCCGGCATCGGCGGGCGTGCAGGGCCCGGGCGAGATCACCAGCCGATCCGCGCCGCGAGCGAGCAGCTCGCCCACCTCGGCCGCGTCGTTGCGGACGACGTCCAGCCTCGCGCCCAGCTCCCCCAAGTACTGCACGAGGTTGTAGGTGAAGGAGTCGTAGTTGTCGATGACCAGCACGTTCATGGCCAGTCCGGCTGCTCGGCGGCGAGCTCGATCGCCTTGAATACCGCTGTCGCCTTGTTGACGCTCTCCTCGTACTCGTACTCCGGCCTGGCGTCGGCGACCGTCCCACCACCCGCCTGCACATGGACGCGGCCGTCCTTCACCACGACGGTCCTGATGTGGATCGCGGTGTCGAGGTCCCCGTTGAATCCCAGGTAGCCGATCGCGCCGCCGTAGGAGCACCGCTTGTGGGGCTCGAGCTCGTCGATGATCTCCATCGCGCGAACCTTCGGCGCACCCGAAAGCGTCCCGGCGGGCAGGGTGGCACGCAGCGCGTCGACGGCGCTCACCCCGTCGCGGAGGGTGCCGGAGACCTGGCTCACGATATGGAGGACGTGCGAGTAGGTCTCGACCACCATGAACTCGTCCACGGTCACGGATCCGTACTCACTGACGCGGCCGAGGTCGTTGCGGCCGAGGTCGACGAGCATCACGTGTTCGGCGCGCTCCTTGGGGTCGGCGAGGAGCGCCTCGGCGTTGCGACGGTCCTCGTCCGGGCTCGCGCCGCGGGGATAGGTTCCGGCGATGGGCCTGGTCTCCACCCGCCCGTCGATGACCTTGATCAGCGGTTCCGGCGACGCGCCGGCGAGCTGGAAGTCACCGAAGTCGAGGAAGTACATGTAGGGGGACGGGTTGATGGTCCGCAGGCCGCGATAGATCGAGAACGCGTCGGCCGGCTGGGGCGCCGAGAACCGCTGCGAGGGAACGACCTGGAAGGCATCGCCCGCGTGCACGTACTCGACGATGCGCGCCACGTTCGCCTCGAACTCGTCCCTCGTGAGGTTCGACTCGTACGCCTCCGCCGCGCTTGCCGTTGCGTCGGTCGCCGGCACCGGAGCGCGCAGCGCGGCGCGCGCCTTGGCGACGATCCCGGCCGGTTCGGCGCCCTCTGAGAACGGAAAGGCGATCAAGCTCAGCTCGTGCTTGAGGTGGTCGAATACGACCATCAGCTCGCACACCATCAGCGCCATGTCGGGGAGCCCGAGGGGGTCCGGGTTGGGCTCCCCCAGCCGCTCGACGGTGCGGACGAGGTCGTAGCCGAAGAAGCCGACCGCTCCCCCCTTGAACGGGGGCATGCCATCCGGGAGCGCCACCGGGTAGGCATCGACGAGCTCGGCGGCGAGGGCGTACGGATCACCCGCGTCGCCGAGCGACCAGCGCAGGGTCCGGTCCGGCCGCAGCCCGATGAACGAGTAGCGGCCGAGGCGGCCCTGCTCCGCGGACTCCAGGAGGTACGCCGGCCCGTCAAACGCCGCGCGCAGCTTCAGGAAGGCCGAGACGGGCGTCTCGCAGTCGTCGATGTGCCGCTCGATCAGCGGCGCGATGCGGGCGGGCTCAGCGGCGACGGCCATTGAGCGTCTCCAGCACCGCGCTGAGGGGCACGTCGCGAGATCGCAGCAGCACCTGGAGGTGGTAGATGACGTCGGCCGCCTCCTCGGCCACCCGCTCGTCCGACTCGGACACGGCTGCGCGGGCGACCTCGTCGGCCTCCTCGCGCACCTTCTCGCCGATCCGCGCAGGATCGTCGAGTAGCTCCACGGTGTACGAGCCCTCGGGCCGCTCGCGGGCGCGCTCGACCAGCGTCCGCTCGAGCGCCCCAGGCGCCTCGTGGGCTGCGGGCCGTGGGGCTGCATCGCCACCGAGCTCGCGATGGAAGCACGAACGCTCTCCCGTATGGCACGCCGGACCGGCCGGGTCGACAAGGGCTACCAGTGCGTCCGCGTCGCAGTCGTAGCGGAGCTCGCGCACCCGCTGCGTGTTGCCGGAGGTCGCGCCCTTGTGCCAGAGCTCGTCGCGCGAGCGGCTGTGGAAGTGGGTCTCGCCGGTCTCGCGCGTTCGGGCCAGCGCCACCTCGTCCATGTAGGCGAGCGTCAGCACCTCGCCCGTCACGTAGTCCTGGACCACACACGGGACGAGGCCGTGCTCGTCGAAGGTGATTGCGCTCTCGCCCGTCATGGCGGGCAAGTCTAGGGGCGCTACCCGCCGCTCTTGAAGCCGTGCTCGGTGAGGCGGCTCTTGCAGAAGCGGTCGGTGATCTCGTCCTCGCCCGCCCGCAGGTACGTCCCTGACGGGCAGTTCACCTTGCCGATGCCGATCACCTTGCCGGTCACCAGCCCGGTCTTTTCGAAGGCGAACACGTGCTGGTCTGATGCCCAGCCCTCCGGGTAGTCGAATTCGGTGATGTCGTTGGTGGACTTGACGACCTTGATCGTGCCGGCGACGTCAGCGTCACCGGCGGCCTCTGTACCCGGATCCCAGTCGGTGTCCATCGCCAGAAAGCCACGCTTTCCGTCGGGCTCACCGACGTCGAGGACGCCGTAGTCGAACTTGCGCTGGTGGGCCTGAAGCGCGAAGTCGTCCACGTCGAGGGAGAGCTGGGTGAAGGCCACCGATTGATTCGGCGTGGCGAAGTACCCGAGGTGCGTGGGGGGATCGGCGTGGATGCCGATCGATCCCTGGTTCGCCTGGTCGGGGCTGACGTTGATCCCCCCGAGCCCGATGCCCTGCCTGACCCGACGCAGGTTGTCGTCGAAGACGCCCCTGGCGCAGTTGGGCTGCGTCTCCATCTTGCAGATCTCCAAGGTGGCCGGCATCGGCACCGCGCTGAGGGCCTCCCCGCTGTTGGCAACGGAGTAGTTCGGGTAGGTCGTGTCCTTGTCGTAGCTGAACGCCTCGACGGGCTGCGGCTGGCCGGCGTTGTCACGGCCCCGGTAGTCGATCGAGGTGCGGACCGGTCCCGAAATAGCGGTCAGGTCCGTGCGCTGCGGCAGCTTGTCCAGCGTCGCCAGCAGCTTCTCGGTGCCAGTCTGGGGGTTGTTCTGCCCGAACCGGGTCTTTATCTGCTTCTCGGTGTCGATTCGCAGCGCGCGCTCGATGTCGTTGAAGGCGTTCGCCCGCAGGTCGGCGATCAGGAAGTCAGAGCGCCCGTCCCCGAACTTGTTGATGTCGAGAGACCGCACCGCCGTCAGCCGCGCATGGAGCACGTACTTCGAGTCCGTGTCGCGGGAGTAAAGGCCGTCGAGCCGGCGGTAGACCGGGCAGCCCGAGCCGCCGTCGCACTCCTGCCCGGCGAGACGCTCGTCCGGCCCGCTGGTGAGCTGGATGTCGAGCTCGTCGAGGATGTCGTCGGTTCCGGAGGCGTCCAGATGCAGCGGGAAGCCGCCGTCCTCCCGGCCGGGCTGACTGCGCCGGTAGGAGAAGTTCAGCCGGCGCGGCATGTTCTTCAGCCGGACGTGGAGATCCTTCGCCGCGACGCCGTTCGACCCCTTCGGGAGGTCAGGCATGTTGATCCCGTCGAGCCGGACGTCGGGACCGGAATTCGGGCCGAGCGCGGACTCGTCGCTGTAGGTGATCCGGTTCCGCGACGATGACGCCGAGGCCCGTCCCATCTGCAGGCGAGTCTTCGGCTGAAGCGCGCTGACCCGGCCGGTGATGGCCTGCTGGCCCTTGGAGTAGTCGCCCGGCCTTCGCGGAATGTTCAGGCTGACGTTGATCGGCGTCCGCCAGATCGGGACCAGCTCGCCGCGCTTGCAGATCTCGGCCTGACAGCCGCCGGGCGGGACCAGCTCCGGCGCGGTATCCACCCCCACGTCGAGGTCAGGCTCGAACGTGATGTCGGCCGTTCTCAGCCGACTGATCCCGCCGCTGATCCCGTAGTAGGTCTCGGTGTCAGCCATCCCAACGCCGTCCTCGCACGGGTGGATGCAGAAGGTCGGGAGCGTCGGCGCGGCCTGCAGCGCGTCGAACTTCACGTAGCCGATCCCTCGCTCGTCTGGGGTGCTGAACTCAAACCTGCCCGCCCCCATCTCGGCGTTCAGGTGCTTCGGAATCCGGGTCAGCTCCACCTTCAGCCACTTGGCGCGGTTGAAAAGCGGCGCCTCATCGTCCACGATCAGCCGCGAGAAGGGGACATCGGCGCTGGCGTCGTAGTGGACCTCGTCGGTGGCGCCCTCGTAGACCAGCCTCACGTCCTGAGCATCGGCTGGGTCGCCGGGGAGGTCCTCAACGCGCGAGTGGATCTTGAGGCGCTTCGGCGGCCCACAGACGATCACCTGGCAGTTGTCAAACCCGGGACGCTTGCTCGGACTGAGCACCGGCGGCTTGCGCGGGAGCCGGCGAACTGTCTGCACATCCACCGTCGCGACGTCAACCACCGCATCGGCGTCGTAGACGATCGTCTTGCGGTCGGGTGACGCGTCCGTGTCCGCCACCGTGTCCTCGTCGGTGATCGTGATCCCCGCGTTCGGAGGCAGCAGGTCCAGGGTTCCCGAGACCCGGGGGTCGTCGTTGGGCTTTGCGATCAGGAAGTCCATGACTGTGGCCTCTGCCGGCGGATGGCTGATGTCCAGCTTCTGGCGGAGGTTGGCGGTCGAGATGTCGATGTGCGCGCTGGACGGGATCCTGGTCGAGCCGTCCGAGCCGTCGGGGTCGCGGAACGTGATCCGGTTCTGGTGCAGCCCGCCGCGGTCGTTCAGCGTCGCGCCTGGGCTGTAGCTGTCGGTCACCAGGGCGAGGCGGCTGGGATGGGGGCTGGTAACAGCGAGGTCGAGCAGGGTGTCGTCGGTCGCGGCCGAGCCGTCCTGATCATTGAGGTCAAGCGCGGCCGAGAACGCGGACGGCGCACTGGAGTCGAGGGTGTCGTAGCCGATCGTCTCCCGGCGCGAGGGAGCTGCGGAGTCCACTTGGACTACCTCGACGCGAAGTGGGAGAGTGCCGGCGACCAGCTTGTTGACCTTGATCGTGGGGCGCTTGGTGTCGAGGTTCGCCGGCACCCGCACGCCCACCGAGACGTCTGCCCCGGTGGTGCCGCAGGAGCCGTTCACGTCCACCGGTTGCAGCGTGAGGCTGTCGATCGGAATCCCGGGCTGGGCCAGGATGCTGTGCTCACAGACCACGTCGGGCGCACCGCCCGACCCGTTGTCCCACTGAGTGAGAAAGGTGACGAACAGCTCGCTGCCCCCGCCGCCGCTTGTCGCGCCCTCGCTGTCGTCCGTGACCCCGGAGCAGTTCGAGTCCCCAGGGAAGTCGGCCACGCCGTCGCCGTCGTTGTCGTGGCCGTCGGAGCACTCCGGGAAGCCCGGCAGGTGGCTGGCCGAGGCCGAAGCCGGAAGCAGGCTAAGCCACGCCATAAGCGCCACGAAAGCCACCCGGAACCCCCGTCCCATTCGCGCAACCTACTGCGAACGGCGGCTCGGTGCAGGAGCCGGCAAACTTCTGGAGCGCGGAACCGGGGCTTGGGGCCCCTAGCCGACTGGCTGAGCGGCCAACTCGACCGGCGCCTGGGACCGCCGCACGCGGTAGCTTCCAACAGCGCGATGGGAGAGGAGCAAAGTAACGGGACTCGCCGCGCGGCGATCGGTGCCGGGGTGGCTGTGGCCGCCCTCGTCGTTGCGCTGGTCGTCTTTCGCGGCGAGGACGACTACCAGGTCACTGCCCAGTTCGCGAGCGCCAGCCAGTTGATCACCGGCAACCAGGTTGTAGTCGGTGCCAAACCCGTCGGCACGGTGACGGAGATCAGACTGGCTCCCGACGGGCAGGCCAACGTAACCTTTACGGTCGACGAGCCGTTCGCGCCCCTGGAGCGCGGGACGGTGGCAACGGTCCGCTGGACCGCCCTTTCGAGCGTGGCGAACCGGCAGGTCGAGCTGACCGTACCGCCGGAGGGAGTCGCGGGCACCGAGATCGAGGACGGCGGCGTCCTCGAGCAGTCCGAGACGGTCGGCGCGATCGACGTCGATCACTTCTTCAACCTGCTCGACGAGAAGACGGTCAAGGACTACAAGCGCCTGATCAAGGGCTTCGCCAACTCCTACGACGGAGTTGCCGAGTACGCAAACGAGGGCTACAAGTACCTCAACCCGCTGCTCTACAACGGGCGACGGGTGTTCGCCGAGCTGAGCGCCGACCAGCTCGCCCTGGAACGCCTGTTGATCGACGGGTCGCGCTTCTCCGGCGCGCTCGCGAGCCGCGCCGGAGACGTCTCCCAGCTCGTCGGGAACCTATTCCTGATGATGAACGCGATCGGCGACCGCAAGTTGGAGCTGGCGCGCGCGATCGGGCTGCTGCCGCCGTTCCTGCGAAGCGCCAACACCACGTTCGTGAACCTGCGCGCCGCGCTCGACGACGTCCAACCGCTGGTGATCGCCGCCCGGCCGTCGGCGAAGGTGTTGAAGCCATACCTCGTGGCGCTGCGGTCGACCGCGCGCAACGCCGTCCCGACCGTGCGCGACCTCTCGGCGATCATCCGCCGCCGCGGCAGCGACAACGACCTCGTTGAGCTGCAGCGGATCCAGCCGCCGCTGCGCCGGATCGCTGTCGGCACAGGTTCCCCCGACTGCGGCCCAGGACCGGAGAACGCAGCCGACCTCCAGATCCCCGCCGACGACGACTACACGCAGGGCAGCTTTGGCGAGGCGCTCTGCTCGCTCGCCAACGGCCACCACAACCTCACCTACTTCCGTGCCTACGCCCCGGAGCTCGTGAGTTGGTTTGACGGCTTCAGCCACTCGGGCTACAGCGACGCCATCGGCGGCATCGGCCGCGTCGGGCTGACGCTCAACACCTTCTCTCCGATTCTCCCCTCGCTGCTCCCCGACCTGACCGACCCGGACTCCCCGGAGGAGCAGTTCGACTCTCTCACGACCGGGCAGAACCGCCGATGCCCAGGAGCCAACGAACGGCCCCTCGGCCCCGGCTTCCCCCCCGACGACTCCGTCCCGTTCACCGACTCCGGCGCGCTCACCGACGGCGTGCCGGGAGACTGCAACCCGGCGATGGTGCAGCCCGGGCCATGAGGCGGATCGCCCTCATTGGACTGGCGACGCTGGCCGCGGCGGGCGGGCTCGGCGCCGCGGCGGGCGCCGACGACGTCCACACGTACCGAATCGAGATGTACAACGCGTTCGGGCTCGTCAAGGACTCAAACGTGCGCGTCGCAGGCGTCACCGTCGGCCGCGTCTCCGCCCTCACCGTGAACGAGAGCAAGCGCGCCGTGGTCACGGTCGAGCTGACGGGCGACCTCGCCCGGCTGGGCGACGAGACCGAGTGCGAGTCCTCCCCCCAGTCGCTGCTCGCCGAGTACTACCTCGACTGCGAGCCCGCGGGCGAGCCCCTGCCCGAGGGCGGGCTGATTCCGGCCAGCCGGGTTCAGATCGCGATCCAGCCGGACCTGGTCGCGAACACGTTCCGCGAGCCGTTCCGCAACCGCCTGACCCTGCTGGTCAACGAGTTCGGGACCGCGCTCGCGGGTAACCCCGAGAACCTCCGCGAGGCG
The DNA here is from genome assembly GCA_963807385.1 of uncultured Solirubrobacterales bacterium. GTDB lineage: Bacteria > Actinomycetota > Thermoleophilia > Solirubrobacterales > 70-9 > JBDTSW01. The sequence continues at coordinate 873,651 of CAWEBQ010000002.1, forward strand.
ATCCGCCTCGGCGCGCCCGCCCTGACCGAGCTGGAGGAGGTCACGGAGATCCTCGCCGGGCAGGCGGAGTCGATCCGCGACCTGAACGTGAACTCGGAGCGAGTCTCGGGCGAGCTCGCGCGCTATCGCGAGCAGATCGTGGACTTCGTGGACGAGGCCGAGGACCTCACCTCGACCGCGCTCGAGCGCCGCGATGACGTCTCGCGGGGGTTCGATCGCTTCGATGACTACATCGCCGAGCTGCGCCCCACCCTGGCTCAGCTAAACGACACCGCGATCGAGCAGACACCGCTGCTCACCGCGCTTCGCGAGGCGGCGCCCGAGCTGTACCGCCTGACCCAGAGCCTGCCGCCGTTCCAGCGCGCCTCCGAGGGGTCGCTGACCTCGCTGGGCGACGCCGCGACGGTGGGTGAGCGGGCGCTGCGACGCGGCAGGGACGAGCTCAAGCTCCTGGCCCGGGCCGGTCGTGCGGCACCGGAGACGTCCGAGATCCTGGCCGACCTGCTGCGCGACCTCGACGACCCGCGCCGGGCCGTGGAGATCAACGACCTCGCCGGGCCGTCGACCGGGCGCACCGGCGAGGATCCCGGGACCCGCGACACCATGGGCTACACGGGGTTCGAGGGCCTCCTGAACTACGCCTACTACCAGGCGCTGTCCGTCAACCAGTTCGACCGCGGCGGCCACGCCCTCCACATCAACCTCTACGAGGCGTTCAGCGGACCGTGCGGCACGTTCTCGACCGGGCACGACCTCACCACGGGCGAGCCGGGCATCCCTGCCGCGGCAGGCGGCAACACCACCGATTTCTCCGAGATCGCCCGCTGCTCCACCTGGCTGGGCCCGAACCAGCCCGGCATCAACGAGGACCTCGGGCTCGCCAAGTACGACCCGTCCGTGTGCCCCTTCGGCACGGCACCCGAACACGCGCGCATCAACCTGTGCGATCCGACCGATCCGCCCGGCCCGCGCCGCAGCGCCCCTGAGCAGGCCCGCCACCCCGAGGGTCAAACCGGGAACCCGACCGCGCCCACGCCGGGCGCTGAGACCCCGCCCAGCGAGGGGGGGCTGCCGCCGATCGACCCGGACGAGCTCCCGCCACGCCTTCGGGATCTGCTGGACGACCTCGGCCCGCGCGGCCTCGGCCCGCTGGGCCGCGGCGGCGGCGGGGGCGGGGGCGGCAACGGGCCGCGCGGCGGGGACGCCGCGCGGGACCTCCTCGACTACCTGCTCTCACCATGAGACGCAGCGCCGCAAGCACCCTCGCAGCTTCTCCCACGATGGTCGGGGCGGTAACGACGCTGATCGCCATCGTCGCCGTCTTTCTCGCATACAACGCGAACAACGGGCTGCCGTTCGTCCCCGCCTATCGCGTCTCCGTCGAGGTACCGAACGCGGCCAGGCTCACCGACAACAACGAGGTGAGGATGGGCGGCGTGCGCATCGGCGTCGTCGAGTCGATCGTGCCGGTCGCTTCCGGCAACGACACGACCACGGCGGCCACCGACGTCCCGCCGGAGGCGGCGGAGCTACCGCTCACCGCCGCGAGGCTCAACCTGAAGCTCGACAAGGGCTCGGCACACCCGCTGCCGCAGGACTCGATCTTCCGTATCCGGTATCGCTCGGTGTTCGGGCTTAAGTACGTCGAGGTGGTGCGCGGCACCGGGCCGGACGCGCCCGAGGGCCATGTGTTCGACGGCACCGACGACGGCGAGCTGTGCGAGCTGCCGACGGACACCAAGACGTTCGCCGATACGAGCGACCAAGCCGCCCGAAACGGCTGCTTCCAGGACCAGACCGAGTTCGATGAGATCAACGACACGTTCGACTCGCGCACGCGCAAGGCCCAGCGCGAGAACCTGGTCGGCTACGGAGATGGGCTGACCGGCCGCGGCGTCTCGCTGAACGAGACCATCGCCGAGCTGCCCCGGCTGTTCGAGAATCTGCAGCCGGTCGGGCGGGCCCTCTCGGACCCCGACACGAACCTGCAGCGGTTCATTCACGGGCTCGAGCGCACCGCCCGCTACCAGGCGCCGGCGGCCCGCGAGCAGGCGCTGTCGTTCGCCTTCGCCGCGATCGCCTTCGCCGCGATCACCGCCGACGAGGAGAAGCTGAAGGAAGCGATCACCGAGGCGCCCATCACCTACGAGACCGGGATCCGCCTGCTTCCGGCCCAGCGGGCCTTCCTCGCGAACACCGAGCGGTTCTCCCGGCTGATGACCCCGGGCGTCGAGGATCTCGCGGCGACGCTCCCAGTGCTAAACGACGCCGTCGAGTTCGGCACCCCGGTGCTGCGCAAGGCGCCACCGGTGAACCGCAAGCTGCGCGCGGTGATGCGTGAGCTCAACCAGCTCGTCAGCGCGCCGACCACCCGACTCACGCTCCAGCGACTGGTTGAGACCTTCCGCACCGCCAAGCCGCTGCTTCGCCATGTGGCCCCGGCCCAGACGGTCTGCAATTACTGGAACTACTGGTTCACGAACCTCCCCGGTGGCCTCAGCGAGCCGGGCCCCATCGGTTACTCCCTGCGCCAGGCGCTGGTGCGATTCCCCGGGGCCCCGCAGGCCGAGGTCGCCGTCGGCAGCTACGCGGGGATCGGCGCCAGAGGCCGGGCCGGGTCTCCGTCAAACGAGTTCCGCCCCTACGAGTTCCCGATGGTCCACACACATCCCTATCTGCCGGCCGGCCAGAATGGCGCCGACTGCCAGGCCGGCCAGTACGGCTACCCGCTGGGCGCGCTCCGCGTCCCGGGGCAGGACGCCTCGGACCCCGCCAACCGCGTGTCCGACATCCCCGGATCCCGCGGGCCGACGACCTCCTTCTGGACCGCCGACCAAAAGCGCATCCTCTTCGACAGCCGCGTCCCGTCACGGCAGCCCGAGACCTGGACGGGGGTGGGCCCGTGAGGACCCGGAGATCCACCAACCGGCTTCCCAACTGGCTGCTGGGCCTGATCCTCGTGGTCGTGATCGGCTACGGCTCGTACGTCGCCTACACGAAGGAGCTTCCGTGGGCCGACCGCTTCGAGGTGAGCGCCGTATTCACCTCGCCCCAGAACATGCGAATCGGCACGCCGGTGCGGATCGCGGGAGCCAATGTAGGCGAGGTGACCGAGGTCGAGCTGGTTGGGGAGCCGGCGACCCACTCCGACGGTGAGGAGCGCCCTGCCGTGCGCGTGACGATGGCGGTCTCCGACGAGGCGCTGCCACTGGCCGAGGACTCTGTGTTCAAGGTCCGGCCGCGCCTGTTCCTCGATGGCAACTACTTCGTTGACCTGTTCCCCGGCAGCCCGAGTGCCTCCGAAGTCACGGACGGACACACCTTCGGGCTCGACCAGACCGCACACTCGGTCCAGCTCGACCAGATACTGGGCGTGCTGGAGAGCGACGTCCGCGCAGACCTTCGCACGCTGTTCGACCAGTTCGGCAACGCGCTCACGCGCTACGGAGGCTCGGAGGGGTTGCGCAAGCTCTTCCGCAGCTCACCAACGGCGTACCGCTATACCGCCGAGGTGAGCGAGGCGCAGCTGGGGACCGAGCCCCGTGACCTGCGCGGTGTCATCCGGGGCCTCGGGAAGGTCCTCGGAGGGCTCAGCCGGGACGAACAGGCGCTGCGCGAGCTGATCACAAACCTGCGCGTGGTGACGGGCTCCTTCGCGGCGGAGGACGCGAAGCTGGGTCGCACGATCGAGCTGCTCCCGGACTTCCTGGAGCAGGGCGAGCCGACGTTCGAGCGGCTGAACGCGGCGCTTCCCTCGCTGCGCGCGTTCGCCCGCGAGGCGCTGCCGGGCGTGCGAAAGAGCGAGGAGGCGCTCCGGGCGCAACTGCCGATGCTCCAGGAGCTCCAGGCGCTGGTTTCCCGTCAGGAGCTTCGGGGCCTCGTCGCCCGCCTGCGCCCGACCGTGCCTCAGCTGACCCGTCTGGCGCGGGGCAACATCAAGCTGTTCACCCAGCAGCGGGCCTTCTCGTCCTGTTTCAACGAGGTGATCATTCCGTGGTCGAACTCGAAGGTGGAGCCCGTCGACCCCGGCGGGGTCTACCCGCTCGAGGTGGGCGGCCGCACCTTCGAGGAGACCGCGTACGGCTTCACCGGCAGCGCCTCCGAGAGCCGGTCGGGCGACGCGATGGGCCAGCACCTGCGCGTGCTCGGGGGCGGCGGTCCCAACCTCATCAAGTACCCGCCGGCGCCCGGGCGTGACGAGGCATTCGGGCTCGTCCCGTTCGAGGTGATAGGGACGATCCCCCGCCTGAACGACTCTCAGAAGTCCGCATTTGAGCCCGACCGGCCGTGCGAGCGCCAGGAGCCCCCGAACCTCGAGGCCGGCGTTGGCTCGGCGCCGGAGCAGAGCCCGGCTCCACGAGCCGGAGCGCCGGATCTCGACCTAGCGAGCGGACCCGGCGCCGAGCGGCTTCGCTGGCTGTACTCCACCCTGGACGATCTCGATGGGCTTGCGGCCGCACTCGACGCCCGGGACACCAGGCGCGGAGCCGAGCAGACGATCGAGCGGGCCCAGGGCCTTGTCGACCGACTCGGGTTCACCGAGGTGGACGTGGCAGCAGCCGTCGAGGAGGCCGGCTGATGTTGCGGATGGTTCGACTCCGAGATGCGGTGGCCGTGGTCGTGATGGCCACGATCGCCGTGGCGATCACCGGCTACATCCTCCAAGAACAGCGGATCAGGATCCCGATCCTGGAGGAGAAGCCCTTCGAGCTGAAGGCGGAGTTCGAGACCGCCCAGGCGGTCGTGCCGGGACAGGGGCAGACGGTTCGCATCGCCGGCGTGAGGGTGGGGGACGTCAAGGAGGTTGAGCTCGCCGACGGAGTGGGCATCGTGACCTTCGCGATCGACCGGGAGTACACGCCGATCTACACGGACGCGACAATCCTGATGCGCCCCTATACCGGGCTCAAGGACATGTTCTTCCAGCTCGATCCGGGGAGCAGGAACGCCGGGGAGTACGAGGAGGGCGACATGGTCCCCGTGGCCAACACGGCACCCGATGTCAACTTCCACGACATCCTCAGCGCGCTCGACGGTGAGACTCAGGCCTACCTGCGCCTGCTGCTCGTCGGCGCCGGAAAGGGTCTCGAGGACCGCGACAAGGAGCTGGCGCGCCTGCTGGGCAAGCTCGGGCCGATCAACAGGAACCTCGCGACGCTGAACCGCACGGTGGCCGAGCGGAAGGGCGAGCTGGCACGATTCACGCACAACATGAACGTGCTCACCACGCGGGTCGGCGCAGCCGAGCACGAGCTGACCAACCTCGTCGCCTCCGCCTCCCAGTACCTGGGCGAGATCGCCGGGGAGGACCCCGACCTGCGGCGGGTACTGCGCCTGCTGCCCGGCACCCTGAGCGAGGGACGCGAGGCGCTGATCTCGATGCGCAGGCTGGCGACGATCATGGGGCCGGCGTTCGAGGAGTTGCGCCCGTTCGCCCGCAACCTCGAGGGCCTCAACGATTCGAACACCAGGTTCGCCGGGATCGTGACGCCTGTGATCCGGGACGAGATCCGACCGTTCGTCCGGGAGGCACGCGCCCGGGTGCCCGACATCCGCCGCGGTGCGACTCGCTTCGCTGCCACAACCCCCCGCCTCGCGACCGCGTTCGGCAAGCTCAACCGGCTCGCGAACACGGCCGCGTACAACCGCGGAGGGGCCGAGCCCGCCGGCGAACCCGGCCGCGACGAGGGCTACCTCTACTGGGCCAGCTGGCTCGCCCACAACACGTCGCACCTCTTCTCCTCCGGCGACGGGAACGGGTTCTACCGCCGGATCTATCTGACGATGGGCTGCGACCAGGTCAAGGCCCTGGTTGATGACCCGCACCCGGCCGTCAAGGAGTTCAACCAGATCGTCAGTGGCTTCACCGACCCAGTGATCGCGGCGGTCTGCTGATGGAGAAGCAGGCCCCTTCCATCATCCGGATCCTGATCGCAGCGGGCTTCACGCTGTCGTGCATCGGGCTGATCCTGTTCCTGTGGATCGCCTTCGGGGGCCCGCTGCCCCTGGCGCCCGAGAAGTACCGTTTTACGGCCTACTTCCCCGAGGCGACGCAGCTCGCACGCGAGGCAGACGTGCGGATCGGCGGCGTCACCGTGGGCAAGGTCAAGGAGATCGGGCTCGCGCCGGCCGACGAGCGCCTCGACGGCAACGACGTTGCGGCTGCCCTGATCGAGCTCGCGCCGGAGTTCGCGCCGATCTCGAAGGACGCACGCGCGATCCTGCGCCAGAAGACCGTCGTGGGAGAGACCTACGTGGAGCTGACCTCCGGGACGGAGCCCGGATCCGAGGATGGGCCGTTGCTCGCGTCGGTCTCCCACGGAGAGGCCGTGGACCTGCCCGAGGACGTGGAACCCCTCGGAGAGCCGCTCGAGGAGGACGGCAGCCTTGGGGTCCAGCGAACTCAGGAGGCGACCCAGATCGACGAGATCTTCAACGCCCTGGATGAGGAGACGCGTGAGGCGTTCCAGCGCTGGCAGCAGAGCGCGGCCGTCGCGATCCGCGACCGCGGGCTGGCTCTGAACGACGCGTTGGGGAACCTGGCGCCGTTCATCACCGATGCCAGCGACACCCTTGAGATCCTCGCCGGGCAGGAGGAGGCGCTGCGAGGCCTGGTGCGCGACACGGGCATCACCTTCGAGGCGCTCTCGGAGCGCCGGGACGAGCTGACGTTGGCGATCAAGGGACAGAAGAACACGTTCGAGGGGCTGGCTGCCGAGGACGAGGCACTGGCGGAGACCTTCCAGATCCTGCCCACGTTCCACCGCGAGACCCGGGCGACGCTGGAGCGGGTGGACGACTTCCGCCAGGACGCCGACCCGCTGATCCGCGATCTGATCCCGGTCGCGAAGGAGCTGAGCCCGACGCTCCACCACGTCCGGCGGCTTGCCCCCGAGCTGCGCGAGCTGTTCGCCGACCTCGACGTGCTCTACCGCGTCTCGCGTCGCGGCCTTCCGGCGCTTCGCGATGTGCTCGACGGCCTCCGCCCGGTCCTGGCCAGGCTCGACCCGTTCCTCGCCAATATCAACCCGCTGCTGCGATACCTGGCCTCGCAGAAGTCCACGATCACCGACTTCCTCGCGGGGCCGTCGGTCGGGCTCTCGGGCGCCGCCGACGGGCTGCCGGGCGACCCGGCGCCGCGGCACTTCCTGCGCCAGCTCACGGTCTCGGGCACCGAGACCACCTCAATCCATCCGGCGCGGCTCGCCACCAACAGGGGCCATGGCTACGTCGCCGACGGGGTCCTGAACGGCTTCAGCGCGGCGACCAAGGGAATCTTCCCGAACTTCGACTGCAAGAACACCGACTACAACCCCGGAGTCCAGGATCCCGACGAGGAGGAGATCGTCAAGGGCGAGAGCGTTCCGGGAATCAACATGGGCAACCCACCCGACGTCCGCTTCGCCCCATGCTTCATCGGGGGAGCTTGGCCGGACTCCCGCTACGGCGGCTTCGGTGACTTCCGGGCCCCGACGCTCTTCCAGGACCCGTAGGTACTACTCGATTCCCAGCCGGTCGAGCGCGCCGTCGTCGCGGCGCCAGTGGTCCCGGACCCGGACCTCGATGTCGAGGAAGACCTGGCCGCCCAGCTCGCTCTCGACCTCGCCGCGGGCGCCGGTCCCGATCTCGCGGATCATCTGGCCGCCCTTGCCGATCAGGATCCCCTTCTGGGACTGGTTCTCGACCCAGACCTGCGCGGTGACGTCGCGGAGCCCATCATCGCGTTCGCTCACGTCCGTCACCACGACCTCGACCGCGTGCGGGATCTCCTGGCGAGTGCGCTTCAGAACCTGCTCGCGAATCAGCTCCGCCAGGTGGAGCTCGCTGGGCCTGTCAGTTCGCTCCTCCGGCGGGTAGAGCAGTGGGCCCTCCGGGACGAGCTCCGCCAGTCTCCCGGCCAGCGCTTCAAGCCCCTCGCCCGTGCGCGCACTGACCGGGAAGACTTCATCGACCGCCTTCAGCTCGGCGACCGCGGCGAGGACCTCGGTGACCTCGCCGGGCCCGACCCGGTCGATCTTGTTGACGGCGCAGACGACCGGCGCGCCCGCGTCGGCGCCCGATCGCGCGCCGAGGATCGCGTTGGCGATGAAGCGATCGCCCGGGCCGACCCCCTGCTCGGCGTTCACAAGGACGAGCACGACGTCGGCGTCGGCGAGCTCATGCTCGACCCGGCGCTGCATCCGCTGCGTGAGGCGGTCGCGCGGTCGCTGCACTCCGGGAAGATCCACCAGCACGAGCTGCCAGTCATGCGCGGGGCCGGTGGCGATGCCGCGTACCGCGCGGCGGGTCGTCTGCGGGCGGTCGGAGACGATCGCGACCTTGGTTCCGACGACCGCGTTGACGAGCGTGGACTTGCCGACGTTCGGGCGTCCGGCGAGACCGACGAAGCCCGCGCGGCTCACCGCAGCCCCCCCAGCACCGAGGCCTGAAGCGCGAGCATCTCGCCCGAGTCGGTCTCGTGGTTGTAGCCGCAGAGATGGAGCACCCCATGGACGACCGCCTCGGGCATATCTGTGGTGTGCTGCGGGCAGATCACGACGTCGCCCAGCTCACGCGGGCCGGCGACCTCATCGGGCCCGTCGATCGGGAACGAGAGCACGTCGGTCGGCTCGTCGCGGCCCCGATGCTCTCGATTGAGCTCGCGGATCCGCTCGGCGCCGACCAACTCGAGCCCGAGGTGGCCATCGTCGATTCCCGCGGCCGCGAGCGCCGCCGTCGCCGCGTCGCGCAGCTCCGGTGGCACGTCGCGCAGGTCGATCAAGGAGCCTTGTCGCCGTCGCGTTCCGCGTACTCTCCGTACGCGGCGACGATGCGCTGCACCAGCTGGTGGCGGACCACGTCGTCTGAACCGAAGCGCACGAAGCTGATGTCGCTGACGGCGGCGAGGATCTCTCCGACGACGATGAGGCCCGAACGCTGGTCGCGCGGCAGGTCGATCTGGGTGACGTCGCCGGTGACCACCATCCGGGAGCCGAACCCGAGCCGGGTCAGGAACATCTTCATCTGCTCCGGGCTCGTGTTCTGGGCCTCGTCGAGGATCACGAAGGCGTCGTTAATCGACCTTCCCCGCATGAACGCCAGGGGTGCGACCTCGATGACGTCGCGCTCGAGGTACGTGGCCACCTTCTCCGGGTCGAGCATGTCGTAGAGCGCGTCGAAGAGCGGGCGCAGGTAGGGGTCGACCTTGGCCTGGATGTCGCCGGGGAGAAACCCGAGGCGCTCGCCCGCCTCGACGGCCGGGCGGGTGAGGATGATGCGGCTGACGTCGCGCGACTCGAGCGCCGCGACCGCGGCGGCGACCGCCAGGAAGGTCTTTCCGGTGCCGGCGGGGCCGATCCCGAACGTGATCGTGTTGGCGCGGATGGAGTCCACGTAGCGCTTCTGATTGACCGTCTTGGGCGCGACCTTGGTCGCCCGGTGGCTCCAGATCGTGTCCTCGAGAATCTCCGCGGCCCGCACCGGCTCGTCGGTTACACCGCTGACAACGTCGACGGTCGCCGGCGCCAGGTCGTGGCCGCGCTCGACCAGGCCGACGAGCTCGTCCACGATCGTCGTAGCATCGCGAACGTCGGCGTCAGCGCCGTCGAGCGTCAGGACGTTCCCACGGAGGAACACGTCGCAGCCAAGCCGGTCCTCCAGTTCGCGGAGGACCGAGTCCTCCGAGCCCGCCAGCTCGGCTGCCGTGTCGTTGTCGAGGGTTAGCTGCCTACGGGCCAAGGTGCTCTACGCGGCGAGGCGCTCCTTGACCATGGCGCTGACTCGCTTGCCGTCGGCACGGCCCGCGACCTCGCCCATCGCAATCCCCATCGCCTTGCCCATGTCCTGCGGCCCGTCCGCGCCCGACTGCGCGATCGCGCCGTCCACGAGCTCGCCCAGCTCGTCGTCGGAGAGCTCGGCGGGCATGTAGGCCTCGATCAGCTCGGCCTCGAAGCGCTCGGCGGCCGCGCGATCCTCGGAGCCGCCATCGGTGTATGCCTCGGCAGCCTCGAGGCGCCGCTTGCGCTCGCGCCGGAGCACCGCGACCTCATCGTCGCCACCCTGCTTGAGATCCTTCTGGAGCGCGTCGGCAACGAGGCGCAGGGCGCTCACCCGGTCGCGCTCACCGGCCTTCATCGCCTGACGTGTGTCGGCCTGCACCTGTTCGAGAATGGCCACGGGCTAAGGGTAGCCGTGGCCGGCGGTCGCGCGGTCGCGCGGTCGCGATCACCGGCAGTCCAACCTCACCATCTCCTTGGACGGCACGACCGGGACTCCGGGGGACGGAATGGCGTTCTCGGGGCACAGCAACGGCGCTCAGAGCTCAACCTGCTCGACCTCGCCCAGCGGCATCTGCAGGAAGCGCGTCCCGAGCTCGCGGAACGAGGCGACGTCGCCCGAGCAGAGGAAGCTGTAGGTGCCCTCGGCGCGCTCGTGGGCGTCGGCGCCGGCGGCCTCCAGCACGCGCTGGGCTGTCGCGGCGAGGGCGTGCCCTGCGGTGACGAGGCGGACGTCGCGGCCCAGGAAGCGCTGAAGCATCGGCGCGACGAGCGGGTAGTGGGTGCAGCCGAGGATCACCGTGTCCACCCCGGCCTCCTGCAGCGGGGCGCAGGCGGCGCGCGCGGTTTCCATCACGCCCTCGTCGAACGGGAAGCCGTTCTGGATTATCGGCGCCAGCTCCGCCGACGCGACCTCGGTGATCTCGAGGTCGCCGCGCTGAGCCTCGAGCGCCCGCCGGTAGGCGCCGCGCTCGACGGTGGCCGGTGTCGCGAGGACGCCGACGCGACCCGACGCCGTGATCGCGGCCGCGATCTCCGCCTCGGGCTCGATCACGGCGATGACCTCCACCCCGCGCTCGGCCGCAACCTCCCGGGCGGTCTCGTAGCCGGACGCGGCAGCGGAGTTGCACGCGACCACGACCAGCTTCGCCCCTCGGTCGAGAAGGAACTCGGTGTTCCGCGCGACGCACTCCCGCAGGTCCGCCTCGTTTCGGGTGCCGTACGGGAAGCGCGCCGAGTCGCCCAAATACACGTAGTCCTCCTCCGGAAGCGAGACGAGGAACTCGTGGAGGACGGTGAGGCCGCCCACGCCGGAGTCGAAGACGGCGATCGGGAGATCCCGCCTGTGGCTCACGCTCGCTCCATCGCGAGGGCCGACCAGTCCCCGGAGTCGCGTCGCTCCCGGACCTGGAGGCCGGCGCGCTCGAAGGCCCCGGTCACCTGACCGGCCTGGGTCGAGAGCAGCCCGGAGCAGACCAGCTGCCGCGGGACCCAGTCCTCCCTTCCGGCGATCATCGCGGCGACCTCGGCGAGAAGCGGTGCGGTGAGATTCGCGATCACGGTCTCGCCGAGCGGCGGGACCTCCTCGCGTAGGTTCGCCCGGACGACCTGGAGCTCGACGCCGTTGAGCGAAGCGTTCTCGCGGGCGGCCTCGACCGCCGCCTCCTCGCTATCGATCCCGAGCACCGGCCCCCAGCCGAGCTTGGCGGCCGCGATCGCCAACACGCCCGACCCCGTCCCCAGATCGACCGCCGTCCCCTCTGCCTCCCCCGCATCGGCGAGGTCGACGAGCAGCTCGATCGACATCCGCGTCGTGGGATGGGCGCCCGTACCGAACGCCTGCCCAGGGTCCACCACGACCTGAACAACTCCCGTCGGCTGCTGCGCTCCCGCCCCAAACCCCTTGCCAGCTCCCGTGTCCGCGCCGACGGGGTCGTGCCAGGACGGGCGCACAAGCACACGCTCCGCGATCAGGACCGGCTCGTGGAAGTCGCGCCAGCGGTCCGCCCAGTCGTCGGGGATCTGCTCCGAGGTGACCTCGATGCGCTCGTCGCCAGCCAGCGCCTCCACGGACCCCAGCTCGGGCAGCTCGCCTGGTGAGCCATAGATCGCGAACTCGACCCATCCGGGGCCCTCCTCCTCCTCGACGCCCCCCGGGGCGAGCACGAGGAGCTCGGCCAGGACCATCTCGGCGGCGTCGCGGCTGCAGCGGACGGCGAGTCGGATCAACGGCGAGCTCGGCGCCGCAGCCAGCCCCGGCGGCGCCCCTCCTCGCGGTCCGCAGCCACGAGCTGCTCATCCGAGATGGTCTCCTCCAGCCGCTTGGCCAGCGCTCGCTGATCCTCGTCGAGGGCGCTCGGCGTCACCACGTCCAGGACCACGTGCTGGTCACCCCGGCGGGTGCCGCGGAGGCCCGGGAGTCCGGCGCCGCCGAGGATGACCGTCTCACCCGGCTGGGCCCCGGGCGGGACTGTCACCGACCGCTCCCCGTCGAGTGTCGGAACCGCGATCTCCCCGCCCAGCATCGCGCGCGGGGCCGAGACCCTCGCGACTGAGACGAGGTGTTCGCCGTGGCGCTCGAAGCGCTCGTCCGAGGCAACTGCGACCTCCACATAGAGGTTCCCGTCCGGCGCGCCCGACTCGCCGGCGTGGCCGCCGCCGCTTACCCGGATGCGCTGGCCGGCGTCGATTCCAGCTGGGATATCGACCTCGAAGGTGCGCCGCTTGACGGTGCGCCCCTTGCCGGAGCACTCCGCGCAGGGCGTCTCCGGGGTTTTGCCCTCACCCCCGCACGCGTTGCAGGGCGCAGCCCTGATCATCTGCCCGAACGGGGTGCGCGTGACCGCACGCAGCTCACCGGCGCCGCCGCACGTCTCGCACGTGTGGATCGGTGTCCCCGGCTCGGCGCCGTTGCCGCGGCATACCTCGCAGGTCGCGACAGCGTCAAAGGCGACATCGCGCTTCGTGCCGCTTACGACGTCGGCGAGGCTGACCTCGACCGAGACGCCCACGTCCCCGCCGGCCGCCGGGCCCCGGCGGCCACCGCCGAAGAGGTCGCCGAACAGTGGATCGCCGCGGCCGAAGAAGGCCCCCAGGATGTCCTCGAAGTTGCCGAAGTCCCCCGCGTGCGGCGTCCAGCCACCCGAGCGCAGGCCCTCGTGGCCATAGGCGTCGTAGGTCTGGCGTCGTTCGGCGTCGGATAGCACCTCGTAGGCCTCGGCGGCCTCCTTGAACTTCTCCTCCGCCTCGGGGTCGTGCTTGTTCACATCCGGGTGGAGCTCGCGTGCGAGGGCCCGGAACGCCTTCTTGATCTCGCCATCGCTGGCCTCGCGGCCGACGCCGAGCACCTCGTAGAAGTCGCGAGCCATCGCCTAGCCCTCGTAGACCGTCTCGAAGAACCGCGACAGCTCTGTCGCCGCCTCGCGAACCGAGCTGATCGCGTTCTCGTAGTCCATGCGCATCGGCCCGACGACGCCTACCGTTCCGAGGTTGCGGTAGCCGAGGCCGTAGTTCGCACCGACCACGCTGACGAAGCGGAGCTCCGGGGCTCGCTCCTCCTCGCCCACCCAGACGAAGGCCGAGCGCTCGTCGAGCGCCGATCGCAGGACGCGAAGCAACCCGGCACGCCCCTCGAGCACGCGCATCAGGCTGTCGGCGTGCGGGAGGTCCGGCGCGTGCTCCTCGGACAGCAGGCGGGTCGCACCCTCGACGTAGAGGTCTTCGCCGGCGCGCTGCTCGAGGTCCGTGAAGGCCGAGCTGATCTGATCAAGGAAGCCGCGCTCGGCGACCCCGAGCTCGGGGTCGGAGAGGACCGAGCCGGTCATGCGGGCGCCCAGCGCGAGGCCCATCAGGCGTTCGTTCAGGTAGCTGGACGCCCACTCAGCGAGCCCGACGTCCACCTGCCCCTCGAAGCTGTAGACCCTCTTCGTGACCGCCCCGTTGGTCGCGATCACCATCACCATCACGACCGTTGGCTGCAGCAGCAGCACCTCCACGCGATGAACCCGCGACGTCGAGGCCGGGGGTGCGGTCGCGAGGGCCATGAGGTCGGTCACCTGGGAGAGCGCGGTGGTGGTGACGCGCATCGCCTCGTCGACCTCCCGCCGCATGCGCGAGAGGTCGAGGGTGGCCTCGCGGCGTGCGGGCACCGGCGGCGCCGCAAGGAGGGTGTCCGCGTAGAGGCGATAGCCGGCGTCGGTTGGCACCCGGCCGGCCGAGGTGTGGGGGTGCGTCAGGTAGCCATCGGACTCCAGCGCCGACAGCTCGTTACGCACCGTGGACGGGCTCCACGCGAGGCCCTCAGCGCCCGCGATGGCCTTCGAGGAAACGGGCCTACCCGTCTCGAGGTATGAGCCGACGACGGCGCGAAGGATGTCCTGCTGGCGCTCGGAGAGCATGGGAGTTAAGTCTAGGAGCGGCGGAGGAAGGGCCCGCTGGCACAATCCCAGCGCATGGTCGATCCCATGGTTCTCCCCGACGGGCTCCCGGAGCCGGCCGATGACGGCGGCGCAGCCCATCTTGCCGGGATGCGCCTGCCCTCGATGGAGCTCGCGGCGACGGCCGGCCCGTCCGTCGACCTGTCCGCGCTGCCGGGCCGCACGGTCCTCTACGCGTATCCGTGGACGGGCCGGCCCGGCAAGCCGCTGCTCGTGGAGGACTGGGACGCGATTCCGGGAGCGCGCGGCTGCACACCCGAGACGTGTGGCTTTCGCGACCACCACGCCGAGCTCGCGCAGGCCGGCGCCGCCGTCTACGGGCTCTCGACCCAGGACACCGCGCACCAGGCCGAGCTCGCCGAGCGGCTCTCGCTCCCGTTCCCGGTCCTCTCCGACAAGGGTCTCGGGCTCACGAGTGCGCTGGACCTGCCGACCTTCGAGGTCGCCGGACTGACGCTGATCAAGCGCATCACGCTCGTGATCGACTCGGGCCGGATCGAGCAAGTCTTCTATCCGGTGTTTCCGCCGGACCGCCACGCCGGCGAAGTGCTCGCGTGGCTGCGGGCGGCGGCGGGCTAGCCGTCGAGTTCGAGCATCGCGCTCGCGTTGCGGATGATCCGGCTGTCGCCTTGGCGGGCGACGGTGTCGGTGACGATCCGGTTCCCGTCGGCCTCGCGAACCGTCGAGGAGACGACGATCTCCTGCTCGGGGAAGCCCATGCCCCGGAACTGGACCTCGAGGCGCCTCAGCGCCCGGGGGTCGCCGCCCGCGACGGCAGTGTGGGCGCGGGCGACCTGCGCCATCGAGTAGAGGCCGTGGAGGATGCAGCCCGGAAGGCCGACCTTCTTCGCGAACTCCTCGTCGATATGGATCGGGTTCGGATCGCCGGAGGCCTCGGCGTAGCGTTTGGTGAGCCCGGCGTCCGGGGTCACGCGAAGCTCGGGAAGGGTGTCGCCCGCGGAGTACTCGTTCATGCCGTCCTCGCCCCTCAGACGCCGCGAACGATGTTCGTCCAGGTCGCCTTCGCCGTCTCGACTGAGTCCTGGTTGGTCGAGACCGACCCGAATACGTAAAAGCCCTTGCCGTCGCGCTCGTCGATCGACCGGCAGGTGACCGCCGTGGTGATCTCGTCGCCGGCACAGACCGGCTCGCCCCACTCGAACTCCTGTCCGCCGTGCACCATCGTTGCGAAGTTCATCCCGACCTCCGGGTCGAGGATCGCCGGGCCCATCGCGGGCGAGCTATAGACGACGCAGAACATGGGCGGCGCGACCAGGTCACGGAAGCCGGCCCCCTTCGCGGCCTGGGCGTCGTGGTAGACCGGGTTATCCTCGCCGACCGCCGAGGCGTACTGAGAGATTCGCTCGGCCTCGACCTCGAACCTGACCGGGTCCCAGGTCTTCCCCACTGCGTCGGTCTTCAGCGCCATCGCGGCGGCAGTCTAATGGTGAGCGTCGGTCAGGTCAGCGCCTCGAGTGCGGCGAGCGCCGACTCCCGGTCCGGGTAGAGGTGGAACCGGTTGATCTCGCTGCCGCGAACCTCGATCAGCTGGAACAGGTCCATGTCGACGGGCACCCCGCTGGCGGCACCGACGGCGTGTTGGCTGACCTCGACGAGAATGTGGCTGTCGCCGATCTGCTCCACCTCGCGGACCTTGACCGTGACCTCGCTCCAGGCCTCCTGCCATTCCCGCAGCCAGCCCTCGAAGGCCTCCCGCCCCCTGTAGGTCCCGTTGTTCAGCAGCTCGTGGTGGGCGAAGACCTCAATGTCGTCCCCGGCCCGCGCGACGGCGAAGCTCAGATCGCCGCTGTTGTACGCCGCGATCGCCTCCTGCAGGACCGCCAGGTTGCGCGTCCTCTGGTCGTCGGCGCCGCTCATCGCTCCAGCTCCAGCACCGCCATGAACGCCTCCTGCGGCACCTCGACCTGGCCGACCTGCTTCATCCGCTTCTTGCCCTTCTTCTGCTTCTCAAGGAGCTTTCGTTTCCGCGTGACGTCGCCACCGTAGAGCTTCGCCGTCACATCCTTGCGCAAGGCCTTCACCGTCTCGCGGGCGAGGACGCGCGACCCGGTGGCCGCCTGCACGGGCACGTCGAAGAGCTGCCGTGGAATCGTCTTCCTCAGCCGCTCGACGAGATTGCGGCCGGCGATGGGCGCCTCGTCCCGATGCACGATCACCGAGAGCGCATCGACGCGGTCGCCGGCCAGCAGGACGTCGAGCTTCACCAGGTCCGAGACGCGGTTGCCGATTGGCTCGTAGTCAAGCGAGGCATAGCCGGACGTCCGGGACTTGAGCTGGTCGTAGAAGTCGAGCACGATCTCGGCCAGGGGCAGGTCGTAACGAATCTGCACGCGCTCGGGTGAGAGGTAGTGCATGTCGATGTGGTCGCCGCGCCGCTTCTGGCACAGCTCCATCACGGCCCCGACGTAGTCGGTAGGGGTGATGACCGAGGCGCGGATGAACGGTTCCGCGACCGACTCGATCTCCCCGGGTTCGGGCATGTGACTGGGGCTATGGACCTCCACCGGATCCTCACTGTGGAGCAGGTGCACCTCGTAGCTCACGTTGGGCGTGGTCGCGAGGAGCTCCAGGTCGTATTCGCGCTCGAGCCGCTCGCGCACGATGTCCATGTGCAGCAGGCCCAGGAACCCACAGCGGAACCCGAACCCCAAGGCGTCAGAGGTCTCCGGCTCGTAGGAGAGCGCAGCGTCATTGAGCGCGAGGCGCTCGAGCGCCTCGCGCAGGTCCTCGTAGCGATCCGTGTCGATCGGGAACAGGCCGCAGAAGACGACGGGCTTGACCTCGCGGTAGCCGGGGAGCGCCTCGCTCGCCCCGCCGCCGCGCGCGGTGAGCGTATCGCCGACGCGAAGTTTTGCCACGTCCTTCAGGCCCGTGATCACGTATCCGACCTCGCCCGCCCCCATCCCCTCCGACGGCTTCATCTCCGGGGCGAAGAATCCGATCTCGTCGATCTCGGCCTCGGTGCCGGCCTGCATCGCGCGGATCGGCTCGAGCTTGCGGAAGACACCGTCGACCATGCGGACGTAGGCGACGACGCCCCGGTACTGGTCGAACTCCGAGTCGAAGATGAGCGCCCTGGGCGGAGCGTCGGGCTCCCCGGTCGGCGCCGGAACGCGCTCGACGACCGCCTCCAACACCTCGCTTACGCCCTCGCCGGTCTTGGCCGAGATCCGCAGGATGTCCTCGGGCGCGCAGCCGATCAGGTCAACGA
The DNA here is from genome assembly GCA_963807385.1 of uncultured Solirubrobacterales bacterium. Lineage (GTDB taxonomy): Bacteria > Actinomycetota > Thermoleophilia > Solirubrobacterales > 70-9 > JBDTSW01. The sequence goes on from CAWEBQ010000002.1 coordinate 891,074, forward strand.
CCTCGGTCGTCACCCGCTCGGGGTCCGCGCTGGGCAGGTCGACCTTGTTCAGCACCGGCACGATCTCGAGGCCCGCCTCGATCGCCGCGTAGGTGTTCGCGACGGTCTGCGCCTCGACGCCCTGGGCTGCATCCACCACCAGCACGGCACCCTCGCAAGCCGCGAGCGACCGCGAGACCTCGTAGGAGAAGTCGACGTGGCCCGGCGTGTCGATCAGGTGAAGGTTGTAGAGGGTGCCGTCCTGCGCGGTGAAGGGCACCTGCACGGCCTGCGCCTTGATCGTGATCCCGCGCTCGCGCTCGAGGTCCATCGAGTCCAGGAGCTGGGGCATGTGCTTGCGCGCATCGACCGCCCCCGTGACCTCGAGGATGCGGTCCGCCAGCGTCGACTTGCCGTGGTCGATGTGGGCGATGATCGAGAAGTTGCGGATGCGCTCCATGGCAGCCGCTGAGTATGGCGGGCGGCCGCCATTGGGCTTATCCGCGCGCTTGATCCCAGCGCTTCAGCAACGGCAGGGGATCCTGCGCCTCGCCGGCGTAGCCCTTGCCGGAGCGGATCTCGAAGTGGAGGTGATCGCCCCAGCAGGAGCCGGTGCACCCGACGCCGCCCAGGCGGTCGCCGGCGCTGACCCGCTCGCCCTCCTTTACCTGAGGCGCAGCGACCATGTGCATGTAGACGTACGTGCGGTCCTCGCGCTCGTCGTAGAGGTAGACGTAGTTGCCCTGTCCGCCGTCGGTGCCGGCCTCGGCCACGACGGCGTCGCTAACCGCGACCAGCGGCGTGCCGGTCGGCGCGAAGATGTCGTGGCCGGCGTGCATGTGGCCGGAGCGGCCCGCGCCGAACGCGTTCTCGGCGGTGCCGTAGTCGGGCGTGCCGAGCAGCGGATGGATGGGGCCATCTGCCGCCAACCGGCGCTCGCGCTGGCGCTGGCGGGCGTCGCGCGCGGCATCCAGAGCCGTCGCGGCCGCCTTGACCGGCGCCGGGAAGACGGCGGCGGGGCCACCGGACTTCGGCGGCGGCGCCGCGAAGGCAGGCGCGGCGAGCGCGCCGGTCGCGGCAACGGCGATGATCAGTGCGTATCGGTTGGGCCGTATTGGCATGGGCAGACCTACGGCCCATCGTTAGGAAAGCAACAGTTCTGTGACGGACCTCACACACTCGTTCCTAACAATTGGGTGCTGTTTGTTGCGATGTGGGCCGCGGCGGCCAAGGCCCGCAGCCGCCCGACCTGCGCGATGGCCGGTTTTTGCCCGTATAGCGGGAAGAATCCGCGATCGGTGCCGGAGCGTGGCCGGCGAGCGGCGGACGACCGACCGCGCCTGGCCTAGGCCCTCCGCCCGCGCACCAAGCCGGTGATCTGGCGGGCCTCGGGGATCCGCAACATCAACACCGCGACCCCATAGACGACGGCGCCGGCGGCCAGGGCGATCCCCAGCGACGCGATCTGCGCCCACAGCCCGCGGCCGAGCGCATCGTCGAGCGCGCTCCAGGTGAAGTAGGAGACGGCGGCCAGCGCGCCCGATGCAAGCACGATGCGGACGGTTGTCCAGAGCAGCCGCCCCAGCTCGAGGCGACCGAGGTGGCGATGCAGGATCGCGCCCTGGGCGACCACGCTCGCCGCGGTTGCAATGCCGGTCGCGGCGACGATGCCCGCGATCTCGAACTCCTTGTAGAGCAGGAGCGCCGCCCCCGCGGTGATGACGAGGTTCCCGGCGGAGATCACGGTCGGCAGCCAGGGGCGTTGGAGGCTGAAGAAGGTTCGTGTGAGGAGCAGGAAAATGCCGTTGAACGGCAGTGAGAACGCGAACCAGAAGAGCGCTGTCGAGACTAGGTCGGTCTGCGACGCGTCGAACTCTCCACGCTGGTAGACGAGGCGGGTCATCGGCTCGGCGAGGACGAGGATCGCGGCCGTGGCGGGCACGAGCAGGAGCAGGATCTGGCGCATCCCGTTCGCCATCGTGCTGCGCAGGCGGTCGAAGTCCCCGCGTGCGGCAAACCGCGCGAGCGTCGGGAAGAGGACCGTGGCGACGGCAACCGAGAAGACGCCCTGCGGCAGCATGTAGATCCGGAACGCCTTGTCGATCGCCGCCGGAGCACGGTCAGCCACCACGGAGTCGGTGATCAGTGTGCCGATCAGGCTGTTGATCACGAGGTTGAAGTTGATCAGCCCGAGGCTGATCGTCACCGGGAGCATCAGCAGCAGGACCCGGCGCACATCGGGATTGCGGAAGGCCACGCCGAGGCGGGTCTTGAACGGGTCGATCACGGCCCTGCGGATCCCGAACGGCGTGTTTCGCAGGTCGTAGAGCTGGATCAGCAGCTGGACCACGGTCCCGACGAGGACGCCGATCGCGTAGGCGTAGATCTCGTCGCCGTCCGGAAACAGCGGCGCCCCCACCACCAAAACGACGATGATCGCGACGTTCCAGAAGAAGGGCGAGATCGCGAACACCCCGAAGCGGTCGTAGCTGTTGAGCAAGCCGGCGACCATCCCGGTCAGGCCGAGCAGCACCAGAATCGGAAACAGCAGCCGCGAGAGGACGACGGTGAGGTCGAGCAGCTCGCCCTCGAAGCCCGGAGCCGCGAGGCTCATCACCGCCGGCGCGACCAGGATGAAGAGCGCGGTGAGCGCCCCCAGGATGAGTCCGACCAGGAAGATCAGCGTCGAAGCCAGGCGGAACGCCTCGCGGCGCTCCCCCCTCTCGAGGAGCTCGGTGAAGACCGGCACGAACGCTGCCTGGATGGCGGCGTCGGCGAACAGGCTCCGCACGAGGTTCGGTGCCTGGAAGGCGATCGTGAACGCCGACATCGGCCCCTTTACGCCGAAGTAGGAGGCGGCCACGATCTCGCGGACGAGCCCCGCGATCCGCGACAGACCGGTGGCGATAGAGAAGAACGCCGTCGAGCGGGCAAGCCGGCCGGAGCGCTTGGGGCCGCCCTCCCCCTCGGCCGCCTCGCGGGCCGCGTCGGTCCCCCCGATCATCGCCTCCTCGGCTGAGCTGGCCCCCACCCCCTCGTATTTCCCCATCTCCATCAGGCGGGGCCCCCCGCGAGCCGACCTTCTACACTCCCGCCTCGATTCATGGCCAACATCGCCTCACAGAAGAAGCGCATCGCCCGGACCGAGCGCGAGCGGGTCGAGAACCGGCGCTTCACGAGCGCAGTTCGCACGCACTTCAAGCGCCTCGAGCAGGTCGCCGGCGCAGGCGACGCAGCCGCGACTGAGGCCGAGCACCGCGCCCTGGTCTCGCAGATCGACCGGGCGGTCCAGTCCGGGGCCCTGCACGCGAACAACGGCGCCCGCAAGAAGTCGCGCGCCGCGCGCATCGCCGGCGGCTCATAGAAAGCCTCAGGGCCGGGCACCGGCCGCGCGGCGCATGGCCAGCGTCAGCGCCACCTCATCGGGGTAGTCGGACCCGCCGCGCGTCCACCACTCGAGGTCGGCGACCGCGCAGGTCGCGGCGCGGAGCTCGTCGAGGCTCCCCCCCTTGACCTTCCTGACCAGCAGCTTCGCCGCGTAGGGATGCATTCCCAGCGAGGATTCGACCTCCTTCGGCGAGCGGCCCCGCTCGAGGCCGACCAGGGCCCGGTGGGCCTCGCGGAGGCGCTTGGCGGCGCCGTAGATCAAGGGCGTGGTCGCCTCCCCCTGGCCTGCCAGGCGCTCCGCGGCAGCGACGGCTGCGCCCGGGCTGCGCTCCACCAGCGCGTCGGCGAGGGCCCAGGCAACCTCCTCAGAGGTGTCGGCGATCATCGCCTCAAGATCCTCCACCCCAACGTGCCCGCCCTCGGGCGCCCAGGATGCGAGGCGGTCGAGCTCGGTGGCGAGGCGCACGGTGCCCTCTCCCATGCGATCGACGAGCAGGCGCGCAGCGTCCGCGTCGAGCCTGAAACCGCGGCGGGCGGCCTCGCCGACCAGCCAGGCCGGCATCTCGCGGGCCTTGGGTGCGGCGAATGGAAGCACCTGGCCGCCGGCAGCCGAAACGGCATCGGCGAGCGCCTTTGGCGCCTTGGCCTTCGGCGGCTCCTCCCGAGCGACCAAGACCAGCGTCAGCTCCGGGGGAAGGTCCGCGAGCGCCTCGCATACCGGCGCGGCCTGCTTCGCGCTCCAGCGCTCTACCCCATCAGCGAGGAGGAACCGCCTGCCCGCGATCAGCGTCATCGCCGGCATCGCCTGGACCAGCGCGGCGGCGTCCGGGCCGCCGTTCGCCTGCGCGGGGAACGTCTCAAGGCCGCCCTCCGCCGCCGCGCGTGCGCGTAGGCGCGCTACCACCTGATCGATCTTCGCGGCATCCGTGCCCGCAATCAGGTAGGCGGGTTTTAGCTCGTCGGCTGCCACGGTCCGCCGAGTCTATTCCCGCTCTGGGCGCCGTCTAGATGATCAACGCAATGACCGCCAGGATCACCGCGGCGACCGCCACCTGGGCGAACAGGCGGCCCCGGGTTCCCGTGACAGCGAAAAAGAGGCCGATCAGCGCTCCGATCCCGCCGACGACGCCGCTGGCGTATCCGAATCCGGTCGAGATCGTCCGGCTGGTCTCGGACCCCTCGTAGTACTGGCCGTCGTTTGGCGGCTCCCCGGCCTCGATCTCCTCAAGCGTGGGTGTGTCGGCGATCTCGGTCGACGCGATGATCATCACGGCCGCGCCGAAGGCCAGAATCAGGGCGAGCAGGACGCCCAGAGCGCGCATCCCGCCGCCGGCCTTGCCGCTCCCCGAGGGCGGGGACGCGGGCGGAGGCGGACTCACCGCAGGGGGAGGGGGCGTGGCCTCGGCCGGCGGAGGCGGCGGCGCGGGAGGCGGCGGCTGGCTGGACGGCGGCTCGGGCGGCTGACTGGTCTCGTCGTTCATGGGCGCGATGCTATTCCTCGCCGAGGACGGCCCACCCACGGGCTGTGACCGCGATGGCCACCTCGCTGGCCAGATCTGTCCGGGCGAGCGCCACGCCGTGCTCGGCGAGCTGCGCGGTGGTTGCCGCGGCCGGGTGACCGAAGGGGTTGCCGGCGCCCACGGAGGCCACGGCGAGCCGTGGCGCGGTGCGCTCCAGCAGGGCCTCGAGACCGGCGTCCTCGGAACCATGATGGGCGAGCTTCAGCACGTCAACGCGCCCCGGGTCCAGGGTGATCGCCTCCGCCTCCCCGTCGCCGGGCAGGAGAAGCCTGAAGCCCCGCCACTCGGCGAGAGTGACGAGGGACAGTTCGTTCGGCTCGTCCGGGGGAGCCGTGAGGCCCTGGACGACATCTCCGGGTGGCCAGAGGACGTCGAGCCGCAGCCCCTGCGAGGTGATGCTGGCACCCGCCGTGAGCTGAAGCCCCCGGGCTCCCCCGGACGAGGCGAGGGAGGACACACCACCGTCCTCGACCGCCCACACCACCCGCTTCGTCTCAACCGCGGCGAGGACCGACGCGAGCCCGCCCGCGTGATCGGAGTCCGAATGGGTGACGAGCACGGCCGCGAGCCGGTCTACGCCCAGCTCGCGCAGGCGTTCCGCGGCCCCGCCGTCCACTGGGCCAGTGTCGACCAGGATGGGTAAGCCCCGTCGCGGATCCAGGAGGACGGCGTCGCCCTGGCCAACGTCGAGGAACCTGACCACGAGCCCGGAGCGCGAGAGGGGATCGGGCGCTCCGGCGGGCACGATCAGGGCCAAGACGGCAACCGCCGCGGCCAGCGGCGGCGCCCATCGCACGGGCCCGGGGCCCGCGCGAGGCCGCAGCGCGCGGCGGGCCCGCCGCGCTCGCTCGAGCGCCCAGCCCGCGAGCAGCAGCGCCACGTAGCTCGCCGCGAGTACCCGCGCGTCCGCGAGGCCCACCTCGAGCTGCGCCCAGGCCGGCGCGCCCGTCCAGGAGGCGATCTGCGTGATGTAGCCCGCGAGGATCCCCGCGAGCCCGGTGATCGGCTCGACGGGAAACCCCGGCATCTGACCCACGCCGGCCGCGAGCATGCCGAGCCACATCACCGGCGCGACCGCCGGGAGCGCGAGGACGTTGGCGCCCAGCGACGCCACTGAGAGGCGATCGAAGTGGTGGGCCATGAGGGGCGCGGTCGCGATCGTCGCCGCGACGGTGACCGCGGCCCCCTCCGCCAAGGCCGCCCGCACACCGGCCTGCCGGCCACCCCCTAGCACGCTCCGAAGAGGGGCTGCCCAGAGCGCGATGCCTATAACCGCAGCGAAGCTGAGCTGCCAACCGACGTCGCCGCTGGCACGGGGGTTCAGCGCGAGGGTCGCTGCGGCCGCCAGCAGCAGCGCGTACCAGCGCGACGCCGGCCTGCTCGCCAGCAGGGCCACGAGCCCCGCGGCCCCCATCACCCCGGCCCGCTGGATCGAGGCGCCCGCCCCCGCGACGGGTACGTAGATCGCGATCAGCGCGAGGACCCCGAGCAGGCGCGCCCGCAGCCCGGCCCCCAGCGCCGCGAGCACGACCCCGGCGAGAAGGGCCAGCAGGACGACGTTCTGACCGGATACGGCGAGCAGATGTGCCAACCCGGATCGCTGGAAGTCCTCCACCGTGGACGGGTCGATGCGGTCGTCCTGCCCGAGGACGAATCCGCGCAGGAGGGCCGCCTCGGCCGCTGGCGTCCCCCTCCCAAGCGCGATCTCCGCCCGTTCCCGGAGGCGATCGGTCAGGTATGCCAGACCGCCACGGCGCCTCCCGGTCAGCTCGATCCCGTCCGCCTCGAGGATCCGGGCGATCCCGAGCCGCTCGAGGTACGTGCGCTCCCAGTCAGGGACACGCCTTATGACTCCGGTCGCCTCGACCTCGTGCCCGACCGGCAGGTCTTCGACCGGCTCCCGGGCGGAGATCAGCAGGCGCCCGTCGACCGTGGCGACCCGGACCCGAACCTCGCCCGCCTCCCGCCGGGGCACGGCCTCGACAACGCCGCGTACCGTCACGGCCGCGCCGTCCGCGATGGCGAGCGCACCCGAGTCGATGGCCGCGAGCCGCGCGCCGCCGAGCCAAAGGCCGCCACCTGCTGCGACGACGACGGCTGCCACAACACGCGTGGCCGACCCGCCGCCGAGCCACAGGCAGGCGGCTGCCCCGGCCGCCACGAGCCCGCCTACGGGCGGCGGCAATGGGAGGAACGGGGCAGCACCCAGTCCGGCTACAAGACCCCCGAGGATGAGGAGGCGCGGCGCAGGGCCGGGGCCCCTCAAGGCTGGAGCCGACCGCGCAGCGCCTCCATGGTCGCCGGTCCGATCCCGCTGACCTGGTCGAGCTCGTCGATGGAGGAGAGCCCTCCGTTCTCGTCGCGGAAGTCGAGGATGCTCTGCGCCGTCACGGGGCCGATGCCGTCGATCGTGTCGAGTTGCTCAACGGTCGCGGAGCCGAGGCTGATCGGCCCGTCGGCCACGGAATCGCCGGGCGCCGCGCCGGCTGCCCCCAGCGCCCTGCCCGGAATCACCACCTGCTGGCCGTCGGCGAGGGTCGCGGCGAGATTTACATTGTCGGGATCCGCCCCGGCCCTGGCACCGCCCGCGCGCTCGAGGGCGTCGGTTACACGGGAGCCCTCGGGGAGGCGGTAGACCCCCGGGTCCCGCACGGCCCCGGCAACGTGAACCACGAGGTCCCCGCCGCCGGCCGACACGGCGAACGAGCCCCGGGTTCCTCCGCACCGCCCGCCGCCGGGTCCTCCCCGCCCGACGCGTAGGCGGCGCCGGTGGCTACGGAGCCGCTCTCCCCGGCGTCGCGAACCCATCGGGCACCGACGAGCAGCACCGCGACGGCAACCGCCCCGTATACGAGGAGCTGAGCTCGGCTGAATACAGGCACGCCTCAAGCCTGACCCCGCGCGGCCCACAGGAGGCACGCGGATCGCGCCTAATCAGTACCGGGGTCGCCGCAGCTCACTACGTCGTGAGAAGCACAACCGCGATCAGCACCGCCGAGATCACCAGGGTCAACGCGATGGCCAGCAGCGGGTTCGCGGGCTTCATCGAAGGCGAGCTACCCGGCCGCCGTCACGGTCAACCGGGCTGAGCTGTTGAGGCCATCCGCGAGGTCACGGCCCAGCTTCCTCGGGTTGACCGGGCAGCCGGGCGTGAAGGTCTCGGGCGGCGCCAGCCCCAGCTCGACGAACCGGGCCGTCGCCTCCGGGCATTCCTCCGCGCTGATGTAGTGGGCGCCTGGAAACTCCGGCGTCGATGCCGTCGCGTCGGACGCGCGGCCCTGGATCACCGCCAGCGCGGTCAGCACGGTGACGATCACGAGGGCAGCGACGGCAGCGATCCTGGCCAGGTGGGCTCGAGGGTGGTTCGTTGTGGCTTCCATCGTGGAACCACGATCGCGCAGGTTGACCCGTCCGGCCAGAACCCCTTGGTCCCAACCGGGCAACACCCTCCGTGGGGCTTGCTATGCGTGCGAGGGCGGTCACCGCGACTGCCGGACCGCGACTACTCGTAGTCCTCGTCGTCGTAGCCCGCGGCCTGAGTGGCCAACCGCCGGCTGTAGAGCTCGTCGGCGGAGACCGCTGGTGACTGAACCGATACGAGGGCGAGCACCGTGTCGCCGTCGTTGGCGACCGCGTGGTCCGTGGCGGGAGGTATCAGAACCAGGTCGCCGGCGGCGAGCCTCTGGGTGTCGCCGGTGGCCGCCATCGTGCCAGTCCCCCCGACCACGACGTAGACCTGTTCGGCCTCCTCGTGGGAGCGCAGCTCCTCGGAGGCGCCCGCGGGCACCTCGAGCCAGGTCACCGAGCAGTGGCGGGAACCGAGGTCCCCGGCATCCATCAGCAGGTGCGAGCGGAGGCGGTGCACGTCCACCACGGCCGCCTCGTCAAAGCGCCTGACCAGCACGGTGCGCTTTCTAGCAGAACCGGGGGTACGGCTACCGGACGACCAGGTTCACGAGCTTGCCCGGCACGACGATCTCCTTGACGATCTCGCCGCCGTCGAGGTGGCGCTTAACGCCCTCGGACTCGCGCGCGAGGCGCAGTAGCTCCTCCGCCGGCGTGCCCTCGGCGGCCTCGATCTGGTCTCGGCGCTTGCCGTTGACCTGGACTACCAGGGTGAAGGTGTCGCTGGTAAGCAGGCCCTGGTCGGCCTCCGGCCAGGGGGTCTCCCATACACGCTGGGAGCGGATCGCCTGGAACGCCTCGGCGCCGAGATGGGGCGCGAACGGGAAGATCAGCGACGCCGCGGTCGCGGTTGCGAACCGCACCACGCCGTCGCCCTCGGCCGAGCCGTAGAGACCGTCCTTCAGGCGGTAGGCCTCGTTGACCAGCTCCATCACCGCCGCGATGGCGGTGTGGAGTTGGAAGTTGTTCGAGAAATCCTGGGTGACCTTGTCGATGGCCCAGTGCGCCTTGGCCAGCAGCTCGCGCGCATCGCCGTCCGTCGCCGCGGGATCCGGGTCCGGCCCGGGTTGGGTGCGCTCGAGGACCTCCTCCTTCAAGCGCCAGAGCCGGGAGAGGAACCGCTGCACCCCCTCCAGGCCCTGGTCGGTCCAGTCGGCCTCTCGATCGGGCGGGCCGATGAAGCAGATGTAGGTACGGCAGGCGTCGGCGCCGTAGCGCTCGACGTACTCGCGCGGGTTGACCGTGTTGCCCTTCGACTTGGACATCTTCGAGCCGTCCCGGGTGATCATCCCCTGCGCGAAGAGGTTCACGAACGGCTCCTGGACGTCCAGGTGTCCCATGTCCGTGAGCGCCTTGCAGAAGAAGCGCGAGTACAGCAGGTGGAGGATCGCGTGCTCGACTCCGCCGATGTACTGGTCGACCGGCATCCAGTAGTCCACTGCCTCGCGGCTCCAGGGAGCCTCCGCGTTGTGCGGATCGAGGTAGCGCAGGTAGTACCAGGAGGAGTCAACGAAGGTGTCCATGGTGTCCGTATCGCGCTTCGCGGGCCCGCCGCACCTGGGGCAGGTGGTCTCGACCCACTCCGGAACCGAGGCCAGCGGGCTCTTGCCCTTGGGCGTGTAGTCCTCGATGTCCGGCAGCTCGATCGGGAGCTGGTCGTCGGGCACCGGCACCAGGCCGCAGGCTCCGCAGTGAACGATCGGGATCGGGCAGCCCCAGTAGCGCTGGCGCGAGAGCAGCCAGTCGCGGAGGCGGTAGTTGACCGAGGTCTCCCCCCTCCCCTCCGCCGCCAGCCAGTCGACGATCCCCTTGTAGGCCTCGCGGTTGTTCTCGCCGTCGAAGCGCCCCGAGTTGACGAGCGGCCCGTCGCCGAGGTACGGCTCTGCCTGGACGTCCTCACCACCGGAGACGACCTCGCGGATCTCGAGGTCGAAGGCCTTGGCGAAGGCGTGGTCGCGACCGTCGTGCGCGGGAACGGCCATCAGGGCGCCGGTCCCGTAGTCGGTCAGCACGTAGTCGGCGACGAAGACGGGGATCTCCTCGCCGTTCGCCGGGTTGGTGACCGTCCGGCCGAGCGGAACGCCGGTCTTGGGCCTGTCTTCGGCGCCACGCTCCTCGGCTGAGGAGCGGATGACCTCGTCCACATACTCGCTTACGGCAGCCTCGTGCTCGGTGCCCGCGGCGAGGCCTTCGACCTCCGGGTGCTCTGGCGCGAGCACGAAGAAGGTGGCGCCGAACAGGGTGTCGGGCCGGGTGGTGAAGACGGGGAAGTCGAGGTCGAGCTCGGAGCAGCGGAACGTGACCTCGGCGCCCTCGGAGCGGCCGATCCAGTTGCGCTGCATGGTCACCACGTACTCGGGCCACTTCTCGAGCTGGTCGAAGTCGGCGAGCAAGCGCTCGGCGTAGTCGGTGATCTTGAACCACCACTGCTCGAGCTTTCGCGAGACGACCTCGGAGCCGCAGCGCTCGCACTTGCCGTCGATCACCTGCTCGTTGGCGAGCACGGTCTGGTCCACCGGACACCACTGGACGGGCGCGTCGGTGCGGTAGGCGAGGCCCCGCTCGAAGAAGCGGAGGAAGAGCCACTGCGTCCAGCGGTAGTAGGTGGGGTCGCAGGTGGCGATCTCGCGCGACCAGTCGAGCGAGACGCCCCAGGTGCGGAACTGGCGGCGGAACTCGGCGATCGACGCCTCGGTGGCATCCCGAGGGTGCTCGCCCGTCTTGATCGCGTTGTTCTCCGCGGGCAGGCCGAACGCGTCGTAGCCCATCGGGTGAATGACCCGACGGCCGAGGCGGCGGCGAAAGTGCGCGATCGCGTCGCCCACCGAATAGACCTTCAAGTGGCCGATATGCGGCTCGCCCGACGGGTAGGGCAGCATCTCCAGCACGTAGTCCTTGGGCACTGACTCATCGAAGCCGGGGTCGCCGGGGTTGGGCACCTCCCAGGTCTTCTCCGACTCCCAGACCGCCTGCCAGCGGCCCTCGATCTCCTGTGGGTCGTACTTCTCCACGCCCACAAATTACCCGGCGCTGCCGCGAGCCCCCGCACCCCCGACGGCGGGAGCAGCGTCGATTGCCCGCGGCGGAGCCGCGGGTCAGGTGTGCGCAGCGGGAGTGGAGGGGCGGCGGGTTATGCTGCTGTTGATGGGGCTGTTGGTCAGGCTGGCGCACCTGTTGCCGGCCCTTCGCGAGGACGAGGAAGACTTTGCGACCGCTGCCGACCTCCAGTTCTCCGGCGCGGCCCGGAGGGTGCGCAGGCGGACGGATCCGCGATCGCGCGTCGCGCTGGGCGCGGAGCGCGCGCCGACGGCGTGACCGTGGAGAGCGCGAGCATCCGAGAGGCGGCGAGTGCGCCCGGCGGGCGGGCTGGGCTCCCCCCGGGTCCCCGGGGCCCGGCCGCCGTCCACACGGCGAGGTTCCTGCGGCGGCCGCTGGAGACCCTGCTCGACTGGCAGCACCGCTACGGCAACGTGTTCACCGTGCGCTATCTGGTCTTCGGCGAGGGCGTCTACGTCGCCGAGCCGGATGCCATCCGCGAAATGTTCACGGGCGACCAATCGGACCTGCACGCGGGCGAGGCGAACGCACCGCTCGCCTCCATCCTCGGGGAGCGGTCAGTGCTGGTGCTGGACGGTCCGGAGCACCTGCGACAGCGGAAGCTCCTGCTGCCGCCGTTCCAGGGCTCGGCGGTCGAGAGCTTCAGGGCGGTCATCCGGGACGTCGCCGAGGCGGAGGTGGCAGGCTGGCGGACGGGCGCCGAGTTCCCGATCCGCGAGCGGATGCGGGCGCTGACCTTCGAGGTGATCTGCCGGGCCGTGTTCGGCGTCACCGAGCCGGCCCGGGTCGAGCGGCTTCGCGAGGCACTGCTCGCCGTCATCGACATGGGGGCCTTTCTGTTCACGCCGGCGTTCGTGCGGCGAGACCTCGGGCGGTTCAGCCCCGGCGGAAAGCTCAGGCGACGGCTCGCTGCCTCCGACGCGCTGATCTACGAGGAGATTGCCGAGCGGCGCCTGGCGGAGGACCTCGACGAGCGCACCGACGTGCTCTCGCTGCTGCTGCGGGCGCGCGACGAGGCGGGCGAGCGGATGAGCGACGTCGAGCTCCGCGACGAGCTGATGACCATGCTCGCCGCCGGCCACGAGACCACCGCCACCGGGCTCGCCTTCGCCTTCGACCTGCTGCTGCACAACCCCGAGAGCCTGACCCGGCTGCGCGAGGAGCTCGAGGGCGGGAGCGACGAATACCTGGAGGCGGTCGTGACCGAGACGCTGCGGGTGCGCCCAGTGATCGACGCCGCCGAGCGGACCCTGAGGGCACCGCGGGTGGTCGCGGGCTGGGAGCTGCCCGCCGGGATCAGGGTGTACCCGGCGATCGCGCTGGTGCACCGCCGCGAGGATCTTTACCCGGCAGCCGGCGAGTTTCGCCCCGAGCGGTTCCTTGACGGCCGGGCCAAGTCGTATTCCTGGCTGCCTTTCGGTGGCGGGATCAGGCACTGCATCGGCGCGGCCCTGGCGAAGGCCGAGATGGTTGAGGTGATCCGCGTCGTCGCCAGCAGAGTGAAGCTGCGGCCGGTTCGCCCAGACCTGGACCCGGTCGTGATGCGGGGGATCACGATGGCCCCGCGGCACGGCACCCCGGTCGTGGTCGAGGGAAACGGGTAGGCGCTGCACCGGGCAGCCCGTTCAGCCAAGTCGACGTCGAGGCTCCGAACTAAGCACGGCCTCCGACCCAATGAAGGAGCTCACTGGCGGTGCTCCGCTGCCACCGGCGACCCTGACGCGACCATGCGTAGAGCCACAGCGCAGCGCGCTCGTCATCGTCCAAACCGGGGGCGTCCCCGATCCGGTCCTCAATTGCGTCAAACGCCGCTCGGGAGCGGATCAGCCCCGTGACGTCGCTTTGTGCTTGCGCAAGGCCCATAGTCTCCCCCTTTCGTGTTGGAGCTATGTGCCGAGTGGTCAGGATTAGCACCGATCCGCACTAATGGATGCTGACCACAGCGCCCTAACCGCAAATTGCGGGATCTATGGCCCGGTGGCGAGCACGAAGAGCTCCACCGAGAGGTCGGGGTCCTGATGGCTGGCGCTCATGAACGCCACGACGTCCCGCCCCGTCCGCTCTTCAATCATCCCGACAAACCGCTCCTGCATGGTGTCCTGCCAGGTCTGCCGCGCCTCGCGGACCTCGTGCCACTTGCCGTCTTCGAACAGCGTTTGCTCGCTCGCGGTGTAGCCCCCGCCCAGAACGACCGTGACCAGCTCGCGCTGCAGGTAGGTGTGACACCGAACCGGGCCCTTCCCCGAGAAGCGCTTGTAGAGGCCGACCATCTCCCGGGAGATGTCCTCGCGCAGCGTTCCGTCGCGCTTATCGTCCGCCTCCACGGTCTCGGCATCGTCGCCATGCTCAGGCTCCGAGTCAGACATCCCGCCGCTCCCTGGCGAGCCGCTGCGGGCTGATTCGGACGACGTCCCAGGCCAAGCCCGTGCGCTCGAGCAGCCGGATCAGGCCCGCCGCAGGATCCAGCTGGCCGCGGCCGAGGCCGTGCCGGGCGGAGGTCGGGAAGGCGTGGTGGTTGTTGTGCCAGGCCTCTCCCATGGTGGGAAGCGCAAGCCAGGCCAGGTTTCGCGATTCGTCCCCCGTCTCGTAGGGCCGGCGACCGAAGAAGTGGCAGAGGCTGTTGATCGAGAACGTGGCGTGGTGCAGAAGGAAGATGCGAACCGCACCGCCCCAGAGCATGCCCGTCAGGCCGCCTGCCACCGTCCCGGTCAACGCCAGCCCCAGCGCGAACGCGACCGCTAGGCCGAGGAGGACCCAGACGACGAACATCCTGTTGAGGAAGCGCATCATCGGATCGGCCCGCAGGTCGTTGGCGTAGCGGCTCTCGTCGGCCCGTTCCGGGCTGCCGAACATCCATCCGAGATGGGCGTGGCCGAGGCCGCGAAGCGAGCCCAGGAAGCCACCGGAGTGCCCGGCGTGCGGGCTGTGAGGGTCCCCTTCCTGATCTGAGTAGCAGTGATGCTGGCGGTGGGTCGCCACCCACTCGATCACGGGTCCCTCTGCGGCTGCTGAGCCGAGGATGGCCAGGACGGCCCTCGCGGGCCTGCGGGCCTGGAAGCTGCGGTGCGTGAACAGCCGATGAAAGCCGACGCTGATCCCAATAACCGTGAGGAGGTAGGTGATCGTCATCACGAGCAGGTCAGAAGGGTTCAACAGGCCGCCCCAGCTGAACACGATCGCGAGCACCAGCATCGCCGGCGGCACGGCAACCACGAACACTGTGGCCAGCCGATCGACCAGCGGATACTGGACGCTGCGCATGTCGGTACCCGGCCTCGGGCGCGCGAGCGGGTCGGGGAACCGGTGCCGTGCCGGCACGGCAGTCGCGTCTTGCTCCATCCTGGGCCCTCCTTCTCGAAGCCTCGCTGGCTTCGCAGTCCGGATCGCGGCCGTTCAGACCGTGATCGTCCATTGAGGAGTGGCGCTGGGGGTGTCTAAGCGGGCAACCGGCGGACCGTTCTCACGAATGCGGAGGCGTCCAATCAGGTGAGCCCTCAGACCTCTCGTGACAAAGGATACACACGGCCCGCTGCCGGTCAGGCGGACCTACTCGGGCAGGCCGTCCAGGAAGTCGACGAACTTCTTCGTGTCGCGCAGCGGCGCGCCGTGGCCGAAGAGGACGAGCTTGGGCTCGAGGGCGGCCAGCTTCTTTGCGGAGCCGCGGTTGGTGTCGGGATCCGGGGTGAGGAAATCTTTGGGGAGGCGCAGGCCCGGGATCCCCGTGACAACGTCCATGTTGTTCAGCACGTCGCCGAGGATGAGCACGGCGTCGGACTCGCGCCAGTAGACGACGTGTCCCGCCGAGTGGCCGGGCGCGGCGATGACCTTGAAGCCGGCGACCTCGTCGCCATCGACGAGGACGCGGTCGACCTTGTGGGCGGGCCCGGTGAAGATGCGAGCGAAGAACTGGGCGAGAAAGTGGTCGGGCTGGCGCTCGCCGATGAGGGCGGGGTTCTCGGCGGGCTCGACGTCGCCCTCGGGCACCCAGTAGGGGATGCCCAGCGTGGTGCAGACCTCGTGCGAGGCGCCCTGGTGGTCCGGGTGCGCGTGGGTGAGGGCGTGCGCTGCGACGGAGTGCCCGCTGAGGTCCTTGAGGATGCCCTTGCCGGAGCGCTTCGTGCCCGCGTCGATCAGGACGTCCCCCGCGAGGTAGGCGTTTACCCCGTTGGGGAGGAAGAAGGTGTTGAGGTGCCAGACCTCGTCGGCGACTTGCTTCATGCGGCCAAGACTAGTGTGGGCGGATGCGAAGCAAGACTCTGTGCTGGATCTATGCCCTGATCGCGTTCGGCGCGCTCGTCGCCACGTGGTCGCAGAACATCAGGTTCTTCGGAGAGGAGGGCAACGACGGCCTCGGTGGGTTCATCGCCGGCATGTACGACAACGCCGCGGCCGCGTCGATCTCGAACGACCTTCTGTTCATGCTCATCGCGGCCTTCGTCTTCATGGTCGTCGAGGCCAGGCGAATCGGAATCCGCCACCTGTGGATCTACCTCGCGGGCTCGTTCCTGATCGCGGTGAGCGTGACGTTCCCGCTGTTCCTGCTCGCGCGGGAGCGGAGCCTGGCCGGGCGGGAGAGCGCGCCGGAGGCTGCGGTCTAGAGCCGGAGCGCGGACTCGATGAGCTCGGGCTGATCGAAGGCGGCGATGAGGCGGGCGTACGGCTTGCCGCGGCGGGTGATCAGGAAGCTCTCGCCGGCGTGGGCACGCTGCATGAAGTGCCCAAAGAGATTGCGGAACTCGTGGGCGCCCACCTCCTCGGCGTCGCCCACTTGAGGGGAGTGGAGCTGGCCGGACTCGAACCGGCGACCTCCTGCGTGCCACGCAGGCGCTACTTCCAACTGAGCTACAGCCCCGAGCTCGTAGTTCCGGGCCCATTCTATCGAGGCGCGCTGGTGGTTCTTCGGCGGCGAGAGCCTGAGTTGGATGCTGCAGCGGTCACCGATTCGCTCCATCGGTAGGGGGTAACAGCAGTCGAGCGCCTCGCAGTAGCCGCAACGGCGTCGATCTCGTCATCCGTGTAATACGTTCACGTCGCAGACGCCCACCCAGCTCCAGCACAAGGTCGTACCGACAGTGCTCTGTGAGCGGAGTGAAGACGGGGATTCCGAGGCGTGTGGCGTGGAAGGCGACCGCCGCCTCGGCCACGTTGCCTTTGTGGTTTGGGTGATCCGATGACACGAACACATGTTCTCATCCCGTGCACCCAACAAGGCTTCCAACGTGCCGAGTGTGTGTGCCGGAAGTGGGGCTACTCGCCCACGTCGAGCACCAGGCGGTCCGCGCGCATGTCGCGGATCACGAGCTCGAGGTCGCAGCGCTCCTCGAGCTCGCGCAGGAGCGCGACGGGCTCGGCCAGCGAGAGCTCCAGCGTCGCCCGGCCTTCGGAGAAGCGCGTGACCGCGATGTCCGCGGTCGCCCCGATCGACTTCGCGGCGTCCTCGAAGCCGACGAGCTGAGAGAAGTCCCGGAGCGGGCCGATCTCCACCTCGATCAGCCCGTTGAAGAGGTTGGGGGCGTCGAGCTCGCCGTGACCGCTCGAGCCGGCATCCACGGCGTGTGCCGCCATCTCATCGGGCTCCCCCCCGTCCACGCCGATCCGGGAGATCGCGTCGGTCAGCGCCTCCAGCATCCGTTCCCTCATGCCCCCCGGCCGCTTCGTCATCTCCGCAACCCGTTCGCTCAGCTCAGCCGCCTCGCGCAGCGCGCCGAGCCTGATCCGCGTGGCCTGCCCGCGAGCGGTGCGGCGCACCTCCTCGAGCTCCCCGATCAGCGCCGTCATCGTCGCGAGTTGCGCGTCGCCGGCGCCGCTTACCCGAGCCAGCTCTGCGCGAAGCTGCCTCAGCTCGCCCTCACGCTCCACCACCCGCTCGCTCAGCCTCGTCGCGACGCGCTCCAGCTCCTCGATCCGCTGCCCGCGTGCCGCCAGCTCCAGCCCCCGCGCCTGGACCTCGGCGTCCTGAAGCTCGGTCAGCGCCTCCAGTTCGGCGACGGCGGCGTCCACCTCGGCCCGTTTGTAGCCGAGCAGCGATCTCTTGAATCGTGCCGGGACGATGGGCGGAACGCTAGGTGGGGCACCGGACGGACCGCCGGCCGGTGCATTTGCCAGGATCGGCGCTTGTCCTACCCCGAGCTGATCGAAACCGAGGGCCTCACCCTGCGCCGCCCCACCGAGGCCGACGCCGACGCCTACACCGCCATCTGGTCCGACCCGACCGTCTGGGAAGCACTCCGTGTCTGCGAGGACCCCGACCCTGCCAAGGCGGCCGCGGAGAGCCTCGCCAAGCAGCTACACCATTGGGACGAGCACGGCTTCGGCCTCTGGGGTGCGATCCCGGCCGGGGAGGGCGCGCCGGTGGGCTGGGTCGGCGCCTGGTACCCGAACTTCATGCCCGCCGTGCTCGGCGAGACCGAGATCGGCTGGACCCTCCGAGCTCCCTTCCGCGGCCGCGGGCACGCGACGCAGGGCGCCGGCCTGGCCATCGCCTGCGCCTTCGAACACCACGCGCCCGACCGGGTCGTCAGCCTGATCTCCCCGGGCAACGCCGCGTCTGCGGCGGTGGCGAACCGGCTCGGCATGCGCGAGGCCGGCGAGGGCACCACCGACCTCGGGATGACGCTTCGGATCTTCGAGCTACCGCGAACGGGCTAGGTCCCGGCCGCGCCTGCGCTCGCGCTCGATGGCGCGCATGTAGGGGCGGAAGTCCACCTGGATCGTGTGGCGCTTGGATGCCACATAGCGCCTGGCGACCTTGCGATCGTCGTGCTCGATCGCCTGCTCCATGCGCCCGCGGTCCGGCAGTGCCGCCTCGCCCAGGATCAGATCGGCCACCCACTTCGACTGCTCCTCGGCGATCGGCATGATCGCGCCGAGCGGCTGAACCAGCCCGATGAAGTACAGCCCATCGAGCCCTGGATGGACTACCCGCCGGTAGAGCGGGATCCGGTTCTCGACGGCGCTGACCAGCTCCTCGGAAAGGAACGGGAAGATGATCTTGTAGCCCGTGCAGTAGACGATCCGGTCGATCGGCTCGGTGGAGCCGTCGGCGAAGCGCACCGAGTCACCCTCCAGCCGCTCGATGTTCGGCTTGACCGCAATCCGTCCGTGGCCGATGCGCGGCAGCAGGTCCGAGGAGATGGTGGGATGCGCCTCGGCGAGCTTGTGGTCCGGCTCCGGCAGGCCGTACTGGGTGGGCTCGCCGACGGCCGTCCTCAGCGCGCGCCCGTACAGCGCGCGGGTGAGCCAGAGCGGCAGCCTGCTCGCCAGCTCGCCCCCGAGCTCGTCGGTGGGCCGGCCGTTGAGGTACTTGGGGATCACGTAGGCCCCGCGGCGCATCGCCAGGTAGGTCATCCGCGAGACGCGCGAGGTCTCCACCGCGATATCGCACGCCGAGTTGCCGATCCCGAGGACGAGTACGTTGCGGTCCTCGCAACCCTCGGAGGTGCGGTAGTCGTGCGCGTGCATCTGCACTCCGTCGAACTCGCCCGGAAACGGCGGCTCGGGCCAGCGCGGCTCCCAGTGGTGTCCGTTTGCCACCAGCACCGCCCCGTACCGGCGCGTCTCGTCATCGTCGGTCGCAACGTCCCACCCTCCGCCTTCGGCCGGCTCGACAGCCGTCACGGTCGTTCGGAACCGGATCCGGTCGCGGAAGCCGAAGCGGTCCACGTAGTGGTCGAAGTAGGCGGCGATCTGGGTGTGGTGCGGATAGTCCGGATAGTCGTCCGGCATCGGGTACGCCGCGTACTCCATCTGCCGCCGCGAGGTGTTGATGTGCAGAGACCGGTAGGCGGACGACATCCCGTTGTCGTTCTCGTATCGCCAGTTGCCTCCGACCTCCGACCCTCGCTCGAAGCAGTCGAAGTCGATCCCTCGATCGGCGAGGACCTGACACGACGCGATGCCCGACGACCCGGCCCCGATCACGCAAACCCGCTCCATTGGCCGCAAAAGCTATAGGGGCACGGGGGGCGCCTCGCCCCAGAGAACCTCAAGCCGGTACCGCTCCCGGAGCTCCGGCACGAACACGTGGAGCACGCAGTCGAGGTAGTCCATCAATACCCAGCGCGCGTCCGTCTCGCCCTCCACCGTGGCGGGCAGCCGCCCGTGCTCGTGCTTCATCCGCTCACGGACCTCGTCGTGGATCGCCTTAGCCTGGCGCTCGTTGCGAGCGGTGCACACGATCAGCACGTCCGTGTACCCGACGAGCGCGCTCACGTCAAGCGCCACGATGTCCTCGCCCAGCTTGTTCCCGACGATCTCTGCCAGCACCCGGGCCAGCTCCTCGGACGGCATCGCGCCCGCCTCCGCTGCGGGCTCGCGCGCGGGTTGGTCACGACTCATCGGTAGAGCCCCTCCGCCTCGATCATCTCGAGGACCCCGTCCGTCACCAGGTAGCGGACCGGGCGCCCCTGGGCAACCCGCCGGCGGATGCGCGTCGACGAAATCCCCAACTCGGGCATCCGGACCACGTCGGCCCGGTCGCCGCCGCCCAGCCGATCCAGCGTCGCCTCCGCCTCATCCATCTCCGTGCCCGGCCGCGTGGCGATGCCGACCCTCGCGAGCTCCAGCACCCGCTCCGGCTCGTGCCACTCGTCGAGGTGCGCCGCTACGTCGGCGCCCATCAGCAGGCGAAGCTCGCCGGCGCGCTCCCGCAGGTGCTCGAGGGTCCGCACCGTGTAGGAGGGATCCTCGTCGTCGGCGGCCCGCCTGCACTCGAAGTCGGAGACCGCGAACAGCCCGTTCGCCGTGGCCGCCACCTCGGTCAACTCCAGGCGCAAGGCCGCCCCGGGGTCCTCGGCGATCTCCTTGTGCGGCGCCCGGCCGGTCGGCACCAGCACCACCCGGTCGAGCCCAAGCTGCGCCGCCGCCTCTTGGGCGAGCACCAGATGCCCGATGTGCGGCGGGTTGAAGGCTCCGCCGAGTACGCCAAGGGCCACCCTCAGCGAACCTGGCCGCTGCCGGTCAGCACGTACTTGGTGGTGGTCAGCTCCCGCATGCCGATCGGGCCGCGGGCGTGAAGCTTCTGGGTTGAGTTGCCGATCTCGGCGCCCATCCCGAAGACGAAGCCGTCCGTGAAGCGAGTGGAGGCATTGACGTAAACCGCAGCCGCGTCCACGCCGCCCGTGAACGCGTCCGCGCTCTCGCCGGAGGAGGTGATGATCGCCTCCGAGTGACCGGTGCCGTGCCGATTGACGTGCTCGACCGCCTCGTCCAGCGAATCAACCACGCCGACCACCATCTTCAGGTCGAGGTACTCCGTGTCCCAGTCCGCCTCGGTGGCCTCCCCCACCGGCGTGCCGCCCGCCACCGAGCGCGCGCGCTCATCCCCGACCAGCTCGACGCCGGCGTCGTGCAGCTCGCCCAGCAGGGCGGGGAGCAGGTCGGCCGCCACCTCGGCGTTCACCAGCAGCGTCTCCGCCGAGTTGCACACCCCGGGGCGGTCGACCTTCGCGTTGTAGGCGACCTGCCGCGCCATGTCCAGGTCGGCGTCCGAATGGACGTACACATGACAGTTGCCGGCGGCCGCGTACATGACGGGCACGGTCGCGACCGACTTGAGCGCCTCCTTGAGGGCCTCGCCCCCCCGTGGGATCACGAGGTCCACGACGCCCTCCTGGGTCGCGAGTTCGGCGAGGTCCTCCCGGCCGCCCGCCACGAGCTGCACGCCGCCGGCGGGCAGCCCGGCCGCCTCCAGCCCCTCGGCGACGATCGCTGCCAGCGCCGCGTTCGACCGCTGCGCGTAGCTCGAGCCCCGCAGGACGATGGCGTTTCCCGACTTGATGCAGAGCGCCGCGCAGTCGATCGTGACGTTCGGGCGCGCCTCGTAGACCACCGCGACCACGCCCAGGGGGACGCGCAGCTTGCGCAGCAGCAGGCCGCTCTCCAGCGTACGCTCCTCCAGAAGCTCACCGACCGGATCGGGCAGCGCGAGCACGGCCCGCACACCGTCGGCGATGCCGGCGATCCGCTCCGCGGTCAGCGTGAGCCGGTCCCGGAGCGCCGGCGTGAGGCCGGCGGCGCGCTCGTCGGCGAGATCGCCCGCGTTCGCCTCACTGATCTCGTCGGTGCGCTTCTCCAGCAGTTCGGCGATGCGCTCGAGCGCCCGGTCCTTGGTGGACGTGTCGGCACGCGCGAGGTCAACCGCGGCGTGCTTGGCGGCGGCGCAGGCGCCCTGGACCGTTGTTTCGGTAGCGGCCATTCCGAGGAAGGGTAACGACGGCCGCCGAGAGCGCCGGGGCGGGTATCGTCGCGGCCATGGAGGCCAGCGAGGACAGCCCTGACCCCGGTTCCGCGCTCGCCCGGGGCTGGCTCGAGAACTCACCGTTCGTCGAGCATCTCGGCATTGCGATCGACGAGATCGGGGCGGGCCGTGCACGCTTGACGATGCCCTACGGCGACTATCTGCCGACCATGGGCGACACAGTCCACGGGGGCGCGATCAGCTCGCTAATCGACACGGCGGCGGCGACCGCCGCCTGGGCGGGAGCGGAGGTTCCCGCGCGCCCGAAGGCGTCCACCGTTGCCCTCACGGTCAACTTCCTCTCCCCCGCGCGCGGGCAGGGCGTCGCCGCGGACGCCCGGGTGCTTCGGCGCGGGTCGATCACGGTGATCGAGGTGAGCGTGACCGGCCAGGATGGGACGGACGTCGCGTCGGCCCTGGTGACCTACCGCCTCTAGTCCTTCTCGCCCGGCGCTCGCACTCCAAGCCGCTGGGCAGCCGTGGCAGCCTCGACGCGGCCGCGCACACCGAGTTTGCCGAGTATGCGCGACACATGGACGCTGGCCGTCTTCTCGGCGATGAACAGCGATTCGCCGATCTCGCGATTCGTCCGGCCGTCGGCAACGAGGACCAGCACTTCCAACTCGCGGGCCGTCAGCCCCAGGCGCTCGAGGTCCGAACTCGGCGAGTCCGGCGCCTCGCCGTCGACTGATGGGTCCTCCGGGATCGGCAGACGGGCGGCGCGGGCGAACGCAGCGACTCGCTCCAGCAGCCCGTCGGCACCGCTCGTCCGGGCCGCCGCGGCCGCCGCGCGCACCAGCGCCGCTGCATCGTTGCGGTCACCCTTGCCTGCGACCGTCGCTTCGGCCTGGCGTAAACGCGCGTAAGCGCGTTCGAGCTCAAACGACAGCTGCCCCCACGCCTGAGCCGCAAGGCTCCAGGCGTCGGGGTCGCTGCGGCCGTGCGCCCTGATCTCCTCCGCCGCCGCGAGGTGTCCGTACGCGACCGCCATCGCGACCGGCTCGCCAAGCGGATATCGCGGGGGGTCGAGCACGCCTCTGAAGCGCTCCAGGGTGCGCGCTGCCCCCTCCTCGGCAGCAGCCGCCGCCGCACCGTCCGAGAGCGCTCGGGCGCGCTCGGCGAGGTCGGCGTAGGCGCAGACCCCACGGGCATAGAGCCTTGCCACGCTGAACTCGTACTCCTGGCCGGCGATCTCCGCGAGCGCGAGCTCCAGGATCTCCGCCGCATCGGCCGGCTCCCCGAGAAGGATGGCGAGCTCCACCTCCAGGCCCACCACCGGGGCGAAGAACATCGCGTCACGGGTGGGTCCCACGCCCGCGCGTGCCTCGGCCAGGCTCCCCCTCGCCGCGCCGAGGTCGCCCCGGGCCATGGCGAGCTCGGCCTCAGCTCCGCCCAGCTGCGCGGCGCTCATACCCCTGGGGGATGCTGCGCGGACGGCCCGGATCAGCTCGTCGGCCTCCGCCAGCCGCCCCAGCCACACCAGGCGCAGCGCCGCCTCGGTCTCGAGGTAGTGTCGGTACGAGCCGGCACCCAGCTCACCCATCCGTGCCACGCCCTTCAGCGTCATCTCGACGCCCTCGGCGATGCGCCCGTCCCACCCGATCTCCTCGGCCAGGTTCACGAAGCAGCGCCCGATCTCATCGATCCATTCGAGCTCCTCAGCGATCTCGCTCGCGTCGGTGAGGTGCACGATCCCCTGCGCGCGGTCGCCCAGATGGGAAACATCCGTGCCGAGCGTGTTGAGGGCGTGCCCCTCCTCGGCGCGCGCACCCGCGGCGCGAGCGACCTCGATCGCACGCTGGCACACCGCGCGCGATTCTTCGGGCTGGCCGCGCAGCATCAGGATCTGCCCACGCGCCGCGAGCACCCGTGCGAGCTCGGCGGTGGCGGGCTCGGCGGGCATCAGCTCCACGGCGCGGTGGTAGGCCTCGAGTGCCTCGTCGGAGTATCCGGATACCCAGAGGTAGCGGCCCAGCCGTTCATGCTGGAGGGCGGCGCGGACCGGCTCCGCCTCGGCGTCGATCATGTTCACGGCCTCTCGCGCCAGGGCGAGCGCACGACCGCTGTAGTCCGCGAGGTTCGCGCTCTCGGCTGCACGGCCGAGCAGCACGGCCTTGTCGCATCCCGCCCGCTGCGCGGCGTCCGGAACCTCATCCCAGATCTCGAGCGCATGCTCCTGGTGGCCCTGTGCCTCGGCGAAGGCGTAGACGCGCTCTGCCGCATTGCCGGCTGCGACCGCCGCCGAGAGCGCCTCCGGGAGGCGCCGGGCCTCCCACCAGTGGTAGGCGGACTCCGCCACCGCCGCCTCACCTTTCGCACCCGCTAGCGACGGATCGGCGCTGAGGGCCTCGGCGACTGCTGCGTGGAACTTTGTGCGCTCGCCGGGCAGCAGGTCGGAGTAGACGGCGTCCCTCACCAGCGCATGCCTGAACCTCAGGCCGTCGCCGTCCTGGAGGAGCACGTTGCGGGCAACGCACTCGCGCAGGGCATCATCCAGCTCGCCGCCCGCGAGCTCGCTGAGCTCGGCCAACAGCCGGTGATCCACGCGCTGACCGGCGACGGCGGCCAGGCGGATGGTCTCCCGTGCCGGGCTTGACAGGGCCTCGATCCGGACCATCAGGGCGTCGAGCAGCGTCGCCGGGATCACCCCGCCCGCGGCCGAGACATCGAGGAGCTCCTCCGCGAAGAACGGGTTGCCATCGGACCGGCGGTGCAGGTCGTTGACGACCCCGTCCGCGGGGCGCTCACCCCCGATCGCCTCGACCAGGGCCGCGACCTCCTCGCGGGTGAACGGATCGAGGTCGATCCGCACCACGCGCTCGCGGCGCTCCTCCTCGGCCAGAAACGGGCGCAGCGGGTGAGTGCGGTGCAACTCGTCGCTTCGGTACGTGCAGACGACCAGCAGCGGCACGCCACGCCCGTTGCGGATCAGGAACGAGATGAAGTCGCGCGTCGAGCGGTCGGCCCAGTGCAGGTCCTCGATCACGAGGACGACAGGCCCCTTCTCCCCGAGGTGCGAGAGCAGACGCAGCATGACCTCGAAGAGGCGGGATTGGGCGAGCGGCTCCTGGAGCGCGGACCCTCCGCCGAAGCGGGCCTCCTGGGGCCCGCCCAGTTCCGGCAGCAGCCGGCCGAGCTCCTCGTGCCCCGGAATCGACTCCAGCTCGCCGGGCGGGAGGTCGCGCAGCAGGGGGCGAAGGGCAGCGACTATCGGGGCGAACGGAAGCTCCCCCTCCGCCAGCGCGAGGCACTCGCCGAGGAGGACCCGGGCACCCTCTCCCTCGGCCCTCCTCGCTGCCTCGGCCGTCAGCCGCGTCTTGCCCCCGCCCGCCTCTCCGGCGATGAAGACCGTCGCCGCCTCCCCCTGCGAGCAGCGCTCGAGCGCGGCAGCGAGCGCCAAGAGCTCCTCGGAGCGCCCGATCAGCTCGCTGCTCGTTGCTCGTGCCCGCACTCCATCAGTATCGCGCGGCCCCGGCGGGACGGAGAACCCGGAGGGCCTTGCGGAGCGGGCGACGCCGCTGCTCGCGCGCCGGGAGCACGGCTGCCCTGCGGGCCTCGGCGGCACGCCGGTGCATGTCGTTCATCCTGGCCTGATTCGCTACGTATGTGAGGTGAGAGGTCATCTGCGACTCCTTCGATTGCCTGAGACGCAGACTGGGCTAAGAACCCCACGCTCGCATGGGGCGGATGCCTATTTAGACCCCTTGAGTGACCCTTATAAAGGGGTCTGACCCCCCTTACCCCTTACGTGGGTTTGGCGGCGCTTTGGGCGCTAGGTGAGCACGAAGTGGTCGCGGTGGACGGCCTCCTCGGAGGCGTTCGGCATCCGCTCGAGCACCGCCTCCGAGCGCAGCCCCTTGATCCGCTCCAATTCGGGTCCGGAGTAGTTGGCGATGCCCTTCCCGACCACCTCGGACCCGCAGACGACCTCGACCGCGTCCCCCGCCGCGAACTCACCCTCCACCGCGATGATTCCCACGGGCAGAAGGCTCGAGCCCTTCTCCCGCAACACACGCGCCGCGCCCGCGTCGACGACCAGCCGGCCGTGACTGGGCTTCGCGTAGCGCAACCAGAGCTTGAACGAGGGCGTGCGCTCGGGATGGGCTGTGAAGCTGGTCCCGGCCCGCTCGCCGGCCGCGGCGGCAGCGAGGGTCCCGGCCTCCGTGCCATCGCAAATGACGACGGGGATCCCGGCCGCGCTCGCCATCTCGGCGGCGGCGACCTTGCTGCGCATGCCGCCGGAGCCGAATGCGGATGTCCGCTGCCCGATCTGAAGCGAATCGAGGCTCGAGAAGTCGTCGACCTCCTCCACGAGCTCGGCTGCGGGGTCGAGCGCCGGGTCCGCGGTGTGCAGGCCCGCAGTGTCGGTGAGGAGCACCAGCAACCGGGCTCCGAGGAGGATCGCGACCTGCGCCGAGAGGAAGTCGTTGTCGCCGAAGGTGATCTCGTCGGTAGCGGTTGTGTCGTTCTCGTTGACGACCGGAACCACGCGCCAATCCATCAGGCGTCGCAGCGTCTGGCGCGCGTTCAGGTAGTGCATCCGCGCGGACATGTCGAACGAGGTCAGGAGGACCTGCGCCGCGTGTACGTCGCGGGCCTCTAGGCGCTCCTCGTAGGCGCGAAAGAGGGTTCCCTGGCCCACCGCCGAGGCCGCCTGGAGCTCGTCGACCTCTCCGGGCCGGACCTCCAACCCCATCAACCGCATCCCGCAAGCGACGGCGCCCGAGGTCACGAGCGCGACGTTCTCGGCGGCGTGGAGGTCCGCGACCTGCTCGCACACCCCGTCGAGGACGTCCGCGCGCAGCGCGCCGTCGTCGCCGGCGACGATCGACGAGCCCAATTTCGCAACCACGGTCACGACAGGGAAGATACGTAGCGCACCCCCCAGCCCTTGCACACGCGGGGTCAGCCTTCCCGACACACGCGGAATCAGGCGTCCCAGCACACGCGGGGTCAGGCGTCCCAGCACACGCGGGGTCAGGCTTAAGCCTGACCCCAAAGCTGCCCGGCAGGCTGCTTGCCCCCCTCACCCCGCCGGATCGAGCTCGAAAGCCTCGTCCCCGATCCGGACCTCATCACCCGGCTCGAACCCAGCCGAACGCAGCGCCGCCACCACCCCCATGTCGACGAGGCGCCGCTCCAGGTAGGCGAGGGCCTCATGGTTGGAGAGGTCGTGGCGCTCGATCAGAAGCTCCACGCCGCGGCCGTGGACGCGGAACGCTCCCTCCCCCTCGCGCTCGACGGCGTACCCCTGCCGGGCGACCGGGCGGTAGGTGATGTGCTCGGCCTCGAAGTCGGCGCCGGCGTCGCCCGCTCCGGGCGAGGGCGCTTCCGAGGGCACGGCGTCGAGGATGCGGGCACGCAGCTCGTCGAGTCCCTGACCCGTCGCGGAGGAGACCGCGAGCACCTCGGGCTGACCGCTGAGCGCGTCGCGGAATGAGGCCGCACGTGCGGCGAGCTCGTCGTCCGGCAGCAGGTCGCGCTTCGACAGGACGATGATCTCGGGCAGCCGGTCGAGCCCCGCGCCGTAGGAGACCAGCTCGCCGCGGATGATCTCGTAGGCACGCCCGGGGGGCGGCGAGCCCTCCGGCGGCTCTACCTCGACGAGATGGACGAGGACGCGGCAGCGCTCCACGTGGGCGAGGAACTCGTCGCCGAGACCCGCGCCCCCGGCGGCGCCCTCGATCAGCCCCGGAACGTCGGCGAGAACGAGCTGGCGGTCGTCGGCCTCGAGCGTCCCGAGCACCGGGTCGATGGTCGTAAATGGGTAGTCGGCGACCTTCGGCGCCGCGCGGGTGAGCCTGCCGAGGAGGGATGATTTGCCGGCGTTCGGGAGCCCGACGAGGCCCGCGTCGGCCAGCAGGCGGAGCTGCAACTCGATCCAGCCCGATGCGCCCCCGACGCCCTGCTCGGCGAACCGGGGAGCCTGGCGGGTGGAGTTCGCGAACCGCTTGTTGCCATGACCACCTCCCCCGCCCTCGGCGACCACGGCGCGCTGCCCGGGCTCGACCAGGTCGTAGCGCTCGCCGTCCAGGCCCTCGACGGTCGTCCCCGGGGGCACGAGCACGATCCGGTCAGCTCCGCGCGCTCCATGCTTCCGCGCGCCCTCGCCGTGGCGCCCGCGACCGGCGCGGATGTGCGGCGAGAACCGCATGGCGGAGAGATCGCGCCGCGACGCGTCGCATACGAGCACGACATCTCCACCCCGTCCGCCATCACCGCCGTCCGGCCCGCCACGCGGCACGTGCGCCTCACGGCGAAACGACACGACGCCGTTCCCACCGCGGCCACCTTCGACCCAGATCCTGGCCTTGTCGTGAAACACGGGGCTACGGTAGCCCCGTTTGGGTCCTCAGACTTGAGGCAGAGGTGTCCGGCGTCAGCTCAGGGAAGCTGCACGTCGGTTTGCCCATCGCTGTTGGAGCCCCAACACCGAATCCTGTCGCGCCGCCTCACGCCGCAGGTGTGCTCGCCACCGGAGCTCACCGACCTGAACTCGCCCCCGGGCGGCGAGGTTTGGCCCGCGCTCCCGAGGCCCCAGCAACGGAGGTCGCGACCGAGCTTTACGCCACAGGCAAAAGCATCACCAGCGCTCACCGACCTGAACGCGCGCTCCGGAGGCGAGGCCTGGTCCTGGTCGTCCGCGCCCCAGCAGGCGAGCTTGCCGCGCTTCCTCACCCCGCACGCATGGTCCTCACCAACGTCGACCGACTCGAACCGGCCGACCGGGTGCGAGGCCAGACCGTCGGTGTCGTCGCCCCAGCAGGCGAGCTTGCCGCTCTTCCTCACCCCGCAGGACGTGTGAAAGCTGCCGGCGCTCACAGATCCGAACTTGCCCTGAGGTGGCGAGGCCTGCCCGTCGGCGTTGTCGCCCCAGCAGGCGACGTTGCCGGTGGTCCTGACGCCGCAGCTGTGGAGGCGGCCAGCGCTCACTGACGCGAAGATGCCTCCGGGGTGCGAGGACTGGCCGTCGCCGTCAAAGCCCCAGCACGCGGGCTTGCCGTTCACCTTAACCCCACAGGTGTGGAAGTCGCCAGCGCTCACCGATCTGAAATTGCCCCCTGGCGGCGAGGCCTCACCGTCATCGTTGTCGCCCCAGCAGGCGAGCTTGCCTTCCTCGTTGACGGCGCAGGTGTGGTTGTCGCCCGCGTCGACCTTGACGCCTGCGCCGGCCGTGGCAGGGGCCAGGAGGAAGGTGGCCGAGGGAACGGCTATCGCCAGCTTCAGCCCCTTCGCGGCGATGCGCATGCCGACCAATCCGGGAGGCGGTGCTACTCGCCCTCGGCGACCGAGACGACGCGTCCCTTGCGGGCGCGCTTGAACTTGACCACGCCCGGGCGCGTGGCGAAGATCGTGTGGTCCTTGCCGATGCCGGTGCCGTCGCCGGGGTAGAAGCGCGTGCCGCGCTGGCGGACGATGATCTCGCCGCCGCCGACCTGCTGGCCGGCGAAGACCTTGACCCCGAGCATCTTCGGGTTCGAATCGCGGCCGTTGCGGGAGGAGCCAAGCCCCTTCTTGTGAGCCATTACTCGGTCTCCTTCTTCGTGGCCGGCTTCTTGGCGGCAGGCTTCTTCGGAGCCGCAGGCTTTTTGGCGGCGGTTGTCTTCGCCGCCGGCTTCTTCGCGGACGCCTTCGGCTTGGCCGGGGCCTTGGGCTTCGCCGCCGGCTTGGCCTCGGCCTCCTCGGCGGCGGGCTTCGCCTCGGCCTTTGCCGCGGGCTTGCGGCTCAGCAGCTTGACGTCCGTGACCTCGAGCCTCGTCAGCGACTGGCGGTGGCCCTTGCGCTTGCGCTGCCCCTTCTTCGCCTTGTAGGTGAACACGCGGATCTTCTCGCCGCGAACGTGCTCGGTGACAACGGCCTCCACCTTGACCTTCTCCAAATCGGCGCCGGCCGCGATCACGTCCTTGCCGGCGGAGTACATGACCGGCCGCAGCGTCACCTTCGCGCCCTCGTCATCAGCCATGCGCTCGACCAGCAGCGTGGCGCCCGCCTCGGCGCGGTACTGCTTGCCGCCCGTTTCGATAATCGCGTAGGTCTCGTCAGCCATCGTTCGTCTCACCACTGGGGGCCGTAGAGCGTCGGCGGCCGCCTCTGCGACCGCGGCGCCGGCCGCCGGAGGGCGAGGATTCTAGCTGCGCCGCATCGCCATCGGCGGGCTCGCCGTTGTCCGGAGCGTCGAGGAGCGATGCGGTCGCCACGGAGCGCCCGACCTCCTCGATGCGGACCATCCGCCGCTCGCCCACGTGCGGGCCGCCACCGGTGACGCTGACGACATACGAGTCCACCCTCGCGATCGCATCATTGACGTTGTACATGTGGGGCTCCTCGATCGAGACGAGCACCTCGTCCCCGACTCCGAAGGGCAACGCCATGCGCTCGATCTCCTCGCGGCCTCCCTGCTCGGAAACCTTGTAGGTCGAGAGCGGGAGCGCGTCACCACCCTCGAAGTGGAAGTGCTTGCCGGTGCTCTCCTCCAGCTCGCGCAGCCCGCTGTCGGCCTCCAGGAGCTTGCGCGCCACCTTCGGATTGACCCGGATCAGATATGCCTCCGGCTTCGGCTGGTCGGCGGCCAGCACGCGCAGCTGGCGCAGGATGTCGATCGCCACCGTCTCCTCCGACTCAACGACGCCCTCGCCGTCACACGTGGGGCAGCGTTTCGTGAGGATCTCGCGAACGCCGTCGGTGATGTTCTGGCGGGTCATCTCCACCAGGCCGAGCGGCGAGACCTCGACCACGTACGTCTTGGTCTTGTCCTCGTTGAGCGCCTTCTGCAGCGTCTTCAGCACCTGGTCGCGGTTCGCGGCCCGCGCCATGTCGATGAAGTCGATGACGATGATCCCGCCGATGTCGCGGAGCCTGAGCTGGCGCACCACCTCGTCGGCGGCCTCCACGTTGACTTTGGTGATCGTGTCCTCCAGGCGACCCTTACTGCGCCCGGTGAAGCTCCCGGTGTTGATGTCGATGACGGTGAGTGCCTCCGCGTAGTCGATCATCAGGTAGCCGCCCGAGGGCAGGTCCACCCGCCGGGAGAGCACCGACCGGAACGCCTCCTCGACGCCCTCGCGCTCGAACAGAGGCTGGGTGCCGTCGTAGAGCTCGACCATGTCCACCAGCTCCGGCGCGGTGCGCTGGAAGAAGCTCGTGACACGCTGGTGCTGCTTGGGGTCGTCGATCACGGCGCCGTCGAACTCCTTCGTGAGCACGTCGCGCAGCACCCGGATCGACAGGTCCGCCTCCTGGAAGACCATGCTCGGGGCCTTCACCTCCCCCCCACGCTTGTCCACGACCTCGTGGAGCTTGTGGAGGTAGTCGAGGTCACGCTTGAAGTCCTCCTCGCTGGCGCCCTGGGCGGCCGTTCGCACGATCACGCCGCCGTCTCCCTTGTGGAGCTTCTGCAGCAGCTTGCGCTGGCGGTCGCGCTCCTTGTCGGAGAGCCTGCGGCTCGCCCCCACGCCTCCGCCCTGCGGCATGTAGACGAGGTAGCGGCCGGCGATCGAGAGCTGCATCGAAAGCCGCGCGCCCTTCGTCTTCAGGGGGTCCTTGACCACCTGTACAAGCACCTCCTGCTTGGACTGGATCAGTTCGTCGATGCGGCGGCCCTTGCCGTGGCCCCGCCTTGGGACCTTCTGGCCGTCGGGCAGGACGATCTCGTCCACATGGAGGAAGCCGTTGCGCTCGAGGCCGATGTCGACGAACGCGGCCTCCATTCCGGGCAGGACGTTGTCGATGACGCCCTTGTAGATGTTGCCGACGATCGAGCGGGAGCCCTTGCGCTCCACGTACAGCTCGCCGACGACGAAGCCGGCGTTTCGCTCGTTGCCGTTCTTGCCGCCGGAGCGGCCCTTGCCGGGGCCGCCTTTGGCGGCTCCCTTCGATTCGAGTACGGCGACGCGGGTCTCACCGGCGTCCACCGAGACGATGATTCGTTTCTTCAAGTGGGTCTCACCTCACGGGAGAGGGTTAACCGCGCAGGCGCCGGAATGGCGCTCATCTCACAGCGCGGGAGCCCTGTTCCTGGAGGCGAGCTGCGACTGGACGAAGATGCTCTGCAGGAGCCCGATCGCCATGAAGGTGACGATTACGGACGATCCTCCAGCGCTCATCAGCGGCAAGGGGATCCCCGTGATTGGGGCGATCCCGACGTTCATGCCGACGTTGACGAACAGGTGGAACATGAGCATCGCGGCGATACCGCCGGCGATCATGGATCCGTACAAGTTCTTCGAAAGCGTCACTATGCGCAGCGCCCGCCAGATCAGCAGGGCGTAGAGGGACAGTAGGAACGCAGCCCCGGCGAACCCGAAGCGCTCTCCAACCACGGCGAATATGAAGTCCGTGTGGCGCTCCGGCAGGAAGCCGGCCTGCGATTGCGTTGACTCGCTGCCGCGTCCGGTTTTTCCTCCGGATCCGACGGCGATCAGCGCCTGGTTGATCTGATAACTCGAGTCTCGTGGGTCCTCGCTGGGATTGAGGAAGGAGGTGATTCGCTCCTCCTGGTAGGGCTCAAGGATAGGGGTACCGATGGCCGGAGCCACCACCAGCACGATTGCGACCACCGCCGCGGCGGCTCCGCCCATCACCGCGAAGTGCTTCCAGGGGATGCCCGCCAGGAACAGAACGGCGAGCGTGATCACCCCATAGACGAGGCCCGAGCCCAGGTCCGGGGCGAGGAACACGATCACGCCCGGGACGATGCCCAGGGCGAGGAGCTTGATGGTGCGGCGGCCCTCGCTTCCACGCCTGGCGCGCTCGAGCGCGAACGCGGCGAGCGTCAGGACAAGGAGCAGCTTGCCCAGCTCGGAGGGCTGGAACGTAAAGAACGGGAGCTCGATCCAACGACGCGATCCGCGCGTCGCCTCGCCGAGCGCCAGAACCAGGAGGATCGTCCCGATCATCCCGGTGTAGAGCCCCACGCGCAGCTCGCGGAAGCGCGAGTAGTCGATCCGCGCGAGCGTGAGCATCAGGGCGATCCCGACGACCGCGTAGATCGCCTGCCTGATGACGTAGTAGTAGGGATCGCCCGGGATGTCGTCCCGGGTCGTGACGCCCAGCGTGTAGGCGCTGAAGGCGATGATCGCGATCGCCGCCCCGGCGAGGGCGAGGTCGAGCCCACCGATCGCGCGCTCAATCGTCCCCGTCTGCCGCTCGCCGAACGGGCGCGGGCTCGTCTGCCCGCCCGCCGGGGCACGGCGCGACGGCGACAGCGGCCGTCGGCGGGCGCCTGCTGGTGAGGACGTCCCGATCATTCGTACACCGTTGCCGTCGGGTCGGACACCTGGTCGATCTCGCCTGGCTTGACGTCGAAGTACTCGGTGAGGATCTCTTTTACCGCAGGCGCGGCCGCGTCTGCGCCGAAGCCGCCGCGTTCGATCGTGGCCACAACGACGACCTCCGGATCCGGGTACGGGGCAAGTGCGGCGTACCAGGACTGGTCCTCCACCGACTCGCCGCGTTCGGCCGTGCCGGTCTTGCCGGCGATGTCGACCGGAAAGCCCCCGAAGACCGGGTAGGACGTCCCCGACGGCTCCATCGCCGCCGCGCGAAGCCCGTCTAGCACGGCACGGGCGTTGCTCGGCTTGATGTCCACCTGTTCGCGCGGCGGCGGGTCAACCTCCTGGATCACGCGACCGGCCGGATCCTCGACCCGCATCCCCACGTGGGGCCGGACGATGTTGCCGCCGTTGGCCACCGCGGCGTACGCGATCGCGAGCTGCAGCGGGCTGGCCTGCAGGTCACCCTGCCCCACCGACAGGTTGATGTTGTCGCCGACCGACCACGGGCGATCCGTGAGGCCGTCGCGGTAGAGCTGGTTGCGCCAGTCCGGCGTCGGTACGAGACCCTCGGCCTCGGCCGGCAGGTCGATCCCGGAAAGCTCCCCCATGCCCA
This sequence comes from uncultured Solirubrobacterales bacterium, assembly GCA_963807385.1. Taxonomy (GTDB): domain Bacteria; phylum Actinomycetota; class Thermoleophilia; order Solirubrobacterales; family 70-9; genus JBDTSW01. The sequence continues at coordinate 924,545 of CAWEBQ010000002.1, forward strand.
GTTCGCCGGCCCATTTCTGGATCGTGTCGCCCTCCGTTCCGTCCTCGAGGCCGATCAAATAGAAGTACACGTCCGAGGAGACCTGCAGTGCGGTGCGGAGGTCGATCGCCCCGTTGACGGCGTCGCCCGCGTTCTTGAACTCCACGCCGCCCACCTTCAGGGAGCCCCCATCGTTGACGATCTCCTCCGGGGTGATGAGGCCTTCCTCCAGGGCACCGATCGCGGTGATCAGCTTGAAAGTCGAGCCGGTGGGGTAGCCGCCCTGAGTCGCGCGGTTGAAGATCGGGGCCTCCGTGCCGTCGGTGCCGTTGAAGATGGAGTCCGCCACGGACTGCGGGATCACGGGGCGCGCGAACACGGACGGGTCGAACGTGGGCACGGACCCCAGCGCGAGGATCTCGCCGGTATTGACGTCCATCGCGACGAAGCCCCCCGGAAGCGCGAACCGCGAGACGGCGGTCTCCGCTGCCACTTGGAGCTGCGAATCGAGCGTGAGGCGAAGGTTGTTGCCGGTGCGGGGGTCCTGGGTCGAGAGGCGACCGCCGGTGGGAGCCCCGGACGCGTCGACCTGGACGCGCGTGGTCCCGTTGATGCCTCGCAGAAGCTCGTCGTACTCGAACTCCACCCCCGCCTGGCCGACCTCGTCGCCCGGGACGAGCGAGCGGTACTCCGGCTGCTCGAGCTGCTCCGCGTTGACCTCCCGGACGTAGCCGAACAGATGGGCGGCGAGCGAGCCCTCGGGGTAGGAGCGCACATACACGCGATCGACGCTCACGCCCGGGAACTTTCCCTGGTTCTCGCGTAGGTAGTAGACGAGGTCGTAGGGGACGTCGCGGCGGAGGGTCACGGGGCTCGCCGGCGACTCCTTGGTCTGCTGGCGAATCTGCTTCTCGATCCCGTCCTCGCTGATGCCGGAGACCTCCGCGAGGCGCGAGATCACCTGTTCGCGGGCTCGCCTGGGACCGGGAAGGTCGTCGGCGCGCACCTGCAGGGCGAGCGCGGTGCGGTTTCGCACCAGCGTCTTGCCGTTGCGATCCCTGATCTCCCCGCGCGGGGCCTGGACCGTGATCTCGCGCACCTGATTGTTGTTGGCCTCGGCGAGATAGCGGTCGCCCGAGAGCACCTCCAAGTACCAGAGGCGGAAGAAGATCGCCGAGAAGATCACCAGCCCGAAGGCTCCGAGGACCGCGACGCGGAGGCTGAACTGCGCGGGGCTGAGCCCGCCGCGCCAGTCGCTGCGGCCGAACATCATGCGAGGCCTCCCCGCACTCTGCGCGCCGGGACGCCGCCCATCCGGGCGGGGCCTCCGCGGCGGCGGGGACGGCTTCGCCGCGGCGGTGGGCGGCGGCGCAGGGGCGCACCCGCGTCCACCAGGCCCGGGCGCAGCAGGCGGCGCAGCACCGCGTACACGGGCAGGGCGAAGAGGAAGGCGAGCATGCCCTTGACCACGATCTCGCGGACGACCAGCAGGCTCACGTGTGTCTCGACGCCGAGCATGAGCTGGATCCCGGCGAAGCCGAGCGCCGCCAGCGCCGTCAGCCCGCCGGCCAGAAGCGGCGCCACCCACCTGCCGGAGATCTCGAAGCCCTCGCGGTAGCGGCCGGCGAGGTACCCGGCGGCCAGAAGCACCAGGGACGAGACCCCCAGGGTCTGCAGGAGGATCGAGTCGAGCAGGATCCCCGCCGCGAAGCCGCAGACGCCACCGATCACCCCACCGCCGAGGAGGCCGAGGCAGATGATCACGATGGCGAGCATGTCGGGGGTCACGCCGAGCAGCGAGAGGTAGGAGAAGAAGGAGACCTGAAGGACCACGGCGAGGAGCACGATCGCGGCCACCCTGAGCCCGATCCTGGGTGTGATGATCATCCGCGAACCCCGGGGCGCTTGGAGCCGCCGGTCAGGACCTGCACGAAGTCCAGGTCCCGCATGTCGGCGAACGGCTCGACGTGAACCTGCTGAAACGCCTGCTGCTCGCCGGCGCTGGCCTCGGATACGCGGCCGATCTCGAGCCCGGCCGGGTAGGCGGAGGAGATACGCCCGTTCGACCAGCCCGCGGTGACGAGGATCTGGCCCTCCTTGACCTGGTCCTCGTTCGCGATGAAGTCGAGCAGCAGGTCCTCGGGGTCCCCGACCTCGGGCTCGACGACGCCGTCGGGCCCGTCGGGGAGCAGCCGCGCCGAGACCGCGCTGCGATGGTCGGTGATGAGGGTCACCTGAGCGGTGCCGCGAGTCGTCTCCGTGACCCGGCCGACCAGGCCATCGCCGTTTACGACCGGGTCGTTGATGTCCACGCCCTCGCCTGCCCCAACGTCGATCGTGACCGTGGAGTACCAGACGGTCGGCGAGCGCCCGATAACGCGGCCGGTGACCTTGGTGAGCGCGGCGACGGTGGCGTTCTGCTCGCTCAGCTCAAGGAGCTTCCTGAACTGCTCGTTCTCGCCGACGGCCTCCTGAGAATCGGCCAACTCCTCCCGGAGCTTCTGGACCTCGTCGTTGAGCGCGTCGTTCTCTCCGCGGGCATCGAAGGTCTCGTCGAACCAGTTGACCAGGTCGCGGGCCGGCTTCAGCGCCCGGGAGGCCCCCTCCTCCACCGGTCCCAGGACCGTTGAGATCCCGCGCTGGAGCGAGCTGATGGGCCCGCTGTCGGCCTCGCTGAAGCTGATCGAGATCATGACGAGGCAGGCGACGATGAGCGCCACGAGCACTGCGCGCCTGCGACGTACCTCCTTGCGGTACACGGCGCCTTACGCGACGGCGTCGCCCAGACGCCGCCGGCGGTCCGAATGCCTGTTCATCCTGTGGATGACCTCGAACTCCTCGAGCGAGCGGCCGGAGCCGACCGCTACACAGGTGAGCGGTGAGTCGGTGAGGACCGCCGGCATCTGGCACTCGACTCGCATCCGCTCCGCCATGCCGCGCAGCAGCCCGCCGCCGCCCGCGAGCGTGATTCCGCGATCCATGATGTCCCCGGCCAGCTCCGGGGGGGTCCTATCGAGCGTGTCCTTCACGGCGCTGACGATCTGGCTCACGGGCTCCTCGAGCGCCCCCCGAACCTCGGTCGAGGTCAGGACGAGCGTCCGGGGCAGGCCGGTGACCATGTCCCGGCCGCGGATCTCCGCAGTCAACTCGGTGTCGAGGTCCGATGCGGCTCCGATCTCGAGCTTGACGTCCTCCGCCGTCTGCGAGCCGATGAGGAGCTTGTGCTGGTGCTTGCAGTGACTGACGATCGCCTCGTCCATCTCGTCCCCGCCGACCCGGATCGACTCCGAGACCACGATGCCGCCGAGGGAGATCACGGCCACTTCGCTGGTGCCGCCGCCGATGTCGAGGACCATGCTCCCGGTGGGCTCGGCGACGGGGAGTCCGGCCCCGATCGCCGCCGCCATCGGCTCCTCGATCAGGTAGGCCTGGCGCGCGCCGGCCGACAGGCATGCCTCCTCGACGGCCCGCTTCTCGACGCCGGTCACCCCGGAGGGGACGCACACGACAACCCTGGGATGCGCAAAGCGATTGCGGTGGACGCGCTGGATGAAATGCCGGAGCATCTCCTCGGTCACCTCGAAGTCGGCGATCACGCCGTCCTTCAGTGGACGTATGGCGGTGATCGACCCGGGCGTGCGGCCCAGCATCCGCTTCGCCTCGACCCCGACGGCATGCACCTCTCCCGTGGTCGAGTCGACGGCGACCACGGACGGCTCCGAGAGCACGATCCCGCGCCCGCGGACGTAGACGAGCGTATTCGCGGTGCCGAGGTCAACCGCCATGTCGCGGCCGCCGAATCCGGTCAGTTTTCTGAGGAAGCCCATATGCAAGTTCGGTGAAGCGGCGCGGCTGGCCGGAGGGTTCTCCAGGCCCCGGAACGAAGCTGAAACCGGGTCGCCGGATGCCCGCACCGCCGAGCGAATGTAGCAAAGGATCTGCAAGCCACAAGCCGTACTTGAGGGCTTGCGCCGAACCTAAGGATAAACCAGAGGTCTAGCCTTTTCCGCCTATCCCGCGGACCCGCTGGAAATCGGGGGGAAGAGGTCCGGCGCGAGCTCGACGAGCAGTTGCAACGGCAAACCCACCACGTTCGAGAAATCCCCCTCCAGGCGCTCGACCAGCGTCGCCCCCAGGCCTTGAATCGCGTACGAGCCGGCCCGATCGCGCCACTCGCCACTACCGAGATACCGCTCCAGGGTGTCACCGTCCAGGGCGCGAAACGTGACGGAGGACCGTGCGACGCCGATCACCTCCCGAGGCGGGCGACGAACCTCGTGGTCACCGCCAGGTTCGTCGAGTCCCTCACCGGATCGGACCAGGGCGACGCCGGAGAGCACCTCGTGGGTCCTGCCCGAGAGGGCCTCTAGGCGCTCCCGGGCGTCCTCCTCCGTCACTGCCTTCCCCAGCGCCCGCCCCTCCAGGAACACGTCGGTGTCGACGCCCAGCGCCACGTCTCCCGGGGCTTCGGCCAGCGCCAGTCCGGCAACTGCCTTCCTCCGCGCGTTCTCCGCCACCAGATCGCCCGGCGGCAGGCCCTCCCGCAGCTCGTCCACCTCGGGGACGACCGCCTCGTATGGAACCCCCAGCGCGCTCAGCATCTCCCGCCTACGGGGAGACGCGGACGCCAGAATCAGACGCCGTCCGGGAACCAGATCTCGATCTCGCGGGCGGCGGACTCATCGGAGTCTGAGCCGTGGACCATGTTGAACGTGACCTCGAGCGCGAAGTCCCCCCGGATCGAGCCCGGGGCGGCTTCGACGGGGTTGGTGGCGCCGATCAGCTGGCGGGCGGCCGCTACCGCCTCGACCCCCTCCAGCACCGCGGCAACGAGGGGGCCTCCGGTGATGAACGAGACCAGTTCACCGAAGAACGGTTTGTCCTTGTGCTCGGCGTAGTGGCGGTTGGCGATGTCCTCGCCGGCCGTCAGCTTGCGCAGGGCGACGATTTGCAGTCCCTTGCGCTCGAACCGGGCAAGGACCTCACCGGTCAGGCCCCGCTCGAAGGCGTCGGGCTTGACGAGGATGAGGGTCCGGGAAGCGTCGCTCATGTGGTCGCGGGACGCGAGCGATCATCGCCCTCGCTCGGGGCCTGCTTCGGCGCGCCATCGCCCGGAGACGCAGCCGGACGCTGCGTCGTGGCGGCCTGGCGCTTCGCCGGGCGCCCCTGGCGCTCGGACGTCTGTCGCTGCTTGGGGGCTGAGGGCTGGCGCTCGCTGCTCGAGGAGACGCGGCGGGCGGCCTCCGAGGGCTTGCCGGCGGCCTCCACTGGCTTGCGGGGGGGCTCCGCTGGCTTGCGGGCGGAACCCGCAGCGGGCGCCTTGCGCCGCCGCTCGCCGCCGCCGGAGGTGGGTGCGGGAGCCTTCGCGCGGCGCTTGGGAGCGGCCTTGGGGGCCGGCGGCGCCGCGCGGCGGACCGCCGTCTCGCAGTAGGGGCAGAGCGACCAGCGCGGGTCGATCGGCTTGCCGCAGGCCTCGCAGGGATCCTTCACCCGCGCCTTGCAGCTCGGACATCTCAGGTAGCTTCGCTCGATCGGGAACGAGCAGTTGGGGCACGAGGACTCCTCCAGCTGGCGCACGCGGAGCTCGGCGGAGCGTGTCTCGAGTTCGCGCTCGCGCTTGTCGGCAAGGAACTCGGGTGGCCGCACGATGGAGTACACCAGCGGGCCGACGAAGGGGAAGAAGGACGCCACCGTGGCACTCGTGACGAGCACTGGATCCTCCAGGCGCCGGCGTGCATCCATGTAGGTCCACACGATGAGCGCGATGTAAACCACGACCAGGAAAAGGATGATCAGGTTGACGGCCAGGTTAAGGCTGTCGTTGGTGATGCCGAAGAGGGCTGCGGGCATGGGCGAGCGGGCAGTGTAGGCAGAAAGGGCGGCGTTACGCGCACCTCGGCGCCCAGGCCGGGCGCGCCGCGCGGAGGCCCGGCGCTAGAGGAATGTCCTCCCGAACAGGTACCCGAGCCCAAAGAACACCAGGATCACGATCGCGACCACGGCCGCGACCAGCCCCATCATGTGCAGGAGCTCGGAGCGAGCCTCACGATCCATAGCCAAGAAGGTAATGCGATCCAGCAGCGAGCGCCACCCCGCCCCGGCGCTGGGCAAGCTCCCTGGCGCGCGCCAACGCAAACGCAGGCTGCACCAGGATCTCGACCTCGGCGACCCCTGCCCGCCGAACCAGCCCGGCCAGCTCGGCGGCCGGGCGGGATCCGGCGCCCGCGCGCCCCGACCCCTCCAGCCTCACGGCTGGCACCTCGGTCACCACGGCGGCGTCGAGCAGGGGCGCAAGCGGGGCGATGATGCCCTCCGCATCCTTCCCGGCCAGCACCGCGATGCACGCGACCACCGGTCGCCCCTCGGCGACCCCCGGAAGCGCCTCGGCCAGGGCGCGCGCGCCATCGGGGTTGTGGGCGGCGTCGTAGACCGTGGGCGGATCCCCCCCGACGATCTCCATCCGGCCGGGGAGGCGAGTCTCCGCGGCCACGGCAGCGACGAGCTCCGGGTCGAGCGGGCCGGCGATCTGCTCGGACGCGGCGACGGCCACCGCCAGGTTGCCGGCCAGGTATGGCGCCCGGCGCGCCAGCGCGAGGGCGGCGGCGGGGTCGGCGGCGCTCACGACGCGCGCTTCCCGGTCCGCCGCGGTGCGCGTCGCAAGGGCCCGGATCTCCGGATCCACGCGCCCGAGGACGAGCGCCGAGCCGGGTTGGAGCACAGCGAGCTTCTCTCCCGCGATCTCCAGAACGGTCTCCCCCAGGTACTCGGTGTGCTCGATGCCGATGGAGGTCAGGGCAGTCACCCGCGAGGGGAGGACGTTCGTCGCGTCCAGCCGTCCTCCCAGCCCGGCCTCGACCACGGCCACCTCCACGCCGGCCGCGGCGAAGGCGACGAAGGCCGTTGCGGTCGCCGCCTCGAACTGGGTGACGAAATCGCCCTCATCCAACTCGCCCTCCACCGCGGCCATCGCGTCCGCGACCTGGCTCGCAGCCGCTCCGAAGTCCTCGGAGCCGATCTCGGCGCCGCCTATCCGCACCCGCTCCGACCAGCGCTCATGGTGCGGCGAGAGGTACGCCCCCGTGGCGAATGCCACCCGTTCGAGCAGCGCGGCGGTCAGCAACGTCACCGACGACTTCCCGTTCGTGCCCACCACGTGGACCGACGCGAACCGCCGCTGGGGAGCGCCTAGCCTCTCCAGCAGCAGGGTTATGCGGTCGAGGCCGAAGCTCCAGCCGACGGGCTCGAGGCCGCGGAGCCACTGCTCGGCGTCGAACATCTTCCCCGTGGCGTGCTGCGCGGCGCGGCTGGGGGCCCCCCGTTTGCGGCTCACTCGCCCTCGGGCGCCGCGGGGAGCTCGGCCAGCTCGGCCCTGTAGCCGTTCAGCTTTTCGCGCTCGGCCTCGACGACCTCGGGCGGGGCCTTCGCGACGAAGCCCTCGTTCCCCAGCTTCCGCTCACCCCTCTCGACCTCCGCGCGGAGCTCCCCGCGACGCGCCTCCACCCGCCGGCGGACCTCCTCCAGGTCGATCTCGTCGGAGGCCACGATCTCCAGCCCGCCGATGGTCACGAGCGCATCCCCGCCGTCGGCCCCGTCAAGGCTGAGGCGGGCGAGGCGGGCGACGAGATCCAGGGAGTCGCCGCCGGTGTCGCCGGAGGCCCGGGCGGGGAGCACGGTTGCGGCGGCCACGCCCGTGAGGTCGCGCCAGCGCCGGACGCTTCGCGTCAACTCGATCGCGGCCCCGATCGCGGACTCCGCGCCTGAGTCCACCAGCCCGTCGTCCGCCGTGGGGTAGGCGGCGATAACGAGCGGCCCCCGCTCCTGGGCTCCGGGCAGGTAGCTCCAGAGCTCCTCGGTAACGAAGGGCATCATCGGATGCGCGAGGCCGAGCACGCGGCCGAGGACGAACAGGAGGTTCTCGGCGACCTCGCGCTCCCCTTCGTAGAGGCGGGGCTTCACCATCTCCAGATACCAGTCGCAGAGCTCGGACCAGAAGAACTCGTAGAGCTCCAGCGCGGCGTGGGCGAAGTCGTAGGCGTCGAGCTTCTCCGAGACCGAGGCGACGGTCCGCTGCAGGCGGGAGAGGATCCAGCGATCCTCGGCTCGCTCGGGCTGCGGCTGCCCGCGCTCGACCTCGGCGTTCAGCAGCACCAGCCGCGACGCATTCCACATCTTGTTGGCGAAGTCGCGGCCCTGCTGGACCCGGTCCGCGGAGTAGCGCACGTCCTGGCTGGAGGACATGGCCAGCAGGCCGAAGCGCAGCGCGTCGGCCCCGTGCACGTCGATCTCGTCCAGGGGGTCGATCCCGGTCCCGAGGGACTTCGACATCCGCCTCCCGTCGGGCGCCTGGATCACCGAATGGACGTAGACGTCGTCGAACGGGATCCCCCCCGCGAACTCCAGTCCCATCATGACCATCCGGGCCACCCAGAGGAAGAGGATGTCCCGCGCCGTCGTCAGGAAGTCGGTCGGATAGAAGGCGGCGAGGAGCGGATCATCCGCCTCGGGCCAGCCCAGCGTCGCGAACGGCCAGAGCGCCGAGCTAAACCAGGTGTCGAGGACATCCTCCTCGCGGCGTAGCGGCCCCTCGCACGATCCGCAGCGCTCGGGCGCGTCGCCCTCCGCGACGAACACCTCCTCGCACGCATCGCAGTACCACACCGGAATCCGGTGCCCCCACCAGAGCTGGCGGGAGATGCACCAGGGTCGGATATTCCTCATCCAGTCGAGGTAGACGCGCTTCCACTGGTCGGGCCGGATGCGGACCTCGTCGCGCTCGACGACCTCGATCGCGGGCCCGGCCAGCTCGTCCATCCGGCAGAACCACTGCAGCGAGATCAGTGGCTCGATCCGCTCGCCCGAGCGCTGGGAGTACGGCACCGAGTGCGTGTACTCCTCCTCGGCACGCAATAGGCCCTCCCCGCGCAGCGCCGCAACCACCGCCTGCTGTGCCTCGCTGGTGCTCATCCCGGCGAAGTCGCCGGCGTCGGCGGTCATCCGGCCGTCCTCCCCTATCACCGACAGCTCCTCCAGGCCGTGAGCCCGGCCGATCTCGAAGTCGTTGATGTCGTGGCCGGGCGTGATCTTCAGCGCGCCCGTGCCGAACCCGACCTCCACGTGCTCGTCGGCGATGATCGGCAGCCGCCTGCCCACCAGGGGCAGGATCGCGTGCCTGCCGACCAGTTCACGATGGCGCTCGTCATCGGGGTTCACGGCGACGGCGGTGTCCGCGAGCATCGTCTCGGGGCGAACGGTCGCCACCGTGATCACCCCGTCGCCCTCCTCCAGCGGGTAGTCGATCTCGTAGAGCGTGTCAGTCACCTCGCGGTTCTCGACCTCCAGGTCGGAGATGACTGATCGCGAGCCGACGTCCCAGTTGACCATGTAGTTGTCGCGGTAGATGTAGCCCTTGTCGTAGAGGGCCTTGAACACCCGGTAAACGGCCTTGACGTAACCCTCGTCCAGGGTGAACCGCTCGCGGTCGTAGTCGCAGGAGGCGCCGAGGCGCTGGTATTGCTCCACGATCCGGGACCCGTACTCGGCCTTCCACGCCCAGGCGCGCTCCATGAAGGCGTCATGCCCCAGCTCGTGGCGCGACGTCCCCTCTGCGCGGAGCTCCTTCTCGAGCACGGCGTGCACGGCGATGCTGGCGTGGTCGGTGCCGAGCAGCCAGAGCGTGTTGCGTCCCTGCATGCGGCGCTTGCGCGCCAGCACGTCCTGCATCGTCCCGTTGAGGGCGTGTCCCATGTGGAGCGCGCCGGTGACGTTCGGGGGCGGGATCGCGATCGAGAAGTTCTCGGCCGCGGTTCCCTCCGCGGGCGGGTGAAAGTACCCGCCCTCGAGCCAGCCGGCGAAGACGCGCCCCTCGACCGCGGCGGGATCCCACCGCGTCGTCTCCTCGAGCTGCTTGCGCCGCGCCGCGTCCATGCGGGCGAGTCTAGTTGCGGCCTGGGCTGTCGCGGGGACGGCGCGCTAGCGTTCGCCCGCATGGGATTGGACCCAACCCGCACGGCCCTGGGAACCTGGGGCGGCGGTCGCTTCATGCACTTCGGTGAGCCGATCGGCGACGCGCGGCTCGAGGCCCTGCTGCGGCCCGGGGGCGGAATCGACACGGTCATCACGGCCGACACCTACGGACAGGGCGACGCCGACGCACTCCTCGGCCGGGCGCTCGCCGGAATCGACCGCGACGCATACAGCCTGGTCGGCGCGGTGGGGCACGACTTCTACGAGGGGGAGCGCGATGGCCCCCGCGGCTTCCCCCGCTTCACCGATCCCCGGCTGCGCGCACCGGACCAATACGCGAGCTACCTGAGGATGGCGGCCGAGCGCTCGCTCGAGCGTCTCGGCGCGGACTCATTCGACCTGCTGCTGCTCCACAACCCGGACCGGACCGGGTACGAGAGCGAGGCGGTCTGGGACGGGATGGCGGGTCTTCGCGAGGCCGGCCTGACGCGCATGATCGGGGTCGCCCCGGGTCCGGCCAACGGCTTTACCCTCGACGTGATCCGGTGTATCGAGCGCTTCGGCGATCGCATCGACTGGGCGATGGTGATCCTCAACCCGCTCGAGCCGTGGCCCGGCGAGCTGCCGCTCGAAGCCGCCGCCGCCCACCAGGTCAGCGTGATCACCAGAGTCGTGGACTACGGCGGACTGCTGTGGGGCGACCTCGGACCGGGCACGCCCATGGGCGAGCGCGACCACCGCCGCTTCCGGCCGCGGGCTGGGTGGAGGCAGGCCTCGAGCGGCTCGACGGGATACGGCCGATCGCCGAACGGGTCGGGCTCACACCGATCCAGCTCGCGTGCGCCTGGAACCTCGCCCACCCCGCCGTTGAGAGCTGCGCCCCGACGCTGATCCAGGAGGCCGGCGCCGGCGCCCTCGCGGTGGAGGACAAGCGCGCGGACCTTGGCGCCCTGCCCGAGCACCCCGACCTCGGGACCGAGGACGTGGCCGCAATCCGCGAGATCGGAGACAACACGGGCTCGATGCGCCTGAAGGGCGCCAGCGCCGACCAGGACGAGGTGGCACCCGACCGCTGGCCGCTTGTAGAGGACCTTGTGGCGGCGGGGCGGCGCTACGGAATCGACGCCGAGCGCGACCTCGCGACGCTGGCCGGCTGAGCGCTCCCAGCGCTTGGAGCGACGCCGCCGAGCGGCCTAGGCGGACTCCTCGCGCAGCTCGCCCTCCTCGGGCAGCACCTCGTCGGGAGCCGCCTGGGTGACAAGGGTCGGCTGCTGCGAGCGCTCGATCGTGTCCTTGGTGACGACGCACTTCGACACGTCGCGCCGCGACGGCAGCTCAAACTGCACGTCCATCAGCGTCTCCTCGAGGATCGAGCGCAGGCCGCGAGCACCGGTCTCCCGCTCGAGCGCCTTGTCGGCGATGGCCGACAGCGAGTCCTCGGCGAACACGAGCTCGATGTCATCGAACTCGAAGAAGCGCTCGAATTGCTTCGTCAGCGCGTTCCTCGGCTCGGTGAGAATGGTGATCAGGTCGTCGCGCGAGAGCTGATGGATCGCCCCCACCACCGGGAGCCGGCCGATGAACTCGGGGATCAGGCCGTACTCGATCAGGTCCTCCGGGAGCACCTGCTCGAACATCTCGCCGGTGTCCTTCTGCGCCTTGGTGAGGATCGAGGAGCCGAAGCCGACCCCTTGGTGGCCGATCCTCCGCTCGATGAGCTGGTCGAGATGCGCGAAGGAGCCGCCGCAGATGAACAGGACGTTGGTCGTGTCGATCGTCAGGAACTCCTGGTGGGGGTGCTTGCGCCCGCCCTGCGGAGGCACCGACGCCGTGGTGCCCTCAAGGATCTTCAGCAGCGCCTGCTGGACACCCTCGCCGGAGACGTCGCGGGTGATCGACGGGTTGTCGGCCTTCCGTGCGATCTTGTCGATCTCGTCGATGTAGATGATCCCGGTCTCGGCCTTCTTCACGTCGAAGTCAGCAGCCTGGATCAGCTTCAGCAGGATGTTCTCGACGTCCTCCCCGACGTAGCCCGCCTCGGTCAGCGCCGTGGCGTCTGCGATGGCGAACGGGACGTTCAGGATCCGTGCGAGGGTCTGGGCCAGGAGCGTCTTGCCGCAGCCGGTGGGGCCGAGCAACAGGATGTTCGACTTCTGCAGCTCGATCTCGCCCTCGGTGGCGTCCTGGCTCATCTGGACGCGCTTGTAGTGGTTGTAGACCGCGACCGACAGGGCCCGCTTGGCACCCTCCTGGCCCACCACGTACTCGTTCAGGACCTCGTTGATCTCCTGCGGCTTGGGCAGGTTCTCGAGCTCGAAGGTGGCGGGAGCGGTGAGCTCCTCGTCGATGATCTCGTTACAGAGATCGATGCACTCATCGCAGATATAGACACCGGGGCCAGCGATCAGCTTCTTGACCTGACGCTGGCTTTTCCCGCAGAATGAGCAGAGAAGCTGCTCGTTGGAATCGGTTGGGCGTGCCACGGTCTATCTCCCTTCGACGGGCTGCGCCGTTCTTCCCTCGCAGGTTACGACACGCCCGGCCTTGGCTTTGACGCCTGGTAGTTACTCGACAGGTGGCGCCGTCCCTTCAAGTGAGCGCCGGCTTGCGGCCCCCGCTTGACGCCGGAGGTGGGAGGGGGTACGTTGAGCATCGCGGGATCGACGGCCGGAGGGGGATGACTTGAAGCTGCGTACCACCATCTGCATCGCCGCCGTCGCGGCGCTCACGTTGCCGGCAACCGCCGGCGCCGCGGTGAAGAGCTACGGCGGGGAGATCAACAGGGGCGGCAAGATCGGCATCAGGGCCGACTTCATGGGTGGCGACCCCACCTATATCCCCAGCATGGCGTTCAAGGAGTTCCCGGCTACGTGCAACCGCAGCCCGTACCACCCCAAGATCCACCTGGATGTGACCGGCATCGGCCCCGTCACCGACAAGAGGTTCGAGAGGGACTACCAGTTCGGCGACGGGGGCTACGTCTTCTTGAAGGGGACGTTCAAGAACGCCGCCAGGCGGATCGAGGGCGTCGTCAAGGCGAAGCTCAAGAAAAACGGCGGCCGGACCTGCCGGACGAAGGAGCGCGGCTACGACGTCAAGCTGGGCGGGACCTACCCGTATAACGGCCCGAAGGTGAAGGTCCACAAGGCCTTCCGGATCCCCTAGGTCACTTGACCTCGAGCGTGCGAAGCGGCTAGCTTGCCCGTTGCAGGATCGAGAAACCAAACGCCAGGGAGTTGCATGAGGCTTCGCACCACCATCTGCATCGCCGCCATCACCGCCGCCCTCGCCGTGCCGGCGAGCACCGGAGCGGCGGAGCACTTCTACGGCGGCAAGATCTCGAACGGCGGCAAGATTGGCGTCGATGTGACGACGCTGAACGGCAAGCCCTTCCAGGTCAACGCGATGCGTTACAAGAGGCTTCCGGCAACGTGCACCACCGCTCGTACACCATCGGCTCCACCTGGACCTTCACTAACTTCGCCGTCGAACAACAGGTTCGCGATCGACGGCCCGTGGTCGAGGGCGACGACCTGCTGTTCAAGGGGAGCTTCAGAAGGCAGGGCAGCAGGCTCGAGGGTGGATTAAGGAGGGGCCGACGGACTTCGGCCCACCGGCGGGGACGTGCACCTCCGCGAACCGTCAGTACGAGGCGAGGCGCGGCAACAACGGACCGCACCCGCAGACGCCGAAGGCGAACCTCCATCGCGCCTTCCGCGTCGCCCGGTAGCGGATAGCGCGGTCGGCATCGTCGTCGCCACCGGTGAACGACGCATCTCGAACCCCTGGAGGCAGCTGGTGAAGCGTCCAATCGCGGCCAGCGTGGCGTGGCGGTCTCGCCGTCCCCACCATCGCCGGGGCCGGCCACGGTGCCCCGGCCACCAAGACGGCGGGCGGGAAGCTGGCCGTCAAGTTCACGGTTCTAAAGCAGGGAGGCAAGCCGGTGGGCGTCGATGACTTCCGGGTCCGGCGGCTGCCCATGATCTGCGAGGAGGGTGACGCGACGCTGAGGTTCAGCCTGCAGCCCGCCGCGCCCCCTACTTCCCGGTGAACAACAGGGACAAGTTCAAGGCGATCGGCGAGAGGTCGAAAAGCAAGGTCAAGATCATTGGCAAGTTCGTCACCAACGACAAGGTGAGGGGCCGCGTCAAGGGGGAGGGGAACTTCCCCAGCTAAGCGCTGACGACTGCATCGGTTCAAGGAGGGCTTCCGGCCGGGTAGCCTCCTGCCGCGGCTTGGAGCGCGACGCCGCCTCTAGCATGCCGAACGGCAGCCGATCCTATCGGCCCTCGCCGCCCTGCCCCTTGCTCGCGCCCGTCGGCGCGGCGGCCGAGACCGCCCAGTCGGACCGCCGGGCAAGCGCGGACTTCCGGGTCATTCTCGACATCGGCTACAGGAACAGCAAGCCGAAGGTCGTGAAGACGTTCAAGTTCAAGCACGTTCGTGACGTGCGACTCGGGGCCGAAGCCGGTCGTTCACCACCGACAGCATGCCGCCCGCACTTTGGGCGGATGTCGGTAAACGGCAACGGCCGTTTCGGCCGCGTCTTCTCCAACAACGGCCAGAACTTCGACGGGAAGATCGTGATCCGGGGCAAGTTCCGCAACAAGCACAGTCTCGAGGGCACCCTGAAGATCAGGGGCGACTACCCGAACGCAGGCTACGAGGGCTGCTCGACCGGCAAGGTCGAGTGGACCGCCCAGGTCGGCTGATCCGCGGCTCCCAGCGGGGGCCGAAGATCTCCGGCGTTGCGGCCGGCCGGCGTTAAGCTGCATGCAGCAGGGATCGTGTCCGGGCGAAACGGGGAACAGAGGCTTTGGCGTGCGGCGGCCGTCGTCGCGGTCGTCGCTGCAGTGAGCCTTCCGGCGCTCGCCGGCGCCGGACAGTCAACGCGCTACGCGGGGAAGTTCTCCAACTCCGCGGGAACCGTCTCCTACAAGCTCGAGCGGGTACAGGGCAAGCGGCTGGTGACCCGCTGGAAGTGGGCGGGCTTCCCGGTGCTCTGCGCGGACGGCACGCAGCTCAGCCAGAGCAAGTACCTCTTCAACATGCGGGTCCGCAATCGGGCATTCAAGGGGCGTGCCGTCAGGCGGGACGGCGACAAGGTCGTGGGCGGCGCGAAGGTCACCGGGACCTTTGAGCGCGGATACGCATCCGCCTCGGGCGACTTCCGCGTCTGGGGCGAGGTCCCTGGCCAGCCCGAGCCCCATCAGGAGTGCGCGGGCACCGACACCTGGAACGCGACCGAGGCGATCACCCCGGCTCGCTGAGCGCCCTAGTCGTGGCTGAGCGCGCTAGTGGTGCTCGATCACGCGGTCGACGATGGAGTACTCCTTCGCCTCCTCCGCGCTCATGAAGTAGTCGCGGTCGGTGTCCTGGGTGACCTTCTCGAACGGCTGCCCGGTGTGATGGGCGATGATCTCGTCGAGCCGGCGCCTTACGTCGATGATCTCGCGGGCGTGGATCTCGATGTCGGTCGCCTGACCGGAGAAGCCCGCGGAGACCTGGTGGATCAGGATCTTCGAGTTGGGGAGGGCCATCCGCTTCTCGGCCGCACCGCCGGCCAGGAGGAGCGCCCCCATGCTCATCGCGACGCCGACGCAGATTGTCTGCACGTCGGGCTTGATGTACTGCATCGTGTCGTAGATAGCGAGGCCCGCGTACACCGACCCGCCGGGCGAGTTGATGTACATCGAGATGTCCTTGTCGGGATCCTCCGACTCGAGGTGGATGAGCTGGGCGACGATCAGGTTCGCGATGTCCTCGGTCACCGGGGTGCCCAGG
This sequence comes from uncultured Solirubrobacterales bacterium, assembly GCA_963807385.1. Taxonomy (GTDB): domain Bacteria; phylum Actinomycetota; class Thermoleophilia; order Solirubrobacterales; family 70-9; genus JBDTSW01. The sequence goes on from CAWEBQ010000002.1 coordinate 940,271, forward strand.
AACACGATCCGCTCGTTCAGCAGTCGCGAGTAGATGTCGAACGCGCGCTCCCCCCGGGAGGTCTGCTCGACGACCATCGGGACCAACGGGCTGTTTCGGATCGGCTGACGTTCGCTCATGCGGCGCGCAGTCTATAAGAGGGAGTCGGCGTCCTGAACGAGCGACGGCGGGTCCGTGAGCCCGCCTTGCACCCGCCGGAGGCGGAGATCAAGAACCGGGCGTCCAGATCTTCCCCGGCGTCTGGCCACCCTCGGCGGCGGCTCCCTCGCCCTCGGGAGTCCAGATCGCCTCGCGAGCCGCCGCCTGGGCCGCCGGGATCGGCTTGGCGGCATCGACGATGAGGTCGGCCGCCTTGCGCAGCCGGACCTCCTCGCGCATCACGTCATCGCGGCCCGACTCCCGCAGGCGGTCCAACAGCTTCCGGGGGTCGTTCTTGCCCTCTCCCGGCCCGAGCGCCTCGAGCAGGTCGTCGTCGGTGACCTCGATCGCCTCGGCCTCGGCCACGGCCGCCAGCGTGGACTCCCGGCGCAGCGAGCGCTCCGCGTCCCCCTTCACGCTCTCCAGCATCGCCTCGCGGCCGCCCTCCTGCACCTTCAGGAAGGCCTCGGGGTCGACGCCCTGATGTCCGAGGTCGTGGAGGAAGCGGTCGAGCGACTCCTCGGCCCTCGCGGTCACCAGGTCGGCCGGGACGTTGACGCTCGCCCCCGCCACCACCGCATCGACGACGTCCTCGCGAAACTGCTCGTCGGCGCGCTTGGCCGCGCCCTCGGCGATGCGTGAGCGGATCTCGGCGCGCAGGTCGGCCAGGTTCTCGAACTCCGAGGCCTCCGCGGCGAACTCGTCGTCCAGGTCGGGGAGCTCCTTCTCGCGGACCTCGTTGACGGTCACCTGGAACCGGGCCGGCTTGCCCGCGAGCTCCTCGGCGCGGTAGTCCTCGGGGAAGGTGACGTCGATCGTCCGCTCCTCCCCCGCGGACGCCCCCACGAGCGCCTCCTCGAAGCCCTCGACCAGGGTCGCGGTGCCGAGCTCGACGAGCTGGTCGCGGCCCTCGCCGCCGTCGAACGGCTCGCCCTCGACCGTTCCGAGGTAGTCGAGCGAGATCACGTCGCCTTCGGCCGCGGTCCGCTCGACAGGGCTGAGCGAGGCGAAGCCTTCCCGCAGGCGCTCCAGCTCGGCGGCCACGGCCTCGTCGGGAACGTCTGGCTCCGGCTTGCCGACCTCGACGCCGAGGTAGTCGCCCAACTCGGCCTTGGGGCGCACACCGACTTCGATCGAGAAGCTCAGGTCCTCACCCGCACCGGGCAGGCCGGGCATGTCGAGCTTGGGCTCGCCGACCGGCTGCACCCCGGAGGAACGCAGCGCGGCGTCGTACCACTCAGGCAGAGCCGCGCGCAGCGCCTGCTCCACCACCGGCTCGCGCCCGAGCCGCTGGATCACGAGCTGCGCAGGGACCTTGCCCTTGCGGAAGCCCGGCAGCTTCATCTCGCCCGCCAGCTCCTTCGCGGCCCGGTCAAGCCTCGCCTCCAGGTCGGCGGCGGGAACCTCGACCTGCACGCGCACGCGGGAGTCGTCCAGCTCTGTGACGGTCGTCTTCACGGGCGCCGCAGCTTAGTGCGCACCGAGCCGGCGGCCCAGGTGGCCCAGGCCACGGCGAGGTCGACGACGAATGCCACGACCCGGCCCAGCGGGCCGGTGAGAAACCACGCCCCGGCGCGGTCGATCGTCCTATTCATCGGACGCGTATCCCAGGATCGAGCGATCGATCAGCCACTCCACGGGGGCAAGATCGTCGGTGTAGACCTCGTCGCCTGGCAGGCGCGGGCCGATCTTGGCGCCCTCCACGGCCGCGATCCGCTGCAGGTCGGGTGGAAGCTCGCGAAGGCGCTCCAGCAGCCGCTGGCCGGAGATCGGCGCCTCGCTTGCAACCAGCAGGGTGTTGGTGTCCTCGATCGGGTCGCGCAGCACGTTCGGGAAGACGGCCGCCATGGTCGAGCCCAGGACCGTCTCGAGGTCGTCGTTGCCCTCCGGGTGTCCGGCGTTGACGATCAGGACGCCACCGGGGGCGAGCCGCTCGCGCGCGAGCTCGAAGAACTCCTTCGTCGCGAGATAGAAGGGGATGTACGGCTGGCGGTATGCGTCCACCATGATCACGTCGTAGCCGCCATCGGAGCGCCTCAGCCAGGGGCGTGCGTCCTCGTTGTGCACGGCGAGGTTCCCGGCGGAGCCCATGTCGAAGAACCGGCGGCCGACCTCCTCCAGCTCGGCGTCGATCTCGACGCCGTCGATCTCGGTCTCCGGGAAGTAGTGGCCGTACGCCCGGGCGGTGGTCCCCGCCGCGTTGCCGAGGATCGCCATACGCTCGGGGGGCTGCGGGAGCGCGGTGAACGGGAGCACCAGATAGCCGTCCCAGACGTTGTCGGTGAGGAAGCTTCCGGGTCGATAGAGGGAGTGGACCGCCTGGCCCTCGTTCAGCTCGAGCAGCCGGTCCCCGTCGTCTTCCTCGACCACGCGGACGTACTGGTTCTCGGTCTCGGTCTCGTAGATGACCTCGCCGTCGTTGGTGGCCTTCACGGTCCCCACGGGGAGGGCGAGCGCCGCGGCGAGCGCGACCGGCACCGCGGCGAACCTCCACCCCAGCCCGGCCGCCGCCACGAGGGCAATCGCGCAGGCGAACACCAGGAAGGTCCGCTGGGTGCCGATCAACGGGATCAGCACCAGCGCGGCCAGCAACGTCCCGAGCAGCGAACCGACGGTCGAGATCGCGTAGAGGCGACCCGCGACCTGACCCGCATGCTCGACGTCGGGCACGGCCAGGCGAATCGCCCAGGGGGAGCATGTCCCGAGCATCACGATCGGGATCGCGATCAGGAACAGCACGCCCACCAGCGAACCGACGAACGCCCCCGCCTCGATCTGGTCCAGCGCCTCGACCGAGAGATCCAGGAAGGGCCGTGCGACCAGCGGCACGACCGCCAGCAGCACCGCCGCCGCCAGGACCATCTTGCAAAGAGCCTCCACCCGCGGGCGCTTGTCCCCGAGGCGTCCTCCGAGCCAGTAGCCGATCGAGAGCGCAACCAGCACGACGCCGATCGTGTTCGCCCAGACGATCGTGGAAGCTCCGAAGAACGGCGACATCAGGCGCACCGCAGCGATCTCGGCGCCAAGGCTTCCGGTGCCGACCACGAAGACCAGCAGGTACAGGAACCGGTTGCTGATCATGCCTGGGGCTGCGTCCCGTCGCCAAGGATGCGTTCGCGCAGAGCCGCTCCCTGCCCCGCCTCCACCGCCCGCGCGGCGCGAGCCGGGTCGAGCGGCACGCCCTCCCGGTCGGCGAGGTCAAGCAGCTCCTGCTTTTCGACGCCCCGGTTGGCGGCGCGGAAGAACAGCCAGCTGAACAGGGCGAGCGTGACCACGCCGGTCTCGATCATCATCAGGTTCCCCGCCGTGCCCTGGTCGGAGAGGGCGCCAATGCCCCGGCTCGCCTCCCCCGCCGCGTACGCCGGGTACAGCACATCGCCGGACCAGATCAGCACGTTGGCCAGGACCGCCCCGGCGAAGCGGACCGCGACCACGTACCCGAGCTTTGCGAGATCGCTGAACCACGTCGGCGTCGGCAGCGGCCCCACCAAGGGCATCCACATGGCCAGGCCGAAGCCGAAGAACGCGCCGTGCTGGGCGAGGTGGAGCAGCGAGCTGTCGAGCACCCCCTCATAGAGGAAGGCGAGATGCCAGACGTAGAGGCTGACCGCCCAGGCCGGGAACGCCACGAGCGGGTTCCCGAACGCCCGCAGCCACCCCAGCCACCGCACGGCGAGGACGGGCTGGAGCACCGGCCCGGTCAGGCCGAGTGAGAACAGCAGGGCGGCGAGGTCGGCGATCAACAGGTGCTGGGCCATGTGGGCGACGACGAGGTCCTCGGCCACACCGGCCAGCGGGGGCATATCGGCGGCGACCAGGAGCAGCACAGACGCCGCGAAGCAGATCTGGCGCCATCCGGGCACCGGCCGGGCCTGGCCGGAGAGGGTCGAGCAGCGCCGGTAGTACCCCAGCGCCGCAAGGGCCAGCGCCACCGGCGCGAGAACGTCGATCAGCATGCGCGGATCGTAGAGAGCGCCGGCGGCCGCGCCCCGCCGGCCGGGCCGCCCCTACAGCCATTCGATGCGCTTGAAGAAGCGGTAGAGGAAGATGATGGCGACCGCCATCACGGCTAGCGCCACGGGGTATCCCCAAGCCTCCGAGAGCTCCGGCATATGGTCGAAGTTCATCCCCCAGATGCTCGCCAGAAATGTGGGGACCGCGATGATCGCGGCCCAGGCGGAGATCCCACGGATCACCTCGTTCTGCTGGACTCCGAGCAGCGCCAGGTTCGCTTCGAGGATCGACGTGAGGAGCTCGCGCTGGCCCAGGACCAGCTCGTCGATGCGGCGGGCGTGGTCGGCCACGTCCCGGAAGTAGCGGCGAAGCTGCTCGCCCATCTCCCCGTACACACCGCGTTCCAGCGCCTCGAGCGGCACGAGGAGCGGCGCGACCGCCCGGTGGAACTCGATGACCTCCCGCTTCAGGAAGTAGATCCGCTGGGTCGAGTCACGACGGTCCTGGAAGATCTCGGCCTCGACCTCCTCGATGTCGTCCTCGATCCCGGCCACGACCGGGGCGTAATCGTCGACGACCGTGTCGAGGATCGCCCAGACGACCGCGGCGGGGCCGGCGCGCAGCAGGTCCTTATGGCCCTCCAGGTGCTTCCGCGCCCGGCTCAGGCCACTCGCCTCCCCGTGGCGCACGGCGATGACGTACCCCGGCCCCGCGAAGACGTGGATCTCGCCGAAGTGGACCTCCTCCTGCTCGTCGTCGTAGCGGGCCGGACGCAGCACGATGAAGAAGGAGTCGTCGTAGTCCTCCAGCTTCGGGCGCTGGTGGGCCTGCTTGGCGTCCTCCACCGCCAGCTCGTGGAGGCCGAAGGCGGCCGCGATCCGGTCCAGCTCCGCATCGTCGGGGTCGTGCAGTCCGAGCCAGACGAAGTCGCCGTCGCCCTTGGCCCGGGCGGCAGCGTCCTCGATCTCGAGCGGGCCCTCATGCTGGCGACGCCCGTCCCGGTAGTGGGCGCAGTCGACGATCATGCGCGAGAGACTATGTCCAGCGAGGTCAAGCCCGTCGGCTTCAGGCCCGATAATCGCGGCATGGGACGGGCGCAGGCGACGGCACGGACGGGAGGCTGGTTCGCGCTCGCGGGCAGCGCCCTCGCTCTGCTGGCGTGCGGCTCCGGAGCGGCGCTCGCCGCCCCCACTGTCGGCGGCTGCGAGGTGTTCCCGGACTTCGGCGGGGCGCCGGATATGCGGTCCGCCGACGATCAGAGCGCCTGGAACCAGGACATCTCGGCGGCCCCGCGGGACCCGCATTCCGGCAGGTACATGAAGCGGATCCGGAGGCTGGGAGGCGACCAGTCCCTGCACCCGGACCTCGGCGGCGGCGGCGGGTACGGGATCCCGTTCATCGTCGTACCACAGGCCGAGCCCCTCGTGGACGTGACCATCGGCGAGGACGGCTACCCGGACGAGAGCGACTTCGGCGCAGGTACGGGGGGTTTGCCGGACGCCCCGATCCCGCTTGATGCCCCGATCGAGGGCTTCGGCGATGACGGCGACCGCCACGTCATCGCGGTCCGCGAGGGCTCCTGCGACCTGTGGGAGATGTACCGGTCGTTCCCGCGGCCGGGCCAGGGCAGGTGGGAGGCGGACACGACGGCTCGGTTCGACCTCTCCTCGGCCGACCGGCACACCGAGACCTGGACCTCGGCCGACGCGGCCGGATTGCCGATCCTGCCGGGCCTCGTGCGCTATGAGGAGGTGGAGGCCGGCAGCATCGAGCATGCGATCAGGGGCACGTTCGACACGACGCGGCGGGGCTATATCCACCCGGCGGTCCACTACGCCTCGGCGCGCTGCGGGCGCTGGCTCCCGCCAATGGGGCTGCGCCTGCGGATGAAGGCCTCCTACTACCAGGCCAACCTCTCCGACTACGCCGGCGGCAGCCAGGCGCGGCCGATCTTCGAGGCGCTCCACCGGTACGGGCTGATCGTCGCCGACAACGGCTCGAACTGGTACTTCCAGGGCGCCGCCGACCCCAGGTGGGACGACGACGACCTGGGCGAGCTGAAGGACGTCCCGGGCCGCGCCTTCCAGGTCGTGGACTCCGAGGCCGGTGTGACGACGCCCTGCTAGGGCGCGAGCGTGTCCGTCGAGTAGAGCTAGGCGGAGGGCGCCGCCGGGGGTGCCGGGGGTGCGGCGGCGGGCGGCTGCGTGAACGAGACGTTCACCGGCTCGCGCTGGGCTCGCGTCCTCGATCTCGAAGAACTCACGCGCCGTGAACCCGCCCATGCCGGCGACGATCGAGTTCGGGAAGACCTGAATCTTCGTGTTGTAGGCCTGGACGTTCGAGTTGTAGATCCGGCGCGAGGCCTGGATCTCGTCCTCGAGCTCGGCCAGCTGACGGAAGAGCTGCTGGAAGTTCTCGGTCGCGCGCAGGTCGGGGTACTGCTCGGCGACCGCCTTCAGGTCGGCGAGCGCGCGGTCGAGCTGACCCTCGGCCTGACTGGCCTGACCGGGGCCCTGGGCGCCCATGGCGACGGCCCGCGCCTTGGTGACGTTCTCGAACGTCTGCTGCTCGTGCTGCGCGTAACCCTTGACCGTCTCGACCAGGTTCGGCACGAGATCGTGGCGACGCTTGAGCTGAACGTCGATGCCCGACCAGGACTCGTCCACGCGGTTGCGCGATCCGATCATCCCGTTGCGGATGACGATGAACATCAGGCCGACGAACAGGACGACTCCGATGACGATCAGGGCAATGACCATGTGTTAGCTCTCCTCCAGTGGGTTGGCAGCGCCGATGTTGTACTAGGTATCGGCGCCCTGCGCGTTTGTGGACCTGACCGCGCCCAGCCGCCGCAGGGCGGCTTCCGCCAGCTTCGCGGTCATGTCCGCCCTGCCCTCGGCGTCCGCCCGGCCCAGTTCGTAGGCGAGGGCAGCGACGTCGCCGGAGGCGATCGCACCCTCGATCGCCTCCGCGTGCGCGGCCTCGTCGGCATCGCTCCCGGCAAGTTCTCGAAGGTCCGGCAGGCGGCTCTGACGGGGGGCGGCGGCGGCGGCCGGCCGGGGCAGCTCGTCGGTGGACCCGCGGGCGGGCACACCGGAAGGCGTGAACGCCTCCGCGACGGCGCCCTGGCGGCGCAGACGCTCGATCGTCTGGTAGACGGCGGCGCGCGAGACGCCGATGTCCGTGGCGATCTGCTTCACGGTAAACCCGAGCTCGAGCCGCTCAAGTACCTCGCGTTGACGCTTGGTGAGGCCCTCAGCGGCCGGCCCGAGCCCCGCCGTCGTCTGACCTACGCCCTCTGTTCCACTTGACATAGCTTGGCACCTTATCAAGGTCAAGCTATAGATGTCAAGTGGTCATGCGGGACCGTCCAGCCACCCCTCATGGCGGAGGAGGTACTCCTTCATCTCGGGCCCTCCCCCGTACCCCCCGAGGACGTTGCCGGCGCGGACGACGCGGTGGCACGGGATGACGATCGGGATCGGGTTCGAGCCGAGCGCATTGCCCGCCGCGCGGTGCGCCTTCGGGCTCCCGGCGAGCGCCGCCGCCTCGCCGTAGGTGATCGTCCGCCCGAACGGCACCTCGCTCACGCGTTCCAGCACACCCTCCGCGAAGCGGCCTCGGATCAGGCGGCGGTCGAGCTCGAGGCCGAACTCCCGGCGAGCGCCCTCGAAGTACTCGCCCAGCTCACGGCGGGCGGCGTCCACCCGCTCGGGGATCTCGAGCAGGCGGGGAGAGACCGTCGCTGCGAGATGCTCGAGCGCCGAGTCGAAGTCCTCGCGAGGGAGCATCACGCGTATCAGCCCATTGTCCGTCCCCGCGACGAGCAGCTGCCCCATCGGGGAGTCGACCCGCCCGTAGGCGACCTCCACAAGGCCCTGCTCGCCCGCTCGGCGTGCGAGCGCCGCGGCAGCATCGGCGGCATCCTCCTCCTGTGCCCGGGCACTCGACCGGAGCGCACGCTCGAGTTCTGTCTCGGGGGTCATGCCGCCTCCAGTTCGATGGCGGGATTCTCGCGAAGGCGCTTCAGTCCCTCGTGGACGCTGCGGCGCGCCGCCTCCTCCGAGCACTCGAGGGCGAGCGCCACATCCGCGTAGGCCATGTCGCCCGCGTACCGGAGGGCGAGCGCCTGGCGCTGCTTTGGGGGCAGCTGGGCCACCTGCGCCCACAGCTCAGCCGATCCGTCGCCGGCCCCGGGAATCCCATCCTTGGCCACCTGCTCGGGGACCTCCTCCCGAGGCTCCGGGCGCCGGGCGCGGGCCCGGTGGTGGTCGATCGCCTTGCGACGGGCGATGGTCATGACCCACGCCCGGGGGTGGCGACCGTCGAGACTCTCGTATGCCCGCATGGCTGAAATGAAGGTCTCCTGGAAGCAATCGTCCGCGTCATCGGGGCCCAGCATCGATCGCAGGTACGACAACACCGGCCCGCGGTGCTCGTCGAGGAACGCTTGAAAGGGGGGGAGGGATTCCGCCATCCGGTTGGTCACACGGGAAACGCCTGGGCTCGACGGATCGTGAGGTGCATCGCTACCCCGCGGCGCGGATCGCCGCTTCCGCGCCCTGGACCCGCACCCGCTCGCCCGACGGCAGGCTGATGTATACGCCTCCCTCACGCCGAAGCTGCGCGCTGGGGTTGACCAGCGTGAGCCCGAAGAAGCGGCCCTCCTCATCGAAGCGGAGGTGGTGCTCCTCAGGGGTCGGCTCGCGGGACCCGCGCCGGGGAGCGTCGATCGCGGCATACAGAACGTCGCTGGGCGCGTCGTAGGTGACGTGCGAGAAGGTGTAAGGGCCGGCGCGCAGGCTCACGACGGCTGAGGTTAGGCGCCGCGACGAGGACAGCTGACCCAGCGGGGGTCAGCTGCCGCCGATCGCCATCTCCCCGATCAGCAGCGGCGGCGCCTTCACCGACCCGCCGAACGGCACCCACCGCGCCTCGGAGCCTGCCTCCTCGACCGCCGACAGCATGGCGACGAGGTCCGAGGCGATCGTGAACTCGGTGGCCGGCGCGGCGAGCTCGCCCCCTTCTATCAGCACCCCGGACGCCCCCACCGAGAACTGACCGGTAACCGGGTTGACGCCGGAGTGCAGCCCGGCCACGTCGGTCACGTACATGCCGTCCCCCACTCCCGCGAAGAGCTCGTGCAGCGTCCTCGAGCCCGAGGCGATCAGAAGGTTGGACGTGGAGACCGAGGGCGCCGAGCGATAGCCCGAGCGTGATGCGCTGGCGGTCGAGGTTTGGCCATTGCCCTCGCGCCGGGCCGTGTAGGAGTCGTGAAGGTACGACGCCAGGCGTCCGCTCTCGATCAGCGGCACCCTCCCCCTCGGCAGCCCCTCGGCGTCGACCGGCGAGGATGCCATCCCACCCGGGTCAAGCCCGTCGTCGGTGATGGCGAGCGCCGTCGATGCGATCTCCTCGCCGAGCCGGCCGGCGAACGGGGAGCGTCGACGCTGGACGGCGTCGGCGCAGAGCACACCGCCCACGAACCCGGCGAACGACGCCGCGACCGTCGGGTCTAGCACCACCGGGCAGGCCCTTGAAGCCGGCTTGGAGGCGCCGAGCAACTGGACCGAGCGCTCGGCGGCCTCGCGTCCGATCCCCTCCGGATCGAGCGCGAGCGGGGAGCGCCCAAGGCCGAAGCCCAGGCCGGTCTGCTTCGACCCGGCCTCCTCGGCGATCGCTTGGAGGAAGGCGTAGGCGAAGGTCGCCTCGTACTCCCCGCCCAGCCCCCTCGAGGAGCTGAGGGCGGATCGCACCTCCTCGTCCACGTAGACCGTGGTCTCGATCGCGACGACCCGGCCGTCGGCCTCGCGCGCCGAGCGCTCGATCGCTAAGGCGATCGAGACCTTCTCGTCCATCGGCGTCGATGAGACCGCAGAATCGAAGAACTCGGACACCGCCCCGTCGGCGGAAGCCTCTGCGGGGGGATCAGGAGCACGCGCGAACTCGTCCGAGTCGGTCACCCGCGCTGCCTCGACCGCGGCTGTGGCGATGCCCTCGATCCCGGCGTCGGTGAGGTCCGTCCCGTAGGCGAACCCCACCCGGCCGTCGATCCAGGCGCGGACGCCGATGCCCCGCTCCCCGGCCTCCGAGAGGCTCTCGACCTCACCGTCGAAGATGCGGATCTCCCGGCCAACCGATTGCTGCGCGGCCGCCTCCGCGTCGCCGGCGCCCGCAGCAACCGCGGCGTCAACCGCCCTGGCTGTCAGCTGCTGGAGCTCCATCGGTGCGCGCGGGCCCTACCCGCTCACGGCCGTGCCGCCCACGGTCAGCTCGGAGATCCGGACGTGGCCCTGGCCGGTGCCGACCGGCACTCGCTGCCCGCCCTTGCCGCAGAAGCCGGTCTTCATGCGGAAGTCGTCCGCCACCGCGTCGATGCGGCCCAGCGCGGCGAGGCAGTTGCCGATGAGCGTCGCCCCCTTGCACGGGGTCGTCACCTTCCCGTCCTCGATGAGGTAGCCCTCGGAGGTGCCGAAGACGAAGTCACCCGTTGTGGGATCGACCTGGCCGCCGGCGAAGGAGACGGCGTAGAAGCCGCGCTTCACCCCAGCGATCAGATCGTCTGGCGTCGATCCCTCCTCGGGGGCGATATAGGTGTTCGTCATGCGCGGGATCGGGAGATGGCGAAAGCTCTCGCGGCGGCCGTTGCCGGTGGAGGCGACCGAGTCCTTCTTGGCGCTGCGCAGGTCATAGAGGTAGGACGTCACCCGTCCCTCCTCGATCACCGGCGTCTTCTGCATCGGCGTCCCCTCGTCGTCGATGCCGTCGGTGCCCCACTGGTTCGGAAGGATCCCGTCGTCGTATGCGACCAGGTGCGGCTGGGCCACCAGCTTCCCCAGCTTGCCCTCGTAGACGGAGGCGTGCTTGTGGATGTGGTCAGCCTCGAGCCCGTGTCCGGTCATCTCGTGGAACAGCACCCCGCCGAAACCGCCGCCGACCACCACGGGCATGGCCCCGGCCGGGGCGTCGTCAGCATCGAGCAGCGTCAGGGCCACCCCGGCCGCCTGCTCGGCGATCTCCTCCCCCGCCCCGCGGTCGACAAGCTCCCAGCCTCGGTGCGCACCAAGCGTCTCGAACCCGGTTTCGACGGAGCCGTTCCGGCGCGCCACGACCTGGATGCCCAGGCGCACCCGCGTTCGGTCGTCGGCGGCAAGCAGCCCGTCGGAGTTGGCGACGGTTACGCGGCGGCGTCCCTCCGAGTAGGAGGCGCTTACCACCTCGACAGCGTCGCCGGCCGCGCGAGCCCGCTCGTCGCAGGCGCGAAGCAGGTCCGCCTTGCGGTCCGCTGGAACGCCCGCCGGGTCGGTGACGATCTCCTGAAGCGTCGGCGGTTCGGCGGCGCGGAGCGGCTGCGGTTCAAAGCGATCGCCGTCCAGGGCGGCGGCGGCTGACTGCGCCGCGCCCAGAAGGTCGGGCTCGGCCAGGCCATCCACGTGCGCGAAGTACGTCGTCTCACCCGAGACGACCCGGATCCCGGCGCCGCGCTCCCCCCCTCGCTGGGCGCCCTCCACCCGCGACTCGTCGATCGTTATGGCGAAGCCGGCGCGGTCCTCGCAGAAGACCTCCGCGAAGTCGCCGCCCCTGGCGAGAGCCTTCGCGAGGACCCGCTCGGCGAGGTCAGCGGCGATCAGGTTCTCGGGTCCGGGCATCGCGTCCAACATAGCGGCGTGGCGGGAGCGCGACCCGCCGTGACGGCTACCGGTCGGCCGCGTCGATCAGCCTTGCGGCCGCGAGGAAAAGGGCGCGCCCGGCCTCCGTCCCCGGCTCGAGCGCGGCGCTGCGGTCGCCCGCGTAGTAGACCCTGGCGAACGGCTTGCGGGTGGCCCGTCGGCGACGGAGGTAGGCGCCCGCCTCCTCCGCGTACCCGGAGACGCGATCAAGCAGCATGCGGTGCGGCTTCGGGCTCACTGTGCCTCCGGGGCCGGGGCCCGGCGGTCCGGCACGCCGCCGCCTGAGGCCAGGTCGCGCAGGATGGTGCGCATGTCGAAGAGGATCAGGGACGCGAGCGTGAACCGCTCCGCAACCGCGACCATCGCCAGGCCCGCATCGCGGACCGCGAACGCCTCGCCGTCCTCGGTCGCCACGTGGACCTGCACCGCCGGCTCGCCGTCGGCGGAGTCGGCCGCCGCGAGGAGAGCGGCGCCGGCGCTAGCCCAGCCGGATCCGCCGCTGACGGCCAGCTCCTGACCGTCGCCGTCGAGCACGGCGCAGCCCCTCATGTCGACCGACATCTCTGCCATCCGTGCCACCGCCAGCTCGGCGTCGGCTGCCTTCGGCCCGGGTCCCTCCGCGGACCGCTCGCCCTCTGTCCGGCTCATTCGTGGAACATACCGGTGTGTCCGTATCCCGAATCTCCTGGCTGGTGGTCGTCGGCGTGTGCGGGATCGCAGTGATCCTGCTCGGCCTCAACGGCTACGTCGGGTACTCGATCACCGTCGGAGCGGTCGGCACCGCGGCCGCGGTGAACCTGCTCTAGCCGATCTCCTGCTCAGCCGGCTCGCCCCGGGTCGTCTGCCAGCGTTCCGGGCTCGCGGTAGGAGCCCTCGGGCTCCGTGTGGATGAGCACCTCCGCGCCAGGGAACTCGTCCTCGATCGCGTCGCGGAGCGCGTGCGCCAGCGCGTGGGCACGCTCCAGGCTGGTGCCCGTGCGGAACTGCAGGTGCAGGTCGATGTGGAGGTGCGCGCCCGAGCGCCGGGCGCGGAGCTTGTGGTAGCCCGCGATCTCCGATGCGGGTGACCGCTGGGCGCCGATGACGCGCTCGATCCGATCCAGGTCCTCCGCCGGCGGCGCCTCGTCCACCAAGACCCGCCCCGACCGGGTGAGAATGCGGATCCCGGAGTACACGATCGCCGCGGCCACGCAGAGCGCGGCGATGGCGTCGAACGCCGCCTCGCCGGTGATCTCCACGAGGGCCAGGCCGACGAGGACGCCCAGCGAGGTCAGCGCGTCCGTACCAAGGTGTGCAGCGTCTCCCTCGAGCGCGGGGGAGGAGAGCTCCCGTGCACGGCGGCGGAGGAACAGCGCAATGCACGCATTCACGACGGCGGAGAGGGCAACCACGGCGATTCCCACCCCGAGGTCGCTCAGCATGCCAGCCTCGCCGTTGGCGAGACGGCGTGTCGCCTCATAGACGATGACCCCGGCCCCGACGAGGATGAGCATCCCCTCGATCGCGGCCGCCAGGTTCTCGACCCGTTCGTGGCCGTAGGGATGCTCGGCGTCCGCCGGCTCGTCCGCCTTGCGAACCGAGACGAGCGCCACCACGGATGCCATCAGGTCGATCGCCGAATGCAGCGCCTCCGTGATGATCGCTATGGAGCCGGTGATGGCGCCAGCCGCGATCTTGAGCGCGATGAGAACGGAGTTGGAAGCGACCGACAGCGTCGCGGCCCCCGTCTTGGTACGGATCACGCTCGGCCCCTGATGGTCGCGATCCCCAGGTGCCCGGCGAGCTCCCGGGCGGCCCTTCCCCGGTGGGAGATCGCATGCTTCTCCGAGTCCGTTAGCTCGGCCATCGTCCGCTCGTCTGCGGGCCCGAGGTCGCGCGGCAGGAAGGCCGGGTCGTAGCCGAACCCCCCGTCCCCCCGGGGATCGCGGGCGAGCTCGCCCTCGCAGCGGCCCTCGAACAGGTGCTCCCCGCCATCGGCATCTATGTAGGCGAGCGCGCAGACGTAGGCGACGGAACGGTCGTCGTTCTCACGGACCTCTCGGATCAGCAGGGCCAGGTTCTCGGTGTCGGTAGCGTCGATGCCGGCGTATCGCGCCGACAGCACCCCCGGGCGTCCGCCGAGCGCGGCGGCCTCGATGCCGGAATCGTCAGCGATTGCAGGCTCGCCCGTGGCCTCCCGCGCCGTGCGCGCCTTCACCATGGCGTTCGCCGCGAAGGTCCTGCTGGTCTCCGGGGGCAGCTCGACATCCTCCGGAAGCGCCACCAGCTCCACGCCGGTCAGGATCTGGGCCAGCTCGCGAAGCTTGTGCTCATTACGAGTGGCCACCACCAGGCGGGGCGGCGCCATCAGGTGCCGGGCTTGCCCCGGACCGCCGCCTGGGCGTCGCGCAGCGAGTCGATAGCGGGCTCGGCCAGCGCCAGCAACTCGTCGAGGCGGGCCCGCGAAACGGGGGTGCGCTCCGCGGTCGCCTGCACCTCGACCAGCCCCCCGTCGCCGGACATGACGATGTTGGCGTCCACCTCTGCGGTGGAGTCCTCGGAGTAGTCGAGGTCGCACATCGCCACGCCGTCCACGATCCCGCAGCTGATGGCCGCGACCGTGCCGGTGAGCGGGTCTCGCTCCAGGTCGCCTGCGTCGATCAGGGAGTCGAGGGCCAGGCGCAGCGCCACGAAGCCCCCCGTGATCGATGCGCAGCGAGTCCCCCCGTCGGCCTGGAGGACATCGCAGTCCACGTAGACCGATCGTTCCCCGAGGGCGTCGAGGTCCACGATCGCGCGCAGCGAGCGCCCGATCAGCCGCTGAATCTCGGTACCCCGGCCGTCCTGCCGGCCCTTCTTGACGTCGCGCTCCTTGCGATCGCCGGTCGAGGCGGGCAGCATCGCGTACTCGGCGGTGACCCAGCCGCGACCGCGACCCTCCATCCAGCGAGGAACGGATTCGCTGACCGACGCGGTGCAGATCACCCGCGTCTCGCCCTGCTCATAGAGGGCCGAGCCGGTGGCGGTGCGGACGAACCCGGGCTCGATGGCGACGGGGCGATGATCGGCGGGGGTGCGCTCGTAGCTTCGTGACACGCGGTGAGTTTGGCATCCACCCCGCCCGCCGTCCCCCGCGGCCGTTGCGGCACGGGGTCGAGGCGGACGAGATGCTCCGGCTAGCGGAACGTGATCGCGTTCACGGCCGCCTTGATCTTGGCGACGATGACCTCCGCGATCTCGGTTCCTGACTCGCCGTTGAACCCCTTCATGGCGGCGACCATGCCGACCATCAGGAGGCTGACCAGCAGGATCAGGCCGACGTACTCGACCGTGCCCTGGCCGCGCTCATCGCGCATTCCAAGGCCGATCCTCCGCGTCAGTGCTGACATCTGCGAACTCCCTTCTGTTGACTCCGGCCATCCTGGATCGGCCGGCGTCAACGATCCAGACCGCGGTGCGCCGGGTACGGCGCGAGAATGCGACGAGACAGTGAGGGTTCTTGTCGTCACCAACATCACCCCCGATCCCGCGGTGCCGGGGCGCGGCAGCTTCGTGCGGGACCAGGTCGAGGCGCTCGGCCGGCGGGGCGTGGACGCCGAGCTGCTGTCGTTTCCCCTCGGCAAGCGCGCCCTGGTGCGCTCGGTCGGGCAGATCCGCCGGCGCCTCCGGGCGCGGCCCTTCGACGTCGTCCACGCCCACTACGGGCTCGCGGGGTGGGCTGCCTCGCTCGCCGGGGCCCGCCCGCTTGTGGTCACGTTCCACGGCACCGACGTTCGCCATCGGGTGGTCGGCCCCCTGTCCCGGCGTCTCCTGCGGCGGATCGACTTGGCAGCCGGCGCGTCGCGGGCGCTGTTCGCAGAGGAGGCGGGGAGGCCCGGGCTCCCCCGCAACCTCGCCGGCGCCGTGGCGGTCCTCCCGACCGGGGCAGACCTCGACCGCTTCTCCCCCACCCCCCGCACCGAGGCGAGGCGGCGGCTGGCGCTGGACCCCGAGGGCCGTTACCTGCTGTTCCCGGCTGCCCCGGCCCGGCCCGAGAAGCGGCATGACTTGGCCGCCGAGGTGGCGCGCCGCACCGGAGCGGAGCTGCTCACCGTGGGAGCGGCCGAGCCCGCGCGAATGCGGGACTGGGTGAACGCCGCGGCCGCGGTGATCGTCACCTCGGAAAACGAGGGCTTCGGGTTGGCGGCCGTGGAGGCGCTCGCCTGCGATGTCCCGATTCTCTCGACGCCGGTCGGCGTGGCCCCAATGCTTCTGAACGGCGTGCAGGGCTGCCTGGTCGAGAAGTTCGACGCCGAGACGTGGTCGCGGGTCGCCCGGCACCACCTCGACGCGCCCGACCCCAGGATCGCCGGTCGCGAACGGGCCCGGTGGTTCTCGGCCAGCCTCATGGCGGACCGGGTGGTGGCGGCCTACCGCGAGTTGCTGGAGGCGGGCGAGCCCGACAACCCCGCCCATCTTTCGTAACCTGCGGCGTCAATGGCACGACGCCGATTTGGCATCTTCAAGAAGGACTCCGCCGAGCAGAGCGAGGAGGGACAGGAGCCACAGCCTCCGGGCCCCGAGGCGCCCGGCACCAAGTCGGGCGCACCGTCGTCGGAGCCACCTCCCGGCTCCAGTGGGCCCGCGGACACCGACACTGAGCTGACGCCGGCCGCTGACGGCCCCGTTCCTCCGGCCGGCCTGTTCGACCAAGGCGGCGCCCCCCCGGCGAAAGCGGCGTCGTCCGAGGCTTCTCCCACACCGGCGGCCGACCTGCCCCAGGCCGCGCCGGAATCCGGGGAGAGCACCGACGAGTGGCAGGTGCTTGATGAGCCGGTCGATCCCCCGGCGAGCGACCCCCCCGCGGCGAAGCCGGAGCCACCGCCGTCGCCGGCGCCGAGCGAAGACGGCCCTCCAGAGACGCGCCGCACCGACACTGCCGAGCGGATCCGTTTGGCGGCCGCGGACGCCGCTCAGGCGGCCGAGGAGCGGGCGATCGACGAGATCCTCGCGCTGGAGGAGGACCTGGAGCGGGCGAAGGCCGATGCGGCCGAGGGAATGCAGGGTCTGGGGGCGCGGCTCGCGCAAGCCGAGAAGGACGCAGCGGATGCCCGCGCCCGAGCCGAGGAAGCCGACGCGGGCTTCCGGCCCGAGAGCGGAAGCGACGAGGACGCCCGGGCCGGCGCGGCGGCATGGCTGCGCTCGCAGGTGAAAGACCTCGAACGCCAGGCGGACGAGCGAGTGAAGGCCGAGACCGCGCGCGCCAGGGCGGAGGGGCTGGAGCAGGCCAAAGCCGAGATGGCCAAGGTACAGCCGCAACCCGTGGCACCGCCGCCGGCGCCGGACGCCGACGCGGAGAAGCGCCTGGAGGACGCCCGGAGGCAGCACGACGCCGAACTGGCCCGCGTGAAGGCCGACGCCGAGAAGCAGATCGCCGAGGCACTGAAGGGCGCCGCCGGCCCGGTCGCGGAGGCGACCCCAGGTGGAGAGAAGGCCCTGCAGGACGCCCTGGCGCAGGTCCAGGCCGCCGAGGCCCGTGCGACCGAGGCCAAGCGGGCACAGGCGGAGGCCGAACGCGCGGTGCGGGCGGAGGCCGAGGGCCGAATCCAGGCCGCGACGGACGACCTGCGCCGCGAGCTGGAGGCCCTCAAGGCCCAGGCGGAGGAACGCGTCCGTGAGGCAGCCGACACCGCTCGCCGCGAGGTCGAGGAGAAGGCGCGCGCGGAGGCGGACGAGCGCGCCCGCGCGGCGACCGCGGCCGCCCGCAGCGAGATTGAGAGCATCGCTCTGCAGGATGCCGCCACCACCCGCAACCAAATCGAGGAGGAGGCGCGCGCGGAGGCGGAGGCCGCAGTCAAGGGCGATCTGGAGCGCGTGCGGACGGAGGCGGAGGAACGCACCCGACTGGAGGTCCAAGCCGCGCGCGAAGCTGCTCAGGAGCGCTTCGCCGCCGAGCTCCGGCTCCGCGAGGAGGAACTCGACCAGGAGCGCGAGGACAAGACGCGCGTTATCGAGAGCTCCGATCAGCGCCTCCGCGAGATCGAGGAGCGGGCACTGGCGGCGGCGGATCGCGTTGCGGCCGCAGAGCAGGAGCTATCGGCGGAGGCGGAGCGGCTCCGCGAGAGCGCCGACAAGCGGATCGCGGACGAGACCGCGCGCGCGGAGCGGGAGGCCCAGGCCTCCGCGGACACCCGCATCAAGGAACGCGAAGCGGAGCTCGACGCTGCTCAGACCGAGGCCGAGCGTCGCGCAAGCACCGCCGAGGAGCACGCCCGCGAGGCGGTCGAGAGCGCCAAGGCGGAGGCCGAGCAGGCGAAGTTGGATGCGGACGAGCACGTCAGATCGACGCTCGAGGGCGCGCGTCGTGAGACCGAGGAAAAGGTCCGCGCCGAGGAGGCGGAGAAGCTACGGGTGGAAAGCGAGCGGCTGCGGGCCGAGGCCGACCGCGAGCGCACCGACGCCGTGGCCGCCGCCGGGGCCGAAGCGCAGCGAGCCGCCGACGCGAAGGTTGCCGAGATCCAGGGGATGCTGGACTCCGAGCGGACGGAGCGCGCCAAGGCACTGGCCGAATCGGAGCGCACGGTCCAGGCCGCCGAGGAGCGGGCGCGCCAGGCGGAGAGCACGGCGGCGACTGCGGCGGTCGAGGTAAGGGCGGCCGCGTCGAGCTGGCTACGAACCCAGACCGACGCCCTCCGAGCCGAGGGCGAGAGCCGCGCCAAAGCCGGTGTCCGCGAGGCCGTCACGCAGGCGGAAGCTCGCGCCGCCCAGGAGACCCAGCGCCAGCTCGCGCGGCAGGCGGAGACGCTTCGCGCCGAGGCCGAGGGGAACCTTCAGAAGCAACTGACGACCGCGCGCCTGGCGGCGGAGCAAAAGACCGGAGAGGGCTACCGCGAGCGCGAGGCCGAACTCGTGCGCCAGAAGGCGGCGGTGGAGGGCGAACTCGCCGCGACGCGCCGTCAGCTCGAGGAGGCGCACGAGCGCGCCGCCAGCGCCGAGCGCCGCGCGATGCAGATGGAGGTGGAGACCCGCCGAGAGTCCGAGCGCGAGCGTGAGGAGCGCTTCCAGGAGATCGAGGGGAAGATCGGCGCCGTAACCGAAAGCGCGAGCGGCGCGAGCGCCCGGGCCAGAGCGACCGATACGGATGCGGCGGTAGGGGCCGAGGACCCGACCGATGAGTGGGCGGTGTCCGCCGTCGAGGCGCAGCCGCAGGCTGAGGTGAAGCCCGAGCCGGCGTCGGCCGGCCGGAGCCGAAGCCCAAGCGCCGGTCACCCCTGCGCCGGTCGAAGAAGGCCGATCCGGGCACGGCAGAGGAGGTCGCTGAAGACGAACGCGCCAATGCCGCTGCCGAGGCCGAGAAGGCCGCCGAGGCCGAGCGTCAGGGCGCCGAGGCCGCAGCCAAGAAGGAGGCCGAAGCTGCGGCCAAGAAACGAGCGAAGGAGGAGGCTGCGCGGCAGGCCGAGGAGGCCGCCCGCAAGGAGGCCGAGGAGGCGGCTGCCGCTCGCAAGGCCGAGGAGGAGGCTGCCCGGCAGGCCGAGGAGGCCGAAGCCGCGCGCAGGGCGGAGGAGGAGGCGGCCGCCAAGCAGGCCGCCGAGGACGCGGAGCGCAAGGCAGCGGAGGAGGAAGCGGCGCGCAAGGCCGAGGAAGCGGCGGCGGCCGAAGCGTCCGCCGACATCGCGCTGTTCGACCAGGACACCCCCCGGGCGGAGGCGGAGGCGGATGCCGGCGCCGACGAGGTGCCCGTCGAGGCCGAGGCCGAGGCGGACGACGGTGAACAGCCCCCCAGCGCCCCCACGCCGGAGGGCACCGTCAGCCTCAACGCAGCGAGCTTCGACGAGCTCCGAGACCTGGGGATGTCGATCACTCAGGCGAAGCGCGTCCTGCGCTTTCGCGACGAGCAAAGCTTTACGAGCGTGGACGAGCTCGACGATGTCCCCGGCTTCTCGCAGGCGTTCCTGGCCGAGATCAAGGCGGGGATCGTGCCGTAGGGATCCCTTTTGGGGTCAGGCTGAAGCCTGACCCCGGTTGCCAGCACCTTTGGGGGTCAGGCTGAAGCCTGACCCCGGTTGCCGGCACCTTTTGGGGTCAGGCTTAAGCCTGACCCCGCGCCTTGGCGCCCCGTGCGCCGGCGAGTGATGGCCAATGGGCCGCGACGCGTTCCAGGTGCGGGGCTGCCGAGCCCACGTCGACATCCCGGGCCGGTCGGTCACCGTCCAGGGCCTCGATCGTGGCGAGCACCGACGCCGCCAACGCGGGCGGGTCGTAGCCACCCTCGAGGCAGGCGAGGACAGGCGCACCCAGCTCGGTGCCGAGGTCCCTCACCGCCGCGGACATGTCGGCGTACGCCGCTTCGTCCAGCAGGCACGACGCGAGCGGGTCGGCCCGGTGGGCGTCGTAGCCGGCGGAGATCGCCAGCAGCCCAGGGCGGAACTCGCGTGCGAGCGGCGCCACCACGTGCTGGACGAGGGCCAGGAAGTCATCCGGGCCGGCACCCGGGGCGACGGGCAGGTTCACGTTGTAGCCCTCGCCGGCACCAATCCCCAGAAAGCCCGGATCCCCGGTGCCGGGGTAGAGCGGGGACTGGTGAATGCTTACGTAGAGCACCTCGTCGGACTCCGCGAAGATCGCCTCGGTGCCGTTGCCGTGATGAACATCCCAATCGAGGATCAGGACGCGCTGAGCCTCGCACTCAGCGATCGCGTGGGCCGCGGCTATCGCCACGTTGTTGAACAGGCAGAAGCCCATCGCGCGGTCGCGCTCGGCGTGGTGCCCCGGCGGGCGCAGTCCGCAGAAGGCCGCGCTCACGTCCCCGGCTAGCAGGCGCTCGGCGGCCCACGCGGCGCCACCGGCCGAACGAAGCGCAGCGTCATACGAGTCGGCACTCGCCACTGTGTCGTGATCGATCATGCCTCCGCCGGAGCGGGAGAACTCCTCCATCGCGTCGATGTGATCGGACGCATGGACGCGCTCGATCCAGGACCGCTCGGCGGCAGGCGCCTCGGCCCTGAGGAGCCCGAGCCAGTCCCGCTCCGCCATCGCGGCCTCCACCGCGACGAGGCGCCCGGCGTTCTCCGGATGAGGCCCGGTGTCGTGGCGGTGGGACAGTGGGTGGGCGACGTACAAGGCCACTCGCGGGTACGGTAACGCCGCGCTTGGCCCACCCGACCGAATCCGAGTTCGACGTACTCGTAGTGGGCGGCGGAGCCGCGGGCCTCTTCGTCTCAATCAGGGCAGCCGAGGCGGGCGCGCGAACGGTGCTGGTATCGCGCAAGCCGCTCGCCGAGAGCTCCAGCTACTGGGCCCAAGGCGGACTGGCGGCTGTCCTGGCACCGGACGACTCCACCCAGGCTCACTCCGAGGACACCCTCACCGCCGGGCGCGGGCTGTGCCGCCGTGCCGCGGTGGACGTTCTCACCCGTGAGGCGCCGGCCTATGTCGCCGAGCTGCAAGCGCGCGGGGTCAGTTTCGACACCGACCAGGAGGGGCGCCTGGCGCTGGGCCTGGAGGGCGGACACTCCGCGCGGCGCATCGTCCACGCCGGCGGAAGCGAGACCGGGCGCGCCATTACGGCATGCCTGTCGAGGGCGGCCGCCGAGACCCGCGGGCTGGCGGTGCTGGAGGGCGTCTCGGTCACGGCGCTCCGAAGCGACGGGGCGCGCTGCGACGGAGTGGTCACGGACCGGGGCACGATCACCGCCACGGCCACCGTACTGGCGACGGGCGGCGGTGCCGCGCTGTGGTCAAGAACGACCAACCCGTGGGGCGCGATCGGCGCCGGATCCGTGATCGCGCATGTGGCCGGCGCCGACCTGGCCGACCTCGAGCTCTGCCAGTTCCACCCGACCGCGCTTGCGCTCCCAGGGGCGCCGGCGGACGGGAAGCTGATCACCGAGGCCGTCCGCGGCGAGGGCGCGCGGCTCCTCGACGCCGGGGGGGAGCGCTTTACCGACGAGCTGGCGCCGCGGGATCAGGTGACCGCGGCGATCCTCGAACGCATGCGCGCCGACGGTTCCGCCAACGTCTGGCTTGACCTTACGGAGATCCCGCCGAGCAGGTTCCCGAACGTATTCGCCCAGTGCAGGGGCGCCGGGCTGGCGCCGGAACGGGAGCCGGTCCCGGTCTCGCCGGCGTCGCACTACCTCATCGGCGGCATCGTCACGGACCTCGACGCCCGCACCACGGTCGACGGCCTGCTGGCCGTGGGCGAGTGCGCCTGCACAGGCCTTCACGGCGCCAACCGGCTCGCGTCGAACTCGCTGAGCGAGTGCTTCGTCTTCGGTGCCCGCGCCGCGGCCTCGGCGATCGAGACCACGGGACACGACAACGCGATCGAGCCGTCCGCGTGGCGCTTCACCCCCCCGACCGGGGCCACTCGCGCGGCAATCTGGGAGCACGCGGGGCCGGTGCGCGACGCCGCGGGCCTCGCGCCCCTGGCCGATGACCCGTACCCACTCGCCCGGCTGATCGCCAGGGCGGCGCTCGAGCGCCGCGAGTCGCGCGGGGCCCACGCGCGCACGGATCACCCCAAGCAAGACGGCGGGCTCGACGGCGTCCACCTGGTCGTTGACGCCGGCGGCGACATTCGCCGCGAGCGCTGGCCCTAGGAGACCGGACCATGCCGCGACTCGCGCGTTCGGGGCGGTGGACGCGGGTGCCGTGTGGGATGAAGGCCGACTAGCCGAGGGATGGAGCCGCGGAGTCCGATCGGAGGATGGCCCATTCGTCGAAAATGGCTTAACCAAGCCACGCGATTAATGCGGCCTTAACATTTCGACCTTGTGTTTTCATAGATCGTTGCGATACTCACGCGGCCCCCAGCGGGAATTCGGCCTCAAGGACGAGCCGGGGGTAGGAAATGGAAATCCAACGGAAAGGGGTACGGCACGATGTACCGGTTCAGCCGCTCGATCTACAGGGAACTGGGTCCGCACGTGGTCGAGGATCCTCGCGATCCGACGGGATGCGAGAACAAGCAGAGGGTCCTTGATAGCTGCGAGGCCGCGATTCGCAGGCTCGCGTACGACAGGCGCTACTTCGCCCGCCCGGCGAGGTCACTTTTCAACGAGATCCGGGTTTACTTCGGGATCTCCGACCAGCTTCGCGTCTGGACCGTGATCGAGCGCAACATCTCGCTCGCCAACAACTTCCTCGAGCAGATGCCCGAGGAGCTCGGAGTCGACGGAGCTCAGCGCCAGTGCCGCGCGCACACGCGCAAGGGCACCCCCTGCCAGCGCGATCCGCTGCCAAGCCGGGACTACTGCCCCTCCCACAAGCACCTCGAGGAGACGTTCGAGAGCGCTGAGATCCGTCTCGCGGAGGGGACGGAGGCGGAGATCGCCGCCGTCATCAGCGCAGCCGCCTGACCTTGGCGGGAACGCCCGGCCGGGGGGCCGGGTGAGCAGACACCGGGTACGGACAGGAGGAGGGCCTCGGCGGACGCCGGGGCCCTCTTCAAGTGTGGGAACGACTCCGCCCGAGCCCGAGGGGTAGCGTCACACCCATGCAGCTTGGCGTCGACGTCGGGGGAACCTTCACCGACGCGGTCCTGTTCGACGGACAGGCGGTCCACACTGCGAAGGAGCCGACGACGCCGCAGGACGAGTCGGTGGGCGTCGCCGCGGCCGTCGAGTCCGCCCTGGCGCGCGCCGGAGCCGCTGCCGACCAGGTGCGGGTGTTCGCGCACGGAATGACAGTGGGAACGAACGCCCTACTCACCGAGCGCGGCGCACGCACGGCACTGGTTGCCACGGAGGGCTTCACCGACCTCCTGGATATCGCCCGGCAGGACCGCCCCAGCCTCTACCGGCTCTGCGCTTCGCGGCCCTGCCCCCTGGTGGACGAGGATCTCCGTTTCGGGGTTCGCGAGCGGGTGTCGGCGGCCGGCGCGGTCGCGGAGCTCGACGAGCGGGAGATCGCCCGAATCGCAGACGAAGTGGGGCGCTCGGGCGCGGAGTCAGTGGCAATCTGCCTGCTGTTCGCCCACATCGAACCATCGCACGAGAGCGCGCTTGCCGCCGGGCTTCGGCGACGCCTGCCAGGGGTCCACGTCTCAGCATCGCACGAGGTGCTGCCCCAGTTTCGCGAGTACGAGCGCTGCTCGACGACCGTGATCGACGCCTACCTGACCCCGCTGCTCAGTAACTACCTCCGCAGGCTCGAGTCGTCCTGCGCGCGGGCCGGCCTTCCCTCCCCCTCGATCATGAAGTCCTCTGGCGGAGTAGCGCCGGTGGCCGAGGTCGCCAGCGCCGGCGCCCAGACAGTGCTATCAGGCCCCGCAGGCGGGGCGGTGGGCGCCCGCCTCCTGGCGCGCCTCTCCGGCGACGGCAACGTGATCGGGCTCGACATGGGCGGCACCTCATGCGACGTGTGCGTGGTGACCGGCGGGGAGGTGCGTCGCACCGACTCGCGCACGATCTCGGGGCGCCCGATCCAACTCCCGATGGTTGACGTGCACACGGTCGGAGCCGGTGGCGGCTCGATCGCCTGGCGCGACGAGGGCGGCGCGCTCCGGGTCGGGCCGCACTCGGCGGGCGCCGAGCCCGGGCCGGCTTGTTACCGAAGAGGCGGCGAGGAGCCAACCGTCACCGACGCCAACCTCCTCCTGGGCTACCTGCCCCGGGACTCGGAGCTCGCCGCCGGCGTGAAGCTGGACCTCGAGGCGGCACGCACCGCTGTCGGCGGGCTGGGAAAGCGGCTGGGCCTCGATGAGATGGCGACGGCGGAGGGCATCGTCCAGGTCGCCAACCAGGAGATGGTTCGCGCGCTGCGCGTGAGCACGGTGGAGCGGGGAGTCGATCCGCGCGACTTCGCACTGATGCCGTTCGGCGGCGCCGGACCCATGCACGCGGCGGCGATCGCCGACGAGCTCGGTATGCGCACGATTCTCTGCCCCCGCGCCGGCGGCGTCCTGTCGGCTCTCGGCCTGCTCGGCTCGGAGCGCCGGAGGGACACCGCCCGCACCGTGATGCTGCGCGGGGAACGGATGACGGCTGGCAGAATCGCGGCGGCGGTCGAGGATCTGCGGGCGGGCATCGCGGACGACCTCCCCGAGGCCCGGCTCGAGGCCGTGTACGAGATGCGCTATCGCGGCCAGGCGTTCGAGCTGCCCGTGCCAGGCCCGGCGGCGCCTGATCCCGCCGAACTCCGGGAGACCTTCGCCGGCGAGCACGAGTCACGCTACGGGTATCGCGACCCCGAGGCCGAGGTCGAGCTCGTCACGGTTCGGGTCGCGCTGGTCGAGCCCGGCCCGGAGGTGAGGCCCGTGGCCGCCGACGCCGGCCGCCTCTCCGTCGGCCGGCGGCCGGCGTGGTTTGCGGGCGCCCTCAGGGACACACGGGTCCTGCGCGGGGAACCGGGGCGCGGCGTCTCCGCGGACGGCCCATGCGTCTTCGAGCTTCCGGAGGCCACCCTCGTGCTGCCCGGCGGCTGGGCGGCGGAAGTGGATGGCTACGGCACGATCGTCGCGAGGAAGCGATGAAGCTGGATCCCGTTGCGCTCCAGGTCCTGGCGGGCGCGCTGCGCTCGGCCTGCGAGGAGATGGGAGCCGTGCTGGTCCGCGCCGCTCACTCGGCGAACATCAAGGAGCGCCGCGATTGCTCGACCGCGCTGTTCGACCCAGCGGGTGAGCTCGTAATGCAGGCCGAGCACATTCCGGTGCACCTCGGCTCGATGCCGGACGCCCTCGCCGCCGTTGCCGGACTGGATCACCGGCCCGGCGAGCACTGGATCCTCAACGACCCCTACCGCGGAGGCACGCACCTGCCGGATATCACGGTGATCACGCCCGTCTTCCGCCAGGACGGCGCAGCGATGCTCGGGTTCGCGGCGAGCAGGGCCCACCACGCCGACGTTGGCGGACCCACGGCGGGCGGAATGCCCGCGAGCTCAACGCGGATCGAGCAGGAAGGGATCGTGATACCGCCTACCCGCGCCAACGCGGACGAGCTCCGCCGGCTTGCCGAGCGGATGCGGAACCCGAGCCAGCGGCTCGCCGACCTGCGCGCCCAGCGTGCCGCGAACGTGGTCGGAGGAAGACGCCTGCGGGAGTTGGCGGACCGAATGGGCGAGGCCGGCCTCCGCGATGGACTGGGCGAGATCCTCGACTATTCGGAACGTCGCACCCGTGCCGCGCTGCGCACGCTGCCCGACGGGAACTACGAGGCGTCGGATCTGCTCGAGGCGCCCTCGGCGGGCGCCCCGGACGTCGGACTCCACGTCGCCGCGAAAATCGAGGGGGGGTCCCTCGGGCTCGACTTCTCCCGCACCGCCGGGCAGATCGATGGCAACCTGAACTGCCCCCTGGCGGTCACCAAGGCGGCAGCGTACTTCGCGGTGAAGGTGGTCTGCGACCCGGATGGGCCGCCATCCGCCGGGGCGTTTCGCCCGGTCTCCGTCCACGCGCCCGCTGGCAGCCTGCTGAACGCACGGGCACCCGCTGCTGTGGCGGCGGGCAACGTGGAAACCTCGAGCCGAGTCGCCGATCTCGTGCTCGCGGCGCTGGGCGGGGCCACGGAGGTGCCGGCCCAGGGCCAGGGCACGATGAACAACCTGACGCTCGCGGCGGAGGGGTGGAGCTACTACGAGACGATGGCCGGCGGGCAGGGCGCCTGCCCCGACTCCGACGGCCCGAGCGCGGTCCACGTCGCGATGTCGAACACGCTCAACACGCCGGTCGAGGCGCTGGAGGCCGAGTACCCGGTGCGCGTTACCGAGCTCTCGGTCCGGCGGGGGTCAGGCGGTGCCGGCCGCCACCGGGGCGGCAACGGGATCGTGCGCGAGATCGAGGCGCTCGAGCCGATGAGCTTCACCTTGATAACGGAGCGCCGGCGCCACTCCCCGCGGGGACGCGCCGGAGGGGGTGACGGCCAGGTCGGCCGCAACCTCCTGAACGGGCAGGAGCTGCCGGCGAAGTGCGCAGGTGAGCTTCGCCCCGGCGACCGCCTGCGGATCGAGACGCCCGGCGGTGGTGGATACGGGACGCGCGGCCAGGACCTCTAGCCCGCACGCCAGCTCCGGAACGCCCGGAGCAGCTCCTGCTCCGCTTCCGGCGAGAGCGACTCCAGCGGAAGGTAACCCAGCGCGGCGACCGTGGCGCGCATCTGTTCCAGGTATGTCATGCAGCCGTCGCACTCGCCGAGGTGCGCGTCGAAGCGCTCCCGATCGGAGGCCGACAGCGCGCCCTCGAGGTAGTCGGTCACCAACTCGACGAGCCCGCGGCAGGTCAGCTCCTGGCCCGTGGACGCGCTCATAGCGGTGCCGCCTCGGCCTCGAAGTGTCTTTCGAGCTCAGCTCTCACCTTGGATCTCGCCCGGTGCAGAAGCACACGTTGATTGGTCTCGGAGACCTCCAAGGCGTTTCGCACCTCCTCCGAGCTCCAGCCGCTGATGTCCCTCAGGGCGATGACATCGCGCTGGCGCGGCGGCAGGCCGGCGATCGCCTCGAGGAGCACCTTCCGGGTGGCGTCCGAATCGAGCTGCTCCTCCGGCGCGGCCCAGGCCAGCGGCGGCTGCGCCCACGCCCCGGGCTCCTGCCCGCCGCGACCCTGGAAGCGATCGGGAGGCACGGACGGTCCGCCGCGGCCCTCCTCGGCCCGCCGGCGCAGCAGGGTGAACGGAATCGTTCGCCGCTCGCGCTCGCCCCGCGTCCGGGCGGTGTTGAGGAGGATGGACGTGATCCAGGTCTTGAGCGACGAGCGGCCCTCGAAGCGCCCGACTCCCTCGAGCACTGCAAGCCAGGTCTCCTGCACGACCTCCTCCGCCACCGCCCGGCTGGGGACGTGCATGAGGGCGATCCGCATGAGCATCGGGCTATGGGTGGCGACCAACTCCTGGAAGGCGGTCTCATCGCCGGCCCTGAGGCCCGCGAGCAGGGCGGTCCCGTCGGCGGGCGTGGCAGCGCTCACGACCCGAATCCTTCCAGAGTCTTGACCTTTGGCGACGCATCCCCTACCCTGCCGCACCTCGGGTCCCCCCGCCGATCAGGTTTGACCGCGCGTGGCCCCGGGAACACACCCCACAAGACCCTCTCTTCCCAGCCTCTAGCAACGATTCACACATGCCTATCGCTTTCAAAGAATGGGCCGTCACGGTGCGCGCCCTGTCCGAGGGGGAGCAGCTGGTCACGATGCGCAAGGGCGGCATCCGCGAAGACGACAAGCATTTCGAGCTCGAGCACGAGCAGTTCTTCCTCTACCCCACCTTCGACCACCAGCGGAACGACCTGGTTCGCCAGTCGCATCACCCGGAGCTGCGTCGCGCACTCGAAGAGGGCGTATGGCCCGACGAGGAGCCGCCCCCCCGGGCCCTGCTCCAGGACGGCGGCATCGCGCAGCCGGACCGCGTCAGGATCCGTGCCTGGGCAGAGGTGGCCGACCACTGGACCACCGACGACCCACGCATCGTCGAGGGTCTCGCGCCGTTCCACGTTTGGACCCAGGACTACGCTCGCAAGCGTCTGGCCTGGAAGCGAACCCATCCGCTGCACGTCCTGCTGCTTCGGGTCCACCGGATCCCGCGGCCCGTCACGGTGCGGGTTCGCGACGAGTACCACGGATGCCGCTCGTGGGTCGAGATCGACCGCGACCTGCCCTTCGAGGGCACCCCGGTGATGGCGGACGAGGAGTTCGACCGCGCCGCCGCCGAGGTCCGCTCGGTCTGCGGCGAGGCCGAGCCGGTCCCCGCCTGACCGGCCCGTCCCCTTTCGACGCGACGATCCGCTCCGCGGAGCGAGCGCTGGTCCTCGGCGCCGGTGGGGGCGGCGACGTGGTCGGGGCGTTGGCGATCGCGCGCATGTGCGACTCGCTGGGCACCCCGTTCGTATTGGGCGGCGTGGCATGGGAACGCATCGTGGTCGACCCCAAGCCCGGCCCGAGGCGGGCGTCGGAGATCGAGGGCGGCAGGAGGCTGGGCGACCGAGCGGTCCTCGCCGGACCGAACGCGCGGACCCTCGATGGCACCCCCCTCTCAGAGGCCATGATGGCGGGGCATTTGGGGGCGGAGACGGTTTTGATCGACGTGACCGGGGGCGCCGTGGGCGTCGCCGAGGGAATCGACTCGGCATGCCGTGAACTCGGGTGCGACCTGGTCGTACTCGCGGACGTGGGTGGAGACATCCTCGCCACCGGCGCCGAGCCCGGCCTCGCCAGCCCTCTGTGCGATGCGGTGATGGCGGCGGGCGCCTCCGCCGCCGGCACCCGCTGGACGCTGGCGGTCACGGGCGCCGGGTGCGACGGGGAGCTGACGCCCTCCGAGGTGCTCGGACGCGTCGCCGTGGCGGCGCGCGCCGGCGCGTGGACCGGCACCTGGAGCCCATCGCCGGAGATCGTGGACGATGTGGCCGCCGCGGCCGCAATCAACACGACCGAGGCCAGCATGCAGCTGGCGCGGTGCGCCAGGGGCGAGACCGGCCCCACGCCGATCCGGGGCGGACGGCGAACCGTGGAGCTCTCGCCGGTTGGAGCGCTCGCGTTCTTCTTCGAGGCCGATGGGTCGATGCTCGCCGACGCGGCGCCTCTGGCGGCGGCCGTCGCCGGCACCCGGTCGATCGAGGACGCCCGTGCCAGGCTCGAGGCCCGCGGCATCCGAACCGAGCTCGACTACGAGCGCGAGCGGGCGTCGGACCCGAATGGCTTGACAACCACCGATTGAACACCTGGTGGGTCTGTAGCGCCATTGATCGTCCAATGGCTACACGGAGGCGCCACCCGGCGCAGGACCCCCGGAGCCACCATTAGACTCCGCCCGGCGATGGGGAGCCGCTGGGCAGTCGCAGTCGTTCTGGGCGCGTGCTTCGCGTTCGCACCCGCGAGCGCACAGGCCATCCCGGCCCCGGGCGCCTACCAGGAGAACGACTACGGCGGGGGCGCCAACTTCAACATCGTGCCGCCCGGGCAGAACGGCGGGATGAACGCAGCCGAGGCCCTGGAGTTCTCGCTTGACGGAACCCGTCCGGAGCACCAGGCAGACCAGCAGGCCATGTATGGGGACCTCGTCTACGAGGCTCCAAACCTGCAGGAGTCGCAGATCCTCGACTTCTTCAAGGACGCCAGCTTCGGCGTCGAACCCGGCAACGTCGAGTCCACCTACGGGGCCAACTGCGCAGTCCCGCCGGCGGCCGCGGCGCCGGCATCCGTGACCGAGGAGTGCGACGACTTCACTGTCGTCCGCGACGAGTTCGGGATCCCCCACGTGTACGGCGATGGACGTGAGGGGCTGATGTTCGGCCTGGGCTATGTGACAGGCGAGGATCGGATGGTCCTGGCGGACGTGCTGCGTCACGCCGGCCGCTCAAACCTCTCCGAGTTCGCCGGCGGCGCCAACACCGGCCAGGATCACGACACCTTCTCCAACGCCCCCTACATCAGCGACGCCGAGCTGCAGCTTCAGTTCGATCGCGCCGACGAGCTCTACGACGAGGAGTACGACGGGCTGGGGACACAGATCCAGCAGGACGTCACGGCCTACACGGCCGGGATCAACCAGTACATCGGCGAGGCTGCGGTCGACCCCGTGAACGAGCTCGACGTCGTCTACCCGGCGCTCGGGCAGCCGTCCGGCCCCCAGCCCTGGAAGGTCACCGACGTGATCGCCACCGGCGCCCTGGTCGCGGGGATCTTCGGCAAGGGCGGCGGCGGAGAGGTGGGCGCCGCGACCTCGTTGCAGAGGGCCCGCGCGGTGTTCGGCGGGCGCGCCGGCAAGCTGATCTGGCGGGACTTCCGCTCGGCCGACGATCCCGAGGCGCCGCGCACGGTCCACCGCGGGCGATTCCCCTACCGACAGCCGCCCGCGCGCAAGCAGACGCGCGGCCTGGCCATGCCCGACGCGGGCTCCGTCCAGTCCGTTCCGGTCGTCGAGGGAGGAGCGCGCAAGGTCGCCGGAGAGCCCGGCGGCGGCAAGATGGAG
This sequence comes from uncultured Solirubrobacterales bacterium, assembly GCA_963807385.1. GTDB lineage: Bacteria > Actinomycetota > Thermoleophilia > Solirubrobacterales > 70-9 > JBDTSW01. The sequence goes on from CAWEBQ010000002.1 coordinate 970,887, forward strand.
GTGCGGACCGAGGACGAAGGGCGCGAGCAGATCGCGGCTCCGATCCTCGGTGACATCCTGAAGGCGCTGCGGGAGGCGGAGGGGGCGGCGTCAAACGCCCTCCTGGTCTCGGCGAGGGAGTCGGAGGGAGGCCATCCGACGGCGGTGTTCGGGCCGCAGACCAGCTACTTCGCGCCACAGCTCCTGATGGAGCAGGACGCTCACGCGCCGGCCGGGCCGGAGGGGCCCGGCATAGACGCGCGCGGGGTCGCGTTCGTGGGCACCAACCTCTACGTCCAGCTCGGGCGCGGCCAGGACTACTCCTTCAGCGCGACATCGGCGGGCAACGACATCACGGACACCTACGCGCTGCGCCTGTGCGACCCGGGGGGCGACCCGGCCATCGGCTACTCCGGTTATCGCTGGAACGGCGCCTGCGAGCCGATCGAGGTGATCAAGAACGAGAACAGCTGGAGCCCGAACGCTGCCGACATGACGCCCGCGGGCTCCGAGACCCTTCAGGCCTTCCGCACGAACGCCGGCCTGATCACTCACCTGGCGACGATCAACGGCAAGGACATCGCCTACACGAAGCTGCGGGCCACCTACTTCCACGAGGTGGACTCGGCGGGGGCTTTCGCCGCCTGGAACAGCCCGGACATGACCGGGAGCGCGGACGACTTCATCGAGCACGCGTTCAAGAACGACCTCACCTTCAATTGGTTCTACGCCGACGACGAGGAGATCGCCTACGTCAACTCCGGCGCCAACCCGAAGCGTCCCCGCACGACCTCGCCCGACTTCCCCGTGCGCGGCAAGCCGAAGTACATGTGGCGCCAGTGGGATCCGGAGCTGGCGACGTTCAAGCGCGAGCCGATCCGGCGCCGGCCGCAGGTAATCGACCAGCGCTTCCTGTCGAGCTGGAACAACAAGCAGGCCCGCGGCTACCGAGGGGACGGGATCCGCGACTACACCTCGGTCTACCGGGTGGACATGCTCGACGACCGGATCAAGGCTGAGATCAATGGGCCCGGCAAGATCAGCCTGGTCGAGTTGATCAACGCGATGGAGGACGCCGGGACGGTGGACCTCCGCGGAAGCCACGTGGTGCCGTGGGCTCTCGAGGTCATCGGGGACCCCGCCGACCCCGAGCAGGCGGCCGCCGTGCAGACGATGCGCGAGTGGGTCGCGGATGGGGCCCACCGCCGCGACCTCGACAACGGCGGCGCCTACGACCACGCGGAGGCGGTCAAGACGATGGACGCCTGGTGGCCGCTATGGGTCGCCGGCCAGTTCGAGCCCACCCTCGGGGACCTGCACCAGACGTTCATCGGGAGTGGAGGCGCGATCCACGACGCGCCGCGGGCGCAGGGGTCGGCGTTCCAGGGCGTCGTCTACGGGTTCGCGGAGAAGGACCTGCGCACGCTCCTCGGCAAGCGGGTCCGGGGCGCCTACTCGCGGACGTACTGCGGCGAGGGATCGCTCTCCGCCTGCCGCACGATGCTGCGCGAGACCTTGGAGCAGGCGGCGGCGACTGGCTTCGAGGACGTCTACGGGACGAACGGGTGCACCTTCTTCAACGGCACCGCTGCCTCCCCGCAGATGTGCGACGACGCGGTCGACTCCGTAGACGTCACGCTGGCCACCGTGCCGAAGTTCCACTGGATCAACAGGCCTACGTTCCAGCAGGCGGTCCAATACCCCGACGGCCGGTAGCTGCTCTCCGCCACACTGAGTAGGCTCGGCCAATGGCCTGGGTCGAGACGGAATCCCTCTCCTTCACCGCCCGTCACGAGAGCGACGACTCGGACGACGCTAAGCGGACCCTGGACGCGCTGGAGGACCTGAGGCTTCGCTTGGAGGATCGCTTCGAGGACGCTCCCGGGGAGATCACTATCGTCGTTCATCCGGGTCCGGGCTGGCTCACGGCTGCCCACCCCTTCCTCCCCCTCGCCCGGGCCGCGGCGGCACCCGCCGGGCGCCGCTACCTCGCGGGATGGGCCATGGCCTCGGAGCTTCACGTCCTCAACGACGACCACCTGGAGCGGCGCTCGGCCGGCGAGGACTCCCGCGATGCCCTGCTCGGTACGGCCGAGCGCCTCTACGCGCAGCTCGTGGTCGCCGCCAACAACCCGAAGCTGCCGCCGCCCTGGGGGCCCACCGGCTTCTGGCGCTACCTGCGCTGGGCCTGGCTGGTCGAGGGCGCGTCGCAGTACTACGCCGGACACGTCCCGCTGTTCCGCGCCGCCGCGAACACCAGGATGCGACAGGGCAAGCCGCCGTCGTTTCCGCCATCGGCCCGGGATGCGATCCTGCTCGGTGGGACCGTGTTCGAGCTGCTCGAGCGGGAGCGCGGACGGGACGCGTGCGAGATGCTGGCCTCGCGCCTGAACAAGGCCGGCGCCCGGGGCAACCTCGAGCTGGCCTTCGACGCCAGGCTTCCCGAGATCGAGACCGAGTGGCGCCGCTACCTGCGGGACGAGATGCCGCGCACCCGCGCCAGCGAGGAGACGCTCACCCCGCCCGAGCTGCCCTCGCTCTAGCGCGCCAGCTCCAGCAGCACGAACACCACGCCAGCGGCCGCCACCAGGGCGATGCCGAGGCCGACCGCCAGCCGCATGGCCTGTCCGGCCTCCGACCCGGGCTCCGGGAGCTGGGGGCCGAGGTCAGCGTCGGTGAGCAGGGCGAGGGCCTCCTCCGCGCCAGCCTCGGGGACGAGGATGTCCCGCGGCCCCGCCGCCAGGAAGTCGGGTACGTCGAAGCCACGCGTGCGCCGCTGGACGCTGGGGATCCCCTGGTCGAGCAGGATCCCTTGGACCAGCTCGGCCTCGGCGAGGTTGCGCCCGCCCGCGACCTTCACCAGCTCACCCTCCGTGTACTGGGGCTTGATCCGGCGCGCCCGCTCGTGCGCCTCGGTGACCGGCTCCTCGCCTCCGGCGCCGACGTACACGAGCGGCATGCCGTCGTCGGGGCAAAACCGCTCCTCCAGGGCGAAGCGCCGCGCGCAGGTTGGACAGGCGAGCGGCTCGGAGTCAAGCGCCATCGAGCGAGACCTCCTCGACCTCAGCGCCGCGGATCGAGAAAGCCCGCACGATGGGCTCGTCCGCGTCCTCCAGCGAGCAGATCAGGTGCAGGCTCTCCGGCAGCCCGCTCGCCTCGTTGATGTCCGTCTGTGAGGGGTAGGCCTCGCTGCGGGGGTGCGAGTGGTAGAAGGCGAGCATCTCCTCGCCGCGCGTGTCGGCGAGCTTGTAGATGCGAAACATCTCGTCGGCGGAGATCCGGTAGCGCATCCGGTGGGCGAACTCGTTCTCGGCCCGTTCAACCGCCACCGCCTCCCCGTCGCGGCCCGTGACCACACCGCAGCACTCCTCGGGCGTCGTCTCGCGGGCGTGGGCGACGATCTCGTCGATCAGCTCGGGCGCGATGCGCATGCCCCGAGGCTAGCGACGCACCGCTACCACCAGACGGTCGAGTCGACGCCCTCCAGCTCCTCGATCGACTTGGTGTAGACACCGGAGGACAGGTACTTCCAGCCGTCGTCCGGAACAACGAAGACCACGTTGCCCTCATCCAGCTCGCCGGCGATCCGAACGCCGATCGAGGCGATCGCCCCCGCGGAGACGCCGGCGAAAAGCCCCTCTTCCTTCAGCAGCCTCTGGGTCCAGACGATCGCATCGCGATTGGAGACCATGATCTTGCGGTCGAGCAGCGAGATGTCGATGATCGGCGGGATGAATCCATCGTCGAGCGATCGCAGGCCCTGGACCAGCTCGCCCTGCATCGGCTCGGCGGCGACGATCTTCGTCTCCGGGTCGTGCTCCTTCAGTCGCCTCCCCACGCCCATGAGCGTCCCGCCCGTGCCGAGCCCGGCAACGAAGGCGGCCACCTCGTCCAGCTCCTCGAGGATCTCCGGGGCCGTCCCGTCGTAGTGCGCGCGAGGGTTTGCCTCGTTGCCGTACTGGTAGGGCATGTACACGGAGGCGTCTGCCTCCCCCATCTCGAGCGCGAGCTCGACCGCCCCGTTCGAGCCCTTGGCCCCCTCGGAGTAGACGATCTCCGCCCCGTACATCCGGAGCAGCTGGGTGCGTTCCTCCGTGACATTGTCCGGCATCACGACCTTGAGCGGGTAGCCCTTACGCCGGCAAATCATCGCGAGCGAGATGCCGGTGTTCCCCGACGTCGGCTCGAGGACGCCCTGCCCGGGGGCGATCGCGCCCTCCGCCTCGGCGGCCTCGATCATCGACTTCGCGACTCGGTCCTTCACAGAGCCCGTCGGATTCTGGCCCTCGAGCTTGGCGAAGATCCTCACGCCCGGCTTCGGGGAGAGACGGGGAAGCTCCACGAGCGGGGTGTTGCCGACCGACTGGATGAGGTCGCCGTAGCGCCCCCCGCAGGGCCGGTTGAGTGTGCGCTCGTCCGGGGTCACGCTTTAGAAAGTGTAGTGGTGCTATATGCGAGGATCGCGGTCGTGCTCGCGCTTGACCCCTGCAGCGGAGGATCGGACCGATGAAGGGCATCTCCGCCGTCCCGACCCAGCCCGGCCAGGGCCCGCGCGACAACCGCGAGGCGATCCTGGTCGCCGTATCAAAGGTGATCGCGCGGCGAGGGGTCCGCGGCCTGCGGGTCGAGGACGTGGCCGCCGAGGCGGGCGTATCGGCGCCGCTCCTCTACTACCACTTCTCCAGCCGATCCGGGCTCGTGAAGGCGGCGCTTGAGCACGCCAGCGAGCGGGCGCCCTCCTCCGCCCTCCGAGGTCCGACCCCGGGCACCGGCTTCGAGGCCGTCTCCGACGCGCTCCTCAACGAGCTCAGCGAGCATCCGGAGGTACGTGACAACGCTGTGGTCTGGGGCGAGGTGAGCGCCTCGGCCGTGTTCGACACCGACCTCAGGATCGACGTCAAGCGCGTCAACGACTCGTGGGGGGAGAACGTGGCGGACGGGATCCGAGCCGGGATCGCGGACGGCTCGATCCGACCCGAGGTCGAACCCGAGGCCGCCGCCGACCTCCTCATCTCCCTGGTCGATGGGCTCTGCACCCGGTGGCTCGCCGGGACGATCAACCGCCGCCGCGCCGTCGATCTTCTTCGGGATGCCCTAGCGCAGAACCTCGCCGTCTAGGACACTCCGAAGCCGTGGGGCCCTGGACAGGAAGCTCAACGGCAGGGGCGTCGTCCCGGTCTCGGCGACGCTCTAGGCCGCAAGCAGGATATGTTCACCTTTGACGGGGCATTGAGGCCCCGCGGATAGAGGAGGAAGTAAGCGTATGAGAGGTTCTCGGCTCTGGCTGATCATGGGTTTGCTCGTGGCGCTAGCCACGGGCATCGTCGTCGCCGGATGCGGCGACGACGACTCGTCCAGCACCAGCGGCTCCGGCACGTCGTCGGATTCATCAATCGATACCTCGGACGCGACCCTCATCAAGGAGGGCCAGTTGCTCGTCGGCACCGACGCGCCGTACCCGCCCTTCGAGATCGGGACGCCCGAGAGTGGCAACTTCAGCGGGTTCGACATCGACCTGATGAGCGCGATCGCCGACAAGCTCGGCCTGGAGCCGACCTACCAGAACAGCTCGTTCGACACGATCTTCCGAGACGTGGCGGCCGGCCAGTTCGACATCGTCGCCGCCGCCTCCACGATCACCCCGGCCCGTGCGAAGAAGGTCGCGTTCTCCCGCCCGTACTACGAGGCCCAGCAGGCGCTCGTGGTCACGGAGGACTCGGACATCACGAGCACCGAGGATCTGTCCGGTGAGATCGTCGGCGCCCAGCAGGGCACGACCGGTCAGACATACGCCGATGACGACACGGACGCCGAGGAGGTTCGCGGTTTCGCCAAGGGCGCCGACGCGCTCGCGGCGGTGACAACCGGACAGGTCGCTGCGGCGATCGTCGATCAGCCCTTTGCAGCTGACGCCGTGGAGAAGCAAGGCGGCATCGTCATCGTCGAGGAGATCTCGACCGACGAGCTCTACGGGTTCCCGACGGCTCCCGACAACCCGCTGGTGGATGACGTCAACGAGGCGATCCAGCAGCTGATCGACGACGGCACGATGAACGAGCTGTACCAGGAGTACTTCTCGACCGACGCGCCGGAGTCGGTGACCAGCGCGTCTGAGTAGCCGGCAAGGCCCAGGAACGGTTTACGAGAGGGGCGCCCCGATGGCGCCCCTTTCGTTTGCCCCCCGGGCTCGATATAGGCTGACCGGAGCGGCAGGCGGGCCAGGCAACAGCGAGGAACCGAATGGAATTCATCCGCGAGTACTACTTCGACTTCGGGATCATGGGGGACAGCTTTGGTCCGGTCCTCGACGGGTTCTGGCTGACGGTCCAGCTCTCGATCCTCGGCGGGATCTTCTCCCTGATCTGGGGGCTCGTCCTGGCGGTCATCCGGCAGCTTCCCGGGCGGGCGACCGCGCCACTGCGCTGGCTGTCGATCGCGTACATCGACGCCTTCCGCGGTATCCCGCTGCTGCTCGTTCTGCTGCTCGTCTCCGGAGGACTCAGCGCGCTCTCATCCCCCGTTGGCGGCGACGTGATCCCGGACTTCCTCGGCAAGCCGACCTGGCTCGGCCAGACGAGCCCGTTCTGGTATGGCGTGCTCTCGCTGACGATCACCTACGGCGCGTACATGGCTGAGGTCTACCGGGCCGGCATCGAGGCCGTGCCACGGGGCCAGATGGAGGCCGCGCGATCCGTCGGCATGAGCCACGGCCAGGCCATGCGCTTCGTGATCGTCCCGCAGGCGGTGCGAAAGGTAATCCCGCCGCTCCTCAACGACTTCATCGCGCTCATGAAGGACACCTCGCTCGTCAGCATCCTGGGCGCCGCCGAGGTGGTCTACGTCGGGCGCCAGGTCCAGTCCGAGACCTTCAACGGCTCCGCCCTGATGCTCGGGGCATTCCTCTTCCTGTTGGTGACCATCCCGCTCGCGCGCCTGGTCGACTATCTGATCGCGCGTGACCAGACCAAGACCCAGCGCGGTGGAAAGCCCGCCGACGAAGGGCCGGACGACCTGTCCGGATTCCATCAACCCGGCCTGCCGCCCACCAGCGGAACCGGAGGAGGTGTAGGAATATGAGCCCCGATGAGGGCGGCATGAGCGCTGCTCAGTCATCGGCCGGAGACGGCTCCGACGCGTTTTTGAAGCTGGAGAACGTGCACAAGAGCTTCGGCGCCCTGCACGTGCTCCGCGGCGTGAACATGGACGTCTCGAAGGGCGAGGTGGTCTGCGTGATCGGGCCCTCCGGCTCGGGGAAGTCAACGCTGCTTCGCTGCATCAACCTGCTGGAGCCGCCCGAGGAGGGGCGGATTTTCCTCGAGGGGAAGGAGATCACCGGTGACTCCAAGGGCGACGACGAGGGTGGGATCAACTTCGTGCGCCGGCGCGTCGGCATGGTGTTCCAGCAGTTCAACCTCTTCCCTCACAAGAGCGCCCTCGAGAACGTCACTCTCGGGCCGATCAGGGTCCTCGGCCGCGAACCCAAGGACGTCAATCCGAAAGCCGAGCAGCTACTCGCCCGGGTCGGCCTCGACGCCAAGATGGACGAGTACCCCGACCGCCTCTCCGGTGGCCAGCAGCAGCGTGTGGCCATCGCCCGCGCCCTCGCCATGGACCCGCACGTGATGCTGTTCGACGAGGTCACTTCGGCGCTGGATCCCGAGCTCGTCAAGGAGGTGCTCGACGTGATGCGCGAGCTCGCCTCCGAGGGCATGACCATGATCGTCGTCACCCACGAGATGGGTTTCGCCCGCGATGTCGCGAGCCGCGTGGTCTTCATGGACGGGGGCGTCGTCGTCGAGGAGGGGCGCCCCGCCGACGTCCTCGGCAACCCCCAGCAGGAGCGAACAAAGAAGTTCCTGGGCCTCGTCCTGGCGTAGACCCGGCTCGGGCGCGGCGTCCGCCCCGGCACGCCCTTCACCCCGAACGCAGTGGTCGCGAAGCACTGAGGGGGGGCGAAAGTCGGCCGCCGGGCGCCTTGTTCGGCATATGGCCGAAGAAAGCGCCCCTGTTGATGCTGCCCTGAGCGCGTTTGCCGGTGACCATTGGGGCGTGTTCGGGCCCAGCCAGGCGAGGTCGCTCGGGCTGAGCGCGGGCATGGCCTCGGATCGGGTTGCGGCCGGGCGGCTGTGGCGCCTGCACCAGGGCGTCTACTCGATCGTCCCGCCGCCGCTGCTAAGGCTCGAGGGCCGCTGGCTCGCCGCCGTTTTCGCCTGCGGCCCCGGCGCCGTCCTCAGCCACACGGAGGCGGCCGCCATGTGGGAGCTTCGGCACGCGCATGCGGGGCCGATCCATGTGACCGTCCCCACACGCTCCGGCCGGCGCAGGCGCCACGGGATCACCATCCACCGCTCAGGCACCCTCCTACCCAGCGACGTAACCGTCCGTAGGGGCGTCCGGGTCACACAGCCCGCCCGGACGCTGGCGGACCTCCGCCCGCTGATCCCCGCTTCGGACTGGGAGCGCACCTGCAGCCGGGCCCTCGACCGGCACCTCCACCTCGGCATCCTGGGCGACGGTGCGATCCCGACCTTCAGCGTCCTCGAGGACCGCCTGAAGCGCCTTTGCCGTCGCCACTCCCTACCCAGCCCACGCGCCCAGCAGCAGCTTGGCCCCTTCACCGTGGACTTCCTCTGGCCCGAGCATCGCGTCGTCGTCGAGTGCGACGATTTCGCCACGCACGGGCGGCGCGAGACCTTCGAGTCCGATCGCGAGCGCGATGCCTGGCTGCAGCTTCAGGGCTACCGGGTGCTCCGCTTTACGTGGCGGCAAGTGGAGGATCACCCGGGGCGAGTCGTCGCCACGCTTCGCGCGGCGCTTCGATGACTGACTCTGCTAGCGGCCGCCGGCCATCGCCGGCAGGATGACCACGGTGTCGGAGCCCGACGCCGGGGTCTCAAGGCCGTCCAGCACGCGTACGTCCTCGTCGTTGAGGTAAACGTTCACGTAGCGGTTCAGCTCGCCGTTCTCTCCGAAGAGCTGCTCCCGGGTCTCCGGGTGCGTCTCGGCCAGTGCCGTGAGGACCTCGCCGACGGTGGCCCCGGAAGCCGGCACCTCGGCCTCTCCGCCCGTCTTCGAGCGCAGGACCGGGGGGATCTTGACGGTCGGCATGGCGTGAATCTATCCGTCTCGTGGAGCCCGGCGCTAGCTGAGCGCCGGGGTCTCCTCGCGGGCGGGCGCGCCGCAGAACAGCTCGTAGTCGGGAAAGCGGCCCATCTCCTCGGCGGAGATGCTCTCGCCGGCCGGGCCGCAGATCGGGCACTCCGGGTCGCGCCGCACCTTGAGCTCGGTGAACCGGGTCCCGAGCGATTCGTACAGCAGCAGCCGGCCCTTGAGCGGCTCGCCGATGTCGGCGGCCAGCTTGATGACTTCGTTGGCCTGCAGCAGGCCCATCACGCCGGCCATAACGCCGAGCACGCCGTTCGCCCCACAGCTGGGCGCCAGCTCGGGCGGCGGGGGCGTCGGGAACAGGCAGCGGTAGCAGGGGCCGTCGAAGGGAACGAAGGTCGAGATCTGACCCTCGAACCCGAGGATGGACGCCGAGACGACCGGCTTGCGCAGCCGCACCGAGGCGTCGTTCAGCAGGTATCGAGTGGGGAAGTTGTCGGCGCCGTCGACGACGATGTCGTAGGGCTCGATCAGGTCGAGGATGTTCGAGGCGTCGAGGCGCAGGTTGTGCTCGACGACGTCCACGTCGGGGTTGAGCGCGTTGATCGCCGCCTTCGCCGAGGCCGTCTTCGGCTCGCCCACAGTCTTCGTCGAGTGAATCACCTGGCGCTGAAGGTTCGACTCGTCGACCACGTCGTCGTCGACGATTCCGAGCGTGCCGATCCCCGCGGCGGCGAGGTAGAGCGCCGAGGGGGCGCCGAGCCCGCCGGCGCCGAGCAGGAGCACCTTGGCGTTCAGCAGCTTCACCTGGCCCTCGACGCCGACCTCCTCGAGGAGGGTGTGGCGTGAGTAGCGCATGCGCTGATCCTTGGTGAGCGCGAACTTGGCGACGACCGGGAGCTCGGCGTCGAGCCAGCCGACGATGCCCTGCTCCATAACGGCGACGTTCTCGTAGCCGAGCGACTGCAGGGCATCCGCGGCGCGCGACGAACGGGCGTCCGTGCGGCAGTAGAGGAGCAACCGCTGCGACGTGTCCGGGGCGAGCTCGTCGATCCGGTCGAGCAGCTCCCCCTGCGGCACGTGCTCGGCCTCGACGAGGTGGGCTTCGTCCCACTCGTGTGGCTCGCGGACGTCGATCAGCAGCGCCTTGCCGCCGGCGATCTCCTCGCGCGCGGAATCGAGCGAAATGAGCTTCACACGGGCCTTGATCTGCTCGATTGGCTCTGCGGTCGTGGCCATCTGCGGTCCCTCTCGGAAAGTGGAATCCCTAAATCCCGACAGGGATTAGGGGTTATTACTTCAGAAAGTGTAGCGCAGGCGCGGGAACCCGCCCGATGAGGCGATCGCGAACGGGACGGCTGCCGCCGGATGCGCTACCCGAGGGAGGGGCGCATCTGGCGGAGGCGGCGGACGCGCTCCTCGATCGGCGGGTGCGTGGAGAACAGGCCCGCAACGCCCTTTGCCGAGAACGGCTTGACGATGTACAGCGGCTCGGTCGCCTGGTTGACCTGCATCGGCATCGCCTTCGCGCCCTCCTCCAGGCGCAGCAGCGCCGAGGCCAGCGACTCCGGGTTGCCGCAGATCTGCGCGCCCGTCGCGTCCGCCGAGTACTCGCGCTGGCGCGAGATCGCGAGCTGGATCAGCGAGGCGGCGATCGGCGCGAGCAGGAACATCGCGAGCTGGGCGATGAAGCCCAGCGGCGAGTCATCGTCGCCAAACCACAGCAGCATGTAGGCGAGGTACGTGATCGCGCCGGCTATCGTCGCCGCCACCGACTGGGTGAGGATGTCGCGGCTGCGGATGTGCGCGAGCTCGTGCGCGATAACCCCGCGGAGCTCGTCCTCCGAAAGGAGCTTGGTGATCCCCTGGGTCACCGCCACGGCCGAGTTCTTGGGGTTGCGGCCCGTCGCGAACGCGTTCGGCTGCTCGCTCGGGATCATGTGGAGGCTGGGCATCGGCAGGCTCGCTCGAGTGCTCAGCTCGCGGACCATCTGGTAGAGCCCGGGCGCCTCGTCCTCGGAGACCGGCTTGGCCCCGCTCATCTTGAGCGCGATCTTGTCGCTGAAGAAGTACGAGACGAAGTTGATGACCGCGGCGATCCCGAGGAACAGCAGCGCCGTCTGCGAGCCGCCGATCAGGAAGCCGATGCCGACGAGGACGCCGGTCAGGGTGGCCAGTAGGAGCAGGGTGCGGAAGCCTGCTTGGAAGTTGGATCGGCTCGTCGTAGTCATGTCGCGGGTAGTCCTCCTAGGGGATCGCGGATTGCTAACGGACATTGTGACGGAGCCGGTTCGCGGGGGCATGGGGGCTAACCCCTATCTGCACTGAGGTCCTCCCACCATGGCCTCGAAGCACCCGACCGTCGTCCGCCGGGCCCGGGCCCGATAATCAGCTGACCGATGCGCCGCCGCAACCTCCTCACCCAGGTCCTCGTAGCGAACCTGCTCGTGATGGTCGCCGCCGTCGTTGCCTCAAGCCTCGCCGCTAACCCGAACCTCAACCTCGGCGACGACCCGCAGGCCGGCATCATCCTCGGCCTCTTCGTCGGGGTCACCATCCTCGTCAACGTGCTGATGCTCCAGCGCCGCCTCCGCCCGCTGGAGCGCCTGGTGGACGAGATGGAGCGCGCGGATCTCAGCCGGCCCGGCGCGAACCTCGGTCGAGGTGAGGTCGCGATCGACGGTCCGGAAGAGGTCCAGCGCCTTCACCTGGCGTTCCGGCGGATGCTCGAGCGCCTCGAAGCCGAGCGGCGCCGTGCGTCGAGCGTCGCCCTCGCCGCGCAGGAGGAGGAGCGGGCGCGGGTCGCGCGCGACCTCCACGACGAGGTCAACCAGTCCCTGACGGGCCTCCTCCTGCGCCTGGAGGCGCTTCGCGACCGGGCAACTCCCGAGCTCGCACGCGACCTGGACGAGACCAAGGCGCTGGCCAACCAGGCGATGCAGGAGCTCCTCAGCCTCGCCCGTACGCTGCGCCCGACCGCCCTCGACGACCTCGGCCTCAAGGCGGCGCTATCGGCCCTCGTCGACGAGCTCGGGAGAAAGAGCAGCATAGAGACGGGATTTGAGGGAACCGGAGAGCTAACGGACGCGCCCATGGATGTGCAGCTCGTCACCTATCGCGTAGCGCAGGAAGCGCTCTCCAACGCCGCGCAGCACTCGGAGGCGCAGCGGATCCAGGTCCAGTTAAGCCGCGATGCGGAAGGGATCGAATTGACCGTGACGGACGACGGACGTGGATTCACCTTCGAGGAGGCGACCCGCGGACTGGGGATCGGGGGCATGCGCGAACGCGCGTTGTTGGTCGGCGGGGACCTCGGCGTGGAGTCCCGGCCGCAGAACGGCACAAGGGTTCGGCTTCTCGTGCCGATAAGTGAAGGCGATGGCAACGATGCTCGCCCCGCCCAGACATGAAACGGGAACAAACGCGATGCGCATCCTGATCGCCGACGACCATGGGATCGTCCGCTCCGGGCTGCGAATGCTGCTCGAGGGCCAGGAGGACATGGAGGTCATCGCAGAGGCCTCCGACGGCGCCGAGGCGCGCGACCTCGCGATCCGCGAGCGTCCGGACCTCGCGATCCTCGACGTGAAGATGCCGAAGCTCACCGGCCTCCAGGCCACCCGGGAGATCCGCGAGCAGGCCCCCGACGTCTCGGTCCTGATCCTGTCGATGTACGACGATGAGCGCTACCTCTTCGAGGCGCTTAAGGCCGGTGCGTCCGGCTACGTGCTGAAGGCCCAGGCCGACACCGACCTGCTCGACGCCGTCCGCGCGGTCGAGCGCGGCGAGCCCTTCCTCACCCCCGAGGCCCAGCGTGCGCTGATCAAGGACGTGCTCGGCCAGAGCGGCAGCCGCGAGGAGGATTTGACCCCGCGCGAGCAGGAGGTCGTGAAGCTCGTCGCTGAGGCCCACACCAACAAGGAGATCGCCGGGATCCTCCATCTCTCCGAGAAGACGGTGGAGAACCATCGTTCGAATGCGATGCGCAAGCTCGGCATGCGCGACCGCGTCGAGCTCGTGCGCTACGCGATCCGCAAGGGCCTGATCGAGGCTTAGTCCTCTCCCCCGCCGGGCCGGCGGATCTCGTCCGCAAGCTCGTCGGCGATCGACGGCTTGCCGAGCTTCCGTCGGAGCGCGTCCCGCCCGGCGATCATTCCTTCGATCTCGGTCTCCTCGATCTGCGCCTGGACCTCTGCCGCGCGCTCGCGCTCGGCCATGCCGCTCCCGATGCCGCCGCGGCTCCAGCTCCCCCGGTTCGCCACCGCAATCATCAGGATCACGAGCACCACAAGGACGACCAGGACGATGGCGGCGACGGTGGTCACAGCCCGGCGGCGCCGCGGGCGGCGTCCTCGTCGAGAAACGCCTCGACCCGGAGGGCCAGCCCGTCCTCGAGCGTCCACACGTGGCCGAACTCGCCTTCCAGGGGCATCTTGGACGCCCGCCCCACGCCGCGGACGCGCCCGACCACGACGACCCGGCCATCCGCCGCCTCCAGGTACTCGCGCGGGTCGTAGGAGAACTGCGAGAAGTCCTGTTCCAGCGCCGCGCCGAAGATCCGCAGCTCGCCCGGCCCGTTGAGCACACGACCGCCCAGCTCCGGCGACATCCGGGCCTCGAACTCGGGGGCCATCACGGCGGCCATCTCCCCCAGCCCCTCCTCACGCGGGGCTACGGCGGCCCAATCGAACCCGTAAATCCGGGCGACCCGTTCGACCGAGCTCTGGGCGACGCGCCCCATCACGTACAAACCTACCGCCGCACCCAGCCGCCCGGAGTGTGATCATGCCCACCATGCGCCCGCGCTCAACGCGGGACGCTTGTGCCGATGCAGGGGTGGGGGAAAACCACATTCACGCTGGGGGGCCTTGGAGCCATCATTGCGATGCTCGCACTCGCGCCGCCGGCATCCGCCGCCCCCCACGACACCGTGCTGCTGTCACGGGCCGACGGCGTCGCCGGCGCCCAGGCGGACGGCGCGACCCAGAGCGGCACGACCTTCGGAAACGGGCTCTCGGCCGACGGCTGCCGTGCCGCCTTCCTCTCCGACGCCGACAACCTCAACCCGGACGCCGCCGACAACGCCTTCGGTAACGCGTTCGTCCGCGACCACTGCACCGGCGAGACCTTCCCGGTGAACGTCGACGACGCCGGGACGGCCGGAACGAGCAGCGTCTCCCAGGTCGCGATCTCCCCGGATGGCAACTTCGTCGCGTTCAGCGTCGAGGACACGTTCTTCGGGCAGAACGACAGCAACGGCATCAACGACATCTACGTCCGCGACATCGCCGCCTCCGACACGGAGTTGGTCAGCGCACACCGGACCACCGGGGATGCGGCGGGAGGCGGATTCCCAGCGATCTCAGAGGACGGGCTGCACGTGGCGTTCTCTACGGGAAACCCGGTCGATGCCTACGTAGCGGGCATCAGCGACACGAACCCGGGCGGCGACATCGTCGTGGCGCACACCGGGCCCGGGACTTATGACGTCGCAAGCCTCGCCAGCCCGACCTCGGCCGGCAACGACGGCTCCGCCAACCCCTCGATCAGCGCCGCCGGGAACGTCGTCTCGTTCACGTCCCAGGCGACCGACCTGACCGAGGACGGGCCGGTCGAAGACGAGAACCACGTCTACGTCTGGACACAGGGCGCGAACCCGGCGGTCGAGCTGGTGGATCGCGCCGATGGCGCCAATGGCCGGATCGGGAACGCCGGCGGCGGCGGCGGGCGCGTCTCCGGCGACGGATCGACGGTCTCGTTCGACTCGACCGCCGACAACCTCGTCGAGCCGGGAGAGGAGCTCGGAGGGGGCGAACAGGTCTACGTTCGGCTCCTCGGAAGCGACGAGACCGAGCTCGTCAGTCGCGCCTCCGGGCGCAACGGCGCGATCTCCGACAATGCCCAGCTTGCGTCGCTCTCGTTCGACGGCCGCCGGGTGGTCTTCGAGTCCGCGGACGCCGAGCTCGACCCGGACTTCACCACCAACGGCATCTTTCAGGCCTTCATGCGCGACCGCTCGACCGCCACCACGACGATGGTGAGCAGGGCATCGGGCGTCGCGGGAGCGGTCAGCGACAGCGCGTCGCTGCGGCCGGTGATCTCGGCCAACCACCGGTTCATCACCTTCATCAGCGGAGGCACGAATCTCGTGCCTCCGGACGCCAACGCCGCCGATGACCTCTTCCGCCGCGAGCAGCCGTTCACCCCGCTCGCGGAGGAGACGGAGCTCGCAAGCCGGGCGGACGGCCCGGGCGGCGCCGCGGGCGACGACGACAGCTACCTAGCGGACATCTCCAGCGACGGGTGCCGCCTGGCCATGCTCTCGAACGCGGATAACCTGAATCCGGACGCCGCGGACAACGGCCTGACCAACGGGTTCGTGCGGGACCTGTGCACGGGCGAGACCTTCCCGGTGAGCCTCACCGACGGAGGGGCCGCCGCCGACGACGACACGAGCCAGATCGCGATCTCACCGGACGGGGGCTACGTGGCGATCGCGACGCACGCCGACAACCTCGACGCGGGCGACGGCAACGGCGACTCGGACGTCTACGTATACGACATCGCCGGGGCTGAAATGGAGCTGGTGAGCTTCGATCCGGCCAGCGACCTCGCTCAGGGAGCCAGACACCCGGCGATCTCCGAGAACGGCGACCGCGTCGCGTTCACGACCGACTCGAACGTCAGCACGTTCGATCCGGCGATCTCCGACAGCAACGGGTCCGGGCTCGACGTGGTGGTCCGCGACCGCGGCGACGACGGGTTCCTCGTAGCGAGCGTCACGGGCCCGGACGCCACCGCCACTCCCAGCGGCTCGTCACAGAACGCGAGCACCTCGGGCGACGGCACCGTTGTTGCGTTCCAGTCCGACGCGACCGATGTCATCGCGGGCGGCACGCCCGGCTCGGCGACCGAGGTCTATTACCGTGACACGGACGCGGGCACGACCGCGCTGGTCAGCCGCGCCGACGGCGCGGGCGGCGTGCCGGCGGGCGGGTTCTCGACCTCGGAGGAGCCGGACGTCTCCGAGGACGGCGACACCGTGACCTTCACATCCGACGCCCCCGAGCTCTTCGATGACGGTGCGCCCCACAGCCAGGTCTACGCGCGCGACCTGAGCGCCGGCAACACCGAGCTCGTCAGCCGGCAATCTGGGCAGAACGGCCTGCCCGCCGACGACACCAGCGGCGGGAGCGACGACGAGCGCGGCGCCTCCGTGTCCGGCGACGGCCGCTTCGTCCTCTTCCGCTCGCTCGACCAGGACCTCGGGTCGGGCTCGCGCAACGCGACTAGCCTCTATATGCGCGACCGCCTGAACCAGACCACCTTCCTCGTCTCGCGCGGCTCGGGGGAGACCGGGCTCGGCTCCGAAGGCACCTCCGAAGGCGGCGAGGTCGCGGGCGGCGGCGGCTTCATGGCGTTCGAGAGTGACGGCAGGCTGACCTTCGAGGACGGGCTCGCCACACGGGACGTCTTCCGCCGCGGAATCGACGAGCCCGACAACCCGACCGAGGGCGAGACCGTGAACCTGCGCACGGTGGCCGGCGATGTCTACGTGAAGGTTCCCGGTGGCGAGTACGAGCCGCTGACCAAGTCGACGCAGATCCCCATCGGCAGCCTGATCGACACGCGTGCGGGCCAGGTGGAGCTGACGGACGAGTACAACGGCGTCTACGAATCGGTCATCTACTACGACGCGATCTGGAAGGTCCGCCAGAAGGAGGGCCCCAAGCCCTACCTGGAGATGAAGCTGGCCGACCCGAAGACGGCATGCGCCGGAGCGAAGGCCTCCAAGGCGAAGGGGAGCGTCGGCAAGAAGGGCTACTACGCGAAGGGCTGGGGCAGTGGACGCGGGCGCCACCGCACGCGCGGCGGGCGCGGCTCCGGCACGGTTCGCGGGACGCGCTGGTCCACCGCCAACCGCTGCGACCGCGCGACGAAGTTCTTCGTGGCCGAGACGACGACGGGCGGGAAGGGACTCGCCGTGGACGACTTCGGCAAACGCGGCAGGGTGAACGCGATCCTCAAGGCGGGCGACAGCTACCTCGCCCGGCCAAAGTAGCGCGCGACCGCGCCACCCCGGCTAGATTGGCCGCCGATGGGGCGGCTAGCGAAGAAACGGGGGCCGCTCTACGCGGCGGCCGGCGCCGTCGCGGCGGTGATCGCCCTGGTGCTCTACGCCACGGGCACCGGCGACTCGATCGATCTCGAGACGCAGGACGCCCGCTTCGAGATCCGCGGCGCCGAGGACCCGGCGCAGGACATCGTCCTCGTGGACGTCGATGCGAAGACGCTGGAGAAGATCGGCCTGTTCCCGTTCCCGCGCAGCAACCACGCGAAGGTCATCGACCGGCTGACGGAGGCCGGCGCCGCCGTCATCGCCTACGACGTCCAGTTCACGGAGCAGACCAACCCCAAGGACGACACAGCCCTGGTCGCGGCGGTGCGCCGCGCGACCAAGACGACGCCCGTGGTGCTCGCGACAACCGAGGTCGACGTGGACGGCAAGACCAACATCTTCGGGGGCGGCGCGTTCCTCAAGGGCACCGGAGCGCTACCGGCCGACTCCACGCTCAACATTGAGGAGGACGGCGTCGTTCGCAGGTTCGACTACGCGCCCTACGGGCTCGAGACGTTCCCGGTGGTGGCCGTCGAGGCCGAGACCGGCCAGCAGGTGGCCCCCGGGGACTTCTCCGATGACGGCGAGCTCACCGACTACGCCGGACCAACTGGGACCTACCCGAACCACTCATTCATCGACGTTCTCCAGGGCAAGGTCCCACCCGGCGAGCTCGCCGGGAAGGTCGTGATCGTCGGGGTCACGTCGGCGACCGAGCAGGACATCCATCCCGTGCCGTTCAGCGAGAGGGGGCTGATGCCCGGGACGGAGGTGCACGCCAACGCGATGGCGAACGTCGGCGCGGGCGTGCCGCTCAAGGCGACATCGAGCATCGTTGACGTGGCCCTGATCGTGCTCACGGCGTTCCTCGCCCCGGTCGCGAACCTGCGCCTCTCCCCCCTGCGGGCGTTCGCGGTCGCGCTCGCCGGAGCCGCGGCCTTCGCGATCCTCGCCCAGCTCGCGTTCAACGCCGGCCATGTGGTGCCGGTGCTGTACCCGCTGGTCGCGCTCGCCATCTCCGGCGTCGCGCTCCTGGCGGCCTCATACATTCTCGAGGCCTTCGAGCGCCAGCGTGCTCGCGACACGTTCTCGCGGTTCGTCCCCGAAGCCGTCGTCGGAAAGCTCCTGGCCCGCGACGCCGAGGTGAGCCTCGGCGGTGAGCGCGCCGAGGTGACCGTGTTGTTCAGCGACATCCGCGGCTTTACGACCTTCTGCGAGTCGCGGGCGCCCGAAGAGGTCATCGGCATCCTCAACAGGTACCTCGGGGAGATGAACCAGGCCATTCTCGACCATGGCGGAACCCTGATCGCCTACCTGGGCGACGGCATCCTGGGCGTCTTCGGCGCCCCGCTGGAGCAGTCCGACCACGCCGACCGCGGGCTCGCGGCCGCCCGCGCGATGCTGGGCGAGCGCCTGGAGGCGTTCAACGCCTGGGTCACGGCCGAGGGCCTCGGAGACGGGTTCCGCATGGGCGTGGGCCTCCACTCGGGCCCCGTCATGGTTGGGATGGTCGGATCGGAGACGGCCCTCGACTACACCGTGATCGGCGACACCGTGAACACGGCGTCGAGGCTGGAGGGGATGACCAAGGGCACCGAGCACCAGCTGTTCGTTTCCGAGGCAACCCGCGCCCGCCTCTCCGGCAATCTCGACGACCTTGTTTTCGTCGAAGAGATGCCCGTGCGCGGGCGGGCGGGCGATATCCGCGTGTGGGCGCCGCGATCGAGTGAAAACCGACCCATGGGCTAGGATTTTGGCCCATGCTGTTCTCGACGAAAGCTGAGTACGGCGTCCGGCTCATGGTCGAGTTGGGACGTCGCGCCGGCGACGGGCAGGCCGACGAGGCCGCGCCGGTGGCGCTGGCCACCGTCGCCGAGGCCGAGAGCCTGCCGCTCTCCTATCTCGAGCACCTCGTCGCGAAGCTGCGCGACGCCGGGCTCGTCACCTCGGTCCGCGGCGCCCACGGCGGTTACCGGCTCGCCAAGTCCACGGAGGAGATCGGGATGCTCGACGTCGTCCAGGCGCTCGAGGGCCCAATCACGCCGATGGAGTGTTTCGACGCCGACTCGGAGGGCCGCGTGCTCTGCTCGCACGAGTCCGACGGCGACCACGCCTGCGCGACGAAGCTGCTGTGGACGCGAGTCCAGGGCGGCATCTCAAAGGCGCTAACCGGCACCACGCTCGCGGAGCTGGTCGAGTTCGCCGACGCGCACGCCGCAGCGCCCACCGCGAGCAACGCCGCGTAGCGCCCCTGTCCAACCCACCACAAACGGAGCTTTATGGCTGACCTCAAGATCACCAACCTGCACGTCGAGGCCGAGGACAAGCAGATCCTCAAGGGCCTCGACCTCGAGGTCTCGAAGGGCCAGATCAACGCCCTGATGGGGCCGAACGGATCCGGCAAGTCCACCCTCGCGAACGCGATCATGGGCCACCCTGCCCTGGAGGTCACGGAGGGCACGATCGAGTTTCTCGGCGAGGACGTGACCGAGGCCGACCCCGCGGAGCGCTCCCGCATGGGCCTGTTCATGGCATTCCAGTATCCGGTCGCCATCCCAGGCGTCACAGTCGCCAAGTACCTGCGGATGGCGGTAAACGCCCACCGTGATGCGCGCGGCGAGCCGGAGATCAAGCTGAAGGACTTCCGCGCCACCACCGAGGAGGCGATGGAGCTCGCGAACATCCCGAAGGAGTTCTCCTCCCGCTACCTGAACGACGGCTTCTCCGGCGGGGAGAAGAAGCGGATGGAGATCCTCCAGCTCGCCATGCTTCGCCCGCAGATGGCGGTGCTGGACGAGACCGACTCCGGGCTGGACATCGACGCCCTGCAGGTGGTCGCCGAGGGCGTGAACCGCTTCGCGGGCCCGGACATGGGAGTGCTGATCATCACCCACTATCAGCGGATCCTCCATCTGGTGAAGCCCGACGCCGTGCACGTGATGTACGACGGGCGGATCGTCAAGGAGGGCGGCCCCGAACTGGTTGCCACTCTCGAGGAGAAGGGCTACGGCTGGATCCGCGAAGAGGTGGAGGCGTCCGCCGGCGTGTGAACTGGGCTTGACCTTCCAGTATTCGGAAGGTAGTATCCACCTATCGGAAACACAGTCCTTCCCATATTCCGTACCGATGCGCAGGCGACGATCCTCGCCCAGCTCCGGCTCGACGCGGAGCCGACGTCGCTCTCCGAGCTCAGCCGCGCGAGTGGGGTTCCGCTCACCACCGTGCAGCGTGAGGTGACCCGGCTCGAGCGGTCCGGCCTCGTTACCTCCACGCGCCGCGCCAACGCCCGGCTCGTCGCCCTCAACCCGGAGTCGCCCTACCACCCGGAGCTGAGCTCGCTCCTGCTCAAGGCGTTCGGGCCGGCCGAGGTGATCCGTCGCGAGCTGGAGCCCCTCGACGGGGTTGACGCGGCCTGGATCCACGGATCGTGGGCCCGCCGTTACGCCGGCGAGGAGGGCGATCAGCCTCACGACATCGATCTGATCGTGATCGGAGCGGTCCCGCCTGCCGCGGTGCACACCGCGACGCGCAGGGCCGAGCGAACCCTCGGCCGCCCGGTGAGTGCGACCGTCCTGACCCGCGCCGAGTGGGACGAGGGCGACAACGCTTTCCTGGCGGCGGTCCGAGCCGGTCCGCTGGCGGAGATCACGACTTCGGAATGACCGGGGTCGGTGTGGACGAGCTCGTGCGCGACGGGCGCCTTGAGCCGGTGGAGGCCGACCTCGCTTCGGCCGCGCAGATGCTCGCTGACGGCCGCCTCCATCTCGACTCCGCGGCCAGCCTCATCCCGGGCGATCTGAACGGCGCCTACGCGTTGCTCTATGACGGCGCCCGGAAGGCGGTCACCGCGCATATGCTGGCCCGCGGGTACCGGGCCCGGAACCGGCCCGGCACGCACGCGGCCGTCTGCCTCTACGCCGAGGCTGCCCTCGCGACAGGGGAGCGCGCTGGCGCGGTTCGCGAGCTCGATCGCATGCGTCGCGACCGCAACCGCTCCGAGTATTGGATTCGGCCTTTCGGCGCAGCGGAGCTGGAGACCGACCTGGCCTGCGCCCGGCGGATCGTCGAGGCGGTGGCCGCAGCGTGGCCTGTGAAAACCGACTAGACCGGTAGGATTTCCCCATGGCCGACTCCCCCACCCCCACCCTCGCGTTCCCCCTCGAGAAAGTTCGCACGGCCTTTCCAGCCCTCGAGCGCGAGGTCAACGGCAAGCCCGTCGCCTACCTCGACTCCGGCGCCTCGTCCCAGCGCGTCCTCGCGTCGATCCAGGCCGTGGACCGCTACGAGCGAGCGCACCACTCCAACGTCCACCGCGGCTCGCACACGCTGTCGGCCGAGGCCACGGCTGCGTTCGAGGGCGCACGTGCCACGGTCGCCGACCACATCGGCGCGGCGGACCGGCGCGAGGTGATCTTCACGCGCAACGCGACCGAGGCGATCAACCTGGTCGCCCGCGCCTGGGGCGACGCCAACGTCGGCGCCGGCGACCGCATCGTGCTCACCGAGATGGAGCACCACTCCAACGTCGTCCCGTGGCAGCAGCTCGCCGAGCGCTCCGGGGCCGAGGTCGACTGGGCGCCGGTGAACGACGAGGGGCTCCTCGACATGAACGCCCTCGGCGAGCTGATCGCGCGCGGGCCGAAGCTGGTCGCCGTCGCGCACATCTCCAACGTGCTGGGGACCGAGAACCCGCTGCCGGAGATCTCGCGCATGGCCCACGACGCCGGCGCGCTGGTGCTCGCCGACGGCGCGCAGGCCGCACCCAAGCTGCCGCTCGACATGGCCTCCCTCGGGGTGGACTTCTACGCGCTCACCGGCCACAAGGCCTACGCGCCGACCGGGATCGGCGCCCTGTGGGGCCGCCTCGAGCTGCTCAACGCGATGCCCCCGTTCCTCGGCGGCGGCTCGATGATCCGCAAGGTCACGACCGACGGAACAACCTACGCCGACGTTCCGGCCCGCTTCGAGGCGGGGACGCCCGCGATCTCCCAGGCGATCGGCATGGCTGCCGCGTTCCGCTGGCTCGACTCGCTGGGAATGGACGCTGCGCTCGCCCACGAGCGCGACGTCGCCGACTACACGTTGGGGGCCCTCGTCGAGGTGCCGGGCCTGCGGGTCTTCGGTCCCCCCCGCTCCCCCGACCGCGTCGGCCCGGTCAGCTTCGAGATCGAGGGCGTCCACGCCCACGACATCTCGGAGATCCTCGACCGCCACGGCGTCGCCGTCCGCGCGGGCCACCACTGCGCCCAGCCGCTGATGGACCGCTTCGGAATCACCGCCACCGCTCGCGCGTCATTCGGCGTCTACACGACGCCCGAGGAGATCGACCGGCTGGTCGAGGGGCTCCACGACGCGCGCGGCGTCTTCGGGCTCTGATCGACGCGCAAGGCGACCGACACCCCGCCCGCGGCGACCGGTTGTAGTCTCGGAGGGCGAGCGATCGGTTGGGAGGGACGCAAGTGGGACGTCAGAGGCCGGTTCGAACCGTCGCGGCGGTCGCGGTGTGTGTCGGCGCGTGGGCGGTGCCGGCGAGCTCACTTGCCGCGGTGATCAAGCCCGATACGCGTCACGACGACTTCACCAACAACGGCAACTGCACCCTCCGCGAGGCCGTGGTATCAGCCAACGCGGATACCGCCCGCGACGGCTGCCGCGCCGGCGACGGGGCCGACACGGTCAAGCTCAAAGCCAAGACCTACCGTCTCTCCGTCGCGGGCGCGGGCGAGGCCGCCTCCAACACCGGCGACCTCGATGTCGCCGAAGCGCTCCGGATCAAGGGGCCCAGCGATGGCGCGACGGTCAGCGCCGAGGGCATCGACCGGGTGCTCGACGTCCACGGTCCGGGCGGGCTCACATTGGAGAACCTGAGGATCACCAAGGGCGTCTCCCCCGGCACGGAGCACGGAGGCGGCGTGCGGATCACCGGGCCGGATCCGGTGGTGGTCGCGATCCGTTCCACGATCGATGGCAACACCGCCGGCGGCAGCGGCGGTGGCGTCTACGTCGAGGACTCGGTCGCCGGTCCGGGCTTCGCGCTGGTCGGAATCAACCTCACGCTCGCCCATAACACCGCGCTGACGGCCACCGCCAACGGCGGCGGTGGGCTGCAGGCCGTCGGCAGCACCGCCGTCCTCCTCGGCTGGAGCACGATCACCGGCAACAGCGCCCAGTACGGGGGCGGTACCCATGGGGTCACCGGGGCGATCATCAGGATCTCCGCCGCAGTCATCGCCGGCAACACCGCGACCGAGCTCGTCGGGCCCGACTGCGGTGGGACCAGCGGCGTCACCTCGGGGAACCCGACGCCCAACCTGATCGAGGACACCACGGGCTGCACGATCAACGACGAGCTGCCAGCGGACATCACGGGCATGGATCCGCTGCTATTGCTGCTCGCCGACAACGGCGGCCCGGTACCCACGACCGCACTTCAGCCCGGATCCCCGGCGGTCAACCAGGGCGTCGGCACCGACAACGAGACCTTTCCCAGCATCACCGACGCTCGCGGGGTCACCCGCCGCACGGGCGACCCCATCGACCTTGGCGCCTACGAGCTGGACTACTGCCTTGGCGAGCCGGTGAACCGGGTCGGAGCCGACAACCTGCTCGAAGCGAGAAGCAACGACGTCCTGAAGGGAACCAACGCGCTGGACGCGTTCCTCACTTTCGGCGGCCGCGACACCGCCAAGGGCAAGGCCGGCGGCGACCTTCTCTGCCTCGGCGGGGGCAAGGACCGCGGCATCGGCGGGCCGGGCAAGGACCGGATCGACGGCGGGGGCGGCAAGGACGACCTGAGAGGCGGCACCAGCAAGGACGTCCTCATCGGCGGACCCGGCGACGACATCCTGAACGGCGGGCCCGGCTTCGACACCTGCCAGGGCGGGCCCGGCCGCGACAGGGAGATCAGCTGCGAGGCCTGAGCCGCCCACGGGATTCCTTCTCGGGAAGGGTGAGCCCTACGGTCGCTCCAAGCCGCCCGGCACCTCGAGGAACTCACAGGCCAGTCCGCCGCCCGGCGGCTGGTCGCAGGAGCGGATCCGGGCCGCCACCTCGCCGTCGGTCGTCACCCCGCCCTCGTTGACGTGCGCCTCACAGGTCACGGTCGCACCCCGCTCGATCGAGTCGTAGTCGGGGCAGTCGGCGCCGCTGTAGTCCACAGGGCCGGACTTGAACTCGAGGTCGATCGCGCGCTCAGCGAGCCGCGCCGCGGCCTCACCCTCGTCGTCGTTGGGGAGGACGAAGTCCACCACCGGCCACAGCGACACCAGGCAAGCCGCGCCGATCAGGGCCGCGATCGGGATTCTCACGCCGGCGGGCGCGCCGGGCTAGGCAACAACTTCGATCGGGAGCTCCGCGTGCGGGTTGGCGCCCTTCACCTCCTCGCTCGCCACGACCTTCCAGGCGAACGCGAGGGCTGAGCCGCCGTACGTGAAGGGTGCGGTGGGTGGGACCTGGAAAGTGACCGCCTGTTCGGATGAGCCGGGATCAACCGCGACGGAGTCCTCGTAGGCGACGACGCGTTTGGTCGCCCGACTCGCATCCTCGCCCGACCCGCGATGGACGTCATAGCTCTCGGTGCAGACCAGGCGCAGGCTCACGTTCCGGCCAGGGGCTGGGGAGCCGACGGCAACCCGGGCGTGGAGCTGAGCGCCGCGTCGGGCCTGCGGCACGGCAGCCACCGTGACATCCCACGCGGCCGAGCGCTGCTTTTTCGAGCGGTCCGAGATCAGGATGAAGGCGATCACCAGAATCGCGACCACCGCGCCGGCGAGGCCGACCGCTGCCCTCCCGGACGCGAACCCGTAGATCGCGGCGGCGATCGAGAGCGGCACCAACAGGGCCACGGGGGAACCCTCGGGCTGCTCCAGCGCCTGGGTACTCGCCTCCGCAGGCACTTCGGCGTGCGCCCCCGGGTTCGGCGCGACCTGAAGCTCGGCCTCCTCGCGCAGGTCGCTGCCCCGTGGCACGTCCACGTCCGCGAGCACGCACCAGTACAGGCGGCCGTGGTCGGATGTCACCCCCGGTGTTGCGTCGGTCGGGAGCTGGAACGAGAACGGGATCTGCTGGCCGGCGACGAGGTCGCCCTGGTGCGCAACGACCGACCCCGCCTCCTTGATGCCCCCGTAGTCGGGGCTCTGGTCGCAATAGGCGAGCTGGATCGTGAGCGAGCGGGCGCGCATGTCCGCAGTGATGGCCACCGTTCCCTCCACTGTGTCGCCCGCCGTGAACTCGCTACGGCTGGGCGTGACCACGATCCCGCTACCGGCCACTGCTCTCTCTCCTCACGAGCCCTTCTTCCCCCCTCCCGAGCCCTTCGGCTCGAAGCCCTTCGAGGTGCTGAGGATCGTCCCCGTCGGGCGGGTGCGCGACAGGCAGGACACGTTGCTGTCCGAGGCGCCCTCGTCGCAGTCGTGGAGCTCAGCCTCGACCGGCCCTCTACCGAAATCCTCGCCGCCGATTGAGTAGGTGGCTGTGCACTCGAGCCTGCAGCCGTCCTCGATCTCGGGCTGCGGGCATCCGGCGCCGGATAGCGTGAACTGGGAGGCTGAGCCGTCCATGGGCTGCACGGTCCCGGAGTACCGATCGATCCCCCTGGGTCTCCCGCTGCTGGTCGGACTTGGTGGTGTCGAGCTCACAGCCGGCGAGGAGAGCGCGAGCCGCGAGGGCGAGCAGCCCGGGGATCCGCCCCCGCATGTCAATCCTCGCGGTGGTGACCCTGTGGGCAAGTCGACCCACCGGCTACCGTCTCGGGGGTGGACGAGCTCTATCGCGAGAACATCCTCGATCACTACAAGCGCCCCCGGCGCTTCGGGCGCCTGGACTCCTTCGACCTCGACTTCGAGGACACGAACCCGTTCTGCGGCGACGAGCAGCACGTCTTTATCAAGCTCGACGAAGACGGGAAGGTGAGCGGGATCTCCTTCGAGGGCAAGGGGTGCGCGATCTCGACGGCGGCCACTTCCATGCTCGTGGACGAGCTCGAGGGCAGGACCCGCGAGGAGCTCCTGCGGCTGGAGAAGGACTTCGTGCTCGACCTGCTCGGCATCGACATCTCCGCGACGCGTATGAAGTGCGCCCTGCTCGGCCTCAAGGTCGTGAAGTCCGCCTCGCTGGGCGAGCTCGCCGACTGGGAGGACGAGGGCGAGCGCGGCGACCCGGCGGACGCCGAGCTGCTCTGAGCCGCCCAGTACCCGGGCGGCCGACCCGATGTTCGCTCGTGCATTCCCCCAAGCCCCTCATGCGATTTAAGTTGTAGCGCCAGACCCGCGCACCGCCAGAAAATCAGGAAAGACGGTCCTTCGCGGCGGGGGAAACCCTACTCCGCACCCTACCTTTTAGGCGTAGTAGGGTTGCGCCCGTGCGCGGCAGGGGCGAACAGTTCGGCACGATCGGCGAGGCGATCGATCTTGCGCCCGACGGCACCGGCTCGTTCGTGCTGGTCGAGGGGCCGGCCGGGATCGGCAAGACGACGCTCCTCGACGCCGCCGCGGCCGTGGCAGCAGAGCAGGGCTTCCTGGTGCTGAGCGCTCGCGGGCACGAGGGGGAGTCCGGTTTGCCCTACGGCGGGGCACGCCAGCTCGTGGACGGGCCGCTCCGCGGCGACCCCCGGCTCTCCGAGCTCGCCTTCGAGGGGACCGGGCGGCTCGCGCGCCCGGTCATCTCGGCCGGTCTCGACCTGGGCGAGCAGCCGGACACTCTCGAGGACCCGTTCGTGGCGCTGCATGGCCTCTACTGGGTGTGCTCGAACCTGAGCGCCGAGCATCCGCTGCTGATCGCCGTCGATGACGTTCATTGGCTGGATCAGGCATCTGGTCGGTTTATCTCGTACCTGGCCGCCCGCGTCGGCGATCTCCCCATCGTGCTCGTCGCCGCCGCGCGAACCGGGGCGGGCACCGGCCGGGAGCTCGTGGACAGCCTGTCCGGGACGACTGGCGCAACGCTCCTGGCGCTCGACCCGCTCGGCGCCGACGACGCCGGGGCCATCGTCCGCGAGATCTGCGGCACGGAGGCCGACGACGAGTTCTGCGCCGCCTGCCGGGAAGTCACCGGGGGTAATCCGTTCCTGCTGGAGGAGCTGGCCCGCTCCGCCGTCGCGGACGGCCTCCCCGCGACCGTCGAGTCCGTGTCGCAGATCGAAGCGCTCACCCCCGCGGCGGTCGTGCGGTCGGTCTCGGCGCGGCTCGGGCGGCTCGGCGCCGACGCCCAGAAGCTGGCCGAGGTGATCGCTGTCATCGGCTCCGACGCGGAGATCCGCCTCGCCGCGGAGCTGGCGGGCCAGGAGCCCGATCGAGCCTTCGCGGCGGCCGACGAGCTCGCCCGAGATGAGCTGATCGTCGGGGCCTCGCGGCTGGCATTCGTTCACCCGCTGATCCGCTCGGCGGTGCTCGAGCGCATCGGTCCAGGCGAGATGACGCGACTCCACGAGGCCGCGGCCGCACTGCTTCTCGCTGCGGGTGATCAATCCGAGCACGCGGCGATGCACCTGCTGAGCGTGTCGCCGGCGAACGACCCTGCGCGGGTGGCGCTGCTGATCGCGGCCGGGGAGAAGGCCGCCGCGCGCGGCGCCCCCGACGCCGCCGTGGAGTACCTGCGACGGGCGCTGGAGGAGCCGCCCGCCGAGGCCGACAGGGCGCGCGTCCTCTTCGATCTCGGCCGCTATGGAGCGATGACCGTCTCGCAGGAGTCGCTGGGCCACCTGATCGAGGCGGTGGACCTGACGGCGGACGCCGAGGAGCGAGTGGAGATGCTGAGCGCCACCGCCTACGCCGCGGCCTCGAACTTCGGCCTTTTTCAGGATGCGCAGAGTCACCTCGAGCGCGCCCTGGCCTCGATCGCGGACCCGGAGAGCGAAACCGCCCTGGTCCTCCGTGCCGAGCACGCCACCTGGGCGGCGCTCGATGCATCGAAGGCACGTCCGCTGGTTGAACTCGAGAAGATCGCCGGCCACCTGGAAGGCGACACGCCGGGTGAACGAGGCCTTCTCGCGGTCCTCGCGTGGTCACGCATGGGTGCCGGCCGCCCGCCCTCGGAGGTCGTGCCGGCCGCCCAGCGGGCGTTGGGCGGAGGGAAGCTCGTCAGTGAGCACGGATCAGCGTCGCTGATGACGCTCCTGGCGATCTGGCCGCTGGCGTACGCGCTGGCGGTGGAGGAGTTCGAGCCGGAGCTCGGGTTTGCGCTGGCGGCCGCCACGCGTGAGGGGTCGCGCCACGGCGTCGCCATTCACGCCGGCGCGGCTGGAATCGTGGCTCTCCTGCGCGGGCGGCTGCGAGATGCGGAGGCCTACGCTCGCCAGGCGCTCGAGGCGGCGCTCGAGGTGAGCTCGATCGGGGCCGCGGGAGCGGTCGCGATACAGACGTCCGCGCGGGTCGGCCTCGGCGAGTCGGATCTGGCCTGGGCAGATGTCGAGCGCCTGGGTTTTGCCGGCGACCTCCCCCCGATCTTTCCGTTCACCGTGCTGATGCTCAGCCGCGGACGCCTCCGCGCGGCCCGCGGCGACCTCGAGGGAGCGCTCGCGGACGCGACCCTGGCGGGCTCGATCTTCGATCGCTGGGGAGTGATGAACCCGGCCGAGGCACCATGGCGCTCCGACGCCGCGGCGGTCCACCTCAAGCGCGGATCGGCCGACCGGGCACGGGCGCTGCTCGAGGAGGAGCTCAGGCTGGCGAGGGATGCCGAGGTGCCCCACGCCGTCGGCCACGCGCTGCGGCTGTTGGGACTGTGTGCGCGAGGCTCAGATGGCATCGAGGTGCAACGCGAGGCCATCAGCGTCCTCGAGGGCACCGAGGCCCGGCTCGAGCTCGCCCGCGCCCGGATAGACCTCGGGGCGTCGCTTCGCCGCGCCAACCACCGGGGCGACCAGCGCGCTCCGCTGGAGGAGGCTCGCGAGCTGCTGCGAACCGGAATCGACAGCGCGCACAGCTCGGGGGCCACGCCGCTCGTGGAGCACGGGCAGGCCGAGCTGCGCGCCACCGGGTCGAGGCCGCGACGGGTCATGCTCACGGGGGCCGAGGCGCTGACCGCATCGGAGCGGCGCGCGGGCGACCTCGCCGCCGAAGGGCTGACCAACAGGGAGATCGCCGAAACGCTCTTCGTCAGCCTGAAGACCGTGGAAAAGCACCTGGGAAACTGCTACGCAAAGCTCGACATCAGTGGGCGCAAAGAGCTGGCCCGGGCGCTCAAGGCCGACCGGGCCTGAGCAAGAGCCGGGGCCGCCGGTGCGACTTCGCGGGGTTGCAGACGTGCCCGCCCGCTTCGAGGCGGGGACACCTGCGATCTCGCAGGCGATCGGCCTCGCCGCGGCCTTCCGGTGGCTGGACGCGCTGGGCATGGATGTCTGCCCCCCGTCGTTCGCACGAGCGTCGCACCTGACCCGGGCACCGGAATCGATCGACCACCAGAACGACGACCCGCCCGCTCAGGACGACTTCTCCTTCCCCCCGCCGGCGCCCTTCAACTCGAATCCGTTCTGGGTCGACGTGATCCTGCCCGTTGGCTGAACGCTGGACTGGCACGAGGCGCTCTCGTCCACGTCACCGTCGTCGCAGTCCTGGAGCTCGACCTCGACCGGCCCACGCCCCAGACCCTCGCCGTCGATCACATACGACGCGGTGCACTCGAAGGTGAAGCCCTCCTCCACCTCCGGCTCCGGGCACTGCGAGTCGGCGAGAACGAACTCGCCCGCGGAACCCTCGGCGCTCTGCGCGATCCCGGAGTACTCGTTGATGGACTCCTCCGTGTTCCGCGCCTGGTTCGACTTCGTGGTGTCCGAGCAGCCGGCGAGCACGAGCGCTAGCGCGGCCATCGCCGCGGAAGCCGATCCCAGCGCCCAGGTCCTCCGCGGTTGCTCGTAGGCCGTCATCGGTCAGGGCGCGGGCGCGACGCCGGCCAAGTGGGCGAGGCGGATGGCGGTGATCTTGGCGTCCTGAAGGCGCCAGTCGCCTGCGGCGTCGTCCCGGCAGCGAAGCCGGATCTCGCCCGCCTGCGCGAGGTCGGCGGTCAGCTGCATCTGAAGGGTGGCGGCCGTGTTCTGGCTGTGCTCGGCGGGCAGGAACCCGGTCTTGTCCTGGTTTCCTCCGGCGATCAGCCGGCACTCGAGGCGGTCGTCGGAGTCGACCTCCTGGAGGTTCTTCGCGCGGACCTTGGCAACTGCGAAGTAGAGGCCCTTCGGGGCCGTGAGGGTGCCGTCCTCGCACTCGTTGTTGCAGACGATGCCGGGGTTGTCGTCGAAGCCGGCTTCGGCGCGGGGACCGCCGCACTGCACGGCTCCCTCCTCGTCCACAGCCCGCATCGTCAGCCCTCCGCCACAGGCACCCGCGAAGGTCCGCTGGAGCACGGCTTTCGACAGGCTCGACTCGGCGATGTCAGCTCCGGTGATCGAGTCGGCGCCGAATGCGATGCCCAGCAGATGGCCGTCACGCACCTCCGAGGCGCCGACCTGGGACGCGCCGACATCCACCTCCTTCACCTCCCGGTCCTTAATGGACTCGGAGACCACCGTGTTCGCCGCCTGGCCATCAGCGAATGCCGTGGTCGCCGCGACCAGGAGGACGCCCGCGATCGCGTAGCCATTGCGATACACGTGGCGGAGAACCCGGCCGTCCTTCTGAGTGCCCTGCCGCATGCTCATGGCCTGATCGATCCGTTCGCGAACGAACCCAGGCGCAGCGCGACGATCCTCGGATCGACGTAGACCTCCGCCTCACCCGGGCCACGCTCGCACAGCACACGAGCCTTGCCGGCCTGCGAGAAGTCGTGGACGACCTGCATGGACATCGTTCCCTCCGTGCTGAAGATGACGCCCGCCCCGACATCCGCCGGCGCCCACGCGTATCGACCCCGGTCGAAGTCCTGCCCGGCCCTCAGCTCGCAGACCACGGTTCCGTACTCCTCAGCGCCGGCGAACTGCGACGCGCCAACGGTTGAGAAGATCACGTACTTGCCGGCCGGCACCGAAAGTGAGGCGGCCTCGCACGCGCTGTCCTCGCACGCCTCCTCGCTGCCGCCTGGGTCAGCCATGTAGGCGAGCGGCCCGCCGCACGCGACATCGCCGGCGGGTGAGGCCGAGCTGAGGCCCAGCCCCTCGGCGCAGCCCTCCCCGTCGAGGGAGCGCTGGAGCACGGCGGAGCTCAGGGTGCCCTCGTCGATCTGAAGGTCGCTGAGGGTGTTGGTCGCGACGTCAGCGCTCCTGATACTTCCGTTCGCGACCTCAGCGGAGCGGACTGATCCCAGGGCGAGATCCTCCTTCTTCACCTCGCCGTTGACTATCGAGCTCGAGTCGACTGAGTCGCTGGGAAGGGGGGCGGCGATCGCCGTGGCGGCACAGAGCGCCAGCGCAACCGCCGCGATGCCGTACACGTTGCTGCGGATATGCCGAGCGAGCCTGCCGCTCACGGCTGCGCCCCGATCCCGCCGAGGCGGATCGCCGTGATCGAGATGTTCTTACCTTGCCAGTCGCCGAAGTCCTCGTCGCTGAAGTCCTGGCAGCGGAGAGCGATGGTGCCCGGCGCGCCGAACTGGTGCACGAGGATCGGCGACAGCGTCTCCACCGAGAACGATTCATTGGCGAACGCAGCGGCCGTGTCGTGCGAGTCGTCTCCAGCCTCCAGGGTGCACTCGATGCGGTTGAGCGGGCGTTGCTGGAGACTCGTCGTGCTCACCGTCGCCTTCGCCATCGCCAGGTACGCCCCGGCCGGAACGTCTATCGCGGCCTCCTGGCATCCGTCATTGCAGATGTTGGTCTCACCCTCCCGGACCGTGTAGGCCTTGGGCCCTCCGCAGTCGAGATCCCCGCCCGAGTCGATCTTCTCGATGGTCAGTCCACCCGTACAGAACGCCGGAGAGGGGCGTCTCTGCAGCGAATCGTCGAGCTGTGACTCAGCGACGTCCTCGGAGCGCAAGGCGTTGCCGGCGATGTGGTTACCGCTCAGCGAGAAGAGGCCCACCTGGCCGCTGCCAACGGCCGCCGTCCCGATGTCCGCCTTGCTGACCGCCTCGTCCTGGATCGACTCCGAGATCACCCGGTTCTTCTTCACGATCGGGGCCGCGACGGCGGCTGTGGACGCCACCAGGAAGAGCGCCGTCAGGCCATAGGTGTGGCGGCGGATGTGCGCGCGGAAGCGAGCGCCCACGCCGTGCGCCGAGCGATCGGTCGCTGAACCGTCCGTGCCCCGCCGAGGATCCCCATCCATCGCTCGGCAGCATATTCGCCGCGCGACGAGTCGTCAAGCGACAACCGTGTGAGGTGGGTCAGTGACTGGAGGAGCTGGAGGGCAAGACCCGCGAGGAGCTGCTGCGCCTGGAGAAGGACTCCGTCCCTGGAACTGCTCGGCATCGACATCTCCGCGACGCGCATGAAGTGCGCGCTGCTGGGCCTCAAGGTCGTGAAGTCGGCCTCACTCGGCCAGCTCGCCGACTGGGAGGACGAGGGCGAGACCGGCGACCCGTCGCACGCCGAGGTCGACGCTCTGTGCTCGGCATGGCGCTCTATTCCCGCATACCGGGAACAAGGCGCGACGCGAGGCGGTGGCGGCGCCACCCACTGCCGACACTGTGGTGAATGTCTGTAGCGGCGGCCAAGGACACGAGAAGAGCCCCGGGCCTTCCGGCGCCGGGGCTCTCTCGCTGCGAGATGCGGCCGAACTAGCAGTTCGGCCAGGCGTCGTAGGGGACGCTGGCCGCGGCCGCGTCCTGGGCGGCCGGAGGGGCGTCGCTCGCCTCGGCGTACGCCGGATCGCCGTAGGCGTCCCACGTGCCGGAGTCGAACTGGTAGCCACCGTAGTAGCCGTTCCCGGTGTTGGCGGAGTAGTCACCGCCGGACTCGCACTGAACGGTGCTGTTTCCGGCACCGCCGGAATACGCGCTGGTCGCGGCGGCGGACTCGGCCGGGACCGTCGTCGTGGCCTCGGCCGGAACAGTGAGGGACGCCTCGAACATCGCGGTGTCCTTCGTGACCTCGCCCTTCGCCGCCGGCTTCTCGCCCTTCTCGGTGAGCTCACCGAAGATGACGATGTTCCGGCCCGCGGCCTCGACGCCGAACGCGTCGGCGTACTTCTCGTAGGCGCGCAGGTAGGCCCGCTCGTACTTCTCATACTCGCCGTGCTTGAGGGCGTGCCTCACGGCCTCCTCGTAGCCGGCGAGTCCTTGCTTGTCTTCGTTCTTGGCCTGTGCGACCGCCGGAACGCCGATGAGGGCGACTCCGAGCACGGCCACGATGGTGCGATTGCGCATCGGGTGATCCACCTCCTGGTGGGTCGGGTGCACTGGCAGACCGATCACGCATCGCGGAGCTCAATTGCCGCCGCAGGGCGACTCGCCCCGGTCCGATGCGAACATGCATTCGGCCCGTCGAGGGCTCAGGGGTACCCGCATCCGCGCTGGATATCCGTGATCCCGGTCACGCAGTGGCGCCGCTCGTGCGTGATCCGCGTCGGCGGCCGCTAAAATCCGACCTCGGAAGTAGGAATATTGTGCCTGACGTCACGGTATGCAACAGCCAAGAGCTATCGGCGGGCGAGATGCGCCTCGTCGAATCCGACGGTCGCAAGATCGGCGTCTTCCGCTGCGAGGACGGCTCGCTGGTCGCGATCGAGGATCGCTGCTCGCACGACGACGGCCCCCTCGCCGAGGGGGAGTTCGACCCGGCCGCCTGTACAGTGGAGTGCCCCCGTCACGGCTCGCTCTTCGACCTGAAGACCGGCCGCCCGAAGACGCTCCCCGCGTTTAAGCCGGTCGCGAGGTTCGAGGTCAGAGAAGACGGCGACGAAGTCAAGCTGGAGGTCTGAAAACGCATATGGCAACCCCCGAGACAGCCGTATCCGAGAAGGCGCTGACCCAGGCCGAGGCCGGCCTGAAGGACATTGGCTCCGACTACAAGGAGCGCTTCGGCTTCTCCGATCCCGAGACCGGCTACGCCTACAAGGCCCCGAAGGGGCTCTCACGCGGGCTGATCGAGTCGATCTCCGAGTACAAGCAGGAGCCGCAGTGGATGAGGGACTTCCGCCTCAAGGCCTACGACCACTTCATGGACCGGCCGACCCCCACCTGGGGCGGCAACCTGGGCCAGATCAACTTCGACGACATCCACTACTTCGTCCGCGCGTCCGAGCGCTCCGAGCGCAGCTGGGACGAGGTGCCGGACGACATCAAGAACACCTTCGACAAGCTCGGCATCCCCGAGGCCGAGCGCAAGTTCCTCTCCGGCGTGGGCGCCCAGTACGAGTCCGAGTCCGTCTACCACCAGGTCAACGAGAAGCTCGAGGCCCAGGGCGTGATCTTCACCGACATGGACACCGCCCTTCGCGAGCACGAGGACCTCGTGCGCGAGTACTGGGCGACGATCATCCCGCCCAACGACAACAAGCTCGCCGCGCTGAACTCGGCCGTCTGGTCGGGCGGCTCGTTCGTCTACGTCCCTGCCGGCGTCAAGGTTGAGATGCCGCTGCAGGCCTACTTTCGGATCAACACGGAGAACATGGGCCAGTTCGAGCGGACCCTGATCATCGCCGAGGACGGCGCGGACGTGCACTACATCGAGGGCTGCACCGCCCCCGTCTACTCCTCCGACTCGCTGCACTCCGCGGTGGTCGAGATCGCGGCCAAGCCAAACTCCCGGGTTCGCTACACAACCGTCCAGAACTGGTCGCAGAACGTGTTCAACCTGGTCACCAAGCGCGCCGTCGCCCACGAGAACGCGACGATGGAGTGGGTCGACTGCAATCTGGGCTCGAAGCTGACGATGAAGTACCCGTCGATCTACCTCCTCGGCGAGAAGGCGCACGGTGAGATCCTCTCGATCGCATTCGCCGGCAAGGGCCAGCACCAGGACGCCGGCGGCAAGATCATCCACGGTGCCCCCGGCACGACGTCATCGATCTTCTCGAAGTCGATCTCCAAGGACGGCGGCCGCGCCACCTATCGCGGCCTCCTGGAGGTAGCCGAGGGCGCCACCGAGTCGCGCTCGAAGGTCGTCTGCGACGCGCTGCTCCTCGACCCCGAGTCGCGCTCGGACACCTACCCGACGATCCGCATCGACGAGTCCGACGCGAACGTCGGCCACGAGGCCTCTGTCTCGAAGGTCGGCGAGGACCAGCTCTTCTACCTCCAGTCGCACGGACTGGATGAGGAGGAGGCGTCGAAGATGATCGTCAACGGCTTCATCGAGCCGATCGCCAAGGAGCTCCCGATGGAGTACTCCGTCGAGATGAACAGGCTGATCGAGCTCCAGATGGAGGGCTCGATTGGCTGAGGCCGCTGCGGCGGCACCTCAGGTCGAAGAGCCCGACTGGCTGAGCGCCCAGCGCGACCAGGCCAAGGCGGGCTCGACCGGCCTTGAGCTGCCCGACCAGAAGGCGAAGGGCTGGGAGTTCACCGACCTGTCGGGATTGGACTTCGACGCCTACGCTGACGGCCTGGCGACGATCGAGGGGCTCGAACGCTCCGAGGGCGGGGACGCCGAGCCGGTCGTGATGCCGCTGGCGGAGGCCGCTGCCGCCCACCCGGACCTCGTCGGCAAGCACCTGGGCAGCCTCGTCCCCGGCGACGACATCTTCGTCGCCCGCAACGCCAGTCGCTGGCGGGACGGACTCTTCGTCTACGTGCCCCCGAACGCCCGGCTCGAGGACCCGCTCCGCCTGGACCTCAACGGCGCCTCGGGCGAGGAGACGACCTGGCGCGTCCTCATCGTGCTCGGCGAGGGCGCCGAGGCCGAGGTCTGGGAGCGCTACCGCTCCGACGGCGAGGGACTGTTCAACGGCGTGGTCGAGCTCATCGTCGGCGACGGCGCCAACCTTCGCTACGTCTGCGAGCAGGAGCTCTCGGACTCGAGCTGGGTCTTCGCCACCCAGCGCGCCGAGATCGGGCGCGACGCCAACCTCGAGTGGACGGCCCTGGGCTTCGGCTCCGCGCGAGGCAAGGTCCGGATGGAGACGAAGCTCGCGGGGCGCGGATCCTCGGCCAAGGTGACCGGAGCCTACGCCGGGGCGGGCACCCAGCACCTGGACTACGACACGACGCAGGAGCACGTCGGCGATCACACCAACTCCGACCTCGCCTTCCGCGGCGTCCTCACGGACAAGGCCACCGCCGTGTGGCGCGGGATGATCCGCGTCGACCCCGGCGCCCAGCAGACCGATGCCTTCCAGGAGAGCCGCAACCTGCTGCTCTCTCATGACGCCCACGCCGACGCCATCCCCGGCCTCGAGATCGAGGCCGACGACGTGCGCTGCACGCACGCGGCGGCCGTGGCCCAGCTCGACCCGGAGCAGCTCTACTACCTCAAATCGCGGGGCCTCTCGGACGCCGCCGCCAAACAGCTCGTCGTCGAGGGTTTCGTCGGCGAACTGGTCGAGCGCGCCCCCGAGGGCCCGGCCCGCGAGGAGCTGGCCGAGCGGCTCGAGGCGCGCATGGTCGCGCTCCTAGCCGTGCCGGCCTAGGGCCTGCGCTCGTCGTCTTCGTCCTCGCCCGCGTCCTCGGCCGGCACGATCCCAAAGGCCGCGGCCGACGTGGTCGAGGACTGGTCCTCCTCATCGTCGGTGACTGACTCACGGCGTTCCTTCACGAGCGTGGTCACGACCGAGGCCAGCACGATGACCACGGGCACGGCGTAGAGGATGTAGGTCCACCAGTGTCCGACGTGAGCGACCGGCAGCGCGATCCCCGCGAGCTCGGTCATGCGTTCGAGACCGAGAGCAGGAACAGTCCGAGGGTGGTGAAGCCGACCATCATCGCCAGCATCCAGTACTGCGAGCGCGCGGCGCTGCGGGCATCGCCATAGATACTGAGCGCCCGGTCATGGCCCAAGACGAGCGCGACCACGTGTCCCAGTACCAGCGCCCCGACCTGCACATACCAGACGAGGTTCGAGGTGAGCAGGCCGTAGTCGATTCCCGAGCCGGCCGTGCCGAACAGGTTCGACCCGTCGCCGAGCGGATCGGACAGCAGGTACGTGAACTGCGCCTGCTCCAGGAACACGAAGAAGCTGAAGTAGTGCGCGACGAGGTACGCCAGGGCGATCGGGATGAAGCTGTGGGCGAAGCGACTCGCCAGCTCGCGCGTCGAGTGCTCGCCGGCCCGGTCGCGGACCGTGTGCATGCCCGCCACGCCGGCCCAGAAGATCGCCGCAACGGCGGCGACCGCCACCGCCATGTAGACGGTGTTGGCGATACGAACGGCGTCGAGCGCGCCCCGCTTGTCGATCGCCTCGCTGAGCGACCGGATCGGCTCCTGGAGCACACCCTCGGAGGCGCCGTCGAAGGCGGTTACGCCGATCACGAGCAGGACCAGGGCCACCGAGCCGGGCTGGGTGGCCCATCCCGTCGTGCCCCGCAGCCAACCCCGGAACCCGAGGCGGCCCTCGCGGACCTCGATCGGGGCGATCCGCGAGAACATGTTGAAGTAGACCGAGAACGCCTCCCCCCGCTCCAGCCACCGGTCGATGCCGAAGAGCGCCATCCCACCGAAGGTGATCCCGCTGTAGACGAGGGTGGCGATCGCCACGCTGTGCGGGGTGAGCCCGACGGCCTGAAACCCGCTGAGCGCGTAGACCAGCTCGAACCAGGCGAACGCGGCGATCCCGATTACGGCGGGCCAGCGACCCAGCCGCTCCGGGTAGCGCAGCGGCGGAGGCGGCGACTGGCGGGCGATCAGGCTGAAGAGCCCCGCGACCCCGCGAGCGATCGCGCGCCAGGGATTGAATGCGCGGAAGACGTCGCCTAGCAGGGCCGAGGCCCCGACGAGGCCGAGCCAGAAGGTCGAGAAGACGAACGTGAGCGCGAAGTTGCGGTCCGGTGACTCGGTGCCCTTCAGGCCCGAATAGACCACCAGCCCCAGCAGCAACACACCGAGCGCACCGGCGAGCACGACGGTGACCCGGTTGACGATCAGGCCCGCCAGGACCTCGGACGCCCGCCGCCAGTGATCCTCCTCGAACCGCGCCTCCCGCCAGGCGACGCTCAGGGCGACGAACGAGACGATCAGGACCAGGGACGCGCCCCAAGCGAACAGCCACTCGGGGATCGGCAGGTCCTCCTTGCCGACCAGCGCGGCATGGGCGCCCGCGGCGGCCGGGAAGGCAAGCGCGGCCGTGGCGATCCCCGCGAGGGCAGTCGTCGCGGCGGCCTGAAGCCGCCTCCTACGTCGCGGGCCCGAAGGCATCAGTTCGGCGAGACGGTGATCTCCGCGATCTGGACCGCGGTGTCCTCGAGCTCCACCTCGAAGACGCCCTCGATGTCCGCGGGAACTTCAAACGCGACCTCGCCCCCGGCAGGCACGTCCATGAAGATGTCGTAACCGTGGAAGTGGACATGGTCGGCGGAGTCGGAGGCCACGCGAAACACGATCTCGTCGCCGCTGGAGAACTCGAGCCTCTCGACGCCGCCAACCGGCTGTCCGCCCTTGACCTCGATCGTCGGCACCCCGGGCTTGGGCTTCGGTTTGGGCTTCGGCTTGTCCTTGGGCTCCTTCTCCGCGGGCGCCGTTGCCGTGGTGGAGGCGGCGGGGGCAGTCGTTGTGCTCGAGGGATCGTTATCGCCGCCGCTGAGGACCACGAACAGCGCGATCGCTGCCACCGCGGCGGCAGCGAGCAGCGCGATCCGTGTTCCGTTGGATCCCATTCTCAGCGCTCCTCCTGCTGACCGGCGGGGGCTCCCCCTTCGAGCGAGGGAGCGTCGACGGTCTCGGCGCTGAAGACGAACACGAACACGGCCACGATCGCGATGCCGATCACAAGGCCGAGGACGATTCCGAGCAAGCGGTCACCCCATCGATTCACGGCCCCGAGTCTAGGGGCAGCCCTTACAGAAACTTAAGTGGCTAAATGCCGTCGAGTAGGCGCCAGTTGGCACGGAAGGCCGACTCCGCGGCGGCGGCGATCCGATCGTCGTCCTCCTCGGACGCCAGCTCCTCGATCAGCTCGCGCGCCTCGGTGGCATGCTCGACATCACGCGTCTCGTGGATCCGGAAGTAGGCGGTGCCGGCGCCGTCGTCGAAGCCGTAGCGCTCGAGCAGCCCCTCGCGCTTGGTGCGCGAGATCGGGGGCTGGCCACTCTCCACCGCGTACAGGCGCGCGAGCGTCTCGAGCGTGTCGCCGTTTGCCGTCCAGGTCCGGGTGCACGCAGCGGTCTCCGGAGTGGGCTCGTCGGTGGCGTCGCCCCCGACCTCATCGAGGAACCCGTCCCAGAGGCGGAGGTGGCCGATCTCCTCCGCTGCATGGCGGCGAAGATCCTCACGCTCGGGCATCGCATCGGCGACCGACTCGCTCATCGTGGCTATGGCCTCGACCGCATGGCGGTACTGACCGGAGTAGCGGGCCAACTCGTCGGCGCTCAGCTCGCCGGCGGACCACCGCTGGTAGAAGGGATGCTTAAGCACGTCCCAGCGCTCGCGGCTCGACTCGATTCGCTCCCAGATGCCGTTGTTCACTTCGCCTCCCGGATTCGTGGTGGGGTTCGTCAGCATACTGTCCCGTGATGACCACCCCGGACGAGGCGATGGAGGTCCTGCACGACCGCTTCGGCGCCCACGAGCGCCACCGCGCGCTGCACGCCAAAGGGGTGCACTGCGCCGCGACTTTTCGTGGGAATGAACCCACGCCTTCGGCTGGACGGACTCCGCGGGAGTGCGGCGCTGGGTCCGCTATACCTGGCGCCCGGCGATCGGAGAGGCCAGCATCCGGCGCAAGCAGGCCAAGTCGGAGGGGCCCGACTATCTCTTCGACGAGCTGCGCGAGCGACTCGGCCGCGAGCCGATCCGCATGGGCCTGGAGCTCCAGATCGCCGGGGAGGGCGACGACCCCCATGATCCCTCCTCCGTCTGGCCGAAGCACCGCGAGCGGATCGTCGTCGGGAGCTTGGAGGTGACCGGGATCGACGAGGACGCCGACGACGGCCTGGTCTTCGACCCGATGCGGCTCGTCGACGGGATCGAGGCGTCGGACGATCCCGTGCTGCGCTACCGGCCCGCCGTGTACTCGCTCTCGCACGCCCGCCGCACCCGCTAGCCCGTGGCCCGTCCCCCCCGCGCCGACATCGCGCCGCCGGAGCTGCCGCCCCGCGTGCGCTGGCTGAACGCCGCGCCGGGATCGATGCCGGAGATGACCGCGGTCGGACCGGTGCTCGTCCACTTCTTCGACTTCGCGCAGCTCAACAGCGTCAGGTCGCTCCCCTACGTGCTCGAATGGCATCGCCGCTACGCCGAGCACGGGCTGACGGTGCTGGGGATCCACTCCCCCCGCTTCCCGTTCACCAAGACCGAGGAGGCCCTGAGCGCCGGCGTCGAGCGCCTGGGCATCCCATACTCGGTGGCACAGGACTCCTCGTATGCGATCTGGCACGACTACGGCGTGAAAGGCTGGCCGTCGCTCTTCCTGTGGAACCGCAGCCGCGCGCTCGCCTGGTTTCACTTCGGCGAGGGCGAGTATCGGGCCACCGAGGAGGCGATTCAGGACGAGCTGCGGGAGGCCGATGCACTCGTCGATCTGCCGGAGCCGATGGAACCGGTCCGGCCCTCCGATGCGCCCGGCGCCGGCGTCGCGCAGCCGACCGGAGAGCTCTTCCCGGGCGGCGGGCCGGGCGAGCCGTGGCGGCCGAAGGCGCGGGACGAAGCGCTGGAGCTGAGCTATGCGGGAGGCGGAGCGTTCGCGGCCGCGACGGGCGATGGCGCGCTCCGCGTGGCGCTCGACGACGGCCCGGCCACGACGGTCGGGGTGACCGGGCCCGGCCTCTACGAACTCGCCACTCATCCGGCACACGAGCGGCACGCCATGACCCTGCGCGCCGACCCGGCGGTGGAGCTCTACTCCCTCGGCTTCCCGGCGGCACCGCCCGGCGGCGTTCGCTGAAGCCCCGGGTAGTCCCGGGGGTGCCTCAGGCCTTAGCGACGGTCAGGTGACCCCGGCGTACCAGAGGC
Source organism: uncultured Solirubrobacterales bacterium (assembly GCA_963807385.1). Lineage (GTDB taxonomy): Bacteria > Actinomycetota > Thermoleophilia > Solirubrobacterales > 70-9 > JBDTSW01. Next base: position 1,011,991 of record CAWEBQ010000002.1, read on the forward strand.
CGAAGATGATGCCGAAGATCCCTAGCGCCGGGATCAGCACGCTGCGGTAGACGGGCTCCACCGCAGGCCGCGTGAGAATCCACGCGAACGTTCCGGTGAGCGCGGCCATCGAGAGGATCGATATCGGCGCGAAAACGGCGAGGGCGAGGGCGGCCTCGAGCTGGGACGGGAGGGCCGCGATCAGCAGCACCACCACCGCCCCGGTTCCGGCGAGGCCGTGGAGGACCCCGATCCCGAACGCCTGCCCAGGGGTCCTGACGGCGTGCGCCGCATGCGAGTGACCGTTCTCGCCCTTGCGCAGATGGCGGTGGTCTGATGTGGAGGGCTCGGGGGGTGGGTGCCCGTGCGGCCCGGCCCGGTAGTCGCCATGAACCCACTTCCAGATAACCCGGCCGGCCAGGATCAGGATGACGACGCCGACGGCGCGCTCGGCCCCGGTCTCGAGCCACGTGGGCAGCTCCGACTTGAACGCGATCAGCGGCAGCCCGATGGCGAGCAGAACCGCGGCGTGACCGAGCCCCCACCAGGCCCCGAGGCGCACCGCGCTCCTCGAGTCGGCGTCGTCGCTCGCCATCAGCGAGGTGACGGCGACGAGGTGGTCGGGGTCCGATGCGTGCCGGAGGCCGAGGACGACGGCCAGACCGAGCGCGACCATCAGAGGCGCCCCCTCGAACAGGCCCGTCAGCGATTCGTCGAGCTGTTCGACCGGCGCGAACAGCGAGTCGAAGCTCATGTCCGGTCCTCCTCCGCGAACCGCTTTGCGCAGGTGTCACACAGCCCGGTGATCGGAAAATGGCGGAACCGGGCGTGGTAGCCGAAGCGCGTGCGGATCGAGCGGCGCAGCGGCTCGAGCTCACGGTCGCTGAGGGCCCGGCGTCCGCCGCAGCGCTCGCAGATGAGGTAGGCGGGCGCAAGCTTTCCGGCGAGCGCGTAGACCGCCGGGCCGTGACCCAAATGGGCGTGGCGCACGAGGCCCACCCGCTCCAGCAGCTCGAGGTTGCGGTAGACCGAGGCCACGTCCGCCTCGGGCACCCTCCCGCCCGAGCCGGCGGCGATCTGCTCGGCGGTGACGGGGCCCCCGGCGGCAAACAGCGCTTCGACCAACAACCGCCGCGCTGAGGAGACCCGCAGTCCCTCGGCCTTCAGGGCCGCGATCGCGTCCTCGACGCTCTCGACGGGCACCTCCGGGGTGAGGTGGGCGGTGGTCACTTCTCAGCGACCTTATCGCTCTTGCGATGGAGTTGCAAGAGCGTCGAATTCGCGACTAGCGGGAGGGGAAATCCGACCGTTTCGGGCGGACTGAGCCTTTCGGCACAAAATGATACGTTGCGAATTGGGGCGTATCTACGGAGAGAAGACCCAAATGTGCCTGGCGATACCCGGGCAAATCCTAGAGGTGGTCGATGAGCCGAACCGGCTTGCCAAAGTGGACGTCGCCGGCGTTCGGCGCAACGTCAACATCGGCCTCCTCGACGAGGAGCCCGGTGGCGTCGGCCCCGGTGACTGGGTCCTGATCCACGTCGGGTTCGCGCTCTCGAAGGTGGACGAAGAGGAAGCGATGGCCACCCGCCGCATGCTCGAGGGAATGGGCGCCGACTACGAGCAGGAGCTCGAGGAGCTGAAGGCGAGCGTGATCGAGTGACGCGCCGCCGGGTCAAGATCCGCGCGCAGGGCCGCCAGTCGAGGGGCGCGCCGAGGCGATGACCACAGGGGCGAGCACAACTTGGACTGCGCTTCGCCCCAACCAGGAAGCTGATTGCGACCCCGAGACCGGGTGTATCACCTGCGGCGACGTCGCGGAGGAGATGCGTGTCGTCCGCATCGACGCCGAGCGCGAGCTGGCCCTCTGCGAGCGCGCGTCGGGCGGGCGTCAGACCGTCGAGATCGCCCTCGTCCAGCCGGTCGCCGAGTCCGACCTACTCCTGGTCCACGCGGGCACGGCGATCTCGAACCTGGGCCGTCCCGACGCAGACCCCGGCACCCCCGGACGCGGGAACAGCATTAAAAGTCCACGGCGCAGCCGTGGACAGGGTGTTCTTGCGGGAGCGGAGGAGGTGGCCGGGTGAGATTCGTCGACGAGTTCAGAGACGCCGAGCTCGGCCGGGCCATGGCCGGCGAGATCCTCGCGGCCGTCGAGCCCGGGGGCACCTACAAGTTCATGGAGGTCTGCGGCGGCCACACCCACTCGATCTACAAATACGCGATCGACGACATCCTCCCCGACGAGGTCGAGCTGATCCACGGTCCGGGCTGCCCGGTATGCGTGATGCCGATGGGCCGGATCGACGACGGCATCGCCTTGGCGCACACCGAGGACGTGATCTTCACCTGCTTCGGCGACATGATGCGCGTGCCGGGCTCGGACGGCACCTTCACCGACGCCAAGGCCCGCGGAGCCGACATCCGGATGGTCTACTCGCCGCTCGACGCGCTGCGTCTCGCCAAGCAGAACCCCGACAGGACCGTCGTCTTCTTCGCGATCGGGTTTGAGACCACCGCACCCTCCACGGCACTCACGCTCAAGCGCGCCAAGGCGGAGGGCATCGAGAACTTCCAGGTGATGTGCAACCACGTGACGATCGTGCCGCCGCTCCGGGCGTTGCTCGACTCCCCCGACCTGCGCCTCGACGGCTTCATCGGCCCCGGCCACGTCTCGACCGTCGTGGGCGTCCGCCCCTTCGAGTTCATCCCGGCCGACTACGAGCGGCCGCTCGTTACGGCCGGCTTCGAGCCCCTCGACATCCTCCAGGCGATCCACATGCTGCTGCGACAGATCTCGGAGGGCCGCTGCGAGGTCGAGAACCAGTACAAGCGCGTCGTCCCCTACGAGGGGAACCCGGCGGCCCTAAACGTCATGAGCGAGGTGTTCGAGCTGCGCCCGCATTTCGAGTGGCGCGGACTCGGCTTCATCTCCCAGAGCGCGCTGAAGCTCTCCAACGCCTACGCGGACTTCGACGCCGAGGAGCGCTTCGCGGTGCCGGGCGTCCGGGTCGCCGACCCGAAGGCATGTCAGTGCGGCGAGGTGCTGAAGGGCGTGATCAAGCCGTGGGAGTGCAAGGTGTTCGGCACCGCGTGCACCCCCGAGCACGCGATCGGGACCTGCATGGTCTCCCCGGAGGGCGCCTGCGCCGCCTACTACAACTACGGCCGCTTCTCCCGCGAGGGCGAGAAGGAGGTCGTTTGAGCGCGACCGCCAAGAGCCCGCCCGGCCGCGAGCAGCGCATTCTCGAGATCATCGAGACGGCGCGCGCGAAGCGCCCGAAGTTCAAGGACGACCAGGTCACGATGGCCCACGGCGCCGGTGGGAAGGCCACGCAGACGCTTATCGAGGGCCTCCTGGCCCCGGCATTCGCCTCCGAGGCGCTCGACGAGCTGGCCGACGCGGGCACCATCGACATCGCCGGGACGGCGGTCTCGCTGACAACCGACACGTTCGTCGTCAAGCCGATCCGCTTCCCCGGCGGCTCGATCGGCGAGCTGGCGGTAAACGGCACCGTCAACGACCTCGCGATGGCCGGCGCGAAGCCGCTTGCAATCAGCGTCGCCCTGGTGCTGGAGGAGGGCCTCGACGCCGAGGTCCTGAAGGCCGAGGTCGCGGCGATCGCCAAGGCCGCGTCGGACGCCGGCGTCGCCGTGATCACCGGCGACACGAAGGTGGTCGAACGCGGCCATGCCGACTCGATGTACATCTGCACCTCCGGGATCGGGCAGCGCGACGGCCGGGCGACCCTCTCCCCCTCCGCCCTCGAGCCCGGTGACTCGGTGATCGTCTCCGGCCCGATCGGGGAGCACGGCACAGCGATCATGCTCGCCCGCGGAGAACTGGGCCTGGACGCGGAGATCGAGTCCGACACGCGCTCGCTGTGGCCGGGCGCCGACGCCCTGATGGCGGCCGCCGGACCGTCGCTTCGCTGCATGCGCGACGCCACGCGCGGCGGTGTGGCCTCGGTGCTGAACGAGCTCGCCCGGGCCTCCGGCGCCTCGGTGCTCGTGCGGGAGGCCGATGTGCCGAGCTCGCCCGAGGTCTCCGGCGCCGCGGAGCTGCTGGGGATCGACCCCATGTACGTGGCCAACGAGGGCGTGATGGTCGCGATCGTCGCGCCCGACGCGCTCGAGCCGGCGCTCGAGGCGCTGCGCGGGGCGCCCGGATGCCAGGGCGCGGTCGCCGTCGGCGAGGTCGGCGCCGAGCCGCCCGGGATGGTCCTCGTCGAGACGGCCTTTGGCGGTCGGCGCGTAATGGACCTGCTGGCGGGCGACCCGCTTCCGAGGATCTGCTGAATGTCAAGAGTCCCCAACACGAGGAGAGGTGTGCGATGGCGGTAACTGCCGAGTTCGTGCCGAACCAGAAGGCGACCGAGGCGGTCGAGGCCCATGTGATCTGGATGACGACCGGGCTTTCCTGCGACGGAGACTCGGTGGCCATGACCTCGGCGGTCAACCCCAGCCTTGAGGACATCATCACCCAGGCGATCCCCGGCATGCCAAAGGTGATCGTCCACAACCCGGTCCTCGCCTACGAGAACGGCGCCGAGTTCATCGAGTGGTGGTGGAAGGCCGAGCGCGGCGAACTTGACCCCTTCGTGCTGTGCGTCGAGGGCTCGATCCCCAACGAGGAGCTCGCGGGCGAGGGCCATTTCGCGGCGATCGGAGACAACCCGGAGACCGGGCAGCCGATCACGACGAGCGAGTGGCTCGACCGCCTGGCCCCGAAGGCCGCGGCCGTCGTCGCGATCGGCACCTGCGCGACCTACGGCGGTATCCCCGCGATGAAGAACAACCCCACCGGGGCGATGGGCGTAGCCGACCACCTCGGCTGGGACTGGAAGTCCACCGCCGGCCTGCCGGTCGTCAACATCCCGGGCTGCCCCGCGCAGCCGGACAACATGACGGAGTGCCTGCTTTACCTCGCGCTGCACCTCGCCGGGCTGGCACCGGTGCCCGACCTCGACGAGCTTGGGCGACCGACGTGGCTGTTCGGCCGCACGGTTCGCGAGGGCTGCAACCGGGCGGGGTTCGCCGAGGAGGGCCAGTTCGCCACCGAGTACGGCGACGATCCGCGCTGCCTGGTGAAGCTGGGCTGCAAGGGCCCGGTCGTGAAGTGCAACGTGCCAGTCCGAGGCTGGGTCGATGGCTACGGAGGCTGCCCGAACGTCGGCGGGATCTGCATGGCCTGCACGATGCCCGGCTTCCCCGACAAGTTCATGCCGTTCATGGAGCCGGACGCCGCGGGGAAGATGGGCGCGAACTTCGAGCGCTTCTTCCCGGGCCCGATGTTCCGCTACTTCCGCCGGCGGAACATCAAGAACAAGTACGACGTCGAGCCGGAGTGGCGCAAGCCCGGGAAGCAGATCCTGACCGGCTACCGCCAGCGAACCGACGGCTACACGCCGCCGGGGAGCTGAGGGCCGATACGGCCGGCTGGGCAGACGCAGAGCACTTGAACACGAGCATCGATCAGGAGGAGAGTCATGGCAACGGTTGAGACCCCACGAGGCGACTCGAAGGTCATGGTCAAGGAGATGTCGTGGGACCCGATCACGAGGATCGTGGGCTCGCTAGGCATCCACACGGAGATCGACTTCACGAACCGTGAGGTCCTGAAGTGCTACAGCACCTCGATGATCTTCCGCGGGTTCGACATCTTCATGAAGGGGATCGATCCGCGCGACGCGCACTTCATCACCTCGCGCATTTGCGGCATCTGCGGCGACAACCACTGCACCTGCTCATGCCTCAACCAGAACATGGCCTACGGCGTCAAGCCGCCCCCGCTGGGCGACCTCGCGTTCAACCTGGCCGAGACCGCGGACTACATGTTCGACCACGCGATCTTCAACGACTGCATGGCGAACGTCGACTTCTGCGAGCAGATGGTCAAGGAGACCAACCCGTCGCTGCTCCAGAAGGCCGAGCAGGAGCTCGCCCCCGGCGGCGACATCCACGGCTACCGGACGATCGCCGACATCATGCGGGCGCTGAACCCGTTCACGGGCGACTTCTACCTCGAGACCCTCCAGGTCGCCAGGTACACGCGCGAGATGTACTGCCTCTTCGGCGGTCGCCACACGCACCCCTCGACCATCCTCCCGGGTGGGTGCAGCGCGCACATCACGCACCAGACCTGCACGGATTACTACGTGCGGCTGATGCGGTACTTCGACTACGTGAAGCGCAGCGTGCCGATGCATGACGACCTCTACGACTTCTTCCTGAGGGAGTTGCCGGGGTACGACATGGTCGGCTACCGCGACACCAACCTCGTCAACTGGGGCTGCTTCGACGATCCGGACTACGTCGATTACAAGTACGAGAACATGGACGAGTGGGGCAACAAGCGCTACATCACCCCGGGCGTCGCCTTCGACGGCGAGCTGATCACGACCGACCTGGTCGAGATCAACCTGATGATCCGCATCCTGCTCGGCTCGTCCTACTTCGATGACTGGACCGAGAGCCAGCAGCCGTTCGTGACGAAGGATCCGCTCGGCAACGACGTGGACCCGCGCCACCCGTGGAACAAGGTGACGCTGCCGCGGCCGCAGGCTCGCGACTTCACGGACAAGTACTCGTGGGTCGTCTCGCCGCGGATGTACGACAAGCGCAACGACAAGTACGTCGCCTGCGACACCGGCGGCGGCCCGTTCGCCCGCCAGTGGTGCACGGCCAAGGCCGGCCTCGTCGACTTCGGGTACGCAAAGGCGACCGGCGAGAGCATCCAGATGGTGCTCCCGCGCACGGCCAGCTCCCCCGAGGTGGAGATGGAGTGGAAGGTCCCGGAGAAGTCGAACGCGATCGAGCGCGACCGCGCGCGCACCTACCACCAGGCGTACTCGGCCCTGATCGGCCTGCACTGCCTGGAGCGCGCGCTGGTGGAGATCCGCGCCGGCCGGACCAAGAGCTGGAACGACTTCAAGGTTCCTCAGGAGGCCGTCAGCGTCGGCTTCCACGAGGCCGCCCGGGGAGTCCTCTCGCATCACATGGTTATCCAGGACGGCAAGATCGCCAACTACCAGCCCTACCCGCCGACGCCGTGGAACGCCAGCGTCCGCGACGTGTACGGGACTCCCGGCCCCTACGAGGACGCGGTTCAGAACACCCCGATCTTCGAGGAGAACGGCCCGGAGAACTTCAAGGGCGTGGACATCATGCGGGCCGTGCGCTCGTTCGACCCATGCCTGCCGTGCGGCGTGCACATGTATGGCGGCGGCGGCAAGGTGCGCAAGGTCCAGCACACCCCCACGGGGATGAGCTGAGCTGAGCGCCACCGAGACAAACGGCTCCGCCGCCCCGGCGGCGGAGCTCGGGCCGCCCCCCGAGGCGCTCGTGGCCCGGGTCCAGGAGCTGACGGAGCGCCTCGAGCGGCTGCCGGACCAGACGGCGCGGCAGAGTGCGGATGAGTTGGTGTCCGCGATCCTGGAGCTCTACGGCGAGGGCCTGGAGCGCATCTTCAGCGCGATGTCCGAGGAGGGCGAGGCCGGGGAGCGCCTGCGCGAGCGGCTGCAGGACGACGGCCTCGTGGCAAGCCTGATGCTGATCCACGACCTCTACCCGATCCCGCTCGAGGAGAGGGTGGTGGAGGCGCTCGAGAGCGTGCGTCCATACATGGAGTCCCACGGCGGCAACGTCAAGCTGCTGGAGCTCAAGGACGGCACCGCGAGGATCTCGCTCGAGGGGAGCTGCAAGACCTGCCCAGCATCAGCCTCCACGCTGGAGCTTGCGATCAAGCAGGCGCTCGACGAGTCGGCTCCCGACCTCGGGGCGCTGATTGTGGAGGGCGCCCAGACCATCCAGCCGGCGGTCTCCGGCAGCGCGATGGAGCTGCCGGTGCTGCAGGTAGCCCCGGGTGAGGAGGGCGTCCAGCCCAGCTGGTTCCCACTGCCCGGAGCCGAGCAGATCACGGAGGGCGAGGCTCGGGGCACGGAGGTAGCCGGCGTCCCGCTGGTCGTGGCCAGGGTGGAGGGTGGGCTGCTCGCCTACCGCGATGCCTGCGCGGGGTGCGAGTCCGCGCTTCACGCCGGCAAGCTCGCGGACGGCACGCTGACCTGCCCCTCCTGCGAGCGGAACTTCCACCTCCCGCGAGCCGGACGGTCCCTGGACGACGACCGGCTGCAGCTGGAGCCGGTGCCGCTCTTGGGGGGCCCTGAGGGCACGCGCGTGGCCCTGGCGGCATGAGCGAGTCCACCGACCGGCTGGGCTCGTCCCGGCGCCGCGCCGAGATGGTGTCGGGCCTGCGGCGGCTCACCGCAAACCGGGGTCAGACCTCTGGTCTGACCCCTCAGGGCACCGATGCCGCGGCCAATGGCAACGGGCGCCCAGGCGAGGAGAGCTGCGACCTCTGCGGCAACGACATCCCGGCCGAGCACCGCCACCTCCTCCACCTGACCGAGCGCCAGATCCTGTGTGCCTGCGAGCCCTGCGTCGCGATGCGCTCGGGGGACGCGGAGCTGCGCCCAACCGGCACGAGGATCGTCTGGCTGGACGACTTCGAGCTCTCCGACGAGCTGTGGGCGGCGTTCGGCCTCCCGATCGGCCTCGCGTTCTTCCTCGACTCGACCACCGCCGGCGGGATCGTCGCCTTCTATCCCAGCCCCGGCGGCTCGATGGAGTCCGAGCTCGACCTCAACGCCTGGGATGAGCTCAAGTCCGCCAACCCGGTGCTGGAAAGCCTGGACGCCGACGGCGAGGCGCTGCTCGTCAACCGCACGTCCGACCCGCCTCAGCACGCGATCGTCCCCGTGGACGAGTGCTACCGGCTCGTCGGGCTGGTGAAGGTCGCCTGGGAGGGGATCTCCGGCGGCAGCGGCCCGGAGGAGGCGATCGCGGGATTCTTCGACGAGCTGCGCTCGCGGAGCGTCCAGGCATGAGCCCCGGGAACGGTGACCGCGCCGACCGGGGGCCGGCCGCGCAGGCCGCCCGTGCAGCTCGGGACGCGGAGACGCAGACCGCTCAGCCCACGGACAGGCCGGTGCCCGAGTTCTCCGTCGCCGGCGTCGGCCACGTCGAGCGGGCCGCCGCCCCCACGCTGCGCTTTGACATCGAGGCGACCGAGGCGACCGGCCGCAGCATTTACACGGTCGCGCTCACGGCGATGATCGAGATTGAGCCCTCGAAGCGCCGCTACGACGACGCGGAGCGGGAGCGGCTGGTGGAGCTCTTCGGCGAGCCCGAGCGCTGGGCCTCCACCACGTCCAGCCTGCGCTGGGCGCAGGTGCAGGCGCTCGTCCCCAGCTTCACGGACTCCGCGCGCTTTTCGCTCGAGCTGCCCTGCACCTACGACCACGAGGTGGGTGCCACCAAGTACCTGAACGGCCTCAGCGGTGGCACCGCCCCGCTGCGCTTTCACTTCAACGGCACGGTCATCTGGGAGGGCGATGACGGACGCATGCAGCTCACCCAGATCCCGTGGGACTGCTCGGCCCGCTTCGAGATGCCCACGGCGTCCTGGCGGGCGATGATCGAGGAGAGCTACCCCTACCGGGGCTGGATCGCCCTCGACAAGGCCACCATCGAGCGGCTTGAGAGCCGCAAGGCCGAACGCGCCGCGCCGACGATGGAGGCGACGGTCGCCGAGCTGCTCGACTCGGCGCCGGGGGACTGATGGAGAAGGCGCTCGAGGGCCTGCTCGACTCGCTCCTCTACGAGGGCTACGCCCTCTACCCCTACACGCCGGGCGCCACCAAGAACGCGACGCCAACGCCGTTCGGGATCGTTTACCCACCGGCCTACGCCGAGGGGAATCCGGCCACCTTCGACCACCTCCGGATGGAGTGCCTGGTGGAGGCAGGATCCGACGCCGAGCTGAGCGCGACGATCTGCTTCCTCCAGCCCCAGGGCGAGCGGCACAAGGCGGCGGCCCGGCGGCTCGAGATCTCCGCCACGGCGCTCCCGTCGCTGATCGAGGACGGAGCGGGCGAGGAGTTCACGTTCGAGGGCGAGGAGACCGTCGCCGGGCGGGTCCGGATGCGCGCGGAGACGATCGGCGACGGCCTGACCCGGGTCAAGGTCTGCGTCCACAACTCGACGAGGCCGCCGGGGGATGGGGCCGCGCTCGATCGCGCCTCGGCGCTGCGGTTCAGCCTGATCTCCACGCACGTGGTGGCCGAGGTGGGAGGCGGGCGCTTCGTCTCGCCCCTCGACACCAAGGGGCCGCACGCGGAGGCGCTCGCCGGGTCCGAGAGCATCAACACCTGGCCGGTGCTGGCGAACCCCTCCGACACCGCGATGCTGGGCGCCGCGATCGTCCTGCCCGACCACCCGAGCATGGCGCCGGAGAGCCTTGGGAACCTCTTCGACTCGACAGAGATCGAGGAGGCGCTCCTGCTCCACGTCCACGCGCTCAGCGACTCCGAGCGTGAGGAGATCGAGCGCCAGGACCCGGCCGTCCGGGAGATGGTGGAGCGGGCCGCGGCGACGACGCCGGAGCAGATCATGAACCTGCACGGCCGGATGTCGGAAGCGGAGCCCGAGCCGGGGCATCCCAACCCGGGCGAGGCGAGCATCGAGATCGAGGGCGCGACCTTCGTCAAGGGCGGCAAGGTGGTGCTGCGGCCGCGGACCGACCGCGACGTGATGGACAAGCTTCTCGCGGGGAAGGTGGCCACGATCGAGCGGATCTACCACGACTTCGACGACCGGGCGCACATCGGCGTCACCGTTGACGACGACGCCGCGCAGCCGCTGTTCCGCGAGACCGGCCGCTACCTGTTCTTCTCCTCCGACGAGGTCGAGTCCGTCGAGGCCCGCGATGCCTGATCGCCAGCGACAGATACTGGTCGCCGGCGTCGGCAACTCATGGCTGCAGGACGACGGCTTCGGGAGCGCCGTCGTCAAGCGCCTGGGCGAGCTCGAGCTGCCCGGCGGCGTCAGGGTCCTGGACTTCGGCACGGGTGGCCTCGACCTGGCCTACGAGGTGATGCGCGGGTACGACGCGCTGCTCCTAGTGGACGTGAGCAAACAGGGAGGCGAGCCGGGGACGCTGTACGTGATCGACCCGCGCGACGAGGAGATCAAGCCGATCGACGACGGGGAGACCGTGAACCCCCACGGCATGGACCCGCACACGGTCCTGCGCTTCATCAAGACGGTTGGCGGATCGCCGGGGAAGGTGACGGTGATCGCCTGCGAGCCCGCGGAGGTCGAGGAGATGGGCCTTGCGCTCTCGCCGGAGGTCCAGGCCGCGGTCGGCAAGGCCGTTGACCTCGTGATCGACACGGTCGCGGAGCTGCAGACCGATGCGGCCTACGAGGACGCCGGCGCGGAGGCCGAGGCCTGATGCACGAGCTCTCGATCGCGCAGGCCGTCGTGGACACGGCCACCAAGCACTCCGGCGGCCGGCGGGTAAAGCTGATCAGCCTCCGCCTCGGGACGATGCGCCAGGTGGTCTTCGACTCGCTCGACTTCTACTTCGAGATAGTGGCCCGGGACAGCCTCTGCGAGGGCGCGACCCTGGAGCACGAGCTGGTCGCCGCGCGCCTGCGCTGCCCGGAGTGCGAGCGCGAGTGGGATCCGGCTCCGCAGCCGGTCGCGAGCCACGAGTCCGTCGGGACCGAGCTGGCGCTACCCGTGTTCCGGTGTGCGACCTGCAGCGTCCCCGGCGAGATCGAGGCCGGCGGCGAGCTGGAGGTAGAGTCGATCGAGGTCGAGGACGCGGCCCCCGCGGCGCTCGGCTGAAGGAGGACTGATGCACCGCACCAAGATCAGGGTCAGCGAGGACGCGCTCGACGCGAACGAGACGATCGCGCGCGCCAACCGCGACGACTTCGACCGCGCAGGCGTATCCGTGATCAACCTGATGAGCGCCCCCGGCTCCGGGAAGACGACGCTCCTCGAACGGGCGCTCAAGGACCTCGAGAGCCCGCGGGTCGGGGTGCTCGAAGGCGATGTCCAGGGCAGCCTCGACGCCGATCGCCTGGCCGGCCTGCATATCCCGGTGACTCAGCTCAACACCGACTCGGGCTTCGGTGGCGAGTGTCACCTCGACGCCAACATGGTCCGCTCGGCGATCCCCGCCCTCGACCTCGAGGCGATCGACCTCCTGATCGTCGAGAACGTCGGCAACCTGGTGTGCCCCGCCGAGTTTCGGATCGGCGAGGACGTCAAGGCGATGGTCGCCTCGGTGGCGGAGGGCGAGGACAAGCCGCTCAAGTACCCGCTGATGTACCGGAGCTGCGAGATGGTCGTCGTGAACAAGATCGACCTCCTCCCCCACGTCGACTTCGACATGGACCGCTTCCTCGCCAATGTGGAGGCCGTCAATCCCGGCGCGGATCACCTGCTGGTGAGCGCCCGTACCGGCGAGGGCGTAGACGAGTGGCGGGCGTGGCTGGCGGGCATCCCCGAGCGCGCCGCGGCGCCGGCGTGAGCGCGGCCCCATGAGCGGGGCCGCCGGCACGGACACCCTCACGCGGCGGATCGAGGAGCTCGCCGGCGCGCGAACGAGGGCCAACGGGCGCTTCTTCGGTGCCGAGTCCCAGCGGCTGGCCCGCTGCTGCCACGCGATGGCGGAGCGCTTCGCCCGCGGCGGCCGGCTGATCGCGGTCGGGCATTCCCCGGTCGCCCGCTCCGACGCCCGCCACGTCGCGGTCGAGTTCGTCCACCCGGTGATCGTCGGCAAGCGCGCGCTGCCGGCAATCGGCCTCGCGGGGGAGGGCGGTGACCTCGCCCCTCAGCTCAACGCGCTGGCGGAGGCCGACGACATCGTGATCGCGTTCGCTGCGGGTCCGGCCGACCTGATTCAGGCGGCGGCGGCGGTCGAAGCGGCTCGCGCGATCGGTTGCCAGACGATCGCCTTCTTCGCCGCCGGCGCCGAGTGGGAGTTCCGGGTCGGCGAAGACGACCCCTTCATCGAGCAGGAGGTGGCGGAGACGCTGTATCACGTGCTCTGGGAGCTGGTGCACGTGTTCTTCGACCACCGAGGCCTGCTCGAGGGGCGGGAGGCGCGCCCGGTCCACGACACCGGCGGCTCGAGCTTCCTCTACCCGTTCCTCTCGGAGTCCGAGCACGACCTCGACGCGATCACCGCCGACGTCCAGCGTTCGGCGCAGATGAAGGCGGAGGAGATCGGCGCGTTGCGCGAGGCGACGCTGACGGAGAACGGGGAGGCGCTGATCGCGGCGGCCACGGCCATGCGCGTCCGGCTCGACGCGGGGGGCCGCCTGCTGGCGTTCGGGAACGGTGGGTCGGCGACCGACGCCATGGACGCGGTCGCCGACTATCGCGACCCTCCGCATGGCTGGGCGTCCCGGCCCGCCCTCGACCTCACGGAGGACACCTCGATCATCACGGCCATCGCGAACGATGTGGGCGTCGAGGAGATCTTTCAGCGGCAGGTGATCGCCCATGGGCGCGAGGGTGATGCGGCGCTCGCTCTCTCCACCAGCGGTGGGTCCGACAACATCATCCTGGCGCTCGCCGAGGCCCGCCGGCGGAAGCTGCTCACGGTCGCGCTGGTCGGCTACGACGGCGGGCGGATCGCGGCGGAAGGACTGGCCGATCACGTGATCGTCACCCGCTCGCAGCACATCCCGCGGATCCAGGAGGCGCAGGCAGCCGCGCACCACGTTCTACGGGAGCTTGTCGAGCTGGCTGACCAATCCCACGACCCGCACGCACCCAGCATTCAACCCGGTGGCGACTGAGCCGCGACGCGTCCGGGTTCGCGTCCGGGGGACCGTCCAAGGGGTCGGGTTTCGCCCGTACGTGTTCAGGCTCGCGTCGGAGCTCGGTCTCGACGGCTGGGTGTTGAACGACGAGCGGGGGGTCGTGATCGAGGCCCAGGGCACGGGCGACGCGGTCGAGCGGCTGCTGCGGCAACTGCCCGAGCACGCGCCGCCGCTGGCGGAGGTGGAGGCGGTCGAGACAACGGAAGCAAGGCTGCGCGACGACTCCGGCTTCCGGATCGCCGACTCGGTCGGCGGCGGCGAGCCGGAGGCCCTGGTCTCCCCCGATACGGCCACGTGCGCCGACTGCCTGGCCGAGCTCTTCGACCCCGCCGACCGCAGGCACCGCTATCCGTTCATCAACTGCACGAACTGCGGGCCCCGGTTCACCATCGTCGAAGGAGTCCCGTACGACCGTCCGCAGACGACGATGGCGCGGTTCCGGATGTGCAACGCGTGCCAGGCCGAGTACGAGGACCCGCGCGACCGCCGGTTTCACGCGCAGCCCAACGCCTGCGCGGAGTGTGGCCCGCAGGCCCGCATGGTGGGAAGCGAGGCCGAGGACCCGGCCCGAGCGGCGGCCGAGCTGCTGCGCTCCGGATCGATCGTGGCCGTCAAGGGCCTGGGGGGCTACCACCTCGCCTGCCTGGCGGATCACGAGCAGGCCGTCGCGACGCTGCGCGCGCGCAAGCGGCGCGAGGACAAGCCGTTCGCCCTGATGGCCCGGGACCTCGACGCCGCGCGGGCGCTCGTCGAGCTGACCCCCGCCGACGAGGCGCAGCTCGCCGGGGCGGAGCGCCCGATCGTGATCGCGAGGAGACGTGAGGGTGCGTCCGTCGCGACCTCCGTGGCCCCGAGGACGCGGGACCTCGGCGTGATGCTGCCCTACACGCCACTCCACCACCTGCTCCTCGCCGACTGCGCGAGCACCCTCGTGATGACGTCCGGCAACCTCTCGGACGAGCCAATCGCCTACGCCGACGACGACGCCGCCGGCCGGCTGGCGGACATCGCCGACGCGTTCCTGGTCCACGACCGGCCGATCCACGTCCGCACCGACGACTCCGTCGCGCGATCCCTCGATCAGACCGTCTCGCGGGCCCCGCTCCTGATGAGGCGCTCCCGGGGCCACGTGCCGCGCAGCACTCCGCTGCCGGCGCCGGCAGCCCGTCCCATCCTGGCCTGTGGCGCCGAGTTGAAGAGCACGTTCTGCGTGGCCAAGGGCGGGCGCGCCTGGGTCGGACACCACATCGGGGACCTCAAGAACTGGGAGACGCTCGAGGCGTTTCGTGAGGGCGTCGAGCACTTCGAGCGCCTCTTCGCTGTCGTGCCCGAGGTCGTGGCTCACGACCGTCACCCCGACTACCTCTCGAGCAGGTACGCGCTGGACCGTGAGGGGGTCGAGCACGTGGCGGTCCAACATCACCACGCGCACCTCGCCGCGTGTCTCGCCGAGCACGGCGAGCAGGGCCGGGCGGTGGGGGCCATCTATGACGGCGCCGGATTGGGGCCCGACGGCACCGTCTGGGGCGGCGAGATCCTCACCGGCGACCTTCGCGGATACGAGCGGCGCGGGCTCCTGTTCCCGGTCCGCCTTCCCGGCGGCGACCGTGCGGCGCTCGAGCCCTGGCGGATGGCCTGCGCGTGGCTCGTCGCCTGCGCCGGCGAGGACGTGCCCGAGATCCCCGAGGCGCTCGTCGGCGAGGTGTCCGCAGATGCGTGGGAGGCGGTGTGCGGGCTGATCCCGGCGGGGCTGAACTCACCCCCGACCACGAGCGCCGGCCGGCTATTCGACGCCGTTGCCGCCCTCTGCGGGATCAGCGCGGTGGTGAGCTACGAGGGCCAGGCCGCGGCAGAATTGGAGGGGGTGGCCGACGCGTTGGAGCGGGGTGAGTATCCGATGCCGATGATCGATGCCGGCGATGGGCATGGGGACGGAGCCGTGATCCTCGATGCCCGCGAGACCGTCCGGCGGGTCGCCGCGGATCTGCGAGACGGGGCACGTACGGAGCATGTTGCGGCCCGGTTTCACAATGGGCTCGCCCGCGCGACCGCGGGTGCTCTTACGCGAGAGTGCGAAGCCGCCGGCGCCAATGTCGTCGTGCTCTCCGGCGGTGTCTTTCAGAACCGACTGCTGCTCGAGCGGACGGCGGCGCTCCTTCACGAGTCCTCCCTGCGGGTGCTGATCCCCCAGCGCCTGCCGCCCAACGACGGCGCGATCTCCTACGGCCAGGCCGCAATCGCGGCGGCCCGCCTCCCCGAGTGAACGGTTTCGGGGTCCATAGACCCGAAATGCGTTCCGCCGGGGTCGAGCGTCTAGATCATGCCCCCCTCGGGGGCGATCACCCACACGCGTTCGGCCCAGCGGAGAACCTCCTCATCGTCGAGCTCGCCGACGGTGGACGCTCCCGCCGCCTCGATCACGCGGGCCAGCTCGCCCCAAGCCATCGCCACCTTGACGACGCGCTGCAGCGGCCCGAAGGTTCCCGCCGACTTCAGCTCGGCGGCCTGGGCCCGCGCCTGCGCGCTGGTGATCTGGGCGAAGGGGGTGTCGGTGTCGCCGATGTGGACGGTCCGGGCCCGCGCCTCGCGGGCCCGCGCGGCCGGATCCGGCTGCGTCGATCCGTCCATTTCCCCAACATATCGGGCCGCGGGAGTACAGTCTGCGTGATGCCATCGCTCAACCAGGGAAGGAGCGGCAGGTGGCGGAGATGAGCGGCCAGGAGGGCCGGCCCGAAAGCGCGGAGGCGCCGCTGGCGGTTCACGTTCTGTGGATGACGACCGGCCTGTCGTGCGAGGGGGACTCGCTCGCGATGACCAGCGCCACCAACCCCAGCCTCGAGGACATCGTGCAGGGCGTGATCCCTGGGATGCCGAGGGTCGAACTCCATAACCAGGTCCTCGCGTTCGCCTCTGGGGACGAGTACCTGGAGACGTGGTACGAGGCCGAGCGCGGCGAGCTCGAGCCCTACATCCTGATCGTCGAGGGCTCGATCGCGAACGAGAACATCAGCGGCGACGGGCATTGGACGGGGTTCGGGGTCAACCCGTTCGACGGTCAGCCGATCACGATCAACGAGTGGGTCGACCGCCTGGCACCCAAGGCCGCGGCGGTCGTCGCGGTCGGGACTTGCGCGACCTACGGCGGCATCCCGGCGATGAGGAACAACCCGACCGGGGCGATGGGCCTCCCGGACTATCTCGGCTGGGACTGGAGGTCGGCGGGCGATCTGCCGATCATTTGCATACCGGGATGCCCAGCCCAGCCGGACAACATGACCGAGATGCTGCTCTATCTCGTGCTTCATACCGCCGGCATGACCCCGGCGCCGGAGCTCGACGCGCAGCTGCGCCCGACGTGGCTGTTCGGCAGGACGACCAGGGAGGGCTGCAACCGGGCCGGCTTCACCGAGCAGGGTCAGTTCGCCACGGAGTACGGCGACGACGGGCGCTGCCTGGTGAAGCTGGGCTGCAAGGGCCCGGTGGCGAAGTGCAACGTGCCGGTGCGGGGATGGGTCAACGGCACGGGTGGCTGTCCCAACGTCGGGGGCATCTGCATCGCGTGCACGATGCCGAGCTTCCCGGATGCCTACCAGCCGTTCATGGACGCCGATCCCTGGGGGAACACCGCCGCCAACTTCCAGCGCTTCACCTACGGCCCCCTGTTCCGCTACCTGCGCAAGCGCAACCTCGAGCACAAGTACGAGAAGGAGCCGAGTTGGCGGCGCGACGGGGACACGCTCACGAGCGGCTACGAGCCTGGCACGTAGCCACCCCCTCCTGACGGGCGACAGTGGGCACCATCACCGAGATCATCCGCTGGACAACGTACCGCCTGAGCAGTGCGTACTACCGAGTGGCTGGGATCCTGCTCGGCCGCGACAGGCTTCTGCTGGGGTCGGAGCGCCGCTTCCGGGGGCTGCTCGAATCGGCCCCCGATGCGATGGTCATCGTGAACTCGCATGGGCATATCGAGTTCGTGAACGCGCAGACGGAGCGGCTCTTCGGGTACGACCGCCGCGAGATCCTGGGACAGAACGTGGGCGAGTTGGTGCCGGAGCGCCTGCGCCCTAAGCATCACCATCACACAAAGGGGTACATGCGAGATGCGAAGGCGCGTCCGATGGGGATCGGGCGCGAGCTCTTCGGACGCCGCCGGGATGGCACCGAGTTCCCGATCGAGATCAGCCTGAGCCCGCTGGAGTCCGACGGCGGGCTCCTCGTATCGGCCGTGATCCGCGACATCACAGAGCGGAAGCAGGCGGAGGAACGGCTGCGTCACCTCGCAGACCACGACGGCCTGACCGGACTGCTCAACCGGCGGAGGTTCGAGGAGCGCCTCGAGCAGGAGGTAGCCGAGGCACACCGCTACGAACTCGACGGGACCATGCTCCTGATTGACATCGACGGGCTGAAGGACGTAAACGACACGCTGGGGCACAGCCAGGGAGACGAGCTGATCCGCAGCATCGGTGACTCGATCGCCAGCCGCGTGCGCGAGACCGACGTCGTCGCCCGCATCGGAGGCGACGAGTTCGGCGTGCTGATGCCGAACACGAACGCGGCGGGTGCACAGGTGGCCGCCACGGGGCTGCTCGAGGCGATTCGTGACGCCGGGATCGCGCTCGGCTCGCAGCGACTGCGCCCGAGCGTGTGCGCGGGAATTGCCGGCTTCGAGCAGGGGCATGACATGGCCGCGGACGTGATGATCGCCGCCGACCTCGCCCTCTACCGCGCGAAGGAGCGCGGGCGCGACCGCGTGGCCGTGTACACGCCCGATCTCAGCGGCGACGGGGGCGCCGTCGAGCGGACACCGTGGTCGCGACGGATCCGTCGCAGCCTCGATGAGGACCTGTTCGTTCCCTACCGCCAGCCGATCATGAGCCTGCCGTCCAGGGAGATCTCACGCTTCGAGCTGCTCGCCAGAATGATGGACGACGAGAACGGCCAACCGGTCCTTCCCGGCGGGTTCCTGCCCGCCTGCGAACGGTCGGGGATGATCCGCGAGCTCGACCGGCGGATGGCCTCATGGGCGATCGACCTCATCGCGAACTCGGAGGACGCCGGCCGGCCGCTGAGCTACGAGGTGAACCTCTCCGCTCTGACGCTCACCGACCGGAAGTTCCCGGAGTGGATCGCCCAGCGCGTGCGAAGGGCCCAGATCGACCCGGGACGGCTCATGTTCGAGATCACCGAGACGGCCGCGATCGCGAACCTCCAGCGCGCACGTGACTTCGCCGAGGTGCTTCGCGGGGTGGGCTGTGGCTTCGCGCTCGATGACTTCGGCGCGGGGTTCGCGTCGTTCTCCTATCTCAAGCACATCCCGCTGGACGCCTTGAAGATCGACGGCGAGTTCATCCGCAACCTGCGGACCAATCACACCGACCAGGTCCTGGTGAGGCACATGGGCGAGATCGCCACCGAGCTCGGCCTCTTCACGATCGCCGAGTTCGTCGAGAACCAGGAGACGCTCGAGATCCTGGCCGACTACGGCATCGCTGCGGTCCAGGGATTCCACATCGGCGAACCCGAGCCCGCGCTCGACGTCACCACCCTCACGCTCCCCGACGACCTCGGCGCGCCGTCGGTGCGGCCGCCTACGCCCTCGCCGCCAGGTCAGTCCTGATCTGCTTCGGCAGCATGAAGCGCACGTCCTCGTGGACGGTGCGCAGCTCCGAGACGTCCTCTGCCCCCCGATCGCGGAAGTAGCCCACCAGCTCGGTCACCAGCTCCTCCGGGGCGCTGGCGCCGGAGGTGATGCCCACCGTCTCGACCCCGTCGAGCCATTCCTCGCGCACCTGCGCCGAGTTGTCGATCAGATGGGACCGGGTCCCGAGCTCGCGCGTCACGTCCACCAGGCGCTGCGAGTTCGACGAGTTGGTCGAGCCGATCACCAACACCAGGTCGCACTCCTTCGCCAGCTGCTTGACCGCGATCTGCCGGTTGGTGGTCGCGTAACAGATGTCGTCGGACTTCGGCGAGACCACCTTCGGAAAGCGCTCGCGGAGTCGGGCGATGATCGCCGAGGTCTCATCGACCGAGAGGGTGGTCTGGGTGATGAATGCGAGCTTCTCCGGATCGGGCACGTCCTCGGGCACCCGCAGGCGATCGACGTCGGCGGCGGTCTGCACGAGCACGATGTGCTCGGGCGCCTCGCCGGTGGTCCCCTCGACCTCCTCGTGGCCCTCGTGTCCGATCAGGATCATCGTGTAGCCCTGCTCTGCGAACTTGCGGGCCTCGACGTGGACCTTGGTGACCAGCGGGCAGGTGGCGTCGATGGTGCGGAGGTTGCGCACCGCCGCGTTCGCGTGGACGCTGGGCGCCACGCCGTGCGCGGAGAAGACCACCAGCGCTCCCTCGGGCACCTCGGTCTCCTCCTCGACGAAGATCGCGCCGCGTTCGCGGAGCTGCTGGACCACGTGCTTGTTGTGGACGATCTCCTTGCGCACGTAGACAGGCGGGCCGTGGAGGTCGAGCGCGTGCTCGACCGTCTGGACCGCCCGGTCGACGCCCGCGCAGTAGCCGCGAGGAGCCGCGAGCAGCACGCGCTTTGGGGCACTTGTGGCGGTCGCATTCACGGCATGAAGGGTAGCCGGGGGGGCCTCGCCCTACCGGATCCGGGGGATCGCCAGCACGGCGGCCTCGCCCACGGCGTCGAGGCTCTCCGCGCACACCTTGTCCAGGGTGTCCGCCGGGGTGTGCCAGTGGGGGCCCGGCGCCTGCGCCGCTCCGAAGGTGAAGTCGATCAGGGCCACCGCCGGGACCGCCGCCTCGAGGAAGGGCAGGTGGTCGTCGGAGATCGGCTTGGTGGTGCCGATGAACGGCGCCGCGCCTCCCGAGGCCTCCATCGCGGCGTTTGCGAACAGCGCGAAAAGCTGCGGGTCCGAGCTCGCCTCGAGCGGGACCTCGAGGTCGCAGTCGCCGATCATGTCGAAGAGGACCATCGCCTCGATGTCGTCGACCGGCGGGCCTCCCTGCCGGCCGCCGGCCTGCGCGAGCGCCATGTAGTGGCGGCTGCCGCGCGTTCCGTCGACTTCGAACGGCCGATCGCCGCGCGCCTCCTCCGCGTCGAAGAGCGCGAGGTGAATGGACGGCCCGCCAAGCGGTGCCGCCCGGGCCAGTGCCCGCGCCAACTCGAGGACCACCGCGACACCCGAGGCGCCGTCGTTCGCCCCGACGAACCCGGGAATGCCGTCCTTGGTGTCGTGGTGCGCGCCGACGACGACGGCGCCGGGCGCGCGGCCCGGAATCACGCCCACGACGTTCGCATAGGGGCGCTGCACCCGGACGTCCTCGACCCCTGCGTCCCGGAGCTCGCGCACGATGAACTCCGTCTCGCGCTCGCTCGCGGGCGAGCCCGACGGCCGCGGCCCAAAAGCCACCTGAGCCACGACGTCAGCGTAGGCGCGCTGAGCGTCAAACGAGCCACCCGCGGGCTCGTCCGGCTCGCCGCAGCCCGCCGCGAAGAGGATCAGAGCGGCGCTTAGGGCTGGGATCGGGCGACGTGCGCTCACGTACGCACGAGGCTACCCCGCAAGGGGTATGTTCACGGCATGGCTCAAGGCCACATGGACCGGCTCAGCGCGCTGGATGTCTCGTTCCTCACGAACGAGTCCTCGTCTGCGCACATGCACGTCGGCGGGATCTGCATCTTCGAGGGACCGCCGCCCTCTTACGACGACCTCGCCGAGCACATCTCCTCGCGCCTCCACCTGGTCCCCAGGTTCCGCCAGAAGCTCGCGTTTCCGCCAATCCCCACCGGCCGCCCATTCTGGGTCGACGACCCGGCGTTCAACCTCTCCTACCACGTTCGCCATTCCGCGCTTCCGTCCCCCGGCTCGGAGGATCAGCTGCGGCGGATGGCGGCCCGCATCTTCTCCCAGCAGCTCGACCGCACCAAGCCGCTCTGGGAGCTGTGGCTCGTCCAGGGCCTCACGCGCAAGCGCTTCGCCTTCGTAACCAAGACCCACCATGCGCTGGTGGACGGAGTATCCGGCGTGGACATCGCGACGGTGCTCTTCGACATGAAGCCCGTGCCCGAGCCCGCGCAGCCCGATCACGAGTGGGTGCCCAACCCCGAGCCCTCGCCGGCCACCCTGCTGGCGAAGGACGCGGAGGGGCTGCTCTCGGCGCCGCTCCGCATCGCGCGCCGGATCGAGCAGGCGGTCGAGCATCCAGACGCGACGCTCCACCGGGCGAGCGAGTCGCTCACCGCACTGGGCGAGGTCGGCTGGAACTTCGCCAACCCCGCTCCGGAGGAGACGCCGCTGAACGTCGAGATCGGGCCGCACCGCCGGTTCGCTTGGGTCCGTGCCGACCTGGCCCAGTTCAAGCGGATCAAGAGCGTCCTCGGCGGCACGGTGAACGACGTGGTGCTCGCCGTCGTCACGGGCGCACTGCGCAACTGGCTGCGCGGGCGCGGAGTGCGCACGGAGGGCCTCGAGCTGCGAGCTCAGGTGCCGGTGTCGATCCGCGGCACCGACGAGCACGGCAAGCTCGGGAACCAGATCGCCGCGATCCGCGGTCCCATCCCGATCTACGTCGAGGATCCCGTGCAGCGGCTGGCCGTCGTGCGCGAAGGAATGGAGGGCATCAAGCAGTCCAAGCAGGCGCTCGGCGCCGAGGTGATCTCGCGGTTCAACGACTTCGCCCCGCCGACGCTTCTGGCGCAGGCCGCGCGCGTCAACTTCTCGACGCGCCTGTTCAACCTGGTCGTGACCAACGTCCCGGGCCCGCAGCTCCCGCTCTACGTGCTGGGCCGCGAGCTCCAGGACATCTTTCCGGTCGGATTCCTGCCCCCCAACCAGGCGCTCTTCATCGCGATCATGAGCTACAACGGCTCAATCAACTTCGGCTTGCTCGCGGACTACGACGCGATAGACGATGTCGAGCAGCTTGCTGGCGGGATCGAGCACTCGATAGCCGAGCTGCTCGAGGCGGCCGGGTCCTCGGCGTCGTCGGCCGCGCCGGAGCCCAGCGAGCGGACGACGGCCTGACTTAGCCGTCCTTGACCTGGTTGAAGAGGTCTTGGGCCGAGGCGCCCTGATAGGGCCCGTAGAGGTTGTTCGGCTCGTCGCCGTACCCGTAGGAGACCACTGAGGTGACCTTTCCTCCGGAGATCCAGCCGCCGCCGCTGGAGCCGCCCGTCATGTCGCAGGTAATCCGCATCGGCGGAGGGCTTCCCTGGTCCGAGTCGGGGCCCTTGTAGGCAGACCGGCAGGCGAACATCTTCTGGCCGTCGAACGGTGCTGCCTGCGGATAGCCGACCGCCTTGTATGTGCGCTCCCGCGAGCCGTTGAACTGGATCCCCCGGCCACCGACCCTGTCCTGCAGCGTGCGGCCGCCCAGCGTCGCGACGTTGGCGGCCCCGAAGTCGTGAGCCACGTCACCGCAGTTCGCCGCGGGCAGGCAGCCCTCGCTGGACTGCTTCCACCGGGCGGTCGCCTGGAGGCCCCCGGGAAGCATCGGCCACTCGCCGAAGGGCGCCTTGCCCTTGCGGTAGGCGGGCACGAACTCGAAGTTCTTTGCGAATCCCTCCTGGAGGAGGCCGGTCGAGCCGTAAACGCAGTGACCGGCGGTCCAGACCACGTTCTCGGCGGGCGCCTTAAGGGCCGTGCCGGAGCAGACGTACCCCTGGCCTCCGAGCGTGAAGAAGACCTTTCCGTGACTGCGATGCGGCACTCGGCGGGAGCGGCGGACCGGCTTTGCAATCGTGCCACGCCGTTTGGACTCGGTGGGGCCCGCAAGCGGCGTGATAGGAATCGCGTCGCGCATGCGCTGCGGGGTCCAGTACTCGCGGATCTCCGCGGGGGTCGTCGCCTGGACCGGCGACGAAGCGCGTGCCCGCTCGGCCTCGACGCCGGCGAGCAGGGTCGCACACGCAAGGCCCGCGCACGCAACCGCACGCCATGGGATCCCGGCCGTCCGCACAATCAACACAGCTGAAGCGTAGGTGAGGGCCGGACCCGGCGCGCCGATAGTCCAGCGGGCTGGCCTAACATGGCCTGAGATGTCCGGCGAAGGCGACTCCAGTCCGTTCAAATACCACCTTGAGCTGACCCCAAAGCAGCTCAAGGTCACGCACACGGCCCTCCGGTCCCTGCGCGACGATTTCGGCCACGACGAGGCCGAGGTCCGCGACCTCGTCGAGGAGGTGCTCGCCAAGCTCCCCGACGAGCACGCGATCCGCGCGATCCAGCTCGATCGGGAACCGCGGGCGCCGGAGGAGCTCCTCGCCCAGGCGCCTGGCGAGGTCCCCCCCGACGACGGGGCGCCCACCGACCCGCCGACCGGTGAGATCCACCCCGCCGATCCGGACCCGGGCGCCGAACCGCCGCCCACAGTCGCCTGAGCCTCTCCGTACAGATCGGGCTGCTGCTCGCCGTCGCGACGGCGTTCGCGTCGATCGTCGGCTTCCTCTACAAGCACCGCGGCGCGGTCGAGTCGCCGCCCGTGAGCCTGCGCCACCCCCTGCGCACCTCGCTGTCCCTGTTCCGCTCACGCGCCTACACCCTCGGGATCCTGATCGCGACGGCGTCGTGGGGGTTCCACGTTGCGGCGCTCTCGCTGGCTCCGATCTCGCTGGTGCAGTCGGTCATCGCCGGCGGCCTGGTGCTCCTCACCGTTACCGCCGACCGGCTCTTCGCCCATCGCGTCACCCGGCGGGAGTGGATCGGCGTAGCGCTGGCGGCGCTGGGCCTCGCCTTCCTGGCGGCGACGCTCGAGGGGACCGGAAACGAGGCGCACTCGGACTACGACGCGGAGACCCTCGCCGTCTGGGTGTGCGCGCTCTCGGCGGCCGCCGTCGCGGTGGCCGCCGCCGCCCGGGTCTCGCCGGCACGCGGCGGCATCCTCTTCGGGGCCTCGGCCGGCCTCTTCTGGGCGGCCTCCGACACCTCCATCAAGGCCCTCAGCGACCAGCTCGGGAGCGAGCCCGCCGTGGCGATCCTCACCCATCCTCTCGCGCTGGTGATCGCGTTGGCGTCGTTCGCCGGCCTCGTGGTCTCCGCCCGCAGCCTCCAGCTCGGCAAGGCGGTACCGGTGATCGCCGTCACCAGCGTCGCCGCCAACGTGTTCACGATCGCGGCCGGCCCCGTCGTCTTCGAGGAGCCGTTGCCCGACGATGCGCTAGGGCTCACCGTCCGCCTGCTCGCGTTCGTGCTGGTGATCTCGGCCGCCGCGCTCACCCCCGCGCCGGTGCACGCTGCCGAGACGGAGGAGTTCGCGTAGGTACGGATCGCCGATCGGCGTCCAGCGCGAGCAGACCACCCAGCGCCACGGCCCAGACCGCAGCGGAGCCGGCTAGGTGCCAGGACCAATCGACCAGGCTGACGAGCAGGAACGCCGTTGCCGCGGGAATCAGCAGCCAGGCTCGCGGGTCGCGCCGCAGGCGCCAGCAAAGCGCCCCGGCCGAGCCGTAGAGGACCAGCACCAGGGCGAGCCCGACGGGCCCGAGCTCGGCCCAGGTCTCCAGCGGAAGGCTGTGCGCGTAGAGCGTCCCGCCACCACCCCCGCCCGCGGCGGCGGCGATGTAGGCGTCGGATCCGGCCCCCAGCAGCGGACGCTCGATGGCGGCGTCCGCCGCCACCGCCCACTCGGCGGCGCGCCCATGGTCGAAGCCGCTCACGGGCTCGACACCGGGCGCCGCCTGGTCGGTCGCGAAGGCAAGGGCACCGACCACGAGGACGGCAGCGCCCGTTGCCACGGCAAGCCGTGCGGCGCGAGGGGCGTGGGCTGCTGATTCGGCCCGGCTGATCGAGGCCGCAGGAAGGGCCCGTGAGGCCGCGCCCCACGCCGCAACGAGCCCGAGCAGCACCGCGAGCGTGACGGCGAGCTGGCCCGTCGCACCCCTGGCCCCCGGCGCCGCGTGGCCGCCGAGAAGAAGATGAGCCGCGACCCCGGCGAGCGCCGGCACGGCCACGGCCAGCGCCACGCGCCGCGGATCGAAGCCCAGCGACCGGGCGGCGAGGACGGCGCCCACGGCGACGGCGACGCACAGGGCAAGGCCGGCGCGGCTGTCGGCAGTGCCGGCGACCGCCCCGGCCATGGCAGCGGCACCGGCTCCGAACAGCGCCACCCAACGGCGCTGAGCCCTGAGCATCGCCCACCCGAACGCGGGCAGTGCGGAGACCTGCAGCACGACCAGGGCCGGTGGGTACTCGAACGTCCCCCCGGGACGCCAGCTCCCCCCCCAATGCGCTGGGCCCACGGCTCCTCGCGAAGCGCCGTCGAGGCGAGCCCGCTTACGGCCTCCGCGACCGCGAGCGCGGCGATCAGCCCGGCGATCACGCCCACTCCGTGCATACGTGCCACGCAGGCGGCGACCGCGGCCACCACCGCGGCGGCGGCCACGGTCAGGCCGGCGCTGAGCGCGTCGCCGATGTCGCCGATGGTCCAGGCGGAGCTGAGGACCGACAGCAGCGAGATGCCGGCCAAGGCGAGCATCGGAGTCATGCGCACCAGGCCCGCGAGGGGGCGCTCGTCCCGGGCGACGGCGAGCGAGAGCGCGACGAGCGCCAGCCCGATGAAGAGGGATCGCGCGGCACCGGTGAAGCCCCCTTTTACCAGGACCGGCACGGCGACGGTCAGGGCGAGCGCCGCCGTCACGGCTGGCAGCGAACGTGAAAACGGCCTTCGCTCTCAACCCGGGAGCGAGCCCTCCCGTACCCGTCCTAGTTGTGGTGGCGCCGCTTGCCGACGACACGGAATCTGTGCGTCGCGGGTGTGCGATCGACGTTGCCCGCTCGGTCGACCGCGCGGACCTCGAGCACGTGGTTTCTCCGGCGAAGCTTGGGCAGCCTCACCTTCGGCCCGGTCTTGCGAAACCTGCCCTGGCGGTCGACGCGGTACCGGACGGATGTCCACACGGGTGCCGGCCCCCATGGGGCGGCCCGGCGCGGCCAGGGAGCTAGTCGGGCTCGATCACGTTGGCGGGATCGGGCTTCGCATCCGCGGGGGCCTGGCTGTAGTCGCCGAAGCGGGAGTCGCGCTCGGCGATGATCGCCCCGACGCCGTGCTCAGCTCCGCGGTCGATCCACGCTTTTGCCTCCGGGATGTTCCGCATCAGCCCGTCGAGGATCGGCCCCAGCGTCTGCGTCGAGGCGAGGCCCATCTGCTCGTAGGCCTGGTTGACGACCAGCTTCTGCGCCGCCAGCTGAGCAGCCGGGAGCGGGGCAAGCTCGGCGGCCTGCGCGTGAACCGTCTCCTCCAGTTCCGCGAACGGGACCGCGTCGTTGATCAGCTCGATATCGGCGGCCTCACGTCCGGACAGTGGCCGGCCCGTCAGGGCGTGGTACTTCGCCCTCGCCAGGCCGAGCCTGTAGATCCACATGCCTGACAGGTACGCGCCCCACACGCGGGAGTAGGGCGTTCCGATCTGAGCGTCCTCGGAGGCGATCACGATGTCGGCGCACAGGGCGGCGTCGGAGCCGCCGCCGACGCACCAACCGTGGACCTGGGCGATCACCGGCTTCGGCGAGCGCCACATGCTCATGAACTTCTGGGTCGGCGAGGCGAAGGACGACGTGGCCAGGGTGAAGTCCTTGCCCGGGTCCCACTCCCCGTCCGTGGTCAGGTACTCATCCCAGTGGTGGAAGCCGCCGCTGAAGTCGTATCCGGCGCAGAACGAACGCCCGGCCCCGCGGACGACGATCACCTTGACCGCCGGATCCCCGCTCGCCTGGTTCACCGCCCGCTCAAACTCGTCGGGCATCGGGGGGACGATCGTGTTCAGTGCTTCGGGGCGGTTGAGCGTGATCGTCGCGATCGCGTCATCGACGCCGTAGAGCAGGGTCTCGTAGTCCAAAGCTGCGCCTCTCTTGCGTGAACGGGGAGCGGCGCTCAACTATGACGCCGCGCGGGACGGAGGCGCTTGCCGGCTTCTTCCCGCTATGCGGGCAAAACTCGGTCATCGCGGGCCCGACCGCGCGACGATTAGCCGTCAGCCAAGCGCCAGGCAGGCGCGAACGCGGCGTTCCTCGGACACCGTCATTGGGTTCCGGCGACCCGCCGCGCCCGCACCATCAGCGTCGCAGACGGTACGACCCCGCCGTTTACGTAGCTGGACATTCGCGAGCCGGATGTCCCCATGCGCTTCGCGAAATCCGCTTGAGTCAGGCCGCTGACCGCAACGAGTGCCCTCAGCTCCGAGCTGACCTCGGCGCGTTCATCGAGCTCCGCCGTCTCGCGGGCGCCGGTGATGACTCGCCCAAGCAGTGCCGTGATGCCGTGGGGACGAGAGTGACTGAGCACCTCCTCGACCTGCCGGGCGGTGCGGCCCCACGGGTCTGCTCGGATCCCATCAGCGAGTCGCCGCCACTCGCCGAGACCCCCCCGCTCGATCGCGGTTTGTACGGCCTCGGTCGGCCACCGGGCAACCGGATCGTCGGGTCGGGTCGTCAGGTTCCGGAAAGCGACCGTCACGGGCGATCACCCGCCGTCTCGAAAATCGCCTCGGCCAGCTCCTTGCAGACCCCACGAACGTAGCTCCAGTCCGTCCACTCACCCGAGAGATTTCGGTAGGAGTCGAGCTCCCGCGTGACGGAGGGATCGGCCGGTCGGGGATCGGCGAGCTGCCGGACGAGCTGCGAGGCGACACCGAGGCCTTCGCCCTCCAGCTCCGTTTCCGCCTCGAGATTCTGGTCGCCGTAGTACTCGTCAATCGCCGCCAGCACCCGGGCGCTGGGCTCGATCCCGTAGCGACTCCCGAGCGCGGCGGTGTCGAGGTAGTCCCGCGTCTGGTTTCTCCGCACGATCAGAAACGCCTTGATTCGGAGCGTCTCCTCGGCCGTGGGCACGCGAAGGCGGCCGGCATCGCCCACCTCGATATCAACGGTCTCCAACGGCCGACGGCGAATCATCTCCCGCACGCCGGCCTCGATGTCGCCGAGGCGTCCGAGGATCAGCTTTCCGGGCACGACCCGGTTGGTGACCCAGTCCCCCTCGGACTCGATCGCGTCGAGCACCAGGTCGAAGCGGTCTCGCAGATCGGCGACCACGTGGTCATGGTCGAACGAGTCGCGGTGCCCTGCATAAAGCGCCGCGGCCGACCCGCCAACCAGGACGGCATCGGGGACCAGCTCCTGCAACCGGGCAGCAGACCTCAGCACCGCCGCGAGATCGTCGCTCGCAACTTCGATGTCCGGAGGGTCCGACACGCACGTACATTATCAGATCCGATAACGGCCCTCTGCCACGGACGACGGTGGAAAGCCCTAGTACCCCAGCGCGAACTTGGCGTCCTCGGACATCATCTCCGGGGACCACGGGGGCTCGAAGACCATCTTTGGGTGGACCTTGTCGACCCCGTCGAGGTCGCCGACGAACTCGCGCATCTGCTCGGATACCTGGGGGCCGATCGGGCAGGCGGGAGTCGTCAGGCTGAAGGTCACGAAGACCTCGCTTGACTCGACCTCGACGTCGTAGACGAGGCCCAGCGAGACGAAGTCGAGCCCGAGCTCGGGGTCGATGACCTCCTCCAGCGCTTCGTATACCTCTTCCTCGGTGGGCATGTGTTGATCCTAGAGGACGGGATCCGCAGCCCATAGAACCGGCGCATCCTCGGGATCCGTCTGGTACCCATCCGGGCGATCAATGTCGGGACTCCGCGACAACGAGCCCGTCGGACCCGCCGCGATGCGCGTCGCCGCGATGGCGGCGACGGCCTTGGCCTTCACGCTGGCACCTGCCGTGGCTCATGGCGACACCATCCTCGACGACCGCGTCGGCGCTTCCGCCGCGATCGATCGAAGCTGCTTCGAACGCCCTCTCGAGGGCGCCGACGGCGTGGCAACTCGGCCGCTCGCGTCGCCGGGGCTCGGGTTCCTCTCGGTCAGGCTCTCGGCGCCCGCCGGTGACTGGGATCTGGCCGTCTTCGACGCCGAGCGCGACACGGTCGTGGCGGCCTCCGCCTATGGGGGCGCTTCCGAGGTCGCCGAGGGCTTCGTCTTCCCGGAGGATGAGCTGCTGATCCAGGCTTGTCGGCGCAGCGGCGATGCCGCGGGGGCGGCGCTCAGCGCGGACTTCACGGCCATCGGGGCCGAGGCGACCGGCAGCCCGTCGCTCGCGCGCGTGAGCACGCCCACCGACGAGAGCGTGACCGAGCTTCAGTCCCTGGGTCTCGACCTGACCGAGCACGGCGGGCCCGGCTTCGTCGACGTCGTCCTGCACGGCAACGCGGACGCATCGGCGCTCAGGTCCAACGGCTTCGCCTACGCCGAGGAGATTCCCGATCTGAACGCGACGAGCGCCAGTGACCGGGAGACCGAGCGTGACTACGCCAGGGCCAAGCGCGGCACCGGGAGCTCCCTGCCGAGCGGCCACACCGCGTACCGGCGCCTCTTCGACTACGGCGAGGAGATGAAACAGCTCGAGGAGGAGTACCCGAAGCTCGTACGGAGCTTTACCCTCCCCGAGCAGACGTACGAAGGCCGCCCGGTCGAGGGCATCGAGCTCGCGGCCGGGGTACGGCGCTCCGACGGCCGCCCGAGCTTCGCGATCATGGGCGTCCACCACGCCCGCGAGTGGCCCTCGGGCGAGCACACCATGGAATGGGCCTACGAGCTCGTCCAGGGCTACGCCGACGGGAAGCGCAAGTACCGGCGCCTGATGCGGCGTACGCGCACGCTCGTCGTCCCGATCGTAAACCCCGACGGCTTCAACACGTCACGCGAGGCGGGCGAGCTGCAGGGGGCGGGCAACGGGCGCGGCGGCGAGCCCGAGGAGGCCAACATCGTCGCCCACCCCAACGAGTATCGGCGCAAGAACTGCCGCCTCGCCGACGACTCGGAAGCGGGTAACTGCGCCCAGCCCTCCGTCGGCATCGAGGAGCCCGGGGTGGATCCCAACCGCAACTACGGCGGCCTCTGGGGAGGACCGGGTGCTGCGGCGCCGCCGATGGTCACCGCCGCGGACTATCGCGGTCCGGGCCCGTTCTCCGAGCCCGAGACCCGGAACATCCAGAGGCTCGTCTCGAGTAACCAGGTGACCACGCTGATCACCAATCACACCTTCTCGAACCTGGTCCTGCACGCGCCCGGCCTGGCCGAGGCGCCGACGCCGCCCGATGACAAGGCACTGCGTCGCCTGTCCGACCGCATGGCCGAGGAGAACGGCTATACCAGCCAGCCCGGCTTCGAGCTGTACGACACCAGCGGTACCACGGAGGACTGGAGCTACAACGCCACCGGCGGCTACGGCTACACCTTCGAGATCGGCCCGACCAACTTCCACCCGCCGTTCCCCGACGTGATCGCGGAGTACAACGGCACGACCGCGGCGGCGGGAGCCGGTGGCGGCAACCGCGCCGCCTACGCGGTCGCCCAGCGCAACACCATGCAGCGCAGGGAGCACTCGATCATCGCCGGGAAGGTGCCTGGCGGCGCCTACCTCCAGCTGCGGAAGAGGTTCAAGACCAGGACCTCGCCAGTCATCGATGCAAGCGGGGAGCCGGGTGACGTCATCAAGTTCCAGGAGAAGCTGCGCGACTCCCTCAAGGTCCGCGGCTCGGGCCGGTTCCGCTGGCACGTGAACCCGTCCACCCGTCCGGCAGTATCGGGCGCCCCCCGAGGCCCCAAGCCCAGGCCGGGCCGCCCATCGGACCCCGTGGCGTTCGCGGGGGCGGCGGGCGTGAGCGCCGCTCCGTGCGCCGACGCCGACACCACCGACGAGACCTGCTGGAACGACCACCCCTTCGAGGTAGAGGGCGACCAGGGCATCGACAACGGCATCGCGAGCATCCGCGCGCAGTGGTCGACGGTGGCCTCCGACTGGGACATGAGGATCTTCCGCGACTCCGACGGCGACGAGAGCTCCGAGGGCGAGACCGACCAGGTCAGCTCGTCGCTGGGTGTCGGCGGCACCACCGACTCGGAGTCCACGACGATCAAGCGCCCGAAGCTGAAGTCCGGCGACTACGTGATCCGCATGATCAACTATGCCGCCGTCGAGCCCTACGAGGGGACCGTGAACTTCAAGAAGACCCCGAAGCCGCTCGGCGGCGCCCAGGGCAGGACCGAGCGCTGGACGCTGATCTGCCGCAATCGCCGGGGAGGCCCCGTCCTCGACCGGGTCAGAGTCCGGGTCGACCGCGGCAAGATCGCACGCCCCGACCTCAGCTGCTAGCCGCCCGGGAGGCCATGCTCGGGCAGGGTCCCTGGCTACGCTTGCGGCGCGATGCTCTTCGCCGCCCTGATCGTCTTCATCGTCGTCCCGATCGCGGAGCTGTACGTGATCATCCAGGTCGGCAGCTCGATCGGTGTTCCCGCGACCATCGGCCTGCTTCTCCTCAGCAGCCTGCTCGGCGCCGCGCTTCTTCGAACGCAGAGCCGAACGGCCTGGGCACGCTTCAACCAGGCGCTCGAGCAGAGCCGGCTGCCGGCACGTGAGGTCTTCGACGGGGCGATGATCATCCTGGGTGGAGCGCTGCTCCTCACGCCCGGGTTCATCACGGACGTCGTCGGGCTCCTCCTGCTTCTCCCGCCCACCCGCGACCTCTTCCGGCGCGTGGCGATCGCTATGGGCCTGCGCCGTGTGCCGTTCGGGCGCACGGCAGCGGGCGCCGCATCCCGTCGGCGCTCGGGCCCTCAGCCGGGGCCCGCCTCCGCTCCCGGCCCTACTCGCCCCTACGACGTCGAGGGGACGGCCACCGAGATCGGCGAGTCCGACGAGCTGGGCTCGGGCGGTGAGGCCCGTGGCTGACCGGCTTCGCCTGGAGCTGGGCGACGGAGCGGCTGTCGAATGGGACTTGAGTGCACTGATGCGCGCCGCCGACGCCGCTGACCCCGAGGCTGCTCCGGCCTGGGAGCTGGACGCTGAGCCCGACTGGTCGGCGATCGCCTCGCTGCGGCTGATCGTCGGCGCGGTCGGCGAGACCGCGCTGGCCATAGCGGTCGCCCGCCCCGCCGACGCCGGCGACCACGGCGGCGACGGCGTGGCCGTCGCCCTCATCGATGGCGACGGGGCTGAGGGCGCCGATGAGGCGCTGCTCTCGACCGAGTACGACCCCGACGGGGCCATGCAACGGCTGGGAATCGAGCTCTGGCTCCAGAGCGGCGCCGGGATGCGCATCGCCGCCGACCGGGCGGGCGAGGCGGTGGCCGGCGAGACCGACGGGATCAGCAGGGCGGTGACGCCGCTTGCCATCCGGATCGACGGCGAGGAAGGCCGCGGCCTACACGAGTTGCTCGGGCCGAGCTGAGCCGATGGCGATCCGCTGCGTGATCTCCGACTTCGGCGGCGTGCTCACGACGCCGCTCCTTCGCTCGTTCGCAGCGTTCCAGGATCAGACCGGGATTCCTACGGAGGCGCTGGGCACGGCGATGCAGCGGATCGCCGAGGCGGACGGCGCCCACCCCCTCTACGAGCTCGAGAAGGGCAACGTCACCGAGGACGCCTTCCTCGAACGCCTGCGGAGCGAGCTGACCGGCGAGCTCGGCCACGAGCCGGAGATGCACGGGTTCAAGGAGATCTACTTCGAAGCCCTCGACCCCAACGCGCCGATGATTGACCTGATGCGGCGGCTCGGCGAGTCCGGCGCCCGCATGGCGCTGCTCACGAACAACGTCCGCGAGTGGGAGCCGCTTTGGCGTTCGATGCTTCCCGTCGACGAGATCTTCGAGCTGGTGGTGGACTCCGCCTTCGTCGGCATGCGAAAGCCCGACCCAGAGATCTACGAGCTCACCCTCGACCGTCTGCGCGCGCGGGAGGGACTGAGCGACCTCGACTCCTCCGAGTGCGTCTTCGTCGATGACATCGAGGTCAACGTCGAGGCGGCCCGCGCGCTGGGGATGAGCGCCGTCCACTTCCGGACCAACGACCAGGCGATCCCGGAGATCGAGGCCTTGGTCGCCTAGGACCGACGCGCCTGCGCCGGCCAGCCTAGTTGTCCGACCCCGCTCGATCCCAGATGTAGAGCTCTACCGCTTCCACCGCGAGCTCCATCTGGCGGGCGGGCGAGAGCCAGTCCAGGACGGTGTCGAGCGCGACCTCCTCGGTGACGCCACGATCGACCGCCTCCTCGCCGCGGAAGCCGGCGGCCAGCTTGAGCGCCTCGCGACGGTTCTCGCCGAGCGAGACGAACGCGCCCATGAGGAAGTCGCGGTTGGGCACGGGGTGGCCGACGTCCAGCGACGCGTGCCAGGCGGCGAGCATCGAGATGTCGTGTTCGTCCAGCTCGGAGATCGCGCGGGCGTAGTGGGCCTCGAGCTCGTCGTCGGGGATCTCGTCGACCCACGCGCGCACGGCCTCCCCGAGGAGCTGACGGCGCGCCTCACGCCCGACTGAGTCGGCAATGGCGCGGATGGCATCGGCGGGATCGATGAAACAGAGCGACATGGCCGCGAAGATAGACCCGGCAGGGGACGGAATCGCGGGGGGTGGATTCCCGCTCCCAGCGGCATCATCGGACCGCGGGGTCACGCGCCGTCGCGTCAGAACGCGCGCCGACAGCCGACCTATGCTCGTAGCGATGCCGACGCCCGTGCCCGCATGCCCATACGCCTGATCGTCGGCCCCCCGAACTCGGGTAGGGCGGGCGAGATGCGCCGGCGGCTGCAGGAGCGGGCGGGCGAGGAGCCGGTTCTTATCGTCCCAACCGGCGATGACGCGGCCTGGTTCGAGCGGGAGCTCTGCGCGGACGGTGCACCGTCCCTGGGGATCTCCATTCGCACGTTCGGCTGGCTCTTCCGCGACCTCGCGACCTCGCGCGCGCTCGACACCGGCCGGCTGCTCACGGTCCCCCAGCGGCTGGCGCTGATCCGTGCCGCGATCTCCACCACTCGCCTGCGTCGCCTGAGCCGCTCGTCCGGACGGCCCGGATTCGCGCCCGCGCTCGACTCCCTCATCGAGGAGCTCCAGGCCGGGCTCATCTCGCCGGACGACCTCGCCGGCCACGCCGCCAGCCTCGACGACGGCTCGCACGAGACCGAGCTGGTCGCGCTCTATTCCGCCTATACGGACCTGCGTGAGCGCTCGGGCCGCGCCGACCGGGGCGCGCTCGCCACCGCGGTGCTCGCCTCGTTGCGCGCCGGCACCGGCCAGCCCGAGAGCCGGCCGGTCTTCGTCTACGGGTTCGACGATCTGACCCTGGCCCAGCGCGAGCTGCTTGGCGAGCTGGCACGCACGGCGGACGTGACGATGGCCGTGAACTACGCGGATCGCCGGTCGCTTGCAGCCCGCGCGACCCTCGTGGGCACGCTGCGCGAGGAGCTGGGCGCGGAGATCGAGGCAACGCTCGAGCCCGACCCCTCCTACACCCCGAACCCCTCGTTGCGGCACCTGGATGCGTCCCTGTTCGAGCCCGACCCGGGGACGGTGCCCGTCGACGACGGCGTCGTACTGCTGGAGTGCGCCGGCGAGCGCGGCGAGGCCGAGGCAATCGGGCTCGAGATCGCGAGGCTGCTCGCCGAGGGCGTCGAGCCCGGCGACGTCGCCGTCGTGACCCGCAACCCCTCCGCCTCCGGCAACGTGCTGGCGCGAGTGCTGAGCGGGTACGGAGTGCCGGTGGCGCTCGAGGCCGACGCGCCGCTCGACCGGACGGCCGTCGGCCGCGCCCTGATCTCCCTCTGCCGCGCGGCGGGCAAGAACGGGACGGCGGAGGATCTGCTCGCCCACCTGCGCGCCGACCCCTCCTTCCGAGCCGGCTCCGCCGACGGGGTCGAGGAACGGATCCGCCGCGGGAAGGTGCTCACCCCCGGCGACGTGTACGCGAGCTGGAAGCGGCCCCCGCGCCATCTCGCGCGCCTGCGCGCGGCCCCCGACGACGGCGATCGCCTGCGCGTCCTCGCCGCGGCGGCGCGCGAGCTCGCCGAGTCGGCCCACCGCGAGCAGGCGCCGCTCGCGGCCCCCTCGGCGGCGGGGGGCGCCGAGATGCTCCACCCAATCGAGCTCCGCGCCGCGGTGGCCGCCGCCGAGCTGCTCTCCGAGCTCGCGACCCTCGGCGAGCTCCCGGACTGCCCCCAGCCGGGGCTGGCCGACGCGATCGAGGCGCTCGAGGGAGCCAGCGTGCCCACTTGGCGCGGCCCCACCGACGGGCGAGTACGGATCCTCAGCCCCTACCGCTTGCGCGCCGGGCGGGCCCGCTATCTGTTCTGCGCCGCGATGGGCGACGGGGAGTTTCCCGCGGCCGCCCCGCCGGATCCGCTGCTGGGCGACGACCGCCGCCGGGCGCTGGGCATTCCCGCCCTCGTGCGACGCGATCAGGCGGACGAGGAGCGCTACCTCTTCCACTCCTGCGTGTCGCGTCCCACCGAGCGCCTCTACCTCTCATGGCGAAGCTGCAACGACGAGGGAACGGCGCTCGCGCGCTCGCCCTTCATCGACGAGGTGCTCGACCTCCTGGGCGAGCACCCCGAGGATGCCGAGGCCGCCCTGAAGCGACGGCGTGGCCTCGAGGACGTGGTCCCCGCCCCGGCCGAGGCGCCCAGCGAGCGCGAGCTCGCGCGGGCTCTGGCCGCCCGCGGAGCCGGCGCCGACCACGCGGCGGTGCTCGGCGCCATCGGGGTGAGCGCAGGCATCCGCGACTCCGTCCTCGAATCGCTGCAAGCACACGCCTGCGAGATCAGCCTGCCCGGCCCCCTGAGCGTCCCGCGCGTGCTCGACGCGCTGCGCGAACGCCAGGTCCTGAGCGCTGGACAGCTCGAGCGATGGCTGGCCTGCCCATACATGTGGTTCGTCCAGCACGAGCTGAAGCCGCGCCGCCTCGACCCAGAGAGCGACCCGCTCTGGCTGGGGGGCGTCATCCACACGGCGCTCGAGCGGCTCTACCGAGAGCGCCCCGGCGCGGATGCGATCCCGCGCTCCGACGATGCCGGGCGCTGGACCAGCCGGTTCGATGAGCTGCTCGACGAGGAGATCGCGGAGGCGCGGCTGGGCCCAGAGCGCGTGGCGCTGGTGGGACGCGTGCGCGAACAGGTCGCCCGCTTTCTGGCGGAGGAGTCCGAGTCCCAGACCGGGCTGCGGCCCCGAGAGGACCTACTGGAGCGCGGGTTCGGGATGGATGGCGAGGAGGACGCGGCCAACGGCCTGCAGCTGGGCGACTTCACCCTGCGCGGAAAGATCGACCGCATCGACATGGCCGCAGACGGCAGCGGCGCTGTGGTGCGCGACTACAAGTCGGGGGGCAGGGTCCCCGGCGCCGAGAAGCTCGAGGACGAGGGCTCGCTTCAGATCCAGCTCTACATGCTGGTGGCGCGAGACGTGCTCGATCTCGAGGTCATCGGAGGCCTCTACCAGCCGCTCGGCGCCGTCAACACGGCCAAGCGCAAGCCTCGCGGCGTGGTGCGGAAGGGCGACGAGCGCTTGGACGGCCTCGACCTCGTCTCTCGCGACCGCAAGGAGGAGGACCAGTTCAATCAGGTCCTCGACGCCGCCCGCGAGCTCGCAATCGTGAAGGGCGGCGAGCTGCGCTCGGGCGCGATCACCCGGGCCCCACTCGGCGGTAAGTGCTCGCGATACTGCACCTTCCAGCCGATCTGCCGCCTCGAGCGCGCCCTGGGCCTCCCCGAAGAGGGCAACGGCGACGACGCATGAGCCTGCCCCCTCCCACCCCGGAACAACGGGCTGCGATCTCCTCCCGCGACAGCGACGTCTTCCTCGAGGCGGGCGCCGGAACCGGCAAGACGCGGGTGCTGGTTGAGCGTTACTGCGCGGCCGTCTGCGCCGACGGCGACGAGGTGGAGTCCATCCTCGCCTTCACCTTCACCGAGCGCGCGGCCGCCGAGCTTCGCGGCCGGATCAGGCGCAGCCTCATGGGACGGGCCCGCGCCGCTCGTGCGGCGGGAGACGCGCGCCGGGCGGCAGAGCTGGGCTCGCACGCGCGGGCGACCGAGCGCGCCTGGGTGACGACCATCCACGGATTCTGCCGGCGCGTGCTGGCGGCACACCCCGTCGCCGCCGGGCTGGACCCGCGCTTTCGCGTGCTCGACGAGGCGGAGGCGGCGCGGATGCGCGAGCGCGCGTTCACCGACACGCTCGCCATGCTGATGGAGCACGGCGGCGCCGACGTGGTGCGCACCGCCGCGGCGTACCGGCCCTACCGCCTGGGCGAGATGACGCTGTCCGCGCACGCGCGTCTGCGCAGCCAGGGTATGGAGACGCCGCGGCTCCCACCCGTCGCAGAGGCCGTGCGGACTCGCGACGGCGAGGGGGACCCCGAACCGCTCTCGCCGGCCGAGCTCGAAGCCGCCGGCATCGCCCGAGCCACGCTCGAGGCCCTGCTCGAGGGCTTCACCGAGCGCTACGAGCACCTGAAGGCCGAACGCTCGGGCCTGGACTTCGCCGACCTCGAACTGCGGGCACTCGCGCTGCTCCGCGGCTCATCCGCGGTCCAGGCGGCGTGGCGTGAGCGGTTCGCCCACGTCCTCGTCGACGAGTTCCAGGACACCAACCGCGTGCAGCTCGGCCTGATCGAGGAGCTGCGCGGCCCCGACACGAGGCTCTTCTGCGTCGGCGACGAGCACCAGTCCATCTACCGCTTCCGCAACGCCGACCTGCAGGTCTTCCGCGCCCGGCGTGACGAGGCGCTTGCCGCCCCGGGCACGGAGGTGCTCGCGCTCCGCGGGAACTTCCGCTCCCGCCCCGCTCCCCTGGCTGCGGCGAACGCCACAGGGGCGGCGCTGCTGAACGGCTTCGTTGAGCTCACGTGGGGCCGCCCGACCCCGGAGGTCGGGGCGCCTGCGGGCTCGGTCGAGCTGCTGCTCACCAAGGACGAGCGCGCGGGGGATGTGGCGAAGTGGAAGAGCGACGAAATCAAGCTGGACTCACCCCCCTCGGAGAGCTCGCCCTCGGTGGTCGCCGAGGCGCGGTTCCTCGCCCGCCACCTGCGCCAGATGGTCGACGCCGGTGAGGCCGGACGCGGAGATATCGTGCTGCTGCTGCGGGCGTTCACCCACGTCGACGCCTACGAGGAGGCTCTCAGCCGCGCCGGGCTCGACCCGTACGTGGTCGGCGGCCGCGGATACTGGTCCCAGCAGCAGGTCGAGGACCTGGTGCGCCTGCTCGCCTGCGTCTCCAACCCGCTTGACGACGAGATGCTCCTCGGCGCCCTGGCCTCTCCCGCGAGCGGCGTGAGCCCCGACGCCATGTGGCTGCTCCGCCAGGCGGCCGGGCCCAAGCAGCACATCTGGCCGCTCGTGGAGTCGCGGTACGGCGCCTCCGAGAACGAGCCCTATGAACCGGAGCTCGAGTGGCTCGACGATGTGCCGGCCGAGGACGTGGACCGCCTCGAGCGGTTCTGCTCGATCCTCGGCCCGCTTCGGGCCGAGGCGCCGCTGCTGGGCCTCGAGGATCTGATCGAGCGGGCGATGACCGCATTCGGCTATGACCTGGCGCTGCTCTCGCGGCCCGGCGGTCGTGGGCGGATGGCGAACGTGCGCAAGCTGATGCGGCTCGCCCGGGAGTTCGAGCGCCACGAGGGCCGAGACCTGGCGGCGTTCCTGGTGGCTGCCGAGGACTCGGCGCGCCGCGACGAGCGGGAGGGCATGGCACCGGTCCGCGCCGAGGACCACGACGGCGTCCGGGTGATGACGATCCACGCCGCCAAGGGCCTCGAGTTCCCCGTGGTCGCCGTGCCGGGCCTGGGCGGCCGCCTTCGCGGAGGGCAGTCCTGGCGGGACGTGGTGATCGGCCCCGTGCCCGACCAGGACGGCCGCCCACAGCGCTTCGGGATGCGGCTGGCCTTCCCAAGCGCGGAGTCGCTCGGGCTCTGGGAGCTCAAGCCCCTCGACCGGGAGGAGGCCGAGTCCGACGCGGAGGAGGGCTGCCGGCTGGTTTACGTGGCCGCCACGCGAGCCGAGGACCGGTTGATTCTGTCTGGTGCCTACAAGGAGGCCCACCTCGCGGAGCCGAGCGGCTCACCGAGCGAATCGGCGCTCCAGCGCCTGCTTCCGGCCCTGGTCGAGCGTGGGTGGGATGGCGCCGACGGCGTGGTGGAGCTCGCGGCGCCCACCCGCTCCGATGGCACCGAGCCGGCCGAGCCCGCGAAGGAGGCACTGCCCCTCGCGATCACCGTGAGCAGCCCGAGCCCCGAGCGTGCCGCGTGGCTTCGCGAGGTGATCCCTCCGCCGCCGGCCGCCCCGCCCGACGACTCCGGCGGCCCGCCGCCGCTCACGCGCGAACGCCCGCGCGAGGTTCCGGTCGGTCACCTCTCCTACTCGGCGCTCGCCGAGTACGAGCGCTGTGGGTACCGCTTCTACCTGGAGCGCCTGCTGGGGGTGCGCTCGGCCGACGCTCCGGTGAGCGCCGACCAGGCCGGTGAGGAGCCGGGCCCCGAGCGCACCGACCAGCTGGTCGAGCCCGAGGACGGTGCAAGTCAGCCGGGGCGCGATCGCGCGCTGGCGCTGGGCAACGCGACGCACGCGGCGCTGGAGCGGGCGGTCCGGGACGGATGGGAGGCGCCCGAGGATGCGGTGATCGACGCCCTGGTGAGCGCCGAGGGGCTCGAGGACGACGGG
The DNA here is from genome assembly GCA_963807385.1 of uncultured Solirubrobacterales bacterium. Classification (GTDB taxonomy): domain Bacteria; phylum Actinomycetota; class Thermoleophilia; order Solirubrobacterales; family 70-9; genus JBDTSW01. The sequence goes on from CAWEBQ010000002.1 coordinate 1,052,096, forward strand.
GAGGCCCGTCGGCGCATCCTAGAAGGAGTGGGCGCGTGGCTCGCCTGCGACCTGCGCGCCGAGCTCGAAGCCTGGATCCTGCGGCCCGAGGTGCCATTCGTCCTGGGAGTGGGAGGCACCGTCATCCGCGGCCAGATCGATTTGCTTGCCGAGGGGCCGCGAGGCGAACGAACGGTCGTGGACTTCAAGACCGACGCACTGCGAGAACGGGCTCCCGCGCAGCTCGCTGGGCGCTACGCGGCGCAACGCGAGGTGTACGCGCTCGCGGCGGCCGGGGCCGACCGGGCGCCAGTGCGGGCGGTGCACCTGTTCCTCGAGGACGCCGGAGAGCCGGTGATCGAGGAGTTCGCGCCCGAGGGCCTCGATGCCGCGCGCCAGAGGCTGGAGGCGATGATCGCCGGAATCCGGGGCGGGCGGTTCAGGCCCACCGATGACCCCACCTCGGCGATCTGCTTCGGATGTCCCGCCGCGGCGCGGCTGTGCCCGCACCCGGCCTGGCGGCCGCCTGCGATCGGGCCGCGCCTTCACGATCGCGATCCCGAGGCCCACTCGGTCGCCCCGGCCGCCGAGGGCGGGGGCGGTCAGGGGACCCTGTTCGATTGACGGGCCTCCACGTCTTCGGCTATGGCTCGCTGGCGAGCCCCGCGAGCGCCGCGCTCAGCCTTGGCCGCCCGGTCGAGCCGGCCGCGGTCGTGCGCCTCGCCGGGTGGTGGCGCCGGTGGACCGCCTACCGCGACAACTTGGCGAGCGAGAAGACGTTCGCCCTGCCGGACGGCAGCGTGCCGCCCTTCGTCGTCGGGCTCAACATCGAGCGCGACCCCGGCTGCGAGGGCGCGAACGGTGTGCTGATCGAGGTCACCGAGGCCGAGGCCGATCGCCTGGACCTGCGGGAGATGCGCTACGACCGCGTGGACGTCACGGCCGACGTCGATGCCGCGGGCTTCGACCGCGTCATCGCCTACACGGCGAAGGCGGCGCACCATGCGCCGGAGCCGCCGCCCGGGGCGATCGTGATCGCCGAGTACGTCCGGACCGTTGAGGCGGCTTTCGCTGCGCTGGGCGCGGCCGAGCTGGCTGCGTACGAGGCGACGAGCGATGCTCCCCCGGTCCCGCCCTCCGAGGCCCTGCTCGTGGCCGACGAGATCCCGCAGGGGAACCCTCGCGCCTGGTGAGTCAGCCCTCCTTCCACGCCCGCGCCCAGTCGCGCAGCGCGTGCAGGGCCGGGGTGAGGGCGCGGCCCTTCTCGCTGAGCGCGTAGGAGACGCGCGCCGGGGCGCCCGGGTGCACCGAGCGCTCCACCAGACCCTCGGCCTCCAGTTCCCGCAGTCGGGCGGAAAGCAGCCGGTCGGAGATACCCGGGACGGCGGCCACCAGGTCGGCGAAGTAGAGCGCCTTGTCTCCCAATGCCCACAGGATCGCGCCGGTCCACCTTCGACCGATCAGCTCGACCGCCGCATGGAAGTCGGGGCAGACCTGCTCTGGCCTGCCGGCCGCCCGTGGCCGGGTCGGCGTGGCTTGCGACGCTCTCTCCACCTCCTGACGAGGGTAACGCAGCGCCCAGACCGGCTGGATCGGCGCTTGGCTACGCCGCGCAGGCGCCCGTGCCGACCGCTGAGAGCTGTCCTGCCATCGCATCGGCGGTCACGGCGTTCGGAACGCCCAGGCCCCCGGGGGGACCCCTCCCCTCCTCGGAACCGAACACCGTGGTCAGGACGTCCCCGTCGCCATCGACTACCGGCCCTCCAGAGTTCCCGCTGCGGACGTCCGCCCTGAACGCGCTCATCGTGCGCTGGATCGGCCCCCGGCCGTAGGAGTCCTGGCTGGTGACCTCCCCGGTCGTGCCCAGCCGGGCCGGGGTGACCCTGAACGGCCCGTTCTCGGGGTACCCAAGCACCGCACCCGTCGTGCCGCTGCGGGGTCGGGAGACCAGCTCGAGCGGCTCCAGGCCCAGCCCGGGCACGCTCAGGATCGCAAGGTCGTTGCGGGGGTCGTAGTGGACCGCGCCCGCCTCGAGCTCCGGGGCTCCCGCGGGCGGCGTGACGGTCGTGTCCTGCTGCCCGGCCACCACGTGCGCGTTCGTCGCGACGAGGTCCGGAGCGATGACCCACCCCGTGCCCGAGACCCCCAGCCCGCAGGCGGTGCCGAGGATGCGGACCACAGAGTCGCCGGCCCGGTCCACGTCGGGATCCGCCGCGATCTCGGGATCCGGCGGCCCGACATCGGACTCCGGGCCCCTGAGCGATGGCGTGGGGTCGATCCGCCGCAGGACGTTAAGCAGCGGCCCGGAGGGCGGGAGCGTGTTGTTCAGGGCCCCGAGGATGGCCGAGCGTTGGACGGCTTCGCGAAGCTTGACCGAGTTCGAGCCAGGGGCATTCAACGCGACCGCCCCGAACGCCCACGCGACGAGCAGACCGAGCGCTCCGAGCAGGAGCGCGCCGCCAACCCCGTCCGCCGCTCCGGCCTTTCCACCCAGCCCGGCGCGCTCGCGCAGGACCGACGCCACACCCTCGAGCGCGATCGCGAACACGGCGCCCAGGAGCACCCCGCAGGCCACGGTGATGAGCGGCGCGTAGGGCGATTCGGCGCCCTCGGCCAGGAGTGCCGGCGCGAGCCGCCCGCCGAGTGCGGCTCCTGCGACGAACCCGGCGAGCGGCAGCGCGCTGCGGATGAGACCGCGCTCCCAGCCGACCGCGGCCAGCGCGACCACGAACGCGGCAATGAGCACGTCGATGATGGTCATTGGCTACTCATCGTGCAGGGGCCGTTCGGCCGACCTCGTAGATTTTCCAGCATGGCGATCAGCCAAGAGGCCCAGCGACGGCGGCGACTGGTCACCAGGGCGCTTCCGATCGCCGTTCTGGCGTCCCTGGGGTTCGCCGGAGGGATTGTGATGGGTGCGCACAACGAACTCGAGGCGGCGCAGCGCTTCGCCTCGGCCTGGGAGCGGGACGACCCCGAGGCGATGCACGCGGAGCTCACCCCGGAGGCGCAACAGGCCACCCCGCCGGAGGACTTCATCGCGGCCTACGACGAGGCCGGGAGGGTGGCAACCCTCGACTCGATATCCGCCGACGAGCTCGAGAAGGGCTCGACCGAGAAGGGCGAGGATGCCGCGATCGTCCCGGTCACCGCCGACACGCGCGCCTGGGGTGAGGTCGGAGGCGAGATCGCCCTGCCGCTCGAGGATGGGCTGGTCGCATGGGCTCCCCATATGGTCTTCCCGGGCCTCGCCGGGGGAGAGGGCCTCGCCCGCCAGACGAGGGCGCCTCCCCGCGCAGAGATCTTGGCCGCCGACGGCACGCCGCTCGCGGAGGGACCCGCAGCGGGCCGGTCGTCTCCGCTGGGCCTCTCCGGGTCGGCGGTGGCGGGCACGATGGACACGGCCCGCGGAGAGGCGGACGCCAAGCTTCAGGCGGAGGGCTTTCCGCCGCGGTCGCTGACCGGCGGCAGCGGCCTCGAGCTGGCGTTCAACGGTCGCCTCGACGGGCAGCCGGGCGGTCGCCTCGTCGCCGTGCCCGAAGGCGAGGACGACCCCGCCCTGGGCCGCGAGCTCGCTGCGAGCGAGCCCATCCCAGGGGACCCGGTCAAGACCACGCTCGACCCCGACCTTCAGGAGGCCGCCATCACCGCGCTGGGAGAGCAGCTTGGCGGCGTGGCCGCAATCGACGCCAAGGATGGGTCGGTCAAGGCGCTGGCGGGGCTCGCGTTCTCGGCGCCGCAGCCGCCGGGCTCGACGTTCAAGATCATCACGACCTCCGCGGCGCTCGAGGACGGAGAGGTCAGCCCCGGCGACGAGTTCCCGGTCGAGACCGCGGCGGTGATCGAGGGACGAGAGGTTGCGAACGCCCACGACGAGCTCTGCGGCGGCACGTTCTCGGAGTCGTTCGCCAAGTCGTGCAACAGCGTGTTCGCTCCGCTCGGCGTGGACGTCGGCGCCGAGCGGCTCGTCGCGGAGGCCGAGGAGTTCGGGTTCAACGCCCGCCCGCAGCTCTACAACGACGAGGCGACGGGGGCCGTCAAGCCCCCCGAGAGCACGATCCCTCCGGCGGACGAGATCGGCGGCGACCTCGACGTGGGAGTCAGCGCGATCGGGCAGGGCCAGGTCCTTGCGACGCCGCTCCAGCTCGCATCGGTGGCGCAGACCGTCGCGAACGGGGGCACGCGGATCCCCACCCCGATCACGCAGGATCCCGAGCTGAAGCCCGACGGCAGGCCCGTGGAGGTGATGGACGCGGAGACCGCCAAGACGCTCAAGGAGCTGATGATCGGAGTGGTCGCCGACGGCACCGGGACGGCCGCCGCCCTGCCCGGCGTCCAGGTGGCCGGGAAGACGGGCACCGCGGAGCTCGGCGCGAAGGCGCTCGAGCCCGGGCAGGAGCTGGTCCCGGGCCAGGAGCTCGAGCAGGAGGTGGACGCGTGGTTCACCGCCTTCGCCCCCGCATCCGACCCGCGCCTGGCCGTGGCGGCGATGGTCGTCAACGCCGACGGCGACGGCGGCACGATCGCCGCCCCGATCGTCCGCGCGGTGATGGACGAAGCGTTCTAAGAGGGCTCGCCGGCGCGCGGGGTCAGGCTTGAAGCCTGACCCCACAGGGTGCCCGGCTTCGCTACTCGTACTCGCGCAGGGGGAAGCCGATCGTCGCCCCCACCACCACGAGCACGCCGCCGACGACTGCGATCAGGCCACCGACGGTCTCACTGAGCTCGGCTACGCCGGCTCCGAGGATCGACGCAACGGCCCCGATCGCCAGAAGCGACCACCATCCCCCGCCCTCCATGCGCCTGACCGGAGCGGTGATTACGGCGACGAGCGCGATGACCACGAGGCAACCGATCTTGACGGGGTCGCCGAAGAGATTGACCAGGATCAGGACGGCCGCCGCAGCGGCGGCGATCAGGACCGCCTGGGTGCCCCGGTCACCGAGGCTGCGTTCGGCGAGCGCGCTCAAATATCGAGCTCGACGATGCCGCTCTCGCCGGACGGCAGCCGGAACTCCAGCTCAAGCGGCCGGTTCTCGGTCGAGGCCTCCTCGATCAGGAAGAGGATGAGGCTGCCCTGCGTGGGTCCGTCGGCCGCGATCGAGTTGGGGATCGGGAGCACGCCCCCGGCGGCCAGGGGCGCGCCGAGCGGGAGCGCGTAGGGGCTCTCCGTCTCCAGCGGCTGGTACTCGTTGTGGAGCGTGTCGGTGATGGTGAGCTCGTCGGGGATCACCGTGTCCTCGGAGCCGTCGTTGGCCACCTGCATGAACACGCCGAAGTACTGCTCGCCCGGCGGTGGCGGAGCCTGGCCGTCCACGTAGCCCTCATCCTCTGTGTCGTCGGGGTTGAGGAAGCGGGAGATCACGACGTTGTACGAAACCTCATCCGACTCGATCGGCTCGCCCTCGATGACGTCGAGCTCCGGCTCGTCGTCGCCGCATCCGGCCAGGGGGAGCGCCAGGGCGAACAGGGCCAGCAGCGCGATGGAGATACGCCTTGCCATCTGGCGCGGCAGTCTATCCGGCGCCCGGAACGCGATCGCCGCCCGCCACCGCCGCACGGCCGGTCGCCGCCTCGCCCTCGAGGAGCTCCTTGAGCTGGGCGAGTGCACCGTCGAGGGCGCGCCGGTAGTAGCCCCGCATCCACGGCGTCCTCTCGGTCAGCTTGTCGACGTGGTGGGAGGGCTCCGTCCAGTGGACGACCTTCACCTCGCACGAGTCGATGCCGGCCTCCGTGGCCTCCCAGGCCGTGCAGACCGGAATCCTGCCCATCCGCCCGCCCCGGCCGCGCTCGATGATGCGATACGGGGCGGAGAGTTCCTCGATCTCGGTCTCCATCCACAGCCCGCGCTCGCGGATGCGAAACCTCGCCGCGGCCCCGACGCCCGACGAGTCCAGGCGCATCAGGCGGAAGTCGGAGATGAACCTGCCCATGAACGACGGGCGATTCGCCAGGTCGGCGAGGAACTCGAACGCGCGCTCGCGCGGCACGTCGATTGGCATCGAGGCGGAGACTGGACCCACGGGCGCGATTCTATTCGCCTCGCGGCGACCCCAATTTCCGCCCGTTTGGGCGCGGCGCGGACGGATTGGACTGGACATCCCGGGCTGGCGGCATATTCTCGGTACGTTCGGGGTACTCGCTCATGGCAATGCTCACCGATAACTCCTCCGAGTTCCACGCAACTGGCGAAAACGTTTCCAGCTTCGCGTCGGTGGGTTCCCTCTCCTGTACGCAATGCGGCTACGCCGTCGCCGCGGCCGCAGTGCTGGAGGACCTGCCGCAGTGCCCGGCGTGCGGCGGCGGCAATTTCCGCCGGCGCTCGATCTTCGAACGGCCGACCGTGGACGCGGCCGCGGTAACGCCCGCGGGCTCGGAGCCGAGGTGGATGGCGGGCCTGCGCGCCGAGCAGACCACCCCGTGCCTGGCCTTCGACGCCGACGGCGAGCACGTCGTCGCCCCGCTCCGGATGGGCTGGAGCCGCGTCGGCCGCAGCGCGGCGGCGGATATCCGGCTCGACGACTCGACGGTCTCGCGGCGCCACGCGCTGATCGTCCGCACCGCCGACGAGGGCCTGCGGGCGCTCGACGACCGCAGCCTGAACGGCCTCTTCGTCAACGGCCGGCGCGTCGAGTGGGCGCGCCTCGCCGACGGCGACGAGCTCGAGATCGGGCGCTTCCGCCTGTTCGTCGTCTGCTCCTAGGGATAAGGCAGCACGCGAGGCGACGACGGTCGGCTGCGCCTGGCTCAGCGCTCGGCGCGGGTGAACCATGCGGCCAGGGCCTCGACCCCGCGGGCCTGGCCCTCCCCCCCGCCGAGCCTGGCCATCAGGCCCCCGCCCTCAGCGCGCATCAACATCAGCTTGTGCTTCTCGCCGAGGCGGGTCCTGAGCTCGAGCTTCACCGCGTTTTTGTCCATCAGCGCGGCGCCGAGCGCCGCCCAGCCGCCGCCTGCGCCCTCGGCCTTGGCCTCGGCGATCTCGGCGGGCGTCAGGGTGATGGCCTCGCCCGCCGGGTCGCCGCGGCGGCTCAGGGGCTGAATCAGCAGGCGGTTGCTGGTGACGGCGCCACCGCGTCGCCACTGAAGATCCTTTTCTGGCGCGACGCCGCGCAGATGCCCTCGAGCGTCTCGCCCGGCTCGAGCAGTGGCTCGAGGTGCGGGCGTAGCCTGGAGTTGAAGTCCTCGGCCAAGTGGCCCGACTACTCCGTCGAGATGTTCGGGTCGGCCTGGACCTTCTCGGGGATGATCATCAGGAAGTTCTCCCGCCCGGCGGCCGCCAGCGCCGTGGCTCGTTCGGCCTCCTCGGGCTGATCGGTCTCCCGAAGCTCGTCCGCGTAGTGGCCGAGCAGGTCCTCGAGGTCGAGCATGCCCTCGGCGTCGAGCTCCTGGATCGTGACCTTGGCGCCCTCTCCGAGACGCCGCTCAATCGCCGCCCGGTCGAGGTTCCACTCGTCGTTTACGCGCGCGTATACGCGGCCGCCCGTCATCCCGGCGCAGGCCCAGGGGCCGATGTCGCCCAAGACCACGGCGCGTCCCGACGTCATGTACTCGAAGGCGAAGCCCTTGGCGTTCGCGCGGTCCACGAGGCACCCACGTGAATCGTCCAGCGGCGCCGCGGGCTCGCCGGCCAGTACCACGTCCGCGCCGGAGAGGCGGATGCAGAAGCGCGAGTCGGCCGAGCCCTGCACGAACATGCGCCCGCGTTGGGCGCCGTAGGCGAACGACTTGCCGACCGAGCCGTTGACGCGCTCGCCCGCGTCGTTGCGGCCCTTCATGATCGACACCGTCCCGCCCAGCATGGCCTTGCCGACGCCGTCCTGCGCGCCGCCCTCGACCCGTACCACGATGCCCCAGACGTTGAATGCGCCGAAGCCCTGGCCGGCCACCGAGCCGCCGTTGAACTCGAGCTCGGCGAGCACGTCCTCGGAGCCCTCCGCGGCGCCATCGTAGATCCTGGCCCGCGACATCGCCCCGGCGAGCTCGGCGCCGAGCACGCGGTCATTGGCGTCGGTCGAGCGCGGGAACTCCTGGTGGACGGACGTGCCGCCGCAGACGTCGCCCGCAAGTGCGGCGATCTGAGCCGAGGCGTCGGAGCGCGCCATTCGGATCGGGCGAGCCCGCACCAGGCCCGCCTCCGCGCGGGCCTCGGAGGCGACCAGCTCGTCCTCGGCCACCGGCATGTCCACCGGGGCCAGCTCGAGCGTACTCCTCAAGCGGCGTGATCAGCGGCGCGAGGTCCAGCGCGTCGGCGTGCGTGGCCTGCTCGAGCAGGTCATAGCGTCCGACCAGGTCCTGCGCGCGCTCGTAGCCCATCTCCGCGACCAGCTCCCGGACCTCCTCGCCCATCGAGGTAAAGAACCGGGCACAGTTCTCAGCCGCCGAGTCGACTGCCTGCGGCGTGAACTTCTTGAGGCCGTGCTCCTGGGCCTCCTCCGTGGTCTCGATCTGGGTCGCGATGCCGACGTGGCAGGTGTCGAGCTGGCAGCCGCGGCAGATCGTGCAGCCCAGCGAGACCATCGCGAGGGTGCCGAAGCCGACGCGGTTGGCGCCCATGCAGAGCAGCTTCACGATGTCGTGGGCGTGGCGGTAGCCGCCGTCGGCCCAGATCTCGACCCGGTTGCGGATCCCGGCCTCCATCAGCGCCAGGTGGACCAGGCGGGTGCCGATGTCGGAGGGCAGGCCCACGTGGCGCAGCGCGTGCTGGCGCGCGGCGCCCGTGCCGCCCTCGAAGCCCGACAGGGTGATGATGTCCGCCCCTGCCTTCGCGATACCGAGCCCGATCGTGCCGATGTTCGGCACCACTGGCACCTTCACCGAGACCCGCAGGTCCGGGTTGACAGTCTTCAGTTCGTCGATCAGCTCCGCGAGGTCCTCGATCGAGTAGAGGTCGTGGTTGTTGGAGGGAGAGATGAGGTCGGTGCCCGGCGCGGCGTTGCGCGCCGCGGCCACCTTCTCGGAGACCTTCTTACCGGGCAGGTGCCCGCCCTCGCCGGGCTTGGCGCCCTGGCCGATCTTGATCTCGGCAACGTACGAGGCGTTCAGCATCTCGGCCGAGACGCCGAAGCGGCCCGAGGCGACCTGCTGGCCCCGCCACTTGCGGTAGCGGCCGTACATGTCGCGGATCTCGCCGCCCTCGCCGTTGACGCAGAGGATGTTCGTGGCCTTGGCGGCCTCGGCGTAGGCGCGGAAGGCCGGTTCGGACTGCGAGCCGAAGCTCATCGACGAGATGACGATCGGATAGTCGTGCTGGCCCGCGCCGGCGTCCACCCCGGCGGCGTCGATCGGCTCGCGGTCGGGCTTCAGCTTCATCACGTGCCGCATCGAGATCGGGCTCTGGGCCTCGAGCTCGCGCACCTTCTTCGAGTAGTCCTCGTAGGAGGCGGTGCCGTTCGCCGCCGCGATCGCGGCCTTGTAGACCTTGGGGTAGAAGCGGAACGTCTTCGCCGGCTTGGACTCCTCGTCCCCCTTCAGGATCTTGTGGCGCGCGTCGGAGTCGGAGTCGAGCACGTCGAAGCCGGTCCCGCCCCGCTCGGATGCGGCGAACGCCTGCGTACCGAAGATCTCGGCCAGCTCGGGGCGGAGGCCGATCGAGGAGAACTGACGGGCGTAGCCACGCACCTCGTGAATCCCGATCGTGGAGATCACCTTCTCGATCCCCTTGCGAAGCGCCGCGGAGAGGTTTGAGACGTCCTCGTGATAGTCGTCAACGCAGATGACCTCGACCATCACGTAGGGACAGACGCCGTTCGCGCCCATGCCGAGCGCGAGCACGACGTCGTGGACGTTGCGAACCGAAGCCGAGCGCAGGACGATCGAGCAGCGCCGGCGCAGGTTCTCCTCTGCGGGCTCGACCTTGAACTGCTTAAGGGCCTGGTCGACCGCGGAGAGGGCCAGATGCGGGTCGAGGTAGCGGCGCTCCCCGTCGTAGACGACGCGGTCGGTGAGCACGAGCAGCTCGGCCCCCTCGGCGACCCGCTTGACCGCCTCCTGGCGCAGCCGGTCGATTGCGCCACGGGTCGTCTCCGACTCGAGCAGGGCGATGTCGAGCGCCGCCGCGCGATCGCGGAACTCCTCCCAGAGGTCCTCGAGCAGGTAGGTCTGGTGCTCGCGGGCGATCCCGCGGTAGGTCTTGTCCGAGAGCGGCGCGAGGCCGTGGTGGCCGCCCAGGATCACCGGGAACGAGGTCTCGACCATGCCGGTGTCGGTGGCCAGGTCGCCCAGCGGGGGGCGGCGCCCGAACACCGCCCGGGTGGAGAAATGCTCCATCTCGCGCTCGCGGTCGATCGCCGGGTTCGTGACAACGGCGACCGTCTCCTTGAAGTAGTCGGCCAGGTTCTGTCGCTCGGGCGAGAGGGCCGCGAGCGGCCCGTCGTAGCCGAGCGATCCGATCGGCTCGGCCCCGTTCGAGGCCATCTGCTGGCACAGCTTGACGTCGTCGCGCTGCCATCCGAACCCGGCGAGCACGCGGTTCTCGACCTTGATCGGCTCGGCGGGGCCGGCGGAGGTGTAGCCGGGGATCTCGGCGCCCTCGAGCGGCCCGCCCGTGACCAGCGCGCGATCCCAGTCCGCCGGCTCGCCCCCGGCCCGCTCGGACCAGCGCTTCGCGCACCAGGCGCTGCATGTCGGCGTGCTCGTGGAGCGTCGCCTTGCGCCTCCCGGCGTCGATCGTGACGAGGAACTTCTCGCCCGGGCCGAGGGGAAGCGGCTCGGAGACCATGTCGTGCACGCTCACGACGCCGGGCTCGGAGGAGAAGATGTAGTCGTCGGGCGTCTCGACCTTCCACAACGGGCGCAGGCCCATCGCGTCGGCGCTGAACACGCACTCGTCGCGATGACGGGCGATCAGCGCCACGGGGCCCTGCGCGAAAGGGCCCATCGCCTGGCGCAGGTACATGTAGAACGAGTGGAGCTCGGCCGGGAGCGAGCGCACCTCGTTGACGATCGGCGGCACCACCATCTCCATCGCCTCGGCCAGCGAGAGGCCGTCGCGGCGGATCAGCGTGTCGATCACCCGGTTGAGGTCCTGGGAGTCGGAGGCGCCCGGCTCGATCGGCACGCCGAGCATCTGCGCCTCCTGGCGCAGCTGCGCGATCGTGTTGATCTCGCCGTTGTGGCCGAGCACCGAGAACGGCTGGACGCGCTTGAACGAGGGCCAGGTATTGGTCGAGTAGCGGTTGTGGCCGAAGCAGCCGACCGTCTCGAAGCGCTCGTCGCGCAGGTCCGGGTAGTACTCGCCGAGCACCTTCGGCGCCCCCATCACCTTGTAGACGCAGGTGGCCGAGCTGAAGGACGGCACGTGGACGTCCAGCTCGCGCTCGAGCTCGATCATCAGCTCGAAGACGCGCTCGGAGCGGGCCGAATCGGCGACGAGCCCGCCGATCTGCCAGAAGTGCGGGCTCCTCCTCGCGCGCCGTCGCGCCGAGGGCCGGCGAGTCCACCTGTCCGACGCGCTCGGCGAGGATGCGGAAGCCGCCTGCGGCGAGGACCTGCCGAGCGTCGTGCTGGAGCCTGTCGAGATCCAAAGAGCGCTCGATGAAGACGTGCGCGACGCAGAAGCCGTCATCGAGGACGAGCGCGGGGTTATGCCCGCCGGCCCGGACCTCCTCGGCCCAGATCTTGCGCGGGATGTCCACCAGCACGCCGCACCCGTCGCCCTCGCCATCAACGTTGCCGGCGCGGTGGAGCATCTTCTGCAGGTTCTCCAGGGCGAGCGCCACGGGGGCGTGGCTGGGCGTGGCGTCCTTGCGGACGGACGCGTAGATCGCGCACGCGTCCTTGTCCTCCACGGAGGGAGGAGACACGAGAGGTCGCCAGGGGAGCTCGGGCGAGAAACGCTGGGGCAAGGACAACTTGTCACCTCCGGTTCCGCGCCTTCTTCGAGCGGGCGCGCGACGGACAGGGACGAGAAGTATACGTGCGTTATCGGCCGGCGGGCGTGATGCGGGCGCGGCGGCGATAGAGTCGCCACCATGTCTACGACGATCGCGATTCTCTCCCAGAAGGGGGGCACCGGGAAGACGACGATGGTCCGCTCGCTGTCCGATGTCTTCGATCGCCTGGGCATCGATGTGCTCGCGATCGACGCCGATCCGCAGGGCAACCTCTCCGATTACTTCGACACCGCCCACGACGCCTCCCCCACCCTCGGCGATGTCCTCCAGGGGCACGCGCGGGCGGCGGACGCGGTCCACGGCTCGGTCATCCCGGCCAACCTGGCGCTCTCGGAGGCCGAGCTGGCCCTGGCGGGAAAGATCGGCCGCGAGGTGACGCTGCGGCGGGCGCTGATGGACCTGAAGCGCCAGAGGGAACTGATCCTCATCGACTGCCCGCCGACGCTCGGGCTGCTCACCGTGAACGCGCTGGTCTGCGCGACGCACGCGATCCTCACCACCGAGGCGCAGTACTTCTCGCTGCAGGGGATGGAGCAGGCGATGGAGGTAGTTGACCTCGCGAAGGAGTCGCTGAACCCCGAGCTCGAGCTGCTCGGCGTGTGCCTCAACATCGCGAATATGCGCACCAAGCACGCGAAGCACACCCTCGAGGCCCTGAACGAGCGCTTCGGCGAGAAGATGTTCCGCAGCGTGATACGCCAGTCGATCGCCTACGCGGAATCGGCCGAGCGGGCGATCCCGATTCTCGACTACCGCCCTGACCGTGGCTCGGACTACCTCTCCCTCGCCGGCGAGATCCTGCGCAGGCTGGGCCGGCCCGAGCTGCTCGAGCCGCTCGACGAGCTGAGCGCGGAGCTGGTCCCTGCGGGGGCCAAGCGCTGAACCCCGGCCGGCATGACCGACCCGCTCGAGCTCCGGGGTGAACTGCGCGCGACGCTGGAGCGGGCGGCGGCCGAGGCGATCGCGTACGCGGAGGCCCTTCCCGGCGAGCCTGTCCTGCGGCCGGGCGCGGAGGATGCGGTGCTCGCTTTCGACCCGTCGCTCCCGGAAAGCGGCGATGGCGCCCCGCGGGCCCTGGCCGAGCTGATCGAGCTTCTGCCGGCAGCGAGCCGCTCGAGCGGGCCGCGCTTCTTCCACTTCGTCATGGGCGGCGGCACGCCGGCCGCGCTGGGCGCCGACTGGCTCGCATCCGCGCTCGACCAGGTCGCCTTCGGCTGGGCGTCCTCGCCGCTGGCGGCTCGACTGGATGTGGTGGCGACGCGCTGGCTGCGCGAGCTGTTCGAGTTGCCCGAGGAGATGGCGGGCGTGCTGGTGAGCGGCGCGACGATGGCGAACTTCACCTGCCTGCTGGCCGCCCGCGGCTGGTGGGCAGAGAGGCAGGGCGCCGACGCCGACCAGGCCGGGCTGGCGGGGCTGCCCTCCCCGACGATCCTCTCGAGCGGGTACGTGCATGCCAGCGCGGTCCAGGCCGTGGGGATGCTGGGCTGGGGCCAGGGCAACGTGCGGCGGCTCACGCGGGACGGGTCGGGGGCGCTCGACCTCGGCGCGCTCGAGGCTGAACTGAAAGCGGCGGAGACGCCCGCGATCGTCATCGCCAACGCCGGTGAGGTGAACGCGGGAGACTTCGACCCGATCGCCGACATGGCGACGCTCGTCTCAGAGCACGAGGCGTGGCTCCACGTCGACGGGGCGTTCGGGTTGTTCGCCCGCCTCGCCCCGGAGAGCCGGCACCTTACGGACGGCATCGAGCTCGCCGACTCGATCGGGTCAGACGCCCACAAGTGGCTGAACGTTCCGTACGACTGCGGCTTCGCGTTCGTCCGCGAGCCGCAGCGGCTGGTCAGCGGCCTCAACGTCGGCGCGCCCTACCTCCCCTCCCGCGACGACCCCCGGCCGAACCCGGGCTTCCTCACCCCCGAGAACTCACGACGGGCTCGCGCCTTCGCCGTCTGGGCGACGCTACGGGCGTACGGGCGCGAGGGCCACCGCGAGATGGTCGAGCGCCACCTGCGGGTTGCGCGCCACCTCGGTCAGCGCATCGACTCCGAGCCCGAGCTCGAGCGGCTCGCGGAGGTCAAGCTCAACATCGTCTGCTTCCGCGCGCGGCCCGATGGAGTCGCCGAGGAGGCCCTTGACGGGATCAACACAGAGCTGGGCGCCGCGCTGCTGGCCGACGGCCGTGTGTTCGCCGGAACCACAACCTATGAGGGCAACGTGGCACTGCGACCGGCGATCGTCAACTGGCAGACCACGGAGGCCGACGTGGACCTGCTGGTAGACGTCATCCTGGAGCTGCTTTCGGGCCGGGGATAGTCTGGGTCGTATGAGCTCTCCGGATACCCCCGAGGGGGACGGGGCCGCGCCGTTCTCTCCCGGTGACGGGATCGGTCCCTACCGGATCGAGGCGCAGCTCGGCGAGGGCGGCATGGGCCGCGTCTACCGCGCGTCTGGGCCCCAGGGCGAGGTCGCGCTGAAGCTGATCAAGCCCGCTTTGGTCGCCGATCCGACCACGCGACGCCGGTTCGCGCGGGAGGCGCGGATCGCGGAGGAGATCCTGCACCCTAACGTCGTCCCGGTGCTCGCCTCCGGCGAGCTCGACGGAACGCCCTACATCGCACAGCGTTTCGTCGCCGGGGGCAGCCTCGCGGAGCGGATCCAAGCTGTCGGCACCCTCGATTCAGAGCCCGCGGCGTCGATCTGCGCCCAGGTCGCGGGCGGCCTGGGCGCCGTCCACGCCGCAGGGCTGATCCACCGCGACGTCAAGCCCGGCAACATCCTGCTCGACGAGGCGGGGACGGCGTATCTGACTGACTTCGGGCTCACAAAGGACACCGCCGGAACGGTCCTGACGCGGCCCGGGCAGGCGCTCGGCTCGATCGACTACATGGCGCCGGAGCAGATCCAGGGCGAGCCGGTAACGCCCGCGACCGACGTCTACGCGCTGGGCTGCGTGCTCTTCGAGTGCGTGGTCGGCCGGGCGCCGTTCGCCGATCGCCAGGGCATGCGGGTGATGTGGGCACACGTGCAGGACGCGCCCCCGGACCCGGCGACGATAAATTCCGACGTCCCGCAGCCCCTCGCCGACGCGATCCTGCGGGCGCTGGCCAAGGACGTGGGTGAGCGCCCGCAGACTGCCTCCGAGTTTGGGCGAGTCGTGCGAGCCGCGGCCGGGCCCTAGCCGGGTCAGCCGCCGAGGCCGGCGAGGAGCTCGGTCAGGCGGGCGCGGTTTTCGTCGGTGCGGAAGTCGTTCATCCAGGCCGGCCCAAAGACCTCCTCGCCGACCTCACCGTTGCGGCGAACGTAAGCGCAGGGCTGAATCTCACCCTCCTGGGTCGTCTCGACCGTCATCGTGACGCCGTCCGGGCCGGCGGAGTCGACGAAGTCCATGAGGACCGCGATGCCGTCGTCGTGGACCGTGCCGTTCTCGTAGGTGAGCTGGCGCGCGAGGTTGGAGTGCTGGCTCCAGATCGCCGCCGACGATGTGGCTTGCTCAAGCAGGTACTCGACGGCCGTCGCCGGATCGATCTCCGGCCTTGGCGGCGCGAAACCGAAGTGCTTCTCGGCGATCTGTCGGGCCTGGATCTTCGCGTTGAATCGAAACCCACCCACCGACGCGGAATGGCTCGGCCACCCGTATTTGCGCATGCCGGCCTGCCCCTGGGTTGCCGCGCCGGCGAAGTAGATGCCCGGCACCGTGGCGCTCTCCCAGTACGGGGTCTGCGTCGGGAGCCTGTCCTTGTAGAAGGTCTCGACGCCGAGATCGCGGAGGTCCCGCAGGCCGGTTGCGAAGCCCGTGCACGCGATCACCTCGTCGACCTCGAAGGTGACCTTCCCGAGCCCGGTGGTCCCGTCCGCGTAGACCCTGTAGCCGTCCGCCGTGCGCTCGATTCGCTCGAGGGCGACGTCGACGACGAACGTCCCGCCGCCGAACCGCGCGTCCTCCAGCGGCTGCACGTATCGAGCCCGCGGGGCCGTTGGGAAACCCGTCGAAATCGAGGGCCTCACGCTGTGCGGCGAGCCGAGGATCAGCTGACATGCCTGGGAGAGCAGCCCGTTGGCGATCTCGAACCCCGAGTTGCGCTTGCCGATGATGAAGACCTTCTTCTCCCGCAGGTACTCGACGCCGCTCTCGGCGATGTCCACGTAGTGGGGCACGTCCTCGATTCCCGGCGTCGGCGGGAGCCAGGGTTCGATCATGCCCACCGCGAGCACCAGCACCTTGGTCCGGTACTCGCCATCCGGCGTGGTGAGCACGAACGTCCCGTCGTCCTCGCGCCGGGTGGACTCCCAGGGACAGTCGTAGCGGGCGCTCACGCCGCCGCGCTCAGCGAACGCCGACAGCGCCGATTCCATCTCCGCCCGCGACGGGAAGTAGTTCTCGCCGTCCATGAACTCGGTGACCAGCGCCTGGTGGGCGGGGTCGCTGGCGACCAGGCTGTTCCAGTCGTAGCGGAAGTACGCGGGGCAGCCGCACTCGACGATCGCGTGCGGCCGCGAGCAGGTGATCATCCTGCCGAACATCGGGAACCGGCGGAACATCCCCCCGGGGGCGCTGTCCTTTGAGATCAGCGCGTGCTCGATCCCCAGCCGTTTGAGCTCATAGCTCTCCTGGAGTCCGCCAGGGCCGGTGCCGACGACGACGACCGGATACTCCCCCGGCGGGAACGGCCGCTCCTCGCTCACTTCCAGCGCTCCGGGTCACGCAGGCGCCGCGCGTTGCCCCTCAGCATCTGGAACATGACTTTCGGATACCTGTAGAGGAACCCCTCAAGCTCGTGCCCCGGCATCGTCAGCAGGTGCATCGGGGTGAGCGCGGTGACGTCCGAGATCGATGGCTCCTCGAAGAGCACCGACAGCTCCCCGAACCAGTCGCCGCGGCGCAGGGTCACGGGCTTCGGCGGGCTGCCGAGCAGCGTCGCGGTGCGGTCGACGCGCTGGCCGCCGACGAGCCAGTCCGCCTCGCCGGAGATGACGACGTAGAAGCCGGTGCCGACGAAGCCCTCACGCAACAGCCGCTCGCCGGTCTGCGCGTGAGCTTCCTCGAACTCCTGCGTCACCGCGTCGAGCTCGGTGGACGTGAGCCCCGAGAACAACGGGAGCGCCGCGAGATCGATGTCTACCTGCGGAAGTCCCTCAGCCAACGATCCTCCTTCGGTCGAGATATCCGGAGCATATATCCGGGGGATGGGACCCCGTCAACCGTTCAGCACGCGCGGTGTGCCGGAGGTCGAGTAGACGTCCTTGCGCGCGATCTTCCCGTCGACGATCGGGAACAGGTCGACGCCGTCCCACTCCAGGCGCCGGCCGTCGGGTGCCGTGGCGGTCGCGGTCCACTCCGCCGCGCAGAAATCCTCGTGCGCGTACAGGCGCCGGCCGGAGAAATGCAGATCCGGCCAGCCCTCAAAGATACCCCCGATGTGGCCACGCACCGCATCAGCGCCCTCGACGGCCTCCCCGGCGGTGTGATTGTGGAAGACCATGCCCGGGGTGTGCAGAGCGTCGATCGCGTCCAGGTCATGGTCGTTCCATGCCTGGTCGTATCGCTTGATCAGGGCGCGCACCCCGTCGGCGTCCATTGCCACGGACCCTACCCCGTGGGCGGTGACGGCACAAGACCGACGATGTAGTCTCGGCACCGTTGAGCGGACCCGGGTCAGACTTGATGCTCGAGTTGGGAAGCGGCGATGTCGGGACTCCGATTTCGCTCGCAGACTCGCTGGTGCTCGGTCGCGACGCGGATGGCGGGGGCCGGATCGAGGGCGACCCCAAGGTCTCCCGCGAGCACGCCCGCGTCTCCCGGGCCGGGGACGGCGGTCTGCGGATCGAGGACCTCGGCTCGACCAACGGCACCTTCGTGAACGGCGGCCGGGTCGAGGAGCGCGCGCTGGCGCCGGGCGACACGATCCAGCTCGGCCAGACAACGCTCACGGTGGTCAGTCCCGATCACCAGCGATCCCGGTCGGGAGTCCGTGATGCGCTCACCCTTGCCGGCGTCACCGGCCACAGGTCGGCGCGTGCGCCGGCCGCCGTCGACGCCGCCTCCTTTCGCGCGAGGTTCCCCGTGTTCGAACGCGTTTCGTACCTGAACGCCGGAACCGACGGGCCGGTCCCACGCGAGGCGCTCGACGCCGCGGCGGCGGCGACCCAGGTCGTACTCGAGCAGGGCCGTTCCGGCCAGGCGCACTGGGAGCAGCTCGGCGCGATGGGGGCCGAAATGCGTCGCAGGTACGCCTCGATTCTCGGCTGCGACGACGGCGACGTCGCGCTCACCCGCTCGACAGCGGACGGGATCAACACGGTCCTGTCTGGCATCGGCTGGAGCCCGTCGGACGAGGTGCTGACGACCGACGAGGAGCACGAGAGCCTGCTCGCCCCCCTCGCCGCGGCCGCGAGGCGCAGCGGCGTGTCGATCAGGGTCGTGCCGTTCTCCGAGGTCGCGAGCGAGGTCACGCCGCGAACGCGACTGATCGCCTGTTCGCACGTCTCCTGGGTGACCGGATCGGTCGTGGATACGCAGGCGCTGGCGCAGACCGGCGTCGAGGTGATGCTCGACGGCGCCCAGGCGCTCGGCGCCATACCGGTCGACGTGGGCGCGCTCGGATGCGACTACTACGCCGCCGCCGGGCAGAAATGGCTTTGCGGGCCGGATGGATCCGGCGTTCTCTACGTTCGTTCCGAT
The DNA here is from genome assembly GCA_963807385.1 of uncultured Solirubrobacterales bacterium. GTDB lineage: Bacteria > Actinomycetota > Thermoleophilia > Solirubrobacterales > 70-9 > JBDTSW01. The sequence goes on from CAWEBQ010000002.1 coordinate 1,070,645, forward strand.
CGCATCACCGAGCTGGTACCGCCCTGGCCGAGCTGGTTCTCGCTGAGCGACGTGAGCCGGCCGCTCGAACTGCACTTCCATGACAGCGCCCAGCGGTTCGACATGGGGAACGTGATCGGGACCCTTGCCGTCTGGGTCCTCTCGGCGCTCGACGTCCTCGAGGACGCAGGCTGGGACTGGGTACTCGAGCGCGGCCCGCAGCTGGCCGACGGGCTCGCCGAGCGCCTGCGTGAGGGCGGCGCCGAAGTCATGCCGCGCGGCGCGTCGACGCTGGTGTCCTGGAGGGCAGAGGACCCCGTGCGCCGCGTCGAGGAGCTGGCCGGACAGGGGTTCATCGTGCGGGACGTGCCGGCCCCCGGGCTCATCCGCGCCTCTGTGGGCGCATGGTCGAACGAGGAGGAACTGGATCGGCTCGCCGCGGCGGTTCAGTCCTGAGCCGGGTTCGCGATGAAGACGTCCGTGGACGAGGAGCGACTCATGTCCCGGGCCGGGGCCGAGGTGCGGGCCGGCTCCGCCTCCTCACGTTCTCGGTGGCCCGCGACCGAGGCGGTGCGACGCTCGTCGATGGAGGCGAGCTCGGAGATGGCGGGGAGCGGGACGTCCGCGGTGCGAACCACCGCCGCCGCGAGCATGATCAGGCGGATGCCGGGGTACAGCGGCGCGCCGTCAGTCGGGTTGGCCCGCGCGAACTCCTCCTGGCGCATCAGGATCGCGAGCGCCTGACGGGCGACCTCACCCTCCGGCGAACCCGGCTCCGGAACCTCGCAGGCGAGGCGCGCCATCGCCAGCGCCTCGTAGCCCGAATTACCGGTGAGCATCCGACCGATAGCGAGGACCAGCAGGACGTAGATCCGCTCGAGCAGGATTGGAAGCGAGAGCGCCTCCGGCCCCGGAGGCGGGCCGAGTTCGAGGGGATCCCTGCCGGCCACCACGCGCTCGCCCTGCTCGCCGAGGACCGCGCGCAACTGCTCCTCGGTGAGGCCCACCTGCAGGCCCATCCGCACCACCAGCGTCGAGATCAGGAACGGCGTGAAGTAAGGCAGGTCGCTCCCGTAGAGGATCTGCCCCGGCGGGGCGAGCGCGAACAGGGTCGCGAGGTCGGTCGCGCTCCACCAGGCCGTGTCGATATAGACATTCGGAACGGTCGGTAACTCGGGCCAGATCCAGCTCAGATCGGTGACCGCCGTGTGGGCGAGAATCACCCGTGCGTCCTCGTACTTTCGAGCCAGCATCATCGCGTGGATGGCGAGCGCCGGGATCCCCCTGCCCGCGTGAATCAGGATCGGCGCGCGCTGCTCATGCGCGAAAGCGAAGATCTCATCCACCCCGGGGTCGATGAGATCGAAGCCCTCCGCCCGGGGGTGAAGCTTGATGCCGCGTGCGCCGGCATCGAAGCAGCGTTTCGCCTCGGCAACGGGGTCGAGGGCCGGGTCGAGCCGGCAGAACGCGACCAGCCGGCCGTCCGATGTCTCGACCTCGGCGAGAACGCGGTCGTTGGCCGGCGGGTAGCCGTCGGGCTCGTGCATCGGAGTGACCATCCCGCGTGAGTTCGCGGCGGCGAGGTTCGCGATCACCTCCTCAGCGGAGCACTTGAACCCGTCGGGGTCGTTGCTTCCAGTGTGGGTGTGGATGTCGAAGAGCGGGACCTCGGGCAGGGGGATGGGGAGCCCCTCGTACCACGGTCTGATCAACTCATCGTCGTACACGCTGCGGCCGCATCCTAGTCGCTGCTTGATTCCGTTCGTGCGCGGGTTTATGGTGGGCGCGTGAGCTGGTTCGAGTTCCTGCTGTTCGTCCACATCCTCGCCGCGGTGGTGTGGGTCGGCGGCGCGGTGGCCATTCAGGGGTTCGGCATCCTCACGGCAGGTGCGGGCGATCCCGCCAAGTCGGCCTTCTTCGCGCAGAACGTCTCGAAGCTGGTCATGCGCGTGTTCTTTCCGGCGGCCCTGATCGTCCTCCTCGCGGGAATCGGGCTGGTCGAGGAGGCCGGCTGGGAGTGGGACGAGGAGTTCGTGATGTGGGGCTTGATCCTCTGGATCGTGGTCGCCACCATCGCCTTCGGCTTCCTCGGCCGCGCGATGGGCGCCGCTGGGCGCCAGCTCGAGGCGGAGGGACCCAGCCCGGAGCTGGGAGGGCGGATGCGCAAGCTCCTCTACACCTCGCGCGCACTCCTGCTGGTGCTGGTCGTGATCATCTTCCTGATGACCGTCAAGCCCGGCCTCTGAGCCGGCCGTGAGCGCCACGCAGACATCTCTCGGCGCGGAGTTCGCGCGGGCGTTCTGCGACCGCGAGGAGGAGCGAATTCGCGAGCTCGTCGACCCGGAGCTGGATTTCAGGGCGCTGACGCCCAACCGCAGCTGGGAGTCCACCGGCCCGGACGAGCTGCTGGAGATCCTGTTCGGCAGATGGATCGCGGACGACGACGAGATCCGCGGCATCGAGAAGCTCGAGCACGACAGCTTCGAGGATCGCGAGCGCGTCGGCTATCGCTTCCGCGTCGTGAACGCCAAGGGCGAGTATCTCGTCGAGCAGCAGGCGTACGTGACCGAGCGGGACGGTCGCATCGCCTGGATGCGCGTGGTGTGCTCGGGATGGCGCCGAGACACGAGCACGGAGTAGCCGCCGCTTGACCACGATCGAGGTCGGCTCGACCATCGCCGGCTATCGGATCGAGGCGCAGATCGGCCGCGGCGGGATGGGCGTCGTCTATCTCGCCGAGGAGCCACAGCTGGGACGCCACGTCGCGATCAAGGTCATCGCGCCCGAGTACGCGAGCGACGAGGCCTTCCGCCGCCGGTTCGAGCGTGAATCGCGGCTAGCCGCCTCGATCGAGCATCCCAATGCGGTTCCCGTCTACCAGGCGGGGGATGAGGAGGGCACGCTGTTTCTCGTCATGAGGTACGTCCCGGGGACGGATCTGCGGGCGCTGCTCGAGGATGTGGGCGCGCTGGAGCCGGCGCGCGCCGCGAACATCGTCGCGCAGATCGCGGGCGCCCTCGACGAGGCCCACTGCCGCGGTCTCGTCCATCGCGACGTCAAGCCGGCCAACATCCTGATCGCAAGCCATCGTGGTCGCGACCACGCCTACCTGACCGACTTCGGCCTCACGAAGCAGGCATCGGGCGACCCCGCGCTCACCCAGACCGGCCAGTGGGTCGGGACGATCGACTACGCGGCCCCGGAACAGCTCGACGGCTCGCGCGTCGATGCCCGGGCCGATGTCTACGCCCTCGGCTGCGTGCTCTTCCAGGCGCTTACCGGGCGAGTCCCCTTCGACAAGGACTCGGATGTCGCGAAGCTCGCCGCGCACCTCAAGGAGCCGCCCCCCCGGGCGAGCGATCAGGTCTCCGAGCTACCGGGGGAGGTCGACGCGATCATCGCCCGCGCCCTGGAGAAGGAGCTCGACGAGCGATTCCCCTCCGCGGGTGACCTCGGTCGAGCGATCATCGCCGCCTGCGAGGATCGCCCAATCGACGCACCCGAGCGCGTTGTCGCGTCCGGCCCGGCCGCGCCCGCGGACGGCTCGGGCGCGGTGGGATCACTCACGCCGGGCGAGGCGCTGGACCTCGGGCATCCCTACCTCGTCTATCGGGACGGGGGCGGCCACGAGCGTGCGCTCTCCCTGCCCGCCAGCCCGGATCGGCTCACCATCGGCCGTGGGGACGGCGCCACGATCGTTCTGGGGTGGGACGAGGCGGTCTCGCGGCTGCACGCCGAGCTTCACCGCGTCGGCGACGACTGGATGCTCGTCGATGACGGCCTCTCCCACAACGGCTCGTTCGTCAATGGTGACCGGGTCAGCGGCCGTCGTCGCCTGCGGGACGGAGACGACCTTCGCCTTGGGAACACGACGATCGCATTCTTCGCCCCGCTCGGCGGCGATGCGACCCAGTCGGCGATCTACCGGCCGCCGGACCGGCCGAGCTAGCGGCGCTCGCCGCCTACCATCGGCCGAGCGCGCCCGAAAGCCCCTGAGCCCTTGCTATGGAGGGGACTGCGGGACGCCTACCCGCCGGCCTGACACCAAGAGCCAGGCCGCGGCAAGGAGCGGGAGCCCCGCGGCGCCGATGCCCACGGCAGCAACGCCCGAGGCGTCAAGCGCCAGACCGCCGAGCACAACCAGCGCGGCGCCGGCCAGATTGGCGAGGAGGTCTGCGAAGCCGATCACGGTTGCTCGGGAGGGCGCGGGCGCCCGCTCGGCGAGCTCGGCGGTTGCGGCGACGAAGGACAGGCTCCAGCCGAGGCCGACGCCCAGGAGCACGAACGCGGCGAGGTGGATCTGCCCGACGGCGGCGGAGAGCGCGACGCAGCAGGTCGCCATCAGGAGCAGCCCGGAAACGATCGCGGCGCGACGGCCGATCCGCTCGATCAAGCGACCCACCACCGCGAAGAAGGCGAACATCCCGACGAAGTGGGCGGCGAGCACGGGGAACACGGCGTTATGGGCATGGCCGTGGTCGATGAGGGCCGAACCCACCAGCGACATCGCGGTGACCATTCCCGCCCAGCTGGCGAGAATCGCGAGGATGGCGGGCGGAACGCCGGGGTTGGCCATCGCCCCGAGAAGTGACGCATGGGCCTTCGGCTTGGCGCGTACCCGCCCCTCGGGCACCGGCGCAGGAGAGCTGGCCCCGCCGTCGTCCAGCCGGAGCCCCGTCACCACCAGCAGCCCGAGGGCCATGAACCCGGCGCCGCCGAGCCAGGCGAGGTCGAGGGCCGAGGCCGCGTCATCGCCTTCGAGCAGGGGCCCGAAGACGAACGGACCCAGCAGGGCGCCGAACACCGCTCCGAACAAGACGAGGCCGATCCCCCGCGGCCGCCCCTCGGGCGGGAACATGGAGGCGGCGGCCGCGCGGCTCAAGAGCACCGTCCCGGCGGCCACCCCGGTCAGCGCGAAACCGGCCATCCCGACGAGGAGCGTCTCCGTCGACACCGCAAGGGCCGCGAGGGCACAGCCAACAAGCCCAGCGGCGAAGCCGCCGGCGAGCACCGGCCGCGCTCCGAGGCGGTCCATCGCGCGGCCGGCGGGGAGGGCGGCCAGCCCGGCGCTGGCCAGGAAGATCGCCGGTGCGAGGCCCGCCAGCCCGGCGCTCCCCCCGGTCTCCTCGAAGGTGAGGGCAGCAGCCCCGAAGACCAGCTGGACCATCGCGTACAGGGCCGCCATCCCGGCGGCCAGCACCAGCAGGTTCTGCCGTGCCGCCCTCGGCTCAAGCGTCCCGGGCACCACCGCTGGATCAGCCTCCGCTACAGCTCCGGCACGTGCGCGCCCTGAGCGCTGAACGGTGCGCGCACCACGTCCGCCCAGCCGTCCGCAGCCGCCTCGAGCCCGCTCACAACCTTGCCGGTGTCCTGCCAGAAGCACCACACGAGCACGGTCGGGCCGGCGCCGGAGATCGAGGCACCGACCGCCCCCATCTCGCTCGCGCGGGCGAGGAGCCCCATCGAGCGGGGATAGAGGTTCGCGCGGTGCGGCTGGTGAAGGCGGTCGGCAAGGCCGCGGCCGATAAGCGACGGGTCCGAGCGCTCGATGCCCAGGATGAGCTGGGAGGCCGCTGCGACGTTCTCCACGGCGTCGCCGAGCGGGATCTCGGCGGGGAGCGCGGCGCGCGCCCTCGAGGTCGGGACCTCATCATGCGGAATGACCAGCACGGGTTCGATGCCCTCCGGGGGCTCGAGCCTGACGGGCGAGGGCAGCTCGTCGCCGTCCGGGCGGGGGCAGAGCGCGATCCCGCCGAACACGGCTGCTGCGACGTTGTCGGGATGGCCCTCCAGCTCGGCCGCGAGCCGGTAGACCTCCTGCCGGCCGAGCGCGAGCTCGTAGAGGTGGTCCGCAGCCATCAGCCCGGCCACGATCGCCGCGGCGCTTGAGCCCATCCCCCGCGCGACAGGGATCTCCGAGCGGATCTCGAACCGGAGGCCGTCGGCGGAGTGCAGCCGTTCGAACGCGCTGACGCAGAGGTTCGAGCGGTCCTCCGGCAGCCCGTCGGCGCCCGCGTCCACGGAGAACTCGCCGGCCTCGGTGACCTCGAGCTCGAGGAACACCGCCAGCGCCCCGGCGAGCACGTCGAAGCCCGGCCCGAGGTTGGCCGAGGAGGCCGGGGCACGGACGAGGCGGCGACGCTCGGTCACGCGCCCGTTACCCCTTCCACTTCAAGGAGCAGCCCACCGGCTTCGTCTCGGCCGGCTCCGGGGTTCCGCCGGAGATCACGGCGTCGAGCGCCGCCCGAAGCCAGGAAGCCTCCTGGGCGGGGTCGTCGTAGTCGGCGTCGGGCGCACCCCGATAGCGAAGTCGCAGGTCGGCGTCGAGCAGGAAGACGTCGGGGGTGCTGAGCGGGCCCCAGGCACGCGCCGCGTCCTGGCTCTCGTCGTGGAGGTATGGGCAGGGCCAATCCTCGCGCTTTACGCGCCGCTGCATGGCCTCGAACGAGTCGGCCGGCTTGCGGGCGGCGTCATTCGAGTTGACGTGCAGCGTCCGGACCCCCCGCTCCGCGTACTCGGCCGCAAGGTCCATCAGGCGGTCATGCCAGGCGATCGCGTACGGGCAGTGGTTGCAGGTCCAGACCACGACGGTCGCCGTGGCCTCACCCGGGACCGGGAGCGCGGTGGGGCTGCCGTCGGTGTCCGGCAGCTCGAGCGGCGGGGCGAGGTCACCGATCTGCAGGCTGGCGGGTTCGGTCACTGGGAGTCTCCGGTCGAGGCGGCGGCCGCGATGGCGTCGCGGACGTCCAGCGGGTCGGGCAGCGGCGAGACTTGGCCGTCGCGGCGCCGGTAGATGCGGCAGGTTAACCCGGCCGGCTCATCGCCGGTGGGCTGGATGTCCGCGCCGTTCACCCGCACCGTGGGCGAGCCGACGAACCCCGCCCGGTCGGCGTCCGCCTCCGTATCGACCTCAGTCACGCGCAGCGCCGCCCCGTCGAGGCCGGCGGCCGCCATCTCCTCGCGCACGATCTCGATCGCCCGTTCCCACGACGGACATCCCTCCCACCACAGGACCTCGACGACGGGGTCCACCAGGGGGCTCAGGATCCCGCCAGCCGACCTCGCCGCCCGCAGGCGGCGCCGACCAGCAGGCCGTCGGCGGGCACCTCGGCGTCGGCGAGGAGGACCGATTGCTTGACGATCGCTCCGGCGCCGACCGTGGCACCCGCGCCGATGACCGCGGGGCCGTCCACCCTCGCACCCTCGCCCACGTGGGCGCCATCCCCGAGGAGAACGGTCCCGCTCAGCTCCCATCCGCCCGGCTGCCCCTCGGTCTCCTCCTCGGAGGGACCGCCGGTGACCAGCTCGCCGCCGACGTCGACCCGCACGTCGCCGGAGACCGCGTCGAGGTTGCCCTGGAGGTACTCGGGGATCGAGCCCACGTCGTTCCAATACTGATCGAAAGGGTGGACACAGAACGGCACATCCTGGTCGAGCAGGGCCGGAAAGACGTCGAGCGCGAAGTCGATCACCGCGTCCGCGGGGAAGTGGTCGATCACCTCGGGCTCGAACACGTAGATCATCGTGTTGGTGAGGTCGGAGAGCGCCTCGGCGGGGTCCGGCTTCTCCTGGAACCCCTGCACCCGCCCGTTCCCGTCGGTCACGACCACGCCGAACTGGCTCACGTCGTCGACCTGCTTGACGGCGAGCGTCGCGATGCCGTCGTTGCGACGGTGAGCCTCGATCAGGGCCGTGAAATCGATGTCGGTGAGCGCGTCGCCGGCCATCACCAGAAATGGCTCGCCGCCGTCGGTGAGGAAATCGGCGACGTTGCGGACCCCGCCGGCCGTCCCCAAAAGCTCCTCCTCCTCCACGTAGGTCATCTCGACGCCGAGCGCCTGACCGTCGCCGATCGGGCCACGGATCGTCTCCGGGAACCAGTGGAGGTTCGAGACCACCTCGTCCACCCCATGCCGGTGCAGGCCTCGCAGGATGTGCTCGATCACCGGCCGGTTCGCCACGGGCACAACCGGCTTCGGGATCTCCCAGGTGAGGGGTCGCAGACGCTTGCCCAGCCCCGCCGCCATCACCATCGCTCGCATCGCGGTGAGGCTAGCGAGCGCCCGGCGTCCTATCCTCCAGGGTCGCCGCCCACGCCTGAGACCAGGAGAAACATGAGCACCGCCACACAGGAACCGACGACGCAGGACTTCAAGGTCGCCGACATCGGCCTGGCCGACTTCGGCCGCAAGGAGATCACGCTCGCCGAGCACGAGATGCCCGGTCTGATGCGGACCCGCGAGGAGTTCGCCTCAGCGCAGCCGCTCCAGGGCGCCCGCATCATGGGCTCGCTCCACATGACGGTGCAGACGGCCGTGCTGATCGAGACGCTCGTCGCGCTCGGCGCGGAGGTGCGATGGGCCTCGTGCAACATCTTCTCGACCCAGGATCACGCCGCCGCCGCAATCGCCGCGGCGGGGATCCCCGTCTTCGCCTGGAAGGGCGAGACCCTGGAGGAGTACTGGTGGTGCGCGGAGCAGGCGCTCACCTGGCCGGACGCCGACGGGCCGAACATGATCCTCGACGACGGCGGCGACGCGACGATGTTCGTCCACAAGGGCGTCGAGTTCGAGAAGGCCGGCGCCGTGCCGGATCCCGCCTCGGCCGACTCGGAGGAGTTCCGGATCGTGCTCGAGGCCCTGCAGCGCTCCCTGGAGGCCGATCCGCAGCGCTGGACCCGCGCCGCCGAGGGGATCATCGGCGTCACCGAGGAGACCACCACCGGCGTCAACCGCCTGTACCAGCTCGCCGAGGCGGGTCAGCTGCTGTTCACGGCGATCAACGTCAACGACTCTGTTACGAAGTCCAAGTTCGACAACCTCTACGGCTGCCGCCACTCACTGGTCGACGGCATCAACCGCGCCACCGACGTCATGATCGGCGGCAAGGTCGCCGTGATCCTCGGCTACGGCGATGTCGGCAAGGGCTGCGCCTCATCGCTGCGAGGGCAGGGCGCGCGGGTGATCGTCACCGAGATCGACCCGATCTGCGCCCTACAGGCGGCGATGGAGGGGTATGAGGTCCGCACGCTCGACGAGGTCGTCGAGACCGCCGACATCTTCATCACCGCGACCGGCAACAAGGACGTCATCGGCGTCGCCGACATGAAGCGGATGAAGCACCAGGCGATCGTCGGCAACATCGGCCACTTCGACAACGAAATCGACATGGCCGGCCTCGAGGGCCTCGGCGACGCCACCCGAGACACCGTGAAACCGCAGGTCGATGAGTGGACGTTCGCCGACGGCCACACGATCATCGTGCTCAGCGAGGGCAGGCTCCTGAACCTGGGGAACGCGACCGGGCACCCGTCGTTCGTGATGTCGAACTCGTTCACAAACCAGACGATCGCCCAGATCGAGCTGTTCTCGAAGCCGGACGAGTTCCCGCTGGGGGTCCACGTGCTGCCGAAGCACCTCGACGAGAAGGTGGCTCGCCTCCACCTCGACGCTCTGGGCGTGAGCCTCACCGAGCTGACGTCCGAGCAGGCCGCATACCTCGGCGTGCCGGTCGGCGGCCCGTTCAAGTCAGACCACTATCGCTACTAACAGGTAGGAACGACCGGCGCGCCCGTCGCGCCGGTGCGCTTCAATGCGGCGTGATGCGGCGCATGCTCACACTGCTGACGGCGCTCGCCGCACTGGCGTACACCGGCCAGGCCCACGCCGCCGAGTACACGGTCCCGTGGACCGTCTCCGGCGTGGCCCAGCAGCAGTCCGAGTCTCCGAACTCGCCGCCCGCGGGCTCCAACGACTTCCGGTGCAAGCCGACGCGGAAGCACCCGAACCCCGTGGTGCTGGTCCACGGCCTCGGGGCGAACCGGACCGTGAACTTCCCGACGATGTCCCCGTTCCTCGCGAACCGCGGCTACTGCGTGTTCGCCATCACCTACGGGAGGATGGGAAACAGCGACTTCGGCTTCTACCAGCCGGGCGGGCTCACGAGGATGCAGGAGAGCGCGCGCAAGCTGAAGCGGTTCGTCGCCCGCGTCCTCGACAGGACTGGCGCTCGCAAGGTGGACATCGTCGGCCACTCGGAGGGCTCGCTCATGCCCAACTACTACGTGCGGTTCCTGGGCGGCAGGAAGCACGTAGACGACTACGTAGGCATCAGTCCGCTCTGGGACGGGACCGACCTCGCGGGACTCGGGACGATCAGCCAGATCGGGGTGGCCCTGGGCATCTCGGAGATCGCAATCGACACGCTGGCGCCGATGTGGGAGTCCGGCCCCCAGTTCCTCTCCGGCTCGAGGTTCATCACGAAGATGAACTCGGGTGGCGGCCCCGCTGAGCCGGGCGTGGACTACACGATGATCATGACCCGCAACGACGAGCTCGTCTCGCCGTGGCAGAGCGGCTACATGGACGGCGCGACCAACCTCGTCGTCCAGGACCAGTGCGCCCTCGACCAGTCCGAGCACCTCTCGATCATCTACGACCCGATCACCGCCTACGACATCTGGAACGCGCTCGAGCCCGCCTCGCGCCAGCACGAGGTGCCGTGCGTGCCGGTCCTGCCGGGGCTGGGCGCCGTGGGCTACACCGGCAACTAGGCGGTGGCACCTGAAGGGCGCCGAGCGCAACTCAGGTGCCATCGGGCCGGGGCCGCGGCGAGGGCGCGGGGGCTACTCCTCGCGCGGGGTGATCCGGAACGCCGAGACGACCTCGGCCTGGTGGGCCTCGGGGTGCGCCACGTAGACGCTGGGACCGCCGCCGAACCAGCCGGCGGCCTCGTTCTCGCCGACGTAGATCCCGGGGTGGTGCTTGCCGTTTCCGTCCTCCACCCAGACCTTGTCGCCTTCCTTGAAGCCCTTGATCTCGTCGCTCATTCGCAGGCAGCCTACTCGTAGGAGATCGCCTTGATCACGTCGAGCCGCGCCGCGCGGCGGGCGGGCAGAATCGAGGCGATGAGGCCCAGCGCGAGGCCGGCCACACCCACCCAGGCCATCGTCGTGACGGGCGGGCGATAGACCACGCCGGGCACGCCGGCCGATAGGCCCTGAAGCAACGCCGCGCCGAGGCCCGTGCCCACCGCGATCCCGAGCAGCGCCCCGATCAGGCCGATCACCAGGCTCTCGTAGGAGATCGAACGGCGCACCTGCCAGCGCGAGGCCCCGAGGGCGCGTAGGACCCCGATCTCCCGGGTCCGCTCGATCACCGACATCGTGAGGGTGTTGATGATGCCGAACAGGCTCGCGAAGATCGCCACACCGACGATCGCGTAGAAGATCCCGAACTGCTCGTTGACGCGCGCCTCCACGTCGGACTTGAGTTCCTCGTTCGATAGCACCGACAGGTTCGGATAGTCCCTCGAGACGATGTCCTTGACCTTCCGCCGCAGGGCCGGTCGGGCCTCCTCGGACGTCGCCTTGAGCGCCAGCTGCGAATCGGCGCTGGTTCCGTAGACGCGCTCCATCGTCTTCAGGGACATGGCCACGGTCTGACCGCCCAGGACCACGGTCTCAACCAGCCCGGCGACCCGGGCGCGCCGCGTTCCCGACGGCCCCTCGAGCTTCAGCGAATCGCCGACCGCCAGGTCCTTCTCCTCCGAGTAGGCCTTGCCCACCGTGACCTCGCCCTTCGCCATGCGGTCGAAGACCTCCTCGCGCGGGGGCCCCTCGATGTCGGTGGTGTCCACCTTCTCGAACCGCTTCGGCTCGAAGGCCACCAGCAGGCCGTCCTCGCCGGTCTTACCCCGGGGGCCGGGGAGCCCGGAGGTAAACAGGAACCGCTCGCGAGCCACGACCGCAGCCTCGGGGACCCTCGCGAGCCGGTCGCGAAGACCGCGCGCGATCGTCTGCTGCGGGCCCTGCCCCGGCGCGAACCCGGTCGGCTGCACGGTGAGGTCGCGGGCGAAACTGCGGTCGAACTCATCGGAGATCGTCTTCAGGAAGCTCGACCCGAGGCTGTTCACGGCCACCACGAGGGCCAGGCCGATCATCAGGGCGGTGGCCGTGGCCGCGGTCCTGCCCGGATCCGAGCGCGCGGCGTCGGCCGCCAGCCGGCCCTCCACCGGGAACAGCAGCCGCAGAGGCAACGACAGCGCCCGCACCAGCGGGCGGATCACGAACGGGGCGACCAGGGCGATGCCGAAGAAGATCGCGATCGTGCCCGTCATCCCGGCGGCGGCCACCAGCGTGGTCACCTCGTCGGCGGCGCCAAGCCAGAACGCCCCCGCGAGCCCCAGCCCGATCAGGACTACCCCGAGGACGGCTCGGCGGGCGCGTAGGCGGGAGCGGAGTCCCTCGGTACCCAGCACCGCCCGGATCGGCGAGGTCCGCCCGGCGCGGCGGGCCGGGTGGAACGCGCCGCCGACCGCGGTGACGAGCCCGGTGACCACCGCCGCGACCGGCGCCAGCGGGGTCAGCACGAGGTCGCCGACGGGGAAGTCCAGCTCGCGCATAAGCTCGATCAGGAGGAGGGCGAGCCCGATCCCGAGCCCCAGGCCCACCACCGACCCGATCAGGCCGAGCACGAGGGCCTCCGTCAGCACGGAGCTTGCGATCTTCCCGCGCGAGGTGCCCAGCGTCCGGAGCATCCCGATCTCGCGGGTGCGCTGGAAAACGCTCATGTTGAAGGCGTTGAAGATCAGGAAGCCCCCGACGAAAAGGGCCATCGCCGCGAAGAAGTAGAGGATCGCGTTGAACGCTTGGAGCTGCGACTCGACCTCGTCCCCCTTGGCCTGCGGGGTATCCACCTCCACGCCCCCGGGAAGGCGTTGGCGCAGGCGTTTTTGAACCGACCGGATCTCGGAGTCGCCGCCGGAGACCACCACGTTGATCTCGTCGAGCTTGCCGCGCTTGTCCATCACGTCGCGCGCCTCGCGCAGGGGCATGGCGGCGAACCCCTCGCCGCCGAAGTCCAACCCCGTCGAGAACTGGAACAGGCCCACCACGTCGAACCGTTTGGTTCCATCGGGCGTCGCAAGCCGGATCCGGTCCCCCACCCCGATGTCGTTCGCGTCGGCCCAGCTCTTCTGCAGCGCGATCTCGAGCCCGCGCCGCGGCCGGTGTCCCGCGACGGTCTGCGAACCGGTCAGATCCTCCGCGTCGGGATCCTGGCCGGCGACGTTCAGCTGCTTGTCCGCGTCCGGCGCGGCGAGGCCGTCCTCGACGAGCGTGAAGGTGCTCAGTACGTCGCCGGCGGCGTCGGCGACGCCGGGCACGCGCACGACCCGGTCGAGCATGCCGGCGTCGAGCGAGTCCTCGCCGTCGCCGGACACCACGAGATCGGTCTTGCCGTACACGGAATCGAAAAGGTCCGAGAAGGTGCGGTTGATCGTCGCCGCGAGCAGCAGGACGCCGAGGATCATTCCGACGCCGAGCACGATCCCGGCAGCCGTCAGGAGGGCGCGGGAGCGGCGAGCGCGGACCCGGCGCAGGGCGAGCCCGGAGAACGAGCGCACGCGCTACTCGGCCGGCACCGCGCCGAGGGCCACGAACGCCTCGGAGACGGTCTGCCGGTCACCACCGGCGATCTCGTCCGCCTGCCGGCCGTCGCGCAGGAACACGACCCGTTCGGCGATCGCGGCCGCGCCGGGATCGTGGGTAACGATCACCAGCGTCTGGCCCTCCGCGTCGTTGAGGGCGCGCAGGAGGTCGAGGATCTGGGCGCTGGAGCGCGAGTCGAGGTTGCCGGTGGGCTCATCGGCCAGCACCAGCTCCGGCTGAGTGAGCAGTGCCCGGGCGATCGAGACGCGCTGCTGCTCGCCGCCCGAGAGCTCGGAGGGGAGGTGCGTGGTGCGGTGCCCCAGGCCGACCCGCTCCAGCAGCTCGGAGGCCCGGTCGCGGATTGCGTCGTCGCGGCGCCCGGAGATGAGCGCCGGCAGCGAGACGTTCTCCAGCGCGCTCAGCGCCGGCAGCAGGTTGAAGAACTGGAAGACGAAGCCGATCCGGTCGCGGCGGATCCGGGTGAGCCCGGCGTCGGACAGGCCGTCGTAGCGCTCGCCGCCGAGCGAGATCTGGCCCGACGTAGGGGTCTCGAGCGCGCCCAGGAGATGGAGCATCGTGGACTTCCCCGAGCCCGAGGGGCCCATGATCGCGACCATCTCGCCACGAGGGACCTCGAGCGAGACACCGTCCAGCGCGCGGACGGCGGTATCGCCCTCGCCGAAGACCTTCACGAGGTCCCGTGCGAGCAGAGCGGGTTCGACACTGCTTTCCATCACGGGCATTCTGACGTGGCGGGCCCGCGGGCCTTAGGATCGCACCCGATGGTCGAATCGCCGCTCTCGCTCTGGTCGGAGGATTCCGTGCTCTCGATCGCGTCCAAGGGCTCATTCCTTTCGATCGGCTCGGTCGGTTCGGTTGCCTCGTTCGGATCGTTCGGCTCCGCCGCGTCGTTCCTGTCGGTGGGCTCGGCCGCCTCGGCGTGCTCGGCCTTCTCCGCGGCCTCGTTCGGCTCGGTGATGTCCTCGGCCCAGTCGCGGGCCATGATGGGTCAGGAGGCGCCCGAGGCGGCGCTGCGCGCGGCCGGTGGCCTCCTCATCCTCAGCGGGCTCGCGCTGACCCTGGCCTCGCGCAGGGCCCGGCGCTAGGGACGCCCGAGCTCGTCCTTCAGGCGCTCGATCACCCTCACGGGCGAGGGATCGACCCCGCGGGCCGCCGCCAGGTGGAGCGAGACCAAATCACCCAGCATCACGGCCCAGAGCATCCGGGCGGTCCGGTTCGGCCCCTGGGTCTCGACCTGCAGCACGACGCTCGCGGCCGGCTCGATGAGCTTTGCGGTCAACTCCGAGCGCTCGCGCTGGCGCGGGTGCTGATCGGAGTCCTGGAGGAAGACGGCCGAGAAGCGCGCACCGTTGTCGGCCTCTGCCCAGCCGACGATCTCGTTGTGGTCCATCTCCGGGAGCGAATGCGTGAGGGCGTGCTGCTTCGCGTTCTCGTTGATCTGCGTTTTCCAGCGGTAGGCGACGGGCTCGGTGAGGTCGCTCCCATAGATCGCCGGGACCGTTCCCTCGAGCTGCGCGGCGATCTCGGCCGAGCGAGCGACGATCGCGTCCGTCTGCTCCTTCAGCCAGGCCGCGGCGGCGTCGATATCGGTGCGGATCGGGGCGCTGGCCTCGATCACGGCGGCCGTCTCGGCGGCGATGGCGAACATGTAGCCGACGGCTGCGCGCGGCTGCAGGCCCGAGGGGATGCCGATCACGGGGATCCCGCCGGCACGGGCACCCTCGGCCAGGGCTCCTCCGGTGGTGGCAACCACGCGCTCGGCTCCGAGCGCCTCGGCGCCCTCGAAGCACGCGAGCGTCTCCTCTGTGTTGCCCGAGTAGCTCATGCAGAGGATCAGGTTCTCCGGGCTCGCCCACGGGGCCAACTCGTAGTCGCGCACCACCCGCAACGGGCGCGAGAGGCCGTCGCCCAGCGCCGCCCGGGCGAGGGCGCCACCGATTCCGGACCCTCCCATGCCGCAGACCACGAGCCCGTTGGCCTTGAGGCCCGCGATCCCGGCGGACTCAACCCGCCACAGAGCGTCGCCCAGCTGGTCCGGAAGGCCGAGCACGTCGTCGAGCTGGCCGGCGCTGTCGATCTCGCGGATCGCCGCCAGCGGGTCAGCGCTCATGCCACCACCCGTTCGCCGGGGCCGATCCGCGCCTCGCCGTCGACGCTGGCGCCGGGGTCGATTCGGGCGCCCTCGCCGACGACCGCGCCCGGCGCGATGGCGGCGCCCTCCCCCACCTCGACCCCGGGCGCCAGGATCGCACCCCGGACGTCGGCCCGCGGGCCGATCCTGCACCCGCCGTCGAGCACCGACCCGACCACCGACGCACCGGGTCCCACGGCGCCGCCCCGACCGACCACCGCGCGGGGACCCACCGTCGCGTCAGCGGCTATCTCACAGCCGTCCTCGACGAGGACCGCCTCCTCGCTACGCGCCACGTCGGTCTCGACGCGGCCCTCGAGGATGTCCCAGGTCGCCTGCAGATAGCGCTCGGGGGTGCCTATGTCCATCCAGTAGCCCAAGAGGCGATGACCGTACAGGCCCTCCCCGACGAGCCGGGGGAAGACGTCGCGCTCGATCGACACCGCGCGGCCCTCGGGGATCAGGTCAAGCACCTCCCGCTCCAGCACGTAGGCGCCGGCGTTGATCTGGTCGGTGACCACGTCCAGGGGGTCGTCCGGCTTCTCCAGGAACGCCTCGACCGCACCGTCCTCCGCAGTGGGCACCAGCCCGTAGGAGCTCGTGTCCTCAACGGGGTGGAGCGTGAGCGTTCCGATTGCGCCGGCCGCATCGTGGAAACGGATGAGCGACGTCAGGTCGAGGTCCGTGAGCACGTCGCCGTTCAGCATCAGAAAGCGGTCGTCCAGACGAATTTCGGCGTCCACGAGCCGCAGCGGCCCGGCCGTACCGAGCGGCTCGGGCTCCTCGACGTAGCGCATCGCCGGCGTAGGCTCCCCGCCGTCGCCCAGCGCCTCTCGCAGAACCTCCGCTCGGAAGCCGCAGGCGAGGATCACCTCCGACACGCCATGGTGGGCCAGCCAGTCGACCATGTAGCGCAGGAAGGGCCTGTCGACCAGGCGCAGAGCAGGCTTCGGCCTCGTGAGCGTCAGCGGCCGGAGCCGGGTTCCCTCACCCCCTACGAGGACGACGGCCTGCATGCTCAGCCCGGGCGGCCGATGCCCTCGTAGGTGAAGCCGGCCTCGCGCAGGCTCGCCGGATCGAGGAAGTTCCGGCCGTCGACCACCAGCGGCGTGGACATACGCTCGGCGAGCTCGGCCCAGGGCAGTTCGGCGAACTCCGGCCATTCGGTCACCAGGATCGCCGCATCGGCCCCGGCGAGCGCCCCCGCCGCGGAGTCGGCCAACTCGACGTCCGTCAGCAGCTCACTGGCGCGCTCAGCGGCGACGGGGTCGTAGGCGACGACCTTCGCCCCCTCGCCCTGGAGACGCGCTGAAAGCACCAGGCTTGACGCCTCTCGCATGTCGTCCGTGTTCGGCTTGAACGCGAGTCCCAGGAGCGCGATCCGCTTGCCCGCGAGCGCACCAAGGTGCTTTTCGAGCTTTTTGAGCACACGCCGCTTCTGGAGCTCGTTGACCTCGATCACGGAGGTCAGGAGCTGGAAGTGGTAGCCCGAGTTTCCGGCGAGTTGCTTCAGCGCCGTCGTGTCCTTGGGAAAGCAACTGCCCCCGAATCCGAGGCCGGCGCTGAGGAACGAGGGACCGATCCGGCTGTCGAGCCCCATGCCGCGGGCGACCTCCGTCACGTCGGCGCCCACCTCCTCGGAGACGTTCGCGATCTCGTTGATGAACGAGATCTTGGTGGCGAGGAAGGCGTTGGAGGCCAGCTTGATCATCTCGGCCGAGGCGACGTCGGTCCGCACCAGCTCGCCGCCGAGCGGGCGGTAGAGATCCGCGACCGCCTCCGCGGCCCACTCGCTGCTCGCATCCGCGCCGATCACGACGCGGTCGGGGTGGAGGAAGTCCTGGACGGCCGAACCCTCCTTCAGGAACTCTGGACACGAGATGTAGGCGAGGGACGGCATCTCCCGGCGGATCGTCGCGCCGGTGCCCGCCGGCACCGTGGACTTCATGACCAGGGCGTGGGCGCCATCGTCGGCGAGCTTCGAGACCACGGCCTGCACCCGCGAGAGGTCGGCGTCGCCCGAGTAGGTGGGCGGGGTATCCACGCAGCAGAACAGCAGGCGGGCTCGGTCGAGCACCTCGTCCATGTCGGTGGTGAAGGTCAGGCGCTCGCGGTTGCGCGCCAGCAGCTCTTCGATGCCGGGTTCGTGCATCGTCACCTCACCGGCGCCGAGCGCCGAGACCTTGGTCGCGTCCACGTCCATGGCGACGACCTCGCGGCCCAGGTCGGCGAAGCAGGCGGCCGTGACCAGGCCGACCCAGCCGACCCCCACCACTCCTATCGCATCGTTCGATTCGCTCATCTTGGCCTCCCTGGCCAGGCCAGGGGAGCCGGGAGAGTACCTAGGTGCCCGCCTCGCGCAGGTTCTGCGCGATGGCGATCATCTGCGGCTCGGTCAGCAGCTTGTCGAGCGTGTTGGTCACCCAGTACATCGCCTTCTTGCGTTCGAAGGCGACCATGCGTAGCTGGCCCCCGTCGCGGTAGAAGCTGTACTCGCGATCGCCGATCTTGCGCTGGTCGCTCGGATTCGCGAAGAGCGGCGCCTTCAGCCAGTCGGTGGCGGAGACGCCGTAGTAGGCGGGGTTGTACGTCGTGCCCGGCATCGTCATCACGAATCTGTAGCCGTGGTAGAGCTTGCCGTTGCCACCGTCGATCCCGAAGAATCGGCTGTCGTCGCTGATCGCCGCGTTCACCCCGGGGACGATCTTTGTCGGGTAGAGCACGGGGAACTTCAGGTCGTTGCCACCCTGGTCGCGGATCACTGCCGCGTACTGCTGGCCGGCCACCGTCGCGTCGATCATCTGCGACGCCGCGATCTGCTCCGGGGCCCGGTCGGGCTCGGGGTTCGGCTTCTTCTCGGGCTTCTTGTCCTTCTTGTCGGACTTCTTCGGGGGCTTGCCGGCGCCCGAGTTGCTCGAATCGCCGCCTGAGCCCGCGTCCGACTCGCCCAGGAACTGGCTCACAGCGGCCTGGAGGGGCTCGTCGCCCGCGGTCACGTACCCCTGGGCGTCCAGGCTGTCGAACGGGAAATCGATCTGCGTGATCTGCGCGTTTCGCGCGTCGATCATGAGCTTGAAGAGTTCGACCAGCGTCGCCGGGTCGTCGATGTCGGACGTGGTGTAGTCCTTGAAGATCTCGATCAGCGTGTCGCGCTGCTCGAGCAGCTTCTCGGGAGGGACCTTCTGGCGCGCCTCGCGCAGGAAACCCTGCTGGCGAGCGGCGCGGACGATGTCGTTGTCCTCGTGGCGATAGCGGACGTACTGGAGGGCCTTGAGCCCACAAAGGCGCTGGTAGCCGGCCTCGATGTCGATCTCGGCGTACTGGTCGGCGAAGGATGCGGCGGTCGAGTTGTCGTTGAAGTAGCGGTGGTCCACGTCCACGTACACGCAGCCGATCGCGTCAACCGCGTCGGCGAAGCCGTTGAAGTCCACATTGACCACGTGGTTGATCGGGATGCGGTTGTCGGTGAGCTGCTTGACGACCTGAAGGGTCAGCTTCGGGCCGCCGTAGGAGTAGGCGGCGTTGAACCTGTCGATGCCGTGCCCCGGAATGTTGACGCGCAGGTCGCGGGGGATGGAGAGCTGCGTAATCGCGTTGTCGGGGTCGATGCGCAGCAGCATCGTCGTGTCGGAGAGCCCCTTGCTCGACTGGTCCGGGCGGACGTCCGACCCGATGATCAGGAAGTTCTGCGCAACCTGATCGCCAACCTCGTCGAGCTGGTCCTCGATCCCGGGCAGGCCGCCGAGGCCCTCCGCGATCTCAGTGAGATAGACGAGGCTCGTGACGGCCGTCGCCGCGGCCATGGAGGCCACGATCAGGAAGGTCGCGGCGACGAACCGCGGCCAGAGCCCTGAGCGCGGTGCCGTGTCATCGGCGACAGGGACGCCCGCCGGTTCCGAGGGCGCCACCGTGGCGGCGACCGCCGTTGCCGCCGACTCGCCGTCGCTCGCGAGGCCAGGCCCTTCGGCGCCGTCAGGTTCGGGATCGTCCGGCGCTTCGGGGCCAGATCCCACGCCGGGGGCTTTCGGGCCGCCGGTCCCGGGCGGCTTGCCCGGGTCGGCGATCCCGCGTTTCTTTGCGTGCTCGGCGGTGCGGTCGCGCAGTCCCTGCATGGCCGCCTCGCGCGCCTGCTCCTGGTCGGCGGCCGAGAGGGTGTCTGCCTCGGTGGTCTCGCCGGCGGCGGCTTCAGGCACATCGTCCGCTGCCTTGTCGCTCGTGGGGTCGGACCCCTCGGCGCCGTCAGGGTCGGCTTCGTCCGCTGCTTCGGCGTCTGGCCCCGGGTGCGTCGCTTCCGGTTCGACCTCACCCGCCGCTACGGCGTCTGACCCCGCGCTCGGCGCGTCGTCGAAGTCGAACTCGTCGGCCGGCTCGGCGCCCTCGTCGGCGGTCGCCTCGGCCTCCTCCTCCTCGCCGGCCAGCTCGGTGTCGAGGTCGTGAGCGAACTCCTGCTCGAGCGAGTCGAACTCCTCGGTCAGCCAGGTCTCGTCGTCGGGACCGTCCGGAGCCTCGGCATCTGGCTCCGCGTCCTCGGACCCCTCCTCGTCGGGGACCCCACTCCACTGCTGGCGTCCCGCCCAGGTCGCGGGGGCCGGGGGCTCGTCCGGGCCGTCCCCGGCGCCGCCGTCCTCCGGCGCCTCGCCCCCGAGGTCCTCGTCGTCGTCCTCGGGCGGGTCCTCCCCGTCGAACACTCCGCGGCTCATCGCGCCTCGGCCTCGTCGGTCAGCATCGCCGGAAGCGCCTCGACGAAGTCAACTATGGCCCTGCGATAGCTCGCGAGAGACCCCACGGAGACCCACTCGTCCGGGCCGTGATGGCCTGCGCCCGCGGGCCCGAACTCGACCGCGGGTATCCCGACCCGCAGGAACGAGACGGCGTCCGAGGCACCGTCGCGGCCCACGCTCGTCACACCCTCGCCATGGTGGCGCGCGGCGGCGGCGCAGAGACCTCGGACCCAGATGGACTCGGCATCGACGGACGCCGGCGGACGGGAGAACGTCGAGATCACCTCGGAGTCCTCCAGGGTTGCGACCTGCGAGAGGATCTCAGAGGGATCCTGCTCGGGCAGGTACCGGATGTCAACGTCGATGTAGCACGTGTCGGGCACCTTGTTCAGGGCGTCTCCTCCGAGGATGCGGCCGAGGTTGATCGATGGCCGGTCGAACAGCTCGGAGCTGCGGGAGGCGAACGGTAGCGACTCGATTCCCCGGAATACCTCGAGGGCCTTGATGATCGCGTTCTCGCCCAGCCACGGCGTGGCGCCATGCGCCGCGCGCCCCGTCACGTGGAGGCGCATGGCGAGCACGCCCTTGGCGGCTACGCCGACGTGCATGTCGGTGGGCTCACCGGTGATCGCGAAGTCGCCGCGGAAGCCGGAGTCCACCAGCAGGTCGCCCCCGCGCTCGACCTCCTCCTCGGACTCCTCGTCGGGAACGATGCCGAGCATCACCCGGACCTCGTCCTGCTCCCGCAGATCGGCCATCGCGAGCAGCAGCGCGGCCATGGCGCCCTTCATGTCGTATGCCCCACGGCCGATGAGCCTGTCCCCGTCGGTCCGGGGCTCGAACTGCTCGGGGCGCCCCGGTACGACGTCGATGTGGCCGTGCAGCAGGATCGTCGGCGCCCCGTCCGGGCCCACGGCCGCGGTCGTCACCGGGAGGCCCCGGATCCCGATTTGGCTCGACTCCACCTCGCGCGAGTCGAGCCAGCCCTTGACGAACCCGGCGCACTGCCGAATCCCCTCCTCGGTGGAGGTGTCGTAGGCGATCAGCCGCTCGGTGAGTGCGTGTTCCTCGGAGTTGGCGATCCGGAGATGTTAGGCGCGGGCGGCCCGGGGCTCAGCCGGCCGTGGCAGGCTCACCGTCGGCCGCGCGGTGCAGCTCAGCCAGGTCGAGCTTGGCCATCCCCAGCATCGCCCGCATCGCCCGCTGGGCCCGCTCGGGATCCGCGTCGGCGAACAGCTCGTCCATACCGGCCGGCACGACCTGCCAGGAGAGGCCGTAGCGGTCCTTCAGCCAGCCGCACTGGCTCTCGGTGCCGCCGCCGGCAAGCAGTGCGTCCCAGTAGCGGTCGACCTCGGCCTGGTCCGAGCATTCGACCAGAAACGAGACGGCCTCGTCGAACTTGAACTGCGGGCCGCCGTTGATTCCCGTGAAGCGCTGCTCGTCAAGCACGAAGTCGACGGTCATCACGGCGCCGGGCTCGCCGTGCGAGGCCTCCGTGTAATGGCTGACGTTGACGATCTTCGAGTTCTCGAACACGGAGCAGTAGAACTCGGCGGCCTCCTCGGCCTCCTTGTCGAACCAGAGGTTCGGGACGATCCGCTTGAGCACGGGGTCTCCTTTCGGGGTTTCGCACAATAGGACCGCCGGCCAACCGCGAACTCATCGGTCCGCCTGGGTGAAGCCGGCTAGGTGCGCTCGGCGATCCCGATGAAGGCCTCGCAGCGCGCGACCTCGCGCTGGGCGGTCTCCTCGGCGGCCGAGCCCTCCTCGGCCTCCTCCGCGCGCTGCTCCGCCTCGGCGAGGCGGGACTTCAGCTCGCTCACGTCGAGGTCCTCCGGCGCCTTGACCTCGGCGACCAGTACCCGCGCGCGGTTGGCGTAGACCTCCATCCAGCCCTCCCCCTGGGCGTAGCGCTCGGGCTCGCCCGACTCGGAGCTGTGCAGTCGCAGCTCGCACGGGACCAGCCGTGCGATCAGCGGGGCGTGCCTCGCGCGCACCCCTACCTCGCCGACGGAGGTGCGGGTAGAGAGCATGAAGAGCTCGCCGTCGAAGACGGGCCCCTCGGGGGTGAGGACCTGGGCCTCGAGCTTTCCGGCGTCGGGCAAGCGCTACCCCTCGGAGCCCTCGTCCGCGGCTTCCGCGGCCTCGGCCTCCTCGCGCTCCGTGCCCTCGTCGCCCTTCTCGCGGTCTGGCGCGGCGTCGCGGACCTGGTCGATCGACCCCTGCATGTAGAACGCGCTCTCGGGCAGGTCGTCGTGCTTGCCGTCCAGGACCTCGCGGAAGCTGCGGACCGTGTCGGCGACCGGGACGTACTCGCCCGAGCGGCCGGTGAATGCCTCGGCGACGAAGAACGGCTGGCTGAGGAAGCGCTCGATCTTGCGCGCCCTGTTCACCGTCTGCTTGTCCTCGTCGGAGAGCTCGTCGATCCCGAGGATCGCGATGATGTCCTGGAGCTCCTTGTAGCGCTGCAGGTTCTCCTGGACCTCGGTCGCGGTGCGGTAGTGCTCCTCGCCCAGGACGTCGGGCTTGAGGATCGTCGAGGTCGAGTCGAGCGGGTCGACGGCCGGGTAGATCCCCTTCTCCGAGATCCCGCGGGAGAGCGTGGTGGTCGCGTTGAGGTGCGCGAACACCGACGCCGGCGCGGGGTCGGTGAGGTCATCCGCCGGCACGTAGACCGCCTGAATCGAAGTGACCGAACCCTGCTGGGTGGACGTGATCCGCTCCTGCAGGCCGCCCATCTCCGTCTCGAGGGTGGGCTGGTACCCCACCGCCGAGGGCATGCGCCCGAGCAGCGCCGATACCTCGGAGCCGGCCTGGACGAACCGGAAGATGTTGTCGATGAACAGCAGCACGTCCTGGCCGCCCACCTCGCGGAAGTACTCCGCCATGGTCAGTCCGGAGAGCGCTACCCGAAGCCGGGCGCCGGGCGGCTCGTTCATCTGGCCGAAGACGAGCATCGTCTTGTCGATGACGCCCGACTCCTTCATCTCGAGCCAGAGGTCGTTGCCCTCGCGTGAGCGCTCGCCGACGCCGCAGAACGCGGACAGGCCCTCGTGCTCCTCGGCGAGGTTGCGGATCAGCTCCTGGATCAGGACGGTCTTGCCGACGCCCGCTCCGCCGAACAGGCCGACCTTGCCGCCCTTCGCATACGGGGCGAGGAGGTCGACGACCTTGATCCCCGTCTCGAGGATCTCCTGGGTCGGCTTCAGCTCCTCAACGGTGGGGGCGGGGCGGTGGATCGGCCACTGGTCGTCGCCCTCAACCGGCTCGCCCTCGTCGATCGTCTCGCCGAGCAGGTTGAAGATGCGCCCGAGCGTGGCCTTGCCCACCGGCACCTTGATCGGCCCTCCGGTGTCGAGGATCTTGTCGCCGCGGCACAGGCCGTCGGTGGCGTCCATGGCAACAGTGCGCACGCGGTCGTCACCCAGGTGCTGCTGGACCTCGACCACGATCTTCCCCTCGGCGTCGCCGGGCCGATCGATCTCAAGCGCCGAGTAGATCTCCGGCAGCTCGTCCGGGAACAGCGCGTCGACCACGACGCCCGTGATCGACTGAATCGTCCCGACGTTGCCTCCGTTTGCGTTTTCGTCTGCCATCCGTTCCTTTCTAGTGGTCAGTCCGCTACCCGAGCGCCTCGGCTCCGGCGACGACTTCCAAGATCTCCTGGGTGATCTCCGCCTGCCGCACCCGGTTCATCTCCAGGGTGAGATCGCGGATCATGTCCTGAGCGTTCTCCGAGGCGCTGCGCATCGCGGTCATCCGGGCGCCCAGCTCGGACGCGGCGGACTCCAGAAGCGCCCGGTATACGGATAGGTCCACGTACTCCTCGAACAGCTTCGGGAGCAGGACCTCGGGCTCCGGCTCGTGGTACCAGGCGCTCCTCATGTGCGCCTCGGCAAGCTCGGCATCGGCTGGCTCCTCGGGATCGGGGATGCCCTCGCCGAAGACCTCCGCCTGCTGCAGCGGCAGCAGCGTCTGGCGCCGCACGTACTGGGTGAGCGGCGAGACGTAGCGGTTGTAGACCAGATCGACGCGGTCGAGCTCTTGATCCACGTAGGCGGTTGTGAGCCCGCGCGAGATCTCCCGGGCGTCGGTGAAGGCCGGGCGGTCGGTGAAGCCGATGTAGGAGTGCTCGACGCTCTCTCCGCGGAAGGTGAGGGTGGAGTTGCCGCGGCGGCCGACGACCGAGTAGATCGTCTCGGTGCCCGCGGCGCGATACTCGGACTTCAGGCGAAGGCCCTCGCGGATGATCTGGGTGTTGAAGGCCCCCGCGAGGCCGCGGTCTCCGGTGACCAGCAGGATCCCCACCCGCTCCGTCTTATCGCGCTCCTGCAGCAGCGCGACGCTGGCGATCACGCCCTCGTCGGCCTCCGCGACCTGCTGGGTCATCTTGCGGATCGCCTGCGCGTAGGGGCGCATCGCGTCGATCCGCTGCTCGGCACGGCGCAGCCTTGCGGCCGCGACCATCTCCATCGCCCGGGTGATCTTGTGGACGTTCTTGACCGCGGAGATGCGGTTGTTGACTTCCTTCTGAGTCGCCACCCTACGTAGCCACCGCCTCCGTCTCCTCGACCGCCGCCTCGGCCCCAGCGGCCTGCCTCTCGGCGTCGGCCTCCTTCGCGGCCTCCTCGTCGGTGCGGGCCGGCCGGGAGCGCCCGTCCTCGTCCTTGACCCTGTCGGACTCGCCCTCCTCGAGCGGGTTGCCCTCGGCGTCGAAGTCGGGCCCGAAGTCATCGATCATCTCCGCGATCGCGTTCGAGAGGTTCCCCTCGTCCTCGTCGGTGAGGGCCCCGTCGTTGATCCGCCCCATCAGGTCCTTCTGTTCGGACTTCAGGCGGCTGAGCAGCGTCTCCAGGAACTCGGCGACGCGCTCGACCTTGATCCGGTCCAGGTAGCCGCCGGTGCCGGCGAAGATCGACGACACCTGCTCGGCGACCGACATCGCGTTGCGCTCGTTCTGCTTCAGCAGTTCGACCAGCCGCTCGCCGCGCGCGAGCTGACGCTGCGTCTCGGGGTCGAGCTCGGAGCCGAACTGGGCGAACGCCTCGAGGTCGCGGTACTGCGAGAGGTCGAGCTTTAGCTTGCCGGCCACCTTCTTCATGGCCTTCGTCTGCGCATTGCCCCCCACCCGCGAGACCGAGATGCCGACGTTGATCGCCGGCCTCACACCCGAGTAGAAGAGGTCGGCCTCCAGGAAGATCTGCCCGTCGGTGATCGAGATGACGTTCGTCGGGATGTATGCCGACACGTCGTTGGCCTGTGTCTCGATGATCGGCAGCGCGGTCAGCGAGCCGCCGCCGTGGTCGTCGTTCAGTCGCACCGATCGCTCAAGCAGCCGCGAGTGGAGGTAGAAGACGTCGCCCGGGTAGGCCTCGCGGCCCGGCGGGCGCCGCAGCAGCAGCGACATCTGGCGGTAGGCGTAGGCGTGCTTGGTGAGGTCGTCGTACACGCACAGCGCGTCCTTGCCGTCGTAGAGGAAGTGCTCCGCCATCGCCGTGCCGGCGTAGGGGGCGATGAACTTGATCGGAGCCGCCTCGTCGGCGGGGGCCGCGACGATGATCGTGTTGTCAAGGGCGCCGTGCTCCTCGAGCACCTGCGCGACCTGCACGATCGTGGACTTCTTCTGGCCGATCGCCACGTAGACGCAGATCAGGTCCTTGTCCTTGGAGTTGATGATCGTGTCGATCGTGATCGCCGTCTTGCCCGTCTGACGGTCGCCGATGATCAGCTCGCGCTGGCCGCGGCCGACAGGAATCATCCCGTCGATCGCCTTGATCCCGGTCTGGACCGGGGTCGTCACGGGCTGCCGCTCGACCACGCCCGGAGCCTTGAACTCGGCCGGGCGTGTCTGGGTGGCGTTGATGTCGCCCTTGTCGTCCATCGGACGCCCGAGCGGATCGACGATGCGGCCGAGCAGGGCCTCCCCGACCGGGATCTCGAGCAGACGGCCGGTGCGCTTCACCGTGTCGCCCTCGACGACCTTGTCCCACTCGCCGAACATCACGGCGCCGACGTTGTCCTGCTCGAGGTTGAGAGCCAGGCCAGTCACATCGTGTGGGAACTCCAACATCTCCAGCGCCATGCAGTTCTCGAGGCCGTGGACACGGGCGATGCCGTCCGCCACGGAGAGCACGGTTCCGACCTCGGAGAGGTCCGCCTCCCCGGCGTCCATGCCCTGGATCCGCTCGCGCAGGATCTTTGAGATCTCGTCTGGCTTGATTTCCACGGTTCTCCTTCTCTAGGCCGCCTTGGCGACTTCCTTTCTAAGTTTCTCCAGCTTGGTGCGGATGCTCGCGTCGAGCACCCGGTTGCCGACCCGCAGCACCAGGCCGCCGAGAACCTCGGGGTCGACTTGCCTCGTGAGGTTGATCGTACGGTTGGTCTGGCGCTCGATCTCCTGGCCGACGCGCTCGACGACCGCGTCGTCCAGCTTGACCGCACTCGTTAGCCTCACGTCGAGCTGCCGGTTCTCCTCGGCCCACCGGTCGTCGAACCGGCGTCGCATATGGAAGATCGCCGGCATCCGGTGCTTCTCGGCGAGCAGCCCGAGGAAGTTCAGGAGCTCCGGCTCGGCGCCCGACACCACCTTGTTCAGCCCCTCGCGCTTCTCGTTCGATGAGAAGTACGGGCTGAACAGGAACACCTGGAGTTCACGGTTGGAGTCCATGGCATCGGCGAACTGACCCAGCTCGTCATGGATCGAGTCGAGCTTCGAGGCCTCCTTGGCGACATCGAACAGTGCGTCGCCGTAAACACGGCCAATCTCCTCCACTAGAACAACTCCTCCCAGGTGCTCCGCTTCCGCACGGAATCACTGGCCCACGGCTCCGCCGTGGGCATTTGATTCTGCTCCCGCGTCCGCCCTGTTCGGGTCAATTGTTCTCCGCTTCGGCGCCGGAGAGCGCGGTGAAGTCGACCTCGGAGAGCGCGTCGTCGATCAGCTTGCGGTGATCCGCGTCGTCGAGCGACTTGCGAGTGACCTTCTCGGTGGCGAGCACGGTGAGGTCAGCCACCTCCTTGCGGATCTGCTCCAACGAGCGGCGCGTCTCCGTCTCGATGTCCTTCCGCGCCGCCGCAACGAGCTCCTCGCGCTTGACCTTCCCCTCGGCGGAAGCCTCGGCCACCGCGGCCTCGGCCGCCTTGCGGGCGCGGGCTGCGATGTCGTCCGCCTGCTCGCGGGCCTCGCGTAGGCGCTGGCGATACTCCTCGAGGAGCTCGTCCGCCTCCGCGCGTTGCTTCTCGGACGCCTCGATGTTTTCCCGAACGGCGTTGGCGCGCTTCTCAAGCGCCTCACCGATCTTCGGGAAGGCCAGCTTCGACAGGATGAACATCGTCGCGCCGAAGAGGATCAGCGTCCAGATCATCAGCCCGAGTCCGGGCGAGACCAGGAAGCTGCCGCCCTCCTCCTCGGCTGCGGCCTCCCCCGAGGCGAGCACGTCCGGGGCGAGCACGAGCAGCGCCAGGAACGCCGTGCCCATCGCGGCCGCGAGCCCGAGGTGCCGGCGCAGGCCGGGGTTGTCGACGAGAGCTCCCAACGGCCTAGAGGAAGAAGGCGATGAGGCCGAAGATGAACGTGTAGAAGGCGACTGCCTCGCAGAGGGCGAAGCCGAGCCAGCGGATCGACTGGAGCTCGTCCTTCATCTCGGGCTGGCGTGCGACGGCCTCGATCTCAGAGCCGAAGATGTTGCCGATTCCGATGCCGGCGCCGATCGAGCCTAGCCCGGCTCCGACGCCGAGCGCGATCGCCTTGAGGCCGTCGTCGGTGACCTCCGCGAGCGGAAGCAGGGTGGCGATGTCAGCCATATCTGGTGGTTCCTTTCTAGTGAGACTCGGCGGTTGCTCCGCCGATGTAGATAGCGGTCAAGGTCGAGAAGATGAACGCCTGAAGGGTGGCGATCAGGCCGACCTCCAGCAGGAAGAAGAAGAGCGCGAGCGGGAAGGTGAGGACGCCGAGCGCTGCGACGCCCAGGAGCACCGCCAGCCCCCCGCCCATGAACAGCAGGAGCAGGTGCCCGGCGAGGATGTTCGCGAAGAGCCGCACGGACAGCGAGATCAGGCGGGCGAAGTGCGAGATCGCCTCGATGACGAAGATGAAGGCCTTGAACAGGAAGTTCATGTCCTCGAGGCCGGCCGGGATCCAGCTGGCCAGGTACTTGATGACCCCCTTGGCCCTGATCCCCTCCCAGTGGTAGGAGAACCACACCACCATGGTGAGCACCAGAGGGATCGACAGGTTCGCGGTCGCAGCGTAGAGGGCCAGCGACGGAACCTCGAGGCCGAAGATGTCCACCTTGTGCTCGGTGTTGATCGGCAACGGCAGGAATCCGATCATGTTCGAGAACCAGATGAAGAAGAAGAGCGCCGCGAGGACGGGGAACCAGCGGCGGGCCAGTTTCTGGTCCGGGATGTTCCCGCCCGTGATGTTGTTCCTGGTCAGGTCGTAGGCGAGCTCGACGGCCATCTGGATCTTGTTCGGCTCGCGCTGCATCCGGCTCGCGACGAAGGTCATCGCCCCGATCGTGAGCACGGACGCGAGCACCAGGTAGAGGACGGCCTTGTTGATCGAGAAGTCGATCCCGCCGATGTCGATCGTGATCCACGGCTCGAGCTTGAACTCGTTCTGGGGTTGGAACGCCTCGTTCTTGCCCTCGTTGCCGAGGATGACCAGCAGCAGGACGAAGATCCCCAGGTAGGCGACGACGCCGATGACGGCCTTCCACTTCGTGCTCATACGCCGGCCTCCTCCGAATAGAAGAGCCGCGTGATCGCAACCGATCCGAGGTGGATGGTGACCAATGCGATGGCCAGGACGGCCGCGGCCAACCCTGCCTCGCGCTCAAAAGCGAGCCCGACGATGAGGATCGGCAGCGTGACTATCCACAGGCGCCCGACCGTCGAGAAGCCGACGACTCCCATCGCCGCCTTGCGGTCGCCACGCCGCAGGGCCTCGGTCGCCCTGCCCTCGCTCCACGTGAACACGAGGTGCTGGACGATCCAGGCACTCGCGGCGGTCGCGTAGCCTGCGAGCGGGAAGCCGGCGAGCAGGAAGACGGGGAGGGCGAGCGCCAGAACCGCGAGGTCTGCGTTACGCAGCAGCAGCGGGGGCCGATCCGCCGCCGAGGCCTCAGAGCCGTCTAAAGCGAGCGAAGACAAGGGCAAGCCCCCCTGCGAGCCCGGCGAACAGGCCGAGTAATCCGAGCGGGACAGCAAGTCCCACCAGCGAGCCGAGCCCGTACCCGGCGGCCGCGCATCCCGCTATCGCGCCGACGATCGTGATGCCGGCCGTGGCCGCATCCGTCCTCGGTCCACGAGGGCTCTCGGTCATCGGAGGTGTCGAAGTCGGGGCCGCGCAAGGGCGTGGGAAAAGAGGTCCAGAGGTGCGGATGGCCGCTTCGGCTCCCGGTTGCAGGGCCGACGCGGCGGACGGCGAATATATCCGAAACCGCCCGATGACCCGGGCACGTCGGCGTGCCGAAAAGCACGATCGGACGGGGCGTGAGCGCTCAGCCCGTGCCCGGGTCGACCGCGCGGAACTCGCCCGTTCCGGGATCCGGAGCCTGGTATTCGCCCGTCTCCGGGTTGACGATCTCGAAGCTCCCCGTTTCGAGCTCGCGCTTGACGCCCTCGTCAACGACGTTCTGGGCCAGGTTGGGCACCGCCCGGGATCGGCGGAGCTTGAGGATCTCGAGCGTCACGACGAGGTAGAAGCTCGCCGCCAGGACCGCGACGAAGCACAGCAGCATCACGACCGTCCAGAGGGGATCGAAGTTTCCGCGATCGTCGCTGTAGGGCACGAATCGCAGCGCCAGCGCGAGCATCGCCATCACCGCGGTCCAGCCGTACAGGTAGGCCAGCGTCCGGCGTTGGGAGAACCCGATGTTGGCCATCCGGTGATGAAAGTGCCAGCGGTCGGCCCGATAGATCGGCTGGCGGTACTTCACCCGCTTTGCCACGACGAAGCCGGTGTCGAGGATTGGCACGGCGAGGATGATCAGCGGAAAGAACAGGGCGACCACGGCGTTGGTCTTGAGCGAGCCCTGGATGGCGATCACCGCAAGCATGTAACCCAGCAGGTTGGATCCGGTGTCCCCCATGAAGCTCGAGGCGGGCGGAAAGCCGTGGCGCAGGAACCCCAGCGCACCGCCCGCCGTGAGCGCGGCGAGCACGGCCGCCGTCTCGCGATCGAGCGACACCGCGATGATCGAGAGGGTCGCGGCCGAGATCACGCACACTCCCGCGGCCAGCCCATCGACGCCGTCGATGAAGTTGATGACGTTGATCGCGGCGACGATCGCGATGATCGCCAGCACCTCGCCCAGGTCCACCACACCCACCACCGGGAGGGTCAGCAGATCCACGGACGCGGGGTTGACCCCGCCGAGGAACGGCAGCGTGAACGCGGTGAGCCGGACGCCGTTGAAGACGGCGACCGAGGCGGCTACGAACTGGCCCAGCATCTTCGGGAGCGCACCCAGCGTGACCACGTCGTCGACGACGCCGACCGCGGCTATCGTCGCCGCTCCGATCAGGATCCCGCGCGTCTCATCGCCCGTCGGCATGAACAGCACGGCCGAGACGAGGATCCCGACCAGAATCGCGAGCCCGCCCAGCTTCGGGGTCGGAGTGGTGTGCAGGCTGCGCTCGTTCGGGACGTCAATCGCGCCGATCTTCCGCGCGATGGTCTCCGCCAGCGGCACCAGCGTCCAGGCGATCACGGCCGCGACCAAGAACGCGTAGAGCGCGAAGATCGGCTCTGGTCGGCCGTCTACCAGCAACTGGCCACCACGTTCACGATGCGGCTCGCAGAAACGCGTCGGTCAGGACCTGCGCGTCGCGAGGGTTCCGCACGCCTGCGGGCTCGGTTCGCTTGGTCAGCTCGAGGGTCGCCGCGTCACCGAGCTCGCGTAGCAGTCCCTCCTTCATCAGCTGCTCATCGACCGCGCCCATCTCGCCGGCGAAGATCGTGTACACCGGAGTGCCCAGCGCGACCGCCTCGCGGTTCATGGTCCCCCCGGCGCTCACCACGAGGTCGGCGAACGCGATCAGGCTCTGGGCGTCGATGGCACCCGGTGGCACGATCAGGGAAGGGTCCCGCCGGGCCCGGACGGCCTTGCCCTGGCCCTCGGTGCGCGGGATCACGACCGCGGTCGCGTTCGGGTCCGCTGCGATCCTTTCGAGAACCCCGTCGTACAGCGGGTTATCGGCGTGGTACGCCGAGGTCTCCGGCGGCGGGCGCAGAACCGCCAGGACCGGTTCCCGGTCGAGGCCCAACTCGTCGAGCACTGCCGGGTCCGGCTCGAAGCCCGTCAGGTAGTAGTCCTCCTTGAGGCCCGGGTAGCGGAACAGCTTCCCCGAGGCGGCCCCCGCCCGCCTCATCGCCTCGACCGGGATCGCGTCGGGTGCCAGCACCACCTCGGCGGCCCGAAAGGCGAGCTTTCGCTGGAGGCCGGCGTGCTCGTAGTCCTGCATCTGGGCCGAGGGGATGCGAAGCAGCGTCGAGACGACGGCGAGGTCCACCGACCCGTGGCCCAGCGCCAGGTCGAACCGCCTGCCGCGTGCCCAACGGCTCAGCGCGGCACTGCGGCGGGCGAGCGCCGTGCCCTTGGCCACCATCGAGGCTCCCCCGTGCCGCCCGACCACGGTGTGCTGGATGCCCAGTCGTTCGAGCAGGCCGACGGTCTGTCCGTACTCGCGCGCGGTCACCTCGACCTCGTGCCCCGCCACCTGCATGCACTCGATGATCGGCCGCAGCACCAGGGGGTGAGCGGCAGCGGTCATATCCACCCAGACGCGCATCAGCGCCCGGATGCTGTCATGTCATGTCAGACGGTCGCGGCCGAGAGTTGGGGGTAAAGCGGGTAGCGGTGCATCAGCGCACGCGTGCGCTCGCTCAGGCCGTCGCGCTCCCCCTCGAAGCCGTCCGACAGGGCCACGGCGATAACCGACGCTATCTCGCGCATGTCGTCCTCCACGAGGCCGCGGGTGGTGAGGGCCGGAGTACCGATGCGGAGCCCCGACGGGTTCATCGGCGGGCGCTCGTCGAATGGGATGGCGTTGCGGTTCACGGTGATGCCGACCTCCTCCAGCCGGCCCTCGGCGGTCTTGCCGTCCAGGCCCGTGGGCGAGAGATCGACCAGCACGAGATGCACGTCGGTGCCACCGGTGAGGACCTCGATGCCCTCGGCGATCAGAGCGTCCGCGAAGGCCTGAGCGTTGGCAACCGTCTGGCGCTGGCGCGCGCGGAACGGCTCCGAGTTCGCGATTCGCAGCGCCACCGCCTTGGCGGCGATGACGTGCATCAGGGGGCCGCCCTGCTGGCCGGGGAAGATCGAGCGGTCGATGTCCTTGGCCAGTTCCTCGCGACAGAGGATCATGCCGCTGCGTGGCCCACCCAGCGTCTTGTGGATGGTGGTCGTCACCACGTCGGCATGGGGCACCGGGCTGGGGTGCTCGTCCGCCGCGACCAGGCCGGCGAAGTGCGCCATGTCGACCATCAGCTTCGCGCCGACCGAGTCCGCGATCTCGCGGAAGGCCGCGAAGTCGAGTTGCCGCGGGTAGGCGGACCAGCCCGCGACGATCACCTTCGGCCTGTGCTCGGCCGCCAGCCGCTCGACCTCCTCCATGTCCACGCGGAGGTCATCCCGGCGCACGTGGTAGGCGTGGACCTCGTAGAGCTTGCCGGACACGTTCAGCTTCATCCCGTGGGTGAGGTGACCGCCGTGGTCGAGAGCGAGGCCCAGGATCGAATCGCCCGGGTCCAGCATCGCCATGTAGGCCGCGTTGTTGGCCTGGGCCCCGGCGTGCGGCTGGACGTTCGCGTGGTCGGCCCCGAAGAGCTCCAGCGCCCGGTCAATCGCGAGCTGCTCGGCGACGTCGACCTCCTCGCACCCGCCGTAGTAGCGGCGTCCCGGATAGCCCTCCGCGTACTTGTTGGTGAGCACCGAGCCCGCGGCGTCGAGCACGGCCTGGGGCACGAAGTTCTCGGAGGCGATCATCTCGAGGGTCGCCTGCTGGCGATGGAGTTCGCGATCGAGGACCCGGGCGATGTCGGGATCGACCTCGGCCAGCGGGGCGGTCTGGAAGTCGTCGGGAAGGTCGGTCAATTCATCTCTCCGGATCAGTCGGGCGACGGTTCTAGATTGACAGACGCCGCGGCCCCAAGTAGTCTGCGCCGCTCTATGGGTTGGGGGTCAAAGCACAGGGGGGCCGTCGGCGTTGCTGCGCTCGCAACCGTCGCGCTCCTTGCACCTCCCGCGAGCCTCGCCGGCGCCCCGACCAAACCGCGCAACGGGACGTACTCCGGGGTCGGAAACATGGTCGGCAACCCGAACCACTGGGTCCAGGTCGCGTTCACGCTGAAGGGCGGCGTGAACGTCGATCCCGAGGCGGGCATCTACCAGATCCCCGGCTGCAGCGGCGGCTTCAGCGTGCCGGCCACGACGCTCGGTCCCAACCGTTTCGAGACCACCGCGAGCAACCCCAACCAGGAGGAGAACACCATCACCGGGCGGTGGGTGAGCAACAGCCGCATCAGGGGCAAGGTGGTCATAGACCGGCCCAACGCAGCCTCGTGCGGCGACCCGGGCAGATACGTCTTCAAGTACAAGGGCAAGCGGTACGGAAGGCCGTGAGGCGGGTTGGATTGACAAGCCTGGTCGTCGTCGCCGCACTGGGGCTGGCGGGCATCGCCGAGGGCGGCGGCGCGGCGCCGGTGCGCGATGGCAGGTACGCCGGAGGCGGGGACAAGATCCACGTGTACTTCGACGTGCAGAGCCGCAGCATCCCGTACGCCCGCGTCTACAGCTCCGAACTCAAGGACTGCACCGGGCTGAACGGGCCTGGCGTCTTCGACGACACCACGGTCGAGGCGAACGGAAAGTTCTCGCTGCGCGACGCCGACACCCACGCCGGGAACACCATCAAGGTCTCGGGTCGCTTCGTGAGGAAGGATTTCGTCCGGGGCAAGCTTCGTTGGACGACCAACGACCTCGACTGCCCGGGCACCCACACGTTCGACTACAAGGCCGACCGCCACGCGCCGGTTCCCTAGTCCTCGCCGCCCTCGCTTGACATTTCTTGGTCGATCGGTTAAGAATTAGCCGGCAACCCCGACCCCACCCCTGGAGGGCAGTGGAATGACCGAGAACGGCGGCAGCAGCACAAATGGCGACGTCGAAAGCGACGACGAGGCGCTGAGCGTCCTGCTCGACGGCGACATCGACAAGGTCATGTCGGGGCTCGACCGGATCGTGGAGGCCGCCCCCTCCTACGAGAAGCTCTTCATGCGCTGGCAGCGCCAGCACTGGTCCACCGAGGACTTCGACATGACCGAGGACGCCCGTCAGTGGGCCGATCCCGACATGTTCACCGAGGAGGAGCGAAGGTTCCTCGCCTTCGGATTCTCCGAGTTCTTCATCGCCGAGGACCGGGTCACGGTGGAGCTCTTGCCGTTCGCCATCGCGGCTCCCCACAAGGAGGCCCAGCTCTTCCTGACCACCCAGATCTCCGACGAGGCCAAGCACGTGGTCTTCTGGGACCGCTTCTATCGGGAGGTCTTCAACTCGGACGCGGACGGGATCGCCGAGCAGCTCAACCAGCACCGCTACGTCGTCAACAAGGACTGGGAGACGATGTTCGACGGCATCCTTCATGAGTGCGCCGAGCGCCTGCGGAAGGATCCGAGCGACTTTCCCGCGCTGGTCAGAGGGGTCACCGTCTACATGGTCGTGATCGAGGGGATGCTGGCTCTCACCGCCGCGCGGTTCATGATCAAGGCCCTGAAGGAGCGCGGCTGGTTCCCGGGCTTCGTCCAGGGCTTCACGGCGGTCAACCGCGACGAGTCGCGCCACGTCGGCTTCGGCGTGAAATTCCTCGCCGACGCGATCAAGGACGATCCCGAGAACGCCAGGATCGTCGAGGCGACGCTCAAGGAGTGCCTGCCGGTCGCACCCCTCGTGTTCGTGCCGCCGTGGGTCGACGACCCCTACGACTTCGAGACGCCGTTCTACCACTCGTCGGAGATCTTCGAGTACGCCGCGAAGGCGCTCTCGAAGAAGCTCGCCGCCATGGGCCTCGACCCGGCGATGCTCGCCACGGCTTGAGCTCCGCCGCACCGGCGCCAACCCGGCGCGGGCGCCCATCGACGGGTGCCCGCGAGCGGATCCTCGCCGCGTGCCTGGAGGTCCTGAAGGCACAGGGCTACGCGGGGCTGTCGATCGCGAAGGTCGCCGCCGAGGCGGGCGAGAACAAGGCGCTGATCTCCTATCACTTCGGGTCCAGACAGGGACTGATCGCGGCCGCGGCCCGCCAGCTCGGGGAGTCCATCAGCGAGGAGATCCTGGGCGGCCTGAGCGAGGCGGCCTCGACCGAGGAGGTCGTGCGCGGGGCGGCCGACGGCCTCTGGGCGCTGATGGACCGCGACGAGCGGCTGCCGCGCGTGTACTTCGACCTGAACGCGGTGTCGGTGGTGGAGGACGACGTGCGCGACGTGATGCGCGAGGTCAAGGCCGGCTGGCGCCGGGTCCTGACCGACCTGCTCGGCGAACCCGACCAGACCGCCGCGGTGATGGTGATCGCGGGACTCGAGGGGCTCTGCCTGGAGCGGATCGAGCGGGGCGACAGCGATGGCGTCCGGCGGGCGCGGGAGATGTTCGTCCGCGCCGCCGTGGCCGAGCTCGGCTGACCCGGGCGCTCACCACTCGAATACGAGGTGGAACGGCTTCTCTCGCCGGAGCCACTCCTCTCCCACGTCCGACCATGTGGCATGCAGCCTTCCGGCCATCGGGTAGTGGCCGGTCCAGGTGTGCTGCGAGTTCCTGACGATCAGGACGTAGCCGGTCTCCCCGCCCAGCCACTCGAGGTCGCGCAGGCACTCCTCGAGCGCGTCCCAGTTGTGGCCGAAGTAGTCCGGGAAGCGCAGTGCGCTCGCGATCGCCTCGAAGAGCTCCGCTTCGGTGTGCACGGCACCACCACCGATGTCGGCGACGAAGAGCCCCTGGCCGGCCAGTTCGGCCTGCGGCGGGGCCTTGTCCGTGAAGTGGATACAGGTGAAGCCCGGGGCGGCGAGCTCGGCGGCGGTCACGGTCATTGGAAGTCCTCCGGGTCGATGCGCGCGAACGACGCGTAGTGGTCGCTCGTGTAATACGTCTCGCCCCCCGCTCCGATCACCAGGCGGCGCGCGCCGCGGTCCGGGGAGGCGGGCGTGGGCACGGTGTACTCCCGGTAGTAGCCGACGGGCTCGTCCGGCAGCAGGCCCTCGCGATTCTGGAAGGTGGCGCCGTCCTGGGAGTGCGGAAGCTCCGCGCCCGCGTCGATCGCCGCGAGCACGTCGGCGATCGCGGCACGCTCACCTTCCGGCACCAGCTCGGCGGTCGGTCCCGGACCCTCGGATCCCGTCGCGCCCGTGGCTGCGGTGGTCGTCGTACCCGCGCCCGCGGTGAGCCCCTGCGGCTGGCCCTCGCCGTCGCCACAGCCGGCGTAGAGCAGCGCCGCGGCGAGCGCCAGCGTCGCGAGCGCCCGGACGGGTCCGCTAGCCCGTCTCGCCACGCTCGACCGCGGCGATCTGATCGACGCGGCGCCGGTGGCGCCCGCCCTCGAACTCGGTGGCCAGGAAGCTCTCGACGATCGCGGGCGCGTCGCCGGCCTCCAGGCGCCGGCCGGCCAGGGCGAGGACGTTGGCGTCGTTGTGGCGGCGGCTCATCTCCGCCTCCTCGGGATCGTGCGCGTTGACGGCGCGCACGCCGTCGACCTTGTTGGCGACGATCGAGACGCCCACGCCGGAACCGCAGACGAGCACGGCCCGCTCGGCCTCCCCCGAGGCGACCAGGCGCGCGGCCTCCGCGGCGTGTAGCGGGTAGTCGGTGGACTCCTCGGAGTCGGTCCCCACGTCCACGACGTCGTGGCCCGCGCCCTCGAGCAGCGGGACCACCTGCTCCTTCAGGGCGTATCCGGCGTGGTCCGATCCGACTGCAATCCGCATGTCCGGCGAGGATACTGACGGTCATGGCAACAACCGGCGAACTCGCCAAGGCCGCGTTCGAAGCCCTCGAGGCGGAGGGGGTGGAGGGCATGCTCGCCTACGTCCATCCGGAGTTCGAGATGGAGACGCTTCCCGAGATCGCAGCCGAACCGCAGGTCTACCGCGGCCACGATGGGGTGCGGCGGTGGTGGGACACCTTCTACGAGGTCATGCACGAGATCGTCATCCGGCCGGAGGAGGTCACGGAACTCGGCTCGGGCCGCGCGTTGGTTCAGTTCTCGCTGCGCGCCACCGGCCAGGCGTCCGGGATCGAGGTGATGCAGGAGGCCGCAGCCGTCGCGACGCTTCGAGATGACAAGCTCCTCAGCCTGGAGTTCCTGCGGCCCGGAGAGCCGTATCCAGAGCCTGAGAGCTGAGCGCGCCCTCACGCAGCACCCTCCATTCGCCGTCCTCGATGCGGGTCACGTCCACCACGGTGGAGGGCTCGCCCCCGACCACGCCGCCGTCGACCACGAGATCGACCCCGTCGCGAATCGCGTCATCGACGCCCTCCAGGCGATGCGGCGCAGGCGCGCCGCTGCGGTTCGCGCTTGTCTGAAAGACCGCGACCCCCGTGCCGGCGAGCGGGCCCTCGATCAGACGGATCCCGAGTCGGCTCCGATCCTCGCGGCAGGCATGCGGGTAGAGCCCACGCGGGTTCGCGACGACCAGCGTGACGGGCCCGGGCAGGAGCGCGCCGATGGCGTCGCGCGTTCGAGGCCCGGACATCGAGAGCACCTCGCGCAGCCCGAGCGGGGCGAAGAACATCACCGCCGAGGGCGTGCCGTCGTCGCGTCCCTTGAGGGCGTGGATCCGCTCGATCGCCTGCTCGTTCGACGGATCGCAGGCCAGGCCGTAGAGGGTGTCGGCGGGAAACAGCGCCACCCCGCCCCCGCGGACGCAGGCCTCGAAATCGCCTACGGCGCTCACGGCAGCCCGACCACCACCCGCTCGATCCCGGCGAGGTCGCGACGGGCCTCAACGCGCTCGAAGCCCGCGCGCCGGACCAGTTCCGCGACGGCGTCGGCCTGGCCCATCCCCAGCTCCAGCGCGACGGCCCCGATGGTCCCCTCCGCCACGGAGACATCGCCCAGAAGCCGCTCGATCGCCTCCAGTCCCGTGGGTCCGGCCACCAGGGCACCGCGCGGCTCCCACTCGGTGATCTCCCGAGCAAGCCCGGCCCACTCGGACTCGGCCACGTACGGGAGGTTGGCGACGAGCAGGTCGGCGCTCGCGCCGGGCGGCAGCGAGCCCTCGAGGAAGCGCGCCCGTTCCTCCATCCCCAGCGCCCACGCGTTGTCGCGGGCCAGATCCAGCGTTGCCTGGGAGACATCCGTGCCCACCACGCTCACCCCAGGCATCTCGTCTGCGATCGCGAGCGCGAGGGCGCCGGAGCCGGTGCCGACGTCGATGACCACGTCCGGGCC
This sequence comes from uncultured Solirubrobacterales bacterium, assembly GCA_963807385.1. Lineage (GTDB taxonomy): Bacteria > Actinomycetota > Thermoleophilia > Solirubrobacterales > 70-9 > JBDTSW01. Next base: position 1,109,370 of record CAWEBQ010000002.1, read on the forward strand.
CAGCTCCAGCGCCACCTCCACGAGGAGCTCCGTCTCGGGCCTGGGGATCAGCGTCCGGCGGTCCACGCGCAGCTCGATGTGGCGAAAGCCCTTGCGGCCGAGGATGTAGGCGACGGGCTCCCGGGCGACCCGGCGGCGCACCATCTCGCCGAACGAGCGGGCCTGGGTGGCGTCAACGCCGCGGTCGGGGCCCGCGGCCAGCGCCGCGCGCTCGAGATCGCATGCCTCGGCTAGGAGCAGCTCGGCGTCGAGGCGCGGATTCTCCACGCCGGCGGCGCCCAGCGAATCGGTGGCCGCGCCGAGCGCCTCGCGCACGGTGCCCGCGACGGCTCGGCTCATCAACCCGAGGTGCCGGCGGCCTGGGCCTCGAGCCGCGCCCGCTTCTCCTCGGCCGCGAGGGCGTCGGTGAACTCGTTCAGCGTCCCACCCAGGACCTCGTCGAGGTTGTGCGCGGTGAGCTTGATGCGATGGTCGGTCACCCGGCCCTGCGGGAAGTTGTAGGTGCGAATCTTCTCCGAGCGCTGCCCGCTTCCCACCTGCGAGCGCCGCTCGGCGGAGATCTCCGCCATCTGCTCCTCCAGCGCCCGCTCGTAGATCCGGGCGCGCAGCACTCGCATCGCCTTGTCGCGGTTTTGAAGCTGCGACTTCTCGTCCTGCATCGCGACCACGATCCCCGTCGGCCTGTGAGTGATCCGGACCGCCGAGTCTGTCGTGTTCACCGACTGGCCGCCGGGCCCGGACGAGCGATAGACGTCGATCTGCAGGTCGTTGTCCTGGATATCGACCTCCACGTCCTCGGCCTCGGGCAGCACCGCGACGGTCGCGGTGGAGGTGTGGATCCGCCCCTGCGACTCGGTCTTCGGCACCCGCTGCACGCGGTGGGTGCCGCCCTCGAATTTGAACACCGAGTAGGCGCCCTCGCCCTTGATCTCGAAGGTCACGTCCTTGAAGCCCCCGTGCTCCGCCGCGGACTGCGAGAGGACCTCCGGCTTGAAGCCGCGCTCCTCCGCGTAGCGGGTCAGCATCTTGTAGAGGTCGCCCGCGAACAGCGCGGCCTCGTCGCCCCCCGTGCCCGCGCGGATCTCGACGATCACGCTCTTCGAGTCGTTCGGGTCGCGCTCGACCATGGCGAGCCGGAGCTCCTCCTCGAGCTCGGCGATCCGGCCCGGCGCCTCGTTCACGACCTTCCGAAGCTCGGCGTCCTCCCCGCCCTCCTCGAGCAGCTCCCTGGCGCCCTCCAGGTCGTCGTTCAGGGTCCGCCACCTGCGCGCGAGCTCCCGTGCCTCCTCGAGCTCCCGGTACTCGCGCCCGACCTCGGCGTAGCGCTCGCGGTCGCCGATCACCTCAGGGTCCGACATCTGGCGCTCCAGCTCCGCGAAGCGCCCCTCGATCTGCTCCACGAGCCGCTCGATCACGCCCCTAAGTGTGACGCGAGCGCCAGAAGTCGCGCCGGGACCAGGCACCGCGGGGAGAGTTCTTGGTTGATCGGACTCCCAGGGTTGCCATGACAACCTCTGCTGACCGATCGACCGCGGCTTGGGGCCTGGCAGCGGCTCAGGACGGCGTTGTGGGGCGCGAGCAGATGATGGGGCTCGGGTTCACGGTGGGTGCGATCCGCCACAGGCGGGCAAAGGGCCGACTCCACGAGCTGTGGCCGGGCGTGTACGCGGTGGGCCGCAGGACGGTGAGCCGGCGGGGACTGCTGCGCGCTGCCGTCATGGCCTGCGCCCATGAGCAAGCCGCCCTTAGCCACGCGAGCGGCGTGGAGCTCCTGGGCCTCCCCCTCATTGACTCGTCCCTCATCCACGTCTCGGTGCCCGCCGGGGTCCGTCGGCGCCTCCGGGGCATTCGCTGCCATGGGCGCTCGAACCTCGAGCCGTGGGAGGTCGGCGACGTGCACGGAATCCCCGTCACCGCCCCGGCCACCACCCTCGTCGATATCTCGCCGGGCCTGTCCGTGGCGGCATTGGAGCGAGCAATCAACGACGCGGACAAGGACGATCTGATCGACCCCGAGAACCTCCGCGCGGTGGTCGAGCGGATGCCGCGCCGGCCGGGGAAGGGCAAGCTGCTCCGGCTCCTCGACCTCCTCACCTTCCTCCTCACCGACTCGGAGCTTGAACGCCGTTTCGTCCCGATCGCCCGGCGCGCCGGCCTCCCCACGCCCATCACCGGGGCTCAGGTCAACGGCTTCAAGGTGGACTTCTTCTGGCCCGACCTGGGGCTCGTCGTCGAGACGGACGGCCTGCGCTACCACCGCACCCCGGCCGCCCAGGCTCGGGATCGGCGCCGCGATCAGGCCCACGCAGCCGCCGGTCTTACGCCACTGCGCTTCACGCACGCCCAGGTCCGGTACGAGCCCGAGCGGGTGGAGCAGACCCTGCGAGCGGTCTGCTCTCAGCTCGCCTAGGCGACGATCTCGATGCGCTCCGCCTCCGTCTCGGGCTCATGGCTCTCGACCGCCAGGACCTCCTCGAGGGCGGCGATCGCGACGGCCAGCTGGGAGCGGTCGGGCTCGCTGGTGGTCAGGTTCTGGAGCATCAGCCCAGGCCACATCAGGACGCGGACCCAGGTCTTACGGCGGTTGCGGCCCGCCCACTTGATGACCTCGTAGCTGAGACCGGCGATCAGCGGGATGCCAAGGACGCGCGAGGCGACCAGCCAGTACCACTCGGGAAGGCCGATCGGGGCGAAGACGAAGATCGCGAGCACCATCACGATCAGCAGGAAGCTGGTGCCGCAGCGGGGATGAAGCCGCGAGTAGCGCTCGGCGCGGGCGGGCGTGAGGCGGTCGTTGGCCTCGTAGCACGAGATGGTCTTGTGTTCGGCCCCGTGGTACTGGAACACCCGCCGCAGGTCCGGGATCCGGCTGATGGCGACGATGTAGCCGATGAAGATCGCGGTGCGAAGGACCCCCTCGACCAGCCAGAACAGGAACGCCGAGCCCAGCTCGTCCTTGATCAGGCTGGTGAGCGCGACGGGAACAATGAAGAACAGCCCGATCGCCAGCGCGACGGCGCCGGCCACGGTGAAGGCCCAGGCGACACGTCCGATCGGCTCGGGCTTGGGCTCGCCCTCGGCGGCAACGTTCTGGGCCTCGGCCGAGATCGCCATCGCACGGAACCCGACCTTGAGCGACTCGCCGAGCGCGACGACACCGCGAACCACGGGCAGCCGCAGGAGGCGGTGGCGCTTGGCCCACGAGACGAGCGGCTCCGAGGTGACCTCGATCTCGCCGGGCGGCCCCGCGGGCCCGTCCGGGCCGGGATTCCGTACCGCGACCGCCCAGGTCGAGACGCCGCGCATCATCACGCCCTCGAGAACCGCCTGTCCGCCCACGGGGGCGTCGCGCCCGGCGACGGGCAGGCCGTCGGGCATCCGGGAGCCGGCGAGGTTGAGAGCTCCCTCGCTCACCTCGACCTGCCTTGGCTAGCTCTTGCTGCCGCTCTTGGCCTGACGGCGCTTGAAGCGCTCGACGCGGCCGCCGGTGTCGACCAGCTTCTGCTTGCCCGTGTAGAACGGGTGGCACTCCGAGCAAAGCTCCACGTGGAGCTCGGACTCGGTGGAGCGCGTGTAGAACTCATTCCCACACGAGCAGCGCACGTGGGCGAGCTGGTAGTTCGGGTGAATGCCGGTCTTCATCGCGCCCCTCAGTTTAGCGACGGGTCAGCCCGCGGCCAGGGCGTCGAGCAGGCGCGAGAGCGTCTCCCCCACTTCGCGGCGAGTGCGCCCGTCATCCTCGGCGCGGGCCACCACCATGGCGGCCTCGTCGAGCGCCCCCATCAGCACGTGCGCGAGGGGACGAACCGGCTGAGCCGGGATCGAGCCGGCGTCGATCGCGGCCTGGAGCGAGGCCTCGATCAGCCCGAGCCCGTAGCGCGAGGCGATCTCGCGCCAGCGGTCCCAGCCGAGCACCGAGGGGGCGTCGAGCAGGACGATGCGCTGGACGTCGGGCTCCAGGCACGCGTCGAGGAAGAGGTCGGTGCCGCGGTGGAGAGCCTCGAGGGGATTCGTGGGTGCGCTCTCGCCCGCGAAAGCCTCGGTGGCGATGAACTCGGTGATCTCTGCCTCGACCTGCTCGTAGACGGCGGCCAGGAGCTCGCGCTTGCTCTCGAAGTGGTGATAGAGCGCGCCGCGGGTGACGCCGGCCGTGCGGACGATCTCCTCCGTGCCGACGTCGGCGTAGCCGCGCTCCCCGAACAGGCGGCGGGCGACTGCAAGCAGCTCGGAGCGGGTGGCCTCCGAGCGCTCGACCTGGGTCGGCTTGACATTCATACCGCCTGTATGTTAGATACATACAGTCTGTATGCAAACCGACCCACCAGAGGAGCCGACCCGATGACCGAGACCGCCGCCGCGACACCCACGCGGACGATGCATCGATGAGCGGGGAGGGAACGCTGGACCTGAGCGGTGGGCCCGTCCGCTACCGCGACCGCGGTGACGGCGAGCCGCTCGTGTTCGTCAACGGCCTGCTGGTGGACTCGCGCATCTGGGACCGGTTGGCGGATTCGCTCGGCGACGGGTGCCGGTGCATCCAGCCCGACTGGCCGATGGGCTCGCACACGATCGCGATGAACGAGGACGCCGACCTCACCCCCGCCGGCCACGCCGACCGGATCGCCGAGGCGATCCGCGCGCTGGGATTGGAGCGGGCCACGATCGTCGGCAACGACTCCGGCGGGGCGATCTCGCAGATCCTCGCCGCGCGCCACCCCGAGGTGGTCGAGCGCCTCGTGCTCACCAACTGCGACATGTACGACAAGTTCCCGCCGTTCCCGTTCAGCCTGATGGGGCCCGTGGCGAAGGTGCCGGGCGGGATGTCCATCCTCCAGGCGCCGTTCCGCGTTGGCGCGATCGGTCGCTTCACGTACGGGATGCTCGCCCGGAAGCCGATCGATCGCGACCTCGTGGCGTCGTGGCTAGAGCCCGCGCGCCGGGACCCGGCGATCGCCCGCGACACGCGCAAACTCCTCGTCTCGGCGCACAAGAGCCAGACGCTGGAGGCGGCGGAGATGCTTCGCGGCTTCGAGGCCCCAGTGCTCTTCGCGTGGGGCGTCGAGGATCGGTTCTTCCCCCTCGACTACGCGAAGCGCCTCGCCTCGACCATGGCCGACGCCCGGGTCGTCGAGATCCCCGACGCCAAGACGTTCGTCTCGCTCGATCAGCCCGCGGCCCTCGCCGAGGCGATCACCGCGTTCGTGCGCGAGCCGGCGGACACGACCAGCTAAGCCGGCAGGCCCAGCTCGGCGGTCTCCGGCATCACCTCGACCTCGCCGGAGGCCGCGACCCGCAGCACCCCTGCCATGCCCTCGCCGAGCCCTGTCTCCGGCAGGTCCAGTGTGACGACGACGGCCGCGCCCTCCCTGCCCAGGGTGCGCACGGGGCCCAGGGACCGCAGCAGGCCCATCATCGCCCTGTTCTCCATCAGGAGGGTCGCCTCGAAGCGGGTGATGCCGAGCTCGCGGGCGCGCTCGGAGAGCATCACGCTGAGCGCCTTGCCCAGGCCGTCGCCCTGCCAGGGATCGACGACGATCACCGCCGCCTCGGCCACCTCGGAGCCATCGCCGAGGCGGACGAAGCGCGCGACGCCCACCGCCACGCCGGAGTCCTCGTCGATGGCGAGCAGCGCCTCGTGGTCCGTGTGGTCGACCTGGGTGAGGTAGCGGATCTGCGACTCGGTGAGGCGCGCGATCGGCGCCATGAAGCGCTTGAACAGCGAGTCGGGGCTGGCCTCCCGCAGGCCGGCGAGATAGCGCTCCCGATCGGTCGGCTCCAGCGGGCCGACGATCGCCGCCCGTCCGTCGCGCAGAACGACGCGGGCGGTGCGGGGCGCCCCGGGGTCCGTCAGACCTCCGTGTAGAGGGGGCCGTCGCCGCCCTCGGGGGGCGTCAGGCGCCCGCCCTTGGCGGTGATCGCTCCGCACTGGACGCAGTTCGAGGGAACGATGTTGAGGTCCACGTCGGCGGCGCCGTTGGCGAGCTGATCCTCGGGGATCTCGTAGACCTGCGCCGGGCACATGGAGACCCAGGTCTGGGCGACCTCGCGCGGCACGTGCTTTTGGACCCGCACGTGGTTGGGCGCATCGTCGCGGGTGGCGTTGCCCGACGCGAACACCGAGCTCAGCTTGTCGAAGGTGAGCTTGCCGTCGGGCTTGGGGTACTTATCGGCGGCGCCGCCGAGCACCATCTCCTCCTCGGAGTCGGGCACCTGCTTCCACATGCCGCCGGGGAAGAAGCCCTGGGTGACGGTCATCGCGCTGGCGATCGCACCGCCGAGGAAGAAGCCCTTGGAGAAAGGCTGGCGGCCATTTCGCCACTTGTAGAGATCCTTTCCGATCAGGCTCGAACGAACACGCTCGTCGTAGGCGGAGAAGTCGACCTCGTCGCGCTTCAACGCCGTAACGATCTCCTCCGCGGCGTACATCCCGGCGTGCATCGCGTAATGGATGCCCTTGAGTTCGGGGATGTTCACCATCGTCGCCGAGTCACCCGCGATCACCATTCCGGGCACCGCGAGCTTGCGGGGCATCGACCAGTAGCCACCGGAGGGGATCGTCTTGGCGCCCCACGCCTCGCGCTCGCCGCCCTCGAGGAGCTTCGAGACGAACGGGTGGGTCTTCAGCTGCTGCAGGGCGTCGTGGACGGAGAAGGTCGCGTCCGTGTAGTCGAGGCCGCAGACCATCCCGATGCAGATCTTGTCCTCCCCCATCGGGTAGATGAAGCTGCCGCCGAACTCGTTCCACTTCGCGCGCTTGCGCAGAGGCCAGCCCATCGTGTGGATGACCCGGTCAAGGGGCTTGGCGACCTTCCAGACCTCCTTGACGCCCAGCTCCCAGCGCTGAGGGAGGTGGCCGTGGAGGTCGAAGTAGTCGAGCGCGGCGCCCGTGAGGTGGCCAGCGGTGCCCTCGGCGAGGACGGTGGCCTTGGCGACCAGGTCGGAGCCGGGCTCGAAGTTGCCGAGCTCGTTGCCCTCGCGGTCGCGGCCCTTGTCGCCGGAGCGCACGCCCACGACCACGCGATCCTCGACCAGCAGCTTCGTTGCCGCCGTCTCGGGCAGGACGTAGACCCCGGCCTCCTCGGCCTTCTCGTTCAGGAAGCGCGAGAGCTTGGCCACCGATGTGACGTAGTTGCCGTGGTTGCGGAAGTTCGGCGGCATCGGCTTCAGGGGCAGCGCGTGGCCCTTGGTCAGCAGGTAGACCGCGTCCTTCTCAACCTCCTGATAGACCGGCCAATCGGACGGATCGAGGCCGGGGAAGAGCTCGCGCATCGCCGACGGGCGCATGTTCGCGCCCGAGAGCGTGTGCGCGCCGGGCGTCTTGCCCTTCTCGATCAGGGCGACCGGGACCTCGCCGAGCGACTCGGCGAGCTCCGGCTCGTCCTCGAGCAGCTGCATGACGCGGATCGCGCAGGCCAGCCCCGCCGGGCCGCCCCCGACGATGGCGACGCCGACCTCGATCCGCTCGTCCTCGGGATCGGTGACCCCGCCGACGAACTCCTCGGTCGGTGAGACCGGAGGCGGGAACTCCGCTGGTGCGACGCCGGTCATGGCGCTCCCCTCAACCGCCCTTCTTCGCCTTGATCGCCTCGGTCAGCTTCGGCAGGATCTTGTGGAGATCGCCGACGACGCCGAGGTCGCAGTACTCGAAGATCGGCGCGTTCGGGTCCTTGTTGATCGCGAGGATGTTCTCCGAGTTCTGCATGCCGACCTTGTGCTGGATCGCCCCCGAGACGCCGGCGCCCAGATACAGCTTCGGGGCGACGGTCTTGCCCGTCTGGCCGATCTGGGTCGCGTAGGGAATCCAGCCCGCATCGACGATGGCGCGGGTCGCGGCGACCTCGCCGCCCAGCGCCCCGGCCAGCTCACGAGCGACGGAGAGGTTCTCCTCGCCGCCGAAGCCTCGGCCTGAGCCGACCAGGATGTCGGCTTCGGTGATGTCCACGCCGCCCTCGTCGCCCGACTCGCCGCGGGTGACCATCCGCGCCTTGGTCGAGAACTCGGACAGTTCCACCTCGACATCCACGACCTCGGCGTCGCCGGAGCCGTTCTCCTTCACGTCGAACGCGTTCAGGCGTCCGATGATCACCGCCGGCTCGGAGAGGTAGCCGACATCCACGATCGCGGAGTCCTGCAGCACCGGTCGCTCGGCGACCAGCTTGCCGCCGTCGGCCTTCACCGCGGTGACCTCCATGGTCACCCCGGCGCCGAGCCGCGCGGTGAGGCCGGCCCCGATCTCGAAGCCGAGCAGCCCGCCGCCGAACAGCGCGTAGCCGTAGTCGTTCTCCGTGATGACCTTCGCCATCGCGTCGACGACCGGCTGCGCGAGGCCCTCGGGCACGGACTTGGCGCGGTAGACCTTCGCCGCGCCGTACTTGCCCAGTGCCGCGGCCGCGGCATCGTCGACGTCGCCGACGACCAGCGCCGCCGCCTCGCCGCCGATCTCACCGGCGAGCCTCGCGGCCTCGGTGATCGCGCCCAGGGAGTTGTTGTTGAACTCGCCCTCGTCGGAGTGCAGGGCGTAGACGAGAATGCCCGCCATCTAAATCAGCTTCCTTTCGTCGAGCCAGGCGACGATCTTCTCGACCGTCTCGTTGGTGTCCTCGTCCTCGATGATCTCGCCGGCCTGCTTCTCGGCAGGCGGATTGATCGCGAGGACCGCGGTCTTGGACCCGGCCTCACCGACCCGGTCGGCCTCGATGCCGACATCGCCGTTGGCCTTCGTATCGAGCGGCTTCTTCTTCGCACCCATGATCGCCTTGAGGCTCGGGTAGCGGGGCTCGTTGATCGCATCGCCGACCGAGATCACGGCCGGCAGGTCGATCTCGACCGTGTCGTAGCCGTACTCCGCCTGCCGCTGGCAGGTCAGCTTGCCGTCCGCGATGTCCATCTTGATCACCTGAGTGAGCGACGGCATCTTCAGATGGTCGGCCACGACGGCCCCGATCGTGTAGCACTCGCCGTCGTCCGACTGCTGGCCCAGCAGCACCAGGTCGGGGCTCTCGGACTCGAGCACCTTGGCCAGCGCGTAGCCGGTGGCGCAGACGTCTGAGCCCTCGAGCCCGGCGTCGGTGAGATGCACCGAGCGGTCGGCGCCGAGCGCGACGGCCTTGTGGAGCGCGCGGACGGCGCTCTCGGGGCCCATGGTCACGGCGACGATCTCGTCCACCTCGGCGTTGCCGCCCTCGCGGATCTGCATCGCGGCCTCGATGCCATGGGTATCGAACGGGTTCAGGTTCTTCTCGCCGGAGCGATCGAGCCGTTTGGTGTCCGGGTCGATCCGCTTCTGTACGGCGGCGTCTGGAACCTCTTTGACGAGGCAACAGATCTTCAAGTCGAGCCTCCTTGGGCGGGCAGTGGGGGTTGTGGTCGAGCCGGGGGAAGGGCGCTTGCCCTTACCCGGCGGCGGGTGATCATAACCGGTTCGAACACATGTTTGACTGACTAGTCAATCGGTGCCCCCGGCCCGGGCTGGACACTCGGAGCTCACGCTGACAGGCGTCGCGCTCTGTGCGCCAGGCTGACGCAGGGACTGAGTCAGACCCGCGCGCCCACGGCGCCGCGAATGAACTCCACGATGTCGTCCGTGGGAGAACCCGGGGTGAAGATCTCGTCCACACCGAGCTTCTTGAGCTCCGGGATGTCGTCGCTGGGGATCGTCCCCCCCACCGTGAGAACCACGTCCTCCACGCCCTGCTCCTTGAGGAGCTCGACCACGCGCGGGACCAGCGTCATGTGCGCACCGGAGAGGATCGAGAGGCCGACCGCGTCGGCGTCCTCCTGGATCACCGTCGCGGCGATCTGCTCCGGCGTCTGATGCAGGCCCGTGTAGATGACCTCCATGCCCGCGTCGCGGAGGGCACGCGCGATGATCTTGGCCCCGCGATCGTGCCCGTCGAGGCCGGGCTTGGCCACGACGACTCGGATCTTGCGGGCGGCGGCTTCCACGGCGCGGAAAGCGTAGCCGCTGAGGCTAAGAGCCGAAGCCGGTAAGCGCCGCGATGAGGGCGATGACGGTGGCCAGGATCGCCACGATCGCGAGCATCCCGCCGAGGGACAGGAACGCGGTCTTTACGCCTTTTTCCTCGTCGTCGATGCCGTGGGGGTTCTCGGTGTCGATGATCACGTCGCCCTCAGAGTCCTCGCTGATCGAGTCCTCGCGCGCACGCATCTGAGCGGCCTCCTCGGCGCTCTCGCGGTCCGGATGATTGGTGACCGCGACTCCGTCCTCCACGTTGACGACGTCCCAGCCATCGACTTCGCTCGGCTGCACCTTGAGATCAGTCATGGGAACCGGATACCCGGCTCGGGACTGGGAAAACGCGACGGGCTAGAAAACCGGCTGCTCGGTGAAGGTCCCGAAGACCTCCTGGAGGGCGGCGACCATCTCGCCCTCGGAGGCTCGAACGCGCGCGGCGGCCAGGAAGTACGGCATCAGGTTCTCCCCCTCCTTCGCGGCGGCCGCCTTGAGCTCCGCGAGCGCCGAACCCACCGCTCCGGAGTCGCGCCCTGCCTTCGTGGCGGCGAGCCGCCCGGCCTGCTTGCGCTCCATCTCGGGGTCGATCTTGAGCGTGGGGATCTGCTCCTCGTCGTCGAGCTCGTACTCGTTGACGCCGACCACGATCCGCTTGCGCTGGTCCACCTCATGCTGATAGCGGAAGGCCGCGTCGGCAATCTCGCGCTGCGGGTAACCGCGCTTCACCGCTTCAACCATTCCGCCCAGCTCGTCGATGCGGTCGAAGTATCCCCGCGCGGCCTCCTCCATCTCGTCGGTGAGCCTCTCGACGAAGTAGGCGCCGCCGAGCGGATCGATCGTGTTCGTGACACCGGTCTCATGCGCGATCACCTGCTGTGTGCGTAGCGCGATCTGAACCGCCTCCTCGGTCGGCAGGGCCAGCGCCTCGTCGTAGGAGTTGGTGTGAAGCGACTGGGTGCCGCCCAGCACGCCCGCGAGTGCCTCAATCGTCGTGCGCACGATGTTCACCAGGGGCTGCTGCGCGGTCAAGGAGACGCCCGCAGTCTGGGTGTGAAACCGCATTCGCAGAGCCTCGGGCGTCGTGGCGCCGTAGGTGTCGCGCAGCTCGGTGGCCCAGATCCTGCGGGCGGCGCGGTACTTCGCGATCTCCTCGAAGAAGTCGAGGTGGGCGTTGAAGAAGAAGCTCAGGCGGGGGGCGAAATCGTCAACGTCGAGCCCGCGCTCGATCGCCCGCTCGACGTAGGTGAATCCGTCCTTCAGCGTGAACGCCAGCTCCTGCTGGGCGGTCGAGCCGGCCTCGCGGATGTGGTAGCCGGAGATCGAGATCGGGTGCCAGCGCGGCATCTCGGCCGAGCACCACTCGATCATGTCGGTGACCAGGCGCATCGCCGGGTCGATCGGGAAGCACCACTCCTTCTGGGCGATGTACTCCTTGAGGATGTCGGTCTGGATCGTGCCGCCGAGGCGATCCGGGGTGATCCCCTTCTCCTCGGCGGCGACCACGTAGAAGGCGAGCAGCATCGCCGCCGGGGCGTTGATCGTCATCGACACCGTCACCTCGTCGAGCGGGATCCCGTCGAACAGGGTCTCCATATCGTCCACGGTGTCGAGGGCGACGCCCTCCACCCCCACCTCGCCGAGCGAACGGGCGTGGTCGGAGTCGAGCCCCATCAGCGTCGGCATGTCGAACGCGGTCGAGAGGCCGGTCTGGCCGTGGTCGAGCAGGTAGCGGAAGCGCTGGTTGGTCTCCTCGACCGTGCCGAAGCCGGCGAACTGGCGCATCGTCCACAGCCTTCCCCGGTACATCGACGGGTAGACACCGCGCGTATACGGAAACTCCCCCGGATGACCAAGGTCGCGGTCGGCGTCCCAGCCCTCGAGATCCTCCTCGGTGTAGAGGGGCTCGACCGGCTGGCCGGAGATCGTCTCGAAGGGCGCATCGCGCTCGGGCTTGGCGGAGTACGCCTCCTCCCGCCACTGGTGCGCGCGCCGACGCGCGTCGGGCTCGATGGCCATGGCCGGGATTCTACGGGCGCCTGAAGCCGCGACCGGGGCGGGGTAGGTTCGACCGATGACCGTGGACAGGCGGTGGCTGACGCGGATGCTCCAGCGCCCACCGCCATCGGCTTCTCCGCCGCTCCGTGTAGGGTGGCCCGCATGGGGGATCCGGGGGTTCACGAACGGGCGGGGGAATGCCTGCGGCAACTCCCCTGTCCTGGCGGGCTGCGTCCGTCTCCGGCCTGATCGAAAATCCGGTGGGCTAGACCGACGAGAGGAACGGATGGGTCTTTTCAAGCGCGCGATGGACACGGCGGCCAGCAAGGTCCAGTCCTACGCGGACGCTCCGGATCTGCAGAGTTACGCGGCCGGGCACGGGCTGACGTACGTAGGCAACGAGGCACGGATCCTGGGAGTGGGCGGAGTCAACACGTCCAGCGACAACTTCAACCTCATGCACGGGTCGCTGCCCGGAGGCGTGGTCGGAGCACTCTGCCACGTCAAGCAGGCGACTGGCGAGACTCCGAGCGACTCACCCTCAGGCGGGCAGACGACGCACTCGGCCCACACGAGGATCGCGACCAATCTTCCGGAGGCACTGGGCTCGCTGCGGAGCTTCGAGCTGACCAACAACGCCACCAGCCACTACATGCGCCCCGTGGTCGACGCCTTCAATTCGGAGGTGGACCTGGAACCGCTCGGGTTCAACGGCGGCGCGGCATGGGGAATGGCAGCGGCGGTAGGGACGGACCTGACCTTGCTCCAGCAGTTGCTGAGCACCGACTTCGGGGCGCGCCTCCGGGCGCTCGGAGGCCGCTTCTACCTCGTCTACGACCAGGGCACGCTGTTCCTGGGTAGCGGCGACGGCTACGCCACTGGGCCGGAGCTTGACGCGCTATGCGAACAGCTCGGCGGCCTCGCCAACACGCTGCGCGAGGCGGCCCTGGCGGCAGCGCGGCCCCAGGCGTTCGACGCCGAGCTGCCGGCGCCCGCGTGGCTGAGCGAGGCGGCTCCGCAGCAGGCGCCGCCCAGGAAGTTCATGGGGATGTCGGTCCAGGTCGGGGCGAGCACCCGTGCCGCGAGCGACGGCATCGGCGGCCTGGGCGAACCGCTGTGCGAGCCGTATCGCGGGGCAGTCGCGAACTTCTCGCAGGCGACCGGCGCAACTCTCGAGGACGCCCTCGCCTTCCACCGGGCGCACCCCGCTGCCCCGGTGCCGGGGCGGGCGTACGCCGTGGCCCGCGCTCAACTCGAGTCGGGGGGCACCGGGCGCATCGCCTTCTGCACCCCGCACGGCGGACCGGAGGGAGGGCTGACCGCGGTGATCTCTCAGGTGACCGAAGGCACGCCCGATGTGGCGATCCCGATCGGTGGCGACGCCGCATCGACGCAGATCGCCGTGGGGGGCGGGCTCATGGCCGCGTGGCGGTACTCGCCGGCGGGCGAGATCGACGCCGCCGCCATCGGCGCCCTCTCTCAGCAGGCCTGGAACCACGCGCGCGCGCAGGGCTGGGTGGCCGCATAGACGCGGCAACCCGGCCCGAGATCTCGAGGTGCGGCCCCCGAGTCGAGGCCTACGCGACTGCCGACGGTGAGCGATCGCCCTTGCAGACGGTGCCCATTGGGGTCTTGTAGCGGTTGATCTTCGCGTACAGCGTGTTCCCGCCCTGCATCGGGATGGTGACGCTGTACTTGCCACTCTCCGAGGCGAACGTCTTCCCCACGGTCGTCGTGTTCGGGCCGTCCTTGCGCTTGATCAGCACCTTGCGGCCAACGACGCAGTCCGCTGCGCTCGAGGTCACCTTGCCCTTGAACTTCGCCCCGTGGATCGACATCGTCACCTCCGAGGAAACCGGCGCCTTGGCTGCGGCGGGCGCGACCGCCCAGACCAGCGCCACGACGGTGGTCACCGCGAGCACGTTGATGCGACGGACAGACATAATGAACCCCCTGGTCCCGATTAGTGGTTGGGCCGGCACATTAGCCACCGACCGCGCGGGAAAGCGACACCTCCCAGTGAGGGTGGTCCGCGGGCCCGGGCTCAGGGCGCGATGCGGATCCCGATCGGGTTGGAGAGGTCGGTCCCGTTGATCAGGGTCTGGTCGCCGGTGTCGAGGTCGACGCTGTAGATCCCGCCGGTTCCGGAGGGGGCGTAGTAGTCGGCGACGGCGGCCGTGTTGCTGTCGAGCAGCGCGATCCCGCTGGGATTTCGCAGCGGCCCGCCGCGCGCGAGCGTCTTCTGATCGCCGGTTCGGAGGTTCACCTTGAACACCGCACCCGGCGCCAAGTATGTGTTTGTGTCCGTGACCAGAGCGCTCTTTGAACCCATCATGGTGAGCATCTGGGGGAAGACGAACTTGCCCTTCCTGCTCACCGGCTCCTGCTTCCCGGAGTTCGCATTGACCTCGATGACGGCCCCCCGCCCCTTGTTGTCGTGGTAGGCGCTGGCGTCGCTTACGAGCAGCTTGGCCCCGCCCGCCGCCACGATGCCGAACGGCGAGGCGAGGGCGCCCGCCTTTGTGACCGACGACTGTTTCCCGGTCGCGATGTCGACCTCGATCACCCTCCGCGGGGGCGAGTAGTCGGCGACGAAGAGTGAGTCCCCCCTGCGATCGATCGCGATCGGATTCTTGAACAGCTCCTGGCCGCCTGCCGCGTCCGAGATCGAGTTGCTGGAGATAGCGGTCTGTGCCCCGGTGATGCTGTCGATCCGGCGTATTCCCCCGGTTCGCCCGAAGGCGTCGCGATCGACCACGAAGATGTCGCCGTCATCGGCGAAGGTGACGTCGGCGGGGAAGGCGAACGATCCGCTGGAGAGCAGGGACGCGGCACCCGTCACCGGGTCCACCGCCTTGAGCGCCTTATTCACGGAGTCGGCGACGATGATGTCGCCCGAGTCGTAGATGGTCGCGCCGCGCGCCCCCCGCCCGGAGTCCGGGACGACGACGGCGAGGACGGCAAGGGCGGCGACGGCCGCGAGCGACATTGCGATCAGGCCCCTGCCCCCGCCGACGCGCACCTGGTTCGCCATCAGACCCTCCCTCCGTTGCCGGCTATCCGCCCCGCTGGTTGGGACGAGGCTACACCGCTATGAGGCTCATGGCCAGGAAACCTTCCCCGGGTGGGCCCATGAGAAGGGCCTGGCCACTGCCGTCGAGAACGCGCCGCTCCACGGGATCGCGCTTCAGACCCATGGCGACATCCAGTCGAGCATCTGCACTACCCGCACCCCGAGGGCCGCGCCGCTAACCGGGGCTCCTCGCCAGGCTTGCTGCTGCCGCGGGGCCCTTCCCGGCCTTCGCCGGGGCGCGCACCTTGCACTCGTAACGGCGGTTCGGAGTCAGGCGATTCACGATGATGGGCGACGAGGCGGCCCCAGTTGCTACGTACCTCGCCGGAGCCGACGGCCTCGTCTGCCGGTGTCGAAGCGGATCCGCCCCGCGCGCCGGGTCCTGGCAGCGGTCGTCCGGCTCATGCCCATCAGCGTCCGCAGGGCGCCTTTGCCCTCCCAGCGGCGGACCGGAAACGGAACCTCGCCGACCACCGGGGTGATCAGCACGTCGAATCTGTCGAAGAACTCGTTGATGCGCCGCGCGTCCTTCTCGGCAGCCTCGGCGGCGGAACGGACCATGCGCTCGGGATACAGCGAGCCAAGCCGTCCGAACCCGCGCGTTCGCGACTCCAGCCGCTCGGGGTGCGGAACGGCCTCGACGTCGTCGTGAATGCCGCCGAGGTAGCGGGTGGCGATGTGGTTTCCCGCCATCCCGTAGGCCGGATCGGCCTCCCGGACCTCGTGCCCCAGGGAGCGCAGGAGCTCGCCCGCGTCGGCGACACCACTCTTCACCTCGTCGGTCACGACCGGGGGCGCGGCGGCGCGGACTGGCTTGGTCGACAATGCGACGCGAAGCTTGTCGGGAGGAGTGGCCGCCGCCTCCGCGTAGGGACGCCCAGGCGGCGGTGCCACACCGGGCTCGCCGCCCGCGGCCATCGTCGCGTCGAGCCAGATCGCGGTGTCGAGCACGGTGTGGGTTACACAGCCGGTGACGGACATCCCGCGCCAGTGATCGGCCGGGCGCATGGCGATGCGCCCGCGCTGCGGCTTCAGGCCGAAGAGGTTGCAGAAGGCCGCCGGGTTGCGGATCGAGCCCGCGCCGTCCGAGGCTGAGGCGGCGGCGCAGAGGCCGGCGGCGAGCGCCGCCCCACTGCCTCCGCTGGATCCGCTCGACGTCCGCTCGGTGTCCCAGGGGTTGCGGGTGATGCCGTTGGTCTTCGACTCGGTGAACCCGCAGATCGCCGGCTCGGGCAGGTTGGTCTTGCCCAGGAAGACCGCGCCGGCATGGCGCAGGCGGGCGACCATCGGCGAGTCCGAGCTCGCAATTTCGCCCGGATGACCGAGGTCGCGGTCGGCGTCCCAGCCCTCAAGATCCTCCTCGGTGTAGAGGGGCTCGACCGGCTGGCCGGAGATCGTCTCGAAGGGCGCATCGCGCTCGGGCTTGGCGGAGTACGCCTCCTCCCGCCACTGGTGCGCGCGCCGACGCGCGTCGGGCTCGATGGCTATGGCCGGGATTCTAAGGCCGCCGCTGGCCGGTGCCCAGGCCTGCCGCCGGAGGCTGCGGCCCTAGTTCGGGCTCCGCGGGATCGTGACGGTCGCCGCGGGGCCCTTGCCCGCGATGGCGATCGCCCTCACCTTGCACTCGTAGCGCTTCCCGGGCTTCAGCGGCCTGACCGTGATCGGCGAGGACTCTGCAAGCCCCCTCGCCTCCTCGGCGCGGGGCCCCTCGCAGTCGGCGCGGTAGCGCTGAATCTCAGAGCCACGCGCCTCGGACTCCGTGAAGTCAAGTGTGCCCTTCTTCTCCGTAAGGCGAGCGGCGGTGACGTCGCCCGGGCGGGTGGGGCGAATGTCCCCCGTCGCGATCTTCACCCGGCGCTGGGAGAAGGTGAGGCCCGAGACGTCGACGAGCATGGCCTGCGCGCCTGGCTCCTGGGTGACAGACGCGGTGCCGGTGCCGGAGCCGACGCTGGCGGTAAGACCATCCGTGCTGAGGGAGGTCGGGTCGTCGATGTCGAACACCTCGTCGAGGAACGTGTTCGGCAGGCGCACCTTCGCGTAGCCCTGAAACACCGTCACCCCGTCCACCCGGAAATGGGAGTTCGCCATCTGCAGGGAGACCAGGTTCCCGTCCGAGTTCGGGTCGGGGAGGATGTCGGGCGGGCTCGAGATCGCCGAGACGTTCGTGAAGTAGTTGATCCCGTACATCGACTGGCGCTGCGAGACGTCGATCCACTCGCCGTAGTCGGTGACGCTCCCGTCCAGGTAGCCGATCCGCTCGTCGCTCGCCGGCTCGTCGCAGGTCCACGGAAGCACGGACTGGTCGCACTCCTGCGTGGTGATCACCGGGGTGCCGGTGAACGCTGCGTGGTACGTGCTGTCGCCGTCGTCGGTTCGCGTGAAGAGCGTGGTCGGGCTCCCGCTCGCGCGACCGGTGGCGACGCGCGGGACGATGGCGCCCGTGTCGAAGTTGATGACCCAGACGTCGTCGAGCGACGCGGCGCCGAGCTCGAGGAAGTCATCGTTCACCCTGCTCTCGACGCCGAACGTGAACCGGTCGCTCTCGACGTCGGAGTGGTCGCTGACGTCGATCGCCCAGGTGAGATCGGAGGCGGTGACGGGCGCGCCGTTGAGGGTCGCCGACTCCACGCATGGCGGTGCGGTGGGGGCAGCGCACCAGCGTTCCTCCGCCGACGCAGCCTGCGGCGTTGCGCCCGCGACCGCGGCCGCAACGCCCATGCCCATGCCCAGAAGTACTCCCCGCTGACGCTTCATCCAATTACCCCCCTCGAATCCTGCTCGCCGTGGGCGACCCTAGCACCTCGCGGCGCCGTAACGGCGCAGTTCGTCACGCAAAGACGCTGGCTGGTTGACGGGGAGCGACGCGTCCGGTAGGGTGGCGCGCCGATGGGACGGGGGGACTGATCTTGGGGCTTCTCGGCGACGCGCTCGGGGCGCGAGGAAAGCCGCCCGACCTGCGGGCATATGCCGCCGAGCGCGGCTTGGAGTGGATGGACACCACTCCCCCGAAGGGCATCTACTACGCCCACCCGTTCGACGAGCCCTCCAACCTCGCCTATGGAGCGCTCCCGGGCGGCGAGGTCGGCACGCTGTGCCACATCAAGGCGGCCACGCGCCCGGGCCACCAGGAGACCGGGTATGCACCGAACACCTACGTCGCGACCCGCGTGCCGGAGGCCGTCGCGGCCCTTCAGAGGATGCGTGTGGCCCGGGTGAGCGAGCTCCGCCTGCGCTACCTCCATTACGAGCCCGACCGCTTCAACGTCGCGGCGGACATGGGCGCGCTCGGGTTCACAGGCGGGGAGGGCTGGAGCATGACCCTGGCGCCGGGCGCGGACCAGGCCTTGGCGCGCGACCTCCTCTCCGGCGAGTTCGGCAACCGCCTCGCCGCGGTAAGCGGAGACTTCGCGCTCGAGTTCGACTATGGCTCGCTGGTCCTGATCCATGGCGAGAGCTACGCGGAGGGTGCGGAGCTGGATGGCCTGTGCGAGTGCCTTGGGGGGCTGGCTCAGGCGCTCCGCGAGACGGCACTGGCCGCAGCCGAGCCCCAGTCGTTCGACGCGGCACTCCCCCGCCCGTCCTGGGAGGACACGCCCGCGCCCGGGCCCCAGAAGAAGAAGTTCCTCGGGATCAGCTTCGAGGTGGAGCGCGACGCCGACCTCGGAAGCGACTCCGTGGGCGGCCTCGGAGAGACTCTTCGTGAGCCCTTCCGGGCGAACGCCTTCGGCGTCGCGGCGGCGGTCGGCGGCGAGCTCGAGGACCCGCTCGCCTACCACCGCGCGTTCCCGAGTATCCCCGTACCCGGTCAGGCCTACGCGGTGGTCCGCACGGCCGCCGAGAACGGGACCGAGCGGGTTGCGCTCCACACCGAAGGCCGAGGCGGTGGCGCCGTCGGGGTGATCCGTCCCGTGAAGAACGGCGTGGAGGACCGCCCGATGCCCATCACCTGGGACCTCAACGCGGTGAGCGTCGCGGTCCGCGGTGGCCTGATGGCAACCTGGGTCCACCGCGAGCGCGAGGTCAGCGCGGACGACATCGCCCTGGTGCGCGCGCAGGCGAGCGAACTACGTACCGGGTAATTAGCGTGGGCCTGCGCGACAGCATCTCGTCCTTCTTCACCAATCGGGGTCCGGATCTCGCGGGGTGGGCGCAGGAGCGGGACCTGAACATGCTCCCCGACAACGCCGCCCTCCTCGGGATCGCGCTCCAGAGCCGCGGCGACCTCGGGTCGAACATCTGCGTTGGCAAGCTGGACGGCCAGGAGATGGGCGTGGTACTCCACGAATTCGTCGACTCGTCCGGCAGCGGGGACAGCACGTCACCGGAGGAGCAGCACACGCGCCTGGCGGTGAAGGTGCCGGAGGCGCTCGCCCCGGTGCAGGCTCTCATCATCACCAACGGTCCGCAGCCGTACATCATCGCCCCGGGTTTCGAGGCGACGCCGGAGTTCCAGGCCCTCGACGCCGGGGAGCTGGGGCTCGGCGCCCAAAGCACCGCGGGTGCGGTCGCCGGGCTCGTCGGCCTCGCGCCGCGCTGGCAGGTCATCACGCGGGCCGGCATCGACGTGGGGCCCATCGCCGGCCTGATCCAGGGTGCGCTCGGCGAAGCGCTCAAGGCCTACGCCGGGGACTGTGGCTTCGACTACCGCTACGGCACCCTCACGTTCGTGCACGCGAATAAGTTCCTCGCCCCCGGGCCTGAGCTGGACGCCGCGGTGGACCTGCTGTGCCTTGCAGCCCGCGAACTGCGCGCCGCGGCGCTGGCGAGCCTCCGGCCGCAGGCCTTCGATATCGCCCTCCCCGAGCCGGAATGGCCCTCGGCCCCACCCCCTGAAGCGTCGTGGGATAGGACGTGGCGTCCGTTGGAGGTCCTCCAGCCGAAAAGCCCGGGCGGCTCGATGAAGGACCAGCTCGATCCGTTCGCCAACGGGGCACCCTACGAGGACGCGCTCGCCTACCACGCAGCCTTCCCGTCGAACCCGGCGCCCGGAGCGGCCTTGGCGGTATGGCGCAGGGACGGCGACGGCCCGAGGCGGCGCCTCGCGATCCACACGGAGGGAAGCCCCACCCCCGTCTGCGTGGTCCTGGTGGCCGTGAACGACTCCGCCGCGGATCGTCCCGCGCCCATCACGGATCAGATCGGCAGCCTGGGCGTCGGCGTCACAAACGGGCTGATGGCGGCCTGGATCTATTGCAAGCAGGGCGAGTTCGGCGTGCTCGACACGGTCGAGGCCAAGGCGATCGAGGTCGCCGAGCAGCAGGGGTGGCTCTAGGGCCTAGGAGACGGGCGGGCGGCGAGTGGCCCAGGGCCGCTCGGCCTCGATCTGGGCGGCCACCTGGATCAGGACGTCCTCGCGGCCGGGCGGCGCGACGAGCTGAACCGAGCGCGGCAGGCCCTCGTCCGTGAAGCCTATGGGGACCGCCGCCGCGGGCTGGCCGGTGTGGTTCCAGATTCCGGCGAAGCAGAAGGGGCGGCTCATGCCCAGCAGGGTGCGCAGCGCGCCCTTGCCCTCCCAGCGGCGGACCGGAAACGGAACCTCGCCGACCACCGGGGTGATCAGCACGTCGAATCTGTCGAAGAACTCGTTGATGCGCGCGCGCGTCCTTCTCGGCGGCCTCGACCGCGGAGCGGATCGCGCGCTCGGGGTAGAGGGAGCCCAGCCGGCCGAACCCGCGCGTTCGCGACTCCAGCCGCTCGGGGTGCGGAACGGCCTCGACGTCGTCGTGAATGCCGCCGAGGTAGCGGGTGGCGATGTGGTTTCCCGCCATCCCGTAGGCCGGATCGGCCTCCCGGACCTCGTGCCCCAGGGAGCGCAGGAGCTCGCCCGCGTCGGCGACACCCCTCTTCACCTCGTCGGTCACGACCGGGGGCGCGACGGCGCGCACGGGCTTGGTGGACAGCGCCACCCGCAGCCCCTCGGGCCGGGTGAGGGCCTCCTCCGCGTACGGGCGATCCGGCGGCGGCGGGGCTCCGGGCGCCCCGCCGGCGGCCATCGTGGCATCGAGCCAGATCGCGGTGTCGAGGACCGTCTGCGTGACGCAGCCGGTGACGGACATCCCGCGCCAGTGCTCGTGGGCGCCCATCGGGATGCGGCCGCGCTGAGGCTTCAGGCCAAACAGGTTGCAGAAGGCGGCTGGGTTGCGAATCGATCCCGCGCCGTCCGAGGCTGAGGCGGCGGCGCAGAGGCCGGCGGCGAGCGCCGCCCCACTGCCTCCGCTGGATCCGCTCGACGTCCGCTCGGTGTCCCAGGGGTTGCGGGTGATGCCGTTGGTCTTCGACTCGGTGAACCCGCAGATCGCCAGCTCGGGCAGGTTGGTCTTGCCCAGGAAGACCGCGCCGGCATGGCGCAGGCTGGCGACCATCGGTGAGTCCGAGCTCGCCGTTCCGTCAAAAGCGTCGGTCCCGAGGCGGGTTGGCTCGCCCTCGATGTCCTCGACGTCCTTGACCGCGAGCGGCACCCCGAGGAACGGCGCCTCCTCCCCGGCACCCAGCCGACGGTCGGCATCGTCGGCCTGCGCGAGCGCCTTCTCGCCGCTCACGTAGAGGAAGGCGTTCAGCTTGGGGTCGAGGCGCTCGATCCGGGCGAGGTAGAGCTCAGTCAACTCCCGTGAGGAGATCTCCCGGGCTCGCAGGAGCTCGGCGAGGCGGGCGCTACCGGCGAATGCGAGCTGCTCGTCCACGGCGTACACGGACCCTATTCGAGGACGTCCGGCGCGAGGCGAGCACGCTGCCGATGCCGCCAACCGCGAGCGCGGTGACCGCGGCGCCCGCGACGATGAGCCTGCGGCCGAGCTTCTCGAAGCGCATCACCCGCCAGCCCTCGCCGCGAGCCGCGCCGAGGAGCTCCTCGTCGGGGTTGACGACCACGGCGTTCCCCACCGCGCGGAGCATCGGCAGGTCCGAGGCCGAATCCGAGTAGGCGAACGACTCGGCCAGGTCGAGGTCGTGCTCCGACGCGTAGCGCCTGATCGCCTCGACCTTTCCCTCGCCGTACATGAACGGGCCGTCGAGCTCGCCGGTGAACAGGCCCTCCCTATCCACCTCGTAGCGGGTTCCTATCCCGCCCTCCATCCCCAGGACCTGGGCCAGCATCTCGACCAGCTCGATGCCGGCGGCGGAGACGATGAACGTCGCCCGGCCCGCGTCCTGGTGGGCGTGGACCTCGTCGAGCATCTCCGGGTAGATCCGAGGGAGGACACCCGCGAGGACGAGGGGGCCGAGGCGCTCGAGCTCGCGCGCCGGGGTGCCACGGAGCAGGTCCTGAACCTCCTCCATGACCCGGGTGGCAGCCTCGTCGTTCTGGCCGCGAAGGCGGTAGCGGAGGTGGTCCACCGCCCACCGGGCCATCATCCGGCGCGTGATGCCGCCGGCGTCGTAGGAGATGCGCGCCCAGACCATCCCCGACGACCCCGCCATGAGGGTCTTGTCGAGGTCGAAGAAGGCGGCCGCACGGCTCATCCGAGGCTGCCCCTCGGGGCGACCCAGCGTGCCGGCTGTCCGGTGATCTCGGCGATGGCGTCGTAGTCGCTGTCGTAGTGGAGGAGGGTGACGCCGGCGGACTCGGCGGCCGCGGCGATGAGGAGGTCGGGGTGGCCCACGGTGCGCTGGAAACCGGGCGAGACGGCGGCGAGCCGGCGGTACACGCCGCGGGCGCGCGCCCACTCGATCGGGCCGATGTGGCAATCGGGAAGCCCACCGAAGCGATCGTCGAGCATGTCGAACTCAGCCTGGTCCCGAGCACCGTGCAAGAGCTCCAGCTTCACCATCTCGCAGGTCGCGATCCGGCCCGCCCCGACCTCGCTGTCGAACCACTCGCGCAAGGCGCCCAGGCTGCGGCGTCGCGTCCACGCCCAAACGCTCGTATCGGCCAGCTCCATCAGTCGAACGTGCGGGGCCGGCGCATCTCCTCGATGGACTCGGGTGTGAGGCCCGGAAAGTCGTGCCGGGCGAGCGCGCGGCGCTTGGCGAGGTTGACCGCCTCGCGCAGCGCGGCGTGCACGGTGTCGGTGGTCCGCTCGGTGCCCAGTTCCTTCTTGGCCTCGGCGACCAGATCCATGTCGAGGTTGAGGCTTGTGCGCTTCACGGCCATAGGCATACAGGCTAGCGTGTGCCGTATGCCTCACATGAGTGCCGAGAGGCATACGCAGGCGTGCCACGCGACCCAAACGGCTCCGCGGAGCCGCGGATCTTGGGTTAGCCGCCGTTGACTTCGAGGACGATCGCGTCGCCCTGTCCGCCGCCCGAGCAGATCGCGGCCACACCCAGGCCGCCGCCGCGGCGACGGAGCTCGTGGACGAGCGCGCCGGTGATCCGTGCGCCGGAGGCGCCGATCGGATGCCCCAGAGCGATCGCGCCGCCGTTGACGTTCACGTTCGCGTCGTCAACCCCCAGCATCCGCACCGAGTTGATCGCCACGGAGGCGAAGGCCTCGTTGATCTCCCACAGGTCCACGTCCTCGGGCGACTTGCCGATCCTCTCGAGGGCGGCGATCGCCGCCTTGGCGGGGGTGCGGGCGAGGTAGGGGAAATCGTCTGCGACGGTGCCGTAGGAGACGACCTTCGCGAGCGGCTCCCGCCCCTTGCTCCGCGCCCACTCCTCCGAGGCCACGATCACGGCGGCGGCGCCGTCGTTTACGCCAGGGGCGTTGCCCGCGGTGTGGGTGGCGTCGTCGCCGCCGATCGCCTTGAGCTTCGCCAGCGTCTCGACCGTCGAGTCCGGACGAATCGCCTCATCGGCCTCGACCACGCTCTCGGCCTTGCGGCCCTTCACCGTGACCGAGGCGATCTCCTCGGCCAGACGGCCCTCGTCGGTGGCCCTCGCAGCGAGCTCGTGCGAGCGGGCGGCCCAGCGGTCCATGTCGGCACGGGTGATCTCGAGCTCGTTCGAGACCTCGCTCGCCTCGTTGATCATCTGCTTGTCGGTGAAGGGGTTGGTGAGGCCGTCGTGGGTCATCGCGTCGATCGCCTTCGCATCGCCCATCCGGAAGCCGAAGCGGGCCTGCGGGAGCAGGTACGGCGCGCCGCTCATCGACTCCATCCCTCCCGTGGCGGCGACCTCCAGGTCGCCGGCGCGGATCGCCTGGTCGGCGAGCCCGATCGTGCGCATGCCGGAGGCGCAGACCTTGTTGACCGTCTCGGAGGGGACCTCCTTGGGGATCCCGCCCTCGATCTGGGCCTGGCGCGATGGGATCTGCCCCTGCCCGGCCTGCAGGACCTGTCCGAAGATGACCTGCTGGACCTCGTCGGGAGCGACCTCGGAGCGCTCCAGCGCAGCGGCGAGGACGTGTCCTCCGAGCTCGGTGGCGCTCTTCGAGGCGAGCGCGCCGCCCATCTTCCCGAAGGGGGTCCGGGCGGTTCCGAGGATCACGGTCTGGGTCATTTGCTTGCTCCTTCTCGGGGCGGCCCCGGGGACGGCCGGGGCGGGGCTGAGGGGTTGGCAATGCTAGAACACCCGTTGATGCAGGTTGACGTGCTCACCGGGGCCGTGGAGGCTGACCTCGAGGTCCTGGGACTCCCGGACGGCGAGAGCGTGCCCGCCGCGATCGCTGAAGTTCCGGGCGCGAACGACGTCAAGACCGCCTTCAAGAAGACAACGCTCTTGAGGCCGTCGCCGGCCGAGCGGCTGCTCGTCGTCGGCCTGGGCAAGCGCGAGGAGCTGACCCCGGAGCGACTGCGGGTGGCGGCCACGGTGGCCCTGAGGCAGGCGCAGGCCGTCGACGCGTCCTCCGTCGCCTGGGCGCTGCCGGAGGGCTCCGACCACATCGAGCTACACCAAGCCGCAGCGGCGATCGTCGAGGGGACGATCCTCGCGTCCTACCGCTTCGAACGTTTCCACACGGCGGACGACGAGGCCAAGCCCGGCGCCGTCGAACGCCTCGCGCTGGTCGCCTCCGAGGGCGCGGATGCAGACGCCCTCGCCGCCGAGGCCCGGTTCGCCCGGGCCAGCGCGGTTGGTGCCAACCGGGCTCGCGAGCTCCAGGACCTGCCGGCCAACATCCTGAACCCCACCTACCTCGCCGACCGGGCCCGCCAGATCGCGGTGGCGTTCGAGCCGGTCGCGGTGGACGTGATCGACCGCGCGGGGATGGAGGAGGCAGGTATGGGCGGCCTCGTGGCCGTCTCGCAGGGCACCGCCGCCGAGCCCGCCCTGATCGCGCTGCGCTACTCCGGCGGCGCCGAGGGCCAGCCGCCGGTGGGCTTTGTCGGCAAGGCGGTGACGTTCGACTCCGGCGGGATCTCGATCAAGCCCTCTCAGAAGATGGAGGAGATGAAGTTCGACATGTCGGGCGGCGCCGCCGTACTGGAGGCGGTCGCGACGATCGCCGAGCTCGGCCTTCCCCTGAACGTCGTCGCAGCGATCCCAGCGACGGAGAACATGCCGAGCGGGACCGCAACCCGCCCCGGCGACATCATCACCCAGCTCAACGGGAAGACGGTGGAGGTCAACAACACCGACGCCGAGGGACGGCTGATCCTGGCCGATGCCCTCACCTACTGCGTCCGCGAGCTGGGCGCGGAGCGGGTGGTCAACCTCGCGACGCTGACCGGGGCGGTCGTCGTCGCCCTCGGCTCGACCTACACCGCGCTGATCTCCAACGACGACGATTGGGCCGCCGCCATCGGCGCCGCAGGAGACCGCGCGGGCGAGCTGGCCTGGCGCCTGCCGCTACACGAGGAGTACAAGGAGCTGACGAAGGGCAAGTACGCCGACCTCACAAACTCCTCGAGCAAGCGCAAGGCCGGGACGATCTACGCCGGCTCGTTCCTCGAGGAGTTCGTGGATGAGAAGCCCTGGGTCCACCTCGACATCGCGGGGACGGCCTGGGACACCGGCCGCGAGTACGTGGGGACCGGCGCCACAGGCGTGGGCGTTCGTCTGCTGACGGCGCTGGCTCGCGACCTCTCGCGCTAGCGCCGGCGCTCGCTGGGTCCCGCCGGTGACGCCGGCGGGCGTCGCCGGCAAGCCTCAGGCGCCCGCCCAGCGTCTAAGTTCCCCGTCCATGGATTTCGATCTCACCGACGAGCAGCGACTGCTGCGCGACACCGTCCGCGACTTCGCAGATCAGGAGGTACGCCCGGTCGCCGAGGAGCTCGACCGGACGAAGAGCTTCCCATACGAGATCGTCGCCAAGATGGGCGAGCTGGGCCTGATGGGGATCCCGTTCCCGGAGGAGTACGGAGGCGGCGGCGCCGACAGCCTGACCTACGCGCTCGCGATCGAGGAGCTGGCCCGCGTCGACTCCTCCGTGGGGATCACGGTCGCCGCCCATACCTCGCTCGGAACGATGCCGATCCACCTCTGGGGAACCGACTCACAGCGAGACGAGTGGCTGCCCGAGCTGTGCTCGGGCCGCAGGCTGGCGGCGTTCGGGCTCACCGAGCCGGAAGCAGGCTCCGACGCGGGCGCCACACGGACGACGGCGGCGCTCGCCGACGGCGAATGGGTGATCAACGGCTCCAAGCAGTTCATCACCAACTCCGGCACCGACATCACGGGCTGCGTCTCGATCACGGCAGTGACCGGCCGCGGCGAGGGCGCAACGGAGATCTCCAACATCATCGTTCCCAACGGGACCCCCGGCTACGAGGTAGGCGAGGCCTACCGGAAGATGGGGTGGAACGCCTCGGACACCAGGCCGCTCACCTTCGACGACTGCCGGGTGCCGGAGGCGAACCTCCTCGGACGCCGCGGCGACGGCTTCAAGCAGTTCCTGCACATCCTCGACGGGGGGCGCATCGGGGTGGCCGCCATGGGGCTCGGACTAGCGCAGGGCGCCCTCGACGAGGCGATCGCGTACGCGAAGGAGCGGCGGGCGTTCGGCCAGCCAATCTCCAAGTTCCAGGCCATCCAGGCCAAGATCGCCGACATCTCAACGGAGATCGAGGCCGCGCGCCTTCTGACCTACAAGGCGGCGATCCTCAAGGACCGGGGCGAGCCGTTTACGCTCACCGCGGCGCAGGCGAAGCTGAAGACGGGACGGCTCGCCGTGCGATCCGCTGAGGAGGCGGTGCAGATCCACGGGGGCTACGGGTACATCGAGGAGTACCCGGTGTGCCGTTTCTACCGCGACGCCAAGATCCTTACGATCGGCGAGGGGACTGACGAGGTCCAGCAGATGGTGATCGCGCGCCAGCTCGGCTGCTGAGGCGAACTACACCATCGCTTGCGGATCGCCCCGCGACGGCGGTTCTTTGCCCTTTTTGCGGCTTCCTCATGCGGTTTTCCGGCCTCGGGCCCCTTTAACGTCCAATCCCGGGCCTAGAGTTGCCCCGTTCCTGCCACCCACGAGAGGGGTCCGCATGGCACTGGAGGAAAGAACGTCGCGCCGCAACCGCAAGCCCTCGAGGCTCGCGCTGCAGCTGACCGACGCCTTCGCCGCGCTCGACGAGTGGTCGGAGGTAAAGGTCGTCCGCAACGAATACGGCCGCCGCAACAGGGTGGTGCACCTGCGCCCCGCCGGTTCCGGGCCTCATCCCTACGACTGGTCAGCCGCCGCCTAGGAAGACAAGCCCGACCGCAGCGCAGCCCGGCTCAGGCCGCTGGCTTCGCCGTGATCTCCTGAGGACCCCGCGAGGCGATGTCCGCGGCACGCCCGGCCTCGCCTCCGATCCCGTAGAAGGCCAGCAGATCGACCTCCTTGGCGCGCGTGAGACCCGACTTCGGCTCGATCTTGGGGGCCTTGCGGATCTGGTCGCGGGCGTAGGGCACCCAGACGTGGCCGGCGACGGCGACGGCGTCGCGGGCCGGCACCAGACAGAAGTGGCCGAAGCGGCCCATGCGCGAGAGGAGCCACTCTGGCTTGCCGCTCTCGGCATCAACGTAGACGCCCTCGACCTTGCCGACGTTGCCCCCTGCGATCTCGTCGAGCTTGTAACCGGCCCAGCCGACGACCTCCTCCGAGGAGGGTCCCGAGTCGGTCGCGGTATCGGTCGCCTCAGCCATCTTCCATCCTTTCTAGCAGCTTGCGCGCGGCACTCGCCGGGTCCGTCCGGCGACTCACGACGCTGTCGAGGAGGGCCTCCCACTCCGGATCCTCCTGAGCCTTCCGCTCGAGGTCGCGCCGTAGTCGCGAGGTCGCGATCCCGATCACCTCGGCACGGAGGTTGCGGGCCCGGCGCTCCGCCAGCGTCCCCTCGGCCTCGATCAGAGCGCGGTGCTCGTCGATGGCCTCGCGGAGCTTCGCGATGCCCTCCCCGCGAGTGGCCTCGGTCTTGACCACGGGCACGCGCCAGGAGCGATCGGGGCCCAGCGCCAGCACAGCCCGTACCTCGCGGACCATCGTGTCGGCCAGCGGGTGATCGGACTTGTTGACGACGATCACGTCGGGTATCTCCATCACGCCGGCCTTGAGTGCCTGGATCGAGTCGCCGGACCCCGGCATCAGCGCCAGCACGATCGTGTCGGCATGGTCCACCACGTCGATCTCGCCCTGGCCCACCCCGACGGTCTCAACCAGCACGTGGCCCTTGCCGGAGGCGTCCATCAGAAGCGCCGCCTGAAGCGCCGCCTCAGCCAGGCCGCCCAGCGAGCCCCGGGTCGCCATCGAGCGGATGAACACGCCGGGGTCGAGGAAGTGGTCGGTCAGGCGGATCCGGTCCCCGAGGACGGCGCCCTGGGTGAACGGGCTGGAGGGGTCGACCGACAGCACGCCGACCTCGCTGCCGTCCTCGCGCAACGACGCCGTGAGCGCCCCGATCAGCGTGCTCTTCCCCACGCCGGGGGGGCCGGTGAGTCCGACTATGCGGGCGTTGCCCGTGCGCGGGTAGAGCTCGGCGACCAGCTCGTCGCCCGCAGGGTCGCGGTTCTCGACCAGGCTGATCGCCCGCGCGAGCGCGCGTCCCTCACCGGCCAGCACCCGCTCGGCGAGCGGACGCTCGGCTTGCCTGGTCGATTCGCCCATCGGGCGTGGCAGTC
Organism: uncultured Solirubrobacterales bacterium; assembly: GCA_963807385.1. Taxonomy (GTDB): domain Bacteria; phylum Actinomycetota; class Thermoleophilia; order Solirubrobacterales; family 70-9; genus JBDTSW01. The sequence continues at coordinate 1,138,325 of CAWEBQ010000002.1, forward strand.
TAGAGGCGTGATGTCGGTTCCCCGCGCACACGGATGACGCCCGGACAGCGCCCCCGCGCACACGGGTTACCCACATCAAGCCTCTAGGCTCCACGCCGCCTTGATCCGCTCTCTGCGCTTCTTCGCCTCCCACGGGATGCTCAACGCCCGGTACGGGCGCCTGCTGTGGCGCTACCTCTGGCGCCGATACCTCACCCGGGGCGGGCGGCGCTGGGAGACGGACGGACCGGTCTTCCTCGGTCGCAACCTGGAGATCGAAATCGGCGAGACCGGCAAGCTCAGCCTTGGCCGCTTCGTGTGGATCGGGGACGGGACCAAGATTCGCTGCCACGAGGGGCAGGTGACGATCGGGCCGAAGTCGGTGCTCGGCCAGGACTGCACGATCTCCGCGTACAAGGACGTCCGGATCGGGGAGCAGTGCGTGATCGCCGACCGCTCGATGTTCATCGACTTCGACCACGGCATCACGGAGGTCGAGCGCCCGATCCGGGCTCAGGGGATCTACAAGGAGCCCGTGACGGTCGGCTCGAACGTGTGGATCGGCTACGGAGCGTGCGTGCTGCGCGGCGTCTCCGTCGGCGACAACTCGGTTCTCGGCACCTACGCGGTGGCAACCAAGGACGTCCCCGCAAACGCAGTGGCGGCCGGCGCTCCCGCGCGGGTGATCAGGATGCGGGACGAGCCCGAGACCCTGCGCTGGGCGCATCCGGTCGAGCCGGCGCCCCCTGGGCCGGCCCCTGGGACCTGAGCCACGGTGCGCTTCCCGAGGGGGGGCGAGAATCGCAGCGTTGGCGACTTACCTCAGACGTGTCGAGGAAACTCGCCAATCGAGGGTGGGACGCCCTCATTGCCCGTGTGGCGGGGCGTCAGCATGGGCTAATCACCACTGAGCAGCTGGTCGAGATCGGGCTCTCCTCAGGCACGATCAGCGCCTGGTCGCGCTCCGGGCGCCTGCACCGCCTCCACCGCGGCGTCTACGCAGTCGGCCACACCGACCTCGCCCGAGAGGGCTTCTGGATGGCGGCCGTCCTGGCCGGTGGGTCCCGAACGCTGCTGAGCCACCTGAGCGCCGCCTACCTGTGGAAGCTGCTGGAGCCCGATGACGGCCCGATCCACATCACCGTCCCGACGAGCGGGGGCAGGGCACGCCGCAACGGCCTGGTGATCCACCGGGCCATTCTCCTACCCAGCCAGACCACGTTTAGGGCTCGCATCCCGGTCACGCGTCCTACTCGGACCCTGTGCGACCTGCGCCGCATCGCCCCCGCCCACGTCTACCGCGAGGCCCTGCGCCAGGCCGAGTACGACCGCCTACCCCTCGACCTCCCCACCGACGGCACCCGCTCCGAGCAGGAGAGCCTGTTCCTCGCCATCTGCCGGCGCTACCGGATCCCGCTGCCGGAGGTCAACCAGGAGCTGGGGCCATATACGGTGGACTTTCTCTGGCGTGCCGAGCGGCTGGTCGTCGAGACCGACTCTTGGCCGGCCCACGGCGGCCGGGTCGCCTATTCCGGGACCGCGAGCGGGATCTCTGGCTGAAGCTCAACGGCTATGAAGTCGCCCGATTCACCAACGAGCAGCTCAGGCGGGAGCCGGCGACGGTGGCGGCGGGAGTCCGGGAGCTGCTGGTACGGCGCCGCTAGGGAAGGCGCGCGTCAGGTGCGCCCGACGCGGGCGAGCTCACCGTAGATCTCGGCCGTCCGCGCGGCCACGTCGGCCCAGTCGAAGCGCAGGACGTGCTCCGCGGCCTCCGCGATCAGTCCCTCGCGAAGCTCGCGATCGCTGAACACGCGCTCGACCATCTCCGCCATCGAGTCGGGGTCGCGGACGGTGAAGCGCAGGCCCGCCTCGCCGTGCGGGACGACCTCGCGCAGGCCGCCGGTGTCGGCGACGATGCAAGGGCAGCCGGAGACCATCGCCTCGAGCGCGACCAGCCCGAAGGGCTCGTAGATCGAGGGCACGACGCACACGTCGGCGATGCGGTAGAGCGAGTGCAGGACGTCGTCGCCCATCCATCCGAGGAAGCTGCCGTGCTCCATGAGCCCGAGCTCCTTCGCCTGGCGCCGAAGCTCCTGCTCGTGCGTGCCGGAGCCGGCGACCAAAAAGCGCGTGCCGGGATGGCGCTCGATCAAACGCGGCATCGCCTCCAGGGCGAGCTGGAACCCCTTCTCGTAGACCAGGCGCCCGATCAGGAGTACGAGCTTCTCCTCGGGAGCGGCGAACTCGGCCCGAAGGCGGCGCAGGCCGGCCTCGTCCTGGGGCTGGAGGTCCTCAGGGTCGATCCCGTTCCAGATCACCGAGATCCGCTCGTCGGGCACGCCGAAGACGTCGGCGATCTGCTCGCGCATGTAGAACGAGCAACAGATCACGCGGTCAGCGCGATTCGTCATCCACCGCTCCACGCCATGGATGTGCGACTGAGGGTGTTTGTCGACCCAGCCCTGGTGGCGCCCGTACTCGGTGGCGTGGACGGTGGTCACGAGCGGCGTGTCAAAGCGCCTGGCGAGATGGTCACCCGCCATGGCCACGAGCCAGTCGTGGCCGTGGACCAGGTCGAAGTCGAAGCGGTCCCCCAGCTCGACGCCCGCGGCCAGCATGTCGGCGTTCATCCGCTCCACCCAGGCAACGAACTCGCTGAGATCGGTGGGCCGAGTGGGCTCGATCACGCGATGGACATGGACTCCGCCCGCGACCTCCTCGGCAGGGGACTCCTCACCGCCGCGGGTGAGCACGTGGACCTCCGCTCCCAGGTCCACCAGCGCCTCGGAGAGCTTGCGGACATGGCGGGCGAGGCCACCCTCGATCAGTGGCGGGTACTCCCAGGAGAGGATCAGTACACGGCTCATGACTACGGCTCTAGCAGGGGAGCGAGGCTCAGATCTGGCGCCAGGCTTCGCAGGCGCCCGTCGGGGTGAGCCCGTGAGTGTATGGCCTCGAGCATGCCCTCACCGTGGGCGACCGCGCGCCCGTAGGCGTAGTCGCCGGCCTGCTTGCGCGAGTCGAGGAAGGCCCAATCGCTGGCCTGGAGGGCCAGGAGCTCCCGCGTGGCACGCTCGGCGACCTCGGCGGGGAGCCCTCCGCGAACCCCGCGGATCAGCCGGAGCTCGAGGCGCCGGGCAGCCCATGCGAGGTCGGCGACCGGACGCGAGTCCCAGGTGCGCAGGTCCTTGCCCTCGCCCCAGGTCGAGGCCACCAACTCCCGCTCGGTGGCCGGGTGGCGCTCCAGCGCCCGGCTCGCGCTGACGAGGTCGACCCCGGCCGCGGCCGCGCCCTCCACGACCTCCGCCAGCCACTCGGGCCCCTCCCACCACCAGTGGCCCAGCAGTTCGGTGTCGATCGCGAACACGCAGAGGCCGGGCCGGCCGCGCTCGTCGAGGTGGTCCTGGAGGCGCCGGGCGATCGACCCGATGAACTCGCGGCCCTGCTCGCGCGCCCGCCGTGCCCCGACGGCGGGGTCGTAGGGCTCCCCGGAGATCGCCCACGGCCTCGTGCCCCGCAGCGATTTGCGGTGGAAGTCCGCGTAGCCTGGATCGGACGGATAGCCGGCACCGGACCACAGCCACTGGATCGCCTCCCAGTCGATCGTGAGGGCCACGGGTCCTTCGCGGGTCGCCGCGGGGGTGAGGGCCGCGAGGCCGGTCTCGTGCGCGGACTGATCGACGCAGAAGCAGGGCAGGCCCCTCTCGGCCAGCAGCCGCTCCGCGCCGGGCTCATAGGCGCACTCCGGTAGCCAGAAACCCGCCGGCTCGCCGAAGCGGCGGCGATGAGAGCGCAGCCCCGCGTCGATCTGGAGCCGCGCCCCCGCCCGGGTTGCCAGCAGCGGCAGCACCGCGTGCGTGGCAGCCGACGCCATCAGCTCGGCCCTCCCCTCCTCCAGGGGACGGCGGAAGAGCGCGAGCAGGTCGTCTCCCATCTCGTCCAGCCGTCGATGCGCGGCGCGGTAGCGCTCAGCCTCGGCGGCGCAGGCACCTCGCAGCTCGGCGTCGGCGTCCGAGGCATCGGCTTCGGCCGAGGCGACGCGGTACTCCGCCACGAATGCTCGCAGCCGCTCGGCCACCCCCGGGGCCTCGAGCTGGTCGGCCAGGGCCGGCGTGACGGTGACCGTCACATCGCGGGCGATGTCCAGCACCGGCAGGTAGGAGCGGCAGACCGCATCGAACAGCCACTCCTCGCCGAACGGATATGTGCCGTAACCCTCGACGTACGGCATATGACTGTGAAGGACGATCGCCAAATCCCCCAGAGGGGCCTCGCCCCCTGAGTCGGGGGCGATCACGCGGTCTGACCCCGGGGGTGCCTAGGCATGGCAGACGGCGACGAAGTCGAGCGCGCCGTCGAGGTCGCGCTCGGAGCCGTCGAGAAGGCCGAAGTCGCCGGCCGAGATCGCGGGCGTGAAGCGGTCGTAGAACGGCTTCGTGATGCGCAGCGCCTTGTGCACGCGGTCCCAGCCCGCCTTCAGGGCCAGCTCATGGGCACGCAGCTTGCGCGCGTGGAAGAGGCCCAGGACCTCCACCCGGGAGAAGCAGGGCTCCAGGAGCTCCCGATACTCGCCCAGCGTGTACTCGCGCAGATGCCAGGGGTTGTCGGACTTCTCGGCCCCGGGGGGAGCGAGGGTCAGCCGGTTCGGCGTCGATACGTAGGCGACGGGCGCGGCCCTGGCGAACCCGCGCAGGAGGGCGCCGGGATCGTGGATGTGCTCGATCGTCTGGAGGAAGACGATCGCGTCGCACGGGCCCGCATAGCTTTCGACCAGGTCGCGCTCGAAGCGCAGGTTCGGCCGCGCGTAGCGCAGGCGCGCGTGCTCGTGCGCCTCGGGGTTCGCGTCCACACCCACGACCTCATCGGCCGCTCTTGCGAGGACATCGGATCCGTAGCCCTCCCCGCAGGCGAGGTCGGCGACGCTCAGCCCGCCCACCCGCCCGGCGATCCACTCGTACACCGCGAGATGGCGCCGGTACCAGTAGTTCTCGTCGGGCACGTCGGGGAGCGTGCGCTCGCCCGTGAGCTCGAGCGCCGGCACGCCCGCCGGCTGGTGCTGCTGGACGTGAGTCATGGCGCGGGAGGGTAGAGCGGGGGCTACGATTCCGCCCCCGATGCCCGCCGCCCCCTCGGCCACGCCCGAGCACATCAAGGACGTGAACACGCGCTACCACGACGCGGCGGCGACCGAGTACGACGCGAAGTGGGGTATCGACTTCGGCGATGTCGGCCAGGAGCAGGTCCAGGCCAAGCTGGCAAAGGCGCTCGGAGGCCACCCGGGCACCTTCGGTGACGCCCTCGAGATCGGCGCCGGGACCGGCTACTTCGGGCTCAACCTGATGCAGGTGGGGACGATCGAGCGCCTCACGGCCACCGACATCTCGGCCGGGATGCTCAGCTCGCTCCAGGGCTCCGCCGAGGCCCTCGGCCTGGAGGTGACCACGGCCGTCACCGAGGCCGAGTCCCTGCCGTTCGCTGACCGCAGCTTCGACCTCGTCCTCGGCCACGCGATCCTTCACCACATCCCCGACCTCGAGGCCGCGTTCGCCGAGTTCAACCGCGTGCTCCGACCCGGAGGGGTGGTCGCCTTCTGCGGGGAGCCTTCGCAGTACGGCGACCGGATCGCGACCGTGCCCAAGCGCGTGGGCGCGCTGCTGGCGCCGCTGTGGCGAACCGCGATGCGCGCGGGGGCGGCGAACGCCGACCACAGTGAAGCGACCGACGGCCACGAGCTCGAGCCCGAGGTGGACGTCCACGCCTTCGACCCGGGGACGCTCGAGGATCTGATCTCCGGCGCCGGCTTCATCCAGGGCCGCGTGCGCGGGGAGGAGCTCCTCGCCAACGCCTGGGGCTGGACGCTGCGCTCGCTCGAGGGTTCGGCGGAGCCGGATGAGGTGCCGTTCCGCTGGCGCCACTTCGGCTACCGAAGCTACATCGCCCTCCAGCGCGTGGATACGGCGCTGCTCGAGCCGCGGCTCCCCGCCCAGCTCTTCTACAACCTGCTTTTGAGCGCCAGCAAGCCAGCCTGAGGCTCCCCTCCTCCCTTCGTGAGGCTCGTCACATTGTGCGCTCGGGCACATACGCGCCCGGCGCGCGCTGGTTGGATCCAGCTCAGCGGGGATGAGGGGGTCAGCGACGGGGGGTCCACCGGGGGGTGGGACCCCCCGTCGCCTCTCAGAGCCCCGCGCTACCCGAAGGTGAAGGCGTAGCCGCTCACGCCGGGCGCGAACCGGAGCTCCATCGTGTGGTCGCCGGCCTCGTCTAGCTCCACAAGGCGGTAGAGGCGCTGCTCGGTGACCCTGACGCGGGCTCGCTCCACGTCCGCGCCGGCATCCGCGGCCGAGATCGGCTCGCCGTCCAACAGCACCTCGACGTCGCCCGGGCGCTCCCCCGCGGGCCCGAGCACCAAGAACACGCGCCGGGCCCGGAACCCGAGGCGTATCGCGGAGTCGTCGACGGCCGTAGCCGACTCCTCGTCCACGTCCCAGACTACCGCCGAGCGCGAAGGCGTTGACGGGCGGGTCGCCCTGCGGGAAGGTGTAGGTGTCCGTTCCCGGCTGCGGCGGCTGGGCGAAGCCCTGGGCGCGCTGCCAGCCGAGGTACGTCTCCGGGGTGCGCACGTTCGGGTCGGGGGTCTCGGCCTCAGTCTCCCCCACCCCGTCGCCGAGGCGATCCGAGCCGGCCTCGTCCAGGAGGCTTCTGATCGCCGTCCTCGGTCTCCTCGTAGTCGCCCTCACCGAAATGGACGTAGCGGATCTGACCGTCGGCGTCGATCAGGTACTTGGCCGGCCAGTACTGGTTGGCGAAGGCGTCCCAGGTGGCGAGCTCGTTGTCCTGGATCACCGGGTAGGCGATGTCGTTGTCGTCGATCGCCCCCTCGACGTTGGACGTCTCCTTCTCGAACGCGAACTCCGGCGCGTGCACGCCCACGATCGTGAGCCCGCGATCGCCGTACTCCGCGTCCCAGGCCTTCAGGTAGGGGAAGGTACGGATGCAGTTGATGCAGGTGTACGTCCAGAAGTCCACGAGCACCACCTCGTCCCTCGAGTCGAGGTCGGCCATCGTGAGCGCCTCCCCGCCGGGGGTGTTGAGCCAGTTCCCGGACGCGAACTCGGGCGCGAGGCCGAGATCGGGCAGCCGCTCGCCGCTGGCCGCCTCCTCGCCGCCCCCCTCCTCCGCCGCCGGGCCGCCGCCGCGGACGTCGGCAAGCTGGTCGCTCACCGCGCCGCTCTCCTCGATCTCGGCGGTGGGGTTGACGAGGATGGCCGGCAGGTCGTCCGCTATGGCGTTCTGGAACTTCAGGTCGAGGTCGGCTGCCATCGCGACCGCCACGGCCACCATCACCGCGCCCATCGCCATCTGGATCCGGCCGCGCTGCGCGCTCAGGCGGTCCGCCAGACGGCGGCCGAAGATCATGAACAGGTAGAGCACGGCGACCGACCCAACGGCGTAGGAGAGGGCCACCGCGAGCTTCCCCGCCGTGAAGTCCTGGGCGGCGGAGACGGTGATGACCCCGGCCAGGATCGGCCCGGCGCAGGGCGCGTAGACCAGGCCGAGGCTGGCGCCCAGGATCAGGCCGGAGCCGAAGCCGTCGCCGTCCGGACGGGCGGGGCCCGGCACGACCCGCGAGACCGCTGCCTCCAGCCGCGCGGCCGCGGCCGGGAACAGCAGGAGCAGGCCGAAGGAGCCGAGGGTGACGATCGCCAGCGTGCGCAGCAGGTCGTCGGGCAGGCCGAGGGCGTCGATCACGTACACCAGCGCGACCGTCGCGAAGGTAAACGAGGCGGCCAGGCCGACGACCACGCCCAGCGGCCGCCGCCTGCCGCCAGTGGCCCCAGCTGCCAGCACGGCCGGCAGCACGGGAAGGACGCACGGGGACAGGGCCGTACCTGCTCCGGCGACGAGAGCGAACAGCATCAGCAGAACCATCTGCCTGGATCGTCTCCCCGGCCCCTAAAGCGCTACATAAGTCGCCGCGCCCGGATACGGTCTCGCGATGGCCACTCGTGAGCCAGACGTGGATGTCGTGGTCGTGGGAGGCGGCCTGGCGGGCCTTGCCGCCGCGCGGGCGATCGTCGCGGCGGGATCGTCGGTGCGGGTGCTCGAGGCACGCGCGCGCGTCGGCGGGCGCACCCTGAACGCGGACATCGGGGATGGGGAGATCGCCGAGATCGGCGGGCAGTGGGTGGGACCGACGCAGGATCGCCTCTACGAGCTGGCGGCCGAACTCGAGATCGAGACCTTCCCAACGTTCATCGACGGCGAGAACGTGATGGAGCTGAATGGGCGGATCAGCACCTACAAGGGAACGATCCCGAAGCTCAACCCGCTGGCTCTGGTGGAGATCGAGCGCACCCGGCGCAAGCTCGACTCCGAGGCCCGCAAGGTGCCCCTGGACGCGCCGTGGGAGGCCGACGGGGCCGAGGAGCTCGACGCCACCACCCTCGGCACCTGGCTCGACCGGCGGATGCACCTGAAGACGTCGCGGCGGATGGTCGAGATCGCGGCGAGGACGGTCTGGGGCGCCGACTCGGGGGACATCTCGCTGCTCTTCGCGCTCTGGTACGTGCACTCGGGCGGCGGCTTCAACTCGCTGATTGACGTGGAGGGCGGGGCCCAGCAGGACCGCTTCGTGGGCGGCTCGCAGCTGATCGCGCTGCGCATGGCCGAAGGCCTCGGCGACCGGATCACGCTCGGCGCGCCGGCCGAGCGGGTGCGATGGGGGCACGAGGGCGTCGTCGTCAAGGCCGGCGAGCACGAGGTCGCCGCCCGGCGGGCGATCGTCGCGATGGCCCCCGCGCTGTGCGCCCGGATCGCCTTCGAGCCCGGCCTCGGTCCGGCCCGGACCCAGCTCGAGCAGCGCATGCCGTGGGGCTCCTACCTCAAGTGCACGGCTATCTACGACGAGCCGTTCTGGCGCGCCGACGGCCGCAGCGGCGAGGGCGTATCGGACACGGGCCCCGCCACCACCACGTTCGACAACACGCCCCCCCGCGGCTCGCCGGGCGTCCTGATGTCGTTCGTCAGCGGCTCCGAGGCGCGGGACCTTCAGCGCCTCGGCGTCTCCCAGCGGCGCGCGGCCGTGCTCGAGGGCCTCGCCCGCCTCTACGGGCCGAAGGCGCGACATCCCGAGCACTGGATCGAACAGGACTGGTCGCGCGAGCCCTACACGGGCGGCGCCCCGGTGTCGTTCATGCCACCCGGCGTCGTCACGGGTTACGGGCGCGCCCTGCGCGAGCCGATCGGCCCGATCCACTGGGCGGGCACGGAGACCTCGGAGGTCTGGTCGGGCTACATGGAGGGCGCGGTGCGCTCGGGCGAACGCGCCGCCGCCGAGCTTCTCAAGCGGCTGTAGTCACGGGGAACGCCTACCGACCCTGGCCCAGTGCGCGTACGCACTCCAGCGAGACGACTTAGCGCTCCTCGTCCGGAGCAGCACAGGCCCAACCACCGGCGCCTGGCGAGTTCCTTCAGACATGTTGAGGTTTCTCGCCACTGCCGGTTCGTCCGCAGGCACCTGCTCCCCATGCAAAGCGCCTCAGGCGCTTATCGTTCGAACGGCCCAGGGAGCGAGAGCTACGGCCAGATCTCGCCGTGTCGCCAGCCTCAATCCTTCACGGTGGCGTTGTAAAGCAGATAGTCGCCGGGAATCGCGAAGCTCGCTGGGCCCCCAGGGCCCCCGGGAGTGAGGGCCGAACACCATTGCAGGTGGTAAGCGCCTTCCTTCGTCCCATTTGCCACCTCAGTATCGGATGCGCCCGTGAAGCCGATGAAGTGCCCCTTTCTGATCCGCATATCCGCATTGAACGCCTGAACCCCGAGGGGCATCACCGACTGCTCCGGCGTTTGCCGGACGACCTCGAACTGGTCGTTGACGACGCCAGGCTGGTTGTCGATCCTCCGGAGCACCTGGAGTTGGATCGGCCCGTCGTTGACGTAGGTGTCATGCGCGGACGGAATATGAACGCGCCACCGGGTGATGGTGCCGTTGAACGGTGACCGGACCTTGCTCCCGGGAAGGCGGACGTTCTCATAGGTGCACCCGCCGGCCGTGAAGGCCCCGGTACGAACGTCGGAGCTGAGATCTTGCGGGCCGATCAAGGCGGCGGTCGCAGATGATGCAGAGAGGCCGACCGCCGCGCACACGACGACCAGCGTGGTCGCCAGGGGGTTTGGGTAGATCGGCCGGCTGCGATTCCCTGTTGGCAAGAGTGTCACCTTCCGCGTTGCGGGGTCACCGGTTCTACCCACCCTCTCACGCGAGCCAGCGGCGCGTCAAGCGGGGTCCCCGAGGGGTCTGCTTTCAATGCAAAGCGCAATGGTTCCGTGGGGTCTTCGGTGTTGGTCACCCGTCGGCTCCGTGGGCGTACAATCGGCCTATGGCAGGCGAGGGAGGCTTCCGGGTGCCGATCTTCGAATTGTCGGCGGTGATCCTCCCCGGCGAGTTGATGCCGCTCCACATCTTCGAGGAGCGCTACAAGCGGATGATCGACCACTGCCTCGACGCGGAGGAGCCGTTCGGGATCGTCTTCCGCGACGAGGAGGGCAGCGCCCGGCGGGTCGGCTGCACCGCGCGCATCACCGAGGTAACCGAGAAGTTCGACGACGGCCGCATGAACGTCGTCGTCACCGGCGAGGAGCCCTTCAAGGTCCTCGACCGCTTCGAGGCCGAGGACTACCCGAGCGGCGAGATCGAGCCCATCGACCTGGGCGCCGAGACCCCGGCCGAGCGGGCGGGAAAGCATGCCGACATGGCCCGCGAGGCCTTCGCCGAGCTGGTCGAGCGGGTGTCCGGCGAGCCGCCGGACGGGCAGGATCTAGCCGAAGATGACGCCTACGCGATCGCCGCGCGGGTCGAGCTCCCCTCCGAGACCAAGCAGCGCCTGTTGGAGCTGCGCTCGGAGCCGGAGCGGATGCGGATCCTGGGCAACGCGCTGAAGGCGCTCGTCGATGCCGTCGACCGCTCCCAGGAGGTCGCCGAGCGGGCGCGCATGAACGGCAAGGTCGTAATCGGCTAGCCCGGCCGACCCCCGAGTTGTGCGGGTGCATCGCGCGCACCCTCGCAACCGTCGCGGGGCTGGATCGGATCGCCATAGAGAGCACCCGCCCCTCGGCAGCGTCTGGGGGCGCGAGGTGGTGGCCCTCGTCGGTTGGCACCTGAAGAACCCTGAGCGCAACTCAGGTGCCAACCGATGGCGCCCCCGCTTCGCGGCGGCGCAGGTGGCCCCGCGTCTTGGGGTTGGTCCGGGCCAGCGGTGCCGCAGGCGTTCAGGCGTAGGCGACGGCGCCCCCGCGCCTGGCGTCCCCCGCGCCCACCAGCTCCCCGGTCGCCGGGTCGCGAGCGACGGCGTGGACGCCTCCGAAGAACACGTTGGGCTCGCGCCAGCGAACGATCTCGTAGCCGCGCGCCGCCAGGCGCTCGAGCGCGGCCCCGTCGACGCCGGGCTCGGCGTGGACCGCCCCGGCCTCGAAGTGAACCCGCGACGCATCAACCGCGTCGGCGACCGCAGCCCCCTCGGCGATCAGGTGGATCACGGTCTGGGTCACGGCCGAGCGGATCCGGTTGGAACCGCCGCTGCCGAGCCCGGCCTCCAGCTCGCCGTCGCGCAGCACCAGCGTGGGCGACATCATCGACGGCATCCGTGTCCCCGGCCGGTGGCGGTGAAAGCCCAAGGGGTTCAGGTCCTGCTCGCCCAGCATGTTGTTCACGTGCACGCCCGTCCCGGGGACGATCAGGCCCGAGCCGGTGCCGTTCGAGCAGGTGACGCTGGCGCAGCCGCCCTCCGCGTCGACCGCGGTGATGTGCGTGGTCGACCCCAGCTCATCGCCGCGCACGATCGGGCCCTCCCCCGCCGCGACCCGAGCCCGGACATCCTCGGCCGCTGCGTCCAGCGCCGCGGGGTCCAGGAACTCGGCGAGAAAGCCGGGTCTGAGCAGACCCTCCAGGAACTCACCGCCGCGCGCGGCCTGAGCCGCGTCCATGGCCCCGACCAGCGATTCGATGCCCGTGTCGCCGAGCCGCTCGAGGACCGCGAGGGCGTAGGCGATGAGGATCCCACCCGAGGCCGGGGGCGGGTTGGTGAACACGTCGCGTCCGCCGAAACGGGCGCGCACCGGCGCTCGGGCCACCGCCTTGTAGCGGGCGAGATCGTCGCGCCCGAGGGTGCCGCCCCGCTCGAGCACCCAGTCCGAGATGCGCTCCGCGACCTCGCCGCGATAGAAGGGCTCCTCCCCGTCGGCCCCCAGCCGCTCCAGAGCGTCCCCGAGCTCCGGGAAGCGGAAGAGCTCGCCCACGCCGAGGATGCGCCCCTCGGGCGCGTAGATCGCCCGTGCCTCGTCGTAGAGGGTGAGGATCGGGGCGAGGATCCGCACGAAGTACTCCTGCTCCGGGATCAGCCTTACCCCGTCGCGCGCCAGCGCTGCGGCGGGCGCCGCCAGCTCGGCTAACGGGACGCTGCCGAAGCGCTCGGCCGCGGCGACCATCCCAGCCGGCGTGCCTGGGACGCCGCACGACGCCGCCCCCACGTGGAAGACCTGCATGTTCTCGTCGGTGAAATGGATCGGCACGGGCACGAGCTCGGCCGCGGGCGCGGAGCCGTCTGAGCCCGGGGCTTCGACGAAGAAGTCGAGGAGCACCTGCGTGGCCCCCTCGTGGACGAGCATGTAGCCGCCGGCCCCGAGCCCGGTCAGCGGACTCTCCGTCACGCATGACGTGAGCACGGCAGCGATCGCCGCGTCGACCGCGTTCCCGCCGTCGCGAAGCACCCGCGCTCCGGCCTCCGCGGTAAGCGGGTGGCCCGCGGCTACGACGCCCTTGGCGCTAACGGCCATCAGCCGCAGCCTAGAGGCACTTTCGGCCGGGTCGGGCTAGCGGCCGGGCAGGAACTCGGGGACGTCGATCGCCATATCCCGCGGGCGCGACTCGAAGCTCTTGGCGGTGCCGGCGCGACGGTCCTTCGGGCGGCGCGTCGCCGTGGGCGCGGTGCCCACCGCCCTGCGCTCCGACGTACCCGCGCCGTCCTTGCGACGGCCGCGGCCGTCGAACCGTGTGGCGATCACCGTCACCCAGATCTGGTCGGTCAGCGAGTCGTCGACGTTCGCCCCGAAGATGATGTTGGCGTCCGGGTGCGCGGCCTCCTGGACCACCTTGGCGGCCTCGCTCACCTCGAGCAGGGTCAGGTCCGGACCCCCGGTCACGGAGAGCAGGATCGACCGGGCGCCGTCCACCGACGTCTCCAGCAGGGGCGACGAGACCGCGCGCTCGGCGGCGAAGTTCGAGCGGTTGTCGCCCGTGCCCATCCCGATCCCGAGCAGCGCGTGCCCGGCGTCGCGCATCGTAGTGCGGACGTCGGCGAAGTCGAGGTTGATGAGGCCGGGAAGGGTGATCAGCTCGGAGATGCCCTGGACTCCCTGGCGGAGCACGTCGTCTGCCACCTGGAAGGCCTCGATCATCGTCGTGTTGCGCGCGAGCACTCCGAGCAGGCGCTCGTTCGGCACCACGATCAGGGTGTCCACCTCGGCGCCGAGGGCGTCGATTCCCTCCTCGGCCTGCTTGCTGCGGCGGGTGCCCTCAAACCGGAACGGCCGGGTCACGATTCCGACGGCGAGCGCGCCGACGTCACGGGCGAGCCGTGCGACCACGGGCGCAGCGCCGGTGCCGGTGCCGCCGCCGGCCCCAGCCGCGATGAAGACCATGTCCGAGCCCTTCAGCAGGCGCTTGATCTTGTCCTGCTCCTCGAAGGCGGCCTTGTAGCCGATCTCCGGGTCCGAGCCGGCGCCCAGGCCACGGGCCACGCCCTGGCCGAGGTGGACGGTCACGTCCGCGGTGGACTGCTGGAGGGACTGAAGGTCGGTGTTGATCGCCATGAACTCCACGCCTGGGATCTGTGCCTCGACCATGCGATTGACCGCGTTCACGCCGGCGCCGCCGACGCCGACGACCCGGATCACGGGCGCGTGCGGCCGGGGTGGCCCGGACGGGGCGGCGGAGGACGGATCGTCGCGGCCGTAGAGCGGGGGCTCGGGATCGCCGGCGCGGTCGTCGAAGATGCGCGAGAGACGCTCCTTGGGCGCGGGCACCCTGGCCTCCCGATCGTCGACGCGGTAAGCGTGGACGCGCTCGGGATCCGGGGTATCCGAGACGGGCGGGACGGGCCGCTCCGGGTTGAGCGGGGGGCGCGTGGGCGCAACCTCGGGCTCGTCGGCGACGTGATCGTCGTAGATCCCGTCGGCGTCCGAGGGGTCAGACCCCTGGTCCGCCGAATCCTCGAAGGCTGGCTCGCCTGCGGGATCGGACGCCGCGCTCGGGAGCACATTCGTCTCGGGCTCGCGCGAGTCGCCGGGCGAGGGTGCCTCGGGCGGATCGTCAGGATCGACGGTTGAGCGGAACAGGTCCGCGAGAGGGCCCTCTCTCATGCTGGCGCGCTTGTTACGCCGTGCCATGGGTCACTACCTCCTTGGCGAGGACCTCTTTGGCGAGGTCCCGATAGGACTCCGCCGCGGTCCCGGAGGGATCGTACTTCAGCACGCTGGCACCACGAACGGGCGCCTCGGCGAACTTGATCGCCTTGCGAATGCGCGTCCTGAAGACCAGGTCGCCGAAGTTCTCCTCGAGGATCTCGATCGCCTCCTTGGCGTGAACCGTCCGGGCGTCGAGCATCGTCGGCAGGATGCCCTCGATCTCGACACCGGGGTTGAGGTTCTCACGAATCATCTCGAGCGTGTTCTGGAGCTGCACCAGCCCTCGCATCGACAGGTACTCGCACTGGACCGGCACGATCACCTTGTCGGCCGCGGTCAGCGCGTTCACCGTCAGCAGCCCAAGGCTGGGCGGCGTGTCGATGCAGACGAAATCGTAGTCGTCGCCCACCCCGTCGATCGCCTTCTCGAGCGAGCGCTCGCGGCCGATCTGGGTGCTCATCGCGATCTCGGCGCCGGCAAGGTCGATCGAGCCGACCGCGACATCGATCTCGCGCTCCTGGACGATCTCCGAGATCGGCATCCGATGCACGAGCACGTCGAACATCGACTTTTCGACCTTGTCCGGGTCAACGCCCTGGCTCATCGTCAGGTTGCCCTGCGGGTCGAGGTCGATCGCGAGGACGCGATGGCCCAGCTCGTGAAGGGCGACCGCAAGATTGAGCGTCGTGGTCGTCTTCGCGACCCCGCCCTTCTGGTTGGCGAATGCGATCACCTTGGGCTTGCGACGGTCGCCGTCATCCGCGGGCTCGTCGTGGGTCATGCCGGGCGTCCGTCGCGGGGCGACGGCATCGGAGGCCGTGATGCGGCCTGCGTCGGGGTCGGCCACGATCGTCTCGGGGTCGAGCGGCGGCTCTACGCGCTCCACCTTGATCTCGGCCTCGGGCTCGGGCATGTCCACCCCGGCATCGGGCTCAGGCTCCTGGGCGACTGCGGGCTCAGGCTCCTGGGCGACTGCGGGTTCAGGCGGCGTCTCGGCTACGGGGTCAGACCCCGCGCTCGGTGCCTCGGTGGCGGCCACTTCCTCTGCCACTGGCAGCTCGTCGTCAGGCGTGAAGGCCATCTCGCTCTCCTCGGCCTCCGGGGAGGCCCCGTTCGTTTGCGCCTTGTCAGGCTCATGCCGCTGTCCGCGGTTGAAAAGACCCATTGATCGCGACTATTCGCACGTGGGTGAGGCTTTCCTTCATCTGGGATGAAAAGATCGTCGCACCAGGGAAACATGCGTGACCTCCTCGACAAGCGCCTGGTGATCGTCACCGGCAAGGGAGGCGTCGGTAAATCAACCGTCGCCCTTGCCCTCGGCATGGCGGCGGCCGAGCGCGGGAAGCGGACCATCGTGTGCGAGGTGGCCGCCCAGGAGGGGCTCTCGCGGGTCTTCCACCGCGCGGAGGTCGGCTTCCACGAGGTCGAGATGGCGGAGAACCTGTGGGCGATCTCGATCGACCCCGACGAGTCGATGCGCGAGTACGTGCTGCTCCAGCTCAAGGTCAAGGCGATGCGTGACCTTTTGTTCCGGTCGCGGATCTTCAACTACCTCGCGGCCGCCACCCCTGGGCTCCGCGAGCTGGTGACGATCGGGAAGCTCTGGGAACTGGCCCAGCCCAACCGTAAGGTGAGGGGGGCGCGCGAGTACGACACCGTCGTCGTCGATGCGCCGGCGACCGGGCATGGGGTCGGGTTCCTGCAGACGCCTCGCACCTTCGCCTCCATAGCGCGCGTCGGGCCGATCCGCTCCCAGGCCGAGACGCTGGACGCGTTCCTGACCGACCATAAGCGCACCGGCGTCGCGATCGTCGCGCTGCCGGAGGAGATGCCCGTCAACGAGTCAGCGTCGCTGGAGCAGGCGCTCACCGACGAGGTCGGGACCTCCGTCGATCGCGTCTACCTCAACGGCCTCTACCCGGAACGCTTCAGCGCCGAGGAGATCCCGGTCATCGAGCGAGCGGCCGAGGGGGCCGACGGCGCGGTGCGGGCGGCCTCCCGTGCGGCCGTCAGCCAGTTCCGCCGCGCGAGCGGCCAGCGCGAGCAGCTCGAGCGCCTGAAGGAGCTGGTCGCCGCGCCGGTCAGCACGCTCCCGTTCATCTTCGAGCCACAGCTCGAGATCGAGCAGGTCCGCCAGCTCGCGGCGGAGATCGACTGATGGCCGGGGTCGCCGAGCTGCTCGAGGGCAAACGCGTGTGCATATGCGCGGGGTCCGGTGGCGTGGGCAAGACGACCACCTCGGCGGCGATCGCCGCCGGGATGGCAGCCCAGGGCAAGAAGGTCGCCGTGCTCACGATCGATCCCGCGAAGCGCCTGGCCGACTCGCTCGGCCTGCCCGAGCTCGGCAACGAGGAGCGACAGGTGGACCCCGCGCTCTTCACGGAGGCCGGCGCCGACCCTGGGGACGGTGAGCTGTGGGCGATGATGCTCGACTCGAAGGCGACGTTCGACGAGGTCGTCCGTCGCCACGCGCCCGACGAGGAGACGCGCGAGCGCATCCTGTCCAACCGCATCTACCAGCAGCTCTCCGGCGCCCTGGCCGGCTCGCAGGAGTACATGGCGATGGAGAAGCTGTTCGAGATCTGGGCCGAGGACCGCTACGACCTGCTCGTCCTCGACACCCCGCCCAGCCGCAACGCCCTCGACTTCCTCGACGCCCCGCGCCGACTCACCCAGTTCATCGAGGGCCGATCGCTTCAGTTGTTCCTGCGGCCCACCGGCTTCGCCACGAAGATCATCGGCGGCGGCACTTCGATGATGCTGTCAGTCCTCAAGCGGATCACCGGCATGGATCTGCTGAACGATCTCCAGGAGTTCTTCCAGGCGTTCAGCAGCATGGTCGGCGGCTTCCAGGAGCGGGCCAAGCGGGTGAACGAGCTGCTCGCCGATGAGCAGTCCACCTTCCTCGTCGTCTGCGGGCCGCAGGGCGAGCCGATCTCGGAGGCCGTCTACTTCCACCGCAAGCTAGTGGAGGCCGGGCTGCCGTTCGGGGGCGTGATCGTCAACAAGGTCCATTACGAGCTCGACGGCGAGGTGGAGAACGCGGACGACTCGCTGGAGGAAGCGTTGGAGAGCTCGCTCGGGTCCGACGATCTCGCCCGGCGCGTGGCCGCCAACTTCGCCGAGTACGACGCCCTGGCCAAGCGGGACCACCGCAACGTCCGCCACCTCGCCAAGGAGATGCGCACGAGAGCCGTCATCGAGGTCCCGTATCTCGACCAGGACGTCCACGACCTGGCCGGACTGATGGAGATCAACCGCTACCTGTTCGCGGGCGGGGCGGCCGAGCGGGAGCGGATCGCGGCGGAGGCCTAGCCGGCGTGCAGCGCCGCACCGAGCTCGGGCTCATCGGCGCCGTGATCGCGGCGACGCTGATCTCGTTCGTCGCGTTCGGGGTCGACACCCTGGGGATCATCGTGCTCTCCATGGGGCTCGTCTGCCTCGGCCTGTTCGCGGCAAGCGCGGGCGACTAGCCCCTCACCGCCGCCGCCCCGACTTTCCACGCCCGCCAGTCCACACGGGGTGCTGGCGTGGAAACTCGGGGGAGCTTCTAAGAGGCCTGGGGAGTCGCCTGGGAGCGGCGGGTGCGGTCATAGGCGATCTCGCGCACGCCCCACTCGGTTGTCTCCGGCGCCGGGAAGAGGTTCGCGACGCGGGAGGCTGTGGCCTGCTTCTCGGCCGAGTGGATCGCGAGCAGCCGGGCCACGGGGCCGTCGCTCTCGGCGATGGGCGTCGGCGCGGACTGGCGCTGGTCGTACTCGATCATCCGGGGCTCCTCGGTCTCAGCGTTTCGGTGAACGCTGATTCGCTCCGGCCCCTGGATCACCTTCATCTCGGGCTCGTCGCGCCTGTCCCAGTCCGCCCCGCGAACGACCGGGGCGTCTCGCCCGTAGCGGGGAGCGCCTTCGAGAACATCAGCTTCATCGGGCTCGGGCCGCGTCCGGTTGAGGGGAAGCGCCTGCCACTCGAACGTTTCGTCCATCTGGGCCTGCGTGGGCTTGGGCTCGGGGTAGGAGGGCACCTCGGGCTCGGCGGCCTCGGGCTCGGCGGCGATCTCGGACTCCAGCTCGGCCTCGATCTCGGTCTCCTCGTCGGCGCCGGCGGCCCACTCGGCGGTCTCCCCGCGCTGACCGGTAGCGCCGTCGCCCACCGCAAGTCCGTCGGCGAGCAGGATCTCGTCGGCGGTGGCCCGCAGGTCAGTTCCGAGGTGGCCGCAGGCCGCGTCCTTGAGGATCGCGCGTGCGAGCTCCTCGACGGCGAGAGCGGTCTCGGCCGGGCTCGCCTCATCGGAGCCCGCCGGAGGCTCGCCACTCCACAGCTCGCGCTCCAGAGCCAGGGCGCGCTCGATCACGGACTTGACCTCGCTACGGCTGTCGGGCTCGGCGCAGAGCGACGCGACGCGCATCGCCAGGCCGAGGTCGGCCGGGCCACCGCCCTCAAGCACGAAGCGCAGCGCGAGGAGATGGTCGTTCAGGGCGTCGATGGCCGCCGTGCGCTCGAGGCCGGCCTCGAAGCGCGCGATCGCCCGCTCGACGCCGCCGGACGCGCGCGGCCCGCCGAGCCGATCCTGGCCCGTCATCCGAGCCTGAACCGCCCTCGAGAACGAGGAGAGCTCACCCAGCTCGGTCTCCGCAAGGCGGTAGCCGCCCGGGCGCGGCTTTCCGGCGCCGGTCGAGATCCGGCGCCAGCGGCCGGTCCCCACGCGGGTCCAGGCGTGGGGGCCAAGGGCAACGCCACCGGGCTTGAACAGCCGCAGCGCGGTGATCATCTCGTGGAAGGCCTGAACCGAGCGACTGCGGTCGCCGGGCGCCGGGGCCTCGTCGTCGGGCGCCGGCTGGGCGTCAACGGTCGCGACGGCGAGGAAGGTGGGCTCCCATCCGGCCCCGCCGGAGGCCTCCGAGGCGCGAGCCTCAGCGGGAACGTCCACGGTGTCGGCGCGGACGATGGAGCCCGTCGCGAGGTCCACCCGCGTCGAATCCATGCGCAGGCCGCGCAGCGGCACCACGACCTCGATCTCACCCACGCCGGCGTCGGCGTTGGCCTCGATCTCGGCGATCGCTATGCGCAGCCGCTCGTCGTCGAGGGAGAAATCGGTGGAGTCCATCCACATCCGGGCCAGGAAGACGACGCCGGCCAGCTCGGCCCTCCGGCGGGCGTCGGGAGGGGGCTCGATGCCATTGTCTTGGAGGTATGGGCCCGCGAGCCCCGCAGCCTCGATCGCGGCGCAGGCCGCGCCGAACGAGTCGAGCTCGTGCAGGTCGGCCGCGTGGTCGCGCACGAACCGCTCGGTCAGCGGCACGTACTGGGGAAGCGGCGAGCCGTCGCCCGACTCGTTTACGTCGTAGGGAAGCTCCTCGCCCTGGGCGATCAGCTCCCGGAACCGCTTGGCGGCGTCGCGGGACATCTCCAGCAGGGCTTCTCTGACAACAAGATCACGCATGGCTCAGGCTTCGCGCAGGCACCGGAACCTCCTTCGCTGCAACGCAGCTTGCAGCCGGCCGGACGAGATCCTCGAGGGCTTCGGAGGGCGAAGCTCATGCCCGGCCCGCAGGCGATGCCGCTCTACCTACCCGTGCTTACGGCGAACGAAAGCGATCGCCCGCTATGACGTGGAACCAGGTCGTCGTTTAGACGGCGGCCGCGGCCGGCTGCGAGGAGGGCGTCGGCGTCTCGACCAGCCAGCGCTGGCCGTAGGCGCGCATGTCCTCGATCAGCGGGACGAGGGCCCTGCCCTTCGGGGTCAGCCCGTACTCGACGCGGGGCGGCACCTCCGGGTAGGTGTGGCGCTCGATGATCCCGTGCTCTTCGAGCGCCCTCAGGCGTAGCGAGAGCGTCCGTGGGCTGATCCCCCGCAGCGAGCGCTCGAGCTCACAAAAGCGGCTGGTGCCGTCGGCGAGATCGCGGATCACCAGCAGGGTCCATTTGCCGGAGATGATCTCGGCGCAACAACCTACGGGGCAGGGAGATTCGGCCATTCGATCGCGGTAGTTCAAGCGGGGGCGCACTCCATCGCACGATCCCGAATACCACGGCGAGTATAGCCAATGCTTTACCTACTGAAGTGGGGTGCTCAGGTCTGAATGCCCTCGACCTGGGCGCCCTCGGGCGCGGCGTCGGCGCCATTCGCCAGCACCTGCTCGATGCCGGAGGCGCGCTGTCCCTGGGCCTGGAGCATGAGCTTGAAGTCGTGCGGTGAGGAGGCGGCGTCGAGCGCGACCTCCTCGGCGATGTTGCCAGCCATCACGTGCTTGAGGAGCGCCTGGTCAAAGGTCTGCATCCCGTAGTACTCGCCCTCGGCGATGACCTCAGTGATCCGCCCGGTCTCGTTCGGGTTGAGGATCAGGTCCTGGACGCGGCCGGTCACGACGAGCACCTCGCACACTGCGACCCGCCCCTCGCCCCCGACCCGCTGGACCAGGCGTTGGCCGACGACGCCACGCAGCGTCGCGGCGAGCATCACCCGTGCCTGCTGCTGGAGGTGCGGCGGGAAGAAGTCGATGATCCGGTTCACGGTCTCGGTCGCGTCCAGCGTGTGGAGCGTCGAGAGCACCAGGTGTCCGGTCTCGGCGGCGGAGAGCGCTGTGCGCACCGTCTCCTCGTCGCGCATCTCCCCGACGAGGATGACGTCGGGGTCCTGCCGCAGCACGCGCCGCATCGCGCGTCCGAAGCTCTCGGTGTCCTGTCCGACCTCGCGCTGGTTGATGATCGAGAGCTTGTCGCGCTGCAGGTACTCGATCGGGTCCTCGAGCGTGATGATGTGCCGCGCCCAGCGGGAGTTGATGTGGTCGATCATCGCCGCCAGGGTGGTGGACTTGCCCGAGCCGGTGGTTCCGGTGAGGAGCACGATCCCCCGCTTCTCCGTGGCCAGCGTGCGGATGACCTCGGGCAGGCCGAGGTCGTCGATGGTGCGCACCTGGTAGGGGATCACCCGCAGCGCGATCGACACGTGGCCGCGCTGGCGGAACGCGTTGACCCGGAACCGCGAGAGGCCCGGGATCTCGTACGAGAAGTCCGCCTCGCCCACCGTCGCAAATTCCTGGAGCAGCTCGCCGTCGGTGAGGATGTGCTCGAGCGCCGCGTCGGTGTCCTCCGGAGTCAGCGGCTCGGTGCCCTCGATCGGACGCAGCTCGCCGTGAACCCGCGCCATCGGCGGCGAGGGCACCTTCACGTGCAGGTCCGAGCCCTCTCGCTCAACCACGTAGCGCAGGGCTGCTTCGATGTCGAACGCCATCACCCCTCTATCGGGCGGTGGGCGTACGCGCTTTAGGCGCTTGGACCCGGGCGCAACCGCGTTCGTGCGCCCGGGTGCGGGTCCTAGTTGGTAAGCGCCTTGCGGGCCTTGCGCACGGCGCCGATCGAGGTGCGGGCGGCGCGGGCGATCTCGCCCTCGGTCCGGTCCGGATCACGCAGGATCTCGAACTCGACCACAGCGGCCGAACGGACCTTCGCGCGAGCCTCGATCCCGATGTCGCCAGCGTCCTCGAGCGCGGCGTCAATCGCGCGCTCCCGGCGGCAGGCAAGGCAGTAGTGCTTGCCCCCGGCGCTGTCCCAGTGGGGCGGCGCGCTGTCCTCGAGGCCATTCGTCCAGGTGCTGGTCATCTCGCACCTTCCACAGGTCCACTGTGCCGGGCGAGTCTTCGGTGCGGTTGCGGTGCTGATGTGGTCCTCCGATGTGGTTGGCCCGGCTTCGGGCCGGGTCGGTTCCAGGAAAAGTGTTTCCCGCGCTTGTCGGCCGCGGGCGCCGGCGGCGCTACGCGACTTCGCGCA
The DNA here is from genome assembly GCA_963807385.1 of uncultured Solirubrobacterales bacterium. Classification (GTDB taxonomy): domain Bacteria; phylum Actinomycetota; class Thermoleophilia; order Solirubrobacterales; family 70-9; genus JBDTSW01. The sequence continues at coordinate 1,160,531 of CAWEBQ010000002.1, forward strand.
GCTTCTGTGCCTCCGCGAGCGACTGAAGCTTCTTGAGCGACTGGTTCTCGATCTGGCGGATCCGCTCGCGGGTCACGTTGAACGTGCGGCCCACCTCGTCGAGGGTGCGGGGATGCTCGCCGCCGAGCCCGTAGCGGAGCTCGAGGACGCGGCGTTCACGGTAGGAGAGGTTCTCCAGGGCCTCGCGCAGGGCCTCCTTCGTGAGGAGGTCCGCGGCGCGCTCGAAGGGGGACTCGGCCTTCTCGTCGGCGATGAACTGCCCGAACTCGGACTCCTCCTCGTCGCCGACCGGTTTCTCAAGCGAGACCGGAGCCTGGGCGGATCGCTTGATCTGATCGACCTCCTCGGGGTCGATCCCCGTGACCTCGGCGATCTCGTCCGGCGTGGGCTCGCGGCCCAGCTCGGTGACCAGCTTGCGCTCGGCGCGGCCGATCTTGTTGAGCTTCTCCACCACATGGACCGGGATGCGGATCGTCCGCGCCTTGTCGGCGAGCGCGCGAGCGATCGCCTGGCGGATCCACCAGGTGGCGTACGTGGAGAACTTGAAGCCCTTGCGGTAATCGAACTTTTCGGCCGCGCGGACCAGGCCGAGCGTGCCCTCCTGGATCAGGTCCAGGAACGGCAGACCCTGGTTGCGGTAGTTCTTGGCGATCGAGACGACGAGCCGCAGGTTGGACTCGACCATCTTCTGCTTGGCGTCGAGGTCGCCGCGCTCGATGCGCTTGGCGAGGTCGACCTCCTCCTGGGCCGTCAGCAGGCGGACCTTGCCGATGTCCTTCAGGAAGAGCTGAAGCGAGTCGGTGGTCATGTCCGGCTTCAGGTCCAGCGCCGTCTTCTGGCGCTTGCGTCCGCGCTTGCCGTCGGCCGGCTCGACCGCGGCGGCGGCCTGGGCCGGATCCGGGTCATCGACCATCTCGACGCCCTGGCCCTCGAGGTAGCCGTAGAGCTCCTCGATGTCACCCTCGTCGACCTCGACCTCGGAGAGGGCCTTGGCGACCTCCCCGTAGGCGACGACCCCCTCTGCCTGTCCCTTGGCGAGGAGGGTCTTGACCTCCTCGAGCTCCTGGAGTTCCGCAACTAGCATCCGGTTGGCTCTTCCTTTGGTCTCAAGTTTTCGTTCTGCGCGCCGGGCGACCTGATGGGCGGCCCGTCCTCGTCGGTGCGTTCGAGTCCGTGCGGCCGCCGACAAGAAAGCGGACCCTTGGATCCGCCTGCCCCGATGAGGGAAATCCCAGCGCTCAAGTGCTCAAACCAGTGTTCTCATCCTAGTAGCTATACATTCTGAAGTCAAGGTCAAGACCCCCCAAACCGCTTGAACACGCCGTTTTTGCATGGTTTCGTGCGACCCCGGGACGGACCTTGTCTCGCATCCGAGTACAACCGGTCCGGGGGACCCAGGTTACGCGCAGCGCAAACGTCGCGCGGGTGCGGTGGAATAGGCGGCAATGCCAGCGGACGAGACCAACGAGACGAGCGCGGATGACGCCGGCGCGCCCCCCGAGGATCCCCAGGGCGTTTTCGGGAACCTGCCGAAGACTCGACCGGGGGCCCGGAGCCCGCGCCGCGACGACGCGGCGGCGCCGAAGCCGAGGAGCGCAGGGGCGGGCTCCCAAGCCGGACGTGCGCGCGAGCCCGAACGTGCGCGCGAGCCGGCCACGAGCGACGTGCCCGACTCCGCAGCCGCCCGCGCCTCCCAGCCCGGCCGCGGCGAGCCGGCGGACCAGGCCGACCCGCGGCAAGGCGGCGGCATCGAGGATGTTGCATGGGCCGGCGTTGCGGCAGCCGCCGAGGCGGCCACCATCGGAGTTCGCCTCGCGACCCGCGCCCTCGAGGCGATGCGGGACACAGTGGACCGGCGTTGAGCCGGGTTCTGGCGCCGCTTCGGCGGCTGCGCCGCTACCTGGGCGCCTTCTGGCAGCGCGCCTACCAGGAGAACATCACCGGGCTCTCGGGCATGGTCGCCTACAACCTGGTCCTGGCCCTGTTCCCGTTCGCTCTGCTCGTTCTCTTCGCGTTCGGGAAGGTGCTGCAGTCAACCGATGTCGAAATGACGGTGCTCGAGGACCTGCAGCGGCTCTTCCCGGCCGTTGAGCAGAACACCCTGCAGAACACGCTCGACCGCATCCAGGACAGCTCAACCACCATCGGCCTGGTCGCCGCCGTCGGCGCGCTTTGGATCGGCACCTCCTTCTGGGGTGCGATGGACACCGCCTTCTGCCGCATCTACCACGTCGAGTGCCGAAGCTGGGTGGCCCAGAAGCGCTTCGCGCTGGTGATGCTGCTGGGCCTGACGCTCCTGCTCGCCGCCAGTGTGGTGATCCCGACCCTGGAGGCCCTGATCGTCTCCAGCGCGAGCGACCTCCCCTTTGGGCTCGGCAGCATCCAGGGCCTGACCAGCGCGATCCTCCTGGCCGCCGCGCTGGGGTTCACGTTCATCATCGTCAGCTCGATCTACTACTTCGTGCCTAAGGGCCACGTCCCCTGGCGCGGCGTCTGGCCGGGCGCCCTCTTCTTCACCATCGTGATCGGCATCGCCAACGCCGTCTTCCCCTTCTACCTGACCGAGATCTCGGCGATCGACCGTATCGGTGGCGCCATCGGCTTCATCCTGGTCGCCCTGATCTGGTTCTATGCCGTCAGCCTGGCGATGCTCGCCGGCGCGGTGATCAACGCCCTCAGCTACGAGCTGCACGAAACCGGCGCGCTGGACATGCCCGGCTGGACGACCGAGCGCGACGCAATCCGACCGGCGGAGACGAATGGGCCGGAAGCCGGCTGACCCGCGCGCGCGGGTGCGGCTGCTGCCGGGGCGCAGCGCGCCCTGGCCGGGAGTCGGCGCGACCCGATCCATGCAGGAGGCCGAGGTCGAGGTCCCCGCCGGGATGCTGGAGGAGATCTGGCGCCCCGAATACCTCGAGCGCCTCGCACACGCCTACTGGCGGCACCTGAGCCGGGTCTCGGCGGGACTGCTTCGGATCGAGTACGAGCCCGACGCGCGCTCGGTGGTCCTGCTGGCCCGGCCGCTGGTCCTGCTCCGCTTCCGGGCCCCGGCCTACGCCATCGCCCCGGGACTGGGGCAGGTGACGTGGCCCATCGACCGGGGCCTCCTGGTGGCCGCGGACGGCAGGGGCCGCGGCTACCTGCGGATCCGGGTCCGGCAGGTTCAAAGGAGCGCTAAAGAGGGGCCGGCGGTGCTGCGCGTCAGCGCGGAAGTCGCCAACTACTACCCGCTGCTACACCTCCGCGGCCGGCTGGCGCGGGTCGGGGCCGCGCTCTATGCGGCGACGCAGCTGCGCCTGCACGTGTGGTTCACGCGCCGCTTCCTGCGCTCGCTCGGGGCCCTCGACCTGCGGCCCTCGCCTGTGGGGACGCTGAGGGAAGACGGCGCCGACGGCGCCGGCGGCATCCGGCGCTAGCCCGGGGCGGCCGCGACCTCGGCGACAGCCGCCCGCATCGCCTCGGCAAGGGGCATGGGGTCGACCTCGAAACGCTCCATCCCGGCCGGGTCGCGGACGATCGTCTCGCTCTCGGCGCCCTCGATCAGCGGCCTGGCCACGCCCACGTCAACCGGCGTCACCAGCCCCACCCACAGCGAGGAAAGCCATGGGGTCAGCACCGGGACGGGGATCCGCGGCCGGGCATTGATCCCGAGTGCCTCCGCGCAGGCGTCCATCATCCCGGCGTAGGTGGTCACGTCGGGCCCGCCGATCTCGATCTCACGCCCATGCGAGCCCGGCACCTCGGGGGCCTGCGTGAGGTAGCTGAGCACGTCGGCGATGGCGATCGGCTGCGTGCGGATACCCGTCCACTTCGGGGTGATCATGACCGGCAGGCGCCGAACCAGGTAGAGGACCAGGCGGAACGACTCGCTTCCGGACCCGATCACGGCGGCGGCGCGAAAGTAGGTGACGGGCACCCCCGAGGAGCGCAGGACCTCGGCGGTCTCGTGGCGGCTGGTGAGATGCTTGGAGCCGCCCTGGGTGAGCCCTCCCAGGTACACGATCAGCTCCACCCCGGCCTCGGCCGCAGCCGCCGCGAAGTTCCCGGCGGCGCGACGATCGCGCTCGGCGAAGTCGGCGTCGGCGGCGCCGCGACCCATCGAGTGCACGAGGTAGTAGGCGACCCGGGCGCCGGCGAGCGCCGGCGCCAGCGTCCGCGGCTCGAGGACGTCGCCCACGACGACCTCGCAGCCGCCGGCGTCCAGATCCTGCGCGCGCCCGCGATCCCGCACCAGGCAGCGCACCTCGCGGCCGGCCGCCGCCAGCTGCAGCGACAGCAGCCGCCCGATATAGCCGGTCGCGCCGGCAACCAGATGGGTCTCCGGGACAGCGCGGGCGCCAGCCCGCTCCGAATCAGCCGTAGCGACCGCCCGTGACCTCGCGAAGCTTCGCCTTGTCGTGGCGGGCCCGCACGGTCCGCACCGTGCCCGAGCGCGAGCGCATCACCAGCGACTCGGTCGAGGCCTTCCCGGCCGTGTAGCGAACGCCCTGGAGCAGCTCGCCGTCCGTGACGCCGGTGGCGGCGAAGAAGACGTCGTCGCCGGAGACGAGGCGGTCGGCGTCGAGTACCTCGTCGAGGTCGTAGCCGGCGTCCAGGGCCGCCTTGCGCTCGTCGTCGTCGCGGGGCCACAACCGGCCGAGGATCTGACCGCCGAGGCACTTGATCGCGGCGGCGGAGATCACGCCCTCGGGCGTGCCACCGATCCCCCACAGAAGGTCCACCCCGCCCTCGCCCGAGACGGCGAAGAGCGCTGCGGAGACATCGCCGTCCGTGATCAGGCGCACCCTTGCGCCGACCTCGCGCAGGGCGGCGATCCGCTCCTCGTGGCGGGGACGGTCGAGCACGACCACGCTCACGTCCCCGGGGTCGGTGCCCTTGCGCTCGGCCACCTTGCGCACGACGTCCGGGAGCGGCTCCTCGAGGCTCAGCAGGTCGGCGATCTCGGGGCCACCAGCGAGCTTCTCCATATACACGCAGGGACCGGGGTCGAACATCGTGCCCCGCTCGGAGAGGGCGATCACGGCCAGAGCCGAGGGCATGCCGCGCGCCGTAAGCCGCGTCCCCTCCAGCGGATCGACCGCGATATCGACCTCGGGCGGGCTGCCGTCCCCGATCCGCTCGCCGTTGAAGAGCATGGGCGCCTCGTCCTTCTCGCCCTCCCCGATCACGACGATGCCGTCCATGGGCACCGTGTCGAGCAGCAGGCGCATCGCGTCCACGGCGGCGCCGTCGGCCGACTCCTTCTCGCCCTTGCCAACCCAGCGCGCGGCGGCGAGCGCCGCGGCCTCGGTCACGCGGACGAGCTCCAGTGCGAGGTTGCGGTCGGGCTTCGCCCCCGAGCGGACATCGTGAGAGATCACGGACACGGTCCGGAGGCTATCGGCAGCGGCGCCCCGGCTAGACGGTGCCGGGAGCCTTCCGCTGGCGCGTCTGACCGGCCTGCGAGCGCAGGAACCCCGTTATCGCGATACCGAGCGCGGCGAGGAACGCCAGCCAGTAGCCCCAGGAGAGACCGATGCCGAACTCGATGCCGTCGGGCGGGGACGGCCGATCGAGAATCCCGTTGTAGAGGATCAGCACGAGGGCGGCGAAGCCGGCGATCATCGTGAGCTCGCCAGGTGGGTAGGAGAGCTTGTGCCCGCGGATCAGGATGTATCCGAGGATCGCGGGCGCGAGGGCCGCGAGCAGCAACAGCCAGCGGAGGGTCGGGAAGGTCTCGAAAGCGGTGCAGGACGTGTCGTCCGTTCCGCACAGCCACGCGTTCTGCGCGACCCGCTCCGGCGTGACGTCGAGCGTGTACCAGGGAAAGAACAGGATGCTGAGGATGAGCAGGACCGAGCAGGCGCCGCCAAACAGCGTCCGATTGCGGTCCAGGCGCGAAAGATCCACGGCGCGAGCCTATACCGCCGGCGGGCCCGGCGCCAGCGGGAACCGCGGCATCCCACCAAGGCGTCGTCAGCCGCCCCTCGTCGGATAGGGTCGCGGCCGATGGCCGACCTCCGCTGGGGACTGACGCTGCCGCTGCCGCAGATCCCGCTGCGGGAGACCGGTGAGCTGGTGCGCCGCGCCGAGGCCGCCGGTTATACGGACCTGTGGTCGGGCGAGACGAACGGGCCCGACGGGTTCACCCCGCTCGCCGTCGCGGTGGGGCAGACCTCCACGATGCGACTGGGCACCGGAGTGGTGGGCGTCTTCACCCGCGGGCCGGCGCTGCTGGCACAGCAGGCGATCGCGATGGCGGATGCCAGCAACGGGCGCTTCGTGCTCGGGATCGGCGCCTCCTCGGATCGCATCGTCGAGGGCTGGAACGACATCCCTTTCGTAAAGCCGCTCACGCGGGTTTCCGAGGCGGTGGACTTTCTGCGCCCGGCGCTGGCGGGCGAGCGGACCGCGACCGGCTTCAAGATCGACATGCCCCCGCCCCAGCCGGTGCCGATCGTGCTCGCCGCGCTTCGCGGCAAGATGCTGCGGCTGGCCGTGGAGAAGGCCGAGGGCGCGTTCTCCAACTACCTGCCCCTCTCCGGCGTCCCCCAGGTGGTGGAGCAGCTAGAGGGCGCGCCCGCGGGCTTCGAGCTCCTCTGCCGCTTCTTCTGCATCCCGGGATCGCGCGAGGAGACCGAGCCGATCGCCCGGTTCATGTTCGCCTCCTACGTCACGGTGCCGGTCTACGCCAACTTCTTCCGCTGGCTCGGGCACGGCGACGAGATCGCCGAGATGTGCGAGCTGTGGGCCGCCAAGGACCGCCCGGCGGCGATGGCCGCCGCCCCGTGGGAGCTGATCGAGCAGACGTTCCTTGTCGGCGAGCCGCCCGCGATCCGGGAGCGCCTGGGCCAGTTCGTGGCTGCCGGCGTGACGCTTCCGGTGCTGCTCCCGATCACGACGCCCGACAAGATGGGCGATCTGATCGAGGCGCTGGGGCCGTAGGGCTCAGACGGCCCGGGCGAGCGACAGGGCGTAGAGGCCCTCGGGATCCGTCCACCAGTGGGTCAGCTCAAGCCCGGCGTCGTCATAGCTCTCCTCGAGCCGCTCGCGGGTGAACTTGGTTGAGATCTCGGTGCGCATCTCCTCCGTGCGCGCGAAATGCACCCGCATGTCCAGCTCCTTCACGTCGATGAACTGCTCGGCGAGCGATCGCAGACGGATGTCCACCCACTCGTTGTCGGGATCCCAGAAGGCGACGTGCTCGAACTCCTCGAGGTCGAAGTTCGCGCCCAGCTCCCGGTTCAGGACCTCGAGCACGTTCTTGTTGAACTCGGCCGTCACGCCTGCGGAGTCGTCATAGGCGGCCTCGAGGCGCGTGGCGTCCTTCACCAGGTCGGTGCCGAGGAGAAAGCGGTCGCCGGGATACATCAGCGTCGCGATGCGGGCGAGGAACGAGCGGCGGGGGGCGGGGCGGAAGTTCCCGATCGTCCCGCCGAGGAACGCGAGCAGGGCGCCCTCCTCGCGCGGCACCCGCTCGAGGTGGGTCTCGTAGTCGCAGACGATCCCGTGGACGCGGAGGCCCGGGTACTCGGAGACCAGCTCGGCGGCGGTCTGGCGGGTGATCTCCTCGGAGATGTCGACCGGCACGTAGGTGTCGAGCAGGTCGGCGTCGCGCATGGCGTCCAGCACGCAGCGGGTCTTCGCCGCCGAGCCGGAGCCGAGCTCGATCAGGATGCCGGCGCCCGCCGCGGCGACGATCTCGGAGCTGTGCGCCTCGAGGATCGATCGCTCCGCGCGGGTCGGGTAGTACTCCGGCAGCTCCGTGATCCGCTCGAAGAGCTGGGAGCCGAGCTCGTCGTAGAAGTACTTGGGCGGAAGCTCCTTGAATGGGCAGGAGAGGCCCTCGCGGACGTCCTCGGCCATGCCGGCATGCACGCCGTCGCGCGGCAGGTGCACGTCGATCGCGATCTGGTCTGCGGTGAGCGGGGTCTCCACGGGGCTACCTGAGGTTTCCGACCCGCTTGGCGGCGTTTCGTTTCATCTACACATCCCTTACACAACGGATGCCGGAGAAGATCTGTGAGCGCTCGGGAAGATCCCAGTTGCGGAAGGACGGGCGGATCACCTCGCGGCGGGTGGCCCACGAGCCGCCGCGAAGCACCTTGTGCGCATCACCGAAGAAGACCGCTGAGTACTCGGGGTAGGGGAAGGCCTCGAAGCCCGGGTACGCGGTGAAGTCCGACGCCGTCCACTCCCAGACGTCGCCGAGCATCTGGAGCGCCCCGCAGTCGGCGGCGCCGTCCGCGTAGGCGCCGGCGGGCGCGGAGCCGAATCCCAGGTGGTCGAGGTTGGCGCGCTCGCGCGAGGCGCCCGCCGCGGCGGCCTCCCACTCGAGTTCGTTCGGCAGGCGCTTGCACGCCCAGCGCGCGAAAGCGTCGGCCTGGTGCCAATCGACGTGGACCACTGGGAGGGCCGGATCGACCTCCTCGGTCATGCCCATGGCCGTGCGCGCCCAGCCGCCCTCGCCATCGCGCTCCCAGTACCTGGGGGGCTCCCCGCCCGCGTCGGCCAGGAACTCGATGAACGCCCGGTTGGTGACGGGCATGCGGTCGATCTCGAAAGCCCCGAACTCCACGGTGTGCCGCGGGCGCTCGTTGTCATAGGCGAACCCCTCGCCGGCGGCGCCGATCGCGTGCTCGCCGGCATCAACGCGAACCATCTCCGGGCCGTCCAGCACGGGCTCGGCGGAGACGGACGCGTCAATGGTGACCGGGTCGTAGCTCTCGACCATCTGCAGGAGCTGAAGCATGGTCTCGTTGTGCTGATGCTCGTGGGCGAGGAGCATCTCGTAGATGAAGGCGCCCTCGAGGAGCGGGTCGTTCGTGTCCTCGAGCTCGATTCCCTCGAGGACCGCCAGCGTCCGCTCGCGCACCCCGTCCATGTAGGAGCGCAGGTCGTCGCCACGGAGGATCGGCAGCTCGTTCCGTACGGCGCGCGGGTTCTCGATCGCGTCGTAGAGGCGCCCCAGCTCGCCGTCCATCGGCTCGAGCCCCCCGATGTTCAGGACGAGCCACAGCTCCTCGAAGTTCGCGATGTGGCCCAGATCCCACGAGAGCGGGCTGAGGATCGGCGAGTAGACCCGGTTCAGCTGCTCGTCCGTGAGTGGCTCGATGAGCTGAAGGGTGCGCTCTCGTGCCTCCGCGAGGCGGGCGGCGATGCCGTCCTTGGGTGGGGCCTGGGTGGGCGCAGCGATCCGAAGACCGTAGCGAGATAGTCTGCCCGCCCGTGAAGATCGAGGGAGCAGGAGCGCTGGTCGCAGGCGGAGCCTCAGGGCTGGGTGAGGCAACCTCCCGACTGCTCCACGAGCGCGGCGCCAGCGTGGTGATCGCGGACATGAACGCCGATAAGGGCGAGTCCTTGGCGGCGGAGCTGGGCGAGCGTGCCAGGTTCGTCGAGGCCAACGTCATGGAACCCGAGCCCGTCCAGGCGGCCGTGGACGCGGCGTCGGCCGGTGGCGGGTTGCGGATCTCCATCTGCTGCGCGGGCATCGGCTGGGCCCAGCGGACCGCCGGCAAGCAGGGCGCGCACGATCTGGAGATCTTTCACAACGTCATCAAGGTCAACCTGATCGGCACCTTCAACGTGCTTCGCCTGGCGGCCGCGGTGATGGTGAACAACGAGCCCGACGCCGGCGGCGAACGTGGCGTGTGCGTCAACACGGCCTCCATCGCGGCGTTCGACGGCCAGATCGGCCAGGTCGCCTACTCCGCCTCCAAGGGCGGGATCGTGGGGTTGACCCTGCCCGCCGCGCGCGACCTCGCCGGCCGCGGGGTGCGGGTGAACACGATCGCCCCGGGCACGTTCGACACGCCGCTGCTCGCCGCCCTACCCGAGGACGCCCGCAACGAGCTGGGCGCGGCTATCCCCTTCCCGTCGCGGCTGGGCAAGCCGCCGGAGTTCGCCGCGCTGGTCGGCCAGATCGTCGAGAATGCGATGCTGAACGGCGAGACGATCCGGCTCGACGGCGCCCTGCGGATGCCGCCACGCTGAGCCGCCACCCCCGGGCGTAGAGTTCCCCGCGATGGTGGACGCAGCCCAAGGTCCCAAGGCGAAGACCGCCCCCGAGCTGAAGGCCCAGATCGAGGCCGAGCGCGAGGGCCGGCCGTTCCTCGTCTATCGCGACGGCGCCGACGAGCAGCGGATCGTTCCGGTCCCCGAGGGAGCCGAGGAGCTCTGGGTCGGGCGCCGGGAGGCCGCGGACATCAGGCTCGACTTCGACGAGGAGGTCTCCGGGCTTCACGCGCAACTCGAGTTCGTGGGCGAGGAGTGCACGGTCGTCGACGACGGCCTCTCGCGCAATGGCTCGTTCGTGAACGGAGAGCGCGTTCGCGGACGCAAGCTCCTGCGGGACTCCGACGTGCTGCGATTCGGGAAGACGCTGGTGCTCTACCGGGCGCCCGGCGCCGAAGGCGGCGAGTCCACCGTGCTATCGGCCGACGTGCTCGAGGCCGGCGGGGTCTCCCCCGCTCAGAAGCGCGTCCTGATCGCGCTCTGTCGCCCGTACAAGGACGGCGCCTCCTTCGCCACCCCGGCCACCAACGGACAGATCGGCGAGGAGCTCCACCTCTCCGTCGATGCGGTCAAGACGCACCTGCGGGCGCTGTTCGAGAAGTTCGGGGTCGGCGACCTGCCTCAGAACCGGAAGCGCGTGGCGCTCGTCGAGCGGGCACTGCAGAGTGGCATGGTCGCCGAGCGCGACCTGTAGCGCTCGCCCTCTCAGTCCGTCCCGACGTACTCAGGGTCGCGATAGACGCGCTTGCGCCACGGCGGGAGCACCGCGAACTCCGTGTCCGCCCATCGGCCGCGCGCAATCCTCTCGATCGGGACGAGACGGATCCCCTGCGGCGACGTCCAGCGATGCCGTGGCGCCTCAGGGTCGAAGGCCCGCCCTGCGTGGCTGCCGCCGGAGATGAAGTAAACGCCCCCGTCGGGGCCCCAGGCGCTGCCGCGGGCCACGCCAGCGTCGGAGAGCCACGAGCTGGCCCCGCCGCCGTAGTTGTAGCCGTGATGCGAGCTCGCTCGGGAGGCCCGCCCGCCTGCGCCCACGCGGACCTGAAAGCTCTCCCAGTCGTCAGGGTGGAAGCCGGCTTTGCCGGGCAGGGCCCGCCAACTCTGGCTGCCCGGATAGTAGGCCCAGTACTGCACATAGAGTCGCCCGGCGCGGTCGCCGGAGCAGTCCGCGGCATCCTCCGCGACCCGGCCGCGGCAATCGACGAGGTTGACGAAGAGCGTGACCGGCTCACCCGTGTCGCTGCGGCGCACCCAGCCCCGCCCACGGCCCATCGAGCAGGGGTCCTCGCGGCAGCTTCGGAAGTCCACCGGGAGGGCCCGCATGCCCGGCTCGTAGGAGAGTGTTGGAACCCAGCGGCGCACCGCGGCGGCCAGCTCGGGACCGTATTCGGCGACCAGCTCGGCGTCGGGCATGCCGAGACACCGGTCGCCGAGGCCTGCCGCGCAGACCACCCGCTGCGCGATGGCCCGCGCCAGCTCCGCCCCCGGCAAGCGCCCTCCGGTCGCCACCAGGAGGCCTGCCATCGCCATCGCCACGAGGAGCACCAGGCCGATCCACTCGACCGTCGTCTGGCCGTGCTGGCGCCGCACGCGAGGCACGGGGCCACGCTGGCGCACCCGCCGTCAGGCGGGGGTCACTCAGGTGCCGAGTGCGAGTAGCGTTCGTGCCGATGGACTCACGAGTGCCAGAGGCCCCCCGCACCGAGAAATCCGGTTGGAAGCGGTGGGTGGCCGGTACCGCGCTGGTGGCGATGCTTGTCCTGATCGCCCAGAACTCGCAGAAGGTGGAGGTCAACTTCTTCTTTGCCTCAACCGACACCCCGCTGGTCTTCGCGCTGCTGATCGTGGGAATCCTGGGCGCCCTGGTCGGCTGGCTCGGGCCGCGGGTACGCGGCCGCCGCCACGACGAAGAACCCCGCTAGGGGATGCTGGAGGTGCTCTCGCAGCCCCGCGCCGGCGTGTCGTCGGTGTTGCCGCCGCCGTTGCAGTGGTCGGAGTTGCCGCCGCCGCCGTTCAGGTTGTCCTTCCCGGGGCCGGCCGAGAGGTCGTCGTCGTCTCCGCCCTGGCCCCGCAGGACGTCTCCGCCGTCCTGGCTCTTCAGCTCATCGTCTCCCGAGCCGCCCTTCAGCGTGTCACCACCGATGCCGCCCTTGAGCTCGTCATCGCCGTCGAGGCCCTTCAGGGTGTCCTTGCCTGCGTTGGCCTGGATGAAGTTGTCGGCACCGTCGCCGGTGATCACGTCGTCGAAGTCGGAGCCGCGGACGTTCTCGACCTCCACGACGAGGTCATCGCCGTCCGCCCCGGGGCCGCTAACCGTGCCCGCCCCCAGGTCGGCCTCGATCTCACCCGGCGCCAGCGAGTAGTCGGCCTCGTCGGTGCCCGCGCCGCCGACGATCACGTCGTTCCCGCCGCCCCCGTCGATCACGTCGTTCCCGCCAAGCCCGCAGATCACCTCATCAGCCGGGGTGCCCGTCAGCAGCCCAACCGGGTCGTCGCCAGCCGTACCGGTGATGTCGCAGCCCTCCTCTACGTTGGGACCGAACTCCGACGTCGACAGCGGCTCGCCGAGGGCATCCAGCTCGGTCGCGGTGGCGCTGACAGCGTCGCCAACGCCCGCGATCCCATCGACGACTGTCGCGAAGGCAGCGTCGCCCGCACCGTCGGTGCTCACCTCGAAGGCGCCGAGGTAGGCCTCTCCCTCGCCGTGGCCCGAGGGGTCCGGCACCGCGTTCGCGAACACCTCGATGCGAAACTCGCCATCCGGCGTCGAGTGCAGCTCCCCCGCCACCGCGGTGGACGAGCCAGCGACCGCCGCCCTCAGCTCGGGATGATTCTGCCCGTCGTTGGGGCCGGCGTCGGCGTCGAGCGCGTCGTTGGGATCCACGCCGATCCCCCCGAACAGGTCAATGCCCAGATCGCCGTTGCCGTTGATCGAGTTGGCAAGGATTGCGTTGTCGGGCACCGCGCCCTCGATCCTGACCCCCGAGTTGCCGCTCCCGACGATCCGGTTGCCCTCGCCGGCTCCCTTTCCGCCGATCAGGTGGCCGCCGGGGCCTGACTGCACGAGAATGCCGAAGCTCCCCGGCCCGAGCACCGTAACCCCGTCGGAGCTGACGCCGATCAGGTTCGACTGAACCGTCACGCCCTCTGCAGCGCTCGAGATGAAGACGGCCTCGGCGCCGGAGCCGGCGATCACGTTCGGGGCCGCAGGCGAGCCGGCGACGATCCCGGCACCCCCGGCGCCGAACCCCAGAGACCGGCCGAAATTGCCGAGCGCGGCGGCGCCGGTGCGGTCGACGCCGACGTGGTTACCAAGGATCTGGGTACCCGATGCGTCGGCGCCCCCGACAAGGATCCCCGAGTCGGTCAGAAAGCTGCCGTTGTCGGCGACCACGTTGCAGGCACCGGTGCAGGCGCCGCCCGGCGTCAGCCCCGTGGTCCCGCCGATGGTGGTCCCCGTGATCGGCTCGGCGGAGGAGGCGACCTCGATCCCGGAGTCGCCGTTCCCGAGCGGCTCGACCCCATCCTTGTCGGTGCCCACGAGGTTGCCTGAGATCACCGTCCCGGTGGGGACGCCGACCGCGGCGGCGTCGCTGAGACGGATGCCCTCGTCGGTGTTGCCGGACACCAGGTTCCCGCTGATCTCGGCGCCCGAGATCGTGCCGAAGAGACTTATCCCGACGGGGTTCGGGATCGGCGTCTCGCCGCCGGCGCCGGTGCCGACCCGGTTGCCGATGATCTCGATACCGGTCGATGGGTCGGCCGACCCGCCATTCTCGATCGATATCCCGGTGAACGAGTTGCCCGAGATCAGGTTGCGCTGACCCGGGGCAGCCCCGCCGATCGTGATCTCGTCGGCCCCGCTCGTCACCACTATCCCGGTGCTGTTGGGGAGGGCGAGCAGGCCGTCGGGGGTCGTCCCGATCCGGTTGCCCTGGATCGTGTGCCCGCTCGAGACCGCGTCAGAGATCCTGATCGCCGTCTCCGAGTTCCCCGAGACGGTGTTGCCGGTGATCGTCGCGTTGGTAGCGGCCGCCCCGGTCGTCCCGACGCGGACGCCGGTGGTGTTGCCCAGGCCCGGAGCTCCCGAGGAGTCGGTTCCGATCAGGTTGCCGGCGACGAGCGCCCCGTCCGTGCCCGCCAGATCGATCGCCGGCGAGCTGAATCGCGTCAAGCCAAGGTCGTGGATCTCGACGTCGTCCGACTCGACGTCCAAACCGGTGACGATCGTCCCACCGCCGTCGACGCGGATCTCGTCGGCGCCCGGGCCCGGGTTGGTGTCGGTCCCGCCATCGATCGTCACCACCTCGGAGATCTCGGGCAGCGCCGTGGCCGGGAGGATGACGTGCGGGCCCGCGCCCGCGATCTGAAAGCCGATCAGGTCAACGACGGGGTCGGCCTGCCCCGCCACGCACTCCGGCGCGCCTCCCGCGCCGTTTCCCGACTCCGCATTGGTGTTGGCGGATGTGATCGCTTCGCGCAACGTGCAACTCGCGTCTTCAGCGGCGGAGTCGCCCGTCCCGTTGACGGTGATGGTGGCGCCGAGGGCCGGGGCCGCGCCGACCGCCAGCAGGGCGACGCCGATGGTCGCGCCGATCCCGCTTCTCAGCATTCCTGGCACCTCAACCAACCCTAACCGCGGCGGCAGCCCGGAGTGTCGTCCCCTACAGGCCCTCGATCTCCGAGGCGATGTCGGCCGCGGCCTGCTTGGCGTCGGCGAAGAGCATCGAGGTGTTGGGCTCGTAGAAGAGGTCGTTGTCGATCCCTGCGAATCCGGGCGAGAGCGAGCGCTTGATCACGATCACCTGCTGCGCCTCGGAGACCTCGATGATCGGCATCCCGGCGATCGGCGATTCCGGGTCGTTCTTGGCCGCGGGGTTGGTGACGTCATTGGCCCCGATCACCACGGCGACGCTGGTGCGGGGCATCTCCGGGTTGATGTCCTCCATCTCGCGCAGCTTCTCGTAGGGGACGTCGGCCTCGGCCAACAGCACGTTCATGTGGCCCGGCATACGGCCCGCGACCGGGTGGATCGCATAGTTGACCTCCACCCCCTTCTTCTCCAGTTCATCGGCCAGCTCCTTGACGGCGTGCTGGGCCTGCGCGACGGCCAGGCCGTACCCGGGCACGATCACGACCGAGTCCGCGTAGGCCAGCTTGATCGCGGCGTCCTGGGCGCCGATCGACGTATGCGGGCGCTCCTCCCCGCCGGCCGCCGGCCCACCGGTGGGCGCGCCTCCGAAGCCGGCGAACAGCACGTTCGCGACCGAGCGGTTCATCGCGGTCGCCATCTCCATCGTGAGGATCGTTCCCGAGGAGCCGACGATCGTGCCGGCGACGATCAGCGCCACGTTGTCCAGGGAGAAGCCCGCGGCGGCGGCCGAGAGGCCCGTGAAGGCGTTCAGCAGCGAGATCACGACCGGCATGTCGGCGCCGCCGATCGGCAGGACGACGAGGTTGCCGAGCGCCGCCGCGGCGATCAGCAGCGCGATGAAGAGCCCCTGCGGGGGATCCTCGGAGGAGGCGAGCACGCCGCATGCGACGACGATGCCGATCAGCAGCAGGCCGTTGATCACCTGCTGGCCGGGGACGGCAAGCGGCTTGGTGGGGATCAGGTCCTGCAGCTTCGCGAAGGCGACGTTGGAGCCCCAGAAGGAGACCGAGCCGACGACGGCGGCGAAGAGCACCGGGATGAACTCGTCCAGCGGCCAGTCGAGCGGCGCGTGGCGGAACTCCGACCAGGCGATCAGCGCCACAGCGCCGCCCCCGACGCCGTTGTAGAGCGCCACCATCTGCGGCATCTCGGTCATCTGCACCCGCAGCGAGGCGACGACGCCCACGGTCGCGCCCACAGCGAGGCCGGCGAGGATCACGCCCCAGTTGCCGATGCCGTCGAGGAGCAGAGTGGTGACGACCGCGATCACCATGCCGCCGGCTGCGATCAGGTTGCCCTGCTTTGCGGTGGTTGGGTGCGTTCCCCGGCGAATGCCGATGATGAAGAGCGAGAAGGAGACGATGTAGAGCAGCGTCGCGGCGCTGCCGCCGGGCTCGAAGACCGCGAGCACGCTCATGACTTCGGCTCCTCGGACTCCGCCTCTTTCTTCGGCTTGCGCGTGAACATGCCGAGCATGCGGTCGGTGACCATGAAGCCGCCAACGATGTTGATCGCGCCGAAGGCGATGGCGACGAACGCCAGCGTCAGCTCGAGGGCGCCGTCCGCGTAGCCGGCCACGATCAGGCCTCCGAGCATCACGATCCCGTGGATCGCGTTGGTCTGGCTCATCAGCGGGGTGTGCAGCGTGGTCGGGACCTTCGAGATCACCTCGAAGCCGACGAATGCGGCCAGGACGAAGATCGTGAGCTCGGTGACGAGGTCCATCAGCCGCCACCGCCGTCCGCGACCTGCTTGGCCCGCTCGTTGCGGATCTCGCCCTCGTGGGTCAGGCAGGCGCCCGCGACGATCTCGTCGTCGAAGTCGAGGTCAAGCTCACCCTCCTCCGAGACCAGCAGCCCCAGCAGGTTCTCGACGTTCTTGGCATAGAGCTGCGAGGCGTGAGCGGGCATGTCGGACGGCAGGTTCTGAGGCGCAATGATCTTCACGCCATTGGTGGAGACGACGGTCTCGGAGCCCCTGGTGAGCTCGGTGTTGCCGCCCGAGTCGCCCGCGAGGTCGACGATGACGGATCCGGGCGCCATGTTGTTCACGCCCTGCTCGGTGATCAGGATCGGCGCCTTGCGACCCGGGATCAGGGCCGTGGTGATGATCACGTCCTGCCTGGCCGCGTTCTCGTCGAGCGCGTCCCGTACCTGCTGGTTCTCCTCATCGGTGAGGGGGCGGGCGTAGCCGCCCTCGTCCTCGGCGTCGGGGATGAAGTCGAGCTCGAGTGGGCGACCGCCGAGCGAGGCGATCTGCTCCCAGGCGGCACGACGGATGTCGAAGCCGGTGACGATCGCGCCCAGGCGCTTGGCGGTGGCGATCGCCTGCAGGCCTGCGACCCCGGCGCCGAGCACCAGCACCTTCGCCGGGGCGACTGTGCCCGCGGCCGTCGTCATCATCGGGAAGAAGCGGCCGGCCTCGCGTGCGGCGAGCAGTGCGGCCGCGTAGCCGGCGACGTTGGCCTGCGAGCTCAGCGCGTCCATTGCCTGAGCGCGGGTGATCCGCGGGATCGCCTCCATCGCGAAGGAGGTCACGCCCGCGGCGGCGAGGGCCTTCGAGGTCTCGCCGGAGGTGAGCGGCGCCAGGTGGCCGACCAGCACCTGGCCCGAGCGGAGCCTCGAGATCTCCTCGGCGGTCGGCACCGCGACCTTGGTGACGAGGTCTGCGCCCCAGGCGTCGTCGCCGGAGCCGACGCTCGCCGCGGCGTCGGTGTACTGGGAGTCGGGGTGGCCCGACCGCTCGCCCGCGCCCGACTCGACCGCCACGCCGAGGTCCTTCGCGACGAGCGCGCCCGCGGCATCCGGGATCAACGCGACGCGGCGTTCGCCGTCAGCGGTCTCCTTTGGAACTCCGATCTTCAAGTCATGCCTCAGGGATAGCGGCGGCGGTCGGTGCTTCAGCCCACCGCGAAGCCGCGGAAGAGTACCCAATCCACCCCCGACGACCCGCACCAATCGCCATGGCGATGCATCCGGGACGTTCGGCGGGGCGGGTTAGAGCTCGTCCGGGTCGATAAAGGTGACGGTGCCCGGGTCGTTCGCGCCCTCGCCGCCGCTGGTCACCCAGACGCCGTTGGCGTCGGTGGCGACGCCCTCGGGGTCTGGACCCACGCCCTCGATCGCCTCGCCCACGACCTCGCCCGACTCGGCGTCCACTCGCGCCACGCCCTGACTCTTGCCGCAGGTGATCCAGATCGTGTCGAAGCCCGCCGCCAGCGAGCGCGGCTCGTCGCAGACCTTGCTGAGATTCGTCTCCTGAATGACGGTGCCGGCGGTGCCGGTCGCCTTCGCGTCCTCGACGCCGGCCGATTCGATCCGGTACAGGGTGTCGTTGTCTTGGCCGGCGGCCCAGATGTCGGAGCCCTCGGCCACGATCCCGCGCGGCTCGCCTCCGAGCCCGCTCACCTCCGAGATCGAGTCTCCGAACGCCGTGATGCGTCCAACGGTGTTGGCGCCCGCATTGGTGACCCAGATGCCGATCGCGGTATCACCACCCTCCGCGGCACGCGCCGGCCCGGTCCCGATGCTGAAGGGGACGGGCTCGAGGGTTTCGCGGTCCACCCTCGTGACGTCGTCGGAGCCGTTGTTGACCACCCACTGGTTCCGGTCGCCGCCCGCGACTCCGCGCGGATCGATGCCGACCGGGATCGGATCCCCGGCGGACTTCCCATCCGGGTCGAAACGCTCGACCTGCCCGGCGGCCCCGGCGCCGAGGCCCACCGCAACCCAGGCGAAGCCGTCGGGGTCGATGTTCACCTGCTCGCCCTCGCCTCCGAGCTTGAGCTTCTCTCCCTCCTGCTGCTCGGGCTTGTCGGTCAGGAGGGTGAGGGCCTCACCGCCGCGAGAGGAGACCCAGACGTTTCCGCGCTCGCCGTCTACCGCTATCCCCACCGGCTTCGTGGCGACCTCGGCGACCTGCGTCAGGCCGGGCGTCGCAGCCGCACCACCATCGCCGCCACCACCGCCGCCCCCGTTGGCCTGGCCCTGGGAATCGTCGGCGGCCTTGTCCGAGGCGCCCAGCAGCGCGTAGGCGCCGCCTGCGAGGGCGAGAAGCGCGATCCCGCCGAGGAGCATGGTGCGACCCGAGCGCTTTCGCCCGGCCGGGGAATGCGGGTGGGGTGCGACCTCGTCCGGCCCGGGTGTCCCGGGCGGCGGCACCGCCACGGTCTCGCCGGGCGTCGAGGCCTCGGGGACGACGTCCGCTTCGGCGGGCGGGACGCGCTGCGCCGGCGGCGGCACCGCGACGGTCGCATCACCTCCTGGCGGCGGCACGGCCTCGGTCTCCTGGCCGGCCTTGGGCGGGGGTGTCTCGACGGTCTCCGGCGCGGCCGCCTCGGCGGCCTCGGGTCCCCCCGCGGCCGCCGCAGCTCCCGCCCCGGCGGCGGCCGCCGCGACCGTGCCCTTGTCGAAGACCTGGGTCGGCGCGGCGGCCCCGATGCCGACGTTGCGCTCCGGCTCGGAGGGCTGGCGCCCCTCGACCGCCGCGGCGGCAGCCCGCGCGAAGTCGCCCGCGGAGGGGTGGCGGTCGTCGGGCTCCTTCGCCATCGCGCGCCAGACGACCTCGCTCAGCGCCGGCGGCACCTCGGGCGCAGCGTCGATCAGCTCCGGGGGCTCCTCCTGGAGGTGTGCGTAGATCTTCGCCACCTTCTCCTCGGTCGCGGAGAACGGGACGTCGCCGGAGAGCAGCTCGAACATCACGCATCCCAGCGCGTACACATCCGTGCGGGCGTCGAGACGGGCGCCCTTGATCTGCTCGGGCGCGACGTAGTCGAGCGTCCCGACGAAGGCGCCCGATGCTGTGACGCCGCTGGTCGCATCCATCTGCTTCGAGAGCCCGAAGTCGGTGAGATAGACGTGCTGACCGCCGCCGCGCTCGTCGATCAGGACGTTCCCCGGCTTGATGTCGCGGTGCACCAGCCCCTTCTCGTGGGCGGCGTCGAGGGCGGCGGCAAGCTGGCGGACGATGGTGATCGAGCTCTCCGGGGTGAGCCGGCCTTCGCGGTTGAGCAGCCCCCGCAGGTCGGTGCCGTCGATGAAGTCCATCGTCACGTAGAGGAGGCCGTCCTCCTCGCCCGCGTTGTGAACGGCCACGACATTCGGGTGCCGGATCGAGACGGCGATCCGCGACTCGGAGATAAACCGCTGGCGGAAGGTCTCCTCTCCCCCGCGCCCGCTCGAGATCAGCTTCAGCGCGACGACGTGGTCAAGGTGGAGGTGCGTAGCGCGGTAGACCACGCCAAAGCCACCGCGGCCGGCGATGCCCTCGATTCGGTGCCCCGCGAAGATCGCACCCTGCTCCAACTCAGCCATGGACCGCGATTATCGCGCGTGGGAGGGCTGTCGTCAGGCCGGGGTGGCCACTGCAACGATCTCAGCCAGGCGCTCCATCGTGTGCCGACGCTCGTCGGGGTCGGGCTGGATCGGCGAGACGATCAGCCGATCGGCGATCGCGGAGTACTTCTCGATCCTCTCGCGCACCTGATCCTCGGTACCCACCAGGGAGGTCGCGTCCACCAGCTCGTCCGGGATGGCCGCGTATGCCTCCTCGCGCTTGCCGTCGAGGTAGAGCGACTGGACCTCATCGGCGACGTCGCCATATCCGAACCGGTGCGTGAGGTCCACGTAGAAGTTGGTGTCGCGGCTGCCCATCCCGCCGAGGTAGAGCAGGAGGCCGGCCTTGACCATCGCGCGGGCAGCGTCGAGGTCGCCGTCGATCGCGATCTGGAGCGTCGGCGAGACCTCCAGGTCCTCGCGCGAGCGAGCGCCCTTGACGAACCCTGCCTCGAGGTGCTCGCCCCAGGTCGATTCGAACGCGTCCGGCGAGGAGAAGATCGGGATCCAGCCGTCGCAGATCTCGGCCGCCATCTCCACCGACTTGCGGCCGATCGCGCCGACGAACACCGGGATCTCGTTGCGGATCGGATGGACGTTCAGCTTCAGCGCCTTGCCCTGGCCGGTTCCGTCTGGGGTCGGCAGCGGGTAGTGCGGGCCGTCCGAGGTGACCGGGCCCTCCCGGCGGACGATCTCGCGAACCAGCTCGATGTACTCGCGGGTGCGCCCCCAGGGCTTCTGGTAGGGCACTCCGTACCAGCCCTCGGAGACCTGTGGGCCGGAGGGCCCAAAGCCGAAAATGAAACGCCCGTCGGAGAGGGCGTCGATGGTGACCCCGGCCATCGCCGCCGCGGCGGGCGGTCGCGCCGGGACTTGCATGATCGCCGCGCCGAGCTTGATCGACTCGGTCTGCGGCGCCAGCCACGACAGGACGCTGACCACGTCGGACCCGTAGGACTCCGCGACCCACACGGAGTCGAAGCCGAGGTCCTCGGCCATCCGAACTGCCTCCAGAGCCTCATCGCCCTTGGGCCCGATTCCCCAGTAACCGAGGTTGAGTCCTAGCTTTAACGCCATGTGGCGTGAGCGTATCGGCCCGGGCGCGACGGCGGCCGAGGCCGCCGTCGTCCGCCCGACCTCAGCTCCCTATGGAGCCTTCGCGTTGAACTCGAAGGCGCCCGAATCGCACTTGTCGCCCCTGGGCCGCTCGAACCCGCGCTGGTCCACCCTGCTCGTTGCGGGCTTGCACAGGTTCTTTGGCACCCGGTCGCGAGCTGGGCTCGCCGAGTTGATCGCGATCGTGAGCGTGGGGCCTCCATTGTCGGCGACCGAGCCCGTCCCCGTGGAGACATCCCGGACGTCGGAGGCGATGAACCCGCAGTCCCCACCCGCGTCGTCGTCCTCGCTGACGTTGTATCCGTCCGAGGCCACGTCGTCCCCGAAGCACGGGTCCGGGGAGTCGTCGATCAGCGATCCGAGCAGCTCGGTACTGCCGGCGACGGTCGCAACCGCGTCGCCGGCGCTCGTCCCGCTGTTCGAGTCGAACGTCGAGAGGTCCACGTCCACGTTCGCGATGCTGCTGTAGATGCCGCCGCCGAGCCCATCGTTGTCGCCCGGGCCGCCTGCCTGGTTGTTGAAGATCGTGCTGTTGACGATCGACACGTCGCCGCTGGCGAGGTAGAGGGCCCCGCCGTGCTCGGCCGTGTTGTCCTGAGCGGCGGTCGTGTTGTTGCCCTGGATCAACGAGCGCAGGACCAACAGGTCCCCGTTCGAGTAGATCGCGCCGCCCGAGGCCGCGTGCCCGACGCCGGCCGCCGAGGCAGTGCTGCCCTGGAACGTGCTCTCGATGACCTTGACGAGCTCGCCGCCGTCGTTGCTGAGGATCGCGCCACGGGTTGACTCGGTCGCCGAGTCAACGCCGACGTTCGACACTGTGGTTCGCGTGATCGTCGCGGTCGCGCCGCTCTGCACGCCGATCGCGCCGCCCACGACGGCTTCGGTCGACCCCATCTCGACGTTGCTGAGGCTCAGTTTGCCGCTGTTGCCCGAGGCGTAGACGCCGCCGCCCACGTAGGCATCGGAGGAGTTCACCACGGAGTTCTTGATCGCGAGCCGGCCCCCGGTGACGCGGGCGTCGCCGCCGCGGCCCTCGGAGGCGCCGAGCGCGGAGACGTCGCCGCTGCCGAGGCGAAGCCTCTCGACGTTCAGGTTGCCGGCGCCGTGGACGTCGACGATCCGGTCGCCGGCGTTCTGGAGAATGTCGGTCTTGCCCTTGCCCTTGCCGAGAAGGGTCACCGG
The DNA here is from genome assembly GCA_963807385.1 of uncultured Solirubrobacterales bacterium. Lineage (GTDB taxonomy): Bacteria > Actinomycetota > Thermoleophilia > Solirubrobacterales > 70-9 > JBDTSW01. The sequence continues at coordinate 1,182,809 of CAWEBQ010000002.1, forward strand.
GCCGCCGCCGGTGAAGTCGAGGTCGCCGTTGACGTTCACGTTCTCGTTGGTGGTGATGAAGCTGAGCTGGTAGGTCTGGTCCTTCAGCTTGATCGTGTCGCGAGAGGTGGAACCCTTCGGGCACCCGTCCTCCTTCTTGTTCTTGCGCGATGCCTCGACGGCCTCCCGGAGCGCGCACTTGCCGTCCGCGTCGAAGCCGTCCTCGAGGGTGTTCACGTTCATCGTCGTCGCTCCGGCCGGTGCTGCCGTGAGCGCGATCGCCGCTGCCGTGGCCACGGCCACGAGCGCCCTGCTCTTCATGCTGTTCCTCCTGGGGTTCGGGTTCATGCGCCCATGATCGGGGCCGCCGCGCCAAACCTCATGAGGGGGGTACCCCTGACTTTCAGGTATGAGGGCTGGCGCCTGGACCAGCTCGCGCACGCACAAGTCTCGGTCGTGCACTCGCGCATGTTTAGATGGAGCGGTGGAAGCGGGAAATCATCCCCAGGGGCTCTCCAGCAACGAGGCCTACCGGCGCCTCGAGGACCTCGGCCCGCCCGAGGACTCGTCGAGCCGCTCGGTGCGCTCGATCGTGCTGGGCAACGTCCTGACGCTGTTCAACGCGATCATCGGCGTCTTCTTCATCCTGATCATGTCGCTGGGGCTGTTCGCTGACGCGATCTTCGGCTTCATCGCGGCGCTCAACTCCTACATCGGGATCCGCCAGGAGCTGAAGGCGAAGGAGACCCTCGATCAGCTCGCCCTGCTCGTCGCCCCGCGGGCGAAGGTGGTTCGCGACGGCCAGCTCGCGGAGATCACGGCCGAGGAGGTAGTGCCCGGCGACATCGTCCGCGTCGAGCCCGGCGACCAGCTGGTCGCCGACGGCGAGGTGATCGCCTCCCGCGGGCTCTCGCTCGATGAGTCGATGCTTACCGGCGAGTCCGACGGCATCCGCAAGCAGGCGGGGGACCGGCTGCTGTCCGGCGCGTTCTGCCTCTCGGGCTCCGGCTACTACGAGCTGGACGCGGTTCGCGAGCAGTCGCACGCCGCGAGGATCGCCGGCGAGGCGCGCGAGTTCCGCCACGCCCCGTCGCCGCTGCAGGAGGAGGTCAACCAGGTCCTACGGGCGACGACGCTCGTGATGGTCCCGCTCGCCATCGTGCTGCTGGTCGCCCTGGGCCTGCGCAGCATCCCATTCGAGGAGGCCGCCCAGACCTCGACCGCCGGGCTGATCACCCTGATCCCGGAAGGCCTGGTCCTGCTGATGAGCGTCACGCTTGCGGTCGCCGCGGTGCGCCTGGCGCGGATGAACACGCTGGTCCAGCAGATGAGCGCTACCGAGGCGCTTGCCGCGGTGGACACGATCTGCGTCGACAAGACCGGCACCCTCACCGACGGCACGCTGGAGCTGGTGTCGGTTGAGGTCGCCGACCCCCAGCGCCCGGGCGCGGCCCACGAGGCGCTCGGATTGTTCGCCCACTCCGCGGGCGAGCGGAATCGCACCCTCGAGGTGATCGCCGAGCGCTACCCCGGGGCACCGGCTCAGGTCGTCGCCGAGGTCCCGTTCTCCTCCGCCTGGAAGTGGAGCGGACTGACGCTGAACGGGTCCGGCGCCGCGACGTCTTACGTGATGGGCGCGCCCGACATCCTCAGCGCAGCGGGGGCACTGGAGCTGCCCCCGGCCCTGCAGAACACGCTCGAGACCCACACGAAGGCGGGCCGTCGGGTCGTCGCCTTCGGCGAGGCGGCCGGCGGGCTGCCCGAGGACCCGGCCGCATCGCCTCCCCCCCGGCTCGAGCCGCGGGCGCTGGTCGTCCTGGAGGAGCGCCTTCGCCCCGACGCAGCGGAGACGATCGCGTTCATGCGCGAGCAGGAGGTGGACCTGAAGCTGATCTCGGGCGACGCCCGCTCGACCGTGACCGCGGTGGCGCATGCAGTCGGGGTCCCGCTCGACGCCGGCGTGATCGAGGGGCCGGACCTGCCCGATGACCGGCCTGGACTCGCCCAGGCCGCGGAGCAGAACACGATCTTCTGCCGCATCACGCCCGAGCAGAAGAAGTCGCTGGTCGCTGCGCTCGGCGACCGAGGGCGTTACACCGCGATGATCGGCGACGGCGTCAACGACGTGCCGGCCCTCAAGCAGGCCAAGGTTGCGGTCGCGATGGGCTCGGGCAGCCAGATCACGAAGGGCGTGGGCGACGTGGTGCTGCTGAAGGACGAGTTCGGGATGCTGCCGCGGGCGGTGGCCGAGGGGCGCCGGATCGCGCGCAACATCCACCGCCTCGGCCGGCTCTACCTCACGAAGTCGGTCTACGCCGCGGTGCTGATCACGATCACCGCCATCTTCGGGTTCACGTTCCCGTTCCTCCCGCGCCATCTGACCGTCGCCGCCTTCCTCACGATCGGGATTCCCTCGTTCGTGCTGGCGCTCGCTCCGAGCGAGGGGCCGCTCTACCGTGGGAGATTGCTGAAGGCACTGGCCGCGTTCGCGGTTCCGGCGGGGGTGGCCTGCGCCATCGCTTCGCTGCTCTCCTTCTTCCTCGTCGACAGCGTCTTCGGGGGCTCCGTGGATGACGGCCGGACGGCGGCGACGATGACGCTGATCGTCCTCGGCCTGTGCTTCATCCTGTTGCTCGAACGTGGTCCGGGGCGCGAGCACATCACGATCCAGAGCTACATGCTCGCGATGATCGCCGGCCTGGGCGCCCTGCTCGCGCTGATCATGGCCATGCCGCCGGTGCGTGAGTTCTTCGAGCTCGAGTTGCTGAGCGCCGGGCAGTGGTTCCTGGCCCTGGCATCCGTCGCGGCCGGGCTGCTGCTGGCGGCGGCCGGCTGGCGGCTCCCCTACATCCAGCATCTTGAGGTCGATGGGGAGCCGGAGCCCGACGACGGCGTGCCGGCACCCACTCACACCCCGCACACCAGCGAGACCGAGGCGGTCGACCCTCATGCCTGAGATCCCCGACCACCGCCGGACCAAGATCGTCGCGACGATCGGCCCCGCCACCCGATCGGTCGAGAAGATGCGCGAGCTGATCGGCGCCGGCGCGGACGTCTTTCGCCTGAACTTCTCGCACGGCACCGCCGACGAGCACGCCGAGAACATCGAGTGGGCGCGCGAGGCCTCGAAGCTGGCAGGCCGCGAGATCGGGCTGCTGGGCGACCTGCCCGGCCCCAAGCTGCGGCTCGGTGACATTCCCGGCGGCGCAGTGGAACTGGAGCAGGACTCGCAGCTCGACCTCACGGTCGACGGTCGCCAGGGCGGCGACGGCGAGGTCCCGGTTGCGTGGGCCGGCCTGCCGGGGGCGGTCAGCGAGGGCGACCGCGTCTACCTCGCCGACGGCCGCATTCGCCTGCGCGTCATGGAGTCGGGCGATGGCGCCGTGCACTGCGAGGTGGAGGCCGGAGGGCGAGTTGCGTCCCATCAGGGCCTGAACCTTCCGGGCGCGGAGGTGGACCTCCCGTCGGCCGGGCGGGAGGACCTCGCCTGGGTGGACTTCGCGATCGAGCACGGCATCGACCTGCTCGCGATCTCGTTCGTGCGTCGTGCGGAAGACATCGCTCCGGTCGAACGGCGCATCCGGACGTCCGGCTCGGATATCCCGGTCATCGCGAAGATCGAGAAGCCGCAGGCCGCCGATCGCGCGGAGGAGATCGTCAAGGCCGTGACCGCCGGGATCATGGTCGCGCGCGGCGACCTGGGGATCGAGCTGCCGATCGAGCAGGTGCCGACCGTCCAGCGTCACCTGCTGCGGCTCGCGGGGCAGCACGCTCGGCCGTCGATCACCGCCACGCAGATGCTGGCCTCGATGGTCAACTCGCCGCGGCCGACGCGGGCCGAGGTGAGCGATGTCGCGGCGGCGATCCTGCAGGGCACAGACGCGGTAATGCTCTCCGAGGAAACGGCTGTGGGGGAGTACCCGGTGGAGGCCGTCGCGACGATGGACCGAATCGCCCGCGCCACCGAGCCCGACCTCCGCTACGGCGACTGGCTCTTCAACCGCGTCGCCACCGATGCCTCCGACGTGGCGGGGTCCGTCGCCCGCGCTGCGGTGGGCTCCGTCTACACGCTCGGACTGGCGGCCATCGTCGTCCCCACCCGCAGCGGCCGGACCGCGCGCCTGGTCTCCTCGCACCGCCCGCGGGTGCCCGTGCTCGCCGTGTCTCCCCGCATCGAGACCGTGCGACGCCTGCAGCTGCTGTTCGGGGTGCGGACGCGAATCGCTGACGAGTGGGAGGGGCTCACGATCCTCCTCGACGACTGCGCGCGCCTGGCGCGGGAGGCCGGCGTCGCCAACTCCGGGGATCTGATCGGCATCACGGCAGGGCTGCCGCAGCAGGAGTTGGGCACCAACCTCTTCGAGATCCACCGCGTTCCGTGAGGGCAACCCTGCTCCGCGCCCCGGCGCCCCTGGCGCTGATGGCGGTGATCTTCTGGTTGTCGGCGCAGTCGGACCCCGGCGCCGACATCGGGGCGCTCGGTCGCGTGGTTGCCCATGCCGGCGAATACTTCCTGCTGACGCTGCTGTGGGCCTGGGCCCTGGCGCCGGCGATGGGACGACGCTCGGTCGTCGCCGCGGCGGCGATCGCCCTCGCCTACGCGATCTCCGACGAGATCCACCAGTCGTTCGTCGAGGGCCGCGACGCGGACCCCTTCGACGTCGCGATCGACACCGCCGGGATCGCGCTCGCCACCATCACGTCACACTTCCGCGCACGTGCCTGACCCCGCTTTTCGCTGGAAATCGCGCGATTCGCCCCACCCCGGGGTCAGGCACCGTTACGGGGGTGTGTCTTCGGTCAGGAGGGCCGCGTCGGAGTCCGACATGCCGGGAATCGGGTCGCCGTCCCAGCTGAGGTCGCCGGCCATCGCGACGAAGAGCTCGGCGTGCTCGCGGTGCTTCAGCCGCTCGGAATGGATGAGGGCGAGGAACGAGTAGAGGTTCGGCAGGGCGTCGTGCCACCCGCGGTCGGAGCCGCGGATGTGGATCAGGTCGTGAAGCGTCGAGGGGGCCTGCTTCAGCCCACCCTCGAACATTCCGCCGAGCACGGCCATGTCCAGCTGGATCTCCTCGCCCGCGGGCACGGTCTCGCAGGCCCAGCCGGGATCGAGGAGGCCGCCGGCGATCTGCGATGAGCCCATCAGCAATGCGCCGTCGGTGGCCCTCGGGTTGCACTCCACGAGGTAGGGGCCGTCCGGCGAGTCGATGAAGTCGAACGAGACCTGGCCGGTATAGGAGTCCGCTGCGACGAGCTGCTCGATCACCTCGAGCGTCGGCCCGCCGTCGATCGAGCGGAACTGGATCCCGGTCGAGTGCTTCCACTGGCGGGGGATCGCGTAGGCGCAGTGGGCCGTGACCCTGCCGGAGTGAACGGTGCTGTAGGTGCAGAAAGTGTCGCCCTCGATGAACTCCTGGACGAGCCACGGGTTCGTCTCGGTCGGGTGGCAGTCCGCGACCGCGAGCCGGCCCGCGAGGGGGCCGGAGTTCGTGAGCAGGCTGACCCCGCCCCGGGAGAACGCGGCCCGGGCGAAGTACCTGGGAAACCCATCGAGCGCGTCGTTCAGCTCCTCGTCGGAGTGGGCGATCACCGTCTGCGCCATCGGCAGGCCCATCCCCGTCGCCACCCGCTCGAAGGTCTCCTTGTCGTGGAGCGGCAGGAGCGTGGCGAACGGCGAGAAGAACGGCGTCGCTACGTTTGCGAGCCGCTCCCATTGCGTTGCCAGGTAGAAGGCCTCCTCGAAGGCCGGCACGATCACATCGACCCCGTGCTCGCCGGAGATCCGCTCGACGTCGTCGATGAACTGCTCGGTCGCGTCTCGCGGCGAGCCGGTGACGAAGTGCTCCGTGACGTACTTCGAGTGGCTCCCCGGCGAGAAGCTCCAGGCGTCGGCCGCGAGCACCTCGTGCCCCTCCTCGGCCAGCTTGCGGATGATCGCCAGAGCGAACGGCATCCGCGAGCCGGTGACGAGGACCCTCATCCTGCTGCCCCGTCGTCCTTCCCCGGTAGGCCGAAGTCCCCAAACGGCTCGTCGCGCTCGCGAACCGCCTGCTTGAACCCGGCCTCGGCAGCCCGCTGCTGAAACGCGAAGCCCTCCGGCGTGTGCCGCGCGATCCCGTCCATGAGCGTAGAGAGGGCCTGGGTCTGGAGCAGACCGGCCGAGAGGACCGCCTGGTTGGCCTGGAGCTTGTGCATGACGAGCTGGTTGACCGGCACCCGGGCAACCCGCTCAATAAGCGCCTCGAATGCCGAGTCCAGCTCACCGGCTGGCGCCGCCTCCGTCGCGAGACCCCAGTCCGCGGCCTGAGCGCCGCTCAGCGAGTCGCCGGTGAGCAGGAGCCGCTTGGCCCGTGCAGGCCCCAGGCGATGGACCCACAGGGCGGTCGTCGGCACGCCCCACACGCGGGCGGGCGGGTAGCCGATCTTGGCGTCATCGGCCACGACCAGCAGGTCCGAGCAAAGCGCCATGTCGGTGCCGCCGGCCACGCAGAACCCGTGCACCTTGCAGACCACGGGCTTCTCGGACCAGAACAGGCTCATGAAGCCGCGGACGTTCCGCGACATCATCTGGAAGTCCACCACGGGATCCCAGGTCCCGCCCGGGTCGTGGTTTCGGGCCTGGACCATCGGATGAAGCGGCGATCCGTCCGGCACGTCCTCCCCGAAGGCCCCCTCCCCCATTCCCTCCGCCGAGGCCACGAGGTCGTAGCCGCCACAGAAGCCGGTGCCGTTGCCCGCCAGCGCGATCACGTGGACCTCCGGGTCGAGGTTCGCCCGCTCGACGCAGGCGGCCAGCTCGCGCGGCATCTCGAGCGTGATCCCGTTCCCTCGCTCCGGGCGGTCGAGCGTGATCCGCGCGACGCGCGCAACGCGCTCGTAGGTGAGGGTTTCGAGTTCGCCCGATGCCGTCAATGCGCCGGGGACGCTACCGCGCCGGTCACGGGCCCGCGAAGAGCTCCCACGACGACGAACCGCGCCGCCGCTCGAGACGGTCACCGAAAGTCTCCTCCGCCGCGGCGAGAACCGCAGCAGGAAGCGTCCGGGCGCGAGCGCGGCCTGCCGGCATGGTCACTCCGCCTAGCCGCCGTCGACGAAGCTCCAGGTTTAGTGCGCGCCCTGCGTCACGAAGCTCGTGCTCCCAGCGTAGGTCGCCGGGGGTCGTCGTCTGCTGAGGCGACTCCGTGTAGACGAGCTTGAGGCCGTCGATCCCGAGGCTGAAAGGCCCCGAGCGGTCCGGGTCGGGGCAGGTCAGGTTGCCGTCGATGGTTCCCGGGAAGCCCGGGACTCGAGGAGGACCGTGTAGTGGACCGGGGATCCCTCGGCCAGTCGTGTTCAGCCGGGCAACGCGAGGTAGGCCCGATGCCTCGTTCGACCACTACTCCTTCTCAGCGGTCCAGGTCACCTCACCCGAGTCGCAGCCCTGCTCGGGGAACTGGTAGTGGGCCGTCCCGGAGGCGCGCCTGCCAACCACCTTCCCCTTGACGAAGCCGTAGTAGCCGTCCGCGGGGCTGAGCGCCTTGAACTTGCCGTTGTCCTTGCGCTTCGCCTCGAGGCCGGCGAACTGGAGCCCGCCAACGCCACCGCAAGGGGGAGCGGTGAACTGGAAGTAGTTGACGATGACCTTCTTCTTCGAGACCTGCAATTGCAGGCCCTTACCCTGCGAGGTCGTACCCGGGAAATAGCTCGCCGCCTTGGAGCTCGCGAGACCTGAGCCGGCGAGGACGACGACCGATAGCCCAACCGCTCCCAGCGCCAGCCCTGCACGCACGATCCGTCTACGTCCGCCTCGGGTGAGCCGCATGCCTGTCCTCTCGTTGCCTGCTGGCGGAGACCAAGCATCCGGCCAGCGCTCTCAGGGCGGTCAGGCGATCAGCAACCGTTGAACGGCGAAGCATACACCCAGCCCTGCCGACGGCGCCTGCCTAGTAGCTGCTGCCGTGTCCTCGCGCAGACGCTGAGGCGAGTGCTGCCGCTGTCGCCAAAGGTCGCGGTGGCGGCGGCGCTGCTCGAGCGCGAGCCCTTCGTCTCCGACCCGGCCAGCCGGCCGATCCACGGGACGGTTCGCGATGGCGACGCGCAGCTCGTAACGCGCAACTCGCGGATCCGCGAGTTCGACCCCCGCGGCGCCGTCTGGTAGCACTAAATTCTCGTCAGCTCGCGGCTCGCCTGACCCGGGCTCGGACCGTCTCGGATCACACGGCGTCCCGCGAGCCCAGGATCTCGCCGAGCCGAGCGGCCACGACCCCGAACGCGAAGTAAAGCGGGACGAGCCACGGGCCCACCCCGAAGAGGCCGTCGACGTTCTCCGTGTACTCGAAGATGCCCGCCTCGACCTCGACGATCTCGACCAGCGGCCCGGCGGTCGCGACGACCGCCCCGCAAATGACTGCGGGCCTCCCGTCGCCGAACCTCACCAGCACCAGCGCCGCCAGGCAGATGATGAGCGCCGTCGCGGAGGTCGTTGACTCGTCCGCGAGGATCGACGTCAGGAGGTAGATCGCAAGGACGCTCGCGATCGCCGCAAGCGCCTCCCAGCGATCGCCCGGGCGCGGCGGCGCGAGGTGGATGCGGAACTCACCGATCGCGGCCGTCGCGGTGCCGACCATGACGGCGAAGAAGAAGGGGCTGTCCCAGATGAACGGCACGCCGCCGGTGTTGAGGTAGCGGGTCGCGCCGGAGTCGACGGCCGAGTGGTCGCCGATGAGGCCGCATCCGGCACCCACGGCGAACAGAGCGAGGAGCGATAGCGGGGAGAGGCGCACGTCCCGGCTACTGATCCAGCTGATCGAAGGTGCAGCCGGCCGGGTCCTTGTCGTCACGCCAGCGCACGATCTTCGAACCGTGGCGGATGCGGCCGGCCGCGACGTGGTCGAAGGTGACCTCCACGACCAGCTCGGGCCGCAGCGATACCCACTCCAGGTCGCGGTCGGCCGCCCAGCGGCTCGCGTCCGCGGACCCGCGCTCGCCGGTCTCGTACGGGGCCAGCGTCGCGACCAGCTCGCGCTTCTGCTTGGCCTTCAGGCCGGAGGTGTGCCCGACGACGCGCAGGTCGTCCCCGTCGTAGAGCCCCAGGATGAGCGAGCCGACCGTGCCCTCCTCCTTGCCGGGACGCCAGCCGACGACGACCGCATCGGCGGTGCGCAGGCGCTTGACCTTCACGAACCCCTTGCGCTCGCCGGGTCGATACGTCGCATCGACCTGCTTGGCGATGACGCCCTCGCCGGTCGCAAGCCAGCCCACCGCCGCCCCTGCGGGGTCGGCGTCAAGCGGCGTCAGCTCGAGGGAGCCGGGATCGACCGCCGCCCCGAGCAGTGCCTCGAGGCCCTCGCGCCGGTTGGTGAAAGGCTCGCCCAGGAGCTTCCGCTTGCCCTCGGCGAGCAGGTCGAAGGCGCGGAAGATCGCGGGCGTCTCCTCCGCCAGCATCTTGACCCGCGACTCCGCTGGGTGGATCCGGTTCTGCAGGGCGTCGAAGACCTCGGCGCCGTCCTCGCCCAGGATGACCAGCTCGCCGTCGATCACGTACCGGCCCTTCGGGAACGCGAGCTCCGGGAAGTAGCGGACGAGCGGTTTGCCGTTTCGGGACTGGACGAACACCTCGTCACCATCGACGAAGGCGATCGCCCGGAAGCCGTCGTACTTCGGCTCATACGTCCACTCCTCGCCCTCGGGCAGCGCCTTGCGCGAGAGGGCGAGCTGGGGCTTCACCGGCGGCTTCAGGGGGAGGGCCACGTCGCGATCGTATTGGCCCCTGTGCCTGGCCCGCGTGCGCGCCGGCTATCGGGTCATGGCATGGCGGAGCTCGCGCAGCTCGGCGATCGCCGCCTCCTCTCGCGGCGGGCGGACCGGCGGCAGCGGATCGGGGCGCAGCGGGATCTCACACGTCCCGCCGCGGCCGTCCGGCTCGACCCGGATCACACGCGCGCCACGGCGCCCCGCGAACGCCTCGACCGGCCGCTGGCCCTCGAACAGCATGCCGGCGCCATCGTCGAGGGCGTAGCCTCCGGGATAGCCGCCGGAGACGGCACGGTGGTAGGCGCTTCGCCGGCCCGGATCGCGCGAGTAGTGGACGCAGAGGCTTCCCGGGAGCAGCCCGAGGCCGGGGTGCGGGCGCGGCTCCCCGAGCGAGGCCGTGATCCCGTAGTCGAACCAGCACATGGCGCCGGCGCTCTGGCCCGCCAGCAACACCCCCCGCTCCCATGCCTCGGCGAGGATCCTGGGCAGCCCGTGCGCGCGCCAGACGGCCAGGAGGTTCAGCATCGAGCCGCCCGCGACGTAGATCATGTCCTGGGCGAGGAGGTGGCGCCGCAGGTTCACGCGCTCGCGCTCGCGCCGGAAGAGGGAGACGTGCGAGGGACGGTAGTCAACCCCGTCGAGCGCGAGGTAGAAATCGGCGATCCCCGCCTGATCATCGCCGCCTGCGGTCGGGACGAAGCAGACCCGCGGACTGTCGGCCGCGGTCAGGGCGAGCAGGTGATGGACGCACGCCAACTCGTCCGGCCGGCGGGTGAACTCGTGCCCTCCGAGGGCGACGATTCGGCGCCTGGGTGGCACTACGCAGCAACCGCCGGCGGGACGCGAGGCGGCGCCAGGCGCTCGGCCACGCTCACCAGCGGCGCGCGCATCGGCGGGCATGGCTCCTCGCCGAGGTAGGTGGCGTCCAGTCGGCGCTCGACGACCGAGCCGCCCTCAAGGCGCAACGAGTACGCGGCGGCGGCAGGCTTCGAGGTGACGGCGCGAAGCAGATCGCGCCGCTGGAAGTGCAAGGCCGCCCCGTCGTCGGCGGCGAAGCCCATGGACATCCCGTCGGCCAGCCTGCGGTGGAACTCCTCGCGGCGCTCCGGCTCGGAGTCGTAGTGAGCGGTAAAGCTCCACGGCAGGAACCCGAGGGCGCCGACCGGCTCGGGGCTGCCGTAATAGGCGGTGAGCGCGCGGTCGAACCAGCAGAGCGCGCCGGCGCTCAACCCGCAGAGCACGACCCCGCGAGCCCACGCATCGCGCAGGATCACGTCGATCCCATGCGCACGCCAGACCCCGAGCAGGCTCACCAGGCTCCCGCCCCCAACGTAGATCAGGTCCTGTCCCAGGAGCTGCTCGCGGAGGCTGCGCGGACCCGCCTCGCGGCGGAACAGCGTTATGTGCGACGCGTCGGCGCGGTCGGCGAACCGCTTGTAGAAGCGGACAACGTAGTGATCGGCATCACCGCTCGCCGACGGCAGGAAGCAGACCTTGGGCCTCAGCGTCCCGGTGAGCGAGAGCACATAGTCGTCCAGCAGCGGGTTGCCCGGGTCCATCGAGAAGCCCCCTCCGCCGAAGGCGACGATCTGCGGCTCGCGTAGCACCATCTCACCTGGAATATCCGGTTCTGGGCGCCCCCTGACCATGTCCACCCGTACAGACTTGATCGCCGCCGCTCCGCCCGATCGGCGGGGCGCTACCTGAGCTTCGACGGCTCCGGCTGCGCGCTGCGGTTCCCCACCACGTCAGCCGTGCGCTCGTATGACGCCCGCAGCGACGCCTCGTCGGCCTCGCCGTCCTTGATCGCGTCGCCGACCGGAAGCACCCGGTAGTCGGAGTGATCCGTCCAGGTGGGGACGTACCGGGCCCCGGTGACGCGGGCGCCGTCGCCGTCCACGACCAGGTCGAGCAGGGCGATGTAGCCGTCCTGACTGCCGGCCGCCAGGCCGGTGTCCGCGCCCTGGTTGGAGGTGAGGTTGCCCTCGGAGAAGACCACGAGCTTGCCCTTGACCTTGGCGATCGGCTGCACGATGTGCGGGCCCTGGCCGACGATCGCGGTGATGTCGTTGGACTTCGCGAGCTCCTTCGCGAGCGCCTCCTGGCCCGGCGCCGGCTCGCTCACGTATTCAGGCACCAGCTCCGACGCCCAATGCATCTGGGCGATCACGGCGTCCGCGCCGGCCTTCTTGGCTCGTTTCGCGTCGTCGAGGATCTGGTCCTTGTCGCAGATGTTCACGGTGTACGGCTTGGGAACCGGAATTCCGTTCGTATCGGTGGTGCAGGCCACGTAGCCGAGCTTGATCCCGTCGGCCTCCAGGATCAGCGGTTTGTCCCGTTGCTTCTGGCTCGTCGCCGACCCGGTCGCCTGCACCCCCGCGTCCTCGAGGGCCTTGATCGTCTCGCCGACTCCCTCCTCACCCTGGTCGAGCGTGTGGTTCGAGGCCGTATCGCATGCGTCCCACCCGGTCTCGGCGATCCCCTTGGCCAGCTCTGGCGGAGTGTTGAAGATCGGATAGCTCGCGGGAGGGTTAGGCGTCATCGGCACCTCGACGTGGCAGAAGGCGAGGTCGGCGTCCTCGACGTAGGGACGGATCTCCTCGAACATCGGTGCGAAGTCGTAGCCCGAGCCGCCGGCGAGGGCCTGGGCGCGGGTGAAGAGCGCCGTGTGGATCAGCAGGTCGCCGCTGAACGAGAGCGTCAGCTCGACCGGATTCTCCGTCAGTTCGGCCTGGCGGAGCTGCGCGGGCGTGAGCGGGGGCTCGGGCGGGCCGGAGTCGCCGAGCCCGGCCGCAAAGACCAACAGCAGGACGATCGCGCCCAGGCCGAGCAGCGCCGCCAAACGCCGGCGCCGGTAGATCGCGGGTGTGGGCCGTCGGCGCGAGGCCGCGGCGCGCTGGGTACTCATCCCCCGGATTGAAGCAGTGCGCCTGGGGTAGGCTGCGCCCCGTGGAGGCTGCGACCAAGCCCGAGGTGGAGGAGAAGCCCGACCGCCCCGCCTCCTCGTTCGCCAAGTCCCTGTTCATGGGCGAGATCCAGGAGGAACTGGTCTTCCCGTGGCCGAGCCCGGATCCGGAGGAGCAGGAGCGGATCCGAGGCCTCAACGCGGCCGCGCGCGAGATCGGCTCGCGGATGGACCACCGCGAGATCGAGGAGAAGCGCTGGATCGGCGACGCAACCGTCCGCGAACTGGGTGCGGCCGGCCTCGCCGGCCTGTACGTCGATGAGCAGTACGGCGGCCAGGGCCTGTCGCAGACCGGCTACGCCCGCGTATTCGAGACGTTCGCCCAGATCGACGCGACTCTCTCGATCGTCATGGGCGTGCATCAGTCGATCGGCTTCAAGGGCATCCACATCTACGGAACCGACGAGCAGAAGGAGCGCTTCCTCCCCGACCTCGCTTCGGCGAAGAAGCTGGCCGGGTTCGCCCTCACCGAGCCACAGGCCGGCTCGGACGCCTACGCGATTCAGTCACGTGCCGTCTCGCAGCCCGACGGATCGTGGGTGCTGAACGGCGAGAAGCGCTACATCGGCAACGGCTCGAAGGGGGACGTGTTCACCGCCTTCGCCCGCTGCGAGGTCGACGGGAAGGATCGGCACATCGCCCTGATCCTGGAGAAGGGGATGAAGGGGTTCGAGGTCGGCGAGCGCTTCGACACCATGGGCCTGCGCGGCAACGACCTCCGCCGGCTCTACTTCAACGACGTCAAGGTGCCCGCGGAGAACGTGCTGGGCGAGCCCGGCGAGGGGTTCCGGATCGCGATGCAGATCCTCAACAACGGTCGCATCGGACTGGGCAACGGGCTCCGTCGGCGCGGCCAAGGGCCTCCTTGACCGCACGATCGATCACGTCAAGGAGCGCCGGCAGTTCGACCGCCCGATCGCGGACTTCGAGCTGGTTCAGGACAAGGTCGGGTGGATGGTCTCCTACCTGTTCGGGCTCGAGTCGATGTGCTACCTCACCTGCGGGCTGGTCGACAACGGGGTCGAGGACTACTCGCTGGAGTCGGCGATCTGCAAGGTCTCCGGCACCGAGTTCCTCTGGTACGCGGCCAACCGCTCGATGCAGCTCGCCGGCGGGCAGGGCTACATGAAGGACGAGCCCTACGAGAAGATTCTGCGCGACATCCGCATCTTTCCCATCTTCGAGGGGGCCAACGACGTGATGCGCGCGTTCGTGTCCCTCTCCGGGATCAAGCCCGTCGGCGAGAAGCTCTCCGGGTTCGGGGAGATCGGGCTGGGCGACCCGATCGGCTCGATTGGCGTCCTCGCCGACTACGTCGGCTCCCGCATCTCCAACCGGGTGAACCCCGACAGGATCACCCTCGCGCACCCGGAACTGAAGGAGCACGCCGACGCCGTCTCCGGTCAGGTCCAGCAACTGCGCGCGGTAACCGAGTCGCTGCTGCGCGAGCACCGCGGGGAGATCATGGAGCGCCAGTTCCAGCAGAAGCGCCTCTACACGGCGGTCTCCGACATCCTCGCCCAGGTGGCCGTGCTCTCACGCGTGACGAGCATCTTCGAGGAGCACGGCGTCGAGCCATCCGGTCAGGAGCGCTACATCGCGGACACCTTCTGCTCGCGCGCGGCACGGAGGGTGGGGTCGGCGTTCCGCCAGATCGAGTCGAACGACGACGACCGCATGGCCGCCATCGCGAAGCTCGCCTACAAGCGCGGCGAGTACGGGTATGGCCTCTTCGAGGATTGACCTCGCATAGGATTCCCGCACCTGCGTCCGGATGGATGGGGTGAAAACGACAAGGGAGTAGGAATGCGAAGCAGTAAGTGGATGCTGGCTCTGAGTGCGTTGCTGGCCTGTGGGCTCATCGCCGCGGGTTGTGGCGACGACGACAGCGACAGCTCGGGCAGCGACACCTCGACGACCGAGGAGAGCTCGGACTCCGGCAGCACCGATTCGGGCAGCGCCAGCAGCGGCGGCAGCTCCTCGGAGGACGTGCTGAAGGCGTGCGAGGACGCGCTCGCCGGCACCGCCGCCGAGGCGGCTGGCCAGTCCGGCTGTGAGGCCGCGGCCGACGCGTTCGCGACGTGCGCCGAGGAGGCCGACGCCATCGACGATAGCGCCGCCAAGGAGACCGCCGTCCAGGCGTGTCAGGACACCGCGGACGCGGCCGTCAAGGCCCTGGAGTCGAGCGGCTAGGGACCCGATCCCGGGCCGGACGGCCCGGTAGGACCGCGATCGCCGGGCGCCTCCCTCGACGGGGGCGCCCGGCCCGCGCGGCCGGCGCGCCACTCGCGAAAGCGCGTGACGCCGCTCTGGATCCGCGTCGCGAGCGCCCAGACCAGCAGGCCACCGCTGACCAGCAGGACGACGGCCACGATCGCCGCCAGGACCGGCTCCTCGAGCGCGAAGACGACCACGAGGGCCACCATGGCGTCCTCGGCCAGGCTCGCGATGATGTTCGAGGCGGGCTCCGGAGAGAGATTGATCCCAAGCCGGAGCGAGGCCTTCACCGAGTGGCTGGCCAGCGCGACGGTGCCCGTACCGCCGGTCGCCACGACCTCCTCGAAGCCGCTGATGTCCGCGTCGGCCCCGAACGCCCAGCCGATCGCGCCGCCGATCAGCGGGCGGATGAACGTATGGACGGCATCCCACGCGGTATCGAGCAGGGGGACCTTGTCGGTGACGAACTCGACCAGGAACATCACCGATGACAGGACGATGATCGGGTAGCTCTCCAGTTGGTCGGGGACCTCCCCCACGCCTGCGCGACCGAGCAGGCCGAGCAGGGCGAGCGTCCCGTAGGCGTTGACGCCGGACGCCCAGCCGGTGCTCAGGAGCGTCGCGCCGAGGTCCATCAGCGCTCAGCGATCGGCGAGCCCGAAGCGCAGCCCGAAGAAGTCGAGCATGTGGGGCATCGGGCCCTCTGGATCGATCGAGCGTGAGCGAAGCTCGACCCCTCCCCTCCCCAGCGTCGTCGCCAGGGCTCGCTTGCCGAGGAGTAGCGCGAGCCCGACGCCCGGGCAGCCCTGCGGGCCGCGGGAGAAGTGGTTGAACGACCACGCGCGCCCGGCGTCGCCGCCGATCCACTGCTCCGGGGCGAAACGGTCCGCCCATGGGTAGCGGTCGGTGTCGCGATGCATGAAGTGGTTGGCGATCACGACCTGCGTCCCCGCCGGGACGGTCGTTCCCCGCCAGTCGGTGTCTGCGAGCGTCTCGCGGGCCAGCATGTTCGTCGTCGGCCACAGGCGCATCGCCTCCTGGAGGCAGGCCTCGAGGTAGGGCAGATCGGGATCCTCGGCCCCAACCTCGGCGACGACCAGGGCCCGCTGGCGCGGGTGGCTCCCGAGCAGCGCCAGGCAGCGGTACGCGTTGGCGGCGAGGGTGTCGCCTGTGGCGAACAGCCAGTGGATCACCTGCCCGGCGGGACGGGTGTCGTCCTGCCACGGCGCCTCCGCGAACAGCGACACCAGGCTTCCGGGCTCGCAGGCGGCCACGTAGGCCTCGACCGACTTGAGGAGCTCCGGGTAGCGCTCGCCGGGCTCGCCGGGCATTCCGTTGCCCTCCGACATCAGGTCGGCGAGGAGGTCGGTCAGAGGTTCGTCGTCGCGCGCCATGTCGCCGAAAACGACCCTGCGGGCGATGCGCCGGAACGCGAGGTTCCAGTCCTCGTACCTCAGCTCCTCGCCGGCGGAATCCAGGATCGCCTCGGTCTCGGAGGCGGCGATCTCCTCGAACCGGGGCGCGAGCCGATGGCGTGGCGTGGAGCTTTCGAGAACCGCCTCGGCGAACGCCCGGCGCGCCCGCCACGCCTCGCCCCGGGAGATCGTGAGCGCGTCGGGCTGGAACGCGCACATCACGGCGCGCTTGGCCTTCGGGTCCGATGCGAACGGGTCCGGCGAGCCCTCCAGCGCCCTGTGGACGTCGGCCGGGGCCAACAGCAACAGCGCGCGGTCACGAGCGAGGCGCACCCACACCGGCCCGCCGTCGTAGCTCCGGCTCATGCCCCGCAGCAGGCCGACGCCGTGGCCGTCCACGTTGGCGCGAGTGGCCATGGCGACCGCCGCCGGGCGCCGCCTGATGATCCCCTGGACGGCGTTGGGCACGACGACCAGCGCGTTGAAGCGCGCGTTCTCGAGGAGCGAGGCGCTGGGGAGTCCGCTCATGGGCTCGCTCGGCTCAGGCGAGCTTGCGCCACGGCGCGAAGGCGTTGGTGCAGCCGTCGAGCGCGGGACCGAGCTCCGGGTGGTGTCGCAGCAGCACGTCGACCATCGTGCTCTCCTCCACCCAGCGCATGCCCTCGGGCGTGTAGACCTCGGGCGAGTAGTCGTTGGTGAAGAAGCGGTCACTCCGCAGGCGGCGCGAGGCCATCAGGATGAAGATCCGGAAGGCGGTGTCGCTGAAGCCGAACCCTGGCGGCAGCGGCTCGGCGAGCATCCCGACCTGAAGGTCGACCTTGTCGATGTCGCCGTCGTAGACATCCTCGATCTCTCGCGCCCACTCCGGGTTGTCGGTGAGCTCATCGAACGACTTCACACGGCGCTTGCGCAGCTTCTCGCGGAAGTCGTTGTAGCGCGAGACGCCGCGCTCGCGGTCGCGAAGGATGTCGATCGTCCCGAGGTCGACGCGCTCGCCGGTGAGGCGCACGTGGTTCGCGAGCCCCAGCGGGTGGTTCTTAAGCGTGATCGCGCCCGGGTTCGCGACCCCGAACGAGTAGAGGAGATTCGACATCTCCCACTGCTTGACGAAGTCCCGGGTCGACGAGCCCTGAATCGGATCGAAGTCGGTCTCGTGCAGGAGCTGGCCGTTGCGGTGGTCGCGGATCTCGTAGTCGTCGGGGAGCAGGGGGTGCAGGCGGTAGACGGAGACGAACTCCTCGGTGATCGCGTACGGCGCCGCGTGGTGGACCTGCTCGGAGCCGACCACCCCTCCGATCATCTCGGTGCCGACGTGGCCGAAGTTCCGCCGGATCCACTGCGGCAGGATCCCATACCAGTTGGCGTGCATCGCCCGCTCGAGGACCGGGTTGGCGAGGATCCCCGGCGTCCACTCAACGGTGTGGATCTTGGCCATCAGGGCCGAGTTGGTGAGGCGTGCGGTGAGGAAGAGCTGCTCGTCGGACCAGGTCGGATACGAGCCGCGCAGGTGGTCGCAGATCGAGTTGTGCTCCTTTACGAAGAGAGTGTGAAGGAGCGACAGGCCGATCCAGTAGTTGTCCGAGAAGCCGGTCATATCGACGCCGCGGAGCTTCTTGGCGGTCTCGTTCGGTAACCCGCCGTCGGCGTCCGTGGCCAGCTTGCCGCCGTCGCCCAAGCGGAGCTCGCGGTTGCGCTCCTCGGTGGAGCCGTAGATCTGCGAGCCGTCCCACCAATGCGTGACGGTGTTGACGTAGGTAGGTGAGGGGGCGGCGCCGTCACCGTTCCCGCTCATGTCGGTGCGCTCCGGGTGTGTCGCGCGAATCTCCATCACGTCGCCCTCGGGCCAGGAGTCACCCTCGGGGATCGGGACCTCGACGTGCCGCTCCGGGTCGTTCTCGCCGTGGCCGAACCAGTCGTGGTTCTCGAACTGGATCCAGCAGGCGGCCAGCACGTTCAGGCTGGTGGCGGGCTTGAAGCTGTCGCGGTGCAGCAGCCTCGTGGCCACCTCGCGCGGGTTCGGATCCATACGCCGTTCCTCGGACTCCGCCGGGTTGGTGTCCGGGTCGATGTTGCGCCCGAAACGGGTGCCCACCCTCCCCATCTCGGGATCGGTCGGGTCCTGCTTGGAGCCGTCGTAGGTGCGGTGCTTTGGGAGCTGGTCTGCCGGGACGACCTCGGGCTGGTGCTCGGACTCGGTGTCGAAGAGGTTCCGCTCGCGCAGGTCGTCACGGAAGGCGCGCAGGTTCAGGAGGCCGAGCGGCGTCGGCAGGTCCCACCACTCCGCGGCACGGTTCACCTGCCGGAAGACCGTCGAGTTGACGCGTGAGAAAGCGCCCTCGATCGTGCCCATTACGTCCATCAGCTACCTCCTCCACCCGATCCCGGGGACGGGCAGACTCTAACCCGCGCGCTCGACCACCATCGCCTCGCCCTGGCCGCCGGCGACGCACATCGTCTCGATGCCGACCTCGTGGTCGTCCGTCTCCATGACGTTCAGAAGCGTCGTCATGATCCGCGCGCCGGTCATCCCGAACGGATGGCCCAGGGCGATCGCCCCGCCATGGGTGTTCATCTTCTCGATCGGGATGTCGCACTCGTCCATGATCGGGATCACCTGGGCGGCGAACGCCTCATTCAGCTCCACCGCACCGACGTCGGACATCGACATGCCGCTCCGGTCGAGGACCTTCTTGATCGCGCCGATCGGGGCGACCCCCATGTACTCGGGCTCGTTGCCCCACGTGGCGGCCGTGACCAGGCGGGCGCGCGGGGTGAGCCCGAGCTCCTTCGCCTTCGTATCGGACATGACGAGGACGGCAGCGGCGCCATCGTTCAGCGGGCAGGAGTTGCCGGCGGTGACTCCGCCTCCGCCGAACGCCTCCGGCAGTTCCGAGAGCTTCTCGAGCGTTGAGGACGCACGCGGCCCGTCGTCCTTCGCCACCTCGTTGCCCTCGTGGTCCTTCACCGGCACGATCTCCCGGTCGAAGAAGCCGTCCTCCTGGGAGGCCACGGCCAGCTCCTGAGAGCGCTGCGCGTACTTGTCCATGTCCGAGCGCGAGACCTCGTAGTGATTGGCGACGTTAACCGCGGTGAGACCCATGTCGATGTACACGTTCGGCTGGCCGTTCTCGCCGATCAGGTTCTCGTTGCGGTCGGCCACGCGGGCGGGCTCGGTCGCCTCGTTGAAGCGTGAGACGAACTCGACCCCGGCGGCGATGTAGGCGTCGCCCTCCCCAGCCTTGACGGCGTTCGCCGCGTGCCGGATCGCGTCGAGCGAGGAGGCGCAGTAGCGGGAGATCGTGGTCCCGGTCGTCTCCTGGGTCAGCTTCTCCGAGAGGAGCACGATGACCCGGGCGATGTTGAACCCCTGCAGGCCCTGAGGCATGCCGCACCCGCAGTAGACGTCCTCGACGAGCTTGGGATCGACGTCCGGATTGCGCTCGAGGAGCTGATCGACCACGTAGGCGGCCGTCTCCTCGGGTCGAAGCTGGGCAAGCGAGCCCTTGAAGGCACGCCCGATCGGGCTGCGGACGGCGTCAACGATCACGGCTTCAGGCATGGCTTGGCGTTTCTCCTTGGAGTCGAACGGGCGGGAGCGGGACGTTAGCGAGGGACCGTCGGCGACGGGCTCAGGTGAGCGGCATCAGATACAGCTCGACGTTGCGGAAGAGGCAGTTGGTATCGAGGACGCGGCCCATGGTGATCGACCCCTCGAGCCTGCCCGCGCCGGTCTCGAAGACCAGCCAGCCGCCGTCGCCGCGATGGGCCGTGCCCGCGTATGAGGACCCGTCGCGGCTCCCCGGCGCGCTCGCAATCGGGGAGTAGGCGTTGTCCGTGTCGAACGCCTGCTGCAGGACGGGCTGCGCGGGATTGCCCGGGAGGTCGATGCCGAGGTTGCAGATCGGCGGGCTGGAGTAGTTCTTGCCGATCTCGGCGCGAACGTAGACGCTGAGCAGGCCGGGCTCGGGCACCTTCACGGTGAACTCCTCGGTGATCGAGCCCTGGGGCGCTGAGTAAGGGATCGAGTAGGGGCCCGGGAACTGGACGACCTTCACCACCCCCAGGTCGGCCGCCTTCACCTGGCCGTCCTTGATCTGCGGCGAGCGAACCGAGTCGCGCTCGAGCGCGAAAGCCGTGCCGCCGAGCGCGACGAGCAGGGCGACGTACGCCACGTGGTGGCGCCGCACGTAGGCGATGATCGAGCTCAGCATCAGGGTCCCGCCGCCCGAACACTAGAACGCCGCCACCGCACGCGCGTCACTACGCTCTCGGCCGTGAGCGAGGAGGCACAGGCCACCGACACCGAACTCGCGCCCGAGCGCGTCGCCGAACTGCTCGACGCGGGCGGGGCGGAGCTGATCGATGTGAGGACCGACTACGAGTGGGAGGCCGGGCACCTGGGCGGAGCCAGGCGCGTTGAGGTCAACGACCTGACCGGCGAGGCCGGGTCGATTCCCAAGGACCGCACGGTCATCTTCTACTGCCGCAGCGGCGATCGGTCCGGAATGGCGGCGCAGGCCTTCGCCGAGGCGGGCTGGGACGCGCACAACATGGCCGGAGGCATCACCGCCTGGGCCGGGTCGGGGCTTCCGCTCGAGCCCGAGGGCGGGTCGGTGGCGCCGAGCCGACCTCCTGAGGCCTGAACCCCGCCCGACGGAGCCGCTAGCGCTACCCTGCGCCGCCGATGGAAGCGACGCCCCCCCAGCAACCGCCCGGTCAGCCGCGCGCCGGCGAGCAGCCTGCGCCCGGCGCGGCCCCGCCCGGCCCCGAGGCCGGCCAGGCGAAGGCACCCGGCCCCCAGACGGCCGAGCAGCAGGGCCTCGCAACCCACTCGACCGACCCGCACGAGCGGATCGACGGCCTGCGCGCATGGCTCGCCCAGGTCGATCGCAAGCTGGGCGTCCGCACCTACGCCTTCGCCGCCGCGTCCGTCCTCGCGCTGGCCGCAGCCGCCGTCGCGATCGTCTTCGCGCTGCAGCTCCAGGACGACTCGGCCACGAAGCAAGACCTCGACGAGCTGCAGGGCCAGCTCGGGACGGTCTCCGAGGAGGCGTCTCAGGAGGCGGCCGACGAGGTGCAGGCCCTCAGCGATCGCCTCGACGCGCTCGAGGGCGACGTCGCGAAGGTCCAGGATGACCAGAAGACCACGGACGACGAGCTCCGGGTCGTCCAGGACGACATCGAGGACCTTCGTACCGACATCTCGAACGTCGGTAGCTCGTCCGGTTCCTCGTCGTCCGACCTGAGCGGCGGCTCGGGCGGAACCAACTCCCCGTAGCGCGTCTAGCGCCCGCTCAGGGCTTCAGCCGCGCCTTCGTGGTGACGCGTCCGCGGGCCGGCCGCGATGGGCCGCCCCCCAGGTCGCGCTCGAGGTCATCGAGCGCCTCCCGGAGCGCCTTTACGCGATGCGCGATCGCGGCCGCCGACTCGGCCGCGAGCGCCGCCTCGGCCTGAACCCCGCCCGCCTGGATGTCCTCGGCGCGCTGCTCGCGCTTGCGCTGCTGCTCGCTTTCGCGAACCTCCTCCATCGAGTTGATGATGATCGCCAGCAGGATGTTGATGACAAGGAACGAGGCGATGAGGATGTAGCTGACGAAGAAGACCCACGAGGCCGGGTGGACCGCCTGCCCAGCGTCGAGGAACGTTGGCCAGTTCTCGAGCGTGAGCATTACGAAGAGGCTCAGCATCGCCTGGCCGATGTTCCCCCACTCGCTCGGGATCTGGTCGTGGAACAGGATCCAGCCGACCATCCCGTAGACGAACATCAGCATCAGCATCAGGACGACCAGGCTGGAGATCGGCGGCAGGCTCCTGACCATCGCGCGGACGATCCCGCGGAGGTCGGGAAGGATCGTGACCAGCCGCAGCACCCGCAGCAGCCGGGCGAGCCGCAGCAGCGTGGCGTTCTGGCGAAGGCCGGGAATGAAGGCGGCGGTGATGACGACGAAGTCGAAGACGTTCCAGCCGTCCTTGAAGAAGTCCTGCGGCCGGCTCCCGTAGGCGGCGATCCGGATCACCAGCTCGACGACGAAGATCCCGATGAAGACACCGTCGAGGAGCGTGAGCGTCGAGCCGATCGAGCCCTCTATGCCCTCGTAGGTAGCGAGCCCGAGGGTCGCCGCGTTGGCGACGATGATGACCATGATGAAGTTCTGGAACGACGGGCTGTCCGCGATTCGCTTGCATCTCGCCGGGATCGCCCCCATAACCAGCGGCATCCTGCCACGTCTCGCGGCCGTAGCCGCTGTACGCAGGATTGTGCCTATTCACACGAGGTTTGGTGCGTGCGTCCGCCGCAGGGGCTACGGTCGCTTGCAGGTTCAGTCACAAAGCACCGAGAGGAGTGCCTGCAATGCCCGAGGGCTACTGCGTGAAGGAACGTAAGAAGGTCGAGATCAAGGACCCGACGCAGGTGACCATGAAGAATGGTCGCCCGGCGATCCAGGGCACGTGCCCTGACTGTGGTACGAAGATCTTCAAGATCGGGAAGCTCGACTAGAGCCCCCCGCCAGGCCTCGGGCAGCCGCCGGCCACAGCGGTCGGCGGCCACCCGTTTCTCTTCAGCTCCGCGAGGCGGGCGGCCCCGCGACCGCTCAGACGGTCGCCAGGCCGGACTGGCGTCGACCGTACAGGTAGCCGATAAGCGCCTCGACGACGTCGGCGTCGAATTGCGTGCCGGCATGAGCGTTGAGCTCCGCCATCGCGTCCGTATGTGACATGGCCTCGCGATAGGGCCGGTCGGAGACCATCGCGTGGTAGGCATCGCAGGCGAGGATGATCCGGGCACCGATCGGGATCTGGTCGCCGGCGAGCCCGTCGGGGTAGCCCCCGCCATCGACCCGCTCGTGCTCATGGCGCACTACGCGCGCGGCGGGACCGAGGCCGGGCATCGCGCGCAGGATCCGCTCGCCGATCGCCGGGTGCTGGCGCATGATCTCCCACTCTCGATCATCGAGCGGGCCGGGCTTGTGGAGGATCTCGTCGGGGATTCCGATCTTGCCGATGTCGTGAAGCAGGGCGGCGAGGCGCACGTTCTCGACCTGCTCGGCGGGCAGTGCGAGAGCCTCGGCGACGCGCGCGGTCAGATCGACGACCGACTCCGAGTGCTCGCCCGTGTAGCGGTCGCGCTCCTCGAGAGCCTGGGCCAGCGCCATCGCGACATCGGCCCCGCCGGCGTAGGACTCCGCATCGCCGTCCTCTCCCGTGAACGACGAGATCCGGCCTCCCCCCGCCTGACGGGAACGCTCCAGCGCAGTCCGGGCGGCGGCGAGGAGCGCCTCAACACTGCGCCCCGGCACCGCCTCCGCGACGCCGATCGACGCCGACATCCCGCGAACCTCCGCGGTCCGGAGCTCCTCAAGGGCGACGAGCACGCTGCCCAGCAGCTTCTCCGCGGAACTCGCGTGCATGTCCGCGAGACGGACGGCGAACGAGTCCGCTCCGATTCTGCAGACCAGGCCACCGGTGTGCCCGGCGAGCATCTCCGCGGCGACGGCGAGAACCCGGTCACCCGCCGCGAAGCCGACCCGCAGGTTCAGCCGGGAGAAACCGTCGAGGTCGATCAGCGCAACGCTCATCGGGCGGCCGGCCCGCTGCGCCTGCCGCATGTCCATCTCCAGCTGCGTCCGGAAGGCGGGAAGCGTGAGGGCGGCGGGCGCGACCGGATCGCGCAGCGCACGGCGTGAGAGCTCTGCCTCCAGCTCGCCGACCCGCCGCTGGGCAGCGCTCAGCCTCTCGGCCAGCGTGGTCCGATCACGGGAAGCAAGCACCGTGCTTTGCCTATCGGCCGCGCCCGGTGCGGACTTTAGGCGTGGGTCAGGCGCCGTCGGAGAATCGAGTCGCGCCGCCGAGAACGCCGACGTACGCAACGCCCGAAGGAGCCAGCGAGACCGGCGCGTAGTTGTTGTTGTAACCGAGGCCGCTGCCGGCCAGCCGGCGGAACACCGTCTCGCCTGACCGGAAGTCGATCGCGGTCAGATACCACGCCTCGTGCTCCGCCGGGAACGTGTAGGTGTAAACCAGGCCCGCGCCCAGGGAGAGCTTCGGCACCACCGAGGGCGAGCGCTCCTCGCTCTCCCACACCGTCCGGCAACCCTGGCCGTCGCGATCGACGTCGACCCGGGTCAGCCCCGGCTGGATCGCCTCGCCCCCGCCCTCGACCTCGGGGATCGAGTAGCCGTAGTTGTTCTCGGTCACGATCGAGCGGCCGATGGCGATCAGCGACTGATCGGTGGCCGATGCTCCGGCCTCGAAGACCGGTTCGCGGCAGACGATGCGGCCCCGAGCGGGGCGCTTCGAGCGGCGCATCACGACGACCTGCATCGGGTCGGCGTTGTCGGTGATCGCCACCCAGCGCCCTCCGCCCATCAGCGTCGGCGTGGTCCCGGACCCGGCCTGCGTCTGGCCCGGCTTGATGGTTCCGACGTTGCGGTACGCCTTGCGCCAGATGACGCGGACCTTGCCGCGCCTGGCCCGCAGGCGGTAGAGCGCACGGTCGGTGACCATGTACACGCTTCCGCGCTCGTCGACCATGAACGAGTTGCCGTTGTGCTCGCCGAGGTCGCGGATGTGGATCGCCCCCGTCCGGCGCCCGATGAAGCCCGCGACACCCTGCGTCGTGGCGAACCACAGTCGGCCGCGCCAGTCGGGCAACGCCGAGATAATCTTGTCGTCGGCCGCGAGGTGCCCCGAGAGGTCGATGTCCCGCTCGATCTGGAGTCCGGGCCCGGCCGTCTGGCCGATGACGTAGATATGCCGGGTGGTCGTGGGGGTGACCATCCGGTCCTTGTCGTCGAGGTAGAAGTAGCCGCCGCCGGAGAAGTCGGTGAGCGGGTTCGAGCCCCCGCTCGGTTGCCGCGGCGGCAGGGCCAGCGTCGCGAGCGGGGCCAGTGTGTCGGGGTCGAGGATCGCCGCGACCGGTCGGTCGAGCCCGACGCAGACGGTGACGATCCGCCCCTGCGAGTCGAACGTGATCGACGCGCACTCTCGGAAGAAGAGCGTCGACGCGCTGGAGGTCTCCGCGCCCAGCGGGCCCCGCCAACGGTAGGTGTCGGTCTGCCAGCCATCGTTGTGGAGGTTGGAGCGGCCGTTGGGCGCCATGAACGGGTGGCGGGGCACTCGCTTCGCGTCGATCCGGTGCGGCTCCGCGACCTCACCCTCGAACTCGGGGGCGGTGGTGAGCGGGTCCGGGATGGGAAGCACCGGAGCGCCGGCGACCTGGGCCCGGGCAGCGGGGGTCGCCAGCAGCATCACGGCGGACACCATGAGCGCCGGAATCCACGTCCGTGTCCCCATACAGCGCATCCGGCCGCAGCCTAGCGCTGTGCGAGGGGCGTTGTGCCGGTTCGCCCAACGGCCCACTGCGCGGCTGATCGGTGGAAGAATGCTCCCGTGGCCAGCTCTCAGAAGCCGCTCGAGTTGATCCTCGCCCGCAATCTGCTGACGAGCATCTCGACGCCGGCGTTCCTCCTCGACGAGAATTCGCACCTGGTCTTCTACAACGAGTCGGCCGGGGCCCTGCTCGGCATCTCCTTCGAGGAGACCGGGCGCATGGACCCGCAGGAGTGGACCGGCAGCTTCGGCCCCTTCGACGCCGACGGCAACCCGATCACGGTCGAGGAGCTGGACATCACCCGCGCGCTGATCGCAGGTCGTCCGGCCCACTCGAAGTTCCGCATCCGCTCCGCCAAGGGAACCGAGCACGGCATCGAGGCGGCGGCCTTCCCGATCATCGCCTCGGAGGCCGGATCCTCGGGGGCGATGATCTTCTTCTGGCCGCTCGAGGGGAACGGGGCGAACGCTTGAAGGCCAAGGTCTGGGGCGCGCGCGGGTCGGTCCCGGCACCGGGCCCGGAGATGAACCGCTACGGCGGGAACACCTCCTGTGTGCAGGTCACCCTCGATAGCGGCGAGGAACTGATCCTCGACGCCGGCACCGGGATCCGCACCCTCGGGCTCAGCCTGATGAACGCGCCCAAGGTGAACATCCTGCTCACCCACCTGCACCTCGACCACATCCAGGGGCTGATGTTCTTCCCGCCCTGCTTCCAGGAGGACTCCTCGATCACCATCTGGGGCCCTGCCTCCCCCGAGGCCTCGCTGGAGGACCGGATCGCCCGGTACATCTCCGCGCCGCTGTCCCCCGTCGAGGTTCGCGAGCTTCCCTGCGACGTGGCGTTCCGGGACACGCCGCCTTCGGAGTGGACGATCGGCACCGCCACCGTGCGAGCCGAAGCGGTCACCCACCGCGGTCCGACCCTGGGCTACCGGATCACGGAGGGCGATACCTCCCTGTGTTACATCCCGGATCACGAGCCGGCGCTCGGCGCGTCGCTGGACGATCTCGACCCCGAGTGGATCTCGGGCTTCGACCTCGCCCGAGATGCGGATCTCCTGATCCACGACTGCCAGTACGCCGACGACGAGTACGCCCAGCACGTGGGCTGGGGGCACTCCGCACTCGGCGACACCGTCACCTTCGCCCGACGCGTGGGGGCGAAGCGGGTGCTGCTGTTTCACCACGACCCTCTGCACGACGATGAGTGCCTGGACCGGCTTGGCGCCGCGGCGACCGCGTGCTTCACCGAGGCGGGGAGCGCCGCCGGGGACATCCTCATGGCGCAGGAGGGCACGGAGCTCGACGTGGGCGACTCCGACGCGCCCCCAGGCACGGAAGTGACCGCTCGTACAAGCGCGGCCGCCGAAGTCTCGACACCCGGATAAGGAAGGTAGACACCGCCGCCCCTACGGTCGGTCGCGTTCCGTGTACCCGCGACCGTCGGTGGTGATCCGCCGCCGGGCAAGGAGGACAATTCAGATGAGAAAGAGGCTCAGCCTCGGAGTCGCCTTGGCGGCCGGAGCGCTTCTGGCGATGCCAGGCGCTGCGTTCGCCCAAGGAGGCCTGGGGGCGGTAAAGACCGAGCTCGACATGACCTGGGTGATGCTGGCGACGGTCCTTGTCCTGCTGATGCAGGCCGGCTTCATGTTCCTCGAGATCGGATTCTCGAGGCGCAAGAACGTCGGCACGGGCGTGGCCAAGATCCTGATCAACCTCGGCGTGCTGTCGCTCGCCTGGTGGATGTTCGGGCAGGGCATCAACGGCCCCGGAAACTCGATCATCGGGACGGACGGGTTCTTCTACCACTTCGGACAGGACCTGGATGGAAGCCTCGTCGGCGGAGTCGATGTCGGGTTCATGCTCTACGGCATGGTGTTCGCAGCGGTCTCGCTGGCGATCGTCTGGGGCACGACGCTCGAGCGGATCAAGTTCGGTGTCTATGCGATCTACGCCCTTGTGTTCGGTGCGGTGATCTATCCGATCATCGCCCACGCGGTCTGGTCCGGCGACGGGCTGCTGGATGACATCGGCGGCAAGGAGGTCCTTGACTTCGCCGGCTCATCGGTGGTCCACCTCACCGGCGCCACCGGCGCCCTTGCGATCCTGCTGCTCCTCGGCGCGCGCGCGGGCAAGTACGGAGGAGACGGCAAGCCGAGGGCGATCCCGGGGCACTCGATGCCACTGGTCGGACTCGGCGTGTTCCTGCTCTGGGTCGGCTGGTACGGATTCAACGCCGGCTCCACGTTCACCACGGCGGACGTGTTCTTCGCCGAGGTCGCGCTCAACACGCAGTTGGCGGCAGCCGCAGGCGTGATCGGCGCGCTCCTGGTCGTGTACATGAAGACCAAGGCCATTGATGTCGGCATGGCCGGCAACGGGGCGATTGCCGCCCTGGTGGGAATCACCGCCGGCTGTGGCTACGTCGAAACGTGGGCGGCGCCGATCATTGGCTTCATCGCCGGCGTGATCGTCGTCTACAGCGTCATCTTCATCGAGAAGTACCTCGATGACCCGGTTGGCGCGCTGTCGGCCCACGGCATCGCCGGGATCTGGGGCACGCTCGCCGTGGGGATCTTCGGATCCGCCCGGCTCGTGGGCGACACCGCCAGCCCCGGCATCTGGTACGGCATCACCGATGGAGACGTCTCGTTCAGCTCCACGCTGGGTCAGCTCGGCGTGCAGGCGGTGGGCGTGGTCACCATCTTCACAGCCGTTCTGGTGATGTCGCTGGCCACGTTCTGGGTGATCAAGCAGGTCATGGGCCTCCGCGTCCCCGAGACGGAAGAGCTCGCGGGCCTGGACATCTCCTCGCACGGGATGTACGGGTACCCCGAGGACTTCATCTCGATAGAGGAGTACCCGGCCGCCGACGGCTACGAGCCACACGTGGCCGGCACCCCGGTCGGACCCACCGCCGTCGCGATGACCGCCCAGCCCCCGACGAGTGCGTAAGGAGGAGGTGAGCTAGATGAAGAAGATCGAAGCGTTCATCCGTCACGAGGCGTTCGAGCCGATCCGGGCCGAGCTGCTCGACAAGGGGTTTCCCTCACTGTCGATATGCGAGGCGAAGGGATCGGGACGCCAGAAGGGCGTGGTTGAGCATTACCGCGGATCAACCCTCACGGTCAACGTACGTCCGAAGTTGAAGATCGAGGTCGTGGTCGAGGACAAGGACAAGTCCCTGGTGGTCGAGACCATCCTCAAGCACGCGAGGACCGGCGACGTCGGAGACGGGAAGATCTTCGTCCTGCCCGTCGAGGAGGCCATCCGGATCCGAACGGGCGAGGAGGGCGACCTGATCCTCCAGGCCCACACCGAGGCGGAGATCCCCACCTAGACGGTCAACCCGACGGGCACGAGGGCCGGGGCACGGACCGCCTCGGCCCTCGGTCGTTCAGGACTGCCCAGCGGCCTAGAGGCCGCTGAGAGCGTCGCGTCGCGCCCGATCGGCGGCCTTCTCCGCCGCCGAGTTGGCCCTCTCGCGAATGCCCTGGGTGGCCGCCTCGCGGGCATCCTGCGTCTCGCGGCGCGCCTCCGCCGCCGCTGCCTTTGCCTCCTGCTCGACCTCACGCTCCAGTCGGGCCTTGAGGGCCAGGAGCTTTTGCTCGGCCTCCTCTCGCGCGCGCGACTCAGCCTCCTGGCGGACCTTTGCCTCCTCCTCGGCGAGACGCATCTCGACCTGCGAGCGGTTCCGCCGGTCGGCCTCCTCGCTCGCGCGCTCAGCCGCGGCAGCGGCCTCCGCCTCAAGACGCGCGACCTCAGCCTCCATCTCTGACTCAGCCTCCCTGCGTGCCCGATCCGCGGCCTCCCTGGCCATCCGGTCAACCAGGCCGTGCAGTCGGCTCTCCGTGGCGTCCAGCTTGCGCTCGACCTCCAACCGCTGCTCGACCTCGTTCTGGAAGCGCTGCTCGGCCTCATTCACGCGCTGTTCGGCCTCATTCACGCGCTGTTCGGCCAACTCCTCGAGCTCGGTGACGCGACCCGCCACCTCGGCCTCGGCGGCCTCGCGGGCCGCCGAGGCGGCCTCGGCGGCGGCGGTCCGCGTCCGTCGGTCGGCCTGGTCGCGAAGCTTGGTCGCGGCCGCACGGAGCTTTTCCTCCGCCTTGGCCTTCAGCCGTACGCGCATCGCGTCGAGGTCCGCCTCGGCCGCCCTTCGTGCCTCGTCTCGGGCGGCGTCGACGCGCTGTGCCAATTGCGTTGCCATCATGCCGGCGGTCGCCTCGGCCTTTCGCCGAGCCTCGTCGGCGTCGTGCGCCCGCATCTCCGCCTGGACCCGCGAGCCGTCCACCTCGCGCAGGCGGGATTCGGCGTCCTCCGCACGCTCCCGCGAAAGCTGTAGCTCGGCGCGCAGCCTGCGAGCCTCGGAGGCGAGTTCGGCGATACCCTCGGCCCGAGCGGCCTCGACGGCGCCGCGAAGGTCCTCCGTGGCCTCACGGGCGCTCGTGGCGCTTGATGCGGCGACCTCTTCGGGGATCGGAGGAGCTACCGCGCGAAGGCGGGGCTTATCGGACTCGTCTTTGTCGGAGCCCTCGGCCGGGCCGTCAGGGGGGGCACCTTGGCCGGGGCGTTCCGGTACGTCGCTCAATGGATCTCCAACCCGAACACGCGCCCATCGCGGCGACGCGGCGGGAACCTCGAACGGCGCGAGCGTAGCGAAGGGGCATGACGCCGCAGCTCGCGGCCCCCGACTCGAGCCATTACCCGGTCCAACTAGCCGCCGAGCGGGGCCGGGGGCTCCATCCCGTACTCGCGCATGCCGTCCTCGATGCGCCTGATCACCGTCTCCAGCACCTGCACTCGTGCGAACCGCTTCGAGTCGCCCGCGACCAGCTCCCAGGGGGCGCCCGGCTGATCGGTGCGGGCGATCATGTCCTCGACCGCCACCTCGTACTCGGCGCGCCGCTCACGGTTGCGCCGATCCTCGTCGGTGAGCTTCCACGACTTGAGCGGCTCCTTCTCCCTGCTCTTGAACCGCTTGAGCTGCTCGGCGTCGGAGACGTGCAGCCAGAACTTGACGAGGATCATGCCGTCATCGACCAATGCCTTTTCGAAGGCGTTGATCTCGTCGTACGCCCGAAGCCACTGCTCGCGCGTGGCGAACGACTCGACCCGCTCGACCAGCACGCGGCCGTACCACGAGCGGTCCAGCACAGCCATCCCGCCCTTCCCCGGGAGCACCGGCCAGAACCGCCAGAGGAACTGGTGGCGGAGCTCGTCCGGCGTGGGGGCGGCGAACTGCACGACCCGGACGTGGCGCGGGTCGATTGGCGAGACCAGGCGCTTGATGGCGCCGCCCTTGCCCGAGGCATCCCATCCCTCAAACAGGACGCAGAGCGGCGGCCCGATCTCCTTGGTCCCGATCTGGCCGCCGAGGGTGAGGCGGAGCTGAGCCAGCCGTTCCCATCCGCGATCGAGCGCCCGTGCCTCCTCCTTGCGGCTGAGGGATTGCGCGAGATCGATCTCGTCAAGGCGGCCCATAAGTCGCGATCCTCTCAGATGCCGAGTGAGTCCATGGGCTCGTCCGCGCCGTCATCAGAAAGGCGAGTTCGATCCCGAGAAGTCGTTCGCCTCGAACTGGAACAGCAGGACGGCACCGAGGATGATCGTGATCCCGATCACCACGGCGATCGGTGACTTCGAGGACTGCCCCCACATCGCCACCAGAAACCCGGTGACGAACAGGGCAAGGTAGGGGGTGAGGTCGGAGAGCGTGCGGAGCGCCGCGGGGGAGCTCAGGGCGTCGATCGCGAGGGCGAGCATCACCGTCATTATCATCGCCCCACGATGTCGGGCTCGATCGACTCAGTCGCCGACGTTCGCGCCGGCCTCGCCGAGGTCGGATATCTCGCGGACGAATCCGCCGCGCTGGTGGCCTACCTCGCGCAGCGGCTGGGCAAGCCCGTGCTCGTCGAAGGGCCCGCCGGGGTCGGCAAGACGGAGCTTGCCAAGGCGATCTCGCGAGCGTCAGGCCGCGACCTGATCCGGCTGCAGTGCTACGAGGGGCTCGACGAGGCGAAGGCGCTCTACGAGTGGAACTACCGGAAGCAGCTGCTGCGCATTCAGGCCGAGACGAAGGAGGAGGCGGAGGCCGGATGGGACGCTGCGCGCTCCGACATCTTCGGCGAGGAGTTCCTGCTCACGCGGCCGCTGCTCGCCGCCATCGCCAACCCGGAGCCCGTCGTGCTGCTGATCGACGAGATCGACAAGACCGACCAGGAGTTCGAGGCGATGCTGCTGGAGGTCCTCTCCGACTTCCAGATCTCGATTCCCGAGCTGGGCGTGATCGAGGCCACAACCCACCCCGTCGTCGTCCTCACCTCGAACAACTCGCGGGAGCTCACCGAGGCGCTCAAACGCCGTTGCCTCTACCTCTGGCTGGACTACCCCGGCGTGGAGCGCGAGATGGAGATCGTGCGCCTGCACGCGCCGGAGCTGGACGAGACCCTCACCCGCCGGCTGGTCGAGGTCGTCCACATGATTCGCGACCTCGACCTCAAGAAGCCGCCCTCGATCGCGGAGTCGATCGACTGGGCCCGCGCGCTCCTCTTGTTGGGCTCCGACGACATCGATCGGAAGACCTTCGAGCAGACCATGAGCATCATCGTCAAGCACCGCACGGACCTGGACATAGTCGCCGAGCGGGTCGGCGTGAAGCTCGCCGGCGACGGCGCCCCCGGGCTCGGCGCCGCGAGCGGCTGAGGCCCGCTGATGGCTACCTCGCCCGCGTTCGAGTCGGGCCTCCCCGGAGGGCTTGGGCCGCGGCTGATCGCGTTCTGCGAGCAGCTGCGAAGCGAGGGCCTGGCCGTTGGGACGTCCGAGATCCTCGACGCCTTCGAGGCGCTCGAGCACGTGCCCTGGACCGAGCGCGCGGACTTCCGCGAAGCCCTGGCGGCGACGGTGGCGAAGTCGCCGGAGGACCGCCGCGTCTTCGAGCTGCTGTTCGACCGTTTCTTCTTCCGCGCGGCCGAGGCGGAGGCCCTCGCCCAGGGCGTCGGCGAGTCCGAGCGCCACCGGGGAGAGGGGCGGATCGACCTCGACGAGCTGCGCGAGGCGATCCGGCGCGCGATCATCGCCGGCAACGACGGCGAGATGAGCGACCTCGCGCGGCTGGCAATCGCCGCGTTCGGCCGCCAGGGCGAGGGCTCGGGCGTCGTCGGCGTGGACGTGCAGCGCATCAGGCGTGCGCTTGGGCTGCAGACGCAGTCACGGCCGGCGGAGTCCGCCGGGGACGCCGAGCCACCTCTCGACCGGGATGCGATCAACCGCTTCGAGCGGCACCTCCGCCGCGAGCTCGAGCGCGGGCTGATCGAGCGAACCGAGAAGCTCCCGCCCTCGCGCCCGCTCGCCGAGCTCGACCGCGCCCTGCCCACGAGCCCCACGCAGGACCTGTCCTCGGTCCACCGCGCGGTGACCCAGCTCAAGCGGCGCCTGGCCACGCTCGGCCACGAGCAGCGCGGCCGTCGCAAGGCCTCGGTCGTCGACATGCGCAGGACCATGCGGGCTTCGCTGGAGACCGGCGGGGTGCCACTGCGGCTGCGCTACCGGCCGAAGCGGCCACGGCGGCCGGAGATCTACGTGCTGTGCGACGTCTCGACGTCGGTGACGTCGGCGAGCGTGTTCTTCCTCTCCGTCCTGCACGCCCTCCACGACTCCTTCCGGCGCCTCCGCAGCTTCGTGTTCATCGAGCGCATCTCGGAGGTCACCGACGTCTTCGAGCACGAGCGCGACTTCCGCGCGATCTCCCAGCGGATCTCCCAGGAGGGCGGCGTGGCCGACGTCTCCGGCTACACGGACTACGGACGGGTATGGCTGGAGTTCGGCGAGCTGATCGCCGACGAGCTCGACCCGCGCTCGACGATCATCGTGCTGGGTGACGCCCGCACGAACGGACGCGAGCCCCGGGCCGACGTCTTCGCCCGCGTCTCGGAGCGCGCCGGTCGCACCTTCTGGCTCAACCCCGAACCACGCCTCTACTGGAACTACGGGGACTCGGTGATGGCCGCCTACGAAAAACACTGCACGGGCGCCTTCGAGTGCTGGACCACCAACCACCTCGAGAACTTCGTGAACGTGATCGCCGGCGCCCCGCCCGTCGATCAGCCCTAGGGGCATGAACCGGCGCGCGCGTCCTCGGGCACGGCTAGCCTGCGCGGCGATGGGTGGCTCTGCAAGACGTCGGACTCTGCGACTGCGCGCGATCGCGCTCGCCGCTGCCGTGTCCGCGATCGGGCTCGGGATTCACGCCTCCGGGGTTCAGGCCGGCGACGGCCCCGCCACCCGGGGCTCGGGCGAGATCGGCATCGAGGTCAAGACGACCTCGCAACAGAACATCCTCGACAGGGGGCGCATCAAGGTCGAGTTGACCGCGCCGATCGCCCCCGGCCTGATCAAACACCTGAAGGCGAACTCGGTGGACGCCGACGGGCGCGCGAGAATCTCGGACGGTCGCCGGGCGCGGGTGAGGAGCACGTCCCCGCGCCGGGTCCGCCTGGAGCTCACCAACAAGGGCGCGAAGCGGATCGCGAGGTGCGTGCCACAGGAGCTGCGGGTGCGGGCCAGGGGGATCTTTCAGGGCGACATCCTGCTGAGCGGCCGCGGCGCAGCCGAGCTGAACCTGGATCTGCCCGCGTGCGGGGGCGGCGGCGAGTCGAACCGGGACTACGCCGTGGCCCCGGGCGGGGATAAGACCCACACGAATGGCACGCCGCGCGAGTTCACCGCGGCCGGCACCGGCTCCGCTCAGGTCTACGTGGCCCTCTACGGCTGTGACGACGTGAGCGAGTCCGGCGGGGAGCTCTCCTTCCTCGCCACCGACGACAGGGCGACCCAGAACCCAACGGGCGCCGGCATCACGCGCCTCAACGGAGGCGCGGTCGCGGGCGCGCCGTCGAAGGCCGGGCCCGTGGCGGCTGCGGGCGGCCAGATCTCGTTCACCGTCTCCGGCACCGACGGCTGCGCGACCGCCGTCGTGTTCCGGGACCTGAACGGAGACGGGTTCCTGAACGTGGACGCCAACGGCATCCCGACCGAGCCGTACGGCGGGGGCGGCACGACCACCTTCGAGCCCCAGGGAGTGTCGTTCGTGAACGCCGAGCGTTGCGATCCCACGGACCCGTCGGTTTGCCTCTACCCGTTCCCCAACGACCACTTCACCGTCGCCCAGGGCTCCACCGAGACCGGCAGGCGCATCGCGTTCAACACGCAGTCGGTTCCGAAGAACCGGTTCGGCGTGCCCATCGACCCGACCGACTACAACCGCGCCGACGGCTACAGCCCCGGCTCGATGCTGATCACGAAGGTCCCGGGGCTCGACACGCCCGGCGCGTTCGAGAACACCGGGGCGGTCCCCATCACCGATTTCGAGCGCTACGCGGACGAGGACGCTCCGGTGGTCGTGATCGACGCCGCCACCGGCGAGCGTCATCCGATCTTCACTGAGCTGGACGCGAACCCCGATGACCCGGCTGACGTGGCGCTGATCATCCGGCCGACCGTCAACTTCGAGGAGGGCCATCGCTACGTGGTCGCGCTACGCGACATGCGCGACTCGAACGACGAGGTGATCGAGCCGGGCCGCGCCTTCCAGCTCTACCGCGACGGCATCGCCACGTCCGACCCGGTCGTGGAGCAGCGCCGGAGCAGGTTCGAGGGGCTCTTCGACGAGCTCGAGGACGCAGATGTCGAACGCGACGACCTGTTCCTGACCTGGGACTTCACGATTGCGAGCGAGCGCAGCCTGACGGAGCGGATGCTGTCGATCCGCGACCGCGCGTTCGCGGCTCTCGGCGACACCGACCTCGACGACCTCCAGGTCCAGGGATCGGCGCCGCAGACGGTCATCACCAGCGTCACGGACTTCGCCCGCTGCGGGGACGACGGCTGCCAGGAGGGTCTCCAGATCCCGGAGATCCCGGTGGTCGGCCCGTTCCTCGACCCTGTGCAGGGCCTCGTTGACACCTACATCAGCCCCATGCTCGGCCTGGCACCCGAGAACGACCGGCTGGCCCGCGAGGTCAACGGAACCCTGGTGGTCCCATGCTTCCTCGACGCACCGGGGTGTCTCCCGGGCTCACGGTTCTCGCTCGGAGCCGACGGGCTGCCTCAGCAGAACCAGGTCCCCCACCTGGCGAGCTTCAAGTGCCTGATCCCCAGGGCGACCGTCGAGGACGGCCTGGATCGCGCCCGTCCCTCGCTCTACGGCCATGGCCTGCTGGGCTCCGGGAGCGAGGTGGATGCGGGCCACGTGCAGGCGATGGCGAGCGAGCACAACGTGCTCTTCTGCGCCACGGACTGGGCCGGGTTCGCCACCCAGGACGTGCCGACCGTTCTCCACAGCCTCCAGGACCTGTCGAACTTCCAGCGGCTGGCTGACCGAATGCAGCAGGGCTACCTCAACATGCTGATGCTGGGCCGGGCGATGATCCACCCCCAGGGCCTGGGCGCCAGCCCGGCGTTCGGGTTCAACGGTCAGTCGGTCATCGACACCACGCGCCTTTACTACGACGGCAACAGCCAGGGCGGAATCATGGGGGGCGGCCTCACCGCGGTGGCGCCCGACTTCAACCGCGCCGTGCTGGGCGTACCCGCGATGAACTACTCGACCCTTCTGCGCCGCTCGTCCGACTTCGCGCCGTACGCCGAGGGCAACTTCGCCGACCCGCCCGGCGACACCGAGCTCGGGCTCTACGACAACTACCCGGACGAGCTCGAACGGCCACTGATCCTGGCGATGATTCAGATGCTGTGGGACCGTGGCGAGGCCAACGGCTACGCCCAGCACATGACCGACGATCCGCTGCCCAACACCCCCCCGCATAAGGTGCTGTTGCACGCCGCGTTCGGCGACCACCAGGTGACAAACCTCGCCGCCGAGGTCGAGGCCCGGACCATCGGCGCCTACACCAACTCACCGGCCCTCGACCCCGGACGGATCCCGTCGGGCGATCCGCTGTGGGAGATCCCCGTGATCCCGTCCTACCCGTTCAGCGGGTCGGCCTTGATCTACTTCGACTCGGGCCCACCCCGAGACGGCGACCAGGGGGTGGTCAACCCCCCGCTCAACAACACCCCACCCCACGCTCCCGCGTACGGGCGCGACCCCCACTCGGATCCGCGCAACGATCCGTTCGGCCGCCAGCAGAAGTCGGCTTTCCTTCAGCCCGACGGCGCCGTGATCAACGTCTGCGGCGCGGCGCCGTGCTACTCCCACGGGTGGACCGGCCCGTAGGGGACCCCCTGCATCTAGACTGCGGCGCGTAATCAGGGGGGCTCGCGGGCAAGCGGGCTGAGATTGCGCCTTCGGGATTCGACCGCCCGGCGCCGACCCTCCGAACCTGTCGCGGTAATGCGCGCGAAGGGAGCTGTGAAAGCCGAAGGCGAGGCCGTGGAGCTGACCGGAGCCGGGTTTGGCTTCGGTGAACTCGAGGTGCTCCACGATGTGAGCCTGCGAGCCGAGCCGGGCGAGGTGGTGGCCATCGTCGGCCCCTCCGGCTGCGGCAAGTCAACCCTGCTGGAGATCGTCGCCGGTCTGCTCGAGGCCGGAGGCGGGCGGGTATCCGTGGGCGGGGAGACGGCAAGCCGCATCCGGCACGTCGCGCTGATGCCGCAGAGCGACTGCCTGCTGCCGTGGCTGTCGGCGGCCGGCAATGCGGCGCTGGCGCCGCGAAACCGCGGCGCGTCGCGCGCGACGGCCAGGGCGGACGCGGAGGCGCTGCTCGAGCGGTTCGGCGTTGCCGGCTTCCTCGACGCCCCGCCGTCCGAGCTCTCCGGCGGCATGCGCCAGCGCGTCGCCTTCGCGCGGACGCTGCTGTCGGGCAAGCCGGTGATCGCCCTGGACGAGCCGTTTGCCTCCCTGGACGCCATCACCCGCGCCGACATGCAGGAGTGGCTGGCGGCAGCGCTCGCAGCGGAGGCTCGCACGGTCCTGATGGTGAGCCACGACGTCGAGGAAGCGCTGTACCTCGCCGACCGCGTCCTCGTCCTCTCCCGGAGGCCCGGACGCCTGGTGGCGGAGGTGCCCTCACCGGAGGCCAGGGCCACCCCGCGAGCGAGGGCGGTCATCGCAGCCCCGTTCCTCGAGGCGCGCGCCCGTGCGACCGCGGCGCTCAGGAGCGGGGGATGAGCAGACGGGCCAGCGACTTCCTCGCGCCGGCCGCGGTCGTGCTCGGGCTCGTCGTCCTCTGGCAGCTCGCAGCCAGCTGGGACTTGATCGCTGACGCGCTGAACATCGAGCCGTTCCTCGTCCCCTCCCCCGCCGAGATCGCCGGGTCGCTGTGGGACGATCGCCGGCTGCTGGCGGAGAACGCGTGGGTAACGCTCCAGGAGGTGACGCTGGGACTCGCGCTCGCGCTCGTCATCGGCTACGCGCTCGCCGTCGCGCTTCATCTCTCGCCCGTGCTGCGACGGGCGCTCTACCCGCTGATCGTGGCCACGCAGACGGTGCCGGTGATCGCGATCGCGCCGATCCTCATCGTCTGGTTCGGCTTCGGGATCGGGCCGAAGCTGGCGATTATCGCGTTGGTCTGCTTCTTCCCGGTCACGGTGAACACGCTCGACGGGCTCCGCGGGGTCGAGCCGGCTCTCGTTCGGATGATGCGCACGCTCGACGCGGACCGAGGCACGATCCTGCGCCGGGTCGAGGTGCCGTCATCCCTCCCCTACTTCTTCAGCGGCGCAAGAATCGCCGCGGCGATCGCAGTCATCGGCGCTGTCTTCGGCGAGTGGTCGGGCGCCAACGAGGGCCTCGGGCACCTGATCCTGATCTCGCAGGCGCAGCTTCAGACGGCAAGGGTGTTCGCGGCGGTCGTGGTGCTGAGCGCGATCGCGATCGCGCTCGTCGGGCTGCTTACCCTGGCGCAGCGCCGCTTCGCCGGCTGGTCATTGGCAACCAACAACAGATAGGAGACGACGGTGAAGACGAGGGCATGGGGATTGGCGGTTGCAGGAGCACTGGCGGTGGCTGGCGCCGGCTTGGCCGGGTGCGGCGAGAAGGAGGAGGCGTCCAAGCGGGCGGAGCCCGAGCAGTTCACCGTGGCGCTCGACTTCTACGTGAACCCTGACCACGCGGGGATCTTCACCGGGCTCGAGCGCGGCGACTTCGCCGAGGCCGGCCTGGAGGTTGACACCCAGGTGCCCGCCGACCCGTCGGCCCCGATCCGGCAGGTGGCGGCTGGGAGGGCCGACCTGGCCATCTCCTATGAGCCCGAGGTACTCCTCGCCCACGACCAGGGCCTTCCGGTCAAGGCGGTGGCCGCCGTGGTCGCGCAGCCGCTCACGTCGCTGATCTCGCTGCCCAAGGCCGGGATTGCCCATCCGGCCGACCTCCGGGGGAAGACGATCGCCACGGCGGGCATCCCCTACCAGACGGCCTTCCTGGAGTCGATCCTGGACGACGAGGGCATCCCGCCCTCGTCAGTCGAGCAGGTCGATGTGGGACTCGGGCTGCTCCCGGCCGTGCTTTCCGGCCGCGCCGACGGGATGCTCGGCGGCTTCCGCAACGTCGAGGGCGTGGACCTCGAGCTGCGCGGCAAGGACCCTCGGATAGTGCCGGTTGACGAGCTGGGCATCCCGACCTACGACGAACTGGTGCTGGTCGCGAACTCGGATCGCCTGGAGGAGGACCCCGAGCCCGTCAGCCTCTTCATTGCGGCCCTCGAGCGCGGCACGCTGGCGGCCGCCGACGATCCGACGGCCGCGACCGAGGCGGTGCTGAACGCGGGCGAGGGCCTGGAGCCCGACCTCACGAAGGCCGAGGTCGAGGCGACCCTGCCACTCCTGCGAGGGCGGAGAAGCGAGCGGTTCGGCCAGATGGACCCGCAGGAGTGGCGGCGGTTCATCGCCTTCATGGCCAACGAGGGCCTGATCTCCCGCCGCCCGGGGCCTGACGAGGTGCTCACCAACGACCTGCTGCCGTAGCCTCGGCGGACCGATGAGTTCGGGCCGGCCCCACGGTCCACCGGGGGAAAGCGATCAAGGAGGAAGCAATGCTCGGAAAGACGAAGGCCTACAGCGGATTCGCCGTGGACGACATCGCCACGGCCCGCGAGTTCTACGGCGAGACGCTAGGCACGGAGGTCGAGGTGATCTCCCAGGAGCAGGGACTGATCTCATTGAACCTGGAAGGCGGCGCCCGTCCCACGTTCGTCTACGCGAAGGACGACCTCGAGCCCGCCAACTACACGATCCTCAACTTCGAGGTCGATGACATCGAGGCCGCCGTGGACGGGCTCGCAGCGAAGGGTGTGGAGTTCGAACGCTACGAGGGCTTCGGCCAGGACGACAAGGGCATCGCCCGCGGCCCGGGCCCGCACATCGCCTGGTTCAAGGACCCGGCGGGCAACATCCTGTCGGTGCTGCAGCAGCCCGGCTAGCGCGTCAGGCAGCGAGCCGCAGCGGCGGCCCCGCGGGGACGGCCGAGTGGTAGTGCATCGCGGCGAACATGCCGGCGAGCCCGCGGAATGGGCGAAAGCGCTCGAAGTACTCCTCGACCTCGGGCACGGTCGCCCGGCGCCCAAGGTTCGCGAGTCGCCCGACCAGCTTCACGTAGGCGAGGTCGCCGGCGGGGAGCGAGTCCGGCTCGCCGCGGCCCTGGAGACCCAGGCACTGGACCGTCCAGGGCCCGATCTCGCGAATTCGCAGGAGCCGGGCGTCGTGCTCGCGCGAGGAGAGGTCGATGCGGCCCGAGACCACCTCGCGGGCGCACCTGATCATCGCGATCGACCGGCCGCCTGAGAGGTCCATCGCGGCCAGCTCCGCCGGGGCCCGCCCGGCGATGGTGTCGGGGCGGGGCATCTCGCGCAGCCAGCCCGACCGCAGTGGCGCCGGGGCCTCGATCCTTCGCCCCCACCGACGGGCCATCCGGCGCTCGATCTCCGCCGCGCGCGCGGCCTCGATCAGCTGCCCGGCTATGGCCCCTGCCAGGGCCTCCCAGGGCCAGGGACGTCGGCGTGGGCGCGCCCACGGGCGTCGCCGCAACGCCGGCCCGAGCACCTCGTCGCGCTTGAACTCGGCGAAGAACTCGGAGAGGTCGTCGTCGACGCCGAGCATGAACCGCATGCGCTCGAGCGCGACCTCCATCTCCTCGCCCGGTGCCGCACCGCTCACCCGGAACCGCACCTGCCCCGAGCGGATCTGCCAAGCGTGCCCCACGATGGGCTCCTCCCCCACGCACAGCAGCCGGGCGACGACCCCGTCGCGCGCCCGCGTCGTCCCGTTGCTGCTGCCCCGGCGGGGCAGGCGGTAGGGCCACGGGGGCGTGACCTCGGCCTCGAGGCTTCGCGAACTGCTCACCTGCTCAGGGTCTCAGCGACCGAGGACGTGAACGTCAACCAGGAAGGAGCGGCTGGCCACCACGTTCTGCGACTTGCGTCCACGGCGGATGATGCCCTTGCGCGATTGCCTCTCCGGCCGGCCGATCGCGCGAACGGCGGCAACGGTCGCTGCGCCCGCGACGATGCCGCCCGCGGCTGCGATGGCGGCGGTGCGCACCTCGCCCCGCCAGACGTCCACCTCGCCGGCGGACGAGCGCTTCTCCGGCAGGGGGCGCGGGGCTTCCGCCTCGAGCTCGACGTCGGCGGCGGGGGCCGCGAGCGGCTCCTCGATTGCCTGCGCCTCCAGCACGTCCTCTCCCACGCCGGCGAGTCTATCGCTGGCGAGCGCGCGTCACGCGGACGTCACCTCGCTGTTTGCGGAGTCCGCGACCGCGCCGTCCAGCGGGCGCTCGTAGAGGCGGTAGCGCTGGACCACGCTGCCGCCCATTCCCGCCATCGCCCGGTTCATCGGCTCGTTCACCTCGAGGATCCATCCCATATGACCCCCTCGGGGACCTACGGTCGCCGCGTTCTGCACGTGCTTCTCATAAAGCGCTGCGGCCACCCCGAGGTGCTGGTAATCGTCCTTGACCCCCAGCGCGAACACTCGGAGCCGGTCGATGTACCGCT
The DNA here is from genome assembly GCA_963807385.1 of uncultured Solirubrobacterales bacterium. Lineage (GTDB taxonomy): Bacteria > Actinomycetota > Thermoleophilia > Solirubrobacterales > 70-9 > JBDTSW01. The sequence goes on from CAWEBQ010000002.1 coordinate 1,224,391, forward strand.
TGCGGCGCAGGAAATGCCACCACCCGGTCGGCAAGAGCCGCCCCTTCATATGGACCAGCGCCTGCTCGACGTCGGGAAGGGTGAGCGCGGCCCCGACCACCTCGCCGTCCTTCTCGGCGATCATCGCCCAGTTCTCGTCGAGAACCGGCTTCAGCGCCTTCGCCTGGAACTTGACCTCCTCCTCGGTGATCGGGACGAAGCCCCAGTTGTGGCCCCAGGCCTCGTTGTAGACGTCCATGAACCGCCTCACCTCGGCCTCGAGGTCGTTGCGGCGCATGGGCCGCAGCACGACGCCCTCCTCGCGTGACTTCTGCGCCGCCTCGTGGATCATCGGGTGGAGGCTGGTTCCCTCCTTGAGCTTGCCGAACCACAGCTCCCACATCAGCAGGTCCATCGCCTTGGTCATCCCCTGCGCCTCGACCAGCTCGCGGTAGTAGGGCGGATGCCAGGGCTCGAGGATCATCGAGGGCTCCTCGTAGCCCTCGATCAGGAGGCCGCACTCGTCGTTGGTGGTGAAGTCCATCGGCCCCAGCATCCGGGTGCGCCCGCGCTCGCGATGCCAGGCCGCCGCGGCGTCGAAGAGGGCCGCCGCGGACTCCGCATTGTCTTCGCACTCGAAGAAGCCGAAGAGCCCGTCCGCGCCCCCCTGATAGGAATCCCAGCGATCGTCAACGTGGGCGCTGATCCGCCCCACGCCGATCCCGTCGCGCTCGGCGATCATCAGCCGCACCTCGGCATGCTCGAAGTAGGGATTCTTTTTACGGTCGAGGAACTGCATGCGCTCAAAGCGCAGCGGTGGAACCCACTGGGAGTCATCCCTGCGCAGGCGGTAGGGGACCTCGACGAAGGCCTTCAAGTCCTTGCGGCTCTCGACGGGCCGTACGGTGACGCTCACGCACGAGACGCTACCTGTGCTGCCAGACTTGCGGCATGGCTAACCCCGTTCAGGCAACCAAGGACGTCTTCGAGAAGGCGAGAACACACGAGCGCCTCGAGCAGCTCGAGGCCGCCCGCGAGGCCGACCTGCTGCCCTACTTCCGCCTGATCGAGTCCGAGGCCGGCCCGTTGATGGAGGTCGAGGGTCACACGAAGGTGATGCTGGGGTCGAACAACTACCTGGGCCTCACCGGCGACCCGCGCGTGAAGGAGGCCGCCCGCGAAGCGCTCGAGCGCTTCGGCACCGGGCTCACCGGCTCACGCTTCCTGAACGGCACCACCCCGCTTCACCTCGACCTCGAACGGGAGCTCACGGAGTTCATGGGGACGGAGGACGTGATCGTCTTCACCACCGGCCACCAGGCCAATCTGGGTTGCCTGGGGACCATCCTCGAGCCCGGCGACACGGTGATCTGCGACTCGGGAGACCATGCCTCGATCCTTGACGGCGTCCGCGTCTCGGGGGCCAAGCTCCGGCCGTTCCGCCACAACCAGATGCCGAAGCTGGAACGCATGCTCGAGCGCGCCGCCGATGACGGCGGTGGAGTGCTGGTGGTCGTTGACGGCGTCTTCTCGATGGAGGGTGACGTCTGCGACCTGCCTTCGATCGTCGAGCTCTGCCAACGCCACGGCGCCCGGCTGATGGTCGATGAGGCACACGCGGTGGGCGTCCTGGGCGCTCGCGGCGCCGGCACCGCCGAGCTGTTCGGCCTCGAGGACCAGGTGGACCTGCGGATGGGAACGTTCTCCAAGAGCCTCGCGTCCTGCGGCGGCTTCATCGCCGGTTCGGCCGAGGTCATCGATTTCCTGCGCATCTCCTCGCGCCCGTTCATCTTTACCGCTTCCGCGGTACCGGCCGCGGTCGGCGCGGCCCTCGGCGCGCTGCGGGTGATCCGCTCGGAGGGCCCGGAGTTGATGGCTCGGCTGCTGGAGAACTCGGCCTACCTGCGCCAGGGCTACCGGGACCTCGGGCTGCGGGTCGTGGACCCCGGGGTGCTCGCCGACGGCTCGGAGGCCAACACGCCCGTCGTGCCCGTGGTCGTCGGGGAGGACTGGCAGGCGGTGCTTCTGTGGAAGGCGCTCTACGACGCCGGTGTCTACACCAACGTCGCGATTCACCCCGCGGTTCCGCCCGGCGGCGCGCTACTGCGGACGTCGTTGATGGCAACCCACGAGCGCGAGCACCTCGACCGGGCCCTCGAGATCTTCGAGAAGGTCGTCGCCGACTTCCCGGACGTCCCGCGGACCTGACCTCCGGGATCGGCTCGTTCCGTCTCACCCTGGATGGGTAGTTTCAGCTTGTCCAATCCTGAACAAGGGGCACTTGTGAACAAAAAGTGTGCTCTTAGCGAACGTGATGTGACCGTAAGGGGGGTACCCGGTTGACGGTCGGGCGGCGACTCAACTAGGTTGCCTCGCACGCCGGACGCACCCGGGGCGGGGAGCGGAAGGGATGGAGAGAGTGCTCTGTCCCGGCCAACCCCGATGCGGCACCCCTAGCCGCGAGAAGGTGCGATCGGCCTCAAATACGCCGCCAACCTCAAGCCCACTTCAGAGGAGGAGTGAATGGATGCTGCCTCAACGATCGCCCCTGCGGCGATGCCGCAACACATGCGTGCCCTGGCCGAAGCGAACCGAGTTCGACTGGCCCGCGCCGCCCTGAAGCGCGACGTCGCCGACGGGAGCACCGCGGCGGCCGAGATCGCGCGCAATTGCCCCTGGGAGGTCGAGACCATGACGGTGGGGGAACTGCTTCGCAGCCAGCGCCGGTGGGGTCGCGCCCGCGCCCGCAAGTTCCTGTTCGGGCTCGGCCTGAACGAGAACCGTGAACTCGGCAAGCTGACCGAGCGCCAGCGTCTGGTGGTCGCCGTCGCGCTCGAGGCCAAGAGCCAAGCGGCCGCGTAGCGGTCCGAAGGCCGGCGCGGGGACGGGCGCCGGGACGGCGTCCGTCCCCCCCCACGCTCATCGAGCGTCGACTGAGCCTCGCTGAGCGCACCTCAGGCGACACTCGACCGCGGTAGGCGAGGCGACGCCCCTACCGGATCTTGTAGGCGACCCCGGCCTTGCGCTGGAACACCAGCGTGAGGATCCTCGCCATCCCGGCGAACACGATCCCCGTGATCACCAGGCGCACAACCACCGGTACATCGTCCGGCGCGAGGTAGAAGAGGGCGGCCAGGACGATCGCCGCGGTGAACCCCGCGAGAACCAGGGTGTGGGAGCGGAATCCTCCGAAGTGCTCGCGGATCGAGAGCTCGAGGCCCGCGAGCGCGGCGAGGGCGATGCCCACGCCGATCATCACGGCGCCCCGCTCGCCCTGGACTACGAGGAAGCCCAGGATGAGGAGAACGATGCCGATGAGCGTCACCAGCTCGACCAGAGGGAACGAGCCCCACGGGGCGGGCGGCCGCTCGTCCTCGGGTCGCCCCCGGCGCCTACGGGTCGGCGCGCCGGCAACGGCGGCCTCGCGCTTGGCCTTGCCGCCCCTGCGCTCGGGGCTGCGCTGAGGGGGCGGCGGCCGGCGCTGCCCGCGCTTCTTGCGCTTACGTGAACGTGCCAAGCGGCGAGATCTGGTCAGCTGCGACGGTTCGCGGGGCCCGAACGCCCCTGGCTAACGGACAACCGGAGGAGAGCTTGACCCGCCACCAGCCGAGGAGCATCCCGAGAATGCCCCATCTCGGGCGGGAGTGCCAGTGCCGGCACTCCCCCTCGCCGATGTCGGCGTTGGAGACCTTGACCCACCGGTACCGCTCGGGCTCGGCGATCATCGACTCGATCAGCCCGCGCTTGGCCTCCTCGGCCTCGGCGCGGCGACCGAGTTCGGTCTGCGCGTCGCGGAGCCGGACGACGAGCGCGTCTCGCACCCGCTCGAGCTCGCCGGTGTCGAGCACCCGGGGGCCACCCAGGGCGCCCACCCGCCACTCGATGCCCTGACGGGGGAAGGCGGAGCCGAACAGCTCGCCGAGCTTGCGCTCGAGGCCGGCGATCTGGCGGCGCAGATCGTCCCGGGCGCGCCTGGCGGGCGTATCGGTCGTCGCCGCGCCGCTGCCGCCGAGCAGGGACGGAGCGCTGAAAGGCATCCCCGTCCTGGGACTCTCATGGGTGCGAAGCTCGGGCATCGCGGAGATCGATTCTACTCCTCCAGAACCTCGGCCGCCAGCCATAGGGCCTCCTCGACGGCGATGTCGGGAACCCCGGCCACGGCCACCGCGCAGAGCAGAGTGCGCCTGGTCTTGGGATGCACGCCTCGCCCCGCGCCCGTCGCGCCGAACAGCAACGCCACCGGGCGGGCCTCGTCCCCGATCACGAGCGTGCCCGGCGGCAGCTCGCCCGGGCGCCCCTCCAGGCCCTCCCCCGCCGCACTCGGCCTGATCCCCAGGCGCCCGGTCACCTTGCCGGCGTCGAACGCCCGCAGCGCCACGCGGGATTCCATCATCGCGATCGTGAGTGCATCGTCGAGGAGGTTTCGCGACTTGAAGCCGCCGCGCTTCATCCGCTCGAGCACGAGCTCCTCGACCGGCGTCCGCTGCTCGTCGGGGTCGAGCCCGATGTGTCGGTAGAACACGCGATAGGCCCAGGGGATCGCCTGGTGTCGCATGTTGATCGCCTGGCCGCCCGCGAATCGATTGCTGAGCTCGCGGAGGCGATCCTTCACCGCCCGCGGGCTCCGGCCTGAGCCGCGTTCGACCGTCAGGTAGCGCAGCCCGAGCCCGGGGAACTCCTCGCGAAGCTCCGGGGCCAGATACCCCACGTCGGGCACAGCGTCGCTCAAGCCGCCCCTCCGGCTCCGCCCGCCGGCAGGTCGAGCAGCTCGTCGAGCTCTGCGGAGACCCGCTCCGCCGTGGCGTCGTCGCCGATCAGGACCTCCTCGAAGATCCCGCCCGTCCTGGCGATGCCCACGGTCGGGCAGACGCCGACCCGGTAGACGTTCGAGACAGCACCATCGCGATCCCAACCCACCGGCACGCGCCAACCGCGCTCGGCGACGATCCCCTCCACCTCCTCGCGGCCACCGCGGATCGCGATCGAGAGGAAGTTCACCTGACCCCGGTACCGCGCCGCCAGATCGTAGATCGCATCCTGGGTCTCGACGCAGGCGCTCGGGTTCGTAAACCAGAACGAGATCGCCAGCGGCCGGTCGAAGAAGTCGCAGACCCGGATCGCGTCCTCGGGGTCGATCTCGCAGGCGGGCGTGCGCCGGTCGAACTCCGGGCACGGGTTCTCCGAGGTCGTGCAGTCGTCCTGGGCGATGTTGGCGTCGAGCTCGAGCGGGCCGAGCGCGTTGGGCACCGCGAACTCCGCCAGCGGCTCACCCCGGACGGGCTCGGTGCCGAGCAGCGTCCCCTCGTCCGTATTGAACCCGTTGATCGCGGCCACGGCGATGATGCCCACGAACGCCAATCCGACGAACAGGGAGTAGCGGTTCCTCACGCGCTCTCGGGGGTGGGGCGGCGCCGCAGGCGCTCCCGCAGCTCGCCCACCCCATCCTCGGCCCAGACCAGCGCCGCCGGAAGCACCAGCATCACACCGATCAGGGCGACCCCCAGGTCGAACACCGTAACGAGGCCGAAGTCGCGGAGCATCCGAACGTCGCTTGCGATCAGCACGGCGAACCCTGCGATCGCGGTGGCGCCGGAGGCCGCCACCGCCGTGCCCGTCCGGGCGTAGGTGAGGCGCAGTGCCTCCCCCAGCGACGATCCGGCCGCCCGCTCCTCGTGATAACGAGCGGACAGGATCACCGAGAACTCCGTCGCGATCGCGACCACCAGCGCGCCCAGGGTCGCCGACATCGGGTTGAGCGGAACGCCTGCCGCCTCGAGCACCAGCGAGGACCAGCCCGTCGCCAGCACGATCGGGATCAGCGGCACCAGCGCTCGCTCGACCGACCGGTAGGCGATCAAAAGCACGAGCGCGATGACGAACAGGCCGGCGCCCGTGAGCAGGTAGCGGTTGGAACCCAGCGCAGCGTTCGCATCGGCTGCCAGCACCGGCAGGCCGACCACCTCGACGGAGACGCCGTCGGGCGGGTCGAGCTCCGCGCCCGGCGGGTTGAGCTGAGCCCGGAGGTCGTCGATCAGCTCCTTCTGCTCGTCGAACGGCATCACCCGGATGCCGAAGCCGATCAGGGCGGTGCCGCCGTCGCCCTCCTCATCACGCTTGACGACCGCCTGCGAGAAGTACTCGGGCAGGATCTCGAGGAGCTCCCGGATCTGGGCGCGCCGGGGCACCTCCTGGCCGGCGAAAAGCGTGGCGAGCGTGGTCCCCGGACAGAGCTCGACGCTCTCGTCCTGGCAGGTCGATTCACCGGTCTCGAAACCGTGGCGCTCGAGCACGCGCTGCTCGTAGCCGGCCATCCACGCGATCAGCGCCGGGTCGGTGAGGTCGTCTGTCTCGACCGTCACGTACACGTCCCCCGACACGCCCGTCGTGTCCTCGAGTCGGTCCACGTCCTGGAGCTCCGGGAGGTTGGAGGGCAGAAGCTGGCGGATGTCGGAGACCAGCTCGGTCCGGGTGCCCGCGATCCAACCCGCCACGGCGAGTATGAGCGCGGCCGCCAGGACCTTGCCGGGCGCGTGGATCGACGCGGCGAGCGCCGAACGGCCCCAGCCGGTCACCCGCGAGCCGGCGGCCGACGTTCGCTTGCCGAGCGCCGCGGACAACCGGTGCGTCCTCGAATCGCGGCGGGCTCGGCGCCGGCCGCGATTCGGGACCAACGAGACGGTCGCGAGCCCGGCGGTGACCGCGAACAGGAACGCGACGACCACCCCCGCGACCAGCAACAGCCCGAAGCCCCGGATCATCGGGATCGGGGAGAGCAGTAGGACCAGGAATCCGGCGCTGGTGGCGAGCAGCGCCGTCGCGATCACCGGGCCGCCCTTGGCCGCGGCCTCGACGGCGGCGCGGGGGGGCGAGGAGCCGCCGTCGAGCGCCTCGCGGAACCGTGCCTGGAACTGGATCGCGTAGTCCACGGCGAGCCCGGTGAGCACCGGCAGCACCGCGATCGACGCCATCGTCAGCGAGCCGCCCAGGAGCGCGAGCAGGCCGAAGACGACGCCCGTGGCGCCGAGGGCGATCGCCAGCGGCAGGAGCCGCAGCGGCGGCGCGAAGACGAGGGCCAGCACGATGGCCATGACGGCCAGGGCCACCGCCAGGAGTACGAAGATCTCGGTCGAGAGCTTGGCTGCGAGGCCGTCGAAGATCACCGGCACCCCGCTCACGGCGTACTGGCCGTTGCGCAGCTTGAACGCAGGGTCCTCCACGGCGTCGCGGAAGAGGCCGATTGCCCGCTCTCGCTCGGCCTGCGTGAGGTCGGGCTTCAGGCGGACGGTGATCATCGCCGCATCAGGGCTCGGGAAGAGGAAGTTGAAGCGTGCCTTGGGCGTGCCCGAAGGCTTGGCAGGGTCGAAGACGACCGCTGAGACGTAGGTCGGATCGCTGAGCTGCGGGATGCCGCTCAGCCCGTACCTGGTGGCGGCCTGCAGCAGCTGCTCCTGGAAGCTGGTGAGCACCTCCTGGTAGGCGGCCTCGGCGTCGCGCAACTGGTCGTCCTCGGACCTGCCGGCCTTCTGGGCCGCGTCGGCCGCCTCCCGCGCGGCGAGGGCGGCCTGCTGCTGGGCCGCCTCGCTCTGGTCGCGCAACACGGACTCGGCCGTGATCGCCGTCTGGTTCAGGAACGTGCCCGGGCCGAACACGACCTCCGCGGGCTGCTCCTCGGCCAGGCGCGCGCAGACATCCGGCGCCGCCTCGCCCTCGCCGAAGACCTCGCCCCTCACCCCCCGCGTGTCGCTTCCCGCCAGGCATGCCTCGAGGGCGAGGATCGTCCCCAGGTCGTCGGTGAGCATCAGCCGTTGCAGATCACCCTCAACGAGGATCCGCACCGGCTCGTCCCCGAACTCCTCGTAGAAGTCCTCGGTCGCCGCGAAGGCGTCGGATCCGGAGTCGACGAGCGCGTCGGGATTGCGGTCCGCCCCAAGGCTGAGGGCACCAACGGCGCCGACCAGGGACAGCAGCACGGCGAGCGCCACGACCGGCGCCGGGCGCTCGACCACCCAGGCGGCGACTCGCGTCAGGAGTTCCCTCATCGGAGGGAGCTTAGGTGCGACACGTTAAGCCTGGGTTGGGCTGCGAAAGGCGGCGAAGAGCAGACCCGGGACATCCCCGGGCGCAGCTTTGCCGCCGCCTCAGTCCATCGCGAGCGGGCCCTCGGTCTCGGCGTTGAGGAACTGGCTGACGAAAGCGTTCTCCGAGTCGAACAGCTCGTCGGAGGGGCCGGACTCGACGATCTTGCCCTTCCACAGGACAGCGATGAAGTCCGCGATGCGCCGCGCGGTGCCGAGGTCGTGGCTGATCACCATGTAGCAGCCGCCGTTCTCGTCGTGAATCTCGCGGATCAGCTCGCACAGCAGCGCCGTGCGGACCGGGTCGAGGCCGGAGTCGGGCTCATCGAAGAACACGATCGACGGGTCGAGCACCAGCGCCCGCGCGAAGCCGGCGCGCTTGCGCATACCGCCCGAGAGCTCGTTCGGCATCTTGTCCATCGCCTCCTGGAGGCCGACCTCCATGAGGCGCTTGTTGACGATCTCAGCGATCTCGTCCTCGCCCTTGTCGGTGTGCTGGCGCAGCGGGAACGCCGTGTTGTCGAAGATGTTCATCGAACCGAAGAGCGCGCCGTCCTGGAACAGCAGGCCGAACTTCTTGCGCATCTCGAACAGCTCGTCGTCGGTCATGGCGGGCACCGACTCGCCATGGACGAGGATGTCGCCGGAGTCCGGGTAGAGGAGGCCGACGACGAGCTTGATGAAAACGCTCTTGCCGGTGCCCGAGGGGCCCAGCAGCATCGAGATCATGTCGTCGGGCACGCCCAGGTTGAGGCCGTTCTGGATGCGCATGCTTCCGAACTGCTTGACGACGTCGATCGACTCGATCGCGTCCTCGCCGCCGTGGTCGCGCTTCTCGCCGGTGTGCCAGCGGTACGGGTTCGTCTCGTCGGAGGCTACGCCCGGGAGGATGTAGTCCTTGTGCAGCAGCCCCAGCTCGGGCGCGGGCTCCACGTAGGCGCCCTCGTCGTCGGGACGCGAGTCAAGCGTGACAGCGGGCTCGTAGTCGGCCTCCGCCTGCGGGGTCTCGACCTCCGCCGCGGCGTCCGCCTCGGCCTGGTCCTGGGTGAACTCGTTCTCGTCAGCCAACTCTCTCGCTCTCCTTCGTGCGGCGCCCCATCCGGGGGCCGTTCATCCTCCGATGGGCGCTCTCGGGTTCGCGCCCCAGAAGATCAGTGTTCCCATCATCCCGATGACGTGCACCAACACGATGTTGAGCACCATGGACTTCGCCGTTGCCGTACCGACGCCAACCGGCCCTCCGGCGGCGTTGTAGCCGTAGTAGCAGCCGACCAGCACGATCGCCGTCGCCATGACCATGCCCTTGGTCAGGCTGAATATGAGGTCGGGTGGGTTCTGGAACATCCAGAAGATCAGGAAGTACCCGCCCGAGGACACCTCTCCCACCTGCTCGACCACCGCCAGGTACGAGGCGAAGAAGCCGACGCCGATTCCGGCGAGGTAGATGAATGGGAGGGTCAGCCAGGCACCCATCAGCCGGGTGGCACAGAGGTAGATCATTGGCTGTACGCCCATGACCTCAAGGGCGTCGATCTCGTCGGAGATCCGCATCGAGCCCAGCTCGGCCACGATGCCGGTGCCCACCTTGGCGGCCATCATGTAGCCGAAGGCGTACGGGATCACCTCCCGCAGGTCACACCACGCGGCGAAGACGCCGGCGTTGGACGGAGCCCCGACCGAGCGCGAGAAGTACGCGCCCTCGATGCCGCACTGCAGCCCGAGGATGAAGGTGAGACCCCAGATAACGACCGCCGAGCCGAGGATCAGGATCCCGGCCTGGCGGAGCGCCTCGCCGAAGAAGCGGAAGACCCGGCCATTGAAGACCAGGATCATCACCCGGCCGCCGAAGCGGGCGATCTCGCCAAGCGAGTCGAGCCAGTCCCTGGGTACCGCGAGCCAGCCCATCAGCGGATCCTCACTTGATCACCGAGATCTCGGGGTTGGTCGCGAGCAGGGTTTGAGTGAAGACGTAGTTGAACGCGAACACGCCAAGGAAGGCGATCACGACCGCCTCGTTGACGGCACGGCCCACCCCCTCGGCGCCTCCGGACGCATTCATCCCTTTGTAGGAGCAGACGACGGCGATGATCGCACCGAACATCGTGCACTTGAGGATCGAGCCCCATAGGTCCGTCACGGATGCGTTGTTGAAGAGGGTTGCGAAGAACCCGCCGAGCGGCTGGCCGTAGGCGATCTCGGCGAAAATGCCGCCGGAGATGCCGAAGAGCAGAGCGTAGATGTCCATCAGGCCCGTGATCAGCATCAGGGCCAAAAACCGGGGGACGACGAGGTTCTTGATTGGATCGACGCCCAGCACCTGGAGCGCGTCGAGCTCCTCGCGGATCTTGCGGGCACCGAGGTCGGCGGTGATCGCGGTCCCGGCGACGCCGGCGACGACGACCGCCGTCACGAACGGAGCGAACTCGCGGACCGAGGCGAGGATGAAGAAGCCGCCGAGGCGGTCGAGCGCGCCGAACAGGGAGAGGAAGTTGGCGGCCTGGAGCCCGGGAGCTCCGAACCCGAAGGCGATCGTCGAGATCATCATCGGGAACCAGCACAGCTGGAGCGCAAAGAGGAACTGGGAAATGAACTCGCCGCCGTAGGGATACGGAGGCCTGACCACGGCCGTCATGGTCTTCCCGGTCAGGATCATCATGTTCCCGACCTCCTCGAACATCGATTTGGCCGGTAGGAATGCCCTGTCAGCTACTGATCTAACCATGTCTCTCCCGCCCCGCGGCTCTCCACCCGGGGCTACGGCTAAGAGTATTCGATGCTGCGGGCATCCGCCACCGACAACTGTTGTGCTCAGGTTCAGCTTGCCCTGGCCGGCGAGCCAGGACGACGCCGCATGGACACCGCCCGCGGCGGTGGTATGTTCCCCCGCGCCTTGGGGGAGACAGGCAAAACCGCCCGGCCATCGCGAGGCCGCGCACTCACGTTGAGGATCTCAATCGCCTTGGCCCTCATTGGAGCCATCGTCGCGCTGCCCGCTTGCGGCAGTTCGGAGGAGAACCGCCAAGACGCGTCCGAGCCCTCCGGCGAGTTCCCGGTGGAGGTGGTGGACGCGAAGTTCCCCACCCGCCAGCGCCTCGCGCAGACGAGTGACCTCACGCTCGTGGTCGAGAACATCGGCGAGGAGCAGGTCCCCGACCTCGCAGTGACGATCTGCGTGGACTCGTGCGATGCCGACGGCTCGTTCTCGCTCCGCTCGGAGCAGCCCGGCCTGGCGAGCCCGAACCGGCCCGTCTGGATCCTCGAGCAGGAGTACCCGAAGCTGCAGCCGCCTGGGGTCAGCGCGAAGGAGCTTGACGACGAGCCGACCGCCGGCGCGGAGGCGGCGCAGACCAACACCTTCGCCTTCGGCGCGCTCGCCCCTGGCGACGAGGTCGCAGCGGCGTGGCGGGTGACGCCCGTCCAGGCCGGGACCTACACGGTCAACTATGAGATCGCGGCCGGCCTGACCGGCAAGGCGAAGGCGATCACCGCCGACGGGGGCCCGGCGGAGGGCTCGTTCGTCGTCACCATCTCGGACAAGCCGCCCAACGCCACCGTCGAACCCGACGGCTCGATCAAGATCGAGAAGTAGCGGCTCGCCGTCGCGCGTGGCCGAGCTGTCGCGCCCCCGCGCCGCCGCGCGGCCGAGGCGCGCGACGCATTTGGCGGTCACCACCAGTTTCGTCGAGAGGGTTGCGCCGGCGTTATTCGCCGGGATCGCGTTCCTCGCCGGGTGCGGCGGAGGCGATGACGAGGCGACAACCGCGTCGGCGCCTACCAGCACCACCGCGACCGCGCAGGAGGCGCCGGACCCCGACCGCCCGCCGCCCGCCGGCGACGGGAGGGGTGGGGTCGAGCTGGAGGAGATCGGGCGCTTCGACAGCCCCGTCTACGTCACGCAGCCGCCGGAGGGCGGCGAGGACCTCTACGTCGTGGAGCAGAGCGGGAAGGTAAAGCGCGTGCCTACCGACGGCGGTGAGCCCGAGGTGTTCCTCGACCTCTCCGGCCAGGTCGCCTGCTGCGGCGAGCAGGGGCTGCTCTCCATCGCCTTCTCGCCGGACTACGGGACGTCGGGACTGATCTACGCGTCATTTACCAACGGCGATGGCGACTCGCGCATCGTCGAGTACCGCTCCGAGGACGGCAAGCCCGTCGACACCGCCTCCGGGCGCGAGTTGCTGGCGATCGACCAGCCGTTCTCCAACCACAACGGCGGGCTGGTCCTCTTCGGCCCCGACGGTGAGCTCTACGCCGGCTACGGCGATGGCGGCTCGGCGGGCGACCCCGACCGCAACGCCCAGGACCCGAAGACCCTCCTCGGGAAACTGGTCAGGGTCGACCGGCGGACGGCGGGCCCCGGCTCGGCGGAGCACGAGGCCGTCGCCAGCGGCCTGCGCAACCCCTGGCGCTTCTCGTTCGACCGCGACACCGACGACCTCTGGATCGGCGATGTCGGCCAGCAGGAGTTCGAGGAGATCGACGCGGTCGCCGCCGACGAGGTCGACGGGGCAAACTTCGGCTGGTCGGCCTACGAGGCCGACGCCCGCTTCAACGAGAACGAGGAGGCCCCGGGCCACGTGGCGCCGGTGTTCGCCTATGGCCACGACGAGGGCTGCTCTATCACCGGCGGCTACGTGGTCCGCGACCCGGAGCTGAGGAGCCTCTACGGCCGCTACCTCTACGGCGACTTCTGCCAGGGCGAGTTGCGAAGCATCACCGCCGAGACGGGAAGCAGGGCCACCGACGACACGGACCTGGGCGTCCAGGTGCCCGGGCTCAGCTCCTTCGGCGAAGATGCCGAAGGAAGGGTGTACGCGACGTCAATCGAGGGTCCGGTGTATCGCTTGAACCCGGCGCAGTAGGGCTGAATTGGGAACGGTAAGCTGACGGCGATGACGGGTGGGACCGTGATCGGCAGGGAACGCAGGAAGCTGGCGCTGGCGGGCGTCGTCGCGCTGCTCGCGCTCGTACCAGGGCTGCTCGGCGACTCCCGGGCACATGCGCGCGGCGTCTCGTTCATCCTGGACCCGGTAGCGAGCTTCAACCAGCCGATCGACGTCCGGCAGGCCCCAGGCGAGCCCGATCTCCTCTTCGTGGCCGAGAAGGGTGGGCGGGTACGGGTGATGGAGAACGGCGTGATCAGTCCGACGCCATTTCTCAGCATCACGAATCGCGTCGCCTCGGGGGGTGAGGAGGGGCTGCTCTCGCTTGCGTTCCACCCCAACTACCAGCAGAACCGCCGCCTCTACGTGCTCTACGTCAACCAGAGACCGGGACACGACATTCAGGTGGACCAGTTCAAGGTCCGAAAGAGCGATCCGACGCGCGCCAACCACCGCAAGCGGCGGAAGGTCATCGTCGTACAGCACAACCAGGCCGACAATCACAACGGCGGCCAGCTTCAGTTCGAGCCGGGAACCAATGACCTCTACATCTCTGTCGGCGACGGCGGGCCACAGGGCGACCCCGAAAACGACGCGCAGGATCCGACGAGTCTGCTGGGCAAGCTTCTGCGCATCACGCCGCGCGGCCGCGGGTACGACGTGCCGGGCGACAACCCGTACGCGGGATCTCCCGGTCGCAAGCAGGTCTACGCGCTGGGGCTTAGAAACCCGTTTCGGTTTTCGTTCGACTCTCAAAACGGAGCGCTCACGGCCGGCGACGTTGGCGGTACCCAGTGGGAGGAGGTGAACTACGTCGCCGATCCCGCGCCCGGGCTCAACTTCGGCTGGCAGGACTTCGAGGGGACTAACGCGACCGGCTTCTCGATTCCGCCCGCGGCTAGTCCCCATACACCCCCGGTCCACGAGTATCCGAACGGTGCCGGGCCCGACGCGGTCACCGGCGGGTACGTGGTCCGCGACCCGGACCTGCCGGCCCTCGCCGGCCAGTACCTCTTCGCCGACTTCTTCGACGGGGACCTGCTTACGATCCAGGTACCGGCAGGCACCGCCGGCACGCCTGTTGGGCTCAACCTCCCCAACCTCGCGGCCTTTGGCGAGGGCCTCGGCGGCCAGATCTACGTCGCCTCGCTGAACGGCCAGGTCTCCGCTTTGGAGCCGGGACCATGAGGAGGGCGCTCGCCGCCGCAAGTCGCTTCGCGGCGCCAACTTCGGCTGGGACCACTTCGAGGGCGACCACCGCTACAACGGCGCCGTGGACAACGAGACGCCCCGTCCGAAGTCCGGAACGTACGAGCGCCCGGTCCACGATTACCCCATAGCCAGGGGAACGTGATCACCGGCGGCGGCGGCGTCATTCAAGGTGAAGCTCTCCGGCGCGCGCAACGGCCGCCCGCTCGGGATCTCGGTCGAGGCCCCGTCCTCGTTCGCCTCCGGACCCGGCGGGACCATCTACATCACCTCGCTCACCGGCGGCAAGCTGTACCGCTTCATCCCCGAGTAGCCGCCCGCACCGTCGCCCGCTTCGAGCGGTTACAGTTCCCCCGAGCAATGGAGCCGACGGCCGCAAAGGAGCGCACCAAGGGGACCAACGGCGCCTCCGGCAACGGCGTCTCGCCCTCGGCCGAGACGTTCGACGTCATGAGGCCCACGGACGGTTCGGTGCTCGACACGGTTCCGGTCGCGAGCCCCGACGAGGTGGCCGAGACGGTCGCCCGCGTCCGCGCCGCCCAGCCCGCCTGGGAGGCGCTCGGCGTGAAGGGCCGCACGCACTGGCTGGAGCAGTGGCGCGACTGGCTCCTCGACAACCGCGAACGCATCGCCGACATCGTCCAGGCGGAGACCGGAAAGGTCCGTGGCGACTCCGGCCTGGAGTCGATCTACCTCGAGATGGCCGTGAACTTCTGGGGCAAGAACGCCGGTGAGTACCTGGCCGACGAGACCCCCACCCCGGGCCTGCTGCCGACCAAGGTCCGCCGGCTGCGCGTCCGCTACCGCCCCTACCCCGTGGTCGGGATCATCAGCCCCTGGAACTTCCCGCTGATCCTCTCCGCCGGCGACGCCATCCCGGCGCTCATGGCCGGAGCCGCGGTCGTCATCAAGCCAAGCGAGTTCACGCCGCTGGAGCTGATGGAGGTCGTTCGCGGCTGGAAGGAGGAGGTTGGCGGCCCCGACATCTTCGACGTCGTGAACGGCAAGGGCGAGACGGGCTCGGCGCTCGTCGACGAGGTCGACTACATGCACTTCACCGGCTCCGATCGCACCGGGCGCCTGGTGATGAAGCGCGCGGCCGACACGCTCACCCCCGTGAGCCTTGAGCTCGGTGGCAAGGACCCGGCGATCGTGCTGGCCGACGCCGACATCGAGCGCGCCGCCAACGCCACCGCCTACGGCGGCTTCGTCAACACCGGCCAGGTGTGCATGTCGATCGAGCGCATCTACGTCGAGGAGCCCGTCTACGACGAGTTCGTCCGGCGGCTCACCGACAACGTGAAGGAGCTTCGCCAGGGCGCCGACGGGCGCAAGTACGAGTTCGAGCAGGGCGCGATGACCTCGCCGGCCCAGATCGACATCGTCTCCGACCACGTCGAGGACGCGCGCGAGAAGGGCGCCAAGATCCTCACCGGAGGCAAGCGCCTTGACAAGGACGGCGACTGGTACGAGCCGACCGTGATCGCCGACGCCGACCACTCGATGAAGGTGATGGTCGATGAGAGCTTCGGCCCGGTCGTCGGCGTGATGAAGGTGAAGAGTCCCGAGGAGGCCATCGAGATGGCCAACGACACCCGCTACGGGCTCTCCGCATCGGTCTTCTCAGGCGACACCAAGCGCGCCGAGCGCGTCGCCGAGCAGCTCGAGGTCGGCGCCTGCAACATCAACGACGCCCTCGTCAACTACTTCCACCTCGAGGTCCCGATGGGCGGCTGGAAGGACTCCGGCATCGGCTGGCGCCACGGCCCGGGCGGCATCCGCAAGTACTGCCGCACGGAGTCGATCATTACCCCGCGCCTGCCCACGGCCAAGTCCGAGCCCCTCTGGTACCCATACACGCCGAAGCGCCGCAAGCTGATGAACCGCCTGTACCGCATGGTGAACGCACGCGGGCTGAAGGCGCGCCTGGGCCTCGGCAAGCGCCGCTAGCCGCCCCTTTCTGATCCAACCCCTCGGGGTCGCCGTAACACCTCCCAATCGGGGCCATCCAGCATGGCTCCACCGACCACGGAGGTGGGAAGACAGTGGAATTCGAGAAGTGGGCGAGAAACCCCCACTCGCGAAAGCGATTCTTCGCGATCTCGGGCGTGACGCTCGGGGCCGGTGGCGCCGTGTTCCTCGGCGCATGCGGTAGCGACGACAACGGGGGCACCGGCACGTCCTCGGACTCCGGCGACTCCGGCGCGAGCGCAGACGTGGACATCCTGAACAGCGCGCTCGAGCTCGAGTACACGGCGGTCGCCGCGTACACGGCAGGTGCCGCGTTGCTGAAGGGTGACGTGCTCGACGTCGGCAAGGAGTTCCTCGCCCAGGAGCAGGAGCACGCCGACGGACTCGCCACGGCGATCACCGATCTCGGTGGCACGCCGGTCGAGCCGAAGATGGACGACGAGTACGACTTCCCCAAGCTCTCGAGCCAGGAAGACGTCCTCAACTTCGCCAATGAGCTCGAGAACATGGCGGTCGCCGCCTACGTGGATGCGATCCCCAAGCTCACCGAGCCCGAGTTGCGGGTCACCGCGGCGCAGATCGTCACCAACGAGGCCGAGCACATCTCGGTGATCTTGGGGGCGCTCGGCCAGCCGCAGGTTCCCGACGCGTTCGTGACCGGGACCCAGGCGTAAAGCCCGGCGAGACGAGAAAGGAATCACGAGATGAACGAGAGAATGATGTTCCGGGACGGCGAGGTCGATACCGCCGCCGTCGTGGATTACGAGTCAACCCGGCGCGCGGCGCTTCGGCGCGGCGCGATGCTCGGAGGCGGCGTACTCGCCGCGGCCAGCATCCCGCTGCTGCTGAACGTGCGTAACGCGTTCGCCCAGACCGACGATGACGCCGCGATCCTGGAGGCCGCCATCGGCCTCGAGCAGACGGCAGTCGTCGCCTACGCGACCGCTGTTGCCAGCGGCCTGCTCGACCCTGCGGTCGAGGACGTCGCGACCCTGTTCCGCGACCAGGAGCAGGAGCATGCGGACGCGCTGATCGCGGCGCTGGAGGACCTGGGCGGAACGGCCCCGAAGCCGCCGAAGGCGGAGGACGTGGAAGGCCTTGGCGATGTCAAGAGCCAGGCCGACATCCTCACCTTCGCGGTCGAGCTGGAGAACATGGCGATCATGGCCTACTCCGACGCTCACGGGAAGCTCCAGAGCCCGGACCTGCTCACCGCCGGTGCGCAGATCATGTCCAACGAGGGCCAGCACCTGGTCGTGCTGCGCCAGGGCCTGGGCGCGACACCGGCCGCCTCGGTGCCGGACGCGTTCGAGACGGGCGACAGCCCGCCCCCCAAGGGCTAGAGAGAACTCCTCTCATGTCACGGACGACACGCATTGTCACCCTCGCAGCCGCGGCGGCACTCGCCGTCGCGGGCTGCGGGGGCGACGACGAGGGCTCGGGCTCCGAGCAGGCCGCTGCGGTCAGCGAGGACGCCAAGGTGCTGATCGCCAACTTCCGCTTCGACCCCAAGGACATCACCGTCGAGGTCGGCCAGCCGGTCACGTTCTTGAACAGCGACGTCGCCCCGCACACGGCGACCGCCGACGACGAGATGTCGTTCGACACCGGCCGCCTGGAGATCGAGGACGAGGGCGATCTGACCTTCGACGAGCCGGGCACCTACGGCTACTTCTGCGACTTCCACCCGTTCATGCGGGGCTCGGTCGAGGTCGTCGAGTAGGGCCGCGCCTCAGCGCTCGAACAGCTCGTCGAGCGCGAGGGCGAATCCGGGGAGCAAGGGCGAGGTGAGCTCCTCGCCCTTCCCCAGCTCCACGGCGACATCGAACGCGGGGCCCTGCGCCGCCGAACGACGGTAGACGAGCACCGTCTCCGAGGCGTCGTCGACGAGCCAAAGCTCGGTCAAACCGGCCCGCTCGTACGCGTTCTTCTTCGCCCCAACGTCGTAGCGCCAGGTGCCGGCTGAGCGGATCTCGACGCACAGGTCGGGCAGGTGGTCCGGGTAGGCATCGAGGTTCTCCGGAACCCGGCCCGCCGCGAACCAGAGCACGTCCGGGCCATAGACGTTGTGCTCGTCGACACGGACATCGGTGGGAAACGAGGCCACGCCGCGTCCGGGGCCCGCTCGAAGCCAGCTGCTGAGTCCGAACAACAGGCGCTCCTGGAGGATCGCGTGAATGAACTTGGGCTCATTCACGATGATCTCTCCCGCGACGAGCTGCTTGCGGTCGCCCTCCACGGTGAGGGCGTAGTACTCGTCGGCGGTGATGCGCGTCGCGGTCCGGCTCATCTTCCACTGCTCAAGATAGGGCACCCCAGGCCAAACTTCCCCCCTCGGAACCTCACAGGTCTGGGAGGCTCGTCGTCTAACCAACGAGATGCTTCATACAACGATTGAGAGCCCCATCGGAGACCTGCTCCTGACCGGCGACGGCGAGGCGGTCAGCGGCCTTTACATTCAGGACGGCCTCGGCGCAGCCGATCCCGAGCCCGGCTGGCAGCGCGACGATGAGGCCTTCGCCGACGTACGCGCGCAGCTCGGCGAGTACTTCGCGGGGGGGCGCACGGAGTTCGACCTGCCGCTCGCGCCCCAGGGCACCGACTTCCAGCGGCGCGTGTGGGACGAGCTGCGCGCGATCCCATACGGCGAGACCCGCAGCTACGCCGAGCTCGCCCGGGCCGTCGGAAAGCCCGGCGCCGCCCGGGCGGTCGGGGCCGCCAACGGCCGCAACCCGATCACCGTGATCGTCCCCTGCCACCGCGTGATCGGCTCCGGCGGAGACCTCGCAGGGTTCTCCGGCGGCGTTGAGCGCAAGCGGGCACTGCTCGAGCTAGAGGCCGGCGGCAACGGGACGGTCTCGCCTAGTCGTCGAGGCCGGGGAGCGGCTCCACCGGCAGCTCGCCGTGGATCGCTTCGAGCTCCTCGAGGTCCAGGCGGTCCTGCGGCCGGCGTGCCAGGCGCTTGAAGCCAACCACGCTCACGAGGCTCGCGACCCGGACGGTCGCCCCCTCCCACTCCGCCTCCTCTGCCCGCTTCGACACCGTCGCGAAGTCGAGCGGGGGCGCGCCTCCCCTGAGCAGGTCCACCAGGCCATGCCGGCTGTTGAAGCGGATGTTCTCAGCGGCGATGTCTTCCCTGGTGATCGCACCGGCCTCCCCGAGCTGCGTGGCCTCCACACGCCTCGCAGAAGCGAAGAATCGCTTCGTCCGCATCATCCGGCACCAGCAGGTACGAGTCGCGGGTGGCGCGGACGTAGCCGTGGTAGATGACGCTGAAGCCACCGATCACCACGTGCTCGAGGCCGACCGCGGTGGCGTCGTGCGACGACGCCCGCGAGATCAGGCCCAGAGACTTCTTCGAGGGGCATGGCCGGCCCTCACCGAGGCAGCCAGGAGAGACATCGCTTGACCAGAGAGGCGGCGGCCGAGCTCCAGTCGTTCGACCGGTGTGAGCGCCAGGTTGATCGCACGATTCTGCGCGGCCTCCTCGCGATTCAGCGCCGCCGCGCCGACCCCGTGCCCTGGGGGGCCGAGTTTCCACGCTGGCATTCCCGTGACGGGTACCAGCGTGGATAGTCGGCCTACCGGCACGTCGCCCCGGGCCTACACCCTCATCGGGCCCGACGGCAAGCCCTACACCTCCCCCACCCGCGGCACGCTTGGCGGGCACCGGCGCAACAAGGGCTACGGGCGACTCGACTGCCGTGCGGCCCTGGGTT
Source organism: uncultured Solirubrobacterales bacterium (assembly GCA_963807385.1). Classification (GTDB taxonomy): domain Bacteria; phylum Actinomycetota; class Thermoleophilia; order Solirubrobacterales; family 70-9; genus JBDTSW01. The sequence continues at coordinate 1,244,224 of CAWEBQ010000002.1, forward strand.
GGATCGCCAAGGGACACTACGTCAGGCACCGCGTGTTCTTCGCCGACGAGGAGACGGCGATCGCCGCGGGCTACCGCCCCTGCGCCGTGTGCATGCCTGAGCGCTACCGGAGTGGAGGCGACGGCGGGCCTAGGGAGCGGCCGCGATCAGACCGGCCTCGAGCCGCGAGGCCTCGCGGCGGCACGACTCGGAGATCGCCCGCAGCCACTCGGCCTCGGCGCGTGTTCGCACCGCGACGTAGGCCTCGTAGGCGTGGCCCGCCAGCTCGGCCGCCTCGGGCACGCTCACGCTTCCCTCGGTCGCGTCACGACCATCCGTGCGGCGCCAGCCAACCTCGCCGTCGCCGTTCAGTCCCGAGTCGAGGGCCAGCCGCGAGCCGTCGCTGAGCACCAACTCCTGCGGATCCGTGCCTCTGGTCCAGACGCCCCGGATCCCGTATTCGTCCTTCTCGTGGTTCATAGCCTTCTCCTCTCCGTGCGGGTACGGCGAATCGCGCCGCCGGCCCGCACAAGGTTCGCGGTCGGTTGCGATGGGCGCACCGTAGCAATCGGGAAGGCGATCGTCAGACGCCCATTCCAGAGGGGATTTCGAACCTCCTCAGCGCTCGGAGGCAGGTTCCGGCTAGCGCTCGATGCGCGTCCGCAGCACCTTCTGGCGCTCCTGGCCGCCGGGGCCTGAAGCGGTGACGCGGACCTTGGCCCGCCGAGGATGGGCAGCGCAATCACCTCGACCTCGACCGGGTCCGAGGTGTCGGTCGAGGGGCCGTTTAAGAAGGCGGTCTGGCCGGTGAAGGGCGAGGCGTTCGGGGGGAAGAAGGCCGCCAGCGGCGAGCAGCCCTCGCCGTCGTCGACCTTGACCGTGGCCTGGTTACCTGGAGCGGGTCGGCGATGAGGTCGGCCGTGGGTGGCTGGTTGGGGGTGATGGCGATGGCGGATGGGCCGGTGCCGACGGCGATGTCGTCGGCAAGCGCGAGCCCTGCGATCCTCGATCTGCGGCTGAGACCCCTCATGCAGTCCCGCTAGTCCCCGCTGGCGGTGAAAGCACCCGGGGTGGGACGCTGTCAACCAGCGGCTCGGCTGCCGCCCGATCCGCGTTCGCCTGACGCTAGGCGACTCCGGCTCAGCAGGCGTCGATGCCGGCGCCCGCCTCGTAATGGGCGCAGACGGTGGCGGCGTCGAGCAGGTCCTCGTAGACGGCGACCTCGTCGAGGGCGCCGTTCCAGGAGTTCGCCTTCGCGGCGTAGTTGCCGGCTCTGAAGGCGCCCGGGTGCGAGTGGTAGGGCTCGCTCACGGCGCGGGTGCCCTTCGAGACGCCGTTGACGAAGAGCTCGGCGGTGTTGGCGGCGTCGTCGAACCTGAGCACCCAGTGAAACCAGGCGCCGTCGTCGGGGAGTGCGTCGGCCCAGCCGACGGCGGCGGAGCCGCCCTCGGCGCGGGCGTCGAAGCGGACCCGCTTGGGGTCGCCGGCCGAGGTGTAAAGGGCGGGCGAGTTGCCAAGGCGCGGGCCCGAGAACAGCACTCCGAAGCCCTCGGGCTCCTCGCGGAAGGCCCAGCCCTCGTAGCTTCGCTTCGAGCCCTTGGCGAACGGCGAGTAGGGGGTCTCGATGCGTCCCTTGGCGTTGGTGAGCTCGACCGCGGTGTCGGGGTCGGCGGCGATCGCGCCGGCGAAGCCGAGGGCGTGCCCGCCGGCGTAGGTGCCGTCGTTGCCGTTGGCCGAGGCGTCGGCGGCGCTCGTTCCCGAGCTCTCGCCGAGGCGCCAGTAGGCGGCGGGGCCGGAGTCGAGCACGAGCTCGGCGTAGGCGGGAACGTCGGTGACCTCGATCGCGACCGCCACCGAGGTGTCGGTCGAGGGGCCGTTGCAGTGGGCGGTCTGGCCGGTGAAGGGGCTTGCGTTCGGGGGGAAGAACGCCGCCAGCGGGCTGCAGCCCTCGCCGTCGTCGACGGTGACCGTGGCCTCGTAGGTGCCGGGGGTTGTGTAGGGGTGGGTCTCGGTGTCGTTCGCGGTCGTGGTGGAGTCGCCGTCGCCGAAGTCGTAGCTGTAGTCGGTGATTCCCTCGTCGTCGCTCGAGCCCGAGGCGTCGAAGTCGACCGGGATCCCGGTGGGGACCGTGAGCGGATCGGCGCTGAGGTCGGCGATGGGGGGTTGGTTCGGGGTGATCGCGATCGCCTGCGGAGCGGTGCCGACAAAGATGTCGTCGGCGGGGTCGAATGTGTTGGTGGCGGTGTCGATCACCGAGACGTCGTCCTCACTGCTGTTGGCGACGTAGGCGGTGGCGCCGTCGGGGGTGATCGCGATCCCGAATGGGCCCTTGCCCACCGCGATGTCGTCGGCGGGGTCGGAGCTGTTGGTGGCGGTGTCGATGATCGAGACGTCGTCGTCGCCGACGAGGTTGCTGACGTAGGCGGTGGCGCCGTCGGGGGTGATCGCGATCGCCACCGGGTTGTCGCCGACGGCGATGTCGTCGGCTGGGTCGGAGCTGTTGGTGGCGATGTCGATCACCGAGACGTCGTCGGCGAAGTTGTTGACGACGTAGGCGGTGGCGCCGTCGGGGGTGATCGCGATCGCCTGCGGAGCGGCGCCGACCGCGATGTCGTCGGCGGGGTCGAATGTGTTGGTGGCGGTGTCGATCACCGAGACGGTGTCGGCGCCTGCGCGGGTGACGTAGGCGGTGGCGCCGTCAGGGGTGATCGCGATCGCCTGCGGGCCGCCGCTAACGTGGATCGTTTCGGTGACGGTGTTGGTGGCGGTGTCGATCACCGAGACGTCGCCGTCGAAGTTGTTGACGACGTAGGCGCTGGCACCGTCGGGGGTGATCGCGATCGCCCGCGGGCCGCCGCCGACGGCGATGTCGTCGGCGGGGTCGGAGCTGTTGGTGGCGGTGTCGATCACCGAGACGTCGCTCTCGAAGAGGCTGGAGACGTAGGCGGTGGCGCCGTCGGGGGTGATCGCGATCGCCCGCGGGCCGTCGCCGACGGCGATGTCGTCGGCGGGGTCGGAGGTGTTGGTGGCGGTGTCGATCACCGAGACGTCGCCGGCATTGCCGTTAGCGACGTAGGCGTCGCGCGCGCCCGCCGCGGCCGGCGCGCCCAGCGCCAAGGCAAGCGCGAGCCCTGCGATCCTCGATCTGCGGCTGAGGCCCCTCATCCGGTCCCGCTGGACTCCGCTGGCGGTGAAAGCACCCTAACGCCGGGGTGGGGCGCTGTCAAACCGCTGCCGGGGGAGGACGAGCGATTGTGGGTTAAGGGGCGCGGCGCGCTGAGCCCACGGGCTCGCCCGCAGGCTGCTCCTCCTCGGCGTCGACCGTCCCGTCCCCGTCCGGGTCGGCGTCCGGCGGGCGCTCCCCCCCGCGCTCGGTGCCCGCGATCAGCTCGTCTCCCCTCTTCTCGGCCGGGATGAAGCCCGACTTCATCCCGAAGTACACGGCCTGCGGATGGTGGGCAATGATCGCGACGGTGGACTGCTCGGGCATCACGGCGTGGCCGTCGGAGAGGGTCATCCCGATCTCCTCCAGCCCCAGCAGGCGCCAGACCTTCTCGTGCTCGGACTGCTCCGGACAGGCCGGGTAGCCCCACGAGTAGCGACGGCCCTGATCGAGCTCGATGCCCATCCCCTCACGGGCGTCGGCGTGGAGCCACTCGGCGAGGCCCTCCGCGGCCTGGACTCCGAGGCCGTGGACGAAGAGCTGCTCGGCGAATTCGCCGTCGCGCTCGAGCCGCTCGATGCGCTCGGTGACCTCGTCGCCGACCGTCACGCCTTGGAGCGCGACCACGTCGCGCTCGCCCGAATCCAACGGCCGGTAGAAGTCGGCCAGGCAGATCCGGTCGTGCTTCGGCTGGCGCGGGAAGACGAGGCGCTCGACCTCCTTGTCCGGGTCCTGGGGGTCGAAGATCACGAGCTCGTTCCCGTCCGAGTTGCAGGGGAAGTAGCCGATGCGCGCCTTCGGGTGCAGGTAGTCCTGCTCCGCCCACATGCGCTCGAGCTTGGGCGCGAAGCCCTCCTCGCCGTCGTGGCCCTCGACGATCCGCCGCCAGTCCTCGCCCTTGTTCCCGCGTCCGCCCCAGTGGAGCTTGAACAGCACGTGGCGGTCGAGGTAGGGGTAAACCTCTGAGAGGTCGATCTCGGCGTCGCGGACGCCCCAGAACGGAGGCTCGGGGATCGCGTTGTCGGTCGCGGCGCCCGAGCGGGCCGAGTCGTCGGTGACCGGCGGGGAGTCGTCGACGACCTCGGGCTTCTCCCGTAGCGTCTTCGCCTCCTCCTGGACCTTCGCGACGAGCGCCTCCCGTGCGTCGTCGTCGACCAGCGCGTCGACCGTGTCGAGCCCTGCGAAGGCGTCCTTGCAGTAGAAGACGCCCGGCTCATACACCTCGTCGGACTCCTTGCCATTCGGGTAGAGCACCCGGCGGCCGAAGTCGCGGTTGATCGCGGCGCCGCCGATCAGCACCGGGAACGAGTGCCCGCGCGAGTGCAGCTCCTGGATGCAGGCGGGCATCTGCTTGGAGGTGGAGACGAGCAGCGCCGACAGCCCGATCGCATCGGCCTGGTGCTCGACGGCGGCGTCGATGATCGTGTCGATCGGGACCTGCTTGCCCAGGTCCACGACCGTGTAGCCGTTGTTGGTGAGGATCGTGTTCACCAGCGACTTGCCGATGTCGTGCACGTCGCCGAACACGGTCGCGATCACGACCTTGCCCTTCGTGTGTCCCTCGATCCGGTCGAGGTAGTTCTCGAGCTGGGCGACGGCGCGCTTCATCACCTCCGCCGACTGCAGCACGAAGGGCAGAATCAGCTCGCCGGCGCCGAACTTGTCGCCGACCTCTTTCATCGCAGGGAGCAGCACCTGGTTGAGCGTCGGAACGGCGCCGATCTTCTCCACCGAGCGGTCGATCCACTCCTCGACCCCGTCCTTCTTGCGGCGCAGGATGTGCCAGTGGAGCGCCTCCTCGGGCTCCATCTCGGCGGTCGGATCCTCTGCCTCGTCCTCCTCCTCGGGCCCCTTCGACTCGAAATGCTCGATGAACCGCTCGAGCGCGTCGTCCGATCGATTGAAGACGAGGTCGTCGGCGAGCTTTCGCTCCTCGTCGGAGATCTCGCCGTAGGGGGTGATGTGGTTCGGATTGACCATCGCCAGGTCGAGGCCGGCCTCGACACAGTGGTGAAGGAACACGGAATTGAGCACCGCGCGGGCGGGCTGGCCGACGCCGAAGGAGACGTTGGAGACGCCCAGCGACGTCTTCACGCCGGGCAGTCCCTCCTTGATCGCCCTGATCCCCTCGATCGTCGCGACCGCGGAGGGCTTCCACTCGTCGTCGCCCGTCGTCAGGGTGAAGGTAAGGGCGTCGAAGATCAGCGAGTCGCGCGGCAGGCCGTGCTCGTCGCAGGCGATCTCGGCGATGCGCGTGGCGATCTCGAGCTTGCGCTCGGCCGTCTTCGCCATCCCGACCTCGTCGATCGTGAGCGCGATCAGCGCGGCGCCGTGCGCCCGCGCCAGCGGGATCACCCGGTCGGCCTTCATCCGGCCGGCCTCGAGGTTGATCGAGTTGACGATCGCGCGCCCGGGGATCGCCTCCAGGGCCGCCTCGATCACCTCCGGCTCGGTCGAGTCGATCTGGATCGGCGCCGGCTGGGTCAGCGAGATGCGCTGGACGACCTCGCGCATTTGCACGTCCTCGTCGGAGCGCTCGGTGAGCGCGACGCAGACATCGAGCACGTGGGCGCCGCCCGTCACCTGGTCCTCGGCTACCTGGACGAGGCCGTCGTAGTCGTCGGCCAGCAGCAGCTCCTTCGCCTTGCGCGAACCCTGCGAGTTCACGCGCTCGCCGACGAGGGTCGGCCGCGGCTCCTGGACCAGGTCGGTGGCGGTCATCATCGAGCTCACCAGCGGCGGCGCTCCCTGCGGGCGCTCGCCAGGCGTGCGGCCGGCGACGCGCTCGGCAATCGCCCGGATGTGGTCGGGCGTGGTGCCGCAGCAGCCGCCGACGATGCCGACGTTGTGGCGCTCGACGAACTCGCCGAGCACGGTCGCGATCTGCTCGGGCGTCTCGGGGAAGATCGTCTCGCCGTCGGGGCCCTGCAGCGGCAGGCCCGCGTTGGGGATGCAGTGGACCGGCAGCGGCGAGTGCTCGCCGAGGAACCGGATCGCGTCGCGCATGTCCTCCGGCCCGGTGGAGCAGTTGAGGCCGATCACGTCCACGTCAAGCGCGGCGAGCGTGGTCAGCACCGCTGCGATGTCGGTGCCCAGCAGCATCTTGCCGCCCTGCGGCAGCAGCGAGACGGAGGCCTGAATCGGGAGGGTGCGCCCGGCCTGCGCGAACGCCTCGCGCGCGCCGAAGATCGAGGCCTTGACCTCGAGGATGTCCTGCGCCGTCTCGATGATGATCAGGTCGGCGCCACCCTCGACCAGGCCGCGCGCCTGCTCGGTGAAGACGTCCACGAGCTTGCGAAAGCTGATGTCGCCCAGCGTGGGGTCGTCGCTGGCGGGCAGGAAGCCGGTCGGGCCGATCGAGCCGGCGACGAAGCGCTCGGAGCCCACCGCCCTACGGGCGATCTCGGCTGCCTTGGTGTTGATCTCCAGCGTGTGCTCGCCCAGGCCCCACTCCTCCAGCTTCAGGCGCGAGCCCTGGAAGGAGTCGGTCTCGACGACCTCGGCGCCGGCTGAGACCATCGTGGAGTGGACCCCCTCGATGACGTCGGGGCGGTTGAGCACGAGCGCCTCGTGGCATTTGCCCTCGAGGCCGCCGTAGTCGGCCTGCGTGAGGTCGAACTGCTCCAGCGTCGCGCCCATGCCGCCGTCGAAGACGACGACGCGCTCGCGCACCGCGCTCAGGTAGTCACGGTCAGACATGGCTCGTGATGCTAGGCAAGTGTTCCTCCATCGCTCCCGGCTGTAGCACCGTGCACGCGGCGGACCGCGATTCGGGTTGCTGCGGCTTCATCGGTCCGGATCCCTCAGCCGCTCTGGATGGGGCGAAAATGGTAGCGGGCGGGATCGTGGGCGCAGGCAGACCGGCGCGTCCGTCCTCGCGGACGGAGAGAATCCCGGAACCGTGTCCACGATCCGCGAGCAGCGCATCGAGCTGGCCGGCTATTCCACGCGCGCGCTTGAGCTCGAGCCCACGGCGGACGCCCGGGGGCCGGCGATGGTGCTGCTTCACGGATTCTCCGACTCGGCCGACTGTTGGCGCCCCACGCTGAACGAGCTCGCCAAGCTCGGTCGCCGCGCAACCGCGCTCGACCTGCCGGGTTTCGGCCAGGCCTCACGCCTCGACCGCGAGGCGGAGATCCTGCCGCAGCTGGACGCCTTCGTGGCCGCTGCGGTGAAGCGCGAGGCGAAGCGCTCCCCCGCCGGAGACGTGGTGCTCGCGGGCAACTCAATGGGGGGCGCCGCCACGCTTCGAGCCGGCCAGAACCCCGATCTCCCCCTCGCCGGAATCATGCCCGTGGCGCCGGCCGGGCTGGATCACGCGCGCTGGCTGTCGGTGATCGAGGGCGAGGCTCCGCTGCGATGGCTGATGCGCTCGCCGGTTCCGATGCCGGAGATCGTCGTCCGCGAGGTCGTCGGGCGCATGTACCGGGCGATGGCGTTCGCGCGGCCCGGCGAGGTCGACCCCGCGTCGGTCTCCTCCTTCACGCGGCACGTCGGCACCAAGCGGGATGTGGTTCGCATCCTCGGCACCGGTCACCGGCTCGTCGCCGAGCTCGGTGATCCGTTCGCGCTCGATCGGATCACCTGCCCGGTGCTGGTCGTCTGGGGTGAGAAGGACCGGATGGTCTTCTCCAAGGGCGCTGCTCGAGTGCTCGAGGAGGTCGAGGGCTCCCAGGTCGTGCTCATCCCGGACTGCGGACATTGCCCGCAAGTGGAGCGCCCGGCACGTATGGCCGAGCTGCTGGTGGAGTTTCCGGCGGCGGTCGCCCAGGCCGTCTAGAGGATCGGGCGCGCGCCGCCCGATCCCTACCCTCCGCGTCCAGTGGCCTCGCTACCGGTCCACATCCCCAAGCCGCTCTCCCCCGGGCGTTTCCCCGCCGCCGCCGAGAACGCATACCGCAAGTACCTCGGCGGCGGGATCGCCGATCTGCGGCCCTGGCCATCCGAGGTCGTCCACGAGGCTCCGCAGTGCACCGTGCGCCGGTACGAGATGCCGGCGGGGCACGAGCCCTCGCAGCGGACGCCCGTCCTCCTGGTCCCGCCCCTCGCCGCGCCCGCCAAGTGCTTCGACCTTCGCCGTGGCTGCAGCCTGGCCGAGCACCTGACCTCCCTGGGCTACCGCACCTACTTGGTGGACTACGGGCAGATCTCCTTCGACGACCGCGACCTCGGGCTCGAGCACTGGGTCAACTCGGTGATCCCGAAGGCCGCGGGGGTCGCGCTGACCGATGCCGGCGCCGACCGCACGCAGCTGATCGGCTGGTCGCTGGGCGGGATCATGGCGCTGCTCACCGTCGCCGACAGACGCGTGGAGGTCGCCTCGGTGACGGCGGTGGGCAGCCCGGTGGACTTCGCCCAGGTGCGCCTTATGGCCCCGGTCCGGCGACTGGCCGACCTCACCGGGGGCGCGCTCGGCACCGCGCTCTACCGCGCCATGGGCGGCGCGCCGGCGACCCTGGTCGGCGCGGGCTTCCGAGCGACCGCGATCACCCGCTACCTCACCCGGCCGATGGTCCTGGCCTCGCGGATGGACGACGAGGAGTTCCTCGCCCACGACGAGGCCGTCGAGGCGTTCATGCGCTCGATGATCGCCTACCCCGGTCGCTCCTTCGGCCAGCTCTACCACACGTTCTTCCGGGTGAACTCGCTCTCCGGCGGGCGGCTGGAGCTCGCCGACCGCACGGTCGATCTGCGTGAGGTGCGAGCGCCGGTCATGGCGGTCGCGGGCAACGACGACGTGTTGGCCCCGCGCGCGGCGGTCCACCACGTCGGTGGCCTGGTGCGAAACGCGACCGACCTGCGCCTGGAGACCTCGCCGGGTGGACACCTGGGAGTGCTGACGGGCCGCTCCGCCGAACGCACCACTTGGCGCGCGATCGACGAGTTCCTACTGGAGCACGATTGAGCTAGCCCGAGACCGTTGTCTCGCCGCTGCGCTCGCCGCCCCGTGGCGAGAGACGGACCGGAGCGGCTGAGAGGGCGCGCATTCGCATGTCCGACCAGGTGACACCCTCGCGTACGAGCGCCGGGAGCCCGAGCACCACCGCGGTCGCGATCTCGACCGCCTGCAGGACGATCCCATAGGCGAGGGCATCCGAGGCGCTGACCCCGAAGCCCGTCGTCAGCACGCTGATCGTCGCGAGCTGGAAGACACCGATGTTCGACGGCGTCGCCGGGACGACCGCCGTCACGTTTACGGCGAACAGGACCGCCGCGGCGGCCCCGAGCTGCGCCTCGGGGCGGAGGCCCAGCGCGTTGAAGAGCACGAAGCAGGCGGCGAGCTGGAGCGCCCACGCGATCAGCTGCGCGCCGATCGCCAGGGGGGCTCGCTTGGGGTCGCGGAAGATGCGCAACCCTGATCGGACCTGAACCAGGGCCGAGCGCATGGCGCCGACGATCCGAGCGACACGCCCCGATCCGTTGCGGCGCACGACCACCGGCGCGAGCATCACGGCGACCAGCAGCAGCAGTGGGGCGAGGCTGAAGAGGAACAGCCGCTCGGAGCTGGCGGCGAACAGGTCGGTCTCCCAGACGATGATCGCGCCCAGCAGGACCAGGGCGCCGATGTTCATGACCGACTGCGAGACGAGGGTCCCGAGGATCACCGGGAAGGTCTCCCGCATCCGCCCGACCCGGCGAGCGAGCACCATCGCGCGGGCAGGCTCGCCGACGCGGGCCGGAAGGGTCGCGGACATCAGCACTCCGATCATCGTGGCCGAGGTCGCATCGCGGCGACGGACGGGGCGCGACGGGAGCGCCGAGCTGACGGATACGAACCACGAGCCGGCGCGCATGAAGAGCGAGGCGCTCATCAGCGCCAGGGCCACGAGAACCCAGGTCGAGTCCGAGCGCACGATGTTCTGGATCACCTCGTGCAGGCCGATCTGGCTGGCGGCGATCGCCGTGAGTGCGATGCCCAGGAGCCCGGCAACTCCGAGGGCGATGCGCCGCCTGGTGCGGTGGCGGCCGATCGCCTTGGCCGGCTCCGGCTCCAGCCGGGGCAGGCGCTCTGCGGGACGCGGCCGGCCGCCGTCGCCCGGCACCAGCCCCAGGCGGCGTGACGCGGCCTCGGCTCGAGTGGCTGGCTCGGGCGCGTCCATCGCCTGCTCGTAGACGGCCTCGACCTGCCCGGCCACACGGGGCCAGGCGTAGCGCTCGGCGCTCTCGCGGGCGGAGACGGCCATCGCCTCCCGTCGCCGTGGCTCGTGGTAGAGCGCCTGAAGCTCCTCGGCGAGCCGCTGCGCGTTGGCCGGCGGGACGAGCACGCCGTCCAGCCCATCGGTCACCACGTCCGCGTAGCCGGCGATGTTCGAGGCCAGCACGGGCGTGCCGGCGGCGAACGCCTCGGTGAGGACCATGCCGAAGCTCTCGCCCTCGAGCGAGGGCGCGCAGAGCACGTCTGCGGCGGCGAGACGATGCGAGAGCAGGTCCCCGCTGACCCGGCCATGGACCTCGATCCGCTCGCCGGCCTCATCGTCGGCGATGTAGCGCGCCACCTCGTCCGGCTCGGCGCCGACCACGTGCAGCCGCGAGGGCACGTGCTCGGCGAGCGCCTCGAACGCTGAGAGGAGGATCGGCAGCCCCTTGCGCTCCTCGGCGCGGCCCACGAAGAGGACCTCGAGCTCATCGCCCGGCTCCCGTGGGCTGGCCGGCCCCGCCGGGAGATCGACGCCGTTGGGGATGATCCGGTAGCTACCGCCGTACCAGCGGCGCCCGGTCCACTCCGCCGCCTTCGACACTGCGATCCGCGCTGTGAGCTGGTTGAACTTCCGCCTCGCGCCGAACGCGTTCGCGAGATGGTTCGGGAAAGGCCGCGTGGAGTAGGAGTGGAAGGTGCCCACGACCGGCGCGTCCGGGTAGGAGCATGCGTCCCAGCCGATGACGGGGGCCTCGGGGGAGTGGACGTGGACCACGTCGGGCTTGAAGGCGCTCAACTCACGGCGCAGCGCCGTGATGCCCTCCGGGAACGGCGAGAGGTTCGAGACGGCCCCGTTCGCGTTGAATCCCACCGTCCTGCCGAGCGAGGCCAGGTAGTCGGGCTTGACGCGATCCTCCGCCGGCGCCCGGTGCAGGACCTTCGACTTGCGGTCCGGGGGGTCCCACGGAGCGAGAACGCGCACCTCGTGTCCGCGCTCGATGAGCTGACCGGCGAGTGACTCCACGTGCCGGTTGACACCTCCCGGATAGGTCCAGGAGTACGGGCTGACCACAGCAATGCGCATGAGGACCTCTCGACGTTAGCGAAGCGGCTCGCCGGACCCGCCCCGTGAGGCGCTCCAAGCGAAGCCGGCGGCAGCGAGGCAGTAGGCGGTCCCCACGATGAGCAGGACAACGCCCGAATCGTTCGAGACCGTGCCGATCGCGGCGGCGGCGGCGGCGCCCGCCAGCCCGGCGAAGGCGGCGCGCTGCGCAAACCAGCCGCGAATCGTCCGGCGCCTCCAGATCGCCAGGCCGATCACAAGGGCCGCCCCCAGCAGGAACGGCAGGTTCGAGCCCTTGGTGAAGCTGTCGGCGGCGAGCCGCACCCGACGCTCGAGCACGTCGCCCGCCTCATCGAGGCCACCCGCATCCAGCAGTGAACGCGTTAGGTGCGCCTCGCCCCCGAGGACGACGTCGGCGGCCATGAGGGCGGCGAGGGCGGCGATCGGGACGAGCATCGCGAGCACGAATCCACGGCGCGTGTCCAGGCAGACGGCAGCCGCCACGGCGGCGCCGGCCGGCAGCACTATCGCCGCGCCCACGTCGGCCCCGAAACGTCCCAGCGCAAACGCCGCGGCTGCCGCCATGCCCGCCGCGAGAAAGACCGCGGCGGCGGCCGGCCCGCCGTCGCGGGTGCGCCCCACCGACGCCAGCACCGCGCCCACGCCTAGCGGCAGCAGGGCTCCCATCGTCGCCTCGATCTCGTTCCCGATCCCGTAGAACCGGGAGCCGGAGACCGGGTTCGGCCCCGGTATCGACAGGGGCACGAGGACGCTGCCCGCGATGACATCCGCCCCGTAGGCGGCCACGGTTGCGAGGCATGCAACGCCGAGCGCGCGCCAACCCCCGATCAGATGCCAGGTCGCCACGGCGAGCAGCGGCGCGCCCAGCCCCGCCGCCAGCCGTTCGGCGAGTACCGACGGGTCGAAAAGCGGCGTCACCAGGAGAACCAGCGGCAGGTATGCCATGGAGATCGCGAACAGCGGCACGGCCACGGCGGCGGCTGCTCGGCGGCGGATCGCCACCGCGATCGCGAGGATCACGAGCCACGCCAGCAGCGTCTCGCCGATCACGGGGCCGCGCCTGGCCCCGGTGACCTCCAGCCGCCGCTCGAGGTCGATGAGGCCGCTCAAGTCCCGCTCGCCCGTGGCGCGGATCGGCTGCCCGTTCATCTGCGAGGGAAGCTCCACCCCCAGCCGGCCGAGGATGGTCGGGGCGAGGTCCGTGGAGGTGACGAGCCCGCCCGTGCGGGTGCTGTCGGACGTCAGGAGCCCGTCGAAGCCCTCCCCCGCGATCCCCATCGCGAGCGTGCGGAACGCCGGCGGAGGACGCTCGATCGCGATCAGCAGGCTCTTCCCCTCAAGCCCACTAGCAAGCTCCGGCAGCTCATCGAGCGTGGCGTCGCGCACCGTCAGGGCCGGACATCGACCCGTGCACCGGCCCGACGGGGAGGGCGTGATCCTGCCGCGGCGGTCCGCGGCGAGAAGCTGACCCAGTCCAGCGGTCGGCTCCGCCGCCGAGGCAAGTCCGGCGTCGTCGAGCGCCGAGGTCAGCAGGCCGGGGACAACCTCAGCGGGGGCGCTCTCCGCCCGCCCCCGGATAACCGCCCAATCCACGGGCGCGACTCCGGTCTCGCCGAACCGGATGAACGGGAGCCCCTCGTCGTACAGCGACCCGGAGACGCGATTGCCCTGGGTGATGTCGAGGTAGGTCTGGCCGGCCGGCACCCCGCCGATTCCCGCGCTGAGAAGTCCGGGCGCCAGGGCGTCGACGGAGCCCAGGCTCGCGAGCCCGATCCCCTTCGGCAGCAGCGCGATCGTCACCTGGGCGTCAGGGGGCTGCGCCCGGGCGGCGGCCGACGCGGGCACGGCCAGGCCCAGCGCAACGGCCAGCGATGCGAGAATGGGCGGAATGAGTGATCGCACGTACGCGAAGTTCACGTTCTTCAAGCTCGATCCCGCGTGGCAGCGCCGCAGTCCGGAGGAGCGGGCGCAGGATAAACGCGAATTCCTCGCGGCTTGCGAGGATTTCGCCCAGGACCGCTCGCTGCGCGCCTACTCAACCGTCGGCACGCGCGGCGACACCGACCTCCTGATCCTCGCCCAGAGCCCGGTGCTCGAGGACCTGCACACCTTCCACGTGGTCCTCGCCCAGAGCGGGCTCGCGCGCTGGGCGACGATCCCTCACTCATACCTCGCGCTGACCAAGCGCTCCCCCTACTCCGATGCCGACGCCAGGCCTGAGATCTGCACCTCGGAACGCAAGTACCTGATCGTCTACCCCATGGACAAGAAGCGCGAGTGGTACACGCTCCCGGAGGAGGAGCGCCGCCGGGTGATGGCGGATCACATCCGTGTGGGCCGGACCTACCCTGAGATCACCATCAACACCGCCTACTCGTTTGGCATCGACGACCAGGAGTTCGTGGTCTCCTTCGAGGCCGACGACCCCGGGATGTTCCTCGACCTCGTCCAGGAACTCCGCGGCACCGAATCCAGCTCGTACACGTTGCGCGACACACCGATCTTCACCTGCGTGGCGATGTCCGTGGGGAGGGCGCTCGACGCGCTCGACGGGGCCGCCACCGCCCGGGCCGAACCGGCGACGGTCTGAGCCAAAGACCCTCCCTCGCGGAGGCCGCAAAGCTCGCGGGCCAAGTGCCCTGCCGCGCGGTTCGAACCCTCTACCCTTCCCCGCTCGAATGAGCGAGCTCGGGACCCCCGACAACCCCCTGCGCGCGGCGATCGTCGGCTCCGGCCCCGCCGGCTTCTACGCCGCCGAGGCCCTGTTCGCCAGGGACGGCGTGACCGTGGAGGTCGACATGTTCGACCGCCTGCCCACCCCCTTCGGGCTCGTGCGCGCCGGAGTCGCACCCGACCACCCCAAGATCAAGAACGTCATCAAACGCTATGAGAAGACGGCGGCCAACGAGGGTTTCCGCTTCTTCGGCAACGTCGAGGTGGGCCCCGAGATCTCGGTCGCGGAGCTGGCGGAGCGCTACCACGCGGTCGTCTATGCCTACGGCAGCTCCACCGACCGCCGCCTGGGGATCCCGGGCGAGGATCTTCCCGGCAGCCACGCGGCCACCGAGTTCGTCGCCTGGTACAACGCCCACCCGGACTTCGCCGACCACGAGTTCGACCTCTCCTGCGAACGCGTCGTGGTGATCGGCAACGGCAACGTAGCGGCGGACGTCGCCAGGATGCTCGCCCTCACCCGCGCGGAGCTCGAGGAGACCGACACCGCCGAGCACGCGATCGAGGCGATGGCGTCAAGCGGCGTCCGGGAGATCGTCGTGCTGGGCCGCCGCGGCCCCGCGCAGGCGGCGTTCACCAACCCGGAGGTGCGTGAGCTGGGCGAGATGGTCGATGCCGATGTCGTCATCGATCCCGCCGACTGCGAGCTGGACCCGGCGAGCCAGGGCTACCTGGAGTCCGACGAAGCGGACATGACCTCGCGCAAGAACGTCGACATCTTCACCGAGTTCTCCCAGCGCGAGCCGGAGGGCAAGCCCCGGCGCATCGTCCTGCGCTTCCTCTGCTCGCCGGTCGAGATCAAGGGCGACGGCAGGGTCGAGAGCATCGTGATCGGCCGCAACGAGCTCGTCGCCGGCGAGGGCGCCCGGATCAGCGCCCGCGACACGGGCGAGCGCGAGGAGCTGGAGTGCGGCCTCGTGTTCCGGTCGATCGGCTACAGGGGCATCAGCCTCGAGGGCATCCCCTTCGACTCCGACCGGGGGACGATCCGCAACGAGGGAGGGCGCGTCCTCGACGACGAGGGGGCGCAGGTCGAGGGCCAGTACGCCGTCGGCTGGATCAAGCGGGGCCCGAGCGGGGTGATCGGCACCAACAAGAAGGACGCCCAGGAGACGATCGACCTGCTTTTCGCGGACCTCGAGGCCGGGCACGTGCCCGAGCCCTCCGGGGCGGAGGGCGAGCCGACGATCGAGGAGCTCCTCGCCGAGCGCAGCCCCGACACCGTCGTCAGCTTCCCCGGCTGGGAGGCGATCGACGCAGCCGAGAAGGGCAAGGGCGAGCCGCTGGGCCGCCCCCGCGTTAAGTTCTGCAGCATCGAGGAGATGCTCGAGGCGTCGCGCACCGGTCAGCCGGTCGGCGCCGAGTAGGCAGGCCGTGGCCGACCTCGGCGAGATCCAGCGCCTGATCGCCGCGGCGCTACCCGGCGCCTCGGTCGAGATCCTCGATGAGGGAGGCGGCGACCACCTGCGTGCGGTCGTGGCCGCACCGCAATTTGAAGGGCTCTCGCGAATCGAGCAGCACCGGATGGTCAAGCGCCCGGTGCAGCACCTGATGGACGACGGGTCCATCCACGCGCTCTCGGTGTCCGCGAGCACGCCTGAGGCGTAGGGGCGACTCGCTAAGGTGAGCTCATGAGCGATCCAGAGATGAAGGCCAAGGTCGAGGAGATCATCCGCGACAACGAGGTGCTCCTGTTCATGAAGGGGGTGCCCGAGTCGCCGCGGTGCGGCTTCTCGATGCGGGTCGTGGGCATGCTCGAGCAGCTCGGCGCCGAGTACGGCGCGGTCGACGTCCTCCCCGCGCTCGAGCCGCTGCGTGAGGCGACGGGCGAGATCTCGGACTGGCGAACCTTCCCGCAGCTCTACGTGAAGGGCGAGCTTGTGGGCGGCTGCGACATCGTCGAGGAGATGTTCGAGTCCGGTGAGCTCGCCGAGCTTCTGGGAGTCGAGCAGCCCGAGGCGGCCTCGGCCCCTGAGCCCGAGAAGCTGGTCCCCGGCGGACCGCAGCAGAGCCCGCCGATGCAGCTCGGCTAGCCGGACCGGCCGTGGACATCGTGGTCGCAGGTGTCGCTGTCGTGGCGTTCGCCGCGACCGTCTACGTGCTGGCCGGGATCGGCGGCCGCACCCACCCCCAGCAGCCCCGGACGGTCCTGCTACCCGACCCCGAGGACGGGGGCTGGCTCACGGTGCAACAGGTCGCGACCCTGCTCGAGCTCCCGCCCAGCGAGGTGGTCGACCTGGTGGACCGCGACTCGATCCCGTTCTACCTGGTGCGGGGCGGCAGGCTCTCCGAGCCGGAGTACCTGCGATTCCGCCGGAACGAGATCGACGCCTGGATCATCGGCTGACCGCACCGCGCGCTAGTTGCCCACCAGCCGTGCCAACTTGCGCCAGGGCTCGATGTCCCAGTGGCCGCGGGCCGCTCCGGACGGTGACGGCAGAACGAAGACCCGGCTTGGACCGAGCCGCTCCGGCTGCTCGCCGTAGTCGGCCTTCCGGCGCAACGCGCCACGCGCCGCGTTCTTGCTGGTGAGTGCGATCCAATCCGGGCGGTGCTCGTCGAGGGCGCGGATCAACCGCGGGAGATCGAACGCGTCGATGCCAACCTCGACGTCCGAGCCCGACCTCGTCTTGCAGAGGTCGGTGAGGCCGATGCCGTACTCGAGCGCCCCCCGGAACTCGAGCGGCTCGAGCCTGCGCGGGGTAAGGCCGACCTCGGCGAGCGCCGGCCAGAACCCGTTACCCGGTCCCGCGTAGTAGGCGCCGACCCTCGCGGCCACCGCCCCGAGCGCGGTCCCGCAGAAGACGACCCGCAGGCCGGGACCGAGGACGTCCTCCAGTAGCGGGCGGGTCACGGTCGCGGCTATTGCCCGGCGAGCTCGGCGGCGTCCTGCCAGGCGGCCATCGCCTCGTCGTACGAACGCTGGGCCGCCTCATGGCGGCGGGTCGCCTTGGCGGAGCTGCGCGGGTCGCTCCAGTGAGAGGGATCGGCGAGCTCCTCCTCGACCCCGCGAAGCCGCCGCTCGGCCTCCTCAGCCTGACGCTCGAGCCGGGCCACGTCGGCGATCCGGTTCTTGCTGGGGCCCTTCTTCCCCGACCGCCTCGCGGGTGTGGTGGGCCGCTTTGCCTCGGCGACCCGCTCCGCCTCGGCCGCCCGGTACTCGGCCCAGCCCCCCGGATGGCTCTTGAGGTGCGCGTTCGCCAGCACGACGGTCCGGCTGCCGACAGCCTCCAGCAGCGCGCGGTCGTGCGAGATCAGGAGCAGGCTGCCCTGGAACGCCTGCAGTGCGTCCTCGAGCGCCTCGCGGCTCTCCACGTCGAGGTGGTTGGTGGGCTCGTCGAGGATCAGCAGGTTGGCGTCCGAGTTGACGAGGATCGCCAGCGCGAGGCGCTGCGCCTCGCCGCCTGAGATCGCGTCGACCGTCTTCTCCGCCTCCTCGCCGGAAAACAGGAACTGCCCGAGCAGCCCCCGAGCCTTCGCCTCGGACAGGCCCGTGGAGCGCTGCGCGTGCTGGAGCACTGTCAGCGCCGGATCGGGCGGGATGTCGGAGTGCTGGGAGAGGTAGCCGATCGTGACCTTGTGGCCGATCTTGAGCTTGCCCTGGTCCAGCTCACACCGGCCGGCCAGCGACTCCACCAGGGTGGTCTTGCCGGCGCCGTTGGCGCCGACGAGGCAGACGTGCTCGCCGCGCTCGAGCCACATCTGCCCGTCCTCGAGCAGGGTGCGATCCCCGAACGCCAGCCGCGCGCCCTCCATCTCCAAGACCACCCGCCCGGACCGCTCGGCGTTGCCGAAGGAGAAGGCGAGCGTGCGCTGTGATCCGGGCGTCGCCGAGTCCCCGGCCTTCAGCTTCTCGATCATCTTCACCCGGGACTGGGCCTGGCGGGCCTTGGTCGCCTTGTAGCGGAAGCGCTCGACGAAGCGCTCCATCCGGGCGATGTCCCGCTGCCGTTTCTCCGCGTCCTTGCCGGCCGCGATCTCCCGCGCCGCCTTCTCGGCCCGCCACGCGTGCCACGGCCCCGCGAAGAACCTGGCGCGCCCGGTCTCGATCTCGAGCACGGATGTGCCGACCGACTCCAGGAACCAGCGGTCATGGGCAACCAGCACCACTGCGGCGTCGAGCCCGATGAGATAGCTCTCAAGCCACTCCATCGCATCGATGTCGAGGTGGTTCGTGGGCTCGTCGAGGAGCAGCAGGTCGGGCTGCGCGGCCAGCGCCCGGGCGAGCGAGGCCCGGGTGAGCTCGCCGCCCGAGAAACCCCTGAGGGGCCGGTCGAGCTCGGCCTCGGAGAAGCCCAGCCCGTGGGCGGAGGAGATCGCGACCTCTCGCCAGCGATAGCCACCGGCGTGCTCGAGCCGGCCCTGGGCCTTCGCGTAGGCATCCAGGGTGGCCTCGGAGGAGTCGCCGTCCGCCATCAGGTGCTCCAGCCGGGCGAGCTCCTCCTCGATCTCGGCGATCCATCCGAGGCCCGACAGCGCGTACTCGCGAAGCGACACCCCCTCCAAGCGTGGGGGACGCTGGTCGTGGAGGACCGCTCGGGCGCCGGCCGTCGTCGAGAAGCTGCCCCCGTCGAGGCTCAGCTCACCGACCAGGGTTCGAAGCAGCGTCGTCTTGCCGCTGCCGTTGCGCCCGGACAGCGCCATGCGGTCGCCGGGGTCGAGCTTGAACGAGACGCCGCTGAAGAGCGTGCGGGCGCCGATTGTCTTGGTGAGGCCCGATGCCGTGACGATGGCCATCGATGCTCCTGTGCTGCGGGCGCGCGTCAGGGCACGCGGGGGACGAAGGTCGAGGGGAGAGGCGGCGAGCGCCTACACCGAAGCAGTGGCCTGCTCGGCCGCGTCCTCCTTGACCTGGAAGGACGAGCCGCAGCCGCAGGCTGCGACGACGTTCGGGTTGTTCACCGTGAACCCCGCGCCCTGAAGGCCGTCCACGAAGTCGACCTCGGACCCGAAGACGAACTGCATCGAGACCTTGTCGACGATGACCGAGACCCCGCTGTGCTCGAAGACGTGGTCCTCGGCCTTCTTCTGGTCGAGCGCCAGCGCGTACTGGAACCCCGAACAGCCACCGCCGCGGACGGCGATCCGCAGAGCCTGATCCGGGCCGGCCTGGCCGGAGGCGATCAGTTCATTGATCTTCGCGGCCGCCTTGTCACTGAGGGTCACTGCTGAGTTCGGGGTATCCATGGCTTCACATTGTATAGCCCTACCGGGCGTCGACCGAATCTTCCTCGTCGGCGTCGTCCCCGAGCGCCTCCTCGCCGTACTTCCAGTCCAGGTACTCGAGGATCCGTTTGGAGTCACAGATCACCTCGTCGCCGTCAACCAGCACCGGGACCCGGCGCTGCCCGGTGAGCTCCTCGATCTCCGGCCGGCGGCGGCGGTTGTACGGAAGCCGCTCGGTCTCGTGCTCGAGCCCCAGCTTCCGCAACCTGCGTTCGACGGCGCCGCAGGGGCACAGCACGTTGGTCCGCGTCGGGCAGCGGAAGAGGAGCCGCTGGCTCATCGTGCGACCGGCCACACCCGCTCGGAGAGCCTGACCGTGCGGGCGGCCGCCGAGAACAGCCGGCGCTGCGGGCCCCCGCCGCTGCCCACGCGGTCGCCCAGCACGTCGCTCTGCCATCGCACGGCGTCCTCCAGGGTCTCCTCGTGGGGCCGCGGCTTGAAGCCCAGCTCGCGCTTGGCCTTGGTGTTGCGGAACGTCCACCACAGCCCACCGGAGCGGATCTCGTCCGGCGAGGCCGAGATCGGGAGACCCGCGCGCTGCGCCCACGCGGCGCCATGGGCGGCGAAAGCGGCCGGGAGCCGCAGCTCCGGCGCCGGCACCCCGGAGAGCCGCGAGAGGTCCGCGAAGAGCCGATCCAGGGTGAAGTTGCGCCCGCCGAGGATGTAGCGCTCGCCCAGCTCGCCCTTCGCCTCGGCCTGAAGGTGCCCCTTGGCAACGTCGCGGACGTCGACGATGTTGAGCGCGCCGTTGACGTAGGCGGGGATGCGGCCCAGGAGGAAGCGGCGAACCAGGTGCATCGAGGTCCCACCGGGGGAGTCCGGGCCGAGGACGAAGGTTGGGTTGACGATCACCAGGGGCAGCCCGTGCACGGCCAGCCGCAGCGCCTCCACCTCCGCCTCGTGCTTGGAGTTGACGTAGGCGATCCCGAGCCGGCCGGCGGTGAACGGGACGTCCTCGTCGTTGGTCCTGTCCGGCTTGGCCGGGCCGATGGCCGCAACCGACGAGGTCAGGACGGCCTTGCTCACGCCGGCCTCGAGCGCCTCCGAGAAGACGACCTTCGTCCCCTTGACGTTGGTCTCGAAGACCGCGTCGCGATCGGCGGCGCGAAGTGATGTGCGCCCGGCGGCGTGGAACACGCGGTCAACGTCCTTCATCGCCCGGCGCACCGCCCTGCGGTCGGTGACGTCGCCGGTCACGCGGGCGAACTCGAGGTCGTCAAGATGGGACAGGTTGGCGGTCCGGCGCGAGAGCAGCACCAGCTCGTCCCCGCGCTCCAAGAGAGCCCGCGCGAGGTGGGAGCCGACGAAGCCGCTGCCGCCGGTGATGAGCGTCTTTCCCATGGCGCGGGCAGCCTACGGGAGTCGTGGCGGGTCGAGGGTCTGCCCGCAGGTGTGTTAGAAGGGGTCGGTGAGCCCGGACGCCCCAACCGCCGTCGTCACCGACACGACGGCCTACCTCCCGGACGAGATCATCGCCGAGGGTGGGATCCACCGGGTGAGCCTGTACGTCACCCTCGACGGCGACCAGCGTCCGGAGAGCGAGATCTCGGCCGCGCAGTACGGCGACTTCTTCGAGCGCCTGAGCCGCTCCGAGCTCGGGGCGACCACCTCGCAGCCGTCGGTGGGCGACTTCTGCGCCGTCTACGAGCCGCTGCTCGACGAGGGTCGGGAGATCGTCTCCCTGCACCTGTCAGCCGCGATCTCCGGCACCTTCGAGTCGGCCTCGCAGGCCCGCCAGCAGCTCATCGACGAGGGCAGGGGCGGGGAGCGCATTTACGTCGAGGACAGCCGTTCGGCGTGCGGCGGTCAGGGCCTGATGGTGATGGCGGCCTCACGGGCGGCAAAGCAGGGCGCCTCGGGAGCCGTCGCGCTCGAGGCCGCGCGCGAGGTGCGCTCGTCGCTGAAGATGTGGTTCGCGATCGACACCCTTGAGTACCTGCGCAAGGGCGGGCGGATCGGCGCGGCTCAGGCCTTTCTCGGCTCCGCTCTTCAGATTAAGCCGATCCTGACTTTCGAGGAGGAGATCACCCCGGTCGAGCGCGTTCGCACCCGCCGCCGCGCCATGGAGCGGCTCGTGGACTTCGCCCACGAGCGCAAGGAGGCTGGCGCCAACCTGTGGGTCGTCCAGCACATCCACGACGCCGAGACCGCCCGCCAGCTCGTCGAGCGCTGCCGGGAGGTGTTTGGCTCGGATCCCGTGTTCGTCTCCGAGATCGGCCCGGTGATCGGCGCCCACATCGGCCCCGGCCTGCTGGGCTTCGGCGGCGCGAAGAGCGACCTGCTCTAGCGGCGGCGGCGCAGGGCCATCAGGCCGCCCACCGCGAAGCCCACGATCGCGGCACCCACGATCAGCTCCTGGCGGTGCTCGCGGACCTGGCGGCGCCAGTCGGTGAGGTCGGTGACGCGGCCTCGGAGGGCCTCCACCGACCGGCCGAGCTGCTCGCGCTGATGCTCGATGTCCCGCCGGATCTCGGCGGAGGAGCGGCCCGGGGCGCCGGCGCTGCGCCGGGCCACCGGCTCGCCGGCCCCGCTGACGTACAGCTCGCCGCCGTCGCTCATGGCCGAGTCCCCTCGTGCGGCGTCGTCCCACCCTCCAGGGTCTGGCGCACGCGGCGCGCTTCCTCGATGGCGAGGTCGGGGGTGGGCGGCGAGCCCTTCTGGAAGGAGCGGTAGGCGAAGTAGCCCGCGCCGGCGGCCACGAGGAACCAGAAGATGGCCTCGATCAGGAAGCCCAGCCAGACGGAGTCCTCGAAGAAGAGGTCGTTCAGGAGCCAGGCGAAGGCGTGCATGAGCATCGCCAGGCCCATCAGCGCGAACACGCCGGCGGCGATCCCCACCACGCCGCCGCGCAGCAGCGCCTGCACCTTCTCGGAGATCTCGGTCTTCGCGAGCTCGATCTCCTCGCGGACGAGCGTGGAGACCCGCTCGGAGACGTCGAACACCATCTCCCCGACCGTCATGTCGTCGGGTTGGCGGTCGTTGCGGGGCGGGTCCGGCGGAATGCGGCCGTCCCCCTCCGGGGTCACTCCGGCGGCTCCTCGTTGAAGACGCGGGTCCAGATCGCGCTGGAGGTCCTGTGCGCGACGATGCTCGCGAGCGCGCCCGTGGCGGCCAGCAGGCCGGCCCACATCAGTCTTCTCACCATGTCGTTGTCCATGCCGTGTATCGGTCCCCGATCGCCTCGTGGGTCTTGCGTCGCGGCTACCCGCGGCGCCGGGGGCAGTAAACCACGAGGGCCCGGCCTACGTCTCGAGCCCGCCGCAGATGATCTCGAGGACCATCTCCCGCGAGCGGTCGAAGTCGCCGTCGCCGGCGGGGATCAGCTCGAACACCCAGCCGGAGAGGAGCTGCTCGATCGCGCCGTAGAACCACATCGATGCCACCTGAGCATCGATGTCCGGACGGAACTCGCCGGACTTCTGGGCGTCGGCGATGATCTTCGCGATCGACTGGTAGGCCTTGCTGATCTCGGGCAGGTGGGTCTGACCGAACGAGTTCGCGGCCCGGGTGACCTCGACGATGATCACCTTCATCAGCTCCGGGTCGTAGCGGTAGGAATCGATGATGAACCGGGCGACCTCGTCGAGCTTCTCGCGCCCGGAGGCCGAGGTGGCGTCCACCTCGTCGATCGCGGCCAGGAGCAGCGACCAGCGCTCGGTGAACAGCTCGTTCATCACCTGGTCCTTCGACTTGAAGTAGTGGTAGACGAGCCCGTAGGCGACGCCCGCCTCGTCGGCGATGTCCGAGACCCGGCACGAGTGGAATCCCTGCCGAGCGAATACGCGGATGCCCGCGTCAAGGATCTGCCGCCGGCGGTCGGCGGGGGGTGCCTTGGCCATCTAGGTGCGCGCCTCCACGGTCTCGGGCCAAAGGTATGTCCCGGGTCGGCGGTTGGCGAGGTTTGGCAGCTCCGCGCGCAGGCGCTCCTGCTCCTCCAGGTCGAGGTCGGCGGCCACGAAGCACTCCCCGCCCTGCGCCTCGGCGAGAATCCGGCCCCAGGGATCGACGATCATCGAGTGGCCCCAGGACTCGTAGTGCGGGGGCGTCTTGCCGATCTGCCCGGGCGCCAGGACGAACGCCTGGTTCTCGATCGCGCGCGTGCGCAACAGCACCTCCCAGTGCCCCTCGCCGGTCTGCATGGTGAACGCGGCGGGAACCGTGAACAGGCGCGCGCCCCGCACCGCGAGGATCCGGTACGGCTCGGGAAAGCGCACGTCGTAACAGATCGTCAGGCCCACCTCGAGCTCCTCGTCGCCGATGCCGCACGTCGTGCCCACCAGCTCCTCGCCTGCCCGCTCGGCCTCGGACTCGCGGTACGAGATGCCGCCCACGTCCACGTCGAACATGTGGATCTTCCTGTAGGCGGCAAGGCGCTCCCCGCCTGCATCGATCAGGACCGAGGTGTTATGGCGGGTCTCGCCGTCAGCAGCGGCCTCGACGATCGAGCCGGCGAGGATCGCGACGTTCAGCTCGCGCGCCCAGCCGGCCACGGCGGTCAGGGTGGGGCCGTCAAGCGGCTCGGCTCCGGCACGCGACACCTCGGGCGCGCCCAGGAGGTTCCACTTCTCCGGCAGGCCGATCAGTTCCGCCCCGTCGCCGGCCGCGGCGCGCACCAGCCGCTCCGCCGTCGCCAGGTTCGCCGGCTTGTCGGCGGTCGAGTTCATCTGGACTGCAGCAACACGCATGAGATCCGGGCTCCTCACCCCGCGACCCGCCGTTGACTGACGAGTCAATCTAGAAAGGATACCCCGCCGCGCCGGATAGCCTCCCGGCCATGACAACGGCTTTCAGTGGCGCAAATGGCACCTTGATGCACATGCCCGATGACCTGCGCGACCCAGCCGAGAATCTCGGATCGATTGGCGCTCGGCATGCCGAGCGCTCCGAGCGCGATCGAACGCTTGCGCCCGAGGCAGCTGAGGCGCTGGCACTGTCCCCGATCCCATCGATGCTCGTCCCCGCAGAACTCGGGGGCGGCGAGCGACCGCCCGGCGAGATGGTCGCGGCGCTCGAGCGGATAGCCCGCGACGACGCCTCGGCCGCGTGGAGCGCGATGGTCGCGGCGACCAGCGGCCTCGTCTCCGCCTATCTCGACCCCGACTTCGCCCGCGAGGCGTTCGGGCCGCCCGCGGTAGGCGGCGGCGTGTACGCGCCGATGGGACGGGCGACGATCGACGATGGTGGCTACATCTTGTCTGGGCGCTGGCCGTTCGCAAGCGGCTGCCGGCATGCGACGACCCTGATGGGCGGGGCACTGACCGCAGACGACGACGGGCCGACGGTGCGCGCGATGGTCTTTCCGGCAGCCGAAGCACGGATCCACGACGCCTGGGAGACCACGGGCCTGCGCGGCACAGGCAGCCATGACATCGAGGTTGCCGAACTGCGGATTCCGGCGGGCCACACAGCGTCCCTCTCCAGCGATCGGCCGCGCCATGACGGACCGCTCTACGTCTTCCCGGCGTTCGGGCTGCTCGCGCTCGGGATCGCGGGCGTGGCGATGGGGATCGCGGCGGGCGCGATCGACGACCTGATCGATCTCGCGTCGGCGAAGAAGCCCGGCGGCTCGAAGCGGACGCTCGCCGAGCGCTCGAGCGTGCAGGAGTCGGTCGCGCGAGCTGAGGCGATGGTGGGCTCCGCTCGAGCGTTCGTCGCCGAAGCCGTCGGCGAGGCCTGGGGTGCAGCGTCCTCCGACGGGGAGATCGGCACGGCCGCGCGGGCAAAGCTGAGGCTCGCCGCGACTCACGCGACGAGGTTGTCCGCCGAGGCCGTCGACCTCATGTACGAGGCGGGCGGCGGAACCGCGATCTACACGCGCAGCCCGCTCGAGCGCCGTTTCCGAGACATCCACACCGCCAAGGCGCACATGATGGTCTCACCGGCCAGCCTCGAACTGGCCGGGCGCATCATGCTGGGCCTCGATACGGACACCGCGCAGCTCTGATCGGTGGCTCGCGCCGCCTCGTGTCCCAGTAGATTGCCCGGTCGGCAGGGGGGCAACGAGGAGGGGCGGGACCCGCGTGACGCAGAGGCTTTCGAAGTTCGCGCTGCTCAGCGGCTGCCTTGCCCTCGGCCTCCTCGCGGCCCCGTCTCCTCTGTACGCCGCGAAGAAACCGAATCTCACCGTGGTGTCGATCAAAGCCGCGAAGTCGTCGGTCGTTCAGGGCGAAGGGTTCCAGGCCACCGCCGTCCTCGCCAACCGGGGGAAGCGAAAGGCCAAGACCTCCTCGATGGCCGTTTCGCTCGCCTTCGATCCAGAGGCGGCCTACGGCGGGATGAGGCTGACGAAGGCCAGGGTGAACCCCGTTCCGCCCGGCGGGCGCCTGACCGTGCGCACGAGCTTGACCTCCGATGACACCACGATCGACCCCATGCTCCTGGTGGCATGCGCTGACGACTCCGGCGCTATCCGGGAGTCTCGCGAGGACGACAACTGCACGGCCTCGAAGAACGACATCGAAGTAACGGCGCCGAAGGGCCCGATCGATCTGATCGACGAAGAGGTGGCCGCAGGAGCCATCCCGGCTGAAACGGGGCTCCTCTACAAACTCTACGCGACCATGGGCGACGATCGCCTCCCGCCGCGGTTCGCCGGCGACCTCGGGTTCGAAGTCGACGCAGGCTCGGTTTTCGAAGAGGCGGCGCAGGAATGGTCGACGCTCTCGGAGGAGACCCGGGCGGTCCTGGATCCGTTTTTCTCCCCGCCCATCTACGACGGTGCCTACGCGCCAAGAAGTGCCGGCGGGAAAATGATCGGACGGCGCGGCGCACCCTCCGAAGCGGTCCACTGCATCGAAGGTGGCCCCGGGTCAACTCGGACGATCACAACCACGCAATGGGAGAGCTTCGAGACCGACCACTTCAGGTTCTGGCACTACACCGAGCCGCTGGGAGATGGGAACGCCGATCCCGAAAGTTCCCTCGAAACGGCACAAGAGTTGGCGGCCGTAGCCGAGGACGTCTACGAGAAGGAAACGACCCTGTTCGGACGGGTTCCGCTCAGCGACGAGAAGCAGGAGTGCAGCGGCGGCGACGGCAAGATCGACGTGTACGCATTCCGCAGGTCGTGGAGCACGGGCGCGCAGGTCGTTCCGTTCCCACCCGGGGCGGTGAACCGCCCCGGCTACATCTGGGCCGCCCCCGATTTCATCGACTCGACCCAGCGCGCGAAGTACGTGATGTCACACGAGTTCGCGCACCTCATACATTTCACCTACCAATACGCGGGTGGGCGGTACGACTTCGAGTACGGATGGCTCGAGGAGGCGAGCGCGGAGTGGGCTGTGGACTTCGTGTATCCCCTCCTCAATTGGGAGCACGGCTGGGCGATCGGTTACCTGCACGGCGGTCGCGCGGCCGGCGCCCGGGGTGGGCCGAATCCCGGCTGGCAGGCGCCCCTCGGAGAGTGCATCTGGGCAGGTTGCGGTAACGGGTACCGCGACTACCTCTTCCTCTTCTACTTGGCCCGCTCCCTCGACCCCGAGATCATCGCTGAGATTTTCGAGTGGAGCGAGAATGCCGATTCGATCTCGGCGCTGGACTCCGCGATTCCCGGCGGGCTGGCCGAGCAGTTTCCGGCGTTTGCCGTTCACAATTTGAACGTCGGAACCGTCGACGACTACAGAGGATGGGACGCCCTGAGTGCGAGTCTCGATATGGCCGATCAGCCCCGGGCAGAGATCGAGCTGGACGGGAAGAGGAAGCGTACGACCGCACTTCCGGGGGCAAGCGATCTGACCGGCACCCCGTCGAGAGTCGTCGAAGACCTCGAGTACCGCTGGATGTCGTTCGAGTTCCCGGACGATGACGTGCGCGCCGTCGCGTTCAACGACACGGGCTATCGGAGCGGCGCGCCCGCCGGCGCCCAGGTCTGGGCTTACGTCGAACTGGAGAACGGTCAGAGCCGCATCGAGGATTGGACGGGCCGAAACGAAGTCCTCTTCTGCCGCGACAACCCGTCGGAGGACCTCGTGGAGGTCGTGACCTTCTGGGTCAACGCCGAGGCGAGCCCCTACGTGACCTCGGGGGGGAGCGCCGACTTTCCGGGCAGGAACGGGCGGGTCGAGGCGACCGACAGGTGCACTTTCCCCGACGCCTTCGCGGCGACGGCAGAGGGGCAGATCTCCGGAGAGTCCGTCACCGAGACCTGGGAGGCAACCATTCCGCTGAAGCCGAACTACCGCGGCCCGGACAACGCCAGCTACGGAGCCACCGGCGGGACGGTCAACTGGCAGGTATCCGGGACCGTGCCGTGCCCGTCGGGCGGGGGAACCCGCACGATCACGGGATCGGCGACCTGGCCCTACTACACGCCGGCTTTCCCGGGGCAAATCGGCCCGTCGAATCTCTATCTCTACGGACCTGGGGTGCCGAATCCGGACCTCGCCGACGGATACCAGTTCCAGGTCGTGCCAGGTCCCCATCCAGGCGTCGGCGTCACCTACGGCCCGTGCAACTCCACGCCTGCGGAGACCACCAGGGCCTACACCGCTCTCAACTGCTCACTCTGGAGCTCCTCGGTCCGTCCCTGGCATGGCGAATACACGCTCTCGGGCGAGCGGACCGCCTACCGGAGCGGCCTTTGCGGCCCGGAACCCGGACCGCCACACACCTTCAGCTGGTCGATCGTCCCCGGCTGACGGGGCGACCGGGCAACTCAGCCCGCCGCGCCCGAAACTCCCCGGCGGCGAGGCGACCGTCACCCGCGGGCAGGGCTCGCCGAGATCCGGGCTTCAGCCGGATAGCAGCCAGACGATCATCGTGCCGAGGACGATCACGGCCTCGATCGTGATCAGCAGGCCGGCGGCGCCCGCGAGGGATTCGCCCGAGGCCCAGTCGGCCGAGACTCCGAGGAGATAGCCGGCGAGCAGGACGCCGACGGCGATGGCCCCCCAGGCGAGCAACGAGCGCTCCCAGCGGCGGTCGCTCTCCGCGTAGCGGGAGCGCATCCGGCGCTCGATCGCGAACGGGGTGGAGAAGAGTGCGCCCAGCAGCCCGAACGCGAACACCACGATCCATCCGTTGACCGAGTCGGTGGTGAGATACGGCGCGCCCTTCGTGCCCGCCAGCAGTAGGGCGACCAGGGCGACCCCCACCCCGACGGCGACGCCCATCAGCGGTGCGCGTTCCTCGTTCACGGGCGCCCGCGAGCCTCTCGCTCGACGTCGTCGTCGCTCACGAGGTCTCCTTGTGAGTCGAGCCCTCCAGGGCGGCGACCATCAGCTTGGTGTGCAGGGCCGCGATCAGGTCGTTCAGGGGGCTGAGCCCTGCCTCGATGATCTCCAGCGCGCGCTCGGTCTCGACGCCGCCCGCCAGGCGCTCGCGAAGGACGCGGATCTCCTCGGCGACCACCGGCTCGAGGGCACGCTTGTAGCGGAGGGTGTCGTAGACGGTGAAGCCCAGGCTCTCGTCGTAGCCGCCGGCCCGGAAGCGGCTGATCGCCTGGATCACCGCGATGTCGGACGGCGAGTAACCGGCGGCGTCCGGGGTCAGCACCTCGAGCTCGGCGAGCCGGTCGAGCACATCGGCGGGCACGTCGTAGCGCTCGCGGGCCTCGTCGACCGGAACGCGCTCGCTCTCGCCGGCCAGCGCCCGATGGAGGATCCGGTCCTCGAGCTCGATCACGGCCCGCAGCCGCTCGGGGTCGGCCTCGCCCTGATCGAGCAGCTCGCGGATCACCTTCAGCGGCATGAAGCGCTCCTCCTGGAGCTGCTTTATGACCCGTATGCGGTCGACGAACTCCGGCGGGTAGTAGGCCATGTTTCGCGAGGTCTTCACGGGCTCCGGCAGCAGGCCCTCGCGCAGGTAGTGGCGCACCGTCGCGACAGGGACCTCGGAGCGCTCGGCCAACTCCGAGATCTTGAGGAGCTCCTGGGCCGGCGCGCTCATGATCGTGGTCCGGATCGTGCCCGGGCGCGAAAGCTCATGAGAGGAACGGCTCCTGATCGGGCTGCTCGTTTAGGCCGGCGACCGCGCCGCTCTCCAGGAGCGAGGCGACCTCGTCCTCGCCCATGCCCCCCTCCCTCAGCACCTCCCGGGTGTGTTCGCCCAGCGCCGGGGCGGCGCGCGTGGCGTCGCCGGGGGTCTCCGAGAACTTCACGGGCATGCCCAGGAGGCGCACCGGGCCCAGCTCGGGCTGGTCGAGCTCGACGACCATCTCCCGCTCCTTGGTGAGCTGCGAGTCGAGCGCCTCGTCCACGTCGAGGACGGGCTCGATGCAGCAGTCGTGCTCGTCGTTGAACGCAGCCCACTCCGCCTTCGTCCTTCCCATGAAGACCTCGGCGATCCTGGCGTGCCCGTCCGTCCCCGGCGCCGCGAACTGGTGCTCGAGCAGGTCCGCCCGTTCGGTCCCGGCGCAGAAGGCGTTCCAGAACTTCGGCTCGAGCGCCCCGCACGAAACCCACCCGTCGGCGCACTCGTACGGCAGGTAGCAGGCGACTCCCCCGTTCAGCATTCCGGTGCCGCGCGAGGGCGGCTCGCCGTCGCAGAGGAACTGCCCGGCGACCATCGCGAGCCAGCTCTGGGCGCCGTCGGTCATCGAGACGTCGACGAACTGCCCCTCCCCCGTGCGCTCGCGCCGCCAGAGCGCGGACAGTATCCCGAAGACGGCCATCAGCCCGCCGCCGCCGAGGTCGGCGATCTGACCGGCGGCCTGGACGGGCGGGCCACCCTTCGCGCCGGTCAGCCCCAGCACACCGCCCAGGGCCAGGTAATTGGTGTCGTGGCCCGCGCGCGAGACGTTGGGGCCGGTAGCGCCGTAGCCGGAGATCGCGCAGACGACGATGCCGGGATTCACCTCGCGCAGCGCCTCGTAGCCGACGCCGAGCTTGTCGAGGACGCCGGGGCGAAAGCTCTCGAGGACGACGTCGGCCTCGCGCACCAGCCTGAGGAACGCCTCGCGGCCCGCCTCGGACTTGAGGTCGATCCGGATCGAGCGCTTGCCGCGGTTGAGCGCGAGGTAGAGCGCCGAGCGGGTGCCAAGCGCCTGGTGCTCGTCCGCGCCGTAGTACGGGGGCGCCCAGCGGACGTAGTCGCCCATCCCGGTGTCCTCGACCTTGATGACGTCGGCCCCAGCGTCGGCCATGAGAAGCGAGCAGTAGCCGCCCGGCAGAAGGCGGGAGAGGTCGAGAACCCGGATGCCCTCCAGGGCTCCGGTCATACCTCCGCCCGGGCGGTTAGCGCCTGGCTCTTCTCCCCCAGCCCCAGCATCCGGCGCGCCTCGGGGATCGTCGCGACCCGCCGGCCGATGTCCTCGGCCATCTGGCGGGCCTTGCCGATCAGGTCGCCGTTGGAGCGGGCCATCTCGCCGTTCGGGAGGTAGAGGTTGTCCTCGAGCCCGGCGCGGACGTTGCCGCCGAGCGTCAGCGAGGTGGCGAGCAGACGCCACTGATCGCGCGAGATCCCGATCACCTGCCAGTTCGCGCCGGCGTCCGGCCCGCCGGGGATCTGCTCGGACATGAAGCCGATGTTCTTGGAGGTCGGGCGGATGCCGCCGGTCACTCCCATCACCAGCGAGATCTGGTGCGGCTCGGTGACGAGGCCCATGTCGATCAGCGGATCCAGGTTCGCGACGTGCCCGGCATCGAAGCACTCGTGCTCGGGCTTGATGCCGAGCTCGCGCATCTCGGTCAGGAACTCGATGATCGTGTCGAAGGAGTTCTCGAACACGGCCTTGAAGACGAAGTCCTTGCGCCGGCGCGAGTACTTCGCGTAGTTCATCGAGCTCATGTTGAGCGCGGCGACGTCCGGGGTCAGCTCGCGCAGGTAGGCCAGCCGCTGCTCCATCGAGACGCCGATCGCCCCCGTGGAGTAGTTGATGATCACGTCGCCAACCTCGTCGAGGATGGCCTGCGTGATCGCGTGGAAGTCCTCGATCTCATACGAGGGGGTCCCGTCCGGGGTGCGGGCGTGGATGTGGATCTGCGACGCGCCCTCGTCCACGGCGCGGCGTGCCTCGGCCGCGTACTCCTCCGGGGTGTACGGGATCGCCGGGCACTGGTCGCGGTTGGCGATCGCACCCGAGATCGAGTTGCTGATGATCACCGGGTCGTCGAACACGCTCATACCGGCATCACCCCGTGCTTGCGCCACGGCCTCTCGACCTTCTTGTCCTTGGCCATCCGCAGCGCCTGGATCACGCGCGGGCGGGTCTCGCGGGGGTCGATGACGTCATCGATCATCGCGTTGCCGGCAGCGATGTAGACATCGATCTGCTCGCGGACCGCGTTCAGCATCGCCTCCTTCGTGGCCTCGGGATCGTCGGAGGCCTCGATCGCCGAGCGGCCGATGATGTTCACCGCACCCTCGGCGCCCATCACCGAGATCTCGGCGCTGGGCCAGGCGTAGATCTGGTCCGGCTCGTAGCCGGAGCCGTTCATCACGTAGTAGCCGGCGCCGTAGGCCTTGCGGATCACGACGGTGACCTTGGGGACGGTCGCTCGTGAGATCGCGTAGAGCATCTTTGCCCCGTGGCGGATGATCCCGGCGTGCTCGACCTTCGAGCCGACCATGAAGCCGGGCACGTCCTGGAGGAACAGGAGCGGGATCGAGAACGCGTCGCAGAGATTGACGAACCGGGCGGCCTTGTCGGCGGAGTCGTTCTCGAGGATCCCGCCGAGTTGCTTCGGCTGATTGGCGACGATCCCTACCGGCTGGCCGCCGAAGCGGGCGAGGCAGGTGATGATCGTCTTCGCGAACCTCGGCTTGATGTCGAAGTACTCGCCGTCGTCGACGATCTCCGCAATCACCTCGTACATGTCGTAGGGCTGGCGGTTGGAGTCCGGAACGATCTCCATCAGCTTCTCCGACATCCGGTCGTCGGGGTCGGTGGCGGGCCGGATCGGCGGCTTCTGCTCGCAGTTGGACGGGAAGTAGGAGAGATAGGTCTTGATCGCCTCGATGCACTCGGCGTCGTCCTTGACCTCGAGGTCGCCAACGCCCGACTTGCGGCAGTGGACCTTGGCGCCGCCCAGATCCTCCATCGAGATCTCCTCGCCCGTCACCGCCTTGGTCAGGTGCGGGCCCGCCAGCGCCATCGCGCCCTGGCCGACGACCATCGGGACGAAGTCGGACAGGCCCGGGATGTAGGCGGTGCCCGCGGCGCAGGGTCCGAGCATTCCGGCCACCAACGGCACGACGCCGGACATCTCGACCTCCTCGCGGAAGAGGTGGCCGGAGCCGGCGAACAGCGATCCTGCCGCTTCCTGGATCCGGGCGCCCGCGGAGTCGAGCAGCCAGACGAGCGGCATCCGCTGCCTCAGCGCGAGCTCGCGTAGGCGTGCCATCTTCACCTCGCCGGTTCTTCCCATCGAGCCCGCCATGACCGTGAAGTCGTAGGCGGCGATCGCGAGCCGGCGCCCGTCGACCTCGCCCCAGCCGGTGATGACGCCGTCGGCGGCGGCCTCCTTGCCCTCCATGCCCTTGACGGAGAAATGCGGGCGGCCGTGGATGCCGATCTCGACGAACGTGCCATCGTCGACGAGGAGGTCGAGCCGCTCCCGCGCGGTGAGCTTGCCGCGCTCGTGCTGCTTGGCGATCTTCTCGGGGCCTCCGCCCAGCTTCGCCTTCTCGCGCCGGGCGTGGAGGTCGTCGGTGAGCTCGTGAAGCCTGCCGGCGGCCTCAGTGGTCTCCTCAGTCATCGGCCCTTCCATTCGGGTTCACGCTTCTCGAAGAACGCGGTCACGCCCTCGATCGCATCCTCGGTCGAGAGCTCGATCGTCAGCTGCGAGCGCAGGAAGTCGAGCGCGTCGGCGAGCGGCATGTCCATCTGCCGCCACATCGCGTCCTTGCCGAGCTTCATCACCAGCGGCGACTTCGAGGCGAGCTTGGCGGCCCAGTCGCCGACGGCGGCGTCGAACTCCTCGGCCGGCACAACCTTGTTGACGATCCCGGCCTCGCGGGCCTCCTCCGCGGAGAGGCGCTCCCCGAGGAGCAGCATCTCCGTGGTCTTCTTGCGCGGGACGTTGCGGTAGATCAGCGCCATGATCATGAACGGGAACAGGCCGACGTTGATCTCGGGGGTGCCGAACCCGGCGGTGTCCTTGGCGATGATCAGGTCGCAGGCGAGTGCGATCCCCAGCGAACCCGCGAGCACGTGCCCGTTGGCCGCGACGATCGACGGCTTGCCCAACTCGCCCAGGGCCTGGAAGACGTCGATGAACGACTGCACGCCCATGTACTTGTGGGCGGTGGGCACGTCGGCCGCGAAGCCGCCGAGGTTCCCGCCGGCTGAGAAGACCTTCTCGTGCGTCGAGGTCAGGACGAGCACCCTCACCTCCGGATCGGCCCTGACCGCGGCGAGGGCGTCGAGCAGCTCCCTCAGCATCTCGTCGGAGAGGGCGTT
Organism: uncultured Solirubrobacterales bacterium; assembly: GCA_963807385.1. Taxonomy (GTDB): domain Bacteria; phylum Actinomycetota; class Thermoleophilia; order Solirubrobacterales; family 70-9; genus JBDTSW01. Next base: position 1,277,888 of record CAWEBQ010000002.1, read on the forward strand.
GCGGGTCTCGGGATCGTCGAACGCGACCGTCGCGACCCCGTCGGCGACCTCGTAGGTGAGCTTGTCGTACGTCATAAGTAGAAAGTATTACTCTACACTTCATGCAGGCGTCGTGTCGGCGGCGCCGTTCTCGAGCCAGGAGGACCACGAGTGGCCACAGGAACCGCGACCAATGGCAGCAACGTGCTCAAGCCCGAGCACGAGGCCGCTCGCAAGCACCTCCTCTTCACCCAGGAGCACCTCGACCTGCACGAGTCGATGAAGGCCTGGGTCCTCAAGGAGATGCACCCCCACCGCAACGAGTGGGAGGACACCTACTGGCCGACAGAGGTGATGCGACGCGCCGGCGAGCTCGGCTTCCTGGGCCTCTGCTTTCCCGAGGAGTACGGCGGACAGGGTGGCGACTACTACTACTCGCTGATCCGGGCCGAGTGCTTGAGCTACTCGGGCTCCGGCGGGACCAACATGGGCTTCGCCGTCCAGACCGACATGGTCCTTCCCCCCGTGCACCTGCTGGGAACGGAGGAGCAGAAGCAGTGCTACCTCGCCCCGGGGATCAAGGGGGAGAAGATCGGCTGCCTGGGCATCACCGAGCCGGGCGCCGGCTCCGACGTCGCGGGCATCCGCACCACCGCGATCCGCGACGGCGACGAGTACGTCATCAACGGATCGAAGACCTTCATCACCAACGGGCCGCGCGCCGACTTCTGCGTGCTCGTCACCAAGACCGACCCCGACAAGCGCCACGACGGCATCACCCTGATGCTGATCGACCTGCGGGACGAGAGCGGGGAGAAGCTCCCCGGGTTCACCGTCTCGGCCGAGCTGGAGAAGATGGGGATGCACTCCTCGGACACCGGTGAGCTCGCCTTCGAGGACTTCCGCGTCCCCGCCGATTCGGTGCTGGGAGAGGAGGGCAAGGGCTTCTACCACATCTCCTGGGAGCTTCAGGGCGAGCGCCTGGTCGGCGCCGCCGGCTGCTACTCCGGGGCCGAGCGGATGTTCGAGCGCACGCTCGAGTACGCCAAGGAGCGCGAGGCGTTCGGTCGCCCGATCGGCCGCTTCCAGGCCATCCGCCACAAATTCGCCGAGATGGCGACGAAGATCGAGGCCGCCAAGCAGCTCACCCACACGGTCGCCTGGCGCTTCGCCAACGGCGAGTACCCGGTGCGCGAGATCTCGATGGCGAAGCTCTACGCCGCGCAGGTCTGCCACGAGGTGGCCGACGAGTGCGTCCAGATCATGGGCGGCTACGGCTACATGAAGGAGTACGAGATCGAGCGGGCGTTCCGCGACCAGCGCCTGAACCGGATCGGCGCCGGCACCGACGAGGTCATGCTCGAGGTAATCGGCCGTTCCTACGGCCTCTAGCGAAGGAGCGCCTCTGATGGGAACCACCGAGACGGTAGAGGCCGTCAACCTGCCGATCGTCCCTACCGACGAGGAGGTCGAGATCCGCAACGCGGTGCGCGGTATCTGCGAGAGCTTCGGCGGTCCCTCCTACCACCGGCGGATCGTCGAGGCCGACGAGCCCCCCACAGAGCTTTGGAACGCGCTCGGCGAGAAGGGGTACATCGGCGTCAACCTGCCAGAGCGCTACGGCGGCGGCGGGCTGGGCATGCACGCACTGCAGGCAGTGGGCGAGGAGATCTCGGCCGCCGGATGCTCGCTACTGCTGATCGTGGTCTCCCCCGCCATCGTCGGCTCGATCCTCACCCGCCACGGCACCGAGCGCCAGCGCTCCGACTGGCTGCCCGGCATCGCCGCGGGCACCACGAAGATCGCATTCGCGATCACCGAGCCCGACGCCGGCACCAACTCCCACAACCTCTCCAGCGCGGCCACGCGAGAGGGCGACGTCTACAAGCTGCGCGGTACGAAGACCTTCATTTCAGGAATGGAGGACGCGCAGCAGGTACTGGTGATCGCGCGCAAGCGTGGGGACGACGGGTCGTTGGGGTTGCCGCTGCTGATGCTGGTCGACACCGACGCACCTGGTCTGGAGAAGCAGTTCATCCCGGTCGCGGTGAAGGCCTCGGACAAGCAGTGGACGCTGTTCTTCGACGACGTCGAGGTCCCGGCGGACCGGGTGATCGGAGAGTCGGAGACCGCCGGTCTGAAGGCCGCGTTCGATGGGCTCAACCCCGAGCGGATCATGGGCGCCGCGGTCGCCAACGGCGTCGGGCGCCGGGCGCTGAGGCTGGCATCCGACTACGCCAACGAGCGCAAGGTCTGGAACGGGGCGCCGATCGGCTCCCACCAGGGCCTCTCCCACCCGCTCGCGAAGGCGAAGATCGAGCTCGAGCTGGCGCGCCTGATGACCCAGAAGGCGGCCGCGCTCTACGACGCCGGCGCTCCCGCGGGCGAGCCCGCGAACATGGCGAAGTACGCGGCGGCCGAGGCGTCGATCGCCTGCGTGGATCAGGCGATCCAGACCCACGGCGGCAACGGTTTCGCGCTCGAGTACGGCCTGACGGACATGTACTGGGGCGCCCGTCTCACCCGCACCGCCCCGGTGTCGCGGGAGATGATCCTCAACTACGTCGCCGAGCACTCGCTGGGCCTGCCACGCTCGTACTAGAGCGCCCTGTCCCTGGCGCCGGTCTCATCCGCGCAGAGATGACCGCGCCCGGCGATCGGAACGCGTGTTTTGGAGGCCGTGGCGGGGGGTACTTCCGCAGCGCGGCACGGGGAGATGACGGGACCGCGAGACCGAGTCATTTTCTTCGTTGATGGGAGGCAGAATCATGAAGCGGAGCCTTGTCGGCCTGATGGTCGGCGCTCTGTCACTTGCGCTCGCTCCAAGCGCGAATGCCACGGCGGACGATTTCGTCCGCGGTGAGGTCGTGGTGAAGTACGTAAACGGCGCGACCACCGCCCAGAAGGCGGGCGCCGATCGCGCCGCCGACGCCGGCAGGCGCCTGGCCAAGGTCCGTGGCACCGGCGCCGACGTCATCAGGGCGCGGGGTGGCGTGCACGCCACGGTCAAGCGCCTGGAGCGCTCGAACGCCGTGGCCTACGCGGAGCCCAACTACATCTACCGGGCGCTTGCGACCCCGAACGATCCGAGCTTCAGCCAGCTCTACGGCCTCAACAACACCGGGCAGACAGGCGGGACCGCCGACGCGGACATCGACGCGCCGGAGGGCTGGGACAACCTCGGCCTGGGCGGCTTCCCCGCCGCAGGCGGCGCCAAGGTCGGAATCGTCGATACCGGGATCATGCGCAGCCATTCCGAGTTCGCCGGCTCCCGCGTCGCCAACTGCGGCGGAGTCAACGACTTCGGGACCGACCTGATCGTCATCGCGATCGGCTCCGACCCGACGATCGTCAACGACAAGTGCGACGACGACCACGGGCACGGAACGCACGTGGCCGGGACGATCGGCGCCCGCGCCAACAACGACACAGGTGTGGCCGGCGTCGCGTTCAACTCGCCGCTCGCGATCTGCAAGGGGCTCAACGGCTCCGGATCGGGAACGCTGGCGATGATCTCCAACTGCATCACCTGGCTGAGCCAGCACGACGCCAGGGTCATCTCGATGTCGCTCGGCGGCTCATCGGGTTCCGCGACGCTGCAGTCGGCGGTAACCAACGCGACGCGGAACGGCTCGCTGATCGTCGCCGCGGCGGGCAACAACGGCGACTCGTCGCTCAGCTACCCGGCCGCGTACGCCGAGGTCGTCTCGGTGGCGGCCACCGACCACAACGACGCGCGGGCGTCGTTCTCGCAGTTCAACTCCGACGTCGAGGTTGCGGCGCCCGGCGTGGACATCCTGTCCACCTGGAACGACGGCGCCTACAAGACGATCTCGGGGACGTCGATGGCGACCCCGCACGCCGCGGCGGTGGCGGCGCTGATCGCCGGCGCCAATCCCGGCGGGGGGCCCGTGACGTGGCGAGCCGAGCTGCAGTCGGCGGTCGATGACAGGGGCGTCCCGGGCCGAGACCCGCAGTTCGGGTTCGGCCGGGTGAACGTCTCAAAGATCACTCCATGAGCGGCGCCTGGCTGGGCCCCCAGGGACGGGGGCCCAGCCACCGCTCTAACCCTCGACGGTCGCCGTGACCTGGAACTGAGTGCCCGCGTTGCCATTGCGATTTTCGACGCCGATCCGGTAGTTGCCCTTCCTGGGGGCGTCCACGGTGACCGTCTCGTCGGAGCTGGTCGCGCTGGTCGAGCGGACGTCGAACTCCGTGCGCGTCGGGTCAGTGCCCTTGCGTAGGTACAGATCCAGGTTCGGCTCGCACCTCGGGCCGCTCAGGAACTGGCAGGCCGGCCCGTCGACCGTCACCTCCAGCTCGTCCGCGCCGGCCGGGACCTTGATCGTGTAGCGCTTGAACGTGTCGCGCATCCCGGCCGTGTCGTTGAACGGCGTTGCGCTTGCCAAGAGCTGACGAGCCTGGGTCACCGTCACCGGCCTGGTGACGTCGTCCCAGGACTGCATGGCGTCGCGCACGCTCAGCATGACCTGGTAGGTGCCGGGGCCCGGGAACGTGTGGCTGGGGTTCGGCTGGCTCGAGCCGGCGCCGTAGCCGAAGGCCCACTGGGTCTCGGCGATGCCGAGGTCGTCCGTGGACCGGTTCTGGAACTGGCACGTCGTCCCGACGCAGCTCTGGGTGAACTCGGCCTCGGGCGTGGCGCCGCCGACCCCGCCGAAGCGGATCATCTTGTTGAGCGGCGAGCCCATGTTCCAGTGCGTCGCGAGGTACTCGCCCGGCTCCGGGCTCGAGTCGAAGTAGTCGTCGTAGCCGCAGTCGAAGTATTCGCGGTCGGTGCACAGGAACTCGACCCCCTCCTGGTGGTTGGTGCCGCCGTCGGGCGAGTAGCACATGACGTCCTGCTCATCCCAGCAGTGCCAACCACCCTGGCCGGTCGCATGCGGCGCCGTGTTCTGCACCGCGCCCGAGTTGTGTCCGTTCTCGTGCATCGCCGTGTTGCCGTTCCAGCAGCTGCGGTAGGTGACGCCGTAGTCACCGGTTGCGCCGGCGACATCCGGGTTGTTGTTGCGGTTGCCCGCTGACAGCGAGTCGTCGTTCCAGATGTTCCCGATGCCGCAGGCCGCGCCGGTCGGATCCTCCCCGTCGAAGAAGATCGTGTGGTCGGCCCGGAAGTCGGTCCACCCGGCGGCCTTCGCCGAGGCAACGATCTCCGCGTAGGAGGAGCCGGTCGTCGTCAGGTTGCCGACGAAGATGCGCTGGTCGGACAGGGGGAACTCACAGGCCACCCGGTAGTCGGCCGTGGGGCCGCCGGAGGCGAGGGAGTCGCGGTTCAGGACCCAGTTCATCCGACGCATCTGCGTGCGGATCGTCGGGACGGACTCCTGGCGGCGATCGGCGCTTGTCGCCGGGCGCGCGTAGATCACGAGCTGGAATCGTTCGCTCGCCTGGCGCGAGAGTGTGCAGTCCGGGGCGCGCTCGGGCGAGCCGGGCCCGAACTGAGCGGCCTGGCCCGCGGCCGCGGCATCGGCCGCGATCTGCTGCTCGGTGTCGGGGCCGTGGGTGAGCAGGTCGGGGCCGGGACCCGCATCGACCCGGAACAGGCCGCTATTGGTGATCTCGACATCGCCGCCGAGGCTTCGCTGGACGGATCGTGGCACCTCGTCACCGGGCTCCAGCGCGACGCCGGGATGATCCGCCGACGCGTTGCTCGTGGGGATGAGGGCCACCGCTACCGCGGTGATGAAGGTCGTGACTCGTGCGTTCATGCCGAGCATGATCGGGGCCGGTGACGGCCTCATCCAGGCGCCTCAGGGCGGAGCTGCGCCAGTTCGAGGTGGGGGCGTTCTCACACCCAGGGTGGGCCGGACCCGGGTTCGCGACCCGCGAGTTGCAGGTATGTTGCGCATGGTCCCGCCCTCAGCGCGGGCGTGATGGAGGGCGTTTAGCGATGAGCACGAGCGAGTGGATCCAACTGGCCACGATTCCCGTGTTCACGGGCGTGATCGGGTTCCTCATCAACTGGAGCGGCGTCTGGATGCTGTTCAACCCGATCCGCTTTCACGGGTTCAAGGTGCCGGGACTGCTCGAGCTCTCGACGCTGCTTCCGCACCGCCTGCAGGAGGTGCCCGGGATCATGCAGGGCGGCGTCGGGTGGCAGGGCATCGTTCCGGCGCGAGCGGCGAAGATGGGCTCGATCGCCGTCGACAAGGCGATCGCCAAGCTCGGCACCCCGGGCGAGTTCTACCAGCGGCTCGAGCCCGAAAAGGTGGCGGAGCACATCGTCAGGATGTTCTCGCCCGAGATCCCCAAGATCGTCGACGAGACGATGCGGGAGGAGCATCCGGGGATGTGGGAGAACGTGCCGCCCCGCGGCAAGGAGGCCGTGTACTCACGCGTGCAGCAGCAGCTTCCCGGGATCGTCAAGCGGATCATGGACGAGATCGGGGTTCACATCGACCAGCTGCTCGATCCGAAGATCATGGTGATCGACCAGTTCCAGAAGAACCCCGGACTGGTGGTCCGGATCTTCCGCGACTTCGGCCAGAAGGAGCTCAACCTGATGATCGCCTTCGGCTTCGTCTTCGGGTTCCTGCTGGGCGTTCCCGTGGCGGTGGCGGACCACACTTTCCACCAGTGGTGGCTGCTGCCGATCCTGGGAGTGGTCGTCGGGTGGACCACCAACCTGCTCGGAATGCAGCTGATCTTCGAGCCGACCGAGCCGAAGACGTTCCTCGGCATCAAGGTCCACGGCCTGTTCCTGCGCCGCCAGGACGAGGCGGCCGAGGTGTACGCCCAGATCATCGCCGACGACGTGGTCACGCTCGAGAACATCGGCGATTTCCTGCTCGACGGCCCGCGGGGCGACCGGACCCGGCAGCTGTTGAGGGACGAGTTGGGCCCGGCGATCGACCAGGCGGCGGGGCCCGTCCGCGCCGCGGTGCGCGTCGCGGTGGGTACCCGCGAGTACGACACGATCCGGGAGTCGGTCGCCGAGAGCGCCGGGGGGCACACGATGACCGCGTTCAAGGATCCCGATTTCTCCGAGCAGCAGAGCGAGAAGATCTACAAACTGATCGCGCAGCGCACCAAGGAGCTTCCCCCCGCCGACTTCGTCGAGATGATGCGCTCGGCGATCAAGGAAGATGAGTGGATGCTCTACGCGCACGGAGCGATCATGGGCCTCGCCGGCGGGTTCCTGCATCTCTGGATATTCGGGGTCAGCGGATGACCGACGAGCACAACTCCGACGACCCGCTTGAGAGCCCCCGCAGCGACCGCGAGGATCGGCGCCGCGAGACGATCGACGACATCCCCGGCCTCGCGCGCCTCGCCGCATCGGCGGCGTGGCACACCACCGAGTGGGCGGCCCGCAGTTACGCGCGGGCCGGCCTGAGGATCCTGGGCGCCGCGACGCAGCCCGAACGGGCCTCCGAGCTGGCCGACGACGTCCGCGAGGCCGTCGGCGGCTACGCGCGGGAGGTGACCGGCCAGAAGCAGCACCCGGCGCCGGGGGGAAACGGCGACGCGGACTCCACCCAGGAATGGGCCGAGCTACGAGTGCTGGGCGCCGAGGTGATGCGAAAGGCGCGCGACGTCAACTACGTCGAGACGGCGCATCCGGCCTACGAACGCATCCTCGGGGACCTCGCCCCGGACGAGGCCAGGATCCTCCACCTCTTCATGCTGGCTGGACCACAGCCCAGCCTCGACGTCCGCACCGGCGGACCGTTCTCGCTGATCAGCTCCGAGCTGATCGCCCAGGGGTTCACGATGATCGGCGGGCGCGCCGGGTGCCGGTACCCATCGCGCGTCCCGCAGTACCTGAACAACCTGCATCGCCTCGGGATGATCTGGTTCTCCCGCGACACGCTTCACGACCCGGTTCAGTACCAGGTCCTCGAGGCGCAGCCCGACGTGCTCGAGGCGACGGGCTCGGTGCGCATGGCGAAGGTGGTGCGCCGCAGCATCCACCTCACACCGTTCGGCGAGGACTTCTGCCGGGTCTGCCTGGCAATCGACGGCGAGGGCGATCTGAGCGATCTCCCCCCGCACGCCGACCCCGAGCCGGAGTAGCGCTAGATATAGCGTTATTCCGAACACTGGCACCACCCCTAGCCCCCGGGGTCAGGCACGCGCACCGGGCGCCCGGTGCCTGGCACCCCCGGCCCGGTGCCTGGCACCCGTGTGGGTTGTTGGGACGGGTGGTACGGCTCTGGTACCGTTCGTACCACGGTGAGCGCGCGTCCCCTCATGGCGACCGACGAGGAGCTCGAGGAGATCATTCTCGGGCCCGGGTCGCTGGTGTGGCGGCTATTCGATGACCCCCGTCTCTTCGCTGCATCCGGCTATGCGCTCCTGCTGCAGGTCTCGCACGCCACGGTCGGCGACGGGGTGCGCGATCACTCGACCTTCGAGCAGGATCCGTGGGGGCGCCTGCTGCGCACGATCGACTACCTCTACCTCCTGACCTACGCGGGACGCGAGGCGGCGGCCGTCGGGCGCCGGCTTCGCGAGGTTCACAAACCGATCAAGGGCACCAACGCGGACGGCAGCAAGTATCACGCGCTCGAGCCCGACGCCTACCTCTGGGTCCACGCGACGCTGCTCGAGGGTGCGGTGCGCGCCTATCTGCGGTTCGTGGGCCCACTCACCCCGGACGAGACCGAACGGATCTACTCCGAGTACATGCCGCTTGGGAGGCTGCTGGGGATCCGCATCGACGAGATGCCACCGACATGGGGGGACTTCCTCGACTACTTCGACGACACGGTCGAGAACACACTCGTACACCACGAGACCGTGGACCGGGTCATGCGCTCGTTCGAGGCGCCCGGCCGGCCACCGCAGCTCCCGCCGTCACTCGAGGGCCTGTGGAAGCTCCTGCGGATCCCGCCCGCCCGCGCGCTGCGCGTGACGACGACGGGAATGCTCCCACCCACCCTCCGGGAGCGGTTCGGCCTGAGCTGGACGAAGGTCAACGAGCTCGAGTTCCGTGGGCTCGCCGCGGCCTCACGCGCCGCGGGGCCGGCGATCCCGGGGCGGCTGAAGAACATCGGCCCCGAGTACCTGCGCTGGCGCGCGGAGGACATCGCGCGCGGGCCTCTCGGTGCGGGGGCCGACGGCGAAGGCGCCGAGTCGCCGTCCGGGGTCGCCAGTGCCGCCTGAGGCCGTCGCGGCGGGGGCGGGCCGGCTGCTCAGCCTCGCCCTCGATCCCGCCGTGGCCACGCCGGGCGATCCGACCAGCGAGCGGATCCTCGACGGCGCCTTGGCGCTGGTCGCCGAGGAGGGGATGCGGGCGGTGACGATGGACGCCGTGGCCGCCCGAGCCGGCGCGGGCCGGATGACCGTGTACCGGAGGTTCGGCGACCACGCGGGACTGCTCGAGGCGCTCACCGTGCGCGAGACGCGTCGGGCCCTGGCGCAGATCGCCGCCACCCAGGCGGACGCGTCGATCGGTGCGGTCGATCTGGTCGCCGAAGGCTTCGCAGCGGCCATTCGCATCGCGCGCGAGCACCCGCTGTTCAGCCGCATACCCGCGACCGAGGTGATCGGCGGGCTCAACTCACCCAACGACGAGGCGGGCGGGATGGTGCGCGGCTTCCTCGCCGAGCGGATCCGCGAGGGTCAGCGCCGGGGCGAGATGCGCTCGCTCGACCCCGAGCACGCCGCCGAGCTGCTGCTGCGGATAGGCGTCTCGTTTCTGCTCATCCCACGCAGCACGATCCCGCTCGACGACGACGCCTCGGCCCGCCAAGCGGCCCGGAAACTGATCGCGCCGATGCTCGCCGCGTAGCGGTCTCCGGGTAGCACCCGCGCGTCCGGCCGGGCGGCAGCACCTAGAGGACGCAGCACGCCGCAGATCAGCGGCCCGAGCTTGCGGGCGCGCTCAGTCGGTCGGCTCGCCGCCGCCCGGCGGGGGCGTCCCGCGAAGGCGGTCCCGGAGGCTCACCGCGCGCTCCGTCAGGCCCTGGATCGGCGCGGCCAGCTCCAGCGACTGCTCGATCAGCCGGTTGGTGCGCTCGACCGAGTCGCGGGCCTGCTCCGCCGCGCTGGTCGCCGCACGGCCCATCTCGAGCATCGGCTCCGCGAGGGCCTGGATCCCCTGGGCGGCCTGGAGCATCGGCTCCGCGATCGCGTGGAGCTCCTGCGCGGTGCGGTTCATCTGCTCCGCCAGATCCTGCATCGCGCGGAGCTGGTCGAGGACCTCCTGCGGCAGGCCCGCCATCGCCGTCAGCTGATCGCGGATGTCGATGATCGCGTCCGTCGCCCGGCCCACGTTGCGCGTCAGCGCCGCGGGCAGCGTGACGACCGAGGCGGCGTCGGAGATCTGCTTGCGGAGGTCGGCCACGTCTCGAAGCCTACGCCGACTCCGGGCTACGGGCCGCCGTTGGGCCCGGGCGGATCGAAGGGCTGCACCCGCGGGTAGGACCCCGGCACGTAGGGCTCAGGGTCAAGCGCGTCGTTCGGCTCCGGGTAGGCGTTGTGGCAGAAGCCGGTGTTGGCCGGGATGTCGTCCTCGGGCTCGCACGTAGCCGGGGTCGGGGCGTCATTGGCCTCGCCGGGCTCGAACAGGATCGAGAAGCGCGCCCAGCGCCCGGTGCTGTCGCCGTGGGCCGTGACGCTCGCGAAGTTGGCGAAGAAGGACGCGATGCCGCCGGCCCTCGGCGCCGTGTACCTCAGGCCCCCCACCAGGTTGCGGGCAGCGGGCGCAAGCTTCGGCGCGGTGGTCCGCAGCAGCGTGACGATCTCGAGCGTCTTGCGAAGCGACGGGATCCCCGCGAGCCCGGCGATCGCGTCGATCGCGTCGCCGCTCAGCGGGCCGACCTCGCTGAGGATCGTCACCAGGTCGGGGGCGCCGCGCCTCAGGCCGCTCACCACCGGCCTGGCGTCGGCGATCAACGGGCGCGCCTGCGCCAGGACCTCCCGCGTCGAGTCCAGGAGCCGGGGCAGTTCGCCCAGGCCCTCCTCCAGCGAGGCGCGCCCCGAGGCGATCGCCTCCAGGGAGATCCGCCCCGAGCCGACGATCGACCGCAGGGCGGCCTCACGGCTGCCCAGCTCCTCCAGGACCAGGGCGCCGTCGCGGGTGAGGCCGGCGATCTCGTCCTCCTGGCCCTCGAGCGCTCTGGTGAGAGCTCGCAGGTTGCGAATCGTCCGGGCGAGGTTGGCTACGGTGGAGTTGAGCCGGCCGCCGGACCCCTCGGACCTGGTCGCATCGTCGAGCGTGCCGACAACCGATCGCACGTGCTCGCGACCCTGTGCGTCGAGGAAGTCCAGTCCCTCGTCGAAGTCAACGCTATCGAGGGCCTTGACCTGCCCCCCGGAGCTGAGCGGCTCCGCCCCGTCCGTGCCGGGGTACAGGTTGATGTAGGGGTCGCCGAGCAGGGTCCGCTCCCCGACGACGGCGCTGGCGTCGGCGTACACCGGGCCGAACTCGTCGTCGACGGTGAACGAGACGACCGCCTGCGAATCCTCCTTCACGAAGTCCACCCCGGTCACCTTGCCCACCTGGACGCCGCGCACCAGCACCGGCTGCTTCGAGGGCAGCGCCTCCGTGTCGTCGAAGGTCGCCTCCAGCGTGTAGGGCTCCCCGACAACCGCCCCCAGCGGGCTCGGCCCCCGGAACGCCTCGTTCAGATACACGAAGGTGATCAGCGCGCCGATTGCGCAGACGATGCTGAAGGCGAGCCCGAGCTTGGGGATGCGATGGTCCACCTATTCCTCCTCCCCGCTCCTCGCGTCCCCTTCGAGCGGTGGGAGGTCCGGCGAGCGCAGCCGAAGCGCGCAGGCGGCCCCGCTCCCCTCCAGGCACATCCGCTCGAGGGCGCGCGCCAGCAGCTCCTCGAGACGAGACGGCTCGCCGCCGCTGCTGCGGGCCGCGCGCGGGGCCATCCCGAAGTTCTCCGGCTTCGGCTCCTCGATCTCGAGCACGTCGACCTGGCCGTATGTGCCGCCGTTGTCGTTGACCGAGAGCGCGCCACTTTGGACGTCGGCGAGCTGGGCAAAGCCGGCCTTGTACTTGTTCAGTCGCCTCGCCAGCGCGGTGAGGTCGGCTGCGATCGGCACGTTGGCCGCCAGCCGCTGCTTGATGCCGAGCGTTCCCTCAACCAGCAGGTCGAGCGGGTGGCTGCCGTCGCGGATCAGCCCCTTGAAGGTCTCCGACAGGGCCTCCGTCCTCGGGATCAGCTCCCGCGTGGCGGCAAAGCCCGATGCGAGCAGTGGGGCCGTGGGCGTGAGCTGATCGAGGGCCGGCTCCAGCGGCACCGTGAGCCGGTTGACCGCGCGGAGTGCGCCCTCCGCCGCCACAAGGGTCGGCCCGAGCCTGCGGGTCAGCTCGGCCATCTCGGCCTCGTGAGCCGCGGTGACCTGGAGCGTCCGGGCGCCCGTGTCGAGCGCCTCCGCGAGCTGCACCTGCCGGTCGCCGAGCGTCTGTGCGACGACCTCGAGGCTCCCCACGAGCCGCGTGAGCAGCGCTCGGCGCGTGCGCAACGCCCTCGTAACCGGGACCGCCGTCTCGCTCAGGGTGCCCAGTTCCTGGAGGCCTTTCCGGAGCTCGTTCTCCCGGCCGACCAGGGCACGCTGGGCCTCGGTGATGACGATCTGCGCGTAGGCGCGCGTGTCGGCGTCCAGAACGGAGGTGAGATCGTCGATCGGAATGAATGTGTCGCTGTTGGCGGCCTCGATCCGACCGCCGTCCTCGAGGCTCCCGGCCCCCGGGCTGCCCGGGTCCACGTTCACGACCAGGTTCTGGATTGCGCTGCCCGGGCGGATGGTGGCGCTCGCGTCCTTGAAGACCTTCCCCCGGACCTCGGCGTCCAGGGTGAGCGTCGCGACCGCCCGGCCGTTCTCGTAGGTGACCTCGGTGACCCGCCCGAACGGGGTCCCGGCGACGGCCGCGCCGGGTTCGTCGACCCGGTCGAGCCCGCGCGCGTCCGGGAACACGACCTCGACCTCGTAGGCCGCCGGCGACCAGGGGAGCGGGAGCGACTTCTTGGTCATCGTGTAGCCGACGAAGATCAGCGCCGCCAGGCCGGCGGTGACGATCGTGAACCGCCCGAGGGGCACGCGCCCGGCCGTCCGGCTCGGGTTGATGAAACCCCAGAGGAAGCGCGCTATCCGGCCGGGGATGGCGAGCAACGCCCTCACCTGACCGCCTCCCGCGCCCGCCGCGGAAGCGGGAGCCCGCCGGTGAAGAAGTCCTGGTCGAGGTAGGCGCCGAGGCGGAGCACGTGACCCTCGCCCAGCGGTCCCTGTGCCTCCGTCTGGTACGGGCGCAGCGCCGCGTTCAGGGCGGTGAAGGCCGAGTCGAGCTGGAGGTAGGCCGGCAGGCCCAGGCGGCTGTCGGCGTTCAGGAAGGGCAGGACCTTCTTGTCAAGCAGGCGGGCACCCGGCGCGATCTCCTCGATGAGACGGAGGAACTCCGGCCCCGCGGCGGAGGTCCGGCGCAGCACCGTCCGCAGGTCGCGGATCAGCGGTGGCGCCACCTCCAGCACGGGGGTGGTGGCGCGGAGGACCGGCTGGATCTCCACGAGGAGGGGCAACAGTTCGTCGAGTGCCGGCTGGAGGTCGACCGCGAGGGTGTCGAGGCGGTCGATTACCCGGATCAGCCGGGCCCCGCCCCGGTCGAGCTCGCGCAGGACGCCGGGCAGGGCGGCGAAGGCGGCGTCGAGCGCCCGCCCGCCGTCGACGTTCAGCGCGCCGAACGTCGCGCGGGCGCGCTGGGCGATCGGCAGCAGATCCGACTCCCGGGACGCGACCGCACGGGTCGTCTCGGCGAGGCCCTCGATGGCTCCGGCCAACTCGTCGCCCTGGGGGCCGCGCAGCGCCCGCATGACGGGACCGGTGTTGGCGGTCAGCTCGGGCGCGGCCCTGAGCGTTCGCTGCAACCCGTCGATCGCCTCCGGCCTGAGCGTCCTCGCCCCCGTGTGAGCAAGGTCCTGGAGCGCATCGCGGGTCGGCTCGTGGAGCACGCGCAGCGCCTCGTCGAGCGAGACGTACACGTCGGTGTTGGTGCGGGGGATCGAGCCGCCGTCCTCGAGCGTCGGCGCGCTGGGGCTGCCCGGGTGAAGGTCGATGAATGCGGATCCCTCGAAGAGGGTGTGGGGTCGTAGCTCGGCTCGCGCGTCCTCGCCAACCCGGAGGTCACTCTCGACGACCAGCTCGACGCTCACGTCGTCGCCCACGCGCGTCACCTCCCCGATGTGGCCGACGTTCGTCCCCGCGACCCGGATGTCCTTGTCGACACGACCGATGCCCTGGGCACTGTCGAACTCCGCGTGGAAGGTCCGGGAATCGCTGAACGGCTGCGGGCGGGTGACGGCGACGATGATGAACACGAACCCGCCGGCCAGGACCAGGATGCCGAGCAGCCGCTTCGCGGCGACGCTCCCGGACCGGGGCACGCGGCGCGATCTGCGACCCGCGCCTAGCACGACTGGGAGTGGGTCCGGGCCTCGCCAGGATCCGGGTAGGGCTCGCGGGGCGTATGGCAGGTGAGGATGGGGACGAAGCGCAGGGCCGAGGTGTCAGGCGCGGTGCCGCCGGGATAGCGCGTGGTGGTCGCGGAGATGACCCCCTCGCTGGCCGCCCGGATGTCGTCCCTGTATGGCGCCACCCGATCCACGAGCTGCTCGAGCACCTCGAGCAGCGGCTCGATCGAGGCGACCGTGGGCCGCAGGTCGCGCAGCACGGGCGCCGCCGCCCGCAGCACTGGGTTCATCACGGAGGTGAGACGAGCCGTCTGGATGCGGAAGACGTCGCCCATCGCGAGCACCGAGACGACGTCGGGGAGCGCTCGCTGGAGGTCGGCGACGGCCGGCTCGAGGATCCGGGAGAGCTCGGTCACCTCGGCGAGGAGGCGGCGCGCCTCGGGGGCCGTCGCGATCAGCTCGTCCTCCACCGGCCGGAGCAGGTCGATGGCCTCGCCCAGCGGCCCCGCCTGGCTGGCGAGCGCACCGACCACCGCATCCCCCGACGCCACAAGCCGGGCGACATCGCCCTGCGCGAAGCCCTGCGCGGCGTCGGTCGCTGCGCCGGCGCCTCGCAGGGCTCGGCGGATCGCCCCGGGCGTCGAGGTCGCAGCCTCCAGCTGATCGCGCAGGTCCTCTGTGGCCGGGGCGAGGTCCTTGAGCGCGACGTTCAGCTCCGTGCCGCGCGAGGCGACGCCCAGCCCGGCGTTGTAGGTGGCCTTCGAAAGCGCCTCCCGCACCCGCTTGTCGAAGAGCTCCACGACCTCCAGCAGGTCCACGCCGGAGCCGCTGCGCGTCACTGGGATCGTTCCGCCCTCGGGCATTGGGTCCGAGAGATCGCCCGGGTAGATCTCGAGGTAGGTGAGGTAGACCAGCGATTTCACGCGGACGTTGGTGGAGGCGTCCTGGCCGACCGGCGCGTAGCCGGGCTCCAGCTCCATCTCGACGAGGACGTCGCCCTCGTGGGGCTCGACCTCGGTGATCAGTCCGGCGAGGCGCCCGGCGATCCTCACCGCGTCGCCGTCCTTGAGGATCGGCGAGCTCGCGGGGACGACAGCCTTGAGCAGATATCGGTCCTGGAAGGGGACCCCGTTCACCGAGATCCAGGCGACGTAGCCCAGGATCCCGCCGACGATCGCGACCAAAATGCCGAGCAGCGTCGTGTGGCGCTCAAGCCTGCGGGCGCCGCCGGAGACGACGCGCTGGATCCTGCCGGGTGCCTTCAGCTCGCTCACGGGCCCAGGAGAAAGTCGAGGAGGTCGGTGACCGAGTTGTTGCTCCCGCCGCGCCCGCCGCCCCTGTTGCCACGGGGCTTCAGCAGGTCGTTGAGGCCGCCGCCCGTGCGATCCAGCAGGTCGCGAAGATCGTCAAGGGGCCGGCCCGGCACCAGTCCCCCGCCGGGCCCAAGGGGGGCGTCGGGGTCAACCTGCGGCGAGGAGCCGGTGCCGCCGCCCCTGGCCTCGGCGCCACCTCCGCCGCCACCGCTGATCCGGGCCGAGGCACGGCGTGGGTTCAGGACGTCGAGCAGGCATCCGGGCTCGATCGGCACCCCGAACGCCTCGCAGCTTGGCACCACCACCGCGCGCAGGAAGCGGCGCTCCGGATCATTCCCCTCGTACCCCTGCACGTTGCCCGGATCCACGGCGACGGACGCGAGGCCGACGTCGTCGAGGCGCGAGGGGCCCTCGCCGTAGGAGTCGGCCCCGAACAGCGCCTTCATCAGCTTCGGCTCGCCGAGCAGCGTGTCGAGCAGCGTGCCGACCCCGGCCGCGAGGTCGAACGGGGCGGTGAGCACGCGCTTGGGCGCCACCTCGAGCGTCGGCTCGGCGATTCGCATCAGGCGCCCGGTCAGCTCGAGGGTCGGGCCGATGTCGTCGAGCGCGGCCGCCACGTCCTCGGCGAACGGGCCCAGCAGCTTTGCCGTGAGGGCGAGGTCGGGCGCCGCCGAGGCCAGCCGTTCGGCGAGCGGCCGCGCGGCGATCGCGCTGCGGCGAAGCTCGGCGAGGAGCGGGCGAGCCTCTGCCGCTGCCCGCGGCGCCCGCGCCAGCGCGGCGTCGAGGCCCGCCGAATGGTCCGCCGTCGTCCTGAGCGTGATCGCCAGCGAGTCCACCAGGCCGCCCAGCTCGCGAGAGCGGCTGGCCGCCTGGCCCGTGACCGACTCGGCGTCCACGACGAGCTCGCGCAGCACCTCGTTTTGGGAGCGCACCTCCGCCAGGGCCTGGTTGGCCGCCTCGAGGCCGGGGCGCAGGGCGAGGGCGGCGCGATTCACGTCGTCCCCGCGACGCTCGAGCGCCTTGCCGACCTCCACCAGCAGCAGCTGGAAGCCCTCGCGAACGTCGGCGTCGAAGGAGTTGAGGAGGTCGTCGAAGCGCGGCGCGATCAGCGTCCGCGAGGTCGGGATCACCTCATCGCCCAGCGGCTCCTCCGAGGCCCCCAGCTCGAGCGAGACGTAGGAGTCGCCCGTGATGTCCTGCTGGCGGATCGCTGCCGTGGCGTCCTTCCCCGGGGGGGCGGTGCCCTCGTGCAGCCGCATCGTGACCAGCGCGGTCCCGTCGTCGGTCAGCTCAACGTCGCCGACCGATCCGGCGACGGCCCCGTAGACGCGGACGTGCATCCCGGGCAGAAGCGGGAACGTGTCCTCGAACTCCGCCCGGACCTGCGTCTGCGACGCCCCCCCGCCGGAGGTCACGTAGAGCACCGCCACGGAGGCGAAGAGGAGGAAAGCGCTCGTGATGGCGGTGAGCCGCGCCATCAGGTCGGTCACGGGCCCTCCTCCTCAGGCGAGATGAAATCGCGCGGATCCTGCCCGCCGCCGATGAAGCTGTCGATGTAGTCCTCCCAGGGCTCCCCCTCCGCCGTCCCCGGGGTTCGGTCGAATGGGCGCTGCACCGACCCGGCGGCGTCCTCCGAGGGGCCGATCAGGTTCGGGTGCCGCGGGCCCTGGATGTTGATCGCTGTCGCCCTGATCAGGTTCCCGTTGGCGTCGTAGTTGGACGTGGCGTCGCCGGCGAGCACGAAGAAGTTGAGGATCTCCGGGATCCGGGCGCGCAGGTGATCGAGGAACGGGTTGAGGCCGTCGGCAATCGGCTCCAGCCGCTTGACCACAGGGGGCGCGGCCCTGATGACCGGCCTGAGCAGCTCGAGTTGCGCAGGCGCCTCCCGGACCAGCGCGGCCGCCTCGTCGAGCACGACCCGCAGGGCGGCCAGCGCCGGCGTCAGCGCCCGGCCCGTCGGCACCAGCTCGTCGACGACCGGGCGCGATTTGACGAGCAGGTCGCGGATGTTGGGGGTGGCCTCTCGCAACCGCTCCACCGCCCCGCGCGCCGCGCCGAGGCCCGGGCCGAAGAGGGCCGCCGTCTCGCTCAGCTCGGCCTGGCGCGCCGCGGCCACGTCGAGCGTCGCCGCGACCTGCTCGGCGGCCGTTCCGAGGTCGCTCGGGCTCTGCGCGAGCGCCCCGAACACGCTCGATGTCGAGCTGACCAGGGTCTGCAGCGCCTCCTCGTCGGCGCCCACGAGCGCGAGGACGTTCGCGGTCTCGCCCAGCGCCCGCGAGCTGTGGCGCAGCGCATGATCCACGTCCGGGCCGCGGCCCTTGGTCGCCCGGTCCAGCCCGGAGAGGATCTCGCCCAGCTCCTCGCGGGTCTTCGGGGTGAGGGTCGAGACCGCGAGGTCGAGGTCGACCGGCTGGTCGGTCTGACCCGGTCCGAGGGTGGCGCCGTCCTCCAGCTCGCCATCGCCGTCGCCCTGACGGAGGTCCACGTAGCGGTTGATCGCCCCGACGTTCGAGGCCACCTTGAGGTCCGCGAACGCCCCCTGCCTGAGCCGGAAATCGCTGTCCACGCTCATCGTCACGACCGGCAGGTCGTCATCGCCGATCGTGATGTTCTCGACGGTGCCGACGTTCACCGATCCGGCCTTCACCTCACCGCCCTCGATCAGGCCGCGGACGTCGTCGAAGACGGCGTTGACCTCATAGGTATCGCCGTCGCTGGTGAGCACCAGCGTGAGGACCATCGTCGCGACCGCGATCGCCGCCACCGCGGTAACCCGCGCGACGAGGGGGCCGATGTCGCCGAACCTGTCGCTCATGCCACTACGCGACCGGGAGGTTCGGGTTGAACCCCCAGAAGATGAACGTGAGCATCATGTTGAGGATCGTCACGACCATCAGGTTCACGGCCATGGATCTCGCCGTCGCCACCCCGACCTCAACCGGACCCCCCGTCACGCGGTAGCCGTAGTACAGCGCCGTGAGGATCACGGCAAACGAGATCACCATCCCCTTGATCACCGAGTAGAGGAGGTCGACGGGGTCGATCACCGTGTAGAAGGCGAACTCCCAGGTCCCCTGCGAGACGTCCCCGAAGCGCAGGAACGAGGCCATCCACGATGCAGCCTGCCCGCCGGCGAGACCGACCAGGTACACGATCGGGAGCATGAACAGGACGGCCAGCATCCGCGTCGAGATCAGGTAGGTCATCGAGGGGATGCCCATGACGTCCATCGCATCCACCTCCTCGCTCACCCGCATCGCCCCCAGCGTCGCGACGATGCCGCCCCCGATCTTGGCCGCCACGATGAAGCCGAAGATGAACGGCACTACCTCGCGGGTCGTGCAGAAGGCGCTGAAGATCGGGCCCGCGATACCGGTGCCGAGGGCCCGGGCCACCGCCGAGCCCTCGATCCCGCAGGTCGCCCCGGCGAGGAAGCACATCCACAGGATCACGAGCAGGCTCCCGGAGGCGATCAGCGCGGTCTGCCGCAGGACCTCGCCGCCGTAGGGGCCGAGCTTGCGCATGCCGCCGACGCCGCGGAGCACGAAGGTGGAGTACTCGCCCGTCGCGTCGACGACCGGGAGCGGGCGCGAGGGCTTCCGCGAGTTGCTGGCGCGCTCCTCCGCGCGTCGCCGCTCCTCCGCCCTTCTCTGACGCAGGTCAGCCACCCAGGTTCACCTCGGGGAAGAGGGCCAGGAAGATCGACGTGTAGACCACGCTGATCATGAAGATGGCCACGAGGCAGGCCACCACCGATTCGTTCACGGCCCGGCCAACGCCCTCGGTTCCGCCCCCGACCTGCAGGCCCTTGAACGAGGCGATGACGCCGATGATCGTGCCGAAGACGATCACCTTGATCACGCTGGACCAAAGGTCGATGTAGTTGGTCAGCAGCAGCAGCTGGTCCCAGAACGCCGCCGACGTCGCTCCGTAGAGCGCTGTGGTGGCGACGAATGCGCCCATCACGCCCGCCCAGAACGTGAGCAGGTTGAGCACGGGCATCATCAGCGCGAGAGCGACGATCCGTGGCAGCACAAGGTTGCGGATCGGGTTGATCCCCAGTACCTCGAGCGCCTCCAGCTCCTGGCGGATCTTGCGGGCGCCAAGCTCGGCGGTGATCGTGGCCCCGATCGTGCCGGCAACGATCGCGGTCGTCAGCGCCGGGCCGAGCTCGCGCAGGAACGCGACCGGAGCCACCGCCGAGATGCGATCGATCGCCCCGAACGCGGATGCCAGCGATCCGCCCTGGATTCCGATAGTCGAGAACCCGATCACGAAGGCGACTACGGTCGCCGGGCCGAGCGTCACCCGCAGCGAGAAGACGTACTGGCGGATCAGCTCGCCGCGCCAGCTCAGGCCCGGGCTGACCAGCTCGACCAGCGCCCGCAGCGCCAGCGACGCCATCCCGCCCATGTTCTCGATCCATAGGCGTGGCGGCACGCTCTTGTCGGTGACGGTCGCCTTGGCGCCGCTGCGAAGCGCCGCCGCCGTGGACAGGCGTGAGCGCCCAGCCTCCACTACTCGCTTCCCTCCCCCGGGAGCCGCGTACTCACGCCCGGAACACTAGGTACGAAGGCGTACCCTTGCGCCGGTTCAACGCGGCCTTCGAAAGAAGCGCGGGATGCGGCTCGCCCACAGCAGATCGCCGCGGATCCCCAGCCTGCGCGTCAGCCACAGGCGGCGCGGATCGGCGATGCCGGCGCTGAGGTGGAGGAAGTCGAGCGGGCCGATGGTGAAGGTCACCCGCGGCTTGACGGCGAGGTCGCGGCCGGCCTCGCAGCGACCCCCCGAGAGCACCACGAACCAGCGGTCGTAGCCGCCAAGGCCCTGGCCGCCGGAGATCCGCCACTGGATCGCGCCGCGTTCGCGACGGCCCGCGTCGGTGAGCTGATCCCCGAAGCGGGCGAAGACCTGGCCCAGGAGGGCGTCGCGGTTGACGCGCAGCCCCTCCGCGATCTGCTCGGGCGGCATCGAGCGCAGCATCTGCGCCAGCGCCGCCGTATCGAAGCCGTCGCTCAAGGAGCGGCTCAGGCTCCGGTTGGCCCCTGGCGGAGTTGGTCCTTCATGCGGGCGAGGTCGAACTCATGCGGCTCGGTGGTCTCGATGAAGTCGATGAGCGCGTCGGCGAACCGCTCCGGATCGTCGAGCTGAGGCCAGTGACCCGATCCCTCGAACTCGACGTAGCGGCTGTT
Source organism: uncultured Solirubrobacterales bacterium (assembly GCA_963807385.1). Taxonomy (GTDB): domain Bacteria; phylum Actinomycetota; class Thermoleophilia; order Solirubrobacterales; family 70-9; genus JBDTSW01. Next base: position 1,298,759 of record CAWEBQ010000002.1, read on the forward strand.
CGGGATCAGCTCCTGCGCGGCCCGGCCGTGGGAGGCGGGGATGATCGGATCGTTCGACCCCCAGAGGAGCAACACCGGGATGTCCTTGGCGAGGTAGAGCCGGTCGAGCGCACTGATCCGCTGGCCTCCGGGCTCGACGACGGCCTTCAGCGTGTGCCGGAACGCCTCGCGCGTATCGGAGTCGTTTAGCGATGCGTAGCCGCGAGCCATCTCGGCGGTATCCGAGCGAACGTGCAGGCCGAGCCTCGCAAGCGCGCGTCCGGCCGTCTCCCCCGCCCGCACGACCCAGCCGGGCGCGATCAGCGGGAGCACCAGCTCGGCGCCCGGCAGCGTTGCGGCGCGAAGCAGCGGGTGGACCTCGCGGCCGAGGCCCCCGGAGGAGACGAGCACCATCCGCTCGGTGTACTCCGGGAACTGGTAGGCGAACTGCATCGCGATGCCGCCGCCGAGGGAACGCCCGACGACGGTGCCACGCTCGAAGCCGAGCGCGCCCATCAGGTCGCGCATCCCGCTCGCATACGCCCCGAGCGAGTAGTCGCCCCGCGGCTTGGCGGAGCGCCCGTGGCCCAGTAGGTCGCCCGCGATAACGGTGTAGTGGCGGGCCAGAAGCGGCATCACGTCGCGCCACGAATCAGCGTTCTCGGTGATCCCGTGGATCAGGCCGACGAGCGGCCCCTCGCCGGCGATCTTGTAGCTCACGAGGTGTCCGTGAAGCTCGATCGTGCGGGTCTCGACCACGGGGGTGGGCGACTTGCCGGCGTTCGTGGGCTCAGGCTTAAGCCTGACCCCGGGGGTGGCGGCCGGGCTCATTTGATGTGGACGCCTGAGATGGCTCGCGAGATCACCAGGCGCTGGATCTCGGAGGTCCCCTCGAAGATCGTGTAGATCTTCGCGTCGCGGGCCATGCGCTCCACCGGGAACTCACGGGTGTAGCCGTTCCCGCCGAGGATCTGGACGGCGCGCTCGGTCGCCCATACGGCGACCTCACCCGCCTTCAGCTTCGACATCGAGCCCTGGGCGGCGTCGAAGTCCTTACCCGCGCGGCCCATCCATGACGCGTGCCAGACGAGCATCCGGGCGGCCTCGATCTCGACCGCCATGTCGGCCAGGGTGAAGGCGATCGCCTGGTTCTCGATGATCGCCTTGCCGAACTGCTCGCGCTCCTTCGCGTAGTCCAGGGAGTACTCGTAGGCGGCCCGGGCGATGCCGAGTGCCTGGGCGCCGACGGTCGGGCGCGACAGCTCGAACGTGCGCATCGCGGCCTGCGACTTCGCCTTCTTGCCCTCGCGCACGCGGGCGAGGCGCTCGTCGAGCTTCTCCTTGCCGCCCAGCAGACAAGAGCCCGGGATCCGGCAGTCGTCGAGGTGAACGTCAGCCGTGTGCGAGGCGCGGATTCCGTGCTTTTTGACCTTGGCGCCCTGCTCGCAGCCCTTGGTGCCCGGCGGGATTACGAACGCGGCGTGCCCCCGCGAGCCGAGCTCGCGGTCGACCGAGGCGATGACCACGTGGACGTCGGCGATGCCGCCGTTGGTGGCCCATGCCTTCTGGCCGTTGATGACCCACTCGTCGGTGGCCTCGTCGTACTTGGCGACCGTGCGGATCGCGGAGACGTCGGAGCCCGCGTCGGGCTCGGACGAGCAGAAGGACGCGACCTTCGGGTCCTCGGGGGTGCCGAAACACTGGGGGACCCATTCGGCGAGCTGGTCGGGGGTGCCGTTGCCGAAGATGGCCGCGACGGCCAGCGAGGTGCCGAAGATCGACATGCCGATGCCGGCGTCCCCCCAGAACAGCTCCTCGTTGACGATCGGCAGGGTGAGCCCGGAGGGGTCGGCCCAGAACTGGGCGAGGCCCTCGAACCCGTAGAGGCCGATCTTCGCGGCCTCCTGGATGACGGGCCAGGGCGTCTCCTCGCGCTCGTCCCACTCGGCGGCGGCCGGGCGGACGACGCCCTCGGCGAAGCCGTGGACCCACTCGCGGATGTCGAGCTGGTCCTGCGAGAGCTCCATCGAGAAGGTGGACTCGGCCGAGCCCGCCATCGCGGCCGCGACCTGCTGTTCGGCGGTGTCGGTGGCGGCCATCAGGCGCCCGCCTGGGGGATCTTGAACATGGTCGCCACCTGGCTCGCGAACATGAGATCGCCCTCGATCTTGAGCTTTCCCGCCATGAACAGGACGGGGCCGGGCTGGGCCCCGGAGACCAGGCGCAGGAACGCGGCGGGGCCGACGACGAACGTCACGCGCGGGTCGGCGGTGGGCTCCTGGGAGACGCTCACCTGACCGTCCTTGAGGGTCACCTCGTAGGTGTCCTCTCCACCACCCGGCTTGTCGGTGATCCTCCAGAGCAGCACGGCGTCGGTCCCCTTCGCCTTGTCGGCGTCGAGGTGCTCCGCCATGCGACGGAAGATCTCGTCGAGAATCGACTGGCGCGCCGCGGGATCGGACATCCCCTCCGCCAGCTGCTCGTCGGTGGCGCCCGCCGCGAGCGCTGCGAGCTGGCCGGCGTCGACGTCGGTCAAATCGGCGCCCGGCCCGGGGACGTCCGCCTCCTCTGTGGCCTCTGGGGCGGTGTCGGTGGTCTCGGTCATTAAAGGAGTCCTTTCGGGGGCTGGGGGTCGGGCTGAGGCCTGACCCCGCGGTGTGCGCTTTGCGCAATGGGGGGTCAGGCTGAAGCCTGACCCCGCGATGGGTTCCTACTGTGGGTAGGAAAACGCTACCATAAGTAGGAATACGATGTCATCGATCGAGCAGACAACCCTCAACCGCGGCGGCGCGACGCAGCGCGCGGCCCACCTCGGCCCCGAGCGCCGGCGTCCGATGGTGCTCGACGCAGCCTTCGAGCTGTTCCTCGAGCACGGATACGAGGGCACCTCGATGGAGGCGGTCGCCCGAGCCGTCGGCGTCACCAAGCCGGTCGTCTACGCCTGCTACCCCTCGAAGGAGGGGCTCTTCAACGCGCTGCTTCGGCGCGAGGAGGATCGCGTGCTCGCCGAGATCGCGGCCGCCCTCCCCGCGGCCGCCGAGGACGACCTCGCCTCGGCTCTCACCGAGGGGCTGATCGCGTTCCTGAGGGCCGTTGAGTCCTCGCCCCGGGCCTACCGCGTGATCTTCCTCGGCGAGGGCGCCAACGCCGCCGTCGCCCAACGCATCCAGCGCGGCCGCGAGCGCCAGGTCGATGCCGTCTCGATGCTCGCCCGGCCCCTGCTCCGCGATGGGGAGAGCGAGGAGCTGGACCGCCAGGCCCGCCTGCTCGGCCACCTCACGGTCGGCCTTGCCGAGTCCGGCGCACGCGTCCTGCTGAGCGAGGACGGATGGACGCCGGAGACGCTGGGGGCTCAGCTCGGGCGGATCGCGGGCGGCGGCCAGGCGGCGGTGAGTTGAGCGCCGTGGCCCTCCTTCGGCCCATCGCGACGCTGCTCCGGATCGTGGCGGCGGTCATCGCGGTGATCGTGTTCGGTGCCGGCATCCCGTTCCTGTGGATCTGGATCGGCTCGCAGCTCCAGGGTGGGACCGCGCCGTCGCTGGGCGGCCTCGGGGTCGCCCTGCTCGGCATCGTCCTCTCCTACGCGCTGCTGCTGACGATCTTCGCCTGGGTGCGGGAGCGGATCTCCCCTTCCGAGGGACCGGTTCGCCACGAGTGGAACCGCAGCCTCTCCGCGGAGCGCAAGACCGGCCCCTCCGAGACCAACTCGATCGAGGACATCGCCGCGGCCGCCACCCTCGTCGTCGCCCTCGTCTGCACCGTCTGGTTCCTGCTCTTCGGCGACCCGGGCGTGCCGATCGCGCCGTAGAGCGCAACCGGTCGCGCTTTCGCGCCAGCAGATCGCGTCGCGCCCTACTCCCCCGGCGCCCTCCACCCCTCGAGCGTCGAGTGTCCCCGTCCGGCGTGGTCGAATCCCAGCAGGTCGCCCTGCGGGTTCTTGCGGTCGCCGTGGTGGTAGGCGCGGACCTCGGCGATCCTGCCTTCGCGCAGCCGGAACCACTCCGTTCCGCGGTTGAGCCGCTGCTCGCCCGACGCCGGGTCGCGCCAGGTCATCGTCCACTCGATCACGGCCTCCTCGCCGTCGGCGAGACCGTGCTCGAACCACCACTGCCCGTCGATGGCCTCCACCGCCCACCTCGCGTTCTCGGCGATCGCCGCCGCGCCCTCGTGGGGGCCGAGGCGGGTGTAGTAGTGCACGGCGTCGTCGGTGAAGTGAGAGGCGACGAGGTCGGCGTCTCCGGTGTTGAGCGCGCGGTAGTAGGAGCGGATGTGATCGAGCGGGTCCATCGCGGCGGGTGGGCGCAAAAGCCCTAGGGAACGCCGGTCGTCGCCTCGCAGTTGAGGGCGGTGTCGGCGGAACCGGCCCCTCCACTACAACGATCACGCTTGGGCCCGCCGTCCATCGAGTCGTCGCCGGCCGCGCCCTTGACCAGGTCCTTGCCACCCTTGGAATAGGTGCCGTTGAGCGAGAAGTTGTCTCCGTAGAGCCCGTAGGGAGCGCGGTCGTTTCCGCCACCGCCGTTCACCACATCGTTGCCGCCGCCCCCGGTCGCGGTGCCCGTCTGGCTGTAGTTGTCGCCGACCAGGTAGTAGTCCGCGTCGCCCCCGCCGAAGATCCGGTCGTTTCCCGTTCCGCTGGCGATCCCGCCCTGGGTGACGGCGTCACCGAAGATCTGGTCGGGCCCGCCGCCGCCCTTGATCAGGTCGTTCCCGCCTCCCTGAGCGTTGCCGACGGCGGAGGCCTCGTCGCCAACCGCGTAGTCGAAACCCGCGCCGAGTGAGATTCGATCGTTGCCCTTCCCGCCGACGAAGCCCTGGTCATCCCCCGCTCCGGCGCAGAGGCGGTCGTTCCCGCCCCTGCCGTCCGCCATGTCGGCGCCGCCCAGACCGACGATCACGTCGGGGCCGTTGGTGCCGTCGAGGCCGGTGAGGTTGTCCCCGTTGTCCCCCATGATCGTCGCCGGCTTGCCGAAGCACTTCGGGGCGCCACCCACGCCGTCAACCGCCGGCGCCAAGGCCAGCGCCGCAATGACCACTGGGGCCAGCGAGCCCATGAACATCCTCGCCATCGTGTCCGCGACCTTACCGCGGCCGGGCGGCGCGGGCAAGGGCACGCGAGTGACACAATCGCCGCCGATGGCGACCGTGGTCAAGGACTCTGGCTCCCGCGCGCTGCTGCCGCCCTTCACCGACGAGCACGAGCAGCTCCGGGAGTCGATCGGCCGGTGGATCCGGGAGGAGATCGTCCCGCATGTGGATGAGTGGGAGGAGGCACGCGAGTTCCCGCGCGAGCTGTACACGCGGGCGGGCGAGCTGGGGTTTCTCGGGCTGAAGTACCCGCAGGAGCTGGGCGGCCAGGGTGGCGACTACGTGCACGACGCGGTCTGGGCCGAGGAGATGGCCGCCGCGGGCGCCTCCGGCGGCGTGGGAGCCGGGCTGGGAGCCCATACCGGGATCGCCACGCCGCCCGTGTTCAAGTTCGGCACCCCCGACCAGCACGAGCGGTTTCTGCGCCCGGCCATCCGCGGCGAGCGGATCGGCGCGCTCGGCATCACCGAGCCGGGCGCCGGCTCCGACGTCGCCTCGATCCGGACCTTCGCAAGGAAGGTCGAGGGCGGCTACGTCGTCAACGGGTCCAAGACCTTCATCACCAACGGCGTGCGGGCCGACTTTCTCGTCTGCGCCGTGAAGACCACCCCCGACGGCGGGCACCAGGGCATCTCGTTCCTGCTCCTCGAGCGCGACATGCCCGGCTACGAGGTCGTCTCGAAGCTGGAGAAGATGGGCTGGCACTCATCCGACACCGGCGAGCTCGCCTTCACCGACGTTGAGGTACCGGACGAGAACCTCCTCGGGGAGGAGAACCGCGGCTTCTACCTGATCATGTCCAACTTCGCCTGGGAGCGGCTGCTGATGTCGCTCGGCGCCGTCGGCGGGATGAAGCGTCTGCTGGAGGTGACCGTCGCCTACGCGCTGGAGCGCCAGGCCTTCGGCCGCCCGATCGGCCACTTCCAGGTGATCCGGCACAAGGTCGCCCAGATGGCGACCCGGATGGAGGCCTGCCAGGCGCTCACCTACTCGGCCCTGCGCGACTACGTGGCGGGCGAGGACGTGATCCGCGAGGTGGCGATGGCGAAGCTGCTCACCCAGCGGGCACTGCTGGAGATCGCCGACGAGTGCCTGCAGATCCACGGCGGCTACGGCTACATGCGCGAGTACGGCATCGAACGCGCCGTCCGCGATGCGCGGCTCGGCCCGATCGGCGGCGGCACCGACGAGGTCATGAAGGAGATCCTCGGCAAGCAGCTCGGGCTGTAGAGGGACGTAGGCGCGCCGACCTCGTCCGAGGCGGCCGCGCACCGGGTAGTGCGGCCGAATCGGCTCCCGAGCGTCCGGGATGTGGGAGGGTCTCCGCCGGGGAGAACAATGCTGATCGCTCGTGACCGCGAACTGGCCCTAGCCGAAAAGTTGCTGGCGACCGCGGAGGGTCGGTATGGCGTCGTGGTCCTCGACGGCGAGGCCGGGATCGGGAAGACGACGATCTGGCGCGAGCTCGTCCGCCGGGAGGAGGAGCGCGGCCGGCGCGTGCTCGCCTGCCGCCCGGCCGAGACGGAGGCCAAGCTCGGCTTCTCCGCGATCACGGACCTCCTCGAGGGCGTTCCCGACGACGCGCTGGCCGCCTTGCCCGACCCGGCACGCCGCGCGCTCGAGGTGGCCCTGCTTCGAGGCGCGCCGGAGGATGAGCAGTTCGGGGAGCGCCGGGTCGCCGCGGCGCTTCGAGCGCTGCTGGAGGAGCTCGCGGGCGCCGACCCCCTGCTCGTCGCCGTCGATGACGTCCAATGGCTCGACGCGCCATCGGCGAGCGCCCTCGCGTTCGCCATCCGGAGGCTGACGGGGAGCCGCATCGGCTGGCTCCTCTCCGTGCGCTCAGGCAAATCCCCGAGCCTCGACGTCGGCCGCCTGGTGGACCCGGGCGCCCTCGCACGGGTCGAGGTGGGCGCACTGACCATCGCCGCGCTCTACCACGTACTGCGCGAACGCACAAAACGCCCGCTGACTCGCCCGGCGATGACCCGCATTCACTCCGCCTGCGGAGGGAACCCCCTGTACGCCCTCGAGATCGCGCGGGAGCTCGACCGTCAGGCGCCAGAAGACACTTCGCAGGTACCGGTCCCTGACGATCTTCGCAAGCTGATCGCCGCACGCGTGCGTCGCCTGCCGGAGGCCACGCGCGATGCTCTCCTCACCTGCGCGGCCCTCTCGGAGCCGACCACGGCGCTCGTCGATGAGTCGGAGCTCGCGCCGGCCGAGGAGGAGGATCTGGTCAGGGTCGGCACCGACGGGCGGATCGTCTTCACTCACCCGCTCTACCCCGCAGCCGTCTACGCGTCGGCAGCGCGAGCCCGCCGGCGCGAGCTCCACACGAGCCTCGCACGCCGGACGAGCGACCCGGAAGAGCGGGCCCGTCACCTCTCGCTCGCCAGCGACGACCCCGACGAGGAGGTGGCTGCGGCGCTGGAGGCGGGTGCTGTGCGTGCCCGCTCCCGCGGCGCCTGGGCGTCGGGCGGCGAGCTACTCGAGCGGGCTGCCCGGCTGACTCCGTCCGACGATGTTTCCGAGACGCAGCGACGCGCCGTGGCGGCGGCGGAGCACCACCTGCGAGCGGGCGACCGGCCCCGCTCCAGAGCGCTGATCGAGGAGGTGCTCACGGATCCTCCGGCAGGCTCGCTTCGCCCCGAGGCCCTGGGGCTGTTGGGGGAGATCACCTACAACGACCGGAACTTCGGCGAGGCCGGCCGCCGCTTCGCGGAGGCGCTCGAGCTCGCGGACGGTCCAGGGCTCGCAGGGGCGATCGAGCTTCAGCTCTCCTACGTCCACGCCGATGCCGGCGACTACGCGACGGCCGTCGAACACGGCCGGCGCGGTCTCGAGCTGGCGGAGGAAGGCGGCGAGGCGGGTCTCATCGCGGAGGCGCTCGCGACGTGTGCGATCACCGAGTTCGCGCTCGGACTTGGCCTCGACTGGGACAAGGTCGAGCGGGCGCTGGGACTCGAGGATCGACAGCGTGCGACGACGCACCAGCATCGGCCCAGCGCGATCGCCGGGCTTCTGACGGCATGGGTGGACCGGTTCGAGGAGGGGCGAGCGCGCCTGGCCGAGATCGGCGCCTGGGCCCGCGAGCGAGGAGACGATGGCGACCTCGGGCACAACCTCACCTGGCGAAGCTGGCTCGAGGCGCGAAACGGGAACTCTGCAGCGGCCGCAGAGCTGGCGGACGAGGCCCTCGTGTTCGCCGAGCTGACGGGCAGCCGCCAGTGGTACGGGTTCGCCCGAGGGCAGAGCGGGTACGCCTCCGCTCACCTCGGGAGGATCGACGAGACACGCGAGGCCTGCGAGGACGCCGACCGGGCGGCCCGGGAGTCGGGGCAAGGAATCGTCGCGGTCTGGGTGTCGGCGTCCACCGCCCTCCTCGAACTCTCGCTGGGGAGACGCCGACGCGGCCCTGGGCGCGTGCGAGCCACTCGTCGGGATGCTTCGAGGAGCATGGGATCGGCGAGCCGGTGACGATGTTCTTCCTCCCCGAGGCCCTCGAGGCGATGATCGCGGTCGGTGAGTCCGATCGGGCCGGGGCACTGCTCACGAACTACGAGCGCCGCGGGCGCGAGCTGGAGCGCCCCTGGCTTCTCGCGACCGGGGCGCGCTGCCGAGCGTTGCTGCTCGCTGCTCGCGGGGACGTCGACGGCGCCGCCGGGGTGATCGACGAGGCCTTGGAGCACCACAAGCGGGTGGACATGCCGTTCGCGACGGCGCGGACCCAGCTCGTGGCCGGAGCGATCGCGCGCCGGCAGCGGCGCAGGCGCGACGCCAAGGGCCTATTCGATGCCGCGCGGGGAACGTTCGAGCGGCTCGGTGCCCGCCTCTGGGCAGAGCGCGCGCGGGACGAGCTCGGGCGGGTCGGCCTGCGCCAGGGCGCGGGCGATGAGCTGACGGAATCCGAGCGGCGCACCGCCGAGCTCGCTGCCACCGGGCTCACGAATCGCGAGGTCGCCGAGCGGCTCTTCGTCAGCCCGAAGACCGTGGAGGCGGCCCTCAGCCGCGTGTACCGCAAGCTCGGCATCCGCTCGCGCGCCGAGCTGGGGGCGCGGATGGGGCCGGACGTACAGAAGTAGGGAAACACCCGATGCCAGGGCCACCCTGCGCGCCTAGCGTTGGCCCAGATGGAGGGAGCCCGTCCGACCCAGGCAACGCGCATCATCGGCGGCTACGCGAACGTCCTCGCGACGCTGGCGCTGTTCGTCGCCCTCGGCGGCACTGCGCTCGCCACCCATCCGGGCGGCAACAACACGATCGACTCCGGGGACATCGTCAAGGACCAGGTCCGCTCGAGCGACGTGCGCGACGACTCGCTCGGCGGCGGCGGGCTCAAGGCCTCCGACCTTCGCGCAAACTCGGTTGCGGGTAACGAGGTCGCGGACGCTACGCTCGCCGGCGCCGATTTCGACTTCGAGTCGCTCGGCGGCACCGAGATCGACGAGGCGAGCCTCGCGCAGGTGCCCTCGGCGCTGCTGGGAGGGTTCGGCCGCACAGGCGCCGAGACTGTCTGCGATCCCGAGTCCGCCGCGTTCATCTCGTGCGCGGGGACCGAGGTTCTCACGGTCCCGCCCGGGGCCCGGGCGCTGGTCTTCGGGCACGCGGTTGCCTTTTCCGAGTTCGATGCCGACTTCGGCGTCGGCAACTGCCGACTCAGCGCGAGCTCGGTCGGCGGCGGCATCCCCAACACAACCGTTTTCTTCCACGTCTTCGACGAGGTCAGCCAACCAGAGCTGGGCACCCTGGCCGGTATCACCCCGCCGCTGAACCCAGGCGCCACCTCGTTCGGGATCGAATGCAACCAGGAGACGGGGGGCGCGATCCAATACTTCGACGTTCAGGCAAGTGTCGTCCTGATCGCCGCGGACTAGATCGAGTGGAGCCCGTGTACCCGAAAGAGCTGGGATCGATGCAGCAGACGGCGAGCGTGGCGCCACCGCGGCGGTTCGGCTACTCGGGCGCGATGTCGACGCTGGCGCTGTTCCTCGGCCTGACCGCCAGCGCGCTCGCCACCCATCCGGGCGGCAACAACACGATCGACTCCGGGGACATCGTCAAGGACCAGGTCCGCTCGAGCGACGTGCGCGACGACACGCTCGGTGGCGGCGGGCTCAAGGCCTCCGACCTTCGCGCCGGCTCAGTCGGAGGCGAGGAGGTGACCGATGACTCGCTCACGGGCGCCGACGTTGGCTCCAGCTCGCTCGCTGGCTCAGACATCGACGAGGCGAGCCTCGCGCAGGTGCCCTCGGCGCTCCTGGGGGGGTTCGGCCGAACGGGCTCCGAGAACGGGTGCGACCCGGAGTCGGCGACGTTCGTGACCTGCGGGGCCACCGAGGTGCTCACGGTCCCTGTCGGGACCAGGGCGCTGATCTTCGGCCGCGCACGCGCGCTCGTCGAGGCCGGCGCCGATTCGGGCACCGGCTCGTGTCGTGTCGGCGCCAGCTCGCTTGGCGACGTCTTTACGGAGAAGTCATTCCTTGTCGACAACAGCACCAACTCCAACGAGATGGGCACTGTGATCCAGATCACGCCGCCCCTGAACCCTGGCGCAACCTCATTCGGAATCGCCTGCAACCAGAGCGCAATCTCCGGCGCGATCAAGTACGACGAGGTTCAGGCGAGCGTCGTCCTGATCGCCGCGGACTAGAACGATGAACCGAACGGCCAACGACATCCCGCGGCATCGCTTCAGATACGCGAACGTGATCTCGACGCTCGCCGTGTTCGTCGCCCTCGGCGGCACTGCGCTCGCCACCCATCCGGGCGGCAACAACACGATCGACTCCGGGGACATCGTCAAGGACCAGGTCCGCTCGAGCGACGTGCGCGACGACACGCTCGGTGGCGGCGGGCTCAAGGCCTCCGACCTTCGCGCCGGCTCAGTCGGAGGCGAGGAGGTGACCGATGACTCGCTCACGGGCGCCGACGTTGGCTCCAACTCGCTCGCTGGCTCAGACATCGACGAGGCGAGCCTCGCGCAGGTGCCCTCGGCGCTCCTGGGGGGGTTCGGCCGAACGGGCTCCGAGAACGGGTGCGACCCGGAGTCGGCGACGTTCGTGACCTGCGGGGAGACCCCGAGCCTGACGGTCCCGGGCGGGGCCAGGGCGCTGATCATCGCACGGCTGCGCGCGAGGCAATCGGGTGACGGCACGGACCTCGGCGACTGCGGGTTCGCGAGGAGCACGGCCCTCGGCCTTCTGCCCAATACGAGAGTCACCTTCGACGTCCCCGTCTCCTCCAACCAGCACGAGGTGGGCACCCTGGTCACCGTCTCGTCGCCCCAGATCAGCGGCCCCGTCTCGTACCAGCTCAGGTGCAACGAGCAGAGCGGGGACATCTTTTACGACGACGTTGCGGTGACCGCGCTGTTGATCTCCTCGACCTAGGGAGGGACATCCGCCAGCGTGACCGGCACGGACAGCCACACCTACGCCGTTGAGTGCTTCGAGCCGGGCGTCGCGCGAGCAAGCGTCGCCGTCGCCGCTCGGCGCGCTCGCGAGGCCGCGGCCGCCCTCCGCGCCGAAGGACGCGAGGTCGAGCACGTGGACACGCTCCTGATGCCCGACGACGAGGTCGTCCTGCACGTGTTCGCGGCCGACGCGCCGGAGACCGCCCGCGACGCAAGCGTCCGCGCGGGCGTGGCCTTCGAGCGGGTCATCGAGGTCGTGAGCGTGCCGCCCGACGGCGGCCCGCTACAGAAGTAGGGAAACACCCGATGCGAGGAGCCACCCGGCGCGCCTAGCGTTGCCGGCATGGACAGCGATTGGGGAGGTCCCATGCACTCGAAAATCAGAGCGCACATCCGCTGCAACGTTGTCGGCTACGTCGCGCTCTTCTTCGCGCTCAGCGCCGGCGCTTACGCCGCCGCGCTGGAAGAAGACAGCGTCCGCTCGAAGCACATCAAGGACGGGCAGGTCAAGAACCGGGACATACGGTCCGACGCCGTCACCACGGACAAGGTGAGCCCCAGCACGCTCACCACGGACGACATTCAAAACGACTCGCTCAGCGGGATCGATATCGCCGAGTCGTCGCTCGGCCAGGTGCCCTCGGCGAAGCTCGGCGGCTTCGGCCGCACCGGCGCCGACACGATCTGCGATCCGGAGACCGAGACCTTCATCACCTGCGCGGCCACCGAGGTGCTCACCGTGCCGGCGGGCGCCCGAGCGCTGGTCCTCGCGCGCGTGACCGCATCCAACGAGTCCGATGCGAACTCCTTCACCGGCGAGTGTCGCCTCGGAACCAGCTCGGTCGGCGTGATCGCCAACACCACCCACACGTTCCTTGAGCTCAACGACGACGTCAGGGATTCCGCGACGCTGGTGGGGATCTCGGCGCCGCTTCCCGCGGGTGCGACCTCGTTCGGGATGGACTGCAACCAGATCGACGACTTCGGGGCTGTCCAATACGGCGATGCCTCGGCGACCGTGCTCCTGATCGCGGACGACTGAGGGGTCCTCGAGAATGGGCAACGCGAGGAGGATGGCTGCGGTGGTTGCGGCCGCTGCCGCGTGCCTGGCGCTGCCGTCTGCGGCCGAGGCCGGCGGGCTCGCGTCCACCGTCAACACGACCAAGGATCGCCTCGACGCCGTTCCCGAGGATGGCTTCTGCCCTGGACGGGCAGGGGAAGTGCTCCCTGCGGGCGGCGATCAGCGAGGCGAACGACGGGGGTAGCGTCAACGACATCGTTCTGCCCGCCGGCACGTTCGAGCTGACGCGCCCGGCCACCGGGGCGCTCTCCAACGACGAGGGCGACCTCGATGTCACCGGGGGCATGACGATCACGGGCGCGGGGCGCAGCCGGACGGTGATCAAGCAGACGGTGAAGGACCGGGTGCTGTTCGTGCGCGCGGATGGGCCCGGCATCACCCTTGCGCAGATCGGCGCGACCTCACCATCACCGGGGGCGTCGTCCCGAAGAACGAGAACGTCGGCGGCTCGCAAGCCTCGGGAGGCGGGATCCTGGACCAGGGGGAGCTGGCGCTCAGCGACGCGGCTGTGGCCGGCAATCGCGCCGACCTGGGAGGCGGGATCGCGGCGCAAGCGGTCGTCGGCTCCGGCGTGCAGGAGCTCGACGTGGGAACACGCCGCGGGTAGCCGACCCGGCGAACTCCGTGATCGCGTTCGCCTCCGGCGAGCCGATGACGCTCCGCCACAAGACCATCGCCGACAGCCCGGGCATGAAGTTCGGGATCGACTCCCGGTGGGACCACGCACTGGCGGAGGACCTGATCCGGCTCCGGTCGTCGATCGTCGCGACCCAGGGCAAGGACTGCGGCTCCTCGGTGTCCGGAACCCTCTTCGGCTTCGCCAGCGTGGACCCCAACGTCTTGGGCGATCAGACCTGCCCCGATGGGGCCAACGACGTCGTCGGAGATCCCTTGCTGAAGCCGCTTGCCGCCAATGGCGGCCCGACGCAGACGATGGCGCTCAAGGGCCAGAGCCCTGCGATCGACCTCGTCGAATCCGACCTCTGCACCGCCACCGACCAGCGAGGCCTTCCAAGGCCGTCGGGCGAGGGGTGCGAGGCCGGGGCCTTAGAGCGCCAGGTCCCGTAGACGCCGCGTACTTCGAGATGGCTCGGGTGGCGACACTTACCGGACGCCTGCCCGGTATTTCCTTTACGGTTCCCCACCGCTTCTCGACCCCTTAGGAGGAAACGCTTTTCATGGGACTACTTGACGGCAAGAACGCGATCGTCACCGGGTCAGCCCGGGGCATCGGTCGCGCCACCGCAGAGCTCTTCGTGAGCGAGGGCGCGCGCGTCCTGATCAACGACATCGACGGGGACGTCGCCGAGCAGGCGGCATCCGAGATCGATGGCGAGACCGCCGTGTTCTCCGGAGACCTCACCAAGGAGGGTGTGCCGGACGACCTCGTGAAGAAGGCGATCGACGAGTTCGGCAGCGTCGACATCGTGGTCAACAACGCCGGCTACACCTGGGACGGCGTCGTCCACCGCATGACCGACGAGCAGTTCCAGGCCATGCTCGACATCCACACGATCGTCCCGTTCCGCGTCACCCGGGCGATCGCCCCGAGCCTGGCGCGAGGCGGCCAAGGCCGAGGCCGGCGAGGGCAAGGAGGTGTTCCGCAAGATCGTGAACGTCTCCTCGATCTCCGGCACGATGGGCAACGCCGGCCAGGTCAACTACTCGGCCGCCAAGGCCGGCGTCGTCGGGTTCACCAAGACGCTCGCCAAGGAGTGGGGCCAGTTCAAGATCAACTGCAACGCGGTCGCTTTCGGGTTCATCGAGACGCGTCTGACCCAGGCCAAGGAGAAGGGCGAGAAGATCGAGATGCCCGACGGCGAGGAGGTCGATCTCGGCATCCCGGAGCAGATGCGCGCGATGGCCTCGATGATCATCCCGCTGGGCCGCCCGGCGCAGCCCGAGGAGGCCGCGAAGCCCGTGCTCTTCCTCTGCTCGGACCTCTCGAACTACGTGCACGGCCAGGTCCTGAACGTCACGGGCGGGCAGTTCGGGGGAATGACGACATAGGTCGCCTGGTCCTCCTGGCGCTCTTCGCCGCCGCGCTCACGGGTTGCGGTGGCGAGGACGAGGGCCCGCCCGCAGCCCCCGAGCCGGAGGCCGACGCCGGTGGCGTGACCGTCGCCGCGCTCGGCGACTCGATAACCGCCGGATCCCCACTCTGGGACCCCGACGAGGCCGACCCGGGAGCAGATCCCCCAACCCGACGAGCGGAGCCAGTACGAGTACTGGGCGATGCAAAAGGACCCGGCTCTCGAGTTCCGCAACTGCGGAGTGTTCGGCGAGCGCACGGACGAGATCTCCTCACGCGTCGGCGAGTGCGCCGACGGCGCCGACGTCCTGATCGTCCAGGGCGGCATCAACGACATCGCGCAGGGACGGCCCGCGGAGGATGCGGCCGATGACCTGCGCTCGATGGTGCGGCGAGGAAAGGAGCTGGCGCTCGACACGTACCTGGTGGACGTGCTGCCCTGGAACAACGGGCACCCGCAGGCCGACCGGCCGATCGGGGAGCTGAACAGCGCGATCCGAAGGATCGGTGACGAGGAGGGCGTCGAGGTGATCGGTTTCCACGATGCGCTCGAGGACCCCAAACGACCCGGGACCATGCGCGCGGACCTCACCGACGACGGCGACCACCCCTCTGTCGCCGGCTACCGCGCCCTGGGCGAGCTCGTCGCGGAGGCCCTGAACCCCCGCTGAGCGTCCTGGATGACCGGGACACCGTCCCGGTAGAACAGGACACTTCCCGGGGATCAGGGTTTGGGGCGGCGCTCCTCCGCTGGGGGCTCGCCGGCCTCGCCCGCGACGGCGGTGGGCGGCCAGGCCCCGAACCAGTTGTCGCGGGCGCCGTCCATCGTGATCACGCCGCCCGAGTAGAAGTCGCCGGCGGGTGAGGCCAGGTAGGCGACCAGCCAGGCCCACTCCTCCTCGGTGCCCAGGCGCTGGAGCGGGACCGTGCTCGGCACCCCCTCGACGACCTCCTTCGGGTACTTCGTCCGCATCGTCTCGGTGCCGAACTGGCCGGCGGCGAGCGCGGTGAGCCTGATCGCCGAACCGCGCCCACTCCACCGAGAGCGTTCGCATCATGTTCTCGACCGCGGCCCGCCCGGCGCCCGAGTGAACCATCCCCGGCATCCCGTTGTGCGGGAGAGAGGGTGACGCTAAGGACCTTGCCGCCGCCCTGCGGGATGAACGCCTTGGTGGCCGCGGCGTGCGTCATCAGCCAGGTGCCGATGACGTTGAGCTCGATCACCGTGCGAAAGCCCTTGGGGCTGATCGCCTCCGCCGGGCTCAGGAACTGCCCGCCGGCGTTGTTCACCAGGGTGTCGATGCGGCCATGGCGCTCCACCACCTCGTCCATGAAGGCGTCGACCGCGGCCTCGTCGCGGATGTCGAGGGCCCCGAGCGACGCCGTTCCCCCGGCTGCCTCGATCGTCGCCACCGTCTCGCGCAGCGGCTCCTCCCGCCGGCCACACATGGCCACCGTCGCTCCGAGGCGGGCCAGCTCCAGCGCGGCCTCGCGGCCGAGCCCCGTCCCGGCGCCGGAGACCACGCAGACCTGCCCCTCGAGGAGGCCCTCCCGGAAGATGCGCGACGGCTCGGGCACGGCACGGCAGCCTACCTCCGGCAAGGCGCCATTCGCGGTTCCCGAAGGTCCGAGGCGCCACCAGGCACGCCGCTACCCTGGCTCGCCCATGAAGGTCCACCTCGAGCCGAAGCCCCTTGATGCGCCGCTGCGCCGCGGCAGCGAGGGCGCCACCGTGGTCGTCGAGCCCATGATCGTGGGCGAGGTCACGCAGCCCGGCGGTTACTTCGAGCGGCCGGGCGGACCCCTCGAGACGGTGCGTGCGATGGGCCTCTTCACCCCCCGCTCCCGCTGGTGGACCGTGCCCTGCACCGCCTTCCTGATCCGTCATCCGACCGCGGGCCCCTTCCTGGTCGATACCGGGCTGCACGGCTCGGTGGCCGCGAAGCCCGCGGAGAACATGGGGCGCGCGTTCTCCTGGTACGCGAAGCCCCGGCTCGAGGGCGGCCGGGACGTGGCCTCACAGCTCCGCGAGCGCGGCGTGGAGGCGGGCGAGATCAACCTCGTCGTGATGACCCACCTCCACCTCGACCATGCCTCCGGCATGGCGGACTTCCCGGGGGCAACCTTCGTGATGAGCGCGGCGGAGTGGGAGGACGCGACCTCGGGCGGCCGCCCGCTTCTGCGCGGCTACGTCCCGCACCAGTACGACTACGCCTTCGACTACCGAACCGTCTCGTTCACGACGGGCGTGACCTCGTATTCGACGTTCGGACGGACGTTTGACCTCTTCGGCGACGGCAGCGTGCGCCTGGCCTACACGCCGGGCCACTCGGCGGGCCATCAGTCGGTGATCTGTCGGCTGCGCGACCGCGATCTGGTGATCGCGGGAGACGTCGTCTACACGCTGGGCCAACTCGACAAGGCGCCGGGACCCGCGAAGCCGTTCGACCCGCACACGTTCAACCGCTCGCTTCAGGAGATGCGGCTCTTCGCGCGCCAGTATCCGGACGCACTGATCATCCCCAGCCACGACCGCGAGCTCTGGGCGGGGCTGGAGAAGCGCTACGAGTAGCGGGCGCTAGCCGCCGCCGGAGCCCTGGACGCTGACCGGGGCCTGCTTGATCGACTTCAGGACGCCGCTTCGGCCCTGCTCCTCGAGCGCCGTGTACATCTCCTTGACCGAGGCGAACACGCGTTGAGCGGCGTCCAGCTGCTGCTCGCGAGTGGCGTCCTCGACCTCCTCGAAGACGATCGGCGCCCCGTACTGAACCGTGACCTTGGGAAAGCGAAGCTTGCGCCACTTGCGCACCCCGAGCGAGCCGTGGATGGCCACGGGTACCACCGGCACGCCGGTCTCGAGCGCGAGCCTGCCGACTCCGGGCTTGGCCTCGCCGAGCTCGCCGGTGCGCGAGCGGCCGCCCTCGCAGTACATGAGGACGCAGTTGCCGCGAGCGAGGATCGCGCGCGCGGTCTTGAAGGCCTCCTCGTCTCGATAGCCACGGCGGATCGGGAAGACGCCCCCGATGCGGAAGATGTAGTTGAGGATCGGGTTGCCGAACAGCTGCGACTTCGCCATGAACTGCATCTTCCGCCGCACGTAGGCGCCGGAGAAGAAGTGGTCCATGTTCGAGAAGTGGTTCGGGGCGACGATCACGGGGCCGTCGGCGGGCAGGTTCTGGGTGTTGATCGCCCGCTCGCGGTACAGGAAGACCGAGATCCAGGTGGTGATCAGGCGGACGAGCTCGTAGATCCAGCCGGGCGGGTGCTCTCGCACGTGCTCGTGGAAGCGGGTGAAGTACTCCGGGGGGCGGGGGTCCTTGTAGACCTGCGGCTTGATGTCGGACATGAAAAACGGCGCCGGCCATGCCGGCTCCTTCCTAGGAATACCCGTTCCGCCGGAGGCGGTTACTCGCCCTCGGCGCCACCGCCACGACTCCAGCCGCCGGCGCGCGTGACGGCCTCGCCCCAGCGGCCGATCAGCTCGGTGCGCTCGCCGTCGGACATCCGCGGCTCGTACCGGGCCGCCTCTCGCCACATCTCCCCAACCTCCGCCTGGTCCCACATGCCGGTGGCGATCCCGGCGAGGTAGGCGGCCCCCAGCGCGGTCGTCTCGCTGATCTCGGGCACGATCACGGGCGCGCCCAGGACGTCGGCCTGGAACTGCATCAGCCACTCGTTGGCCACCGCCCCTCCATCCGCCCGCAACTCGGTGAGCCGGCCTCCGGCGGCCGCCTCCTGAGCCCGCACCGCGTCCACCGTCTGGTAGGCGATCGCCTCCAGCGCAGCCCGTGCGAACTGGGCCCGGCCGGTGCCCCGCGTGATGCCGACGATGGTCCCGCGCGCGTACGGGTCCCAGTGCGGCGAGCCGAGGCCGGTGAGCGCGGGAACGAAGTAGACGTCGTCGTTGGAGTCGAGCGAGGCGGCCAGCGCCTGCGTCTCGGCGGCGCCCTCAATGATCCCCAGGCCGTCGCGGAGCCACTGCACCGCGGCCCCGGTGACGAAGACCGCTGCCTCCAGCGCGTACTCGGTGCCGGCCTCGAGGCCCCAGGCGACCGTCGTGAGAAGGCCGTCGCCGGGCTGCGGGGCATCGGCGCCCGTGTTCAGGAGCACGAAGCTCCCTGTGCCGTATGTGTTCTTCGCCATGCCCTGCTGATGGCATGCCTGCCCGAACAGCGCGGCCTGCTGATCGCCGGCGATGCCCGCCACGGGGACGTCCCCGCCGAAGACATCGGTGCGGCCGTACACCTGCGAGGAGCGCACCGGCTCCGGCAGCGCCTCCACGGGCACGTCCAAAAGGCCGCAGAGCTCGGTGTCCCAGCGAAGCTCGCGGATGTCGAAGAGCATCGTCCGTGAGGCGTTGGAGACATCGGTGACGTGACGGCCCGTGAGCTTGAAGACGAGCCAGGAGTCGATCGTCCCGAACACCGCGTCCTTCGCCGCCTCGACGTTCCGGCGCAGCCACTCGATCTTTGTGCCGGTGAAGTATGGGTCGATCACCAGGCCGGTCCGCTCGCGCACGAGCTCGGTGTGCCCCGCGTCGCGCAGCTCGTCGCAGCGGCCGGCGGTGCGGCGGTCCTGCCAAACCAGGGCGTTGTGCACCGGCTCCCCCGACACGCGGTCCCACGCGACCACCGTCTCCCGCTGGTTCGTGATGCCGATGCCCGCAAGGTCGCCGCCGGAGATGCCGGCGTTGCCGATCGCCTCGGACGCCACCCTGCGCGTCACGTCCCAGATCTCGTTCGCGTCGTGCTCGACCCAGCCGGGCCGCGGGAAGTGCTGGCGGAACTCGCTGTAGGCGCGGCCGGCGATGGCGCCCGAGCGGTCGAACACCAGGCCGGTCGAACCGGTCGTCCCCTGATCGATGGCGAGGATCACGGGCGTGGATGCTATGCCGCTCGCTTGGCGCGCACGACGCTGCGAAAGTCGCGGAGCTGCCGCGCGCGGTGGAAGAAGCCGCCGAGCGTGCGGCGCGTGGCTCGATGGGAGAGGTCCAGCTCGATCTCTCGCACGTCAAGTCCCGCGCGAACGACATCGACGGTGATCCCGATCTCCATCCCGTATCCGGCGCTGAACGGGTACGCCGCCCGCATGGCCTCCGCGCTGAGGGCGCGCTGGCCGGAGATCGGGGCGAGCGCCGCGTAGCCGCAGAGCCGCTCGATCGCGCTTCGCGCGTACCGCAGCGCGACCCCGAAGCCGCCGCCCACGCGGCTCGCGAAGACGGCCACCGCGAGGTCGGCCTCCCCGGCCTCGACGACCTCCACCAGCCGGTCGAGCCGGGCGGCGCTCTCGCCCAGGTCGCCGTCGCAGAGCAGGTAGGTGGGCGCACCCTCGCCCGCCGCGTTCCCGATCACGCTGGCCGCGGCGGCGGTCATGTTGCCCCCTTTTCCGTGCGGGCGGCCGCGGGAGACCACCTCGGCGCCGTGGGCGAGGGCAACGCCGGAGGTGGCGTCCTCGGACGCGTCGTCGGCGACGACGAGGTGGGCGCCGGGGAACGCGGTCGAGAGCGCCGTCAGCGTGGCGCCGATGCGGTCGGCCTCGTTGCGGGCGGCGACGAGCACCACGACCGCCGACGATGCTGGGGACGCGGCCCGCACTTACCCTTCGTCGAGCCAGTCCGCGATCCTGCGGCCGATCTCCTCCCCGGCATCCTCCTGGAGGAAGTGGGAGGCATTCTCGATCTTCAGCGGGGGATCGGCGTTGATCGCCGCCGCGAACTTCTCGCCGACACCGAAGGGGATGATGGGATCCGAATCGGCCCAGAGGTGGAGCTTGGGACGCTGGTCGTCGCGCAACGCCTCGAGGACCCGTTTGCCGGCGGCCGCGCCGGGCATCTCCGGCGAGGTCGGGAGCATCAGCGGGAACGCTCTGGCGCCCGCCTTCGATTCCGGAGTGGGAAACGGCGCGTCGTAGGCGGCGGCGACCTCGTCGTCAAGCCCACGCGCGCAGGCGCCGCCGACCAGCATCGAGATCGGCAGATCCTCGGTCCGCTCGACGAACGCCCGGAAGGTCTTCCAGGCCTCGGACATCGGTTGCTCACCGGTGAACAGACCGGTGTCCATGATCACCATCGCCGCGAACCGGTCGGCCTGATCGACGGCGGTCCTCAGCCCGATCGGGCCGCCCCAGTCATGGACCACGGCGACCGCGTCGCGGAGGTCAAGATCGGTGATCAGCGGCGCGATCAGCTCGCAGTGCCGATCGTAGGAGTACCACTCGAGGTCTGTCGGCTTGTCGGAGCGGCCGAAGCCCGCGTAGTCGGGGGCGATGCATCTGTACCCGGCGTCCACGAGCGGCGGGATCACCTTCCGCCACAAGTACGACCACGTCGGCTCGCCATGGAAAAGTACGAGCGGCCGGCCCTCGCCGACATCGAGGTGCGCCAGCCGCAGCCCATCAACCTCTCGGTAACGGGGCTCGAAGGCGAAGTCCGGCAGTTCCTCGAACCGCTCGTCGGGGGTGCGGAACGCTGCAGTCATCGGTCGTTGAGTCTATGAGGCCGCCCTTCCGTCGCGCCGAACGGGTTGGCCTCCCCGCCGCAGGGTATTCTGCCGCGCCAATGAGCATCGACGTCGAAGCCCACATCACAGGCACCGTCTGGAAGATCGAGGTCAAGGTCGGAGACCAGGTCTCCGACGGCGACACCGTCGTGATCCTCGAGTCGATGAAGATGGAGATGCCGGTCGAGGTCGAGGACGACGGAACCGTGGCCGAGGTCAAGTGCGAGGAGGGTCAGTCCGTCCAGGAGGGGGACGTCCTCGTCGTGCTGGAACTCGTCTGTCGCGCCCCAGGCCCGCGTGCCCGGCGAGCTGAAGCTCGACCGGCCGGCCGAGGCCGTGGCCCGGCTCACCCTGTCGAATCCCGACAAGCGCAACGCGCTCGACCACGCGGTCCTCGACGCGATCGCCGAGGGCCTCCCGGCGCTCGACGACGGCATCGAGACGCGGTGCGTGCTGATCACGGGCGAGGGCTCGACCTTCTCGGCGGGATACGACATCGGCGGCATCCCGGACGCCACGTTCTCCGACGACGCGGAGGCTCTGGTGGCTCACCCCTTCCACGCTGCGATGGAGGCGATCAGCGCCCATCCCTACCCCGTGGTCGCGGCGATCAACGGCCACGCGCTGGGCGGCGGCCTGGAGCTGGCGGTCCGCTGCGACCTGCGGATCTGCGCCGAGGGCGCCAAGCTCGGGATGCCGCCGGCCAAGCTCGGCCTGATCTATGGTCACACCGGACTGCAGCGGTTCATCGACGTGATCGGGATCCCGCGGACGAAGGAGCTCTTCCTCCTCGGCGAGAACCTCGACGCATCTCACGCCGAGGCCATCGGGCTCGTCAACAGGGTGGTGGCCGCGAGCGACATCACCGACGCGGGCGTGGAGCTGGCCGCCCGGATCGCCCGGAACGCGCCGCTCGCCACCCGCGGGAACAAGCGCGCGATCGAGACGCTCGCGCGCAACGCGGTGCTGAGCCCAGAGCAGGAGCGCGAGCTCGTCGAGCTGCGCCGCTCGTGCTTCGCCTCCGAGGACTTCCGGGAGGGCATCCGCGCGTTCTCCGAGAAGCGCGAGCCCCGCTGGCGCGGGGAGTAGGCCGTGCCGGGCGGCCCGCACGCGGAGCTCGCCGCCTCCGATCCCGTGCTGGCAGGGCTGATGAGCGAGACCGGCGAGATGACGCGCGAGCGGCGGCGGCGCGGTCGGCCGGCCGGCGACGCCTACGGGACCCTCCTGCGAACCGTGATCGGCCAGCAGCTCTCGGCCAAGGCCGCGTTCACGATCCACGGGCGGGTCCTCGAGCTCTACGGGGGCAGGCACCCGGCTCCCGAGGAGCTGCTCGCAACGCCGCAGGCGGACCTCAGGGCGTGCGGGCTGTCCGGCCGGAAGGTCGAGTACATGCGGAGCCTGGCCGAGCACATCCGCGACGGCAGCCTCGAGCTCGATCGCCTCGACGGCCGCTCCGATGACGAGGTGATCGAGGAGATCGTCGCCGTCCGCGGCTTCGGTGAGTGGAGCGCGCAGGTCTTCCTGATGTTCTTCCTCGAGCGCCCCGACGTCCTCCCCACGGGCGATCTGGGGATCCGCAAGGCGGTGCAGCTCCGCTACGGGCTCGACGAGCTGCCGGGAAAGGATGAGCTCACCAGGATCGCCGAGCCATGGCGCCCGCACCGTTCGCTCGCGTGCATCTACCTCTGGGAATCGCTTTCCGACGCTCCCGTGGAGGACTAGCCCGGGCCCTGCCCCGGGGGCCGTCCGAGGCCGTGCCTAGCCTTGCGTCTACACGGATGGCGTCTTTGATCAGCTTCGATGAGGCGCTCGCGCTGGGCGAGCTGACCGACCACGACGACATCGGCGGGCTCGTCGAGCGGGCCTGGGCGGTGCGGCAGGAGCGGTTCGGTGACTCCACGGACATGTGCTCCCTGGTCAACGCCAAGTCCGGCGGCTGCGCCGAGGACTGCGGCTTTTGCGCTCAGTCACGCTACGCGGAGGCGGATACGCCGATGCACGCGATGATGAGCCCGGAGCAGATCCTGGAGCACGCGCGCGCCGCCGAGGCCGCCGGAGCCCACCGCTTCTGCATGGTCACGCAGGGGCAGGGGCTCTCGAAGCGGGACTTCGAGGCCATCGTCGAGGGCGCCAAGCTGGTCTCGGCGAACACCAACCTGAAGCGCTGCGTCTCGGTCGGGCACATCTCTCCCGCCCGCGCCAAGCGGTTGAAGGACGCTGGCGTCCAGCGCGTCCATCACAACGTCGAGACCGCGCGCTCCTACTACGACGACGTCTCCACCACCGTTCGTTACGAGGGGCGCATCCGCACGATCGACGCGGTGCGCGACGCCGGCCTGGAGACCTGCGTCGGGGGGATCCTGAACCTCGGCGAGAGCCCGCGGCAGCGGGTCGAGATGGCGTTCGAGCTGACCGAGATCAACCCGACCTCGGTCCCGATCAACCTGCTCAACCCGCGCTCCGGCACGAAGTTCGGGGACCGCCCGCTGATGGACCCCTGGGACGTCGTCAAGTGGGTCGCGGTCTTCCGCCTGATCCTCCCCGACGCGTTGTTCCGCCTCTGTGGCGGTCGGGTTGAGAACCTCGACGAGCTGCAGCCGCTGGCCGTCAAGGCCGGGCTGAACGGCGTGATGATGGGCAACTTCCTCACCACGCTCGGCGCCGAGCCCGCTGACGACCGCGAGATGTTCGAGGAGCTGGGGCTGAACGTCGCGCGACAGGAGGACAACGGGTCCAACCCCCGGCCCGACAACCGCGACGGCTGGCTGGACGGCGAGGCGCCCCGCACGCCCGTGGACGAGCTGATCGACAGCCAGGCCGAGGCGAACTTCTGGGATCCCTCCACGCAGCTGCGGGTGATCAAGACCAAGAAGCAGCCTCCCCCCTACCCGAGCGCCGCCGGCCAGGGCGACGGCGGGGCCCCGCACGTCGCGTGAGGGACGTCGCCGCGCGGCTCGCCGAGCTTCGGCGCCGCGGGCTTCACCGGCGCCTGCGGACGATTGAGGGGCCGCAGCGCTCGCGGGTGCTCCTCGACGGCGGTGAGGCGCTCCTTCTGTGCTCGAACAACTACCTCGGGCTCGCCGACCACCCCAGGGTTCGGGCCGCGGCCGCCGAGGCGGCCGAGCGCTTCGGGGCGGGGGCGGGCGGCTCGCGCCTGATCTCGGGCACGATGACCCTTCATCGCACGCTGGAGCAGCGACTGGCCGCGTTCAAGGGCTCCGAGGCGGCGCTCCTGTTCGGCTCGGGCTATCTGGCGAACACGGGCACGATCGCCGCGCTGAGCGGGCCGGGCGAGGTGGTCTTCTCCGACGAGCTCAACCACGCGAGCATCATCGACGGGTGCCGGCTGAGCCGATCGGAGGTCTTCGTCTACCGCCACCGCGACACCGAGCACCTCGAGTGGGGCCTGCGCCGCGCCGGGTCGCGGGCCGCGCTGATCGTCACCGACGGCGTCTTCTCGATGGACGGCGACATCGCGCCGCTCCCGGACCTCCACGAGCTCGCGGGGCGCCACGGGTGCATGCTGGTGGTTGACGAGGCCCACGGCACCGGCGCCCTTGGCCCCGGGGGCCGGGGATCCGTGGCCGCGGCGGGGCTCTCCGGGCAGGTCGACGTGGTGGTCGGGACGCTCGGCAAGGCGCTCGGCAGCTACGGCGCCTACGTCTGCGCATCGGCTCAGGTGGCCGAGCTGCTGCTGAACACGGCCCGCCCCTTCATCTACTCCACCGCTCCGCCGCCGCCCTCCGTGGGGGCCGCGCTCGCCGCGCTCTCGATCCTCCGCGAGCACCCGGGGATCGTCGAGCAGCTCCGGCGCAACGCCGCGACCCTCCGCGAGGCCCTGGGGGCGTACGGGCTCGACCTGGGCGGCTCGCGAACCCAGATCGTGCCGGTCGTCGTGGGAGACGCGCGACGGGCGATGGCGTTGTGCGAGCACGCGCTCGAGCGCGGCGTCTTCGCCCAGGCGATCCGGCCGCCCACGGTCCCGGAGGGCACGTCCCGCCTGCGGCTGGCGGTGATGGCCACCCACTCCGCGGATGAGCTGCGCAACGCCGCCCGGGTGATCGGGCAGGCGGCCCGTGAGGTCGGCCTGGCCGAGCCGCAGGCGGGCCGGGCATCAACCGGGGAGCACGCCCGGATCGAGCGCGCGGCGTAGCCGTGCCCTCATAGAGTGGCGGGCGTGCTCGCGCCCGCCGACATCACCCAGATCGACTCCGGCCTGTGGCGCTGGACGGCTGGGCATCCCGAGTGGAGCGCCGGCGCCAGGAGGGCCAGCACCGGGGACTGGCCGCGCGAGGTCGGAAGCGTCGCCCTCGCGACGGGCGGGGCGCTCGTCCTGATCGACGCCCTCGTGCCAGAGGGAGCCGATGCGCTGTGGCGCTGGCTCGACGAGCGCCGGCGCGAGGCCGGGGGCGAGGTCCACGCCCTGTGCACGCTCAAGTGGCACCGGCGAAGCCGCGACGCGATCGTCGCGCGCTACGGCGCAACCACGTCGCGAGGCGCGGCGGCGCTTCCGGACGGCGTGGAGCCGGTCGCGATCGAGGGCGCTGGCGAGACGATGTTCTGGCTCTCGGGCCACCGGGCCCTCGTGGCGGGCGACCGCCTGCTCGGCGGGCAACGGGCCGGCCAGCTGCGCATTTGCCCGCCGTCGTGGCTGGACTACCTGGGCCGGGAGGTCTCCCCCGCCGACGTCGCGCAGGCCCTGCGGCCACTGCTGGAGCTTCCGATCGAGCGGGTGCTGGTCTCACACGGACCGCCGACGCTGACCGGTGGGCGCGGGGCGATCGAACGAGCGATCAAGGCCGCGGAGTGAGGGGCGTCTTCGTGACCGGCACCGGTACCGAGGTCGGGAAGACGGTCGTGGCAGCCGCGATCGCCCGGACCCTCCACGCCGCGGGTGAGAGCGTCGCGGTGTTCAAGCCGGCAGAAAGCGGGCTCGACGACTGCGCCGCCTCGGGGAGGCCGCCCGATCACGAGCTTCTGAGGATCGCCGCCGCGTCGGGGCAGGCCGACGACGAGATCTCGCCGTACCGGTACGGGCCGCCGGTCTCTCCACACCTGGGCGCCGAGCTCGCAGGAGAGCCGATCAGCCCGGACCGGCTGCGGGAGGCGGCGCGCGCCGCGGCCGCGGCCGCCGACGCCATCGTCTGCGAGGGCGTCGGCGGGTTCTGCGTCCCCCTCACGCTCGGCTACCTGGTGCGAGATCTCGCGCGGGACCTCTCGCTGCCGGTGGTGGTCGCGGCGCACCCGGGGCTCGGGACGATCAATCACACGCTGCTCACCGTCGAGGCGGTGCGGGCTGCGGGGCTGGAGGTCATGGCGGTCGTGCTCACTCCCTGGCCCACCAGGCCGAGCCCGGTGGAGGCCTCGAACCGCTCGTCGCTCGGGCTCCTGTCAGGGACGGAGATCCTGACGCTGGAGCAGCTCGCGCTCGACGATCCGGAGGGGTGGCCGGCGCTTCGGCCGGGGGACTTATAGCCCTCCTTTTCCCGCCGCGAGCGCATCTATGGTCGCCCGCAGCGAATGACGGGGCAGATCGGTCAGCTCGACAGGCAGCACCTCTGGCATCCGTTCACGCAGCAACGGGACTGGGAGGATGCCGAACCCCCCGTGATCGAGCGGGCCGAGGGGACTGACCTGATCGGGACCGACGGACGGCGCTACATCGACGGCGTTTCCTCGCTGTGGTGCAACGTCCACGGGCATCGGCACCAGGGAATCGACCGGGCGATCCGGGAGCAGCTCGACCGGGTCGCCCACTCGACGATGCTCGGCCTCACGCACGCGCCTGCGGCCCAGCTCGCGGAGCGGCTGGCGGAGATCTCGCCGCCGGGGCTCGAGCGGGTCTTCTACTCGGACTCGGGTTCGACGGCGACCGAGATCGCGCTCAAGATGGCGTTTCAGTACTGGCACCAGCGCGGCGGCGAGGACGCGCGGCGCACGTCGTTCGTGTCGCTCACCGACGCCTACCACGGCGACACGGTCGGGGCCGTCTCCGTCGGCGGGATCGACCTCTTCCACTCCGCCTACGGCCCGCTGCTCTTCGACGCCCACCACGTGCGCCCCGGCGACGCGGCTCAGCTCGAGAGCCTGCTCGCCGAGCGCGGGGACGAGATTGCGGCGGTGATCGTGGAGCCCCTGGTCCAGGGCGCGGCCGGCATCCGGGTGCAGCCGCCCGGCTACCTGAGCGCGGTCCGGCGCCTCTGCGACGAACACGGCACATTCCTGATCTGCGACGAGGTGGCCACCGGCTTCGGGCGAACCGGGACGATGTTCGCGTGTGAGCAGGAGCGGGTCTCCCCCGACTTCATGTGCGTCGGCAAGGGCCTGACGGGCGGCTACCTGCCGCTCGCTGCGACCCTCGCCACCGAGCGGGTCTACGAGGGGTTCCTCGGGGCGCACGAGGACTTTCGGACCTTCTTCCACGGGCACACCTTCACCGGCAACCCGCTCGCCTGCGCGGCCGGGCTCGCGAGCCTGGAGGCCTTCGAGCGCGAGCACACGCTGCTTCGTCTGCAGCCGAAGATCCGCCTGCTCGGCGAGCTCCTGCATGAGATCGACGCGATGCCCGAGGTCGCCGAGGTTCGCGGCCGGGGCTTCATGGTCGGGATCGACCTCGGCGACCACGCGCCGAGCGTGCGGATGGGGCATCGCGTCACGCTCGAGGCTCGCGAACGGGGCGCCGTCATCCGGCCTCTCGGCGACACCATGGTGCTGATGCCGCCCCTGGCGATCTCGAAGGCGGAACTCAGCCGGCTGGTCGCGATCACCGCGGATTCGATCGCCTCGGCCCACGCCTCGGCCTACGGCCAGCCGAGCGAACTCGCTCGGACGCCGGTCGCCGCCGGCCATCCGGTTGCCAGGGCTGCCTGAGCCACGAGCTAACCGGCGGCGGCCAGATCTCCGCGTCAGTCCCTCAACGAGCGCGGTGACCTACTCCTCGTAGGGTTCGAAATCCGACTTGCGCGCCCCGCACACGGGACAGAACCAGGTGTCGGGGATCTCGCTGAACGGGGTGCCCGGAGGGATGCCGCCATCGGGGTCGCCCTCGTCGGGGTCGTAGATGAATCCGCACGACGTGCAGATCCAAACCTGCTGCGTCTGGGTGCCTGCCTCCATCGCGCGGCAGGGTATCGCGGATAGATTGCGCTCGCCCGATGAGTGATGAGCCGGCCACACCCCGTCCTGCGTCGACCGTGATCCTGTTGCGGCGCGGCGGAAGGCATGGCGATCGCGGACTCGAGGTGCTGTTCGGCAGGCGGACCGAGGGAGCCTCCTTCATGCCCGGCGTCTGGGTCTTCCCGGGGGGATCCGTGGACGCCGAGGAGCTGGAGGCCCACCCCGAGGACGAGGCCTACCGGGTCTGCGGTGCCCGCGAACTGGAGGAGGAGGTGGGGGTTGAGGTGGACCCGGCCGAGCTCCACCAGTGGATCCGGTGGATCACGCCGGAGGAGGTGCCGGTTCGCTTCGACACGCGCTTCTACGTGGCCCTGGCGCCGCCGCACGCCGCGCCGAAGCCCGACGACGCCGAGATCACCGAGGTCGCCTGGATGAGCCCGCGCCTGGCGCTGGACCGCAACGCCGCCAATGAGATCGAGTTGGTGTTCCCCACCCTCAAGACGCTGGAGACCCTCCTGACCTACGAGACCTCCGACGAGGTGCTCGCGGCCGCCGCCGAGCGCGGCGGCGAGCCGATCCTCCCGAAGGTGATCGGGACGCGCGAGGACTGGCGCGTCGTGCTGCCCGGCGACCCGGACTACCCCGAGGACTGAGCGGCCGGGGAGTCCGGGAACGGCTCGAGTCCGGCGTGCCACGGGCCCGGGAGGTAGGTGTGGACGCCGTGCTCCTCGACCTCCCGGCAGACCCGGGTGAAGAGCCCCGCGCCCGAGTCGAGCGCGGCCTCGTACTCCTCGCGGGTGAGCTCGCGCAGGCGCCAGTGGAAGTAGAGCTGGCCCTCGGAGACGCCGAAGTCGACCTCCCTTTCGATCGTGGTCACCCAATCCAGGAACCCGGGGCTGAACATCTCCCTCAGGGCGACCGGGTCGTACTCGCTCGGCACCGTCGCGAGGAAGCGCTGGTTGAACTCGATCGACTCGAACTGGACCTTGTTCCGGGCGGCCCGGCGCTCGATCAGGTCCTCGGCGCTGCCCTCCAGCGACTCGACGTTGAACGGCGGCATCGCTTCGGCCAGGTCCGGCACATGAGCCTTCGCCAGCACCGCATGCGGGATCACCGACTTGCGGAACAGCGACCCCTCCTCGTGCTCGTCGGCGTCGCAGGAGCCGCCCCAGAAGCCCTCGGAGAGCTGCCCCACCAGCCGGTTGCTCCCCCCGGGACATAGCGCCGCGGGCCCGCCACGCGGGTTGAGCCCGCCGACGGCGTCGTAGGTCAGCTCACGCCGCCTGCCGACCTCCTGGACGATCCCGGCCCAGGAACTCGCGTCTGCGCCGTCGCTCATCCTCCCCCCACCACAGACGCTTCGATCAGATCCTGTCGTCCCTGCGCCTCGAGCTGGGCCCGGTACCGGGGAAAGACCGGCTTCGCCAGCGGCACCAGCTTGAGGATCTTCGCGACCGGCCCCGTCGCCCGGATCTCGCCCCGCGCGAGCGAGACGGTCACGTTCACTCCGCCGAGCCAGAACCTGTGCCCGATGTCCGCCGACATGGACATCGTCACCTCCGGTTCCATATCGGTCTCGCCGAAGTCAACCCTGGCGGGCTGCTCCTCCTGGAGCCGGACCGTGATCGTGGCGTCCGGGTCCGAGTACGCGTAGCGCACGACCGTGTTCGCTTCGCGGAACCTCGACGCCAGATCCTCATCCGCCGCGATGTCGGTGAACAGCCTGCCGAGCGTCTCGTAGACATCCTCATCGCTCGCGAAAAGCGCCACTCTCTCCTCTCCGTGCCACCGGTTGGCGGCCGAGGGATCCTAGACGTGTTCTCAGGGATCCTGGAAGAGCGTCGGGAAGCGCCCGGACCCGAAGCCGCCGGGGAAGGGCTCCTCGATGATGCAGGGCGCGAAGGTGGTGCCGACGGGAGCCACGGCGTTCGGATTCGGGTTGGCCGCGGTGTGGATCTCCTCGCTGAGCGCCTCGGGCGAGCCTGGCGCGGTGGACGGCTCGTAGTCGAGGTTGCGGCAATCGAAGCTGGGGAACATGCCCGACGAGGCCGCTGTGAAGTCGGTGAGGGCGCCCGGCGCCAGGTATCCGTTGGAGCGATTGGTGTTGAGGCGCACCTCGTGCACGCCCAGCGTCTCGGCGCCCGTGTAGCCGAGCTGGCGCAGGTAATGACGGGGCGCGTCCTGGTTAGGGTCGATCGGGTCGATCGAGTTCGACAGGGCGACGCCCGGCGCCGAGAGGAAGTCGGTGATGGTGCCCTTCTGGAACCCGAGATATCGGAGCACCGGGTTGAGGTTGGTAAGGAACGGGTCGAGCGCGTCGAGCACCGGCGCCAGCCCGTTGAGCGTGCGCTCGAGCGCGGGGAGGCCGGTCCTGCTGACCCGGATCAGGACGTCCAGATCCTCGAAGAGGCTCTTCAGGTTCGGCGAGAGGCGCCGCACGGAGGCCAGCGTCGGCGAGAGGTCGTTCGCGATCGGGATCAGGTCCTGGATCAGCGGGCGGGTGTCCGCCTGGAACTCGTCCAGCCGGTCGAAGGTGAGGCGTGACTCGCGCTCGAAGGTCGGCAGGATCTGGAACGACTCCGCGAGCGCCTCGTCCTCGCTGGCGAGCGCCCCGAAGGTCGCGTTGGAGCCGGTGATGACCCCTGCCAGCGCCTGGTCGCGCTCGGTCAGCGCCTCGAACACCGTGCCGGTGTCGCGGACGAGGCCCTTGAGCGCCACCTTCTGGCGGTTCAGGATCTCGAGCAGGCCGGCCGCGTCCTCGACGAACGGGCCGAGGTTCCCGAAGGCATCGTTCAGGTCCAGCCCGCGCCCCTCGATCGCGTCGGAGGAGCTGGCGAGCCAGCGCTGGAAGGACTGCCTGGTCTCCTCGTCCAGCGCGTTGAAGATCTCATCGATCTGGGTCGAGTCCTGCGTCTGCTGGATGCCGAGCGTCTCGCCCTCGGCGAGGGTCTTGACGTTCTCCGCCTCGGCGTCGGAGACGTTGGCCGCCGCGCCCACCGACACTGGAACCTCCTCGCCGCCCGGCTCGGTGCCTGGCGTCAGCTCAATGTAGGTCTCGCCGAGCAGGGTCTTCTGGCGCAGGATGGCCCTGGTGTCCTCGGAGATCGGAGCGAACTCGGGCCGGATCTCCATCACGGCCTCGGTTGTGTCGTTGCCCTCGACGCGGTACTCGGGCGGCGCCAGCGAGAGGTCCTTGACCTTGCCGACCGAGACCCCGCTGATGCGGACGTCGGATTCTCGGGCCAGCGTGGTGGTCTCCGGGAAGTACGCGGTCACCTTGTAGCTCTCGGGCTTCAGCGGGATCGGCCCGCCGAAGGCGATCCAAAGGAACAGCATCAGTCCGAAGCACGACAGCGTGAAGCCGACCGCAATCAGGATGCGACCGACGCTGGGGGCCTGCTTCTGCATCAGCCGCTCACCTCCGTGTGGATGTCGGATCGCGGGGTCATCAGTCGCACAGGCCTCCGGGGGCGAAGAGGGTGCCGACACCGCTTATCAGGCCGCGCACCTGCTGCAGCAGGGCATCCTCCTCCTCGCCCGCACCGGGGGGGGTCGGAATCAGGCCGCCGGAGCCGCCGGTAAGGATGTTCATCAGCTGGTTGCAGCCGGCGGTGAAGTAGATCCGGCGCCACGGGCCGTTGCCGTCGGCCGTGTTGAACGCCAGGTTTCCGTTGTGGCCGAGCCACCCGGCCCAGTAGAGGTAGCCCTCGTCGCGGTTGGGGGTCCCGGTGGGATCCTGGCCGTCGCCGTCGCCGTTGACATCCGGGTTGTTCGCGGCCATGTTCGTGAGCTTGTTGAGCTTCCTGCCGACGGCCGTCAGGCGGGGCGCGGCGCTCGAGTAGCGGGCGGCGGCCCGTCGCAGGTCGGGCACGGGCTTGCGGGCGGCGCGCACGAACGGCCGGATCTCGTCCTCGAGCACCGGCGTCGCGTTGTTGGCCAGCGTCTCGAGCGAGCCGTTGGCCTCGTCGAGGTTGCGCGCGAAGGGGCGCAGGTCGTCGAAGGTCGGCCCGAGCACGTCGGCGAACTTGGCCACCTCCGTGAGCGTGGATTCGGCCTGCGTGAGGGTCGGCCCGAGCAGCTGGACGGCGCGGCGCACGCTCGGGTCCTGCTCGGCGATCGCGCCCAGCGCCGAGTTGGAGGTCGAGACCAGCTCGACCAGGTCGTTGTCGGCCTGGGCCACGCGGCCCGTGAGGACGTTGAAGTTGTGCACCAGGTTGCGCACGTTCTGCTGGCGCTGGGCCACCTTGGAGCTCAGCTGGCGGAGGTGCTCGTTGATCGGGCCAAGCCCGCCGAGCAGCTTGCCCAGGTCCTTGTCGCGGCCGTCCAGCCCCTCCCCCGCCCCCACGAGGAGCAGCTTCAGATAGGCCTGCGTGTCGGAGTCGAGCGCCTCGAGCACCTCGTCGAGGTTCACGTCCGGCGCCGTGTTGGAGACCGGAACGGTGGAACCCTCCTCGTACTCGCCGGCGGCGGAGGTGCCGGGGTCGAGTTGGAAGAACATGTCCTTGAGCCCGGTGGTGGGGCGCAGCAGGAGGGTGGCGTCCTTGTAGACGGGCAGGAACTTGCGGTCGATCGCGAACGTGACCACGCCGACGCCGCCCTCGACCTCGACGTCGGCGACATCGCCGACCCGCACGCCCGCCACGCGCACCGTTTGGCCCTGTCCGGGCACGACCGCCTGAGCGGTCTCGAACTCGGCCTTCAGCTCGAAGGGCTTCTCCTCGAGGATCGGAATGCGCAGCCGCTGCTCCTGGAAGATGTAATAGGTGATCCCGAGGGCGATCGCCACCAGCACGCCGATGGCGATGATGTAGCGCAGGTTCTTGCGAATCGCGAGGGCCATCAGCCGCCGACCTCGGTCTCGGCCGGCGTCGAGCCGGATTCAGCGTCAGCCCCGCTCGCATCGGAGGACGCGCCCAGCTCGACGCCCGCCTTCTGGAAGGTGCGCATCAGGGCGGCGTTCGCCTTCGAGAGGGCCTCGGGATCGCCCGCCTCCTGAGCCTGGAGGTAGTCCGCGGACTGCCTGTTGAGCTGGGCGGCGGCGCGGGGCGGGAGCAACGGAATGATGTCGTTGATGATGTCGATCAGATCGTCGAGGCCGACCGGGTTGGGCGGGGTGCTGACCCCCGCGTCGCCCGACGTCACGCCCGACGCGCCCAGATCGGGCGGATCCTGCGTCTCGCAGGCAACCTCGGGGTGGAACTCGGGCCGCTTGGAGTCGGCGAGATTGCCGTGGACGCTCGGCATGCCGCCGAGCAGGGGGAAGTCGAGCAGGCCGGCCGCGTCGGAGACCCCGTCGGGCGCCCCGCCGGGGATCAGGATGGTGTTCAAGCCACCGCCGGCCTCGACGCGGATGTACTGACCGTTGGAGTCGCCCGAGCGGCTCTCGGAGGCGATGCCGACGAGGGCGGAGGAGGTCTCCTCGGCGACCGTGCCCTGGGGCTGGAGCTTGGCCGGGTAGGTGGCAGGCGGGTTGACGGTGTCGTTCGACCACGGGATGATCGCCTCGTTGAAGCAGCTCGAGACCCGGCGGAACTGCGTCAGCAGGGGCTTGGTGCGGGCGGAGAGCCGAGCCAGGTCCGGGATCGTCGGACGCAGATCGGAGACGAGGCCGCGGAGCTCCGGCTGGGAGACCAGCAGCCGCAGCTGCTGGATCAAGGGAGTCGCCGCGCGAAGGGCCGGCGCCGTGGAGCGCACGCCGGGCAGCGCCTCGCGGGCGAAGGCGCGTAGCGGCGGGAACGAGTCGTTCAGGCTGGCGAACGCGGGCTCGGCGGCGTCGAAGACGTCCGGGAGCTTGGCGATCGCCTGCTCCAGCGAGGCGGACTCGGCGGCGAAGGAGCCCGACACCACGCGGAAGTTGGTGACGAGGTTCTGCAAGGCCAGCTCGTTCGAGCCGAGGGCCGCGACGACCCGGTCGAGGTTCCGGATCAGGCCCGAGAGGTCGTGGGTGCGCTTGCCCTGCAGCGCCTCGTTGACGATCGACGTGTACTTGAAGGCCCCCGCCGACGAGCGGTAGAGCTCCTGGAAGCCCTTGGCGCCGTCGTACTTGATGAGCGCGTTGCCGAACTGGTCGAGGAACGTCTGCAGGTTCGCCCGAACGTCCGACTGGAGGGTCGTGAAGACCTGGTCGATCTGCACCGAGCTGGCGGTCTGGTTGACCGGGAAGGTGTGGTTCTCCTCCACCGCGGGGGCGTTCGGGCTGCCGGGCTTCGTATCGACGAACAGGTTGCCCTCGAGGAAGAGGCGCGGCCGCAGCTGGAACTGCGCGTCCTCGTGGAGGGGGAGGCCCTCCTCGTTGATCGACATCGTCACCAGCGCCGCGGACTCCGCCTGGCCATCGGCCGGCGGCGTCTCCTCGCCGTCGGCCTGCGCCGTGAGCTGTGGCGAGTCGTTGGTGAGCGGCTCGACCTTCGTGACCTCGCCGATGTTGACGCCGGCGATCCGCACCGGGGACTTCGGTCGCAGGTTCTGGGCGGTCTCGAAGACCGCCTGAACCTCATGCGGGTCGTCCCACGGGAGCTTCTTGGTGTAGGCGAAGATCGATCCGACGCCGATCACAAGGATCAGGATCAACCCGACCGCCCAGTTCGGCATGCGCCGCTTCGAGCCGGTGGTCCTCATCGCAGGTTGTCCCAGGTGAGCGGTTGGCGGCTCTGCACGCGCGTATCACGCAGCTCGCGGGTGGAGTCCTGGTTCCAGAAGAGGGTGGTTGGGCCGCGCGATCCGGGAAGGTCGGCAACACCTATCGCGGGGTTCTCGTCCGCCTGGCCGGGCAGCTGGAGACGGCCCAGCGGGTAGCCCTGCTGGCCGGCCTGACAGTCGTCGAGGTCCTGGCCGGGGAGGTTCTGGCCCGCGGGGCCGTAGACCGGGCCGTAGGTGATCGGGAACTTGTAGGGGGCGAACTCGCCCGCGGAGTAGCTCACACCGCCATCGGATGGTGCGGAACCACCGACCTTGCCGTTCGACTGGATCCCGCTGTAGCCGGCCATCGGCGTCTCGACCTCGCCCGGGATGATCCGCGGGCCGAGCCCAGGGAGGTTGAACCCCACCGGTCCCGGGGGGTAGTTGGTCAGAGCCTGGCGGAAGGTGAAGCCGATGGAGTCGGGATCGGAGAGCCCGTTCGGCACGTTCGTGAACCAGTAGTTCCAGTAGTTGCAGTTGGTCTGCGCCGGGACCACCCAGCGCGCGAGCGGAGCGGCCGTCCTGAAGGTCTCGCCGAGCCGCAGCAGGGCGCTGCGGGTCGTCGGCTGGTTGACGAGCTGGAGCAGCTCCCCGAGCACGCCCTCGAGGCGGGTGTTCATCGAGACCGACCGGTTGAGGACGGGCGTGCCGACGTCGATCGCCTCATTCAGGGTCGGCAGGGTGATCCGCAGATCGGCGACGCCCGGACGCAGGGCGGCGGAGAGGGTCGCGAAGTCGCGCAGGAAGGGGATCTGCCGCGGCAGCGTCTCGATGCCGGTCTGCAGCGTCGGGACGCCCTCGGAGATCGTCTCCTTGAGCGCCTCGGTATCCGAGGAGATCGCCGCGAACGTCGTCGCCATAAATGTGAACAGCTCGGCCTGCTCCTCGGCGACCGGGGCGACGATGCTCGAGGCCCTTCCGAGGGCGGGGAAGAACCGGGCGAACCTCGTCCCGGGCTCGATCAGGACGTCCGCGACCGGCTTCAGGTTGACGATCAGCGGCTTCAGGTTCGCGATCGCCAGGTTCAGCGAGAAGCCCCGGCCGGCGAACGCGTCGCCGTAGCCGGTCAGGTTGCGGCGCGCGTTCTCGCGGGTCTCCCTGTCGAAGGTGTTCGCGATGTCGTCGAACTCGGTCTGCTCCTGGAAGCACCCGTTGCCCGACGCGCCCGCACCGGGAGGCCGATCGGCCGTCGCCGGCAGCGTGCACACCCCGCCGTCGTCGGTGCCGTCGAAGGTGAAGCCCTCGGGTGCGCCCTCGCCGGTCCCCCGCACGACCTCGAGGTACTTCAGGCCGAAGGCGGAGCGGTAGCGCACCCGGAAGATCGAGTCCTGGGGAAGCGGCTCGGCGGTCTTGTCGAGCTTCAGGTTGACGAGGGCCCCGACGCCGCTGGTGTCGTTCGCCGCCCCCGCGGCGACGGTGTCGCCGCTGTCGGCGGTGGTCTGCGCCCCCGAGGTCTGGAACGGCTCGATCGACTCGACAACGCCAACTCGGTGGCCGCCGATGCGCACCTCGTTGTTGGTCGTCAGGCGCGCGGCGTTCGGGACCTCGACGGAGACCCTGTAGACGGGCACGAAGGGCAGGCCGTTGTTGGCGTTGTAGGCCAGGAACACCGCGACGACCGCGATCAGGACCGTGACCGCGCCGACCATCGTCGGCGAGGCGGCAAGCGACTGGAATGGGCTACGACCTCTCATGTCACGGACCCAGGAGGAAGTCGAGGAGGTCGTTCACCGGGCTGCCGCCGTTGCCGCCCCGGCCACCGTTGCCGCGGCCCCCGCCGTTGCCGCCGCCGTTCCCGTTCCGGTCGCTCAGGCGCCTCAGCTCGCGGAGGCGGTCCTGCAGGCGGTTGGGCAGCGCGTTCAGCGCGCGCGGCGGTAGGTCGAGGAGATCCTCGAGGTCGTCGGGGATGTTCGGGCCGCCGGCGTTGGGGAGCGGAAGGTCCGGGAGCAGGCCGCCGTCGGGGCCGGCGCCGGGCGCGCCCGCGGCGCCCCCGCCCTGCAGCGCCGTGGTGGATCGCTGGCCGTTCGTCTCGCCCGACTTGCCCTGCTTGGGCGTGCCGGGACACAGGGTGGCCGCGGCCTGGGGCGGCTCGGTTCCGGCGGGGCAGACGGAGGCGTCGTAGGGCGGCAGCGTCGGGAACTCGCCCTCGGGGTCGGCGAGGCCTGGCTGGGTGTCGCCGAGCCAGCCGACGCAGTTCGCGATCTGGGTCGAGTTGGGGCCGGCCAGCGATGGCGTGGACGTCGTGCCGCCCGCCTTGGTCGGAAGCTCGATCTCGCCGGTCTCGGGGTTGCGTCCCGTTGTGAACTCACCGCACGGGCCGCTGAAGATGTAGTACAGGCTGAAGTGGAGCAGGTGGCCGACCTGGTCGAACTGATTGGTCGAGGCCGCCTGGTAGTAGGCGTAGTTGAGGAGGCCCTCGAGGCCTGTGTAGCCGGTCGGCGCGGAGCGTCCGGTGACGCCCGGGGCTCGGGCGTCTACCTCGGTCGCCCGGCCCGGATCGTCGAGATCGCGGAACAGGTCGGCCAGCATCTCGCCGACGTACGTGGCCTTCGCGCCCGAATCGGCCAGGGCCTTGATCTCCTCCTTGCCGCGGCGCAGCGCCTTCTCGCCGACCAGGGAGGCGTCGCCGAGGCTCTCCAGCGAGCGGTCGGTCGCGGCGTTGAAGGCGGGAAGGCTGGTGATCAACTCGTTCAGCCCGGGCGCGGATGCGCGCAGGTCGGTGAACAGCGGGGTGGTCTCGAGGGCGACGTTCTCGAGCTCAACCAGCGTCGGATTCAGCTCGGCCAGGAAGTCGTCGAGCAGGGCGAAGTCGGTCGAGAGGTCGCCCCGGCGCTCCGCGGACGCGGCAGCCGTGTCGCGTGCCTCCTCGATGAAGCTGACCACGTCCTCGCGGCGCTCGGTCAGCCGCGCGATGATCCGGTCCGAGTCCACGTTGAGGTCGCGGATGATCGTGTTCTGCTTGCCCATCACGGCGAGCACCTGCTCGAGGGAGGTGAGCGCCGGCGCGCCCAGGCGGATCGCCTCGTTCAGGTTCTCCGGGTTGCCGGCCAGCGCGGTGCCGAACTCGTTGATCAGGAGCTGGAACCGGCGCTTGAACGGCTCGCGCAGCGTGTTGTTGACGAGGTCGTTCTGCACGGTCTGCGAGACGTTCTCGGCGGAGACGTCCGGATCCTCGATGTCGCCACTCGTCTCCATCTCCGGGCCGTCCGGCTGGCAGTCGATGAAGTACTCGGCGATCAGTGACTGCGGCTCCGTCGCGCAGGTCGTGTCCTCGCCCAGGACCGCGAGCGGCCCGCTGAGCGAGACCTCGACGACCGCGCGTTTGGCGGAGTTCACCTCGAGGCCCGTGACCGATCCGGCGTTAACGCCCGCGACGCGCACGTCGGAGCCCTCGACGACGCCGAAGGCGTTGTACATCTCGATCAGGTAGCTGCGCTCGTCGTCGGCGGGAGCCGAGACGGCGAAGGTGGCGGCCGTCGCGGCCACCGCGGAGAAGATGAACGCGATCCGCCTCATGGCTCCCTCAGCACGTCGCCGGGGTCGCAGTTGACGTTGCCGCCGTCGGTGAACAGGTTGCCGCCCTCGCCGAGGGAAGGCGGGAGGGGCCGCTCCTCGGAGCCGGGACACTTAAAGTCGAGGTCGGTCTGGACGGGTCCACCGGGCGCGATCAGGGCGTTCGGGTCGGCCGGGAGGCCAAGGTCGGGCAGGCCGTTGGCCGAGAAGGTGAACTGGTTGAAGCTGGTGCCGATCCGGCCAATGCCTCCGAGCGCGTCGATCGTGCCCGGGTGGGAGAAGTCGTCGAACCAGCCCACGAGCTCGGGCGTGTAGGGGCGGAACGCGGCGAGCGTGGGGTTGCCGTTGGTGAGGGCACAGACGGACTCGCCGAAGGAACCCTGCGTGAAGTCGTTGTCGCCCGCGCCGTTGGCCGGGTCGGAGAGGTCGCCGCCGCCGCAGTCGGGGGCACCGGAGCCAATCGCGCGCCTGGCCAGGCCGACCTGGTCGCGGGTGAGCTCGACGAGATCGTTGTTCCCTCCGGGCCGCTTGACGATGGCGTCGAGGTCGCGGATCGTCGGCACAGCGTCGGCGATCGTCGGGCGCAGGGTGTCGATGAACGGCCCGAGCTCGGCGACCGCGGGCTTCGAGGCCTCGACCAGCGGGTCGGTGTCATCGAGCGCAGCGCGGAGGTTGACGAAGGTGGTGTTGGCGTTACGCATGAAGTCGGGGAGCTTCGAGATCGCTTCCGCCAGCGCCAGCTTCTGGTTGCCGATCGCGTTCATCATCGTGTTCAGGTTCCCGACGAGGGCCGAGATGTCGGGGGCGCGGGCGGCGAGCGCCCCGGAGAGGTTCGCGGTGTCGACGATCAGCTGCTCGAAGGCGCGCTCGTCGAAGGTGAGCTCGGCGAACAGGCCGCGCGAGGTCGAGAGGAACGGGTTCGCGTACTTGACACCTTCGTTGGCCTGCTTGCTGACGCCGTCGTAGGAGATCTCGAAGCCCTTGATCACGTTCTTGAAGTCGGCGACGGTCTCCTTGTCGAGGGTGTTGAACAGCTCGTCGAGGTCGACCTCGGAGACGGTCTCGGACTGGGAGAGGCTCCCGCCCGCCGGGATCTCCTCGCCCGCCGTGGAATCGGGCGGAATGGTGAGCTGGACCTGGCGGTTGGCGATGCCGGAGAGGGAGTAGGAACGAACCGTGGCCGTCGTGCCGCGCTTGAGCGGCGCGTAGTCCTCCTCGACGGTGAAGTCGACGAGAGCCTGGCCGTCGTCGCCGAGCTCGATCGTCTTCACCGAGCCGACGGCGACGCCGCCGACGACCACCTCGTTGCCCGGTACCAGCTGCGAGGCGTTCTCGAACTCGCCGGTTACCTGGTACGCGTCGTCGCCGCCGCCCAAAAGCAGCACCAAGACGACGATCGTCCCGACGATCGCGGCCAGCGCGACGATCCTGCTCAGTGCAGTTGACCGACTCAATTTCTCCCGTACCCGAACAAGTTGGTGGTTTCGTGTTTGCGTGCGGCCCCCCGTACGCCGGGCGAACCTAGCAGTCGCGGAAGTCGCCTGTCAAAGCACAACCGTGCCCGCAAATGGCTTTCCAATGGGAGTTTCGACACTCAGACGTTGATTTGCGGTTAAGGGGGGTCAAAAGGTGCCGAAATGGCGCCTCCGGACGCCGACTGAACCGGCGCGCCCGGCCGGAACCGCTGGTAATGTCGCCCGCCCCTTGAGAGAGAGAAAACACATGTCACGCCCTTCGCGCCCGCGGCTCCCGCTCCTCGCCGGAGCCCTCGTCGCCGGTTCGCTCGCCATCCCCGCGCTCGCGCTCGCCCACCTCGAGCGGCCCTCCTACTGGCCCGACCCGGCGCCCGACACATCGGTCAAGCCCGCCGCGGGCGGCAAGGTGCCGAAGGCGCGCTCGCTGGCGTCTGCGATCACCCGCTCCGGCCCCGGCGACGTCCGCGTGGTCTGTGTGCGCGGCACCAAGTCGCTGCGCTACGCGATGACCGCCATCAACAAGGCTGAGAGGCGCGGCTTCCGCCTGCGCCCGAGCCAGCCGAAGGACGACTTCAACGCCGCCCGCGCGCAGCGGCTCCGCGACCTCAACCGCACGCTCTTCAAGCGTTGCCGGTACCACAGCATCCAGGACGCGGTGACCGCCTCCGGCAACAACGACCGAGTCGTGATCATGCCCGGTCGCTACACGGAGCCCAAGTCGCGACGCGCCCCCCTGAACGACCCGAGGTGCAACCCGTCGCTGCTCCAGGAGGACCAGCGGGGCGCCCTGACGCCCTCCTACGAGTACCAGGGGACCTGTGAGAACGACCAGAACCTGATCCACGTCACCGGCCGCAAGATCGTGGGCGACCCGCTCGCCACCCCCGACCCCGACCGCCACGGCATCCCCGAGCAGGAGCTGGGCGAGTGCATCCGGTGCAACCTCCAGATCGAGGGTTCCGGGCCGCGGCCGGAGAACGTCCTGATCGACGCCGGCAAGGGCTACGAGAACCCCCGCCTCCCGGCTGCGCAGCCCGGCGAGCACGCCAAGCACGTGGTGATCCGCGCCGACCGCTCGGACGGCCTGGTCGTAAGCAACATGCTCCTGCGCGGCGCGCTCGAGCACGGCTTCTACACGGAGGAGACCGACGGCACACTGCTCGACCGCGTCAAGTTCTACTGGAACGCCGACTACGGCCACCTGTCGTTCACGTCCGACCACCAGATGATCAAGAACTGCGAGGGCATCGGCGCGGGCGACGCCGCCGTCTACCCTGGCGCCTCACCGCAGACCGGGGAGTTCCGTGACGAGTCGTTTTACCCGGAGGAGCGCAGCAACACGGTGGTCAAGAAGTGCGACTTCCACGGCAACGTGATGGCGTACTCCGGCTCGATGGGCAACTCGGTCCGGTTCACCCGCAACTACGTCTACGGCAACATCAACGGGATCACCTCGGACACGCTCTCGGCCCCGGGGCACCCGGGCTTCCCGGCCGACAGCATGAAGATCGACCACAACGTGATCTTCTCCAACAACCTCAACCTCTACACGCCCGACCCGCCGTTCGAGCCCTACATCCCACAGCCGATCGGAACCGGGCTGGTCTGGGCCGGGATGAATCAGGGCGAGTTCCACGACAACTGGGTGTTCGACAACTGGCGCCACGGGACCGTGCTGCTGGCCGTCCCCGACGCGCTCGCGGGCGACGTCGAGGGCAACACCGACCCCGACATCGCCTGTGAGGCCACCGGGCCGCCCTCCGGGATCGCCTCCACGTCGTGCAACAACGAGTACTTCAACAACCACATGGGAGAGGTCCCGCCGGACTTCCGGGCGCCCGGCATGAGGAAGCTGACCATGTTCGGCAACGTCACCGGCCTCGATGGCAGCGACGGCCCGTTCCCCAACGGAGTCGACTTCTGGTGGGACGAGTTCCCGCTGAACGACGGGAACTGCTGGTACGACAACACCGGGCCGGACGGCACCCGCGCAAGCCTCACCGGCGACCCGGCGTTGTCACCGGTTGCGGGCCAGTCGGTCCCAGGCTTCCTGCCGGAGAACTGCGGGACGAGCGTCGGGGGTGGGGACCCTGCCAAGGAGGCGATCCTGCTCGACTGCGCGATGTGGTCTCGCGGCGACCTCCCCGAGGACCATCCCCTGTGTTACTGGTTCGAGATGCCGTCGCAGCCGGGCAGCCCGAAGGCCGAGCGCGAGAAGCGCGCCTACGAGCGCCAGGCGGCCGCCTACGAGGCGAGCGCACAGGGGCGCGAGCTCTCCGCGACCCTGGACGAGGTCGCGGGCAAGACGGAATTTGCCACCCGGCCGTAGCAGGCTCACGCACCTGATCGCCAGCGCCGCCGCGGCGGCGCTGGCACTGGCCGGCGCCGGCTGCGGCAGCGACGACGCGAAGACCCCCACCGGGGTAATCGACATCTCCGGCACGGATCGCGTTGGCCAGGAGATCGCCGGCTCGGTGGCGCCGCTCGCCCAGTGCCGGGATTGGGTCAAGGGCACCAGGGAGCAGAAGCTCGCCACGATCGCTGACATCCGGAGCCAGCAGAACCCCGGCGATCCGGGCATCGAGGCCCCGCCGCTCACCGACGAGGAGGCGATGGGCGTCTTCAACGGCGCCTGCTCCGAGGACTTCGCCTCCGGGTTTCGCCTGTACAAGCTCTACGCGCACGCCGCCGGCTTCGCGCCGCTTGCCCGCGAGCTGGACTCCGGCTAGATTCCGGCAATGGCAGCCGAGCGCGACCCCTATGACTGGATCGTCGTCGGCTCCGGATTCGGGGGCAGCGTCTCGGCCCTCCGCCTCGCCGAGAAGGGGCACTCGGTGGCGGTCTTGGAGTGCGGGCGCCGGTTCGCCGACGAGGACTTCGCCGAGTCCGCCTGGAGCCTTCGCCGCTACTTCTGGATGCCGCGGCTGGGCCTGCGCGGGATCCTCCGCCTGACGCTCTTCAAGGACATCTTCATCGCCTCCGGCAACGGCGTCGGCGGTGGCAGCCTCGGGTACGCCAACACGCTCTACCGGGCGCGCCCGGCGTTCTTTGAGGATCGCCAGTGGGACGGGCTCGCGGAGTGGGAGGACGAGCTGCGCCCGCACTACGACGTCGCCGAGCGGATGCTGGGGGTCGCCGACTACGAGGGCATGACGCCGGCCGATGAGCTGCTGAAGGAGTACGGCGAGGAGATTGGCGTCTCGGACACGTTCAAGCACACCCGCGTGGGGATCTTCTTCGGCCCGGCGGGCGAGGAGGTGGCAGACCCGTTTTTCGACGGCGAGGGCCCCGCCCGCACCGGCTGCCTGCGCTGCGGCTCCTGCATGCTCGGCTGTCGCTACGGCGCCAAGAACACGCTCGTCAAGAACTACCTCTGGTTCGCCGAGAAGCTCGGCGCGAAGGTGATCCCCGAGCGCCAGGCGATCGATATCCGCCCGCTCGGGCCGAGCGACGGCTCCGAGGGCTACGAGGTTGTCACCGAGCACCCCGGGGCTTGGTTCCGCAAGCGCCGGCGCACGTTCCGGGCGCGGGGAGTGGTGGTGGCCGCCGGCGCGCTCGGCACCAACCAGCTCCTCGCCGACTGCAAGCACCGCGGCTCGCTGCCCGGCGTCTCCGACTTCCTCGGCGAGGTGGTCCGGACCAACACCGAGTCCGTCCAGGGCGTGACGATGCCCGACGACAGCGAGGACTTCACGAAGTCGGTCTCGATCACCTCCAGCATCTACCCGGACCCCGACACGCACATCGAGGTCGTCACCTACGGTCGCGGCGGCGACGCCCTCAGCGGCCTCTTCACCCTGTTCACCGGGCCCGGGACGAGGGCGACGCGTCCGCTGCGCTGGATCGCCGGGATGATGCGCCACCCGATCCAGGCACTGCGGCTGATGTGGCCGGCCGCGTGGTCGCGGCGGACGGTGATCCTGCTGGTGATGCAGACGCTGGACACGGCGATGAGCCTGCGGGCGACTCCCAGGCGCCGCGGCCGGGGCGTGAAGTTGCAGACCGAGCAGGACCCCGAGCGGCCCAACCCGACCCACATCCCGGCGGCCGATGCCGCCACGAAGTGGCTCGCCGAGCGGACCGGCGGTATCCCCCTGTCGGGGATCACCGAGGCAACGCTCAACGTCCCGACCACCGCGCACATCCTGGGCGGGGCGGTGATCGGAGCCGACGAGCGCACCGGCGTCTTGGACACCCGCAACCGGGTGTTCGGCTACGAGAACCTGCTGGTCTGCGACGGCTCGGCGGTGCCGGCTAACCCGGGCGTCAACCCCAGCCTCACGATCACCGCGCTCGCCGAGCGCGCCATGAGCTTCATCGACGAGGCCGAGGACGGGGCTCGCGAGCTCCCGCAGGCCGCCCGCGCCGCGCCGTAGGCCGGCTCACCGGGGGGCCGAACGCGGAACGCGGCGTCGGCCACTCCCGGACGCCGCGTTCGAACCCGCGAATCTAGGCGTCGCCGAACCGGCGCGCGACCTCGTCCCAGTTGACCACGTTCCAGAACGCGTCGAGGTAGTCCGGGCGCTTGTTCTGGTACTTCAGGTAGTAGGCGTGCTC
This sequence comes from uncultured Solirubrobacterales bacterium, assembly GCA_963807385.1. Taxonomy (GTDB): domain Bacteria; phylum Actinomycetota; class Thermoleophilia; order Solirubrobacterales; family 70-9; genus JBDTSW01. Next base: position 1,343,187 of record CAWEBQ010000002.1, read on the forward strand.
CCAGACGTCGACTCCCAGCAGGGGGGTCTGGCCGTCGGAGACGGGCGAGTCCTGGTTCGCCGTCGAGGTGATCGCGACCCCGGAGCCGTCGTCGACGAGCCACGCCCAGCCGGAGCCGAAGCGACCGATGCCGGCGTTCTTGAACTCCTCCTTGAAGGCGTCGAAGCTGCCGAACTTCTCGTCGATGGCTGCGGCCAAGTCGCCGCTGGGCTCCCCGCCGCCGTCCGGGCTCATGATGCCCCAGAAGAACGAATGGTTGGAGTGGCCGCCGGCGTTGTTGCGGACCGGCCCCTGCTTGTCCTCGGGAAGGCTCGAGAGGTTCTGCAGCACCTCGTCGACGTCCTTGTCGGCCCACTCGGTGCCCTCGAGGGCCGCGTTCGCCTTGTCAACGTAGGCCTGGTGGTGCTTGTCGTGGTGGATGCGCATCGTCTCCTCGTCGATGTGAGGCTCGAGCGCGTCGTAGTCGTAGGGAAGATCGGGGACCTCGTAGGCCATGTTTCTCCTTAGTCGGGGTTGGTTTGAAGTTCGCAAATAGCCTACGGCAGGGCCCGTTGAAACCCCTCACGCCAACTCGGGATCGACGGAGCCCAGCCGAGCTCGCGCTTGGCCTTCCCGTTCGACGCCGCCCGGCTTCGGAGCGCGAGCCCCACGAGGTCCCTCCCAGCGACCATGCGGGCGATGAACACCGGAATCCTGAACGGGCGCTTGGCCCCGACGCCGGCGGCGAAGGCCGGCACCCAGTCGCGGAGCCGGGCGGGCTCGTCGTCAACCGCGTTGTAGATCCCGGGCTCGCCCCGCTCGACCGCGGCGACGGTGATGCCCGCAGCGTCGTCCACGTGGATGAACGAGGACATCCCCTCGCCGCTCCCCACCACCGGGAGTCGCCGGCGCCGGGCTTCGCCGCCCCAGTAGCCGTCGGGGGCATAGGCGGTGCCGGGGCCGTAGAAGAACCCGTAGCGCAGCACCAGGCCCTCGAGGCGGTCAGCGCCAAGCACCTGTCCCTCGGCGTCGAGCGTCGCGTCCATCGCCGCACCGAAATGGCCGGGCGCGTCCTCAATCGTGGGGTCGTCCTCGCCCTTCACCCACGAGCCCGACGGCGCGTAGAGAAACGACACGCTCTGCGCCACCATCCGCCTCGCCCCTGCCCGCTGCGCGGCCGCCACCAGGTTGCGAGTTCCCTCGGTGCGAACCCGGTTGGTCGCGTCGTAGATGTCCGGCTTCGACATGTCAAGCGCGTTGGGCAGTGCGGTCAACTGGTGTACGACCACCTCCGGCGAGGCGTCGGCCACCGCCTGGGTGAGGGACTCCGCGTCGAACACGTCGCAGATCACCGCCTTTGCCCCGGCCGCCGCGATCCGCTCCGCCCGGTCCGGCCGCCGGGTCATGCCGGTGACATCGTGCCCGGCGGCGATGAGCTGATCGACCAACGGCCGACCGATGGCGCCGCTGGCGCCCGCTACGAAGACCCTCACCGCGCGGGCCGCACTCTGCCGGCGATGCCGGCGAGCCACGCCAGCGCTGCCGCCGCGCCCGCGAGCAGCAGCGTGTCGATCCACCCGCGCGCCTCGCTGCGGGCCTCGCCGGTATCGAAGGCGTGGTTGAACGCGTGGAGCCCGTACCAGATGGCGCCGAGAGTCAACATCGGGACCCACCAGGAGCGTCGGCCGACGGCCAGGAGCAGCGCGATGCCGTAGGCGGCCGTAAAGGAGCCCACATCGCCCACATAGTGGAGGTTTTCGGCGCCGTAGCGGCCGATCTCCTCGAAGAAGGTGCCGGGAGCGAGGAGCGCCAGCCCACCGATGATGACGTGGTAGATGCCGAGCAGCCCGAGGACCGTCCGCATGGTGCGCTCAGTCACGGATCCTCGGAGTTGGCGGTTCTTCCTCAATCACTTGCGGATGGCTTGGCCATCGTTACATGCTGCTCTCGGGCCCAAAGGATCCTCATCCGAACATATCGGGGCGCCCGGATTTGAACCGGGGACCTCACCGACCCGAACGGTGCGCGCTACCAGGCTGCGCCACGCCCCGACGGCGGCTCATTCTAGGGCGAGCGCCGAGGCGGAAGCTTCCGGTCGCCATACTCAGGCGATGTCCGCCTCGCAGCGATATGCCGGCGCGGATCCCCCGGTTGGCAAGTCCCCCTGGCACGCGGTCCTGATCACGGTGGCGGGGGTAGCGGCGCTCGCCGCGCTCGTCGTGGCCATCCGGCCCCTGCGGGAGGGCTTCGCGGACGCCGTAAGCGGTGACACGGCCTCCCTGAGACGGGACCTCGGCGGGCCCGCGGGCGCCCTGCTCGTGCTCGGCCTGGCGTTGGTCCACGCCGTCGTCTGGTACCCGACCGAGATCCTGAGCGCCGCCGCCGGCTACGTCTACGGCTTTGGGGTCGCGGTCCCGCTGCTGATGGCCGGATGGCTTCTGAACGCGATCGTCGCCTACTGGATCGGACGGGCGGCGGCCCGGCCGATCCTGTGGAGGTGGCTGGGGCGAGAGCGCCTCACCGCCTACGAGCAGGCCGTCGCCCGCGGCGGCGTGTGGCTGCTCCTGGTGATGCGCCTGGTGCCGCTGATCCCCTTCAGCCTTTTCTCATACGCAGCCGGCTCGGCCCGGGTCCCGGTCTGGCGATTCATGTGGACGACCGCCGTCGGGTACCTGCCGCTGACCGCCGTCTTCGCCTACGTCGGGAGCCAGCTCGAGGAGCTCTCTCCCACCGATCCACTGCTGTGGGGCGGCGCCATCATGATCGTTGCCCTGCTGCTGCTCACGCGCCGCGTGACCCGGTCGCTGGGGCTCGGCGACGCGGCGTAGGGCTACCCCACCGCCTCCACCGCCGCCTCGATCTCCTCGCTGGCCGGGGAGCCCTCCAGCCGCTCCTCGCCGCCCGGGCCGGTGACGATCACGACGGGATCAGCCTGGAGCCTCAGATCCACCGCCTCGGCGGAGTCGGCGTCGACGATCTCACGCGTCTCGGGGGCCAGCCGGTCTGACTCCCAGACCTCCAGGTCCAGCTCGGGGACGGCCCTCGCGACATCGACGAGGAAACCCTCGTCCGTGTCGCCACGGGCGTCAGAGAGGTTCCGCATCAGCAGGTCGAGGTACTGCCACTGGCGCCCCTGCTCACCCGCGGCGGTCGCCGCGACCGCGGCCAGGCTGGTCTCCTCCGGGCCCAGGGAGAAGTGGCTGAACTCGAACAGCGCCTCGTTGCTCCGGGCGTACATCTCGATCACCGGGTCGATCTCCTCGATCTCGTACTCGGCACACGGAACGCAGCGGATGTCGTTGAAGACCTTGATGATCACCGGGGCGTCGTCGCTGCCGAGCTCGGCGCCCTCCTGCGCGACGCCCCCGAACAGCTTCTGAACCTCGTTGAAGCCCTCGGTGGCGGGGGCGTCCGGGCCACCCTCGCCAACCGCGATCGAGACCACGGTCGCGATCACGGCCAGGGCGCCGATGCCCAGCAGAACGCGGGGCAGCCACGGGGATCGGCCTCTCAACCCGCGACCGCCTTGTAGTACCGGACCGCGAGGCCGGTGAGCAGCGTCTCGAAGGTCTCCTCCACGGAGGTCCCGGCGTCGGCCGCGTAGGCCGCGAGACCACTGCTCTCGATCGCGTCGGCCCGCGAGACCACCTCGTCAACGAGCTCCGGGTGCTCGTCGCAGAAGTAGGCGCCGATGGAGTAGAGCTCGGTCTCCATCAGGGACTCCAGGAAGGTGTTGGGCGGGTCCGGCATCGCCCACAAGATATTCGCTGGCGTCCGCGGGCCCGCAAATTGCGGCAGAAAAGATTGACCGCATCCGCGTCGAGCGATAAAACTCCTGGCAACGACCCTAGGAGGAGATACGTGGCCAATCACCTGACGCCGACCGAGCTCGCCGACGAAGTCGACATGAAGCGGCGGGAGGTCATCTCCAAGTGCATGGAAATGGGCGTGCCGATCTTCAACGGCCGGATCGACAAGACCCTGTTCGTCACCTCGCTTCGCGAGTTCGCCGAGTCGAACAAGCAGCCCCAGCCCGCCCACTAGCACCCAACTTCACCCTCAGCCGCCGGCCAACCCGGGCCGGCGGTTCGCGCCGATGGTCTGCCACGGTAAGTTAGTGGCATGGAACTTGCCACCGCGCCCGCCGCTCAGAGCGGCGTAAATTCGAAGACGATCGCCGACCTCCTGCCGCTCGCCGCCCGCGAGCACGCCGCCGAGGAGGCGGTCAGGTTCAAGGACGAGTCCGGCTCGTGGGTCGGCCGCAGCTACGCCGAGGTCGGCGAGACCGTCAAGGCGCTGTCGCTGGGCTTGATGGACCTCGGGATCGTCAAGGGCGACAAGGTCGCGATCCTGGCGAACACCCGCCCCGAGTGGACCTACTTCGACTTCGCGGCGCTCACGGCCGGCGCGACGGTGGTCCCGATCTACCAGACCAACAGCCCGGAGGAGTGCCAGTACGTGCTGGAGAACTCCGACGCCAAGGCGGTCGTCTGCGAGGACACCGACCAACTGGAGAAGATCCGGTCGATTCGCTCCCATGTCCCCGACCTCGAGCACGTGATCCTGATGACGGGATCGGCCGACGACGCGATCTCGATGGATGACGTTGCGGCGCGCGGCGCCGCTGGCTCGGACGCCGAGTGGGAGGAGCGGTACAGCTCGGTGGAGCCCTCCGACATCTGCACCTTCATCTACACGTCGGGCACGACCGGCCCGCCCAAGGGCTGCGTGATCTCGCACGGCAACTACCGCTCGATGCTGGACATGGTGATCTCGGTGGACGCGATCGACGCCGATGGGACCACGTACCTCTTCCTCCCGCTCGCGCACTCCTTCGCCCTGCTCATCCAGCTCGGCAGCTTCGCCCTCGGCGCGACGCTCGCCTACTGGGAGCGCGACCCGCTGAAGATAGTGCCCAACCTCAGCGAGGTGAAGCCCACCTACTTCCCATCGGTGCCGCGAATCTTCGAGAAGATCCACGGCGCGGCGATTCAGAACGCGGAGAAGGCCGGCGGCCTGAAGAAGGCGATCTTCCACTGGGCGATCAAGACCGGCTCGAAGGTGCGCGAGCTCGAGCGCCAGGGCAAGGAGCCCGGGTTCCTCCTCAAGGCGCAGCACGACTTCGCCGACAAGCAGGTGCTGTCCAAGATCCGCGCGATCTTCGGCGGCAACCTCGAGCAGGCTGTCTCCGGCGCCGCACCGATCAACCCCGACATCCTGCGGTTCTTCGACGCCGCCGGCATCCTCGTCCTCGAGGGCTGGGGCATGACCGAAACCTCCACGGCCGCGACGATCGCCACGGCCGAGGAGTTCAAGTTCGGCACGATCGGCAAGCCCTTCCCGGGCGTCGAGATCAGGATCGCCGACGACGGCGAGATCCTGGTCAAGGGCCCGAACGTGTTCCAGGGCTACTACAAGAACCCCGAGGCGACGGCGGAGACGATCGTCGACGGCTGGCTGCACACCGGGGACATCGGCGAGATCGATCCGGACGGCTTCATCAAGATCACCGGCCGCAAGAAGGACATCATCATCACGGCGGGCGGCAAGAACATCACCCCGGCCAACCTCGAGGCCGAGATCAAGCAGCATCCGCTCGTCTCGCAATGCGTCGTGATCGGCGACCGCAGGCCCTACCTGGTGGCACTCGTCACCCTCGACCCGGAGACGGCGGCAGCCTACGCGAAGGAGGAGGGCCTGCCAGCCGACCTGGGCGAGCTCGCCGGAAGCGACCAGGTGCGCGCGTCGATCCAGGCCCACCTCGACCAGGTCAACGAGAAGTTCGCCCGGGTCGAGCAGGTCAAGAAGTTCGAGATCCTCCCCCAGGACCTCTCTCAGGAGGGCGGCGAGCTGACCCCGACGATGAAGGTCAAGCGAAACGTTGTCGCCGAGAAGTACTCGGGCGAGGTAGACGGCCTCTACGGCGAGTAGCGCCGCTGCGCCCCGGTCGGATCCCGTCCGCGGTCTGACCCCCCGAGGGCCGTCGGCCGCTAGTCGGCCGCCGCGTCGACGTCGGCCTTCTTCTCACCCGGCTGCTGGCGCAGGAGCACCGAGGTGGTCTGCTCGAGCACCCGGCGCCAGGCCGAGAGCCTGCCGCGGTCGCGCTCGACCTGGTCGAGCACGTGGCGGACCCGGCGAGCGGAGATCTCGATCCCGTGCCGCTCGGCGATCGCCTTGTAGCGGTCGTAGTCGCGGGCGAGCTTGAGCGTGACCGACTCGAAGCCGTGCTTCGCGATCTCCAGCCGGTTGCCGTAGTCGAGGATCGGGGTGCCGAACATCAACTCGTCATCCAGCTCGGGCTCGATCAGGATGATGTCCACGCCGGGGAAGTCCGCCTCCCAATCACGGACCGCGCGGTGCAGACGGTCGTGCGAGAGCGCGCGGAAGGACTGGTTTGCGATCGCGCCCATGCCCATGTCCGAGACGCGGCGCGCCCGGTCGCCGGTGATCGTGGGAATGCGCTTGGAGAAGTCGTTGACGTACGGGACGATGGGGTTGATCACAACGATGAACTTGGCGCCGCGCTCCACCGCGACGTCGACGTTGGTGGTCGAGCGGATACCGCCGTCGATGAACTCGCGGTCGCCGATCCGCACCGGCTCGTAGACGCCGGGCAGCGCACCGGACGCGGCCACCGCCTCCGAGATCGGCACGTCGGCCCACTCGCCCTCGCCCAGGACGATCCGCTCGGTCGTGTCGAGGTCGGTGGCGGTGAGGTAGAGCTCGCGCTCGAGCAGGCGGAAGTCGTTGGTGCGGTCCGGGTCGGTGAGCGCCTCCTCGACGTACCGAGCGATGCCGTCGCCGCTGTAGAAGCCGTTCGGCAGGGCGCTCGCGAGGCCCATCAGCAGGTCTACCGCGGAGGTCTCGCCGAGGTTGCCGACCAGCGACCGCGCCAGGCCCGCCATCCGGAACGGGAACTGCGCGCCGCGGGTGATGATCCCCCTGTAGTTCGGCCGCAGCAGCATCTTCAGGTCGATGTCGCGAAGCGGCGAGGCGAGGTCGCGGTTCAGCACCCGCATCATCTCCTCGGGCGTGACGCCGTTGGCGGTCAGCGAGGAGATGAAGGCGCCGGCGCTGGTGCCGACGTAGATGTCGAACTCGTTGACGGTCTGGTTGACCGCCAACAGGTCGAGGGCCCGCAGCGCACCGATCTCGTACACGCCGCCGGTGAAGCCGCCTCCGCCGAGCACGAGGGCCGTCTTCGAGCGCTTGCGGCGACGCCCCGGGCGTGCCCCCTTGGCCTCGGCGCTGTCGATGTCGACGACCTTGCCCATCTGGGGGAATTATGGCGACCGGTGCGGCCGGCGCGCGCCACACCGAGTGGCAACTGAGTTGCGCTGGGGGTTCTTCAGGTGCCACTCGACGCCGGAGGGGACGCGCCGGACGCCGGAGGGGACGCGCCCGCGAGGAGCTGGCGCAGGGCTGCCTCGTCGATGATCTCGACCTCGAGGTCCTGCGCCTTAGCCAGCTTCGTTCCGGGGTTGTCGCCCGCGAGCACGTAGTCGGTCTTCTTCGAGACGGATCCCGTGACCTTGCCGCCGGCACGGCGGATCAGCCTGGTCGCCTCGTCGCGCGAGAGCTCCGGCAGGGTGCCGGTGATCACGAGCGTTCTGCCGTCGAGGGGGCCACCCTCGGTCCGGCGCTCCGCCGTCGAGAGCTCGAGCTTCAGCCCGCGCTCGCGCAGGCGCTCGATCAGGGCCAGGTTCTCCTCCTCGGCGAGCTCCTCCCGTAACTGCTCGGCGAGGATGGGGCCGACGCCCTCCACCTCCTCGATCTGCTCCGCGGAGGCCCGGGTCAGCGCATCCACCGTCCCGAAGTGCTCGGCCAGCGCCTGCGCCGTCACGTAGCCGACGCCGGGGAAGCCGAGTGAGAAGAGGACGATCCCGAAGGGCTGCGCCTTCGACGCCTCGATCGCCTCGACGAGGTTCGCCGCCGAGGTCTCGCCGAAGCCCTCGAGCTCGGCCAGGCGCTCGGCCGTGAGGTCGTAGACGTCGGCGACGTCGTCGATCAGCCCCTCCTCGAGGAACCGCAGGGCGAGCTTCTCCCCCATGCCCTCGATGTCCATCACGCCGGCGAACTGCTTGACGTGCTGAAAGCGCTGGCCGGGGCAGCCGCGGCGGTTCGGGCAGATCGAGAACACCGCGTCCTCGGGCTTGACGACGGGGGTCCCGCAGGCGGGGCACTCCTTCGGCGGCTTGGGCTTGCGCAGCCGCTTGCCCTTACGCCTCTGGATCAGCGGCGCGATCACCTGAGGGATCACGTCGCCGGCTCGGGTCACCACCACCTCGTCGCCCTCGCGGACGTCCTTGCGGGCGAGGTCCTCCTCGTTGTGCAGGGTCGCCGTCGAGACCGTGACCCCGCCGACGCCCACCGGCTCGAGCATCGCGAACGGCATCAGGTGCCCGGTGCGCCCCACGTTCCAGACGATCTTCCTGAGCGTCGTGGTCGCCGTTATCGGGGGGAACTTCCAGGCGATCGCCCAGCGCGGCTCGCGACCCACGACCCCCAGCTCGCGCCACAGCGAGCGCTCGTTGACCTTGACCACCACGCCGTCGATCTCGTAATCCAGCGACTCGCGGCGCTCCTCCCACCACAGGCAGCGCGCGACGACCTCGTCCTCGGCCTCGTGGGCCCGCACCTCGGGCTCCACTCGGAAGCCGCGCTCGCGCATCCACTCGAGCTCGTCCCAGTGGGTGGGGACGTCGAGGCCGGAGCCGATCCCGTAGGACCACATCGAGAGCGGGCGGTCGGCGGCGATCTGAGGGTCGAGCTGGCGGATCGTTCCCGCCGCGGCGTTCCTCGGGTTGGCGAACGCGGACTCCCCAGCCTCCACCCGGCGCTCGTTCAGCTCGGCGAAGCCGCTGCGCGGAAAGTAGATCTCGCCCCGGACCTCGACCATCTCCGGCGCGTCGGCGATCGCGAGCGGGATCGCCTTGATCGTGCGCAGGTTGTGGGTGACGTCCTCGCCGACGCGCCCGTCGCCCCGGGTCGCGCCACGCACGAAGGTGCCGTTCTCGTAGATCAATGAGATCGCGAGGCCGTCTATCTTCGGCTCGGTGACGTAGCCAAACTCGTCGGCGGCGATGTCGAAGCGCTTGAGCAGGTTGCGGATCCGCGCCTCCCACCCGCGCAGCTCCTCCTCGTTGCGGACGTTCCCCAGGGAGAGCATCGGCTCGGGATGCTCCACCTGCTCGAACTTGTCGAGCGGCTTGCCGCCCACGCGCTGGGTCGGCGAGTCGGGCGTGCGGAGGTCGGGATCCGCCTCCTCGAGGTCCCGCAGCTCGTTCAGCAGCGCGTCGTAGGCGTCGTCGCCGACGGTCGGGTCGTCGAGGACGTAGTAGGCGTGATCGTGGGCGGCGATCTCCTTGCGCAGCTCCGCGGCGCGCTGCTTGCTCACCGGGTCAACCCGCTCATGCCCTGGCGGACTCCAGCATCCCGTCGAGATCCCACTCGCGCACCGGGTCGATGCCCTCGTGGTGGGTCAGGTCGAAGTGCAGCGGGGTGATCGAGATCCGCCCGCGGGCCTGCGCGGCGAGATCGGTGCCCGGCTCGTCCTCGAATGAGGGCTCGAAGCCGTAGATCCGGTAGCGCTTGCGCCCGTCCTCGGCCTCCTCCACCAGGCGCATCTCGTCGTCGTAGAGGCGTTTGCCCAGGCGGGTCACCTCGATGCCGTTGACCTCGTTCGGGCAGTTGACGTTGACGAGCGAGCCCTCCGGGAGGGGATGCTCGGTGAGCCGCGCGACCAGTGCCGCCACGAAGCTGGCCGCGACGGTGAAGTCCATCTTGCCGCCGAAATGCCAGCCCATCTCGCCCTTCAGCGACTGCTGGGAGACCGCGATCGCCGGAATCCCGAGGACGATGCCCTCCAGGGCCGCCGCGACCGTCCCCGAGTAGGTGACGTCGTCGCCGAGGTTCGCGCCGTGGTTGATGCCGGAGACGATCAGCTCGGGCCGCTCGCCGATCAGCCCGAGATCCGCGAAGCGAACGCAGTCGACCGGTGTGCCGTCGGTGGCGAAGCCGGAGGTGCCGTCGTCGAAGCGCACCTCCTCGACCCACAACGGCGAGCGGGTCGTGATCGAGCGCGCCATCGCACTGCGGTTGGAGTCGGGCGCGACGACGTGGACCTCCACCCCGTCCAGGGCCTGGATCGCCTTCCGCAACGCCTGGATGCCGTCGGCCTGGATGCCGTCGTCGTTGGTGATGAGCACTCGCATCGGCGCTCGATTCTATGGAGGCCGGGTACTACCCTCCGGGCTGCGGTTCCGGCTCCGCGCGGGCCGCGGCGGGTGCGGGTGGAACCGACCACGTGAAGCCGCGCAGGTAAAGCCATGTGAGGCCGACCGCGTAGAGGATCGCCGCGATCGGTGCCGCGGCCTCGATCGCCTCGCTCCCCGCCAGCTCCGCGACCTCGTGGACGCCGCTGTAGATCAGCCAGGCGGCGAACGCGATCACCAGGACGCCCGTGATCGCGAAGAAGCGACGCAGGTCCAGACGCAGGGCACCCCGGTAGAAGAGGACGCCGAGGGTGATGGCCGCCGCCAGCCCGGCCAGCGCCGCCACCACGGAGACCACCGCGCCGGCGTCCTCGGTGGACGCGTAGAGAAACAGCGCCGTCTCGATCCCCTCGCGCGCGACGCCGATGAAGGCGACCGTCGCCAGGGCGATCCCGCCGCCCACCCTGAGCGAGTCGCCCACCCGGCTGCGCAGGTGAGCTCCGATCGTCCGCGCCTGCTTTCGCATCCAGAAGACCATCCAGGTCACCACCGCGGCGGCGAACAGCATCGCGATGCCCTCGTAGAGCTGCTCGGCGGTCCCCTCCAGCTCGCCGACCGTCACGAACAGGACCGAGCCCACCGCGAAGCTGAAGACGACCGCCGCGCCGACGCCGATCCACACCGTTCGCCGGTGGCGCTCGAGGTTTCCGGTCTTCTGCAGGTAGGCGAGGATCAGGCCGACGATCAGGGCGGCCTCGAAACCCTCGCGCAGCGTTATGACGAATGAACCCATTAGGTAACCCTAATAGATTTCGCCACACGGCGGGGTCGTCAGTAGCGGACCGAGGACAGATAGAGCCCGTGCGGGGGCGCGGTCTCGCCCGCCCGCTCCCTCGGCGCGCCCTCCAACAGGGCGGGGAAGTCGGCCGGCGGACGACGGCCGGCCGCCACCTCGAGCATGGTGCCGACGATCACCCGGACCATGCTCCGCATGAACGCGTCGGCCTCGATCCACAGCTCGAGGATCGGGTCCGGGCCGATCCCGACCCCCTCCCTCCACTCGCAGCGCAGGATGTTCCGCTCGAAGCGCACGTGCTCGGTCTGCGTGGGGGTAAACGCCGTGAAGTCGTGCGCGCCCAGGGCCGCGGCGGCGCAGCGCTCCAGCGCCTCGCGGTCGAGCGGGTACGGCCACCACAGCGCCCGGCTCGCCTCGAACGGGCTCGGTACCCGCTGGGGCAACAGCCGGTAGCAGTAGGTGCGCGACCGGGCGTCGCGGCGGGCGTTGAACCCCGGCGCCGTCTCGGCCGCGCGGTAGATCGCGATCTCGCGCGGCGTCACGGCGTCGAGGGCGCGGCGGAGGTCGGTGGCCGGCGGCTCGGAGAGCTCCATGCTCGCGACCTGGCCCCAGGCGTGCACCCCGGTATCCGTCCGTCCGGCGACGGTCAGCGCCGCCGGCATGCCAACCTGCTCGAGGCCGGCCTCGATCTCCCCCTGGATCGTCCTCAGCCCCGGCTGGACGGCCCAGCCTGCGAAGGGCGAGCCGTCGTAGGCGATGTCGAGGCGATAAGTAGGCAAGGCGGCGAAAACCGAGACTGGCTAGGACGCCGGGTGACGGTTTGCAGTCGCCTCAGACGAGCTCGATGAAGACCATCTCCGTCGAGTCCGACTGACGCGGGCCGAGCTTTACGATCCGCGTGTAGCCGCCGGGGCGGTCGGCGTAGCGGGGCGCGACCTCTTCGAAGAGCTTGTGGACGATGAACTTGTCCTGGCCGAGCTCCGAGAGCGCCTGGCGCCGCGCGTGCAGGTCGCCGCGCTTCGCGAGCGTGATCAGCTTCTCGAGTTTCGGCTTCACCGCCTTGGCCTTGGCCTGCGAGGTCTCGATTCGCTCGTGCTGGATCACGTCGCGGGAGAGATTGCGCAGAAGCGACCGGCGGTGAGCCGTGTCGCGGCTGAGCTTGTGTCGTTGCTTGGCGTGGCGCATGGTCGTGGCTCCCGGGCCCCGCGGCCCGAGGTGAAAGCTACTCGTCGCGGAGCGAAAGGCCCAGTGCGATGAGTGACTCCTTGACCTCCTCGGTCGAGCGCTTGCCGAAGTTCGGGATCGCGTTGAGCTCCGACTCCGAGCGCTGGACGAGGTCGCCGACGGTCTGAACCCCCGCCCGCTTGAGGCAGTTGTAGGCGCGGACGCCGATCTCCAGCTCCTCGATCAGGCGGTCGTCGCCCTCGACGGCCGACCCCCCGACCGGAAGCCCCGCGGCGTCAGGGACCGCGATCGCGTCGCGGGCGGTGAGCTCCTCGACGCGGTCGGCGTCGGTGAAGATCGCCAGGCTCTTGATCAGCAGCTCGGCGGCCTCGCGCAGGGCGCTCGCCGGCTCGATCGACCCGTCGGTCTCGATCTCCAGCGAGAGCTTGTCGAAGTCGGTGCGCTGCCCGACTCGGGCGGCATCGACGTTGTAGGCGGTGCGCCGGATCGGCGAAAAGATCGAGTCGATCGGGATCACACCGATCGCCTGGTCCTCCGTCTTGTTGTCCTCGGCCGGCGAGTAGCCGCGGCCGCGGCCGATCGTGAGGTACAGCTCGAGCTTGGTGCGCTTCTCGAGTGTCGCGATCGGGGCGTCGGGGTTGAGGATCTCCACGCCGGCCGGCAGGTCGATGTCCTTGGCCGTCACCTCGCCGGGGCCGGTGGCCACCAGCGGCGCCTCGACCTCGTCGGCGTCCGTGTGCATGCGGATGACGACGTCCTTGAGGTTGAGGACGATGTCCGTAACGTCCTCCTTGACCCCGGGCACCGAGGAGAACTCGTGAGCGACACCCTCGATGCGGACGCTCTTGATCGCCGCCCCGCCGAGCGAGGACAGCAGCACGCGCCGGAGGCTGTTTCCGAACGTGTAGCCGAACCCCTTGTCGAGGGGCTCGATGGTGAACGTCCCCTTCGTATCGGCGACGTCCTCCTTGGAGATCTTCGGAACCTGGAACTCGGGCAGCGTGGTCATGGTCTTCCTCTCGGTTGCGGCTGAAGCCTTGGGCCCTACTACTTGGAGTAGAGCTCGACGATGAGCTGTTCCTCCACCGGCGTGGCGATCTCGTCACGCTCGGGGAGGCGAAGCACCTTCGCCGTCAATGCGTCGTGATCGGCCTGGAGCCACGGGGGTACCGCGGCGGTCAGCTCGGTCGCGCCGCGCACCACGTCGGTGGCCGGCGATTCGGGCTTGATCGTGATCACGTCGTCGGGTCGCAGCTGGTAGCTCGGGATGTCGACGCGGCGACCGTTGATGAACCAGTGGCCGTGTCCAATCATCTGTCGCGCCTGGCGCCGCGAGGCGGCGAATCCGAGGCGGACGAGCACGTTGTCGAAGCGTCGCTCCAGCAGGCGCAGCAGGTTGTCGCCGGTCACCCCGTCCTGGCGGGAGGCCTTGACGTAGTAGGAGCGGAACTGCTTCTCGAGCAGCTGGTAGAAGCGGCGGGCCTTCTGCTTCTCGCGAAGCTGGTTGCGGTACTCCGAGGCGCGCACCCGGCCGCGCCCATGCTCTCCGGGCGGATAGGAGCGGCGCTCGACGCCGCACTTCTCCGTGAAGCAGCGCTCGCCCTTGAGGAACAGCTTCTGGCCCTCACGGCGGCACTGCTTGCACTGCGGGCCGGTGTCCCTGGCCATGCCTAACCCCGCTTCCGCTTCTTGGGACGGCAGCCGTTGTGGGCCTGCGGGGAGACGTCCTTGACGGTCGTGACCTGAATCCCGGCGGCCTGCAGCGAGCGGATCGCGGTGTCGCGGCCGGAGCCGGCGCCCTTGGCGTGGACCTCGACCCGCTCGAGGCCGTGCTCCATGCCCTTGCGGGCGGCGGCGTCGGCCGTGACCTGGGCGGCGAACGGGGTGGACTTGCGCGAGCCCTTGAACCCGGCGGAGCCGGCGGACTCCCAGCACACCACGTTGCCCTCGGGGTCGGTGATCGTGACGATCGTGTTGTTGAACGAGGTCTTGATGTGCGCGATCCCGTACGGGACGTTCTTCTTGACGCGGCGGCGCGTCTTGCCTTTTCTGGGCTGGGGCATCGGTCAGTCGCTCACTTCGGGCCCGGCGCCTTGCGCCTGCCGGCCACGCTCATGCGCTTCGGGCCCTTGCGGCCGCGCGCGTTGGTCTTCGTCCGCTGGCCGCGCGTTGGCAGGCCGCGACGGTGACGGAGCCCGCGGTACGCGCCGATCTCCGACAGGCGCTTGATGTTCTGCGAGCGCTCGCGGCGAAGGTCACCCTCCACCTCGCGGGCCTCGACCGCCTCGCGAAGCTTCACGGCCTCGTCGTCGGTGAGGTCCTTGACGTAGGTGTCGGGATCGATCTTGGTGTCCGCGAGGATCCTCTGAGCCGTGGAGCGGCCCACGCCGTGGACGTAGGTGAGCCCGATCTCGATCCGCTTGTTGAGCGGGAGGTTGATGCCTGCGATGCGCGCCATCAGCGACCACCTCCAGGGCTGACGGGACCGAACAGGTCGAGGACGCAGGGAGCGTGGCCTGCCTCGCAGGCGAGCGAACGAGGACGAAGAGATGTGAAGGTCATGTCAGCCCTGCCTCTGCTTGTGCCGGGGGTTGGAACAGATGATCAGCACCTTGCCGCGCCTCCGAATGACTCGGCAGCGCTCACACATGGGCTTCACGGACGTTCGAACCTTCATCGGCTCCCCAAATCCTCCAGGGGGTCGTATCCATCACTTACATCGAGAAGGCCCCCAGGCCCCATGAATCGGGCGAGAGGGCACTAACAAATGGCCTTGCGGCCGACCGGGAAGGATAGCAATCACCACACGCCTGGCACAAGGCGCCTCGTGCGTGCCATGTAGTCGCGGTAGGGATCACCGAGCTCGGCGGCCAGCACCCGTTCCTCCGCCAGCAGGCGAATCGTGAAGCCGATGAGCGTCGGGAGCGCCGCGAGCGCCAGCGAAAGCCAGCTGCCCAGCATCAGTCCGAGCCCGGCGGCGCAGAGGACCATGCCCGTGTAGCTCGGATGTCGCACCCAGGCGTAGGGGCCCGATTCGACCACCTCGTGGCCCTCCTGGACGACGACCCGGAACTTGAAGAACCGGCCAAGCGTGCGCACCGACCACACCCGCAGGGTGAAGCCGGACGCCAGCATCACCGCGCCCACCGCGACCGGCCACCACGCTGGCCCGCCGATCGCCGGCCCTTCCTCCCCGTAGGCGGCTATGACCGCCGCCGCCAGCCCCGCCAGGACCGCGAGGGTCAACATCGTCGTGGTGGCGTCGCGGGTATCGCGCCCGCCGGTGCGGGCCATGAGCGCAAGCTCGCCGGCCAGCCAGGCTCCGGCGCCGATCCAGAAGGCCGTCGGGACCGTGGCTAGTCCTCGTGCCAGGGGGTCAGGATCCGAGGGCCGTCCTCGGTGACCGCGACCGTGAACTCGAAGTGCGCCGCGAGGGAGCCGTCCGAGGAGTAGACCGCCCAGTTGTCGCCGCCCACGCGCACCTCGGGCCCGCCGGCGTTCACCATCGGCTCGATCGCGAGCACCATCCCGGCCTCCAGCAGCGGGCCGCTGCCCGGCTCGCCGAAGTTGGAGATCTGCGGGTCCTCGTGCATGTCGCGGCCGATGCCGTGCCCCACCAGGGTCCGGATGATCGAGAGGTCCTCGGCCTCGACGGTCGTCTGGATCGTGTGCGAAACGTCGCCGAGATGGTTGCCGGGCCGGGCGTGCTCGATGCCCGCGAAGAGCGAGGCCTTGGTCACGTCGAGCAGCTGCTGGGCCTCGTCGGAGATCGGGCCCACCGCGACGGTCATCGCCGCGTCGGCGACCCAGCCGTCCTTGGTCACGCCGACGTCGAGGGAGATGATGTCGCCGCGCGCGAGCTCGTGCGAGCCTGGGATCCCGTGGACGACCATCGAGTTCGGCGACGCGCAGATCGAGGCGGGGAAGCCGCGATACCCCTTGAAGGACGCGATGGCGTCCTGCGAGGCGATGAACTTCTCCGCGGCGAGGTCGAGATCGGCGGTGGTGGTGCCGGGGCGGCACTTGGAGGCGAGCATCCGCAGGCAGCGGGCCTGGATCGCGCCGGCCGCAGCCATCTGCTCGATCTGCTCGGGCGTCTTGAGGAGGATGCCGCTGCGATACATGGTGCTCACGAGAGTAGGGCCGGGGAGGCGGGCCGCCTCAGGCCTGCTCCTCCATGCGCATCGTCGCCAGGAGCGCGCGAATCTCCTCCGCGACCTCGTCGGGGGGCCTGTCTCCATCGAGCCGCTGCAGCTTGCCCGCGTTCTCGTATCGCTCGATCAGGGGCTCGGTCTTCTCAGCGTACGTGGCGAGCCGGTTGCGGATGACCTCCGGCTTGTCGTCGTCGCGGATGATCAGCTTCCCGCCGCAGGCGTCGCAGATGCCCTCCTTCTCGGGAGGATCGAACTCGACGTGGAAGATGTGCCCCCCCTTGACGCAGCTGCGCCGCCCGCCGAGACGGCGAACGACCTCCTCCTCCCCCACTTCGATCAGGATCGCGGCGGACAGCTCGCGGCCGAGTTGCCCGAACTTCTGGTCCAGGGAATCGGCCTGGCCCGCGGTGCGCGGGAAGCCGTCCAGGATGAAGCCGTCCGCGGCCTCGGGCGTGGCGATCCGAGCGGCGATCAGGCCCACGATCAGCTCGTCCGGCACGAGGTCGCCGGCGTCCATGTACTCCCTGGCCTTCTGCCCCAGCTCGCCCCCCTCGCGGACGGAGGCGCGAAGGATGTCGCCGGTGGCGTAGTAGGGCAGGTCGAAGTCCTCCTGCAGGCGCTCGCCCTGGGTGCCCTTGCCGGACCCCGGCGGACCGAGAAGTACGAGGTTGAGCTCAGACATGGCGGCGGGCCTACTTCAGGAAGCCTTCGTAATTTCGCATCATGAGCTGCGCCTCGAGCTGCTTGACGGTGTCGAGGGCGACGCCGACGACGATCAGGATCGAGGTACCACCGAAGAAGAAGTTCGCCGAGGTCTGGCTGATCAGGATCGTCGGAAGGGCGGCGACGGCGCCGAGGTAGAGCGCCCCCGGGAAGGTGAGGCGGGAGAGGATGCGGTCCAGGTACTCGGCCGTCGGCCGGCCGGGTCTGACCCCGGGGATGAAGCCACCGTACTTCTTGAGGTTGTCGGCCTGGTCGACCGGGTTGAACGTGACCGCCGTGTAGAAGTAGGTGAAGATCACGATGAAGAAGACCTCGCCCACGATGTAGGCCCAGCCGTTCGGGCTGAAGAAGGCGGCGAAGTCGAGTGCCGCCGGGGTGTTGATGAGCTGCCCGATCGTCGGCGGGAAGGCCATGATCGAGGCGGCGAAGATCACCGGGATGACGCCGGCCATGTTCACGCGCAACGGCAGGTAGGTGGACCCGCCCGTGGTCATCCGGCGGCCCACCACGCGCTTGGCGTACTGGACCGGGATCCGGCGCTGCCCCTCCTGGACGAAGACGATGCCGACGATCACCGCCAGGGCCACGAACGGCATCATCACCACGAACACCTGGTCCGGGCTCGTCCACCAGGCGACGATCCCGCTGGGCAGCCCGGCGACGATCGACGCGAAGATCATCAGCGAGATCCCGTTCCCGACGCCGCGCTGGGTGATCAACTCGCCCAGCCACATCAGCAGGGTGCATCCCGCGGTGAGCGAGATCACCACCAGGAACACTGTCCCGAAGCCCGAGTTGGTCCCGAGCGGGCTCACCCCTCCCGAGAAGGAGTTGGACTGGAAGAGCGCGACGTAGCCCAGCGACTGCGCGAACGCCAGGCCGACGGTGAGGTAGCGCGTGTACTGGGTGATCTTCTGCTGACCGACCTCGCCCTCCTTCTGCAGGCGCTCGAGGGCCGGCACCACCACCGTCAACAGCTGCAGGATGATCGACGCGGTGATGTAGGGCATGATCCCCAGCGCGAACAGGCTGAGGCGCGAGAGGCTCCCGCCGGAGAACAGGTTGAGGAACCCGAGGATGTTCGAACCCGCGAAGTTGCTCTCCAGCGACTCGACGGCCGCGATGTCCACCCCCGGGGCCGGGATGTAGGCCCCGAGCCGGTAGAGCGCCAGCATCGCCGCCGTGAACAGCAGCTTCCGGCGGATCTCCGGGATCGCGAAGCTGTTGACGATCGTCTGGAGCATCAGCGGCCCCCGACTAGTCCTCGATCAGTTCAGCTATCCCGCCCGCAGCCTCGATCTTCTCGCGGGCGGCAGCGCTAAACGAGTGGGCTCGGACGGTGAGCTTCTTCGAGAGCTCACCCCGGGCGAGGATCTTCACCGGGTGCTTTCGCTTGGCCAGCCCGGCGGCCCGCAGCGTGTCGGGCGTGACCTCCGCCCCTGCGTCGAAGCGCTCCTCGAGGTCGGCGAGGTTCACCGGCTGAGTGTGGGTACGGAAGCGCTCGAACGGCATCGAGGTCTTCTTGTTCGGGCCGCGGAGCTTGCGCATCCGCATGTGGATCGGGTTCTGCCCGCCCTCGTAGCCCGCCTTGCTCTTCGAGCCGGCCCGGGAGCCGTAGCCCTTGTGGCCGCGGCCGGAGGTCTTGCCCATGCCGGAGCCCTCGCCACGGCCGACCCGCTTTCGCGGCTGGCGCGATCCCGGCTTCGGGCGGACCGTATGGAGCTCGACCTCCTCGGGGGTCAGGCGGGGCATCAGCTCTTCTCCACCTCGACGAGGTGCGAGACCTTGTCGAGCATGCCGTCGAGCTGGGGCGTCTGGGTCATCGTCGAGGACTTCCCGATCCGGCCGAGCTTGAGCGAGCGCAGCGTCGCGCGCTGCGCCGCGTTGGCGCCGTTCGTGGACTTGAACTGGCGGAGCTTGACCTCGGGCATCAGGAGGTCTCCGAAGGAGGCGGCGCGGCGGCCGCTGCATCGGCGGATGTCGGGTCAGAACCCTGGGTGGCGGTGGGCTCGGGCGGCGCGGCGGGTGCGGCGTCTGCCCCCGCGGGGCCTGCTTCGGCGACGGCCTCGGGGGTGACGGCATCGGCCTCGCCGTTGAGGGTCTCCGTGGCCTTGGGCTCCTTGTAGATCCCGAGGACCTCGTTGATGGAGAGGCCGCGAAGCTTTGCGACCTGCTCCGGACGGCGCAGCGTGGTGAGGCCGTTCATCGTGGCCTTGACGAGGTTGATCGGGTTCTGGGAGCCGATGCTCTTGGAGAGCACGTCGCGGATGCCGGCCAGCTCCAACACGGCGCGGACGCCGCCGCCGGCGATCACGCCGGTACCGGGGCTCGCCGGGCGCAGGACCACGTGGCCGGCGCCGAACCGGCCGATGTTGCGATGCGGGATCGTCTGCCCGTAGCGGGGCACGCGGACCAGGCTCTTGCGGGCGTTCTCGACGGCCTTCTGGATCGCGAGCGGGACCTCGCGGGCCTTGCCGTAGCCGATCCCCACGACCGACTCCTCGTCGCCCACGGCGACGAGCGCGGTGAACGAGAAGCGACGGCCGCCCTTGACGACCTTGGCGACGCGATTGATCTCGATCACGCGCTCCTGAAGGTCGAGCCCCTGGGGGCTGACGGTCTCGATGTCTATGTCGGTGGCTGGCATGGGTCGATCAAGGTAGCGGGTCGGTGGCCGGGTCTAGAAGGAGAGGCCGCCCTCCCTGGCGCCCTCGGCGAGCGCCTGGACTCGGCCGTGGTAGCGGTAGCCACCGCGATCGAAAACGCAGGTGGACACGTCGGCGTCCTTCGCGCGGGAGGCGAGGAGCTCACCGGCCTTCTTCGCCTGCTCGGCGCCGGCGAGCTTCTTCAGCTCGGGCTCCACCCAGGAGACGGACGCGACCGTGTGGCCCTTGTCGTCGTCGATCAGCTGCGCGAACACCCCACGGTTCGAACGGAAGACGGACAGGCGCGGGCGCTCGGCGCTGCCGCGCACACGGGCGCGCACCCGGCGACGGCGGCGCAGGCGTTGCTGGGGCTTGGTCTTGACGCTCATGCGCGCTTACCGACCTTGCGGCGGACGTGCTCGCCCGCGTAGCGGATTCCCTTGCCCTTGTAGGGCTCGGGCGGGCGGACGCGCCGGATACGGGCCGCGGTCTCGCCGACGAGCTGCTTGTCGATCCCGCGAATGATGATCTGGGTGGGCTGGGGGACCTCGATCTCGATGCCGTCGGGGGCGGGGATCGTGACCGTGTGGGAGTAGCCGACGCTCAGCTCGAGCGACTTGCCCTGCAGGCGCGCCCTGTAGCCGACGCCCTGGATCTCGAGCTCCTTCGTAAAGCCGTTGGTGACGCCCTCGACCATGTTCGCGATGAGGCTGCGGGTGAGCCCGTGGAGCGCGCGATGGGGCGCCCGGTCGGTCGGTCGCGCGACCGTGAGGACCCCGTCGTCGACGGCCACGGCCATGTCCGTGCTGAGCTGCTGGCTGAGCTCGCCCTTCGGTCCGTTGACCTGCACGCGGCCGGGGGCGACATCGATGCTGACGCCCGCGGGGATCGCAACCGGCTTTTTCCCGATTCGGCTCATGCGCTACCAGACGTGCGCGACGACCTCGCCGCCGACGCCCTTCTGTTTGGCCTCGTGCCCGGTCATAACGCCGGAGGAGGTGGAGACGATCGCGGTGCCCATCCCGCCCTGGACGCGCGGGATCTCACCGCTGTTCACGTAGTGGCGGCGGCCCGGCCGGGAGACGCGGCGGAGCCCGGAGATGACCGGACGGCGGGCCTCCGTGTAGCGGAGGTCGACCTTGATCACCTCACCCGCAGCGGTGGGCTCGACGGTGAAGCCTGTGATGTAGCCCTGCTCGGTGAGGATGCGCGAGACCTCGCGCTTCAGGCGCGACGCGGGCACCTCGACCGAGTCGCGCTGGGCGGCGAGCCCGTTGCGCACGCGGGTCAGGTAGTCGGCGAGTGGATCGGTGACGACGCTCATGCTGGATTACCTACCAGGACGACTTCGTAAGTCCGGGGATGTAGCCGTTGTGCGCGGCGTCGCGCAGGCACAGCCGGCAGAGGCCGAACTTCCGGTAGTAGGCACGCGGTCGTCCACACCGCCGGCAGCGGTTGTGGGCTCTGGTCTTGTACTTGGGCTTTCTGCCCTGTTTCGCGATCTTGGATGTCTTCGCCATCTCGGCTTGCTACTCACTCTCTTCGCTTGAGTCTGAATCCGCGTCGGCGCCCTCGGCGGCGTCGCCGCCCTCGCCATCGCCTTCCTCGCCCTCCTCGGGCTTCTCCGGCTTGGCGTAGGCGTCGGGGTTCTCGGCCTTGAGCTGCTCGAGCGCCGCTGCCTCGGCTTCGGCCCGGAGGCGGGCCTCCTCATGGCGCCGCTCCTCCTCCTCGGCGGCCGCGGTGTCCACGGCCCCGGGCCTGCCCTCCTCAGAGAATGGCATGCCCAGCCCGAGAAGTAGCTCGAAGGCCTCCTCGTCGCTCTTGGCGGTCGTGGCGATGGTCACGTCCAAACCGCGGACCTCGTCGATCGAGTCGTAGTCGATCTCGGGGAAGATCAGCTGCTCGCGGACGCCCATCGAGAAGTTCCCGCGGCCGTCGAACGAGCGCGGGTTGAGGCCGCGGAAGTCGCGGATGCGCGGGATCGAGATCGTGATCAGCCGGTCGAGGAACTCCCACATGCGGGCGCTCCGTAGCGTCACGGCGACCCCGACGGGCATGCCCTCGCGGAGCTTGAAGTTGGCGATCGACTTCTTCGCGCGGCGGACGTTCGGCCGCTGTCCGGCGATCGTCGCGAGCTGCTCGGTCGCCGCCTCCAGGAGCGGGGTCGAGGTCTTCGCCTCGCCTATGCCCATGTTCAGCCCCACCTTGACCAGACGGGGGACCTCCATGGGGTTGGCGTAGCCGAAGCGCTTGGTCAGCGCCGGGACGACGTCGGCGGTGTACTTCTCGCGCAGCCGGGGCGGCGGCGCGGCCTGCTGGCTCTCTGGCACGGTCGCGGACTCCATCGCTAGTCCAGGGCCTTTCCGGTGCGCTTCGAGAAGCGCTCGCGCTTGCCGGAGTCGTTCAGGCGGACGCCCACCTTGGTCGGCTTGTTGTCGGAGGGGTCGACCAGCATCACGTTGGAGACGTCCACCGGACTCTCCTTCTCGATGATGCCGCCGGCCTCGCCGCCGCGCTGGGTGTCCTTGACCGAGCGGGGGCGCTGGTTGCGCTTGACCATGTTTAGGCCCTCGACGAACAGCCGGTGACGACCCGGCTCCGTGCGGATCACCTTGCCCGTCTTGCCCCGGTCCTTGCCCGCTGTGATCAGCACCTGATCATCGCGGCGGATTCGCATCGAGGCCATGACTAGAGGACCTCCGGGGCGAGCGAGATGATGCGCATGAAGTTGCGGTCGCGAAGCTCGCGCGCGACGGGGCCGAAGATGCGGGTGCCGCGGGGCGCGCCCTGCGGATCGATCAGCACCGCGGCGTTCTCGTCGAAGGCGATATAGGTGCCGTCCGGGCGGCCGAGCTGCTTGCGGGTGCGGACGACGACGGCCTCGACGACCTCGCCCTTGCGCACTCCGCCGTGCGGGGTCGCCTGCTTCACCGTCGCGGTGATCACGTCGCCGACGCCGGCGTAGCGGCGGTGCGACCCGCCCTTGACGCGGATGCAGAGGATCTCGCGGGCGCCCGAGTTGTCGGCGACGCGAAGGCGTGTCTCCTGCTGGACCAACTATCTCGCCCTCTCGACCACTTCGACCAGGCGCCAGCGCTTGGTGCGCGAGAGCGGGCGCGTCTCGACCACGCGGACGGTGTCGCCCTCGCTGGCGTCGTTCTGCGCGTCGTGCGCGTGCAGGGTGGCGCTGCGGCGGACGACCTTCTCGTACTGCGGGTGGCGTCGCGCGACGTCGATGCGCACCGTGATCGTCTTGTCGGCCTTCGCCGAGACAACGCGCCCCTGGCGGACCTTCTTCGCCCCGGGCTCATGCTCGGCCGGCGGCGTACCCTGGCCGGGCTCGCCCTCGGACTGGCGCTGGCTCGCGCGGTAGCGGCGGCGGTTGGCCGCGGCCTTCTTGCGCTCCTCCGCGCGCTCGGCGATCCGCTCCTCGGTGCTGCGCGGGGCCTTGGCCTCGCCGGCGTGCTTGGAGCGCTCGAGCTTGCGAAGCGCCTTCTGGGTGAGCGGGGGCTCGGTGTCCTCCGCGGATGTGGGGTCAGACCCCTTCTCGGCAGCCGGTTCAGGCGCAGCCTCGGGCTCTGACCCCGCGTCCGGTGCATCGGCGTCCTCCTCGGCCGCAGGCTCCTCGGCCGCGGGCTCCTCGGCGGGTGCCTCCTCGGCCGTGGGCTCCTCGGCGGGTGCCTCCTCGGCAGGGGCATCTGCCGCGGCGTCGTCGCCCGCGGGCGCCACTTCGTCTTCGGTCTCTTCGTTTTTCTCGTCGTCTGCCATCAGCTTGCGAGCTCCTTGCTCAAATCGATCCCCCGCTCCTTCGCGATCGTGCGCAGGCGGGCGAGTGCGCGACGGGACGCGCTCAGGCCTGCCGTGTTCTCCAGCTCGCCGGTCGCGTGGCGGAAGCGCAGGTTGAACTGCTCCTCGCGCGCGTCCTTGACGGCCTGCACGAGATCCGGATCCGAGAGCGCATGGGCGTCGGCGGCCTTCATCCGCGGTCGTGCCTCCCTTCACGGCAGTGCGACGCAGCCGGCGAAAACCGAGGCGGGGAAGGACGCAGTGAGCGTGGCGTGCCCACTGGGCACGCGAGCGAGCGAGGACGCCGCCCGGCGAGGGTTTGCAGGCGGGTGCGGCGTGCTGTCGTGGGGGGAGTCACGACGCCTCCTCGCGGCTTACGACCTTCGTCTTGATCGGAAGCTTGTGGCCGGCGAGGGTCATGGCCTCCTTGGCCAGCTCCCGGTCGACGCCCGCGAGCTCGAACAGGACGCGGCCCGGCTTGATCACCGCGACCCAGCCCTCGGGGTTGCCCTTACCGGAGCCCATCCGGGTCTCGGCCGGCTTCTTCGTGTAGGGCTTGTCGGGGAAGATGTTGATCCAGACCTTGCCGCCGCGCTTGATCTTGCGCGTCATCGCCACACGCGCGGCCTCGATCTGGCGGTTGGTGACCCAGCCGCGCTCCATGGCCTTCAGCCCGTACTCGCCGAACGCGACCTGGCTGCCGCCCTTGGCGTTGCCGCGCCGGCGGCCACGCATCTGCTTGCGGTATTTGACGCGCTTCGGCATCAGCATCAGGCATCACCACCATCGGCTGGAGGAGTGTCGGCGGCGGGAGATGTGGGGTCAGGCCCCTGGGTGGTGCTGGGCTCGGGCGGCGCCGCGGGTGCGGCGTCTGACGCCGCGGGTGCCACCTCTGCCGCGGGTGCCTCGGCCGCGGGCGCGGGCGCGGTGGGCGCCGCGGGCGCAGCGGGGGCGGGCTCGGCGGGCTTCGAGGGCTTGGCGGGCGGCTTGGGAGCGGCGGGCCTGGCCGCGCCACCCTGGGGGCGGCCACCACTCTGGGGCCGACCTCCACCCTGCGGGCGACCTCCGCCAGGGCGACCTCCGCCAGGGCGATCGCCGCCGCGCTTGCGCCGGCCCGGGCGCGGACCGATCGCGTCCTCGTCGTCGTCCTGGGCGGTGCGGAAGCCCTCCGGCATGACCTCGCCGTTGTTGATCCAGCACTTCACGCCGATGCGGCCGGTGGTGGTACGAGCCTCGGTAAAGCCGTAGTCGATGTCCGCGCGCAGGGTGTGCAGCGGCACTCTGCCGTCGGAGTAGCCCTCGGTGCGGGCCATCTCCGCGCCGCCGAGGCGGCCGGAGACCTGCACCTTCACCCCTTGGGCGCCGGAGCGCATGGCGGATGTCAGCGCGCGCTTCATGGCGCGGCGGAAGGCGACGCGGTTCTGCAGCTGCTCGGCGATCGACTGGGCCACGAGCTTGGCGTCGAGCTCCGGGCGCTTGATCTCCTTGATGTTCACCTTGACCGGCTTGCCGGTGATCTTGTGGAGGTCGCGGCGCAGCGCGTCGACCTCGGAGCCGGACTTGCCGATCACGATGCCCGGGCGGGCCGTGTGGATGTCGACCTCGATCTCGCCGCGCTGCTTCGTGATCTTGATGTCCGAGAGGCCGGCGTGGGCCAGCTTGGTCTCGATGTGATCGCGGATCGCCAGGTCCTCGAGCAGGTAGTCGGCGAAGTCGCGCTCGTTGAACCAGGTCGCCTTCCAGTCATGGATGTAGCCGACGCGGAAGCCCTCGGGGTGGATCTTCTGTCCCATTACGAACACTCCCTTGACAGGGCGTCAAATCTCGTTTCGCGCCTGATGTCGCTCATCCGAATCACTCGTCCTCGCTCGGCGTCAGGACGACGCTCATGTGGCAGGTCTTCTTCTCGATCCGGGTCGCACGGCCGCGGGCGCGGGCGCGCCAGCGCTTGAGCGTCGGGCCCTCGTCGATGTAGATCTCGGCGATCTGCAGGTCCTCCGCGATCAGCTCGTGGTTGTTCTCCGCGTTCGCCGCGGCGGAATCGACCAGCTTCAGCAGGTCGCCCGCGGCGCCTCGCGTGGAGAACTTGAGCAGGGTCTGCGCCTCGGTCACATCCATCCCGCGGATCTGATCGGCGATGAGTCGGGCCTTGCGGGGGGCGACCCGCACGAAGCGGGCCTTCGCGCGCACGGCCGGCGCCTGCGGCTCGGTCTTGGTGTCGGTCGCCGTGGCCATCAGCGCGACTCGGCCTTGCTCCCGCTGCCGGAGTGCGAGCGGAACGTGCGGGTGGGGGCGAACTCGCCGAGCTTGTGGCCGACCATCGACTCGGAGACGAAGACCGGCACGTGCTTGCGGCCGTCGTGGACGGCGATCGTGTGACCGACCATCTCGGGGAAGATCGTGGAGGTGCGCGACCAGGTCTTCACCATCTGCTTGTCGCCGGACTCGTTCATCTGGCCGATGCGCTTCATCAGCCGCTCCTCGACGAACGGGCCCTTCTTGGTAGAGCGTCCCATTAGCGGTTACCTCCCTTGCGCTTGCCGCGCTTGCGGCCGCGGATGATCAGCGCGCCGGAGGCCTTGCCCTTCTTGCGCGTCCTGTAGCCCAGGGTCGGCTTGCCCCACGGGGTGCGTGGGTGGCCGCCGGGGGTCTTGTGGGCCTCGCCGCCGCCGTGCGGATGGTCCACCGGGTTCATCGCGACGCCGCGAGTCTGCGGCCGGATCCCCTTGTGGCGGCTGCGGCCGGCCTTGCCGACGGTGACGTTCTGGTGCTCGGCGTTGGAGAGCGTGCCGATCGTCGCGCGGCAGTCGCCACGGACGAGGCGCATCTCGGAGGAGGGCAGGCGCACGGTGACCATCGGGTCCTCCTTCGCCACCACCTGGATCGCCGATCCGGCGGCGCGGCCCAGCTTGCCGCCCTGGCCGGGGGTCATCTCGACGTTGTGGACGATCGTGCCGGTGGGGATGTTCTTGAGCGGCAGCGCGTTGCCGGGCCGAATGTCCGCATCGGGCCCCGAGGACACCGTCTGGCCGGGGGCTAGGCCCTGCGGCGCGAGGATGTAGCTCTTGGCGCCGTCGGCGTAGTGCAGGAGGGCGATGTAGGTGGTGCGATTGGGGTCGTACTCGACGGTGGCGACCTTGGCCGGCACCCCGTCCTTGAGGCGCTTGAAGTCGATCTGGCGGTAGCGGCGCTTGGCCCCGCCGCCGCGATGGCGCGAGGTCACCCGGCCGTGGGCGTTCCGCCCGCCGCTCGAGTTCTTGCCCTTGGTGAGCTTCTTGTTCGGCTCGTCGCCGGTCAGCTCCTCGCGGAGCTGGTAGGTCGCGAAGCGGCGCCCGGGGCTGGTCGGCTTTGTCTTTCTTACGGCCATCGGCTACCTCAGTCCGCTACCGCGGCTCCCTCGAACAGCTCGATCCGGTCGCCCGGGGCGAGCTGGACGATCGCCTTGCGCCAGCTGCGCGTTCGGCCGCTGTGCATGCCGCGGCGCTTCGGCTTGGAGGGCACTTTCATGGTGCGCACGCCGACGACGCTGACGCCGAAGATCCGCTCCACGGCCTGCGAGACCTGCGTCTTGTGCGCGCGGTCGTCGATGCGGAACGTGTACTTGCCGTCCGCCATCAGGGCGTAGCTCTTCTCGGAGACGATCGGCTCGATGATCACCTGGCGGGGGTCCATTAGCTCTCGCTCCCCTTTCTGGTCACGTCGGCGCTGCGCGCGGCGAGCACCTCGAGGGCGGCCTCCGTGGCGACCAGCGATCCGGCCCCCAGCAGGTCGGCGACTCCGACCCCGGCCGCGGGCACGACCGACACGCGCGGGATGTTGCGAAAGCTCTTGAGCACGCCCGTCTCCTCCGGTCCGACCGCGACGAGCGTCGGCCCCTTGGCGCCCCACTTCGCCAGGGCGGCGGCGGCGGCCTTGGTCGAGGGCTCGGCGTAAGCGTCGGCCTCGGCCACGGCGATGCTGCCGCGGGCCGCGTGGACGGAGAGCGCGGAGCGCAGGGCGCGCCGGCGGGCCTTGCGGTTGACCTTCACGGTGTAGCTGCGCGGGGTCGGGCCGAAGGCGGCGCCGCCGCCCCGGCGGTGCGGGACGCCGAGCGCGCCGACGCGGGCACGACCGGTTCCCTTCTGGCGCCACGCCTTGGCGCCGGTCATCGCGACCTCGCCGCGGCTGAGCGTCGAGGCGGTGCCGCGGCGGCGGGCGTTCATGTCCGCCCGCGCGGCCTCGTGCAGCAGCGACTCGTGGAAGTCCTCGGTGAAGACCGCGGCGGGAAGGTCGGCCTTGGCTGTCTTGCCCAGCACGGGCGCCTTCAGGTCAGCCATCGGTGCGCACCTCCACCGTTCCGCCCTTGGGGCCGGGGACGCCGCCCCGGACCAACAGCAGGTTGTTCTCGGCGTCGATCTGGACGATCTCCGCCTGGCGCTGGGTTACCCGCGTGCCGCCCATCCGCCCGGGCATCTTCATGCCCTTGAAGACGCGCGCGGGATCGGCGCTCGCGCCCACCGAGCCGGGGGCGCGGACGTTGTGCGAGCCGTGCGAGACGGGACCGCGGGAGAAGCCGTGGCGGCGAATCGTGCCCTGGAAGCCCTTGCCGACGCCGGTCCCGGCGACCTTCACGCGCTGGCCGGCCTCGAAGTCGGTCACGGTCACCTGGTCGCCGACCTGGCGCTCCCCCACCTCGTCGCGAAACTCGACCAGCGTCCGCGAGGGCGGGGCGCCGGCCTTGTTCAGGTGACCGAGCTCGGCCTTGGTGAGCTTGCGCTCCGCGACCTCGTCGAAGCAGAGCTGGACCGCCTCGTAACCGTCGCGCTCGGCGATCCGCAGCGCCGTGACGGTGCAGGGGCCGGCCTCGATCACGGTGACGGGCACGCGAGTGCCGTCCTCCTGGAAGACCTGGGTCATCCCGACCTTCTTGCCGATGATCGCGGCCACAGCACGAACTCAGGTCTTGATCTCGATGTCGACGCCCGCGGGCAGCGCGTCCAGGCGCTGGAGGGAGTCGATCGTCTTCGGGGTTGGCTGGAGGATGTCGATCAGGCGCTTGTGGGTGCGGATCTCGAAGTGCTCGCGGGAGTCCTTGTCCTTGAACGGAGAGCGGATGACGCAGTAGACGTTCTTCTCCGTGGGCAGGGGCACGGGGCCCGACACAGTGGCGCCGGTGCGGGTGGCCGTTTCGACGATCTCGCGCGCGGCGCGATCGATCGCGTCGTGGTCGTACGCCTTCAGGCGGATTCTGATTCTGGTGGCGGCCAGTGAGGCCATTTCGTGCGTCTCTTCTCTTTCGTTCTTCTTGCGCAGCCAAGGCGCTGCCCTAGCGGGAGGGCTGCGCCCTGGGTCGTATCCAACACTTGGAAAAAAGAGGCCGGTCCAATGCGGACCGGCCCGTTACTGGCCGTTACTCGATTACTTCGGTGACGACCCCTGACCCGACGGTGCGGCCACCCTCGCGGATCGCGAAGCGCAGCCCCGGGTCCATGGCGATCGGCTGGATCAGCTCGATCGTCATCTCGACGTTGTCTCCCGGCATCACCATCTCCGTGCCCTCAGGGAGGTTCGACACCCCGGTGACGTCGGTGGTCCGGAAGTAGAACTGAGGCCGGTATCCACTGAAGAACGGCGTGTGGCGGCCGCCCTCCTCCTTCTTCAGGCAGTAGACCTCGGACTTGAACTTGGTGTGCGGCGTGATCGAGCCCGGCTTGCACAGCACCTGGCCTCGCTCGATCTCCTCACGCTTGGTGCCTCGAAGCAGGCAGCCGACGTTGTCGCCGGCGAGGCCCTCGTCGAGGATCTTGCGGAACATCTCAACGCCCGTGACGACGGTCTTCGAGGTATCGGTGATGCCGACGATCTCGACCTCGTCGCCCGTGTTGACCTGACCCTGCTCGATGCGGCCGGTGGCGACGGTGCCGCGGCCGGTGATCGAGAAGATGTCCTCGATCGGCATCAGGAAGGGCTTGTCCAGGTCACGCTCGGGCTCGGGGATGTAGCTGTCAAGCGCCTCGGCGAGCTCGATGATCGCGCCCTTCGCGTCCTCGTCACCCTCCAGCGCCTTGAGCGCGGAGCCCTTGATGATCGGGGTGTCGTCGCCGGGGAAGTCGTACTCGTTGAGCAGGTCCTTGACCTCCTCCTCGACGATGTCCACCAGCTCCTCGTCATCGACCATGTCGATCTTGTTGAGGAAGACGACGACGTAGGGCACGTTCACCTGGCGGGCGAGCAGGATGTGCTCGCGCGTCTGCGGCATCGGGCCGTCCACGGCCGAGACCACCAGGATCGCGCCGTCCATCTGCGCCGCGCCCGTGATCATGTTCTTCACGTAGTCGGCGTGGCCGGGACAGTCGACGTGCGCGTAGTGGCGGTTGTCGGTCTGGTACTCGACGTGAGAGGTCGCGATCGTGATCCCGCGCTCCTTCTCCTCGGGAGCGTTGTCGATCTCGTCGAAGCTCTTCTCCTCGGCGCCGCCCTTCTCTGAGAGCACCTTGGTGATCGCCGCCGTCAGCGTCGTCTTGCCGTGATCGATGTGACCGATCGTGCCGACGTTGACGTGCGGCTTATCGCGCTCGAACTTCTCCTTGGACATCTCGCTCCTTCGTTTCTTTCCGTCTGAAAGTTGGTTTAGGTTGTTGGCAGCTTGATCAGGCGCTCACGCGGGAACCCGCTGAGGGTACGACGCGGGCGAACCCGTGGAATATAGGCAATAGGCGCACGAACTCTTCATGCGCCCGCCCCGATCGGCTCCGCAGCGCCCTGCTCGACGATCTGCTCGGCGATGTTGGTTGGGACCTCTTCGTAGCGCTCGAACTGCATCGTGAAGCTCGCGCGGCCCTGCGTGGATGACCGCACGTCGGTCGCGTATCCGAACATCTCCCCGAGCGGGACGAACGCCTGGACCGCCAGCGCGTTCCCGCGCGGCTCCTGGCCCTGGACCTTGCCCCGTCGCCGCGACAGGTCGCCGATCACGTCGCCGAGGAACTCCTCGGGCGTCACGACCTCAACCGCCATCACGGGCTCGAGCAGCACCGGCTTAGCGCGACGAGCAGCCTCCTGGACGGCCATCGAGCCGGCGATCTTGAAGGCCATCTCCGAGGAGTCGACGTCGTGGTAGGAGCCATCTACGAGCTCGACGCGGGTATCCACCATCGGGTAGCCGGCCTTCACGCCCGAGCCGAGCGCCTCCTCGATGCCCTGCTCGACGGCGGGGATGAACTCGCTCGGGATCCGTCCGCCCTTGATCTTGTTGATGAAGTCGAAGCCCTCCTCGGGCGCGGGCTCGAAGTTGATGACCACGTGGCCGAACTGCCCGCGACCACCGGTCTGGCGGACGAACCGGCCCTCGACCTTCTCGACGCGCTCCTTGATCGTCTCGCGGTAGGCGACCTGGGGCCGGCCGACGTTGGCGTCGACGTTGAACTCGCGCAGCAGGCGATCGACGATGACCTCGAGGTGGAGCTCGCCCATCCCGTGGATCAGCGTCTGGCCGGTCTCATCGTCGGACTGGATCCGGAAGGTGGGGTCCTCCTCGCCGAGGCGGGCCAGCGACTCGGAGAGCTTCTCCTGGTCGGCCTTGGTCTTGGGCTCGATCGCGACCGCGATCACCGGCTCGGGGAAGGTGATGTTCTCCAGCAGCACCGGCGCGTCGGGGGCGCTCAGCGTGTCGCCGGTGGAGGTCTGCTTGAGGCCGACCCCGGCGACGATGTCGCCCGCGTAGGCCTCCTCGATCTCCTCACGAGTGTTGGCGTGCATCATCAGGATGCGGCCGATGCGCTCGGTCTTGCCGCTGGTGGCGTTCAGGACGCGGCCGCCGGCCGCGACCTTGCCCGAGTAGATGCGGAAGTAGGTGAGCTTGCCGACGTAGGGGTCGGTCATGACCTTGAAGGCGAGGGCGGCGAACGGGATGTCCTCGTCGGCCGGGCGGGCCACCTCGTCGCCGGACTCGCCGTCGGCGCCCTTGCCGGAGGTCTCGACGCCCATGACGGGCTCTACCTCGAGCGGGGAGGGCAGCAGCTCGACGATCGCGTCGAGGAGGGGCTGGACGCCCTTGTTCTTGAAGGCGGATCCGCAGAGCACGGGCGTGACCTTGAGATCGAGCGTGGCGCGGTGCAGCGACTTGGCGATCCGCTCGTGGGGGATCTCCTGGTCGTCGAGGTAGGCCTCCATCAGCTCGTCGTCGTAGTCCGCGCAGGCTTCGATCAGGTGGGTGCGGGCGTCGTGCGCCGCGTCCACGAGGTCGTCGGGAATGTCCGTGTACTCGAACTCGGTGCCCAGCTCGTCCTTCCAGACGAGCGCCTTGTTCTCGATCAGGTCGACGACGCCCTGGAATCCGTCCTCGGCGCCGATCGGGAGCTGGATCGGAAGCGGGTGGGCGCCCAGCCGGTCGCGCATCGTCTGCACGCCCTTCTCGAAGTCGGCGCCGACCCGGTCCATCTTGTTGATGAAGGCGATGCGGGGTACCCGGTACTTGTCGGCCTGGCGCCAGACCGTCTCGGACTGCGGCTCGACGCCGGCGACCGAGTCGAAGACCGCGATGGCGCCGTCGAGCACACGCAGCGAGCGCTCGACCTCGACGGTGAAGTCCACGTGGCCGGGGGTGTCGATGATGTTGATGCGGTGGTCCTTCCACTCGCATGCGGTCGCGGCGGAGGTGATGGTGATTCCGCGCTCCTGCTCCTGCTCCATCCAGTCCATGACGGCGGCGCCCTCGTGGACCTCGCCCATCTTGTGGGTGCGGCCCGTGTAGTAGAGGATGCGCTCGGTCGTCGTCGTCTTGCCGGCGTCGATGTGCGCCATGATCCCGATGTTCCGGGTGCGTTCGAGTGGGAATGTGCGTGGCATTTCTTCGTAAGGTGGGGTGCTGGTCGGGTCCCGATCCGAGTCGGCGCATAAAAAAGGCCCACGACGGGCCGAGCGCTACCGCTGAACCAGCCCGACGACGCCTTATATTGTGCGGCTCTCCATGGAAAGGATTCCCACCCGCGGCACAGGCGCTACCCAGGCGCGAGCGACGCGTGACTATAGCAGAGGGTCATGGGCACTCTTGGGGGCGGAATGGGCCTGAGGCGACCTCGCCGGAAGGCCTCGAAACGGGCTGCCGAGCCGACCTCGGAGGGTCGCTCGGAGGCCACCGAAGAGCCGCAGCGCAACCCCCAGGGGCGGGGCGCCGAGGAGGCCCGGGAGGAGCGCTCCCGGCGTCGCGGGGAGGCTCGCGCGCGGGCGGGTGAGCGGTCTCGCCAGGCGCGCCACGGCGCCCGCAAGGCGGGTACCGCCCTGAAGACGGGCGGCGTGGAGGTCCTTGCGATCGCTCGCGAGATGGTCGCGATCCCGGCCGGCTACGCCCTCCGGCTCGCCGAGTGGCTCGGCCTGGGGATCCTGGCGATCCTGCGCTGGCTGTGGCCGATCGCGCTCGCGGCGCTTCGCCTCGCCCGCCGGGGGCTCGAGATCGCGGCGCGCGAGGTCACCCCGGCGCGAGCGCTCGCGGCCGTGACGCTCGCCGCGGCCGTGCTGCTGGCCGCCTCGCAGTTCCTCGACTATCGCGACGTTCGCGCCGGGGTACCCGCCTACGCGGACGTCGAGCAGGTGGCTCCGCCGCCGACGGTGTCCGGGAGCGCGGAGACGGCCGGCTCCGCCCACCTCTACATCCTCCTGCTGGGCGGCCTCGGCGCCATCGCCATCGTCGTGCTCTCGATGCTGGGCAGGTGGCGCCTGGCCCGCCTGCTGGTCCCGATCGGGCTGGTCTCGGTGGCGATCGCCGTCTTTATCGACGCCCCGTCGGGCCTCGACGAGGGCGCCACGGCGGTCCAGTTCCAGGGCGCCGAGGCACGCTTGCTGGGGGCCTTCTGGGTCGAGGTGGCCTCGGCCGCCGTGATCGCGCTGTGCGGGGCGATGCTCGCCATGGCGCTGCGCCCGCAGGGCGCCGGAGGCTCCCGGGCGGCCAAGCCCGCCCGGCGGCGCCGTGCGCTGCCCGGCAGACGCCGCGTCCAGGGGGCCCCGTCGTGACCGAGGACCCGTCGGCGTCACGGATCCGGATGGAGCGACTGCTGCCGTTCGCCTGCGTCGCCGCGGCCGCGGTGCTGTTCGCCTCGGAGCTCATGATCACCTTCGAGTTCATCCCTCCCGGCGGCGAGGCGCTCGCGGAACAGTCCGCCGGCGATCGCCACAGCTACGCGCAGATCGTGCTGGCCGTGGCCGCGGTGGTCGCGATGCTGGTCGCGATCGCCGCAGGCTCCAAGCCGGCCGCAATGGCCGTCGCCGCCTGCGGCGTCATCGCCCTCTTGATCTTCCTCCTGCTCGACCTGCCGGACGCCAACAACCTCGGCACCCTCGACGACCCGCGGCAGTCGTTCTTCGAGGCCGAGGCCGTGCCTCAGGCGGGCTTCTGGCTGGGGCTCCTCGGGGCGCTCGGCCTCGCCCTGTGCGGCTCCGCCCTGGCGACGCTCACGCCGGAGCAGCTGAGCGCCCTCGGCCCGGGCGGCGGTCGCAAGCCCAAGCAGCGGAGCGCCAAGCCGCGGGAGCCGGGCCGCAAGCCGGAGGCGACCGAGGCCACGGCGCCGACGGATCCGGCGACCGAGACGCCGGCCAAGGCGCACGCGACGGACACGTAGCTCCCGCGGGCCTTGCGCCCTGAGGGCGCTACCAGCGGTAGTGGGCGAAGGCCTTGTTGGCCTGGGCCATACGGTAAATGTCGTCCTTGCGCTTCCAGGCGTTGCCCTGCTGCTGGGTCGCGTCCATGATCTCGTTCGCGAGGCGCTGGGCCATCGACTTCTCGCGGCGGCCGCGGGCGAACTGGACGAGCCAGCGCACGGCGAGCGTGCGAGCGCGGCGAGGGACGACCTCGACGGGGACCTGGTAGGTCGCGCCGCCGACGCGGCGGGAGCGGACCTCGAGGACGGGGGTGAGCTCCTTGACCGCGTCGTCGAGAACCTCGACGGGCGGGCGGGAGGTGCGCTCGCCGACGATGGCGAGGGCGTCGTAGACGATCTGCTCGGCGCGCGACTTCTTGCCGCCCTGCATCACCTTGTTGATCAGCTGCTGGACCAGGCGGCTGCGGTGCTGGGTGTCCGGCTCGACCGGCCGGATGGATGCGCGTGCTCGGCGGGGCATCGGGCGTTACTTCTTCACGCCGTAGAGGGAGCGGCCCTGCTTGCGGTCCGAGACGCCGGCGGCGTCGAGCGTGCCGCGGACGACCTTGTAGCGGACGCCCGGCAGGTCCTTCACGCGGCCGCCTCGAACGAGGACGACCGAGTGCTCCTGAAGGTTGTGGCCCTCGCCGGGGATGTAGGTGGTGACCTCCATCCCGTTCGTGAGCCGGACCCTGGCGATCTTGCGCAGCGCCGAGTTCGGCTTCTTGGGGGTGACGGTCGCGACGCGGGTGCAGACGCCGCGACGCTGGGGCGCGGAGACGCGGGCCTTCCGCCCCTGGCCGGACTTGAGGCCGGGGGTCGTGACCTTCTTCTTCTGGGGCTTGCGCCCCTTCCTTACAAGCTGATTCGTGCTCGGCACAGCGGGGCATGGTAGCGGGACACCCATCGCTAGGCTGACCTCCGTGCCTGAGTCCAAGCCGATCCTCGCCCTCGACGTCGACGGAGTCATAAGCCTCTTCGGCTTCAACGGCCCGCTCGACGAGGTTCCCGGCCGCTTTCACCTCATCGACGGCGTCGCGCACTGCATCCCCGACGAGACCGGCCCCCGCATCCTACGCCTCGCCGAGCATTACGAGCTGTGCTGGGCCACCGGCTGGGAGGAGCGCGCCAACGACCGGCTGCCGCTCATCCTCGGGCTGCCCAGCGAGCTGCCGGTCTTGACCTTCGGCGGCCAGGCCGAGTTCGGCACCGCCCACTGGAAGCTCGACGCGCTCGCGGAGCACTCGGGCGAGCGGCCGCTGGCATGGGTGGACGACTCGATGGACGCAAGCTGCCACGCCTGGGCCGCCGAGCGGTCCGCGCCGACCCTGCTGGTCCCGTGCGAGCCCGACATCGGACTCACCGACGCGCAGGTGGAGACGATGATCGCCTGGGCCGCCGAGCACGGCTAGCCGCCGGGCCGCCGACGGGGATTACACTCGCCGCGTGGAGGGCTTCCTACCCATCCTCTTTCTGGGCGTCGTCCTGAAGATCCCGGTGGCGCTTTTGCTCTACCTCGTGTGGTGGGCGTTCCGCCAGCAGCCCGCGCCCGAGGAGGCGCCCGGCGGCAGCGCCGACGACCACGAGTTCCGCCGCTTCGGGCCCGAGCCGCGGCAGCCGCGGGGCCCGCGCCGAGGCCCCCACGCCCCGGACGCACAGCCGCTCCCGCACTGCCCTCCGGCCGGGCGCAAGCGCCTCACGCCCGTGCCGACACGCGCCGGCTCACGCGGCCGTGGGGTCGCGGAGCGCGTCTAGGGCCGCAGCCAGAGCCTCCGCCGTCGCCCCGGGATGCTCGAGGACCCGCTTCGCGGTGAACCGGCGTATCCCGATTCCTGCTCGCTGCAGGCGCTCCGTCCGTTCGTGGTCGTTCTCGAAGGCCTCGCTGGAGTGGTGATGCGCGTAGCCGTCGATCTCCACCCCGAGGTTGTGTGCGGGCCAGTAGGCGTCGACCGTCAGACCCGCCACGACCACGTTCGTCTGTCCGAGCGGCAGGCCGGCTGCCCGCACGAGCTCGTAGAGCGCCCGCTCCGCGTGGGAGCGGAGCTCGGGCGGTTCGTCCCCGAGTTCGGCCAGCAGGCGGCGAAGCGCGCTCACCCCCTTGCGCCCCTGGCTTCGAGCCGTCAGGGAGTCCAACTCACGCCGGTCGAACACCTGCATGCGGATGGTGGCGCCGCCGTAGCGCAGGAGCCCAAGGTGGGCGGCCGCCGTCAGGTGGCTGAGCACGGCGCCCTTACCGCAGGCCAGGACGGCGGCCATGCGGCGGCCGCTGACGGTCAGGTTGGCGTGGCCGACCGCATAGACGCCGCGGTAGAGGCGGACGAGCCGCCCCTCCCCCGCCCAGCGGCCGACCGTCGCCGCGCTCAGCCCAGGGCGAGCAACTGCTCCCGAGCAACCACCCCAAACTGCCCCGTCGCCAGCCTCGCGAGCCGAGCAAACACGCAACTACCCCCACCGCGTGCCCGTATCTGGGCGGAGATTGGGGGTGGGTTCCCTCATTCCCCCAGGATGGCGACGCGGAGCGCGCCAATGGCGCGCAGTATGTGGCGACCCGGCGCCGAACCGAGTCGTGAACCGTTACGCCGGAGCTAGCTCGACTCGGAGGCCGAGCCCTCGCCGGTCTCGATCTCCTGGGCGAGCTCCTCGAGCTCGTCGGCGAACGAGGGGCCGAAGCCCTCGAGGTCGGACGACTCGGCCTCGGCCTCGCCGGCGAGGCCGAGCTCGGCCGCCAGCTCGTCCTCGTCGAGCAGGTCCTCGTCGGGGCGCTGGGCCGGCTCCACGGGCTCGATCTCCAGCGCGCGGTAGTGGCGCAGGCCGGTGGCGGCCGGGATCAGCTTGCCGATGATCACGTTCTCCTTGAGGCCCACGAGCTTGTCGCGCTTGCCCTCGAGGGCGGCGTCGGTCAGCACCTTCGTGGTCTCCTGGAACGAGGCGGCCGAGAGGAAGGACTCCGTCGCCAGCGACGCCTTGGTGATGCCCAGCAGGACCTCGGAGCCCTTGGCGGGCGTGCCGCCGTCGGCCTTGACCTTGCGGTTTAGCTCCTTGAGCTTGTAGCGGTCCTCGAGCTGCCCGGGGAGGAGCATCGTCGAGCCCTTCGAGTCGATCGCCACCTTCCGCATCATCTGGCGGACGATCAGCTCGATGTGCTTGTCGTTGATGTCCACGCCCTGGGCCTTGTAGACGCGCTGGACCTCGGCCACGAGGTACCTCTCGGTCTCGTCGCGGCCGCGGATCTCGAGCGCCTCCTTCGGGTCGAGCGAGCCCTCGTTGAGCTGCTGGCCCTCCTCGATGCGGTCGCCGTGGGCGACCATCAGCACCGAGCGGGGCGGGAACGTGTGCTTGTGATCCTCGCCCTTGGCGTCGGTGATGATCATCGTCGTGCCCTTGTCGCCCTCCTCGACGGCCACCTTGCCGGCGACGGCCGCGATCTGGGCGAGGCCCTTCGGCTTGCGCGCCTCGAACAGCTCGACCACGCGCGGGAGGCCCTGCGTGATGTCGAGGCCGGCGACGCCGCCGGTGTGGAAGGTACGCATGGTGAGCTGGGTGCCCGGCTCGCCGATCGACTGGGCCGCGATGATCCCCACGGCGTCGCCGATCTCGACGATCGATCCGCTAGCCAGCGCCACGCCGTAGCAGGAGCGGCACACGCCGGTCTCGGCCTCGCACTTGAGCGTGGAGCGCACCGGGACGCCGATCTCCTCGTCGCCGAAGGCCTCGGCGATCTCCTCGACGTTCTCGAACTCGATCTCCTGCCCCTTCTTGAGCAGCTCCCGGCCCCGCTTGGTCGCGAACTTCTTGGCCGTGATCCGGCCGACCAGGTTGAGGTTGAGCTCGCCCTCGACGTTGCGCAGGGGCATCTCGAGGAACTCCTTCGTCTTGCAGTCCTCGAGGCGGACGATCACGTCCTGGGCGACATCGACCAGGCGACGTGTGAGGTAGCCGGAGTCGGCGGTGCGCAGGGCTGTGTCGGCCAGGCCCTTGCGGGCGCCGTGGGTGGAGATGAAGTACTCGAGCACCGACAGGCCCTCCATGAAGTTGGCCTTGATCGGGCGCTCGATGATCTCGCCCTTCGGGTTGGCCATCAGGCCTCGCATCCCGGCCAGCTGGCGGATCTGCTTGAACGATCCGCGGGCCCCTGAGTCGGCCATCATGAAGATGGGGTTCAGGTGGTGGAGGTTGTCCTGCATCGCCTCGGCGACCTCGTCGGTCGCCCGGTTCCACAGGTTGGTGACGGCGTCCTTGCGCTCCTCGGCGGTGATGTAGCCCTCGTCGTATTGCGAGTGGACGTCCGCGGCCTCGGCCTCGTAGCGATCGAGGATCTGCTCCTTGTCGGGAGGCGAGATGACGTCGTTCTTGGAGATCGTCACCCCGGACTGCGAGGCGAAGTGGAAGCCCAGCTCCTTGAAGGCGTCCAGGACCCGCGAGACGGCGGCGGCACCGTAGGCCTCGACCAGGTCGGTGACGATCTGGTTGATGTCGCGCTTCTTCAGCGAGCGGTTGACGAACTCGTACTTCTCGGGGTCGTACTCGTCCTCGAGGGCGTCCGCCAGCGACCGCTCAATGCGGTCGTTGAAGATGATCCGCCCGACCGTCGTCAGGAAGTGCTCGTGGCCCGGCCGGCGGTACTCCGCCTCGTCGTGCAGCTCGACCAGCCCGTTCTCGTAGGCCAGCTCGGCCTCCTGCGCGGTCCGGAACGTGCGCGGGCGGGCCTTGGTCTTGGCGCTCTTGCCCTCGCGGAGCTTGGCGTCGATCTCCTGCAGGGCCTGGTCGTCCTCGCCGTAGGTCAGGTAGTAGATCCCCAGCACCATGTCCTGGGTAGGGGTCGCCAGCGGCGCGCCGTGCGCGGGGCTGAGGATGTTGTTGGAGGAGAGCATCAGGATCCGCGCCTCCGCCTGCGCCTCCGCCGACAGCGGCACGTGGACGGCCATCTGGTCGCCGTCGAAGTCCGCGTTGAAGGCGTGGCAGACCAGCGGGTGGATCTGGATCGCCTTGCCCTCGACCAGCACCGGCTCGAACGCCTGGATGCCCAGGCGGTGGAGCGTCGGCGCGCGGTTAAGCAGCACCGGGTGCTCGTGGATGACCTCCTCGAGGACGTCCCAGACCTCGGGGATCATCGAGTCGACCATCTTCTTGGCGGCCTTGATGTTCTGGACGGCCTTGCGCTCGACGAGGCGGGCCATGATGAACGGCTTGAACAGCTCCAGGGCCATCAGCTTCGGCAGTCCGCACTGGTGGAGCTTGAGCGACGGGCCCGAGACGATCACCGATCGGCCCGAGTAGTCCACGCGCTTGCCGAGCAGGTTCTGGCGGAAGCGCCCCTGCTTGCCCTTGAGCATGTCCGAGAGCGACTTCAGCGCCCGGTTGCCGGGCCCCGTGACGGGACGCCCGCGCCGGCCGTTGTCGAACAGCGCGTCGACGGCCTCCTGGAGCATGCGCTTCTCGTTGTTGACGATGATCTCGGGCGCGCCGAGGTCGAGCAGCCGCTTGAGGCGGTTGTTGCGGTTGATCACGCGCCTGTAGAGATCGTTGAGGTCCGAGGTGGCGAAGCGGCCACCATCGAGCTGCACCATCGGGCGCAGCTCCGGCGGGATCACCGGCACGCAGTCGAGGACCATCCACTCGGGCTTGTTGGCCGAGTTCAGGAACGAGCTGGCGACCTTCAGGCGCTTCACGGCGCGGGACTGCTTCTGCCCCTTCGACGTGTTGATGACCTGCTCGAGCTCCTCGCAGTCGGCCTCCAGGTCGACCTGGTCGAGGAGGTCGCGGACCGATTCGGCGCCCATGCCGCCCCGGAAATACTCGCCCCAGCCATAGGGGGAGCCGAAGCGGTCCTTGAGCTCACGGAAGTCGGCCTCGTCGTTGACGACGAACTTGACATCCATCTTCTGGAAGATCTCCCAGACCCGCTCCATGCGCTCGATCGCGTCATCGAGGTAGGCCTCCGTGTCGGCGATCTCGGAGTCCAGCGCCTTCTTGGTCTCGCGCAGCAGCTTCGTGCGCTCGGCGTCTTCGAGCTTGTCGGGCTTGACTTCCAGGCCCTCGGCCCACAGCTCGTCGTCGGGATCGAAGTCCTTCTGGGTGCCCTCGCCCTCGAGCCAGGCGGTGCGGCGCTTCAGCGACTCGGCGAGCTCCTGGGTGCGCTGCTCCTTGTCGGCCGTGTAGCCGTCGAGGACCTTCTGCACCTCCTTCTCGAGCTTGGTGAGGTCCTTCTGGCGAGCCTCGTCGTCGATCCAGGTGACGATGGACGCGGCGAAGTACAGGACCTTCTCGAGCTCCTTCGGAGCCATGTCGATCAGGTAGCCGATCCGGCTCGGGACGCCCTTGAAGAACCAGATGTGCGAGACGGGGGCGGCCAGGTCCACGTGGCCCATGCGGTCACGGCGGACCTTCGAGCGGGTGACCTCGACGCCACAGCGCTCGCAGACGATGCCCTTGTAGCGGACGCGCTTGTACTTGCCGCAGTAGCACTCCCAGTCCTTGGTGGGACCGAAGATGCGCTCGCAGAAGAGGCCGTCCTTCTCCGGCTTGAGCGTCCGGTAGTTGATCGTCTCCGGCTTCGTTACCTCGCCGTGGCTCCAGCCACGGATCTTCTTCGAGGAGGCGAGACCGATCTCGATCGCGTCGAAATTATTGATGTCCATTACTTCTTCTCCGCCTTCGCCTTCTCGTCTTCGGATGCTCCGTTCGTGGAGCCCCCCTCGCCTTCTGCGACCACCTGTTCCTCGCGTTCGTCGGCTGCGCCCTTCTTGGCGTCGTCGCCGTCGGCGCGCACCCCGGAGAGGTCGATGCCGAGCTCCTCCGCTGCGCGCAGCAGCTCGTCGTCCTCCTCGCTGAAGTCGACCGCGGCCTCGTCGGCGACGAGGTTGACGTCGAGCCCGAGGCTCTGGATCTCCTTCAGGAGCACCTTGAACGACTCCGGGATCGACGGCTCGGGGATGTTCTCGGACTTCACGATCGCCTCGTAGGCCTTGACGCGTCCGACGGTGTC
Source organism: uncultured Solirubrobacterales bacterium (assembly GCA_963807385.1). Lineage (GTDB taxonomy): Bacteria > Actinomycetota > Thermoleophilia > Solirubrobacterales > 70-9 > JBDTSW01. Next base: position 1,384,264 of record CAWEBQ010000002.1, read on the forward strand.
GTCGGACTTGACCGTGAGCATCTCCTGCAGCGTGTACGCGGCGCCGTAGGCCTCGAGGGCCCAGACCTCCATCTCGCCGAAGCGCTGGCCGCCGAACTGCGCCTTGCCGCCCAGCGGCTGCTGGGTGACCAGCGAGTAGGGGCCGGTCGAGCGCGCGTGGATCTTGTCGTCGACGAGGTGGAGCAGCTTCAGGATGTACATGTAGCCGACCGTCACGCGGTTCTCGTACGGCTCGCCCGTGCGGCCGTTGAAGAGCTGCACCGTGCCGCCCGCCTGGCTCCCGGGGGGCGCCTTCGAATCGATCTCGAAGCCGATGCCGCGCTCCGCGTTCTCGGTCTGCCAGCGCACGAGCGCCTCGTCGACGTCCTCCACGCGGGCGCCGTCGAACACGGACGTCGCGACCTTCACCGGCGAGTTGGTCTTGACGGCCTGCTTGTAGGCCTCGGAGCCGTCGTCGTACCAGCCGTTCGCGGCGACCCACCCGAGGTGCGTCTCCAGGATCTGGCCGATGTTCATCCGGCTCGGCACGCCGAGCGGGTTGAGGATCACGTCAACGGGGGTGCCGTCCTCGAGGAACGGCATGTCCTCCTCGGGCACGATCTTCGAGATCACGCCCTTGTTGCCGTGGCGGCCGGCGAGCTTGTCGCCCTCCGCGATCTTGCGCTTGGTCGCGACGAAGACGCGGACCAGGTTGTTGACACCCGGGGGAAGGTCGTCGCCCTCATCACGGTCGAACGTCAGGACGTCGATCACGACGCCGCCCTCGCCGTGCGGGACCTTGAGCGAGGTGTCGCGGACCTCGCGCGCCTTCTCCTTGAAGATCGCGCGGATCAGCTTCTCCTCGGCCGTCAGCTCGGTCTCGCCCTTCGGCGTGACCTTGCCGACCAGCAGCTCGCCGGACTGGACCTCGGCGCCGATGCGGACGATGCCGCGCTCGTCGAGGTTGCGCAGCGAGTCCTCGGAGCGGTTCGGGATGTCGCGGGTGATCTCCTCGTCGCCCAGCTTCGTCGTCCGGGCGTCGATCTCGTACTCCTCGATGTGGATCGAGGTGAGCTCGTCGTCCTTGAACAGGCGGCTGGAGAGGATGATCGCGTCCTCGAAGTTGTAGCCCTCCCAGGACATGAACGCGACCAGGCAGTTCTTGCCGAGCGCGATCTCGCCGCCCGCGGTGGACGAGCCGTCGCAGAGCACCTCGCCCTTGGTGACCCGGCTGCCCACGGTGACCGTCGGCGTCTGATGGATGACGGTGCCCTGGTTCGAGCGCATGAACTTGTCGAGGTCGTACTCCTGCTTCTTCGAGCCGCTCGTGACGACGATCTTCTCGGCGTCGACGTAGGTGACCTCGCCGTCGGCTGAGGCCAGCAGCACGTCGCCGGTGTCGATCGCGGCGCGGTGCTCCATTCCGGTGCCGATGTACGGGGCCTCCGGCTTCAGCAGCGGGACGGCCTGGCGCTGCATGTTCGAGCCCATCAGGGCGCGGTTGGCGTCGTCGTGCTCGAGGAAGGGGATGAGCGCCGTGGCGACCGACCAGATCTGGCTGGGCGAGACGTCCATCAGCGTGACCTCCTTGGGGGTCACCAGGGACACGTCGCCCTCGCCGATGCGGCAGAGGACCTGCGGGCCCTTGAGCTTGTCCGACTTCTGATCGACCTCGGCGTTCGCCTGGGCGATGACGTGCCCCTCCTCCTCCTGCGTGGCGTCCAGGTGGACGATCTCCTTCGTCACGACGCCGTTCTTGACGACCCGGTAGGGCGTGGTGACGAAGCCGTGCTCGGAGACCTCCGCATAGGAGGACAGGGAGCCGATCAGGCCGATGTTCGGCCCCTCCGGGGTCTCGATCGGGCACATGCGGCCGTAGTGGGTGGGGTGCACGTCACGAACCTCGATCGGCGCGCGCTCGCGGGTGAGCCCGCCGGCGCCGAGCGCCGAGAGGCGGCGGCGATGCGTGAGCCCGGCCAGGGAGTTCGTCTGGTCCATGAACTGCGAGAGCTGGGAGGAGCCGAAGAACTCCTTCAGCGCCGCGACGACCGGGCGGATGTTGATGATCGTCTGCGGGGTGATCGCGTCGGAGTCCTCGGTGGTCAGGCGCTCGCGGACGACACGCTCCATCCGGTAGAGGCCAACGCGGAACGCGTCCTGGATCAGCTCGCCGACCGTGCGCAGGCGGCGGTTGCCGAAGTGCTCGTACTCGTCGAGGTGATCCTTGATCGGCTCACGCGGGGCGAGCGCCAGCTCGGCCGCGTAGTCCTTGATCGGGTTCTCCTCGTCGATCGTCTCGAGATCGGGATCGAGCATCTTCGGGAGCGTCACGAGCTCCTTGATCAGAGAGACGATGTCGTCCTTGGTGAGGACGCGCGTGTCGAGATCGACGTCGAGGTCGAGGCGCGCGTTCAGCTTGTAGCGGCCGACCCGCGTGAGGTCGTAGCGCTTGGGGTCGAAGAAGAGCTGCTCGAGCAGCGCCTTGGCGGCGTCCACCGAGGGCGGCTCGCCGGGCCGCTGCTTCTTGAACAGCTCGATCAGCGCGCCCTCCTCCGTCTTGGTGGGCTCGGTGTCGGAGTCGATGGTGTGGCGGATGTAGACCGAGTTGCCGAAGAGCTTCAGGATCTCCTCGTCGGTGACGTAGCCCATCGCGCGCAGCAGGACCGTGACCGGCAGCTTGCGCTTGCGGTCGATGCGGGCGTAGACGCGACCCTTCTTGTCGATCTCGAGCTCCAGCCAGGAGCCGCGGGCCGGCATCAGGTTGGCGATGAAGACCTGCTTCTCGCGATCCTTCGGCTCCATCACGTAGGCGCCGGGGGAGCGAACGAGCTGGGTGACCACCACGCGCTCGGTGCCGTTGATGATGAACGTGCCGCGGTCGGTCATCCACGGGAAGTCGCCCATGAAGACCGTCTGCTCGCGGATCTCGCCGGTGTCGCGGTTCTGGAAGGCGACGGTGACGTTGAGCGGCCGCGAGTAGGTGATGTCCTTCTCGCGGCACTCGGCGACCGTATGTGCGGGATCGTCGAACTTGAGATCGCCGAAGACGATCGCAAGGTTCCCCGTGTAGTCCTCAATCGGGGAGATGTCGTTGATGGTGTTCCGCAACATCCCCGACTTGGGGTCGGTGAGCGCCACGAACGAACGGCGCTGGATGTCGATCAGATGCGGGACTTCAACGGGAGTGGAGAGGCGTGAAAAGGACCTCCGGATGACAGGGGCAGCGGGAACTCTGGCCAACTGGGCGACTCCTCAGGTGGTCGAAAGAACAGGAAAACGAACCTCCGCGCGAGAGATTCGGGCAAGATTCGGCGAACGACGCGCGACCCAGCAGGTTAACACACGGCTCTCGCCGCGCGCAAGGCTGTCTCACGCACGAGCCGGACAGGGTACCTGAAGCGCCCCGCCCTCCGGCGTTGAGCTACTTCAGCTCGACCTCTCCTCCCGCCTCTTCAAGCTCGGACTTGAGCTTCTCGCCCTCGTCGCGGTCGATGCCCTCCTTGACCGGGCCGGGGGCGCCGTCCACGAGGGCCTTGGCCTCCTTGAGGCCCAGGCCGGTGGCCGCGCGGACCGCCTTGATCACCTGGATCTTCTTCTCCCCGCCCGAGTTCAGGATGACGTCGACCGTGGCGGACTCCTCCTCGGCCTCGGCGCCGTCGCCGCCGCCCGCTGCGGGGGCAGCGGCCGCGACCGCGGTCGCGGAGACGCCGAACTCCTCCTCCAGCGCCTTGATGCGCTCGGAGAGCTCGAGCACCGAGATGCCCTTGAGCTCCTCGATCCAGTCCTCTGTCGAAATCTTCGTCTCAGCCATCTGATTCCTCCTCGTTATCGGTTTCCTCGGAAGCCTCAGACGGCTCCTCTGAAGTGTCTTGGGCGGCAGGCTCCTCGGCGGGGGGGTCCTCGGCTGCGGGCTCCTCCGTGGGGGGCTCCTCCTCCGCGGGCGCCTCAGGCTCCTCCGCGTCCGGGGCCTCCCCGCTCACGAGCCCCTGGTCGGCGATCTGGGCGAGCTGGCGCCCGAGGCCCGAGATCAGGTTGCTCATGCCGGCGACGAGGCCGGTGAGGGGACTGGCGGTGAGGCCGACGAGCTGGCCGTGGAGGACGTGGACGCCCGGCAGGCGCGCGATCGCCTGGAAGCCGTCGGCGTCGAGCGCGGCGCCGTCCATGATCCCGCCCTTGTAGGAGAGGACGTCGTGCTCCTTGGAGAAGTCGGCGATCGTCTTCGCTGCGGTGACCGGGTCGCCCTTGATCAGGGTGAGCGCGGTCGGGCCGACCAGCAGGTCGTCGAGGCCCTCGGTGCCGGCGTCGGCGGCGGCGCGCTTGGCGAGGCGGTTCTTGACGACGCTGAAGACGGCGTCGGCCTCGGCGAGCTTCTGGCGGAGCTCGGCGGCCTGGGGCACGCTGATCCCGCGGTAGTCCACGGCGAAGACCGCCTCAGCCCCGCTCAGGCCCTCCGCGATCTCCTCGACCGCCGCTGCTTTTTGCTCTTTGTTCATGTCAAGAAAAAAGCCCGCACGCAGGCGGGCTCGAAAGATTGCTCTTCCGGCACCACCTGCACTGGACTTACGACTAACGCGGCCAGTGGTCTTCGGCAGGCGAAGTTGTTCGGCGCCGCAGTGTAGCGGGCTACCCCCGGCCGCCCAGGCCCTGATCCCGGAGCTCGTCGATCACCGTGAGCAGGGCTCCGCGCTGGGAGCGGATGTCCTCGCTCAGGTCGCTGAGGACGGACGTGTTCGCCCGCGTCTCGACCCGGATCTCGTGCATCTCCCTCGAGAGATCGCGCCCGAAGAGCTCCAGGCGACGCATGATGTCCCGCATGAACTGGCGCTGATCCGCATGGAGCTCGTTGCTGCGCGCCATCGTCTCGTTGCCCCGGGCCATCGTCTCGTTGCTCCGGGCCATAATCTCGTTGCTCCGGGCCATAATCTCGTTGCCCCTCGCCGTGTGCTCCTTGGTCTCGGCAAGGTGCGCATCCATCCGGCTGAGGAACTCGGCCTCGGTCATCGCACGGAATTATCTCATGCGATCCGTCGCGGATCGCGCGCGGATCGTCCCGTCTCTATGCCGGGTCGGCGTCGGAGCCCTCGGCGGCCATCGCCTCGAGTTCGGGTGCCGCTGCAGGCTCCGGCTCAGACGCCGCGTCGGGCGCCTCGGCGCCGTTTCCGCTCGGCGGGTGGGCGAGGATCTCCGACTCGCGGATCTTCGACGAGTCGACGCGGACGCCGGGGCCCATCGCGGTCGTCAGCGTGATCGAGTGGATGTAGCGGCCCTTCGAGGCCGCCGGCTTGGCGCGGTTGATCTCGTCGATCACCGCGGCGTAGTTGGCGAGCAGCGCGTCGGCGCCGAAGCTGGCCTTGCCGATCGTCAGGTGGATGTTGGCATTGCGATCGGTGCGGTACTCGACCTTGCCGGACTTCGCCTCTCCGACGGCCTTGCCGATGTCGTCGGTGACGGTGCCGACCTTGGGGTTGGGCATCTTGCCCTGCGGGCCCAGCACCCGGCCGAGCTTGGAGACGACCGGGCCCATCAGCGCCGGGGTGGAGATCGCAACATCGAAGTCGGTCCAGCCCTCCTCGACCCGGTCGGCGAGGTCCTGGCCGCCGACGAACTCGGCGCCGGCCTCCTGGGCCGCGCGGGCCTGATCGCCCTCGGCGAAGACGGCGATCGTCACGTCCTTGCCCAGCCCGTTGGGCAGTGCCAGCGTGCCGCGGAGCTGCTCCTCGGCGTGGCGCACGTTGAGGCCCAGCTTCATGTGGAGCTCGACGGTCTCGTCGAACTTGGCCGACGCGGTCTCGCGGACGAGGGTCACGGCCTCGGACGGGTCGTAGGCGTGGTCGCGATCGACCTTCTCGTAGGCGGCGCGGTAGCGCTTGCCGCGGGCCATCAGACCTCGAGCCCTTCCACGTCAACGCCCATCGAGCGGGCGGTGCCGGCGATGATCTTCGACGCGGCGTCGAGGTCGTTCGCGTTCAGGTCGGGCATCTTGCGCTCGGCGATCTGGCGGATCTGGGCGGCGCTGATCGTGCCGACCTTGTTCACATGCGGCTCGCCCGAGCCCTTCTCGATCCCGATCGCCTCGCGGATCAGGACCGCGGCGGGCGGGGTCTTGGTGATGAAGGTGAAGGAGCGGTCCTCGTAGACCGTGATCTCGACCGGGATGATCGTGCCGGCGTCCTGTTGGGTCTGGGCGTTGAACGCCTTGCAGAACTCCATGATGTTGACCCCGTGCTGGCCCAGCGCGGGGCCGACCGGCGGCGCCGGGTTGGCCGCCGCGGCCGGAATCTGAAGCTTGATGAGTGTGAGGACCTTCTTCGCCATCGCGACGGGCGAGGATAGCGGTGATCGCCTCACCTGCAAGGGGGCGCGATTCCGCTCGTCGGGCCTCACTGGAGACAGTGAAGGTTCGCGAGGCTATTCGACTCATCGAGAGTGACGGCTGGGCACAGGTACGTCAACGAGGCAGCCACCGTCAGTTCAAGCACCCGGTGAAGCCCGGTCTGGTGACGATTCCGGGCAAGCCCTCGCGGGATTTGCCCCCCGGCCTGGAAAGGAGCATCATGCGGCAGGCAGGTTTGCGATGACTGAGGCACAGCGCTACCCGATCCTGATCGAAGAGGCACCGGCCGGAGGGTTCGGAGCCTGGGCCCCTGACTTGCCGGGCTGCGTGGCGCTGGGCTCGACGATCGAGCAGGCAGAGGCCGAGATGCGGGAGGCGATCGCATTTCACGTGGATGGCCTCAGGCGCGAAGGCGAGCCGGTCCCCGAGCCGAGCTTCGCCGAGGGCGGCACGTACCTGCGCGTTCCCGCCTAGAGCTTCATAGCTTCACCGGCGTCGCGCCCCGTCAGGTCAGCCGCTGAGCCGCGCTAGGGCGGCGGCGTCCGCAGGGTCGATGCGGGTGAGGTCGTCCACCCGGTCGAAGTCGGCGTCGGTCGAGAGGATCGTTTCGATGCCCCGGTTGAGCGCGGTGGCGGCATGAACGGCGTCGCGCGCGGGCAGCGACTCATGGGCTTCCATCAGCGACAGGGCCCGCTCGAAGTCGTCGCCGTCGAAATCGTGGAGCGGCAGGTCCCAGGCCAGGATCTCCCGCGCGCGAGCGCTCGCGTCCGCCACGCCGCTCCGCCGGCGCCGGACGTGGACCAGCTCCTGCAGGATCTCGACGCTGGTCTCGCCGGCGACCTCGCCCCGCGCGAGTGCCGAGACGATCTCCCGGCAGCGGTCGCGGTAGCGATGCTCCGCCCCGAGCGCGTAGATGAAGACGTTGGCGTCGACCAGGACGCGCCTCACTCGCCGGCCGTCCCCCGCTCGAGCGCCCCCTCGAGCTCGAGCTCGATCCCCGGCCAGTCAGCGATCGCCATCGGCTCGGCGGCCATGAAGCTCTCGAGGGCGCGCTCCCTCGCGCCCGCGGCGGCGCGCGCGTTCTCCTCCTCGTCGGCGAGCTGGAGGTCGATCGCCTCGCGGATCAGGTCACCGACCGACCGGCCGCTGGCGGCGGCGCGCCGCCGCAGCGAGGCATGGCGTTCCTCGTCGAGGAGGATCTGGGTCCGCCGGGTGAGATGCACATGCACACCCTAACATGCGCATGCCTTTCTCACAGGCAGACCGCCCGCGTGATGGGGCTCGGCGAGAGCTACACTTCTGACACAGATCCGTAGTCATGGGTGACACAGGGAGCGCTGGCTTTGGCCGAGAGCACGACGGTGCGGGTTCGACGAGAGACGCAGCGGCGGTTGGCCGAGATGGCTGAGCGCTCCGGCACGAGCATCCCGGAGGTCATCCATGGCCTGGTGGAGCGGGCGCACGCGGACGAGGTCCTCGCGGCCCACAACCGAGCCGTCGCCGGGGAGGAGTACACGGCTGAGACCGAGTCCCTCGCGGGAACCCTGGGCGACGGCCTCGGCGACCCCTGGCCCGTCGACGAGAAGGGACGCCCCGAGCGTTGAGCGCCACCCCCAAGCCGGGTGACGTCGTCCTGACCGACTTCGGCCGGACCGTGGGCCGCGAACAGGCGGGGCTGCGGCCGGCGCTCATCGTCTCCCCCTCCCGATTCAACGAGGGGCCACTGGTGCTGTGCGTCCCGTTCACCCGGACCGAGCGCGGTTCACCCCTTCACCTGCGGGTGGAGCCGCCGGACGGCGGGCTGCGGGCGGCGAGCTTCGCCATGTGCGACCAGGTGCGCGCGGTCTCCCGCGCCCGGCTCGCCGAGCACTGGGGCGAGGTCGGGGACGCGGTGCTCAGCCAGGTGGGCGCGCGGCTGCGCCTCCTCGTACCGGAGCCCTAAGCGCCTAGATCTTCTTCACCTGGTCGTAGCCGACCTCGACCGGGGTCTCCCGGCCGAAGATCGAGACCAGCACCTTCAGCTTCGCCGCGTCCTCGTTGATCTCGGCGATCTCGCCGGAGAAGTCCGAGAGCGGGCCGGCGATGACCTTGACGGTCTCCCCCACCTCGAACTGCGCGCGGGTCTTCGGCCGCTCCGCCGTCTCGCGGTGGAGCAGGCGGTCGACCTCGGGCTGGGAGAGCGGGATCGGCTTGTTGCGCGAGCCGACGAACCCGGTGACGCCGGGGGTGTTCTTGACGAGGCTCCAGGCGTCGTCGGTCATCTCCATGTTGACCAGGACGTAGCCGGGCATCGTGCGCTTCTCGACCGAGACGCGCTGGCCATCCTTGAGCTCGGAGACCTGCTCGGTCGGCACGACGACCTGGCGGACGTGGCCCTTCTGGCTCATCGTCTCGACCCGGTGCTCGAGGTTGTGCTTGACCTTGTTCTCGTGACCCGAGTAGGTGTTGATGACGTACCAGCGGAACATTGGTTAGTCGGAAGCTTTCGTTAGGTGGTTTGCAGGGGGGAAACGGACGATCGCTACAGGACGACCTTGACCAGCTCGGAGAAGATCGCGTCGAGCACGCCGAGGTAGGCGGCGGCGACCGTGATGAAGATGAGGGTGATGGCCGAGGCCTGGATCAGCGTCTCGCGGTCGGGCCACTGGACCCGCTTGAGCTCGGCCCAGCAGGAGACCAGGAAGCCGCTGACCCGCCCGCGCTGGCGCTCGACCGGCTCCTCCTTCGGCTTGCGCCGCTCCTCGGATGCCCGCGCCTTGGCGCGCTGCTCGCGCTCCAGGCGCTTCTGCTCGCGGCGGGTGAGCGACTTCTCCCGCGGCTCGCCGGCCGGCTTGCCGGCGTCGGCGCGGGACGGCGCCGGGGCGGCGGGCGTCTCGCCCTGGGCCCGGAGGGCGTCGATGTCGGCGCCCTGCTCGGCCAGCTCGGCCTCGATCACATCGGCCGACTCGGGCACCTGGGTGTCGTGCTGCGCGTGCGACTCGTCGCTGCGCGCCTGGTCCGCCTGGGCCCCCTGGCGTGCCTCCCGCTTGCGGCGCTCGGCCTTGCGCTGTGCCCGTGACTTGGCCATCGGGCTAGCGGGTCTCCTTATGGGATGTGTGCTTGGCGCACCAGCGGCAGTACTTGCGCAGCTCGACGCGGTCCGGCGTGTTGCGCCGCGACTTGTTCGACTGGTAGTTACGCCGCTTGCACTCCTCACAGGCGAGGGTGACGGCGATGCGTACGTCTCCGCGAGCCACTTGACTTCCTCAGCTCCCGGGGCCGAAACCGGCCCCAATCAGAAAAAAGACCCCGGCGCGGATGCGCGAGGGTGACCCAAATATAGCGCCCGGAAACGAGCCGGGCCCCCGCGATCCGGCGGGGGCCCGGGGCATTCGGATCCAGGGGGCGCTACTTCTGGATGATCTTCTCGCAGCGGGAGATCTGGTCGTTGCCCTGCTTCACGGCGACATCGTTGCTGCCGGGACCGCAGTCCATGAAGTCGGGACCGGGTCCGCCGACAAGCCTGTCGTTGGCGTTTCCGCCCCGCAGCTGATCGTTGCCGTTCTGACCCTTGAGCAGATCCTCGCCCTTCGAGCCCTTGATGTTGTCGTCGCCCTTGTCGCCGTTCATCTCGTCATTGCCCTTGTTGCCGGAGACGAGGTCCTGGCCGTTGTTGCCGTGGAAGGTGTCACGGCCCTTTCCGCCGCGCATCGCGTCGTCGTCGTCGTCCCCACTCGCGACGTCCGGGCCCTTACCGCCCTTGATCAGGTCCTTGCCGTCGCTGCCGGAGATGATGTCGCCGTCGACCTGACCGCGCAGACAGTCGTCGCCGTCGAGACCGGTGAGGGTGTCGTTGCCGCCGCCGCCGCGCAGGAGGTCGTCGAAGTTGGTGCCGGTCATGACGTCGTCGGCATCATCACCCTGGAGCGCGACCCCGTCCTGGGGCGAGCAGCCCTCGTTGTAGTCATTGGGGGCGATCGGCGTGACGGCGCCGTAAGCGAGCGTGACGCAGGCGAACAGTGCACCCCCCACACCGAACGCAAGCACAGCCTTCTTCGCGTTGGTCTTGAACATTGGTACTCCCTTTCTGTTCGCCCGAGTCACAGTGAGTGTCTCACGCATTCGTTTGAACCTAACCTCTGCAGCTCCTTCAAGTCAACGGCTCCAGGCGATGCTCGCCTCCGCGCCGAAGCGGGCGCGGAGCTTCCCGGGACCCGGCTTGATCGTCTTGCTGAAGATGCGCTTGGCCGGAGCGTGAAGGCGCTTTGCCGTGCGCCAGGCGCCGTTGTGGCGGCGCTCGATCACGACCTGGCCGACCCCCGGCGCGAGTCCCCAGACTCGAACCCTGCCCTTGCCCAGGCCGTTGGCCACGAACGGGAACCGGAACGCCTTGAAGGCGGTCTTCTCGGTCCCGTCGATCTCGAACAAGCCGGTCTGCGGCGTGAGCGCGAATCCCGGGCCCTCGGCCTGGTCGCGGATCTGGAACCACACCACCTTCGAGACGCCCTGCTTCCAGAGCAGGAAGAACGACTCGGAGAGCCAGCGGGCGTGGCGGGCCTGCGGCACCCCGTCGGGGTCCGGAGGCTTCGAGTCCCACCAGATCTCCGTCGCCCAGATCGCATGGCGGCGGGGGCCGCCGACCCGGTTCTTGCGCTCGGCCTTGCGCAGGATCGCCTTGAGCTTGCCGATATCGGGCGTCGAGACATCGGCCCTGTTCAGCGCGTGGCGCGTCGGCGCGCCGACGTTGATCGGGTGGTGGGCGAGCGCGTCGAAGCTCGCCTTGCCCGGGCAGCTCGTGGGCTCGAGCCCGCCGCCGCGGAGGCACAGCACCTTGCGCCAGAACTTCACCGGCTGCGTGCGCCGACCGCCCCGGATCGGGTCACCGTACGGAGCGGTACCGCCGGTGACGACGTAGTTCGTCGGATCGACCGACTTGATCCCCCTGTTGAAGGAGCGCAGCATCTTGCGGTAGTGGACGGCGCCGGTCAGCGTCCCGTTTGAAAACTGCGGCGTGAGATAGGTCTCGAGGTTCGGCTCCGCCCACAGCTGGTAGCTGCGGATCGTCCCGTCGTAGCGCTCGGCGATCGCGTGGCCGAAGTCCTCCACGGCCTTCGGCTTGGGCTTCCAGGTGCCGTCCGCGACATTGCCCGGCTTGTTCGGGCCCTCGGCGAAGGCGGGCGCACCGGTCACCAGCACCGCGACCTTGAACCCGCGGCCCAGCGCATCGGCAAGCGAGGCGTCCAGTTGGCCCCAGTTGTACCGGGGGTCGTCCGGATCGCGGGCGTCGAAGCCGGGCGCGGGGTTGGCGGGCGCGATCCCACGCCAGGCGGCGCCGAGCAGGATCAGGTCCGAGCGGGCATCGAGGGCGCGGTCGAACCAGACGTCGCGCGTCCCCGCATCGGCGCTCGAGAAGACGCCGTCGGTGAGGCCGACCTCTAACGAGCGCACAGCGGCGGCCGAGCTCGGTACGGCCAGGCTCCCGGCGGCCATCGCGAGCAGGAGGATGTGTAGGGGGCGCATCCGATCAGGCCGCTCGGCGGTTGCGGACGGCGGCCGTGATCGCCAGGGCCACGATCACCAGCAGCGTCAGCGGCAGGATCCAGCCCAGGCCACCCTCGCCGCTCAGGGCATCGACCACGGAGTCGAGAAAGCCACCCCCGTCGGCATCGAGGACGGCCGTGGTATCGCCGAGCGGGCCACCGCTCGAGTCGGCCTCGCCGCCGGGCGACCCGACGGCCCCTCCGGCGCCGTTCTCGCGAGCCCCAGCGGCGGCCAACAGCGCGGCCGCGCGCCCGTCGGCGCCCAGATCCTCGAGGGCTGCGAGCGTGGCGGGCGGGATCGAGGCCGAGGGATCGTCGTCGGCGTTGGGCGCCGGCGGGCTGCGGTCGCCGCAGTCGCCCGGCACCGTCTCCGAGTACTGATCGACCTCGGAGTTGCCCGGAGGCACCGTGTTGCGGTCCTCACAGGGCTTGGCATCGGCGCTCGCGCCGCCAACCAGGCACGCGATGCAGGCCACGAGCGCGAGCGTTGAAAACCGCTTCATCACCCGTATATACGCAGGAGGGCTCCACGGGCTGACACCCAACCGCGGTCAGGCGGCGGCGTCGATGACCGGGATCCCGTATTGGGCGAACCGCTCGTCGGCGGTGACCACGGTCAGCCGCTCCTCGCGCGCCTGCGCGATCAGCAGGCGGTCGAACGGGTCGCGGTGATGCACCGGCAGGCTCGCCACTCCCAGCCCGTGCTCCGGTGCCAGACCAAGGATTCTGAGGCCGGTCCTTGTGATGTGCTCGTGAAGATCCTCCGGGACGTCGAGCTTCCCGATGGCGGCCTTGATGCCGATCTCAGCGAACGACACCACGCTGAAGGACAGCTCGGCTGCCGCCTCGATCGCCTCCTGCGCTCGCGACGAAAGACGCCGATCCCCGGCAAGCTCCCACAGCACGACCTGCGTATCGAGGAGCAGCCTCAAGGGGGCCCACCGAGGAGCTCGTCGACCTCCTCGTCCGTGAACTCGAAGTCATCGCCGATCCGGATCCGCCCGCCGAGGGAGCCCCGTGCCGCCAGGAAGCGGGCGCCGGGCCCTTCCGGGTGCTCAATTCGTACGAGCTTCGCGACGGGGACCCCGTCGCGAGCGATCTCGATGTCCTCGCCCGCCTCAGCACGCGCGAGCAGCTTCGACAGCTCCGTCTTCGCCTGACCCACGTTGATTCGCACGACAGCAGTGTACCTCAGCTTAGCCAAGCTTGGCCAACCTTGCTCTGGCCGTTGTGCCACGGGCTTCCCCGGGATCTCCTGTCGGGATTTGCCGGACCACTGCGTATATAGAGGCAAAGCGATGGAAGCAATCGCCCCCTCAACCGTGCGCGTGGGCACGACCGCCCTCCGGCGCCTCGACGCCGCCAACCTCGCCGCCTGGCTCGTCCCGGCGGCGCTCATCGTGTACCTCGCGATGGAGAACGGCGGCTACGGCCCGATCGAGCGCGGCCAGGTGGGCCTAATGGCGTGGGGGGCGGTTCTCGCGGGAACGCTGGTCGGCGCCCTGCCGAGCGCGGGCGGCACCCGCTCGGGCCGGATCCTGTTCGGCGCGCTCGCGCTCTTCGCCGGCTGGACCCTCCTCAGCTTCGGCTGGACCGAGTCCGACGAGCGCACCTCGATCGAGCTCGCCCGCGTGTCGCCTACCTCGGCGTGTTCGCGCTCGCCCTCGCCGTCCAGGGCGAGGGCCGCTGGCGCCACCTCTTCGACGGCGTCGCCACCGGCGTCGCGGTCGTCTGCGGGCTCGCGGTGCTCTCGCGCCTCGAGCCCTCGATGTTCCCGGAGCGAATCACCGACACGTACCTGCCCGGCATCGAGATCGACCGCCGCCTCGCCTACCCGCTGAACTACTCGTCAGGCCTCGCCGCCTTCGCCGCGATCGGCCTGCCCCTGCTCCTCACCGTCGCCGCCTCGGCCCGCACCCTCGCCGGCCAGGCGCTGGGCGCCGCCGCGCTGCCGGTCGTCGTGCTCACGCTCTGGCTCACCACCTCGAGCCTCGCGGTGCCCGTCGCCGCCATCGCGATCGCCGCCTTCTTCGTCCTCAGCCCCGACCGCCTCCCGCGCCTCGCGACCCTCGCGGTCGCCGGCGTCGGCTCGGCGATCCTGTTCGCGGCCGCCAACCAGCGCGACGCGCTCGACCGCGGCCTCCCCACCCCGGCGCTCGACTCGAGGGCGACGAGATGAAGGCGATCATCCTGGTCGTCTGCGCGGGCGTCGCGCTCTTGCAGGTAGCCATCTCCCTCGCCGCCCGCTACGCCAATCGCCCCGCCTGGATGCGACCCTCCCGCCTCCAGGCCAGCGTCGCCGCGGGCGTCGCGACGGCCGCGCTCTGGCGGTTGCCGTCGCCGCCGGCCTCCCTGGCGAGGCCTCCGACCAGTGGCAGAAGTTCAAGGGCCGCGAGGGCAGCGCTGCCGCCGGAGCGCAGCGATCCGAGCAGATCCTGGACGTGTCCTCCAGCGGCCGCTACGAGTTCTGGGAGTCGGCGGTCGACGCGAACAAGACGGAACCGCTCACGGGCATCGGCCCCGGCACCTTCGAGTTCTGGTGGTCGCGCGAGGGCAGCTACGCGGGCTTCGTCCGTGACGCCCACTCGCTCTACTTCGAGACGCTCGCCGAGCTCGGCATCGTCGGCCTGGCGCTGATCGGCGCCTTCGGGCTCGGCCTGCTGGGCACAGGGGTCGCCCGCACCCTGCGCGCGCCGCCCGATACCCGCCCCTACATCGCCGGCGCGCTCGCGGCCTGCGCCGCGTTCCTCATCGCCGCGGGCCTCGACTGGAACTGGGAGCTGGGCGTGATCCCCGTCCTCTTCTTCGGCTGCGCCGCCGTGGTCATCGGCGCCGGGCGAACCTCGAAGCCCCGCAGGCCCTCGCGGCGCGCCCGTGGCCGCCTCGCCGCCTACCGCCCCTACGCCGGCCGCGCGGCGCATGGTCGCGGTGGCCCTGGGCGGAGTAGTCGCGATCGCGCTGCCGCTCGCAGGCGCCAACGATCTCACCGAGAGCAGGGCGCAGGCGGCCCAGGGCAACGTCCAGTCGGCGTTCGCGGACGCCTCCTCAGCGCGCGGCGCCCAGCCCTACGCGGCCAGCCCACCGCTCCAGCAGGCACTCCTGCTCGAGCGCGCCGGGAACGTGCAGGGCGCGGTGGCGGCGGGGCGCGAGGCCACTCGGGCCGAGCCCACCAACTGGCGCACCTGGCTCATCCGCTCCCGCCTCGAGGCCCAGGCGGGCGAGGCCAAGGCCTCCGTCGACGCCCTGCGCCGCGCCAAGAGCCTTAACCCGAACTCGTCCTCGATCGCCTCCGCCGAGCTCCTCGCCGAGCAGCAGATCGCCGCCGAGCAGGCTCCGCCCCCGACCCCCGTGCCGGCGCCATGAGCGACCTCTTCCACGAGCTCCGCCCCTACGTCGACCGCGGCGAGGCCGACGGGCTGAACGACCTCGCCGACCGCCTCGAGGCCGACCGCCCGGTTCCCCGCGCCGGCTTCCGCGCCGAGCTCAAGGCCGAGCTGATCGAGGCCGAGCGAACGCGCCCCGTCGCCTGGCGCCCGAAGCACCTGAAGCGCCTGGTCGCCGGCTACTGCGGCGCAGGCTCGCTACTGCTCGCCGTCGGCGCCCTCGGCATCACCGGCGCCGGTCCCCTCGGCTGAGCCCTCCAGCTCCCGCCGCAGCTTCCTCATCGCCCGCGAGAGGATCTGCTGCGCGTTGGCCAGCGTTATCTCCATCACCTCGGCGATCTCGGGGCCACGCAGGTCGGCGCCGAAGCGAAGCGCGATCGCCACCCGCTCACGCCGGCGAAGCCGCGCCATCGCGCCCGCGAGGACCGGCGAGAGCGCCTGCGCCCCCTCGTCGGGCCCCGGCTCGTGCGTCCGCGCCCCCCACACCGCGGCCACCCCCTCGCGCTCGGCCCGCTTTCCGCCCTCGCGCCGGCGGTGGTCGGCGTAGACGTTCCGCGCGATCGCGAGTAGCCAGGTGATCTCCGACGCCCGCTCGGCATCGAATCGCTCCCACGCCGCCAGCGCCTTCTCGAAGGTGAGCTGCGTCAGGTCCTCCGCGTCCTCGGCCACTGCCCCGCGGTAGGCGAAGAACCCGTAGACGCTCCACACGTGCTCCTCGTAGATGTCGACGAAGTCGGTCAGCGCGCGTACGCTACGGCGCTTCATGGATACGAGCATCCTCCGGTGCCCCGACTGCACCGCCCAGGGGTTGGCCAAGGGCCCGAGCGGGTTCAGCTGCGACCGGTGCGGGCGCACCTATCCGGTGCGCGACGGGACGCTACGGATGCTTCCGGGAGGCGAGTCCGAGCCCGCGGCAGAGGTCAAGGCGCGAACGGCCGAGAGCTTCGCGTACGAGTGGAACCACTTCGGCGACGTTCGCGATGAGTGGCGCAAGAACTTCCTCGACTACATGCGACCACACAAGCCGGAATTCTTCGCCGGCCTGTCGGTGCTCGATGTCGGGACGGGGTCCGGGCGCCACTCGCGCGAAGCGGCCGAGCTGGGCGCCAGCGTCGTGGCAGTCGATCTTGGCGACTCGATCGACGTGGCCCGAGCGAACCTCCCGAACTCGGTGACCACGATCCAGGCCGACGCCGAGCACCTCCCGCTCATCAACGCCAGCTTCGACTTCGTCATGTCGATCGGCGTCCTGCACCACCTGCCGGATCCCGAAGCGGCCTTGCGAGGGCTCGTGCGTATGGTCAGACCGGGAGGCCGCCTCCACGTCTACCTCTACTGGCAGCCGCCGGTGCGCTGGCACCGCACGGTATTGAGGGCGGTCACCGCGGCGAGGCGGCTTACGACGCGCCTGCCCCACAGCGTCCTCCACGTCCTCTGCTACCCGCTTGCGGCGCTGCTGTTCGTGATAGCGGTGCTTCCCCACCGCCTTGGCATGCGACTGCCGGCGCTTGAGCGACTCACAAACCAGCTGCCGCTGAGGACGTACGCCGACTATCCGTTCGGCGTCTTGGTCAACGATCAGTTCGACCGCCTCTCTGCCCCGATCGAGCACCGCTACACACAGGACGAGGTCCACGCGATCCTCGAGCGGGCGGGACTCGATGAGATCGTCGTCCTTCCGAATGCTGGATGGGTCGCGGACGGCGTGCGACCCGCCTGACGCCTACCCGCACCTGCGGCTCTATCTTCCACCCCGGATGTGCGGCATCGCTGGAAAGGTCTCCACACGCGGCCCGATTGACCGCGGCCTCGTCGAGCGCATGTGCGCGGCGCAGGCCCATCGCGGCCCCGACTCCCGCGGCATCCACGCGGGGACCGGGGCATGCCTCGGGATCCAGCGCCTGCGGATCATCGACCTCGAGACCGGCGACCAGCCGATCTATAACGAGGACCGGCACCGTCGCCGTGGTCCTCAACGGCGAGATCTACAACTACCGCGAGCTGCGCGGGCGGCTCGGAACAGCGCGGGCACCGGTTCGCGACCAAGTCCGACACCGAGGTGATCGCACACCTCTACGAAGAGCACGGGGCCGACTGTCGTGCACCACGCTCACGGCATGTTCGCCTTCGCCGTCTGGGACGCCAGCGAGCGTCGGCTTGCTGCTCGCCCGCGATCGCGTCGGCAAGAAGCCGCTCTTCTACGCCGAGCGCGACGGCCTCCTGACGTTTCGCCTCCGAGCTGAACGGCCCTGATGCAGGATCCCGCGATCCCTCGCGAGCTCGACGTCCATGCGCTCGACTGCGTACCTGGCCTACGGTTACATCCCGGCACCGCACTCGATCTGGCCGGCGGTGCGCAAGCTCCCGCCCGCGCACACCCTGGTGCTGGGAGGACGGCGACGGCCAGGTCGAGCGCTACTGGCGCTGGACTACTCCCAGCAAGCACGGCGGCACCGACGAAGAGCTCGTCGACGAGGCTGCGCGAACAGCTGTCGGCGGGCGGTGCGACGCCGGATGATCGCCGACGTGCCGCTGGGCGCGTTCCTCTCCGGCGGGATCGACTCGTCGGTCGTCGTCGCTGCGATGGCGGCCGCCTCAGCAGCACGCCGGTCAAGACGTTCTCGATCGGCTTCGACGACCGACGCGCTACAACGAGCTGCCCCGCGCCCGCCTGGTCGCCGAGCGCTTCGGCACCGACCACCACGAGCTCGTGGTCCAGCCCGACGCGGTCGAGATGCTCCCCAAGCTCGTTGCGCCACTACGGCGAGCCGTTCGCCGACTCCTCGGCGATCCCGACCTTCTACCTCGCCGAGATGACCCGCGAGCACGTCACCGTCGCCCTCAACGGCGACGGCGGTGACGAGAGCTTCGCCGGCTACCCCCGCCACGTCGCCAACGCCCGGACCGCCTGGCTCGACCGCGTCCCCCGCCCCATCCGCGCCGCCGGCGCCGCCGCCGGTCGCGCCATCCCCCCGTCCGCCGACCGCAAGAGCCGCCGCGACTACGTTCGCCGAATGCTCGTCTCGCTCACCGGCATCGCCCCCGAGCGCTACCGCGAGCACGTCTCGATCTTCGACGACAACGCGGTCGCCGAGATCTCCGACAATGGCGCCAAGCCCCTGCGATTGGTTGATCAAGATGTCTGGACGACCCACGGCCGAGAACGCGCTCGACCGACTGCTCGACGTCGACGTGAACACCTACCTCCCGGGCGATCTCCTTCCGAAGGTGGACATCGCGACGATGGCTCACTCTCTGGAAGCCCGATCGCCGCTGCTCGACCACGAAGTCATGGAGCTGGCGGGCTCCATAGCCACCAAACACATGACCACACTCCGCCGCGGGAAGAAGATCCTGCGCGAGACGTACCGCGACACTGTGCCAGACGAAGTCCTCGACGCCCCGAAGTCGGGGTTCGCGGTGCCGTTGGCGGACTGGTTTCGGGGCGAGTTGGGCGAGTATACGCGAGCTCGATCCGAGTCTCCCAAGTTGCGACGGTCCCTAGACGCCCACCAGGCCGGCGATGGCGACCACTCCGCCCGCCTTTGGGCCCTGACGGTTCTGGCCTCTGGCCCCGCGGCGCCTCTACACCAACCCCCGCATGAGGCTCGCCAGCTCCGGGGCCCAACGCTCGTACGAGTAGTGCTTCGCGACGAAGGCGCGACGTTGGCGCCCATCTCTGCTCGCATCTGTGGATCGCGCGCGAGCTGAGTGATCACGGTCACCCACTCCTCGGGGGAGGAGCCAACAGCCCCCGGTCGTCCCCGATGAGACTCGGCGCGACGCCGACCGGGCTTGCTCCCCGGGTACCCCGGCAGCGAAGTATTGAAGGAGCTTGTAGCCGCACTTTCCGCGCGCCCATTCAGTGTCGGGCATCGGCATGATTCCGATGTCGAACTCGGCGATATCAGAGGCTTCCTTGCCCAGGCTCCACGATCGCGCTTCCAGCCATGGAGCGACATGGTCCAGGTGCCCGCCAACCGCAACCACGCGGACCTCGTGACCGTTCCGGTTGATGCGCTCCAAGGCAGGCATCACCGCCGTTAGGTATCGACTGGTGCTAGATGACCCGATCCAGCCAACGGTGACTGGGTGCTCGTGCTCGTGCTCGTGAGCCGTGAAGCTCGACGGTTCGACACACGAAGGAATAACCACCGTAGGCGAGGACGACTCCCGACGGGCGGCGCCCGCAAGATAGGCGTTGCCGGCGATCACCAATCGTGCCTGTCGCACACACGAGCGCCAGCGCGAAGCCTCCCGCTTCAGCGGGCCCGCGAAACGGTTAGCATCGCCGATCGACCCAAGATGCAGGGCGTCGTCAAAGTCGTACACATCGAGATGTCGCGGCGGGTCGACGCCCGGAATCGGCGCAATGAAGAGCAGCCGATGAACCATCGTGAGCGCAGCGTCATGCCCAGAGCCCATGGCACGAGGGGCCGCGGTAGCGACTACTCGCAGCTTGCGGAGCAGGGAAGCGTTAGATGCCAGGAGCGCATACTCGTGCGCGGTCAAGGTCGGCAGGAAGCGGAGACTCACGTCGGCGTCGGCAAGGCGCTGAGTGAAGCCGGCAACCCGAACCCGCGGGCCGGGAGCGGTCAGTGGATATGTGGTTCGGGCGGCGACGGAAACCAACGAACTCTTGAGTATGAAGAAAGCCACTGTGAGTGGCCACCCGTCGTTGGGCGACAGACTCTAGCCTGGGGTCTATTGACTTGCGGTCGAGGTGCGGCGCGAGGGCGCAGACGGACGAACTCTTTCACTGTGCCGCCCGCGATGCCAGGCAGCTTGAGCACGTATACCCTGCCGCACGTCCCACGAGGGCGCGTATCCGAGCGCCGTTACGGCTCGGGAGATATCCGCCGCGGTGTCGCGCGCGTCCCCACGCCGTCCCGGCTGCTCCACCACATCCAGCCCACCGACCTCTTCGCGGACCATGGCGAGCACCTCGCGCATGGAGACTCGCGACCCCCCGCCGATGTTGTAGATCGCGCCTGGATCGCTGCAGTCGGCGGCGGCAATTGTGGCATCGACCACGTCGGCAACGTAGGTGAAATCGCGGGTCTGTTGACCGTCTCCGAAGAGAGTGAACTCCCCTCCTGCGAGTGCCGATTCGATGATTCGGTGAAAGGCCATGTCAGGCCTCTGCCGGGGCCCGTACACGCTGAAGTACCGCAAGCTCACAACGGGGACCCCGTAGCTGCGGAAGTAGATGTGGAGGAGGTGCTCTCCGAGCGCTTTGGTTGCCCCGTACGGTGAAAGCGGCCGAAGCACCTGATCCTCGCTGGTGGGCAGGGTTTCTGCGTCCCCGTAGACCGAAGATGATGACGCGAAGACGAACCGCTTGACGGGGGCGTCACGGGCCGCCTCCAGCAATCGCTGCAGGAGCGTGACGTTGAGCTGGGTGTAGGCATCGAAGCTCTCCCCAACTTGCGCGGACACCCGCTTGGGCAGCGAGGTGGAACACGACATCTGTGTCGGCGAGCAGGCCCGGCAGGTCGGTCTCGAGGAGATCAGCCTCCAGGAACGTGCAGCGCTCGTGGTTCCGAAACTGGCGGGCGTTCTCAACCTTGATCGTCGGCGAGTAGTAAGTGGAAATGGCGTCAATCGCCACAACGTCCCACCCGCGCTCAAGACAGGCCTCCGCGAGGTGGGAGCCGATAAACCCAGCGGCCCCGGTGATGAGCACCTTCACCCGAGGAACAGTAGCGGCGTCGCGATCGACCGGAAGCGGCCACAGCCTCCCGCTCCGTCGCGGTAGCGCGCCGCCATCGCTAGCTTGCCCTCACATGTGCGGCATTACCGGATTCCTCGAGACCACACCGCGGCGCGGGACCGACGCGCTGGAGCCGGTGATTACGCGCATGGCCGACACCCTGCGGCACCGCGGACCGGACGATGGAGGCTCGTGGACTCGGGGCGAGAGCGGAATCGCACTTGGATTTCGCCGCCTGGCAATCCTGGACCTCTCCCGCGACGGGCGCCAGCCGATGACATCAGGAAATGGCCGCTACACGGTCGTATTCAACGGGGAGATCTACAACTTTTCCGCGCTGCGGAAGGAGTTGCGTGAGCGCGGACACACCTTCCGTGGCGGCTCGGATACGGAGGTCCTGCTCGCCTCCCTGGTCGAGTGGGGGCTAGGTGACGCCCTAACCCGCCTCAACGGGATGTTCGCGATGGGCGTATGGGACCGGGACCGCGCCGAGTTGACGCTGGTGCGCGACCGTCTCGGGAAGAAGCCCCTCTACTACGGCTGGTCCGGGGAGACGTTCCTGTTTGGCTCCGAGCTCAAGTCGTTGCGCGCACACGGGGCCCTACGGGCCGAGATCGATCGCGAGGCACTCGCCGCCTACTTCCGGCGCGGATACTTCCCTGCACCGCAAACCGTCTATCGCGCCGTTCGACAGCTCCAGCCCGGCACATTCCTGCGCGTTTCCGCCGCTAGGCGGAGGGCCGCACCCGAGGTGTATTGGTCACTGAAGGAGGTTGCGCGAAGCGGTGCCGCTGACGAGTTCGCCGGTACGGCCGACGAGGCGCTCGACGAGCTCGACGAGCTGCTGCGCGAAGCTGCCAGCTTGAGAATGGTTGCGGACGTACCGGTCGGCGTACTGCTGTCCGGGGGGACCGACTCCGCTTTGATCGCGTCGCTGATGCAGGCCCAGAGCGCGACGCCGGTGCGCACTTTCACAGTCGGCTTCGACGAAACTGGCTTCGACGAGGCGCCTGCGGCGCGGCGCGCGGCGGAGTTCCTGGGAACGGACCACACCGAGATGTACGTGAGCTCAGCCGACGCCCGTGAGGTGATCCCGCACCTGCCAGGTATGTACGACGAGCCTTTCGCCGACTCCTCGCAAATCCCAACACACCTGATCTCGGAGGTAGCGCGCCGCGAGGTCACGGTTTGCCTTACTGGCGACGGCGGGGACGAACTCTTCGGTGGCTACCGCCGCTACGCCCTCGCTGAGATGCTCTCCGGCCGGATCGCACGGATCCCGCCTGCCGTTCGCCCGGCGGTGGCCCGCGCCACCGCCCTGGCCGCGACCGCCCTCGGCCTCGCCCGAGAAGGCGGTCGACAGGCGCGCGCTACGCCGCTGGGCGACCGAAGTGCCCGCCTGGCGAGGCTTCTCCGGGACACCGTCCCCGGGAGCAGTCTACGACCGCCTCACCTCATTTTGGGAAGCCGGCGAGCAGGTTGTGGTCGGCGGTGCGGGTAACGGTGGAGGCGTGCACGGACTGGATCCCGAGGCCCCGCTCGTCGGAGAGCTCATGCTTGTCGACGCCTGCGGTTACCTCCCTGATGACATCCTCACGAAAGTCGATCGGGCGAGCATGGCGGTGAGCCTGGAGGTTCGCAGCCCGCTGCTGGACCACCGCGTCGCCGAGTTCGCGTGGCGCCTACCCCTTGGCCTGAAGGTGCGCGCGGGGGAAGGGAAGTGGCCCCTACGGGCGCTGCTCGGTCGCTACCTCCCGAAGCAACTCGTGAACCGTCCGAAGGCGGGCTTTGACCTACCCGTCGGCGAATGGCTCCGAGGACCCCTGCGCCCATGGGCCGAGGGGCTGCTGAATGAGCGCCGGCTGCGCGCTGAGGGATTTCTCCACCCAGAGCCAATCCGCTTGAAGTGGGATGAGCACCTGAGCGGTCGACGCAACTGGCAGCATCCACTGTGGAGCGTTCTCATGTTCGAGGCGTGGCTCGATGCCCAGTCAGTCTGAGCGCAAGACGGTTCTATTCATCATCCACTCCCTCTTCGGCGGCGGAGCGGAAAGGGTGCTGCTGCAGATCGTGAACGGTGTCGACCGCGAGCGGTTCGCCCCAGTGCTCGCCCTCGGCATCGCTGAAGGCGCGTATCTCGGGGACGTTCGCCCGGACGTCCCCATCCGCGTCCTCGGAGCGTTCCATGCGCGTGCCGCATCCGGCGCGGTGCTTCGCACGGTCCGCCAGGTCCGGCCGGACGTAGTGGTCTCGACTGCGGGACTCAACCTCGCGGTGACCGCGACCCGATGGGCGTATCCACGCGGGACTCGGGTTGTTCTTCGGGAGGCGAACTCACCCAAGGCGTTCCTTGAGGATGTCCGAACGACGAGCAGAGCGCGCGCAGCGGTGTACCGGCAGGCGTTAGGCACCTCTACGGTCAGGCCGACGCCGTGGTCTGCCAAAGCGACGTCATGGTCACCGACATGGCGGATCTGGGCGTGCCCCGGCACATGCTCCGGCGCATCTACAACCCGGTCGCCGTGGAGCGGATCTCGGCGCTGACAGCAAACCCGACCGACGGCCGTGGGTCACCTGCTTCGGGGCCGCGCCTGGTTTCGGTCGGCCGCCTAGCGCGGCAGAAGGGCTACGACCTGCTTCTGGAGGCGATGGTCCGGATCCCGGGAGCGGCACCCGGGGCGCGACACTGCTTGTCCTCGGCGAGGGGCCAGAGCGGCCGGCGCTAGAGGAACAATGCCGGCAACTGGGACTGCAAGACGCGGTGAGCTTGCCCGGTTTCGACGCGAACCCCTACGCGACCATCGCCGGGTCTGACTTGTTCGTCTCTCCTTCCCGGTACGAGGGCTTCTCGAACGCCATGGCCGAGGCACTCGCATGCGGCATCCCGGTCGTGGCGACGGACTGCCCCAGCGCCAATCGTGAAGTCATCCGGGAGGGGCATCGACGGATGGCTTTCCGCTCCGCCGGAGAACGTCGTCGCGCTTGCGAACACGATCAGCCGTGCGGTCGAAGAGCGGCACCAACTCGATCCTGAACGGATCTGCGCGGCTGCCTCGAACGCTTCTCGGCCTCGAGGGTGGTCGCGGCATACGAGAGCCTTTTCCTCGCCAGCTGAGCCGCGGATGCCCTTGGCTGAAGCGGACACGGCTCTTATTCTCGGACCCGGCGCACCCTCGCCGTATTGCCCTGGCCGCAGCGCCGGCAAAGCTCGACGGAGGAGCCAGCGAGCCGATCGAGATCGCGACGCCAACCCTGGCCCGTTTGCGGCGCGTCGTACTGGGGGCCGTACATGTCGAACGTGTCCAGAATCGACCAGGCGAGGGCAGTCTCTCGATCGAGCACACCGGCCACGTGCAGGTTCAGCGGGTACACGGAGTTGGGCACCAGGCGGATCAGCAACAGCCGGAGCAGTCGGCGGAGACCGTCTCCCTGAAGGTGGCGAAGGGCGCACAGCTCCCAGGGAGCGCAGGCAGCCACCATCCGGTCGATCATCCGCAGAAGGCGTGTCGAATCCAGCTGCTTCGTGATTGGGCGCAGTACGTACTTGAGCGGCATGACGTTCTGCGGCGAGATCGCGTACCGATCGGCGAGCAGCGCTCCCCCGGGAGCGACCATCTCCCAGACGCTCGTTAGTGCGCGCCGCGCATCCCCGGTGTGTTGGAGGACTCCGTAGCAGACCACGATGTCGAACGATCGAGGACTAAACGGGAGATTGAATACATCGGCTCTGGCGAAGACCACTTGCCCCGTCGTCGCCGCAGACGCATGGGTTTTTCGGTTTGCATGAACTGCCGTGGAATAGTCGATCGCGACAACGCGTGCCCCGAAATCAAGCGACACCTCCGTGAAGCGCCCAGCGCCGCACCCGACCTCGAGCACCCTGCGGCCGGAGAAGTCCTCTGGTTGGAACCCTGACTGCTCGAGAAGCCTGCCCCGTGACTCCGTTTGCCATTCCGACTGTCGAGCTGCACCGAGGCGAAGCGATTCCACTGCAGTCCAAAGTGGTCTTGGACATCGTCGCGAACGAACGCCGCCACACCGTCCACGAACTCAGCGCAAAGCTCTCCCTCTGCCGTGAAAAGGCCTTCAGGCTCTGCGTTGAGAGGCAATCCGGTACTGGGATCAGCGAACTTCATGTGGTTCTGTGTCTTGCCAGATGAACCGGTCCAGGGCTTGTTTCGGGGTGCCTGGTGCAAAGGCCGTTACGGGACGGATCCATCATGATGGATCCGTCCACCAGCGGGAGGTCCAGCCATACGGCAGCCCCAGCCGCACCGGTCACACAGCGGGCCAGCTGGTCCGATCGACGGATATGCTCGACTCGTTCAACGATCTCGCCGGACCCTATGCGTCAGCCAGAAACCGAGATGATGATGCGGGCGCGGGGCCCGGACGGATCCGCATGTTGGGGGCGGTCCTGACCGACAGCCAGCACACCGTTCGCCCGATGGGACTGAATCGGGCTGGCTGACGGCCCAGATACTCCAACGACCGGGTGACGTCGCGGAGACCGCAGTGGGCGATGTCTTCGCCACCGGGCGTGTTTACGTTTTCGGCCTGGGCATTCAGCTCGCGGGAGGGGTGCTGGTCCTTCCCGCCATCACGAGGAGCATGTCTACCTCGGAGTACGGCATCGTAGCTGCGGCACTCGTAGTGCAGAACCTAGTCTTGGCGATAGGTTCGGCTGGGCTGCCCAAGGCCGCAACGCGGCTGTTCTTCGCGCGCGAGGTCGGTGAGGCAGGCGCCCGAGGCCTGATCGTCCTCACCGCCCTACTGGCCGCCGCCGCGACCATTCTGGCCATGGCCACGGCGCCGCTGTGGTCCGAGGCATTCCCGGGCGTCGACTTCGATCCAGCTCTGGCGTTTGCGCTTGTCGCCGTCGTTGCCGCCGCCCCCGTCGCTGCTGCACAGGGTGTCTTCCA
>CAWEBQ010000003.1:0-958187 GCA_963807385.1 uncultured Solirubrobacterales bacterium
CGATCGCCGCCGTCAGGCCCGTGTAGGCGATCAGCTCCATCAGCACGAGCGCCGAGTCCCGCGTCGCATCGCCGTCCAGGGCGCGCAACGAGAGGATCACGGCGGCCGGCAGCAGTGCCGGCAGGACGGCCCGGATCAGGTGCCGCAGCATGTCGAACTCGGGGAAGAGCTTGTTCAGGTAGTAGCCGCGGAGCGCGAGGTTGATCACGAGCCCGACGGCCATCCCGATCACGAACCCGTCGAGCCCGATCCAGAACATCAGCGGAGCGGTGACGAGCGCGAAGTTGACGACCGCGAGGACGCCCCAGACCGCGATCGGGCGGGTCCAGCCCACGGCCCGCATGAAGGTCGTCCAGTTGAACCCGATCTGCCGAAAGCCCACGATCAGGCCGAGGCCCACCATCACCGTCTCGGCGACGCGCCAGCGCTCGCCGAGCAGGTAGGTGATCAGGTCGCCCGCGAAGAGCGCGAGGCCGACCCCGAACGCGAGCCCCCACATCACCGCGAGGCGGTTCGACTTGATGAACGCCTCGTACATCAGGTCGCTGCGGTCGCGTACGGCGCACACGGCCGGGTAGATGGTGCGGTTGACGATCTCGTCAACCCGGTCGGCGAAGACCGCAAAGGTGTTGGCGATCGCGAGCAGCGCCGAGCCCGACCAGCCCGACGGTGTAGCTGCCGACGAGGACGGAGCCCTGGACGACCAGGATGCCGCTGAGGCCGGCGACGAACAGGGGCCAGGAGAACCCGAAGTAGTCCCGCAGCGAGCCTCGGTCGAAGCGCCAGGCGAGCGGATAGGGGAGGTCAGGACGGCGGCGGCCCCGGCCGCGAAGCCGCCGACCACGGCCCCGATCACCAGGCTCCAGTAGCCGAGGCCCGCTGCCGCCAACGACGAGGGTGACGACGGCCGACAGGACCGGGTCGATCGACTCCAGCGACCGCTGCCGGAAGAAGCGCATCTGCCGGTAGGCGATCCAGATCGGCGTCTGCAGCGCAGTCGCCAGCAGGGACAGCGACAGGATCAGGCCCGGCAGGAGGATCTCGGGCTGGTCATAGGCGAGCGCGTAGATCGGCAGGGCGACGATCACGAACCCGTAGAAGAGGATCGAGTAGGCGAGCTCGAGCGTGAACGCCTTCTGGAATGCGAGCTCCTGATCGCGCTCGTCCTGCTGGACGTACTTGTCCGAGATCCCGATCTGCTTAAGCCAGCCGAGCGTGATCAGCGTCGTGACCAGGATCCCCCAGATCCCGTACTCGCTAACCGTCAGGAACGCTGCGACGCCGACCCGCTTCAGCAGGCCGACGCCGGCCAGCCCGACCTGGAAGGCGGCGTTGATCAGCGCGCCCCGGGCGGCGCGGAGGTTGAGCGATTTTCCGCCAAGCCCGAACCGCGCCTCGATCCGCTCCTCGACCGGGACCGAGTCGTCCTCGCCCGCGGGGAGAACGGGCGGGGTCAGGTCGCCGGCGCGCATCCGAGGCAGGATGGCGATCAGCGCGCCAGGGCGCGCCGCGCGGAGGCCAGGACGACGCGTGCCCGGCCACTCAGCCGCTCGAGGGCCGGCCGGCGCGCGCCTCGTAGGCGAGCAGGTGCGAGCGGCCGTAGTGGACGCGGTAGGCGAGCAGCCTGCGCTCGGTGGCCCGTGCGACGAGGTGGGAGATCGGAAGGAGACGGTGGATCTCCTGGTCGTCCTCTTCCGGCTCGAGGAGGTTGAGCACCACGACCCGGGCCCGGCGCTCCATCTCCTGGACGAAGGCCAGCGGGTCGTCGACGTGCTCGATCACGTCGAACGCGTAGGCCGCGTCGAAGCCGGACGGGACGCCGACGTCCAGATCGTGGATGCGGGCCGAGAGACCCCGCCGGTCGAGCCTCCACCGAAGATAGGCGGTACTCGGATTGTCGAAGTCGGCGAACTCCACCTCGTAGCCGGCCTCAAGTAGGGCGAGGCCGTCGGAGCCAATCCCGCAGCCGTAGTCGAGTAGGCGGGACCCCGGTCCCACGAGCCGCGTCAGGGTCTGCAGATACGGGAGCTTGGTTCCGGTCATCGCGAACGCGGTGAGGTTGTAGAGGTAGCTCTCGGAGGTGCGGTAGAAGCCCTGCTCGTCCCCGCATTCGGCGAACTCTCGGGCTAGCGTCGCCTGATAGCCCTGCAGGAGCGAATGGTCGTAGTCCTCTCCGAGGAACTCTCGAAGCTCGGCCTCCTCCCGGGTGGGATCAAGAAAGGCGCTCACCCCCTGACCCGACCTCACCTCGCTCACGCCGCCGGCGCTGTGCCTGCGGTTGTCCCGACCACCCTCGCGGGGACCCCGGCAACGACCGAGTAGTCGGGGACCTCCCCGCGTACGACACTGTTGGCGCCGACCACGCAGTAACGGCCGATTTGCGACCCCCGCAGGATCGCCACCCGCTCGCCCACCCATGTCCCCCTGCCGATGCGCACCGGGGCACTCCGTGACGGGTTCCAGAGGACGTTGGGCTCGCCGGCGTCGAACGTGTGGTCCGAATCGATCACGGTCGTGAACGCGCTCAACACGACATCGTCGGCGATCTCGATGGACTCGGAGGCGCTGATCGTGCAGTAGGGCCGGATCCCGACTCGATCGCCGATCGTGATCGCCGGCCCTGGGCGGTCCCAGCAGGAGCGCTCCGCCGAGAGCCAGATGCTGTGAAGGATGATCACGCCGGCGCCGACCTCGATCTTGCTCGGGCCGTAGATCCAGTCGGGCTTGTGCAGGATGGAGTTTGGCCCGAAGCTCCCAAAGCGCCGGCGATGAAGGGGCCGGAGGAGCTTGGCCCTGAGCGCCACCCGCAGCATCGGCTCCCGCACGATCTGGGCCGCCGACATCGTTGGGGGCGGTGAGTCCGGCGACATGGCGCGTGAGAATAGCCCTCGCAGGACGGATCCCGGCCCACCCCGGACGCGACTAGCATCAGCGCATGGCCAAGGCTCCAGCGATCAGCGTCGTCCTCTCCACGCTCGGCAACTACGACGGCCTGCGCCGGGCGCTGGACTCCTACGAGCGCCAGGACTCGACAGACCCGTTCGAGATGCTCGTCGTCGGGGACGTCGCCGACCCCGAGCCGGTGCGGACCGACGAGGCGATCGGCGCGCGGCCCTACCCGCTCCGGAGACTTCAAGGGCACGCCGCCCGGGTCTCGGCCAACCGGAACTCGGTTGGCGCGACGCGTCGGCCCCGCTGGTGCTGTTCACCGACAACGACACGCTGGCCGGACCGCGGCTCCTCGGCGAGCACCTCGCCTGGCACGCACGGACCGGGATCACACGGCTCGCCGTCTCGGCCACGTCCGCTGGGCGCGGGAGGTGCAGGTCACGCCGTTCATGCACTGGCTCGACCACGGGATGCAGTTCGACTACCCCGACATCGAGGGGATCGACGCCGGCTGGGGGCGCTTCTACGGCGCCAACATCTCGGTCAAGCTCCGGCTGGTCGAGGCCCGTCGGCGGCTTCGACGAGGAGCGGCTGCCCTACCTCTACGAGGACCTCGACTTCGGCTATCGCGCCCGCCAGCTCGGCCTGCGGGTGCTCTACAACCGCGAGGCGGTCGTCGAGCACCTCCGCGAGACGGACCTCGAGTTCTGGCGGAGCAAGCTGGGTCGGCTCGCCGAGCGAGCGTGAAGCTTCGTCCCGTCCATCCGGAGGTCCCGCCCTACTTCCTGGACCGCTTTGCCGCCGCCAGGCGTCGCCGCCCGTGCGCGGCCGCGGCCGCGCGCTCATACGGCACTCGGGCGCGACTTACCGGTGGTCGGCCGCCGCGCGTGGGCCAGCGCCGACCGTACTTCCGGCAGGCGCTGGCGCCCGACTACCTGGCCGCCTGGGCGGACGAGAGCCCCGATGCTCCGGAGGGTGGCCCGGTTGCGCCCTACCTGCTCGACCGGGCGGCGGTCAGCTCCTCGGGCTCAAGCCCCTCGGGGCCGAAGTAGTCGACCGGCCTCGCCGGGGATCCCACGCGACAGCGTGTAGGCGGGGAGGTCCTTGGTGACGACGGAGTTGGCGCCGACGAAGGTGCGGGTGCCGATCGAGGCGCCGATAATCGTGCACTTCGTCGTCGTGTCACGTCGTCCTCGAGCACGACCGGCGAGTAGTCGTAGCCCTGCTCGAGCATCGGCTTGTCGAGGTCGCGGAAGCGGTGGTTGCCGTCGACGATCAGCGTCGCCTGGCCGAACATGCAGCGCTCGCCGATCTCGATGCTCGACCGCATTGGATGAGGACGTTGTACGTGAACACAGTCCCCTCCCCGATCTCGAGGCGGCCGCGCCGTCGATCTCGATCCGCACCCCCCTGCGGAACTCTACGCCGGGGCCGACGACGAGCCTCCCCCCCTCGGGGATGTGCAGGCTGAAACCAGGCCCAAGGTAGACCGGCTCTGTGAAGCGGATGTCGGCGTGCGGGTGGCGGGCGAGGACCCACCACTTCCGTAGCCGCGACGCGAGTCGCGGGGCCCGCAGGTAGCCGATTCGGCGAATCAGCTCGCTGACGCGGCCGGGGACGACGGCTCACGCCGCGCGCCTCGGCGTGGAAGACGACGTGCGGCACGCCGCCGCGCCCGTCGCGGAAGCGCATCTCGAAGCGGCCGTGCTGCTCCACGTCCTCGAACCCGGCGCAGCGGATCATCGATCGCCAGGCCCGGCATGCGACGGCCGCCACCAGGTCGATCCACGGTGTCTCGCCGCGGAACTCGCGCGGCGGCGATCGGCAGCCAGCGCGAGCCGGCGGCTGTACTCGTCGGCGAGGATCAGCCGGCCGCCGCAGAGCGCCGGCCATCCGCTCGAGGGCGAGCATCGGGTCGCGGAGGTGGATCAGGACCGAGCCGCAGAAGACGAGGTCGAAGCGTGCCACCGAGGCGCTCGGGCGTCGCGTCGTAGATCGAGCAGCCGACCCGCTCGACCGAGCTGCCGAGCGCCGCCCGCGCGAGCTCGAAGCCCTCGCCCCGGCGCTCATCGCTCGGCCGGGCGAAGGCGCGGCGGCCAGTCGAGCTGCTGGATCCGGTCGACGTCGAGGGCCGTGACGCTGGCGCCGCGGCGCTCGAGCTCGAACGCCCAGAAGCCCTCGAAGGTGCCGACGTCGAGCACCCGCAGCCCGCTGAGGTCCGCCGGCAGCCCGTAGCGATCGACGTAGGGCCGCAGGTCGAACATGCCCGGCGGTGACCAGCCCCGGCGCGAGCTCCTGCGTGTGGTACCAGTCGATCTCGCCGATCTGGCGCCGCGCAGATCGCGCTCGACTCGCGCGTCGAGGGATTTCCCGCGCTCGATGCCTCCACGGCGCGCAACCTAGCGCGGCCGGGGCGGCGAGCCGGCCCTGCGTCACGGGCGACCTCGCGAGCGTGAGCCCGCGCCGCAGACGCCGTAGCTCTCGCGCCGCCGGCGCGCGGCGGGCCGAGAGCGACCGAGCAAGGGCACGTCGAGCGCCCAGCGCAGCGCGGGCGCCGGCGAGGTTCGCACAGCGCGCAGCCAGGCGGCGAGACGGCCCGCGGCGGCGGCGCCATCCAGGTGATAGGCCGCGGCCAGGTGGCGCTCGCAGCGCGCTCGTCGCCGAAGGCCTGCGCTCGTCGCCGCGCTGCCGTCGTGATGGACGCGGCGCCGTCGGCTCGTACCGGCGTCAGCCAGCCGGCCTCGCGCCAGCCGCCAGCCGAGGTCGATGTCCTCGGCGTACATCCACTGCTCCGGGTCGAAGCCGCCGACCTGCGTCGAACGCCGTCGCCTGGCAGAGCAGGAACGCGCCGTGCGCCCAGCCGACCGCCGCCGGCCGCTCGGGGTCCCAGCGGCCCTCGATCCGCCAAGCCGCTCGCCGAGCGCCGGGCGAGCCGGAGCAGCCCGGCGTTGAAGCGCAGCGCCAGGCCGGGGCCGGGGAACGGGTGGACCGAGTGCTGGGTCGTCGCCGTCGGGGTGACCAGCCGCGGCGCGACGGACGCCCGGCGCCGCGGGTCGCGCTCGCCCGCTCGAGCAGCGCCGCGAGCGCGCCCGGGCGCAGCTCGAGGTCGGCGTTCGCGGCGGCCACCCACGGCGCCGGTCGGTCCGCTCGGCGACCAGGTTGACCGCCGCGGCCGAAGCCGAGGTTGTGCCTCGCTGCGACCAGCTCGACCCACGGGAAGGCGCTCGGCGACCATCTCGGCCGAGCCGTCGCTCGAGGCGTTGTCGACGACCCAGACCTCGGCCGCGCCCGGACTCGGCGTCGGGCTGCGAGCGAGGCCAGGCAGCGGTCGAGCAGCTCGCGCGTGTTCCAGGAGACGACCGCGATCGTGACCGGCCGCGCTCACGCTGCCGGCCGCCTCGACGGCGCGTCGCGTCGACCGCATCGTTGAACGCCCTCGCTGTAAGCGGGCCGCCGTCGCCTCGCCGCCCGTCGCGCAAGCCGCGCGCGAAGCTCCGGATCGCCGGCCAGGCGGCGGACCGCGCCGGCGAGGGCGCCGCGGAGCGTCGCGCGGGCGCGTAGATCAGGCAGTTCTCGCCGTCGCGCAGGTACTCGGCCGAGCCGCCGGTGCCGGTCGCGATGACCGGCCGGCCGACCGCCATCGCCTCGAGCGGCACCAGCCCCCACGGCTCCTCCCACTGGACCGGGAAGAGGACGGCGTCGGCGTCGGCGTAGGCCGCGGCGACCCGGCCCCGCGCCGACCTCGATCGAACGCGACCCGGTCGGCGACCCCGAGCTCGCCGGCGAGCGCGCGAGCTCGCCGCGAGGTGCTCGGGGTCGCCGTCGCCGACGACCCGCAGCGTGCAGCCTCGGGCAGCTCGGCGAGCGCCGCGACGCGCGGTCGCTGCCCTTGCGCGGGTCGATCCGGCCCAGGCAGAGCAGCCGCCCCGCGCCACTCGCGCGACTCGGCGGCGGGGAAGACCGCGGGGTCGACGCCGCGGCGCACGACCAGCGGCGAGGCGCCGACGTCGACGCCGGCTCGGCGACCGCGCTGCGCGCGGACGCGTCGCTGACGAAGAGCCAGCGGTCGGCCCGGGCGAGTCCGAACGCCGGTCGGGACCCCCGATCGCTCGCCGCGGCGAGCCGGCCGAGCCCGGGCCGGGCGCAGCGCCCGCTGCCAGCCATCGACCTCGCGGCCCGTAGACGAGCCAGTCGTCAACGACGACGCCGAGCGCCGGGAGCCCGCGCCGGCGGACCGCCTCGATGCAGCGACATCGACATGCCGCCCATCGCCCACCAGCAGACGACGTCCGGGCCGGAACTCGTCGAGATAGCGGCCGAGGACGCCGCTGGTCGTCGCGCTCGAGCTCCGAGCCGCTCGCGAGCGCTCGAGGCGCGGGAAATCGTGCTCGTGCCAGTACCAGGGCAAGCTCGCGGCGGACGTGGGGTCCTCGGGCCACGCGGCGAGGTCGGGCTGCGGCTCACGGTGGGTCGGTCGTCAGCACGTCGGACCTCGTGGCCCGGCCGCGCGGGCGTGCTCGACCCACGAGCGCCAGATCAGCTCGTAGCCGCCGAGGTGGTGCGGCGGGTACATGTTCCCGACGGTCAGGATCCGCACTGGTCAGTCCCGGCGCAGGCCGCTCCAGCGCCGGCCCACGGCCCCACGGAGACCCCCCGGCCCTCCGGCCCCCCGGCGTGCCGCCAGCTCGTCGCCGTGATCGAGAACCGGGCGGCGGAGGTAGGCGTGAAGATCCTCGGGGTCGAAGAAGATCCGCTCCGACGCCGGCAGCGAGCCCTCCCAGTGCAGGGTCTCGACCCGCTCGTCCGGCTCGAGCGCCCTGCTGGTTCCGGCGGGGAAGTACATATCCGGGCGGCCCTGAAGCACCCCGGGCTTGAAGACGAACTCGAGCCCGCCCCCCCTGACCTCGGTAAGCCAGTGGTGGTGCGACCACCCAACCCAGGGCCCATGCACACCGAAGCACTGCTCCTCGAGCCGCGACGGTACCTCCACGTAGCCGGCTCTGGCCACACGCTCGAGCTCCGAGCAGACCCAGAGCGGGTCGCGGACGTCCTCGAGCGTGTGCGAGCAGATCGCGACGTCGAACTGGGCGTCGTCGAAGGGCCACGGGCTGCGGTCGCAGATATCACGGGTCACCCAGGTCTCCTCGGAGAACCGCTCGGCCCCGCCGATCACCTCGCCGTAGAGGCCCCGCGTGGCGTGGGGCATCAGGTCGATGACCCAGTCGGCCCGGCCGAACGGTTGCGCCCACCCGCCGACATCGAGCACGAGGTCGGTCTCGGCCAGGCGGTCGAGGATCTCCTGCGCGGCCGCGTCGAGCACCAGCAGGCGACCTTACCGCGCTAGAGAACCAAAGACCGGCTTCTCACGGCTCCTGCGAGGAGGGAGCCGAACCCGACCACGTCGGCGAGGACCTCACCGACCAATGCGCTCAGAGCCCGCGAGCGCCATCTGACGGCGTCGCGAAGCGCGAGAGCGGCGTACGGAAGCGCGCCTGCGAGGGCATACGGAGACGCGAGCCCGGCGAGGCCGGCAACGATGGCGAGGTCGAAGAGGGCCGCCCTGGGGCTGATGAACAGGCGCCCGTAGAGCAGGGTCCGGCGCAGCCCAGGCATCTGCCGGACGATGGCCGGAAAGTACGCCAGGCGCGCGCGCTCGGCGACGTACGCCGGCAACCGGCGCCGGAAGACGGCATGGTTGACCACGGCGCCGGTCTCGAAGGCCGTGGTAGCACCGGCTGCGCGCATCCGCCAACCCAGCCAGGCGTCCTCTGCGAGCTGCTTCCCCATCCTGGCGCCGAGCCAGTCCTCGAATCCGCCGACGCGGTCGAACGCCTCGCGACGAACGAACAGATTCGCGCACTCGTAGAGCCCCGTCTCACGACCCACCGACACCGTCCGGTCGAAGGGTAGGCGCCTCGCGGATGGATCCGGTCGGACGACGCCCTGGACGAGATCCGCGCTCGCGGTGGCGGCCACCCCGACCGTGATCCATCTCGGCTCCGGCGCGCAGTCGGCATCGGTGAAGGCGAGGACCGCCCCCGACGCGACCGACACACCGCTGTTCCGCGCGGCGGCGGGGCCCCGGTGCTGACCCTCGAGGACCCGGGCGCCCACCTCGGCCCGTCCTGCGATGGCGACCGTCTCGTCGCTCGACCCGTCATCGATGACGATCACCTCGAATGGCTCGTCGAAGTCCTGGGCCGCGAGGGCCGCGAGCGTCTCGGCAAGGGTCGAGGCCGCGTTGTAGGCGGGCACGATCACGCTGACGGCGGCCACGACCGGAACGCTACTGTGCGGCCGATGCGTGGCCGCGGCATGAGGCGTTTCTGGGACGCCAGGGCGGAAGAGGACGCTTTCTACTTCGTCGACAACCGCCTCGCCTACGGCGACCCCGACCTCGACCGTTTTTGGGCGAGTGGCCCGCAGGACTTGTCGGCGGTGCTCGACGTCGTGGGCGTCAGCCTCGAGCCCGACGACGTCGTGGTCGAGGTCGGGTGTGGCGTAGGCAGGATCACCCGAGCGCTGGCGGAGCGGGCCGCCAACGTGCACGCATTCGACGTCTCGGCGAGGATGCTCGAGCTGGCTCGCAGCCACAACCCGCAACTGGAAAACGTCGAATGGATCCTCGGCGACGGGACCAGTCTCGCTCCTCTCGCCGACGCAAGCTCCGACGCCTGCTTCTCGCACGTCGTCTTTCAGCACATCCCCGACCCGGAGGTCACGCTCGGCTACGTCCGCGAGATGGGGCGGGTGCTGCGCCCCGGCGGTTGGGCCGCGTTTCAGGTCTCCAACGCCCAAGCGATCCACCGGCAGCGCAGCCTCGGCGAGCGCGCGAGAGCCACCGCGCGATCGCTGCTTGGGCGGGGGCCGCGCGGACAGGCGCACGCGGCGTGGCTCGGCGCCTCGATCGACCTCGCCGAGCTTCGGGCGAGCGCCGACGAGGCCGGGCTCGACGTGGAGGAGATCGTGGGCGAGGGCACCCAGTACTGCTACGTCCTGGCGAGGCGCCGCAGCGCCGGCGATTGACGATGCTGGCGTCGGTCGTCGTGGCAACGCACAATCGCGCCGACCGGCTGCGAAGGCTGCTCGCCGCCCTGGAGGGACAGACGGTCGCCACCGAGGACTTCGAGGTGGTGGTGATCGACGACGGGTCCGCCGACGGCACCAGCACGGTCCTGGCGAGAGGCGATCACGGTCTCAACCTGATCACCGAGCGCACCGCGGGGTTGGGCGCCGCCGCCGCGAGGGAGCGGGGCTGGAGGCTTTCGTCGGGCCGGGTCGTCGCCTTCACCGACGATGATTGCGAGCCGGACTCCGGGTGGCTCGCCGCGCTGATCGACGGGGTCGAGTCCACCGAGAAGGCGATCGTCCAGGGAAGGACGCTTCCCAACCCCGCCGAGCTGGATCGCACCGGGCCGTTCTCACGAACGATCCGGATCGAGGAGCTCGACCTCAACTTCAACACCTGCAACATCGCCTATCCGCGCGAGCTGTTGGTGGAGATCGACGGCTTCAACACCGAGGCGTTCGGCCTCGGCGCAGCCGGTGAGGACAGCGACCTGGCGTGGCGCGCGATCAAGGCGGGCGGCCAGGCGGTGTTTCGCGAGGACGCTCTCACGTTTCACGCCGTCAACCAGCTCGGCCCGATCGGGCGCATGCGTGTCTCGGCCCGGTCGATGAACGGCTACGGCCTGCACCCCGAGCTTCGCAGGGCAAGCTTCGTGCACGGGATCTTCTGGAAGCCCCAGCACCTGTGGGCCACCCGGGCGCTCGTGGCGCTCGCCCTGCCTCGCCGCCTCTGGCCGCTGTCGCTGGTCCTCGCGTATCCCTACCTGCGGGATGTCTGGGCGCGTGGGCGGATCCTCGGCGGCGGCCCAGCCCTCGCCCCCTACTACGTGCTCTGCGACCTGCTCGAGATCTCGGCGGTTGTCCGCTCGGGTATCCGCTACCGCTCGCCGATGATCTGAGCGGCCCGGCTACGGACAGGTCACCCGACAGGCACCGCACTGAAGCCTCGTGATGCCCGCGCCATTCGGATCACCAGCCACCCAGCCGGGCCAGCCGATCGGCGCGGGACCGAGCGCCGGCTCCGGGCCCGGAGGAAGGTGGAACCGCGCCATCGGCCAGACGCATGACCGCAGGGGCCTCCTGGCCCAGGGCACCGAGCCCATGCTCGCGGGCGAACCCGAGACAGCGCCACGGATGGCGAAGCGCAAGGGCCAGCGCCGCGCCGAGGCGTCGCAGAGGAGGGTCGTCCTCGGCGTAGCGGATCCCGATCTCGCGACGAAGCCCCACGCTCGGGCGATCGGGCCTGCTCACCGCCTCCACGGCCCCGGAGGCGGGCGGGGCGTCGTCCTTCGGGAAGGCGGTCGCGATCCATTGCGGAACGGTGCGGTCCGGCGATACCGAACCCGGCGCGTGGTTGTCGCCGGCCAACCGCCCCCACCGCAGCGCGCAGTACCAGGCGCCGTCGATCAGCTTGAACCGGGCGCGCTGGAGCTGCCCGGTCACGGTGAAGGCGCCGGCCCCCAGCATCGCCCTCGGAATCTCACGCCGGAGGCGAGCCGGTGGCGACCATCCCGGATAGCGGCGATCCACCCACGTCTGCCCGCCGCCGTAGCGCCGGGCCTTCGCGAGCAGGCTGCGGAGCGAGGAAACGTGAACGTGATCGACCTCCGCCTCGGGGCGGAACTCGAGTGTCCACCCGGCCTCCTGGCAACGCCAGCAGAACTCGAGATCCCCGCCCGACCGGATCCCCTCCTGGAACCCGCCGACCTGGCCCCAGGCGACACGGCGAACGAGGAGATTCGCCGTAATGCCGGCCGGAAGTGGCGCGGCTGCGACGTGGAAGCGCTCGCTGACGTGGCCTCGCGAACGCGCCCACGCCGGAACGACCCCATCCTGTTCCGGCAGGCCACGAACACCACCGGCGAGGATCCCGCACCCTGCGTCCGGCCGGGCGCGGAGGTACGTGGCGAGAAGGTCCGGCCTCGGGCGACAGTCCGCGTCGAGGAACAACACCCACTCGGTCGAGGCCACTTCGGCGCCGACATTGCGGGCGAAGTAGGAGGAGCGCTGCCCCTCGGCGCGAACGGTGCGGATCCCACTCGGAAGCGTTTCGCTAAGCCCCCTGGCCGTGTTGTCGACGAGGATGATCTCGTCGCCCCCGGAGAGATCGAGCTCGCCCAGGGAATCCACCAGGGCTGCGAGCTCGTCTGTCGCGCCGCCGAACGGAACGACCACGGCGACCGGATCGCGCTCGGTCACACGGAGCCCCTCGGCATCCCCCGAGTCTAGGTGGCCAGGCCGCCCTCACGAGCGGCTAGCCTCATGCCGTGACCGTGCCCACGTCTCCCGGCCGGCCCGCGGGCGAGCGGGCGGAGCGGCTTTCGACCGTCGCCACGGACCCGCGCCTGGTGGCCGGCCTCCTCGCCTCGGTCGCCGCCGGCCTGATCCTGACGATCGCCGGGGAGCCGTTGCTGGGCCTCGCGGTCCCGCTCGGACTCGGCGGCGTCGTCGTCACGGTCCGCAGGCCCGAGGTGACGTTCGGCGGCCTACTGCTACTGATCGGCTTCCAGAACCCACTGACGACGCACACCCCGATCCCCGTCCCCGGCGCCGTCGACTACGTCCTCGCCGTCATCTGGGTGGCGTCGCTGTGGCTGCTCTTCCAGCGGACCGGCCGCGCGCGGCTGGTGCTCTGCCCGGGCTGGTCGCGCTGGCGATTTATCCGCTCATCAGCCTCCCGGCGATCGGCAGCGCCGAGTCCCTCTCGCTCGGCTTCGACTCCTGGCGGATCACCTCCTGGCACCTGCTGGCCTTCGTCGGCGTTGCGATCGCTCCCTGGCCGGCGGGGACCTTCCGTCGCTTCGCAAGGGTGGCCGTGGTCGTCTTCCTGCTGGTCGCCGCCTACACCGTCATGCGGAAGCTGACCGGCTCGGCGGAGAGCGAGGTCAGGACCGCGCGGCAGTTCGCGATCGGCCTCCAGTACTCCCAACCGGTTCCGTTCTTCGGAAGCTTCTTCAAGGACCAGAACCTGGCCGAGTGGATGGCGTGCGCGATCCCCTTCGCCCTGACGCTCGCGCTCGCGTGGACCGGCCGCTGGCGGCTGATCGCTGCTCTCGCGGGAGCGCTCTCCATGTTCGCGCTGCTCGCGGCCGACCGGCGCACGGGCTTCGTCGCAGCGGTGCTGGGAGCCGCCCTCGTCTTGGCGTTGTTCGCCGTGGCAGCACGAGCCTTCGGCGGCCGGCGGCTTGGGGTCGCGCTCGTATCTATCGGAGCGGTGGTCGTGCTCGGATCGCTGCTGTACAGCGTCACTATCGCCCGCTCGCCCCAGAGCGCGGAGAGGTTCGAGGGGCTGGTTGAGAACCCCACCGGTGAGCGGACCTACCAGATCCGCACGTCACGCTGGTCTCCCGCGTGGAAGGCGGCGCAGGAGAACCTGTTCGGAGTGGGGCTCGGGAATGCCGGCACGACCATCGCGCAGCGGGAGACGACCGACAAGAACGTGATCAACAACCTCGACAGCTCATACGTGAAGATCGCCTATGAGCAGGGCTTCCCGGCCCTCGTGGTATTCGCCCTCGGGCTGCTCACCCTGCTCGTCGGCCTCGCCTGGCG
This sequence comes from uncultured Solirubrobacterales bacterium, assembly GCA_963807385.1. Lineage (GTDB taxonomy): Bacteria > Actinomycetota > Thermoleophilia > Solirubrobacterales > 70-9 > JBDTSW01. The sequence goes on from CAWEBQ010000003.1 coordinate 13,510, forward strand.
CGCGGTGGTCTCCCGCGACCCGCGCGTTGCATCGCTCGCCATCGCCGGGTGCGGAACGCTGGTCGCGGCCGGAATCCTGATGTACGCGAGCTTGTTCATCGAAAGCCTCGTCGCCGTCATGGCCTGGTCCCTCGTCGGCATGGCCGGAGCCCAGTTCAGCTTCGCGCCCCGCGCCGGGCGCGCGCCGGCCATCAAGGCCGCCCCGACGGGAACCATGCGTCGAGCGCCTGCTCCCGGAGCGGCTCAGTAGCCGTAGTAGTAGTCGTAGGCCTCGGAGTCCCCAGGCCGAATTCCGGTTACAACGGCGCCCATGGGTCGCGCCGGCAGATTTGCCAAGGCGGAGATCGCGGCGCGCAGCTGCTCGCGAGTCGTCTGCATAATGCGAGCGCACACGATGACAGCATCGACGTGGCGGATCAGCTCCAGCGGATCAGCCACCGAGAGCAGTGGACTCGAGTCGAAGATGACGAGGTCGTAGGCCCTCGAGACCTTGTCAACGAAGGAGCCGAAGCGCTCGCCCACGAGGAGCTCGGCCCCCTCGTGGACCGGCGTGCCTGCCGTGATGCAGACCATCTGCCCGGCGGGCTCCGACTGAACGGGCGTCCCGGCCCGCTGCGGCTGGCGCAAGGTGACGGTTTGGAGGATCTCCTGGGGGGACGACGTTCCCCGCAGATAGTCCGTCAGTCCTGGGGTCGCGTTGACCGCGAGGCGCCTGGTGAACGACGGCCGGCGCAGGTCGCACTCGACGAGCAGCACACGCTGCCCCGCCACCGCGGCGGCGCTCGCCAGGCACATGCTGACCGTCGTCTTGCCCTCCTCGGGCAGGGAGCTCGTGACGAGCAGGCGCTTGGGGACCCTCTCGGCGTCCAGGGCGGCAAGGTTCGTCCTCAGCACCCGGAAGGCCTCGAAGTCGGTCTCCTGCATGGGCAAGGCCCCGTTGTTCGCAAGCCCCGGCATGCCCATCGCCGTGTTCCGGACTCGGCCGAGCACCGGATAGCCCAGCTCGCGGTGGATCTCGTGCGCGCTGTGCAATCTCCGGTCGAGCGTGTCGCGGACGAAGGCCGCCATCAATCCGAGCACGAGCCCGAGTACCAAACCCAGTCCCACGTTCCGGACCAGGTTCGGCGAGATCGGGGCCCCTGGAATCCCGGCGGACCTGACGATTGTGGCGGGCTCGGTGATGTCCTTGAGGGTCCGAACCCGCGAGAGCTGCTGCTCGAGAATGCTGAGCCGAAACGCGGAGGGCGCGGGACCCTTGTTGGCCTGCTTCAACTCCTCCGCGATGCTCTTCTCCGCCGCCTTCAGGCGATCGAGCTCCCGGCGTGTGGCGACCCTGCTGGCCTGCCGTGCGTACTCGTTGGCGAGCGCGGCCGCGAACTCGGCATCGCTCGCCTCGGCGGTGATGCTCACGAGGTTTGTCTGGATCCCCACCGAGCTGGTGATCGAGCCGTTGGCCGAGGTCGGAGGGCGACCGAGCTCCTTTGCGACCTTCGCGGTCACAGCCGGGCTACGCACCAGCTCGGCGTTGGTCGCCGCCCGGACAGCGGGCGGCTGGCTCGAGGTCGATCCGCCGGTCCCGAAGAGATCGATGTCCTCGAGCGGATCTCTGAAGCTCACATCCGCCGCGGTGCGATAGGTCGGATCCTGAACCAGGGTGAGGCCAACCGCCAGCGCGGTGAGGCCGAGGGTGACCAGCGCGATGAGCACGCGCTGGCGCCGGATGACTCTCAGGTAGTCGCCGAGGCTCGAGTACCTGGTCGCCCCGACCTCGTCAGGCCCGTAGCCCGTCTCGTGTCGGTCTGTCGAGTATTCCGCCAAGCTCAGAGACGGTAGAGAAACGCGCCCATGCCGGTCGCGATCCTAGGGTTGATCGAGGTCGAGCTCCGCCTCGATGGCTGCCACCTGGGGCGCCAGAGCAGGGCGCAGCTCCTCGAGACGAGCCAGGGCTTCGCGTGCCGCCGTCTCCTCGCCACCGATGATCTCGATCCTCGCCCGCAGGAGCTGATGGCGCCAGTTCGTCGGCTCTCGCTCGGCAGCCGTCCCGGCGTCAGATCTAGCCCCCGACACATCGCCGTCGGCCAGCCGCAGGAACGCCCGAGCCGCGTAGGCGCTGGCCGACCAGGGCTCGGCGCTGACGGCATCGCTGGCCGCCGCCTGCCCCTCGTCCAGTTTCCCGATCGCGGCGCTAGCCTCCGCCGCCCGGAGTCGCTCCGCGGCAACGATAGGCGGAATCTGCACCGCCCCGGCGAGCACCGCGAGCAGCACGATCAACCACCGGCGCGGTCCGAGGCGCGCCCGGCCCGAACGGGACGTGGTGGCGAGACCGCCAGCCGCCAAAGCGGCGCTAAGGGCGAGCACCGTGACCGCCGTGGACTCCCACATCCAGTCAACGCCCGCGGTGAAAAGGTAGGCCCCGAACGCGGCTGTCAGACCAACGGCCAGGCCCGTCAGGGTCCGCCTGCGAACGGTTCGCAGCGCCGCAGCGGCTCCGACGCCCAGGGCCGCAAGCAGGCCAAGCAAGAGGACCAAGCCCGGGAGACCTAGCTCGGCCAGGGTCTCGATGTAGAGCGAATGAGCATCGACCAGCGTCTGTCCCGAGGGGTCGTCACGTGACCACCAGAACTCGAACGTCCCGGGCCCGATCCCGGTCAGGGGCTCTCCGCCCGTCGCCCGGAGCGCGGAGGCCCAAACCTCGTCTCGGACCCCCGAGAGATTCGTCAGGCGGGCAGCTGGGTCCTGATTGGCGGCAGGCTCCCCGCCGACTCTCGGGCCGGGGCCCGCGTCTATAGCCACCCGATCCAGGGCGACCGCCCCGATCCCGCCGAGGATGCATGCCGCGACCGCGACTGCGACCAGGGAGCGCGGGCCCGGCCGGCGGTCGAGCCTGCCGCGCTGGGTCATGACGGCGACCCCCGCACAGATCGTGCATGCGGCAACGAGCATCAGGAACACCCAGCCGCCCCCGGCCCCGCCGGTGCCGTCCGCGATCGCGGGCTCCGTCCTTACCGCAAGCACGACCGCCCCCGTGCACGCCGCCGCGACCACGCCGTGCACGAGCACGGTCAGACGGTGACCTGAGATCAGCAGCACGAGGAGGCCGCCCACGGCGGCGGCGATGATGCCGCCGCGGGAATAGGTGAGGTAGATGGCGGCGCCGCAGGCCGGCGCCATCGCCAGCGCTCCTGCCCTCAACGCCTCGGACCGCAGATGTGCGCTGATGCCGAGGGAGATGGCCCCCGCCATTGCCGCCCACGCCGCCACCGCGTTCCAATAGCCCAGCGGATACACGAGACGCTGGCGCTCGAGGGCGACCAGGCCGCCCTCGCCATACAACTCCGGAACCAACCGGCTAGTCACCGCCAGAACGACAACCGCGAAGGCGGCGACCGCGATCCCGACACCCGCGCCCCTGGCGGCGTTGGGCGTGAGCGCCGTCCAGCCGAGAACGATCACGCCGCAGTAGCCGACCAGGCGCGAGAGCTCGACGAACGTCCTCTCGTCACTCTCGGTCCAGAGCAAGCTGAGGAGCGTCCATGCGAGGATTCCCGCCAGCGGAACCCAGCGCAGGGCGGGGAGACCCGCGGGACGGGTACGGGGCAGGAACCCGAACGCAAACGCGAGCGCCATGGCCCACCACATGACGACCCAGACCTGGTTGCGCACCACCAGATCGAACCCGCCGCCTTGCAGCGCGAGAAACAGCAGGCCGCCGCCCGCAACGAGGCCTGCGGTGGCCCGCTCGAGAGCCGCGGGGGAAGCCGGCCGGCGGCGAGCCCGTCTGCGTCTGCGCGAGGCGCCGTTGCCCGACCCCCCAACGGTGCCCTCATGGCTGACACCCTCAGAGGGGCGGGCCCCGTGGGCGGCTTGTTCGTCGGTCAAAGCAGGGGGTAGTGCGGAAGGGGCGAAAAAGATGAGGCGTTACGTCCGGCGGGCGGGTATAGTTACCGCGCCGTTTGGATCAGGGAAACTAGCGGCAGGGACACGGACTTTCATTTGAACCGATCGATTCACATTGCGGCGCTCGCCGCGCTCCTACTCGCCTTCGCCGGGCTCGCGGCGGCTACGGCACCCGCGGCCTCGGCGCAGTCGGCGTTCTGCGTTCAGTATCCAACCGATCCCGACTGCCAGGGAGCGGTGGGACCGGGCGGAGGTGACGACTCAGACACCGGCACCCTGCCCGGTGGCGCAGACGGGAGCGACCCAAGCGCCGGCGGCGACGGCACGGCCAGCGGAGAGCTTCCGTTCACCGGCTACCCGATGACGCCGCTTCTCCTGCTCCTGCTGGCCCTGCTGGCGGCGGGCCTCCTGCTTCGCGCCTACCTGGCGGTCCGCACACGGCTGCAGGCACGCGGCGATCTCGCCGCGCCCTGACGCCCGAGCTGGCGGCCGCCTCCCGATCATCCCCGCCTGGCCGTGTGGCCAGCTGGTGGGCTAAGCTCATCTGGCCGCTCGGCCAGGTTGTCGGTTGCGCTCCGTCGGTTCACGCACTACGTTCCTTCAGCGGCGGGGCGATAAACACGCGAGAAGATCAATGCTTGGACAGGTGAGGACATGCAGCCGGTAGGTGGAGCGGAAGGTACGCTGCAGCGCGACCCACCGGTCGGGCTGCTCGTCGAGACCGACGTCTCATCGGTCGGCTCGGAGGCGGACGCCAACGCCCTCGAATCGCGCAGCCGAGCGGTTCTCCGCCGAGACTCGTGGTTCCGACGCTCGCTGGCGGCGGCGGACATGGCGGCGGTGACGGTGGGGCTGGTGCTGAGCGCCGCAATCCTCGGCAACGACCGTCTGATGCTCGCGGCCCTGGCCGTTCCGTTGCTTTTTGTTGGGGTCGCCAAGGTCATGGGGCTCTACGACCGCGACGAGCACCTGCTCCACCGCACGACCTTGGACGAGCTTCCCTCGCTGTTCGCCCTCGCCACGACCAGCACGCTGCTGCTGTGGCTGGCGGACGGACTGGTGGTTGACGGCGCGCTAGCCCGACGCCAGATCCTTGGCACCTGGCTACTTCTGTTCCTCCTGCTCGTGACGTTACGCGCGCTCGCCCGCTGGTGGGCAGGTGCGACCAGCAGCGTGGAGCGGGTGCTCTTCGTCGGAGATGCGAGAGGAGCGGAGGTACTCCGCGAGAAGCTGGCCAGCAGCTCGGCAGTCAACGCGGAGCTGGTCGGCTGGCTACCGGTACAGGCTCGCCGCAAGGATGACCCGCATCGAGACGGGGGGAGCCTGCTCGACCGGGTCCGCCACGTGGTCGCGGTTCGGGGCGTCGAGCGAGTGATTCTCGGTCCCGGCAGTTCTGAGGAGATGATGGACGCCATCCGCCAGATCAAGGGTCACGGGGTCAAGGTGAGCGTGATGCCCGACGTGGCCAGAGTCGTCAACTCCTCGGTCGCGTTGGACCGCCTGAGCGGGATCACCCTCCTAGGCGTCCGCGGCTTCGAGATCACCACGTCCTCGCGCGCCATCAAACGTTCGACGGACATCGTCGGATCAGTGGTGGCGCTCACGCTGGCAGCCCCCGTGATGCTCGGCGCGATGCTGGCGATCAAGCTCGACCTCACCGGGGCCGGCGTTGTTCCGACAGGCGCGAGCCGGGCGCCACGGCGAGACCTTCCACATGCTGAAGTTCCGAAGCATGGTCGTCGGTGCCGAGCAGCAGCAGGATGACCTCCTCCACCTGAACGAGGCCGAAGGGGTCTTCAAGATCACAGACGACCCGCGCGTCACTGGCGTGGGGCGCGTGCTACGCCGCCTTCATGTTGACGAGCTCCCGCAGCTCGTCAACGTGCTCCGCGGCGAGATGAGCCTGGTCGGCCCGCAGGCCGCTCCCGTTGAGCGAGGATCGGCAGATCGTGGGCTGGCATCGCCGGCGCCTGGACATCCGGCCCGGGATCACGGGCCCGTGGCAGGTTCTCGGTTCTTCGAGCATCCCCGTCAGCGAGATGGTCAAGCTCGACTACCAGTATGTGGCGAACTGGTCGCTGTGGAACGACATCCGGATCCTGCTCCTAACCGTGGGCCGAGTAGTGCGCGGCAAGGGCGTCTGACGCCTACCGAGACCGCCTACATGCGTTCCGGGGCGCTGACACCTAGGAGGTCGAGCGTCCGAGCGAGAACGCATGCGCTTGCGACACAGAGGCCGATGCGAGCCGCCTGGACCGCGGGATCGACACCGACCACCTGGCAGTCGCGGTAGAAGGAGTGGAAGTCGGCGGCGGTCTCGCCCGCGTAGGCGCACAGCCTGTGGGGTGCGCGTCTGACCCCGGCCTCGGCCACGACGTTGGGCAACTCAAGGAGCCGCCTAATCAGGGCCCGCTCGGCGGGTTCGGCTGAAGCGGCCAGGGCCTGCGCCGAGCCCCCCTCCCCCGAATCGGCTGCGACCCCCTCCTCGACCGCCTTGCGCAGGATGCTCGCGATCCTCGCGTGCGCGTACTGCACGTAGTAGACGGGGTTGTCCTGGGACTGGCTGCGGGCAAGGTCGAGATCGAGGTCGAGCGCGGTGTCGTGGCTGCGCTGGATCATGAAGAAGCGGGCCGCGTCAACGCCGATGTCGTCCATCAGATCGTCCAGGGTCACGAACTCGCCCTTGCGCTTGGACATCTTCGACCGCGCACCGCCCTCCACCACCTGGACGAGCTGCATGATCGGCGCCTCGTAGGCGTCGCCTGCCTCGCGGAGCGCCTGGAGGGCTGCGCGCATTCGAGGCACGTACCCGTGATGGTCGGCCCCCAGGGGGTCGATCAGCCGCTGCCAGCCGCGGTCGAGCTTGTCGCGGTGATAGGCGATGTCGGCCGCGAAGTAGGTGGGCTGTCCGTCGGCCCGGACCAACACGCGGTCCTTCTCGTCGCCGAGCTCGGACGTCCGCAGCCACACTGCGCCCTCGCTCTCGTAGACGTGGCCGCGCCCGCGCAACTCCTCGATCGTCGTGTCCACTGCGCCCGCCTCGTGGAGGCTCCGCTCGGAAAACCACGTGTCAAAGGTCGCGCCAAAACGCTCCAGCGTCTTCGCGATGCGGGCGGTCATCGCTTCCGTGCCCGCCCGGGCCAGGCCGTCGAGGTCGCCGGGCTCGAACCCCTGGGCCTTGAGGCTCTCGGCGAGCTCGCCGACGTACTCGCCCGAATAGCCGTCCACGGGCACCGGCTCACCGCGCATGTGGGCGGCGATCGAGGCCGCGAAGCGCTCGACCTGGCCGCCGGTGTCGTTCAGCAGGTACTCCCTGCCGACCTCGTAGCCCGATGCCTCCAGCAGCCGTGCCACGGAATCGCCGTATGCGGCGCCACGTCCACCCGCAACGGTGAGGGGGCCCGTGGGGTTCGCCGACACGTACTCGACCAGGATGCGCCGAGGCTCGGAAGGCCTGGAGGTGCCGTAGGTATCCCCCGCTTCCGAGAATGGCCGCGACGGCCTCCCGATGCCAGCGGTCCGTCAGGTGCACGTTGAGGAAGCCCGGGCCCGCGACCTCCACCCGACTCGCGGCGTCACCGAGCCGCTCGCCCACATCGGCGGCCAGCCGTGCGGCGATGTCCCGGGGCCTCTCGCCGAGTACGGGCGCGAGCAGCATCGCCGCGTTCGTGGAGTAATCGCCCATCTCCGTCCTGGGCGGTCGCTCGAGGGTCGGGCGCTCACCGGAGTGGCCGTCCGCGAGGGCGCCGGCGGCGGCATCGATCGTTGCGCGGAGGTCTGCGAGTGGGTCGCTCACGGGCGCCGAGTCTAAGCTGCGCCCCCTATGAGGGCTCTCGTAACAGGTGGCGCCGGGTTCATCGGCTCGAACCTCGTCGATGCGCTCGTTGCCCGGGGTGACGAGGTGCTTGTCGTCGACGACCTCTCAACAGGTCGTCGTGAGAACCTTGCCGGGGCCATCGACAACGGCGCCGAGCTCATGGAGGCGAGCGTCTCCGACTCCCAGGCGGTCACGAGCGCGTTTGAGCGCACCCCCGAGCTCGTCTTCCACCTCGCCGCCCAGATCGACGTCAGACGCTCGGTTGCCGACCCCGCCTACGACCTCTCGCTCAACGCCGGGGCGACGATCAACCTCCTCGAAGCAGCACGAGCAGCTGGGACGCGCCGGTTCGTGTTTGCCTCAACCGGCGGTGCGGTCTACGGCGAGGGCGCCGGCCGTAACCTGCCCCTCGACGAGACGGCGACCGCGCTCCCCGATGCCCCCTACGGAGCTAGCAAGCTCGCCGCCGAGGGCTATATCGGCCTCTATTCCCGGCTCTACGGCCTCTCGACCGCGGCGCTTCGGCTCGGCAACGTGTACGGCCCGAGGCAGGACCCGCACGGCGAGGCGGGAGTCGTGGCGATCTTCTCCAACGCGCTGCTGAGCGGCGGCGCTACGAAGGTCTTCGGCGACGGTGAGCAGACCCGCGACTACGTGTACGTGGGGGACGTGGTCTCGGCGTTCATCGCGGCGGCCGGCGCCGCCGCGACCGGCGCGTTCAACGTCGGCACCGGCATCGAGACGAGCGTGCTGGAACTGGGTGCCGGCATCGCTGCGCTCTGCGACACGACATTCGAGCCTGAGATCGCTCCCGCCCGCCCCGGCGAGGTGCAGCGCATCGCGATCGACTCCACCAGGGCGAAGGCCGAGCTCGGTTGGTCGCCCGAGTTCGGCCTCGAGGACGGCCTTCAGTCCACGGTCGACTCGTTCCGCTCGTAGGCAAGCGCAGCGCCGATCCGCTCGACCGTGGGGGGGTGCGTCCCGAACAGGGCGGTGAGGTAACCGGGTGGGTCCGGATCCGAGACGTTCTCCGCGTTGAGGCGGCGCTGGAGGTCGATCAGGCCCTGCGGGTCGCCGGTCAGCTCGAGGGCGTAGTCGTCGGCCGCGGCCTCGACCTCCCGCGAGAGCTGGTTGCCGGGGACGTTCAGCACGAAGCTCGCCACCGCGATCATCAGGGCGTACGCGGGCAGCGCCGCCGGCGAGCCTGGGCGAGATGCCACCGCGCCGGGTGATGGCGCCGGACGCCTCACGCACGAACAGCAGGCCGAGTGGGGCGACGATCGCGATGAACCCGATCCCCCGCGGGATGTCGTTGTTGGCGACGTGGCCCAGCTCGTGGGCGACCACCGACCGCAGCTCCGAGCGCTCGGCGGAGTCGATCAGGTTGTCGTAGAGGACGACCCGCTTGGTCGGCCCGAGCCCGCCGACGTAGGCGTTGAGCGCGGTCGAGCGGCGCGAGGCGTCCACGCGGTAGACCTCGCCGACCTCCACGCCGCCCTCGCGACCGAGCTCCAGGACCTCGGCGCGCAGCGGGCTGCCCTCGGGGAGTGCGTCGAACTTGTTGAACACCGGCGCCAGGACCACCGGGGCCAGCCAGGAGAACACGCACCGAGATCGCCACCACGCCCGCCGCCGCCGGGGCCCACCACCCACGCGGGAAGCGGCGGACGAGCGCCAACAGCAGCGCGGCGCCCGCGCCGGCCAGCGCCGCGCTGATCGCCGAGCCCTTGCCGTAGTCGCCGAGCCACGCCCCCAGGGATTGGGTGGAGAGCCCGGCGTCAACCGAGCGCTCATGCGCTGCGATGTCGAACGGGAGGCCCACGAGCGTGATCGTCAGCGACAGGCCGGCCCCCGCCGCCGCGGCGCCCAGCACCGGGCGCTCGCCCAGGCGCTCCAGCGCCGCGCGCGCGGCGCGGGGCCTGCCCGTCGCAAGCGCGATGAGCACCACGCCCTGGGCGGCGAGCCCGGCGAACAGCAGCGCTCGCTGCCCCCCGCGGTAGTCGCGTGCTCGCTCGATTGCCGCGGGCTCGAAGTAGTCCGCTTCGTTGACGGCCTCGGGCTCGGATGCTGGGCCGTCGGGCGCGAGCAGCCAGGCGGCGCCCTCGGCCACGACCACCATCGCGACCACGGTCATGCCGATGCGCGCTCCCCGGGAGCCGCCCAGCCGCACTATGGAAGCCGCCCGGTGGGCACGCCCCTACGATAGTCGGCCCCCCGCGCCACCCCGCGGAGGCACCGAATGCGCCTGGCGATTCTCAGCGACATCCACTCCAACATGCCCGCGCTCGAGGCCGTTCTCGGGACGATCGACGCCTCCGGCGCCGACGAGACTTGGTGCCTGGGTGACGTCGTCGGCTACGGAGCGAACCCCGACGAATGCGCCGCGGCCGTCGCCGAGCGCTGCGCCGTCTCGCTGGTCGGCAACCACGACCTCGCCGTCACCGGCGAGCTGGACATCTCCTCCTTCTCGCCGGCCGCCTCCGCCGCGGTCCGGTGGACGCAGCGGTCCGTCGCCGACGAGACACTGAGATTCCTGCGTGGCCTGAAGCCGGCCAGCACGGACCGCGAGGTCGCCCTCTACCACGCCTCACCGCGCGATCCCGTCTGGGAGTACGTGCTGTGGCCGGACCAGGCCGCGGAATGCCTCGCGGCGCAGGCGACGCGGGTGAGCTTCGTCGGGCATTCGCACGTCGCCCTCTACTTCACCGTTCCCGAGGGGAACGGCACGCCCGAGCGAATCGCGCAGGGCTCCCAGGCGGATGCGGCCACAACAGTCGACGTGAGCGACGGCCGCTGGCTGATCAACCCCGGGAGCGTGGGCCAGCCGCGGGACGGCGATCCCCGCGCGGCCTGGCTCGAGCTCGACACCGAGGCCTGGACGGCGACCTATCACCGTGTCGAGTACGACATCGACCGTGCCGCTGAGGCGATCCTCAAGGCGGACCTCCCCGAGCACCTCGCGAAACGCCTGCATATCGGCCAATGAGGCGCGTTTTCCCATCTAGACTCGCAGCGATGCTGCGACCCGCCCGCAGATCGACGGCGCTCATGCTCGCGGGCCTCGCCCTGGCGCTCTCGGCGTGCGATTCCGGTGGTGGAGGGACCATCCCTGAGGGCGACTCGGAGGCGCTCCTCGCGACGCTCTCGGAGATCCAGGGCAACGTCGAGGACGGGGACTGCACGAGCGCTCGAACCGATGCGAGCCAGCTCGTGAGCCAGATCGACCTGCTGCCGAAGGACGTCGGAGCGGAGACCAAGGGCCAGCTCTTCGAGGCCGCCAACAACCTCGAGGATCTGATCGACGACCCCACCAAGTGCAAGGAGCCCGACGAGCAGACCACGACTGACACCGGCGCCACGGGCTTCTTCGGGGAGGACGGCTGATGGCCGGCCAGCTCTTCTCCGAGCGCTACGAGCTGGGAGATCGCCTGGGATCGGGGGGCATGTCGACGGTGTTCGCCGCCAAGGATCGCGTCCTCGAGCGAACCGTGGCCGTCAAGGTGCTGGCCGAGCACCTCTCCGACGACGAGAAGTTCGTCGCCCGCTTTCGCCGGGAGGCCCTCGCCGTGGCTCGACTGATCCACCCCAACATCGTCCAGGTCTACGACACGGGGGTCAGCGAGGACCGGCACTTCATCGTGATGGAGTTCGTGGAGGGCCGTTCGGGCGCCCAACTCCTGCAGACCGAGGGGACCCTCGGTCCCAACGTGTCGGTCCAGATCGGCGTCCAGGCATGCTCGGGCCTCGAGTACGCCCACCGCCAGGGCATCATCCACCGCGACGTCAAGCCCGGCAACCTGATGGTGATCGGCGGGCCGGCCGGGAACCGCAATCGGGGGTCCGGTGGCCACGACCCGCCGACCGGCGAGATGACCGTGAAGCTCGCCGACTTCGGGATCGCCCGTGCGGCCGAGCAGACGAGACTGACCCAGGTCGGCTCGGTGGTCGGTACCGCCGCGTACCTGGCGCCCGAGCAGGCCAGAGGCGAGGAGACGACGCCGGCCGCCGACGTCTACGCCCTCGGGGTCGTCGTCTACCAGCTCCTCACCGGGCGCCTGCCCTGGGAGGGCTCGACCTTGGCCGAGCTCTCAATCCGACGCGAGAACGAGCGGCCGCTGGCGCCCAGCTCCTATGACCCGGGCATCCCCGAGGAGCTCTCCACCGCCGTACTGCGGGCGCTGGAGGGTGACGCGGCGAACCGCTACACGACCGCGCGTGATTTCTCCGCCGCCATGCGATCCGGCCTGGCAGGAATCGAGCCGCCGGTCGCTGACTCGGATGCCACGACCAGGGTTGTCGCCGCCGAGACCGGCGCCACGCGCGCCATGGCCGATCCGCCCACTCCGGTGGCGGAGCAGCGCCCGGTCCGGCGTCCACCGCCCCCGGCGCCCCGCCCGGTCATCACGCCCGCCGCCAAGCCCAAGCGCTCGGCCTTCGGCCGGTTCATGCGCGTCCTGGGACTGCTGCTGCTGATCGGGGTTCTCGCGGCCCTGATCGCGGGCGGCGTCCTGCTGCTCACCGACGCCGGTCAGGGCACCGATGCCGGCAGCTTCATTCGCGACACGATCAACGACCAGATCAACTCGCTCGAGCAGTTCATCCGCGACCGCACGCAGTAGGCGTCACCAGCCGGCCGACCAAGGGGGACTACCGGCGAGAATCGCTTTCTGGTGCGCGCCGAACCGGTTCTCGCGAATCGCGGCGCGGGAACCGCTCATCAGCGCCTCGAGGTACGCGAGGTTGTGGGCGGTGAGCAGCCTGCACGCCCGTCAGTTCGTGCTCGCGGACCAGATAGTGGACGTAGGCCGCCGTGTAGTGCTCGCACGTCGCGCAGGGACAGCCGGAGACGAGCGGAGAGTCCGCGTCGGCAAAACTCGCCCGCCGCACGTTGAGCCGGAACCGGTCGTCCGGCATGGGGGCCAGAGCCATTCCATGCCGGGCAAGGCGGGTCGGGACCGCGCAATCGAAGACGTCGATGCCCGCGCGCGATCCCCTCGCACCAGGTCGTCGGGCTCGCCGATGCCGAGCAGGTGCTTCGGAGCATCCGCCTCCAGGTGCGGCAGGGTCATGTCGAGCACCCCGTACATCTCGGGCTTGTCCTCCCCAAGGGTGCCCCCGATCGAGATCCCGTCTACGCAGGTCGCGGAGACCCTCTGTGCCGACTCCCGCCGCAGGTCCTCGTGCACGCCCCCCTGCACGATCCCGAACACGGCCTGTCGCTCGGGCCCGTTCTCGCCGTGCCACGCCAGGCAGCGGTCGAGCCAGCGATGCGTTCGCTCCATCGAGTTCGCCGTGTAATCGCGATCGGCGTGAAACGGCGTGCACTCATCGAAGACCAGCGCGATGTCGGAGCCCAGCGCGGCCTGCACCTCCATCGACTCCTCCGGGCCCAGGAAGCGCTCGGACCCGTCGATGTAGGAGCGGAAGCGAACGCCGCGCTCGGAGATCTCGAGCACGCCGCCGGAGTTGCCGGAGCGGCCCCGCCGGCCCTTGATCTCGTCCGCCACGGTCCCGTGCGCGAGCGAGAACACCTGGAAGCCGCCGGAGTCGGTGATGATCGCGCGCTCCCAGCCCATGAAGCGGTGCAGACCGCCCAGCCTCGCTATTCGCTCGGCGCCCGGCGCCAGGAACAGGTGAAACGTGTTGCCGAGCACCATCTCGTAGCCGAGTCCCGCCACGTCCGCCGAGTCCAGGGAGCGAACCGCACCGCGGGTTGCCAGCGGGATGAACGCCGGCGTTTCGACCACCCCGTGGGGCGTGATCAGCCTCCCCGCCCTGGCGGCCCCGTCGCGGGCATCGATCTCGAAGCTCAGCCGCTCCGGCGCAGCGCGCATCTCCCGCCTACTCGTGGGCCAGCGCGCGGCCGGTCATGGCATCCGGCTGGGCAATGTCGAGCAGCGCGAGAGCGGTTGGTGCGACGTCGGCGAGGATGCCACCCTCGTCGAGGTGTACGCCGGACACCGTGACGATGAAGGGGACCGGGTTGGTCGAGTGCGCGGTATTCGGCGAGCCGTCGGGCTCGAGCATGTTGTCGGCGTTGCCGTGGTCGGCGGTCACCATGCAGGCGCCGCCGGCGCCGTGCACGGCTGCCACGACCTCGGCGAGGCATGCGTCCACCGCCTCCACTGCCCGGACCGCCGCGGGAATGTCGCCGGTGTGGCCGACCATGTCCGGGTTGGCGAAGTTGATGATCCCGAACCGGTAGTCGCCCCCCCGCCAGCGACTCGCGAACGCCTCCGCAGCGGCGGCGGCGCTCATCTCCGGCTTTTGGTCGTAGGTGGGGACCTCGCGCGGGGAATCGACCAGGCAGCGCTCCTCCCCCTCCCACTCGTTCTCGCGTCCGCCGTTGAAGAAGTAGGTGACGTGCGCGTACTTCTCCGTCTCGGCGACGTGGAGCTGCCGGGCACCGTGCTCCGCCAGTACGGCCGCGAGCGTCGTCTCCGGGCGGGCCGGCGGGAAGGCGACCGGGTACTGCCAACCCTCCCGGTACTCGGTCAGGGTGGTCAACCCGACCGCAGGGGCGTCGCCCCGCCCGAAATCCGCGAAATCTGCCTCCCCGAGCGCCCTGCAGAGCTGGCGCGCGCGATCCGGCCGGAAGTTGAAGTGGATCGCGACGTCGCCGTCCGCCATCCCGTCGTAGTCACCGATCACCGTCGGCAAAATGAACTCGTCCGTCTTGCCGTCCGCGTACGCGGCCTCAACCGCTGCGCCGGCGTTCGCGGCCTTGGCGCCGTCCGCGTGGACGATCGCGTCGCAGGCCAATTTCACTCGGTCCCAGCGCCTGTCGCGGTCCATCGCGTAGTAGCGCCCGGAGACCGTCCCCACGCGGCCACGCCCCCCCAGCCACCGGCCCAGCTGCTCTAGGTACCCCGGCGCGGAGTCGGGCAGGGTGTCACGGCCGTCGGTGAACGCGTGCATCACGATGTCCTCCACGCCCTCCCGCGCGGCGAGGTCGATCAGGGCCTGGATGTGCGCCCAGCCCGAGTGCACCCCGCCGTCGGAGACGAGGCCCATCAGATGGAGGCGACCCCTCGGGCTCGCCTTCGCGGCCCGGCAGGCCTCGAGCAGCACCTCGTTCGAGAAGAACGAGCCATCCTCGACCGCCTTGTCCAGGCGGGCAAGGTCCTGCTCAACGACGGCGCCGGCGCCCAGATTCAGGTGACCGACCTCCGAGTTTCCCATCTGCCCTTCGGGGAGGCCGACGTCGCGTCCGGAGGCCGACAGGGTGGTGTGCGGGTAGGCCTCCCAGAGCTCGTCGAAGGTGGGCGTCGCCGCCTGGGAGATCGCGTTGCCGGGGCCGTCGGGCGCCAGTCCCCAGCCGTCGAGGATGACCAGCGCCAGGCATGGCACGGGAAGCAAAGTCGCGCCCTCCGGAAGGCTCATGCGGCCGCGCGGCAGATCGCGAGAAAGTCCTCCGGGTTGAGGCTGGCGCCGCCGATCAGCCCACCGTCGACGTCGGGCTGGGCGATCAGCTCTTCGGCGTTGGCGGGCTTCATCGAGCCCCCGTAGAGGATCCGAACGCGCTCGGCAGCCGCGGCGTCCCGCTCGGCCAGCGTCGTGCGGACGAAGGCGATCGCCTCCTGGGCCTGCTCGGTGGTCGCGGTGCGACCGGTGCCGATCGCCCAGATCGGCTCGTAGGCCACGACGACCTCCGAGAGTCGCCCCGACTCGACCTCGGCCAGGTCCGCCTCAAGCTGAGCGGCGATGACCGCCTCGGTCTCCCCCGCGTCGCGCTGCTCCTCCGACTCGCCGACGCAGAGGATCGGGAGCAGCCCCGCCTCGAGCGCCGCCGGAACCTTGCGCGCCAGCGCCTCGTCGGTCTCACCGAACAGCCCGCGCCGCTCGGAGTGGCCGAGCACCACCGACTCAACACCGATGTCGGTGAGCATGCCCGCCGAGACCTCGCCGGTGAACGCACCGTCGGACTCAAAGTGCATGTTCTGGGCCGCGACCCGGATCGGGCTGCGCCGGGTGAAGTCGACGGCGGTCGCGAGCGCCGTGTACGGGACGGAGAGCACGATGTCCACCGCCTCGAGGACCTCCGTAGACGGAATGAACCGCTCGAGGAAGTCCCCCGCCTCCTTTTGTGTCTTGTGCATCTTCCAGTTGGCCGCCACCAGCGGGCGTCGTGCGTCAGGCATCCTGAAGCGCCTCCACCCCGGGGAGATCCCTGCCCTCCATCAACTCGAGCGAGGCGCCGCCTCCCGTCGAGAGCCAGTCGACCTGACCGGAGAGGCCGAACGCAGCGAGCGCGGCCGCCGAGTCCCCGCCGCCGACCACGGTCACGCCCGGGGCGGCGGCGATCGCGTCGGCGATCGCGCGCGTTCCGGCCGCGAACGGCTCCATCTCGAAGGCGCCCATCGGACCGTTCCAGAACACGGTGCCGGCCCGGTCGATCTCCGCCGCGTAGCGATCGGCGGTCTCGGGGCCGATGTCAAGCCCCATCCACCCGTCG
Organism: uncultured Solirubrobacterales bacterium; assembly: GCA_963807385.1. Lineage (GTDB taxonomy): Bacteria > Actinomycetota > Thermoleophilia > Solirubrobacterales > 70-9 > JBDTSW01. The sequence goes on from CAWEBQ010000003.1 coordinate 29,679, forward strand.
GGGACATCGATCCCATCGGACACCCGCTTCTCCGCGTCGGCGTCGAAGCGGTCGCCGATGACCAGGTCGGTTGGCAGGAGCAGCTCGCAGCGCGAGCCGTCGGCCTCCTCGAGCACCTCGCGCGCCAGCTCGATCCCCTCCTCCTCGACCAGCGAGTTGCCGGTCTCGATCCCCTGGGCGCGGAAGAAGCTGAAGCACATCGCGCCGCCGATCAGGATCTGGTCGGCGATCTCTCCGAACCGGTCGAGGACGCCGATCTTGTCGCTCACCTTGGCGCCGCCGAGGACGACGCAGAGCGGCCGCTCCGGGTCGTCTCGCACCGCTGTGAGCTCCCGTACCTCGCGCTCGAGCAGCAGCCCCGCGAAGCCCGGAAGCTCGCGGGCGACGCCCTCCGTGGTCGCATGAGCCCGATGCGCGGCCCCGAACGCGTCGTTGACGTAGAAGTCCGCGAGCCTCGCGAGCTGTCCGGCCAACTCGGGGTCGTTGCTCGTCTCCCCCGGCTCGTAACGACTGTTCTCGAGGACGAGGACGCCTCCAGCCGGCAGCGAGTCCGCTGCCATCTCGACCTTCGGGCCGACCACTGCGGGGGCGAATCGCACGTCGGCCCCCTCCAGGTGCCCGGCCAGGTTCTCCATGACCGGGCGCATCGAAAGCGATGGATCCGCGCCGTCGGGGCGCCCCAGGTGCGATACGAGCACGAGCGCCGCGCCGCGCTCGCGAAGGAGCTCGATCGTCGGCAGCGCAGCCCTGATCCGGGTGTCGTCGGCGATCGCCGCTCCGTCGAGTGGGACGTTGAAGTCCACGCGGACCAGGACGGTGTGGCCGGACGCGTCCGCATCGCGGACGCTCGCCTTGCCGAACGCCCCGCGAGTGGCCTCGGTGGTCAAGCCCCCACTGCCGCCGGCTCGAGCACCTTCGCGGCCAGCTCGACGCACCGGTTGGAGTAGCCCCACTCGTTGTCGTACCAGGAAACGGCCTTGACGAGGGTCCCCTCCATGACCATGGTCTGACCCGAGTCGAAGATCGACGAGTGCGGGTCCTTGACGATGTCCGTGGAGACGATCGGGTCCTCGGTGTAGGCGAGGATCCCGCTCAGCGGGCCTGCCGCGGCCTCCCTCGCGGCGGCGTTGATCTCCTCGACCGTGGTCTCGCGCGAGACCACGGTGACCAGGTCCACGACCGAGCCCGTCGCGACCGGGGCCCGGACCGCGAGCCCGTTCAGCTTGCCGTCGAGCTCGGGCAGAACCAGGCCGACTGCTTTCGCCGCCCCGGTCGTCGTCGGGATCAGGTTGAGGGCTGCGGCCCGGGCGCGGCGCAGGTCCTTGTGGGGCATGTCGTGGAGGCGCTGGTCGGACGTGTAGGCGTGGATCGTCGTCATCAGCCCGTGTTCGATGCCGACGGCATCGTTGATCACCTTCGCGAACGGCGCGAGGCAGTTGGTCGTGCAGGACGCGTTCGAGATGATGTGGTGCTGCTCGGGGTCGTAGGCCTCGAAGTTGACGCCGAGCGCCAAGGTCACGTCCGGGTCGGCCGCCGGCGCGGAGATGATCACCTTCTTCGCGCCCGCCGCGAGGTGCTTGGCGGCGTCGTCACGCTTGGTGAAGATTCCGGTGGACTCGATCACGACGTCCACGCCAAGGTCGGCCCAGGGCAGGTCGGCCGGGTCGCGCTCGGAGAGGATCCTCGTCTCCTTGCCGTCGATGCTGATCGCACCGCCGGACTCGCCCACCTCACCCGGGAACCGCCCCAGGACGGAGTCGTACTTGAGCAGGTGCGCGAGGGTGCCTGCGTCCGCGATGTCGTTCACGGCGACGAACTCGATGTCGCTGCCCGCCTCATGGGCCGCCCGGAACAGGTTCCGCCCGATCCGGCCGAACCCGTTGATGCCCACCTTCACGCTTGCCATCCGTCCTCCTGGTTCGTCTGTTGGCTGAAAATCCTCAGTCGACGCCGACGGTGATCTCGATGCGATGCCCGTCGGGGTCACGCAGGTAGGCCGCATAGTAGGTCGGCCCGTACTCGGGACGCTGACCCGGGTCGCCCTGGCTGATCCCGCCGGCGTTTACGCCCCCCTCCCAGGCGGCCTTGACCGCGGAGATGCCGTTGGCGGCGAACGCGATGTGGCCACCGGGGTGCGTGGGCCCGCGGCGTTCGGAGATGAAGAAGACCGGGCGGAAGATTCCCCAGCCGACGCGCTCGTCGGTCTCGACCTGACGCCGCCAGCCCAAGGGTCCGAGCACCGAGTCGTAGAAGGAAGCGCCCAGGTTCAGGTCGGAGACCTCGAGGCTGACGTGATGGATCACGAGGGAAACCTATGGGAGCGCTCAGGCACGGGGCTCCCAGCGAAACCCGCGCATCGCGATCAGCAGCCCGCCGACGCCCCAGGCGGCCACGATCGCGAGCTGGCCCCACTCAAAGCCTGCGCCCGCCGTGGTGGGATTCCATGCGGTGAAGAAGGCCTCGAAGAAGTGGCGGATCGGGAAGATGTCGGCGAACGCCAGGACCCCCTCGGGGATCTCCGTCTCGGGGATGAAGATCCCTGACAGGAAGTAGAGCGGCAGCAGCGCGGCGTTAGACATCGGTGCCGCGGCATCCTCGGTCGGGATCGCGGCCGCGAGCGCGAACCCGAGGCAGCAGAATGACGCGGCCCCGACCAGCAGCGCAACGATCACTGCCGGAAGGCGCTCGAACGGGATCTCGACGCCATAGAGGATCCGTCCGATCAGTGCCACGACCACAAGGCTCAGCACCGAGACAACGATCGCGTTCCCCACGCGGCCGGCGATGAAGACCCAGGCAGGAAGCGGAGTCCCGCGGGTGCGCTTCAGCAGCCCGTTCTCGCGGTCGACGGTGAGCGAGATCGCGAGGCTCTGCATCGTCGCTGAGACCACCGCGAGCGTGATGATCGCCGGGACGTAGTACGTCGTCGTCTTGATCCCGCCGAGTTGGTCGAGCGTGTCGTTGCCGAAGATCGTCGCGAAGATCAGCAGGAACATCACCGGCAGCAGGACGGTGAAGAACACCGACGCCGGGTTCCGCCAGAACGTCTTCTGGTCGAAGCGGAACTGGTGGGCAACCAGCGCGGCGGAGCTCATCCGGGACGATCGTCCTCGGGCTCGGCGCCCGTCAACTCCAGGTACACGTCCTCCAGGCTCGGCCTGCGAACCTCGAGCCCGGAGAGCTCGAGGCCCCGGTCCACCGACCACGAGGTCAGCTTCGCGAGCGTGGGAACGGGATCGAGGGCCTCGATCGCCACGTCCACGACCCCCTCGCCGGCGGTCGTCTTCTCCGCGTCTACCGGGAGCGAGGCAGCCGAGGCAGTGGGCATGTGGAAGGTGATCCTGGCTGCCGCGTCCTGGCGCCCACCCAGGTCCGCAGGGCTGCCCTCGGCGACGATCTCGCCACGGGCGATCACGGCGAGCCGGTCCGCGAGAGCCTGCGCCTCCTCCATGTAGTGCGTGGTGAGGAAGACGGTCTTGCCGAGATCACGAAGGTTGCTCACGACCTCCCAGGCATGGCGTCGCGCCGAAGGGTCGAAGCCGGTGGTCGGTTCGTCGAGGAACAACAGCTCCGGGTCACCGACGAGGGCAAGCCCGACGTCGAGCCGGCGCTGCTGACCCCCGGACATCCGCAGCACGCGCGTGTCCGCCTTCTCGGTGAGCCCCACGAGCTCGATCGTCTCCTCAACGTCGCGCGGATGGGCGTAGTAGCCGCCGAACAGCTGGAGCGTCTCCCGGGCGGTCAGCTCGGGATGCATGCGGCTCTGCTGGAGGACGATCCCGATCCGCTCCCGCCACTCGCGGTCGGCCTCGCTCGGGTCGATGCCGAGCACCGACACCTCGCCCGACGAGCGGTCTCGGTATCCCTCCAGGATCTCCACGGTGGAGGTCTTCCCGGCGCCGTTGGGCCCGAGGAACCCGAAGATCTCCCCGGCATCGACCTCGATGTCGATGCCGCGGACGGCCTCGAAGTCGCCGTAGGACTTGCGCAGGCCGGATACACGGATGACGGGGTCGGTCACGGGGCGCGCGATTCTAGGGGTGCCCGACGGTTGCCATTTGACGGCGGCGGAGGCGCACAGTAGTTTCACCCACGATGCGAGTGCCCTGCCTAGCACGGGCTCGCCGAGTTGCCTCGTCTACCGCCACGATCGCTTTCGTGGCCCTTGGCATCGTCGGCAGCCCAGCAGCCGACGGGTTCAGCAAGCGGGTGTCGAACGACTACTTCGGCGCCAACCTGCCGGACGCCCTGACGATCAGCGAGACCCGCTTTGCGCTGCACCTGCGTCAGATGAAGGAGAACGGGATCTCCCGGGTCCGCACGGTTCTGCCCTGGCGGATGCTGCAGCCGGTCGCGCCGACCGACGCTGCCCCGCAGTACTCGTTCAGTCGCGCTGACGATCTCGTCGGCGCGGCCGCCGCAGCGGGCGTTCAGCTGCAGCCGATCCTCGCCCAAGCGCCCCACTGGGCCAGCGACGTCTCCGGGACCGACGCCCTCGTCTGCAACGCGGCCGCCGGCGTCCACAGCCTCGCACCCGCCCCGCGCCACACAGACACGTTCGCGGGCGTGGCGGAAGCCGTCGCGGCGCGATACGGGCCGCGAGGCGCCTTCTGGACCGAGAATCCCGTTCTCCAGCCGCAGCCGGTCCAGGACCTACGAGATCTGGAACGAGGAGCATCTCAAGGGGGCCTGGTGCCCCAGGCCGCAACCCGAGGTGTGGGCCAGCTACTTCGTGAAGGCCGCGCGAGCCATCCAGACTGTTCAGCCTGAAGCGCACGTAGCAATCGGCGGGATCGGCGGGATCGGCGCCAATCGGACCGCGCCGGACTACCTCGACATGGACGTCTTCCTCGCGAGGGCGACAGCGCGGGAACCAACGATCCGCAGCCTGGCGACATCGGTCTCAGTGATCGCCTATCCGGGGGTCGACGCTGAGCGCCAGCTCCAGACCATGAACCGGCTTCGGAGCGCGGCCCGAGAGGGTGGCATTCCAGACTCGACACCGATGTTGGTCAGCGAAATCGGCTGGCCGACGCAAGGCGACGACGCTGTGAGCGAGGCGGAACGGGTCGATGCTTACCGCGTGGTGACGCGCGACCTTCCTCGTACCAACTGCAATGTCTCGGGCATCACCCAGCACTCGTGGATGTCGAACGAGGCGTCACGCGACAGTTGGTCCTGGGTCGGGATCGCGCAGCCCTTCTCGGGCGCGCTGTATCCGGCCGGCAAGGAGTACGTGAGCGGCGTGGCCATCCAGCTCGGCAACGGCGCGTCGGAGGCACCGCAACGTACGCATACGGCCTGCGAGGGCATGCCAAATCCCGACACGGATCGGGATGGGGTCCTGGACGAGGACGACTACTACCCGCTCGACGGCACACGGACCGACCCTCCCGGCGGGGGCACCTCGGGCGGGGGCACCTCGGGCGGGGGGGGCGGAGCCGTCAACCCTCCGGGAGGTGGCGGAGAGGCAGGAGATCCGTGCGACCGGATGCGACGGCTCAGAACGCGCCGGACAAAGCTGCGCGGGACCGCGCGCGAGGCACGGGCGAGCGGGCGCTGGGGCAGGTACTACCGGCTGCGAGTTAGGCGGTCCGAGCTGAGGGATCGGCTGCGCGTAGCGAAACGCGCCGTGCGGCTGCCTAGCCAACCGTGCCGAACTCGACGGTGTAGGTGACGAAGTAAGAGTCGGGCTTGCCCGATACGGGCGCGCCCTTCCCGGCTGCCACCCCGAGGTCCTCCCACTTGTTGCTGAGGATGTTGCCGCGGTGGTAGCTGTCGGCCATCCAGGCGTCGACCATCTTGCTGGGGGTGTGCTCGTAGCCGATGTTCTCGGCGTAGGCCCAGGTGTTGCCCTTCAGGTAACCGATCTGCTTCAGCCGCTTCGTGAGGCTGCCCTCGCCCGGGCAAGCATGCTTGAAGCAGTCGTTCGCAAGCATGACATTGGTGTGGTTCTTGGCCACCTTGTTGAGCTTGCGATCCACCTTCAACTCGGACTTGCCGCGGCTCAGGCGCTCGATCTGGACAAGGCACTCCACGGCGTCCTTGAACTGCTTGGCGGAGGCCTCGTTGGGAGCGGCGTCGGCGTTGTGGCACCCGCCGCCCGCGCTGGCCGGCGTTACCCCGGAACGGGCCATGAGCCCGAGCGTCAATGCGACGGCGCCCGCGAGGACGGCGAACAGAATGAGCTTGGTCCGGGATGCGTGTGTCAATCGAGCCTCCAGTTAACTCCCGCTAGGTCGGCGCAAGCTTAACCCAGGCGTCGGCAGCGCGCGCGGCCTCCTAATCCAGATCCACGTCCCTATGCACGACCCGCAGGACGAGATCGTCCCGCCCCACGAGGTGCTGGGCGACCCGGTCGGCGATCGTCACCGAGCGGTGGCGCCCGCCGGTGCAGCCGATCGCGACGGTCAGGTGACTCTTGCCCTCCGCCACGTATGCGGGCAGCAGGAAGTCCAGAAGGGGCAGGAGCCGCTGGTAGAACTCGCTCGCGAGCTCCCCCGCCTCGACGTGCTCGACCACCTTGGGATCGCGGCCGGTAAGCGGGCGCAGGTCCTCGCGGTAGTGGGGATTCGGCAGGAACCGCACGTCGAACATCAGGTCGGCGTCCCGGGGAGGGCCGTTCTTGAACCCGAAGGTGAGGATGGTCAGCGCGAGCTGGGCGGGCCCGTGCGGTCCGAGCATCTCGATCGAGATCCGGCGCCGCAGCATCGCCCCCGTCAGCTCGGACGTCTCCATCACGAGGTCGGCACGCTCGCGCAGCGGCGCGAGGATCTCGCCCTCCTCGCGGATTCCGTCCGTCACCCGTCCGTCGGGCGCGAGCGGGTGCCGGCGGCGAGTCTCCTTGAACCGGTCGAGCAACGTCTCCTCGTCGGCCTCGAGAAACAGTACGCGCGGCACGATCCCGCCCGCCTCCAGCTCCTCGAGCACCGCTTGAAGCTCCTGGAAGTACTCGCCCCCGCGCACGTCCGAGACGACCGCCGCACGCCTCACCCCGCTGCCCTCGTGTCGGAAGAGCTCTCCGAGGGCGCCGATCATTCGCGGCGGCAGGTTGTCGACGCAGAAGTACCCGCCGTCCTCGAAGGCCGCGATCGCCTCGGACTTGCCGGCCCCCGAGTAGCCGGTGATCACGACGAGATCGACCTGGCGCGCCGACCCGTCCGCCCGATCCTGCCCCGACGCCGTCATCAGCCCGCCTTGTTGAGCTGACGATGGATGTCGCGCGCGAGCTTGCCGGGCACCCCGGGCACGGCCTCGAGCTCCTCCCGGCTGGCCTTGACGAGGCGCGCGGGAGAGCCGAAATGCTTGAGCAGGGCACGCTTGCGCACCGGTCCCACGCCGCGAAGCTCATCCAGAAGCGACGTGGTCATGGCCTGATCACGTCGCCCGCGATGGTGCGTGATGGCGAACCGGTGGGCCTCGTCGCGCACGCGCTGGAGCAGCCGGAGCGCCTGCGAATCCGGGGGGACCGGCAGCGGTGAGGGACGTCCCGGGACGAACACCTCCTCGATCCGCTTGGCGAGGCCGATGACAGCCACGGGCTCCGCGGCTCCCTCCAGATGGGGGGCCAGGGCACGCATGCCGGCCGAGAGCTGGCCCTTGCCTCCATCGATCACGATCAGGTCGGGGCGCGCGGCGAAGCTCTCGTCGCGCTCGGAGTCGTGCGGCGAGCGGTCGGAGCCCTCCGCGTGGCGGGCGATCCGGCGGCCCAGCACCTCCTCGATCGACGAGAAGTCGTCCGGGCCCGCCGTGCGGTCGCCGCGGATCCGGAACCGCCGGTAGTCCGATTTCTTGGGCGCGCCGCCCTCGAAGACGACCATCGAGGCGACGGTGTGATCGCCTCCGAGGTTGGACACGTCAAACCCCTCGATCCGGACCGGCAGGCTCGGCAGCTCGAGCGCGTCCTGAAGCTCGGAGAGGGCATCGACGGACTGCTGGCGCCGCCGCTCGCGCCGCAGCCGGTCCTGGGCCAGTGCTAGGCCGGCGTTGCGCTCCGCGAGCTCGCGCAGGCGGCGCTTGTCGCCGCGCTCGGCGACCCGGACCTCCACGGCCCCGCCCCGCTGCGCCGACAGCGCCTCCTCAAGGACCGCCACGCGCCCGCGCAGCGCCTCCCCGACCACGATCAGGCGCGGCACCGAGGGAGCCGCCGCGTAGTACTGGGCGAGGAACTCCTCGGCGACCTCGTCCTCCCCGCGCTCGGCCTCGTTGGCGAGATAGAAGCCGTGGCGCTCGGCCAGGATCCCGTCGCGCACCTGGAAGACCTGGGCGTTGGCGTCGGCCCCGTCCACCGCTACCCCGACCAGGTCGGCGCTCTCGTGCGAGTCGGAGGCGATGCTGCGGCGCTGCATCAACGAGCGCACCGAGTCGAGGCGGTCGCGGTAGATGGCCGCCCGCTCGAACTCCTCGGCCTCGGCCGCCTCCTTCATCTTGCGCTCGACGTCGCGCTCGACGTCGCGGTAGCGGCCGGAGAGGAAGCTGCCGATCGCCTCGATGTTGCGCCGGTACTCATCGCGGTCGATGTAGCCGACGCAGGGTGCCTGGCAGCGCTTGATGTAGTAGTCGAGGCAGGGAACACCGGAGCGCCGCCCCGGCTCGGGGCCGTCGCAGGTGCGGTGCTGGAAGAGCTTGCCGAGCAGGTCGAGCGTCTCGCGCGTGCGCTTCGCGTTGGAGTACGGGCCGAAGTACAGGCGGCCGGACCGGTGGCGCTCGCGGGTGAAGTAGACCCGCGGGAACTCCTCGTCCATCGAGATCCCGATGTACGGATAGGACTTGTCGTCGCGCAGCCGGATGTTGAAGCGGGGCCGGTGGCGCTTGATGAACTGCTGCTCGGCGATAAGCGCCTCCGCCTCGTTCTCGGTGACGAGCGAGTCAATGCTCGCCACCTGTCCGGTGATGTCTCGGATCGTTGACTTGCCCGAGAAGTGGCCAGCCACCCGCTTGCGGATCGACGTCGCCTTGCCGACGTAGAGCACCTTCCCCTCCTCGTCCTTGAAGAGGTAGACGCCCGGCTGGTCCGGCAGCTCCTTGCGCTGCTGTGCGATGTCGCCCACTCTCCCTAGAAGGTTAGGCTCCGCGGCCCCCGGCAAACACGACCACGCGAGGAGCCCCCATGAGCGAGATCACCCCACCGGAGCTGAAGACGATGCGGCTCGAGATCGACGGCCGGATCGGCACGCTCACCCTCGATCGGCCCGACTCGTTCAACGCGATGAGCCCCGAGCTGATCGGCGAGCTCGTTCTCGCCGCGGCGTGGCTCGCGGACCGCGCCCCGCTCCGGGCGCTGATCGTCACGGGCAACGGGAGGGCGTTCTCCTCGGGTGGGGACGTCAACTGGTTCAAGGGCGGCCTCGACTCGGACGGATTCGACCTCCCCTCCGACGTCCGCCGCGGCGCCGACGTGCTCCACCAGGCGATCGTCGACTTCCGCCGCATCCCGTACCCGGTGATCGGGGCGATCAACGGGGTCGCCGCGGGGGCCGGCTTCTCGCTGGCCCTGATGTGCGACACGCGGATCGCCTCGGAGGAAGCGGCGTTCGTCTGCGCGTACGGAAGGATCGGCGCCTCGCCCGACGGCGGGATGACGTACTTCCTGCCGCGGATGGTGGGGCCGGCCCGCGCCGTCGAGCTGCTGCTGGACGACCCGCTGCTGAACGCCCAGGACGCGCTGGAGGAGCGAATCGTCGCCGAGGTCGTACCGGCGGACGAGCTGATGGATCGCGCCCGGGCCAAGGCCGAGGAGCTGGCCGCCAAGGCCCCCCACTACGTGCGCATGGCGAAGCAGCTCGTCAGCGTCAGCCTCGACAACTCCCTGGCCGACCACCTCCAGCTCGAACGGCACGGAATCGCCGACTCGATGGCGACGGAGGATCTGCGCGAGGGGGTCACCGCGTTCTTCGAGAAGCGCGAGGCGACGTTCGCCGGGACGTAGAGGGCTTTAGAGTGAGGCCTGAGTTTTCCCCGACGAAAGGAAGTACTCGGATGAAGAAGTTTGTTGGGCTCCTCGCCCTCTTGGCGCTGGTCCCGTTCGCACTCGCCGCGTGCGGCAGCGACGACAGCGGCGATACGAGCACCGCTGCGGAGACGACGACCGAGGACACGACCGCGGCCGAGGGCGGCTCCGGCGGCGGCGAGACGGTCGCCGTGTCGGCCGCAGCCGATGGCAGCTTCGCGTTCGACCAGACCGAGCTCACAGCGGCTGCGGGTTCGGCGACGTTCGAGTTCGACAACCCGGCCTCCCTCGGGCACGACTTCTGCCTTGAGCAGGACGGCTCCGACGTGGGCTGCTCGGACGTGATCGCCGAGAACTCCTCGACGCTCGACGCCGACCTCGAGCCAGGCGAGTACACCTATTACTGCAGCGTCTCCGGCCACCGCGAGGGCGGCATGGAGGGAACGCTGACGGTCAAGTAGCTCCCGTGTGGGGTCAGGCTGAAGCCTGACCCCGCGTAGCGGGTAGCTCCCGTGTGGGGTCAGGCTGAAGCCTGACCCCGCGTAGCGGGTAGCTCCCGTGTGGGGTCAGGCTGAAGCCTGGCCCCGCGCGCCGACTCCGGGGTCAGGCTTCAGCCTGACCCCGCCGTGGGCCCGCGCCTAGCCGACCAGCGCGCGGCCGACCGAGTCGGCGACGCAGCACGGCTTGGCTGCGCCCTCGACTTCGATCGTAAAGCGGGTGACGACGTGCCACCAGCCGCCGTCGAGCTCGTCGACCGTGATCAGCTGGGCCCGGGCGCGGACCCGGGCGCCGGCCGGGACGGGCGCGGGGAAGCGCACCTTGTCGAACCCGTAGTTCACGCCCAGCTTCACGCCCGACTGCGTGATCAGCTCGCGGCGGAAGCCGTCGGTGAGCGAAAGCGTCAAATTGCCGTGGGCGACGGTCGTCCCGAAGGGGCTCTCGGACTTGGCCCGCTCGACGTCCACGTGGATCCATTGGTCGTCGCGGGAGACCTCGGCGAACTTGTCGATGTCCTCCTGAGTGACCGTTACCCAGTCGGTCGGGCCCAGCTCCTGGCCGATCAGACCGTGGAGCTGCTCGAGTGAGGTGACCTCGACGGGCGGCATCGCCGGCACGCTAGCCGCTTCGCCCTGCGTGTGCCTACTTGCGGCAGACCGCGTACGCCGTGACGCTCTGGAAGCTGCCCCCGCCGGTTGCGTTGTTTACCCCGGCGTGCCAGGTTTCGGGTGCGGTTGAGCCGCCGTCGTCGGAGGGATAGTTCGCGACGGCGAACATCCGCTGGGTGTAGGCGCCGCTGGAGCGCAGGCCGCCCCCGGCGAGCCTGGTGGCTCCGGGACAAACGCTTCCGGCGATGCTCTGGGTCCCGTCGTCAACGGACACGGAACTGCCCCTGTAGATGTAGGAGCCCGGGGCGCGCGCCTTGTCGCAAACCACATAGCCGACCATGAACTGGCCGGCGTTGCCGACGTTGTTGTTGTCGACGTAGATGCTCCAGCCATCGTCCATGCGGTTGCCCGCGTCGCCATCGTCGAACGGGCGCGCGGTGTTCAGGGCCATCTCGTCGTTGAGGAAGCCGCTCGACGAGACGCCGCCCCCCACCGCCGGCTCGTCGTCCGGACAGTCCGCGGCAACGCCGACCTGCGAGCCCTCCGGCACGGGGACGGACGCTGTCGCCTTGTAGCGGTAGTCCTTCTCCGCCGCGCGCTTGTCGCAGATCGCGTAGACGAGGTACTCCGAGTCCGTCGGATCGCTGGAGTTGAGGTTGTCCACGTACGCGATCCAGCCGTCGTCGAGCTTCCCGTCGGCGTCGTCGTCGTACGGCCGGGACGTGTTGATCTCGACGCGCCGCCCGTAGGCGGCGGGCGCGTAGGCGCCCCCGGAGACGACCGGCTCGTCGCCGGGGCAGATCGCCTCGTTGCCGTCCTGTGTGTTGTCGGAGATCGTGTCCGCGACCGAGACGTACCGGTAGCCCTTGGCCGACGTCTGCGTAACCGTCCCGCCCTTCTGTGACGCGCCGGCCGGCCCGCCGGCGAGCGCGGCGAACGCGGCGAACGCCACAATCACCGCGGCCCCTGCTGAAGCGAGCACACCCCTCTTGCGCATCGGGAGCAACGTACCGCCGCGGCGCCGTTCGGTCAAGGCCCCGCCGCTGGGATTCGCTAGTATTTAACTTTCTTGTTAACCACGTCAGTCGCTGCAGAAGATGCCAGCCGACCAGCTCAGCCTCACCTTCGCCGCGCTCGCCGATCCGACGAGGCGCTCGATCCTGAGCCGCCTCGCCGAGGGCGAGGCGACCGTCGGCGAGCTGGCGGAGCCCTTTCCGGTGAGCCTGCCGGCGATCTCGCGCCATCTCAAGGTGCTCGAGCAGGCGGGGCTGATCGCGCGCAGCCGGCAGGCGCAGTGGCGCCCGAGCCGGATGCAGGCGGAACCGCTCGACGACGCCGTGGATTGGATGCGGGCCCGCAGGCAGACCTGGGAGAACCGGATGGACCGACTCGATGCGCATCTGCGCGAAAAAGGAGACCAAGATGACTGACCCGAGTTCCGTGCCCACGAGCGATCAGCAGGTCCTGATCACGCGCATCTTCGAGGCGCCGCGCGAGCGGGTGTTCGCGGCCTGGACCGACCCCGACCAGGTGGCCGCGTGGTATGGGCCGGAGCACATGGAAGCCCCGCGCGACCGGATCAAGATCGATGCGCGGGTCGGCGGGCGTTGGGAGCTGACGATGGTCGAGACCAACGGCGACCGCGAGTTCACGATCGGCCACGACATCCTCGAGCTGGTCGAGCCGGAGCTGCTCGTGATGCGCTCCGACCCGATGCCCGAGGTGGGCATGCACGAGCCCACCGTGGTGAGGGTCGAGCTCCACGACCACGGCGAGAGGACGCGGATGACCCTGACCGACTCGCCCCTCCCGCCGGCGATGCGCGGGCACGCGGAGGCCGGGTGGACCGCCGCCTGCGAGAAGCTCGCGAGCTTCCTCGGGGGCTGAGGTCAGGGGCCGGGGCGAGACGCCTCAGCCGGCCTCCCCCGGCAGCTCGACCGGCTCCAGCCCGAGCAGAGGAGCAACTGCCAGAACGTCGCTATCGGCGGTCGCGACGCTGTCGCCTTCACCCGCGCTGGCGATCAGCACGCAGTCCGCCATCGACAGGCGTCGGGTGCGCGCGTGGTAGTGCTCGGCCCGGATAGCAGCCGCGCGCCGCGCCGTTTCTAGCCCTACCGGCAGGACGCGAATGACCGCCCCCAGGAGCGGGGTGATGATCGCATCGACGTCCTCCCTGGCGACGCCGTGGACGCGCTCGAGGACATCGAGCGCCTCGGCCAGGTTGAGGGTCGCGATTGCGGCCGTGCCCGTATCGAGGATCGCGCGAACCTCGTGCTCGGCCCTCGCGCCGGTGACCATCGCGATCAGGGCGTAGGCGTCGAGAAGGGTCACTCTCCCCAGCCGAGAGCCCTGAGCCGGTGCTCCTCCCGCTCTTGCTCGGCCTCCCGCTCGGCCGCGCGCACTTGCGCCAGATCGATGCCCTTCGCGTGGTGCCGAAACGCTCCGGCGGCACGGTCGATCGCGTCCGAGGAGACGGGCTCCACGACGATGCGGTCGCCCTCGTCCGCGAGCACAACCTGATCGGTGCCCCAGCGTCGCCTGATCTCCGCCGGCACCGAGATCTGGCCTCCCCGCGTGATCTTCATGCGTTGTCTCATGAACATGAAAGCTACCATGTAGATCACGCGACCAAGCGAACCTCGAGCGGCGCCACCCACTCCCCCGCCCCGCCCATCAGCGCCAGGATCCGCGCGACGTAGGCCTGGGTCTCCGGGTAGGCGGGGACGCAGTCGCAGGCCGCCACCGGGGCGGGGCCGGCGTTGTAGGCGGCGAGGGCGAGCCGGATCTCGCCGAACTGGCCCAGCAGGTCGGACATCAGGTGCGCCTGGGCGTCGATCGCCGGGCGAGGATCGAACGGGTCGCGCAGCCCGTAGGCCGCGGCTGTGGCGGGCATGAACTGCGCGATGCCGCGGGCGCCCGCCGGGGATACCGCGCCGGGGTTGAACCCAGACTCGGCCTGCAGCTGGGCAGCGAGGAGATTGGCGGAGACCCCCCAGCGCGCGGCGGCGTCCTGGATCGGGGCCCGGTAGGCAGCTGGGACGAAGCCGGGCACCGGGCGAGGCGCGGCGCCGTCGCTCCGCTCGCGCGCGGCGCTGGATGCCGCCGAGCACGGCGCTGGGCCGCGATCGAACCCGTAGTGCCAGGCTTCCCAGGAGTACCGCTGCACGAAGCCGAAGCGGGGAGCGTTCGCGGCGAGCCAGCCGTAGACGCCGGGCGGGCCGAGGTCGAGCTCGGTGCCGCAGCGGTGTAGCGAGGTGCCGGGGCGCGCGACCCAGCGGGGGTCGGGGTTGGCGGCGAAGAGGCGCGCCTGCTCCGCGTCGGAGCGGTAGGCGGAGCTGATCAGGAGTGCGATGCCGGCCTGCCGTGCGGCCGCCGACATGCGGTCGAATGCCGCGGCCACGTCCGGGCGCATCGGCTTGCCCTGGCGCATCACGAGTGGACCGGTGTAATCGCCGGTCGCGGCCACGCTGGGCGGGGCCGACGGTGGCGATGCCTGGGCGATGGCCCAGCGGTCCGGGTCGGCGGTGAGCTCCGCGCGGGCCCGCACCGGCACCGCCTCGGAGGCGTCGGGGAACTCCACCGAGACCGTACCCGCCGCGTTGCGCCGGGCGGCCTCGGCCGCCGCCTCGCGGGCCCGCGACAGGTACCGCGCCCGGTCCAGGTGAGCCGGGTTCCGCGACCCGTCCGGCAGCAGCTCCGGCGCGGTGAGGCGTGGCAGGTCGTCGCGCATCGAGCGCGCCGCCGAGAGCGCAACGAGGTCGGCGGTCCGCTGATCACGCGAGGTCGCGGCCACCGCGCCACCGAGCGCCGCAAGCGCGGATGCGACCAGCAGGGTCACGAAGCAGAGGCCCGCGACGAGCGGCAGCGCCTGGCCCGTCGTCGGCGCCAGCCGGCGGGCGATCCGCCGGGCCCGCGCCGCGGCGGGTCCGCCGGGCTCCAGCCCCGCCAGGGCGCGGCGGGCGCCCACGAGGCCGAGCGGACGGGTGGCAATGCGCAACGGGATGCCCCTCGCGCGCAGCTCGGCGGCGAGCAGGGCGAGCAGGTGCCTGTGCTCGCGAGGATCCGCCCTAACCAGTGCACCTGCGACCCGGATCTCCGGATCGTCGAGCACCTCGCGCCACGCCGGTCGTGGCAGGTGGACGACTACCGGCCCGTCGGCCAGCGCGAGGATCTCGGAGAGGCGCTCCTGCCAGCCCTCCCCGATCTCGATGCCGGTCCAGCAGATGCGCCCCCGCGCAGCGGCGGCCACCTGCACGTCGCTCGCCGCCAGCCGGGCCTCCAGTCCCCTGGCCGAGTTCGACGACAGGAGCGTCGGCCTCCGGCGTGTTCCGGCCTCGCTCTCGATCAAAAGGACGCCCCGCCCATCGGCGGGCTCCCGCGAGGCGAGCGCCACGGCGACGGCCGCGGCGCAGGCGACGCCATCGCCCGGCGAGCCTGCGTGCGTGGCAATCAGGAGGCCGGCCGGACCCACGCCGAGTCCTCCACCACCAGCGCCTGCGCAAGCGGAGCGAGCAGCGCAGGAGGTCGCAGCCGCACCGAGACCTCGCCATCGGCCACATCCGTCTCCACCCGATCACGCGCCCAGCCGGGGAGCGCGCGGGCGACCGCAGTTGCGGCCGGCTCACCGGCGCCGACGGCCAGGGCGCCGGCCTCGACCGCCCCGTCGGCCAGCGTCGCGGCGTAGCCGACGGCGAGGAGCTGAAGTGCGATCAGCCCCGAAAGGACCAGGGCCGGAATTCCGGCCAAGACCTCGACGGAGGCCTGACCGGTGGCAGAGCGAGCCCGGGCCTCACCCATCGTCGTCGGGGTCGAGCGATGACCGGGCACTGACCGGGATCGCGTCCATGCCCGGGATCAGGGACGGTACGAGGAGCGAGACCTCGAACGGCTCGCCCGACGCCCGGAACCCATCGTGCAGCGACCTCGGGACGGCGCTCAGCGCCGCTGCGCGCGCGTTCCCTCCGACGTGCTGAGCCCGGGCCCCGGCACGAGCGGCGCCCGCGCTCGTCCACAGGCCCCAGCCCACGATCGCCAGCTGAACCGCGAGGGCGACGAGCAGGGCGACCACCGGCAGCACCGCGACCAGCTCGACGGAGGCCTGGCCCCGCTGATGCTCGCCGGAGGACACCAGCCGAGCGTGCCGTTTTCGGCGTCGCCCGTGGCGCGCGGATCGAGCCGAGAGTGTGTCCGGGATCTAGTAGGTCTGAGACTCGACCCACAGGCGCCAGATGGCGACGCCCGCCGCCGCCAGCAGCCCGATCCACAGCAGCGTGCCGACGCCGGTGTCGAGCATCTCGTCGGCGCCCGCGACCATCAGGACGATGAGGCCGACCGCGCCTGCGAGGATCCCGCGGTCGCGGTCCGACAGCGCCATGATCGAGAGTCGTTGCGAGCGGTAGATCTGGTAACCCGCGAGCCCGATCACGACCATGAACGCGAGCGAGATCGCGGTCAGCACCGCCTCCGCCGCGTTGTCGCCGGCGGGCACCGCGGCGACGACGAACGCGAGGGCCAGGATGATCGCGATGTTCCGGGCGTGCCTCATTTCGTGGTCATCACGATTATCCCGACCACGATGGTCGCGACGAAGGCGAGGCCGGCGATCGCCGCGAGGGTGCCGTGGAGGATGGCGGCCGAGCTTCGACCCTCCCGGCCGAGCTCGCCGAACCGCGCCGCGCCGTAGATCGCCACGGAGAAGATGAGCGTGATCCCCACGCCGGAGACGAAGGCCGCCGCGACGGTCTTGGCGAGCGCCCCGGTGTCGATGAAGGCCGTCAGCATCTGCTAGCCCTCATCCCGTCGCGTACATCGGGTTCCGTGCCCGCTTCGTGAGGAAGACCGCCAGCGCAGCGAGCCCGATCGCGCACACGATCAGCGGCCCCAGGGCGCCGGTCCCGAAGATCCGGGTGAAGCCGTAGGTGAGAGCACCGATCCCGGCGGCGGCGGGGAACGTCAGCAACCAGGCGGTCACGATGTTGCCGGCCACGCCCCAGCGCACCGCCGAGACGCGCTTGCCGGCGCCGGCGCCCATCACGGCGCCGGAGATCACCTGCGTGGTCGACAGGGGAAACCCGTAGTGCGAGGAGGCCAGGATCACGGCGGCGCCGGCGCCCTGGGCCGAAAACCCCTGCGCCGCGTCCATCTTGATGATCCGCGTTCCCATCGTCTTGATGATCCTCCACCCGCCCGAGTAGGTGCCCAGGGCGATGGCCGCGGCGGCCGAGATCACCACCCAGGTCGGCGGGTCGGAGCCCTCGGCAAGGTTGCCGTTCGCGATCAGGGCGAGCGCGATCACGCCCATCGTCTTCTGCGCATCGTTCGTGCCGTGGGCCAGGGCCAGCATCCCGCCCGAGACGATCTGGCCGAGCCGGAACCCGCGCGTCACCGGGCCGGGGCGCTGGCGGCCCAGCACCCGGTAGCAGATGACGATCGCTATCCCGCCGACGATGAACGCGACCACTGGGGCGACGACGGCGGGGACGAGCACCTTGCCCAGGATGCCCTCCCCCATCACCGCATCGAAGCCCACGGCCGCAACCACCGAGCCGACCACACCCCCGATCAGCGCGTGCGACGAGCTCGACGGCAGGCCGAAGTACCAGGTGACCAGGTTCCAGGCGATCGCCCCGACGAGCCCGGCGAAGATCACGAGTGGCGTAATCGCGCCGCCGTCGACGACGTCGCTGGCGATCGTCGCCGCGACCTCGAGCGAGATGAACGCTCCGACGAAGTTCAGGATCGCCGCGTACGTGACGGCCACCCGGGGCGCCATCGCCCGCGTGGAGATCGACGTTGCCACGACGTTGGCGGTGTCGTGGAAGCCGTTCGTGAAGTCGAACGCCAAGGCGGTCGCAACGACGATGTAGAGGATCAGATCCTGCTCGGCCATGATGCCCGAGACGCGGTGTTACGCGTTCTTGATGACGATGCCCTCGATGATGTGCGCCGCGGTCTCGCAGGCGTCCACGGCGCGCTCCAGCACCGTGAAGATGTCCTTCCAGCGGATCACGACCATCGGATCGATGCCGTTGGCGAACAGCGACGCGACGGCGTCCCGGTACAGCCGGTCGCCGTCGTTCTCGAGGCGGTGAATCTCGATCCAGTACGGCTCCAGGTCCTTGAAGCCGCGCAGGTGCTCGAGCGCCGCGGCCAGCTGCTCACACGCCTTGACGAGCACGTCGGCCATGGCGAGCGACTGCTCCATCGGCGCCTCGATCTTGTAGAGGCCGAGGAAGTCGGCGGTCTCGTCGATGTAGTCGACGATGTCGTCGAGCTGGGTCGCGAGGTTGTAGATGTCCTCGCCGTCAATCGGAGTGACGAACGTCGCCTGCACGCGCTGGACGATGTCGTGCGTGATCTTGTCGCCCTCCTGCTCGGCGAGCAGGATCTCCCGCTGGAGGCCCTTCTCGTCGGGCCACTGCTCGAGCATCTCCTTGAGCAGCTTCGCCGACCGAAGCGTGTTCTGCCCGGCCTTGTTGAAGAGGTCGAAGAAGACCTTGTCCTTGGGAACGAGGGACGGCAACGCCACGAGCCCACGCTACCAATCGGCGATGACATCGGCGATCCGCGATGCCGCGCGCCCATCCCATTTATCCGGCGGCTGCGGCGGATTTCTAGGCCTCTCGGCCAGAAGGGCCGGGATCTCGCGGATGCGGTTCGGGTCCAGGCCGAGGAGTGTGTTGGTACCGGCCCGCACGGTCACCGGCCGCTCCGTGTTGTCGCGGAGGGTGAAGCAGGGGACGCCGAGGAAGGTGGTCTCCTCCTGGATGCCGCCGGAGTCGGTGAGGACGGCACCGGCGCTCGCCTCCAGCGACAGGAAGTCGAGGTAACCCACGGGGTCGACGAGGCCGACGCCTGGCAGCACGTTGGCGCCGATCATCTTGCGCGTGCGCGGGTGCACCGGAAAGACGACGGGGATCTCGGCGGCGACCTCCGCCAGCGCCGCAATCGCGTCGCCCAGCAGGGGCGTGTCCACCAGCGCCGGACGATGCAGGGTGACCAGCAGGTATGAGCCTCGCTCCACGCCCAGCGCCGTCGCGGCGTCGCGGGCCTCAAAGCGGTTCCGCAGGGCCACGAGCGTGTCGATCATCGTGTTGCCCACGAAGTGCATGCGCTCGTCCGCGACGCCCTCGCCGCGGAGGTTCTCGACCGCCTCCTCCGAGTGGAGGAAGAGGAGCTCGCAGGCGTGGTCGGCCACCACGCGGTTGATCTCCTCGGGCATGGCGCGGTCGAAGCTGCGAAGCCCAGACTCGACGTGTCCGACCGGGATGCCCAGTCGCTGCGCGCACAGCGCCGCGGCCAGGGTCGAGTTGACGTCACCCGGGACGAGCACCAGCTCCGGGTGCTCGGTCCCGAGCACGGGCTCGAGGCGCTCCAGCACTCGCGCCGTCTGCTCCGCGTGCGAGCCGGAGCCGACTCCCAGCATGTAGTCCGGCTCGGGGACGCCGAGCTCATCGAAGAAGATGTCCGACATCGCGCGGTCGTAGTGCTGCCCTGTGTGGACCACGACGTTGTCGTGGCCGGCCTCGCGGGTCGCGGCGATGACCGGCGCCATCTTGACGAAGTTAGGACGGGTGCCGAGGACGTGGACGATGCGCATCAGCGGACGGGCACGCGCCGCCCGAGAAACTCGAACCGGTCGGTGACGACGCGGTACCCGGCCAGTCGGTATAGCCACCCCGCGCACGACTCGCCGTGCGAGGCGAAGCGGATGTCCTCACGGGCGGCTACGGCGTCAGGAGCGGAGGTCATCGATCCGACGGGCGAGGTCGAAGTCAGCCCCGGTCAGCCCGCCCGCCGCGTGATTGGTGATCGACACCTTCACCGTGTCCCACGAGATCTCGAGATCGGGGTGATGTCCCATCTCCTCGGCGGGCTCGACGACCGCGTCGACGAACCTGACCGACCCGACGAAGTCCTCGTTCTTGAACTCCTTCGTGATCGTTCCACCATCACGCGACCAACCGTCGAGCGCTCCCAGCCGCTCCTCGATCGCCTGGTCGCTCAGCAGGTCGGTCACGTGGTCCACCTACCCCGCTGGCAGGTGGCAAACCGCCTCGACGTTGTTGCCGTCGGGGTCGCGGACGAACGCGCCGTAGTAGTTCGGGTGGTAGATCTCGCGCGGGCCGGGGGCGCCGTTGTCCGTGCCGCCCGCCGCGACCGAGGCGGCGTGGAAGGCGTCGACGAGCTCGCGCGAGTCCGCCGCGAAGGCGACGTGTACCGCCGTGTTGGAGTCCGCGCGCGTCGAGATCCAGAAGAACGGCTTCTGGTCCTTGGGCGAGCCGAACCCACCGACCTCGGAAGCCGGTTCCATCAGCAGCTCCAGTGCCAGCGGCGCCAGGGCCTGCGCGTAGAAGTCGCGGCTCCGCTCGTAGTCGGACACGTTGATGCCGATGTGATCGAGCACGCCGTGAGCCTATTCTCATCCCGTGAAGATCGCCAGCCTGGTCCCGTCCGCCACCGAGATCCTCTTCGCCCTCGGCCTCGGCGACAGCGTCGTCGCGGTGACGCACGAGTGCGACTACCCCGCCGGGGCGACCCGGCTCCCGCGACTCACGGCCAGCGTCATCCCCGAGGGCCTCGCACCGGCCGAGATCGACGCGCGTGTACGACAGGTCACAGCCCGGGCCGAGGCGCTCTACACCCTGGACGAGGCCGCGCTGGCGCCACTCGAGCCGGACCTGATCGTCACCCAGGCGCTCTGCGCCGTGTGCGCCGTCTCCTACGACGACGTACGCGCGATCGCCCAGCGACTGCCGGGCCGGCCGGAGGTGATCTCGCTCGACCCCGGAACGCTCGACGAGGTTCTGGGGGACATTGAACGCGTGGCCGCAGCCGCGGGGGAGCCGGAACTGGCGGCGCCGCTCCACAACGGACTGACGGCGCGTCTCGACGCGGTCAGGACGGCGGTGGACGGCGCGCGGCGCCCGCGCGTAGCGGCCCTCGAGTGGCTGGACCCGCCGTTCGCCGGCGGGCACTGGGTGCCGGAGATGATCGAGATCGCGGGCGGCTTTGACCCGGTGGGCGTACCCGGCGCCAAGTCGCGGACCGTCAGCTGGGAGGAGCTCGCCGCGGCTGGGCCCGATCTCGCCGTCGTGATGCCGTGCGGCCTCTACGCGGAGGAGGCGGCCGAGCAGGCACTGGCCCACCAGGGAGAGCTCGTGCAGCTCGGCGTCTCGCGTGTCGTCGCGGTCGACGCCGCCTCGTCGTTCTCACGCCCCGGTCCGCGCCTGGTCGACGGGGTCGAACTGCTGGCGCACCTGCTCCACCCCGAACGAGTCGCCGCACCGAGAACGCTCGCATGGAAGGAATGCGTCCGTTCGCGCGATGGCCGGGTTATGACCGCATAGCGGGAAAAACCCGGTAACCGCCTACTCGAAGCCCAGTCCGCCGCCCTGAAACTGGTCCGGCACGCCCGCCGCGGCGGCGGCGAAGCAGGCGACGACGAGGCCGGCTGAGAGCACGACCATCAGGCCGATCTCGATCGGCAGCCGGTTCGGCATCCGCGAGCGCTCGAAGAATGCGACCATCAGCGCTACCACGGCGCCGCCGATCAGGCCGCCGACGTGCCCTCCGACGCTGATCGTGCTGGAGGCGGCGAAGGTGAAGACCAGGTTCAGGACCACGAACATCCCGATCTGGGACGCGACCTGCTCGATTCCACGGTGCCGGGCCATGATGAAAGCGGCCGCCATCAGGCCGAACACGGCGCCGGACGCACCCACGGTCAGGTCGTTCGGCGAGAGGATCAGCGCGCCGCACGCTCCCGCCAGCAGCGAGACGACATAGATCCCGACGAAGCGGGGGGTGCCGACGGCGGGCTCGAGCAGCGACCCGAGGATGTACAGCGCGAACATGTTGAACAGCAGATGGATGGCGCCGGCGTGCAGGAACCCGGAGGTGACGATCCGCCACCACTCCCCTCCCACGTCGATCGCGAAGGCGTTCAGCCCGCCGTCCTGGATCAGGCCCCCACCGCCGGTCAACGAGGTCGCGCTGCCGCCGCCGAGCACCGAGGCCAGGAAGACGAGCACGTTGAGCCCGATCAGCACATAGGTCGCCGGCTCGGCGCCCTGGCCGAACCCGCCCGCGCTGACGCGGCGCACCGGGGTGCTCTGCCGTGCGCACTCCGGGCACCGCATCCCCACGGGCGTGGAGATCATGCAGTCCGGGCAGATCGGCCGCGCGCACATCGAGCAGGCCACCCTGGTATCGCGGCCGGGATGTCGGTAGCAGTCGGGCATCCGCGCCCGAGCCTATCCAGGCGGACTCATCGAGCCCTGAATCAGCCGATGTCGGCGCGCAGGATCGGCGGCGAGGTGGGGCCCGCCTGATCGTCCGTCGGCTCCTCGGTCACCAGCACGGCATCGGCGCCGGCGAGCGAGTCGCCCAGCGCCACCTCCTGGGTCCCGTCCTCTTGCGGGGTGAAGCTGGCGGCGGGTTCGACGGTCCCACCGCGGCTTACCCAGGCCTGGTAGACGTCGCCCTCGGCAGGAGCGGGGGCCCGCTCCACGTGAAGGATCGCGTCGCCACCGGCCCCGTGCTCGACCGTCGCGGCGAGGGTGCCTGCGGGCAGCGAGCCGACCGCGTCCGCCTGGACGAAGTCACGCTGCGGATCACCCGACTCGCTGAGCCCGTAGCCGACCCCGAGGCCGGCCGCGAGCACGCACACCGCCGCCAGAACGGTGGCCGGCCGCAGCGCGAGGCCGCCCCAGCTCCAGCGCTTCCGCGGCGCCCGCTCAGGGGCGGGCGAGGTGACGGCGTCGGCGCGCACCGCGTCCATCAGGCCCTCGCGAAGGCTCTCCGGCGGGGCGACCTGCTCGACCGAGGCCGGGAGGAGATCCACGGCCGGCTGCAGCCAGCGCAGGTACTCCGCGCAGGGCTCGCAGCCGGCGAGATGCGACTCGAGCTCCGCGGCGCCCGCATCGTCCAGCGCCCCAAGCGCGTAGGCGGCAAGGTCATCACGCCTCTCCGTGTGCATTCGCTCTCCCCCGGTCATGGCAGAACCTCTGAAGCCTCCCGCACGGCCATGCCCTCCGCGAGCGTGGCGCGTGCCTTCTCGAGCCCAAGTCGCATTCTCCCCTTGATAGTTCCCAGCGGCTCGCCGAGCATCTCGGCGATCTCGGAGTGGCTGAAGCCCCCGAAGTACGCGAGCTCGATCACGCGGGACTGCTCGCTCGGCAGGTCCCCGAGGGCGCCGCGCACCTGTCGCGCGGTGTCGCGCCGGATGACCTCGGAGTCGGTCATCACGGAGCCCGGCTGGGACTCCAGGGCCGCGTCGTCGTCGAGGTCGAGCTTGGGCGCCGGGGTCGAGGCGCGCCGCAGGGCGTCGATCGCACGGTTGCGCACGATCCCCAGCGACCAGGAGCGGACGCTGCCGCGGGCCCGGTCATAGCCGGCCTTGCTCCGCCAGATGGAGAGGAACGCCTCCTGCGCGACATCCTCGGCGAGGTTGCGGTCACCGACGATCCTGTGCGCGAGCGAGTAGGCCGGCCCGCCGTGACGCTCGTAGAACACCTCGAAGGCCGCCTCGTCCTTGCGATCGACGAGGGTCATCAGATCCTCG
The DNA here is from genome assembly GCA_963807385.1 of uncultured Solirubrobacterales bacterium. GTDB lineage: Bacteria > Actinomycetota > Thermoleophilia > Solirubrobacterales > 70-9 > JBDTSW01. The sequence goes on from CAWEBQ010000003.1 coordinate 53,299, forward strand.
TCCGCCAGCCGCTGCATATGGTCGCGCTTCATTTGTGGTTCACCGGTTCCGAGGTCACGCCTATGCCTACGCGACGCCTGCGTCGGCGGATCATTGGATGCGGTCGCGTCCGCTCGAGGGTAGATAGTTGGGGTCAGGCAACCCGAGGAGGATCGGATGGAAGCATCGAGTCCAGCACGCCTTTACGCCACGCTCGTGGGAGGCGTGCTCGTGATCGCCGGGATCATCGGCTTCTTCTATGAGGCGAGCTTTGCCACCGGCAACTCGGTGGTCTCCGACGACGTCTTCGGCATCCTCGCGGTCAACGGCTGGCACAACCTCATCCACCTCCTGCTCGGCCTGCTCGGCCTGATGGCCGCCGGCTACGCGGCTCGGACGTACGCGCTCGGCGTCGGGCTCCTGTACGTGGTGCTCGCCCTCTGGGGGTTCATCGAGACCGATAACGGCGTCGCGGTTCTGCTCGACCTGGTTCCGATCAACACCGAGGACAACTTCCTGCACCTGATCCTCGGCCTCACCGGGCTCGCCGCCGGCGCCGCGACGCCGAAGGAGTCCGACCCCGTGCCCGCGACGTAGGCGGCTAGCCGCGGCGGAGCCCGCGCAGGGCGCTCTCGGCGCCCCCCAGCAGGCCGTGCGGGCGCCTGCGGCGGCGTGTGCCCACGACCGCCAGCGCACCGGCCGCTGCCGCGCCGACCGCGATCGCGGCCACCGGGCGCACCCAGTTGCGCGGGTCGCGCAGGGACTCGAGCTCGCTGTCGGTCAGCTCATCGGCCCAGCTCGACAGCTCGGCCGCGGCCTGCTCGGTGATCGTGGTGAGCGTGGTCTCCACGCGGCCGGCGAGTCGCTCGGGCGGCTCGATCGGCCGCAGGGCGTCCTGCAGGAGCGCCTCGAGGTCCAGGTGCTTTTCAGGCCCGGGCTCAGTCATCGGCTGACTCCGCGGGCTCGTCCTCGGCAGCGATCAGCTCCTCGAGCTGCTTGATCGCACGATGGATGAGCACCTTCGTGGCCCCGTCGGACTTGCCCAGGGCGCGCGCAATCTCGCGGTTCGACATGTCGAGCGCGAACCGCATGATCAGCGCGTCGCGCCGCTCCTCGGAGAGGTCGTCGAGCCTGCGGATGACGGCCCTCAGCTCCTCGCGCCCGGCCACTATCTGCTCCGTGTCGTGTGGATGGGCCGGCGGCTCGACGGCCTCGATGTTCGCCTCCGGACGACGCGCGCGGTCTCGGTGGTGATTCGCTGCGAGGTTGTGCGCAATCCGGATCAGCCAGGGGCGCAGAGGGCGGCCGTCCGACTCGCGCTGCGCACGGTCGAAGTGCCGGTACGCCTGAAGGAAGGTCTGCTCGGTGATGTCCTCGGCGTCGTGGTGGTTGCCCACCCGGTAGTAGGAGTACGAATAGACGTCGCGGAGGTGCTCCTTGTAGAGCGCCTCGAAGCTGCTGTCGAGCTTGGCTTTCGCCGCCGAGCCCGACGGGGGGAGGCTGGCCTCGGTCATCGGTCCGGAGCGTAGAGAGCATCAGGCCGCCCGTCTCGCACGCTCGGTGCGCCTGAGACCCGCGACCCACTCACCGGCGTCGATCTCGCCGGCCACGAGCGCGGCGAGGCCGTCGAGGTCAGGAGCGTCGATGCCGGAGTCACGCACCGCCTCCGCCAGGAGCGGCACGGAGTCGAGCGCCTCGGAGGCCTGTCCGATCCGCGCAGGGATTTGCTCGGCGGGCACGCCGGTGCCGAGGAGCTCACCGGCGCGGCGGTTGCGGCTGCCCGGCGCCAGCACGGTGGCGGTCAGGTCGCCGATGCCGGCGAGCCCGGAGAAGGTGTCCAGCTCTCCGCCCTGGGCAAGGGCGAAGTCCACGCACTCGCGCCAGATGCCCGCCGCGGCGATGCCCGCCGCGTTCATCCCGTGTGGCTGCGCGGCGGCGGCGGCGAGCGCGGCGGCGTTCTTGGCCACGCCGGCAATCTCGACGCCGACGACGTCGTCGGTGCGCTCGCAGACCAGGCCGGCCCGCTCGAAGACCTCGCCCAGCTGGGAGCGCAGGTCGCGATCGGTGGAGCCGAGCACCAGGGCGGCCATTCCGGCCGCCGCCTCGCGGGCGTGCGCCGGGCCGCCGAGGCAAGCGATGGCGCGGGCGCGCACGCGCTCGGAGACGTAACGGTTCGGGAGCGCGCCCTTCGGCCGGACCAGGCCCTTCGAGAGGAGCAGGACGGCGCTCCGCGACGGGATCCTGTCGGCGAGCGCGCCGACCGTGGCGGGCAGGCCGGCCGACGGCACGGCCAGGCAGACGAGGTCGCAGGCACCGAGCTCGATGTCGGGGGTGCGGCAGATCGTGATCTCCTCCGGGAGCTTCACGCCCGGCAGGTACTGCTCGTTAACCCGCTTCTTGGCGATCTGCTTCGCCTTGTCCTCCGAGCGGGTGCCCAACTGGACCTCGACGCCGCCTCGGGCGAGCAGCACGGCCACGGCCGTGCCCCAGCTTCCCGCGCCGATCACGGCAGCCTTGCGCAGCGGAGGCAGCCCACCGAGCCACTCCCACTGAAGTTCGATGTTGGGCCAGATCCGGTCGGTGACTGTGGCGGCGAGCTGGGGAGAGGGGCGCTCGGTCTGAGGGAAGGTCATGAGCGTGCCGGCGCGGAGGCGGACCTTGCGCGGCCGGATGCGGAAGCCGCGGCGCACGTGCTCGGTCCCGTGGACGGCGACCGGCAGAACCTGGGCCCCGGACTCCAGCGCGAGCCGGCCGACGCCGCGCTTGGGGGTGCTCAGCGATCCGGAGCGGTGCCGGGTGCCCTCCGGGAAGATGACCACCGTGCCGCCGCGCTCCACCGCGAGGCGGGCGGTCTGCATCGCGACCTCGTCGGACTGGCCGCGGCGGATGGGGAACGCGCCCAGGCGGCTGAGGATCCACCCCTGCCAGCGCTTCTCGAAGAGCTCGACCTTGGCGACGAACTGGATCTGGCGCCGCCACGGCAGCAGCGCCCCGATCACGAACGGGTCGAGGAAGCTTCGGTGGTTGGAGGCGACGATCATGCCGCCCTTGACGCGGGCGTGCTCGCGGCCGGTCCGCTGCAGCCGGAACCAGACGAGGAAGGCGGGGAGCAGGACGAGCCGGGCGATCGCGTAGATCAGCCGATTCACTCCGTGGCGCCGGGCGAACTCGTGGTACTGCTCGAACCGCTCGTCGGTGATGACGTTGTCCGTGCGTGGCGGAGCCGACCTGCGGGGCTGCTGGTCCATGTCAGTGCTACACGGTCACAGGGCGTGCGTTACCCCCCGCGGAGTGGGCGCGCGCGTGCTACCAGGCGTTGTCGACGAGCTCGGCTAGCTCGGCGCGGCTCAGCGGATCGCCCATGGCGTGCTGGAGGCGACCGTGGATCGCGTCGAGCGCCGAGTCCAGAGCGCCGCCGTCGGGGTGCAGATCGGCGAGGCGGCGCGCCCCGCCGCCCAGCTCCGTGAGGCGGCCAGGCAGGCCGTCGAGATCGGTTCCCAGGGCCCTCGCCAGCGCCTCGATCGCGGCCGGCTCGCGCTCCCGCATCGCGCCCATCGTGTGCGGCAGCATGGTCGCGTTGGTCTCCGCGTGGGCGATTCCTATGCCACGGACCAGCTCCTGGCAGACGGCGTGGTGGAGGCTGAGCCCGGCGCCGTCGATCGCGTGAGCGCAGAGGAGCGAGCCAAGCGCCAGGTTCACCCGGTCGCGGTCGCCGGGGGCCTCGTCGAGGGCGGCGGCGATCAGCTCGATGCCCTCCAGCGCCGCGAGCGAGGAAAACGGGTTGGCCGCGGGCCCGAACAGCGCGTCGGCGCCGTGGCCGAGGGAGTTGAGGGCGGTCGCGCGCAGGGCGCCCTCCTCGGGGTGGCTGGTCATCGCCGTTGGATCGGCCACCACGACCACCGGACGGTTGAGGCGCGGCGCGCTGCGGCCCTCGGGCAGCCGGTGGATCGCGGTGATCTCGGCGCCCGACAGCGTCGTCGGGATCGCGGCGGTCTCCCCCTCCCTGACGGCGGCGATCGCCTTCGCGGTGTCGATCACGCGCCCTCCGCCGAGGGCGACGAGGCGGTCGGTGCCCACCGCGTCGAACATCGCGGCGGAGGTATCGGCGACCTTCCCGGGTGGGACCTCGTGGACGGCTGACGCGGCGTCGATGAGGTCGGCCGGCGCGTCGGCGAGGGCGCGGGGTGTGCTCAGCAGCTCGAACGAGTCCCAGCCGTTCGCCGCGAGCGTCTCCTCGGCCGCGGCGAGCGCCCCCTCCCCGAAACGGACTACGCGCGGCCCGTCACGCCAGGTGAAGTCGCGGGCGTTTGGGAGGTTGCTCGGTCCCTCGCTCAAGAGCCCGGAGTGGGACTTGAACCCACAGCCTCCTGATTACAAATCAGGTGCTCCACCAGTTGAGCTATCCGGGCGCGGCTGACGCTGAGGGTACGCGCCTAGATGACCATCTCGCGGCTGGCGACGTGCTGGCCGACCTTCCGCTTCACGCGCTGGAGGGCGTTATCCACCGTCTTCGTATCGCACTCGAGGCGCTCGCCGATGACGTCGTAGGCGTACCCGTCCAGGTACAGGGACAGAACGCGGCTCTCCAGCTCGGAGAGGACGTGCGACAGGCACTCCACCAGGCTCGAGAGCTCCTCGGAGGCGATCACGCGCTCCGACGGGTCCTCGCTCACTGGGCCCGGAAGGACCTCCTCGAGCGTGGCGTCGGAGTCGATGGCCGCCGCCGGCGTCTGCGCGAACGAGACGTACTGGTTGAGCGGGGCGTGCTTGTTGCGCGATGCGGTCTTCACCGCGGTGATGATCTGCCTGGTCACGCAGAGCTCCGCGAAGTTGCGGAAGCTCGACTCGCGGTCGGTCCGGTAGTCGCGGATCGCCTTGTAGAGGCCGACGAGCCCCTCCTGGATGAGGTCGTCGGAGTCGCCGCCCAACAGGAAGTACGAGGACGCCTTCAGGCGCACGAACCCCTTGTAGCGGCGGATCAGCCGTTCGTAGGCGTCGGCGCTCCCGCGCTTGGCGAGGGCGACGAGGTACTGATCATCAAGCTCGGGTCGAGCCTGATGTCTAACCGTCGCAGCGGCAGCCGGAGCTGCCGCTGCAGCTGCGAAGTCCTGGGTGGATGCGGTCGGTACGGCCACGGGGTCCTCCTTGTTTGGACCTGTCGTGGCGCCGATACCTCCCAGTAGGCGCCCTCTCCTTCTTCCCGAGTGATCGGCAGGCCGGGACTCGACCTTTAGTTCACCCTTATGCGGGACTCTAGCCGCGGTTAGGTGGTTCTGTCAACCCCCACAGGGTCATGCAAAGTTCGTTGCAGTTTCCGTAACGCGTCCGCGGGCGCTGCTACTCACAGGGCGCCACGCTGCCGGAGGGCCTCGAACAGGAGCACGGTCGCTGCCGCCGACACGTTCAGAGACGCGACGTTTCCGCGGACCGGGATCGAGACCAGCAGGTCGCAGCTCTCCGCCACCCGCCGACGCAAACCCTTCCCCTCCCCGCCCATGACGAGCACGACCTTTCCGGTGAGGTCCGCCTGGCCGTAGGGGCCCTCGGCGCCTGCCTCGGCGCCGTAGATCCAGGCACCGTCGTCCTTGGCCCGCAGGAGCCAGTCGGCGAGGTTCGTCACGCGCGCGATCCGGAGGTGCTCGACGGCGCCGGCCGATGCCTTGCACGTCGCCGGGGTCACCGCGGCGGAGCGACGCGACGGGATCACCACCCCGGTCGCACCCGCCGATTCGGCCGATCGGCAGATCGCGCCGAGGTTTCGCGTGTCCTGAATCTCGTCGAGCGCGACGACCAGGGCGTCGTCGCCGTCCATCATGGTCGTCGGATCCGCGTACGGGTATGGATCGACCTCGGCGACGATCCCCTGGTGGTCGGGACTTCCGGCGATCCGCTCCAGCTCACCGTCGGGGAGGTCGTCCGACGTCCAGACCCTCCTCACCCGGCGCCTGCCGCGGCGCGCCTCCGCGACCGGCCGGCGGCCGTACACGACGTCACCGTCGATCACGATCCGCTCAGGCACGGGGCACCAGGCGTCCCCCGTCCGGCCCATCTCGCACGTCGTAGCCGCGACCGCCGATCTCCTCGCGCAGGGCGTCTGCGCGCTCGTACTCGCCGGCCGCACGCGCAGCGTCGCGCTCGGCCACCAGTCGCTCGGCCTCGGGGTCCGCCGCTGAGCCCTCGTCGAGCAGTGACTCGAGCCCCAGCAGCGGCAGCATCGCGGCGGCCGCGTCCCTGCCCCCGGCGAGCGGTCGCCGGTTGGCCTCGGCGATCAACTCGAACAGCGCGGCGAACGCGCGCGGCGTATTGAAGTCATCCGCGAGAGCGTCCAGCAGAGCCTCCCGCCGCCCGGCAACGAACACGTCCTCCTCGCCGCCGACGGCCGGCTCGCGCAGGAAGTTGCGGATCCGCTCCACGCGAGCGGCGGCCTCGGCGAGCGCCCCGTCGGAGAACTCGAGCGGCTGCCGGTAGTGGCCGGAGGCCAGGAATGCGACCACGGGCTGTGGCCCGTAGGCATCCAGCGCCTCCGCCAGCCCGAAGATGTTGCCCTCGGACTTCGACATCTTCTCCGCGGCGAGCTCGACCATCCCATTGTGCATCCACAGGCGGGCCAGGGGCTCGCCGCGCCCGGCCTCGGTCTGGGCCACCTCGTTCTCGTGGTGCGGGAACACGAGGTCGCGCCCGCCGCCGTGGATCTCGAAGTCGGTGCCGAGGATCTTCTCCGCCATCGCCGAGCACTCGATGTGCCAGCCGGGGCGTCCGGGGCCCCACGGCGAGTCCCACCAGGTGTCCTCGCCCTCCTTCCGGGCCTTCCATAGGGCGAAGTCCAGGGCATCCTCCTTCAGCGAGGCGCTCCCGGACTCCTCGCCCTGATCCATCTCGTCGGGGTCCCGGTTCGAGAGCTTGCCGTAGCCGGGCTGGCTGCGGACGCGAAAGTAGACGTCACCACCGGATTCGTAGGCGTGCCCGCGTTCGATCAGCGCCTCGATCAACGCGACGATCTCGGTGATCGTCTCCGTGGCGAGCGGCTCCGCGTCGGGCCGGCCGAGGCCGAGGCGGTCGGTGTCCCCGTAGTAGAGGCGGGTCATCTCCGCCGCGTGCTCTGCGGAGCCGACCCCCAGCTCCCTCGCCGCGTCGTAGATCTTGTCGTTGATGTCGGTGATGTTGATCACCAGGGTCGGCTCGTATCCCTCGTGCTCGAGGAACCGCCTCAGCAGGCTGAAGATCACGTAGGGGCGAGCGTTCCCGATGTGAATCCGCGAGTAGACCGTGGGGCCGCACGCGTAGATCCCGACCGCGGGCGGCGTCCGGGGCTCGAGGGGGCGGACGTCCCCGCTGAGCGTGTTGCTGATGCGGACCTCGCGCATGCCCGCGCGATGCTACCCGTGACCTCAGGCACGAACGCGCGCGAGCGACGTCCTTATTTGCGGGAAGCTCGCCGTGCCGACCGCGGAGGGAGCCGTGACGGTCGTTAACGTCTTGCGCGCCGATGGCGGCCCGAGGCAAGGCAAAGGCAGGAGCTGGAACCCCGGCGAGCACCTCGCTCGCCGAGCAGCGGCGGCTGCGCGTCGAGGCCGCGTTCGCCACCCTCCCCCATCGCTACCTTGGCGCCGAGCCGGGCTTCGCCGCCACCTACGAGATCCGCCTCGGCGACGTGGGTCGCACCTGGCACGTCCGGGTCGCCGGCGACGAGTGTGAGGTGCGCCCCACGCCCGGCGGCGAGCCCGACGTCGTGATCGGGACCGACGCAGCCACCTGGCTCGCCCTGCGCGAGGGGCGACTGTCCGGCATCGACGCTTTCGCCCTGCGGCGGCTGTACTGCCGAGGGGACCTCGACCTCGCGCTGGGCTTCGAGGGACTGTTCCGGCTGCCGGGCGACCGCCCGCCGCTGCTTCGGATCACCAACGTCCACTCCGCCGGGCCCTCGCTCTCGACGCTGGTCGCGGGGCACGGTCCCGAACAGGTCGTGTGCCTGCACGGCCTGGGCTCGAACAAGGCGTCGTTCTTCGAGACCATCTCCGCGCTCACGCCCGAGCACACCGTCCACGCGCTCGACCTGCCGGGCTTCGGCTCCTCCGAGAAGCCGGCGCGAGGTAGATACGACGCCGCCTGGTTCGCGCGCTCGGTACTCGGATACCTCGACGCGATGGCGATCGACAAGGCGCACCTCGTCGGCAACTCGATGGGGGGTCGTGTCGCGCTGGAACTCGGCCTCACGCAGCCCGACCGGGTCTCCTCGCTCAGTCTGCTCGCGCCCGCCGTCGCCTTCAGGCGAAACCGGGCGTTCGCCCCGCTCGTTCGGCTGCTGCGGCCCGAACTCGCCGCGATCCCCCACCCGCTGCGAGCCGGCCAGGTCCGTGAGGCCTTCTGGAGCCTGTTCGCCCGGCCCGACCGTCTCGACCCCGCCGCGGCCGATGTCGTCGCCGAGGAGTTCTGCCGCACCTACCGCTCCCGGGCTGGGCGGATCGCCTTCTTCGCGGCCCTCCGCAACATCTACCTGGACGCGCCGCACGGCGACCGCGGGTTCTGGACCAGGCTCGCCGGGCTCGAGCCCGAGGCGCTCTTTATCTGGGGCGACACCGACCGGCTCGTGCCCTCCGGATTCGCACGACACGTCGCCGACGCGCTCCCCGACGCCCGCCAGGAGATCCTCACGGACTGCGGACACGTCCCCCAGGTCGAGCTGCCCGACCTCACCAACGGCATGATCGCCGAGCTGATCGCGGACAACCCCACCGCGGCCTCGACTCCGGCCGAGGCGCGGCAGGGACCCCGGGCGCGCCGCCTGCTCGGCAAGGTCGCCGCGCTCTCCACGCGTTAGGCCGCGCGCAGCAGCGCGCGAAGCTCCGCGATCACGACCGCCGGCATCTCGCCAAGGCGCCGCCATGTCAACCGGATCACCCGAGATGGCGCGTTTCTCCGCCATACGCATAGAAAGGCGCCACCCCAGGACTCTCGCCCCCCAACGCTCTCCCGGGGACGCCACCCTAAGATGGCCGCATGGCTGATCCCTCTATCGTCGCCGACCGGGCCCGGACCAACGGGCACGGAGCGCAGGCCGAGGACAACGGCCAGGGCGGGCTTCGCGACCGGCTGGCGCCGCTCGGCGCCGCGGCGGGTATCGCCGGGCCGCTCGGGCGCATCGGCCGCGGCGTGCTCTCGGCCGCGCAGGACGCCGCGGCAGAGGCGGCTGGGTCGGCAACCCGCCGCGTCGGGAAGCGCCTGCGCGCCGACCTCGACGACCGCGACCCGGACTGGCTCCGCGAGCGGCTGCCGCTGCTCTGGCTCCTGGCCACGATCTGGTTCCGGGGCGAGGTCCGCAACCTCGGGAACATCCCCGAGAAGGGGCCGGTGCTCCTCGTGGGCAACCACTCGGGCGGCAACATCACCCCCGACACCTTCATATTCACCCTCGCGTTCTCGAGCTACTTCGGGATCGAGCGCAAGTTCCACCAGCTCGCCCACAACCTCGTCGTAACCCTTCCGGTCAGCGGCACGCTGGTCCGCAAGGGCGGCACCGTCGCGGCCTCGCACCAGAACGCGCACAAGGCGCTCGAGGCAGGCGCGGCGCTACTGGTCTACCCCGGCGGCGACTGGGAGGTGCACCGGCCCACCTGGGACACCGCCACGGTTGACTTCAACGGGCGCAAGGGCTTTGTCAGGCTCGCCCTGGACCAGGACGTGCCGATCGTACCGGTGGTATCGATCGGTGGGCAGGAGACCGCGCTCTTCCTGAGCCGTGGCGACCGCCTCGCCAAGGCGCTCCGCCTCGACAAGATGTTCCGGCTGAAGGTCCTCCCCATCTCCCTCGCTATTCCCTGGGGGCTGAACGTCGGCGACTTCCTCGGCCACTTCCCCCTGCCGGCCAAGCTGACCACGGAGGTGCTGCCCGCCATCAACCTCCGCGAGCAGTTCGGCCCCGAGCCCGACCCGGACGAGGTCTACGAGCACGTCACGCGCGTGATGCAGGAGACGCTCGAGGCCCTCGCAGCCGAGCGCCGATACCCGCTCATCGGCTGATGCGCCTCAACGAGTCAATCGTCGTCTCGGCGCCGCCGAAGCTGGTCTGGGACCACATCGCGGAGCCGTCCAACTACCTCCACTTCATGTCGGGGATCACCCGCTGGGAGGTCGACGGAGAGCAGCGCCAGGGCCTGGGCGCCCGCTACCGCATGCTGATCCGGGTCGGTTCAGCAGAGGTCGGCGGCCTGATCGAGATCGTCGAGTGGCAGCCCGAGCGGGAGCTCGCGTGGAGCTCGGTCATGGGCGTCGATCAGCGTGGCCGCTGGCGCCTGCGTGAGACCTCCGACGGTCGCACCGTGGTCGAGCTTCGCTACGCCTACGGCGTGGCGGGCGCCGGAATCCCGGGCTACATCGCCGAGCTCGTGGCCTCGCCCAGCCTGGGCAGCAACCTCCGCAAGTCCCTGCAGCAGCTGAAGCGGCAGGTCGAGCACGAGCGCCTGCGAGCCGAGGCGGCCCGCCGGCGCGCCGAGCGCGAGCCCGCCGGGATCTAAGTCACGACCCACTGGGTCTGACCCCATCAGTGGGTCGGGCTCAGGACTTCCGCTAAGGCTCAGCCGCGACTGAGCGGTGCCGTAGCCGGCCCCTGCAGCACCTCGCCGGTGGAGGCGAAGCGCGAGCCGTGGCAGGGGCAGTCCCATGCGCCCTCGCCGGCATTCCACCGGACGATGCAGCCAAGGTGCGGGCAGCGAGCGGAGAGCGCATGAAGCTCCCCCGCCTCGTCGCGATACAGCGCCATCTTCCCCAGGCCGTCGTCGACGACGGCGCCCTCACCGGGCGCCAGCTGGGCTGAGCCGGCATCTCCCGCCCGCCGCAGCCGGTCGGCGACGAAATGAATCGGGGCTTCGACCGTCTGCTTGACGAAGCCCAGGATCGAGGCGAGTCCGGGCACTCGACCTACGCTAGCTCGCGCTTGACGACCTTGCCCGTCGCGTTGCGTGGCAACTCGTCGAGGAACTCAACGTCGCGAGGGACCTTGTAGGAGGAGAGGTTGGACTTGACGAGCTTCTTCAACTCGTCCTCGGAGACATCGCCACCCGACGTCACGACGAAGGCCTTGAGGCGCTGGCCCCACTCCTCGTCGGAGACCCCGATCACCGCGACCTCCTTGACGCTGTCGTGGCCGGCGATCAGGTCCTCTACCTCGCGCGGGAAGACGTTCTCGCCGCCGGAGACGATCATCTCGTCGTCTCGTCCATCGATGAACAGGCGCCCCTCGGAGTCGAAGTGGCCAACGTCGCCGGAGGACAGCAGCCCTTGATACTCGTCCTTCCCGCCTCCGCCCGTGTAGCCCTCGAAGGCCATGTCGTTACCGACGAAGACGCGGCCGGTCTCACCCCGGGGGACCTCGCCGTGACCCTTCTCGTCGATGATCTTCACGATCGTGCCGCGGGGCGGCCGGCCCGCGGTCCCGGGCGCGGCCCGCAGGTCCTTGGGCGTGGCGATCGTCGCCCACGCGACCTCGGTCGAGCCGTAGAGGTTGTAGAGGTTCTCGCCGAACTGGTCCATCCACTTCTCGGCCAGCGGCCCGGGGAGCGCAGAGCCGCTGACGGCGGTCACGCGCAGGCTGGGGAGCTTGTACTTGGCGAGGATCTCCTCGTCGAGCTGGAGGATGCGCTGCATCATCACGGGCACCACGACCAGCGCGGAGGCCCGATGATCCTGGATCGCCTTGAGCGTGGCCTCGGGATCGAACTTGCGCCGCACTACGTACGTCGAGTTGAGCGCGAGCCCGAGCTGGAAGTGCGCGAACCCCCAGGAGTGGAAGAGAGGAGCAGCGATCACGGTCTTCTCGCGCGACCGCAGCGGGATCACCGAGAACATCGCGGCCAGCGGCGCCAGCGTGTCGGGCGACGAACGCTGGGCACCCTTGGGTGTGCCGGTCGTACCCGAGGTGAGGATGATGAACCGGGCCGAGTCCTCGGGCGAGGACGGCGTGGAGTCATCGCTCGCCTCGATGATCGAGTCGATGGTCTTGCCGGCCACCTCGCCGTCGTTCGAGGCGATGAAGCGCTTGACGCCCGCGTCAGCCTCGGCCTCCGACAGCAGCTCCCCGAACTCCTGGTCGTAGACCAGCGCCACCGGCTCCTCACGCTCCATCACGCCCTCGAGCTGAGGGCCCGAGAACATCGTGTTGAGGTAGAGCGCGTGCGCGCCGAGCTTGGCCGCCGCGAGGGTCACGTCGATGAAGTTGCGGTGGTTGCGCGCCATGATCGCGATCCCGTCGCCGACTCCGATGCCCTCGGCCGCCAGGCCGTTGGCCAGGGCGTTGGATCGCAGGTGCAGGTCGCTGAAGGTCAGCTCGCCGGCTTCGTCGATGAAGGCCACCTCGTCCGGGTGGTTGATCGCTGCCCCGGCGATCCCGGCCGCGGGCGACGGGCCGTAGCGGATCAGCTCGCGCACCGTGCGGGCGAGCTTGTCGGGGCGCACCGGCCGAATTACGCCGGCGTGGCGGAGCGTCTTGAGGTTGAACGGAACGTCCGTGACCGGCCCGAGGGGGCCAACGTTAAACCGCTTGATCGCGCCGAGATCCACGCTCCGAAGCCTAGATCAATCAGCGGTGGCGGCCGCGAGGGGTCGCTGTCAGTCCACGTCGAGAGCCGCGACGGCGATCGCCGCGATCCCCTCGCCACGGCCAATCCAGCCCATGCCCTCGTTGGTGGTCGCCTTGACGTTTACCGGCGCCGCAAGGGCATCGCCCAGCAGTCGCTCCATCTCGGGCCGATGCGGACCGATGGCGGGCTGCTCGCAGATCACCGTGACGTCCACGTTGGCCACCGTCCCGCGCACCTGGCCCAGGGCCGTCCGCAGCAGGTCGAGTGAGTCCGCGTCCCGCCAGCGCTCATCCGACGGCGGAAAGTGTGCGCCCAGGTCGCCCAGCCCGGCCGCCCCCAGCACGGCGTCGATCACCGCATGGGTGACGACATCCGCGTCGGAGTGCCCCACGAGCCCCAGCTCGTGCTCGATCTCCACGCCTCCCAGCACCAGGCGCCGACCGTCCGCGAAGCGGTGGGAGTCGTAGCCGATGCCGACTCGCGCGCTCAAGCCCTCATCCCAGCGGCTCCATGCGGCGTTCGCGGCCCTCGAAGACCGCGATCTCCGTGATCCCCCACTCGCGCATTCGCTCCACGGCCGCACCGTACTCCCACCCCACGTGTGCCGGCTCGTGAGCGTCGGACGAGAGGGAGAACACCGCCCCGGCATCGACCAGCATCTCGGCCAGCGCCGGCGCCGGGTAGAGCTCCGCGACGGGCTTGCGCAGACCTGCGGTGGACACCTCGACCGCGACGCCGGCCTCGGCGACCGCCTCGACGAGCGGCTCGTAGTGGTACCGCACGTCGCGCTCGGGCCCGGGGCGGGCGGAGCCCCAGACCTTGACGAGGTCGGGGTGGGCGAGGATGTCGAAGAGCCCGCAGCGCGCCGCCTCGGCGACCGTCTCGAAGTAGCGCCGCCAGATCGCGTCGGCGTCGCCCCCCGCCTCCCAGACGTCCCAGCCGTCGTGATCGACCGCGAGGTCCCCAAGGAAGTGGACCGAGCCGACCACGTAGTCGAAGCCGTGCTGGTCGAGCAGCCCGGCCGTGCGATCCTCGAGCCCGGGGAGAAAGTCCATCTCGATCCCCAGCCGGAGCGGGGTCGAGCGAACGAAATCGCAGTAGGCGGCCAGGTCGTCCTTGGCGTTCTGCACCCAGAACTCGTGTCGCCACAGATCGAGCGACTGGGTGAAGCGATGGATGTGCTCGGCGACTCCGAGCTCGGCGACCCCCGCGGCGTCGGCGGCCTCCGTGTAGCTATCGACGTTCTCGGCCGTGAAGAAACGCTCGGGAGGTGAGTCGAGATCGTCGGGCCGAAGGTGGACGTGGTAGTCCGTCAACACCGCCGTTAGGCTAGCCGCGGATGGTTCACCTGCGGATCGTCGTCCCCAGCCATCAGAGCGGTCACACCATGGACCTGCTCGAGAACTCGCCGTCGGTCTGCAACCTGATCCTCCTCGAGCGCGTGGCCAGGCGACCCGAGGGCGACGTGATCCTCTGCGATGTCGCTCGCGAGGACGCCAGCGTGATCGTCTCGGACCTGCGCGAGCTCGAGATCGATCGCGAGGGATCGATCTCGCTCGAGGACATCGACTCGCAGATCTCCGACGCGGCGGACCGGGCGGAGGCGGCGGCAGCGGGGCATCCGACCGACGCCGTGATCTGGGAGGAGGTCGAGTCGCGGACGTCCGAGAACACCGAGATGTCCGCGAGCTTTCTGGCCTTCATGGTGCTGGCGTGCCTGATCGCCTCCGTGGGCGTGATCCTCGATTCGCCGGTCCTGATCATCGGCGCGATGGTGGTGGGGCCCGAGTTCGGTCCGATCGCGGGACTGTGCGTCGCCGCGGTCCAGCGACGTCCGGAGGTCCTCACCCGCTCGGCCAAGGCCCTGCTGATCGGATTCCCGCTCGGGATCTCGGCGGCCTTCCTGTTCGCGCTGTTCGTTCGTGCCGTCAGCCTGACCCCCGAGGATTTCTCGGCCGAGGTCCATCCGCTCACCCAGTTCATCTCCCACCCGGACGCCTTCTCCCTGATCGTCGCTATGTTCGCGGGCTGCGCCGGAGTGCTCTCGCTGACATCCACCAAGTCGGGTGCTCTCGTCGGAGTCCTGATCTCGGTTACCACGATCCCCGCCGCAGCCAACATCGGAGTCGCCGCCGCCTACGGGCAATGGAACGAGTGGACCGGGGCGATGGCCCAGCTCGGGGTCAACCTGCTGGGGATCTTCAGCGCCGGCGTCGCCACGCTCTGGCTTCAGCGCCGCCTCTACATGCGCCGCCGGGTGGCACACCTCCAGGATGCGGCCCGCGAGGCCGCGGGGCTGCCGATCGGCCACAGCCGGCGGGAGGGCAGCGCCACCTACAAGCGGCCGGCGGGCGAGGGATGAGCTCGCGGGCGGCGAGCGACGTGGGGATCATGGCCCTGGCCTTCGCGGCCGGCACGCTGATCGCCGCGGCGGCAGGGGCCACGAACACCGGCACCGCGCTGACCTTCGGGGAGCTCGGATTCGTGCTCGCGCTCGTGTACGTGCTGATCCGCCGCTAGCGGGACGCGAGGAGTAGCTCGGCCACCCGCATGTCGTCGGGCGTCGTGATCTTCATGTTCGTGGCGGGGGCCGGATGGATCAGCACCGTCCCGCCGGCCCGCTCGATCAGCGTCGCCTCGTCGGTGACGCCCGGGCCGGAGGCCGCGAGAGCCTCCCTCAGGGCCGCGAGGCGAAATACCTGGGGCGTCTGCGCGGCCCAGAGCAGCTCGCGGTCCTCGGTGGAGGCCACCCGCAGGGCCCCCTCAGGGCGCGGGCGATCCGCGCGCTTGACCGTGTCGAGGATGGGGGTCGCCGCGATAACCCCGCTCGCGTCACCTGCGCCGGCCAGCCTGCTGATTAGCTCATCGATCAGAGCCGGGCTGACCAACGGCCGCGCCGCGTCGTGAATGGCCGCGAGATCGGTTCCGACTTCCTCGAGGGCCCTCGCCACGGAGCCCGAGCGGGTGAGCCCGCCGGCGACCACCGTCGCCCCGGCCGGGCGAGCGAGCTCGCGGAACTCGTCGAGATGGGCCGCGGGCGCGGCGATAACGGTGGCCGTGATCGAGCGAGCCGCCGCGACCGCATCCAGCGACCAGGCGATCAGGGGCCGCCCCGCCACCTCCACCAGCGCCTTGGGCTCGTCCCCCCCGAGGCGCTCCCCCGAGCCGGCCGCCGCGATGACCGCCGTCGCTTGTGCGGCAGCGGTCATCGCGGGCCGGGCGGGCCTTGCCGGGAGCTAGGCAGCGGCCCCGGCGGGGACCTTGTCGTCGAACCGCTCCCCGAGCAGCCCGTCGATGTACTCCTCGGCGCCATCGGCGTCGGTGTCACGGGCGTACATGAACTCGGAGGCGAGGATCTTCTTCGCCCGCGTGTACATCTGCTTCTCGCCCGTGGAGAGGCCCTTCTCCATCTCGCGGATGGCGAGGTTGCGCACGACCTCGGCGAGCTCGAAGACGTCACCCGTCTTGATCTTCTCGCGGTTGTACTTGAACCGGCGATTCCAGTTCTTGGGCATGTCCGACACCTCGCCGGTGAGAACGTCGATCACCCTCTTCACATCGTCCTCCCCGATGACGCGGCGCAATCCGGCGCGGTGCGCGTTCTCGCAGGGGACCATGACGGTCATATCGTTGTGGAGGATCTTGATGGTGAGGTAATCCCGGTTCTCGCCCATCATGTCCCTGCTCTCCCTCTTCAGGACAACGCCGGCCCCGTGGTGCGGATAGACGACGTTGTCGCCCTCCTCGAAGGTGCACTCGACGGGGACGAGTTCCTCGCCGAGCTCGAGCTCTTCCTCCTCTACTACTACCTCTGGAATTGGGTACTCCCTTCGTGGTTGGAGCGGCCACCGGATGGGCGGCCACCGTCCTGACTATGGGTAACGGTCGACGAGGTCGACCTCCTGAAGCCTTGCCAGGCCCTCGCGGATGTCCCGGGCCCTGGTCTCTCCCACCCCATCGACCGACGCGAGCTCGGCATCGCTCGCCGCGAGCAGCGCGCTGAGATCGCCGAAGCGCTGAACGACCCGCTGAGCCACGAGGCGCGGCAGGCGTGGGATCCTGGAGAGCGCCCGGTACCCGCGGGGCGATACGGCGAAGTCCACGGTGGATGTCTTCCGGTCGTAGCCGAGCAGCTCGGCGAGGCGGCCGAAGTCGAGCACCTCCTCATGCGGGAGATCCGCGAGTGCCTGGAGCGTCTCCTCGACCCGAGGCTCCGTGTCCTCGGTGCCGTAGTCACGCACGATCGCCGCCCGATCGGCCATGACTCCCACGGCGGTCTCCTCGAGCTGCATCTCGATGAGGCGTCCCTCCGTGCCGAGCTCGATGATGTAGCGCTCAACCTCGGCGGCCATGCGGGTGACCATCTCGGCGCGCTGGAGCATCGCGAGCGCGTCGTAGAGCACCCCCTCGGAGGCGAACTCGGCGCCCGTGAGCCGCGCCGACATCTGGTCGAGGCGGGTGCGGTACTTCTCCAGCGTGGCCAGCCCCTGATTGGCCTTCGACAGCACGGTCGGGATGTCCTGGAGGATGTACTTGATCCCCTCCGAGTACAGCGAGACCACGTCGCGGCGGGCGGAGATGGCGATGACCAGGGCCTCGGTCTGCTTCGAGACGCGCTCGGCGGTTCGGTGCCGGGTCCCCGTCTCCATCGACAGGATCGTCGGGTCGGGCATGAGCTGGACGTTTGCCCACGAGATCCTGGTCGCCGACGGGTCGAGGATGATCGCCCCGTCCATCTTCGCCACCTGGTACAGCAGCCCGGGCGTGTAATCGACGTCGAGGCGGATTCCGCCGGAGAACAGGAACGAGATGTCGTCCGTCTCGCCGATCACGAGCAGCCCGCCGGAGCGGGCGTGAATGATGTTGTCGATGCCCTCCCGGAGCTGGGTCCCTGGGGCCACCATGTCGAGGGCGCGGAGGAGGCGCGGGTCCTGCCGCGCCTCGAGCTCGGTCAGGTCGTCCGAGGAGGGAGCCACGCCCCTCACTCAGTCGTGTCCGCGTGGCAGCCCAGCATCGGGAGAGGAATGTAGAGAAAAGCCCCGAATGGCGGGATTCGGCCAATCCCGCCTGGAGAGGTCGGATTGCGGCTTGTCAAGGGCGCGGGCTAAGCGGCTTCGCGAAGCTCGCCGCGTTTGGCCCGGCGCTTGGCCGTGCGGAGGGCGTCGCGGAGGGTCTCCGCCTGGGTGAGGCCCTCGGTTCGCTCTGCTCCGGCCGGGCCCACCACCGGGGCGAGGCCGAACTTCTCCGCCTCGCCGATGCGCCGATCGGCATGGGCGACGCCGCGGAGCTCACCGGTAAGGCCGATCTCCCCGAAGCAGGCCAGCGGCCTGCCCTCGCCGTCTCGCAGCGCCTCGCCGCGGTGCGCGGAGGCCAGCGCCAGCGCCACGGCGAGATCGGCGCCCGGCTCGTCGACCCGGACGCCGCCGGCGACGTTCACGAAGACATCAGAGCCTGACAGCGACGGCCCGCCGTGACGGGCGAGCACGGCGATGATCATCGCCAGGCGGTTGCGGTCGATGCCCGTGGCGATGCGACGCGGCGGGACGATCTCGGTCGGCGCGACCAGGGCCTGCACCTCGACGAGCAGCGGCCGCGTGCCCTCCATCGAGCACAGCACCACCGAGCCGGGGGCGGCGCTGGCCTCCGCTACGAAGCGCGCTGACGCGTCCTCGACCTCGACCAGCCCACCGGCGCGCATCTCGAACACGCCGACCTCGCTGGTGGCGCCGAATCTGTTCTTCAGCGCTCGCAGGGTGCGGAAATGGCGCTCGCGCTCGCCCTCGAAGAACAGGACGCAGTCCACCAGGTGCTCGAGGACCCGGGGCCCGGCGACGGCGCCCTCCTTCGTTACGTGCCCGACGAGGATCACGGCGCAGTCCAGGCGCTTCGCCACCTCCATGATCGCCGAGGCGGCCCCGCGCACCTGCCCCACCGAGCCCGGGGCACCGGTCATGCCCTCCGCGTGCATCGTCTGGATCGAATCGATCACGCACGCGCACGGTCGCTGCGCCTCGATCGTCGCGACCACCCGCTCGAGCGAGGTCTCCGCGACGGCGGGGACCGCCAGCGCGCCCTCGCCGAGCCGCTCGGCGCGCAGTCGTACCTGCGCCGCCGACTCCTCGCCCGAGATGTAGAGGACCTCGGTCCCCCGCGCGGCGAGGTTCCCCAGCGCCATCCCGGTGATGGTGGACTTCCCGATTCCCGGCTCGCCCCCGAGCAGCACAAGGGAGCCGGGGACCAGGCCGCCGCCGAGCACACGATCCAGCTCGGTGATGCCGGTGTGGAGGCGCGCGACCTCCGGCGTGGCGACGTCACGCAGGGCCACGGGCTTCGCGCCCGAGGCGGCCCGGGCGCGCCCGCCCTTGGCGGGAACGGCCGCCGGCGCCGTCTCGACCAGCGTGTTCCACTCGCCGCACCCGGCGCACCGCCCGGACCAGGCCAGGGCCTCATGCCCACAGGACTGACAGACGTACGTGGATCGCTGCTTTGCCATCTCCCTGACTGTGTCAAGCCCGCCCGACGGCAACCTGCCCCTTGCGACGGCCAAGCCCTGGATGTAGGATTTTCCGGAGCGTCGCAGAGGGGAACGACGGGAATCATGGGGCATATCAGACATGCGGGAACGCTGAGCATCGTGGTCCTGAGTGTGGCGCTGCTCACCTCGGCGGAGACGGTTTCGGCTGCGGCCTACGATGTCACCCGGTTCGACGACCCGATTCCCGATGCTTGCGCCGCGGGCGACTGCTCGCTACGAGAGGCTGTGATCGCGGCGAACGCCGACACGGTGCTGGACGACATCGTCCTTCCCCCCGGTACGTACACCCTGGCGATCGCGGGGCCCGGAGACGCCCAGCAGGGCGATCTCGACATCACCAACGCGGTGGCAATCAAGAGCCCGGACGCGACCGCCGGCGACCCGGCGACGATCGACGCGAATGGCCTCGTCACCGCGGACCGGGCCATCCAGGTGGTCGACGACGGAACCACGCTCAAGGACGTCGGGGTCACGGGCGGGGTGGCGCCCGCTGACGGAGACAGCAAGCATCGGGGGGGTGGAATTCGCGTCGATGCGGGGGGCGGGCTGAGCATGTTGGGCGGCGAGGTATCCGCGAACTCGGCGCCCGACGATGCGTCCGAGGGCGGCGGCATCTACATCGCCGGCAATGCCGTCTTCTACGAGGTGCTTATCGCCAACAACCTTGCCAACGACGGCGCCGGCGGGTTCGGCGGCGGCATCTACAACGCCGGCTCCGGCACGACCACCAACATCTTCAACTCCGTGCTGCGCGAGAACGAAGCATCGTTCGGAGGCGCCATATCCGGGTCCGGCACGTACCTCGCCGTGAACTACTCGCGACTGCGGCTCAACCGCGCTCTCAACGGCGCTGGGGTGTTCTGGGGTACGAACCCGAGCGACCAGATCGTCATAAACGACTCAAATCTCAACGGCAACATCGCCGACGGGAAGGGCGGAGCGATCCGGGTACGAGAGGGCCGGCTCAAAGTCAGCCAGAGCACGATCGCCGACAACACTGCGGGCGTCGATGGCGGCGGGATCTCGGCCTTAAACGATGCCGGGGGCGTGGTCACCGCGGTCACGATCGCCGACACGATCGTTGCCGAGAACCAGGACCTCAATGCCACGACGCTCACGCCCGACTGCCAGGACGAGAGCCCCGGAGCCATCGTCAGCTCCGGCTACAACATCGTCGGCAATGCGAACGGCTGCAGTACGGACCTGCTCGTCAGTGACCAATCGGGCTCGACCGCCGTTCCGCTCGACCCGCTGATCAACCCGCCCGCCTTCAACGGTGCGCAGCGCTTCGATCACCTGACGCAGTCGCTGCTTCTGAGCAGCCCGGCCCGGAACGCCGGCAACCCGTCCTCGACGTCGTGCAACGCCAACCCGGACTCCCGGGGGGCTCCGCGAAACCTCGGCGGGAACCGATGCGACATCGGCGCCTACGAGCTCGTCAAGTGCGCGGGCCAGTTGGTCAACCGGGTCGGCACCGCCGACCGCGACAGCGCCGCAGCCCCGGAGCTGACGCCGACATCGGAGCCCGACGGCGTCCTGGGGCTGGGAAGGCCCGACTTGCTCAAGGGAGACGGCGGTCAGGACGGTCTCTGCGGCGGGGGCGGGGGCGACACGCTGCGCGGGGGCGGCAACGACGACGTGATCGCGGGCGAGGCGGGCAAGGACCGGCTGATCGGGGGGGCGGGCCGCGATGTCTGCATCGGCGGCGGAGGCACCGACACCGCCAAGGGCTGCGAGGTCAAGCGAAGCGTCCCGTAGGGCGAGCGGCGCACCGGCTTCGCGCGTCCGGTATTCATGACCGATGGTGACGGGGCGGCGAATTGCACTTACGACGATCCTGGGCGCGCTCACGCTGGCGGCACCTGCCGCTGCCCTCGACCCGCAGGTGGAGGCTCAGAACTTCGCCAAGACCGAGGAGCGCAACCAGTACGTCGTGCTCACGCCCGAGTTCCAGACGCGGCTGACCGAGCAGAACGTGGCCGACGTCGGGCAGGCGGAGCTGATCATGCTGAACGACCCCGAGCGCGACTTCGCCGCCAACATCTGTCACCAGCGCAAGCAGGAGTGCGCCGGTGACGTGCGCTTCTACGACTGGGCCGACGCCGGCTTCGGGCTGATGGAGCCCGTCCTGTTCACAGCCCGCAACGGGGCCGTCATCTCGGGCACGGTCTGGAGCACCGAGGCGGGCCCGGCCGAACGCCCGCTGGTGGTGATCACGACCGGATCGGTGCAGGCACCCGAGCCCCTTTACTGGGGATTCGCCGCGACGCTCGCCAAGCAGGGGTACGTCGTCTTCATCTACGACGTGCAGGGGCAGGGCCGCTCCGACACCTTCGGCTCCGGAGCCGACGAGCAGGAGGGTGTGCCCTCCCAGGCCGGCCAGCCGTTCTACGACGGCACCGAGGACGCGCTCGACTTCGCGCTCTCGACGCCCGCGGACCCCTACGACCCCCGCCCGAGTTGCGGCAATGCCAACGGAGGCGCCGGCACCGACCACTCCGCCGAGCAGGACGCCCGCGTCGGCGCCGGGCTCAACGCCGAGTACAACCCTTTCTGGGGGCACGTCGACCCGGACCGGGTGGGCATCGCGGGGCACTCGCTGGGCGCCGGCGCGGTGTCGTATGTAGGGCAGATCGACCCGCGGGTGGACGGGATCGTCGCCTGGGACAACCTGCGCGGGCCGACCAGCCACCCGGCATGCCCCTCCGGCTCGTCGCCCCGCCCCGACGATCCTCCGATCACCAAACCCGCGATCGGGATGTCGAACGACTACGGCCTCGCCCCCACCCCAAACATGTCCGACCCGGACCCTGAGGGCGCCAACGGCGGGTTCTCCGCCTACAAGACCGCCGGCGTCGACTCGATGCAGGTGAACACCCGTGGCGGCACCCACTTCGAGTACTCGTTCATCCCCGGGATGACCGTCCACCCGCTGGGCCTGGCCACGCTGCGGGGCCCGGACATGGCCATCTGGTACACGACGGCCTGGCTCGACAGGTACGTCAAGTGCCAGGGCGATACGGCGTGCGGGACCGAGGCCGACGAGCGGCTCCTCACGGACCGCTGGCGCGCCGACCCGGTCGAGGCGGGCATCGACCCGAACGGGGACGCAAACCTCTACTCGTTCTACAAGCTCTCGCGCTACGACCTGCACACCACCGCCGGCTCGGAGGTCATCTGCGACGACATGCGTGCCGGGTGCGCGTCGATGACGCCGGACTCGGATCCAGCCGGCTACTCCCACATCGCCGACGCGTACCAGGCGCCCGACGAAGGAGGGGGCGGCGGGGACCCCGAGCCGTGCACGCTGCCCCAGACCGGCAGCAAGGCGCCGGACGACGAGACGACCCTCCCCCCCACGGCGGCTGGGGACGCGATCCGCGGAAAGGGCGGCGACGACCGGATCCACGGCGGCGATGGAGACGACTGCCTCTACGGCGACGCCGGGGACGATCGGCTCTTCGGTGACGACGGCGACGACCTGGCCCGAGGCGGCAAGGGCGACGATCGCCTTCGCGGCGGTGCCGGCGAGGACCGGCTGAAGGGCGGCCCCGGCAGGGATCGCCTCCGCGCGACCGACGGCGAGGTCGACCGCGTGGGCTGCGGACCGGGCCGCCAGGACCGGGCGGTGGTAGACGCGGTCGATCTCACCCGCCGCAGCTGCGAGCACGTGCGGATCGCCGGGGCGGGCTAGGAAAGGGCCCGGGCCGCGAGTCCGACCGCCGGCGCGGCCAGGGCGATGCCGACCGTCTCCGCGCAACCGCGACTTTCCACGTTTCCCACCGGATAGGGGGGCCTGGCGTGGAAACTCGGGACGGGCGGCGGGCTACGCGTCGTCGGTGGCCGGCTCCGCGTCGTCCGGCTCGGCGTCTCCGCGCGGATCGCTCGGGTCGGCCTTGGGCTCGGGCTCGGGAACTACTTCGGGCTCATCCTCCCCGCGGGCGCCGACCGCCGCGGGCGCCTTCTTCCTGGCGCGTGGCTTGCGCGGTTTCACCAGCTTCAGCTTCAACGGCTTGTCGTCCTCGTCGCCGGACTCGTCACGCTGGACGAGCACGGTTGTCCCGGGCGTGAGCGAGCCGGCGCGCAGGACCTCGTCCGCGAGCGGATCCTCGACGTAGCGCTGGATCGCACGGCGCAGCGGCCTGGCGCCCATCGCCGGGTCCCAGCCCTTGTCGGCGATCAGATCCTTGGCCTCGTCGGTGAGATCGAGCTGCAGCTCGTGCTCTGCGACCTGCGCGCGCACCCGGCTGATGAGCAGGTCGATGATCTCCCGGATCTCCTCCCTCGAGAGCTTGTGGAAGACGATCACCTCATCGATCCGGTTGAGGAACTCCGGGCGGAAGACCTTCTTCAACTCGCCCATGATCCGGCCCTTCATCTCGTCGTAGGAGGCACCGGTGTCGTCATCGGAGACGGCGAAGCCGAAGGAGACGTTGCGGGCGATGTCCTTCGCGCCGACGTTCGAGGTCATGATCACGATCGTGTTGCGGAAGTCCACGGTGCGCCCCTGGGCGTCCGTCAGGCGGCCGTCCTCGAGGATCTGAAGCAGGATGTTGAAGACGTCGGGGTGCGCCTTCTCGATCTCGTCGAGCAACAGCACCGAGTAGGGCTTGCGCCGGACCGCCTCGGTCAGCTGGCCGCCCTCGTCGTAGCCGACGTATCCGGGGGGCGAGCCGACCAGCCTCGAGACGGCGTGCTTCTCCATGTACTCGGACATGTCGATACGGATCATCGAGTCCTCGTCGCCGAACAGGAACTCGGAGAGGGTGCGCGCTAGCTCGGTCTTGCCGACGCCGGAGGGGCCGAGGAAGATGAACGAGCCGGCCGGGCGCTTCGGGTCCTTGATCCCGGCGCGTGAGCGGCGGATCGCCTTCGAGACCGCCTCGATCGCCACGTTCTGGCCGATGACGCGCTTGTGCAGCTCCTCCTCCATGCGGATGAGCTTCTTGGTCTCTGCCTCGGTGAGCTTGAACACCGGGATCCCGGTCCACATCGAGACGATGTCCGCGATCTCCTCCTCGCCGACCTCGGGGCGCTCGCCGCCGTCGCCCTCGGTCCACTGGTCCTCGAGCTCGCGCTTCTTGTTGGTCAGCGTCCGCTCCTGGTCGCGGAGGTTCGCCGCCTTCTCGAACTCCTGCGCCTCGATCGCCGACTCCTTAGCGCGCCGGGTCTCCTCGATCTCCTCCTCGAGGTCGCGGTACACAGGCGGCGAGGACATCGACTTGATCCGCATCCGCGATGCGGCCTCGTCGATCAGGTCGATCGCCTTGTCGGGCAGGAAACGGTCGGAGATGTAGCGGTCGGCGAGCTCGGCGGCAGCCTGGAGGCCGTCGTCGGTGATCTTCACGCGGTGATGGTCCTCGTAGCGCTCGCGTAGGCCCTCGAGGATCTTCACCGTGTCGGGAACCGGGGGCTCCTCGACCTTGATCTGCTGGAAGCGCCGCTCGAGCGCCGAGTCGCGCTCGAGGTACTTGCGGTACTCGTCAAGCGTCGTCGCGCCGATCGTCTGCAGCTCGCCGCGGGCGAGCGCGGGCTTGAGGATCGAAGCCGCGTCGATCGCGCCCTCGGCCGCACCGGCGCCGACCAGGTTGTGGAGCTCGTCGATGAATAGGACGATGTCGCCGCGCTGGGTGATCTCCTTCATCACCTTCTTGAGCCGCTCCTCGAACTCGCCCCGGTACTTCGAGCCGGCGACCAGCGCGGCGAGGTCGAGCGTGTAGATCTGCTTGTTGCGCAGCAGTTCGGGGACCTCGCCCTTGATGATCTGGGAGGCGAGGCCCTCGACGATCGCGGTCTTGCCGACGCCCGGCTCGCCCAGCAGCACGGGGTTGTTCTTCTGCCGGCGGGAGAGGATCTGCATGATCCGCTCGATCTCCGTCGCGCGGCCGATCACCGGATCGAGCTTGCCCTCGGAGGCCAGCTTGGTCAGGTTGCGCCCGAACTGGTCGAGCAGCTTCGAGGACTTCTTGCCCTCGCCGGAGCCCGACCCCGAGCCCTGGCGCCTGCCGCCGGGCCCGGAGAGCATGCGGATGACCTCGTTGCGGATCTTCTCCGAGTCGGCGTCGAAGTCGAGGAGGATGCGCGCGGCTACGCCCTCGTTCTCACGCACGAGGCCGAGCAGGATGTGCTCGGTGCCGATGTAGTTGTGGCCGAGCGAGAGCGCCTCGCGGAGGGCCAGCTCGAGCACCTTCTTGGCGCGGGGCGTGAACGGGATCTGGCCGGAGGTCACCTCCTCGCCGGAGCCGACGATCCGGACGACCTGAGCGCGAACGCGCTCGACGGTGATGTCCAGCGACTCGAGGACGCGGGCGGCAAGCCCCTCCTCCTCGCGAAGCAGTCCGAGCAGGATGTGCTCGGTGCCGATGTAGTTGTGTTTGAGCGTGCGCGCTTCTTCCTGCGCGAGGACCACCACCTGCCGGGCCCGTTCAGTGAATCGCTCGAACAACCTGTCCCTCTCTTCGACGAGGCGTCGATTATATCGGGGGGTCTTGGCCCGCCCGGCGCCTCTGCGCCTTGCGTTCCCCCGATTTGGGGACTTCGGGGAGCTCGGGAGGCCTGGGATTCGCCACGTTCGTCCGGTCCACGCCCTCGAACGGCGCCCGGAACCGCAGCTCGGTCGCGCCGCACTTGACGAGGTCGCCGTCGCGGAGGCGGCGGCGGCGCTCCACCCTCTCGCCCCCCACGAACGTACCGTTCGTCGACAGCCCGTCGTCGACGACGGCCCAGTCGTCGCCGATCCTCACGACCTCGGCGTGCACGCGCGAGACGTCCGCGTCCCACGGCAACCCGACGTCGCAGGAGGGGCCACGACCGATGGTCACCTTGTCCCAGCCGTCGAGCAGCGACAGAACCCGCCGGCGGCCGTGGGCGTCGGACCAGACCAGGAACGGATCGCCCAGCCGCTCCGCCTCTGCGATCTCTGGCGAGTCCTCGGCGGCCATGCCTACATTCGACCACGCCCCGCGGCGGTGTGCAAGGCCTCCTCGCTCGCGCCCCGCGTGGGGATCCCACACGCGGCCAGATCGGTGGGATGATTCAGCCAGAACCGAGAGAGGGGATGGGAATGAAGCCGAAGAAGCCGTCGCCGGCCCTGGTGATCAGCGTGGTGGCCTTGTTCGTGGCGTTATCGGGAGTGGCGGTTGCGCTCGAGCGAAACAGCGTCAAGACCCGCCACATCGTCAACGAGACGATCCGCAACAAGGATCTGGCCGATGACCTGATCTCCCGCGACGACAGTCCGCCGTTGGCGCGGGACGGGTCGACGAAGATCGGCGCCGATGCGATCGACCGGCAGGAGATCGCGCCGGGCGCCGTGAGCGGCTTGGAACTGGCTGGCTCGGCCGTCGGGGACGCCGCGCTTCGGGAGGTCAACCGCGTTCACGGCACTCCGACCACGATCACGGATGCGGAGATGGACGACGGCAACTGGACCGGGGGCACCGCGTTGGTCGAGTGCCCCTTCACCGAGCAGCTGTTGAGCGCGCACGGGGAGTGGACCGACGCGAGCGGGTCCGAGGACACCGCGATTGCCGAGCTGGTGCTCAACCCGACCCTCGGGGAGGTCATAGTCCGCGGGATCCAGAACACCGGCGGCTCCAAGAACCTGCGCGCCGTCGCCCTCTGCCTCGACTACTGAGGCTCAGGTCCGCATCGCGGGGAACAGCACGACCTCCCGCAGGGTCTTCGCCCCGGTCAGCAGCATCACCAGCCGGTCGATGCCGAGCCCGACGCCTCCGGTGGGGGGCATGCCCTGCTCCAGCGCCTCGACGTAGGAGTGGTCGTAGGGCTGGGCCTCCTCGTCCCCACGGGCGATCTCCTCCGCCTGGGCCTCGAAGCGACGGCGCTGCTCGTCTGGGTCGTTCAGCTCGGTGAACGCGTTCGCGATCTCGAACCCGCAGCAGAAGGCCTCCCAGCGTTCGGTGAGCCCCTCGGTCGCGCGATGCTGCTTGGCGAACGGGGAGAGCTCGACGGGGTAGTCGGTGACGAAGGTCGGCTCGAGGAGCTTCGGCTCGACCTCCTTTGACAGCAGCCCGTCGACCAGCTTGCCCCAGCCCTCCTTTGCGTCGGCCTCGGAGTCCATCGCGTCCGCCAACGCATCGCGGGTCGGATGCTCGGTGATGTCGATGCCCGAGCGCTCCTTGATCGCATCGCGCAGGGTCACCCGCCTCCAGGGCGGGGCGAGGTCTATCGCGTCGCCATCGCGCTCGATCCTCGTCGTGCCGTTGACCTCCTGCGCGACGAAGGACACGAGGCGCTCCAGGCGCTCGGCGGCATCGTCGTAGTCGGCGTAGGCCTCGTACCACTCGAGCATCGTGAACTCGGGGTTGTGCTTGTAGGAGACCCCCTCGTTTCGGAAGTCCTTGCCCAGCTCGTAGACGCGGTCGAGGCCGCCGACGATCAGGCGCTTGAGGTAGAGCTCGGTGGCGATCCGCAGGTACAGGTCTCGGTCGAGCGCGTTGTGGTGGGTGGTGAAGGGCCGGGCGAGAGCGCCGCCGTAGAGCGGTTGCAGGACTGGCGTCTCGACCTCCAGAAAGCCCTCGTCATCGAGCCAGCGCCTGGTCGCGGAGATCGCCGTCGCGCGCTTGGTGAACAGCTCGCGGGTCTCATCGTTGGCCATCAGGTCCAGCTCTCGCCGGCGGTAGCGGGTCTCGGTGTCCTCCAGGCCGTGGAACTTGTCGGGCGGGGGGCGCAGGCTCTTGGCCAGGAGCTCCCAGGAGGCGAGCTTCAGGGAGAGCTCACCACGGCGTGTCTTGAACGCCGTGCCCTCGACGCCGATGAAATCGCCGAGGTCGATGTGGAGGAGCTCCTCGTGGCGCTCGGCGCCCAGGGCGTCGACCTGGGCGTGGAGCTGGATGCGACCGGTTCCGTCGACGATGTCGAGGAAGGCGGACTTGCCGTGGCCGCGGCGGGCGCTCAGGCGGCCCGCCAGGCGGTAGAGCTCCTCCGTCTCCTCCCCGTCGTCGAGGCCCTCGTGGGCGGCTCGCACGGTGGCGATCTCGGCCCTGCCGGGAAAGGAGTGCGGGAACGGCTCGACGCCGTCCGCGCGAAGCCGCTCGAGCTTCGCGCGCCGGTCGGCGATCGCGCCCGGCTCGTCTGCCGAATCCTGTGAGCTCTGATCTTGCTCGGACACGTGGGCGGCGAGCCTACCGCCCGCCACCGGACCGGGACCCGGCTAAGCGGCTTCGATCTTGGTGATCTTGAGCTTCTTCTTCGGCCCGCGGGGGGCCTCGACGGTGACGATCTCGCCCCGCTTATGACCCTGCAGCGCCCGCCCGATCGGCGACTCGTTGGAGAGCTTCTGCTCGGCCAGGTTGGCCTCGGCCGACCCGACGATGTGGAACTTCTTGGAGTCGCCGGACTTCTGGTCCTTGACGTGGACGAGGACGCCGACGCCGACCGTCGAGGTGTCCACGCTGCGCTTGTCGACCACGGTCGCGCGACGCAGCCGTTCCTCGAGCTGCGCGATCCTCTGCTCGAGGAGAGCCTGCTCGTTCTTGGCGTCGTCGTACTCCGAGTTCTCGGAGATGTCGCCGAACTCTCGCGCCTCCTTGATCCGTGCGGCCACCTCCCGGCGGCGCTCGGTCGAGAGGTGCTCGATCTCAGCCTTGAGCTTCTGCAGCCCTTCCTTGGTGATGAGCGATTCCCGAGCCAATTTAGAACCTCGTCCTTCTACTTTCCGGTGGTCGCAGGAAGCGACCCATCTCACGAAAATTGCCCGACGCGCGGCGCGTTTCGGCGCACGCTCACCCGGGCGGCGCGCGATTATAGCGAGGGTGATTCGCCGGCCAGAGGGGCTGCAGGACGTCGTTCTGAGAGCCGGTCGAGCATTTCCCGGACCTCGTCCAGGGATGCCGTTCGCTGATAGGCATTGGCCCGCTGGCCGGTGACGCCCAACTGCTCCAGGTACCAGGGATAGAACTTGCGCAGGTTGCGCGCTGCGCGCTGCGCGCCCCAGTGCTCCTCACCGCGGTCGAGCACCCAGCGGAACTCGGCCAGGATCTCGTCCTGCGTCGGCGGACCGCTGCGGCGCCCGGTGAGCTCCTCGAAGATCCAGGGCGCGCCGAGCCCGCCGCGGGCGATCATCACGGCCGCGGCACCCGACTCGGCGTATGCGCGCCTGGCGGACTCCGCGGAGCGCAGGCCGCCCGAGATCACGACGGGGATCGCGATCGCGTCGACGAGCTCGTGGGCGAGCGCGTAGTCGGGCCGCCCGGCGTGATGGACGGCGGCCGAGCGCGGGTGGAAGGCGATCGCCGCCACGTCGGTCTCCGCCGCCAGGCGCAGGGCGAGGTCGAAACCCGACCGGTCGCCGGGCTCTATGCCCGAGCGCAGCTTGACCGTCACCGGCAGCCCGGAGCCCGCGATCGCGGCCCGGGCCACCTCGATGGCACGATCCGGGTCGCGCAGCATCGCCGCACCCGCGCCGGACTTGCAGATCTTGGGGACCGGACAGCCCATGTTGATGTCCACGATGTCCGCCCCGGCCTCCGCGACGACCCGCGCCGCGCCTCGCATCACCTCGGGGTCGGGGCCGAAGAGCTGAATCGAGACCGGATGCTCGTCCGGGTGAACGGTGAGCATCTCGTTGAGCGTTCGATCGTTCCCGTGGCGAATCGCGAAGCTGGAGACCATCTCCGAGACCGCGAGGCCGGCACCGTGGCGACGCGCCTGCAAACGGACGAACCAGTTGCCGATGCCGGCCAGCGGCGCCAGCAGCACGCGATTCGCGATCTCCACCTCGCCGATCATCAAAGGCGCCGTGAGGTCGGGCTGCGAGGGGGTCACGCGTTCAGCTCCCAGATCAGGCGAAGGCCGGTGAGGGTGAGCATGTCGTCGATCTCGTCGATCGTCTCGCAGAACGGCGCGATCGCCGATGCCAGGCCACCGGTCGCGATGAACGGGGCACCGTCGCCCAGCTCGGCCTCGATCCTGCGGGCGATGCCGTCGATGAGTCCGGCGAAGCCGTAGACCACGCCGGACTGGATCGCGCCGCGCGTCGACTTGCCGATCGCCTCGTCGGGCTCGGCGAGGTCGATCCGCGGGATCCGGGCGCCGCGCTCGGTGAGAGCGGTGAGCGAGATCTCGACGCCGGGAGCGATCGCCCCGCCCAGGTACTCACCCCCGGCCGAGACCGCGTCGAAGTTGATCCCGGTGCCGAAGTCGACGACGACGCAGGCGCCCTGGAAGCGCGCGTACGCCGCGACCGCGTTCACCAGGCGGTCGGCGCCGACCTCGTACGGGTTGTCGATGCGGATCGCCATGCCGGTCTTGATCCCCGGGCCGACCAGGAGGCACGGCGCTTTCAGGTAGCGACCCGCCATGCCCTCGTACTCCGTGCCGAGGGGCGGCACGACCGATGAAACCACGACGGACTCGAGTGCGTAGAAGTCGAGCCGGCTCAGCTCGAGCAGGCCCTTGATCCGCTCGGCCAGCTCGTCGCCCGTCGCGCCGGCGCGCGTCTGGAAACGCCAGTGCTCGACCAGCTCGTCACCCCGAAAGGCGCCGAGGTGGGTCTGGGTGTTCCCGACGTCGACCGCGAGCAGCATTCAACGATTATCCCGACGCAAGCGCCGCGGGGTGCAGGAGCGATCCCTAGGATGCCCCGGCATGGAAGCCACGCTCTACTCGGTCCCCGGATCGCACCCCGCTATGGCCGTCCGACGCATGCTCGATCACAAGGGCATCGCCTACAAGCGACGTGACCTCATGCCCGTCGTCAGCAAGGCGGTCTTGAAGGCCATGCGGTTCCCGGGCACGACGATCCCGTCCGTGAGCATCGACGGGCGCAAGATCACCGGGTCGCGCGAGATCTCGAAGGCGCTCGACGACATCCGTCCCGATCCGCCGCTGTTCCCCGCCGACGCCGACGAGCGGGCCGCCGTTGAGGAGGCCGAGGTCTGGGGGGAGAAGGTGCTCGCCGACGGAGTGCGGCGCATTCTCTGGAACGCGCTCCGGCGCGACAGGGCGGCGCTGCGCGGCTACGCCGAGGGCGCTCGCATGGGCGTCCCCATCGGGCTCGCGGTGGCCACGGCCGCCCCGATCCTCGCCGCGGAGGTCAAGATCCATGCTGCCAAGGACGACGCCGTGAAGGCGGACCTCGCCGCGCTTCCCGGCTGGCTGGACCGGGTCGACGAGTGGATCGCGGAAGGAGTGCTCGGCGGCGATCCGCCGAACGCCGCCGACTTCCAGATCGCGGCCGGGCTGGGCCTGGCGATGACCCTTCAGGACCTGCGGCCGGCGATCGAGGGCAGGCCTGCCGGCAAGCTGTCGAAGCGCCTGGTCCCCGAATACCCGGGCGACGCTCCGCCGATCCTGCCGGCGGAGTGGCTCGAGCCGCTGCGGGCTCCCGCCACCGCCTAGCTGACCGAGAGCTCGCCCACGCGCAACACGCGCTGGCCCTCCAGCGCGTCCCGAGCGGTAGCGAGCCTCGTCCCGTCCGGCAGCTCCAGCAGCGGATCGAGCTCCAGCAGCGGCTCGAGCACGAAGCGGCGCGACCTCACCTCTGCGTGGGGAAGCGTGAGCGCGTCGGTCTCGAGCTCGACCTCGCCCAGCAGCAACAGGTCGACGTCGATCGCCCGCGGAGCGTGGCGCGCCCCGCCCGGCTCGCGGCCGAGGCCGGCCTCGACGGCCTTGCAGACGGCCAGTAGCTCCACGGGCCCGAGCGCCGTCTCGACTCGAACCACGGCGTTCAGGAAATCCGGCTGATCGAGCACCTCGCCAACCGGCTCGGTCTCATAGAGGGAGGA
This sequence comes from uncultured Solirubrobacterales bacterium, assembly GCA_963807385.1. Lineage (GTDB taxonomy): Bacteria > Actinomycetota > Thermoleophilia > Solirubrobacterales > 70-9 > JBDTSW01. The sequence continues at coordinate 85,131 of CAWEBQ010000003.1, forward strand.
GACGGCCCGGACCTCCACCCCGTTGCGCCCGAGCGCTTCGATCGCGGCACGAAGGTTCGCCTGCCGGTCGCCGAGGTTCGAGCCGAGTCCGAGGTAGCCGGTGCGCGCGATCAACGGGGCTCGTCGCGGCGCACCGTCACCTCGACGGCCGCGGCGCCGGTGATGTGCGCGAGCGGCGGTTCGGGCTTGGCGGCGCGGACGATCGCGGCGTCGGCGCCAAGCCCGTCCACCAGACGCTCGCCGATCACCCGGGCCAGACGCTCGAGCGTTCGGTATCCGGTCTCGCTCGCCGCCGCGACGGCGATCTCGCACGCCTCCGCGTAGTCGACGGTGCCGGAGAGCTCGTCCGAGCGGGTGGCCTCAGCGTCCGCGGTCTCGAGGACCAGGTCGATCTCGATCCGCTGGCCCACCTCGCGCTCAGCCTCGGTCACGCCATGGTGGCCGTATACGGAGATACCCCGGAGTACGACGCGCACGTGATCGTCGGGGTGGCCGGAGGGCTCCATCGTCGGAACGTAGCGCCTCGCACGGGACCACCTGAACCTCACGGTCGGTGCCGGCGCATCGATGGACTGCGGATGTTCCTTATCTGAGAGAGTTCCGCCATGGCGGAAGAGGTGGTGATCGATCGCCGGTTCAGGGGGCCGCCCGCCAGTGCCAACGGCGGTTACACGGCCGGGCTGGTCGCGAGCGCCCTCGGCGCCCAGACGGCCGAGGTCAACCTCCGCCGGCCGCCACCGCTCGAGACGCCGCTTCAGGTCGAGGCCGACGATGACGGAGCACGGCTTCTGGACGGCGGGGACGTGGTGGCCGACGGGATCAAACTCGACTCGGTGGAGATTGACCTGCCTGAGCCGCCTCCGTTCCACGAGGCCGAGGACGCGGACCGGCGGTCGGGGTTCTACGACGACCACGCGTTCCCGAGCTGCTTCGTCTGCGGCCCCAGCCGCGAGCCGGGCGACGGGCTCTGCATCTACCCCGGTCACGTCGCCGGGCACGAGATGCTCGCCTGCGCCTGGACCCCCGAACGCGAGCTCGCCGACGGCGACGGCCTTCGCGATGAGATCATCTGGGCCGCGCTCGACTGCCCGAGCGGAATCGCAGCTCACCACAGCGCACCGGACGAGGGCGCGATGGTGCTCGCTCGGCTCCGTGGCCACATCGACCGCGCCATAGAGCCGGCTCAGCCCCACATCGTCGTCGGCTGGTCGATCGACAGGGACGGTCGGAAGCACAGCTCAGGCACAGCCATCTACGAGGCATCGGGCCACCCCTGCGCGTGGGCGGACGCTCTGTGGATCGAGCTGGGGCGCTAGCCGCGAGCACCGCGAGAGGCCGAGCCCACCGTCACACCCGCGGTGCCAGGCACCGTCACGGCACGGTAGGTGCCAGGCACCGTCACGGGGGCTAGGCGTATTCGGACACGGTTTTGGCGCATTTCGCGAAGCGCTCGTGCAGGTCGCCCGGAATCGTCGGCGGCAGCCAGAAGACGCACCGGCACGCCCCCGCCTCGGCGAAGCGGTCGATCGCCGCGCGGTCGACGAGGGCTCCCGTAGACGGTCACCTGCGGCGCCGGGCGCCCCGCCTCGGAGGCCAGCCGGCCGAGCTTCTCGATCCTGGCCGCGAGCTTCTCAACATCGCCCAGGTAGTTGGGGATCCAGCCGTCCCCGAAGGAGATCACACGGTCGTACACCGTCCTGCCGTTGCCGCCAACTATCACCGGCGGATGTGGCTTCTGGGCCGGCTTTGGCCGGCACCAGATCGGGTCGAAGTCGACGTACTTCCCGTGGAAGGACGCCTCCTCCTGGGTCCAGATCGCCTTCATCGCCTCGACCCGTTCGCGCATGATCCCGAAGCGCCGCTCCGGGTCGGTGCCGTGGTTTCGCATCTCCTCGAGATTCCAGCCGGCGCCCACCCCCAGCTCCACGCGCCCGCCGGAGAGCGCGTCCAGGCTCGCCACCGCCTTCGCGGTCGTAATCGGGTCCCGCTCCGCGATCAGCAGCAGGCCCGTGCCCAGCCGGAGCCGCTCGGTGACGGCGGCGACCTCGGTCAGCGCGATCAACGGGTCGTAGAGCCGGGAGTACTCGCGCGGGAGCTCGCCGCCCGCGGGATACGGCGTCTCGCGGCTGGCCGGGATGTGCGTGTGCTCCGTGAACCACAGAGACTCGAACCCGGCCTCCTCGGCCATCCGCCCGAGCTCCCGCGGGGGCAACGAGTCCTCAGTGGGGAATATCGCCAGGCCGAACTCCACGTTCAGCCCAATCTGGCCGCTACGGGCTCCAGGGGCGGACGTTCGTCGTATGCCAGTCGACCCTGCCGCTCGTACAGTTCTCGGAGTCGTAAACGGAGTACTGCTTCAAACGGCCGCTCGCCCTGGTCCAGGGCAGCGAGTGGCCTCTTCGCCCGGGCGTGAACTTGCCGAAGACGGCCCAGCCTCCGTAGGCGGTGTGGTACGGCGTGGAGGCGTCGAGGTGGTAGATCAGGTCGATGTGGCTCGAGCCCCTGTCCACCTCGTCGGCCTGCGAGATTCCCGCCTCCCGGGTGAAGCCACCGCAGTCCATCAGGGTGTCGGCTTGAAAGAGCATCGAGGTGATCTTGTGCCCGCCGCTGTCCTTGGACGTTGCGACGTGGATCTCGCCCGTCAGGTCCTGCTCCGTCTTGACCTTGAACCTCAGACCCTTCGCCTTCGCCGGCGCCTCCGCTGCAGCCGGTGCGATCGCTACCGCTACAGCGCAGGTCGTCGTGCACGCGAGCGCGGCGATCCGCAGAACCCTTCCTCGAGTTGCACGCATCTTCCCCTCTTCCCCTCGGGTACGTGCGAATCATAGTTCGGGGCGGCCGACCGAGGCGCTGGATGCGCTGCTTCCGATCAGACCCGCGGGCCCGCGTCTCGCCAGACGCAAGCGCCGAGAATGGCCTCGGCGACGTGGAGCCCCTCACGATGAGCCGCGACATCGTGCACCCGGAACATCTCCGCCCCCGCCCGCAGGGCGAGGACGTTGGTCGCGATCGTGCCACCGAGCCGGTCGTCCACCTCGCGGCCCGTCGAGCTTCCCGATGAAGCTCTTGCGGGAGGTGCCGACCAGGACCGGCCGGCCGAGGTCACAGAGCTCCTCCAGCCGCCGCAACAGCTCGAGGTTGTGCTCGAGCGTCTTGCCGAACCCGATCCCGGGATCGACCCAGATGCGGTCCTCAGCCACTCCGGCGGTGATGGCTAGCTCAATCCGCTCGGCGAGGAACCTGCGCACGTCATCGACGACGTCGTCGTAGGTCGGGGCCTCTTGCATTGTCCGGGGCGTTCCCTGCATGTGCATCAGCACGAGCTCGCAGTCGCGATCGGCGCAGAGCGAGCCGAGCTGCGGTTCGCCGGCGAGCGCGGTCACGTCGTTGACCATCCCGGCGCCAGCGTCCAAGGCCGCCTCCGCGACGGCCGCCTTCGAGGTGTCGATGGACACCGCAATCCCGGCCTGAACCAGCCCGGCGACCACGGGCGCCGTCCGCGCCACCTCCTCGGCCGCCTCCACCCCGGCCGCGCCCGGCCGGGTCGACTCGCCGCCCACGTCCACGATCTCGGCACCCTCGGCCGCCAGCCCGCAGCCGTGCGCGACCGCGGCGTCGGGGTCCAGGTAGAGCCCCCCGTCCGAGAACGAGTCCGGGGTGACGTTGAGAATGCCCATCAGCCGCGCCATGCGCGGCCAGTATCGCTAGTGCGAGTCGGGGTCGTCGGCGCGCATCTCGGCGGAGCCGCCGGCGAAACCGGGACGGGGCGGCGTGACGGACCGAGGGCCCTCGTGCGCGGGCTTCTTCTCCGGCTCCGGGGGAGCCTCCTCCGCCTCGGCGGCCGCCTCCGCCTCGGCGTCGTCAGCGGCGAACACCTCCGACTCCGCCGCCCCGTCGAGGAGCTTCACGAACTGCTCAGCGTCGATCGTCTCACGATCCAGCAGGATCTTCGAGATCCGCTCGAGCTGCTCCCGATTCTCCTCGAGGATGCCGCGCGCAGTCTGGTGACCCTCCTCGACGATGCGGCGGATCTCGTCGTCGATCTCCCGCGCGATCTCGTCCGAGTAGTCGGGCTCGGCGGAGAACTCCCGGCCGAGGAAGGGCTGCGAGCGGTCGTGCCCGAACACGCGAGGGCCGAGACGCTCCGACATCCCGTACCGCATCACCATCGCCTTGGCGCTCTCCGTCACCTTCTCGAGGTCGTTGGAGGCGCCGGTGGTGATCTCGGAGAAGACGATCTCCTCGGCGGCGCGACCGCCCAGCGTCATCGCCATGTTGTCGGTCAGCTCGGCGCGCGTGGTGAGGAATTTGTCCTCGCCGGGGAGGGCGATCGTGTACCCCAGGGCCTGCCCGCGCGAGATGATCGAGATCTTGTGGACGGGGTCACAGTTGGGCAGCCGATGCCCGACGATCGCGTGCCCCATCTCGTGGTAGGCGGTGACGAGCCGCTCCTTCTCCGACATCACCCGCGTCTTCTTCTCGGGGCCGGCGATCACGCGCATGATCCCCTCCTCGAGCTCGACCATCGTGATCTCGCGCTTGCCGGTGCGGGCCGTGAGCAGCGCTGCCTCGTTGATGAGGTTCGCGAGGTCGGCGCCGGTGAACCCCGGGGTCTGCGCTGCGAGCGTGTCGAGGTCGAGCTCCTTCGCCAGCGGCTTGCCGCGGGTGTGAACCTCGAGGATCTTGCGGCGCCCCAGCCGGTCGGGGCGGTCGACCACGACCTGACGATCGAACCGACCGGGCCGCAGCAGGGCGGGATCGAGGATGTCGGGCCGGTTCGTCGCCGCGATGAGGATGATGTTGTCCTTCATCTCGAACCCGTCCATCTCCACTAGAAGCTGGTTCAGGGTCTGCTCGCGCTCGTCGTGGCCGCCGCCCATGCCGGCGCCACGATGGCGCCCGACGGCGTCGATCTCGTCCATGAAGATGATGCACGGGGAGCTCTGCTTGGCCTGCTCGAAGAGGTCGCGCACGCGCGAGGCGCCAACGCCCACGAACATCTCGACGAAGTCGGAGCCTGAGATCGAGAAGAACGGCACGCCGGCCTCGCCGGCGACGGCGCGGGCGAGCAGGGTCTTGCCGGTGCCGGGAGGTCCGTACAGCAGCACGCCCTTGGGGATCCGCGCGCCCAGGGACTGGAACTTCTTGGGGTTCTCGAGGAACTCCTTGATCTCGTGCAGCTCCTGCACGGCCTCGTCGACGCCGGCGACGTCGCGGAAGGTGATCTTCGGGGCGTCGACCGACATACGCTTCGCCTTGGACTTGCCGAAGCTCATCACCCGCGAGCCCCCGCCTTGCATCTGGTTCATCAGGAAGATCCAGAACCCGAAGAACAGGAGGAACGGAAGGATGTAGGTGAGGATGTTGAGGAAGCCCGATCCGCCCGTGCTCTCGACGTCCGTGTCGATGTCGTTGCGCTGGAGCGTGTTGACCAGCGACTCCTCCGTGTTCGGCGGGTAGCCCGTCGAGTACTCCTCCCCGTTCGTCTCCACGACCTTCGCCGTCTGCGTCTTCGGGGCCAGCGTCACCGTCTTGATCGACTCGGGGTCGTTCTCGATCTGGGCGATGAACTCGTTGTAGGTCGGCGGGTCCTCCTGCTCGCCCGGGCTGATCAGCCGCTGGGCGAAGAAGGCGAGGACGATCACGATCAGAATCGGGAACGCGGCGCTGCGGAAGAGCCGTCTCATCGTCGGCTCGCTCGCATCTGGGGATGGTTGTTTTGCGGCATGGCTAAGGGTCTTTCTGGCCCTGCGACGATTTTCAGCGTACCAATACGCATCAAGCGTTCCTCAAGGTTCTACGCAGGGCTGGGACGACCGGGTCAGTCGTCCAATACCGCCACGTACCGCAGGTTGCGGTAGTGCTGCGCGTGGTCCAGCCCGTAGCCGATGGCGAACCGGTCGGGGATCTCGAAGCCGACGTATCGGATCGGCAGGTCAACGCGCCTCCGCTCGGGCTTTGTGAGCAGTGCGCATACCTCGAGCGAGGCGGGGTTTCTGGCGCGAAGGTTCTTCAACAGGTAGTGGAGGGTGAGGCCGGAGTCGATGATGTCCTCGACGAGCAGGACGTCCCTACCGTCGATCGATGCGTCGAGGTCCTTCAGGATCCGGACCACGCCCGAGGAGTCGGTGGCCGAACCGTAGGAGGAGACGGCCATGAAGTCGACCTCGCACTCGACCTCGAGCTGACGCATGAGGTCGGCAAGGAACGGCACGGCGCCCTTGAGGACGCCGATCAGCAGCAGGTCTCGCCCGGCGTAGTCGCGGCTGATCTCAGCGCCCAGCTCGCTGACACGCCGCTCAAGGTCCTCCTCGCTCACGAGGATCTCGCCGATGCCGGCCATCTAAATGATCACCCGGCCCCTACTTTGTCAGGCGAGCCGTCAGGACGGCGACGTGGGCGGTCTCCGGCCCGAGCCGGAAGCGCTCGCCGACCGCGACTCCCGGGATCCAAGCCACCTCACCGCCAGAGGTGACGACCGGGATCGTGCGCCGCTGCGAGCGGGGGATCCCGCGCTCCGCGAGCAGGTCGCCGAGGGTCTTCGTCCCGCCCATGCCCAGGGGCTGCATGCGATCGCCATCGATCCAGGTCCGGACCTCGACCTCGCTCGCCAGCGCCGCGGCGTCGAGGGTGGCGAGCTCCGGCCCCGCCGCCTCCACGGGCGCCGGATGCAGCTCCGCGCGAAGCTCCCACCCTCCGATCCGGGCGACCCCGGGAACGCCGAGCAGCACCGGCGTTGGCGCTGCGTCCGTCGGCCGGAGCGCGGCGAACCTCACCGTGCCGCCCTCGCAGATGGCCCGCAGGCCGGAACCCAGATCCACCACTCCGCCCTCGGGAGCGTGCGCCAGCCGGAGGATCTCCGCGGCAAGGGAGCGCCCCAGCGCCACCGGCCGGCCGGATGCGCGCTCCGCCAGGGCCCGAAGCGCCAGCCGCTGGAGCGCGGGCTCGCGGCGGGCGAGCTCGTCGGCGGCGACCGCGACGTCGCCCGCTCCGGCGTTCATCCGCTGCAGCTCCTCGAGGACCACGCGCTCCAGCAGCGCGGCGTCCTCGGCCAGCTCGGCCCGGGTTTCCGCGATGTTCCGCTCGGCGGCCTGGTTTAGGTCGCGGAGCACCGGAAGGGCTTCGATCCGGACGCGGTTGCGAGCGAACGCCGGGTCGTCATTCGTCTCGTCATCGCTGAAGCGGAGGCCGGCGGCGGCGGCCAGGCGACGGGTGTCGGCCCGATCCAGCCCAAGCAGCGGCCTCACGACCCTGCCGTTGCGCGGAGAGAGGCCGAGCAGGCCCCGCGCCCCCGGAGATACCGCGAGCCGGTACAGCACGGTCTCGACCTGGTCCGTTCGGGTGTGGCCGGTGACCACCACCTCTGCGCCGGCCCTGTCCCGCAGCCGCTCGGCGGCGGCGTAGCGGGCCTCGCGGGCCGCGGCCTGGAGGTTCCCGGCCTCGAGCCGCGGGCGTTCGACGTGGAGGTCCAGGCGCAGATCGCCGCAGAGCTCACGGCAGGCGCGCTCGTCGGCGGCGGCGCCATCACGAAGCCCGTAGTTGACGTGAAGTGCGTGGACGTCACCGGGGTCGAGCAGCCGGGCGAGGGCGGCCGCCGCGCAGGCGGAGTCGGCGCCGCCGGAGACCATCACCACGGCCGTGCCGCCGTGCGAGATCAGGCCGCTCGCGTTGGCCGCGGTGGCCAACTCGGCGAGCGCAGCGTCGCGATCCCGGTGCCGTGGGCTGGCAGCGCTCTCCACGGGGTGATGTTACGTCGCGCCCCCGGCGTAAAACCGTGCGGCCTACGCCTCGGCCTCGAGCGCGGTGACGACGAACAGCTCGACCGGCTCGGAGAGACCCTTCAGCTCAACCCGGCCGATCGGCTCGAAGCTCAGGTAGTCCGACCCCCCGATCGCGTCGACCACGGCGGCCGTAATCATGACCTCGCCGCCAAGAGCCCTGGCGACGACGCGGTGGGTCAGGTTGACCTCGCCCCCGAAATAGTCACCGTCGCGATAGACGGCCCTGCCGTAGTGGAGGCCCACCCGGGGCTGGGGGCGCTCGCCGAAGAGACCGAGGAATCCCACCGACCACTCCGTCAGCGTGACGGGGTCCGGCGAGACGATCATGACCTCGTCGCCGATGGTCTTGACGATCAGCGCCTCGTTCGGAAGGGTCGCCTCGACGCTGTCGACGAACCGCTCGACGAGGTCGAGCGCCTCCTCGTCGCCCTCCTCCTCCGTGTAGCGGGTGAAGCCGGTGAGGTCGACGAAGCAGAAAGCCATTTGTACTCGCCCCATCGTCCCGGGCGCCAACTCCGCCTCCATGTGCCCCACCACGTCCTGCTCGAGGTAGAAGCGGAGGTACCGATGATGCACGTACTCCATCAGCGGAGAGGTGAGGGGCAGCAGTTCGCGGACGAGCCCCTCCATCTCCTCCGCCATCTCGAGGGAGTTCACGCCCTGGCGAATCAGCGGTTCGTGCACGAACAGGTGGAACAGGCGTACCTCCGCCTCGGCGACCTTGCGAATGGACTGCGCGTACACGCGGATCAACTGCAGCACTGCGACCAGCGGAAAGCCGGAACGCAGCACCGCCGCGATCGTCTCCATCGCCTCGGCGTCCTCGGCGGTGAGGGTGCCCTCGAGCGCCGTCGGCGTGCCCAGCAGCGACATGATCCGCTCGATCAGCTGCTCCTCGAGGCCGGATATCTCGGCGGCCGTGTCCCGCGTTAGCGAGCGCTCGCTTCCGGGCAGAACGTCCTCGATGTACCCGAACGCGAGCCGGCCGTCGCGGACCGCACGGCGCAGCTCGTCCAAAGAGTGCCCGCGCTCACGCATGCGCGAGACGACGCGCGCCTGGGCCGCGGCGGCTCGTGTCCACCGTCCCTTCCGAACCGGTATCACCCGCTCCGAAGCCCACCGTTTCAGGGTTGATGCCGACACCCCGGAGATCCGGGCCGCCTCGCTCAGGCTGATCGCATCGTCGCTCACAGCGGGCACGCTACCTGCCGGCCGGCCACGCATCTGTGACCACCGGAGCTACCGCGAACGACCCCCGGACGTGGCGACGGGGTCGCATGGGCCCCGTCGCTTGCGGACGTCACGGCCCGCTACGTCGGCCTGCGGTGCCGAGGGCACCTCGCGGGGTCCTCGCCATCCCGCCCCAGTCGCCTAGGGGCGGGGGGCCGGGGAACCCACTGCGGCCTGTTGCCTTCTTGGTGAACTCCACACTACGCCTGGCGACGCGGGGTGTCAACGGGTCATGTCCTACGGGCGAGGTCAGGCGATCGCCAGGTGCGGATAGTCCGCGCGGACGATCCGCCGGTAGGGCTCACATACGAGCCGCAGCGCCGGGAGGTAGAGCAGCGTCGCCTTGGAGTCGCCGCTGACGCGGACCCGGCGCCGGGCGACGGCGACCGCGAGGCTCTCCGTGCCCTGGAGATAGCCATTCGCCACGGCTGAGTTCATCTCCAGACGCAGCTTTGGTGTCCAGTCGACCTCGTCGGAGAACGCCCACTTGAGGTGATGGCCCTCGTCGTCGGTCGCCGCCACGTTGAGCGTCGTGTCCACGTCCGGGTAGCGGAAGCGCAGCCGGATGTCCGCCGCGCGCAGCAACGGCCCGATCCGAGAATCGGCATCGACCTCCACCAACACCCGCTCGAGCAGCTCCCGGAACTCGGCGTGCGAGGGCGCGGGGCCCTCGACCGTATCTCCCTTGAGCGCAACCGCACTACCCATAGGGGGAATATATCCGCGCGGCGGTCGCTGCTAAAGGAAGGCCGACGAGCGCTTGGCGAGATTCTCGTAGAGCTTCTGCTGGATGGTGTCGCGAACCTGCTCGGAGACGTCGAAGACCACGCGGCGGTCATCGGCCGCCTCGGGCCCGTGATCGGAGAGGTCGATCGGTTCGCAGAACTCGATGCGCCATCGAGATGGCAGCGGGATCAGCCCGAGCGGCCCGAGCCAGGGGAACGTCGGGGTGATCGGTGCGAAGGGAGCGCCGACGGCCTTCGCGATCGTCCGGCTGTCCCCGATCTTCGGGTAGATCTCCTCGGACCCGACGACCGCGACCGGGACGATGGGCGAGCCGGTTCGCAAGGCGACCTCCACGAAGCCGCCCCGGCCGAACCGCTGCAGGCGGTAGCGCTCCGAGAACGGCTTGCCGGTGCCCTTGACGCCCTCGGGGAACACCATCACCAACTCGTCCTGGCGCAACAGGCGCATCGCGTTGAAGGGACTGGCCGGCACGCCGCCCACGCGTCGCATGAAGCTCGAGAGGTATGGCAGGACGAACGCCCAGTCGAGGACCATGAACCGGGCCCACCGGGGCAGGGGGTGCTCCTTCATGATCGCGCCGAGGATCATCGACGCGTCGAAGGGGAAGAGCGCACCGGCGTGATTCGAGACCAGAAGGGCCCGGCCATGCCCTGGCACGTTCCCGACGCCCGTCGTCTCCACTCGCCACCACACCTCGTAGAGGAACTCGAAGAGCGGGTACACGGCCTCGGCGAAGTCCTCGTCGAAGCCCCACTCGTCCTCGTGGTATTCGCCCTGGAGCCGGCGGCTGATCGTCTCGAGCGCGCGCTGCAACCGGTCGGGCAGCGCCGATGCGGCCCCCTCGGCCGCGTTCAGCGGATCCATGCCGCCCTCGACCCCGTGGCGGAGGCGGCGCAGAAAGTCGGCGAGTGCCTCGGGCGCCGCGGATGCAGTGGCGTTCACGGTCGCGCCCCGCCGAGCCGATCGACCAGAGCGCCGGGATGAATCGCAGGGCCGATACTGCGGCCTCTCAGTCCGGCGACGAAGTCGCGGATGGCCCCTTCGGCGTCGAACCTGGGCTGGTAGCCGACCTCGTCGAGCAGCCGCGTGTTGTCCACGCCGCGGCCGTACCGCAGCAGACGCACACCGTCACCCCAGAGCCGACCGACGCCGAGGCGGTCGCCCAGGCGCGAGAGGGCCGGCTCGAACAGCGGATGCGGGATCCCGACGGCGGGACGCCGGGCCAGGCGCAGCGCCCGGCTGAGCGATATGGAGCCGCTCGGGGCCACGTTGACGGCCCCCCGCACCTCGCCGGCGACGGCCGCCGCGAGCGCCCCCGTGGCGTCGTCGGCATGCATGAACTGGAGCCGGGGATCGAAGCCGAGCTGAGTCGGGACCACCGGGAGCGACAGGTACCGGGCGATAGGCGTGTCGAGCCCGGGGCCGATCTCGGGCTGGTGGCGCAGCATGCAGCAGGCGATCTCCGGGTGGCGGCGCGCGAAGTTGGAGAAGTAGTCCTCGAGCTCGGAGATGTCGCGCTGGAACCTGGTGCGCAGGGGCATCCGTCGCGCGAGGTCCTCGGTAAAGAACGAGGGCGTGGCGCCCTCGCACCCGTAGATCGCCGCCGAGCCGCGCACGACGACCCGCTTGAGGGTCGGCGTGCGCTCGCAGGCCGCCAGCAGCTGCAGGGTCCCGATGACGTTGATGTCGTGCAGGGCTCGAGCCGGCTTGCCGGGCTCCGGGTAGAGCAGGATGCCGCAGTGAACCACCGTGTCCGCCTCGGTCGCCGGCAGGACCCGCGAGAGCAGTGGATTGCGGATGTCGGCCTCGATGAACTCGGTGAGCTCGAGCTCCTGCGCCGGTGGGGTCGCGTCGATCCCCCCGACGTAGGAGACCGCCGGGTCGCGCGCCAGACGCCTGGCGAGCTCCGAGCCCCAGTGGCCCGAGACCCCGGTGATGACGATCCGGCGCTCTCCGTCCATGGCTAACCCTCAGCCTCAGGCTTAGATACGGGCGCGGGGTCCTCCGTCGCATGCGGCTCCTCCCCGGCCTGGCGCCGCAGACCCTCCTCGACCTCGGCGAGCCGGGCCTCGAGAACCTCCAGGCGGCGGGCCAGCTCGGCGCCGGCCCCCTGGCCACGCTTGGCGAGCCCCGCCCCGGCGACCTGCCCACGCCTGGTGATCTCCTCCCGCGCCTCCTGACCTCGGCGGCTCAGCTCGTCGCCGGCCTCGCGCCCGCGCCGCGCGAGCTCGTCGACGAGCTCGCCGGCGCGCTCGCGCGTGCCGGCGGCCGAGCCCGCCGTGGCAGCCATCGTGCGCTCGACGGCGTCCCGCAGGGCGTCGCCGACACCGCGATCACCCTTCTCTTCACGCTTCTCGGTCAAGGGCTGGGAAGCTTAGAACCTCTCCGATGACCGATCACCTCCGCCCCACAGCGGCGATCGCGCCCGCGGCCGTCCTCCCCGGGGACCCGGGCCGCGCGCTCGCGCTCGCCCAGGAGCTCCTCAACGCTCCGCGCATGGCGAACCACGCCCGCGGCCTCTGGGGTTACACAGCGCGCACCCCTGGTGGCGACGAGCTGACGGTGCAATCCACCGGAATCGGCGGCCCGAGCGTGGCGGTAGTGCTCACGGAGCTCGCTTCCCTCGGGGTTCGCCGGGCGGTGCGGCTCGGCACCTGCACGGCGCTGGATCCGGATGTCGCCGCCGGCGATCTGGTGGTGGCCACAGCCGCGCTGCCGCCGGCGAGTGCCGAGGGCGCGACCGCCTCGATCGAAGCCGATCCCGGCCTGACCGAGGCGCTTGGCTCCGGCGAGCCACGCCTCGACCGGGTCGTGGTGGCGAGCACCGACCTCTACTACGACCCGCGGGCAGACGCTCGCCATCAGGGCTGGCTCCGCGCCGGTGCAGCGGTCCTCGACCTGGGCACGGCAGCGCTGCTCGAGGTCGGGGCTCGACTCGGGGTCGAGGTCGGGTGCGCCTTGGTCGTGGCCCGCGACGGGAGGCGGCGGCTGAGCGACGGCGAGGTGGAGACCGCGTCCCTGGCCCTGGGGCGCCTGGCCTCAGCCGCCCTCTTCCGCTGAGTTGGAGCGGACCTGGGAGCGCAGCGCGGACAGGCTCTCTGCCAGCTCGTCGAGCCGGTCCTCGATCTCCTCGAGGCGCGTGGAGAGCGAGCGCACGCGTCGTTCGACGCGCTCGACATCTGCGGAGGCCGGCACGCCCACTGCGCTCATGGCGCTGCGCTGGGCCTGTGCCGCGCGTTCGCCCGCGCCCAGCGCCCGCGAGACGGCCTGGCTGAACACGGGGTTGTCCAGCAACGCCTCGGCGAGCTCGCCCAGCGCCTCCTCCCCCTTCGCCCGGATGCCTCCACCCTCGCTCTGTTCAGCAATGTTCTCGTCCATTGACCCGCGCGCCGCCCGGGGCCGGAGCGTATCGTCCCGCCGGGCCCCTTCAAGGACTGACGGCTCCCTGCCGATTGTTTGGCGAGGATTAAGTGGCCGACTACCTGCGCATCAATCCGACGGTTTCGGGTACGGTTGCCACGCCCGTTAGATCGTTGCAGGGCATGAGTCGAGCAAGTAGCGTCTACCGCGCTCCTGAGCAGGCGATTGCCAAGGCATCGATCGAGGGGTCGGCAGGGCCGGAAGGCCGCCGGGGTTTTTTGGGATGAGACGGAACTTTCTTCTAGCGATCGCGCTGACCATCACGGGGGCTCTCGTGGTGGTCGGATCCGCGGGCGCAAGGGGTGGGCTCCTCGACAGCTCCGAGCAGGGCGTCGGCATCAACCTGCCCGGAGGCGAGAACCTGCCTCCGCTCGGCAGCCTTCCCCAGTGCGCGAACCTCCGTGACGACGACGGCGATGGCCGCACCGACCTCGCGGACGGCGACTGCAGCGGGCCGCTCGACAACTCCGAGGCGGGCGCGGCGGTACCGCCGCCGACCGATCCGCCTCCGACCGATCCTCCGCCCGGCCCCGGCACTGGCCCCGGCGGCGGCGATCCGGGTACCGGCGGCGGCGGCGGGGGCAACGGGTCCTCCGGCGGTGGCAACGGCTCCGGCGGCACGAGCAGCGGCGGCTCCGGCGGCACCGGCAGCAACGGCTCCGACAAGCCCGACGAGCCCATGGACGAGCCGGCCGAGCGCAACGCCGACGGCTCGCCAACTGACACCAACCCCACCCTCACGGTTGCCGACTTCGGCCCGGCCCCGATGGGCGTCCCCAACTTCGTGATCGACCAGTTCTCGATCCCGCCGTTCCTGCTCCCGATCTACCAGGCGTGTGGCACCCAGTACTCGATCCCGTGGCAGGTGCTCGCCTCGATCAACCGCATCGAGACCGCGTTCGGCACCAACCTCAACGTCTCGACCGCGGGCGCCGTCGGCTGGATGCAGTTCATCCCCTCCACCTGGGAGGCCTACGGGGTGGACGCCAACAACGACGGGCGCAAGGATCCCTACAACCCGGTCGACGCGATCTGCGCCGCGGCCCGCTACCTCAACGCCGCCGGCGGTGAGAACGACCTACGCACAGCGATCTTCGCCTACAACCACGCCGACTGGTACGTGGACGAGGTGCTGCTCTACGCCAAGCAGTACGGCAAGCTGCCGGACGACCTGGTCGGCTCGCTGACGGGCCTCACCGAGGGCGCCCGATTCCCGGTCGCCGCCGACGCGCGTTACGCCGACGACATCTCCGAACGCGACGCGGCGAAGCGGTCGGCGCCAAGGAAGGGCGTCGCCGGCAACGCCGCCGATGTCGTCTCAGCCTCACCCACACGTCGAGGGATCAACATCTACTCGAAGGCGGGGGCGCCGGTCGTCGCGGTCAACGACGGGGTGATCGAGGAGGTCGGCGAGAACGAGAAGCTCGGCAAGTACATCGTGCTGCGCGACTCCTACGGCAACCGCTTCACCTACGCGGGGCTCGGCCGCATCTCCGAGGCCTATCCGGTGCCGAAGGAGCAGAAGCTGACCGCCGCCGACTTCCGCCTCGTCAGCCCCTCCGACGACGCCAAGCCGAAGGCCCCGGCGAGCGACAGCTCCCGCTCGGACGACGACGCGCGCCTCCTCGCCTCCTCCGACGCCGACCGCTCGGAGCCGGCCAGCCCTGACGAAGCCGAGCAGCTGGGCCCGCTCAACACAGAGGACATGCGCGAGCGCCTCTACGCCTTCCCCGAGCGTCCGAAGAACGTCGGCCGCGCCGACGTCACCGGCCAGCTCGACGACATGCTCGCCGATCGGTTCCCCGGCTACGAGAGCTTCAAGGCTTACCTCGGCGGCGTCATGGAGTTCGACTCCGACCAGATGGAGCTTGAGGCTCTGCGCGAGGGGTCGAAGGTCGTCGCAGGCACCGTCCTCGGCCGCATCGGCTCCGAGGGCAAGATGGCCCCCCACGTGCACTTCGCGATCCGCCCGGCCGGCCGCGGCGCCCCGAAGATCGACCCCAAGCCGATCCTCGATGGCTGGAAGCTCCTCGAGGCGACCGCGATCTACCGCGCCGCCGGCAAGAACCCGTTCGAGGGCACCAGCGTCAGCATCGGCCAGATCCTCCTGATGTCGAAGGAGCAGCTCGCGCGGCGGGTGCTCGCCAACCCGGGCCTCCAGCTGGCCGCCTGCGACCGCGACTACATCCAGGACGGTCAGATTGACCGCCGCCTGATGGGCATCATGGAGTACCTGACCGCCCGCGGCTACCGTCTGACGATCACCTCGATGCTGTGCGGCCGCGAGTCCAGCATCACCAGCTCCGGCAACGTCAGCCACCACTCCTTCGGCTCCGCGATCGACATCGCCGAGATCAACGGGCAGGCCGTGCTGGGCAACCAAGGCCCGGGCACGCTGACCGAGGCCCTGGTCCGCGACGCGATGCGGCTCCAGGGGACGATGCTCCCGGATCAGGTGATCTCGCTGATGGACTTCGGCGGACCGAGCTTCGCGATGGGCGACCACCACGACCACGTCCACGTCGGCTACTCCCCCGTCGCAGGCCCGGGCTCCGGCGAGGACGAACAGTTCGTGCAGCTCCTCAAGCCCGACCAGTGGAAGCGCTTGATCGGCCGGATCGCCGAGATCGACAACCCCGATGTTCCGACCAAGGCATCGAAGTTCTCGCTACCGGCCAGCGACCGGAAGGGCAAGCAGTCCCACCGCGCCTCCGCCGCACACGTCGGCGAGTAGCCTCCTCGCCGCCATCGCGGACCTTCTCCCCTTCGTCCAGTTCGATTACCCCGGCCGACTCGGCCCGGACGACGGTCGCTACATCGTCCGCTCGGCGGCCGGCGATGCCGAGCACGTCCTGGTCGTTGGCGGCGTGAGCGGCCTGGCCGTCGCGATGAAGCGGGGGCGCCGCAGGCGGGGCAAGGCGAAGGAGGCGACCGAAGACGCTCCCGACGTCCCCGTGACGCGCCTGACGGTGATCCAGCCCGAGCCGCTCACCGGTGACGCGGAAGCCGCGGAGGGGTGGCTGGCCTCCCTCAGGGGCTCTCCGGACGAGGCCGACGAGCTCGTCGCCGAGGGCCTGGGCATCGTCAACCGGGCTCTGCACGCTCACCGGTTGGCAACGCAGGATCCGTATGGCGGTGGCGTGCCCGCGGCCATGGCCCTCGTTACCCGCGTCGGTTACGGAACCGGTGACGAGCTGGCGGACGGGCGGTTCACGGACGCGATCGAAGTCCCCCCCTCCCCCGGCCCCCGCGGCCGCGTCGAGGCCCTTCGCCCGCAGGAGCGCCTGGCGGCGACGTTGGGACGCCGTGAGGCCCCGGACGCGTGCGAGACGCTTCTGCTGCGGGCCCGAGCCGACCTCGACGGCGAGCGGCCCCGCGAGGCCGCGCTGCAGCTTCGGGTCGGACTGGAGGCGCTGCTAGCCGAGGTGAGCGCGAGCCCCGCCCCGGAGGGCGCGGGCGCCCGGCTGGGCGCCGACCAGGCCGCCCGCCAGGTCGCGGACCTCGCCGAGCTCGAAGAGTGCCGAGCAGCGACCGGGGAGGCCGCGAACGAGGCGCTGGCCGGCGAGCTGTCGGCCGCCCGAGCCGATGAGGTTGCGGAGACTGTGGCGCTGTGCGAGCGCGTGCTCCGCCGCCGGCGAATCCTGTCGGCGTAGGGCCTGCCCGATGTGCGGCGACCGGATTCTTCCCGCCATGCGGGAATAACTCGGCTCTCGTGCGGATTCCGCTGCCTACTACAGCGCGGCCAGTACCGCCGTGAGCTCGTCCACCACGTCGCCGTCCAGCCGCACGGCCGCGTGCTCGTCATACGGGGTCGCACTGCGGGTGACGATGGCAACCGCCCCGCCGCCCGCGAGAGTCAACTCCGGGAGGCCGGCTGCGGGGTAGACCTCGAGGGCCGAGCCCACGCAGAGCAGCAGCTCTGCCGCGGCGCACAGCTCCTGCGCCTCCATCATCGCCTCGGCCGGGAGGTGCTCCCCGAAGAGGACGACGTCCGGCTTGACCTTCCCCATGCACCCGCCGCAGGTGGCGATCCCGTCCTCGTCGAAGAGAGCGGCCACCCGCTCGAGCTCGTAGCTCGCGCCGCAGGTGGTGCAGCTCGACGTGGCTATGGAGCCGTGGACCTCGATCACCCGCCGCGAGCCCGCGGCGGCGTGCAGGCGGTCGATGTTCTGCGTGACCACGCCCTGCAGCAGCCCGCGCCCCTCCAGCTCCGCCAGCGCCTCGTGCGCGGGGTTGGGACGCTTATCCCTGAGCATCTCGAACCGCGGCCGGTAGTACTCCCAGAACCCGGCGGTGTCTCGGTGGAAGGCATCTATGTGCGCGACCTTCATCGGGTCGACCTTGGTCCAGATCCCGGTCCCCGGGGTGCGAAAGTCCGGGATCCCGGACGGGACCGAGATCCCGGCTCCGGTCAGCGCGATCGTGGACGAGCTCTCCCGGAGCAGCCGGACGAGCCGCTCGGGGGCCGTTACCGACGCTCCGGCTACTTGCCCTGCCACTTCGCCGTGCGCTTGCCGAGGAAGGCCGAGATGCCCTCGCGCGCGTCCTCGCTGGTGAACGCCTTCGCGAAGCCAGCCTTCTCGGCCTCGATCCCATCGTCGAGGTCGCCATTGTCGGAGACCTCCTTGATGAGCTCGACGGCGACCGGCGCCTGGCCTGCAAGCCTGCGAGCCCACATCAGCGCCGTGTCGAAGAGCTCGTGGTCGGGCACGATGCGGGTGGCCAGTCCGTGCTCGTAGGCCTCGCCGGCCGAGATCGAGTCACCGATCAGGTTCAGCTCCAGGCCCTTGCCGGGCCCGACGAGGCGCGGGAGGCGCTGGGTGCCGCCGAAGCCGGGGATGATCCCGAGCTTGATCTCCGGCTGGCCGAACACGGCCGACTCGGCGGCGATTCGGAAATCGCACGCCATCGCCAGCTCGCAGCCGCCGCCAAACGCCAGGGCGTTCACCGCGGCAACGGTCGAAACGCGGCTGGAGCCCAGCTCGCGCAGCAGCGCGTGGCCGCTGTGGATGAGCTCCTCGCTTCCCTCGTCCATCTGGGTGAACGCCTTGATGTCGGCGCCCGCACTGAAGACGACGGGGATCGAGGAGGCGATGACCATCGCGCCGACGTCGTCGTCGGCCTTGACCTTCTCCCAGACCACCCCGAGGTCCTTGATCACCTGCGGGGAGATCGCGTTCATCGGCAGGTTGGCGAGCCAGGCGATCGCGACGTCGCCGCGCGTCTCCAGCTTCACGGTGTCGGTCTGATCGCCCTCGTCCGGCTGGGGATATGCGTAGAAGCCCTGCCCGGCCTTCTGACCGAGGCGGCCCTGCGCGGCGAGCCGCTTCAGGATCCTCGGCGCCTCGAACCGCTCGCCATGGACCTCCTTGGCCTTCTCGAGCTTCTCGAGCACCACGTCGATGCCCTCGAGGTCAGCCTTCATGAAGGGCGGGAACAACCCACGCCTGGGGTCCAGGCCGGCGCCGGCCATCATCCCGAGGTCGATGTCGCGAGCGGTCGCGACGCCCTCCTCCAACAGCAGGCACGCCTCGACGAGCGCCTTGAGGCCGAACGTCTCGACCAGCGCGTCGTCGGGCTCGCCATCGCCCTCGATCTGGGGCTGGCCGTCCTTGTAGAAACCGTCCCCGCCCGACTTGGCGCCGAGCTTGCCGTCGGCGACGAGCTTCTGCATGCCCGCGTGGACGTAGAAGCGCTGGTCCTCACCCTCCACGTCGTACTCGTTGTGAAGGTGCTCCGCGACGTGCATCACGGTGTCCAGGCCCAGCAGGTCCGTGAGGATGAACGGCCCCATCGGCGCGAGCTGCGCCTCGGCGACCTTGGCGTCGATCTTCTGGATCGAGAGGCCGTGCTCCTCCTGAGCCCGCCAGAGCTCGCCGACCGCCGAGTTGAGAATCCGGTTCACGACGAAGCCTGGGACCTCGGCGCAGGTGATCGGCTGCTTGCGGATGGCCTGCGCGAAGTTGTAGGCGGCCTGGGTCGTCTCCGGGGACGTGTCCTCACCCTCGACGATCTCGAGCAGCGGCATCACCGACGCCGGGTAGAAGAAGTGGAAGCCGACGACCTTGTCGGGGCGCAGCGTGGCGTCGCCCATCTCCGTGATCGAGAGCGAGGAGGTGTTGGAGGCCAGAACCGCATGCCCGGGCGTCGCCTCGTCGAGCTCGCGGAAGACCGCCTGCTTGATCTCCATCTTCTCCGGCGCCGCCTCGATCACGAAGTCGACATCGCCGAAGCCCGAGTAGTCGAGCGTTCCGGTGATCCGCCCCATCACCTCGTCGAGGCGTGCGTCGGCCTGTTCCTGGGTCAGCTTCTCCTTGGCGACCAGCTTATCGAGCTGTCCCCTGGTGACCTCGCGGGCCTTGTCGAGCCCGTGGTCGATGAACTCCTGCTTGATGTCCTTGAGCACGACTGGGACGTCGGCTGCGGCAATGGCCTGGGCGATCTCGCCGCCCATTGTGCCGGCGCCGACGACGGCGGCCTTGAAAACGAACATGTCCCTCCGTTCGGGATGCGGTAGGTAGGTAAGAGCGCGCGGAACGGTAGCGGGCCGAGCGTCGCCGCGACCCCAGCCGGATCATCTAGTCGGCACGAACCGCCTCCTCGACCTCATGCTTGAGGTGCATCAGCGAGCGCTCGAGCGAGCGCCGCTGCTGCGTGCGGATGAACAGGACGTCCGAGACCTGGCCAAAGGCTCCGGCGCCGCTCAGCCGGTAGGCCAGCCGCTGCTCGACCAGGGTGCCCTCTCCCTTGATCTCGAAGCTCACCGTGAGGCCGCCCTCCGCCTGCGGGTCCGTGAACGAGACCTGATGCAGGCGGCGCGGCTGATGTTCGACGACGGTCTCGGTCACCTCTCCCCGGCCTGCGGGCGTCGAGCGCCACCGCAGGGTGCCACCGGCGGCCGGGTAGCCCTCGCTGGCCACGACCCCGCCGAAGCCGTCCACCCACGACGGCCACAGGCGCGGCTCGAAGTAGTAGTCCCACGTCTCGGCCAACGAGGCATTCACAAGCACCGACGCGGAGGCCTCGCTCACGGATAGATCTCTTGCTTGATCAGCGTTACCGAGCGGATCACGGAGTCGAGAAAGGGCTCGACCTCCTTGCGGAGGCGCTTGTACTCGCGCCTGCCGTCCCGCGTGAGGGAGTAGTAGCGGCGGCTGCGGCGGTCGGGATGCTCCCAGCTCCCCTCGATCAGGCCGCGGGACTCCATCTCGCGCAGCATCGGGTAGATCGTGTTGGGATTAGCCGAGATCGCCCCCTCCGTGATGCGCGCGATCTCCTCGATCAGCCGGTTGCCGTACTCGGGCTCGCGGGAGATCAGGTGGAGCACGAGCAGCGGGACGACGTCGCGCCGCCGGATCTCGCCCCCGAACACGTCCATCGGCCGCCCCTTGCCCCTGCCCGCCGGCGGGGCCTCCGCCGCGGCGCGCTCGCGCGCGGTCCGCGCCGCCCTCGCGACGGGGTCCGCGGCCGGGCGGCCCGAGCCCCGTCGCTTCGGCTTGGCGCCCTCGCCCATGGGGCGACTATAGGACGGTGCGGAAAGCGCAGCCTGCGTGACGCACGTCATTGACATGTCCTCGCCGGGGCCGTAGGGTCGCCTGGCCATCAACCAGGGGAGCAGCCTTTGTCGAACATGACCGAGAACCAGCGGATGCAGTTCGACCGACCTGACCTGCGTGAGCGCAACACCGGGGTGCGCGTGAAGTCAACCCGCTCACTGGGGATCTTCATGGTCATCGCCAGCGCCATCGCCCTGGTGCTGGGCTACGCCGCGATCGAGGCCCTCAACGGCTGGGCCATGTGGGTCGTGCTCGGCGGGATCGTGATGACCGTGATCGGCGCGATGATCGCCGTCAGCCCGAACCGCCAGGCGTAGCGCCGAGAGGCCCCGCTAGACGGCGGCGGAGGCCGTCTCGGACTCCTGCTCCGCGGCGGCAGTCTGCGTCTTGACCGCCTCGGGAAGCGGCTCGTTCACGTCGCGGCCCATCAGGACCTCCTTCGCGATCACGAGGCGCTGGATCTGCGAGGTGCCCTCGTAGAGCTGCATGATCTTCGCGTCGCGCATCAGCTTCTCGACGGGATACTCCTTGATGAACCCGTAGCCGCCGTAGACCTGCACGGCGTCCGTCGTGATCTCCATCGCCGAGTCGGCGGCGAAACGCTTGGCGTGCGAGCACGCGAGCGTGTTGCGCAGCCCGTTGTCGAGCTGCGAGGCGGAGGACCACGTGAGCAGTCGGCCGGCCTCGACCTTGGTCGCCATGTCGGCGATCATGAAGGAGACGGCCTGATGCATCGCGATCGGGACGCCGAACTGGACGCGCTCCTTCGAGTACTCGGCGGCGAACTCGAACGCGGCGCGACCGATGCCGACCGCCATCGCCGCCACGCCGGGGCGCGTGCGGTCGAGCGTCATCATCGCGAGCTTGAACCCCTTGTTCTCCTCCCCCAGAAGGTTTCCCTCGGGGATCTCGGTCTCGTTGAAGGTGATGGTGGCGGTGTTCGACGCCCGCTGGCCCATCTTCTCCTCCTTCTTGTCAACCGTGATCGTGTCGTCCTTGGGGACGAGGAAGGCGGAGATGCCGCGGTGACCGGCGTCCTTGTCGGTCTTCGCGTAGACGGTGAACCAGTCGGCGTACCCGCCGTTGGTGATGAAGCACTTGGAGCCGTTGATGACCCACTTGTCGCCGACCTTCTTGGCCGTCGTCTTCATCCCGGACACGTCCGAGCCGGCGTCCGGCTCGGTCAGGCAGAACGAGGCGAGCTTGGGCTCCTCGGTCAGCATCCCGAGGTACTCCCTCTGGAGCTCCTCGGACCCGCCCAGCGCCAGGGGCGTCATCGCCAGGCCGTTCGCCGCGAGCGAGGTGCCGATGCCGGAGCAACCCCAGCCGAACTCCTCCTCGATCAGGCAGCCGGAGAGGAAGTCCAGCCCCGGACCGCCGTACTCCTCTGGCACGTGGGTGTTCATCAAGCCGACCTCCCAGGCCTTGTCGATGATCTCCTGCGGCCAGATGCCGTCCTTGTCGTAGTCCCAGGCGACGGTACGGATCTCCTTCTCGGCGAAGTTGTGCGCGAGCTCTCGAAGATCCTTCTGCTCGTCGGTGAGGGTGAAGTCGACCACTGAGGGGTGCTCCTTTGCAAGCGTTTTCGTGGGTGATTGACCAATCAGTCAACCGCGGGGAAGCGTAGCGCACGAGGCCGAGAGCGGCGCCGATCTAACCTCAGGGGCGATGCTGACGCTCGCCATCTCCAACGGTGAGGTGATCCTGATCATCGTGTTCGCCGCGATTCCGATCGGGGCGCTCTCGTTCGCGCTCAGCGGGGCGGCCTTCCAGCAGATCGGGAAGGGGCAGTTCTCAGTCGAGTTCGAGCACGACCTCCCCCAGCAGCTGACGGACTCGGACGCCGACCAGGCGGCCGTGATCCGCGACGCGGAGCTTCGCCAGCTGCTGGAGGCCAAGGCGTACCGCCAGCGCGAGCGTGGCGAGGACCCGATCGACGTGGAGACCGAGATGGCCAGACTGGCGGCCGAGGAGGCCGCGGCGACTCCCGCCGCGGATGACCCGGCGCTGGTCGAGGAGGTCCGCCAGCTCGTCGTCGCCCGGAACGCCAGGCGCGAGCGCCGCGGGGAGGAGCCGCTCGACGTGAAGGCCGAGGTGGAGCGCCAGCTGCGGGATCTGGAGAGCCTGGGCCAGTAGCGCCCCACCGCGCCTCGCCGACGGTTGTGGGGGTTTAATCTGGTGGCATGGGCGCGGACGCGAACACCGAGGATCATGTCGTCGAGATCGAGGACGCGCTCGTCCGTCCGGGGACCTACTTCAACCCGCAGACCGAGGTCGTCGTGATCGTGGACGATTCCGCCTCGATCGACCAGGAGGTCTTCAACATGGAGGCCTACGAGGGCGCGGACTGGGTTCGCATCAGCGACGAGGTCCCGGTGGACGAGGAGGCGCGCGACACCGCCCTGGAGCGCTTCCAGACGCACTACCACCCGGGCCTGGCCGGATCCGTCTCGGAGACCGCGCTCGAGCTCGACGACTCCGAGGAGAACGAGGGCGAGGAAGGCCAGGAGGTCGGGCGCGAGGACTAGCGGCCGATCCGGGGAACGAGGAGGACAGGATGAGCGGATACAGCATCGTCACTCGCGACGAGGCGCCGGACTTCATGGCCCAGTACCCGGGCTACGGGGAGATGCGCTTCTTCGCCGAGCCACTCGCCGCCGAGCAGGTCGCCTTCACCTGGCGCTCGATGCCCGTCGGTACCGGCGGCAAGGGCTCCTACGGTCACCGGCATGCAAGCGAGGAGGAGATTTACTTCGTGCTCTCCGGGAAGCTTCTCTTCAAGTTGGGCGACGAGATCGTGGAGGTCGGCCCCCACACGGCTGTGCGGGTTGCGGCCGAGACCTTCCGCTCGATCCACAACGACGGGCCGGAGGAGGCCGAGTTGGTCATCTGCTCGATCAAAGCGGGCGGCGCCGAGGACGGCCTCGAGACGACGCCGGACTTCTGGCCTGACGACTGAGCGTGCCCGGCCGATGCTGACCGGGGGCGATGCCGCCCCGGAGTTCACGCTGCCCGACCAGAACGGCGACGGCGTCTCGCTGGCCGACCTGAGGGGCCAGACGACCGTCCTGTACTTCTATCCGCGCGCGAGCACGCCGGGATGCACCAAGCAGGCCTGCGGCGTGCGCGACCGCGGGGCCGAGTACGCCAAGGCGGGCGTTCGCGTGATCGGCATCTCGCCGGATCCCGTGCAGGCGGTGGCTAAGTTCGCCCGCAAGCACTCGCTGGATTTCATTCTGCTCGCCGACGCGGATCACGCGGTGGCTGAGGCGTTCGGGACCTGGACGGAGAAGTCCATGTACGGAAAGCGTTACTGGGGCGTCCAGAGGGCCACGTTCATCATCGGTCCTGACCTCAAGATCGCGAAGGCGTTCCCCAAGGTCTCGCCGAAGACGCACGACGACGTGGTCCTCGACGCCCTCGCTGAGCTCGCCGCCTAGGTGAGCGCGACGTAGGCGATGAACCCGAAGAAGAGCGCCAGCCAGAGCGTGATGGGCAGCACCTCGAACCTACCGCGCCGGCGCAGCGCCCAGTAGGCGATCACGCCGCCCATCAGGCCGAGCACGCCGGAAACGACGGCGAACCGGTCCAAGTCCCAGTCGGTGAGCAGGAGCCCGACCGCGATCGGGATCGTGGACTGGAACACCATCGCCCCCGTGATGTTCCCGAGCGCGAGGCTGTCCTTGCCCTCCCGCACCCAGAAGAAGCTGTTGGCCTTCTCGGGCAGCTCGGTGGCGAGCGGGGCGAGCACCAGCGACAGGACCAGCGGCTCGACCCCAACCTGCTCCGCCACATGCAGAAGCTCCTCGACGAACAGGTGGGCCCCGCCGACGATCGCGCCCAGGCTGACCACGAGCTGGAGCACGATGGTCCTCGTGGGGGGATCGTCTCCCGGCGTCCAGTCCATGTACAGCGGGGCGATGGTGTCCACCGCCTGGACCTCGCCTCCCCCCCGCAGCGTGTTACGGACGTAGACGCCGTAGGCGAAGACGAACATGGCCACCAGCGGCCACTGGAGGAAATCCGGGGCGCCGAGGCCGACGCCGATCCCGAGGGCGAAGAAGGCGAGGAAGAACAGGAGATCTCGATCGAGGACCTCCGCGTCGGCGCGCAGGTGGACGCCCTGCTCGCGCCTGGTGCGGTAGGCGAGCGCGGAGATCCCCACCAGAGCCATCGCGATCGTCGCCAGCAGAAAGGGGGCGCCGATGATCGCGCCCACCGCGACGTCCTCCGCCCCCTCCGCCCCGCCGATGATCGCGACGATCGGGATCAGGGTCTCCGGCATCGCGGTGCCGACGGCCGCGAGCAGGCTGCCGGTCGCGCCCTCGCCGATCCCCAGCCGATGGCCCGCCCACTCGACCGCGTTCGTGAAGAACAGCGCGGCGGCGAGGATCACGGCGAAGCTCACCGCGAGCAGAAGGTATTCCACGTCGTGCCCTTAACCGTTCAGGCGTAGAGGAAGGCGAGGGCGAGCACCACATAGACCGCCAGGAGCTGAATCCCCTCGAACCAGTTCGACTCGCCGTCCTGCGCGGTGTAGGCCGCGATCAGCACCGCGATCAGCACCGCCCCGAGCTCGAAACCGTTGAACGCGAGGGCCATCGGGCTCGGCCCGAGGACGAACGAGAGCAGCACGAGGATCGGCGCCACGAACAGGGCCACCTGCGCGGCGGAGCCGATGGCGATGTTCACGGCGAGGTCCATCTTGTCCTTCCTGGCGACGAGCACCGCGACCCAGTGCTCCGCCGCGTTACCCACGACCGCGACCACGATGATGCCCACGAAGAACTGCGAGATCCCGATCGACTCGGAGGCCTCGGAGATCGAGCCGACCAGAATCTCGGAGACCACGCCGACCGCGACGCCGGCGATCGCGAGCATCCCGATTGACCGCTTCACGCTCCACCCGAACCCCTCGTGCGCCTCCTCTTCGTACGGCGGATTGAAGATGTCCTTATGGGTTCGCAGCGAGAAGATCAGCCCGGCGACGTAGGAGACGCCGAGAACGATCGCGACCCCGATCGAGAGCTCCTCCAGGTCGCTGCCGTAGTCGACGATGTCCGCGTCGATGCCCGGCAGCCCGCCGCCCTGCACGAGGGCGAAGATCGCGGGCATGATCAGCGCCGCGACGGCCAGGAACAGCATCGTCGCCTGCGCTGTCGCCGCGGTCCTCGAGAAGACCTGCTTCGCCCGGCCGATGCCACCGACGAACATGGCCAGGCCCAGCACGAGCAACAGGTTGCCCAGGATCGAGCCGATGATGCTCGCCTTCACGACCTCCTGCAGGCCCTCGGCGAGCAGGAAGATCGCGATGATCAGCTCCGCGGCGTTGCCGAACGTGACGTTCAGGAACCCGCCGATCCCCGGCCCGGATTTCGCCGCCAGCTCCTCGGTGGCCAGGCCCATGAGCGCGGCCGTGGGAATGATCCCCAGCGCCGAGCAGACGAAGATCGTGGTCGCGGACGCGTGGCTCAGCTCGAGCACGACCGCCAGGACGATGAAGGGGGTGAGCAGGTACGGCCATCCCTGCGCTGAGAGCAGGAACCTCATCGGTCCACCCCCTCGGCCGTCCGTCCCGCTACCGCCTTCCGCGCCACCTGACATGCGCCCGGGAAGCCTACCCGCCGAAACGACGAGGGGCCCCGGCGCGAACGCCGGGGCCCCTCGAGCAAGAACCCGCTACGGGCGAGCCGTTAGAGCTTCGCTCTGGCAGTCCTCTAGGGCCTGCTGATCGGTGCCGGCCTCGCTGATGCAGTCGAAGTACTTCTGACTCGAGCCGCTGTCAGGGATGACGGCATCGGTATCGCCACCGGAGCCGCCACCGAGGTCAAGGCCCGAGCCGCCGAGGCCCTCGAGGCCGCCGAGGGCGCCGAAGCCGCCCAGTCCGACCTGGCCCAGGAGCTCGTCGATGGGCTTGGCATCCGCCGGGGCTTCGATCGTCTGCTCCTCGTTGACGTCGCTGAACGCGAACGAGATGCCGAGATCGACGGCATCCACCGGCACCGGGGTCGCCCCCTCAACCGCGGAGGGGTCGACCTTGACGTTGAGGTCGAGCTTGCGCAGCAGGTCGTCGTCGGCGCCGCTGTAGAGGTCGAAGCTGGCGTCGGAGATCGCCTCCGTCGCCTGATCGATCTCGGCCTGGTCGACGGGGGCGGAGTCCGGGATCGACTCCGCGAGCCCGACGATGTCCGCGAGCATCTGCTCGACATCGACGCTGCCGCTGACGTGCACCGCCTCGGTGCCCTCGACGTCCTCGGTGCCGTCGTTCGTGAGGTCCGTGAACCAGCCGCTGACCTCGAAGTCGCAGGCATCAGCGTCTCCGCCCTGAGCCTCGATGGCCTGGGCGCAGCCCTCCCGGAAGCTCGCCGCCGCGTCGCCGCCGGTGGAGTCCTCGGCCTGGGACGCGGACGCCTCGATCGACTCCTGCAGGGACTTGAAGGTGTCGGTGCCGACCTCGTAGGTCTCGCCGCCATACTCCACGTAAGCGTTGTCCTCGGTAACCACGACGCCGCCCTCGAAGTCAATGCTCTGGCCGGCGCCCTCGCCCGTGACGGACGCGGTCAGGTCGAGCTGGGGAAGCGCCGCCGCGTTGTCCTCGACGCCCTGGAAGGGGCCGCTGAGGCTCAGGGTGAAGCTGCCCTGATCGCCTGCCGAACCGTCCATGGACAGGTCCATGACGCCACTCGTGATCTGCTCGTCGTTGTTGAGCGTCGCGTCGACGACCTCCTGCGGGTCGGCGTCGCTGCTGCCGCCGTCGCCGCCACAGGCCGCAAGGGCCACCGGGGCGGAAAGGGCGAGCACGGTCGCCGCGAAAAGGGAACGGGTACGGGTCAAGACAGGCTCCAGTCGTCGGATTCCAGAAAGTCCGGCGCGCAGCGTAGCGAGTTACGGGGCGCCTGGCCGTGGGTTGCTTCGCCAAATCAGCTGATCAGCTCGGCGAACGGGCGTACCGTTACCCTGCGCTGCCCTCATGACCCCCCGAACCATCCTCTACACCGGCAAGGGCGGCGTGGGCAAGACGAGCGTCGCCGCGGCCACGGCGCGCCGCTGCGCCTCAGCCGGCCTCCGCACCGTGGTGCTCTCCACCGACCCGGCACACAGCCTCGCCGACTCGCTGGAGGCCGACCTCGGCCCCGACCCCACGCCGCTCTCCGATCATCTGTGGGGCCAGGAGGTGCAGGCCCAGCGGGAGATGGAGCGGAACTGGGGCGCCGTTCAGGGGTGGCTGGGTGAGCTGCTCTCGGATCGGGGTGTCATGGACATCGCAGCCGAGGAGCTCACCGTGCCGCCGGGCATGGATGAGCTGTTCAGCCTGCTCCAGATCAAGCGTCACCACGCATCGGGGGAGTTCGACGTCGTGATCGTGGACTGCGCGCCCACCGGCGAGACGCTCCGCCTGCTCTCGTTCCCGGATATCGCCCGCTGGTGGCTGGACAAGGTGCTCCCCTGGGAGCGGCGGGTCGCCGCCGCGGCGCGCCCGCTCGCCCGCACCCTGCTGGACGTGAAGCTGCCCGGCGAGGACGTATTCACCGAGGTCCAGCACCTGGTCCGCAACCTGATCTCGATGAACGAGATACTCCGCGACCGCGCCCACGCTTCGATCCGACTGGTGATGAACCCGGACCGTATGGTGATCAAGGAGGCCCAGCGCACGTTCACCTACCTGAACCTCTACGGCTATCTGACCGACGCGGTCGTGGTCAACCGAGTGTTCCCCCAGGAGTTGGCCGACGGCTACTTCGGCGAGTGGCAGTCCGGCCAGCAGAAGCGCCTGACCGACGTACGGAACGGATTCGCGCCGGTTCCGATCGTGACCGCCCCGTACCTGCCGACCGAGGTCATCGGGCCGGCGATGCTCGACCGCCTGGGGGTTGAGCTGTTCGGTGATCACAATCCTGCCGCGGTGATGTACGAGGGCCTGGCCCGAGAGATCAGTTCCGAGAACGGGACGACGACGCTGCGGATCGCCGTACCGTTCGCCGAGCGGGACGAGGTCTCCGTGAAGAAGGTCGATCAGGAGCTTGTCGTCTCGGCCGGCCGGGAGAAGCGGACGATCATCCTCCCCCCCGCCCTGGCCCGGCGCTCGCCGGCCGGAGCCAAGCTCGAGGGCGGATCGCTCCTGGTCGCCTTCGGCGCGCGCGAATGACGGACGATCGTGCACATGCGGACCCCACGTTCCCCGGGTTCGACCGGCCACCAGGCCCGCCGGGGGACTGGACCCGTCTCGCCAGCGAGGCGCTGGGCGGGAACTTCGACGGGCTGAAGGGTCATTTGGAGGGTGACGAGGACGAGTGCGTCGGCTGGTGCCCGATCTGCCGGTTCGGCGACGTCCTCCGCGCCAACGCCACTCCGGAGATGCGCGAGCAGTGGTCCTCCGTGCAGCGCGAGCTCCTGCTGGCCGTCCGGGCGCTCGCGGACCACTACCTCACACAGGAAGAGCGCCGCGAGTCAGGCGAGGGCCCGCGGGTGGAGGACATCCCAATCGAATAGGCCCCTGGAGGGTGCGCTGATCCGTGGGCAACATCCGCACCGGATCCGGCGACTATGCGGCACGGCGGCTGCAGGTGTGACCGATCTCACATAGGCGGGCCTCGGCCCGCGTATCGTTGCGCACATGGCTGGAGAGGTCGCCTGCGCCGCGTGCGGAACCCGCAACCCGGATCGGGCTCGCTTCTGCATGTCCTGCGGGGCCGGCCTCTCGTCCTCATGTCCCAGCTGCGGAACGGACAACCCGCCGGGCGCCAAGTTCTGCATCGAGTGCGGCACCGGCCTGGGCGGCGCGGAGGCGGCCGGCGCGGCCGGCGCGGGGGCGCCGGTGACCCCGTCCAGGCCCGACCTGGCCCCGCCGGGCGCTGCCGCCGGCCTCCCAGAGGAGCGCCGCAAGGCCACCGTGCTGTTCGCGGACCTGTCGGGGTATACGGCCGTCGCCGAGCGGATGGATCCCGAGACCGTGAAGTCCATGGTGGACCGCGCGCTCCAGCGCCTCGGCCAGGAGGTGGACCGCTACGGAGGCCGGGTCGACAAGTTCATCGGCGACAACGTAATGGCCGTCTTCGGCGCCCCGATCTCGCATGAGGACGATCCGGAGCGGGCGGTGCGAGCGGGGTTGGCCATGCAGCGCGCGATGGAGGAGATCAACGCCGACATCGCCGACATCGCCGACGCTTCCTTCCTGCTCAGGGTAGGCGTCAACTCGGGTGAGGTCCTCGCCGGGCAGGTCGGCCGCGACTACACGGTGATGGGGGACCCGGTCAACGTCGCCGCTCGGCTGCAGGCAGCGGCGCGCCCCGGCAGCGTCACGGTCGGCGAGATCACCCACCGGCTGACCAGCGGTGCCATCGAGTACGACGAGCTGGAGCCGCTCGAGCTCAAGGGGAAATCCGAGCCGGTCCCGGCCTGGGAGGCCGTCCGCGTGACGGTCGAGACCCCGACTCGGATCTCCCGCGCGTCGACGCCGCTGATCGGACGTGAGGACGAGGCCGAGCGGCTCGGCGCGCTCCTGGACCAGGTCGTCAAGGACGGGCGGCCCCGTCTCGTGACCGTTATCGGCCAGGCCGGGGTCGGCAAGAGCCGGCTGCTCCGCGAGTTGGCGGCCGGCGTCGGAGCCCATGCCAGTCAACCACTGATGCGGGTCGGCCACTGCCCCGCGTACGGCACCGGCCTCGCCTACTGGGCGCTGGGCGAAGTGATCCGCGGCCAGTTCGAGATCGTCGATACGGACGATTCCGATCTGGCGTGGCGCAAGCTCAGCACTGGCTTCGAGGCGCTGGTGTCGGAGGACGTCACGGACGAGCCGCCGGAGCGGCTGGCGGCGCTCCTCGCGCGGCCGCTCGGCATTGAGGTCCCCGGCGAGGTCGCGGCGAACGTCGCGATCGACTCCGAGGACGCGCAGGGCATGCGCGACCGCATCTTCTCCTCCGTCCGCTCGCTCGTCGAGGGGGCCTGCCTGCAGAAGCCGCTCGTGCTCGCGATCGAGGACATCCACTGGGCGGACGAGGGCATGCTGGACCTGATCGAGTACCTCGCCCGCTGGGTCCGGGGTCCGCTGCTTCTCGTCTGCCTCGCCCGCGACGAGTTGCTCGACCGCAGGCCGGGATGGGGCGGCGGCCGGCGCAATGCGACGACCATCGCGCTCGACCCGCTCGAGCCCGAACGGGCACGCGAGCTGGTCGGCGCGCTGTTCGGGGACGGCGACGCGGCCAACGGCCACTCCGAGCTCATGCGCCAGGTGGCCGAGCGCTCCGGCGGCAACCCCCTGTTCGCGGAGGAGATGATCAACCGGATCCTGGAGGAGGGCTCGCCTGACGCCCAAACGCTCCCGGACACCGTCCACTCCGTGCTCGCCGCACGGCTCGACTCGCTGCGCCCCGAGGAGCGCTCGGTGCTCCAGCACGCGTCGGTCGTCGGCAACACCTTCTGGGAGGGTTCGCTGCTCTCGCTCGCCAGTCAGAGCAAGGAGCTGGCCGAGACCCTCGGGTCCCTCCAGGATAAGGACCTCATCGTCCCGACGGCCGGGAGCCGCCTGGCGGGCGAGCACGAGTATGCGTTCAAGCACGTGCTGATCCGCGACGTCGCGTACTCGACGCTGCCGAAGGCGGTGCGCGCGCGACGTCACGCCGAGGTCGGGGAGTTCATCTCCGAGCGCGCCGCCGACCGCTCCGAGGGCGTAGTCGCAATGGTCGCCGACCACTACGGGCGGGCGGCCGAGCTGGGGGCCGACGCGGGGCTGGACGAGGCCGAGCTCTCGGCAATCGGCGCCAGGGCTCTCGAGGCCCTGGAGACCGCCGGGGACAACGCGGCGGCCATCTACTCGAACCTCGAGGCGCTGAACCACTACGAGAAGGCCCTCTCCGTACGGCGTGACCTCGACCCGGACGGGCGGGCGCGGATCGCTGAGAAGCTGGGCGATGTCGCACTTCGGCTGGGCCGGGTCGACCAGGCGACGGAGGTCTGGGAGGACTGCCTGGACCATCACCGCCGGCAGGAGGACCTGCAGCGGGTCGGCGACCTCCACCGCAAGATCGGAGCCGCGCTCTGGCACAAGGGGAGCCGCGAGGGCTCGATCGAGCACTACCAGCGCGGCATCGACCTCCTGAAGGACGGCCCCCCCTGCCTCGAGCTCGTCCGGCTCTACGAGGAGGCAGCCTCGCTCTACA
Source organism: uncultured Solirubrobacterales bacterium (assembly GCA_963807385.1). Classification (GTDB taxonomy): domain Bacteria; phylum Actinomycetota; class Thermoleophilia; order Solirubrobacterales; family 70-9; genus JBDTSW01. Next base: position 117,021 of record CAWEBQ010000003.1, read on the forward strand.
TGCACACCGGCGACAACATGCTCGCCATCTACGCCTCGGAAAAGGCGCTGCGCCTTGCCGAGCGACTGGGCGAGGCCGCGGCGGCCAGCCGCGCCCACGGCATCTTCGGCCGAGTTTTCGGAAGGATCGGCGACGCCGAGCGAGCTCGCGAGAACCTGGAGCGCTCGGTGGAGCTGGCGCGCGAGTCGGATCCCGCGGAGGCTGTGCGAGCCCTGCTGACGCTCGGCTATCACCTCGAGGTCTCCGAGGCCGACTACGCGGAGGCTGCCACCGCATACAAGGAGGCCCTCGGACTCGCCGAGCAGACGGGCGACCTCCCCTCCCAGGTCGAGTTGCACGCGGCGCTCGCGCAGCTCGCCGGGCACCGTGGCGACTGGGAGGCGGTCGAGCGGGAGACCGAGGCGTCGGCCTCGCTCGCCGAGCGCGAGGGGCTGACGGGCAAGCTGTGCTTTCCATATGTGATGCGCGGCACGCTGCGCTGGCGCGAGGGCGAGTTCGACGCCGCCGCCAAGCTCCTACGCGACGCGGCGGAGCTCGCCGAGCAGGTCGGGCGCTCCGAGGTGGCCTTCCAAGCGTTGTTCTGGCTCGCGAGCTCACTGAGGCAGAGGGGCGACTACTCCGATGCCGACACCGAGCTGTCCCGCGCCCTCGACATCTGCGAGCGCGCCGGGCTGGTCGCCCAGTCCGTGGAGGCGATCTCCGCCCGGTCGCTCAACCTCATGCTCGCCGGCCGTGGCGACGCCGCCCGAGAGGCGGCCGAGGAGGCCGAGCGGCTGGCCGAGCGGCTGCGCTACCCGGTGGGCACGGCAGCCGCCCGCGAGGCAGCCGGCGCCTCCAACCCAGACTGCCAAGCCGGTGCTGCCCAGTTGCTGGAGGCGAGAGCGGCGTGGCAGCAGCTGGAGCGCCCGCTGGACGCCGCCCGCTGTGAGTACATCCGTGGCATCGTGCTGGCTCATGGCGGCAACGTCGATGAATCGGCGGTCGCGCTCGAGCGGGCGGCCGAGGAGGCCGAGCGCCACGGCGTCGACCACCTCGCCGCGCTCGCCCGGCGTTCAATCACGCAAAAGGGCTAGGCGAGGCCCTCCTTCTCGTACTCGCGTAGGAAGCCCTCGAACAACCGCTTGTGTCCCTGCTCGTCGTGAAGGATCGCGACGACCATGTCCTGGGTGACCGGATCCACGCCATCGGTCTCCTCGACGATCCGCGAGTAGTGCTCGATGGCCCCCTGCTCGGCCTCGATCACACCGCGGATCACGTGGACGATGTCCACCTGGTCGCTGGGCGGTTGCAGGAACGACTGTTCCGGGGTGAAGTCGAGCGAGCCGGGAACCACCCCGTACAGCTCCTTGATGCGCTCGGCGAATTGCTTCGCATGGCCGAGCTCCTCCTGGATGTCGGTCTCCAGCGACTCGCGGATCTCCATCGCGCGCACGCCGTCTGGGTTGACCGAGTTGGCGATGTAGCTCATCACGGTCTCGATCTCCATCCAATAGGCCCTGGTCAGGAGCTCGATGATCTCGCCGCGCTTGTCTGAGCTCTCGGCAGCCATGATGTCACCGGCAGTTGCGGCTTCTGGCACGTCTGATCCTCCTTGAGTTTTCGACAGTGTCGATTGCGGAATACCCGATCGGCCCCCTTACAATCGGCAGATGCCGAAGGTGAGCGTCGGGGACGGCGTCCAAATCCATTACGAGGAGCGGGGTTCGGGCCCGCTGGTGGTCATCGGGAGCTACTGGTCCATGCATCCCTCGGCGCTCGAGCCGCTCATGGGAGAGCTCGAGCCGGACCACCGCGTCGTCCGCTACGACGACCGGGGGACGGGCCAGTCGACCCGCGCTGGCCCCTTCGACATGAGCACGTCGGCGGATGATCTGGCTGCGTTGCTCCGGGAGCTTGGCGAGCCCGCGGTCATCGTGGGCGTGGCTGACGGACCCTCACGAGCCGTCCGGGTCGCTAGCGCCGATCCAAGCCGCGTCGTCGCCATCGTCTGCGCGGGTGGGGCGCCCATCGGCCGCACAAGTTTCGAGGGCGCGGATACCCTCGCCACCTCTGACTCGGTGGTGCAGGCGCTGCTCCAGCAGGTTGAGACGGACTATCGCGGCGTCCTCCGCTCGCTCGTCGGGAGCACCAACGAGCAGATGGACGACGACGAGCTGCGCGAGCGCATCGCCGCCCAGGCCGAGCACGTCCCTGCCGAGGCGGGCGCGGCACGTCTCAGGGCGTGGGCCGAGGACGATCCGCTGGAGTACGCGCGAGCGGTTGGAGACAAGGTGTGGGTCCTGGTGACGGACGCCCTGACCGGCGGCTGGTTCCCGACCGGCGCGGAGCTGCACCGCAGGCTGAGCGAGGTGCTGCCGGAGGCCAACGTCAGCGACATCGCCGATGGCTGGGTGAGCCGCCCCGACGAGACCGCGGCGGCTGTACGACGCATCACTGCCGCGGTTCGGCTTCCTTGACGCTGCGCCCGGCGGAGCGGCTCGCCGCGCTCGGCGCGCTGGTCTCGGCCGGGAGCGTGCTGCTGCCCTGGTACGGCATCGAGCTCGAGCTGTTCAACGGCTTCTCCCAGACCGGGCTCGAAGCGTTCAGCCCTGCGCACGCCGCGCTGCTCGTAAGCGCCCTCGCAGCGCTGGCGCTGATCTGGCGCTGCGCCGGCGGCTACGAGGTCCCGCGCCCGCTGGGCGAGGGCGCGCTGCTCGTCGCGGCCGGGGTCTGGATCGCCGTCATCGTCGCCTACCTCGCGATCGATAGACCGGATGAGATCGCCGGTTTCGAGCGAGTGCGGCTGCGCTATGGAGCGTTCGTCGCACTGGGCGGTGCCGCGGCGCTGGTAATGGGCGGCGCGCGCCTGCGCATGATCCGCCCGTCGAGCCGGAATCTGATGGTTTAGACCGTTCCCGGGCGGGAAACTGTGTGGGTGCCGTCGGTCTGCGCGTGTCGGTAACCCCCCAACGGCGCGCGCAGCTTGACGGCGGATTCGAGAACGGGGCGCCTTCGGGCGCCCCGTTCTCTTTACCACGTGGGGTCAGGCTTAAGCCTGACCCCGGTAGATGGCACAAAGACGAGGCGCCTGGACGCCTCGCCTTCGCTTCTGGAGGTGCCCCGGCGGCGACCCGTAGGGCCACCACGGGGATATATGTGTTGCTTCGCGTCGATCGGGCGTTTGCGATGGCCCGATCGCATCCGGCGGTTTTTCCCGGCGTAAGCCGGGGTCCGCAGTGATGCCCGCCCCTCCATCGGCCCGCGGTGCACCAGCAGGAATGCACGCGAGGGAAATGGACGTTCGTATTAGAGCCCGAGCGCGCCGACGAGGCGGCGGTCGTGCGCGTGCGTGAGCATCCTCGCCGCGTCGGCGGGTGGCGCCCAGCGAAGCTCGTCCACCTCGTCGTTTGCCTCGAACTCGCCTCCCAGCGGGCGCATCAGGAAGTAGCGGACGAGCTTTGGCCTGCCCTTCCGGTCGCGGTAGGTCACGGGCTCGAGCGGCCCCCCGAGCTCGCAGCGCAGCCCCGTCTCCTCCCGGACCTCGCGGAGCGCGGCATCCTCGAAGCTCTCACCCGGATCGAGCTTTCCCTTGGGCAGCGACCAGTCGTCGTACTTCGGGCGATGCACCAGCGCGACCTCCGCCGAGCCGCCATCGTTCCGGACCACGAGCCCACCGGCGGCGAGCACCTCCGGTTCGGGCCCGCGCGCCATCACGCTCAGGCCGGGGCGGGCTCCGGGATCGGCCCATTGGGGCCCGAGGGCCCGCCGTCGGCCTCCTTGGTCTCCCGCCGGAACCGGATGTACTCGCGAACCACGATCTGGATCGTCGCGGCGGTCGGGATTGCGAGGATCGCGCCGAGGACGCCGAACAGGGTTGATCCGAACAGGACCGCGGTCAGGGTGATGAACGGCTCGATCTTCGTCGCGCGCTTCTGGATCTGGGGCTGAACGAGATAGTTCTCGATCTGCTGGAACACGATCGCGTACACGATCCACACGATCACGCCTAGGGGGAAGTCCACGAAGAGCATCACGATGGCGATCAGCACGGCGGCGATCGTTGCGCCGACGACCGGGATCAGGTCGAAGAAGAACACGAGCAGCGCCAGGGGGGCCGCGAACGGCGCGCCCAGGATCGTGAGCACGACGAACGCCGACACCGCCGCGATCCCCGCCTGCAGCATCGCGCCGCCGATGTAGTTGCCGATCGCGTTGGCGACGTGGCGGGCCGCGCGGTCGATCCGCTCGGCCCGGTCTGGGGACTGCGTCTTCAGTAACTGGTCCTTCCACCGCGGCCCGGAGCCGACCATGAAAATTGATAGGACCAGGACCGTCACGAAGGCGAAGATCGAATTGACCACGCCCACGCCGATGTCCTTGAGGATGTTCGCGGCGTCGCCGATGCGGCTCGGAAGCTCCCTCGCGGCCGACTCGATCTCGCTGGTGAAGTCGTACTTGTCGTTCAGGTTGCTGAGGGTCTCGCTGTCGTCGACGAACTGGGTCACGTCGGTCGCGTACTCGGGAACGTTGTTGGCGAGGTCCTCGGCCTGGCCCACCATGGTGGGGATCAGCAGCACCCCGAGCGCGACCGGGATGGCGATCAGGATCAGGTACGCGCCGGCGACCGCGAAGCCACGCTTCATGAACCGCTCCAGCAGGTTGACCGGTCCCGTCATCGCGATCGCGATGAAGGCGGCGACGACGATGAACGACAGCGGCTTGCGGACTCGGTAGAGGATGTAGAGCGCGAGCGCGGCGAGGATGACGATCAGGACTGTGCGCAGGATCGCGCGCGTTGTGGGTGGTTCGGGCGCCATGCGAACGTCCACATTCGGCGCGCCGGCCCGTTTTCCTCGCGCGAGGGCGCCGGCGCTGTCGGCCTCCGCGGGCCGGGTCGTGGCTGCGCGACCCGGCCCGTTGGCTGTTGCTCTCGGCTGTGGCCGCTACTGCGTGTAGCCGGCCTGCTGGAGATAGTCGGCCGCGACCTCCTCGGGCTTCTCGCGGTCGAGGCTTACCCGGGCGTTCAGCTCCTGCATCACCTCGAGGGTGAGGCTCTCCTGGACCTGCTCGATCGTCTCGCCGAAGTCAGGGCCGGCTTCGTCAACCGCGTCCTGGCTGGCGACGAAGAGCACGTTGCCGGCGGGCAGCAGGCTCTGGTCGTCCTCGAGCAACGTGTACTCGTCGGACTCGGCTAGCTGCCCGTCCGTCGTGAACAGGATCGACAGGTCCGCGTCGTCCTTGTCTAGCACCTCGTAGCGGAGCTCGATATCGATGGGCGTGAACTTGTCGAACGTCAGGCCGTAGTTGTCCTCCAGCCCGGCGAGGCAGTCCACCCGCTCACGGCATTCCGGGGAGCCGGCGAGCGTCAGGTCCTCGGAGACGCCCTCCAGGTCGGAGATGCTCTGGACGCCCAGCTCGTCCGCCGTCTTCGTGAGGAGCCCGACCGCGTTGGCGCTCGAGAACGGGGTCGGCGGGTACACCACGAGCCCCTCCTTCTCAAACTCCTCCTGGGAGTCCTCGAACGCCTGCTGCGGGTCACCTGGGACGTCCTCGGGCGCGAAGCCGAAGAACGATGTCAGCGCCGTCGATGTGTACTCCGGGTACCCGGAGACCTCACCGGACTGCAGGGCCTTGAGCGCGACCTGCTCGGAGCCGAGGTTGAGGTCCTTCTCTACCGTGTATCCGGCCGCCTCGAGTGCCTGCGCGTAGATCTCGCCGAGGATGAACTGCTCGTCGAAGTTCTTCGATCCGATGATCAGCTTGACATCCGCGTTGTCCGGGTTCGACTCGATCGCGGTCGAAGCCGTCGCCTCGTCGCCGGAACCGCCGGAACCGCCCTCGTCGTCACCGCAGGCGGCGACGGTCAGCGCGAGGGTCAGCGCCGTCAGCGGTGCCAGGAGCAGTCGCAATCGTGCGTTGGAAGTCATGTGGAACGGTCTCCTCTCGTGGGGTGCCTCCCCGGGGGAGGCGTTGGGGTGATCCTATGCGGAGCTGGCAGCGGCTCGCTGCAAGGCGAGGCCACGCGGGGTCAGGAGATACTGGATCCCCGCCAGAACCCCTTCGACGGTGATCGCCAGGAGCGCGACCAGGATGGCGCCGGCCAGAACGCCGGAGTCGCCGAAGACGTTGCGGTTGATTATGAAGTCGCCGAGCGTGGTCTCTCCCGCCAGCGTCGCGATCGTGGCGGTCGCGATGATGTTGATCGCAGCGGTCCGGACGCCGCCCATGATCGTTGGTACGGCGAGTGGGAGCTCAACCCTCCGCAGGATCTCCACGTCCGTCATGCCCATTCCCCGCCCGGCCTCGACCGCGTCACGGTCCACCTGGCGGATGCCGACGAACGCGTTGGTGAGGATCGGCGGGATGCCCATGATCGCGAGGGCCGCGACGACGTTCATGAAGCTCAGGCCGATGAACGCGACCGTCACGGCGATCAGCACCAGCTCGGGGATGGCCCGGCCGGCGTTGCCGATTGCGATCGCCAGGCCCTCCCCCCTCCCCTTGTGACCCAGCCAGACGCCCACCGGGAGGGCGATGACGATGGCGAGGACGAACGCCGCACCGCTCACCCTGAGGTGGGCTGCGAGCTTGGCCAGCACCTCCGACGGCCCGCCCACCTCGCGGTCGGCGAAGCCGGACGGTTGCGGGCTCGTGATGAAATCGAACGCGTTGCCGAATGACGAGAAGATGTCGGCGACGGGGATGTCGATCATGTCGGCCTCACCCTGCGCCATGGGGCGAGCAGCCGCTGCGCCAGGACGAGCAACAGGTCGAAGGTGATCGCAATGAGGATCGCCATCCCCCCGGCGATGATCACCCCCGTCTTGAACGTGATGTTCGAGCCAACGAGCTCGGAGCCCAAACCATCTCCGCCCGCGAACACCGCGAGTGTGGCGATCGCCACAGTGGAAACGGTCGCTATCCGTAGGCCAGCGATGATCTCCGGCATCGCGAGCGGGAGCTCGACCCGCCACATCAGCTGGCGGTCGGACATCCCCATTCCCCGCCCGGCATCCTTGGTCTCGGCCGGCACGTTGGCAAGGCCGGCGACGATGTTTCGGTACAGGATCTGAAGCGTGTAGGCGGTGAGCGCGATGACCGCGGTGAGGTTCCCCCGCCCGGTGATCGGCAGCAGCAGGAAGAAGAAGGCGATGCTGGGAATCGTGTAGAGGATCCCCGTCGCCGCCGTCAGCGGTGGCACCATCCAGCGTCGCCGGTGGGAGAGCACGGCCAGCGCCAGCGCCAGGGCGAACCCGGCGACGACCGAGATCGCGACCAGCACGATGTGCTCGAGGGCGGGACCGATGTAGCGATCGATGTTGTCGGCCGCCCAGCCGGCGCAGAACGCGCCGTTCTCGGAGATACAGTCGGACTCCGAGCGGTCCGTGAAGAAGCTGTCGTCGATCTGGGCGAGCGGGGCGTCGAGGTGAAGGCGCGGGGGCACGGCCTACTCCAGTGGCCTGTCCACGGCCTCGTGCTCCTCGACCAGAGCATCCGAGGAGGTCAGGAACTCGGAGATGATCTCGACGGACAGCACGCCCGCGATTGCGCCGTTCGCATCCACTACGGGCGCGTAGCGCGTCTCGGCCTGAAGCAGGTCCGACAGCGCGTCTCGCATGATGTCATCGAGGTCCAGGATCGGATCCGGCCCGGTGTCCGGGGTGTCGGGAACGTGGTCGCGTGCAAGGTCCGAGTCGGAGAGCCAGCCCAGGGGGCGGCGGTTCACGTCCACCAGGAGCGCGTGCGGCACCTCGGCGCCCGGGAGCTTGACGCGAACCTCCGCCGTGGACTGCCCCACGTGCGCCAGAGGCGCCTCCCACAGGTCGATGTCCGCGACCCGCAGCAGGGCCAGTCGCTTGAGCGCCCGATCGGCGCCGACGAAGTCCTCGACGAAGTCGTCGGCCGGCGCCATCAAGAGCTCGGCTGGCGTCGCGTACTGGGCTACCCGTCCACCCTCCTGCAGGACCGCGATCCGGTCGCCCATCTTGATCGCCTCGTCAATGTCGTGAGTCACGAAGAGGATCGTCTTGCGCAGCTCGGCCTGCAGCCGCAGAAACTCGTTCTGCAAGCGCTCCCGGTTGATCGGATCGACGGCGCCGAAGGGCTCGTCCATCAGCATGACCCCCGGGTCCGCCGCCAGCGCCCGCGCAACGCCTACGCGCTGCTGCTGGCCTCCGGAGAGCTGAGAGGGATAGCGGTCGGCGAGCTCGGGGTCGAGGCCGATCAGGGCAAGAAGCTCGCTCGCCCGGGCGGCGCCGCGATCGGCCGACCAGCCCAGCAGCCCGGGGACCGTCGCGATGTTCTCCGCGATGGTGCGGTGGGGGAAGAGGCCGATCTGTTGGATCACGTAGCCGATCTCCCGCCGCAGCTCGGCCGGCGTGCGGTCGCGCACGGACGTACCGCCGACCAGGATGTCCCCGTCGCTGATCTCGACCATCCGGTTGACCATTCGCATCGCGGTGGTCTTGCCGCACCCCGACGGACCGACGAGGACGCAGATCTCTCCGGCACCGACCTCGAGGGAGAGGTTGTCCACCGCGGCGCCCTCGGCTCCGGGGTAGCGCTTCGTCGCGCCGTCGAAGACCACCGGGAGCGCTTGCGCCCTGCCCTCCTGGATGGCGATGGATTCGTCCTCGCCCATCGGGCGCGAGACTACCCGTTGCGCGTCGGCGCCATCCGGCGGGTCAGCCCCACCATTCGACGTGTTCGCCACTCGCTCGTCCGCGGCAATGCTTTGATTCACCCCGCATGGGCGAGGAGCCGCATCACTGGGGCTGGGCTGACCTCCACGCCTGGCAGGTCCTGCGACCGCTGGTCGACGCGGGCGGATACCTGCCGTGGAGCGAGGGGTCGATGTCGCCCGCGGGGCTCGCGACGGTGGCCAGCGAGATCGCCTACGCCGAGAGGCGCTCGGTCGTCGAGCTGGGCTCGGGGGTGAGCACGGTCGTGCTGGCACGCCTCGCGCGCCAGTTGGGGGGGCGAATCTGGGCCGTCGAACACCACCCCGGGTGGGCGGGGTGGGTGCGACGGGCACTAGAGCGGGACGGGCTGGGGGGCGTCGCGACCGTCCTCGAGGCACCGCTCGAGCCGCATCCAAGCGCCCTCAGCGGCGCTCCCTGGTACGCGGAGGACGCGCTGGAGGCTCTCCCCAGCGCCGGCGTCGAGCTGCTTCTCGTGGACGGGCCGCCCGGCTACGGCGAGGGCATGGCCCGCAGCCGCTACCCGGCCCTACCCGTCCTCGGCGGGCGCCTGGCCGACGGCGCGCTGGTCGTGCTCGACGACGCGCAGCGGGAGGGCGAGTTGGAGATCCTCGAGGCCTGGGAGCGAGACGAGGGGTTCAGCTTCGATCGCCGCCACGCCGAGCGGATCGCTGTGGGCCGGCGCGCATAGGCGTATCTCACGGGGTGTGCCGGATTCGCCGCCTCGGGGGCAGGGCAAATCCGCAAGACCACTCAGCTACAGCTCCAGCTCGTACTCGAGCCAGGCCTCGCCCTTCGCGCCGGCGGCGTCATAGACCGACTGGGCACGGTGGTTGTCGAGTGCGGTCGCCCAGAGCAGCGCCGGCGCGCCGTGCCGTCCGGCTCGCTCGGCACAGGACTCGATCAGCGCCCGACCGGCCCCGGTGCCACGCGCCTCTGGAGCGACGAAAAGATCCTCCATGATGGCCACGCGCGCGGCCCGCAGGCTGGACCACTTCCAGCCGACGGCCGCGAACCCGACCGGCCCCCCATCCCCGCCGCGAACGACCAGCAACATGCCCTCGCGCTCGGGCGTGTCGATGAGCGCCCGGGCCATCTCCGCAAGGCCCTCGTCGTTCGGCTCCACCTCGTAGAACACGCAGTAGTCGTGCATCAGTCCCACCAGCGGGTCCATATCCTCAGCGCGTGCCGGCTCGACGACCACACCCGCATGGAAGCAGGTGCGATGGGCACACGTGCTTCGGATGACCGGGCAGCGGGCGTGGAGGACCCTCAGGCGCACCGTCCGCGAGTTTCGCGACGGCGGCCTCACCGACTGGGCCGCAGCCCTCACGTACTACGCGGTTCTCGCGATCTTCCCTGCGCTGATCGCGCTGGTCTCCATGCTGGGCCTGGTCGGGGCTTCCGCGACCGACCCTCTGATCGACAACCTGACGGCGCTCGCGCCGGGGCCTGCCAACGAGATCATCACGGGCGCGATCGACGAGATCGCCGCCAGCCGCGACACCGCGGGGGTGGCGTTCGTAGTCGGCCTGCTGGGCGCCCTGTGGGCGGCGTCCGGCTACGTGGGGGCGTTCTCCCGGGCGTCGAACGTCATCTACGAGACCGAGGAGGGCCGCTCGTTCTGGAAGCTGCGCCCGCAGCAGGTGGCAGTCACCTTCGTGCTGATCCTTCTGATGGGGGCGCTCGCCATCGCGGTGGTCGTCTCAGGCCCCATAGCGAGGGAGGTGGGGAACGTCATCGGCGCCGGCGACACCGCGGTGACCGTGTGGGAGATCGCAAAATGGCCGTTGATCGCCGTGGTGGTGGTCGGGATCTTCTCGGTCCTCTACTACGCGTCCCCGAACGTGCGTCAACCCGGCCTGCGATCGATCGCGCCGGGCGGGGTCCTGGCGCTGGCACTCTGGCTGGCGGCGTCGGCCGGCTTCGCCGTGTACGTCGCGAACTTCGCCTCCTACAACGCCACCTACGGGAGCATCGCGGGAATCATCGTCTTCCTGGTCTGGCTGTGGATCTCCAACCTGGCCCTGCTTCTCGGAGCCCAGCTGAACGCCGAGCTGGAGCGTGAGCGCGAGCTCGAGGCCGGCGTCCCGGAGGAACGGACCATCGCTCTACCGCCACGCGACGAGCCCTCCTGAGGCATCCGATCCCACGCGCAGCCCCGCGACGGGGATAGGGTCCGCTCATGCCCGCCACGACGCCCGCTGACGCGGCCAAGCTGCTGGAGCCGTCGGACACGCTCGGGATACCACTCGGCACCGGGCAGCCCGCCGCCTTCATGGCAGCGCTCGGGGAACGTGAGGACTGGGAGGACCTGCGCGTCTACGGAGCCCTGCTGCTGGTCGGCACCGCGCTCTTCAACCACCCCGGGGTCAACTACCTGTCCGGCTTCTTCGGCCCCATCGAGCGAGCCCTTCGCGAGGGTGGCGCCAACATCAGCTTCGCCCCCGCGGACTTCCGCCGCTTCGCGCCGCTCCTCGAGGAGCAGCGCCCCCGCGTGATGGCCACGATGGCCGCCCCGCCGTCCGGCGAGGGCTGGTGCAGCCTTTCGCTCCACGCCGGCGGGACGATCGGCGAACTGCGGCGGGCCGGCGCCGATCCGGGCCGGCTCCTCGTCGTCGAGGTCTCCGAGCGCTTTCCGGCGACGTTCGGGCTACCGCCCGACTACCCCCACGCCGTCCATGTCGACGAGATCGACGTGCTCGTCGAAAGCGACGCGGCGCCGTTTCCCCTCCAGGACCCGCCGCCAACCGAGGCCGATCGGGCCATCGCCGGCCACGCAAGCGCGTTCATCCCGGAGGGGGCAACCCTCCAGACGGGGATCGGCTCGGTGCCGTCCACCCTCGTCAGCCTGCTCGCCGAGGGCGACCGGGGGGACTTCGGCGTTCACTCCGAGATGTTCACCACGGGCCTCATGCGTCTGCACGAGAGCGGCAGGGTGACGAACCGCAAGGGTCAATTCGACGGCGTCTCCGTTGCCACCTTCGCCGCGGGCACGGAGGAGCTCTACGACTGGCTGCGCGGCAACCAGGACGTGGCCTTCCTGCCGGTGGATGTGATCAACTCGCCCGAGTTGATCGGCCGTAACAGGCTGATGACGACGATCAACGGAGCGATGTCGGTTGACATCCACGGGCAGGTGATCGCGGACACCATCTCCGGCACCCAGTTCTCGGGAATCGGCGGGCACGAGGACTTCGTCTCCGGGCCTGCGCTACAGCTCGAAGACCGCTCGCTGCTCTGCCTGCCATCGACCGTGACCGTCGGCGACGAGCTCCGCTCGCGGATCGTGCCGTGGTTCGAGGCGGGCGCCGTGATCACAACGCCCCGCCACCAGGTCGACGTGATCATCACCGAGTACGGCGCCGCCGAGCTTCAGGGCAAGACGATCCACCAGCGCGGCGAGGCCCTCGCTGCGATCGCCCACCCCGACTTCCGCGACGACCTGCTCGCGGCGGCCGAGCGCGCGTCGGGCGGGCATGCCGCCCGGGCCGCCTGAACCGGCGTGATGTTGCGCGAGCGCATGCGGCATCCCGCGCAAACCTGATCCGAGGGACCGGCGCCTACCGCAGCTCTCGGCCGCTCCACCCCGGCTTCGCTGCGACCAGCTGCAGGTCGCGGATGCGGGCCTCGTGGAAGCCGGCCTCCGACAGGGCCAGCCAGAGCCTCCACAGGCGCCGGAAGGGCTCGTCGTAGCCCAGCTTCTCGAGCTGCTCGGTGGCGGCCTCGAATCGCTCGCGCCAGGCGCGCAGGGTGAGGACGTAGCTCGGGCTGATGTCCTCCAGCCAGGTCGTCCGCATGTCGGTGTCCCGCGCGATGTGCCGTTGGATGGCCCCCTCGGACGGCAGCGCCCCGCCCGGGAAGATGAGTTGATTGGCGAAGGTGCGGGTGTGCTTCTCCGCGGCGTAGGCGCGGTCGTCGAGCGCGATCGCCTGCAGGAACATAAGCCCGTGCGGCTCGAGCAGGTCCGAGCACCGGTTGAAGAAGACGCCGAAGTACTGCCACCCGACGGCCTCGATCATCTCGAGCGATACGAGCTTGTCGAACCTGCCCTCGAGGTCCCGGTAGTCGGCGCCGAGCACGGCGACCCGGTCCTCGAGCCCCTCCGCGCGCACCCGCGCCTCTGCGTACTCGCGCTGCTCGCGGGAGATCGTCGTGGTCGTGACGCGGCAGCCGTAGCGAGCGGCAGCGTGAGCCGCCATCCCACCCCACCCGCTGCCGATCTCGAGGAGGTGGTCGTCGCCGACCAGCTCAAGACGGCGGCAGATCCGCTCGAGGCGAGCATGCTGGGCCTCCTCGAGGCTCACGCCCGGATCCTCGTACAGCGCCGAGGAGTACATCATCGAGTCTCGGTCCAGGAACAGCTCGAACAGGTCGTTGCCGAGGTCGTAGTGCGCGGAGATGTTGCGTACGGCGCCACCGCGGGTGTTGAGCAGCGGCAGGCTCCGCAGCGCGGCAAGCGGGCGCAGTAGCGGCGCCGCCCGTCGCCGGACCGGGTCTCCCCTCCGGATCTCGCGCGCGGCGAGGCGGCACACGCCGACGATGTCATCCGCCTCCCAGAGCCCCTCCGCATACGAGGTCCCAAGGCCGATGCTGCGGTGCCGTGCCAGCGCCAGGTACGCCCGCGGCGAGCGAACCTCGACGCGCAGCCGCGGCGGGCCGCTGCCGAGCGTCACCGTCTCGTCCGTCCAGGTTTCGATGAGCTCCAGCGCGCCCGTCTTCAGGCCCCTCAGCACACGGTGGACCACCCTGCGGGCGGCGCGCTCGGCCGGCCCTGCCGACCCGAGGCGACCGCTGCGCGCCGCGGTCGCCTCCAGCGGCATGCGGGTGGCCTTACGCGAGACCGTCCGCGCTCCCCGGACCACCTTCATTCGGCGGCGGGACGCGGGTGGTAGGGCGCTCCCTTCAGCTTCAGCTTCAGCGCGTTCCAGTAGATCCGCGCCAGGGTGGCCATCGGCGCAGGCGGATAGGAGAACATCGTCCGGGTCATCTCGCGGCGGCTCAGCTCCCGCCGGTGCAACGACAGGCCCGCCGCGAAGACGGTCTCGCCGTCCTGCTCGCTGATGATCTGGACCGAGAGGGCGTCGCCGGGGTCGCTGAGACGCCAGCGGTAGGTCTGCTCCTTCGGCATGAACGGCGAAACGTGGAGTTGCTTGGTGAATCGACCCTCGAGCGCGCCGTCACGCCCGTCGAGCACGTAGGAGTGGCGCTCACCCCACGGCGTGCTTGTGACCTCGGCGATCACGGCCTCGACCCTACTCCCGCAGGCGTTGTGGAGGTAGTGGAACGACACCGGGCCCGGACACGCCGGCGCCGATGATCGCGGTTCTCATTCGCGCCCTCCGCCCAGCGCGGCCAGCTCGCGGTCGAGCCCGGCCTTGGCGTTCTCGGCCAGGCGCCTGAAGCCGATTCGCATCGGGAGCGCCAGGAGCCTCGCCGGGCCCTTCAGTGACAGCTCGGCTTCGTAGGTCATGGCGGTACCGGACGTCGTCTCGACAAACGTGATGGTGTCGAGCGAGACCACCGCGGGTGTCTCAGCGCGGACGACGAGCAGGCTCGGCCGCTCATACTCGATCGTCTCGTAGAGGTACTCGGTCTCCCGCCCCAGCGCCTTCACCACGACGATGAATCGCGCGCCGGGCCCGGGGTCGGGATCAAGCGATTCGGCCTTGGTGACGGTTGGATCCCACTCCGCCACCGAGGAGAAATCAGCCATGTAGTCGAAGACGCGCTCGCGAGGCGCGCGGCTCGAAACAATGTCACGAAAGTGCGGCATCAGCCCTGGCCCTCCACCGCAGCGTCGGCCGTCAACCGCTCCAGTTCCCCCCACAGGGCCGCCCGGTCAGCCGCGGATTCACGGGTTCCCGGCAGGCGGTACCGGGACCGAACCCGGCGGTCGTGCCAGAACGCCCCCGGGCTTGTGTTCGCCTCGGCACAGGCGAGCAGCCAGACCGCGGTGTCGGCGCCCTGGTCCGCGTCGCGCAGGATCGGGGCCATCAGCCTGTGGAAGTGAGGCAGCGACTTGGAAAGGCCCGGGGTATCGGCCCAGCCCGGGTGCATTGAGTGGAATCCTGCGGCGGAGCCCTCATGCTCAGCGAAGAGCCGCGCGCACACGACCTGCGCCCGCTTGGAGTGTGCGTAGAAGCGAGCTCCGTCGAAGTCGCGATCCTCGAGCTGGAGGTCGGCGGCGTCGAGCTTGGCGGTGAGCATCCCGCCGGATGCCACCCACACGACCCGGGCATCCCCGGCCGTGGCGAGCGAGCCGAGCAGCAGGCGCGTCATCAAGAACGGCCCGACCACCGCCGTCGCCAGGGTCAGCTCGATGCCCTGCGGGGTGCGCTCCCGCCCGGCGGTCAGCACCCCGGCGTTGTGGATCAGCCCGGCCAGCGCCGGGACCTCCGCGACGAAGACGGCTGCGAACTCGCGCACGGACGCCAGGTCGGAGACGTCGCAGAGCCAGAGCCTGACCTCACCGGCTCCGGCCGCGCCGACGCGCGCGACGGCGGCCTCGCCACGGCCCGCGTCCCGCGCGAGGAGGTGCACCCGGGCGCCGGCCTTCACCAACTGGGAGCAGGCGGCCTCGCCGATTCCCGAGCTTGCGCCGGTCACCAGCACGTCGCGGCCGGCCAGCGCGCCCTGCGGAACCCGTTCTCCCCACGAGGCCGAGCGCAGGCGATAACCCGCGCTCCCGTAGCCGGCAGCGACGGTGAAGTCGAGGATTGAATCGAGGGCTCGAGCAAGGTCCATTCAGGCAGTTCATTACGAAGGCGAGGGCCGAACGGTTGAGTTTCGAGGATACGAACCACCGCGCTGGGCAGCGCGATCAAGTTCCCCGTCTGGGCGTGGCTCTCGGAACATCGTGCTGATCTACGGCGTGGCGATCGACCAGCTCCGACGGACCGACCGAACCGGCGCGAAGTCGGCGGGGGCCTTGTAACGTCGCCGGACTGATGGTTACCAGCACAGGTCGCGGGGTCCCTCACGTGGTCCGCGCGATCGCGGTCGCCGCGCTGCTCGCAGCGGGCCTTACGGCCACCGCGATTCCGGCGACGGCGACCGCCTCGACGGCGTCGGCGGATGACCGCTACTCGCTGGTCCATGGCTGCTTCGGCCTGCGCTCGCTCTCCCGCGACCAGTACGTGAGCAAGTCCGGCAACGGCTACTCCGCGACCGCCGCGACCCTGGCGGGCGCCGAGCCGTTCCGGATGCAGGCCACCGACCTCGGCAAGTACCTCCTCTACGGCGCGGCGCAGGATTTCCTCGCCAACGACACCACTCCTGGCCTCGGCGGGATCGTCTCCGCCGACGCCCCCACCGACACCGCCGACTGGACGGTCGTCGGGTCGGGCGACGGCTTCACACTGGTCACCGGCAACAGGCAGCTCTCCGTGGACGGGACCGGCAAGCTCGTCGCCGTCAACGGCGGCGCGGGCGACGCCGGCGTCTTCGTCTTCGAGGAGCGCGGAGGGTGCGCCACCTACCCGGAGGTGAGCATCAACGCCGAGGGCGGGCCGAGCACCGGAAGCCCGATATTCGGCGAGGTCGACGGCTTCGTCGACGGCCACATGCACCACATGGCCTTCGAGTTCCTCGGCGGCAGGGCGCACTGCGGGCGGCCCTGGCACAAGTTCGGCGCCCCGTTCGCGCTCAAGGACTGCCCCGACCACGAGGTCAGCAACGGTTGCGCGGCGATCCTCGAGAACATCCTCTGGGGTGATCCGCCGGTCCGCTGCCACGACCCCGTGGGCTGGCCCACCTTCAACGACTGGCCCCACCCGCACTCGCTGACCCACGAGCAGTCCTATTACAAGTGGCTCGAGCGCGCGTGGATGGGCGGGGAGCGCCTGTTCGTGAACCTCCTGGTGGAAAACAGCGCCCTCTGCAACATCTATCCGCTGAAGCAGAACTCGTGCAACGAGATGGACAGCGTGCTCCTACAAGCACAGCGGATGCGCGAGCTCCAGGACTACATCGACGCCCAGAGCGGCGGTCCCGGCCAGGGCTGGTTCCGGATCGTCAAGGGGCCGTTCCGGGCGCGGAAGGTGATCAATCAGGGCAAGCTCGCGGTGATCATGGGCATGGAGGTCTCCGAGCCCTTCGACTGCGGCTTCAAGAAGGTCGGCCCGACCGAAATCCCGAACTGCGACGAGGCGGACATCACGAGCTGGATCAACCGCCTCCACGACCTCGGCGTGCGCCAGCTCGAGATCACGAACAAGTTCGACAACGCCCTGACCGGCGTCGCCGGGGACGGCGGCGCGCTGGGAACCGTCATCAACGGGGCCAACTTCCTCCAGACCGGGACCTTCTGGGACCTCGAGCCCTGCGTCGATCCCGACAACCACGACCGCTCCCCCACGGACACCGGCCTGCCGCACAACGACGACCAGATCATCGTCAACGGCCTCGACGAGCTCGGCGTCGTCGTCCCCGACTACGAGGACGGTCCGCTCTGCAACCAGCGCGGGCTCAGCTACCTGGGCGAGCACGCGCTCAGCAAGATTATGGACAAGAGCATGGTGTTCGACCCCGATCACATGAGCGTGATCGGGCGCGACCAGGCGATGACGATCGTCGAGGAGGCCGATTACCCGGGGTTGGTCTCCTCACATAGCTGGAGCACCCCCAACGCCCTCCCGCGCCTCTACAAGCTGGGCGGCGTGATTACCCCCTACGCGGGCGGGTCCGAGGGCTTCTACCACAAGTGGCAGCACCTCGACTCGCTGCGCGAGGAGTTCGGGCGGAACTACTTCGGCGTCGGCTGGGGCGCGGACATGAACGGCTTCGGCTCGCAGGGCAACCCGCGTGGAGCAAACGCGCCGAACCCGGTCAGCTACCCCTTCGAGTCCTTTGACGGCGAGGTGACGCTCGACAAGCAGATCTCCGGTCAGCGCACGTTCGACATCAATACGGACGGCGTGGCGCACTACGGCCTCTACCCCGACTGGGTCCAGGACGTCAAGAACGTCGCCGGCCCCGACGGCGACAGGGTGATCGAGGACCTCAGCCGCGGCGCCGAGGCCTACCTGCAGATGTGGGAGCGCGCCCGCGGGATCGAGGGGGTCCAGTGCGGTGGCTGGGGCAGGCGCGACTTCACGCCGCACGGTCTCGGCGACCGGATCCGGCTGCACGCGAACCAGAGGCCGACGCTGAAGCACGCGGGCCAGCCTGAGGACCGAGAGATCACCTGGACCTGGTGCGCGAACCCGACCGACGAGTCCAAGCGCGTCAAGGCCGTATTCACCGGCGGCGCGAACGTCGGACTGATCGTCTCCACGCTCCGCCAGCACGCGATCGACGGGGCGCGCCCGGGGGCCCGGCTCCGCAAGCTTCCCGACGATGCGAAGTCGATGGGCAAGGGCATGTGGACGGCGCGGGCGGGCGGCGCGGGCACCTACGTCTTCGTCACCGAGGCCGGCAGGATCCAGGCGACGGGCCTGGCGCTGCACTCGGTGGCGTCCAACGCCGCCACCCTCGACGGTTTCGTCGACCGCGCGAACCTACCCTAGGCCCACCGCGCGGGGCTGGCGGCCGCGTGCGAATCAACGCAACCGCGACTTTCCACGTTTGCACCCTCATACGGGGTGCTGGCGTGGAAACTCGGGCGGGCCTCGCGGGACGGGAAGCGCTAGGCGGCGACGGACTCGCGGGTGGGCTCCGGCGCCGGTAGGGCTGCGGTCCCCGGGCGCTCGGCGAGCACGTACTCGTCGCGATCGACCCGCTCGGTCTGCCTGCGAAACCTGTAGGTGAAGTCCGGCCACAACGTGGTGTTGCGCCCCTCGGAGTCGAGGTACCAGCTCCTGCATCCGCCGGCCGACCAGACCGCACCGTCGAGGCTGCCCTGCAGCTCGCGATTGAAATGATCCTGGGCCTCCGCTCGGGGCTCGGTAGACCAGGCGCCCTCGGCGTCCGTGGCGCGGAGCAACTCGGTCACGTAGCGCGCCTGGGACTCGATCATGTGCACGACCGAGTTATGTCCGAGCCCGGTGTTCGGCCCCAGCATGAAGAACAGGTTCGGGAATCCCGCGACCGTGGTGCCCCGATGCGCCTGCATCCCGCGCTCGGCCCAGAGCTGCTCCAGGTCGGCGCCTCCCCGGCCCTTCACCGTGAAGCCGGAGATCATGTCCTGGATCCTGAAGCCGGTGCCGTGAATGATCGCGTCGACCTCGAGCTCTCGGCCGTCCGCCGTGACGATGCCGGTCTCGGTTACGCGCTCGACGCCGTCGGTGACCACCTCGACGTTGTCGCGGTTCAGGGCCGGGTAGTAGTCGTTGGAGATCAGGATCCGCTTGCACCCCATGACGTAGTCGGGGGTGACGGCGCGGCGAAGCTCCGGATCGGAGATCTGACGGCGGATGTGTAGTTGCGCCAGGCGCCCCGCCAGCTTCATGATCCGCGGCTGAACGGTGAACGCCACCACGCGCGACTCGAGCGCCCAGTAGATGACTCGCCGGTACGCGCGCTGGACGGCAGGAAAGCGGCGGTAGATGGCGCGCTCGACCCTGCGGATCGGGCGATCGCGCTTGGGGATGATCCACGGCGCGGTGCGCTGGAAGAGGTGGAGCCGCTCGACCTCGGGGGCGATCTGCGGGACGAACTGGATCGCGCTGGCGCCCGTGCCGATCACCGCAACCCGCTTGCCGGCGAAGTCGAAGTCGTGATCCCATTCGGCCGAGTGGAAGTTGGCACCCTTGAAATCCTCGAGGCCGGGCATCTGGGCGTAGGAGGGGTTCGAGAGGCCGCCCATACCGCTGACGACCACGCGCGCCGTGAGCGTCTCGTCCCCGTTCACGGTCACGTTCCAGAGGCCGGTGTCCTCGTCGAGCTCGGCCCCGGTGACGTTCGCGCCGAGTCGCAGGTGGGGCCGGGCGCCGATCTCGGTCGCGGTCCGCTCGAGATACTCGCGAATCTCGGGCTGGCTGGCGAACATCCGGGTCCACTCCGGATTGGGCGCGAACGACAACGAGTAGAGGTGCGACTGGATGTCGCACGCGCATCCTGGGTAGTGGTTGTCGCGCCAGGTTCCGCCGACCGAATCGCCACGCTCGAGGATCAGGAAATCCTCGCGCCCGTCCCGCTTGAGCCGGTGCGCCATGGCTAGTCCGGCGAAACCGGAACCGATGATCAGGACGTCGTGGTCGGGTCGGGGCGGAGAGTTAAGCTTCATGACTGTAACTTACACTACTGTAGCATAGGCTTACGTGACAGCTCCCACACAAGCCGCGCCAGACACCACCCCCGCGCCGCGCAAGCGGTTGAGCGGGGTCGAGCGGCGCGATCAGATCCTTGACGTGGCCCTGGCCCAGGCGGAATCGCGCAATTTCCACGCCCTCTCGATCGACAGCGTCGCGAAGGCCGCCGGCATCTCGCGGCCGATCGTCTATCAACACTTTGGCGACCTGGCGGGGCTGCTCAACGCGGTGGTCGATCGCGAGGGCGAGCGCGCGGTCGACCAGCTCGCGGCCCTCCTCCCGACCGAGGCCAGCGAGGACCCCCGCGAGCAGCTGGTGCTCACGCTCGGTGCGTTCCTCGAGGCGGTGAAAGCCGAGCCCGTTCGCTGGAGCCTCATCCTGATGCCACCGCAGGGCGCCCCCGAGGTGATGCGCGAGCGGTTCGAGCGGGAGCGCGCCGGCGTCACGGCCCAGCTGGCCACGATCGTCGGCCCGGCGCTCGCCTCCGCGCCCGGCGCGCCCAGCCCGGACCCCGACCTCCTCGCGCGCTCGATGCAGGCGCTCGCCGAGGAGCTCGCCCGGGCGACCCTCTCGGATCCCGAGCGCTACCCCGTGGATCGCATGCTGGAGTACGCGCGCTGGGCGCTCCGCCTGTTCGCGATCGAACCCGAGTAGCGGCTCAGCAACGGGCACCGCCGCACGAGTGCGCGGCGAGGCGGCGCAGGAGGCCGTCCAGCTGTGAGCGCTCGGCCGGCTCGAGTGGCTCGAGCAGCTCGCGCTCGGCCTCCTCGGCAGCTCTCTTCGCAGCCACCAGACGCTTGGCGCCGGCCCGGGTCAGCGCGACCAGATGGCGCCGCCGGTCGGCCGGATCCCGCGTTCGCACCAGCAGTCCACGGACTTCGAGGCCGTCGAGCATCGCGACCAGATTCGACGGGTGGATGCGCAGCGCCCGCGCGAGCTGAAGCTGCGTGGCCCCTCCGGCTTCGGCGAGGTTGTGAAGCACGGCGAAGTCCGCCGGCCGCAGGCCCATACCCTCGAGGGCCTCCGTGAGCCGGGCGCGTGAGACGTGCGCAAGGCGCACGAACAACAGCCCGCACGCCGACTGCCCCTCGGCGGCCGTCTCGGTGGCGGCGGCTGAACTCATGGCGCGGATAATAGTTTGTATTCATAACGATTGCAAGCTATGATGATCCGAACCCAAGAACTTCACGCACGAATCGAGGCCTGAACGAGATGGAAAGCCTGCTCCTCATTCCCACCGATGACACCGTCGTCTTCCCCGGATCGACGGTCACGATCGCCGCCGATGTCGGCGACGAGGAGCGCGTTTTCCTGGTTCCGCGCCATGACAACGACTTCGCGTCGGTCGGGACCGTCGCCGAGGTGATCGAGACCACCCGCCTGCCGGGCGGACAGGTGGCGGCAACGGTCGAGGGCCTGCACCGCGCCCAGGCCGGGGCCGCGCGCAACGCCGACGACGGCGGCCTGCGCGTGGATGCCACGCCCCAGCCGGACGAGGTGCCCACGGACGAGCGAGCGAAGGAGCTCACCCGCGAGTACCGCGCAGTGATCGAGGAGATCCTCGACATCCGCGGCGCCGACGGGCGGATCCGCGCCTTCCTGCGCTCGATCTCCGAGCCGGGAGCCCTCGCGGACACCTCGGGCTACTCCCCGGACCTCTCCTACGAGCAGAAGCGGGAGTTGCTGGAGACCCTCGACGTCACCGAGCGGCTCGAGAAGGCAGTGGCGATGCAGCGGGAACGCCTCGCCGAGCTGCAGATCCGCCAGCGCATCCACGATGACGTCCAGGAGGGCGCCGAGGCCCAGCAGCGCGAGTACCTGCTCCGCAAGCAAATGGAGTCGATCCGCAAGGAGCTCGGCGAGGACGAGGCCTCAGTCGTCGACGAGTACCGCAAGAAGATCGAGGAGGGCGAGATGCCCGACGAGGTCCGCGAGCAGGCCGAGCGCGAGCTTGGCCGCCTCGAGCGGATGGGCGAGGCCTCCGGCGAGTCGTCGATGATCCGCACCTACCTCGACTGGCTGATCTCCGTGCCGTGGGGCGAGGCCTCCGACGAGAAGTTGGACCCCGTCCACGCCCGCGAGGTGCTGGACGCCGACCACGCCGGCCTCGAGGACGTCAAGGACCGCATCACCGAGTACATCGCCGTCCGCCAGTTGCGCGAGGAGCGTGGAGTGGAGGACGAGGGCCGTGGCGCAGGCGCGATCCTGACCCTGATCGGCCCCCCGGGCACCGGCAAGACCTCGATCGGCGAGTCGATTGCGCGTGCGACCGGACGCGAGTTCGTCCGCATGGCGCTGGGTGGCGTTCGCGACGAGGCCGAGATCCGCGGCCACCGGCGGACCTACATCGGCGCCCTGCCCGGGCGCCTTGTTCGCGCGCTGCGAGACGCCGGCACGATGAACCCCGTAATCATGCTCGACGAGGTCGACAAGGTCGGCGCCGACTGGCGCGGTGACCCCTCCGCCGCGCTGCTCGAGGTGCTGGACCCGGCCCAGAACCACTCGTTCCGCGATCACTACCTCGACGTCGAGGTCGATCTCTCGGACGTGCTGTTCATCGCCACCGCGAACGTCGCGGACACGATTCCCGCGCCTCTGCTCGACCGGATGGAGGTCGTCAGCTTCGACGGCTACACGACCGACGAGAAGGTGGAGATCGCTAAGGGCTACCTCTGGCCTCGCCAGCTGAAGCGCAACGCCCTGAACGAGGACGAGGTGGAGTTCACCGACGAGCTGATCCGCACCGTTATCAGCGAGTACACCCGCGAGGCGGGCGTGCGCAACCTCGAGCGAGAGCTCGGGAAGATCCTGCGCAAGACCGCAACCGCGGTCGCGGCCAAGAAGGAAACGCCCCCGGTCGAGCTGGATCTCGACGCCGTCCGCTCAGCCCTGGGGCGTCAGCGCCACTTCCAGGAGGCGGCCGAACGGACCGCCGTGCCGGGCGTCGCGACCGGGCTCTCGGTCACGGGCGCGGGCGGCGACGTGTTGTTCATCGAGGCGACCGCGATGAAGGGCAAGGACGAGTTCGTCCTCACGGGCCAGCTGGGCGACGTGATGAAGGAGTCTGCCCGGATCGCGCTCTCGTACGTGCGCGGCCACGCGACCGAGCTGGGCATTGACGAGTCGGCGTTTACCGACCGCGAGTTCCATGTGCACGTGCCCGCGGGGGCGATCCCCAAGGACGGCCCCAGCGCCGGCATCACGATGACCACCGCGCTCGCCTCGCTCCTGAGCGGCCGGCCCGTCCGCCATACGGTCGGGATGACCGGCGAGATCACGCTCCAGGGCCGGGTGCTCCCCATCGGCGGCCTCAAGCAGAAGGTCCTGGCCGCCCACGCCGCCGGACTCACCGACGTGATCATCCCCGAGCGCAACCGGGGCGACCTCGAGGACGTCCCCGAGGATGTCCGCGAGGCGATGAAGTTTCATCCGGTGATGACGATCGCCGAAGTCCTCGAGCTTGCCCTCGAGCTCGAGCCCTCGGTGGAGGCGCTCCCGGCGTAAGCGGCCGGGCACGCCGAGAGGCCCCGCTCCTCGCGGGACCTCTCGGCCGGGTTTGGATCCGCTCGCGCTAGCGCGTGGCGAACTGGCCCTGGTAGGGGAACGGGCGGCCCCTCTTGGCGACCTTCGCCGTGCTGTGGTGTCCCTTGCCCTGTGCCTCGGTGATCGGGCTCTTCGAACGCGCAAGCGTCCACGCGGCGTGGGCGGCGGCGTCCGACATCTCATCGAGTGCCGGGTAGCTCAGGTTTGCGAACGTGTCGCATTCCTGGTGATAGCACGGGTCGTACGCGAGGCCCGCGGTTCCACCGTAGACCGCCTCCTGCTCGGGCGTCTTGATCCCCTCCGCGCCCGTGAAGAGGCCACCGGCGGGCACACCGCTCGCGATGAAGGGACCGTAGTCGGAGCGCCCGTCGAACGCTGTCGGGTCGGTCGCGAGATCCTCGCGGTCGAAATGCCGCTGGAACAGGCCCTCGATCTGGGCCGAGCCGTCCGGGGCGCCGCTCGGCGGAGGTGCCGAGTCCGACAGGTCACCGTCGTAGACGAACCGCGCGTAGTTCGGCGAGGCGATCATGTCGAAGTTGAGGTTGGCCTCGTGCTGGGCCAGCTCAGCCTCGCTGAGGCCCGCGACATACTCGGTCGAGCCGATCAGGCCCGCCTCCTCGGCGCCCCACCAGGCGAACCGCACACGGTTGCGCGGATGCTTCTTCAACTCTGCCATCTCCTCGGCGATCTCGAGGATGCCGGCCGAGCCGGAGCCGTTGTCGTTGATGCCGGGACCCTCCTCGACCGAGTCGAGGTGGGCTCCGACCACGATCGTACGGTCGGGGTTACCCCCGCTGTCCGCGAGCACGTTGTGCTGCGTGAACGGCGTCGTCGTCGCATCGACGACCATATGCACGCTCACCGGGTCGGACTCGGCCTGCGCGGCCAACGCCTCCCCGATGTCGTTGGAGATCATCGCCGCCGGGATGGTGTTGTCCTGGTAAGCCGTGATGAACAGCGGAGCCTCGCGGCCGGGGAACCCGTCGTTGAAGATCAGTGCGGCCTTTGCACCGGCATTCTCGGCGTTGTCGTACTTCTGGACGAACGGACAGGTGCCGCGCTGGATCAGCGCGATCTTGCCCGCCGCGCCCGCGAAGTCACTGGGATCGCACCCGCTCGCGGATGTCCCGGGACCTCCTGACGGCGGGATCTCGGTGTGGCCCGCGACGAAGACGTCCGCGGTGACGTCCCCTGCCGCCGAGAACTGGGACACGATGTAGTCCGTGTCCTCGACGAAGGTGGCCGGGTCGGGGCTGACCCGCTCCAGGGTCGACGGCCCGGTCTGAGTCCACTTGGCAAAGTCGAACTCATCGAGGCGCACGTCGTACCCGGCGTCCGCGAGCGTGTCCTGGACGTAGGCGACCGAGGCGTCGTATCCGGGGAAGGTGGCGGCCCGAGTGCCACCGTTTGCGATCGCGATCTGCTGGAACTCCCGCTCATGCTCGAGGATGCCGTCGACGGTCACGCCCTTCTGGAGCTTCTTGCTGTTGACCTTGTCGATGGCCGAGGCGGCGGGAACCAGCGTGAAAGCGGCGGCTACCGCGACGGCAGCCGTCAGGGTGAATCTCCTCACTGCGTCTCCTCCTGGGGTGATTCGGAGTGGGAAGCGCCGGCTACCTGGTGGGCACCGGCCCTTCAAGCGCGCCGGGATCTCCGGGACGCCGAACGAGTGCGTACCCGTGGTCACCGGGCCTAAACCGGGCGGTGCCGGGCAGCAGGCACCAGGTTGCGCCCGGGGCTCTCCTACAGCTGAGAGCGAGCTCTGGAAACGCCGCCTACGAGAAGGCGCGCACGCGCCCACCGGGAGTCGAGCGTCGACTGAGGGTCGATGAGCGCACCCTAGGCGCCAATCGACCTAAGCGCTATGCCGCCGCCGGCTTGTACACCGAGACGACCGCCGCTCCGCCCAGGCCGATGTTGTGCTGAAGGGCAACCTCCGCGCCGTCGACCTGCCGCTTGTCGGCTGTGCCGCGTAGCTGCCAGGTGAGCTCGGAGCACTGCGCGAGGCCGGTGGCGCCCAACGGGTGGCCCTTCGAGATCAGGCCGCCCGACGGGTTCACCACGGGGCCGTCGCCGCCGTAGGTCGTGGCCTCGGCATCGACCAGCTTGTGGCCCTCGCCCTCCGCTGCGAAGCCCAGCGCCTCGTAGGTGATCAGCTCGTTCGCCGAGAAGCAGTCGTGGAGCTCGCAGACGTCCACGTCCGACGCGCCAATTCCCGCCTCCTCGTATGCGGCGTCGGCGGCCTGCTTCGACATGTCGTAGCCGACGATCTTGATGCAGTCGGTGTCATCGGCGAACGTCGAGGAGAGGTCCGTGACCATCGCCTGGCCGGCGATCTCCACCGCCTGGTCCCACAGGCCGTGCTCGTCCACGTAGCGCTCTGAGGCCACGATCGCGCAGGCCGAACCGTCCGAGGTGGGCGAACACTGGAGCTTCGTCAAGGGCGAATGGATCATCCGCGAGTCCTTGATCTCGTCCAGCGTGTAGGAGTCCTGGAACTGCGCGTACGGGTTGTTGACCGAGTGCTTGTGGTTCTTCCAGCCGATCCACGCGTAGTGGTCGGGCTCGGAGCCGTACTTCTCCATGTGGTCGCGCCCGGCGTTGCCGAACATCTGTGGCGCCGCGGGCGACTGCTCGGGATCGCGCAGCGCGAACATCGCGCCCGCGTGCTTGTCGAGGGCGTTGGTGCGGTCGGTGTACTTGACGCCGAGCGAGCCCTTCTCCATCTTCTCGAACCCGATCGCAAGTGCGCAGTCGGCGATCCCGCCCTTGACCGCCTGGCGGGCTAGGAACAGCGCCGAGGAGCCCGTAGAGCAGTTGTTATTGACGTTGACGACGGGGATCCCGGTGAGGCCCAGCTGATAGAGGGCGCGCTGGCCATAGGTGGAGTCGCCGTAGCAGTAGCCGGCGTAGGCCTGCTCGACGTCGTCGTAGGCGATTCCGGCGTCCGCGAGGGCCTTCTCCCCGGCCTCCTTGGCCCAGTCGGGGTAGTCGCCCTCCTTGGAGCCGGGCTTGTCGAACTTGGTCATGCCGACGCCGATCACGAAGGTGCGGTTGCCGTTGCTGCTCATGGCGAGGTGGGTCCCTTTCGATCGATCGCAGAGGCGCTCACGTGTGTGCGGAGAAGATACAGAACACGTGTCCGGTTTGTTACGGTGCGTTCGTGGAAGCCACGGCAGCAGGTCGCTACGAGTCCGGTCCCGAGCGGCCCCACCCGGTCACCCACAATCCGCTCGTGCGCATCGGCCTCGACCTGCGCGACGAGTGGCGGACGCGAGGCCACTACCCGCCCGGCCCCACGCGCTTCAGCGCCAGGCGCACCTACGGGATCGTCCACGACCCGCTGCCGATCCTGCTCACGTCCTACGAGCGGTTCGGCCCTGTTTTCTCGACGCGCCTATTTCACGGGAAGCAGGTCTGGATGCTGGGCCCCGAGGCAAACAACTTCGTGCTGGTCGCCCACCCGGAGAACTTCGTCTGGCGCGACGGGAGCTTCGGGGACCTGATCCCGCTACTCGGCGACGGCCTGCTGACGATCGACGGCGACTACCACGACCGCGCCCGCCGGATCATGATGCCCGCCTTCCACAGCGAGCAGATCGAGGCTTCCCACATCACGATGTCCGAGGAGGCCGCCATCGCGATGGAGGGCTGGCGCGAGGGCGACATCGTCGACGTCTACGAGTGGATGCGGAACCTCGCGATGCGGATCGCGATGCGCGCCCTGCTCGGCCTCGATCCCGACGAGGCGGGCCACGGGGCCGACGCCGCGCACCACTTCGAGGTCGCGCTCGGCTTCTACGGGACCGACGCCCCGGTGCGGGTCCTGCGCGGCCCCGGGAGCGCTTGGCGCCGGATGATCCGCTCCCGGGCCGTGCTCGACGAGATCGTTTTCGGCGAGATCTCGAAACGCCGGGCGCACCCGGACCAGAAGCGCCTCGACATCCTCAGCCTCCTGGTCTCCGCACGCGACGAGGACGGGTCGGGGCTTTCCGACACGGAGATCCGAGACCAGGCGATGACGCTGATGTTCGCCGGCCACGACACCTCGACGTCGACGATCTCCTTCCAGCTCTACGAGCTCTCGAGGGCGCCCGAGGTGCGGGCGCGGCTGCGCGAAGAGCTCGACTCGGTACTCGACGGCGAGGCGCCCGACGCGGCGACGCTCCACCGCGAGCTGCCCTATCTGGACATGGTGACCGACGAGACGCTTCGCCTTTACCCCCCGGCTTGGATCGGCCCGCGCCGGGCGATTCGCAGCTTCGAGTTCGCCGGGCACGAGGTGCCCGCCGGCGCCTACGTGAACTACTGCTCGTACGCCAGCCACCGCCTGCCCCACGTCTTCCCGGACCCTCACCGCTTCGACCCCGAGCGCTTCACCAAGGAGCACAAGACCGCCCTTCCCCGGGGGGCCTACGTACCGTTTGGCTCGGGCTCGCGGATCTGCATCGGAAAGCGCTTTGGCCAGACCGAGGTCAAGCTCGTCACGGCCATGGCCCTGCAGCGCTTCGACTTCGAGCTTCTACCCGGACACCAGATGACGGTTCGCCAGATGCCCACGCTGGGGCCCAAGGGCGGGCTGCCGATGCGGGTCCGCCCACGGACACCCTCCTAGACTTTCGCCGGATGCCATCGCACGAGACCATTGACGTTCGGATCGACGGCGCCGCCGCCACGATCGAGCTCAACCGCCCCGACCAGCTGAACGCCTGGGACCTCAAGCTGGGGACCGAGCTCCACGAGGCGGTGAAGGCCATCTCGGCCCACGAGGGCGTGCGCGCGGTGATGATCACCGGCGCCGGCCGGGCCTTCTCCTCCGGCGCCGATCTGAAGGAGGAGCGCAGCGCCGACGACGGGCTGCCCGACCTCGGCGAGCGACTCAAATCGCTGTACAACCCCATCATCCTCGAGATCCGGGAGATGCCGAAGCCGGTGGTCGCCGCCGTCAATGGCCCCGCGGTGGGCGTCGGCTGTGCTCTCGCGCTCGCCTGCGACCTGATCGTCGCGGCGGAATCCGCGTACTTCCTCCTGGCCTTCGTGAACATCGGACTGGTGCCCGACGGCGGCTCGAGCGCGACCGTTCCCGCCCGGGCCGGGCTCGCCCGGGCCGCGGAGATGGCGATGCTGGGCGAAAAGGTTCCCGCCGCCCAGGCGCTGGACTGGGGCCTGGTCAACCGGGTCGTCCCCGATGACCAGCTCGCCGCCGAGGGCGTCACGCTTCGCGATCGCCTCGCGGGGGGACCGACACGCTCCTACGCCAACACCAAGCGCCTGCTCAACCGGCGTCTCCTCGCCAGGCTCGACGAGCAGCTCGATGCCGAGGCCGACTTCCAAAGCGAGCAGGGGCGCACCGCGGACTTCGTCGAGGGGGTCCTCTCGTTCGTACAGAAGCGCGACGCCAACTTCACCGGCACCTAGGTGAAGAGACCTCTCCGCTAAGAACGCTTCTTCTTGCGCAGGTTCTTCGGCGGATTCGCCTTGCGCTCGGCCGGGGTCATCTGCCTGATCGTGAGCGTGCCGTCGGCTACCTGCTCCTCGATCAGCTTAAGCCGCTCCTCCCGGCGCTTCTGCTGGCGCGATGCCGTCGGACCGGTCCCCCTCGCGGGCTTCTTCTCCTCGTTGCCCTTGCCCTTGGCCTCATCGTCCTTGGCCTCATCGTCCTTCCCGGCCATCGTCAGTCCTCCCCTTCCCCGTCGGCGTCGCCCTCGACGAAAGATTTGAGCTTGCCTGGCATCGTGTCCACCATCTGCTTGCGGAGCAGGTCCACGACCGGTCCTCGAACGACCATGCCGAGCATCCGCCCGAGGTCGACCGAGAGCGAATACGTCGCGCGGGTCGTTCCGTCCCCAAGGTCTTCCAACGCCCAACTCCCCTCGACCGCCGACATGTCGCCGCTCTCCTGTTCCCACGAGATGCTCCCGGCCTCCGCGTAGGAGAACCGCAGGCGCGACTTGAGATCACGAACCTTGCCGTCGGTGACCGTGTCGACGAGTATCTGTCGGCCGGCCGAGTCGCGCTCGACGGCCGAGGCGTCCTTGATCTGCGGTTGCCACTGCGGCGAGCCCTCGACGTCCGCGGCCACCTCGAAGACGCGCGCGATCGGCGCCTGGATCACCTCGCTTGCCTCGCCCTCGATCCGGCCCATGGCCGCACCCTATCCCAGGTCGAATGTCCGGTCCGCCTCGTCGGCGACGTGGCGAGCGATCGCCAGCGACGATGTCGCGCCCGGGGACGGTGCGTTGCGGACGTGGAGCGCACGAGCGGTGGCCGAGAAGGCGAAGTCGTCCACCAGCGATCCGTCGCGGCCGAGCGCCTGGGCGCGGATCCCGGCGAAGGCGGGCTCGACGTCGCCCACCGCGAGTTCCGGGACGAAGCGTCGGGCCGCTGCCACGAAGGCCCGGCGGCTGGCGGCGTGGTGAAGCTCCGTTGCGCCGGTTCGCCACCATCGCGACGCCAGGCGCCACGTCCCGGGCCATGCGAGTGTCTGCCCGAGATCCCGGAGACGGGCGCGACGCAGCGCGTACGCATCGCGCGCCGGGGCCATCAGCGCCGTCGGCCCGACAAGGACGTCGCCGGAGGTGTGCCGCGTGAGGTGGACGCCCAGAAAGGGCAGCGCCGGGTCGGGAACCGGGTAGATCAGCGAGCGCACAAGGTGGCGGCGCTCGGGGCGGAGTCGCAGGTAGGCGCCGCGGAACGGAACGATCCGGGGGTCTGTCTTCGCCCCCGCCATGACCGCGAGCCGATCCGACCACGCTCCGGCGCAGAAGAGCGCGTGGCGGGCCTCGAGCGCCCCGTTTTTATGGCGAAGGACCAGGGCGCCCCGCCGCTCCTCCACGGCCTCCACCCCACTCCCCAAAGCGACCGTCCCGCCCGCCTCGCAAACGTCGTCGGCGAGCGCGTGGGACACCGCGCCGAAGTCGGCGATCCCGGTCTCCGGCGAATGCAGGCCCGCGACGCCAGCGGCGTGCGGCTCCAGTTCCTGGATGCCCTCCGCGTCCAGGCGCCGCAGGCCGGGTACGCCGTTCTCGTGCCCCCGGCGCTCGAGCTCGTCGAGCCGATCTACCTCAGACTGATCCGTCGCCACGATCAGCTTCCCGCACCGCTCGTGGGCGATCCCTTGCCGCTCACAGTACTCGTACATCGCGCCGATGCCCTCGCGGCAAAGTCGGGCCTTCAGCGAGCCCGGCTCGTAGTAGATCCCCGCATGAAGGACGCCGGAGTTGTGCGAGCTCTGATGGGGAGCGATCCCCTCCTCGTGCTCGAGCACGCAGACGGACAGCGCGGGGTGTCGTCGCTGGAGCTCGCGTGCGGCCGCGAGCCCGAGGATGCCCGCGCCGACGACGGCCAGATCGCAGCGGTCCGGGGCGGGGTCGAACTCGGGCACCTGCGGAAGGCTACGTAGCGGCCACCGCGGTCGCGCGCCTGCTCGCAAGCTGGCCGCGACTAGCCAGCGCTGAGCTGAACGCTCGACCGCTGAAGCAGCCGCTTGGCCTCTCGCACCCCGGTCGAGAGGCCGCCGTCCGCGTAGCCGATTCGCGCTCGGCTGGTTGCCTCGCCGGCGAACAGAAACCTGCCGCCAACCGGCCGGGCCAGCAGGTCACACCCGTCGAGGCTCCCGCCGAGCGGCACCGAGCTGAAGGCGCCGCGGGTGTACGGGCTGGAGGACCAGCGCGAGAACGCAACCGCCTCCGGCGCCGGGATCGACCCCCCATGGACGTTCTCGAGCACGGCCGTGACCAGCGCGAGGATGCGCCGGCGCGGCAGGCGATAGGCCGCACGGGCGAAGTTGGCCGAGCAGAGTCCGACCAGCGCCGGGCTCCCCGAGATGCGCTGAAGATCCAAAAACAGCGGGAACTCGAGCGGGACGCGATCGGAGATGTGCAGGATGTGGGTGCTGAGGTCGTCCTCCCAGAACGGCTCGGAGAAGGTCAGGGCGGCCTTCTCGAAGTGCCCGGCCCAGAGGCCGCGGAGCCCTCGGCGCTTGTGAGCGGGCAGCGGCGGGCTGAACTCGATCTCGCCGTGCTGGAGAACGCCCAGGGGCACGGTCACGAGCACATGCGAGCCGCGAAGGGCGCGGACCCGCCCGGTGGCGCGGTCCTGAGCGATCACCCGCACGCCAGCGGCCCCGCGCTCGACGCGCCTCACGCGGTGGCCCAGCCGAACGTCGGTGGCGCCCGCCATCGCCTCGATCAACAGGCGATAGCCGCCGACCGGAAAGTTGCCCTGGCCCACCCCGGTGTAGACGGGGTCGAAGTGGGCCGTGTAGTCGAACGACAGGCGTCCCCAATTGATGGCATCGCTCTGCTGCAGCACCATCCGCAAGAGGAACTCGGCGTAGCGCCGGGCATCGCCGGCCAGGCCATGCCGGTCGAGGTAGAGCCTGACGCCGTCACGAGCCGACGCCCGGGGACCGAGCTCGTCGCTCAGCCCCTCCATCTCCTCCTCGAACTGCACCAGGTGGGCGAAGGTTTCAAGCTTCGCGGGCAGCGGAACGTCCGCGCCCGTGTGGCCGTCGAAGAAGCGAATGAGCGCCGCGTCGCCCTCGATGTCGGCCGAGGTCTGCGCGACACCGGCCTGGGTCGCGAACTGGGTCAACGGATTGCCCACCGGATCGTGGATCCACGAGCAGCCGAGGTCGATGGGGACGCCTCCGACATCCTTCGTGTGCGCGCGCCCGCCGAGCCGGCGACGGCCCTCGACGACCACGCAATCGATCCCGGCGTTGCGAAGTGCGTTGGCCGCCGTCAGCCCGGCCCAGCCCGCCCCGACGATGATGACCCGCACCGGTTCGCCGTCGAGGCCGCCCGGGATCTCGGAGTTGCCGTCGTCGTACTCCTCGGTTGCAGTCCCGGCGAGCGCGCGCAGCGGCAGGGGAAGCGCCGCCGCCATTCCGGTGGCCGCCGCCAGCTCGAGCAGCCGTCGCCGTGTGAGCAGTCCGCCCCCGTCGAGCCGTTCCATCTAGAGCAGGATCCCGGAGAGCTCCTCCACGGCCTCGCCGGTGTAGATCGCCAGACGCTGCACGTGTGGCAGGGTGTCGCGGGCCCCGGTGAAGCCGAAGTTCATCGTGCCCGCGTAGGAGAGGCAGGTGATGTTGAGCGCGTTGCCGTGGAGCAGCAGCGAGAGCGGAAAGAGGGCGTCGAGCCGGGCGCCGTTGAAGTACAGCGGCTCGGGCGGACCGGGCACGTTCGAGATCCCCGCGCTGAACGGGATCGGCGCGCGGCCGCCGAGGCCGGCCATGAGGCCCGCGATGTAAGGGCCGTTGAGCAGCAGCGTGTACGAGGTGCGGGCCGCCGGGGGCAACTCGCTCAGGTGCTGCTTGGCCTCGATCGTAGAGCGCTTGATCGCGTCCAGCCGCTCGATCGGAGCGGCCACGTTCGTCCCCAGCTCGGCCACCATCATGCCTATCGCCGTCCCGGTGCTCTCGTCGTCCGCGTCGCGCAGGTTGACTGGGATCCCGGCCGTCAGCGGCCGGTCCGGCAGGCGGCTGTGCTGGGTGAGGTAGCGCCGCAGTGCGGTCCCGCAGAGGTAGAGCACGATGTCGTTGAGCGTGCAACCAGCGGCCTTCGACAGGTCCTTCAGGTGCTGGAGCTCGTACTGCTGGGTAGCGAATCGGCGCTGGCCGGCCAGCTTGCCCCCGAGGGCCGATCCGGGCGCTCGGTAGGGAGCCTGCAGACCGCCGTCGTCCACCGAGGCCCGGGTGAGCTGGATCGCCGCGCGGCCAAGGCCGGTTGCGGCGCTCGCGGCGCCCCGAGCGGCACCGGCGACGGCGCCCAGCGGCCCGCCGTTGGTCCCGCTTCTGCCAGAGCCCTTGCTGCCCGCGCCGACCGTCCAGAACGCGGGCATGTCGCGCTCGTCGGGGTCGGAGGACAGCGCGCGGAGAATCATTCGCATCCCGCTGACGCCGTCGATCAGAGAGTGGTGCATCTTTACGTACATCGCGAAGCGGTTGCCCTCCAGGCCCTCGATGAGGTGCACCTCCCACAGCGGCCGGTGCATGTCGAGCTGGTGGCTGTGCAGGCGCGAGACGAGGATCCCAAGATCGCGCTGCCCGCCCGGATGAGGCAGGGCGGAATGACGGATGTGGTAGTCGAGATCGACGTCGCGCTCGGTGCGCATCAGCGGTGTCTTCGAACCCAGCAGCGGCGCCTGGACCAGGCGGAGGTTGAACGGCGACGGAATCGTCTGGACGCCGCGCATCCGCTCGAACTCCTGCCGCAGGTAGTCGTCGGGCGCGTCGGGGGGGGGCGTGAACTCGAACAGCCCGCCCACGTGCATCGGCGTATCGCGCGACTCGAGGACGAGCCATGCTGCGTCGAGTGGGGGAACCTGCATCACGGCCACGGCTACTCCTCGGTCGGGTCGGCCTAAGACCCTAGCCCCTCGCGTAGGGTGCCGCTCGCATGCAAGAGGCTCCGGGGCACATCTTCCTGCGCTTCCTGCGCTTCGGCGCCCTCGCGTGGGGTGGTCCGGCTGCGCAGATCGAGCGCATCAAGGCCGAGTGCGTGGACCGCGAGGGGTGGACCTCGCCGGAGAGCTTCCGCCGAACCCTGGCCGTGTACCAGATTCTCCCCGGACCGGAGGCGACGGAGCTGTGCGTGTACTTCGGACGGCTGCGGGGCGGGCGCCTGGGCGCGTTCCTCGCCGGCCTCGGGTTCATGCTCCCGGGCTTCCTCCTGATGCTCGGCCTGACGGTCCTCTACGTCGAGGCCGACCTCTCCGGGAAGGTCGACGAGATCTTCTACGGCCTGACCGCGGCGGTGGTCGGGCTCGTTGCGCGAGCGGCCTTCCGCCTGTCGCGGTCATTCCTGACGGATCCAGTGCTCGTCCTGATCGCGGTGGCGGGGTTCGTGCTCACCGTGCTGGCCGGCGTGAGCTTCGTGTTCGTGCTGGCCGGGGCCGGTCTCGCCTACGAGCTCCTGAAGCGGGCCGGCACCCGGAAGGCACGGGCACGCTCGTTCGATCCCAGCCTGCCCGTCGCGGCGGGAATCCTTGCGGCCGTCGCCGTGCCGCTCACCGCCGAGATCTTTCTGGAGGGCCTGAAGGCGGGACTGCTGACGTTCGGGGGCGCCTACACGGTGATCCCGTTCCTCCAGGACAGCGCGGTCGATGCCCAGGGCTGGCTGACGCAGGAGGAGTTCGTCGATGGGCTCGCGCTCAGCGGGGCCCTCCCGGCCCCGCTGATCATCTTCTCCACCTTCGTCGGGTACATCGCCGGCGGCATGGCCGGGGGGCTCGCGATGACGGTGGGCATCTTCCTCCCTGCTTTCGTCTTCCCGATCTTTCTCCACCGCCAGCTGGTCGCGATCGCTGAGAACCCCCACATCCGCCCGTTTCTGCTGGGCGTCGCCGCAGGTGTGATCGGCCTGATCGCCGCCGTCGCGCTGGACATCGCGCAGACGAGCATCGTCGATGTCCCGTCAGCGATGATCGCGCTCGGCGCGTTCGGAGCCCTGATGCGATGGCACGGCAGCCTGACCGTCGTCTGGGTGATGCTGAGCGCGGGCGCGATTGGCGCCACGCTGCAGCTGACGGTGCTCTAGGCCCGGTTCGGGCGGGCGGCGGCCCGGTCGTGGAGGGCCAGGGTCACGCGGCGCGTGGCATCGGGCGCACCGAGGGCCTCGGTCGCCTCGCGGACGGCGGCTCGCCAGCCGCCGAAACGGGCCGCGATCACGGAGGCGGAGGCCGGGCGGCGCCCGGACGCCGTCGACCGCGTGCCTCGCCACTCCGTGTACCGGCGGGCGGTGAGCTCCGGGCCGAGGTCGCGAGCGGCGTCCAGCAGGCTCCGGGCCACGAACCACGCTGGAAGGGGCTGCCCGGGCTTCAGCCCGTCCACGCTGCCGCTCCTGCCGAGCCGGCGCGGCTCATGACGGCTGGAGCGGCGCTCCG
This sequence comes from uncultured Solirubrobacterales bacterium, assembly GCA_963807385.1. Classification (GTDB taxonomy): domain Bacteria; phylum Actinomycetota; class Thermoleophilia; order Solirubrobacterales; family 70-9; genus JBDTSW01. The sequence goes on from CAWEBQ010000003.1 coordinate 152,320, forward strand.
AGTGCGCGGGTCCGGTGGGCGGTGCGGGGCGCCGCGCCGGCGCGGCGATGCCACCGTCGCCGCCGGGTCCCCCACGCAGCCCGCGACGCATCCTGACGGTCGCACCCGAGGCGAGCATTATCAGACCAAGCAGGGCGAGCGGCGGCAGCAGCGCCCCGGTGAACGGCAACGCGCCGCCGGGGCCGCTGACGACTGTGAACGTCCTGCTGGCGGGCGAGGGATCGATGTTTCCCGCCTCGTCGATGGCCACGACGTCGATTGTGTGGGAGCCCAGACTCAGCGGGCCGACGGTCTCATTCTCGGAGCAGTTCGAGTAGGAAGCCGAATCGACTCGGCACTCGTAGGTGACGGGACTCTCGTCGGAGCCGAATCCGAACGTCGGTGCGACCTCGCTGGTGGATCCCGTCGGCCCGGAGACGATCGTGGTCGAGGGCGGGTTGGTATCGACCTCGAACGAGTCGGAGTCGGCGGGGCCGGTGTTGCCCGCGGTGTCGGTGGCCCGCACCTCGAAGGTGTGAGTGCCGTCGGGGAGGGACGCCGACGTGTGGCGGTTCCCCGGCCCAGAGCATGGCCCGAACGGGTCCGTATCGATACGGCACTCCGTGGCGACCGGCGCCTCGTCGACGGTGAACTTGAAATCGGCCGTGTCATCGTCAGTTGGATCCGGGGGGGACACGGTGATCTCGGTGATCGGTGGGGCCGTGTCCACGGTGAATGCCCGGCCCGTCGCCTCCTGATTGCCGGCCGGGTCGGTGGCCCGGACGTCGATCGTGTGCGCCCCGTCGCTGAGCGACGCCGTCGTGTGTGAGTTACCCGGGCCCGAGCACGCTGCGAACCCGCCGCCGTCGATCTGGCACTCGTAGGTGACGTTGGGATCCTCGTCGGAGGAGAAGGTGAACGTCGGCGTCGGGTCGTTCGTCGGCGTCGGGTCCTGGGGGCCGGTGTCGATTGAGACCGATGGCGTGTCGCCGTCGACCGTGAACGAGCGCGTGGCCGGCGAGGGGTCGACGTTGTTCCCGTCGTCCGTTGCACGAACCTCGAGCGTGTGCGGCCCGTCGACCAGCGAGCCCGTGGTGTGCGAGTTACCGGGGCCTGAGCACGGGCCGAAGCCGCCGCCGTCGACCTCGCACTCATACGTGACGTCGGGATCCTCGTTGGAGGAGAACGTGAAGGTCGGCGTCGGGTCGTTCGTCGGCGTCGGGTCCTGGGGACCCGTGTCGATCGTGGTGTCGGGAGGGGTGCGGTCGGAGGCGTCGTCGCAGTCAAGGACGCCGGCGCCGAAAACCGGGTCGGTGCCGGCGGCCCCCTGGTCGGAGGTGGTGTTGGAGAGGAAGCCATTCGTGGTAGCGGGCGCAGCGTTGGCGTTGTTGAGCGCATCCCGGACCAACGCATCGCAGGCCGCGGAATGCGGCGCGGCGGCCGATGTCCCGAAGAAGCAGACCGTGGGCGGGGAGGGCGTCACGGTGCATCCCCGCCCGAAGCCGCCGGTTCCGCTCACCTGCGTGCCGTCGGTTGCCGTCCAGGTCGGTGCCAACCAGTCCACGCCCGCGCCGCCGGCGACGCCAACGCATGGGGTGTTCGGAACGATCACCGGGCACTGAGTGGTGGTCTCCAGCCGGAACGGGCCGCCCGCGCTGCTGTTCTCGATAGCGGCGACACCAAGTTGGGCGTCGATGGCCGCCACGCTGGTCGCCTGTCCGGTGTAGTTCGCGTCCGGGTTCAGCGAGCCCGCGCGCGCCGTCGGGTCGGCCCCGCCGGCTCCCCGAAAGCGCAGGTCGAGCAGGGGAGCCGCCGTCGCCGAGGACGTCCCCTGGACGTTCACGATCACCTTGAGGGTGGTGTTGTTGGCCGGGACGCTCACGGTCGCCTGCTCGAGGGTGTCCCCCACCCCGTTGGCCTCGGCGTTGTCAGACGAGGCCAGGCATTGCGTCAACCCTGCATCCATGATGAAGAGGTCCAGATCGGTGAAGCCGCCACCGCCGGCGGTCGGGAAGGCGTTCCGGGGCTCACTCCACTGCAGGCGGAACGTGGCGTTGCCGATGTTGGCACCAACGTCGAAGGCGGTGCCCGCACCCGGATCGATGTCAACCACGTTCTGCGGGTTGTAGGGACAGCCCGGGGGCGTGGCGCCGAAGTTCGTCCCGTCGGGGCCGGCGCCGACGCCGACCGCCCTCACCTGCTGAGCATGGTTGTTGCCCAGATTGCCCGCGGATGAGTGAACCGGAACGCCGTTGGCCGCGATGTTGTCGGCGGTGGTCGCCTCCTCGCCCCTCTGGAAGACCGGCGCGGTGTCGACGGGGATGTCCTCCGACAGCACGTCGGCCCCGGCGGTGACCATCTGGTTGAGCGAGTTCGAGTGGCCCTGGTTCGCGCTGCTGAACATCAGGCCCGCCGCCGGCGCCATGTCGTGAACGAGCTCAAGCATCGCCGTGCCCTCGTCGTTGGCGCCGGCGTTCAGCACGGTCACGTTCGGGAGGTGGTTGTTGGCCTGCGCGGTCGCGAGATTCTGGACGCCGTCCGACATGACCCCGACCGTCACCCCGGTCCCGTCGAAGCCGTTCGCCTGAGCGTCGTCCGCGTTCAGCACCGCGACGCCTTCGCTGTTGATCGGGTTGTTCGGATGGGTGTCGGTGAGGGGCCGCCCGACCGGGGTAACTCCCGCGACCCACGGCAACTCCGACGCGGCCTCCACGTTCTCGGCCGGCACGAGGGCCTCGACCTTGCCGGTGTTGGGAATGAACCTGCCGGTGCCGAGGCGCATGGTCACCGTCGCCCCCAGCTCGCGCAGTCCGCCAACCTGTGCGGCGGTGACAGGCTCGACCGCCGTGAACTGCAGCGCGAGGCGCTCGTGGTCCGTGACGCGCAGCGCGGGATTGCCTTCAACCGGCGTCAGCTCGAGCCCGCGCTCACGGGGTGCCTCCCCCAGGCCTTGGAGCACCTGGTCGACGAGGTCGGGGATGACCGACGGCCTCTCAGCCGGGGCCTTATCCCCCTCTAACGCGACCGGCGCTTCGGCGGATCGGGATGCGTCAGGAGCTCCCTGGCCAGGCGTCGCCGCCGCGGTCGCGCCCACGCCCGCGAGGCCGGTGGCGACGAGCCCCGCCGCGAGCGCGCGAACCCGGCGCCGGCCCAAACCCGCGCACCGAGACCCCACTACGACCCGACCCCAATCAAGCAACCGATCCTAGTCGCCCGTGCTGGGCCGCGCGCCAGCAGGACGCAACCGGGAAGCGGTTCCGGCTGGGGGCTCTGCCGCTAGGCGGCGGCGCGCCAGCCGGCGAGCGACTCGTCGGCGGAGAGCCGGCGCAGAGCGCGGGCCTCGAGCTCGCGGGCCTCGGCCTGCGTGACCTCGACCTCACGGGCGGCGTCACGGATGCTTCGGGCCTCGCGCCCACCGGTCCCGAATCGGGCGATGATGATGCGTCGCTCCTTCTCCGGCAGCTTGGCGAGTGCGCTCTCCACGGTCGCCTCCTGCTGGCGTTCGAGCACCTCCTCCTCGAGGTCGGCAGTGCTCTCCGCCACCAGCTCGCCGAGCGTGGTGTCGTCCTCGCCGACCGTCTGGTCGAGGCTGGTGGTGACGCGTGTCAGGTCGCGAATGGCCATGACCTCGTCGATCGGCAGCTTCGTCTCGTCCGCCACCTCCTCGTCGGTCGGGGAGCGATCGAGCCGCGTCGCCAGCTCGCTGGTGACGCGGTTGACCGTGCGCTCGCGCTGGGCAATGTGCGCAGGGATCCGTACCGGCCGGCCCGTGTTGTCGAGCCCGCGCTGGATCGACTGCTTGATCCAGAGCACAGCGTAGGTCGAGAACTTGTAGCCCCGGCGCCAGTCGAACTTCTCGGCGGCGCGGATCAGGCCGAGCATGGCCTCCTGGACCAGGTCGCCCATGTCCAGGCCGTGTCCCTGGTAGCGGCGGGCGAACTTGATGACCAGGCGCAGGTTCGAGTTGATCAGGCGCTCCTTGGCGGCGAGATCGCCGCGCTCGATCGCCTGGGCCAGCTCGACCTCCTCCTCCTTGGTCAGGAGGGGGTACTTCATCGCCTGGTTGATGAACAGCTGAAGACTGTCCGTGGTGTGCTCAGGCACCTCGTGATCGCGCGACCGGCGGTCGCGTGAGGCGGTCGTTGTCTCGTTGTGGTGCTCGCCGCGGGTACGGCGAGCCTCGCTGCGTTCATTCGCAGCACCTCGGTTGCGAGGCATAGCGGCTCCTTGTTAGCGGTACGTCCCCTGCCGCGGGCCGAGTATGTGTGGCCCGCGCACCTCCCCAGTGCTTCAGAAAGTATAGCGCAGAACCTGTGTTCGTGCGGTCACCCCTGAACCATGCCCGGTTCGTGCGTGGCTGAAACGTCCGGCTCTACTCCGAGAGCCGGAACATCAACACCATCAGGGTAGCGGCAACGGCCGGCGGAAGCGTCACGGCCATACTCAAGGAGCCCAGCTCGGCGCCAAACATGAGATCGGCGCCGAAGAACGAGAGCGCGAAAACACCCACGGCCTCAAGCGCCGCCGGCACCAGGATCCGCATGGCCGCTCCGGGCATCATCGGCACCCTACGGGGCGGGGAAGGGGCCGGTGTTAACGGCCGGTGGCGCCCGACGGTTTGGGGCTGCGTAGCATCGACGTCTTGACGGCGGCGTCTACAGACACTGATTCACTCGCCGGGCCGGCGGCCGTCGCCGGCGCCCTCGCCAGTGGCGAGGTGAGCTCCGAGGAACATGTCGCGGGGTCCCTGCGCCGGATCGCCGCAAGCCGGTCCACGCTGAACGCCTTTCGGTGCGTTCGCGACGAGGCGGCGATCGAGGAGGCGCGCGAGGCCGACCGGCGGATCGCCGCGGGTGAGCGGTTGCCACTTCTGGGTGTGCCCGTCGCGATCAAGGACGACATGGACCTGGCCGGGGAGAGCACCCACTTCGGTCGTGCGGGCGAGTTCGAGCCCAAGACCCGGGACGGCGAGGTGGCAAGGCGCCTGCGGGCGGCGGGCGCGGTGATCGTCGGCAAGACCAACACCCCGGAGTTCGGCCAGTGGCCGTGGACTGAGGGGCCGGGATTCGGGGCCACGCGCAACCCGTGGAACCTCGAGCACACGCCGGGCGGCTCGAGCGGCGGATCGGCCGCGGCGGTCGCCGCCGGCCTGGTCCCGGCAGCCGTCGGGTCCGACGGTGCCGGCTCGGTCCGGATCCCGGCGGCCTGGTCGCACCTGGTCGGCATCAAGCCGCAGCGCGGCCGCATCTCGACCTGGCCGGAGCCGGAGGCGTTCAACGGGCTCACGTGCTTCGGCCCTCTGGCGAGGACCGTAGGCGACGCCGCCCTGATGCTCGACGTCCTCACCGGCAACCACGACGCGGATCTCCACAGGCCGCGGCCACCCGCCGAGCCGTTCGCAGCCGCCGCCGCCCGCGAGCCAGGGAGGCTGCGGGTGGCGCTCTCGTTCAAGATCCCTTTCAGCGGCCCGCCCGCGCGGCTACACCCCGACGTACGCGGCGCCGTCGAACGGCTCGCGGGCGTGCTGGAGGGCCTCGGCCACGAGGTCTTCGAGGACGACCCCACCTACGGCTTTGTAGGAGCCTCGTTCGTACCCCGCTCCACCGCCGGGGTGAACGACTGGCGCAACGGCACAGCCGACCGCTCGCTCCTCGACGAGCGGACGCACGAGAACGCCCGGACGGGCCGCGTCCTCGGCGGGCCGCTGCTGCGCCTTGCGCGGGCGCTCGAGCGCCCGCTCCAGGTCCAGATGGGACGCGTCTTCCGGCGGGCTGACGTCGTCCTGGCGCCCACGACGGCGACCCCGCCACCACCGATCGGGCTGGCCGAGGGACTCAGCAATTGGGCGACCGACAAGGCCATGATCGCGGCCGCCCCGATGGCCTGGCCGTGGAACGTCGTGGGGTGGCCCGGGGTGAACGTGCCCGCAGGGCTCACGAGCGACGGCCTGCCGATGGGCGCCCAGCTCCTCGGGCCCTCGAGCTCGGAAGCGAGATTGCTTTCCTTGGCGGCCCAGCTCGAGGGCGTCGAGCGCTGGCAGGAGCGCAGGCCGCCAGCGGCTGTGGCAGGCTGAGCGGATGAAGATCCACCACATGAACTGCGGCACCCTCTGTCCCTTCGGGGAGCGCTGGATCTCCGGCGAAGGCGGCCTCGGGACGGCCACCATCGTCTGCCACAGCCTCCTGATCGAGGCAGGAGACAAGCTCGTGCTGGTGGAGACGGGGTTCGGCACCGAGGACGTGCAGCACCCGTACAAGCGACTCGGCGTGCCCTTCAACCTCGTTCTGCGCCCGAGGCCGCGCGCCGAGGAGACCGCGGTCGCGCGGATCCGGGGCCTGGGCCTTGACCCGGCCGACGTCGGCCACATCACCATGACCCATCTCGACCTGGATCACGCCGGAGGTCTGCCCGACTTCCCAGAGGCCGACGTTCACGTCTTCGGCCCCGAGCAGCGCGCGGCGCTGAAGCCCACGTTGCGGGACCGGGCGCGGTACCGCCCGCCGCATTTCGCGCACGGGCCGAAGTGGGTTCCCTACGAGGCGGGCGGCGACGAGTGGTTCGGCTTCGAGAGCGTGCGGGTCATGGAGGGCGTCGACGCGGAGATCGCTCTGATCCCGCTTGAGGGGCACTCCCGCGGCCACTGCGCGGTCGCCGTCCGCGACGGCGACGGGTGGCTCCTGCACTGCGGCGACGCCTACTTCCATCACAACGAGATCGCGACCCCCCCGTCCATCCCGCCCGTCCTGAAGCTCTTCCAGTCCGCGACGGCCGCCGACAACGTGCAGCGCAAGCGGAACGCCGGCCGCCTCCAGGAGCTGGCGCGCGACCACGGCGACGAGATCAAGCTCTTCTGCGCCCACGACCCGCACGACCTGGCGGCGTTCGACTGACGAGGCCGTAGGCCCGGCCATATGCGGCCGACCCCACCCTCACTGCCGAGGAGCCTGCGCGGCGCCTGCACCCTCACGCGTTAGCCGGAGCTGCGGGGCCTCGAGGTCGAGCAGCGCTCGTTTGCGCCCCAGCCCGCCGCCGAAGCCGACCAGGCTGCCGTCGGACCCGATCACGCGGTGGCAGGGGAGCACGATGACGAGCGGGTTGCGCCCGAGCGCTGCGCCCACGTCGCGCACCCTGGAGACCTCGTAGCCTGCCGCCAGGGTGAGGTCCTTGTAGGAGGCCGTCCTGCCGTACGGGATCCTCGCGAGCGCCGCGAGCACATCGCCCAGCAGCCCATCCGTAGGCGGGGCCAGCGGGAGATCGAACTCGCTGCGGGCACCCGCGAAGTACTCGCCGAGCTGGGCCGCTGTGCGACCCAGAAGCCCGGCGTTCTCCCCGGCCTCGTCTCCCTGACCGAACTCGATGCCGACGATCCGCGCCCCGCTAGCTCGCAGAGTGAGCGGGCCCACCGGGGAATGAACCGTCATCGCGCTCATCCTGGGTGAAACGCCGGACGCATCCGAATCGTGAGAGCCGTCAGCCCAGCGCGCGAATCGCGTGGAGGTTGAAGCTGGCCATCTCCTCGAGATCGGCCACCGCGATCCGCTCGTCGGCCCCGTGCATCCCGTTCAGGTAGGCCCCGTACTCCGTCGCGAACACGGGCGCGAAGCCGTAGGCGACCGAGCCGTAGCCCTGGCGTACCCAGTGCGAGTCCGTGAAGCCGGGCGTCACCAGTGGGAACAGCTCGGCTCCGTCCAGCCGCTTCCGTGCATAGTCCTGGCAGGCGCGATAGAGAGGGGTGTCCGTCGGAGACTCGGTGCCGCCCTCCAGCGGCTCGAGCAGCTCCAGCTCGTAGTAGATGTCCTCGCCGAGCGCGGCTGCCACGTGGGCCCGGATCGAGTCCTCGTCCTCGCCCGGGAGCGTGCGGCAGTCGCAGACCACGTCCGCGTAGGGCGGGATCACGTTCGCGGGCTCGTGCGTATGGAGGCCCGTGGGGGTAACGGTCATCCGCGTCATGGCGGGCATCATCTCGGCGAGATGCGGATGCTGATCCGCCGCCCAGGCCACCGCATCATCCGGATTCTCCGCGGGCGCGCCAAGCGCCTCTAGCGCACGGGCCAGCGACGGGATCAGGCGGGCAGCGGGGTCGTGGGCGAGGAGCCGCTCCACCGCGAGCGCCGCGTGTCCGACGGCGTTGTCCGCTCCGGCGGGAACCGACGCATGCCCTGCGGTGCCGCGCACGCGCAGCCGGACGGAGGCAACCCGCTTCTCGCCGACGGAGATCGTGACCACGCGGCGGCCGTCCGCCAGCTCCAAGAGCATTCCGCCACCCTCGTTGATCGCGTAGTCGCAGCGGAGATCCGATCGCTCGCGGACCAGCCACGACATCCCGACCCCGGCCGTATTGCGCTCCTCGTCGGCCTCCGCTACGAGCACAACGTCGCCCGCGGGCGGCTCGCCTGCGCGGGCCAGACGTGCGAGGGCGACCGCGCGTGCGGCGAGCTCCCCCTTCATGTCGCCGGCGCCCCGGCCCACGAGGTGCCCGTCGCGGATCTCCGCCGCGAAGGGGGCGACGCTCCAGCCGTCCACTGGGGCGGGGACGACGTCCGTGTGCGCCAGCAGCATCAGCGAGGGGCCCCCCTCTCCGCGCACCCTGGCCACCAGATTGAGCCGATCCGGATCGGGCCCGACGAGCTCGACCTCGGCGCCCGCCTCGCGCAGATAGGCGCCCAACAGCTCCGCGGCCGGCGTCTCGCGGCCCGGCGGGTTCGAGGTGTCGATGCGGATCAGCTCCTGCGCGAGGCCCGTGACCTCGTCGCGTAGCCCAGGGTCGCTCACGACGAGGAACGGGACGCGGCCAGCTCTCGGACCCACTCGGTCGGGAAGGCGTCCTGCATGGTCCCGTCGAGGCGCTGCGCCGGGCTACCGGCTAGAAGGCAGTTCATGACCGCCTCGTGCGCGGCCTCCCATGCCGCCAGGAAGTACGGGTTCAGGTCGCCGTTCGCGACGCGGCCCTCGGAGCCGCTGGCGAACGCGAGCCCGATCTCGCCCGAGCCCTCGGACGCGTAGGACCCGGCGCGCGCCAGCCCCAGCAACGGGCGCAGGGCGAGCCGGCGGAGCTGGTGCGGCAGCAGCGGCGCGTCGGTCGCACAGACCGTGATGCACGAGCCCTCGTGACCTTCGCGCGGGGGCGCCGCGCCCAGCGAGGTCCCGAGCACGTCGAGGTCGGCCCGCTCCCCGAAGTTGCAGAGCAGGAGCACCCCGACGTGGTAGTCGCCGACCGCTCGCGACGCCGTCCCGATACCGCCCGGATACTCGAAGCAGACCATCCCGGTCCCCGCCCCCACGTTCCCCTCCTCAACGTCGGTGCCCAGCGATGAGAGCGCTCGCTCGACGTCGCCCCTCGCAATGGTTCGCGAGTCGCCCATATCGCCATCGTCACACTCGCCGACGACGGGGATCACCACGTCGTCGGGGCCGTGTCCCGAGGCGTGGATCGCCGCGTCCACCACGGTGCCCAGCGCATGCGTCCCGCAGAGGTAGACGGGCGTCTGGATCGTCCCCCGCTCCTTGATCTCGAGCTTGCCGGTGAGCTCACCGAACCCGTTGACCGTCCGCGTGCCTGCCGACACGGGCAGCGACGACGGATGGACGACGGTGACCCCGCAGCGCTCGCCGCTCTCGGCCCTGGCGTGGCCGACGCGAACTCCCGGGACATCGGTGATCGCGTTCCGGGGGCCGGGGTCGAGCCGGCCGATCGGTCCGGCGACGTCGCGCCAGCGCTCAGGCATTCTGCGAGGGCGGCTGGGCGGCGGCCGCCGGGTCGTGCAGCAAGCAAGCCGCGGCGTGCTCGCCCGAGCCGAGCGGCACGAGCGTGGGATCGACGCGATCGCACGGCTCGAACCGTCGCGGGCAACGCGGGTGGAAGCGACACCCCGCCGGGACGTCGGTCGGGTCGGGCAGCTCGCCGCTAAGCAGCTCACGCTCACCCGCCCCGCCCGGCGCCGGGACGGGGATCGCGGTGACCAGCGCCTGGGTGTACGGGTGGCCGGGCCGCTCGATCACCTCGGCGGCGGTCCCCTGCTCGACCACCCGGCCCAGGTACATCACCGCGATGCGGTCGCACAACGACCAGGCCAGGCTGAGGTCGTGCGTGATGAAGATCAGGGCGAGGTCGCGCCGCTTCTGAAGCTCCACCAGCACCGAGAGGATCTGCGTCCGGACCGACGCGTCCAGCATCGACACCGGCTCGTCGCAGATCAGGCCCTCCGGCTCGAGCACGAGCGAGGCGGCGATCGCGGCGCGCTGGCGCTGGCCGCCGGAGAGCTGGTGCGGGTACCGGCGCCGAAACCGCTCGGCGTCGAGGCCGACGTCGGCGAGGGCCTGGAGCATCAGGCGCTCGTGCTCACCCTTGTCCACGCCCTGGACCACCAGCGGCTCCTTGACGATCGTCTCGACCCGCTGGCGGGGATTGAGGGTCTGGTAGGGGTCCTGGAAGATCATTTGAACCTTCCGGCGCAGCGCGTTGCGCGCTGACCTCCCCTCCACCGGCGTTCCGTCGAGAGCGAAGCCCCCGCCGGCCGGCTCCTGCAGCCCGAGCATCGCCCGCGCCAGGGTCGACTTCCCGCAGCCGGACTCGCCGACGATCCCGAGGATCTCCCCGCGGCGCCACTCGAGCGAGACCCCGTCGAGGGCCCTCGCGCGCTTGCGGCGGCGGCCGAACTCGACCGAGAGGTCGCTGACCTCCATCAGGGGCGTACTCATTCCGAGAGCCTCGTGCCCTCGGCCGTCAGCTCCGGCCAGCTCGACCAGGGGGCGAAGTGGCAGGCGGCCGCATGCCCCGGGCCCACCCCAGCCAAGGGCGGATCGACCCTGCAGCGATCCTCCGCGTAGGGACAGCGGGGGTGAAACCGGCAGCCTTCGGGGGGATCCGTGGGATCGGGCGGACCGCCCGGGATCGGCGTGCCCAGGCCGCGCTCGCCGCCGATCACGGGGAGCGTGTCGAGCAGCCGCTTGGTGTACGGATGCTGCGGGGATGCGAAGACCGAGGCCACGGGCCCCGACTCGACGATGCGACCCGCGTACATCACCGCGATCCGGTCGCAGGTCTCGGCGAGGACGCCGAGGTCGTGGGAGATCAGGATCAGGGCCAGGCCCAGGCGCTCGCGAAGCTGCTCCAGCAACTGCAGGACCTGCGCCTGCATCACGACGTCCAGTGCCGTGGTGGGCTCGTCGGCGATGATCAGCGACGGGTTACAGGCCAGGGCGAGGGCGATCATCACCCGCTGGCGCTGCCCACCGGAGAGCTCGTGCGGATAGCGGCGGCCAACGCCCGCGGTCAGGCCGACCGTCTCCAGGAGCTCGGCGATCCGCGCGGCGACCGCCGCCGAGCCGGCCCGCTTGGCGTGCAGGATGATCGCCTCGTTGAGCTGGTGGTCAATTCGCTTCACGGGGTCAAGCGAGTTCATCGCCCCCTGGAACACCAGCGAGACGTGGCGCCAGCGGACAACGCGCATGCCCGCCTCGGTCCGCCGGCCGATGTTGATCGGGTCCTCCACGCCCTTCGGGCGCAAGGTGATCACGCCAGACTGCTCGAGCGACGGGGGCAGCAACCTCATCAGCGCCAGAGCGGTGGTCGTCTTGCCGCAGCCGGACTCGCCGGCCAGGCCCAGCGCCTCACCCGCCCCGAGCGTGAAGTCCACCCCATCGACGATCGGGTTGCCCTGATGCTCGACGCGCAAACCCTCTACCTCGAGCAGCGTGCTCATCTTCCCTCCTGCAGACGCGGGTTGATGTACTCCTCGAAGAGGTACCCGAGCATCGCCACCGCGAGCACGAGCACGGTGATGCATAGCCCCGGCGGTATCACGTACCACCAGGCCTCGGCGCTCGGGGCGCCGGACTCGAACGCGTTCTCCAGCATCGTGCCCCACGAGATCCGAGTCGGGTCCCCCAGTCCGAGGAAGGAGAGCGCCGCCTCGGAGAGGATCGCCACCGCGACGATCAGCACGGTGTTGGCGAAGATCAGCGGCGCCGTGTTGGGCAGGATGTGGGTCTTGATGATGTAGCTGTCCTTCGCGCCAAGCGCCCGCGCGCGCTCGACGAACGCGCGCTCGCGCAGCGTCAGCACCTGCGCACGCACAATCCGCCCTGTTCCCGCCCACGAGGTCAACCCGATGACCACGATCAACACCCCCAGGGAAGGATCCAGCAGACGCGCGAGCACGATCATCAGGGGCAGCGTGGGGATCACCAGGAACCAGTTCTCCAGCGCGTCGAGGATGCGGTCGGTCCACCCGCCGAAGTAGCCGCTGGCAAGCCCGACGGCCGAGCCCAGGACCGCCGAGATGATGGCGGCCGCGAACCCGACGACGATCGAGACCCTGGCCCCGACCAGGACCTGGGAGAGGACGTCGGAGCCGGTCTCCGTGGTTCCGAGCAGGTGCGAGCCGCTGGGAGGCTGCAGAACATCGACGCTGGAGGCGGTGGGATCGTAGGGCGCGATCAGCGTCCCGAAGATCGCGATGAAGGCGAAGAGCGCGAGAACCACGATTCCGAACCGCCCCCGGCCGGTGCCCACGAGCAGGTCCTTGACGGCGCTCCTGTCGTTCATCTGCTCTGCACCCTGGGGTCGAGGACGAAGTAGAGGCAGTCGGCGAGCAGGTTCGCGAGGATCACGGCGAACGAGAACACGAGGAACGTGCCCTGAAGCACCGGGAAGTCCTTGTCGTTGATCGCGTTGAAGGTGAGCTCGCCGAGCCCGGGCCAGGAGAAGATCGTTTCGATCGTGATCGCGCCGCCGACGACGATCCCGAACTGGATCGCGGACAGGGTGACGAGGGGCAGCAGCGCATTGGGTACCGCGTGGCCCCGGACCACCCGCTCCCACGGCAGCCCGATGGCCCGCTTGACGGTGATGAAGTCCTCGGTCAGGACGTCCACCATCGACGAGCGCATGATCAGGAAGTACTGCCCGAGCAGCATCAGCGTCATCGCGATCGCGGGCAGCACCAGGTGCTCGGCCACGTCCGAGGCCTCCGCCAGCCAGCTTGAGAACTCGACCCCAGGTGTGACCTGCTGACCGGCCGGAAAGATGGGTATCCAGACCGCCAGGACGAGGATCAGGATGATCCCGATCCAGTACTCGGGCGCCGAGTATGTCGCCAGGCTGAAATCGAGCAATCGGCGATCGGATCTCTTCCCCCGCCTGGTGGCGGCCACCACCCCCATCCAGCTCCCGATCAGCGTCGCCAGCACCGTTCCGGTTCCGACCAGCAGCAGCGTCCACGGAAGCGCCTGCTTGATCTCGCCCCACACGTCCTCGCGCGAGCGCTGACTGATCCCGAGGTCGAGGCGCAGGGTGTCGCCCACATAGTCGACGAACTGCCCGGTGATCGGCTTGTCCAGCCCGTACTGCGCCTGAAGCTTTTCGATCTCCTCGGGGCTCGCGTTCGGCAGCCTGGCCAGCTGCGCGGTCGGGTCCCCCATGACCCGGAAGAGGAAGAAGTTGAAGATGATGACGAAGACCAGCGTGAGCACCGCGGCGCCCACCTTCCCGGCCAGCCATCGGCCGCTCACGCTGACTCCCTCATCCCGGCCTCGTCCTCCTTGCGGCCTAGTTCTCGAACTCCAGCGGCTCGTCCGATCCCCGGCCGCCGCCCCCGCCGCGCCTGCGGGCGATCAGGTAGGCAGCGCCGCCGAACACGACGCCCGCGATGACGATGATGAGCACCGGGCTGCCGCCACCACCATCGTCGCCGCCGCTCGAGCCACCTTCGTCGAACGAAAGTGACAGCAGCGGCGCGTAGCCGGCCTGCTCGCAGAGGAGATCGCCGGTCTCGTCCTCCGGGCACGAGAGCGTCACGTCGGTGAGCCGGTCCGAGCGGTACGCCTGCAGGTTCGGGTCCTCGGTCAGGACGACGTACGCGACCTCCTCCTGCGCGATCGCGACCATCCGCTGGATGATCTCCTTGCGCGCCTCCGTGTCGAACTCCGCGGCCTGCTCCTTGTAGAGGCGGTCGAACTCCTCGTTCGAGAAGAACGAGTCCGAGGAGCCGCCGATCTCGTCGGTGGTCAGGATGCTGAGCAGGAAGCTGGGGTCGTAGGCGTCGCCGCCCCAGCCCCAGATGAACGTGTCGAACGCCGGCGCGGGCTTGCCGTTCTCCTTGCGCACGGTCAACTCCGTGAGCTTGTCCACGCTCACCACCTGGACGTTGAACTCGACGCCGATCTCGGCGGTCATCTCGGCGACTAGCTTCGCGGCCTGGACGTTGTAGGGCGACTCCGAGCGGACGTAGAGGTCGAATGACAGCGTCTCGCCGTCCTTCTCGCGGACTCCGTCCTCGTTCTCGACCCAGCCCGCGTCCTCGAGGATCTGGATCGCCATCTCCGGGTCGTAGGGATAGTCCTGCTCGGGGACCTCGTAGAACGACTTGTAGAAGGACGGCAGGATGCCGTGGGCCGGGAAGGCCGTGTCGCGCCCAGCGATCGTGTTGATGCGCTCGCGGTCGATTCCGTAGGCGATTGCCTGGCGAACGTCCAGGTCCTGGACCGCCGGGTTGAACTCCGCGTCCGGGCACAGGTCCTCCGGGCAGAGGTTGAACGCCAGCTGCGTGTAGGCGGTCGACGAGCTCTGGACCGTCTCGATGTTCGGGTCCTCACCGAGGCTCGCGAAGCTTCCCGGTGGAACCTCGACGATGGCGTCGATCTCGCCCAGCTTCAGGGCGCGCTCGACGGCGTCCGCGTTGCCGTACTTGATGTATTGGATCTCGTCGATCTTTGGCTCGGGGCCGCGGAACTCCGGGTTCTTCTCCATGGTGATCAGGCGCCCGCGCTCGAACTCGGTGACCGTGTAGGGCCCGCTCCCGACGAGCGGGATCGGCGGCTTGTAGGTACTGGTCAGCTCATCGATCGGGACCTCGCCCCAGATGTGCTCGGGCAGGACGTAGATGAAGAGGCCGCCGACGATCCGCGCGTCCGGCTGCTTGGTCTCGATCACAACGGTCTCGTCGTCCGGGGCCTTGATCGACTTCACGTTGTCCGTGTAGCTCGTGAAGAGGTCCCCCTCGGATCCGAGGGTCTCCAGTGACCACTTGACGTCGGCGGACGTCAGCGGCTCGCCGTCCGACCACTTCTGATCCGGCGCGAGCGTGAAGGTGATCGTCTTACCGTCCTCCGAGACCTCCCAGCTCTCGGCCACGCCGGGGCTCGGCGATAGGTCCTCGGCGCTGAAGTTGACGAGCAGGTCCCAGTTCATCGCCCAGACGTTGAAGCTCTCCTCGTCGAGGCCGAAGAACGGGTTCAGGGTCTGCGGATCCTGGGCCCAGCCGA
Organism: uncultured Solirubrobacterales bacterium; assembly: GCA_963807385.1. Taxonomy (GTDB): domain Bacteria; phylum Actinomycetota; class Thermoleophilia; order Solirubrobacterales; family 70-9; genus JBDTSW01. The sequence goes on from CAWEBQ010000003.1 coordinate 167,563, forward strand.
TCTTGAGGACCTGGTCCGAGCCGCCGTCCGAGCCGCCGCCCGAGTCCTGGGCGGTGGCACCGGCCGCGCCGAGCACCGCGAGCACCGCCGACGCCAGCACTGCCACCAGGCCGGCACGCAGGTTCCTGATCCCCTTCACTGGGTTCCTCCTTGTTGATTGGGCTCGACGGCCGCCTCGACGACCTCGAGAGTCTTACCGCCACCGTCGATCCGCACGGTCGCCCCCAGGGGCATCGTGGCCATGTGCTTGCCGTGACCGACCGGCACGTTCGCGATCGCCGGGATCCGAAGCGGGCCGATCAGCTCGTCCAGGATCTCCTCGATCGACAGCATCGAGGCCGCCTCCTCGGGGACGGTCAGCGGCTTCAGATCGACGTTGGTCCCGAACACGACGCCGACCGCGTCGTCGAGCTTTCCGGCACGGATGAGGTGGTTGATCGCTGTGTCGATCAGATAGGTCTCGCTGAACAGGTCCTCGATCATCAGCACGCACCCGGCGGTCTGGACCTCGTAGGGGGTGCCGATGCTCGAGCACAGAAGCGTCAGGCAGCCGCCCACCAGCGGGCCCTCGCCCACTCCCTCGCCTACCGTGAGAACGTAGGGGTCGTCTGGGTCCTCGAAGACGCGCCCCAGCGGCTCCGGCTGGAGAGCCCGGTGGAACCACTCCTCGGTCTCCTTGGTCAGCGCGTCCTTCTTGCGCGTGAACCGCAGCAGCATGGGGCCGTAGAAGCTGATCCACCCCAGGTGGGCCTGCAGCGCGAGGTGCAGCGCGGTCAGGTCGCTGTACCCGCACACGATCCGGGGCTCGCCGACCGCGTCCCAGTCGATCAGGTGGAGGATCCGGGCCGTCCCGTATCCACCCTCGAGGGCGAGGACCATGTCGATTCCAGGCTCGGAGAGCGCCCACTGCAAGTCGGCCGCCCGCTCGGCGTCGGTCCCGGCGAGGTAGCCGTGAACCTTGCCGCAGTTCGGGCCGAAGACGACCTCGTGCCCCCGCTCCTCGAAGTATCTCGTCCCCTGCTCGGTGTCGGAGCGGGTCTGCGGCGGACTGGCGGGCGAGATGACCGCAATTGTCGCCTTCTCGGGTAGAGCGGGTGGCTTGATCATCGGGTCTCCTGCACGGCCTTCGCGATCAGGCCCGGAGTTGCCTGGAGCGAGCCGAGCACGAGTTCGACGTAAGCCTCGGCCACATCCTCGACGGACAGCGGGCCCCGGGGGTCAAACCACAGCGCTGCTCCGGTGCACTGGAGGAGGATCGCGTACGTGGCGACATCCGGATGCCTTACGCGGAGCGACCCGTCGGCGATCCCGGCGCTGATCCACTCGCCGAAGCGCTCCTGATAGGCGTCGCGCTGGGCCACCAGAGCCCCGCGCGGACTCGGCGCCAGCGCCCGGATCTCGCTGTCGGTCACAAAGGCCGCCTGGCTGTGGATGCCGTGGAAGATGACGTGCTCGCGCACGGCCGCGGCGAGCTTTAGCGCAGGCCGCTGGTGGCGGGCCACCGCCTCGAGCACGCGCTCGGTGAGCCGGTCCATGAAGTCGTCCTGGAGCTCGACGAGGATCGCTTCCTTGCTTGGGTACCAGTGGTAGATCGCCGCTGGCTGAACCTGCGCGGCCGTCCCGATCGCCCGCATGGAGGTCGCGTGGTAGCCGAGCCTCGCGAACAGCTCGAGGGCCGCCTCGAGGATCGCATCGCGCGTCTCCGGCCCCCGGCGGGCGGAGGAGCGGCGGGCTCGGGACTTGCGCGGGGCGGCGACGGCGTCAGCCAAGGTGGAGGAGCTCCTTCGTCTGTTGCTGCGTTGCGACCTCGCGCCCGAGGGTCCGCGTGAGGCCGGCGGCGGTCTCGACGAGCGCCGCGTTCGAGGGCGCGAGCACTCCCTTGCTGATGTACGAGACGTCCTCGAGCCCGGTGCGGATGCCCGGGGCGCCCATCAGCAGGGCCATGCCCATCAGCCGCTGGTGGTGGCGCCCGATGCAGGTGACGGTCCAGAACGTGCCCTCGGGCAAGGGGCGCACCATCGCTGCCAGCGCCTCGGGCGAGGCGTCGATGCCGCCGGGCACGCCGAAGACGAGGTTGATGCGCATCGGCGAGGGCAGCAGGCCCTGGTCCAGCCAGCGAACGGCGCTGATCACGTGGCCGACATCGAACGCCTCGACCTCGAGGGCGATGCCGGCGTCGAGCGCCCGCTTCACGATCCCCTTGCCCGCGGGCGGCGGCGTGATGAAGGTCTCCTCCCCGAAGTTCATCGAGCCCGACTCGACCCCGGAGATGTCCGGCTTCGCCTCCAGGCCGGTGGTCCGCTCCTCGATCGTCATGTCGTTCGCTCCGCCGGTGGAGACCATCGTCAGCACGTCGGAGGACGCGCGGATGCGGTCGATCACCTCAACGAACAGCTCCGGTCGTCCGCTCGGGGTCCCGTCGTCCTCGCGGACGTGCAGGTGCGTAACCGTGGCCCCCGCGGCGGCGGCCTCGATCGCCGAGTTCGCGATCTCCTCCGTCGTGTAGGGGATGTTCGGGTTGTTCTCCCGGAACACGTCCGCCCCGGTGACCGCACATGTGATTACGACTGGATCCGTATTCCAAGCCATGACTATCTACGCGCCTTCCCGACCGGTGCCTGACCCCCGGTCGCGCTTGGCGGTGCCTGACCCTCGGTGGTGGGTGGCGGTGCCTGGCCCCCGGTGGTGAGTGATTTGCGCTCGGCGTCGCTGATCGGGCGCGAACTGCGCGCGTCCGGGTCCCAGAGCACGATGGCGAACTGGGCCTCGACCGCCGCTTCGCCGTCCGGATCCAGGATCCGCTCGGCGGTGGTGACGCTCGAGGTCCCGAGCTCGTTCACCCCGCACTCGACGGTCACGGTCTTCTGCTGCGGATCGATCTCGCGGTTGAACTCGACCGAGCAGCGGCCAACCACGTACTGGTCCGGGCGGATCCCGTGCGCGCCGAGGAAGGCGTCTCGGCCCTGCTCGAGCAGCACCAGAACGGCAGTGTGCCCGACGTGTCCCAGAGCGTCGAGGTCCTCCCAGCGCGTCTGGACCGTGTGCGCGCTCACCGGACCGCCTCCCCCACCATCCCGAAGCCGGCGCGAAGGGACTCCGAGCCCCGGATCAGTTCGATCGCGTAGGCGCCGCGGTCATCCGTGTAGCCGCTGCCCACCAGCATCCTGGCGCTGGAACCGATCCCATCGGCCGCGAGCGCCGCCGTCGAGAACCTGGTGGCCATCGAGAAGAAGAGAATCGTGCCGTCGTCCGCCGTGAGCAGGATCGAGGCGGGCTCGCACCCGGTGGCGTTGACGACCACGACGGTGAGGTCCGCGGGCCGCGCGCCCGCCGCCGCGAGCGCCTCGGTCGCGGCGAGGGGGTCGCGCAGGTCCGCGGCCACCGCGATGTCGCAGAGCCCGAGCTCGCGGACGCGCTCGGCCGCGGCCGCGTCGTGGTCGACCGCCACGAGCGTCGCATCCGGCGCCGCGTCGCGCGCGGCGGCCAACGCGAGCTTGCCGGCGTGCCCCGCCCCGAGCACGAGGACCGTGCCGCCCCCGGAGGGGACAAGGTCGCGGGTCTGGTTGGCGGCGGAGCACACGTCGTAGATCTCGATCGCGGTCGCGAGCGGAATGTCGGCCGGGACCGGGGCCCAGCCGGCGCGGTCGCAGATGTAGGCCGTGCCCGTCACCTCGACCTGCGCCGAGTCGGGGTCGAGGCCGGTGATCTCACCGATCCGAAGTGGGGTCAGCGTGAGCGAGCCCAGCGAGACGATCCCCTCCCCTTCCGCCGGCGGATCGCTGTAGCGCTCGCCGATCGCCGTCACGGTCCCGGTCAGGATCCCGCCGGAGTCCGTGTCCGGATTGTGCATCTTCCCGCGGGCCTCGACGATCTCCTCGATGCGGGCGGCCATCCGCTCCGGGTCAGCCTCGGCGTCCTCGCGGATGCGGCGGTGTGAGGTCGAATCGAGGCACAGCCGCTCGACCGCCACCTCGAACTCGAACGGCCGCAACGGGCCGGAGGGATCGAGCCGCTCGGCGGGCTGCGGCAACACCCCGCGCGGCTCCAGCACGCGATCCGCGCCCAGGCGCCGGCCGATCTCCGAGATGCTCTCCTCCTTCATGAACGGTCGTTAGGGACCCTACGCCCGCGCTCCCCACCTCGTCAAGGCTCCGGGTGGATAACGATCGCGCGCCCCTTGCTCCTGCCTGTCACATCGCCCGTCCCGGCGTAGGCTTCGCGGGTGCGTCTGGAATCGACCGAGATGGAGGGCTGGCCGCCACTGGCGTGGCTCGCGCGCTGCGGGCCGGACTCGGTCGAGCTCCGGCACGGCTCCATGGTCGAGACCCAGGACGGGTTCGGGGTCGAGGGCTGCTGGGCCGGTGACTTCGCCGCGGGCGACTTCGACCGAAGCGCGGTGGTCGCCGGGTCCGGGGTGCGGGTGCGCGACGGCGGGGCCACCTTCGTCCCCCCGACGTCCACGGTCGATCGGCTGGCCTGGCTGGCCCTGGACGACGGCACCCACTTGATCTCGAACTCGCTGTTCGCGCCGCTCGCGGCCTCAGGCGCCGCCCTTCGCGAGGACAAGGCCGTCAGGTACAAGGGAAAGCTCGCCTCCATCTCGCGGGGGCTCACCGATTGTGCCGACAGCCTCAAGACCTCACTCGGGCGGCTTCGTCTGACCTACTTCCACAACCTGGTCTGGGATGGGCGGAGCATGGAGCCGTCCGAGAAGCCGGCGATCGGCGTCGCCCTTGGGAACTTCGGCGAGTACAGGTCGTTCCTGGCCGGGGGCTTCTCGGCCCTCGCTGCGAACATGGCCGACCCCCGCCGCTCGGACCCCCTCGCCTTCCTCGGCACCCTCTCGTCGGGATACGACGCGAACGCCTGCACCGCGCTGGCGGCCGAGGCAGGCTGCGCCAGCGCGCTGTGCTTCGAGACCAACGCGAGGGGCCGGGCGGACAGTGGGGTTCCCGTCGCTGAGGCCCTCGGCATCGAGCCCGTGCTGCTGGGCACCGACGACTGGCGGGCGGAGCCGGAGATGCGGTTCTACCCGGAGGCCCCCTTTATCGCCGTCGGGCGCGGTAGCGGGCTCGTTGGGTTCCACGGCGCGGGCCCGCGGCTTCGTGGCGCGGTGCTGGTGACGGGGTTCTACGGAGACTCGATCTGGAACCCGGACTGGGATCGTCTGGGCCCGGACATCGTCCGCAAGGACGCCTCCGGGCTCGGCCTCAGCGAGTACCGGCTCCACGCCGGCTTCGTGAACTGCGCCGCCACGTTCTGGGCCGCCAGGGAGGTGGCCGACGTGGTCGCGATCGCACGCTCCGATGAGATGAGGGATTGGGTCGCGGGTGAGGAGTACAGCCGGCCCGTGCCGCGACGCATCGCGGAGGAGGCCGGGGTGCCACGCGAGGCCTTCGGCCAGCGAAAGAGCGCGGTGACCCGGCTCACCCCCCACCGCGACCCCCGCTTCATGCGACCCGCGTCCATGCGCGACTTCGTCGCCTGGCTTCACTCCAATCGTCCCGAGCCCGATGAGCCGCGCCTCCGCGTGCGCCCGCGGCTCGACCGGGCCTTGGTCCGTTGGCGGCGGGCGCTGGTCTGGGCGCACGGCCTCGCCCTGTCCGTCCCGGGCTACGGGCGCACCAGCGGGGCAAGGCCCCGTCACGCGCGGCTGAAGGGCCGGGCCCAGAGCCCCACCCCGCTGCGCGAGAGGAGCCTGTGGTGGGCGATCGAGCGTTGCTGCGACGCCTACTCGCAAGGCCCGAGCGCAACGTGAGCGTCGCGCTCCCCCCGGTCGTCTGGAGCGACGCCCACCGGCAGCACACGCCGGAGGGCGAGATCTACGTCGGCGTGCAGATTCCGGGAACCGAGGTGCCCGCGCGCGCCGAGCTCATCCGGGAAGCGCTCGAGCGCGACGGCGCGGTCCTGGTCGAGGCCCGCCGCCACCCCGACGCGGCGATCACGGCCGTGCACGACCGGGAGCTGCTCGACTACCTGTCGGGGGCCTGGGAGGCATGGGAGCGCTCAGGGCTCGAGAGCGACCCCGGCCAGGACCGGGTCGTGCCGTACCTCTTCCCCCACCCCGGCCTGCTCGGCACGACTCCGCCGCGCGCGCCCACGGCGCCGGCTGCCCGGGCCGGGCGCTATGCCTACGACACGATGACGTCGATCGGACCCGGCACGTGGGAGGCCGCCCGCGCCGCAGCCGACGTGGCGCTCACCGCCGCCGAACTGGTGGCGGGCGGCGAGCGAGCCGCATACGCGTGCTGCCGTCCTCCCGGCCACCACGTCACCCGGAACGCCTTCGGCGGCTCGTGTTACCTGAACAACTCAGCGATCGCCGCCCGGCACCTTCGAGGGCTTGCGGACGGGCCGGTGGCCCTGCTCGACATCGACGCACACCACGGGAACGGCGCCCAATCGATCTTCTGGGAGGACGCCGGGGTGCTGACCGGCTCGGTCCACGTCGACCCCGGAGCGGGTTGGTTTCCCCACTACCTCGGATTCGAGGACGAGCGCGGGGCCGGCGCCGCCGAGGGCACGAACGTCAACCTGCCCCTGCCGCCCGGCTCCGGCGACGGTCCCTGGCTCGCCGCCGTGGAGCAACTGGCGGGCTGGGCCGCGGCCGGGGGCGCGAAGGCCCTCGTGGTGGCGCTCGGTGTCGACGCGGCCGGGGGCGACCCGGAGAGCCCGCTGGAGGTGACCGTGGAGGGCTACGCCGCGGCTGGGTCGATCCTCCGCGACATGGGACTGACGACCGCGATCGTCCAGGAGGGGGGCTACAACCTCCAGACCGTCGGGGAACTCGTCGTGGCCTTCGTCTCGGGCTTTGGCCCCCCGGCGCCCGTGTGACGACGGTCACATACCGGCGCGGCGGAATCGGCCACTGTTAGCTTCCGCCCTGGCCATCATTCCTCGGGGCCAGCCAGATGGTCGAGCGAATAGCACTGCTGACGTGGAACCGGCCGAAGGCCGTACTCCTCGTCGTCGGCCTCTTCACGGTGATCGCCGTCATCGCCGGGCGCGGCGTCGAGGGGCACCTGAAGGCGGCCGGCTTTACCGACAGCGCCTCGGAGAGCGAGAGGGCGACGGAGCTGCTCCGCGAGGAGCTCGGCTACGACGCAACCCCCGGAATCGTGCTTCTCGTCCGGGATCCGGACGGCAGGCGCCTCGACCTCGACAGCGACCGCATCCGGCGGGAGGTCGCCAGCCTGACCGGGCAGCTCCGCAGGACCGACTTCGTGGGAAAGGTCACGGACCCTCTGGCCCCGCTGGACCGGGCGGAGCGGGAGATCGCCCGAGCGCAGCGGCGGGAGATCGCGGGGGCCAAACGCGAGGCGGAGGCGGCCGCGCGAGAGGCCCAGCTCCAGGCGCTCTCCCTCGGCCTTCCGCCTCCCGTGCTTCCCACGCCTCCCGAGCCACCCGGCGAGAGCGAGCTCAAGGACGCGAGGGCCAAGGCGCTCGGCAAGGCAGCCGACCGACTGCCCCGCCAGAGCCAACTCATCGCCGACGACGGCCGCTCGGTCGTGATCACGGGACACCTCGCGACCCAGGACGTGGAGGAAGACGGCGGCGCCGCCGCCGAGGACGCGGACGAGCGGGTCCATTCGGAGGTCCTCGACGTGGGGATCGGCGGCTTCGCTCCCAGCTTCAACGAGGTCAACGACCAGACCCGATCCGATCTGACCAAGGCCGAGCTGATCGCGTTCCCGATCCTCACCGTGCTGCTCCTGTTCGTGTTCCGCGGTGTGATCGCGGCGCTGATCCCGCTGATGATCGGGGTCGTATCGATCCTGGGGACGCTGATGATGCTGCGGCTGATGTCCGAGGTCGTGGACACCTCGCTGTTCGCCCTGAACATCGCGACAGCCCTCAGCCTGGGCCTGGCCGTCGACTACGCCTTGCTGCTGGTCTCCCGCTACCGGGAGGAACTCGAGCGGCAGGGGCCGACCTGGGAGGCGCATCGCCAGACCGTCGTCACGGCCGGACGGACGGTGCTGTTCTCCGGGATGACCGTGGCGGTGGCCATGGCGGCGCTGGCGGTCTTCCCGCAGCGGTTTCTGTACTCGGTCGCGGTCGCCGGCGCGACCGTCGCCGTGCTTGCCTCGCTGATCGCCCTGTTCGCGGTCCCCGCCCTCCTGGCCCTGCTGGGCGAGCGGATCAACGCGCTGTCCATCCGCCGCGGCCACGCCGTCTCGGATGAGTCCGACGGCTGGTACCGGCTCGCGTGGTGGGTGATGCGCCGCCCGGTGGCGGTCGCGCTGGCGAGCTCCGCCGTGCTCCTTGCGGCCTCGATCCCCCTGCTCTCGACGGTCCTCACGGGCCCCAGCGCCGAGGCGGTCCCGCCGGGCCAGCCCTCGTACGAGATCAACGGGTACGTGGAGGACCACTACGACCGTGACGTCTCCGAGGCCATCACGGTCGCCGTGGACGGTGGACTGACCGAGTCGGAGCTCGCGCGCCTCCAGGGCCGGATCGAGCGGGTCGACGGGATCAAGCGGGGCTCCGAGTTCGACCGCCTCTCAAACCGGGTCGCTTACGCGAACTTCGCGGGAGAGGACAAGGCCCTCACCGCGCGCACGCAGGATGCCGTCCAGGCGATCCGGGCCGACGGCGCCCCGGGAGGGGCCGAGCTCCTCGTCTCCGGCAACACCGCCAGGTTCATCGACCAGAAGCAGAGCCTGATCGAACACACGCCCCTGGTGATCGCGATCGTCGTCGTGACGACCCTCTTCCTGCTCTTCATGCTCACGGGCTCGGTGATCCTCCCGATCAAGACCCTGGTGATGAACACGCTGACGCTGGCGGCGAGCCTCGGGATCCTAGTCCTCGCGTTCCAGGAGGGATGGCTCAACTCGGTGTTCGCCTACGAGGGCCCATCGGCCGTGGAGGTGACCAGCCTGGTCTTCGTCTTCGCTGTCACGTTCGGGCTCGCGACCGACTACGCCGTGCTGGTCATGGCGCGCATCAAGGAGCAGCACGACCGCGGCGCGCCCAACGAGGAGGCGGTCGCCGTCGGCATCGGGCGCACCGGGCGGGTGATCACGGCGGCGGCGCTGATGATCGCGGTGGTCTTCCTCGCCTTCGGCGTCAGCTCGGTGTTCTTCATGAAGCAGATCTCGATCGCACAGGCGGCCGGGGTTCTGATCGACGCGACGATCGTCCGGGCGCTCCTCGTGCCGTCGCTGATGCGTTTGCTGGGCGAGTGGAACTGGTGGGCGCCGGCCCCGCTGGCCCGGTTCCAGGCCCGCTTCGGCTGGCGCGAGTAGGGCTAGCCGACCAGCCCCGCCTCGCGCGCCTTCCTCATCCGTAGGGCCAGGCTCGCGCTGCCGAGCGTGAAGGCGAGGTCGGAGGCCGGAAGCCTGTAGCCCGCCTTCGTATGCGGCGCGTAGGTGACGCCCTCGCCGTCGAGCCAACCGGTGTGAACCCGCTGCTCCTGGCCGACCATACGCGGCTGGAATTCATGCACGGTGAGGCCGGCACGGCGCCCGCCACGCGGCACCGGGCCGCCGGCGACGGCAAGCCCGATGCCGGAGTCATCCGCCTCGACCACGCGGGCCGGGCGAACGTCCGGCATGTCGTCGGAGCCGTTCCACCCCACCAGCGCGTGCGGCAGGCGCCCGGCCTGCGCTAGAAGCTTCCTCGAGTCCACCCGTGGGCCGGTCCCGCCGCCGGGCGGCTTCTGCGCCATGGGTGCATCGGGGAGCGGCGATCCGAAGACCTCGGGCTCCCCCTCGGCAGCGGTGTCGGGGTAGGCGACGATCCGCTCGACCTGGATGGTGATCGCGACCCGCTGCCAGTAGTAGGTGTTGAGCATGCGTCCGGCCAGGCCGCTGCGCCGGGGGCCCAGGAACAGCTCCCACTCGGGGGTAATCGCCTCGAGCCAGGCGCGATCCGGCGTCGTCGGAAACGAGGCGCGGCCCTGGACCAGCACGTAGCCCGGTCGGTCGGTCAACCCGTGCTCGCGCGCGTGGTAGGCGACGGCCACGCCGCTGTTGAGGCGAATCCGGTCGAGTTTCTTCCACAATCCCTGCGAGGTGGAGAGCGTGACCGTCCCGGCCTCGCGGTCGCGCAGCCCGAGCGGCGCCATCGGGGTGATCACCACGCCCTTGGCGGGGGTGAGATAGGCGAGGCCCGCCGCAAGGTCGGACGCGAGGATCTCATCGACCCCTTCGGACCAGGCGACGGGCATCCGCGACTCGCCGACGGCGCGAGGGCCGGCTACTTCGGTTGCGGGACGATCCGGATGTAGGGCCTGGGCGACTCCCACCCGTCGGGGTAGGTCTCCTTCGCCTCGTCGTCGGAGACCGAGCCCGCGATGATCACGTCATCGCCCGGCTTCCAGTTCACCGGCGTGGCGACCTTCTTCGCGGCGGTGAGCTGCAGCGAGTCGATCACCCGCAGCACCTCGTCGAAGTTGCGGCCCGTGGTCATCGGGTAGATCAGCACCAGCTTGATCTTCTTGTCCGGGCCGATCACGAACACGTTGCGGACCGTCTGGTTGTCGGCCGGCGTGCGCTCGGTCGGATCGCCGCTGGTCTCCGACGGGAGCATCCCGTAGAGCTTGGCCACGTTGAAGTCGGCGTCGGCGATGATCGGGTAGTTCGGGGCGGTGCCCTGGGTCTCCTCGATGTCCCTGGCCCAGTCCGCGTGGTTGGAGATCGGATCGACCGAGAGGCCGACGATCTTCACGCCGCGCTCGTCGAATGCCGGCTTGGCGGAGGCCATGTAGCCCAGCTCGGTCGTGCAGACCGGGGTGAAGTTCCGGGGATGCGAAAACAAGACCGCCCACGAGTCGCCGATCCAGTCGTGAAAGTTGATCGTCCCCTCGGTGGTCTCAGCCTCGAAGTCGGGGGCGGTGTCGCCGATTGTCAGAGCCATTGAAATCTCCTTGGGGGATGCCGAAGAACGGTGTCGACCGAGGCTAGCGACCTGCCTGCCCCGACGGGTTTCTATACCGTCGCCGCATGCCACAGATGGGCAAGGGGGGCGATCCGGTCACCCAGATCAGCCAGGCGTACGCCGACCGCGTTGAGATCCGTGGACGCGATCTCACCGGCGACCTGATGGGCCGCCTCAGCTTCACGGAGTACTTCCACCTGCTCCTGACCGGATCGGAGCCGACCGAGGATCAGCGCTTCTTTCTCGACCTGCTGCTGATCGCGATCGCCGAGCACGGGATGATGCCCTCCAACGTCGCCGCGCGGATGACGCTGGACGCCACCCCGGACTCGCTCCACGGCGCCGTCGCCGCGGGCATCCTGGGCTGCGGCCCGGTGATCCTGGGCACATCCGAGGCGTGCGCACTGCTGCTCACGGAGGCGCAGCAGAAGGTGGAGACAGGCGCCGATCCCGCCGCGGCCGCCCGCGAACTCGCGGCGGAGCACCGCGCCGCGGGCAAGCACGTGCCGGGGTTCGGCCACCCGGTCCACAAGCCGGTGGACCCGCGGGCGGAGCGGATCCTCGAGCTGGCCGATGAGCGGGGCGTCAGCGGTCCCCATTGCGCGCTCTCCCGGGCCTTCCACGAGGCCGTCGCCGAGGCCCGCGGCAAGCCGATAACGATGAACATCTCGATGCCGATGGCGGCGGTCATGCTCGATTTGGGCTTTCCGCCGTCGGCCGTGAAGGGCGTCCCGATCCTGGCGCGCACGGGCGGCCTGATAGCCCACCTCTCCGAGGAGCGGGACAATCCGATCGGGTTCCTGATGGCGGGGATGGCCGAGGACGCCATCACCTACGAGAAGTGAAGGAGGCCCGAATGCGCAAGCTCCAGAGCCAGGCCGTCCACCACATCACCCTCACCGGTGCCGACCGGCAGACCTCGATCGACTTCTGGGAGGGCGCGCTCGGGATGCCGTTCGTCTTCGAGCAGCCGAACCTCGACAACCCCTCCGAGAGCCACCTCTACTTCGATCCGGGCGACGGGCGCCTGATCACGATCTTCACCAACGAGGACCGCACCGGCACTCCGGAGCGCACCCCGATGGACCCGGGGTGCGTCCACCACATCGCCTTCGCGGTCTCCCAGGCCACGTTCAACCAGGCGGTCGAGCGCCTCGACGAGCGCGGCATCGAGCACAGCGGGATCAAGGACCGCGGCTTCATGGACTCGATCTACTTCAAGGATCCGCTCGGCCTGCTGATCGAGCTCGCCTCCTACCGCTTCGAGCCGCCCGCGGGCCACACCCACGCCGATGTGCTGCTGGAGGGACACCGGCTGCGCGTGAAACGCGGCGACTACAACATCGACCAGGTCCACCTGGCGGACGCGATCGAGAACCTCACGGCGCGCTCACGCGAGACGCTCTCCGACGACCGCTCCCCGAAGGACCCGTACGCTCGCAACTAGGCTTTCCGCGATGGGCAAGGTCCAGTACTACTGCGCTGCGACCCTTGACGGGTACATCGCCGACGCTGACGATGGCATCGGCTGGCTGATGGCCTACCAGGGCAGCTTCGAGGGAGAGGGCGCCGAGCCCGGACCGATGAGCGACGGCGGCTCCTATGAGCGCTTCTACGACGGAGTCGGGGCGCTGGTAAGCGGCTCAGCCACGTACGAGTTCCTGCTCGACCATATCTCCGGGGGCGGCGAGTGGCCGTATCGCGGCAAGCCCTACTGGGTGCTGAGCTCGCGCGAGCTCGGCGAGCCCACCGACCAGCAGGCGGACGTCAGGGTTCTCAACGCGACGGCCAAGGTGGTTTACGCGCAGATGGCCGAGGCGGCAGGCGAGCGCAACATGTGGGTGGTCGGCGGGGGCAGCGTCGCCTCGCAGTTCGCGGAGGCAGGCCTGCTCGACGAGGTGCTCCTCACCGTCGTCCCGGTTGTACTCGGGGCGGGCAAGCCGCTCTTCGCACGCCCGCTGCCGGGGGCACCGATGCAGCTGACCGGCACCACTGCCTTCGAGACCGGCATGGTCGAGTTGCGCTACGAGATCGGGCGCTAGCGGGGGGCCCTGCCGCGCGGCGTCCTAGAGGAACGGCTTCGCCGTCATGAAGTAGACGGTCAGGAGCACGATGATCCCCGCCACCGACCCGACTCGGCCGAGCCCGTTCGAAATCTCCACCGTCTCGTCCGAGAGCGTGACCTCGCCGCCCCGGCTCGCCGCGATGTCCGCCTCCGCGAGCTCCACGAGCCTCTTCGTCCTCGGGTTGAAGTAGCCGTGGACGAGGCCGAGGAGGACGATCGCCGCAGCGATCCCCCAGGAGACGAAGAAGTCGCCGAACGCCCACCGGTCGTCGGTGAGGTAGAGGCCCGTGATGATGGCGACGATCACACCCCCGGTCGTGCCGAACCGGTTCCAGCTGACGACCGCCCTCCCCACCGCCGGCAAAGCGCGTGGGTCGCGGCCGGCCATCGCGAAGAACACCCCATAGGAGTAGGTCGGGCCGAACGCGAGGACGATGGCCATGATGTGGAAGAACACGACGACGTCGTAGAACTCAACCGTGGCGGCGATCATGCGTGCGAGGATATACGCGCCGGACGACGCCCGAGCACCGGTCCAGGGCGTCGAGCGACGGGGTGGCTAGACGCTCATGAGCTCGGCGGCCGCCTCCGCGAACGCCTCGGTGTGGCGATCCACGTGGGCCTCCGTGGTGGCCGGTGACATCAGGGCCATCATGTGAAACGGGGTGAGCAGCACGCCCCTGTTCAGCATGTAGAGGTGAAGCAGGGCATCGAGCTTCGGGTCCATCGCCGCCGCGGCCTCCGCTCCGGTCCGCGGGGGCACGGGGCTGAACATGTACTCCACCCGGCAGCCGAGGCGGGTGACCGACCACGGCAACCGGTGCTCGGCGATCGCCTCGGCGACGCCGCTCTCGAAGCGCCCGCCCAGCGCGATCATGTGCTCGAAGGCCTCGTCCGTGAGCACGTCCGCGAGCGTGGCGCGAGCCGCGGCCAGCGACAAAGCGTTGCCCGCCAGCGTCCCGCCGACCCCGCCCACGTCGGTCGCCGCGTCGATCGTGTGGGCGAGGATGCGATCGGCGACGTCGTCGGTGAACCCGTAGGCGCCGATCGGAACGCCGCCGCCGATCGGCTTGCCGATCGTCAGAAAGTCGGGCTCGAGCCCGGCCATCGCGGTGTAGCCGCCGGGGCCGCAGCAGAGCGTGTGGGTCTCGTCGATCACGAGGAGCGCTCCGGCGTCCCGGGTGAGGCGCCGGAGGTGCTCGTGGTACCCGTCCTCGGCGAGCACGATCCCGATGTTCGTGAGGGCCGGCTCGACGAGGACGCACGCGACGTCGCCGTGGGAGAGCTCCCGCTCCAGGGCCGCTAGGTCGTTGATCTCGACCACCCGAGTCGTCTCCGCCGGCGGCATCGGTGGGCCGACGCTGCCCTCGCGCGGCAGGACCGCACCGCCGATCAGGCCCGCCACGGTCTCGTCCACGCTCCCGTGGTAGCAGTGGTTGTGCACGAGGATCTTGGGGCGCCCCGTGATCTCCCGCGCGAGGCGGATGACGAAGCGGTTCGCGTCCGTCGCCGACAGCGTGAACTGCCACTCGGGCAACCCGAAGCGTCGCTTCATCTCCTCGCCCACCGCCGCCGCATCCTCCGTCGGCAGCATCGCGGTGATCCCGCGCCCGGCGCGGCGCCTCACCGCCTCGACGGTGGCCGGAGGCGAGTGACCACTCATCGCGCCCGTATCGCCGAGGCAGAGGTCCGCGTAGACGTTGCCGTCGACGTCGGTTACCTCGGCGCCGCGTGCAGACTCCAGGAAGACGGGGAACTCGCCCGGCCAGCGCGTCATCCAATTCATCGGGACGCCGGAGAGCAGCGACGCCGTCGCCCGCTCATGGAGCTTCCTGGACGCATCGTGCTCCGCCGCGAACCGACCGCGCTCACGCTCGAGCAACTCGACGATCCTGCCCTGTTCGATCTCGGCGATGTTTGGTTGCACTCGTGGGGTCAGGCTAAAGCCTGACCCCGGCCGGGTTTGGTTTCGCTCGCGGGGTCAGGCTGAAGCCTGACCCCGCAGGGTCGTCGGAATCGGAATCGGCAGGGCGCCCCTAACCTCGTCTGCCCCATGGCCACCCGCGCGGACCTCAGGAACATCGCGATCATCGCCCACGTCGACCACGGCAAGACGACGCTTGTCGACGCGATGCTGTGGCAGTCGGGGGCCTTCCGCAAGGGCCAGGACGTGGCCGAGCGGGTGATGGACTCGATGGACCTCGAGCGCGAGAAGGGCATCACCATCCTCGCCAAGAACACGACGGTGCGCCACGGCGAGGTGAAGCTCAACATCGTCGACACGCCCGGGCACGCCGACTTCGGGGGCGAGGTTGAGAGAAGCCTGACGATGGTGGACGGCGTGCTGTTGCTCGTCGATGCCTCCGAGGGGCCCCTTCCGCAGACACGGTTCGTCCTGCGCAAGGCTTTGGAGGCACGGCTGCCGGTGATCCTGGTGGTCAACAAGGTGGACCGGCCGGACGCCCGCATCGCCCATGTCGTGGACGACGTCTACGAGCTGTTCCTCGACCTCGACGCGACCGACGAGCAGGTGGAGTTCCCGATCGTCTATACGAACGCGAAGGCTGGATGGGCATCCATGGAGGAGGGCGCCGAGGGAACAGACCTCTCCCCCCTTCTCGACCTGATGCTGGACCGGATCCCCGCCCCGGAATACGACCCCGACCATCCGCTCCAGGCGCACGTCACCAACCTGGACGCCTCCCCCTACGTCGGGCGACTCGCGCTGTGCCGCGTGCGCAACGGGACGATCCGCTCGGGGGCGCCGATTGCCTGGTGTCGCGCCGACGGCACGGTCGAGCGCGCGACCGTCTCCGAGCTCTACGTGACCGAGGCACTGGATCGCGTGGAGGCCGCGGAGGCGGGTCCGGGCGAGATCATCGCCGTGGCCGGCCTGCCCGACGTGACCATCGGCGAGACGCTGGCCGACCCGGATGATCCGCGCCCCCTCCCGGTGATCACCGTCGACGAGCCGTCGCTCTCGATCGTGGTGGGCATCAACACCTCACCCCTCGCCGGCCGTGAGGGGTCGAAGCTGACCGCGCGCCAGGTACGGGACCGCCTCGACCAGGAGCTGATCGGCAACGTCTCTATCCGCGTCGCCGACACCGAAAGGCCCGACGCCTGGGAGGTCCACGGCCGGGGGGAGCTGCAGCTCGTGGTCCTGCTAGAGATGATGCGCCGCGAGGGCTTCGAGCTCACCGCGGGGCAGCCGCAGGTGATCACCCGGGAGATCGACGGCACAACGCATGAGCCCGTCGAACGGATGGCGATCGACGCCCCGGAGGAGTACGTAGGCGTGATCACCCAGATGCTCGCCCTGCGCAAGGGCCGGATGGAGCAGATGGTCAATCACTCGACGGGGTGGGTCCGCCTCGAATACCTGGTGCCCGCCCGAAGCCTGATCGGCTTTCGCACCGAGTTCCTCACCGAGACGCGTGGCACGGGCCTGGTGCACCACGTGTTTGACCGCTGGGAGCCGTGGGCCGGCGAGCTTCGGACCCGCCCCACGGGATCGCTGGTGGCCGACCGCAGCGGCGAGAGCGCAAGCTTCGCCCTGTTCGGTCTCCAGGAGCGAGGCACGCTCTTCATCGGGCCGGGCGAGAACGTCTACGAGGGGATGATCGTCGGCGAGAACTCACGTGCCGAGGACCTCGACGTGAACGCGGTCAAGCAAAAGCAGCAGACCAACGTGCGCGCCGCCAGCGCCGACATCCTGGTGCGCCTGGTCCCGCCGCGGCCGCTCGCGCTGGACCAGGCACTCGAGTTTCTGCGCTCAGACGAGGCGGTGGAGGTCACCCCCGAGAGCGTCAGGTTGCGCAAGGCGGTGCTGGAGAAGACCGAGCGCCGACGGGCCGCCCGCGGCCAGAGCCGGCCGTAGCGGGCAGATCAGTCCACGGTGAAACGTCTGGTCGACGCGAACCCTGCATAGGGCCGCGCCTTGACCCGAACCTCGCCGCGGCGCTGTAGCGCGCGCCACCCGTCCTTCGGCAGCGGGATGGCGACTTTGAGGGCCTCCGGGCCACCCAACGCCGGCGGCTTCCAGCCGAAGCTGAAGCGCCGGACGGCATTTCTTCGAGGCCCGGCGCGGTTCAACTGGACGCGCCCGGCACAGCGGCTGTCGAACTGGTCGTGGCGCTCGAGGGTGATCAGGGCAACGGAGCCGTCGCGCCTCAGGCCGGTGGGCGTGACGTCGCAGGCGATCGAGACGCGACGGTTGCAGTGCCTGCCGGGGTACGCGGCGGGGCGATGCGGGCGCGGCGCGTCCGCTCGGCAGAGCACCCGCTCGAGGCGGGCGGGCTCGGCGGTCATGATCCCATCGACCTCCCAGCCGAGGAGCTGCTCCATGGTCGGCTCGTCGTTGATGGTCCACACGTGGATCGCGTAGCCGTCGGAATGGACCTGATCGACGAACGCCTCGTCGGTCACCGTGACCCCGCCGAACTCGATCGGCACCTGGAATACCTTCGTCCCTTCCGCCGGCGGAACGCCCGCAGCCTTATAGGCGGCGACCGCGGCCGTGGCGGGAGCGAGGTCGATCTGAGGAGCGAGCTCGTGGAACCGCGCCAGCGCCGCGTCGTTGAAGGAGGCGACCACGATCCCCTCGTCCCGGCCCAGGTCGTTCAGGAACGCGGCCAGCGCCTCGGCGTTACGGAGGAAGGATTGGACGTCCTCGTCGGATGCACCCTTGATCTCGATGTTGGTCGGGACGTCGGGATAGGCAGCCATGACCTCGCCCAAGGTTGGGATCCGGAAGTCGCGAGGCTGGAATCCGTGAGGTGGCGCCTTGGCGCCACGGCGAACACCACGGAACGGGTAGTCGGATTCAGGCCTTCCGGCCTCTGTCCCCTCGCCCGGGACGAGGTTGTGCGCAGCGTCAAGCGCCTGGATCTCCGCTGCCGTCATCTCGTAGACGCTGCCCGAGCCGTCGGTGGTCCGATCGACCGTGCCGTCATGCATCACCATCAGCTCGCCGTCCGAGCTGGTGTGGATGTCGAGCTCGAGCATGTCGGAGCCGAGCCGCATCGCCCGGTCCAGCGCGTACATCGTGTTCGACGGCGCCTCGTCCTCCCCACCCTGATGGGCGATGTTGAGGTATCGAAGGCCGGTCCAGTCCGTGTCGGCCGCCCTCGCGCCCGACGCCAGGTGCCCGCCCCCGAGCAGGATCAGGGCCGACAGCGCCGCTCGGCGCGCCAGCAACCCGGAACAGATCCCCCGCAGCCGTCGCATCGCCGACCAGTGTAAGCACGACCCTGGTCCGCGCGTGGCGCCTCCGGGCTGCCCCGGGATCCGCCCGATCTCGGAGGGCAGCTCGCAAACGGGGCGGTGTTCCGCCGGCTGCCGCCGCGATGACCATGGCGGCACCGTCAAGCCGCTACTCCTCGTCGGTATCGAGCAGGATCCGGCTGGCGCGCTCGTGGTTGAACCCGGCCCATGCCCAGTCGAGCATGGCCTTCGTCCGATCCTCGCCGGTGGAGAGCAGCGCGAGGTGGACGGCGCCCCAAGCGAGCGACGCGGTCTTGCCCTTCAGGGTCCTGCCGTGCGGGAGCTGGACGACCGCCGCCCCCCTCCCGATGGTCGCCATCGTGCCCTTGTCGTGATAGGCGAATGGCTGGGCGGGCTTGCCATCCAGCTGCCGCGCGATGTTCTCGCCCGCGGCCTCGCCCGACTGAAGGGCCACCGAGCCGAGCTGCGGAAGGACCTCGCCCGACTTCGCATCGGTGATCCATGCGATGTCCCCCACCGCCAGCACCTCCGGATGCCCGGCCACGGCCAGGTCGGGCCCGACCGGGATCCGGTTGCCGTGCTCCAGGTCCAGTCCCAGCGACTCGGCGATGGGGTGCGCCCGCAGCCCGGCACCCCAGACGAGGGTGTGGGCGCGAAGCGTGCGCCCCGACCTCAGCCCGACCGCGGTCGGGCTCACCGAGGTGACCACCTCCCCCAGCACCACCTCCACCCCCCACTTCTCGAGCGTCTTCCTCGTGTAGTCCTGGAGCTCGGGCTCGAACATCGAGAACAGGTTCTCCCCGGCCTCGACCAGGGTGAGAGTGGCCTTGTCCGCGGGAAGATTCGGGTAGTCCTTCGCGAAGTCGCTTCGGTAGAGCTCCGCGAGCGCCCCGACGGTCTCGACTCCGGTCGGGCCGCCGCCGACCACCACCACGTCAAGGGCCCCGTCCTCCACCAGCGACGGATCGCGGTCGGCGGCCTCCCACCTGCGCAGCATGTGCTCCTTCAGCCGCACGGCATCGTTCAGCGTGTACATCGGGAAGCCGTGCTCAGGGGCGCCCTCGACGCCGAAGAACGAGACCCGTGCGCCGAGGCCCAGGACAACGTGGTCATAGGCGATCGGATCCATCTCCTCGAAGGTGACCCTGCGCTTGTCGAGGTCCACCCCGCTGACGGTCGCCTGGTGGACCACCGCGTTGGGCTGATCGTGGAACAGGTCGCGCACCGAATGCGCGACGTCGCTGGCCTCGAGCAGATCGCTCGCGACCTGGTAGAGCATCGGCTGGAACGTGTGGTAGTCGTGGGCGTCCACGACGACGACATCGGCCTCGGCCGCCTTCAGCTTGCGCGCGGCGCCCAGGCCGCCGAAGCCAGCGCCGAGGATCAGTACCACCGGCACGGGTCGGTCTCCCTCTCTCATGGCGACGCACTATGCACTACCTTGCCGGAACCGTCGAAGCAGTCTGGATCGGCGAAGGGAACGGCTTCGGACGGGCCCTTGAGAACCAGAGGCAAGGATGAGCCCAAGACCCTTCACCGAGGAAATCGACGACCAGGGCGTCGTCTCGCTTCAGGTCCACGTCCGCGGCGAGGAGGTCCTCGAGGACCCGCAGCTCAACCGAGGCACCGCGTTCACGGGGGCCGAGCGGCGGCACCTCGGCCTCGAGGGAATGCTCCCCTCGGCGGTCGAGACGGCGGAGGAACAGGCAACGCGCTGCTACGCCCAGTTCACCTCACTAGAGGGCGACCTCGACAAGTGGATCTTTCTCAGCCAGCTCCACGACGCGAACGAGATCCTCTTTTACCGCCTGGTGGGCGAGCACGTCACCGAGATGCTGCCGATCGTCTACACGCCCACCGTCGGGACCGCGATCGAGCAGTTCAGCCAGGCCTTCCGCCGCCCCCGCGGCGTCTTCCTGAACGTCGATGACGTCGACGGCATCGATCGAGCGCTCGAGCGCTCCGGGCTGGGGGCTAATGATGTCGATCTGATCGTGGCCTCCGACGGTGAGGCGATCCTGGGCATCGGCGACTGGGGCGTCGGCGGGATCGACATCTCGATCGGCAAGCTCGCCGTCTATACGGTCGCCGGCGGGATCGATCCGAACCGGGTCCTCGCCGTCGGGCTCGACGTCGGCACCAACCGCGAGCAGCTCCTCACCGATCCCCGTTACCTGGGCCTGCGCCGCTCACGCGCTCGCGGCGAGGAGTACGACCGCTTCATCGACGCCTACGTCGAGAGCGCCAGCCGGCGATTCCCGCAGGCGATCCTCCACTGGGAGGACTTCGCCGCTCCTCAGGCCCGCGGCATCCTGGCGCGCTACGGAGACAGCAAGTGCACCTTCGACGACGACATCCAGGGGACCGCCTCGATCGGCCTCGCCTGCGCGCTCGCGGCGGTGCGTGTGTCTGGCGGACGCCTGACCGATGAGCAGGTCGTGGTCTTCGGCGCCGGCGCGGCCGGGGTTGGCATCGCCGACCTGATCGCCCACGCCATGCAGGACGACGGCCTCTCCGCCGACGACGCAGCCGCCCGGATCTGGCTGCTCGACCGGCCCGGCCTGCTGACGAGCGCGATGGACGACCTCGCCGATTACCAGCGCCCCTACGCGAAGGACCCGGCGGCGGTGGCCGGGTGGCGGGCCCCGGACGGGACGCTCGGCTTGGCCGAGGTTGTCGCGGGCCTGCACCCGACGATGCTGGTCGGCACCTCCGGCGTCACCGGCGCCTTCACCGAGGAGATCGTGCGCTCGATGCACGCGAACTGTCCGCGGCCGATCGTGCTGCCGATGTCGAACCCGACGCCGCTTGCCGAGCAGACGCCCGAGCGCCTGATCGAGTGGACCGACGGCGCCGCGCTGGTCGCCACCGGGAGCCCGTTCGATCCGGTCGCCTACGACGGCAAGACCTACCGGATCGGCCAGGCGAACAACGCCCTGATGTTCCCCGGCCTCGGGCTCGGGACGATCGTCGCCCGCGCGTCGCGGATGCCGGAGAGCCTGTTCCTGGCCGCGGCTCGCGCGATCGCGGGGCTCGCGGACGCATCCGACCCGGCCAAGGGCCTGCTGCCGGGCATCGAGAGACTGCGCGAGGTCTCCGCCACTGTCGCGGTGGAGGTCGTCAAGGCGGCGGTCGCCGACGGGCTCGCCCAGGTCGAGATCGACGACCCCGTTGGCGCCGTGCAGGAGGCGATGTGGCAGCCCGATTACCCCGCGATCAAGCATTGAGGGAGCGCCGATGAGCCAGACCGTCGCCGAGATCCTGATCGACCAGATGGTCGCGGCCGGGATCAGGAACGTTTACGGCATCGTCGGCGACTCCGCGAACCCGATCGTCGACGCCCTGCGCCGCCACTCCGCCGAGATCCAGTTCGTGCACGTTCGCAACGAGGAGGCGGGGGCGTTCGCCGCCGGCGCCGACGCCCAGGTCTCGGGGCGCCCCACCGCCGTGCTGGGCTCGTCCGGGCCGGGCAGCGCGCACCTTCTCAACGGCCTCTATGACTGCCAGCGAAACGGCGCGCCCGTGTTCGCCATCGCCACGCACATCCCCAGCACCGAGATCGGCACGGGGTACTTCCAGGAGACCCGCCCCGAGGAGATGTTCGCCGGCTGCTGTCACTTCGTCGAGACGATCAGCTCCCCCGCCCAGATGCCACGCCTCTCGCAGCTGGCGATCCAGGCGGCGATCCTCGATCGCGGCGTCGGCATGGTGATCCTGCCGGGCGACATCGCGGCCGCCGAGGTCACCGACCCCCTGCTCGCCCACGACATCGTCACGAGCCCGCCCTGTGCCCGGCCGGCCGACGAGGCCCTCGACCAGGCCAGGGAGCTGATCCAGGGCGCCAGGCGGATCGCGATCTACGGGGGCGACGGAACCCGCGCCGCCCGCGACGAGGTGCTGGAGCTCTCGGAGAGGCTGAGGGCCCCGGTGGCCTACGCCTACCGCGGCAAGGACGTGCTCGAGCACGACAACCCCGCGGCGGTCGGAATGATCGGGCTGCTGGGCTGGGGCGCGGCGACCCGGGCGCTCGATAGC
The DNA here is from genome assembly GCA_963807385.1 of uncultured Solirubrobacterales bacterium. Lineage (GTDB taxonomy): Bacteria > Actinomycetota > Thermoleophilia > Solirubrobacterales > 70-9 > JBDTSW01. The sequence continues at coordinate 189,773 of CAWEBQ010000003.1, forward strand.
TGCGACCTGCTCCTGATGCTCGGCACCGACTTCCCCTACCGCGACTTCCTGCCTTCCGAGCCGACGATCATCCAGGTGGACGACCGGCCGGCTCATCTGGGCCGGCGCGCCCGCATCGATCTCGGCCTCGCGGGCGATGTGGGCGAGACGCTGCGCGCGCTCCTGCCCCGGCTCGAGGCACGGTCCGACTCGTCGTTTCTCGACGGAATCGTCAAGGCGCACGGCAAGGACGTAAAGAAGCTGCGCACCTACGTCGAGCACGAGGGCTCGGGCGAGGGTCTGCGTCCGGAGATGGTCACCGACTCGCTCAGCGAGCTCGCCGATCCCGACGCGGTCTTCACGATCGACACTGGTATGTGCAACGTCTGGGGAGCGCGGTACCTGCAGATGAAGCCGGGCCGCCGGCTGCTGGCGTCGTTCGGGCACGGATCGATGGCCAACGCGATGCCGCAGGCGATCGGCGCGAAGCTCGGATCGCCCGAGCGGCAGGTGGTCGCCCTGTGCGGCGACGGGGGTCTCTCGATGCTGATGGGCGAGCTGCTGACGGCGGCCGGCCTCGATATCCCCGTGAAGCTGATGGTGTTCAACAACTCGACGCTCGGGATGGTGCGGGCCGAGATGATGGTCTCCGGCTACCAGCCCTTCGGGACCGACGTCCGCAACCCCGACTTCGGCGCGCTGGCCACCGCCGCCGGGCTCCACGGCGAAAGGGTCACGGCGGCCGGCGGGATCCGGCCCGCCATCCAGCGCGCTTTCGACCACCCAGGGCCGGCGCTGATTGACTTCGTCACCGACCCGCGGGCCCTGGCGATGCCACCGGAGGCGACCCTGGAGGAGGTCAGGGGCTTCGCCCTGACGACCAGCAAGCTCGTCTTCGGCGGCGACACGGCTGAGGCGTGGGCTCAGGTGAAGTCGAACATCCGCGACGCCCGGCAGGCCCTCTAGCGCAACCAGAAAGGACCCAATGGACCTTCAGAACTACACCCCGGTGGGCGACAAGGAGAACTCCCCGTTCTTCGAGGAGTACCTGCCGAAGATCTACCAGCGGCGCCAGGAGAGCGGCCTCGACGAGCTCATCGGCGACATGCGCGGCGTCGTGGTACAGGTCCAGCAGGGCGACGCGGTCAACTACCTGGCGGAGCTGGCGGCGATGGGGCCATACCGCTTCACCGGCGCCCGGCTGACCGAGAGCCACAGGGTCTTCTTCTGTCAGTCCCGGCCCGAGTTCCCGCGCCTGATCGTTCTCGAGCCGCTGACGGCCGACTACGAGGACCGGATGACGCAGTGGAACCTGATGTACCCGCTCGCCAGCCGCAAGCCGAACGCCCGCTACGTCGGCGAGGTCTACCAGGCCGAGGACCTCGGGGCCGTGCGCGACGCGCTCGAGCCCCAGAGCATCCGCTTCGTCTATGAGGGCGACTCCAAGAACTCGTTCTACTGTCGCGAGCACCTGGCCTTCACGTTCCTCTCCGACTACACCTACAACCGGGTCGGCTACATCGACACGGACATCGATGACATCGACGCCCTCGACCTCGGCGAGACGGTGACCCTGGAGGCCGACGAGGAGGACAAGCTGGAACGCGCCGCTGCGCTCCAGGATGAACACGGGATCTCAGACCTCATCCTGGGCCTGGACCACATGGCCACGCGGATCCTCGCTGGCGACCGCGAGGGCGCGATCCTCGAATACCTGACGATGGTTCCCTACTACTTCTGGGGCGCCTACAACATCGTCGAGATGAACTCCTCGACCAACGTCACGCGCCATCCCGACATCGGCGACGACAAGCGTTCACCGGCGCGCGTGTTCACGGCGAACAACACCCCGGCGTTCGCGAACTCGTTCGAGGACCTGCCGATGCCGACCGAGGACTTCGTTCGCAACTTCGGCCGCCGCATGCACCACATGGCCTACGCGGTCACCGACGGGCACGTGGCGGAGGAGAAGAACGTCGACTACGTCGTCCGTCAGCTCGGCGAGATGGGAACGAAGTTCCTCGCCCACGTCGTCGGGGAGTGCAAGGACGACCCCAACCTGAAGCAGATCTTCTCGAAGAGCTCGCAGTACTCGATGCTGATCACCGAGTACATCGAACGCTGTCACCACTACGAGGGCTTCTTCACCCGTGACAACGTGGCCTCGCTGACGGCCGCGGCGGGCGCGGACGAACGCTACGAGCACGGGCATGTATTCGACTGATCCCCTGGGGCGGTCGGAGCGCTAGCCGGAAGGGATAGGAGCCATGGAGAAGATTCGAACCAAGGCCTGGTGGGCGATCGTCGTGCTCGTGATCGCGCTGATCCCGATGGGCGCGCTGCTGCATCCGTTCTGGTGGAAGCTCGAGATCCTCTTCGTCCCGCTCGCGCTCCTGGGCCTCTGGGACGTGCTCCAGACCCGGCACAGCATCCTGCGCAACTACCCGGTGGTCGGGCACCTGCGATTCCTGATCGAGGGCATGGGCCCCGAGCTCCACCAGTACATCGTCGAGAGCGACGAGGACGGGGCCCCGTTCAACCGCGCCACGCGCTCGGTCATCTACCAGCGGGCCAAGGACGTAGAGGACAAGAAGCCGTTCGGGACCGAGCTCGACGTCACGGCACCCGGATACACATGGCTCACGCACTCGATCTCGACCCGCCCGGTGGCCGAGGATCCCGGGGCCATGCTCCGCACCACCGTCGGCGGGCCCGCCTGCACACAGCCCTACTCGGCGTCGATCCTGAACATCTCGGCGATGAGCTTCGGCGCCCTCGGGCGGCAGGCGATCCGGGCAATGAACCTCGGCGCCAAGATGGGCAACTTCGCCCACGACACCGGGGAGGGCAGCATCTCCCCGTACCACCGCGAGAACGGCGGCGACCTGATCTGGCAGATCGGCACCGGCTATTTCGGCTGCCGGACGCCCGACGGCGAGTTCGACCCCGACACCTTCGCCAAGCAGGCGGCGGATCCCCAGGTGAAGATGATCGAGATCAAGCTCTCCCAGGGCGCGAAGCCGGGACACGGGGGGATCCTGCCCGGGGCCAAGGTGACCAAGGAGATCGCCGAGACGCGGCTCGTCCCGCAGGGCGAGGACGTGCTCTCGCCGACCTACCACAGGGCGTTCTCGACACCCCTCGAGCTGACCGACTTCATCGCCCGGCTGCGCGAGCTCTCCGGCGGCAAGCCGGTGGGCTTCAAGATCTGCATCGGCGACCCTCAGGAGCTCATGGCGGTGGTCAAGGCGATGCTCGAGACCGGCATCCATGCGGATTTCGTGGTCGTCGACGGCGGGGAGGGCGGCACCGGGGCGGCGCCGCCGGAGTTCTCGGACTCGCTTGGGGCGCCCCTCCTCGAGGGCCTGCTGATCGTCCAGAACGCCCTCATCGGCGCGGGGATCCGCGACGGGATGCGCGTAGGCGCCAGCGGCAAGCTCGTGACCGGGGCGAGGATCTGCGGGGCCATGTGCCTGGGCGCCGACTGGGTCAACTCGGCCCGGGCGTTCATGTTCTCGGTCGGCTGCATCCAGGCCCAGCGCTGCCACACGAATCGCTGCCCCGTGGGCGTTACCACGCAGGACGACCGGCTCCAGCGGGCGCTCGTGGTCGAGGACAAGGCCGAGCGCGTGCACCACTTCCACCGCAACACGGTCGGCGCGGTAGCCGAGCTGATCGCGGCGGCCGGCCTCGACCATCCCAGCGGGCTCGGCCCCGACAGGATGTTCAAGCGCGTTGCCGAGAGCGAGGTCAAACGGTTCGACGAGATCTACCCGCTGATCGAGCCGGGGCAGCTCCTCGAGGGGTCGGCGCCCGCACGCTTCCAGCACGTATGGGACGCGGCGAGCACCGAGCGCTTCCACACGGCCGTCCACCCCCAGAGGCCCGAGGCCGGCTGATGGGTGCCGCGGAGGAGTCCCGCTCCCCCAAACGCCAGGGCTTGGTGCTGGGTACCCTGATCCTGGTCGCGGCCGTCGCGAACCTCAACCTGGCCGTGGCGAACGTGGCGCTGCCGTCGATCGGTAGCGCCTTCGACGCCGGCCAGACCCAGCTCAACATGGTCGCCGTGGGGTACTCGTTTGGCCTCGCCGGCTCGGTCCTGTACCTCGGAGCCCTCGGCGACCGCTACGGACGCAAGCTGATGCTGGTGGCCGGTATGGCGCTCTCGATCCCAGCGTCGCTCTTGGCCGGCCTCGCGCCCTCGATCGAGGTGCTGATCATCGCCCGAGTGCTCGGGGGCGTCGCCGCCGGCATGGCGTTCCCGACCACGCTGGCCCTGATCACCGCGCTGTGGTCGGGGCCGGCGCGGACCAAGTCGATCGCGCTGTGGTCCGGCCTCGGCGGCGCGATCGCCGCTCTGGGCCCGCTCGTCTCGGGCGGGCTGCTCGAGCAGTTCGACTGGGGCTCCGTGTTCCTCGTGACGCTGCCTTTCGCCCTCATCGCGCTGGTGATGGCGCAGCGACTGGTCCCCTCGCACGTAAACGAGACGACCGACCCCGTGGACAACCTCGGGGGCATCCTCTCCGTAGTGCTGGTGGCGGCGCTGGTCCTGGCGATCAACTTCGCCGCCGTCCCCAGCGCGGGTGCGGCTGCCATCGGACTGGGGGTCATCGCGCTAGCGGCAGGAATCGCCTTCATTCTGCGCCAACGGCGGGCGCGAAGCCCGCTATATGACCTGGAGGTCGCAGGCCGTCGCGTCTTCTGGGTGGCCGCCGTCGCGGGGGTCATCGTCTTCGGATCGCTGATGGCATCGATGTTTATCGGCCAGCAGTTCCTCCAGAACGTGCTCGAGTACTCGACCCTGGATGCCGGGTTGGCGATCATCCCCGCGGCCCTGCTGATGGTCCTGGTGGCGCCGCGATCGGCGAAGCTGGTCGAGGCGAAGGGGGCCCGGCTTACGCTCCTTTTGGGCTACGCCTTCTGCCTGCTCGCCTTCGTCGCGATGCTGGCGCTGTGGAAGCAGGGAATCCCGTACTGGAAGGTGGCGCTCGGCTACGGCCTGCTGGGGATCGGCGTCGGCTTCGCCGGGACCCCCGCCTCGCACTCGCTCACGGGATCGGTGCCCGTGAACCGCGCGGGCATGGCCTCGGGGACGGCCGACCTCCAGCGAGACCTGGGTGGGGCGATCATGCAGTCGATCTTCGGCGCCCTGCTGACCGCCGGCTACGCCTCGGCCGTCAGCGCCGCGATCACGGCCTCGCCGGAGGCGGACAAGGTCTCGGACAAGGTCCAGGGCGAGCTGACGAAGTCGTTCTCGAGCGCCGCCGAGACGGCCGCGCAGTACCCGAAGTATCAGGACCAGATCGTCGCCGCCGCGAAGTCGGCGTTCCTCCAAGGCGACGAGAAGGCCTACGTCGCCGGGATCGTCGCGGTCGCGATCGGCGCTGCGATCGTGTTCTTCCTCTTCCCCAAGCGGGACGATGAGCGGCGCCTGCTTGCCTCCTACCACGCCCAGGACACGCGGGCAGCGGGGGCAGCGCCCTGATCGACGCGCTCAGCACGCTCGCCGCGTCCTCCGAGCTGCTGCCGGCCCGGAGCCAGATGGCGTTCACGCTCGGCTTCCACATCATCCTCGCCTCGCTGGGCGTGGCCTTCCCGGCGATGATGCTGATCGCCAACTACATCGGCCTGCGCAAGAACGATCCAGTCGCGCTGGAGCTCGCGCGGCGCTGGTCGAAGGTGGTGGCGGTGACCTTCGCGGTCGGCGCGGTCACCGGCACCGTGCTCTCGTTCGAGTTCGGCCTGCTCTGGCCCGAGTTCACCGGTCGCTTCGGCGAGGTCTTCGGGATCCTGTTCGCGATCGAGGGGATCTTCTTCTTCCTCGAGGCGATCTTCATCGCGATCTACATCTTCGGCTGGAAGCGCCTGAGCGGCTGGGCCCACTTCTGGACCGGGGTGCCGATCGCGATCTGCGGGATCGGCGGCGCGTTCTCGGTCGTCGCCGTGAACGCCTGGATGAACCAGCCGCAGGGCTTCACGCTGGACGCCGACGGCGAGGTCACCGACGTCGAGCCGTTGAAGGTGATCTTCAACGACGCGGTCCCCTACGAGGTCCCGCACATGATCCTCGCGGCCTACATCGTCTCCGGCTTCATGGTCGCCTCGGTCTACGCGGTCGGGATGCTGCGGGGCCGCCGCGACCGCTACCACCGCCTCGGGCTGCTGATCCCGCTCACGGTCGCCGTGCATCGCGACCCCGATCCAGTTCGTGGTCGGCGACACCGCCGCCCGCGCGATCGCCAAGGACCAGCCGGTCAAGTTCGCGGCGATGGAGTGCGTCGCAGACGACCGCCAGAACGTGACCGAGTACATCGGCGGGGTCTGCACCGACGGACGGGGTCAAGGGCGGGATCGGGATCCCGGGCCTCGACTCGTTGCTCGTCGGCTTCAGCACCGACACCGAGGTGATCGGGCTCGACTCGGTCCCCGCCGAGGACCGGCCGCCGGCGAACACGCTGCTCCACCTCGCCTTCGACACCATGGTCGGCATCGGCTCGGCGCTGATCGCGCTCGGGCTCTGGTTCGGCGTCGTCTGGTGGCGAAAGCGCGACATCCCGCAGACCAAGTGGTTCCTGCGCGCGGTCGCGGTCTCGGGCGTCGGCCGGCGATCGTCGCGCTCGAGTGCGGGCTGGATCGTGACCGAGGTCGGGCGCCAGCCCTGGATCGTCTACGAGATCATGCGCACCGAGGACGCGGTGACCGGCGCGAGCGGCGTCTGGGTGACGCTTCATCGCCGTCCTGCTGCTCTACGCGGCGCTCGGGGTGACGCACGGTCCTCACGCTGCGCGCGATGGCGCGGCGCTGGCGCGAGGCCGACGGCGAGCCGGTGGACGTCCCGTACGGCCCGCCGCGCGGCGGAGGCGCCGCGATGAGCAAGGCCGACGCGACGGCCGGCGGTCCTCTGGGTCGGGGTCGACGTTCTACGCCGTCTTCGGCGGCGCCGACTTCGGCGCCGGCTTCTGGGACCTGCTCGCGGGCCGCGCCGAGCGCGGCGAGCGCGCCCGCGCGCCTGATCGACTGGGCGATCGGGCCGGTCTGGGAGGCCAACCACGTCTGGCTGATCTTCGTCCTCGTGGTCCTCTGGACCGCGTTCTCCGTCGGCGTTCGCGGCGATCTTCTCCACCCTCTTCATCCCGCTGACGCCTGGCGGCGCTCGGCATCGTCCTGCGCGGCGCCGGCTTCGCCTTCCGCGAGGTCGGCTCGGACGGGCCGAGCGCAGGCGCCAGGCCGCGCACCTGTTCGCGGTCTCCTCGGTCCTCACCCCGTTCTTCCTCGGCACGGTCGTCGGGGCGATCGCGTCGGGACGGGTGCCCGACGGGAAACGCCGCGGGCGACCCCGTCTCGAGCTGGCTCAACCCCGTCTCGGTACTGATCGGCGTCCTGTTCGTCGCCACCGGCGCCTACCTCGCGGCGGTGTTCCTGATCAGCGACGCCCGCCGCGCCGGCGACGACGACCTCGAGCGCTACTTCACCTCCCGTGCCCTCGCGGCGGCGATCGGCGCCGGCGTCGTCGCGATGGCCGGCATCATCGTCCTGCGGGCCGACGCCCGCTACGTCTACGACGGGCTTACGAGCTCGGCGATCCCGCTGGTGGTCGCCTCCGCCCTGTTCGGCCTCGGCGCCCTCGTCCTGCTCCACCGCGGCGCCCGGCGCGGGGTCCGCGAGCTGGCGGTGGCCGCTGTCGTGGCGGTGATCTGGGGCTGGGGCGTAGCCCAGCACCCCTACCTCCTCCCCACCGACCTCACAATCGACGCGGGCGCGGGCACGGGCGACACGCTCACGATGGTCCTGATCGTCTTCGCCGCCGCGGTCCTGCTGGTGATCCCCGCCATCCTTCTCCTCTACACGCTCACCCAGCGCAGCCTGCTGGAGACCGACGAGCACCCGAGCTCCGACTAGCGCGCCGGGCCGCGCCCGGACCAGCCGCCGAGCCGACTTTCCACGTCTGCACACCACAGACGTGCCCTGGCGTGGAAACTCGGCCGGGTCAGGTTGTGCCGGATGAGGCGGGAAGCCGTGCCGGGCTGCGGGGGTCGATCAGGATCTTGGCGTGAGCCTCGGGATCGCCGAGCGCGTCGAAGGCCCCCTCGACGCCCGGCAGCCCGACGGTTGCCGTGACCAGCGGGGCGGCGTTTACCTTGCCGTCCGCGAGCATGTTGAGCGTGTCGCGGAACTCGACCGGCGTGTAACCGATCACAAAGCGCAGGTCGATCTCCTTGTTGATGGCCATCGCCGGGCGGATCGCGTCCGTCTCCATGCACACGCCGACCACCACGACGCGCGAGAAGAACGGCGCGCTAGCGATCACGCCGTCGATGATCCCCGGGACGCCGACGCACTCGAAGATCACCGGCCGCTTCGGGCCGGCGCCGAGGCGCTCCGCGGTGCGCCACACGTGGTGCCACGGCACGGGCAGCCGCCGCAGCTTCTCCATCGTCTCCACCGCCAGGCCGGCGGCGTCCGGGAAGGTGCGCAGATGCTTGCTGTCCGCGGCCGCGTCGTAGGGGGAATCCTCGCCTGGGTCCACCACGACGTCGGCGCCGCAGGCTAGGGCCAGGTCCCGCCGGCCCGGGGAGAAGTCGCTTGCGACGACCCGGCGGACGCCCTGGGCCTTCAGCATGCAGATCACCGCCAGGCCCACCGGCCCGCAGCCGATCACGATCGCGACGTCGCCTTTCTTGATCTCGGCGCGCCGGACGGCGTGGTAACCGATGGCCATCGGCTCGGTGAGCACCCCCACCTCCGGCGAGAGCCCGTTCGGGAGCGCGAACATCAGCGACTCCTCGACGAGGACCTGCTCGGCGTAGGCACCCGGCGCGTCGACCGAGAGGCCGATCGCGTGCATCTGCGAGCCGGCCCGGCGCAAGGGCAGGGCGACGACCGGCGTCCCCGGCTTCAGCTTCTTGCGGGTCCCGGTCCCGAACTCGACCGCCTCGCCACAGAACTCGTGGCCCAGCACAACCCGCTGGTCGGAGCGCATGAAGCCGTCGTAGCCCGCCTCGGCCGCCACGTCGGCAGCAACGTCGGCGTGATGGCGGGCGTGGAGGTCGGAGCCGCAGATCCCGCAGCGACGCACGTCGAGGAGGACCTGGCCCTCTTCGGGTTCCGGCGCCGGGACATCGGCGACCCCGAGCTCGGCGTTCTCGCAGACGACGGCCTTCATCCGCACGTAAGCCGCTTCCGACGCGCGACGCGCCTACCGGGGCGGCGCGGGGGTGATCCAGTCCGCGGGCGCGAGGCCGCGCGGGACCGCCGACAGATCGCGGGTGGGATCGACCAGGAGGCGCCCTGGGCGCTCGTTGAGGACGACGGGCGCCCGGACGCGAATCTCGACGTCATGGCCCAGCTCCCTCTCGCGCTCGCCGAGCCGGTGGGCCAGCTGCAACAGCATGTCGGGCTGGGTCGACGCGACGATGTGCTGGCGGGGGGTGATCAGGTGGGAGATACGCAACTCTCGCCGCGCGCCGCTGGCGCGATCGACGGCGAAGAAGGTCGCCAGGCCGTCCTTCTGCCGAAGCTTCATGTGCCATGAGAATCGGTGCCCCTCCTCGCTCCAGTGGACCAGGCCCGGGTAGAGATGGTGCCGCAGCGGGACGAGTACCTGCACCGCAACGTACAGGGCGAGCAACGAAACGAGCAGGACGCCAGCTCGACCCGCGGTGGGGGCCGGGAACCCAGCCCCCCCGGGCGGCGGGATGGGCCGGGAGCGTCCGAGGCGAGCGGCGAAGCGGCGAGGCCAGCCGGGGTCGAAGAAGATCGTCGAGGCGGCGATCATCATCGGCGGGAAGATCCCGATGTCGAAGATCACCCAGTTGGTCAGGTTGAACGCCAGCACGAGCACGAACGCGAGCGGGCGTGTGCGCCGCCACAGGAGCAGCGGCACGATCGCCAGGTCGTAGATCGCGCCGCCCCAGCTGAAGAGGAGGCCGGCTGGATCGTTGGCCAGCAGCGGGCCGACGAGCCACAGATCAGATTGCCCGGCCAGCCAGTCGCTCATCGGATCCCCTGCTAGCCAGTCGCTGCCGAGCTTGGCGATGCCCCCGTAGAGGTAGATGACCCCGACCTGGAAGCGCAGGATCCAAACCGACCAGGTGGGGACGACCTGCGGGCGCTCCGGACGCCGGTGGCCGGCGATCGAGAAGGCGCCGTCCGCGGGGACCACCGCCAGCAGGAAGAGCAGGAGGATCGCTGCGTAAAAGTGGTTCAGGTACTCGGCCTGCTCGAGCAGGAAGACGTAGGCGAACCCGACCGCAAGGAGCGGCGCGACGATCCGGTGGGCGACCCCGGCCGCCAGCGCCATGCCGAGTACCGCGAGGGCGCCGAAGTGCACGTAGAGCCAGGGCTCGGGCCAGGGCTGGACCCAGCCGAACCCGTAATAGGTGAAGTGGAAGGAGGGATCGAGGAACGCGCGGGCGATCTCGTCGCTGGCCAGGTAGTTGAGCGCCTCGACGGTGATCAGCAGGCCCAGCGCGATGCGAACAACGGCCACCGAGGCGCCGTCCACCGGCTCCCGCAGTCGTCGCGTCAGCCGTTCGGTGGGGCCCATGGACCGACTATCCCTACCCACCCGCCCATCATGCCCGACCGGAGGCGCGGCGCCCCTCATGGCAGGTGAGGAACCGGAAGCCCTCTCCTGGGAGAATCGGTTCCATGCGGCGCCTTGTGCTGGCGGCCTCGGTCGCGATCCTTTGCGGTTCCGGCTGTTCGGGCGAGGACTCGTCTACCCCGGGGCCGAGCGGGACGGGCACCCGGACGACCGCCGAGGGCGGCTTCGGCGCCCCGCCCGCGGTTCCTGACGAGCCGCTCGAGAGCGACGTTGACGCGGCCCTGGGCGAGCTGACCCAGGCGACCCGGACGGGGGTGGTCGACGGCGACGCGCTGGCGACGGTCGCCGCCTCGGACGACGCGCGCCTGGCCTGGCTGGTCTCTGACGTGCTGCGGTTCGCGGCCACCGCCGAGGACGAGGCCGCCCTGCTCGCGGCGTTCGAGGAGCTGACCGGCACCGAGGTCGCCTCCGGCCCGAACCTCCAGAAGAGCTCCTGGCAGTCGCTCACCGACCATCTGATCGCCTGGGACCTGCCGGCTCCGCCCGGCTACCGCGAGCGCAAGCGGGAGCTCTTCGTTGCGGTCGAGCCGGGGTGGGCGCCCTTCTTCGACGACGCCGACTCCGGCATCGACTGGCGACTGGTCTCGTGGGGTGGGGTCTCGATCGACGACCGGCCGGAGGGCGCGCGCGGCGGCTGCACTCACGGGTGCATCCCGGCCCTCGACGATCCCGAGCTCACGGACGCGGCGGGCGGCGAGTGGTACCCGGACAACCGGATCGTCTTCGGCGTCGTCGTCGGCGCAGAGGCGGTTGCGTTCCCGAAGAACGTGATGGAGGTTCACGAGATGGTCAACATCACCATCGGCGGTCGGCGGATCGGGATGCCCTACTGCACGCTTTGCGGGTCGGCCCAGGCCTACTTCCTCGACGAGGTCCCGGATGGGGCCGAGCCCGTACTGCGCACCTCGGGGCTCCTCTCCCGCTCGAACAAGGTGATGTACGACCTTCACACCCGCTCGGTCTTCGACACCTTCACCGGGCGGGCGCTCTCAGGCCCCCTGCGCAAGGCCGGGGTCACCCTCCCCCAGACCACGGTCGTCGCAAGCCCATGGGGAGAGTGGAAGCGGGCCCACCCCCGGACACGGATCGTTGCCCAATCCGACGACGGCGCCTATCCGCTTGACCCGCTCGGCGGGCGCGACGACAACGGCCCGATCTTCCCGATCGGCGACGCCGACGGGCGCCTTCCGGTCCAGGAAGAGGTGGTCGGCGTGATCGCCCCGGACGGGCAGGCGATCGCGTTCCCGGTCGCGGATGCGCTGGCGACGGTCGCCGACGGGGAGCGGGTCATAGCGGCCGGGGTCGAACTGCGCGCCGACGGCGGGGGCCTGCGGGCCAGCACGGCGTCCGGGAGGGAGCTGCCCTCCCACCAGGCGTTCTGGTTCGCCTGGAGCCAATTCAACCCGCAGACCAGAGTCTGGACGCGCGGCTGATCGCCTCCGGGCGTGAGGCCTGGGCATAGGCTGTCGCCGAGTGGATAACGCCGAGGCGCACCGCTTCGCCCGCGAGCAGGGCACCAGCAGGCCGGTCGTGGCCGCCGTCAAGGGCGTAGCGATCCCGTACATGAAGCTGCTCTATGCGCTCAAGATCGACGGCGCCGAGAACATCCCAGCCACCGGCCCGGTGATCATCGCGCCGAACCACAAGAGCTTCTGGGATGCGTTCTTCGTCGCCGCCGCGACCAAGCGCCCGATCCGCTTCATGGGCAAGTCCGAGCTCTTCGAGGGACGCGGGGGCAAGATGCTGATCAGGCTCGGCGCCTTCCCGGTGCGGCGCGGGTCCTCCGACGCGGAGGCGATCGAGACCGCCCGAGAGATCCTCCGCGGCGGCGGCCTGCTGGCGCTGTTTCCCGAGGGGACCCGCATCCGCGACCCGATCGAGCTCGGCAAGCCGCACAAGGGCGCCGCGCGCCTCGCGCTCGAGACCGGGGCGACGATCGTGCCCGCCGCGATCACCGGGACCGAGCGGCTCTTCGCAGGCCCCCTCCCCCGGCCCGGCCGGGTTCGCGTCTCCTTCGGTCTGCCCATTTCCGTCGAGGCCGCCGAGCCGAGCCCGGAGGCGGCGGGGGAGCTGCTCGAGGGCCGGGTCTGGCCCGAGGTCGAGCGCGAGCGCGAGCGCCTGCTCTCCCATCCCGGCGTGATCGCCGCCGGCATCGCGGCGCTCGGCATCGGCGCGGGCGTCGCCGCCAGGCGCCGGCGGCGCTAGTCGTCAGTTCGCGGCGAGGGTCTCGCGGCGGCCGGGCGATCCCTGGCGCGAGGGAGCACGCCGCGGCGGGAAGCGAACGAGGGTGCGCGTTTCCTCATCCCACAGCTTCAGCCGAAAGCACTCGACGCTGCCGCAGATCGTGACGACCGGGGTCCGCGCGAACATCGGCTGCTCGTCGTGCGCGGCGCGCAGGTGGTAGTTCGGGACCCTCGCGCTCAGGTGGTGCACGTGGTGGTAGTTGGCGTTGCCGACCGCCCAGGCGAGCGGGCGCGGGAGCGCTAGGAACGAGCTTCCCTTAAGCGCCGCGAGCTCGAACTGCCAGTCGCCGGAGGCCTGGTAGTAGGTCTCCTCGTACTGGTGCTGGATATAGAGCATCCAGCCGGCGACGGCGCCGCCGGCCACCAGGGTTGTCCCCTGCATGAGCAGGTAAGTGGACCATCCCAGTGCAGCGCTCCAGCCGATCACCCATGCGACGAGCGCGAGGTTGGTGACGGCGACGCTCAGGAGGATCCGCCTGCTCATGCCGCGCTGCGGGAAGCGGCGGTCGATCAGAAAGACAAGCGTCGGGCCGACGAGCAGCATCAGCAGAGGGTTGCGGTAGGCGCGGTAGCCGAGCCGGCGCAGCCGGGGCGCCTTCTCATACTCGGCAGCGGTCATCGTGTAGATCTCGCCCGGCCCGCGCGCGTCGAGATTCCCGGTGTTGGCGTGGTGGAGGCTGTGCTGGCGCTGCCACCAGCGGTAGGGCGTGAACAGGAGGAAGCCCAGGAGGTAACCCCAGCGGGCGTTGACCGCGCGCGAGGGGAACATCGAGTTGTGGGTCAGGTCATGAAAGAGCGAGTACATCCGGACCAGGAACACCGTCGCGACCAACCCCAGGCCGGCCGCCAGCCAGGCCTCCGGCCGAATCGCGGCGGCGAGGATCCAGACGGCAAGGTAGGGCACGACGACGCCGGCGATCTGCATCAGGCTGCGCCGCCTATCGACCTCGAGATACGGGGCGAGGTCCTGCTTCCAGCTGTTTCGGCGGGGGGTGGATTCGGTCATTACGCAGGGCTCACGGTGGGGTACGGCCTTGGACATCACTGCGTCCCCTGCGCCAATCCGGATCACTCCGCGCCGCCGATCGCGAAAGCAGCCTCGTCAGCTGTATCACCGTCATCGCTGTCACCGCGATCACCGCCAGCATGTTCGCGGGGATACCCACGTCGCCGAGACCGTCGAGCGCGCCGACCAGGCCGTCAGCCGCCTGACCGGCCAGACTGGTCGTCTCGATCGCAGCACCGACTCCGAAAGCCGCAGCGATCAGCACGATGACGTCCAGGTCGATGTCGTTGCGAGCCTCGCCGAAGGTGAGGATCCGAGTCATCCCCCCAGAATGCAGGGGAAGATCACGTCACCCCCGCCGTGTGGAAGCCCTACTACCCGGGGTTCGTAGCCACGACGAACCAGACCGACGCGCGGCCCACGATGGAGCCGTCTGGGCGCTGCCAGGAGGCGAAGCGCTCGGCGAGCGCCTCGGCGATCTGCGGACGCAGGCCCTCGCCGTGCTCACCATTGAGGCGGATCAGCTCGGCGCCCGGTCCGATCGCGAGGAGCGCTTCGACCGCCTGACCCATGTCCTCGCCCACGTCGTAGTCGAAGTCCCGTGGGTGGAGCTCGATATCCTCAAACCCGGCGGCCTCGAGGATGCCGCGGGTGGTCTCCGGATTCCCGAGTGAAAACGGCCCCGGCCCGCAGGTATCGGCGTCGTACTGATCGGGGCGAGAGAGGAAGCGCCTGACGACGTCCTCCGGCTCGGCCCAGAGCGGGCTCTCCTCCTTCCGCCGCCAGCAGATCTTTGCGAGCCTGCCACCGGGCTTCAACGCACCCCGTATCGCGCGCATCGCGGGAACGGGTGCGGCGAAGAACTGCGTCCCCATCCGCGAGAACGCGTAGTCGTGGACGGGATCCCATTCCGCCGTCTGGGCGTCGGCAACCGCGAACTCGACGTTTCCGACGCCCGCCGCGGCCGCTTCACGGCGCGAGTCCTCGATGAAATGCGGCGAGGAGTCGGTGCCGACGGCGAACCCCTCGGGTCCGACGAGCTGGGCAAGCCGCTGGGTCGTGTCGCCGAACCCGCAGCCGATGTCGATGCACCGCCCGCGCTCCGGCGGCGGGAAGCGCTCGAAGAGCTCCTCCGTGATCCCGCCCAAAGCCTCAACGAAGACCCCGCGATTCTGCTTCCAGCGCTCGTAGAGAACCGTGTCCCAGGCCCGAACGGCCTCCTCGTTGAGCGGAGCGACTGCGGTTGAGGGCTGCGCGTGCGTCACGTCGCCAAGGCTACTCCGAGGCCCAATCGCCCGACACCGACGTCAGTCCATGACCCCCCTGAAAAGGTCGCGGTTCCAGGGAATCCGGCCTGTCGCCCGCGGCTCGGTGGGCGATATAGTCGCGCCGGCGATGGGCGCGGGAGGCAGAACAGGTCTGCGCCTGAGGCAGGGGCGCACGTGCCTGGCCGGGCGCGAATGACCTCAGGCGAGAGACGGGTGAGGGAACTGCCCGCAACCGGAGACCCTCCGCCGAGCAGCCGTGGAACCCCCGTGTCCCCCGCCGGCGGGAATGGCGCCCCCCCGAAACGGCCGGCTCTCGCGCCGGACGCGACCGTAAGCGTCGTGATCTGCGCCTTCAATGAAGCGGAGCACATCGGTCGGCTGCTGGCGTCGCTCGCGAACCAGACCCGGCCTCCCGACGAGGTGATCGTCATCGACGACGGATCGGCCGACGCCACCGCGGTCATCGCCGAATCCCACGGAGCTCTCACCATCCGGGTTCCCCACCGTGGCCCCGCCCGCGGC
The DNA here is from genome assembly GCA_963807385.1 of uncultured Solirubrobacterales bacterium. Lineage (GTDB taxonomy): Bacteria > Actinomycetota > Thermoleophilia > Solirubrobacterales > 70-9 > JBDTSW01. The sequence goes on from CAWEBQ010000003.1 coordinate 205,397, forward strand.
CGCAACCTTGGAGCGCGAATCGCGTCCTGCGACATGTTGATCTTCCTCGATGGGGACATGGCCTGCAGGTCGGGCTTCGTCGAGTGCCTGGTTCGGCCGATAATCGCCGGGGCGACCGGCAGCTTCACCCGGGAGATCTACGTGGGCAACCTGTCGAACCGGTGGGCCCGGGCGTACGCCACGATGCGGAGGCTCGACGACGGGAGGCTCCTCCCGCCCTCCTTTCCGGCGGTCTGGGACAACTTCCGAGCGATCCGTCGGGACGCGTTCTGGAGCGTCGGCGGCAACGACGACGTGGGCTACGGAGAGGATCGGACCACGGCACGGAAACTGGGCGAGTACGCCGTCGTCGCGCCCGGGGCGGAGTGCCTGCACTTCAACCCGTCGAGCGTCCACGAGATCTTCACGAACGGACGCTGGATCGGCCGGGGGGCCCAGATTCGCGAGATCTCTCCTCCGTGGCGTGACCACCTGCCCCACCGCGTTCTTCAGTGGACGCTCGCGGACATCCGTACCGGGGCGCCGGTCGGCGTCGCGATCACGGCGAGAGTCGCTTACCACGTCGGCGTCGCCATCGGGCTGATCGACTCCGCGCTCCGACCCCACCGGCACTGGAAGTGAGCTTTTGCGGCCCTGATCAGCAACCGGTCGCGAGCGTCGTGATCTGTGCGTTCCGCGCACGTCCCCGGATCGGGCGCGCCCTCGGCGCGCTGCGAGAGCAGGATGTCGATGAGCCCTTCGAGGTGATCGCAGTGCTTTCCGGCGAGGACGAGTGCGACACCTATTTGGCCTCGGAGCATCCCGACGTCCGGGTCATCTCCTCGCCGACCCGCCTCTATCCCGGGCGCGCGCGCAACCTCGGCGTTCGCGCGGCTAGAGCCCCGGTGATCGCCTTCGTACCGGATGACGGGGTGGCCGCCGTGGGCTGGCTGCGCGCCAGGCTTCGTCACCACCACAGGGGCGCGGCGCTGGTCGCCGGAGCGATCTCGAACGGAACCCCGGCCAGCATCGTCGGCACGGCCGGCTATTACGTCGAGTACACGGCGTCGATGCCCGTCCTGGCCGTTCTCGAGCGCCAGCCGATCCCGCACACCCTGTCCTACGCGCGTGACGTCTTCGAACGGGCCGGCACGTTTCCGGAGCTCGACGTGCCCGGAGAGGACACACTGTTCAACCAGCGCTGCCTGGCGCTGGGATTCGAGCCCGTCTTCGAGCCGGCGGCCGTCATGGACCACCTGAATCCGACACGCCTACGCGAGTACCTGAGCCACCAGGCGGGCCACGGACGCGGACTGGTGCGATGCGTGCTGAGTGGTGTTATCGAGGACCCGTTCCAGCGCGGACGGGGGCTGCCCCTGCTCGCCTGGTCGACGCTCGTGGCCTACCCGCTCCGTCGCTGGCTGCGGACCCTGCCGCTGGCGAGGCGCGCCGGGTGGGCGCACCTGGAGCGGCTCGCGCTGCTCACGCCGCTCGTCCTCAGCGGCTACTTCGCGGGCGGCTGGGGCTCTTGGCGCGAGCTGCGAGAACACGAGAGCCGGCGTGCAGGGGATGGTCTCGGGCCCTCATGACAGGCGCCGTTCACCTCACCTTCGACGACGGTCCCGATGAGATCTGGACCGCGCGAGTTCTCGAGGAGCTCGCGCGCGCCCGCGCGCAAGCGACCTTCTTCCCGATTGGCGAACGCGTCGCGGCGCACCCAGACGTCGTCGCCCGAGTCCGAGGCGCCGGGCATCAGGTCGAGATGCATTGCATGCGCCACGTCGTTCACTCGCGGTGCTGGCGGGCAACGGCCGAGGAGGACGCCGACGCCTGCCTCTCGGAGCTCGCCAGGCTGCGGATCACGCCTCGACACTGGCGACCGCCCGGCGGGGGCATGGCCCCCTGGACCCCGGACGTGGCCGCCAAGCGAGGGCTGCGTCTGGCGGGGTGGTCCGCTGACACCCACGACTGGAGCGGCAACACCGTGGAGGCGATGTTGGAGCACGTGGCGCCGGCCATCGAGGAGGGCGCCGTCGTCCTCATGCACGACGCCTTGGGGCCCGGCGCCCGGCGCGAGGGTTGCGCCCGCACGGTCGAATTGATCGAGCCGCTCGTGGCGCTGATCCGCGAGCGCGGCCTCGAGCCGGACGTCCTCGGCGAGGGGTCGCCGTTCCAGGGGCAGGGCTTCACCGTCTTCTCGCCTCGCAGCACCGGACGACCCGCCTATCGGCCGCGCCCGAGCGAACCTGAGCTGCGCGTCGCGGTCACCCCCGAGTCCGAGCTCACCGGACCGGACCGAGCCGCGATCGTGAGGCTGATAGCAACGGAGTTCGGCCCCATCGGGGCTCAGTACGCCGAGCGCGGGTGGCGAACCATCGAACCGGTCAGCCGGGTGGTGGTGCGTGACGCCGACGTCATCGTCGCTCAGGGATCGCTCGTTCCGCTCGAATCGGAGCCGGCGGTCCAGCTATACGGGTTGGCGGATGCGGTCGTCGCGTCCGCGCACCGCGGGCGCGGCATCGGCGCCAGGATCTCGAACGAGCTCGTCGCGGAAGCCTGGCGCCGCGGCGCCGAGATGATCCTCTCGGACTCGATCGATCTCGAACGAGCGCTCACCGCGATCGGATTCGAGCCGGTGCCCCGTTTCAACTGCTACTACGAGCGCGGCGGCGCCTGCCACTGCCGGCGGCACTGGCTCGCGGCGTTCCGCTCCGGCCCGCCCGGCGGCCGGCTTCGGCTTGCCGAGGGAGACTTCTAGGTGGGGCGACCCACCCGGTGTCGGGAAGGGGCAGCCCGCCGTGCGGCGGCCCGGACGATGCGCCCATAGGCTCCCCACGCAGATGGGACGGCTGCGATGAAGGACGAGGAACGGGGATCACGGCGCCCGCTGTTGGTCGGGGCCGCGTTGACCCTCATCATGGGGACGATCACCGTGCTGGCAATCGTCAGCGGGCTGCTCTCGAGGGTCCACGAGATAGGCGGAGAGCGTGGCGGCACGCTTCGCGTGCTCGCGGTGAAGAGGGTCGGCGACCTCGATCCGGCCCGGGTATCGACCGCCTTCGGCGCCTCGCTGCTGCACGCGACGCTTCGGACCCCCTACGCCTTCCAGCCCGACCAGGGCATCGTCTCGGACCTCGCACTCGGGCCCGCCGAGATATCGGACGACAGCACGCGGCTCGAGCTTACGGTTCGTCCCGACGTGCGCTTCGCACCGCCGGTGGACAGGACGGTGACCTCGGACGACTTCGCCTACGCGATAGAGCGCGGCTTCCTGCCGAGCGTCGATTCCCCCTACGCGGCGTACTACTTCAAGACGATCAGCGGAGTGCGTGCGTTTCGCGGCGGCGAGACGGAGACGATCTCGGGCCTGAAGACGCCCGACGACGAAACGCTGGTGATCGAGCTGACCGCCCCCGTCGCACGAACGATCGCGCAGGCCCTGACGCTGCCGATGACGGCTCCGGTCCCGCGTGAGTACGCATCTCGCTTCGACACCAAACGGGTCTCCACCTACGCTCGGCGCCAGGTCGCGACCGGCCCGTACCGCTTCGAGCCGGACGAGCACGGCCTGATCCCGGGCCGAAACGCTCGCGCGCTCACCCTGGCACGTAACCCTGCCTGGGATCCCGAGACGGACTTTCGCCCCGCCTTCGTGAACCGGATCTCGGTGGAGCCGGCGCCGAACGAGGAACTGGCCACCGAGGACGTCCTCGAGGGCCGGGATTCGATCTCGGGCGACTTCGAGGCGAGCCCGGAGGCCTTGGACGAGGCGCTTTCGAGGTCCGCGGACCAAGTCCAGTTGACGGACTCCGGAACGATCCGGTTCATCTCGCTCAACACCACGGTGCCGCCCCTCAACGATGTCGACGTTCGCCGCGCGATCACCGCCGCGTTCAATCAGCGGGCCGCCAGGCGCGCTCTCGGGGGCCCGGTGGTGGGCCGCATCCCGACCCACTGGATACCGCCCGGCGTGCCCGGCTTCGAGGAGGCCGGCGGAGAGCAGGGGACCGCCGTGGACTTTCTGGCCTACCCCAGCGGCAAGCCGCGGCTCGCGCGCGAGTACATGCGCGCGGCGGGCTATCCCACGGGACGCTATGACGGCGACGCATCGCTGGTCGCGATCGGCGAGAGGAGCCGGTTCACACGCGAGATCAAGCCCCACGTCGAGCGGGCATTCCGGCTGCTGGGGATCCCGATCAGCGTCCGCGTCATCAGCGACGTGCGGGCGGAGAAGCTGTGCGGGACCTTGAGGACGACCCCCGACCTGTGCCTCACCGGGAGCTGGGTAAAGGACTTCGACGACGCTGTCAGCATCCTGCCGCCGCTGTTCTCCGGCTCGGGGATCCGGGAGCGCAACAACGTCAACTACTCACTGCTCGACGACAACGCCATCGACGCGGCGATGAGGAACGCTAGCCGTACGACGGGCGCCGCCGATCGGGCCGAGAGCTGGGCGGACGCCGACCGGGTGTTGACCGCGTTTGCGCCCGGGATACCGATCGTTTGGGATCGCTACCCACTGGTTCGCTCGCGTGACGTCAAGGCGATCGCGGACTCGGAGTTGGGGCAGTGGGACCTCTCGTTCACATCGCTGCGATGAACGACGCCCCGCCCCCAACCTCCATCCGCCTGCTGGTTTGGGCACTTCGGCCGCACTGGCGGCGGGTCGCGATGGTGACCCTGCTCACGGTGGTGCAGGTCGCTGGGTCGATCACGCTGCCGTTGCTGATCGGTCGGGCGATCAATCAGATCACGCTAGGGCTGACGCACGACCTGAGGGTGACGGCCGCCTTGATCGTCCTGCTCAGCATCGTGCTGGCGATCCTCTACGCGATCCAGGAGATGCTTGCCGCCCGGCTATCGCTGCGAGTCGAGCGCGAGGTTCGCGACCGCCTCTACGCCCACCTCCACGCCGTCGAGCCTGGAGTCATGCACCGGCAGTCCACGGGTCCCCTTGTGACGCTCGTGACCGCCGACCTGATCCCGATCTCGACGTTCCTCGGCCTGCAGCTTTCGCGGCTGATCTGGGCCGCGATGGTTCTCGTCGCCTCCGCCGCGGTGATGCTTGCACTCGAGCCACTGCTCGCAGTGCTCGCCCTCGCGCCCGCACCTCTTGCGGTGATGGCGATCCTGCGCTTTCGCAGCGTCGGCGGACCGCTCGTGGCGCGGTATCGACAGCGAATGGCGGAGCTGACGGGGCTGGTCCAGCAGACGATCGGCGGGGTCGCGGCGATTCGCGCCTACGGTCGGGAGGCCTACGAGATGGAGCGCTTTCGGGCCGCCAGCGCGAACGCCCTCGATGAGGCGCTCGCCAACAACCGCACGCTCGCGCGCTTCAGCCCAACGCTCGTAGTCCTGCCGAACATCGGCTCTGCCGTAGTGGTCGTCGTCGGCGGATTGGTGGCGATTCAGGGCGGCCTTTCGGTCGTGGACTTTTCGGTCTTCTTCACCTATCTGGTGATGCTCGTGCCGGCGATCCAGATGCTGGGCTTGGTGCTGGGCCAGGGCCAGCTCGCGATCACCTGCGCGGACCGCGTGTGCGAGGGGTTCGCCCATCCCGTGCAGACCAGCGCGGACAAGGCGCTGGATCGGGGCCCCTCGAGCGTCGACCTCGGGGGGGTCCACGTCGAGTCGCCGGATGGGCGGACGGTGATCGAGGACGTGGGCTTGCAGGTGCCGCCGGGCGGCACGATCGCCGTGGTGGGAACGACCGGGTCGGGAAAGTCCGTTCTGCTGCGTCTGGTCAACCGGCTGGCCGATGCTTCGGCGGGATCCGTGGAGATCGGCGGCACGACGGTCGAGCACATCGACCTCTCATCTCTCCGCAGCGCGGTTGCGTCCGCCGGTTCGGACGAGTTCCTCTTCGCGGGCACGATCAGGGAGAACATCGCGTTCGCCCGCTCGAGCACCTCCGCCGACGAGGTCGAGGCCGCCGCCCGGCGCGCCCAGGCTCACGACTTCATCTCCGAGCTCCCGGACGCCTACGACACCGTCATCGGCGACCGCGGCGCCGGCCTGTCCGGTGGACAGCGCCAGCGCGTGGCCCTCGCCCGCGCGCTGCTCGCGCAACCCTCCGTGTTGCTTCTCGACAATGCCACGGGAGCTCTCGATTCCGTCACCGAGGCGGCCGTCGTGGAACAGCTCCACGACGCGGAAGGAGAAGACCTGCCGACGCGGATCATGGTCGGGTACCGCCCCGTCCTGCTCAGCCGCGCCGATGAGGTGATCGTCCTCGACGGTGGGCGGGTGATCGCCCGCGGCACACATGCGGAGCTGCTGAAGACGAACCAGCACTACCGGGATCTGGTGGGCCACGAATGAGTTCCGACCCGCAGACGGCGAAACCGGGCGGGGTCGCGCTCCTCGCCGCGCTGATCCGTCCACACCGGAGGATGGTCGTGGTCGCGGTCGCGGCGACAATCGTCTCGACGATTGCGGCGCTGGTGCCGCCCTACCTGGCAGGCCTCGTCATCAACAACGTGATCGAGACCGGGTCGAGCAGCGACCTGCTCGCGATCGCGATCGCGCTGGTGGTGTCGCTGGCGGTGGCCTGGATCGCCGATCTCATCGACACGCAGGCGACCGGAGAGGTCGGCCTGCGGACCCTGATGCAGCTTCGCGAAGACATCGTCGCAAAGCTCCACCGGCTGCCGATGAGCCACTACGACCGCGAGAGCACGGGCCGCATGATCTCGCGAATGACGAACGACGTCGAGTCCCTGAACAGGTTGGTATCCGGCGGGATCAACCAGCTCGCTTCGAGCCTCCTGATCATGGTCGGCACGATCATCGTCATGGTGTTCCTCGACTGGAGGCTTGCGATCGTCAGCCTGTTCGTGTTCCCGCTGCTGACGTCGCTCTCGCTGGTTATCGAGCGTCGCGCGACGCCAGGCTGGGCGCAGGCCAGCGAGGCGCTGGGAACCGTCACGGCCTACGCGCAGGAGGGGTTCGCCGGGCGGGACGTGATTCGAGGCTTCGGGCAGGAAGGCCGTCACGTGGAGGGGTTCGAGCGGGTCAGTCGGGCAAGCGAGGTCGCGCACGTCCCCCCGCTGATGGCGGGGCGGCTGTTCGGCCCAAGCGCGAGCTTCGCGACCGCCCTCGCGGTTGGCGCGGTTTTGGTGTTCGGCGCGACCGAGGTCGACGGGAACGCGATGGAGGTCGGCACGGTCGTTACCTTCACCGCCTACCTGCGCCAGGCGCTCGCCCCGCTGCCCCAGCTCGCGGGCTTGTTTTCGGCGCTACAGCAGGGAGTCACCGCGCTCAACCAGATTGGCGAGCTGGTGGATGCCCCTGAGGATCCGGGTCAGCTTTCGGGCCGGGCCGTCGCGCCGCAGCTCGAGGGCCGGGTCGCCCTGGATGACGCCTCGTTCGCCTATGTCGACGACAAGTGGGTGCTCCAGGACCTCACTCTCGAGATCGAGCCGGGCGAGAGCGTCGCGTTCGTCGGCGAGTCCGGGAGCGGAAAGAGCACGATCGCCAAGCTGATCATGGGGTTCTACGCACCGCAGCGCGGCCGGATCCTGCTGGACGAAACCGACCTGCAGCAGATCGACCTCGGCTCGGCCCGTACCCAGATCGGGTTCGTCCCCCAGGAGGCCTTCCTGTTCGAGGGCACGGTGGACGACAACATCGTCTGGGGGCGCGACTCGGGGCCGGCGGGGGCCCGCGAAGCCGTGGAAGCGGTCGGGGTGATGGAGCTGCTCGCGGCCCTCCCCGACGGCCTCGACACGCGAATAGGAGAGGGCGGCGCCGGCCTGTCGGCCGGGCAGCGCCAGCTGATCGCGCTCTCGCGAGCGATCTTCGGCAACCCGCGGCTGCTGATCCTCGACGAGGCCACGTCGAACATCGACGTCGCAACCGAAACGCTGATTCAGCGGGGCATCGAGCGGTCGATGGAGGGCCGAACCTCGATCGTGATAGCCCATCGCCTCAGCACGATCAAGCGGGCCGACCGGGTGGTCGTCATCGATCACGGCCGCATCGTCGAGATGGGGTCACCGGCCGCGCTCCGCGCGGCCGGCGGGCGTTACGCCCGGCTCGAACGGCAGTACGAAGAGCAACAGCCGGACGCCTGACTCCGGCCTCGACGACCGCACGCGGAGCGCTTCCCGGCTGGTTCCCTCAGCGCCCGAATCCGAAGTTCCAGCGCCGAACGATCCTGTACTGCAGGTACACGATCAGCCCAGTGATCAGGAACATCGTCAGCGTCATCGCAGCGGCGTACCCATAGCGCAGGTCGTCGAAGGCGGAGTCGTAGATCACCGAGGGAAGGAACGTGGTCGCCCTGTCCGGACCGCCCCCGGTGACCAGAAGCGCCGGCACGAAGGTGGCCTGGAGGCTGAAGGCCGTGTCTCGGAAGGCCAGGAGCGCCAGCGTGGGCCCCATGAGCGGCAGCGTCACCCGGCGGAATGTGTTCCACGGCCGCGAACCCTCGAGGTCCGCCATCTCATAGAGCTCCTCCGGCAGCTCCTGCCGGGTCGCCAGCGCGATGATGAACCCCTCCCCGATCGTGAAGCACGACATGAGGACGATCGCGGTCATGGCCCATTCGGGGTCGGTAAACCAGGCCGGCTCCGGCAGGCCGACCGCCCCCATCAGCACGTTCATAGGGCCGTAGAGCGGGTTCAGGAGGAAGAGCCACAGCAGGGCGTAGGCGACGTCGGGGACGACGGTGGGCAGGTAGACCGCCGTCCGGTGGGCACCCACCCGCCGGAAGTTGCGATGGAGCAGCAGCGCCAGCCCGAGCGCCCCGGCAAGCCGCAGCGGCACCGCCAACGCGACGAACACGAGTGAGTTCTCGAGCGCTTCGCGAAACAGGGGGTCGCCGAGAAGCTCCTCGAAGTTCCCAAGGAACCGGAAGTCCGGCGCCGTCAGCAGGTCGTAGCTGAAGAAGGCGAGGCTGAACGTGATCGCTGCCGGCAGGGCGATGAGGATGAACACGCCAACCGCATAGGGCCCTAGCAGCAACATGTTGCGGGCGCGCTCGCCTCTCACAGCGCCTCGCCGGTCTCCGGGTCGAAGAGCCGCACGCCCGCTTTGTGGACGCTGAGCCCAATGGTCTCGCCCTCCGACGCGGTAAAGCCCGCAGGGGGGCGAACCGCGAGGCGCTCGTCGCCTGCCGTCACGTGCCAGATGCGGTCGTGCCCGACAGTCTCGGCCAGCTCGAGCACACCGGGGAAGCCGTCGTCGCTCTTCGGGCCCAGCGTCGCGTGCTCGGCCCGGAAACCTGCGATCAGGGAAGTCCCGCGGGGCTGGCCCGACTCGTCGGGGAGCGGCAGGTGCACGCTCCCGCTGCGCAGAACGCCGTCCTCGACCTCGCCACGGACGAGGTTCATCGGTGGGTTGCCCAGAAACCCCGCGACGAACGTGTTCGCCGGCCTGTCGTAGACCTCCTGCGGTGGCCCGTGCTGCTGGAGGACGCCCTCGCTGAGGATCGCCACCCGATCACCGAGCGCCAGGGCTTCTGCCTGGTCATGCGTGACGTAGACGATCGTGATGCCGGCCTCACGCTGGAGGCGCTTGATCTCCGCGCGCGTCTGCGTGCGGAGCTTCGCGTCGAGGTTGGAGAGTGGCTCGTCCATGAGCAGGACGCGCGGACGACGGACGAGTCCCCGGGCGAGGGCCACCCGCTGGCGCTCGCCGCCGGATAGCTCGGACGGCCGACGATCGAGAAGTTCGGACAGGCCTAGCCAATCCGCCGCTTCCTGCACCGCCCTGTCGATCTCCGGCCTCGGCACACGGCGGGCCTCGAGCCCGAAGCCGATGTTCCTGGCCACCGTCATGTGCGGGAAGAGCGCGAAGCTCTGGAACACCATCGAGACACCCCGATCGGGGGCGTCCATGTCGGTTGCGTCGACGCCGGCGATCCCGATGGTCCCCCCCTCCGTCTGCTCGAGGCCAGCGATCAGCCGCAGCACGGTCGACTTTCCCGAGCCGGACGGCCCCACGACCGCAAGCAGCTCACCGGCCTCCACCGACAGGCTCAGCGACTCCAGGGCCCGCACGTCCCCGTAGGACTTCGAGAGGTTGTCGAGCTCGAGAGAGGCCAGGTCGGCGCCTAGAACTGGCCGTCGGTCTCGGTAATCAGGCGCTGGAGGAGCTCCTCGACCTCGCCACCTTCGAAGAAGGCCTCCTCGAGGGCCAGGTCGGCCGTCTCCTCGACGTTCGCCCAGTTCGGCGAGATCGGGAGCCGCCGAATCCTGGGGACCGCGTCGAGGAAGACCTGACTTGACGCGGGCTTGGAGTCCGGGTCGAGGAATGCGTCCGAGCGCGCGACGCTCCTCAGGGAGGGCACGGTGCGGCCGCCCTCCGCGGCCAGCGTCTGGCCCTGCTTCCCGGCCGCGTACTCGACGAACTCCCACGCGGCGTCGGCCTTGTCGCCCTTCGCCAGGCAGTAGGCGTCGCTGTGCAGCACGCCCGCGGGGTCGTTCAGGCGCGGGAAGGGAGCAACGTCCCAATCGAAGTCCTCGATCGTGCGGAAGGTCGGAACCTCCCGGCGGGAGCCAAGGAACATCGCGAGCTCGCCGTCCAGAAAGCGCGCGTCGAGGTCCTTCGACTCGTAGGCCTCCTGATCGGGCCCGAACTCGGCGAGCCCGAGGAAGGCCTGGAGGCCGCCACCGGACTCGGGGGTGTCGAGCGTGAACCGGCTAGGCGTCGTGGGGTCATCGACCAGCTCGCCGCCGGCAGACCAGACGAAGGGAGCCAGCCGAACGACACCAGGCTCGACGCCCAGGCCGTCGTGCTCGGGCCGGTCCAGCTCGGCCGCGGCGGCCCGCATCTCGTCGAAGGTCCAGTCCTCGGCGGGATCGTCAAGACCCGCCTCCCGGAAGAGGTTCCGGTTGTAGTAGACGACCAGGCTGGAGACGTTCTGCGGCATGCACTTCAGCTCGCCGTCGAACGTGAAGGCCTCGAGGGGCTGCGGGTAGAACTCCTCCCGATCGAGAATCTCGCTGCTCTCGAGCCGCGGCTCGACCGGGTCGAGGACCCCACGGTCCGCGAACCCTCCGTAGTTGCGGTAGTTGATCAGGAAGACGTCGGGTGGCTCACCGCCCGCGAACGAGGTCGTCAGCTTCTGCGCGTGCGCGTCGCGGTCTGCGACCTCGATCGCGTCGACCTCGTTACCGGTGTCCTCCTCGTATGCGGCGGCAAGGTCCTGATAGACCTGAAGCTCCTCCGGGTCGCCGAAGTACTGGAAGGTGATCGCGCCTCCGTCCGCGTTCCCGTCGTCGCCGCCCCCACAGCCGGCGAGGACCAGCAGGTGCACGAGCGCGCAGGCGAGAGCTCGCCTCACCGGCCGAGCCACCCCGCGGACCTCGTTCCTCGCAGGAACTCTCCCTGCACGAGCGCGAAGACAACGACGACCGGGACCGTCGCGAACAGCGCGCCGGCGAGCAAGACCGAGAGGTCGTCGGGCCCGAGTTCGTTGAGCGCACTCAGGCCCAGGGGCAGTGTGAACTTCTCAGGGCTGAACAGGTAGAGGAGGGGGTCGATGAAGTTGCTCCAGTGAAAGACGAACGCAAGGGCGCCGACGGCGAACGTGGTCGGCCGCACCAGCGGCGAGGCGATGCGCAGCCAGATCGCAAACGGGCCCAGGCCCTCCAGCCGGGCGGCATCGATCAGCTCCGTGGGCACCCTGCGGTAGCTCCAGTAATAGAGGAGCACGTAGAAGGGCGTCGTGCCCAGCAGGGCCGGCGCGATAAGCGGGACGTAGGTATCGACGAGGGAAAGGTCGCTGAACATCACGAACCTGGGAACCCACAGGGCGGAGAGCGGGATCATCAGCGCGACCAGGGAGAGCCCCACCATCAGCCTTCGCGGGCGCTGGGCGAGTCGCGTCATCGCGAAGCCCGCCCAGGAGGCGGTCAGAACGGTGAGTGGGACGGCCACCATGACCACGAGGGTCGAGTTCAGAAGCTGACGGCCGAGCGGGATCAGGTCGAAGGCACGCTCGAAGCTCGCCAGGGTGAGCGGGGGGAGCAGTTCGAACCCCGGCGAGGCGCCCGGCGCACGGAACGAGCCCAGGACCAGCAGGAAGAGCGGGGCGACGAACGCCGCGCTCACCGCGAGGGCGGCATACGAGCGCCGAGGCATCGGCGAACCGGCTAGCGCCTACTCGGGCGCAGAGTCATCGTCTGGCTTCTCGGAAGCATCGTTCGAGTTCCTCCTCGCGGCCCACTTGCCGGCCCCGAGCAGGATCGCCCCCACCGCCAGCAAGGACAGCAGCACGAACCCGGTGAACGGCAGGGAGCCCCGGTCCCCTTCGGCGGTCCCGCCGCCTCCGACCTCCCCCTCGGCGTCGAGCTCGACCACCGGGTCCACCGGGTCGTCGCTCTTGAGCCTGAGGACGCCCGTGCGCGGACCGTCCGCGGCGCCGGCCAGGGGATGGAACTTGGCCTCGAAGGTGTCGGTGGTGCCGGCGGCGATGGTTCGCGGGCGCTGGGGGTTGGTATCGACCCTGAACTCGGAGTCGCTTGTGGCGGTGAACTCCACCGAGTCGAGATCGAGCGGTGCGATGCCCGCGTTCTTGACCTTGATGTCGCCAGACTCCGTGTTACCGGGCTCGACGAAGCCGAAGTCCAGGTCCGCGTCCACTTCGATGACGGGTACTCCGACCCCCGCCGTTGCCGGCAGGGTCGCGTCCGGGGTGTCGGGGTCGTCGCTCGCGACGTGCAACGTCGAGTTGTGGTTACCGGGACCGTCGTTTGCCGTCGGGGCGAAGCTGACGAGGAACCGCTCGGAGTTCCCGGGCACGATGGTGGCCGGCGTGGCCGGCGCCGGATCGATCGAGTACCTGGGCCCGCCGCCGATCGTGACTGCGTTTACGTCCAGCTCGCCGTCGCCGTTGTTGAAGACGTCGACAGGGAGCGTGTGTGTCGTCCCGCGCGGCACTACGCCGAAGGCGAGGTTGCCGACGAGGGAGATGTCTCCGATGACCCCGCGGCCCGAGGCCGGCACGTCCACGGTGGGCTCGTAGGGATCGTCGCTCGCCACGGTGAAGGTTGCGGCCTTGTTTCCGGCCGACGCCGGATTGAAGGTCACCGTCCAGTCGGCCTGCTGGCCGGGCGGGATCGTCGCCGGCGTCGCCGGGCCGGCGACGGTGAAGTCGGCGTCGCCGGCCGTCCTCGTTACGCCCGAGACGTGGAGATCCTGTGAGCCGACGTTGAAGACCTGAATGGTGCGGGTCGCCGAGTCGCCGACCTTGACGTCCTGGAAGCCGAGGTCCGCGACGACGTTGATCAGCGGACCGCTCGCCGCCCTCAGTTCGTAGACGCTGCGGCCGTATGTGCCCACCCGCAGGAGGGCCGGATTCACCGACTCGTCGAGCGCGAGCCCGGTGCTGTCGACCAGCGGAAGGCCTACCCCGAGCCGCTCCCAGTTGGCACCGCTGTCGGTCGTGCGCGCGACGCCGGCGTCGTTGGAGACGATGATCGAGGCGGGGGTCGTGAAGCTGTCGATCACGACGTCGTGGGTCGGCAGGTCGGGGAGGTTGTTCGCCCCGCCGTCGGTGCCCGAGATGTCGGTCCACGAGGTTCCGCCGTTACTGGTCGAAAAGACGTGCCTGGTCCTCTGCCCGGCCGCCGTGGCGTTGAGGCCCTCGTAGGTGACCACGACCGCATTCGCGTTTTCAGAGTCGACCGCGATGCCGCCGATCTCCTGGGCGGGGCCGCCCGTGACGGTCACGGCCGTGAACGTGGGATTGGCGGCGGTCGCGTTGGTGCTGTGCATCAAACTGCCGTCCTGGAGGCCGACCCAGACGTCGTCGGAGGATTGGTCCGTGACATGGATCGCGGTGATCGCCGAGGCGAAGTCGCCGACCTCCGCCCAGCTCCCGGCGCTGTCCGCGCTGCGAAACAGCTTCGAGTCCGGGTTGAAGAAGCAATTACGGCACCCCAGCGCCTCGCCCGCCCATGCGTTGTCCGCGTCCGAGGGGTCCCACTCCAGGGTGAGGATCCGGGCGGTTCCCAGGCCGGCGGTGGCCCCATTCCAGCTGGCGCCCCCGTCGCTGGTTACGTTCAGGCCGCCATTGCATATCCCGAGCGCATGGTCGGGATCATCGGGGTCGACGGCAACGTCGAAGCCGTCGCAGCCCATCGCCGACTCCCAATCGGTGCCCGCGAACCCGGTCCTGCGCTCGGCCGTCCCGGTGTCCTGCATGCCGGCGTAGGTGTAGTCGTTGTCACCGCTGCCGAGACCGATGTCGATGTAGCGGATCAGGCTGGTGCCGACGCCCTCGTTGATGTTGGTCCAGTTGGCCCCCGCGTCGGCGGAGGTCGCGATCCCGCCGTCGCTGCCGTCGTAGACGGGCGTGGTGCCGGAGTTGCCCAGATGAGAGACGGGGCTGAACTCGAGCGCGTGGTGATCATCGTGGACCTCTCCCTCCGAGACCGGTGCCGCGCCGAACGTTGCGCCGCCGTCCTCGGACTTCCACAGCTTGGTCCACCCGGCATAGATGCGGAGCGGGTTCTGGGGGTCCACTCCCAGGGTCTCGGTGTACCAGCAGGCACAGTTCTTGGAGGCGGCCGCGCTCGCCGTCTGGTTCGTCCAAGTCGCGCCGCCGTCGCCCGAGCGATAAAGCTGCGCGCAGGCCGTGGCCGGCACCGGCGGATCACCGGGGTTGGGGCCGGGGTTGGTGCCGCACCCGACCCCGTTCCCGATCAGGACATACAGGGTCTGGTCGTCTGGCAGCGTTGACTGCGCGAATCGTGTGGTGCCCGTGATCTGGGCCTGCGGTGGGGCGCCCGGGCCAGCCAGGATCTGGGTCGGGAACGTGGCCCCGCTGTCGGTCGAGCGGTAGACGCCCGGGTCCGCGCCGCACGGCCTGGTCACGTAGACGGTGCTCGCGTTGGCGGTGTCGATGTCGATGTCCTGGATGCAGCCCTCGGGCAAGATCGGGTTCCCGTCGTTGAAGGCCGGCGCGTTCGCGCCAAACGTCGCGCCTCCGTCGGTCGACCGGTAGAGGCCCACGGTGGACCCGACCAGCAGCGATCCGTCCTGGAGCACCCGGACGCGGAAGATCGAGGCGTCGGTGAACAGGCCGGCGCCGATGCTCGACCAGGTCGCGCCGCCGTCGGTCGATCTGTAGAGCCCTACGCCTTTGGTGAACTCGCCGCCGCCGTCGAAGGGGTTCCCCGTCGCCGCGTACACGATCTGCGTATTGCTCGGATCAACGGCCACCGATCCCATCGACAGCGAGAGCTGGCCATCGGTCAGCGGGGCCCAGGTCGATCCCGCGTCGGTCGTCTTCCAGATCCCCCCGTCATTGGTCGAGATGTAGATCGTCTGGTCGCTCGCGCCGCTCGGGTCGATCGCGATGTCGGTGACTTCGCCGGCGACGGGACCGTCGCCCATGCAACAGTCGGCGCCCGTGGGCCGCCGCTGAGGCTGTGGTCCGATCTGGGCCCACTCCACGCCCGTGACCGGGCCCGCGGGCGCCTTTGAGGACGCCTTTTCGGAGGCTTCCGACCTGGCCTCGGCCTTCCTCGGGGGGTTGACGATCTCTATCGGCCACGCCGCGGAGATCGGAAGCTTTTCAAACCGCCGGATCCCCCGGCGCCACAGATCCGGTCGCGGCTTGCCCTTCGGGTCGGAGTGAGTGGAGAGGTAGGCCTTGCGACGGGTGCGCTGATAGGCGACGTCATCCTCGAGGCCACCCTCGAAGTCCTCCTCCGATCCGGGCTCGATGTCCTGGACGCCACGCTGTCCCGAGAACGGTGCGACGGCGAACACGACCGCGGCGACCATCAGGCTGCCGGCGACCACGAGCCCGACCGCCCCGCGCACACGACGTGCCCGGGCGGAGTCCCCGCTGCTCTTCTTCCCCCTGCCCATCACGCAACAGTATTTCTGATTCTGGGGCCCAGTGCTTCAGTAGGTCCTGCGCTCCGGCGGTCCGGCAGCGCCACAAAAGGTGGAGGCAGCTCCCCCGGCGCTATCAGTCCTTGGCTACGCAGACCGGCTCGTCCGCCATCGGCACCTGGCCGGGCGGGCACGGGTTCCCGCTCTTGTTCTCCTCAATACAGGTGCCGCTCACCTGCGAGTAGACCTCACCGTCGGTGCAGTCGTTCGGGCCCGACGCGGTCGAGGTGGTCGTCTCGGCGGTCGTGGTGGTCGGCTCGGCGGTCGTCGTGGTCGGCTCGGTCGGAACGGTTTCATCGTCCGTTACGACCTCGGTCGTCGTGGTCGTCTCATCGTTATCGCCACACCCAGCCACGAAGGCCCCCATGCCGATCACCAGCACAAAAGCGGCGCCAACTGTCATTACCCGTCGCATCTATCCCGTCTCCCTTTGGGTCGAGCTACAACCGCAAAGAAACCTATCGGGTTGGGGCCGACGCCGATCGCGCCGACCCGCACTGACGCCGGCCGTCCCAGCGGGTACCGAGCATCCCAGGAGCTGACAGCCGGGGCGTACCGAGCGATTCGTCAGGGCAGCGGGTTCAGATCCCCAGCGACCGCGAGCTTGAATCGGGCCATTACGACGGCCTGATCTCGCTCGCCATAGTTGTCGTCGCCACCGACGTGGCTGAAGACGTAGACCGTGCCGTCCTCGGCCTGCACGCTCACGGGGTAGTAATCCGAGCTGAACTCGCCGTCGGCGCTCAACGCGACGGGAGCCCAGCTTCTGCCGCCGTCGGCCGTGTAGTGAGTCCCGGTGGTGGCGAAGTTCAGAATCAGTCCCTCGCTCGTGGCCAGCAGCTCGGGGTGCCCTGAGTGCGGGAACGGCGTCGGCTCGGGCATCCCCATCACCCATCCCGATCCTTCCTGCCTCAGCAGCGCCTGTCGGCGGACCTGCTGCGTCCCGTCCGCAGGGTCGCGGGTGCGCATCATCGCCAGCAGATCGCCGCTGGGAAGCTCGGCGACATCCCACTCGTTCGGATGCACCCGGTGCTCGGGAGGCACCGTGAGTGCCTCGCGCCAGGTGTGCCCCTCATCCTCGGAGACCATCAACAGCCATCCCTGTAGCTCGGGCGGCACGGATGTCGACTTACCGACGCGTTGACCGGCCGGCACCTCCCAGGAGTTACCCGTGGCGACAAGGCGGCCGTCGCTGAGATATTGAATGCGCGTCAGGTTGTAGGTGAAGCGCGAGGGGTCGAGAAGAACCTGCGGTGAGCCCCAGCCCTGCCCATCGGGCTCGAGGCGCTGCAGGAACGCGGTCTCCGGGAGATCGGGAACATCCTCCCCGCCCTCGGCAGGCTCACTCTCACCGGATGAATCCGCCGGTGGGGGCGGATCAGTTTCTGGGGGCGGCTCCGGCGGCGGGGCCGTACCGGCGAGGTAGTCGCCGCTGACCTCGGCCGCGCTCAACGCCGACGCGTAAACGGCAACCTCGTCGATGTCGCCGAGAGCCGCGTTGGTCGTTTGGGTGCGGCCGATGTCCCCGTCGAGCCCCGCGGGAGCGTCGGCCGGGAGGTGGCTCGCTTCTGCGATCCTGGCTCCGTTGCGGTAAAGGCTCAGCGTCGCGCCCTGGCGTACCAACGCCCAGTGCACCCAGGAGCCGACGTTCGGCTGGCTCGCGCCGGAGAGCTTGTACTCGGCACCGTTGAGCCAGACGCCGGCGTAATAGCCGTTCGGACGGGGCATCAGGCGCAGGGCTCCGAACGAGCCGTAGAGCGCGTTGTTCGAGCTGGCCTCCGGTGCCATCCGCATCCAGCCCTCGACCGTGAAGTCGGTGCTGGTCGGCATCGGCGGCACGTCGACCCGGCCTCCGGCGAAGCTTGCGGCGGAATCGGTCTCGCCACGGAGGGCGCCCTCGGCGCCCTGGGTGACCGCACCCAGGTAGGCGCCGTCCCGGTCCTGAGCTGCATCGATGGCTGCGCCGGCGCCGGCCCCCTCCCCCAAGCGCCAGTAGGAGATGAGGCCCTCACGGCTGAGGACCCGCACCGGGTACGGCTCCTCCGGTGACTCCCCATCAGGCGGCGAGGGCGGGGAACGCAAGTCCTCGCCATTTACCCGCCGCAGGAGAGACCCGTCCCTGAGGCCTATGGAGGCCTGGCCGCTATACGCATGCGGTGGGCCGTCGAACGGGTCCGAGCGGTCCTCTTCCCAGGTCGTTCCGCCGTCGCTGGAGCGCAGCGCGATCGAAGCGCCGTCCAGACGCCACCAGTCTCGGTCAGGCACGGAGAGAACCGGCCCTGTCATCTGCGGGAACGAGGTCAGGAGACTGCCGTCGGGCGCGGTCCACGCTCCCACCCACGCGCTGTAGCCGGGGGTCTGCGGCGAGTGGTAGATGAGACGCCTTTCGAAGTCCACTCCGGAGACCGGAGGTTCCGGTGGCTCTTCCGCGGGAGGAGGGGGCGGCAGCGGTGATGACACAGGCGCGGAGAGGTAATCACCGTTGACCTCGGCCGGGCTCAGGGCACGCGAGTAGATCGCCAGTTCATCTATCTCACCCTTGGTCGGATAGCTGGAGCCGATGCGGCCGATGGTCCCGTCGAGCCGGGCGGCGCCGTTTTCCGGAAGGTCCCTCCGTTCGGCAACCGACACCCCATTTCGGTACAGCGTGAGCACCGCTCCGTCGCGAACGAAGGCCCAGTGGACCCAGCCACTCGTGTTCGCAGGGCTCGCGCCTGAGAGCTGATATTCGACACGGTCGACACGGACGCCGGCAAAGAAGCCGTTTGGGCGGCCAACCACTCGCACGGCATCGTTCGAGCCGTAGAGCCCGTTGGCCTTCGGTGCCCCTGCACGGAGCCTCATCCAGCCCTCCACCGCGAAGTCGGTGCTCGCCGGCATCGCCGGGACGTCAACACGCCCACCCGTGAAGCTCGCGGCCGTGTCAGGATCCCCGCTCAGGGCGCCTCGGGCGCCTCGAGCGACGCTTCCGACGTACGTGCCGTCGCGATCGTGGGCCGCATCTAAGGCCGAGGTCCCGGCGCCGACCACATCCCCGAGGCGCCAGTAGGCGACAAGAGCTTCGCGCGCGAGGACCCGATCCGCGTAGGGTTCGGCGGGCGTCTCGGAGCCAGATGCGGGCCCCGCCCACAGTCCCGAGGCACCGCACGCGCCCGCGAGAACGATCAGGGCCAGGCGGGCCATGGGCGAGACGTGATGAGGAAAAGACACCGCCTCACCTCCATCGGCCCAAACAAGTGACTGCGTGAGCACTGCCGCTCATTCCAATTTCCCTTCCGGTACATCCGTCCAACCGAAGCCGCTGCCCCGCCAGGGCGCGCGACTCGTCGCAGGGTATCGGTCGAATGCCCGGGACGACCAGGGACGGTCCAGGCTGGGCGGAAGCCGGCATCAGCCTCCGCCGGACTCAGGTCTGGTCCCCAGCGTAACCGCGAGATCGGTGTCGCCGGCTCCGCGACTGACGGTGATAGTCACCTCCTCCCCCGCCTGTGTCGAGCCAGCGCGACGAACACCTGACCGACGTCGCTCACCGGCTCACCGTCGATCGCCGTGATCACGTCGCCGGGCCGGATCCCGCCCGTCGCGGCGGGACCGGCGGCCGCCACGGAGCGCACCGCCGCCCCCGCCCGGCCGTGTCCGGCGTCCCTTATCTCGGCACCGAGATAAGCCTGCGGGACCGATGTGATCGCAAACGTCTCGCGCCGCGATCCGCGCACCAGCCTCACGATGACGTCCTCGCCAACGCCGGGTTTCCCCGCAGAAGATCGAATTTCTAGCGCTGCAGTCCACTTCGCTTTAGGACTGCTGCTCGGCACACTCGTCTCGTACGCGCGCCACGAATAGCGATGCCGCCCCCCAGATCTCGTCGAGCCCCTCGTAGTCGAAGAACCAGGCATACGGCGTTGCGGCGGTGGCCAGCGTGCCGTCGAAGAGCTCGAAGGTGAGCTTGGCCGGCATCTGCATCAGAGCGTCGATGAACGTCGGGGAAAAGAGGCGGCGGATGAAGGTCGCGTCCCGCTCGCCGCGTGGGACCATGAGCTTGTAGCGTTCCAGCAGCTGGGTGCTCTCGAGCCTGATCTTCGCCTTGCCAGCCTCAAAGAAGTCCGCCATCGGCCCATCGATCCACACCGGCGGGTACCCACAGGCCTTGCCGCGACACATCAGGCGGGACAGGTACTTGGCGCTGCCCGGCAGTTCGGCGCGGACGGTGACGAAGAACTCGTCCGAATCGTCGCCTTGACGCTGCATGTAGACCCGGCTCAGGGTCGCATCGACCCCGCAGGGGAGCGTTCCAGCCAACGACGCTGCGCTCTTCCCGAACGACCATTCCGACAGCCGCCGCCCTGAACAGCCGATCATGTTCGTGGCAACGGCCGACCCGGGGAGCAGCGGCGTCTCCTCGACAACCTCGACGACGCGCAGGCTCCGGTCGGCCGCAAACCGGTCCCAATCGGCAGCGAAGCGGCGCTTCGCCGCGGCCTGGCTCACGAACAGGCCGCGCGCCTTGCTCAGAAAGCCTCCGCCCGACATCGGATCGATCCTAATGCCGTAAGCGCGCGGGGGGGCTCCGCGGTGACCGAGCCGCGGCGACCCGACGTGGGTGAGCGTCCATACGGGGCGAAGGGTGACGCCTCTGGGCCGTTTCTGCCGGTTAGTCGCGGGCGTGCCCTCCCGAGCGACGGGCCACGTCCCGTAGGTGGTGTTTCAACCCAACGCCATAGGCGGTGGGCGTGCCGTCGTAGCTCTTGATCAGCGCCGGGCCCGAGCTGCACTCCCAGTACCCGTACTCGGTCGCGTCCCAGGCCCAGGCCAGATACGAGACCTTGTGCGCGTCGGCCCAGCGCATGTATCGGTCGATGTAGCCATGGTCGCAATCGGTGTCTCCGATCTCACCGCTGATCACCGGCGCCCGTTTCGCGATCGGCGCGATCGTGTCGTTCCAACAGCCCCGGAAGCAGGCCCCCAGCGGCCCCTCGTAGTTGTGGAAGGAGGCGGCGATTCGGTCGCGAGGGTCGTCGGGTCGGAACTTGCGCCAGCGGCTGAGGTCGTTCGTCCACCTGAGCCCGGGGACCATGACCACGTTCTCCGCGCCTTCGGCCCTGATCACGTCCACCAGAGCCTGCATACCCACGGCTTCGTAGTCCGGGACATTGGGGTCGTAGTTGTCCGAGGTGATGCGGCAGCCGTCCCGGAGGCAGCCCCACGAGATCGGACCGTTGGGCTCGTTGAAGAGGTCGAACACGATCCCGCGGTTGGAGCCGAAGCGCCGCGCCACCGAGCGCCAGAAGTCGATCGAGTGGTCAGCATCGGGCAGGGGGCGCAGCCCGTTGACGGCGGCGCTCGCCGGGTAGTCGGCCGGGCCGCCCGTATGCAGATCGACGATCGCGTACAGCCCCGCCCGGTGGAGGCGGCGGAGGTAGGTAGCGATCGCCTCGCGGTAGAGGGCGCCGCCGTAGGCCTCCGGGACGCCATTGATTCCAAGCCAGCAATGCTCGTTGACCGGAACCCGGACGGCGTTTGCCTCCCACGAGCCGATCGCGCGGACCATGCCCTGCCGGTCGGGACGCTCGGGGTGCGGCGAGTCGAACAGTCCCCACTCCCCCGCGCACGCGTACTCGGTTCCTGAGCGATTGACGCCGCGCAACTGCACCGTGTGGCCGCGCGGATCGACCAGCCGCTTCCCCTCGACGCTGACCCAGGGTCGGGCCTCGGTGGGCGCTGCAGGCACGGTGTGCGCCACGAGGACCAGCGTCGCCACCATCAATGTCCGCCTCTGCGACCGCACCTTCACCCCGGGCGCACGCTACCACCCGAGTCCGGCTGCGCTCGCCCACGGGTCGAGACTCCCGACGGCCCCGGCACGGCGGGCAAGGACCTTCCAACGCCCGGCCAACCGGGCGATCCTCAGGCGCTTGCCACGACCTCGCGCACCTCGACCTGCTCCACCGCGACGGCGTCACTGACCATCGACCCCAGTCGCTCGCTCACGCCGTTTGCGGCGTCCTCCGATTCAAAGATGATCATCGACATTCCGGAGTCGCCCTTGAGCGTCCAGTGCCCGCTCACGAACCCCGGAGCCTGCGATACCTGCGGCACCACCTCATCCCGCAGCAGTGCCTGGGCGGCCGCCTGGTCGTTGATAGTGACCCTGATGACGACTGCGTGCATCCTGTTCTCCCGTCTGTCGCTGGACCCGCCGAGAGACCATATCCGCTTCGGGCGAGGGGGGCGGGATTTCGCCGGTCAAGCCGCTGACGTTCGTCCCGATGATCAGCCGAGTATCCGTGACCGTGCTGGCCACGTCAATACGTCGGCAGGCGTTCGGTCGGCCTGACCGTCCCATGGCTCGGCCCAGCGGAGCGGCTCGAGACAGATCCGCTGCACCCGCGGTCTCAAGCGCCAGCTGGATGACCTTCTGGCGCACTCGCCAATGGACTTATCGGGCTAGGATCGGACCCGTGAGCACGTCCAGGTACCGCGTCGCGGGGAGAGTAGCCCTGGTTACCGGCGCGGCGCGCGGGATCGGCCTGGCCACCGCTAAGGCGCTGCGAGCGCGCGGTGCGCGGGTGGCCCTGCTGGATCTTCGCCGCGCAGGACGCCGAGGCGGCGGCCCGAGAGGTGGGCGGAGATGCGTTCGCGCTGGTGGGCGATGTGACCGACCTCGCGGCGATGGAGGATGCGGTAGCGGAGGTCGTAAGCAAGGCAGGCGCCTCGACATCGTGGTCGCAAACCCAGGCGTCACCTCGCCCACCGCCCCTCTGCTCCCGCTTCGACGCGAGGCGTTTGAGCGCGTGGTGGAATCGACCTCGTGGGTCGTGCTGGCGCACTGTCGCGGCCCGCGCTGTGCCCGAGATCAGTAGAGCGCCGGGGCACGTCGTCGTCGTCGCTTCGAACTACGCGTTCATGAACGGAGTGCTGGCGGCCCCGTACGCGGTCGCGAAAGCCGGCGTCGAGGCGCTCGGCCGCTCTCTGCGCGTCGAGTTGGCCGCGCACGGCGCGAGCGCGGGCGTCGCGTACTTCGGTAGCTGGTCGTGGAACCGACATGGTCCAGACTGCGTTTTCCGATCCGCTAGTCCGACAGGTCCGCGGGGTGATGCCGAGCTCCGAAACGAGCACCACGGGAGGATCAGCGCCGACCGCTGCGGGGACGGTCGATCGCCGAGGGGATCGAGAAGCGCAAGCCGCGCGTGATCCGTCCCCGGTGGCGGACGGCTTGGTCGGTCCTGCGGGGCGTCCTCAACCCCATCTCCGACCGCCTTGCGACGGGCAACGAGCAGGTGCTCGACGCGGTCAGAGAAGCCGAACGCCGGGCGACCTCAGGCGAGCACGATTGATTGAAGCCGCGAACGAAGTAGCTGGCAAAGAGCGTTCGATTGGCTAGGGGCGCCGTGCAGTCACCACTACATAACGGCTTGTGACGCAAAAGCCGTCAGGGTCCTCGTTGGCCGCTTCGTAGATCGAGATCATGCGCTCACGAAGAGGCTCGAACTCGCCGCGGGGCTCGAGGGCAGTGCGGCCGGCGATTGCCAGCGGATGGTTCCTGAACTGCGCGTCAACATAGTCCTGCGGTGACTTCGCCGTGAACGCGAGGGACCGTTCTTCAAGCGTGACCTCGAAGCCGTGAACGGCAAACAGGTTGCCCAGCGCGTCTTGGTCGTGCCATGCGAACGGCGGCGGGCCCGCAGGAGCGCCGACGGCACCGCGGACCGCCTCTTGCGCGGCACGGACCGCATCGTGGACCGCGCCTTCGGGCACCCACGCGGTCAACACGATGCGCCCCGCGGGCGCGGCCGCCCGGGCCATCTCACCCGCCGCGGCGGGTGCGTTGGGGGCGAATATCACTCCGAACACCGAGAGCAGCGCGGTGGCGGCCCCGTCCTCGACCGGCAGCGCACCGGCGTCACCCAGCGCAAACGTCGCGTCGAGCTCCTGCGCGGCGGCCCGCTCGCGCGCAACTTCCAGCAGCCGCGGCGCAGGATCGATCCCGATCACGGAGGCGCCGCGCTCGGCCGCGACCAGCGCCGCGTTTCCAGTGCCGCACCCAACGTCCACGACTCGATCTCCCGGCGCGGGCGCCGCGCAGTCCACAACAACGTGCGCAGCAGGCAGCAGCTGCGCCGCGGTGTGCTCGTAGCTCCCAAGCCCCCAATCCGGCGGGCCGGTCGCTTTCGGCGAGGCGGCGGTCACAAGCCGATCCTCGCAGGACCTAAACCCGGGGAGAGGTGATGTTGGTCACTCTCCGGCATGGGCTGCGCGTGGATGCCGTTCCCCTCAGGCCTCCCATGCTCATGATGAGGTGTCCTCGGGCCTGCCCGGCTGGCTACGGGGGGCCGAGCGGGTGTCTCAGGCGTTATGGCACCGCGAGGACAAACGAAGCGCTCACGAACGTCTCGGCTGCGTTGCCGTTGTTGACGGGCGGTTGGTCCGCCTTCCAGGCGAGCGGCGACCCCATCGGAACCGGGACCTCGGTCCCAGGCGGCGAGCTGCAGCTCGCCGGGCCAGTTGTGTTGAGGGCAATCGCGCATGTGAGTTCCGTGTCCTGTCCGGCTATGCGCAATGTGAGCCTGCGCTGCGTGTTGTTGAGGTTGTTGAAGAAGACCGTCATGTCCTTGGCGACCAGGTCCTTGCCGGGCGAGGTCATCACGGCGTCTTGCTCGCTAGCCGTCGCCAGGTCCGAGGTGAATCCCAGGATCGGCCCGAATGAGGTCGGTGCGTCAAACGTGAATGGGACCCTGAACCGCGACATGACCACCTGCTCCTTGGCCGCGCCCGCGAGATCCCGAGCCTTCACCTGCCCGTTGACGATATGCCTGGACTTGACGCTGTTGTTGGGCAACTTGAAGGCAGCGTAGGCGCCGCCCCCCAGGAGCAAGAACAGGCAGAGCGTCGACATGACGTTGGCGTAGGTGAGCCGACTGCGCATCCCGGCAAGCACCTGGGTCTTTTTCCACGATCGTGCGCCGATGGCGCAACCCTCGCACACCGCGCGGGGCAGGTCAAGGACGTGTCGCTTTCCAGGCAAGGCGCATGACTCAGACGCGCCCGAGTCGTGCGTCGCAGCGGCAAGCGTATCTCCGGCTCCGGCAGGTGATGGCGCATTCCTATGCGGTTTCTGGTGAGTGGCAGCCGCCCACCTGCGCTCAGATCGGAATCCCTATTGGTGTCCGTCCTCACAGACTCAAACGCTCGGTCAAACGCCCTCACCCGACCATCGACCCATCGTGTCAGCTACCCAAGGGGCGGAAGAGATGAGTTCCAAGCGACCTGAAGCGAACATCGTGATCCGGCCGGCAACGGCCTCGGATGGGGCGGAGCTCGAACGGCTAGCGCAGCTCGAGGGCGTCGCGTCGCCTCGGGGCCAGATCATTCTCGCCGAGCAGGGGACCGTGGCTCTTGCCGCGATCTCCCTTGAGGATGGCCAGGTCGTCGCCGATCCCTTCCAGCGGACGGCGTTGGTGGTTGCGATGCTGCGTCTTCGCCACGAGGGCCTGGCGCCCGCGGACCGCACCGCGACGTCACGCCTGCGCGCGCTCTTTGCCCGCCGCGCGCCAGTCGAGGCGACATCGGGCGCCTGCTGATCGATAATCGAGGCCGAAGATGCTCGCGATCCAGCTCCTCGGCCGGCCGCAAATCACGCGGGCCGGCTCCAACCCCGCTCCGCCTCGAGGCCAGAAGGCCTGGGGGCTGCTCGCCTACCTGCTGCTGAGCGAGATCCGCAACCCCACTCGCGAGCACCTCGCAGCACTGCTGTTCGCCGAGGCGGCCGATCCGCTCCGGTCGTTGCGCTGGAACTTGACTGAGCTGCGCAAGGCGCTCGGCCCCGAGGCGCTTCCCTCGGGGACACTGACCCTGACCCTCCCGCCCGACGCCACCATCGACGTCGATGTCCTCACAAGAGGGACGCCGCAGGAGGCGCTTGCGCTCGATGGGCTCGATCACGAGCTGCTCGAAGGGATGGACTTCTCGGCCTCGCCGAGCTACGAGAGCTGGCTTGCGCAGGAGCGCCACCGTCTGACCGGCGCGGCCTCCTCGGCGCTGCACGAGGCTGCGCTCGACCGATTGGCCGACCGCAGACCCAAGGACGCGGTCGCGCTCGCCCGCCGGCTCGTCGATCTCGAGCCCTATGACGAGAACTTCCAGGAACTGCTGATCCGCTCCTACGCCCAGTCGGGAGATCGCCGCGCGGCCGAGCAACAGCTCGCCTCATGCCGGGAGCTCTTCCAGCGCGAACTCGGTCGTGCACCCGCTGACTCGCTCGGCGAGGCTGTCGACGAGCCCGCCGGCGACGAGCCCCAGCCATCGATGCAGGCCAGCATCGGCCAGGCGGCGGGAGCGCTGCTCGAAGCCGGTGAAGCCGCCGCCAGCGCCGGAGCCACTGACGCCGCCCTGCAGAGTCTCCGCCGAGCCGTGACCCTTGCGCGCGACGGATCCGAGCCCGAGCTGGAAGCCCGGGCCCTGTTCGCCCTTGGCTCGACCCTGGTGCACGGAGTCCGAGGTCGGGACGAAGAGGGGTCCTCGATCCTGCGCCGCTCCGCGACGCTCGCCGAACAACACAACCTGCACACTTTGCAGGCGAGCGCGATCCGCGAACTCAGCTACATCGACGCCCTCGCTGGGCGCTATGCCCGCTGCGAGCGCCGGCTGGCCGAAGCCACCGCGATCACCGACTCCGACGCCGAGCTTGCGGCGCTGGAGTCGGTCAGGGCGATGGCCGCCGGGGACCGGGGCGCTCATGACGCCGCCCGTTCTCACACGGACCGCGCGATTGGACTCGCGCAGAGCGGAGGCGACCTGAAGCGGATGGCATTCGCGCTCAGCTTTGAGGGTCGCTCGCACCTGCTCGCGGAGGATCTCGTCGCATCCCGGGTCGCCTTGGAGCGCGCGCTCGCAGTCGTAGGCGAGACCGACTGGCTTGCGTTCGCCTCCTGGCCGGAGGCCTGGCTCGCCGAGGTCGAACTGATGGAGGGCAACCTCAGCGACGCCCGGAAGCGGATGGAGTACGCCTTTGCGCTCGGATGCGAGTTCCGGGATCCCTGCTGGGAGGGGCTCGCCGGCCGCGGCCTCGGCCTGATCGAGGAGCGGGAGGGGAATACAGCGGCCGCTATGCGCCGGCTCGAGGACGCCCGCCAGCGGGCCGCGCGAACCACCGATTGCTACGTCTGGGTTGAGGCCTACGCGCTCGAGGCCCTTGCCGGGGCCGCCGTCCGCGCCGAGTCGAACCGGGGTCCGGCGTTGGTCGAGGATCTGCGCTCCCTGGCGGGCCGCACGGGAATGCGCGAGATGACGGTCCGCGCGTTCTTGCTGCGCGCGCAACTCGGTGATCCCAAGGCCCTCGACGCCGCCCGAGTGATCGCGGCCGAAACCGAAAACCCCGCGCTGGTAGCCGAGGTCGAGTCGGCCGGAAGCATCTGACAGATCGGTCCATATACGCGAGGGCCCATATTCGTTTCTGCTGCGTGGGGTTTGGGGTCACCACCCCGAAAGGCGGGGAGCGCGACCGCCAGGATCGCTCCTGGTACCGGCGGGCGCCAAGCCCGTGAGCGCTACCGTGCTGGCGATGAGGTGGCCTGTCCCACGGATGCTCGCGCTCGGCATCGTCGCGATCGCCCTCACCGGGACCGTGGTCCCGGCAAAGGCTTCGGCGTCGGCCTCCGGGAAGCTTCGCGCCGGCGCCGGGCGCGCCGACATCACCCCGCCGACCGGCTACTACCTGATGGGCTGGGTGCGCTCGGACGCCAAGGCGCAAGGCCAGCTCACCCGCCTCTTCGCGCGCTCGCTGGTGCTCGAACGGGGCGGCCGCAAGCTGGCGCTCGTCTCGGCCGATCTCGGCTTCGTGCCGGCCGGGCTCGTCGCCGATGTCGTCGAGCGCCTCCAGCGCCGCGGGTTCGGCGAGGAAAGCGTGATCATCTCCGCCTCCCACACCCACTCCGCCCCCGCCGGCTACTCGAACTACGCGGCCTTCAACACCGTCGCGCCGACGTCGACGACGCCGACTGCCTTCGAGCTCGGCTCTCCGGCCGACCCCCAGCTCTACTCCTTCCTGGTCCGGCGGATCACTGAGTCGATCCGCCGCGCCGACCGCGACCGGGCGCCAGCGGTCGCCGGCTGGGGCGAGACGAAGCTCTTCGGCGTCACCGAGAACCGCTCGATCGAGGCGCACCTCGCGAACCACGACATCGTCGAGGAGTTCGGCGACGGCTCGCCCGAGCAGGACCCCGACGGGGTCGGGCACACGATTGACCCGAACGTGAACGTGCTGCGCGTCGACAAGCTCGCCGGGCGCCGCCACATCCCGATCGGGATCTGGTCGACCTTCGCCAACCACGGCACCGTCGTCAAGCCGACGTTCCCGTTCTACAACGGCGATCACCACGCCGCCGCCGCCCGCCTCGCCGAGGCCGCGATCCGCCGCGCCGGGCACGTGCCGCGCCGCCAGGAGGTCGTCAACGCCTACGGCAACTCCGATGAGGGCGACATGACAGCGGGCCTGCGCTACTCGGGCCCCGCCGATGCCTACGACGTCGGCCGCCAGGAAGCGCGCGCGTTCGTGCGGGCCTGGCGCCAGGCCGGGGCGAGGCTGACGCCGAGGCCCGAGCTCGACTCGCGCTGGACGATCGCGTGCTTTTGTGGCTCGAACACCGCCGCCGGGCCGGTAGACGACCACGCGGTCGTCGGGATGCCGTTCCTGACCGGCTCCGAGGAGAACCGGGGGCCGCTCTACGACGAGACCGGGGTCCCGTTCGAGGGCTACCGGCTGCCGGTCGGCGCCGGCCCGCAGGGCCACAAGATCCAGTCGGTGCCCGACACCGGTGGCACCTTCCCGACCGCGGTGCCGCTGACGACGGCGCGGGTCGCCGACCGCGCGATCGTGACGATCCCGGGCGAGATGACCTCAGGCATGGGGCGCATGCTTCGCTCCGACGCCGAGGAGGCCGTCGCCGGCTCGGGAATCGACCGGGTCGTGATCTCCGGGCTCGCCAACGACTTCATCCAGTACTTCGTGAGCCCGAGGAGTACGACCGCCAGCACTACGAGGGCGGCTCGACGCTGTTCGGCCGGGCCTCCTCCGTGTTCGTCCAGGAACGGCTGATCGCACTGTTGGAGCTGCTGGTCGCCGGCGATCCCGCGCCGGCCCCGGACGAGGACAACCGCCGGAACGGGATCTCAGACTCCGCGCCGCCGTTCGGCACCGGCGCGACTATCGCCGGAGCGATCGAGCAACCGACGAATACCCGCCGGCTCGACCGCGCCTCCTTCCGCTGGCAGGGCGGCCCCGAGGGGACCGACCGACCGCTCGACCGCGCCTTCGTCATCGTCCAGCACCGCCGCGGTGGCCATTGGCGGACCGCCGATACCGACCTCGGCCTGCGGATGCTCTGGAAGGTCGAGGACAACGCGTATCAGGCGCTGTGGGAGGCGCCTCGGAGCGCCCGCCTCGGCCGCTACCGGTTCAAGATCCAGGCCAACGGCTACCGGCTCAGGTCCGCCCGGTTCCGGCTCCGCCCGGCGCGCGACCTCAAGGCCGAGATCGTCGACCAAAGCCCCGGCCGCGCCGTCGTCCAGCTTCACTACCCCTCGCCGGTCGAGAACGTCGACCTCACCTGGCGCCCGCGCTGGGCACAGCTTGGCTACGTCGCAGTCGGCACCGCCTCGGGGAAGACGGTGGCGACGCGCGGTCGATCTGTGGGTCCTGTGAGGCTGAGCGGCAAGCGGATCGTGATTCACGGCGATCCGGGTGACCACGTCGCGATCCACCGGGGCGCCCTCCGCGACCGCCGGGGGAACCGCAGCGAGAACGCGCTCTCCTTCGACCTGTAGCCCCGGCGACCGCTCCTGGCCCGAAGCGCTGGGCCTCAAAGCCAGGTTATTCCGAACTCCTCGGAAGCTGCCGCATAGGCATCCTCGCCGAGCGCGCCGTTGGCATCCGCGGCGGCAAGGTGGCGGAAGAACCCCTCAAAACCGCCCGGCGCGAAGACGAGGAGCATCCGGCCTACCCCGGGGTCGACCCGACGTGGGGCATGGGGCACGCCCCGTGGTGCAAAGACCCCCTCCCCGGGCCCCAACCGGTGCTCCTCGTCGCCAACGACGATCACGTGCTCGCCCTCGATGATGTGGAAGTACTCGTCCTCGTTCGCGTGGGTGTGAGTTGGCGTGTCGAAGAGTGGCGGCAGTTCTTCGATGACCGAGAACGCTCCTCGCGTCGTGTCGGCGGGCGCACGGACGGCAATCGTCAGCCCTCCGAACGTGAGGATTTCGGCTTCCGTCGTCATCACGCCGTTATGAGATCCCTCGAGGCCCGCGGATAATGATCTGCAACATCGCGAAGCGCAAGGCGCCCTACCGCAGTCGGAGCGTCCAGTGACAGTGGACGCTCAGCAGCTGCCGCTGAAGTTCCGGTTCGAGACCGACCTCACGTCGTCGCGCGGATCAAACCGGCCTCTATCGGGGCTCGGGCCGCCCTTGACCTCGTCCTTCGTCAGGTCCTTGGCAAGGAGCGTGTCGTTGCCGGCTTCGCCCTTCAGGTCGTCCTTGTCAGCCCCGCCGTCCAGACAGTCGGCCCCGTCGGCGCCCAGGAGGCCGTCCCTCCCGTCGCCGCCGTCGATCGTGTCCGCACCGCCCTCGCCGTAGATGGTGTCGTCGCCGTCGAGCCCGAAGATCGTGTCGTCCCCGGAGCTCCCGCAGATGACGTCGTCCCCGGAGGTGCCCTGGGTGGTCTGACCCGGCTGGGTTATCTGGATCGTGCAGGCGAACTCGTCCAAGAGGAGTCGAAACTCGTACTTCCCGGAAGCGAAACCATTGGAGTTCGTCTGGCTCGTGCCGTCCGCACGGACGCGCGTTTCCAGCGAGTAGCGGTCGGGAGCGAGGGTGCCGCTCTGGCTGAAGCCCTTCGACGCCGGAGCTCCGCAGCCCTGCGGCGAGGCCGCGACGAACTCGAAGATGTTTGGCTCGACCCCCGGGGCGCGCAGCAACACCTCGACGCTGCTGCACGCAGCATTGGGATCCCCGGAAGCTTGCATCGACCCCAGCACGGAATAGGCGACGAGCGAGTCGACGTCGAAGTCGACGTCCAGCGTGCCACACCCGCAGGCAGAGAACCGGTGGTCCGGAGGTTCCTGGTGGTACCGGGCGTCCCCGGCTGCCCGGGACACGATCCGATCCAGCTCCCCCGTGGGCGCGAACAGCGACGTGTTCTGAGAACTGTGGGCCGTGATGTTGCCGTGCGCGGCCTTGAAGTGGGCCGTCGCGCGCTCATTGAAGCTATTGAACCCTTCGTCGGACTTCTCGTCCTCGTCACCTCCGCGGGACCCGCCTCCCTCGGCTTCAATTCTGGCCTCGGAGGAGTCGAGGATTGCCCCCTTCGCCGCCGTCTCGGCCGGGGCCGCGCTCACCAGCGACGCGCATCCGAGCGACACGGTGAGCAGTGCGACAGCGAGTGCAAGTCGGCGGATCACGCTCATCCTTCCCCAGGGCGACCCTACCATGGAGTGACTCCTGCGGCTGAAGGCGAACCGGTGTCCGAGGCTGTCGCAGATGCCTTCGAGAACGCGAAAGCCCTCCAATTGGAGGGCTCAGGCGTGGTCGTGACGGTGATAGCCGCGGCCCGCTTCGTTTTCGCGACCACCCGCGGATCGTCGAACGAGTACGCCTGGCGGCGTGATGCGGACTACCCGCTTCTCGTCGGAGGTGCTGGCAGCGGCGCCTCACCCGCCCGCCAGCGCCCCGCCGTAGACCTGCCAGGCGAGCGCCGACTTGGCCGTCAGGCTGAGGACGATGTAGCCGTGCTCGCCATGGAGATAGTCGGCCCAGCGTCCCTTCCGTTGGTACTGGAGCCACATGTTGAGCGGAAACAGCGCGAACAAGACCAGCAGGCTGAAGAAGATCCCGTAGACGAAGCCGGGGACACTTCCGGTCTCGGACTGCGTGCGCGCCAGCTGGATTCCGATCGCTCCCCAGGGCGCCAGGCCGATGGCGCTGCCGAGCCAGAACGGCAACCAGTCGGCGCCAGGACCCGGCGCCGATCCCCGCTCCATCAGCGCGCCGAAGGCGATCATCGCGGCTCCGGCCGCGAAGATCAGCACCAGCGAGGTCAGCTCCCAGACCCCCGCGAGCATCGCTATCAGCACGACCATCAGCGAGGCGCTGACCGAGTACTCGATCCAGCGGGCGTAGTTGACCCCGCGGGCCAGATTGCGCTCGTACCAGGCCCGTGTGCGGCCGAAGGAGACGATCAGGTGATCGGCGGCCGCCAAATACAGGAACGCGGCAACAGCCGGCGCGAACGGAAGTTGGAAGAGCGGCTGGCCGGCTGTCAGCTCGGCGGCCGCCGGCGGGCCGTCGATCCAGCTCGCATAGACCGGCAACTCGGCGTCGGAGGCGATCAGGAGCAGGACCGTCGCCTGCCCGGCGTGGATCAGCCCGGCGAGGAGGTTCCACCTGCGCAGCCTGGCGCCCTCGGGACCACCGATCCCGGCGCCACTGCTCTGTCCGTCGGTTCCGTCCACGGTGCACGGCAGACAGCCGCGAGACGAGTCTAGGCCCAGCTTGCGAAGAGACGAGCAAACCGGCCCGAGAATGCGAGAACCCTCCCCCTAGCGGAGAATTTTCGGAAATAGCGGCGGCGGGTTGGTGGAGGCCTGGATGCCGAGAGCTCGAACCCGCGGGGAAGCCCTCGACGTTGAGTCCGACCGATCCAACCCGCGAATCCACGTCCCGCCGGCGCCTGGCTCTCGGCGCCCTCGAAAGATCACCGCGGCGAAGCTCGACGGCCTGCAACCGGATCTGTGGGAGCGAGGGCCGACTTGGTCCGCGCGGGATCCTGAGTGCGCGTTATTCGCGCCGCCTTGGCCACCTGCTTGGCGTCTCGCCTGATCTGCGCGAGCGGGCCCGCGACGCCTGCCTGGTAGCCGACGAAGTGGAGCCCCGCGGCGTTTGAGGCGGCGTCGCCGCCACAGGCGTGGGGTCGGCCATCGGGCCCGAGAACGTCGAGGTGTCCAACCAGGGGGCTGAGCCCGCGCCGGTATCCCGTCGCGGCGACGATGACATCGGGCTGGAGACAGCTTGAGTCCGACAGCACCACTGCGCCGTCGTCGAACCCCGTGACCGCCGCAACCACCTTGATTCTCCCTCGCTTCAGAGCTGCGACAAAACCGTTGTCCACCGCCGGCGCCTTTCCATGTTCGATGATCTCGCTCTTGATGCCGAGCGGTGCTCGCGCCAAGCCATGGGGCCTGAGATCCCCGAAGGCCAGGCGCTGCCCGTCCCGCGCGAGACGATCGGCGACCCGCGGCGGCAGGATCTCCAGCAACGGAGAGGCGGCGTGCATCGGCAGACCGTGCCAGTGGCGCGTCATCAGGTTCGGCGGAGTGCGCACGGCAACGCGAACCGACCGCGCCTCGCTCGCGGCGATCAGGCCTGCGAGCTCGATCCCGCTGGTGTTGGCGCCGGCGATCAGCACGTCCTTGTCGGCGAAGCACCCGTTATCCCGGTACTCAGCGGCGTGCAGGAGTTGCCCGCGAAACGACTCCCGCCCTGGCCATTCGGGTGTGTACGCCTCGCCGTCATAACCAATCGCGATCACGACGACACGCGCGTTGAAGAAGTCGCGTGAGGAGTCCACCCGCCAACCACCGAGATGTCGATCGATCCGTTCGACTTCGGTCTTGAACCGGACCGCCAGTCGATGGCGTGCGCTGTAGCGCTCGAGATAGGAAACCCATTCGTCACGCGTGGGGTAGTCGCGCATGCCCCAACTGGTGCCGTCGTCCGGCAGGCGCGAGAGCCAGCCGAGCGAGTTCAGCTGTAGCGCCTGATAGCGGTCGCGCCAGGCCGAACCGACGCAATCGGCGCGTTCGAGGATCAGTGGCTCCAGGCCCGTCTTGCGCAGCATCGCGGCCGACGCCAGTCCGGCCGCCCCCGCTCCGACGACGATCGCGTCGGGGCCGGTGGCTGGGCCTGTCGCGTGCTGCGTCATCTTTCTGCGCCGAAGTACTGGCCGTGGAAGCCAAAGGGAATGTGGTGGGGCGCCTCGGCTCGGCCGAGTTCATCGAGCGAGCCGGCATCGAGCACCAACAGGAACGAGCGTCCTTGGCTCGCATCGAGCACGACGGAGAGGATTACGCCATCGTCCTCGGCTCGCGCTTTGGGGCGCGCCACGAATACGGGCTCACCGGGGTAGCAGCCAGGCTGGGACCACTCGTTGAGGTCACCTGACTCGACATCGGCCTTGACGAGTTGGTCGAACCAGTCGCTGCTCTGCTCGCGGTACGCCGCTGCATAGGCGTAGCGATATGCGCGTGCATTGCAAGCGGCATAGTTGATCTGCGGTAATTCGATGTCGTGGTCGCACAGCCGTTCTCCTATCCCCTCGCCTCCGCGGAGTGGCACGCGATAGCGCTTGAGCTTGGTCGGCCGAACCGGGTCGCCGTCGCTGCGTAGCCGCTCGACCTCGAGCGCTTTGATCGCCGCCGGTCCATGCTCGTGGACGACGATGTCGATGACCAACTCGCCGTCGCGCTCAAAGGCGTTGACGTGATGGAAGGCGAAGAACGGCTCGGCCTCGTATGTTGCCTGCAGTTCTCCGTTTTGGCGGTCGATGACCAGGAAGCGCGTCCCGCGTTCGGGCTTCCAGCGGTAGTTGTCGATCAGCGGATCCCTACCCAGGACCAGGCGCCGCGGGTTAACGACGAAGGGGAACTCGACGAGCACGAGGTGACGCTCGGTCATCCCGAAACTGTGCATATACGCGGGTTCACTGACCGGGATCCGGGCTATCTCCCGTCTCCTGGTCGATCCGGACCCGACTGCGAACAGGCGGTATGACGGTCGCGCCGAAAGGTGGCTGACGTAACTCAGCAGCTCGCCGCGTTTCGGGTCAAAGTGCGGGTGAGCGGTCGCGATGTGGCCGCCGAGCCCGTCCTTCCACCTGATTGTGCCCAGGGTATCCAGGGTCTCGGGGTCGAACTCGACCGGGAGCGGCACCTCCGTCATCGCGATGAAGCGCTCGCCAAGCTTCGTAACGTTGACGTTGCAGTTGTCGTTCGGGTTGGCGCCAAACAGCGTCATCGTCCGTTTGAACAGCCTGCGACAGGGGTCCTGGGCAAACCCGATCATTCCGACCTCCCCATCCTGGGACTTCGCATGGGCGTGCGTCTCCAGGAAGCGGCTGCCGTAACCGACCTGACCATCGCTGAAAGAGAAGGCGTTGAGCATCGCCAGCCCGTCAAACCAGTGGCGCAACGGCTTGCCACCGATGTCGAGCGCCGCCGGCGTCACCCGGACCAGGGTGCCGGTCAACCAAGCCGGGAGGTTCCCACTGACGGGCAACCGGTCGATAACCAGCTCCTCATGGAGCGTCTCGAAGCCCTGTTTACGGGAAGTCTGGGTCTTGGCCTGCGGTGTCATCTCGACCTTCGGTAGATATTCTGTACCGATATATCGGAGCACAACAACCGCATCGAGGCAATCAGATTGCCTCGACCGGTAGCGCGAGACCCATTGGAGGCCTGCGATGCGACTGAAGCCAAGCGCCTACCTGATCCTCGGAATGCTCCAGGCGGGCGTCGAAACCGGCTACGAGATCAAGCGTTCCGTTGATCTGACAACCAGGTTCTTCTGGGCGGCGTCGTTCGCGCAGGTCTACCCCGAGCTGGCGCGGTTGGAAAAAGACGGCTACATCCAGGGTTCGGATCAGCCGCGCGGGGCAAGGCCGCGAAAGGTCTACCGCCTTACCGAGCGCGGCGAGCGCGCGCTCCGGGAGTGGCTGCGAAGCAGTCGGATGCCCGACTTCGAGTTTCGTGACGAGGGCCTGTTGCGCCTGTTCTTCGCCAGTCCGCTGCCGGAGGAGGAGGCGTTGGCGCTTGTCGGGCGTCTGCGTCTGCAAGCCGAAGAAGTCGACCATGCCTTCCGCGAGGACATCCTGCCGCTGGCCGAGCTCGCGCCCGCGGAGGGTCTTCGCGCCCCGCTCGTTGCGGCCCGTTTTGGCGCCGACTACTACTCGTGGAGGGCGCGCTGGTTCGCCGAACTTGAGGACGAGCTTACGAACGCCCGAGCATTCGGACTTCGCGATTGAGCGCTGACTCCGGATCAGCGCGTGCGTCTTAAAAGCCCGGTTCGGTGCCTGGCCGAGCGGCTCATGGAGGCCAGCCGGTGCTAGCCCGCCTGGCACGCCCAGGGGCGGAGTACCCCCGAAATCCAAGAAGGCCCGCTCAACAGGCGGGCCTTTTGTGAATAGCGTGCGACGAGTCGACGCAGACGATCGCGGTCGCTCCGTGCGCGGCGCCATAGAGGGCGGCAACCGTCGCGCCCAGTGAGTGACCGACCACGGCGGGCTCACCCAGCCCCGCGGCCTCGACGACCGCCCGCACGTCGCCGACAAGCGACACCGCTGAGTACTCGGGACCAAGCGAGGATCCGCCATGACCCCGTAGGTCCACCCGCACGCAGGTGAAGCTGCGGCGGAGCAGATCCGTCACTGGCTCCCATGCCTGCCGGGAGCTGGTAAGACCGTGAATGAACACCACGGGCGGTCCCTCACCTGCGACGTCGTATGCGATCGCCGTGCCATCCGGCCTTCTCAGCGTCGCGGGGTGAACCTCGTGGCGGTTGGCCATTTCTCAGCGCATTATGTCGCCGCTACGGGAAGGGTTCCGATGGGCGCCAGTGGCGCCGGCAGCGCATCCTTAGACGATCGTCGATGCGGATCGCGAGTTGCTGGAGCCCCTACTCGAAGGCCTGCACGAGGATCACCTGGTCGAGGAGAACGCCCTCGAAAGGGTCTTCGGCGTCGAGCCGACGCCCTTCATCGAGTCGGCGCGCTCAGCGCTGGAGGAGATGGAGCTCGCCACTGACTGATCCGCGGACGGGACCGCGGCCCGCCGCGACGGCGCAGACTCAAACCCCCGCGGGCCCCTAGGCCGGATTCGCGGCCGCCCAGGCCACGATCTCCTGCGTGCCGGAGATCACTGCCTCATCGTCGGTCACGAGCACGGGCACTTCGAACCGGCCGGTGAGCTCCTTCACCGCGCGCCGGCCGGAGGACATGTTGAAAACGCTCGGCAGCACCCGCCAGCCGTACGAGCGCACCACCTCAGGATCGTGCCGGGCCTCGAGAAGCGCCTCGTGCGCAACCCCGCACGGATGCGGGTTTCCACCGCCCACGAGCGGCGTCGAACCGCGCCACGTTCCCCAGCAGACGTAGAGCTTCACGCGGCGATCGTATCCCGTACGGGCCCGCCGTAGCGGGGCTTCCTGACGAATAGCGGGGGCGGGATTTGAACCCGCGACCTCCGGGTTATGAGCCCGGCGAGCTACCTGACTGCTCCACCCCGCGTCGCAGAGGCGATTCTAGAGCAGTGGGGGCTGAGTGCCTACTCAGCCGCGCCGGCTGAATCCGCGCGTGCCTTGGCCAGGCGTGAATTCGCCAGCTTCAGGTGCTGCTCGAGCTCACGGAGGTGGGCCTGGGAGGTGGCGCTGGGGCCGTAGGACTTGGCTCGGTAGAGGCGGTAGCGGTCCCGCGCGTATCGGGCGTCAGCCTCGAGCTGATCGGTGCCCATGCTCAGTACTTCTTGGTGATCGCCTCGAGGATGAACGTCTCAGTGGTGGCGCCGGTCTTCTTGTCCTGCTTGCTCATTCGTGCCGAGACGCGGCGGTGGGTGGCCTTGGAGACCGCACCGCTAGTCGCTCGCCGGTAGCCGATCATGGTGCGGGGCTCGCCGCCGTCTTCCCCGCTGGCGCCGATGCCCTCATTGAGCGCGTCGAGGCCGGCCGGAAGGGTCCAGCGAACCACTCTGCCATCGAACTCGAGCGCCGTATCGACCGGACGGGCTCCGGCGAAGCGGGCCCAGACCGAGGCGAGCGACGATGCGATCTCGTCGGACAGCTCGCTGGCGGGCGTCGAGGGGACGGCGTCCGGCGCGGTGGTTGCATCCTGGTCGGTCATGCCGACCTCGCTTTCTCACCGTCCTCGATCGATATGCACGACGGGCAGAGGGACGGCGAAAAAGAACCCAGCGGCAAATCTAAGTCTACCCGGGCCCCCTATCTGCCTGCCTCAGTCCGCGAAGTCGAAGGTGAAGTAGGCGGCCTCGCCGTCACAGCGCCAGACGCCGGCGAGCTCGCCGCCCTCGGTCCGTTCGCAACTGAAGTCGCTCAGCTCGAACTGGGTCGAGATCGAGCCGATCTTCGACATCGCGTCCTCGACCGCCGAGCAGTCGACGCCGTACGACGTGACGTTGGTGATGTTGGGCGGCGAGTCGGCTCCCGGGCACGGCTCGGATTCGGCGCTACCGCCTCCGGTCGCCCCCGTCGCCCCCTCGGTACCGGTGGATTCGGTGGCGGTGGTGCTTGCGGTGGTCGCGTCGTCATCGTCGCCGCAGGCGGCGAGAAGGAGGACGGCGGCCAGGATCAGGGCGAGAGCGGGACGTTTCATGCCCTGAAGTTAACCCGGATCCCCGGAGGGAAGCGGAACTCGTGGTTCGCGGGGCCGGAATGCCCTTGGCCAAGCTTGGCCGCGCGCCGACTAGAGTGGCCGAATGGCAGCCGCAGCCGCAAGCTGGGTCGTGTTGGTCACGGGCAGCTCCGACCCGATCGAGCGCGCGCGATGAGGGTCGCCGTGATCGACATGGGGACGAACTCCACCCGGCTCCTCGTCGCCGACGTCGAAGCAGACGGCATCCGGGAGGTGGAGCGTCGCTCGACGGTGACCCGGCTCGGCCGCGGGGTGGATACCTCAGGTCAGCTCGCCGCGGAGGCAATCGATGATGTCTGCGAGGCGGTCGGGAGCTATATCGGCATCTACGGCGAGCTCGGCCCCGAGCGCGTTACCGCCCTCGCCACCAGCGCCGTCCGCGACGCCAGGAACGGCGGCGCGTTCATCGCCGAATTGCGCGAACGGTTCGCGCTCGACGCGCGGACGATCGAGGGAGTCGAGGAGGCACGCCTCACCTACCTGGGCGCCAGCGCCGGGCGCGGCGGCGCGGCGGACCGGACGCTGGTGATCGACATCGGCGGAGGCTCGACCGAACTGATCGTCGGCTCCGGCAGCGAGATCGGCTTCCACGCCTCGCTGCAGGCCGGGACGGTCCGCCACTCCGAGCGCCACCTCCCGCACGACCCTCCCACCGCCGCCGAGCTGGAGACACTCGCCGACGACGTCCGCTCGCTGATCGGCGCCGAGCTCCAGGGCGAGGCGATGGTGACGGCCCGCGCCGGGATCGCGGTTGCCGGCACCCCGACATCGCTCGCCGCGATGGACCTGAAGCTGGATCCCTACGACCCCGATGCCGTCGAGGGTCACCGCCTGGGGCTGGCCTCGATCCAGCACATGTGCTCCGAGCTGTCGGCGATGCCCCTCGCCGAGCGCCTGGAGGTCACCGGCCTCCACCCGGACCGGGCCCCGACAATCGTCGCCGGGATCGTGATCCTGATCCAGGTGATGCGGGCCTTCGGCCTCTCGGAGATCGAGGTTTCCGAGCACGACATCCTCTACGGCGCCGCGCTCGAGTCCGCGCAGGCAATCGCCCACTAGCCCCAGAGCACGTGTGCGGCGGCGGGCCATAGCGGGTACGCCTACCCTCGATGGCGATGGACACCGGCTTCCCCGACTCGGACGCCCAGACCGACTTCTCGCGCGCGCGGCGCCGCCACGTGGCCGCAGACATCGCGCGGCGTCTGCGGCGCGAGCCTGATGACGTCAACCAGATCCTGCCCTTCGACGAGGTGGTGGCTGCCCTCGGCCGGCGCGGCGAGCGTCGGCTCGGCCTGGAGACGATCGACCTCGACTCGATCGTCGGCACCGTCGACCGCACCCGCGAGTTCGACCGGGGCTTCCGCCCGACCTCCCGGGCGGGGAAGCAACGCTGGCAGGGCGTGGCCAAGGCGATGCGCCGAGGTCAGGCGATGCCCCCGATCGACGTTTACCGGATCGGCTCCCTGCACTTCGTCCGCGACGGCCACCACCGCGTGTCCGTCGCGCGGGCAATGGGCTTGGACGTGATCGAGGCGGCGGTCACCGAGATCCAGACCGAGGTCGGCGCGGGCGCCGACGTGAAGCTCCATGACCTGGCCTTGAAGGGCCACGAGCGGCTCTTCTTCGAGCGCGTGCCCCTTCCGGTCGAGCTGCGCGACCGGGTAGCCCTGCGCACGGGCAGCTGGTACGCCGGCCTCGCCGAGGGCGTCGAGGCCTGGGGGTTCCGGGCGATGCAGGCGCGGGGGGAGTTCCTGAGCAGGGAGGCGGTGGCCGGCGAGTGGTTCGAGGAGGAGTTCGCCCCAGTGGTCGCGATGCTGCGCGACCACGATCTGATCGGCGACCAAACCGACGCAGAGGCCTACGCCCGGATCGTCAGCCTGCGCTACCTGCTCCTGCGCACCCACGAATGGGACGCGGAGGTGCTCGAGCGCCTACGGGTGGAGCTCCGCGGGCGGAGCGCACGCGAGGACGACACCCTCACGCACCTGATGCGCGGCGGGCTCCCCAAGGCCTGAGCCAGGGCTCACTCGCCGATCAGGCTCTTGCCGGAGTCCTGATCGAACAGGTGAAGCTTCGCCGCATCCGCCCACAACTCGGCCTCGGAGTCGCGCTCGATCCCGCTCGCGGCGTCCAGCCGCGCGACCACCTGATCGCCTCCGCCGGGGACGTCCTCGAGGCCCGCGTCACGTGCGAGTTCCTCTAGCTCCTGCGACTGGATCTGTTCGGATCCGACCGAGAAGTAGGCGTACTTCTCCGAGCCCATCGACTCCACGAGCGCGATCTTGGCGTTGAAGGTGATGCCCTGGCCCTGGGCGTCGCCGACCAGGGATGCGTCCTCGAAGCTCTCCGGCCGCAGTCCGGCGATCACCTGACCGGAAGCGCCGCCCGCGCCCTCCGGAAGCGGGACCTTGCCGAACGGGAGCGAGACCTCCGAGCCCTCGATCGCTGCTGGCATGAAGTTCATCGCCGGCGAGCCGATGAAGCCCGCGACGAACAGGTTGGTCGGGCGCTGGTACAGGTCGGCCGGCGATCCGACCTGCTGGAGGACGCCGGCGCGCATTACCGCAACGCGGTCGCCCAGAGTCATCGCTTCGGTCTGATCATGGGTGACGTAGACGGTGGTGGTCCCGAGCTCGTTTTGGAGACGGGCCACCTCGGTCCGCATCTGTACCCGGAGCTTGGCGTCGAGATTGGAGAGCGGCTCGTCCATCAGGAACGCCTTGGGGTCGCGCACGATCGCCCGGCCCATCGCAACCCGCTGGCGCTGGCCGCCGGAGAGGTTGGCGGGCTTGCGGTCGAGATGCTGCTCGAGGTCGAGGACCTCCGCTACCTCCGCGACCTTGGAGTCGATCGTGGAACTATCGACGCCGGCGAGCTTGAGCGGGAACGCCATGTTCTCGCGCACGCTCATGTGCGGGTACAGCGCGTAGTTCTGGAACACCATCGCGATGTCGCGCTCCTTCGGCGCCATCTGGTTGACGACGTCGCCACCGATGCGGAGCTCGCCGTCGGTGATGTCCTCGAGCCCGGCGATCATCCGCAGCGCCGTCGACTTCCCGCATCCCGACGGACCCACAAGGATCATGAACTCGCCGTCGGAGATCTCTAGGTCGAGATCCCTGACCGCCTCGTAGCCGTCGCTGTAGCGCTTGGTGATTCCCTTCAGGGTGATCTCGGACATGGGTAGGTGCGCCTCCTTTGTTAGCCCTTGACGGCTCCGGCGGTCAGGCCGGCGACGATCCGGCGCTGGAAGAACAGGACGAAGATGATGATCGGGATCGTCACGATCACCGCGGCGGCAGCGATGTTCCCGGTCGGCTGCGTGAACTGCGAGTCGCCGGTGAAGAAGGCGAGCGCGGCGGGAACGGTGCGCGAGGCGTCCGACGACGTCAGCGAGATAGCGAACAGGAAGTCGTTCCAGCAGAAGATGAAGACGAGGATCGCCGCGGTGAACACCCCGGGCGCGGCGAGCGGGATGATCACCTTGCGAAACGCCTGATACGGGGTCGCCCCGTCCACCTGCGCGGCCTGCTCGAGGTCCCAGGGGATTTCCCTGAAGAACGCCACGAGCGTGTAGATCGCAAGCGGCAGCGAGAACGTCAGGTAAGGGATGATCAGGCCGGGATAGGTGTCGTAGAGGCCCAGCGATGTCCACATGTCAAAGAGCGGTCCGACGGTGGAGATCGGCGGGAACATCGCGATCGCCAGGGCGCCCGCCAGGATCAGCGCCTTCCCCGGAAAGTTCAGCCTCGCGATCGCGTAGGCGGCAAAGCTCGCCAGCACGATCGCGATGCTCGTCGCGATGATCGCGATCAGGATCGAGTTGATCAGCGG
The DNA here is from genome assembly GCA_963807385.1 of uncultured Solirubrobacterales bacterium. Lineage (GTDB taxonomy): Bacteria > Actinomycetota > Thermoleophilia > Solirubrobacterales > 70-9 > JBDTSW01. The sequence goes on from CAWEBQ010000003.1 coordinate 247,530, forward strand.
CGCGATGAACGGGCTCTCCGAGATCCCGCCGTCGAACAAGGTCGTGTAGTTGTCGAAGGTGATGTCCTGCGGGACGAAGCGGTCCCAGAAGGTCGATCCCTCGGTGATCGTCGCCGGCGTCTTCAGCGAGAGCGAGACGATCCAGAGCACCGGCATGAGCGCGAAGAACAGGACGACGAGGATGCCGATGCTCCACAGCGTGTACTCGCGGGTTCCCTTCTCCATCGCCGCTTCCTAGCCCCCGGGCCTTCCCTCCGCCATGCGGACGCCGAAGCCCTTGACGAAGATGTACGCGATGATCAGGACGCAGACGAAGATCAGCACCGACACGGCCGAGCCGAGGCCGAGGTTGAGGCGTTCGATCAGCTGGTTGTAGCCGAGGATCGAGACCGATTCGGTGTCCTGCGCGCCCCCCGTCATGATGAAGATCGAGTCGAAGATCCGGAACGCGTCAAGGGTGCGGAAGAGCAGCGCGACGAGGATCGCCGGCTTCATCAGCGGCACGGTGATCTTCCAGAAGCGCTGCCAGGCCGATGCACCGTCGACCTTCGCAGCCTCGTTCAGGGTGTCGTCGATTGTCACCAGGCCCGCCAGCAGCAGCAGGCCCATGAAGGGCGTCGTCTTCCAGACCTCCGCCATGATCACCACCGCCAGCGAGCTGAACCGCTCGCCGAACCATGCCTTGTCGTCGGCCACGAACGGAAGCTGGTTGATGAAGCCGGTGTCGGGGTTGAAGGCGTAGAACCAGGAGAATGCGGCGACCACCGTGATGATCCCGTAGGGGATCAGGACCGAGGTGCGGACGAGCCCGCGGCCGAAAATCGCCCGGTACATAACGAGGGCGATAATCATTCCGAGGGTCAACTCGATCGCGACTGAGATCACGGTCACGAAGGTGGTGTTGAAGACGTCCTGCCACCACAGGCCGGAGGTCAGGACCGACTCGTAGTTGGAGAGTCCGACGAAGCCCCCCTCCTCGGGGAAGCGCAGGTCGATCTCCTGCAGAGAGAGCACCAGCGCGTACCCGATCGGGTAGGCCGTGACCAGGAGCATCGCCCCCACGGCCGGGGCGCAGAGCATCCAGCCCAGGCGCCGCTCCGAGCGCGTACGGTCGCTGGTCTTGACCGCACCGCCGCGGGCCATCAGAGCAAGCCCTCCCGTTTGACCGCCTGCTCGACCTTCTCCACCAGGTCGTCGTAGGTCGCCGTGACATCGGCGGGATCGATGTCGCCCGGCGGGTGCAGCGCCCGCTGGATCGCGAGCGAGAGGTCCGTGTAAGCGGGGGTCAGCGGCCGCGGTGCGGCCCTGTCGATCGACTGCTTGATCAGGTCCGAAAAGCCCGGGTAGGCCTTCTCGATGTCCTTGGTCGCGTAGACGCCCTCGTTCGTGGGCGGCAGGCCGCCGAGGGTCGCCGCCGTGATCTGGTTCTCCGGCTGGACCAGGCACTCGATCGCGTCGAACGTGAGGTCCTTGTTCTCGGAGAAGGCGCTGACACCGAGGTTGATGCCGCCGAGCGGCGGATGGCTGGGCTTACCTCTGTCGATCGCGGGATAAAGCGCCGAGCCCAGCTCCTTGAAGACGTCGGGCGCGTTCTCCTTCGCGCTGGGATAGACGAAGGGGTAGTTGAGCATGAACGAGGACCCGCCTGCCTCGAACGAGAGCCTCGCTGTGTCCTCCGTCGAGGTATCGATGTCGGCCGGGGCGGATGGCGAGCGCGCGAACTGGCCCAAGACCTCGAGCGCGCGCTCGGTGGGGGCCTGCTCGAGGTCGACCTCGGTGGGCCCGCTGAGGATGTGCGTCCCGGCCGACTCGATCATCGCCGAGACCAGCACGGTGAAGCCCTCGTAGAAGTTGGCCTGAACCTGAATCCGGCCGTCCTTGCCGATCCGTTTGGCCTCGGCGATCATCTCGTCCCAGGTCTCCGGCACTTGCTGAACGCGGTCCTTGCGGTACCACAGGAGCTGGGTGTTCGAGGTATAGGGCGCCGCGTACAGCTCGCCCTCGAACGACGCCGACTCAACGACGCTGTCGAAGGTCCCGTCCGTCACGGCCTGCGCGTCGGTGCCCTCCCAGGGCTCAAGGAAGCCGGCGTTCGCGAACTCCGCGGTCCAGATGACGTCCATTCCGATGATGTCGATCGAGCTGTCCTCGGCTCCCAAGCGCCGCACCAGCTGCTCGCGCTGGGCGTCGGCCTGCGCCGGGAGGAACTCGAACGAGATCGTGTACTCGCCGTTCGACTCCTGCGAGCACTTCTCGGCGGCCTCTTGGTAGGCGCCGCTCGGCTCGTTGAAGATGAAGAACGAGAGCTTGGCGCCGGAGCCCTTGGCCGAGTCGGAGCCGGTGCAGCCCGAAAGGGCCGTGAGTGCCAGCAGCGCTAGTGCTGCTCCCGCGAGTTTCCCCTTAAGGCAGCTCATCCTCTCCTGCCTACGCTAGTGCCCTAGCGCACGACATTCAAACCCGTCCGCGGACGATCACGCCATCGCCCGGGCCGAGCACCCCGTCGCGCTCCCGCGCCGCGGTGGAGAGGACCCAGGCGCCCGACAGATCCGCTTCGGCTGGCTCATCGCCCAAATTGAGAACCACCAGGTAGTCCCCACGCCGGTAGCTGAGGATCGGCCCTCTTGCCTCGATGTCGGCGATGCCGGTGCCCAGCTCGGCACGGAGGGCGATTAGGGACCGGTACAGCTCGAGGATCGAGCCCTCGACGCCGTCCTGCGCAGCGACGCTGCGTTCGTCGGGGTCGATCGGGGATAGCCAGGGCACGCCCGCGCTGAACCCGCCGGATGGGCCTGCGTCCCACTGCATGGGATGGCGAAAGCGCTCGCGGCCGATTCGGTCAACCGGCGGGTCGATCCCCGGCCCGTCGGTCATCCCGATCTCATCGCCCTGGTAGATGAAGGCCGCGCCCGGCAGGGTGAGCAGGAGCATCGCCGCGAGCCGGGCGTGTGCCTCGCCGAACCTGCTCTGAAGGCGCGGAAAGTCATGGTTGGAGAGCAACCACGCGGCGCCGCCCAGCGAGGCGCCCGACTCGATCACCCCCGCGATCGCCGACGCGTCGCGCTCGACGAACAGGAACTCGAAGGAGAACACCAGGTCGAGGTGCTCGAGATACGGCTCCAGCTCGGCATCCGGTACGTAGACCTCGCCGACCAGCAGACCCTCACCCGCCGCCTCGCGGATCGCCGCCAGCGCCCGCCCCATGCGAAGCCCGCGCTTGGAGTGAACCTGGTCCAGCTTCGCGCCGTCCGGATGCAGCGGCAGGGGGAACGGCCGGCTCGCCGGCGGGTCGTCGCGGAGGCCGGGATCCTTGGCGAGACCCTGTACCGCATCCACGCGAAAGCCGTCCGCACCGCGCTCCCGCCAGAACCGCACGACGTCCCCGATGGCCGCGCGCACCTCGGGGTTTTCCCAGTCCAGGTCGGGCTGCTCGGGATAGAAGCTGTGGAGATACCACCGACCGGTCGCCTCGTCACGCGTCCAGGCCGGGCCCCCGAACGCCCCGACCCAGTTGTTCGGCGGCCCGCCATCCGCCCACACGTACCAGTCCGGGTGCTCCCGGAACCAGGGGTGCTCGATCGACGTGTGGCTCGGGACCAGATCGAGCAACACCCGAAGGCCGCGCGAGTGGGCCTCGGCGACTAGGCGGTCGACGTCCGCGCGCGTGCCCAGCCCCGGGTCTACGCCCGTGAAGTCGGAGATGTCGTAGCCGCCATCCGCTCCTGGGGAGGGGTAGAACGGGGAGAGCCATAGCGCGTCTGCGCCGAGGCGCCGGATGTGGTCAATGCGCGCCGTGACGCCGGCGATGTCCCCCAGCCCGTCGCCATCGGAGTCCTGAAACGAGCGTGGATAGACCTGATAGACGACCGCGTCGCTCCACCAGGGGGGGGCGTCGGCCACGGTGCCGCTCAGGCCAGGACGGCCTTGCGCGGGTAGACGACCTCAGGGTCGGTGAGGACGTTCACGAGCGCCGGCCGGCCGGACTCGAACGCGCGCTCCAGCGCCGGGCGCAGCTGGGCCGGCTCGGAGACCAGCTCCGCGTGGCAGCCAAGGGCCTCGACGACCTGGTCGTAGCGGGTGCCCTGGCGCAGCTCGGCGGCCACCGAGTAGCCGTAGAGGAACTTCATCGGGTGGTGCTCGAGCGCCCAGATTCCGTTGTTCCCGATTACGCCAACGACGGGGATGCCGTGACGCGCAAGGGTGTCGAACTCCATACCGCCGAACCCGAAGGCCCCGTCGCCCAACAGTAGGCAGACCTGCCGGTCCGGGCGCGCCAGCTTGGCGCCGATCGCCTGTCCGGGCCCTGCGCCCAGACAGCCGAACGGGCCCGGGTCCATCCAGCACCCCGGCTGATACGTGTCGATCACGCGACCCGCGTAGGAGACGAAGTCGCCCCCGTCCCCGATCACGATCGCGTCGCGGTCGAGGACGTCGTTCAGCTCGCGGTAGACGCGCATCGGGTGAAGCGGGGAGCGCTCGTCGTCGAGCTCGGCGCGCTCGGCCTCACGCTTATCGGTCTCGGTCGCCGAGACCGCATCCACCCAGGGCGCGCGTGCGCGACGGGTCGGCGACCGGACGCGGCGCCCTCGCGGATCGCGGCGAGGCTCGGCGTGATCGCGCCGACCATCTCGACGTCGGGCTTGCGGTTGGCGGTCAGGGTGTTGGGCGCGGCGTCCAGCCACAGGAGCTTGGCCTCCTCCCCCACGGAGCCGCCGAAGCCGAGGCGGAAGTCGAGGGGAACGCCGACGACCAGCACGACGTCGGCCTCCTTCAGCCCGTGGCCGCGGGCGCGCGAGAAGCACAGCTCGTGGTCGGCCGGAAGGCATCCCCGGCCCATGCCGTTGAGGAATGTGGGCGCTCCGAGTGCCTCCGCGAGCGCGCGCAGCTCGTCCTCGCCGTGCGCCCAGTAGAGGCCGGTGCCGGCCATGATCGCCGGGCGTTCCGCTGAGGCGAGGAGCCCCGCCGCCTCCTCCACGCCCGCCCGCGGGCTCGCCGGGCGGCGGCGTCGGGCGCGGGCGGCGGGTCGGATATCGCGTCCTGAAAGACGACGTCGAGCGGGTAGTCGAGGAAGGTGGGGCCGGTGGGCTGTGCGAGGGCGGTGTCGATGGCCGCGCAGGTGGCGTCGTCAACAAGCGCGGTCTCCTTCACCGTCTCGGCCGACTTGACGAGGGGCGAGACGAATGGCAGGTGGTCGATCTCCTGGAGCGAGCCGGTACCCCAGCGCGACTCGGCCGCGCGGCCCCCGAGGACCACCAACGGCGTGCGGTTGGACTGCGCGGCCGCGATCGCGCTGATTCCGTTGGTGACTCCGGGGCCCGCGGTGAGGGCACATACGCCCGCCTCGCGTGTGGCCTTGGCCCAGCCCTCGGCCGCGAACGCCGCCGACTGCTCGTGGCGCACATCGACGATCTCGATGCCCTCCTCCTTGCAGCCGTCGTAGAGCGAGAAGAGGTGGCCGCCGGAGAGCGTGAAGAGGTGGCTGACGCCGCGAGCCTTCAGCGCTCGCGCCGCGAGGCGCCCACCGTGCTGGGGGCCTCCGCTGGACTCAGCCTCCCGCGGGCTCTGCTCGGTGCGTCGCCATCCCGCGGAGCGTATCGGTGGGGGTCACTTGGGGGGGGCTCATGCCGCCCCCGTCGAAGCTACTCCTGGCCCGTGGCGGCGCGGCCGGCCGCGCGCCGTGCGCGGGCGGCAACTCGAAGCGCGAGCGGGGTGCGCGACCGCGACGGTGCAGCGGGCGCGCGGCGATCGGGGGTGAGCGCCGAGGGCAGCGGCCGCGGGGCGAACAGCTCGGCGCGGCCGTCCACCCCCTTTAGCTCGTGGGCACCGCGGCTTTCGACCTCGAACTGCTCGGGCAGCGCATCGCGGGTCCGCGAGGTGATCAGGACGTCCGCGTCGAGGCGCCGGGTCGCGGCCTCGACTCGGGAGGCGACGTTCACCGGGTCGCCGATGACGGAGAAGTTCAACCTTCCGGCCCCTCCGACCGCCCCCGCGACAACCCTGCCCGTGTTCACCCCCACGCCGATGTGGATGCCGGCCCCGGCCTCCTGGCGGCCGTTCACGGCCTCGGCCATGGCGCAGGCCGCACGCACCGCCCGGGCCGCGTGGTCCGCGTAGTTCTCGGGCGCGCCGAACACCGCGAGCAGCCCGTCCCCCTCGAACTTGTCGACGTGCCCGCCGTGCCGCGCGACGATCGGCACCACGACCTCGAACAGGCCGTTGAGCGCGGCCACGACCTCCTTCGCGTCCATCCCCGCCGCGAGCTGGGTGAAGTCGCGCACGTCGCAGAACAGGACCGAGACGTCCACCTCCACTCCCTCCTCGGAGAAGCCCTCGCTGAGGATGTACTCGGCCACCTCCTTGTCGAGATAGGTGCCGAACGCCTCTCGGATCCGCTCGCGCTCCGCCAGGCCCGCGATCATCTGGTTGAACGAGGCCGCCAGGTCGCCGAGTTCGTCGCCGGTGGTGACCGGGACGCGTACGTCGTAGCGGCCCTCGCGCACCCCCTCGGTCGCATCTTGGAGGTCGGCGATCGGTCGCAGGATCGACTTCGAGAGCAGCAGCGAGAGTTCGAGGGAGATCGTGGTCGCCACCGCGAGCGCCACCAACACGTCCACCGTGAGGTCGGCCCCGCCGCCGCCGCCGGAGGTGAGCGCCGCCACGACGAGCCCGCAGATCAGGTTGATGAGCGGCAGCGCCCCGAGCAGGCGGACCCGCAGCGGGAACGCGGAGACGTCGCTCTGCAGCTTCGGGCCGACCGCCTGGTTGATGTCGATCAGGACCGGGCGCATGCCGACCTCGAGCGCGAGGTAGTGGAGCAGGCCCCCGTAGGAGACCGCAACGGACGCCCCGAAGAAGAACGGGAAGAAGGAGAGCCAGCTGAGGCCGAGGATCGCCACGGCGGCGACCGTCGAAGGGAGCACGACGATCAGGAACGGAAGTACGAGGTCGCGCTTGATGAGCCCCATCGGCAGGTTCACCGCGGCGGCCCAGGCCGCGGTGGCCTGCTCCTCCGACCGAGCGCCCGAGATCCAGTCGCGGATCGGCCGCAGCAACGGATAGGTGCGGATCAGGTTGGCCGCGACGGCGATCGCGGTAAGCCCCATCGAGATCCCCAGGATCAGCAGGAACTCGTCCTTGGGGATCTCCCAGTAGAAGGTGAAGAGCGCCAGCGTGCCCGCCGTGATCACGAACGCGGTCTGCAGCTCCACGGCCAGGAACATGGAGGGATACCGGCTCCCGAGCCGGCGGTAAAACCATGCGAATGCCCCCAGCGCCATGCCCGGATTCTCGCAGCAGGACGGCTCGCGATGTGTGACCGGCGTGCGCGCAACGTCCGGACCGACGTGCGAAGGCCCCCGCACCGGCTCAAGCGTCCGCCGATACCCTCCGATGGGGTTTAAGTGGAGCGCGAAGCGAGCTCGCAAGAAAGCGCTGCCGCCGGGCCCGGCTCAGACGTCTCGCATGATTGGGCGGCGCCCGATAACGGTGGATTTCCGGAACCCCCGGCCGGGGGCGTCGTTCGCGTGGTCCGAGCCGAGCACGACGCCTGCGGGCGTGACACCCGGGTGCGCCTGCCCGCGCACGTCTCGCCGGCCGCCGTGCGCCGCATCGTCTGCCACGGCTGCGCCGAGCCGTTTGACCCGCCAGCGGTCGAGGAGGTCGAGGTGCTCGCTCCGGAGCTCGCGAGCATGCCGAGGCCCTCGGTCCCGGCGCGGCCCAGGCTGCCGAGACCCCAAATCGGCGTGTCGCTGCCCGAGTGGGCCCACGACCCCCGCAGCAGGGCCTGGCGACTGGCGCCGATCCCGGTCGCGGTGATCGCCGTGATCGCCGGCCTGATGCTGCTTCAGGGTGGCTCGAAGGAGAGGGACACCCCGTTCGCCGACGCGGCCCCCGCCACCCCCGAGGCGCCCGCCCGTGAGCGCTCCGGTCGCGCCGACTCGAAGCCCGGCGGCGCCAGCTTCGTGAGGGAGTCGAGCTTCTCGCTGGCGCTGCCGGCGGGCTGGGAGCGCACCGGTCCGGGCGCCGCCACCTTCGCGGCCGCGACCGACGCCGGGGACGCCGACGCCACCCTCTGGGTCGAGCGCGACGACGCGCTCTCCTTCCAGGAGTTCGAGGCCCGCTCGCTCGAGACGCTGCGGGCGCTGGCGGGCAGCGCCCGCGTGGTCGAGCGGGTGGCGGCGGCCACGCCCGAGGGCACGGTCGTTCGCCTTGCTGCCGACAACCCGCCGGGCTCGCCGGCCTACGAGGTGACGCTCCGCGCCTCCGGGGACTACCGCTACTACCTGGCGACCACCGTGCAGCCCGACGCGTCCGATGACGCGGTGGACGGCGCCGAGCTGATTCGTGGATCGTTCGTGCCGAGCGGCGCCGCCGGGGGGAACTGATGCGCCGCCGCACCCTGATCTACGCCGCCCTGGCCCTCGCCGTGCCGCTGCCCGCCCTGGCCGTGCCCGGTCGCGGCGGGCCTGCCGAGCTGCCGCCCCAGCGCCTCATCGTCGGCGCCTCCCTCGACAGCTGCGGAACCGCAGCCGACACCATCGTTTGCAAGATCGACGCCGCCTGGAACCAGATCCCGGGCGCCGAGCGCTACACGGCAACCGTCACGCGGGCCGACGGCTCGGTGGTCGATTTCGGGGACGTCGGTGCAGGCTCGACCAGCTTCTGGGTCCCTTACGTCGGCAACGGGACCTACACGGTGTCCGTATCCGCCTACGGCACGCCACCGGGCGCGGAGAAGGACGAGGTCGTAGCGCGTGACTCGGCGGACGCGGGATCCGGCGACGAGCCGCAGGAGCAGGAGACGCTGAGGACGCCGAGGCCCGACGCCACGAGGGGTGGAACGACGGACTCGGGACCCGACGGCCCGGGCGATGAGCCCGAGCCGCCCACCTGCGAGGAGCCCGAGCCCTCGGCGCCCGATCCCGAGAAGGACCCGGTCGCTGCCGAGAAGGATGAGCCCGCCCCGGCCGCACTCTCCGAGGATGCCTCCGCGGCCCTGGACGCGAGCGCCGAGCTCCCCGAGGGCGTGGAGTGCCCGGACGCCGATCCGGCGGCCGGCCCCGCGACCGGCTGAGCGGGCTCCCGGGTACGCTTTCCGGGTGGCCGAGACACTCCTCGACGCTCTCTCCGAACCCACGCTCGAGTTCATCTCGCGCACTCCGCAGCCGCTGCTGATCGGCGGCGATCGCCCGCAGGCCGCCGACGGGCGCACGTTCGAGACGCTCGACCCTGCGACGGGCAACACGATCTGCGCCGTCGCGCAGGGCGGCACCGAGGACGTGGACCGGGCAGCCTCGGCGGCGCGGAGCGCACTCGAGGGGCCGATGCGCAAGGTCCACGCGGCGAAGCGGTCGGCGCTGATGAACTCCCTGGCCGAGCTGATCAAGGCCAACGGCGAGCAGCTCGCCCAGATCGAGTCGCTCGACAACGGCAAGCCCGTCGCCGCGGCCGGCGGCGACGTGGCGGCCGCGGTGAATCACCTGCGCTACTACGCCGGGTGGCCGACGAAGATCGAGGGCGAGACGATCCCGGTCTCGGCCCGCGACGTGCTCTGCTACACGCTGCGCGAGCCGGTCGGCGTCTGCGCTCAGATCGTGCCCTGGAACTTCCCGCTGCTGATGGCCGTCTGGAAGATCGCGCCGGCGCTGGCGGCGGGCTGCCCGATCATCCTGAAGCCGGCCGAGCAGACGCCGCTTACAGCCCTGCGCCTGGGCGAGCTGGCCCTCGAGGCGGGCTTCCCCGAGGGGACGCTCAACGTCGTCACCGGAGACGGCGAGACCGGCGCAGTACTCGTGGATCACCCCGGCGTCGACAAGGTCGCGTTCACGGGCTCGACCGTCGTCGGGCGCGAGATCGGCGCCAAGTGCGGCAAGGCGCTCAAGCGCGTGACCCTGGAGCTGGGCGGGAAGAGCCCCAACATCGTGCTCCCGGACGCCGACGTCGAGGCGGCCGTCAAGGGCTCGTTCCAGGGCATCTACTTCAACTCCGGACAGGCGTGCAACGCGGGCTCGCGCCTGTTCGTGCACTCCAGCCTCTTCGACGAGGTGGTCGAGGGGCTGTCCAGCTTCGCCGCCGACGCCCGGGTCGGGCCCGGGCTGGACCCGGAGTCGCAGTTCGGCCCGCTGGTCTCCGAGGAGCAGTTCGACAGGGTCACGGGCTACATCGACTCGGGGCTCTCCGACGGCGCCGAGGCGGTGGTCGGCGGCGCCCCCAACGGCAACGGCGACGGCTGGTTCGTCTCCCCCACCCTCTTCACCGGGGTCTCCGACGAGATGGCTATCGCGCGCGAGGAGATCTTCGGGCCGGTCCTGGTGGCGATGCCGTTCGACGAACTCGACGAGGTCGCCGCGCGCGCCAACGACACCGAGTACGGGCTGGCCGCCGGCCTGTGGACGCGCGACATCTCCAACGCCCACAGGCTGGCCGGGATGCTGAAGGCGGGCAACGTCTACATCAACACCTGGGGCGGCGGCGACCCCGCTGCCCCGTTCGGCGGCTACAAGGCGTCGGGCATCGGGCGCGAGAAGGGCCACGCCAACCTCGACGCCTACCTCGAGACGAAGACGGTCTGGACCCAGCTCTAGGCGGAGTCCCGCCACCGCCCGATGACCGTCAACCCCGGCTAGGATCGCCGGGCCCGGGTAGCCGAACTGGTACAGGCAGCGGTCTTAAAAGCCGCGGCTCCTCGGAGCGATGCGGGTTCGAGTCCCGCCCCGGGCATTCCTAAACGGGGGTCTGACCCCTTTAGGCCGCTGGGATCGTCGCCACCGCGCGTGTGCCGCCGCCCTGCGGCGTGGCGATTTCGAGGCCGCCGCCGATCGCGTCGAGGCGCTGGGCGATCGAGGCGAGCCCGACGTGGCCCTCGTCGAGCGCCTCGTCCCTGCGGCCCGGCTCGATGCCACAACCGTCGTCGGTGACGCTCAGCACGACCGAGCCGTTGCCCGCCGCCACGTCCACGGCCAGCCGTCCAGCCCCCGAGTGCCGTCCCGCGTTCGCAACCAGCTCCCGGGCGACCGAGAAGACCAGGCCGTCGGTGGACCCCAGCGCGTCCGGAGCCACGCGAAGCTCGGTCTCCAAGCCGGCCTGGTGCGCGGTCTGCGCGCAGACCGCCTCCAGCGCCGCCTCGAGGCCGCGGCGCTCGAGGATCACCGGGTGCAAAGCGGTGACCGCGTCGCGCACGCGGTCGATCGCTCCGCCCATGATCTCGTGGGCGCGGGTCACCTGCGCCCGACCCGGCGCCGCCTCGATCAGATCCTGATGGGCGGCGAGGAGGCTCTGAAGCGCCTCGTCGTGGAGCGTCTGTGCGACCCGCGCCCGCTCTCGCTCCTCGGCCCCCAGGATCTGGGCGACCAGGGTCGCGCGCTCGCCGCGAAGCTCCTCGACCCGTGCCTCCAGGCTCTCCACCTCGCGGCGCAAGCGACTCAGTTCTCCGTCCTGCCCCTCGGGGCCAGGCACTTAGATCACTCCAGCAGGCCGCGGCGCATCGCCTCGGCGACCGCCGCCGCCCGGTCCGAGACGCCGAGCTTCTCGTAGAGCTTATGGAGATGGGTCTTGACCGTGGTGGGGCTGAGGTGGATGCGCCGGCCGATGTCCGGAGCCGAGAGGCCCTGCGAGATCAGCTCCAGCACCTCCTGCTCGCGGGGAGTGAGCTGCGGGGGGCGGTCCGAGCGCTCGCGCTCCTGAACCTGGGCGGCCAGGCCGGCCTGCACCTCGGGCGCGAGTGCCGTGCCACCACGGGCCACGGCGACTATCGCGTCGCAGATCTCCTCGCGCGCCGACTCCTTTGACAGGTAGCCGCGAGCGCCGGCGGCAACCGTCTCGTAGGCGAGCTCGCCCTCCATGAACGCCGAGAGGAAGATCACGCTGGTCTTAATGCCGTCGCGCTGGAGCGCGTTCAGGACCTGAGGCCCCTCGAGGCCCGGCATCCGTATGTCGAGTAGGGCGACGTCCGGCCCGACGCGCCTGATCTCGTCCAGCGCGATACGACCGTCCTCGGCCTCGCCGACCAGCTCCAGGTCGGGCCGCTCCTTGACCGCCCGGATGATCCCCTCACGGTAGATGGGGTGGTCGTCCGCAACGAGCACCCGTACGCGTTCCTGCTTCGGGCTCACGGGCTGAGTCTAGAGGCGCGCTGGGCGCGTCAGGCGTTGCCAACGGCGTCGAGCACCAGGCGCTCGTCGGGACGGACGATCTCGAACTGAGCCGCGCGCGCCGCCGTCAGCAGCGTCTCGAGCATGATCGCCATGTCGAGGCCCGCCGAGCGATGCTTCAGGTAGTACAGGTCATGGCAGAGCTTCCATGCCGTCCCCTCGTCGGATCCCGCGTAGCCGCAGCGGACCTGGGCCCAGCCCGTGATCCCCGGCTGGATCAGCTCGCGGCGGTCGTAGAAGGGAACCCGCAGCTCGAGCTCGGCGGTCATCTCCGGGCGCTCGGGACGGGGGCCGACGAGCGACATCTCGCCGCGAAGGACGTTCCAGAGCTGCGGCAGCTCGTCGATGTGGCTGCGCCGCAGGAAGCGCCCGACCCGCGTGACACGCGGGTCATCGGCGACGGACCACTGAGCCCCACCGCTCTCGGCGTCCGCGGCCATCGTTCGCAGCTTCAAAACCTCGAACTCCCGGCCGCCCGCACCCACCCGCCGCTGGCGGAACAGGACCGGGCCCCGGTCAGAAAGCTTGATCGCCACGGCCGCGAACCCCACCAGCGGGGCCGCGACGATGGCCGCGAGGGCGCCGATCGCGAGATCCATCCCACGCTTGGCCAGCGGGGAAGCGCGGCGGGTGTCCGGGTGCATGAGGTACTCGAAGAACGCCGCGTTCATCCGGGCGAGCGGCACGTGGCCGAAGAGCTGCTCGCAGAGCTCGTTCATGTGCACCATGCGCACGTCGAGCCCCAGGCAGCCCTCCGCGATCAGCTCCGTGATCGCCCCCGAGGAGCGAACGCCGGCCTCGGCTTCCCCGGCGACGCGCTCGCCGCCGTTGACGATCAGGTCGATGTCGTCGCGCTCGACGACCTGGCGAATCTCGCTCACGCCTCCGAGCCGCTCGGGGGCGCCGCTCACGGCGCACGCCGGCTCGGCGCCGAGCCATCCCACCACCCGGTAGCCGGCGAGGCCGCTGCGCTCGAACTCGGTGGCGAGGGAGGCCGCGAGCCCCGGACTGCCCGCGACGGCCAAGCGGACCTCGATGCCCCTCCCGAGACGGCGCAGCTCCAGAGCCGACAGGGCGAGCACGATCGCGGCGCCCAGCGCCGGCGCGATCAGCGTCGCCGCGTCGAGCGGCGCAAGCGCCAGGGAGACGCCGAAGGCGATCGCGACGCCGACCACCGGCACGAGGGTAACTAGCGCCGCCCCGGCCACCGGCATGAGGTGGATCGGCATCCCACGGGCGTCGAGCACCATGGAGGCCGCGAGGACCGACGCGCCGACGAGGACCGAGACCCCGGGCGCGCCTGTGTGCAGGAAGGCGATGAGCGTCGCGACGGCGGCCGGTGCCCAGCGCAGCGCGACGAGGCGGAAGGTCCGTTGCGCGCGAAGGGCGCTGAGGCGGTTGTCACTGCGAGGCTCCGGAGCGGGTGAGCTCGGACCAGTGGCCTTTACGTGGCGGCGAAGCGCCGCCTTGCGGCGCCTGCGACCCGTGTGCGCGGGGTCGGCCTGCGGATGATCGCGGTCGACCCGGCCATCGGGCCGGCGGGCGCCCGATCCAAGAGTCCGTCCCACGGGAGCGCTCTACGCTCTGCCGCCCGCGCCCGCGTCCCCGCGGAGAACCCAATTGCTCAGCTCGAGGCCATCCATGACCTCGAGCTGAAACAACCGGGTACGGGACAGGGCGCCGTTACGACCCCGGAGGGCCGCGGCGTCCAGCTCACCACGCTGGGATACGGGAACGTCCTCGAGGGCCCGGGCATCATGCCCAGCCCTTGTCTCGAGGTTGAGACGTGGATGTCGATCAGCGATCTGTCCCACGACCTGCTCCCGCCCCAACGCGGTGGCGTTGATGGGGGGGACAGCCATGCTGACCCTCCTGAGGCACCGGCTCATCGTCCGGTCGGCCGTACTGACGGCTGATCTTCGGTCATCCGATCGGTGGACTCACCGCCCTCCGATCGGACGCCGGACAGGACTCGCCCTCAGGCCGCCTAGAGGCCGATGACCTTGAGCCGGCGGGTCAGGGCCTGGGCCGCAAACGCGTGCGTCTCCTCGCGGGAGGCGCCCCCAAAGACCTCCCAATCCTCTTCGGTCTGAGCCCAGGGCGGCTCCAGCACGCCGTCGGCGATCGGAAGCGCCTCGGCGAGCGTCCGCTGAATCGCCTCGCGGTAGCGCCCGTCCTCCGCGGCCATATCCGTGAGGAACCGCACCCCGAAGGCGATATGCCGATGCTCGTCGCGCGCCACCTTCGAGAAGCCGTCGACGAAGGCGGGGAGGGTCCCCTGCTCGGTGTTGTAGTCGATGATGAAGTGCTGCCCGGTGAGGGCCAGAACCCCCTCGATGATCATGTGGTAGAGCGTGATCGCCTCGACCAGGGTCTCGGTGTCCGAGGGATCCGACGCCAGGCGGTCCACCCGTCGCTTCAGCTGGTCGTCGAAGAGTTCGCCGAACGCCTCGTTCAGGTGCTTCTCGGTGGTACGCAGCCGCGCCTCGAGGTCGTCGGCGCCCTCGAGCAGCCCGACCCCGCCGTAGAAGGCGTCGAAGAACCGGACGTGCCGGGCCTCGTCGGCGATCTGGGTGCAGAGGAAGAGCCGCTGCTCCTCGGTGGGCGCCGCGCGCATGATCGGTCCGAGCTCGTCGGCCACCTTCTGCTCGCCGATGAAGAAGGCGGACAGCCCATACATCCGCGCATAGCGTTCCTCCGCGTCGATCCGCTCGAACCAGTCGACGCGGTCCTGCGTGAAGTCCAGGTCCTGGACCGACCACTGCTGGCGCTCCCAGAGGTTGTAGAGCTCCGCGTAGGAGAGGAGCTTCGCCTTGGCACCGTCGGGCGACGATTGGAGCGCCGGGTCGGAGCTCTCCAGCAGGTCCGCGCGACCCGCCAGCGTGCTCAGGGTCTCGACCTTCGCCTCCACCGCGCGGAGCCTACAGAAACCCCAGTCGCCTTCCGGTGGGGCGGATGGAGATGTAGAGAGGCCGGCCACCGGCCGGCTGCTACGCCTCGTGGGTCTCGCCCGGCGCGAGCACCACGACCTTGGCGTCGAGGGCGGCCTCCACGTCGGACTGGAACGCCCCCGCGTCGGTCTCGATCGGCGGGAACGTGTCGTAGTGCATCGGGATCACGGTCTTGGCGCCGGTGAGCTCCGCCGCGATCACGGCGTCGTGGCGGTCCATCGTGTAATGCCCGCCGATCGGCAGAAGGGCGATGTCGATGGGCGTCGAGCGGGCGATCAGGGCCATGTCCCCGAACAGGCACGTGTCGCCCGCGTGGTAGGTGATCACCCCGCCGAGGTTCACGACCCAGCCGGCGGCCTGCCCGACCGGCGTGCCGTGCTCGGCGCTGAAGGGCATCTCGCTGGACCCGGGGAGGGTGCTGGTGTGGAACGCCTGGACCAGCTTCGCCCACCCGCCGTCGAAGGTGACGGTCCCGCCGAGGTTTGGGTCGGAGACGTTCTCGACATCGCGAGACTCGAACCAGTTCGCGATCTCGACCTGGGCCGCCAGACCGGCGCCCGAGCGCTTGGCGATCGCCACGGCGTCCGCCATGTGATCCACGTGGCCGTGCGTGACCAGGATCTGCGTCGGCTCGACATCCTCCCCACTTACCACCGCCGTCGGGTTGTTGGGAGCCAGGAAGGGGTCGATCAGCACGTGCGCATCGCCCTCGCTCAGCTCGAAGCAGGAATGTCCGTGGTAGCGAATCTCCATCTCAGGTCTCCTCGTTGTCTCGTTTCAGTTCCTCGGCGAGCGCCCACCCCACGGCGACGCCAACCATCATCCCCATTCGGGCCTCCTCCGCGAGCAGCGTCCGCAGCGCTACCACCCGGCCCTCGGGGTCATCGACCTCCGAAGCCTTGCGGACCTCGCCCTCGTGCGCCTCGCCGAACCATCCGCCAGCCTCGAGGGCCTGGGCGAGAACGGCCTGGAGCTGTGGGGCCGCGGCGGCCACGACCGCCTCGGCGCGCTCGAACCGCTCCGGATCCGCCAGTGCCTCGACCGCCGCCTGGACCTCCGCATCGCCGTAGGAGTCGTTCACCCGCCGGACCCCATCCGCCGCTCGTCCACCCGGAGCGACGCGACCAGCTCGTAGCCGATCCCCTCGTAGACGCCGCGTCCGAGCATGCTGGCCTGCAGGGATGTCGTCGCGAGGCCCCGCGCTCGCGCGTCGCCCAGCGCCGCCTGGATCAGGCGCGATGCCAGGCCCCGGCCCCGATGTTCAGGCAGTGTGGCCACCCACATCACCAGGCAGTCCGTTCCCACGTCGACCGTCTGCATCACCGCCGCGAGCTCTCCCTCGACCCTCGCCCGGCAGATGCGTGGCTCCAGCTCCACGGGAGGCCTGCCGATCGCAGGCGAGAGCCCCTCCCCCTCCGGGTAGCCGTAGGCGAGGTCGTTCACCAGGCCGAGCTCGCCGGGCGTGGCGTCGGCGTCCCAGTCGAGGTCGCCGAGGTCGGCCGCGGGCATTTCGTCGAGCGACGCGACCATCGCCGCCGGCTCGGCGTCCAACGAGTACCCGCCCGCCGCAAGCGCGGCTTCGGCCTCGGCGTCGGGCTCGATCGTCCAGATCGCGTTCGCGACGACCCCCGCTCGCTCGTATGCGTCCGCGAGCACCGGCAGCGCCCGCTCGAGGCCCGCGGCGTCGCGATGTACGGCGCAGTTAAGAATCGACCGCTGCGGAGCCCGGGGGACCACCGCGGCCAGCACACCGTCCGTGTCGACCAGCTCTCCGCCGTCCGCGAGCCCAGCCGTGAACCGAATCCACGCCTCGATCCCGTTCCGCTGGAGGGCCAACGCCCGCGCCCGGTCCATTTGCCTACCGCTTGCGGACGATCGTCAGACCGTCCGCGATCCCGACCATCGCGACGTCCACGCGCTGGTCGTCGCGAACGCGCCGGTTGACCTCCAGCGTGCCGCGGAGGTTCTCATCGTCGTCAGTGCCCGCGGGGCCGGGGTCCAAGACGGTGCCGTTGCGGAGCACGTTGTCGAGCAGGATCAGGCCGCCAGGGCGGGTGCGGGCCAGCGTCTCCTCGTAGTAGTCGGGGTAGCCGGCCTTGTCGGCATCGATGAAGGTGAGGTCGAGGTTTTCGCGCTCGGGCAGCGCGCGCAGCGTGTCCAGGGCGGGCCCGAGACGGATGTCGATGCGGTCGGAGAGCCCTGCCGCCTCGAAGTTGCGCGACGCGGTCGCCGCGTACTCCTCGTTCAGCTCACAGCAGGTGAGCCGCCCGTCCGCCGCGAGCCCACGGGCGATGCAGATCGCCGAGTAGCCGGTGAACGTCCCGAGCTCGAGCGCCTCACGGGCACCGGTGGCCCGTGCGAGCAGCGTCATGAAGGCACCCTGGTCGGGCGCGATCTGCATGACCGCGATCTCTCCCATCGCCTCGGCCTCGGACTGGACGGTGCGGAGCACCTCGTCCTGGCGGGCGCCGTGCTCGACCATGTAGGCGTGGAGGTCGTCGTCGATTGGGGTGAACTTGCTCATCCCGCCATCCTCACGCAATCGGGGCGCGACCTCTGCCCAGCGCGGCCGCAAGCCCGCACGCCAGCCCTACAAGCGCCCCGGCCAGCCCCGCCCATGGCGAGGCGAAGTCCTCGACGAGCGGCAGCAGGAGCAGGACGCCCGCGCACACCGCGAGAGCGATCTGGTCGTACTCCTCGGTGGGGTCGCGGCGGCGATCGGCGTCCCGCATGACGATCCAGGCACCCAGGACGCCGAGCGCGATGCCGTTGCCCCCCGCGGCGATCGGCAGGCCATCGGCCAAGAACTCCTCGACGCCGCTGTTGAAGAGCATGCCCAGCGTGCCGCAGGCCACCACCAGGAGCGCCGCTGGGACCGTGCCCAGGCGCCGCTCCACCTCCGGCAGGAAGATCGCCATGCCCAGCCCGACGGCGAAGAGGTACCCCAGGTCGTCGTAGACGAAGGGGGCCGCGAGATAGCGCCAGTACTCCCCTCCCACCGGGCCGATGATCGCGCCGACGTCGGTCAGGGGAAGGTTCGCTGCCCGCTGGACGATCATGAGCGCAGCCGGGATGGCGAGCGCCGCGATCGTCACCCACGGCCTCGTGACGTCGTAGGCGGTCGCCTCGCGCCGGGTGACCCGCAGGGCGGCCTTGCGTCGGCGGCGGTCGCTCCTCGTCTCCCGGGCGGTCAGCTCGTCGCCGTGGCGCTCGAGCTTGGGCGCCCGCTTGCGCAGGCGCGTGCCGCAGTAGGGGCACTCGGTGACGTACGGGCTCACTTCGGAGCCGCACTGCTTGCAGACGACGCTCAGCTCAGGTGGCGAATCCACGGACGCCAGCGAGGATAAACGGAGCCGGGTGGGCTCAGACCCGGCTGGCCTCGACGAGCCCGGCCGCCAGCGCCTTGAGGTCGGGGGTCTTCTGCCAGATTCGCAGCTGGCGGTGCGCGCCGGTGTTACCGGCCAGCAGCTCGCCCACCCCTGCCAGCTCCCGCTCGCAGCCCAGCTCCTGCGCGTGCTCGGACAGCACCCCCAGAAGGCGCATAGCGAACCGCTCCGCCGGGACCTCCTCGGCCCCCCAGAAGTCGATCAGGACCCCGTTCATCCCCTTGACCGCCGCGCGAATCTTGTTGTCGTCGACCAGCTCCGTCGGGTACTCGACCAGCTCCGCGCCGTCGTCGTAGAACGAGCTGAGACGGTGGGCGATCGATACGGTGAGCGCCGCGAGGGCTACCGTGAGCTCGACCCTGGTCTGCTGGTCGAAGACGCGCACCTCGACCGTGCCGAGGTTGGGATGCGGGCGAACGTCCCACCACAGGTAGGTGTAGTCCTTGATCGCGCCCGCGCGCATCATCACCTCGACCCGGCTCGCGTAGGCCTCCCACGAGCCGAAATGCGGCGGGATCCCGGCGCGTGGCAACGCCCGATAGACGGGAATGCGCGAGGACATCATCCCCGTTGGGTGTCCGCGGAGGAAGGGCGAGTTGGTCGACAGCGCGAGCATCAGCGGCAGATACCTGCGCAGCCCGTCGGCCACGTAGATCGCGCGATCGGCGCCGTCGATACCCACGTGCACGTGGGTCCCGAAGATCAGGAACTGCCTGACGATGTACTGAAGCTCCTCGACGATCCGCTCGTAGCGTGGGTCCTCGACCACCTCCTGGTCCTCCCAGAGGGCGGAGGGGTGGGTCCCGGCTCCGGCCATGCGCAGGCCCATCGACTCGACGACGTCCGTCAGCGAGCGGCGGAGCGCCACGAGCTCCTCCCCGGCGCTCCCGACGTCGGGGTGCGGCCGGGTAGCCACCTCCAGGAAGGACTGCAGGAGCTCCGGCTTGACCTGCCCTTCGAACTCGGCCGGCACGCTGTCGATCACGTCGTCGATGCGCTGGGCGAGCGCGAAGCTCTCCGCCTCGAGGAGCATCAGCTCCTCCTCGATACCGACCGTGAACGAGGGGCCTGTGAAGTTGTGTTCCAGCAACGGCGACGGCCTCTCGGAAGGGGGGCGATGCCGATGCTACCCCCGCCCGCGGGCAGCTAACCTGCGGCCCATGGAGATCAAGAGCGCTACCGAGCAGAAATCCCTGTTGGCAACCCTGGCCCCCGGCAAGCGCGCGCGCCTGCGCCGCCTGCTGTTCGAGTTCGGCCCGGGCAACGGGACGTTGATGCTCCTGCCCATCGACCAGGGCATCGAGCACGGCCCCCGCGACTTCTTCCCGAACCCCGCCTCGAAGGACCCCGAGTACCAGTTCCGCCTTGCCGCCGAGGCCGGCTACTCGGCGATCGCCTGTCAGATCGGGCTCGCCACCAAGTACTACCCCGACTACGCCGGCCAGGTGCCGCTGATCCTCAAGGTCAACGGCAAGACGGACATCCCGAGCTCCGACGACGCGCTCTCGACCTGCAACGCCACCGTCGAGGACGCGGTACGCCTTGGTGCCGACGCCGTGGGCTACACGCTCTATGTGGGATCCCCGCGCCAGGACACGGACCTCGAGCAGTTGCGCCAGGTCCGCCAGGACTGCGACCGCTTCGGGATGCCGCTGGTGGTGTGGTCCTACCCGCGCGGCAGCGCCCTGGACAAGAAGGGTGGGCAGACGACCTTCTACGCCATCGACTACGCCGCCCGGATGGCGATGGAGATGGGCGCTGACATCGTGAAGCTCAACCTGCCGAAGATCGACCCTGAGAAGGACAAGCTCACGCAGCCGCCCTACAACGAGATGGACGTGCCGCAGGAGGAGATGGTGCGCCAGGTGGTCGAGTCCGCGGGCCGCTCCCTGGTCGTGCTTTCGGGCGGCTCGAAGATCGACGACGAGAAGCTCCTGCAGCAGACGCGCTACATCATGGAGGCCGGCGGTTCGGGCGTTATCTACGGCCGCAACGTCTGGCAGCGCGAGTGGAGCGAGGCGCTGGAGATCGTCGAGCAGATCAAGGAGATCATGCTCTCCAGCGTCACCCGCATCCCGTAGCCGTCCTCCGCGGCGGGGCAGCGCACCCGGCGCCGGGGTTGGCCGGGGCATGTGGAAGGCTCGGCCCATGTTCGGCTCCCCTCGCATGCCCGGGATCGGCGCCGTCGTCTTCCTGCTCCTCGCGGTCGCGTACCTGGCTCTGGGCGACGACGGGGAACCCGGCGACGGCGAGCCCAGCCGGAGCCGCGTCACGGCGCCGGTGACGAGCGTTGTCGACGGCGACACCATCCACGCGACGGTGGACGGCGAGGACGAGAGCGTCCGCTACATCGGGATCGACACTCCGGAGGTGGATCCCGGCATCGGCGTCGAGTGCTTCGGGCACGAGGCGAGTCGTCGCAACAAGCAGCTCGTCGGCGGTGAGCGGGTCCGCCTGGCGTTCGGCGCCGAGGAGCGCGACCGCTACGGCCGGCTGCTTGCGTACATATACGTCGGCGACGAGCTGATCAACGCAAAGCTGGTCGCGGGCGGATACGCGCGGACCCTCGAGATCGAGCCGAACACCGAGATGGCGCCGCTCTTCGCCCGCCTCGAGCAGCGGGCAGCGAGCGCGGGGCGCGGCATTTGGAGCGACTGCTAGCCACCCTTGGCGACCCGCCTCGTGACGAACGGCTCAATGTGAGCACCCGTTTTCAGGTGTGTGAGCGTCTGCTAGTTTTCGCAACCTCATGCGGATGCAGCAGACCCTCTCGGACTACGAGACAGCCTTCGCGCAGGAGGCCGCCCTCGAGCGGCGCCGGCGCCAGCAACTGCGCCAGCGTGCCGTCAACCGGTCGAAGGCGCGCCGGATCGCGAACGCCGAGTCGCGCGGCAAGGTCGCCTTCGGGACGCTGCTTCTCGCGCTCTCGGTAACGGTCGTGACCGTGACCGTGGTGATGTTCGAGACGCTCGCCTGGTTGATGGGCTAGCGGCCCATCCGCGCTTCCTAGGCTTCGTCGCCCTTCAGCGCCTCGAGCGCCTCCTCGGTCTCCTCGCGGTCGGAGTCGCCGGGCTCGCCCTTGATCGAGAGGTAGACCTCCTTACGGAACACGGGGACATCCCGCGGGGCGGTGATGCCGAGGCGAATCTTGTCCCGTGAAACCGCGAGGACCGTCACCTCGACATCGTCTCCGATCATGATGCTCTCATTCGTCTTGCGGGTTAGAACCAGCATCTCGCTTCCGTTCGAGTTGCCGCCGGACGTTTCCCCCATCGCGGCGTGGTGCGTGGCAGAGTAACCGCTGAGGCCTGTTATCTCCACCGACAACCGTGCGCCGGGCCGCCTGGGGGCGTGAACCCGGAGGGGTTGCACTAGTATCGCCGCCGCTATGGCCCGCAAACCACAAAGGTCACAACTGAACCAGGTTCGTGCCTGGGTCCAGCAGGGACGGACCGAGGCCTGGATCGCCCACCAGCTTGACGTCTCGGCCTCCGAGCTCAAGGACTTCATCCGCCGCAACAACCTCTCGGGCGAGGAGGGCTCCAGCGACGACGTCGACCTCCGCGACGAGATCGAGGCCGAGATCGAGGCCGCGATGGAGGCCGAGGACGACGTCGAGGAGGACGACGAGGAAGACGACGAGCATGACGGCGAGGAGGAAAGCCAGGACTCCGGCGATGACGACTCCAGCGCCGACGCACCCGCGGACGGCCCCTCAGGCGGCGGCCGGCAGGCCCAGGGCGAGGAGGGCGGAGCAGGTGGCGGCAGGCGTCGCCGGCGCCGGCGCCGAGGCCCTAAGCGTGCGGGCGTCGGGCTCGAGGGAACCTTCGACCACGGCGAGACCGACGGCTACGGCCTCTGGCTCGACCCCGCGGTGGGCACCGACCCCGTGTACTCCGAGCACTGGAAGGGCCACCGCAAGATCGAGGTCACGGTCGAGCCCGAACAGATCGTCATCCGGCGCACGGACTGACGCCGTCCGGCGAGCGCCGGCTCTACAACCGCCTGGAGATGGCCCGGCTGGCCCGCTCGAAGGCGCTGCGGCCCCGCCTGCCTGCCGCACGGCGCCGCCTGGCGACGCTGCTCTCGGCCGCCACCGTTCCCTCCCAGGCGTCGTCGGGCACCCGCGAGAGGTGCTGCACGAGGTCCTCGAGCGCGCGCAGGTCCTTCGGGTCAGCGCCCGCCGAGAGCAGCGTGCGCATGGTCGCGATGCGCACGGCCGGGGGTTCGTCGGCGAACAGGAACTCGGCCAGCTGCTCTCCATCCCAGTCGGAGCGCCGCCGTACGGGCGAGCCCCCCATCCGCCCGGCCCCGCGCAGCGCCCACACCAGCCTGGCCCCGCGGGTGCCTTCGACCTCCACACCGATCGGCTTCCCGTCCCGGAGGGTGCGCATCGGGACCGGGGCCGGCTCGGCAAACGCCGGAGGCGGGAGCTTCTCGCAGACCGCGACTCGCAGATCCTCCCGGTCCTCCGCGGTGAGCGCCCGCAGGCCGCGGCGCGGGTTGACCTGATCCGGCCGGCCGCTGAGAATCGACGTGGCCATCGTGCTCAGCGCCGGCCAGTGGTTCTCCGGGATCACCCGCAGGACGAAGAGCAGGGCTCCGTAGAGAGCGAGCAGGCCGACGACGACCCCCACCTCGGCGAGAGGCGGGAGCTCGGGAAGAAGGTGGAAGCCACCCCCGATCACAATGGCCGCCAGCAGCCCCTTCAGGACCTCGGGATACGGGAAGGCGAGCGGGCTCTCACCGAGCTGGCTGCGCAGGAAGAAGTAGCTCACCGGGATGCTGAAGCCCACCAGCATCCCCACGGGAGCCGCGTAGATCCCGATCTCGGGCGCGAGCAGCATGCACGCTCCCACGAACAGCCCGGCAGCGAGCATCGTCGCGAGGACGAACGTCGCACGCGTCTTCTGCGGCCATGAAGTCTGGGCGTTCATCGTTCGCCACAAGGCGGGCATGGTCAGGCCCGCCGCGGCGAGCGGGATCAGCGGGGCTGCGTCGGCGAAGTCGGGCGGCGCGAGGTCGATCACGAGCTGCCCGAGCAGGACCATCGCCAGGACCGAGGTGATGCACACCAACAGGAAGTAGCCAAGGATCTGGCCGTCCGCGGTCGAGCGCCCGTACTGGGCGCGCACCGCCTTCAGGACGGGCGCCTTTCGGAGCGGGCGCATGGCGACCCGGAAGCCCTGCGGGAAGAACGTGACGACCATGCCGATCTTCGCCGCCAGCGCGTAGAGCCCGAGGTCCGTGTTGTCAACGAATCGCGAGAGGATGAACACGTCGGCGTTCTGGACCGTCCACAGCGAGGCTACGATCGGCACCCGGCGCTTGCCCGCCGCAATGATCTGGGTCACCTCCGAGAGGTCGAGGTTCGGCTCGAAGCTGCCCCGCAGCAGCACGAACGCGATCACCGCGCCCATAAGGCTCCCGACCGCGGCCGCCGCGATCGCTACCTCCAGGCGGCCGCCGGCGGCCAGCAGGGGGACCATCAGCGCCAGGGTGATAAGGGGACGTCCGATCTCGGCGATCAAGAACGCCCCGGGGCGACGCTCGAACCACAGCGAGATCGACCCCACCCGGAACAGGATCCCCGCTCCGCCCAGGATCCCGGACCACAGAATGAGATCGGCGTGCTTGGTGTCGCCCAGCAGCAGCTCGGCCAGGGGGCTGCGGAAGGCGACCACCAGCGCAGTGATGACCAGGCCCAGGACCGCGGCCCAGACAAGGCCCGCGCCGAGGCTCCTCTTCGGGGACGAGGACACGACCTCCTCCTCCTCCTCGTCGTCGTCATCGTCGTCGCTGCCGCCGAACGTGCGACGGATCGTGCCCGGCTTGACCGCGAGGCTGAAGATCATGCTGATCAGGGCGCCGCCGAACAGCAGCAGGCTGTACTGGCCCAGGTCCGCCGGGCCGAGGTACGCGGCCACCGCGCCGATGGTCCCCAGCTGCAGCAGATTGCCGGCGATCAGGGCGACTCCCTGGACTCCGGAGTAGGAGATGAGCCGGAAGCCCAGGACGGCTCCCGTGCTGCCCCCCGATCGCCGGCCCCCGGCCGGCCCCCCGCTCATGTCTGGAAGATCGACCAGTTCGCGAAGTCGCGGCCGACCAGGTCGCGCAGCCGCTCCGCGTCCTCGCGCAGCACCCGGAGCGCCTCGCCGTCGAGCGCGTCGCGGACGTCGGGGCGCTCGATCGGGCGCCGCAGTGGGAGCCGCTCGTCCAGCGCGAACCACATCTTCGGGGGCAGCAGACGGCCCTTCCGGCTCCTGCTCATCCGCTCCAGACGCGCCGCCACGCGGGTGGCCCGGGTCTTGCCTGAGGTCGCGTGACGCTCCCGCTCGAAGCTCGGGTGGGTGAACTCGGGGTCGACGCCGAGGAACCCGAAGATCGTGCGCAGGCTATCGGCGCGCTCGCGCCGGAAGTCGCTCTGCTGGAAGACCAGGATCTGCTCCATGTCGTAGTAGCGCAGGAACTGCTGGAGCTGCATGTGGTACTGGCTGCGAATCAGGTACGAGGTGTTCGGGTGGGAGAGCGTGGTCGCGAGATCACCCTTCTCACGGCGCTTGGCGTAGTTGTGAACCCAGTGCGACGCGATCCGCACCAGGGGATCACGGACGACGTAGATCAGTCTGGCGTCGGGGAGCATCGAGTGCATCCGCTCGGGGACGCCGAGGTGGTGTGGATAGGCCGTGTAGTTGGGCGAGGATTCGCCCCGGACCGTTGCGTCCGGATCGAAGTGCCCCCTGTACCAGTCCGCCCCGCGCGGCCAGTTTCGCTCCTCGATGAAGAAGTTGAGCTCCTTCGGCTTCGACATCGAGATCTCCGGGTGGAGGCCGAGGTGGTAGTGCAGCCCGCTGGTCCCGCACTTCTGGGCGCCGATCACAACCAGATTCGGCAGCGCGCCACCCCGGCTGGCGCCGTTGGCGCCGACGGTCGCCCCGGCGGTCGCCGGAGCCTCCGCCCCGCCTCGATCGATGCTGGGGGTGGTGGGAGCCTCCATCGGAAGTGGCGCCCGCCGGGGAAGGTCGCCTTCCGGCTGACGCTCAGCGGCTCAGGGTACCGGAGGTGGCCAGGATCGCCGCCGCCGAATCTCCCACCGCGCACACGCGCCTGGGGCGACGGCGCTCGGCCAGGATCAGCTCCAGCCGGGCACGGGCGAAGCTCTCGTAGGGCTCTCCCGAGAGCGCTGCCTGCGGTTCCGCGGCACCGGGGATGTGCTCGTAGCCGACCCCCGCCCGCCGGAGCCTGGCCAGCTCGAGCGAGTCGGAGACGAACAACACCCGCTCGGGCGGGTCGGGCGTGCGCGCGAGGCCCTCGGCGAGGGCGGCTTCCGCCTCGCCGCTCGCGACGCCAAGCGCCAGGACCACGGTCCTGGGGGCCGGACGCTGGAGCGTCTGCTTGACGAAGGCGGCCGCGTGCACCGGCAGCCGGGCGGCGAACGGCGCTGCCGCCCGGGCGGCCCGGGCCGGGCTCCGCAGGTACTTGCGCCACCGGCCGACGGGCTCGCTGCGCTTCGGCTCGCCGGTGGCGAGCGCCTCGAGCCACGCGGCGGCGTCGGGTGCGCCGTTGGCGGGCCGCAGCTCGCGCAGGCGCTGGCCCATCCGCCCCCGAGCCGCCGGATCGAGCAGCTCGTCGAGGCCGTCGTCGGGATCGGCCCCGGGATCGAGGGCAAGCCCGACGCCGGACGACTCCGCGAATCGGGCCCGGGCGGCCTGGTCGTCGGTCTGCCGCAGCATCGGGGCGAAGAGCGTCGGGACCCCGAGGCGGATCAACTCGTGGTAGGCGTTGTAGCCCGCTGCCGCGACCGCGCCGTCGATCGCCCGGAAGTAGCGCGAGATCGGGTAGGTGGAGCGCAGGTGGACTACGCCGTCAGGCACGTCCAGGCCGGCGGCGATCGCGGAGGACAGCACGGCCACCTGCACGCCGGGGCGCCCGGCGAGGCGCTCGACGCACCGTTCGGCGAGCGCGCGCACCTCGGCACCCTGGCCCAGGTTGACGAGGATGCAGGTCGCATCAGCATCGAGGCCCAGCTCGCCGGCGGCCTCGTCACGACCTAGGAGGTCCGCGTCGTCGCTGAGGACGATGGGCGCCACCCGGTGCGCGGCCGAGCGACGCTCGACGGTCGGGCCGCGATCCTCGCTCTCGGCGAACTCCCCGGGCTCCAGCACGGCGTCGAAGAAGGGCTCCCGGCCGAGGGCGCCCCGGTTCGAGCCCGGCTTCCACATCGAGCGCCGGCACCAGACGCGCCTGGCCCCGCGCGCCGCGGGCAGGGCGTCGATCAGTCCCTGGTAGGGGTGGGCACCGTCGAAGACGATCACCTCGGGGTCGGCCTCCGCGAAAGCTGCGCGCAGACGACCCCGAAGCCGGCGTGACCAGCGCCAGTCGCTGCCCGCCCCGGGGGTGGTGTACGAGGCCACGTACTCCACCGCATAGCCCTGGTCGCGCACGACCGGCGCCGCGCCCGAGA
This sequence comes from uncultured Solirubrobacterales bacterium, assembly GCA_963807385.1. Lineage (GTDB taxonomy): Bacteria > Actinomycetota > Thermoleophilia > Solirubrobacterales > 70-9 > JBDTSW01. Next base: position 274,477 of record CAWEBQ010000003.1, read on the forward strand.
GCGTGAGGAAGAGTGGATCCAGGCGCTCGAGGCGGCGCGCGATCGCCATCGAGCGGGTCAGATGCCCGAGACCGGTCCCGTTGGACGAGACGAAGAGGATGCGACCGGAGCCCTCGGCAGGGTTCATCCCAGGCGCTCGTACGCGTCCAGCAGGGGCCGGGCTACGTGGTTTCGCTCCGCCTCCAGCTCCACCAGGGTGCGCTCGTACTTGCGGCGCAACCGAGCGCGGCCGAGCGCGCCGAGGTCGTTCCCCCACCGCCCCCGGTGCGCCTGCCCGGGGCCCATCTCCCCCTCGAAGAAGGCTCGGACACCCTCGTCCTCGCCAGCTCCGCAGAAGGCCAGCAGCCGGCCGAAGGCCGCCTCCCGGTCGCCACCCACCAGGTCGTCGAGCACCACCGTGTGAAGCCGGTCGGGAACGAGGTCGAACCGCCCACCGTCGTCCTCTCCGCGAACGCCGGCATCGATCGCCCGGAGTCGGTCGGCCCACCAATCGATCGCGGGCCCGACGCGGGAGGGCCCCCAGGTCTTCGTCGTCACCGACGACGCGGCGTCCCGCCCGTCCCTGACCGTGTGCACGAAGCGGGCGTCCGGGAACAGGCGCCGGAGCGTCTGCGCCTCCCTGATGTTGTGCGAGCTCATTTCCACCAGTCCGGGCTTGCCCTGCTCGCGTGAGACCCGGAGGAGCAGCTCCGCGTAGAGCGTCCGGCAGGCGCTCACCGGCTCCTCGTGGTAGGTGCTCTCGAAGCGGTCGGCGGCCTCGTTGAAGGCGGCGCGCGTCATCAGGTTGTAGAGGCCGCGAGGCTGGTCGTCCACCCGTACCCGGTGCCACCAGAACTCCCGCAGTTTCTCCATGAAGCCGGCGAGGCTCACCCGGCCCTCCAGCAGGTCCGGGATGCCGCGCTTGTTGCAGTGGAACCGCGACTCGATCGGCACGTCCGCGAAGCGCGCGTGGCTGCCGAGGAGCCGTCCCAGGATGTGCGTGCCGCTGCGCCCCGTGCCGCCGACGAAGATCAGCGTGGCGGGATCGCTCAACTCGCCACCGCCGCCCGCTCGAACGAGCGCCGCAGCAGCGCGGCGCAGTGGAACCCGTCTCGCTCGATCCGATCCAGGGAAGCCTCATACGCGGCGACGATCGCCTCCTGCTCGGCGGGGGTGTGACCTTCGCGCCAGCGCTCGCGGTTGGCCGCGTCCGCGCTCATCCGCTCGTCGAAGAAGGCCCGCATGTCCGGCTCCTCCTCCATCCCCAGGAACGAGCGCAGGCCCTCGTAGGAGGCCTCGCGATCGCCCCAGACCAGCTCATCCAGGGACACGGTGTGAAGGCGGGAGGGGTCCTGAAGGGCACGTGCGCCCTCCTCTGCAAGCCGCAGGCGGCCCTCCCACCAGTCGATGCCGGATGCCGCGTCGATCGGGTGGTGGTCCTTCTGGCGCTTGGAGACCTTGGACGATCCCGAGTCGCGACCGTCCCGCACCGAGTGCACGAAGCGGGCCTCGGGAAAAATCCTGCCAAGCCCGCCCGCCGCGGCGATCGTGAAGCAGCTCATCTCGACGAGCGCAGGCTTGCCCTCCTCCTCCGCGAGCGGGGACAGCAGCGAGTAGAAGAGGGCCCGAGAGGCTGCGACCGGATCATCGCCGACGGTCGCCTCGAAGTTCGCTATCGCCGACTCCAATCGCCCACGCGTGGTGATCTTGTGCAGGCCGCGCACCTTCGCCTCGCCGCCGCGGCGCGCCGCCAGCCACCGCAGCCGCACCGTCCCGCTGCCGCCGACACGCACCCGATGCCACCAGAACCGGCGGAGCTTGTCCACGAACTCCTCGGGGCTGGTCCGCCCATCGACGAGGTCGGCCAGGCCGCTGGGGTTGCAGTGGAAGCGGCACTCGATCGGCACCGAGGCGAACCGAGAGTTCTCGCCGAGCAGGCTGGCCACGATGTGGGTGCCGCTGCGGCCGGTCCCGCCGACGAAGACGAGCTTCGCTGGATCCGGGGCGGCGCTCATCCGGCGCCCTGCCGGCGTCGCTCGTAGGTGCGGCGTAGGAGCGGGACCGAGCTGACGTCATCGGCCGCCAGGCGATCGAGGGCCTCTGTGTACAGGGCATCGAGCCGGTCGCGCTTGGCGTCCGAGATCCCGCGGCGCCAGCGCTCGACGTTCGCGTCGCCCTGGCTCATGTTCTCCGAGAAGAAGCCCTTGACCCGCCGGCCCGGGCTCAGCCGCACCACCCCGAAGAGCTCGGCCAGGCTCTCGCCGTCGCCCTCGACGAGGAGCTCGTCGAGGCTGACCTCGGCCAGGTGTTCGGGCGCGACCGTCCGCGCCCCGGCGTCCATGGCCCGCAGGCGCTCCTCCCACCAGCGGATGCCCTGCACGCGGGTGCGTGGCCGCACGAGCCCGCGCGTCTGCGAGACGCGCGATGCCGACGCATCGCGACCGTCGCGCACCACGTGGACGAAGCTCGCCTGGGGAAACAGCCGCTGCAGCAGCGGCGCCTGAGCGATCGTGTCGCAGCTCTGCTCGACGATCCCGCTTACCTCGCCCTGCGCGTCGGCCGGCCACAGGAGGTCCCAGAAGAGGTCCACGCAGGCCCGGTCGGGGTCGTCTTCGAAGGCGGCGTCGAACGAATCCACCGCCTCTTCGAAGCGCTCACGCGGCACGAACTTGAACATGCCTCGCATACGGCTGGTCTGGAAGCCCTTCCACCAGAAGCCGCGGAGGCGCTTGAGGAACGCCTGCTTGCTGACATCCCCGGACAGGAGGCCCGGGAACCCGTCCTCGTCGGTATGGAAACGGCACTCGACCGGGATCAGGTGAAGCTTGCCGTGGCGCGTCAAAAGCTGCGAGACGATGTGCGTCCCGCTCCGTCCGGTGCCGCCGACGAACGTCACCGGAGGCACCCTGCGCATGCCCTCACGCGGGGTGCCGGTCTTCTTGTGACGCGCCTTGCGGCGCCGCTGCGGGCGCTTCGCGGGTGTTCGTCGGTACATGGACGCGTGAAGTTAGAGGGTTGGTCGCCGTGCCTAGCGGGGGACGTAGCGGTCCACGTACTTCCCGCACGCCTCGCCGAGGGGGAGGGTGGCCGGCTCGTCCGTGAGCGGGTCGAGGCGGGTCGCCGCGAGCTCGCCGAGCCAGACCTTGCGCTCGGCGCCGACGAGGCGGGCGAGCGCGGGAGGCTCGTCGGCCTCGATGGCGACGTCGACGGAGGTCTCCCCGTCCGGCACCTCGATCTCCCCGGCCGGCCAGAACGCGCTCTGGCCCTGGTGGGTCAGGTACATGCCGACGAGGGAGGCAGGAAGCTCGGTCTCGAGCCCGGGCGCGCGCAGCGCCAGATCGACCTGGCTGTGGTACTGGACGGAGAGCTGCCATCTCCCGGGGCTCAGCGTCAGCGTCTGCGCCGCTGAGCCTGGCGCATCGAACGGAATCGATTGGCCCCAGGCCTCCGGAGGGGAGAGCTCGGGCCGGGGCAGGACGATCGCCTCGCCCTCCCCGGGCGCCCCCGGCCCCCTGCGGCAGGCGAGCGAGACGAACGCGGATTCGTCCGCCTCGAGGAGCCGGCCGGGGTTGCCGGCCTCTTTGAGGACCTGCGTCCTCGGCGTCGCCTTCGTTCGCTCCCAGAGCACGTAGGAGGTCGTCCGCTCGACCTCGGCGAAGTTCGCCGGCGGCGAGCTCTGGTAGGGCGCCGTGGTCGTGATCGCGTAGTCGAAACCGTCGAGATTCCCGGCGGAGAGGGTGTCGAGGTCCATCGCGCTGCCCTGCTGCCAGACCTTCTCCGGGCGCGCGCGGACCTCCGCCGGCACGTAGCCGCCGGGGCTCCGCATCAGCGTCGAGCGCAACCAGTGGCCGGCGAAGCGGTCGACGCCGAGGAAGACGACCGACTCGCCTCCCACCTCCTCGGCCAGCCGCTCGAGCTCCCGGCCCCTGTCGTCGAAGCCCACGGGCGCTGCGCGCAGGGCGAGGAAGGTTGAGATCGAGGCCCCCAGGAGGAAGGCGATGCCCAGCGCCCGTAGCGCTGTGGAGGCCCGTCCGCGGGGGCCGGAAACCAGCAGCCCCCCCAGCGCGACCACGATCACCAGCGGCGCCATCACCGCCAGTGCCTTGGCCTCGACGTAGATGCTGGAGAAGACCCGGGCGCCCGCGTAGATGACCGCCGCGGCCCCGAGCGCGGCCAGCGCCGCGTTCGACCCCAGGCGCCAGAGGCGGAGTGCCCCCGCGAGGACAGCGAGCGCGCCGAGCGCGGTCGCGATCAGGGCGCCGCTCACCTCGCCGCGAACGAGCCGGAAGTCGCCCTCCGGCCAGACCCCGAGGCCCTCCCCGGGGAAGATCGGCGAGTCGAGCCGTCCGGTTGAGGCCGAGACGTCCCCGATGCGATCGACGAAGCTGCCGATTCGCCCGACGCTCACGAGCGCCACGCCGAGGAGGAACACCGCCGCCACGATCAGCGCCACGCGGTGGCGCGACACCACCCCGAGCAGGGCGCCCCAATCCGCCCGCGCGCCGCGGGCGGCCATAACCGCGAGCCACCCGGCACCGATCAGGCCGAACCAGGCCAGGGCGGGGACGCTGTAGGCGAAGACGCCCCCGAGGACCAGCAGCACCCCCGCGCCCAGGGCGGGGCGCCAGCCCAGGGCGGGCCGGCCGTCGTCGCCCGGCTCCGTGGCGAGCGCGAGGACCGCAGTGAAGCCGAGGATGAAGAGCGCCATCACCGTCTCCTTGAACGCGCTCTGGGCGAGGAAGGAGGCCGCGAGGAACGGCAGCCCCGCGAGCGAGGCGGCCGCGACCCGGGGGAGGGGGCGCAGGCGCCACAGGAGCGACAGGGCCGCGAGGCCGGTGAGGGCCGGGATGGCGATGAGCAGGCCGTTGAAGACGTCCACCAGGGATGCGCCCGTGACCTCGGCGATGACCGCCACCAGCGACTGGGGGCCGACCGGGTAGCCCCAGGCGACCGCCGTCGGCTCCGGCCCGAAGCCGCTCTGAAGCCAGTCGGTCCAGTAGAGCTGCGCCGCGTGGTCGTTGGTGTAGATCCCCTCCCCCAGCACGCCCGCGCGGCCCTCGAGCAGGAAAGGGACGACCGCGGCGGCCAGGATCACGAGCACTACGGCGAGGCCCACGAGGTCGGCGCCACGGTCGGGTGCCGCCCCGCGCGGGCCGAATCCCCTGCGGGCGGCGAACGATCCAACCGCCAGCAGCACGATGATCAGGATGGCGGCGGTGACGGCCCGGCCCGGCAGCCGGATCGCCAGGGCGGCCACGACCGTGAGCGCGGCGAGGCCGATGGCGCCCTCCGCCCAGATCGGCCGCCTGGCCCCGAGGGCGTGGATGATCACGCTCCCGGCCAGCATCGAGAGGCCGACGATTAGCGCCGCCAGCAGCAGGATCGTGATCAACCCGCGGCCTCCGAGGCGCGCGGCCCGGTGCCGGGCGGCTGGTTGGCGAGCGGCTCGCGGTTGACCGAGTCGCCGTTCAGTTCGGCCGCGGTCAGGTCGGGCAGGCCCGCGCAGCCGTCGGGATCCATCTCCCCGTTGATCTCAAAGACCGCGACCGGGCCCTCCCGCAGCACCTGCTCGGAAGCCGGATCGTCCCGCGTCCACAGCGCCTCCCTGGTATCCGTGAGAGTCCCCGGGTGGAACGGGTCGTAGGTGGTCACCACGTGGGTGTAGGCGCCGTCGTTGATCGCCTCGCGCCACCGCTCGCAGGTCGGGATGCGGAGCCAGGCGTCGTGTTCCCCGCGCTCGCCGAGCCACTGGACGTGGTTCGAGAGGTCCGTGCCGTACAACGGGTACTGATTGAAGACCCCGCGCACTCCGGCCACCGCGATTCGCGCATCGCGGAGGTCGCGGGCCCAGCGCAGCGTCGAGGCGAGTTGAAGCCGCGGACTTGTGTTCTCATAGCGCCGCTCCAGGTAGTGGCGTTGCCCGTACCAGCCCGCGAAGGCGGCGCCGGCCACGCAGACGATGGCCACGGCGACGACCGACCGCCGGCCGGCCGCCGGGCCCAGATGGCCGCGGGAGCGCAGCCAGGCGGAGGCGCCGGCGGCGAGCAGGAAACCGATCGCGCCGGCCGTGGCTCCCTTGGCGTGGCCCTGGTCCCACTGCACGAGCGACACCACCGTGACGGCCAGCACCACCGTGAGCACGCCGGTGATCGCCAGCAGCCGCCTGGGCGTGCTCCTCGCGGCCGGCAGGCAGGCAACCACCGCCAACGCGATCGCGACGGCCGGAGCGATGTAGCGCACGTTCCACACGAACGCGATCGGCTGGCCCTCCTCACCCGCCGCCGTGAGCGGCGTGAACAGATAGGCGAAGGCGGTGAACAGGACCATCGCTCCGAGCATTCGCAGCACCGGGGCCGCGCCGCGCCACAGCGCCAGCGCCGCGCCCCCGACCATCAGCAGCATCGTCACGGGCCACAGGCGCCCGAAGGACTCGCTCAGCCCGGGGATGAACCAGTCGTGGAGGACATCCACGTCGCCCAGATAGTGCGAGACGGCGAAGCCCGGCCGCAGCTCGAAGTCCCGCTCCGGGGCAGGCAGCTCGATCGGGCCGACCGAGCCGATATATGGGATCGGGTTGCCGGTGGCGATCGCGTTGCGCGCGAACCAGTAGGCGCAGGCAGCGAGTAGCGGCACCGTCCACAGCGCGCCGACACGGATCCGCTCACCCCGCCGCGCGAGCACGACCACGCCAACCGTCAGCGCCGCCACCGGCGCCAAAAAGGACAGCTTCATCCCTACGGCCAAGCCAGCGGCCAGCCCGGCGACGGCGAGCGCGCCGGCCGCGATCCACCGTGACCCAGCCGGAGGGACGGATACCGCCTCACCGGCCGTGTACCCGTTCACAAGAATCGCCACCGCCGCGAGGATGAACACGACTCCCGAGATGTCGTTCAGCGCCTCGCCCGCCTGGAACTCGACGAGCATCTGCGCTCCGAGCGCGATCGAGCCGCCGATGAGGGCCTGCGGCGCGACGCTCCAGGGGCGCCCGATGCACCAGCAGGCCAGGAATCCGATGCCCAGGAGGCCCAGGTTGAGGACCGGCGAGACGATGTCGCGGTCGAAGGCCAGGATCGGCACCGCGTGGAGGACCTCGGAGTTCGACGGGTAAAACGACGCGAAGAAGATCGGGTCGAAGTAGAAGATGTGCCCCAGGAACCCCGTCTGCACGAACTTTGCGGCGAGGGGCATGTGGTACCAGAGCGTGTCGGCGCGGTCCATACCGCCGGCCAGGCTGCCCAGTGTGGGCACCATCCACCCCGCGAGCACCGCAGCGCAGCCGAACATCGCGATCGTCGTCGCCACCGAGCCCGGCTGGGGCGCGGGCGGCGCCGGGCCCGAGCCCGCGCGCCCTTCCAGCCACCCCGAGACCAGGACCGCGGCGGCCGTGAACAAGGCCGTGGCGGCGAGCAGCTCGCCCTCGCCGAACGCGCCAAGGGTGCCGAGGGCTTCGGAGACGAGGATGAGCGACGTGATCCCGATTACGAGGTCGCAGAGCAGGGCGGGCGCGCCGCTCCACGAGCCAAGCACCGCCTGACGCAGGCGCCGGGCCGCGTATCCGTAGGCGACGACAAGCAGTAAGAGCTCGGCGAAGCCCACGAGGTAGGCACCGACGCCGAGCACCCGTTCGTCCTGCGAGACCGTGGTGAACCCCGCGGTCACCGGGGCCTGCCGCCTACTTGATTACGTAGCTGCGCTCGTCGCTCGCGACCATCCCGAGGCGTCGCGCCTCGCGCTCCGCCGCGTTCGCGCCGGAGAGGGCGGCCGCCTTCGTTCGCAGCACCTGATTCTGCCCCTGGAGCTGCTGCAGCTGCGCCCGCTCGGCGCGTGAGTCGTGCCACGCGTCCACGAAGTTGACGAGCGGGTTGATGTACGAGGCGAGCACCCCCAGCAGCACCAGCACGAGCACCACGCGGCCCAGCTTGTCCCACCGGATCCGGCTCGGGTTCCGCCGTGACGTCCGGGCCGCCGGACGCGCCCGGTAGCGGGGCGCAGCATGGGCTCTCGTGCTCATGCGAGGCCCTTCGACGCCTCGTCTGACCGTCCTGCCGGCGGGATGGATCCTGCCGGCGAGCAGCCGGGCTAGCCACGCCGCAGCGCGTCGAGCCCGCGGTAGACCGCCGCATCCCCGAGCTCCTCCTCGATGCGCAGGAGCTGGTTGTACTTGGCGACCCGGTCCGAGCGCGAGGGGGCCCCCGCCTTGATCTGGCCCACCCCGGTCGCGACCGCGAGGTCGGCGATCGTGGTGTCCTCGGTCTCGCCGGAGCGGTGCGACATCACCGCGGTGTAGCCGGCCTCGCGGGCCATCGAGATCGCCTCGAGCGTCTCCGTGAGCGTCCCGATCTGGTTGACCTTGATCAGGATCGAGTTGGCGACCCCGAGGTCGATCCCCCGCCGCAGGCGCTCGGGGTTCGTGACGAACAGGTCGTCGCCCACCAACTGACAGCGTTCGCCGAGTTTCTCGGTTAGCGCCTCCCAGCCGTCCCAGTCCTCCTCGTCCATCCCGTCCTCGATGGACACGATCGGGTAACGGTCGCAGACGCCGACCCAGAACTCGGTCATCTCGGCCGCCTCCAACGTGCGTCCCTCATGCTCGAGGATGTAGGAGCCGTCCTCGAAGAGTTCGCTGGTCGCCGGGTCGAGCGCGATGTTCACGTCCTCGCCGGGGCGGTACCCGGCGGCCTCGATGCCGGTCACGAGCATCTCGAGGGCCTGCTCGTTGGAGTCCAAATCCGGAGCGAACCCGCCCTCGTCGCCGACGGTCGTGGCGAGCCCGCGATCGGCCAGCGTGCGCTTGAGAGCGTGGAACACCTCGGTGCCGACGCGCATGGCCTCGCTGAAGGAGGCCGCACCGGTGGGCATGACCATGAACTCCTGCAGGTCGACGGAGTTGTCCGCATGCGCACCGCCGTTCACGACGTTCATCATCGGGACGGGGAGCACGTTGGCGTCCGCCCCGCCCAGGAAGCGGTAGAGGGGCTCCTCGGCCTCGTTCGCGGCGGCGCGCGCGACCGCGAGCGAGACACCCAGGATCGCGTTCGCCCCAAGCCGCGACTTGTTGGGGGTGCCATCGAGGTCAATGAGCGTGCGGTCGATCGCGCCCTGCTCGGTTGCGCGGGCGCCGACGAGCGCGGCCGCGATGTCGCCGTTCACGTTCGCGACGGCCTTGGTCACGCCCTTGCCCCCCAGGGCATCCCCGCCGTCGCGGAGCTCGGCGGCCTCGAACTCACCGGTGGAGGCACCGGACGGCACGGCAGCGCGCCCGGCGGCACCGGAGTCGAGGCCCACCTCGACCTCGACCGTCGGGTTCCCGCGTGAGTCGAAGATCTGGCGGGCGTGTATGCGGTCGATGGCGCCCATCTGAAGCGAGACGCGAGCGCGCCTGGGCGCCCGCGCGAGCGGCGGATTCTACGCGTCGCGGGCCGCGCGCTCCTCCTCCTTGACCCGCAGCCAGATCGCACGCACATCGGCGGTGGTCTCGGCGGTCTCGTCACCGAACACGTGCGGGTGGCGCCGGATCAGCTTCTCGTTGAGGTCGTCGATCACGCCGGCGAGGTCGCCTTCGCCCCGTTCCTCGAGCAGGAGGGCGAGGAATACGACCTGAAACAGGACGTCGCCCAGCTCCTCCCGCATCCCGGCGACATCGCCGCGCTCGGCGGCCTCGGCCAGCTCGCCCGCCTCCTCGACGGTGTGCGGAACGATTGAGCGGGCGTCCTGCTCGCGGTCCCACGGGCAGTCGCGCCGCAGGCGGCGGGTTATCTCGTCGAGGCGCGCGAGCGCGCTCTGGGTTTCGTCCGCGGCTATGGGGCGCCGGCGGGAGGCGCCGTGCTGCCCGCGGGAGGGGCAGCCCCCGTCGGAGCCACCGGGGCGCCGTCGGGCCCGATCGGCAGCGCGCCTCCGGGCAGGCCCCCTGCTGCCGCGACCGGCGGCTTGAGCGGGCCCTGCGGAAGCACGGGAAGCTGCTGGCCTGGGAACACTGCGCCGGTGCCCGGGTCGACGACGCTGCGCGGGGCCACGAAGGCCGGGCACCCGGCGTCGAGGGTGGCCGGGTCGGCGGCCTCGCGCTCGGAGGCGTCGTCGATGGCGCAGGCCTCGGGCGGCGGCGGGGCGTTACTGCAGAGATCCACGAGGATGGCCTCATCGCAGAAGGTGCGAGAGGTCCACTTGGTGATGAACCCGTCGCGGAAGTTGGTGATCGCTTCCTGCGAGAGGCCCTGCTGCAGCGTCTGGACGATCTGCTCGCGGACGTCTTCGAGGGGCGTGGTGGCGGCCTCGGTGATCTCCTCGACCTGGATCACGTAGGTGCCGCTCTCACCCTGGATCGGGCCGATCACCTCGCCGGCCCCGGCGCTGAAGATCTCCTGGTCGAGCGCGGGCTCATTCTGCCCCTCGGCGACGGCGCGCCGGAGCCCGCCCTGGCCCTGCGTCGCCTCGTCGGTCGAGTACTTCTTGGCGGCGGCGTCCCAGTCCTTCGGGGTCGGGTCCGAGCCCAGGTCCTCGACGGCCGCGTCGATCTCTGCGGCGTCGGGGTTGAGGATCACGCGCACGTCGCGTGTCTCGGGGGTCTCGAACTGCGAGATGTTGGCGTCGTAGAAGAGCTCGATGTCCTCGGCGGGCACGTCCGGCGTCTCGTCCGGCAGCGCCTGGGCCTGAAGGCGGTCGCTGATCGCGGTCAGCTCGGCGACGGCCCGCACGTCGTCCTCGGTGAACGCCGGCTCGCCGTCGACCTCGGACCTGGCGAGGAACTGCTTGAAGCCCTTCTCGCCACCGAGCTGCTCCTCGACGATCTGGTCGAAGGCCGTCTGGACGTCGCGGTCGGAGACCGTGATCCCGCGCTCGGAGGCCTCGCCCTTGACCCACCGAGTCTGGATGGCGTTGGAGAGGGCCGACTGCTCGACCTGCTCGAACTGCGGGTCGTCCTCGGCGGGTAGCTCGCGGAGCTGAAGGTTGAAGGCGGCCTGGAGCAGGTTGGCGTCGAACTCCTCCTGCGTGATCGTCCCATCGGGCGCGTCCTCGACGATGGCGACGGCGCCGTCGGGGATCGACGGATCGCCGGAATCACCGGAGATGACGAACGCCCCGAGGGCGACGACCAGCGCCAGCCCAAGGACGACGGCGACGATCTTCCTCTTTCCAGAAGCCTGCACGAGCGCGGAAGCCTAGAGGATTGGCCTCAAGCGGCGGTCAATTCCTCGTCGGCGGGCTCGAGCGCGGCGCCCGCCGCGGCGGCCAGCTCCCTCACTGCGGCGAGGCGCGCCGCGGCGTCATCGGCCACGCGCAGGCCCAGCGTCTTGGTGCGCGACTCGAAGATCGCCTCGTTCACCCGCTCGCGCAGGCGGCCGACGGCGGCGGCGTCCAGCTCAAGCGGAGTGATCGACAGCCGGCCCCCGCGGAACTCGACCGTGCGCGCGCCCAGCCGGCCCAGCTCGAGCCGGATCCGCTGGAGCTCGATCAGGTTCTCCACCGGCTCCGGGGGCGCGCCGAAACGGTCGCGAAGCTCGTCGTGCAGCGCCTTCAGCTCCCCCTGCCCGCGCGCGCCGGCGATGCGCCGGTGCACGTCGATCTTCGCCGCCTCGAACGGGATGTAGTCGGGCGGCAGATAGGCGTCCACGTTGACGTCAAACCGGACCCTGGACTCGGGCTCGGCGCCCTCGCCCTCGGCGCGGAGAGCCTCGACCGCCTCGTCGAGCATTGCGACGTAGAGCTCGAATCCGACGGCGGCGACGTGGCCCGACTGCTCATCTCCCAGCAGGTCTCCGGCGCCGCGAAGCTCGAGATCGCGCATCGCGATCGCGAACCCGGAGCCGAGCTCCGTGTAGTCCGACAGCGTCGCCAGCCGGGCCGCCGCGTCCGGGTGCAGGCCGGCCTCCGAGGGGTAGAGGAGGTAGGCGTAGGCTCGCTCCTTCGAGCGGCCGACGCGCCCCCTGATCTGGTACGCCTGCGCCAGCCCGAGCATGTCGGAGCGCTCGACGATGAGCGTGTTCGCCTGCGGGATGTCGAGGCCGGACTCGATGATCGTTGTGGCGACGAGGCAATCCACGTTGCCCCGCAGGAAGTCCAGCATCGCCGTCTCCAGCTCGCCCTCGTCCATCTGCCCGTGCGCCTCCCCAAAGCTCAGGCCCGGGCACATCGCCCGTAGGCGCTCCGCGGTCTCGTGCAAGGTGTCCACGCGGTTGTGGAGGAAGAACACCTGGCCGTCCCGGGCCGCCTCGCGCTTGATCGCCCGGGCCACGAGCTCGTCCTCGAACGGCCCCACGTAGGTTCGGATGGGTCGCCTGCCCTCCGGGGGAGTCTCGATCACGGAGATGTCGCGCAGCCCCGCCAGGCTCATCTGCAGGGTGCGGGGGATGGGCGTCGCCGACAGTGACAGCACGTCCACCTTCAGCTTCAGCTGGCGCAGCAGCTCCTTCTGGCGGACGCCGAAGCGCTGCTCCTCGTCGACGATCACGAGGCCCAGATCCTCCGCCCGCACGTCGCGGGAGAGCAGGCGGTGGGTCCCGATCAGGATGTCCACCTTGCCCTCGCCGAAGCGCTTGACGATCTCCCTGGTCTCGGCGGGCTTGCGGAGGCGGGAGACCATCTCGACCTCGACCGGGAAGTCGCGTAGGCGCTCCCGGAACGTGCCCAGGTGCTGCTGTGCGAGGATCGTCGTCGGGACCAGCACCATCACCTGCTTCGACGAGGCCACCGCCTTGAGCGCGGCGCGAAGCGCGACCTCCGTCTTCCCGTAGCCCACATCGCCGCAGATCAGTCGGTCCATGGTCCGGGCCGCCTCCATGTCCGCGGACACCGCCTCGATGGCCTCGAGTTGGTCCGCCGTCTCGCGGTATGGAAACGACCGTTGCAGCTCGAGCTCCCACTCGGAGTCGGCGTCGAAGGCGTGCCCGCTGCGGGCCTTGCGCTCGGCGTAGAGGCTGAGCAGCTCGCCGGCCAGCTCGCGCGCTGCGCGCTTGGCCTTCGACTTGACCGCGTCCCAGCGCTTCGATCCCAGCGCCGATAGCTGCGGAGCGTCTCCCCCCGCCCCCACGTACCGCGAGATCTTCGCGAGCTGGTCGGTGGGCGCGAAGACCTTGTCCTCGCCGCGGTACTCGAGCTCGAGGTAGTCGCGGGTGACGTCGCCGACGGTCTTCGTCTCGAAGCCGGCGAACCGCGCGATTCCGTGATCTGAGTGGACGACGTAATCGCCGACCCGCAGGTCCACGGCGGCCGCGAAGCGCCCGCGGACGGCCGGCGCGGCGGCGGCGCGGCGGCCGTGGACCAGACGGCGAAACGGGAAGACCGCGAGCTTCAGCTCCGGCGCGACGAACCCGTCGGCGATCCGGGCCTCCGCGAACGCGAGCCCCTCGGGCGCCTTTCGCCCCAGCATCTCGGCGTCCAGGCGCTGGAGGTTGTAGCGCGTGCGCTCGGCCTCTCCGAGGTGGTCGAACGCGACGACCACCCGGTAGCCCGATCGCAGCTCCTTCTCCAGCTGGCCCTCGGCCTCGGCGACCGATCGGGCGGGCGAGCTCGGCGCCTGAGCCCGAAACTGGAGCTCCTGGCCCGAGTCCGTGCCGCCCAGGCGAAGGGCGGCGCGTTCGGCCAGCGGCTCCGCGACATCGACGTACAGGCGCCTCGCGTCGGCGTCCGAGATCGCCGTCGTCACGTCCTCCCAGTGGTCCTGCAGCGCCGGCTCGATCTCCTCGGCGCCGGCGATCAGGACCACGGCATCGTCGCTCAGGAGGTCGAGCGGAGCCCGGAAGGAGTCGAGGGGGAGCAGCTCCGCGAGGTCGGGGCGCTCCGCCTCGTGGTCGTCGAGCACCACCTCGGCGAGCTCGCGGTGCTCGATCGACAGCTCCGCGGCCGGGGCGAGCTCCAGCCGGTCGGCCTCGCCGAGCGAGCGCTGGGTGAACGTCGAGAACCAGCGGATCGACTCGATCTCGTCGCCGAACAGCTCGAGGCGCGCGGCCCGCTCTTCGGTGGCTCCGAACACGTCGAGGATGTCGCCGCGGACGGCGAACTGGCCGCGGTCATCTACCTGATCCACGCGCTCGTAGCCGGCCTCCACCAGCAGCTCTCCGATCACGCCGAGGTCCACCTCCTCCCCGCGACTGACGGCGAACCCCGCCGGGCGTAGCGACGCGTCCGGGACAGCCTCGGCCAGGGCCACAGCACCCGCGACGACCACCGGCGGGCCGGGCCCGTCGAGGGCGTCGGCGGTGAGGGCATCGAGCGCGGCGATCCGCAGGCCCACGAGGTGCGGCGGCGGCGCGAGATGGGACTCGTAGCCCGAGCCTCGTGAGGGGTAGAAGCGCACCCGGCGAGGCGCGAGGTAGGCCGCGAGCTCCCGGGCCAGGTCGCGAGCGGAGATGTCATCCGGAGCGACGATCAGCGCGGGGGCCTCGGAGAGTCCGTCGTCGGCCTCGAGCAGGGCGGCGATCGCGTAGGGGCGCATCGTGCCGGAGACGAGCGCATCCGCCGCCCGGGCCCCGGGCTCCGCCCCCGCGCGCGCAGCCGCCGCCAGGGCGCCGAAGCGCCGGTCGGAGTGGGCGATATCGAGGAGCGGTCGCAGGCTCATGGCACGCACGACGACCGGACGCGGGGTCCGGCCGTGCTTCGATCTTACGAGCCGCGGCCGGCCGGTCCCGGGCTACCCTCACGCCATGGACCTGGCACGCCTTCGCGAGACCCTAGACGCGCAGGGACAGCCCGCCTACCGGGGCACCCAGGTCTGGGAGTGGGCGGCGCGGGGAGCGAGCGGCTACGGGGAGATGACCAACCTCCCGCAGGAGCTTCGGGAGGCGCTCGATGCCGACGTCCCGTTCAGCACCCTCGCGCTCGACCGCGAGGCACGATCCGCCGACGGCACGATCAAGGCGCTGTTTCACACCGACGACGGGCGGCCGCTGGAGGCGGTGCTCATGACCTACCTGGACGGTCGCCGCTCGATCTGCGTCTCATCACAGTCGGGATGCCCACTCACGTGCACCTTCTGCGCCACCGGCCAGATGAAGTTCGGGCGGAACCTCACGGCGTCGGAGATCCTCGACCAGGCGCTTTACTTCCGCCGGATCGGCCCCGTCGATCACTGCGTCTTCATGGGGATGGGCGAGCCGATGATGAACCTCGACGAGGTGCTCGAGGCATGCCGGCGGCCTGCCGGACCTGGGCATCACGCACCGCCGCACCGCGATCTCGACGGTCGGCTGGGTGCCCGGGATCGACGCGCTGACCGAGACCGACATGCCGATCCGCCTCGCGCTCTCCCTGCACGCGCCCGACGACACCCTCCGCTCGCAGATCATGCCCGTGAACGATCGCCACCCCATCGCCGAGGTGCTGGCCGCGTGCGAACGGCACTACGCACGCCGGCGGCGTCAGGTGTTCGTCGAGTACGTGATGCTCGGCGGCGTGAACGACCGGCAGGAGCATGCGCTCGCCCTGGCGGATCTCCTGAACCCGCGGATCTACAAGATCAACCTGATCCCGTTCAACCCGACGGGCTCGGAGTACGAGGGATCCTCGCGCCGGGCCATGGACAGCTTCCGCGACACCCTCGACCGCCGCGGCCTGCGCGCGACCATCCGCCTCACGCGCGGTCGCGACATCGACGCGGCGTGCGGCCAGCTCGCCGCGAAGGGTGAGGCTCCGGCGCCCGCCCAGGCCGGGGCGTGAGCGAGGCCGCCGAGATCCCGATCCGGGTGGCCGGACCGGACGACGCGCCGGACATCGCGCGGCTGCTGCACGACTTCAACACCGAGTTCGGCGACTTCACTCCGGGCGTCGAGGTGCTCTCGAGGAACGCGCGACGGTTGATCGGGGGTGACGAGATGACCGTCTTGCTCGCAGGCGAGGGTCCGAACGCGATCGCCGAGCTGCGGTTTCGCCCGTCGGTATGGATGGATGGCCTTGATGCCTACCTCGAGGAGCTCTACGTCGCGCCCGCCCTGCGAGGACGCGGGATCGGCCGGGCGTTGCTGGAGGCTGCGATGGATCACGCACGAGAGCGTGGAGCGGTGAACATGGACCTGAACACCAGCGTCGACGACAGGGCCGCGATCGCGCTGTATGAGAGCTGCGGCTTCACCAATCACGAGGGCCGGCCCGACGGCCCCTCGATGCTGTACTACGAGTGCGAGCTTTAGGGCACGCCTCAGGCCTTCGGGAAGCCAGGGCCTGACCGAAGCCACTCGACCTGCCCCACGCCCTCGGCCTGTGAGCGCTCGACGACGCCGTCCCACTCGTGGAGCATCTGCTTGAGGCGCGCCACGGCCTCGGGCGGGTTCGCGGCAACCTGGGCGGCGAGCTCGAGGCCGGCGTTCTCGGCGGCGGCCGCGGGGGCGACCTTGTGGACGAGGCCCCAGCGCAGGGCCATGTCGGCGTCGATCTCCTTGCCGGTCAGCAGCATGTACTTGGCAACCGAGAGACCGCAGAGGGTCGCGAGCCGGGCCGGGCCGACCGGCACGCCGAGCGCGCCACCCGGGAAGCGCAGCCGCAGGTTGGAGCCGCCGATCCGCAGATCGCAGGCGACCGCAACCTCGGCCCCGCCTCCCACGGTGGCGCCGTGGCAGACCGCGATCGTGGGCTTGGGGAAGGCCGTGAGGTCGTCGTAGAGGTCGGCGAAGAGCTGCATCCGATGGATCGCAGGCTCGCCCTCGAGCTCCTCGCGCACGTCGGCGCCCGCCGACAACGCCATGTGGTCGGACGACGAGATCACTAGCGCCCTGACGGCGTCATCGGCGCCGGCCGCTGAGATGTGTGCGATCAGCTCCTCCAGCATCGCCGTGTTCATCGCGTTGCGGGCATCGGGCCGGTCGAGGCGGAGCAGGGCGACGCCCTCGGGGGCACGCTCTGCGTCGGTGCCCCCCACCTCGTAGCTCGTCAGCTCACTCGTCGCCATCGGCCTCGTTCCCTTCCTCGTCAATCCTCGCCAGCAGCCGCTCAACCTCGTCGGCCGTGGCGCCGATCAGGGCCTGAACGTCTGCATCGGGCTCACGGAAACGACCGAGGACGTGGGCCGAGACGATCTCCGAATCGGTCGAGTCCGGGCGGCCCACGCCGCCGCGCACCCGCCAGAAGTCGGTGCTCCCAAGGCCTCGCTTGAGGCTTTTCAGGCCGTTGTGACCGGCCACGCCGCCGCCCAGCTTCGAGCGCACCTCGCCGAACGGGAGGTCGATCTCGTCGTGCACAGCGATCACGCGCTCCAGGGGCACGCGCAGGCTGCCGCGGGCGGGGCCGGCGGAGTCGCCGGACTCGTTCATGTAGGTCTGCGGGAGCAGCACCGCCACCCGAGGTCCACCCGGCGCCGTGCGTCCCTCCGCGATCAGCCCCCGGAACCTCTCCTTCGCCTTTGGCAACTCCCACCGCCGGACGAGCTCGGCCCCCACCTCGAAGCCGAGGTTGTGCCGCGTCTTCGCGTATCTGGGGCCCGGATTGCCCAGGCCCACAACCAAGAACCGATTGTCCGAATCGCCGGCATCGTCGTCGCGATGCCGACCGAATAGGCGCAGCGCTACTCCCCGTCGCCGGAGTCGTCGGCGCCGGAGTCGCCGTCGTCGTCGGCAACGGGCTCCTCGCCCTCGGCGGCCTCGCCCTCGGGAGCCTCGATCGGCTCGCCGTCCTCGCCGATCAGCTCGGCTTCCTCCTCGAGCTCATCCGGCTCCTCCTCGACTCGCGGCGGCGAGAGGGTGGCGACCGTGATCTCCTCGGGGTCGACATCCTCGCCCAGCGCGTAGGCAACGCCCTCGGGCGGATCGACCATCACGAGCTGAAGGGTGTCGCCGATCTCCATGCCCGACACGTCCGCGGGGATGCTCTCGGGGATCGCGGTCGGCAGGGCGGAGATGGTGATCTGGTGGGTGACGTGCTCGAGGACGCCGCCCTCCTTTACGCCGGGGGCGTCCTCCGCGCCCAGCAGCTCGATCGCCACGTCGGCCTCGATCGCCTCGTCGAGCTTTACCTCGAGCAGGTCGAGGTGAATGACCTGGCCGCGCACCGGGTGGCGCTGCTGATCCTTGATCACGACCGGCGTCGCCTTGCCTGCGAGCTCGACGTCGATGAGGGCGCCGCCGTGGACGAGGACGGTGCGCAGCTCGCGCTCGTCAACCTGGAAGTGGCGTGTCTCCGAGCCGCCTCCGTAGAGGATCCCGGGCACCAGGCCCTCCCGGCGGAGGCGACGCGTCGGGCGCGAACCGAACTCGGTTCGCTCCGAGACCTTGAGCGTTGCTCTGTCGGTGGCCATGGCGCGCAGCAGGATAGCTGCTCATCCCTGGTCTCAGCTTGGGGAGACGACCCGGCGGACCTCACATAGGATCACCTTCGCATGAGCCTCCTGGACCTGACGCTACAGGCGACGATCTCGCTGATCCTGCTGGTCGATCCGTTCATCCGGGCCGTCTTCTTTCGGCTGCTGACCGAGCACGAGCCGGAGCGCCGCCGCGAGTACGTGATCAAGCTGATGGTGGTGATCGGGGTGCTCCTCGCGGGCTCCGCCCTGGTCGGCAAGGAGCTTCTGGAGGCGATCGGGATCGACCTCAACGCGTTCGGGATCGTCGGTGGCCTGGTGCTCGCGCTGATGGGCTTCGAGATGCTGCTCGGCGGCGAGCCCAGTCGCGCGCAGGGCGGCGAGTCCGCGCGAGAGCGCGTCGAGCCGGCGAGCGCCGAGGATCAGATCATCGTTCCCTACGCGATCCCGTTCATGGCGGGACCCGGCGCGATCACGGGAGTAATCACGATCGCCTCGTCCGGAAGCGGCAACGACGGGCTGATCGCCGCCCTGATCGCGATCGGGGTCGTGGTGGCCCTTCTCCCCGTCGGTCATCTGGTGCTCGTCAACCGAATGAACTTCTCCGACCAGACGATCAACCTGCTGACCAAGTTCGGCGGCCTGTTCGTGGCCACGATCGGAATCCAGCTGATGCTGGGCGGGATCAAGGGGTACTTCGGGATCTAGGCCCGGCTTGATCGGGCCTGGACTACGCTGGGCGCGGTGGGCGACGACAAGAAGATCCCGAAGGGCCGCGTGCGCCGCTCCGCGAAGCTCGGGACGGTACTCGGCGGCCAGGCGACCAAGTACGCCGGCACGAAGGCCGCGAGCCTCGCCCGCTCGGAGGAGGGCGCGCAGTCGAAGCTCGAGGCCAGGCACCTGGAGACCGCTCTGAAGATGGTCGGCGTCCTGGGCGAGATGAAGGGCGCGGCGATGAAACTCGGGCAGCTCGCGTCGTTCATCGACACCGAGTTCCTCCCCCCCGAGTACGCCGAGATCTACCACGAGCAGCTCTCCAAGCTGCGTACGTCCGCCCCGCCGATGCCCTGGGAGAAGGTCCGGACGGTTCTCGACGAGGAGTACCGCGACGAGCGCTTCGACGACGTGTTCTCCGAGTTCGAGCACGAGGCCTTCGCCGCAGCATCCATCGGTCAGGTCCACCGCGCGAAACTGATCGACGGCCGCGAGGTGGCCGTCAAGATCCAGTACCCCGGCGTGGCCGAGGCCCTTGAGGCCGACCTCGCCAACGCGGGCATGCTCGTTCGGCTGGCCAAGGCGCTCGCCCCCGGGCTGGACGCCAAGGCGGTCGCCGAGGAGCTGCGCGAGCGCGTGCTCGAGGAGCTCGACTACGAGTACGAGGCGCAGAACCAGCGTGCGTTCGCGCGCGCCTACAAGGGGCACCCGTTTATCTACGTGCCCGACGTGCTCACCCGGCTCTCCCACCGGCGCGTGCTCGTTACCGAGTTCGTCGAGGGTATGGACTTCGAGGAGGTCAAGGACCTCGACGAGGAGGAGCGCAGCCGCTTCGGCGAGATCGTGTTCCGGTTCTGCTTCGGCTCGATCTACCACCTGCAGCACTTCAACGCCGACGCCCATCCGGGCAACTACATCCGGATGGAGGACGGCCGGGTGGCGTTCATCGACTTCGGGATGACGAAGAAGCTCGACATCGAGCAGATCGAGCTCGAGCAGGCCGCCGTGGACGCGGCCTCACGCAAGGATCCGGAGGCACTGCGGGTGGCCCTGAAGGACCTCGGCTTCGTGAAGAACCCGTCCAAGGTCGACGCCGAGCGGCTGATGGACCACGTGATGCTGGTCGGCGGCTGGTACCTGGAGGACAAGGAGTACGCCGTCTCCAAGCGCCGGGTGATGAAGGTGATCGAGGCGACCTCGGACCCCCGCTCGGAGTACTACGACCTCATGCGGAAGGAGAGCGTTCCGGCGGAGGAGCTGATGGGCCGGCGGATGGAGACCGGCGTGCTCGCAGTGCTGGCGCAGCTCGGCGCCAAGCGCAACTGGCATCGGATCATGCGCGAGTGGGTCTACGCCGACGAGCCGGAGACCGAGCTCGGCCGCCGAGAATGGGAGTACTTCGAGTCACGCGGCCAGCGGCGGGTGCCGGGGTATGCGGGCCGGCCGGTCTAAGGCTGGCCCCGCCCACCCCTCAGGCGCAGGCGCACACCGTGGTCGTGCCGCTGGGGGAACAGACCTTTTCGCCGGTCACCCCGGGGGAGCACTCGCATAGGGCCCCGACGTCGAAGCCGTTGTCGACCAGGCCGTCGCAGTCGTCATCGATCCCGTTGCAGAGCTCGGCCGTCGGCTGACCGGCGACGGCGCTGCAGAACGCGTTCCCGTCCAGGTCACAGACGATCACGCCGGTTCTGAAGCAGGCGCCAAGGCCCACGCTGCAGGGCTGGCCCTCTCCCGAACAGCCCGTCCCGCCAGGCTCACAGGTCTGGGTACTCCCGTTGCAGACCTCACCGGCGTCGCAGGCGCAGGTGTTCCCGCAGCCGTCATCCATACCGCACGCCCCCGGGGCGCAGCTGGGAACGCACGCGCACTCGCCGACCGCCGCCACGCTCACGCCCGCGGCCGCCGCGCCGCAGGCGTTGCCGTGGGTCTGCCCGTCACACCCACAGACCGGATCGTAGGTATCCGGGCAGGCGGTCGGGCGGAGCGCGCACTGCCCCTCGACCGAGCAGCCCACCTGTCCGGCAGAGCAGTACTCGGTCGGCCCGCAGCCGCCGCCACTTCCTGTGCACGCCGTCGCTGAGGTGCACTCACCGGCTTCGCAGGCCTCGCCCGCCGCGCAGGCGTTCCCGCACTCCCCGCAGTGCTTGACCGAGGTGTCGAGGTCGACGCACTTCTTGCCGCACTTGGTATAGCCCGGCTTGCACTTGCACCTGCCGTCAACACACTTGGCGTTCTTCGGGCAGCACTTGTTCCCGCACTTTTTGCGGCCCGGAGGGCAGCCTCCGCCCATCGCCTCCGCGACGCCGGCGGGAACCGTGGCGGCGCCGAGGCCGAGGCCGGCACCCGCCAGGCGCTTCAGCGCCGAGCGACGCGAGATCTCGCCGGCGGCGAGCTCGCGGGCTATGCGGTCGAGCCCCGACGGGCTCACTCTTCAGACCCCTCCACCGTTCCACCCTCTCATGCTCGGGGGCGGCACGCAAGCACTAACTCACCGCTTCCTCCCCGGCCCGCTCGCCGCCCTCGCGCGCGAGAGCGAGCACGGCCTCAGCTCCCACCGCCACCCCGGAAGCGATCCGCCCGTCCGCGTCGACCCTTACAGCCGACGGCGTGCCGTGCACGCCCACCGACCGGGCGAGCCCGAACGACTCGTCAAGCAGGACGGGCGCGCCGAACCCCTGATCCCGGTTGGCGGCCGGATCTCCCTTTGAGATCACCAGCAGCTCGCTCGCGCCGGAGTCATGTTCGAGAGCGAGGACGTCGTCGAGCATTCGCTGGCAGAAGCCGCAGCCGGGATCCCAGAAGAGCAACAGGTGCCCGGCGCCGCCGAGCTGCCCGGCGAGCTCCGCTTCCTGCCCGTCCAGATCGCTCAGCGCGCGTCCCAGGTTCGGCACCGGCTCGCCCTCGGCCGCGACGGGGCCCGTCTGCACGACCTCCACAGCCGGCCTCGCGAAGCGGGCGACCAGGGCGGCTATGGCGCGATCGCCCGCGGCGAGCGGCGACGCGATTCGGCCGTTCGCGTCGATCGCCACCGCGCTGGGAGTTGCCACCGCGTCGTAGAGCTCAGCCACCTCGCGGTTGCCCTGCACCAGCATCGGGGCGATCTCGTGCTCGGCTGCTTTGGCCAGGTTGGCGTCGGCGCCACCGCGGGTGATAACGGCCGTCGTCAGGCGCTCGGCATGCTCGCGCTGCCACTCCCCCAGCCTCGGCGCCATCGCGTTGCACGGGCCACAGCCCGGGTCGGTGAAGAACAGGAGGGTCGGGCGGCCCGCTGATACCAGGCCCGCAAGCGTGACCTGCCGGCCATCGAGGTCCGGCAGCTCAAAGCCCGGTGCTGGCTGGCCGACGGGAATGCCCGTGGCCGGAGCCTCTTCGAGTTCGGGGATCGGGATCCCTCGGCCGCGCAGCGCCTTCTCCAGCGCATCCACGCGCAGCAGCACCCGCCCATGCTGGCCGAGCAGCTGGAGGTAGGCGAAGAGCCCGCCGGCGAGAAGGCCCGCAACGACTATCCCGAGCAGCACGGCGAGCGCCGCCGTGGCGCTGAGATCGCCGAGCGCCTCGAAAAGGCCAGGGCCCGCGTTGTCGCCCGCGACGACGACCAAGCCCGCGAGCAGGGCGAGGCCGAAGTTACGGCCGAGCGTCTTCGGTCCCGCGGGCTCCGAGTGAAGCTGGCCGAAGCAGTGGCAGTCCGGCGCCTCGCCACGGGCGATGCTGGCGGCTATTCCGGCCGAGAAGGCGAGCAGGAGGGCGAGGGCGGCGGCAGCGCCTGCCCGGGCGGTCGCCGCCGGCAGCAGCAGGAGGGCCGTGGCGATCTCGGCGAACGGGAGGAGCGTCCCGATCGGCGCCGCGAGGCGCTCGGGGAGGCCGAACCCGGCGACGGCTGCGCGTGATCCCGCCAGGTCGGCGAGCTTGGCCACGCCCGCCACGACGAAGACGGCGGCGAGGGCAAGCCGGGCTGCGAGCAGCGCTTCGTCCATTGCTTTGAAGTATGGCTCCCGGCGGGAGCCAGCGCGGGACTTAGCAGCCGAAATCAGCCATCAGCCACCAATCTGGTGAAACAGGCGCGGGTCGTTGGTGACGATGCCGCTCACCCCGACATCCACGAGCTCGCGCATGCGAGCGGCTTCGTCCACCGTCCAGGCGATTACCGCGATGCCGGAGCGACGCGCGGCATCCGTCAGCCTCTTGGTGATCAGAGGGTGGTAGACCCACACCGCCCAGGCGCCCAGGCCCGGAGCGTCGCTTTCGACGAGCCCCGGCAGCCGACGCCGCATGTAGGCCATCCACGCCGGGGCGAGCAGCGAGACGCCTCGCTGTCTTCGCCAATCCTTGGTGAGGCGCGGCACGGTCCAGCCGAGCGTCACCTCGGGGGCGTTCGCGGCCACCCACCGCAAGCCGGGGACCTCCATGCCGGAGATCATCGCCCGCTCCATCAGCCCGCTCTCGCGCAGGGCGGCGACGATCTCATCCTCGCGCCCCGCGACCTTGAGATCGAGGTCGATCCGGACGCCGTCGAGCGGCGGTCGAGTGAACGCGTCGAGGGCTCCCGCAAGGGTCGGGGCATCGCCCTTCGCTGCGACTGCCCAGTCGTGTGCCACCAGCAGTGGGCCGCTGCTCGCGGCCGGTCCGCCCCGCGCGCGCTTCCAGTCCTCCACCCCGTCGAAGTCACCGCGCGGACGCAGCACGTCGAACTCGACGATGTCCACGCCGACCTCAACCGCGGCCTCGAAGCTCGCGATCGTATTCCCGGACGCGATCGCCTCCGCCCCCTTGTGGCCAATCCGCAGCAGTCGGCTCCCCGCCTCCACGGTGGGGAATCTATTGCCGCCCTCAGAGGGACGGCGCGGTACGGTCAGCCACTTGGGCTACCTCGACGTGTACACCCGACGGCGCGTGGCCGCCGTCTTGCTCGTGATCGGTGCGGTCGTCGCGGCGCTCGCGATCACCGACGTCGGTCCGTTCTCCGATCCCCCGACCCAGGAGGAGCTCGCCGAGGAGACGGTGGTGGAGTTCTTCGCCGCCGCGGAGGCCGGGGACTTCGAGGCGTTCTGCGAGCTGCTCACGAAGAAGGCGAGCCAGGCCATCGAGGTCAGGGCCGGAGCGCTCGCTGCCGAGGAGGGACTCAAGGGCTGCGACGAGATCCTTGGCGTGCTCGTCGGCAAGCAACTCGAGGAGGTGGACCTGGTGATCACGTTGTCGAACGTCGAGGGCAACCGGGCCCGCGTCGAGACCGAGGTCAAGCTGAAGGGCGAGCCCGGGCGCTCGCAGCGCACCGTGCTGCTCGAGCAGTCGACCGACGGCGAGTGGCTGATCTCGGATCCGGGGTTCGGCTGAGAGACCCCGGCCGCCCCGGTCAGCCCTCCGGCTCGTCACGGGGCTTGACGCCGAGGATGGCGACCACCAGGCCGATCAGCGCGATAACGCCGACGACGCGAAAGCTGAACTGGGCGCCGGCCACGAACGACTCCTTGACGACATCGAGGACGCGGTCGGCGACGGAGGTGGAGAAGTCCTTGAACGCCGCAGTCCCAGGCTCGGTCCCGGACAGGACGCCGTGGATGACGGCCGCCTGCTGGTCGCTCATCGAGAGGCCGCGCTCGCCCGCGTCGGCGACGATCGCGTCCTCGGAGCGGATCGTGAACAGGCTGGTGCAGAGGCCAAGCCCGATCGCCCCGCCGGCGACCTGGAACATGTACGCGATCCCGCCTGCCAGGCTCGACTGCGACTTGTCGAGCAGCCCGACCGCCGCCGTCGTGATCGTCGGGTAGAACAGCCCGGCGCCCACCCCGACCGCGAGCAGGCCGGGGACAAGCCGCACGTATCCGGAGTCCGCCTCGAAGAACGAGAGCAGCAGCGGCCCGGCCGCGAGCAGCGTGGTTCCGGCGAGGATCGCGCGGCGCATGCCGACCCGGTTGGTGAGGCGCTCCGAGAGGAAAGCCACCGCACCGAAGACACCCAGCATCGGCAGCATCCCCAGCCCTGCCTCGAGCGCGCTGTAGCCGAGGACCTTCTCCATCAGCTGCGGCGCGTACAGGAGGGCGCTGAAGAAGACGGCGGAGAGGAAGAGGATCGTCATGCAGGCAGCGGTGAACCGGCGGTTGCGGATGACCGACGGCGGCACCAGAGCGCCCTCGCCCATTCGCGGTTCCACCAGCGCGAACGCCGCGAACGCGACCCCCGCGACGGCCAGCATCCCCAGCACGCGCGCGTCTCCCCATCCCCAGTCGGCCGACTGATCCAGCGCCAGCAACACCGCCACCAGCCCGAGCGAGAGGGTGAGGATGCCGCCGTAGTCGATCCGCGCGCGGTCCCCTTCGACGGGCTGCTGAACCTTTGCCCAGGTCACCGCGGCGGCGAACGCGGCGATCGGGATGTTCACGAAGAAGATGGCGCGCCAGCTGATCTCGTCGGTCAGCACCCCTCCCAGGAGAGGCCCGAGCGCGTTGCCCAGCCCGGCAACGCCCAGGATCAGCCCGCCGGCGAAGGCCGCCCGAGCCGGAGGGACCGCCGCAAACGTCATGCCCAGGAGGGCGGGCCACATCAGGCCGCCGCCGATGCCCATCGCCACCCGCATCGCGATCAGCTGCTCGGCGTTCTGCGCCAGGCCGCCCAACAGCGAGAAGAGGGCGAAGATCCCCGTCCCGATCAAGAACACCTTCCGCCGGCCGAACATGTCGGCCAGCCGCCCGCCCGTGACCAGGACCATGCCGAAGGTGAGCGCGTAGGCGTTCACCGTCCACTGGATCGTCCCAACATCGACGTCGAAGTCCTGCTCCAGCGCGGGGAGCGCGACGTTCAGGGCGGTGAAGTCATTGGCGATGACCAGCACCCCCAGGCCCATCGCAAACAGGGCCATGCCGGTCCCCTTCGAGACTCCGTTCTCGGATGGCATCAGAGGCACTCTATGCGCAGGCGACCCCGCGCCGGCGTCGAAAGGGCCGATCGGCGAATCGGCTCTAAAACAGTTGGTTTTCGCCCGCGAAGATCTCGCTGACGGACTCGTCGCCGAAGATTCGGCGGATCGAGTCGGCGAGCGTCTGCGCGGTCGAGAGCACGGTGATGTTGTCCGGGGCGCCGGGGCGGAGCGGGATCGTGTCGGTGACGACGATCCGCTCGATCCCGGAGTTCTCGAACGCGAGCCGCTCGTAGGCCGGGCCCGAGAAGACTCCGTGGGTCGCGCACGCGATTACGCGCGCGGCGCCCTCGTCCATGACCGTCTCGGCCGCCGCGCACAGCGTCCCGGCCGTGTCGATCATGTCGTCGACCAGCACAGCGGTCTTGCCCTTCACGTCGCCGACCACGTAACCGATCTCGGCGACCTGCTGCGCGGGGCGCTCCTTCTCCATCACGGCCCAGTGAGTACCGAGCTTGCGGGCGAAGTTGCGGGCGACCTTCACGCGGCCGGCGTCGGGCGAGACGATCACGAGCTCGTCCTCGAACACCTGGTCCATAAAGTACTGCGTGAGGTTGGGCATCGCGGTCATGTGGTCGACCGGGACCTCGAAGAATCCCTGGACCTGGCCGGAGTGGAGGTCCATCGTGAGCACCCGGTCCACGCCCACCGCCTCCAGGCACTTGGCAACGACGCGGGCCGTGATCGGCTCGCGCGGCTGGGACTTCTTGTCCTGGCGGGCGTAGCCGTACCAGGGCATCACGGCGATGATGCGGTGCGCCGATGCGCCCTGCGCCGCGTCGATCATCGCCAGCAGCTCCATCAGCGCGTCGTTCGGCGTCATCCTTTGGGCGGCGTTGGCCGCCGTGGACTGGATGAGGAAGACATCGGCGCCGCGGATCGACTCCTTGTAACGGGCGTAGACCTCGCCGTCGGCGAAGGTGCGCAGGTCGGTCGTGCCGAGGTCGACGTCGAGGTGGCCGGCGATCTTCGCCGCGAGCTCCATCGACGCGCGGCCGCCGAAGACCATCAGGCGCTTGGTGTAGTCCTGCGGGATCGAACTCACCATCTGCGGGTTCTCCTCGACGACGCTCACCGCTTCTGCCCCGTGTCGTCTTCCACTTCCGCTTCCTGCTCTGCCCTCTTGCGCTCCGCGAATCCCTCGATATTGCGCTGATCGGCCTTCGATACCCCGAGTGCCCCCGGCGGGACATCCTCGCGGATCACGGCTCCGGCGCCAGTGTATGCGTCGTCGCCGACCTCAACGGGAGCGACCAGGGCGGTGTCGACGCCGATTCGCGCACCTTCCCCGATCTTCGTGCGGCTCTTGGTGTACCCGTCGTAGTTCGCGGTGATGGTGCCGGCGCCCAGGTTCGCCCCGGCTCCGACATCCGCGTCGCCGACGTAGGAGAGGTGCGGAACCTTCGTGCCCTCGCCGATGTGGGAGTTCTTGATCTCGACGAAGGTGCCCGCCTTGGCGTTGGCCGCCAGCCGGGTGCCCGGGCGCAGGTAGGCGAACGGGCCGACCGAGCAGCCCTCGCCGACCTCGGCGTCGATCGCGTAGGAGTGGGCGTTGATCCGGGAGCCGGCGCCGATCCGCGTGGACCCGCGCAGGACGCAGCCCGGCTCGATCGTGGCGTCGACGCCGATCTCGACCTCGGCGTCGATCCAGGTGGCGGTCGGGTCGACGATGGTGACCCCCGCGAGCATGTGACGTTCGGCGATGCGCCGGCGAGCCTCGGCCGCGGCGAGGGCGAGGTCGGCGCGGTGGTTGACGCCGAGGTTGGCGGCGGGGTCCGGGCAGACGTAGGCGGCGATCGCGAGCCCGTCGGAGCGAAGCAGCGGCAGGACATCGCCCAGGTAGTACTCGCCGGCCTCGTTGTCGTTGGCGAGGCGCTCGAGCGCGGAGGCGAGGGCCTTGGCGTCGAACGCGAAGGTGCTGGTGGAGATCTCGCGGATCGCGAGGATCTCGGCGGGCACGGACTCAGGGTGCTTGGTCTCGACGATGCGTTCGACCTGCCCGTCGGCCGTGCGGACCAGGCGACCGTAGGCGCCCGGGTCGTCGAGCTCGACGGACATGACGGTCGCCGCCGCTCCGGCCTCGGCGTGGGTGGCGAGCAGTTCGCCCAACAGCTCGCCGGAGATCAGCGGGTGGTCGCCGGGTACGACCACGACGGTCTCCGCACCGGCGATCAGCTCGCCCGCCGCGCGGATCGCGCCGCCAGTGCCGTCGGGCTCGGGCTGGACGACGGTCTCGATGCCCTCCGGGAGGACCTCGGAGAGGTCACGGTCCGGCGAGACGATGACCGCCACGCGCTCGGCGCCGGCCTCGCGCGCCGCTGCGACCGGCCATGCGACCATCGGCCGCCCGCAAACGGGGTGCATCATCTTCGGCAGCGAGGAGCGCATCCGCGTACCCTCGCCCGCCGCCATGATCAGGACGGTGGGGCCAGCCACGGGGGAATCGTAGAGCCGAAGGGGTGATCCGCCGCACGCCGGACGCAGGTTGCAGGACCGTTCCCGGCCTAGACTGGCACCCGATCCGGGGTGGTGTAGAGCTAGCACTCCAAGTTTTGGTCTTGGCAGCGGAGGTTGGATTCCTCCCCCCGGAGCTCACGCTCAAGCGTTGGGCCGCACCTGAAGCACCTATAGCGCAGCTCAGGTGCCGCTCGATGCGGCGTATTCGGACCGCAGGCGCTCGAGCGTCACCCGAAGGCGGCTCTCGAGCCAGCCCTTGCCCCCCAGGTCCCAGACTGCCCTGTCCAGTCGCCCGGCGTCCACCAGCTCAGCGCGGAGCGTCACCAGCGTGCCGGCGCCCTGCGGATCGAACGTCCAGCGCACCCGGCCGCGGGTGTCGTCGCCGATCGCCGCCGTGCCTTCGATCAGCCTCGGCTCCTCGCTGCGGTCCACCGTCGTCCTCGCGGTCCGGCTGAGCCCCATCGGCCCGTTCAGCCGGACCTCTCCCCCGTCGCCGCCGCCGTTGACGCTCACCACCTCGACCCAGCGGTCGGCGAGCGCCCAGTGGTTCTCGAGCTTGGCGAGCCGCTCGTAGAGCACCTCCGGCGCCGCCGGGATCGAAACGCTCGCCTCGATCGCGGACAGGGCTCAGTCCTCCTTCTTGGGTTTGCGCACCCGGCCCGCGGAGGCGCCCGGCTCGAGCGCCGGTCCGCGCGGGGGTGCGATGCCGAGGACGCGCATCGACTTCAGCCCGAGCCCCAGCTTCTCGCGGCCCTCGGTCGAGGTGATGTCGTGCCCGCAGAGCTCCTTGACCCGCTCGATCCGGTAGCGGACGGTGTGGCGGTGCGTGAAGAGCTGCTCGGCCGTGGGCGTCACGTTGCCGTCGTTGTCGAGGTAGGCCTCGATGGTCGTCACCAGGTCGGTCTCGTACTGCTCGTCGTAGGCGGCGAGGGGGGCAACGGTCTCCTCGTAGAAGCGCTCCAGCTCGCCCGGGTCCTCGCTCATCGCCGGCAGGAGCAGCCGGTATGCCCCGGTCGCCTCGAAGGCGAGGGTGGACTCTCCCTCCGCCGCTGCGACGTTCGCCGCCAGCAGCGCCTCGTTGCCGGCGCGATAGAGATCCACCGGGTCCTGGGTCCAACGGCTCGACGCCACCGTGATCGTGAAGCCCGAGAGGGCGTCGGTGAGCTCGGCCGCGACGGCGCCCGCCGCCCTGGCGAGCTGGGCCTCCTCGGGGCAGGGCACGATCGCCAGGATCTCCGCATGCTCCCCGTCGGCGTCGGTGAGCGCTGCCAGCGACCCGGAGCTCAACGCCCGCAGCGCCCGCAGGGCGACCGTCATCACCCGCTCTCGCCACTCTCCGGACTGCGCCGCATGCGGCGCGGCCCGGGCCATGATCGCGCCGGCGCCGGGCTCGAGGTCGGCCCCGAGCTCGGCGGAGCGGGCCAGGATGTCGCCCCGGTCGGTGACCTGCCGCGAGGTGAGCGCACGCACGAACTCGCCGGCGGCCTCGTCGGAGGCCCAGTCGGGGGCGCGGGAGCGCTCGAGCTCGAGCGCCACCAGCGTCATCACCATCCGCAGCAGCATCGGGTCCGGCGTCCCCTCCCGCGGGCGGTACCGGAGCTCCCCCACCACCGCATCCGCCACCCGCAGGTCGGCCGACTTCACGTCCCCGGACCCCGCCAGCAGCTTGCTCTCCTCGGCGGCGGAGGTGGCGGCGACGGCGAGGACGGCGCTCGAGCGGTCGATCAGGGCGACCGAGGCGCCCAGCGCCTTGCCCGCGGCCCGGCACACCGCCGGCAGCCCGGCGCCCGACTCGATCGCCTCCGAGAGCTGCTCCAGCAGGCCGCCTTCTGCCTGCTTTGCAGGGCTTTTCGCGCTCTTGGGCTTCGGGGGCACCGGGAGATTCTAGGCTCGAGGCGCGCCTGAGCGCGGGAGGCAAGCCTGGGTAGGACGCAGGCTGGCCGGCGAAGCGAGCGTAGGAATCTCCTACGTGAGCGAGGCGGCCAGCCGAGGACGCCGCCAGGCGCCGCCTATCGCGCTCAGGAGAACAGGCCGTAGATGTCGTCCCAGAAGTAGACGACAAGCGCGCCCATGCCCAGGCCCACGAGGAGCAGCGCGGCGAGCACGAAGATCGAAAGAACCGCCGCGGTCACCTTCTCCCACGTACGCCCGTAGGAGCCGACCGCGGGGATCAGGATCAGCGCCGCGAAGGCGATAAGACTGATCAGTCCCGCCCCACCGAAGAGGAGGTACTCGGTGTTGATCTCGCTGAGGTTCACTGCGCCAGACATCCACTCATCTAGTCCGGATTGTCGCGCAGATCGGCGGCGACCAGAGCGACGATGGAGCAGAGGGCGAACGCCGAGAGCCCGAGGCCCCATCCGCCGGCGACATCGGACAGCCAGTGAACCTGGAGGTACACCCGGGACAGCCCCACGAGCGCGGCCACGACCAGTCCCGCGGTTACCACGGTGATGAACACGGTCCGGCGCGGGCGCCAGAGGAAGGCGACGGCCAGGCCGAGCCACGCGTAGAGGGCCGAGTACGCGGCGTGGCCGCTCGGGTAGGCGTCGCCGCTCACGTCCACCAGGCCGCCCTCCGGGCGCGGCCGATCGTACGTCTCCTTCAGCAGCGGCACCGCGGCGTAGAGGATCAGCATCGACACCACCAGAACGGCGGCCGCCGCGTACCTCCGCCTCGCGGCGAGCGCGGCGGCCACCAGCAGGCCGAAGACGAAGGTAAAGACCGCCGAGCCCAGGCCCGTCACGAGCTTCGCCAGATCAGTCAGCCATCCCGAGGCCAGGTTCAGGGCCACCTCGCGTGCCGCGTCGTCGCCGGCAGTCGGGCCCGGATCGGCCGAGATGATTCCCGCGTAGCCGACCAGCACGAAGAGCGAGACCGCGAGCGTCGCCACCATCGCCGTGAGCTCCAGCCCGAGGTTGCCAGGCGTGATCCGGTTCCACAGGAACCGCGCCTGCGGCTTCACCCTCCTACTGATCGCCACCAGCGGGCGAAGCCACGCGCGCCGCTCCATCCACCCCACGACCCGGCCGCGGTTCTCCGCCACCCGCAGGAAGCGCACCGTCGCGACGATGGCCACGATCGTCGCCACCGTGATCCCGAACAGGGCGATGCCGGTCCCGGCCGATTTGGCGATCTCGTTGATGCTGCGCGACCCGACGTAACCGAGTACCGAGAAGGTGGCGGCCCACAGGCCCGTGCCGAGGATGCTGTACGGGGCGAACGCCCGGTACTCCATGCCCGAGCTACCAGCCACGAAGGGGGCCAGCGCGCGGACCAGGCCGATGAAGCGGCCGATCAGGATCGTCTTTCCCCCGTGCCTTCGGAAGTAGTGCTCGACCTGCTCGAAGCGCTCCTTGGTGATCCGGAGCTTGGGGCCGTGGCGCAGGATGAACTCCCGCCCCAGCCTCCGCCCGATGAAGAAGCTCGTCGTATCCCCGGCCCAGGCGGAGAACCAGACGACCGCGATCGTGATGTAGATGTCGGTCGCGCCCTGCCCCGCGACGGCGCCGGCGAGGATGACGAAGGTCTCGCCCGGGACCACGAGACCGATGAACGCGCCCGTCTCCAGAAAGGCCAGCACGCCCGCGAGCAGGTAGGTCCACGCCCCGAAGAAGTCGGAGACGTCACGGAGCAACTGCTCGAGGTCGAGCGACTCGAACTGGTGGGAGACCAACCAAAACCCGGCCGCCACCACGGCCCCGATCAGCCCGAGCCGGACCCACTCGCCGCGTCTCTCCGGCACGTGCACGACCCCAACCCTCCTACAGGACCCTCTGCGGCGAGCTGACGATCGCGTTTGCGAAGCGGGGCGGTAGGGCGGCGGCGCCCCGGTCGGCCGCGACGATGTCCGCGAACAGGCCGAACGCGGTGGGGCCGGATCCCGTCACCAGCGCGCGGACCGCCCCGGCTTCCTCCAGGCTGACCAGCGCCTCGTTGATCTCCGGCCGCAGCGACAGCGCCGCGCCCTGGAGGTCGTTGGTGAGCAGCTCGGCGTACTCCAACGGCGACGCACCGGAACTCGCCGCGGCGCGCAGGTCGCGCTCGGCCGACGCCAGCCCCTGCGGATCGAGCAGGCCGCCGAGCCGGTCCGCCTGCGCGTACACCTCGGCGGCCCTGAGCCCCGGCTCGAGGGGGATCAACACCACGCCGAACTCGCCGACCTCGGGCAGCGACTCGACCGCCTCCCCTGCGCCGGAGACAAGCGCGAACCGCGGCTGGAGCTGCGACGGGACGTCGGCCCCCAGCCCGGCCGCGATCTCGGCCAGGTCATCGCGCTCGGGCGCCAGGTGACGAAGCACCGTGCCGGCGTCCGCGCTGCCGCCCCCGAGCCCGGCCGCGATCGGGATTCGCTTCTCGATCTCGACGCGCACCGGCGACGCTTTCCAACCCCGGCGGCGCAGTGCCACCAGAGCGGACCCGGCCAGGTTGGGCCCATCAACGCCGGGGCAGTCCACCTCGTCCGCCTCCCCCTCCGCCTCGGCGAGCACGATCCGGTCCGCCAGCGCCAGCGGGCAGAACAGCGAGCGAAGTTCGTGCAGTCCGTCGGCTCGGGCCTCCCCCACGCGAAGGCACAGGTTCAGCTTGGCGGGCGCGCGGAGCATCTAGACGGAATCCAAGCGTGCGGCGAGGCGGATGAAGTCTCCGGGCGCCAGAGCCTCGGCGCGAGCGGCCGGGTCGAGGCCACCGGCAACCAGCCCGGCGCGGACGGCATCTCGCTTCGCGACGCCCGCGTGCTCGGCCGACGACGCCAATGTCTTGCGCCTGTGGGCGAACCCCGCCCGGACCAGCGCCGCGACCTCGGGCGCCGCGCCGGGCCCGATCCGCTCAAGGCGCAGCAGCGCCGACTCCACGCGCGGACGCGGCGTGAACACCGCAGGGTCCACGCCTCTCAGCAGCTTCACCGCGCAGGCGAGCTGCACCAGCACCGAGGGGCCGCCGTAGGTGCGGGAACCGGGCTCGGCCCGGAGCCGATCGGCGATCTCCCGCTGCACCATCACCGTCCAGGAAGCGACCGATGGCAGCTCGGCGATGGTGCGCAGGATCAGGGGCGTTGCGATCGAGTAGGGGAGGTTGGCGACGACACAGGTCGGAGGCGGGTCGAGCGCCGCAAGGTCGAGTCTCATCGCGTCGCCCCACACGACCTCCACGTTCCCGGTCGCGGCGGCGACCGCGCCCAGCCGCTCCTCCAGACCCCGGTCGAGCTCGACCACCCAGACGCGCTCGACGACCTCGGCGACCCGTCCGGTCAGCACGCCCTCGCCGCCCCCCACCTCAAGCGCGACATCGTTCGGATCCAGCTCGGCCGAGCGGACGATCGCGGCCAGGAGGTTCGGGTCGGCCAGGAAATTCTGGCCGAGCCTCACCACGCGAACACGC
Organism: uncultured Solirubrobacterales bacterium; assembly: GCA_963807385.1. Classification (GTDB taxonomy): domain Bacteria; phylum Actinomycetota; class Thermoleophilia; order Solirubrobacterales; family 70-9; genus JBDTSW01. Next base: position 308,133 of record CAWEBQ010000003.1, read on the forward strand.
GGGCCGCGTTGGCGTCCACCAGCGTCTCGAGCTCCCCGTAGGAGACACCGCGCTCCTCCGCCACGACCTCGGCCGTCGCGACCACGTTCGCCGGCTCGTTGGGCCTGCCCCGTACCGGCTGCGGCGCGAGGTAGGGAGCGTCGGTCTCCACCAGGAGCAGCTCGGCCGGGACCAGCGCCGCCGCCTCGCGCAGCGGCTTCGCGCTGGGGTAGGTCACGTTACCGGCGAACGAGCAGTGCCACCCGTGCGCGGCAGCGTCGGCGACCCGCTCAGGCGGCGCCGAGAAGCAGTGGAGGATCACCGTGACGCCCGACGCCTCGGCGCCGAGCAGATCGTATGCCCGGTCGGTGACGTTCCCCCCTGCTCCTGTGCCGTCGCGCAGGTGGATCACCAGCGGCTTTGAGACCTCCCGCGCGATCTCGATCTGCGCCTCGAACGCCCGCAGCTGATCCTCGGCCGAGGCGTGATCGCGATAGCGGTCGAGCCCCGTCTCCCCGACCGCCGCGACCCGCGGGTGCGCCGCCAGCTCGGCGAGATCCGCCACCGCCCGGTCGTCGAACCCGGACGCTGAATTGGGGTGGCGCCCGACCGACGCGAACACCTCCGGCATCGCCTCGGCGGCGGCGATCGCCCGCCGGTTCGTCTGCTCGTCGAGGCCCACGGTGAGGATGCGCGAGACGCCCGCCGCCCGCGCGGACGCCACCAGCTCCGCGTCGTCGGCCTCGCAGAGGCCGAGGTGGGCGTGCGTGTCGACCACGGGCGCAGTCTAGGTTCGGCTACGGCTCGATCCTGGGAAACATCGCGTCGATCCGCTCGATCGTCTGCCCGCCGCCGCGCGCCCCGAAGGCATCGAGCTCGCGTCCGCCCTCGGCGAGCGCGTCGAGCAGCCGTCCCGAGGAGTGCGGCAGGTAGGGCAGCAGGAGCAGCGCCAGGAACCGCAGGCCCTCCGAGAGCGAGTAGAGCACGACGTCGAGGCGCTCCGCCTGGGCCTCGTCCTTGGCGAGATCCCACGGCCGGCTCTCCTCGACGTAGCGGTTGAGCCGTCGCACCCGCGACCAGATCGCTTCGAGAGCGGTGGTGAGCGCGACCTCGTCGAGCAGCTCGCGCACCTCGCCGTCGAGCCCGGGAAGCGCGTCGGCCCCCTCCCCGAGCACCGGATCAGGCTCGGACTCGGGCACGACCCCGTCGCGATAGCGCTCGATCATCGCGAGGGTGCGGCTGGCCAGGTTCCCCCAGTCGTTGGCGAGCTCGGTCTCGTAGCGCTGCTCGAAGCCCTCCGTCGAGACGGCGCCGTCCCCTCCGAAGGAAACCTCGCGGAAGCAGTAGAAGCGCAGAGCGTCGGCGCCGAAGCGATGGATCACCTCAACGGGATCGAGGACGTTGCCAAGCGACTTGGACATCTTGTGCCCCTCCATAAGGAGGTAGCCGTGGATCAACTCGCGCTGGGGCAACTCGATCTCGGCCGCCATCAGCAATGCCGGCCAGTACACCGCGTGGAACTTGAGGATGTCCTTCGCGATGAAGTGCCAGTTGACCGGCCAGAACCGCTCGGTCAGGTCCTCCCCCTCCCGGGCGAACGAGAGGGCGGTGTAGTAGTTGAGGAGCGCGTCGAACCAGACATACATCACCTGGTCCGGGTCCCAGGGCAGCGGCACCCCCCACTTCAGCTTCGGCCGCGAGAGCGATACGTCCCGCAGGCCCCCCTTGATGAACGAGAGCGCCTCGTTGGAGCGGAAGTCGGGGATCACCCATCCGGCGCGCTCGGCGTAGAGCTTCTCGAGCGGCTCCTGGAAGGTGGACAGGCGGAAGAACCAATTGTCCTCCTTCTCGCGCTCGAGCGGGATCCGGTGGATCGGACAGGTGTTCTCGGGGCCCAGCTCGGACTCGGTCTTGAAGTCGGCGCAACGCGGGCAGTACCAGCCCTCGTACGTGCCCTCGTACACATGGCCGTTGTCGTAGACCCGCTGGATCACCTCCTGGACCCGCTTTATGTGGCGCGGGTCCGTGGTGCGGATGAAGAAGTCGTTCGTCGCGCCCACCAGCTCCCCCATCTCCTGGAACCGGGGCGCGTTGCGGTCGCCCAGCTCACGCGGGGTCAGACCCTCCTTATCGGCCGCCTGGACAACGGGCTCGCCGTGCTCGTCCGTGCCGGTCAGGAAGAACACGTCCTCGCCGCGCTGGCGCATGTGGCGGGCGACGATGTCGGCGGCGATCGTCGTGTACGCGTGCCCGAGGTGCGGCTGCGCATTGACGTAGTAGATGGGGGTGGTGATGTAGAACGGCACGGGCCGCTGAGACTACGAGACGCCACCGGCCCCCGCCGGGTCGAGTGTCGCCTGAGGGGCGCTCAGCGACGCGGAGTCGACACTCGACGGGTGAGGGGAAGGGCGCTAGTCCTTTGCCTGCTGCTCGGACGGATCCAGCTTGTTCAGGCCCGCCTGGACCGTCTCCTCGCAGTCGCCGGGGAACGGCGGCACGACTACCACGCCCACGTTGCCCGACTTCGAGGTGATGATCGCTTGAGCGCTCTCGAGCGAGCGCTCCTCCTCGATCGCGTCGGCGCTCGAGAGCACCGCATCCACGACGCAGAACGGGTCGCCCTCCACCTGCCCGTCCTCGACCTTGGCGGCCGCGAAGACCTTCTTCTCCGAGAAGCGCGCCTCGTCGCCACAGCCGGCGAGAACGGCGAGCGCCGCACACACCGCCAACGACGACCCAACCCGCCTCCTCATGCCGGAAACCTATCTGCCGAGGCGGTCATGCGGCTGGGCAGTGCCCGCGCTGGGCGCTGCCTGCATCGCACCCGCGAACGAAAGAGGGGCGGCCCGCAGGCCGCCCCTCCACTCGAACGTTCGTCCTACCGGGCGCTTAGCCGCAGCGGACGAAGGTGCGGTCGGTGTCGACGCTCGGGTCGGTGCCCTCGCTGTGCGAGGCGTCGTCGTCGTACACCGTGTGGGCCTTGAACTGGAGACCCTTCTGGACACCCGGATCCGGCGCCGGGCCTGCGTCGCTGTCGACATCGTCGGCCGGATTGCACTTGGCGCTGACGTAATCCGCCCTGACCTTCTTCTTACCCTTCTTGTACGTGTACTTCTTGCCAACCAGCGCGTTGAACAGCGAGATGGCGCCGACGTCTCCGGCGACGTCCGTGCCGTCCGTGACCGCGAGGCGCTGTCCGTAGCCGCCCGCGATCGCCGGCGTTCCGGCGCCGGGCAGCGTGTCGTCCGCGTCCTGGATCTCGCCTCGCACCAGGCCGATGTTGTTGAACGCCCGGTTGTAGGTGTGCAGGTACAGCGTCGGCTTGCCACCGACCCACTCGCAATTGTAAGGGCCGCCCAGGGAGGTGTCGTTGCACTCAGCCTGGCCTGCCGTCGACTTCGGGCCGTTGAAGGCGGTCACCGTGATGTCGATCTCCGCCGCCTCGTAGAAGAACGGCGCTCCGGGGCCGAACGAGGGCACGCGCGCCTTGGCGCTGCCGGAGCCGACCTGCGAAGACCCGCACGCGGCGATCGCCTGCTCGGTCGTCAGGGTGTCGAGTCCGCCCGGGCCGGTTGGCTCGACGTTGCACTTCGGGAGCTTCTTCGTCGACAGCGTAATGTCGTCGTCGAAGTCGAGCCGTACCTCCTCGGCGCCCTCGGCACCGGTGGCGGGACTCCCGTCCTCGTCGACCCAGGTCGGCTGCACGAACAGGCTCACGCCCTTCGACTTGTTTGGCAGCTGGTTGGGGCTGACCGCTGCGGTCAGGTCCATTCGGATGTCGTCGGCGCCAACCGCCCACGCCGAGCTGCTCGCCCCTAGGGCGACAACCGTCGTCAGCGCGGCGAACGCCGCCTTGCGCGGAATGCCTCTCACTGTCTCCTCCTTGATGTAGAGCCCGGCGCCCTCGTGGCGCTTGGGTACTGGTCCTATCTTCGGATCGTCCGAAACTGATCCTACCTGATGATGCACACAGAGATCACCCGTTCACATCCGGGCACACCACATTCCTTGTAACGGCTTTCGCCACATTTAGTTACGGCTGAATCACGAATCACGGCTGAGATCCCACGTGCTGGTAGGTGGTCGGCGCCGTCCCGCTCGAGGGATCGCCGACGGGAGTGAAGTCCCCCTGATAGACGCAGGGCGGTGCGGGGAGGTCGTCCGTGTTGTACATGCCCTCGAGGCCGGCAAAGACCGGATTGCCGACCGCGTTCTGGAACGCGAAGCGGTGGATGCGGTCGAACAGCGCCTGGGACTCGGGGACGCTGGTGGTGATCAGCGCATCGCGGTCAGCGGGGTCAAGCTGGGCGTTGATGCCGCTCCCCCCGGGCCCGCAGTGTCGTGTCTCGTAGGAGCCCAGGAAGCCCTGAACCCCGGTGTTGAGGTCGAGAAACTCGCCGAAGCGCGCGTAGGCGTTCGAGCGGTTGACGGCGAGCCGCTCGGGAAAGCCGGTCGCCAGGGCCTCCGGTGTAAGCGGTGAGGAGGTTCGAAGTGCCCGCCGGTTGGGCCCGGTGTCGGTCTCCCCCTCGAGCGTGGCGGCCGCGACGTTCCCGAGGAAGGCTGCGATCTCCGCGCGGTAGAGGCGAACCATCTCGAAGATCGAGTTGAAGTCGGCGAGGAACGGATCGAGCTCGGTGAGGAGGGGGGGCAGGTGGTCCTCGAGCAGATCGCGTGTCGCCCGGAGCCCCCGCGGGCCGACCTCGATCGTCTCGTCCAGACCAAGCAGGAATGCCTCGAGCTCCGGGGCCAGCGCGCCCAGCGCGATCAGCGTGGGGCTGAGCTCGCGGGCGCCCGGGCGGAGCTGCTGGATCAGCGGATCGGTCTCCTGCGCGAACTCGTCCAGGCGAATGAGCGTGGACCGAGACTCACGCAGGAAGGTGGGAAAGATCCGGAAGGCCTGCTCCAGCTCCGCGTCGCGGCCGGCGGTGGTCGCGAACACCTGGTCGGAGTTGGTGATCAACCCGCGAAGCTGGCCGCGCCGCTCGGACAGGGCGTCGAACACCTGGCCACCGTCGCGAACGAGGCGCCGGACGGCGAGTCGCTGGCTGTCCAGCACGCGAAGCACCCGATCGGCCTCCTCGGCAAACGGGTCGAGGCTGGCGATCGCGAGCGAAAGGTCGTCGCCACGGCCCTCCAGGGCGGCCGCCTGGCCCTGCATCCAGGTTTGGAAGGCACCGCGTGTGCGGTCGTCGAAGGCGCGGAAGATCTCGTCCAACTGCACCGAGTCCGCGACCTGCGCCTCGTCGAGGCTTCCGCCCTCGGCGATCATCTCGCGCCCGCCGCTTCCTGGTGTCAGCTCGACGTACGTCTCGCCAAGGAGCGTCTTCTGCCGCAGCGTCGCCTGGGAATCGGAGGGGATCGGCGCGTATGCAGGCTGGATCTCCAGCTCGGCCTGCGCGAGTCCGTCATCGCCGAGGTCTACGACCTTCACCTTCCCGATTGAGACGCCGGAGATCCGAACATCGGATTCCTGCGCCAGCGTGGTCGCCTCGTCGAACGGCACCGAGATGCGGTAGCTCTCGGGCTTCAGCGGCGACGGGCCTCCGAAGGCAATCCACAGGAACAGCGCAAGGCCGAAGCACGACAGGGCGAAGCCCGCGGCGATCAGGATCCTCGTGAAGGTCGGCGGCTGGGTGGCCATCAGCCGCTTTCTCGGGTGTCGGATCCGGGCGTCATGGCAACAGGCAGATCGCTGGCTGGGCGGGGTCGTACGGCGGTGGGTCCAGGGCGGTCGGTACCCGCGTGAGCTGCTGGAGCGACTTCAGGAAAGGACGCGGGCTTCCGAGGTCATTCGTCAATCCCTCGGCGTTTGCGGCGGTGCCGCAGGTCTGGAAGGGAGCGCCGCGCAGGAGCGGGCCATGCGCGTCCTGGAACGTGAACAACCCGTTCGTGTTGTGGGCGAACCAGCTCGACCAGAACAGGTAGCTCTCCTCCACCCCCTGGGGATTGAAGGACAAGGCGTTGAAAAGGCGATTGAGTTCACCGAAGGACGCGCGGAGTTGCGGGGTCGCCCGGTTCAGCTCGATCGCGGCACCGGTGAGGTGGCGGACCGGCTCCCGGACCTGCCTGGTGAAGGGCCTGATGTCATCGCGAATCGGCTCGACCGTCTGGCGGAAGAAGGGGCGCGTCTCACGCAGCGCCGGCCCCAGGGCCTCTGCAGAGGGGACGAGCGCCTGGCTGGCAGGCCCCAGCTCCAGGGCCAGCCGGTCACCGGACTCCAGCGCGCCGCGCGTTGCCGCCAGCGCCGAGGGCAACTCCTGCAGCGTGCCGCGGATGTTTGCCTCCTCCTTCGCGAAGGAGGAGAGCACCGCGTTCGACGACTCGACGAACTCGCCGAGCTGAGTGTCCTTGGCCCCGAGCTCCTGGCTGAGACGCCGGAAGCTGTTGATGGAGCGTGCGATATTGCCGCGGCGCCTGGCGAGGCCCCGATTGATCCGGGCGAGGTCGCGCGTCGTCGGCTCGAGCCGCTTGAGGACGGCCGAGAGCTCCTCGCCGTTGCCGCCGAGCCCCCGACCGCCGCCGTCCAGAAGCAGCTGAAGGTAGGCGCGGGTGTCGCCGTCGAGCGCGGCGAGGACCTCGTCCGACTGCACCTGGGACTCGGTCTGGGTGAGCGGGACCGTGGTGCCCTCGGAGATCGGCTCGGAGCCGGTGCCCGGGTCGAGCTCGACGACCATGTCCTGAAGGCCGGTGCGCGGCCGCAACAACATCGTCGCGTCGTCGTGAATCAGCGGGGCATAGGTGTCCTCGACCTTCATCGTGACCACCGCGCTGCCGCTTTCGAGGTCGACTTCGGTGATGTCGCCGACCTTGATCCCGGCGATGTTCACGGTCTGACCCTGGCCCGGCGTTACCGCCTGGGAAGACTCGAACTCGCCGCGCAGCTCGAACGTGTCATCGCCGAGGATCGGAACCCATGAGGGATACGGGGCCTGCTGCTGGGCGAGGATGTAGACCGTCGTCGCCAGCCCTAAGGCGATCAGCGCCGTGATAGCGGCGAAGTCCACGAGATGCTCGCGGATCACGCGCCTCACGGGACCACCGTCATGTCCGGCTCGGCGGGAGCGGCCAACGGCCCGTTCAGGGCCGGCGCCGGGTTGGTGTGGCAGTCGACGTCGGTGCGGAACGCGGGGGCGTCTGCGGGCAGGGACGGCTGGACCCCGCGGGCCGGGAAGGGCGAGTCGTCCTGGACGGTGGCATAGGCCCGCTGCCCGAAACCGGCGAGATTCGGGGCGGCTACCAGGGCGTGGCCGCCTCCGGCCATGGCCCGCAGGTAGTTGCCGTTGCCGTCGAAGTTGCCCGCCGCGCCGGCGATGTTGACCGTCCCGTAGAAGAACTCCTGCCAGACCGTCGAGGTGTTGCCGGGCTCGTTGGGATCAACCGTGATCCGGGTTTCCGCGGCCGGGTCGAGCACGTCGGTGACGCAGCGGCTCGTGAGCGTCAGCTCGGGCAGAAGCCTGGCGGCCTCCTTGGACGTCTGCGCCAGCGGCCGCGCCGAGCGCGCCAGCAGGCGCGCCAACCCGCCGAGCTCCTCGTCGCGCAGGAGCAGGGCGGCCTGATCGAGCCACGGCCCCGAGGCCTCGATCGTGCCCGGCAACTCGGGCAGGCTGGGCTCGAGGGCGCGGGCCCAGGCCCGCAGCGGCGGCAGCGCCTCGGAGAGGTGAAGCAGCGACGGCTCCGCCTCCTCGAGGGTCGGCGCCAGCTCGCGGATCGACGCCGACAGGTTCGAGCTCTCGGCCGCGAGGGCGCCGGTGGTCACGTTGAAGTTCGTGATCAGGCCCTTGAGCGACTCCTCCCGCTCCCGGAGCGCTCCGAACACGTTGCGGTTGGCCTCGATGAGCTTCGAGAGGTCGTGGGGCTCGGTGCCCAGGAGGGCCTCGTTGACGATCGCGGTGCTGCGGCCCGCGTCGCCGCCGTAGGCGAAGGAGTCGTTGAGGGACTCCGCCGCGGTCTCACCACGGGCGTCGCGATCCTGCTCGGCGTCCTCCTCCGGCGTCGGCGCGTGCGTGAGCGCGGTGCCGTACCCCTCCAGGAGAGCCTGCAGGTTCTCGCGCGAGTCGGACTGCAGCGAGGTGAGGATCTCGTCGAGCTGGACCGCGGTGGCGGTTCGCGTGATCGGGATCTCGTCGTCGTCGTCGAGCTCGGGCGCGCTGGGGCTGCCGGGGCGCAGGTCGAGGAAGAAGTTGCCCTCCAGGAAAAGGCGAGGCCGGATCTCCAGCTCCGCGTCGTCATGAATCGGACGGCCGGAGTCGTCGACCGTGAATGCCACCTCCACGTTGTCGCCCTGGCGGGACACGGACGTGACCTCGCCAACCCGCACGCCCGCGATCCGGACCGGCGACGTCTTGCGCAGAGTTGCGGCGTTGTCAAAGGTGGCCCGAAGCTGGTAGCCGTCGTCGCCGAACGGCAGCTCCTTGGTGTAGGCGAGCAGGCTCCCGGCGACGACCAGGACGAAGATGATCAGGCCCAAGACCCAGGTGGGCACCCGCTGCCTGGCATGGCGGCGCGCGCTCATCGCTGAAGCTCCGGGTCGGTAATGGTGCCCTGGTCGCCGGGGACGTTTCCGATCGTCTGGGCGTTCACGTAGCCCTCCTGCCCCGCCTCGCACTCAACCGGGTCCTGGCCCGGGGCCGCGGTGTTCGGGTACGGGTTGTAGTGGAGGAGGTCCGAATCGAAGGCGGTGTTCGCCGGCTCGCCGGACGGGCTTCCCTCGCTGTCGGGGCCGAGCGCCGGCTCGAACACCTCGAAACGCTGATAGGTGCCGAAGCCGTTGTACTGACCGGTCAGGTCGGCGAGGTTTCGCAGCGTGATACCCGCGTAGCCGCAGACCGTCTGCGCCGGCGCGATGAACCGCAGCGCCGGGGTGAGGATGTCGGCCGTCTCCTCCAGGCGGTCGAGGCCGGCGTTGACGCCGGCGTCGTTGGAGAAGTCCTCGAGCGCCTTCGCAGTCGGGGCCAGCTCGCGGTTCAGCTTGGGGGCGTCGGCCAGAACCGGGGCGCCGATCTCGAGCGCGGTGGCGATCGTAGGCCCGTTCGTCCGCAGGGCCTCGATGCCGGGCTCGAGGTCTGCGAACAGCGCCTCGTTGTGCGCCAGGAAGGGGCGCAGTCGCGGCAGGATCTCGGTGCCCACGTCCAGCGTCGGCGGCGCCTCGGAGATCGTCTCCTGGATGTAGGGCGTTGCGACGTTCGCGAACGCCCCGAAGGTCGTGTCGAGGGAAGCAAACATCCGGGTCTGCTCCGCGGCGACGGGCGCCACCTCGGCTGCGGTCCGGGCGAGCGCTGGGAAGAAGCGGTCGAGCCGGGTGGCCGGCGCCGCGAGATTGGCCATCACCGCCTCGAGGTTCGGGACGAGCTCGTTGAGGCGCCCGATGGCCGAGTTGAGCGTCGGGCCGCGGCCGGCCAGCGCGTTCCCGAACTCGACCAGATTGCCCTGGATGGCCTCCCGCGTGGGCTCGTCGAACGTGTTCAGCACCTGGTCGAGCTCGACCGGCTCGACCTGCGCGGCGGAGAGCGGCATGATGGACCCCGGCGGCAGCCCCTCGTCGGACGTTCCGCGCCCGATCTCGAGGTACTTGAGGCCCAGCGCCGAACGCGCCCTTACGACCACCGTCGAGTCAACCGGCAGCTCCTCGAGCTCCGCATCGAGCGACAGATCGAGCTTCACGGAAAGCTCACCGCCCTCGTCCTGCCGCGGCTCGACGGCATCGACGACGCCCACGCGCACCCCGCCGATCCGGACCTCGTTGCCTGGAAGGAGCGCGTTCGCCTCGGGCACCTGCGCGGAGACCCGGTACGCAGGCACAAAGGGAAGGCCGTTGTTGGCGTTGTAGGCCAGGAAGACCGCGAGGGTCGCGATCAGGACGGTTACGGCACCGACGAGGATCGGGCTGGCCGCCAAGCGGCCGCTGGCGCGCCTCATCGCCGACCCCTTCCGCCGCGCTGGCCATCGGAGCTGCCAATCAGGTAGTCGAGCAGCAGCCGTGCGCCGCCCATCCCCGCGGCCTTCGGACCCTGCAGGGCGGCACCGTCGAGAGGACCTGGCTCGGGGTCGGGGTCCGGCTCTAGCGAACCCGGGGGGCGGGTAACGCCGTCCGTTGCGCCGAGGTCGAGCCGAGGGATCCGCACGGCCGGCTCGTCCCGAGGCTCGGTGATCCGCTCAGGCGCGTCCTTGGGCGCGGCGGTTCGAGGCCCGCCCTTGGCTGTGGTGCTGAAGAAGGAGCCGCAGCCCGTCTCGGGGCTCGGCCGGTAGTCGACACAGTTGTTCGTCGGGATGTTCAGGCGAGCCAACCGGCCGAACGAGTCATAGGCGTTGGTGGCACCCGCCGCGTTGAAGAGGAACGCCAGGAGGTTCTTGTAGCCGTCGTTACGGCGAAGGCTCGTCAGCAGTCCGGCGAGCGTCCGGCCGAGCGGGCCCGAGGCCTCCGCCACCTGGCGAATCCGGATCAGCACCGGATCGGCCGCGACCAGGGACGGCCCCGCCTCGGAGGCGGCGTCGCCGAGCGAGTTGAGCGCGCCGCGGCTGGCGCGCGAGAAGGGGCCCAGCGCCTTCGTCATGCGAGTCAGTGAGGGCGCGGCATCGCCCAGGTCCGAGACCACGGGAGTCGCGCTCTCGGCGAAGCCGTCGAGCTCGGTCATGGTCGTGCGCAGCTCCGCGAGGAAGCCCGGCAGCTTCTGGAACTGCGCCTCGAGGTCGGCGCGGCGCTCGCTTGTCGCCTCCGCGGCGACGTTGGCGTTGTTGATGAATCCGGAAACGCGCTCGCGTTCGCGTGCGAGGGGCGCGAGCGTGGTATCCGAGTCGCGGGCGAGCCGGGCGAGCTCGCGGTTCTGCCGCGCGAGGATGGCGAGGACCTCGTCGGTGCGCTGGAGGGCGGGGTTCGCACGCTCGATCAAGGACTCGATCTCGTCGCCGCGGGCCGCGAACGCGGCGCCGAAGTCGTTCAGGATCAGGCGGAACCGATCGGGATAGGGCTCCTCCATGATGTTGTTGACGAGGTCGAGGTCGACGGCCTTCCCGTTCCGCTCGAGCGGCAGCAGGTACTGCCCGGCGCCGGGCTCGCCCTCCGGGATCGGCTCCAGCGACGGCGGCGGCTGGGACGCGGCGGCGCGGGGCTCTGTGGCGCGACAGTCCACGAACCTCTCCCCGAGGAGTCCCTGCGGCCGCACGATGCAGCTCGCGTCGTCGCGGAAGTCATGGAATCCGGCGTCGTCGATCTGCATCACCACGACGGCGCTTCCCGGCTCGGGTGATCCATCAGCGTGAGCTGTCTCACCGGCTCGGGTCACGTCGACGTCGCTGATCTGCCCGACCTTGGCGCCGGCGATCCGCACCTCCTCGCCGGGCACCAGGAACCCGCCGTTGGCGAAAATCGCGCGCACCTCGTACTGGCCCTCGGTGCCCCCGGCACCCGACCCGAAGACGACCACCGCCGCCAGGACTGCGAGTCCGGTCGTGATGACGGCGATACGCCTCACGGCGTTCCGATCACGAGGTCGCCGGGGTCGCACTGGCCGCCGACGTCGTCCAGGAACGGCGCCGAAGCGTCGGCCGGCGCCTGGGATGCCGATCCTGGGCAGCGCTCGAATCCGGCCGGGTCGAAGGCCCCTGCCGTCGACGTGAAGAAGTCGGTCTGGGCGGCCGGGTCGCCGTAGGCCGGGGTTAGTTCCTCGGTGCCGGGGTTGTACGTGAACGTGCCGAGGCCGGCGGGCAGCGCGCGCGCATAGTGGCCGTTGCCGTCATAGAAGGCCATGACCTGGCCGAGCTTCGCGATCGCATTCATGAGGTCGGGCGAGTACGAGCGGAACAGCGCGACGTTGTCCTCGGAGTCGTTGATCGCGTCGATCCCTCGATTGGAGGCGACGCTGGCGAGCTCGGACACCCTCGGCGCGAGCTTCAGGACGTCGGTCAGGTCGTTGTCGGGGCCAGGGCTCGCAATCGCCGTCCGGAGCTCGCCCACCACCGGCACCGCACGCTCGGCCACGGGCCGGAGGTCGCGCAGGAACGGGGCGAGGTTCGCCGTGGCCGGCTTGGCCGTCTCGACCAGGGAGTCGAGGTCGTCAAGCGCCGCGCGCAGGTTGACGAACGTCGTGTTCGCCTGGCGCATGGCCGGGGGCAACGCGGCGAGCGATCGATCGAGCGCGGAGTTCTCGGCGGCGACCGCCCCGAGCGCTTCGTTGGCGTTGGCCGTCAGCGCCGAGAGGTCGCTCCGGCGCTCGGCGATCGCGCCGAACACGTCGGCGCCCGAGACCAGGAACTCGCTCAGCGTCCGCTGGTCGCGATCGAGCTCGGCGAGCAGGCGCTGAGTGGACTGAAGCGCCGGAGCGAAGTACTTGTACGCGGCGCGGGCCTCCTTGGTGTTGCCCGCGTAGAGCGTGGCCGAACCCTGGATGACCTCTTGAAGGCTCTTGCGGGTCTCCTCGTCAAGCGCGGAGAAAAGCTGGTCGAGGTCGACGGGCGTCGTGGTCTGTTCGTCCGGGATCGTCGCCCCGTCCTCGAGCTCGGGCTCGCCGCTGGGGCCCGGGGCGACCGAGAGGTAGCGGTTGGCGATGCCCGAGAGGGATGTGGAGCGGATGACGGCCGTGGTCCCGTCGTGGAGGGGCTTGTCCGTGGTGATCTCCACCCGCGCCTGGGCGTGGTCGGTCAGGGTGATGTCGTCGACCGTGCCGATGGGCTGCCCTCCGACGAGCACCTGGTTGCCGCGCACCAGCTGGCCACCGGTCTCGAAGAGCAGGTTGTACTTGTGGCCCGAATCGCCCCCGAGCAGGAGGGCGACCACGGCCACAATTGCGATGATGAGCCCCACGAGCGTGGCGGCTCGGGCGAGCCTCAACGGGGCCCGTCCGTAGGGCGTGTGCTACCCATGTTCCGAGGGATTCCTTTCCCCGTCCTGGCCGGGTCAGACCCAGCGACAACACATCTCTAGGGTCCGATCCTAGCTGCTGAACCCCCTCGGTGGCTGCTTGGCCGATTAGGAGCAGGTTAAGCGCCTTCCGACCCCTTCCAGTGCCTACTGGCGCGGCTCGCGACCGGTCAAACCGGTGTAGAGGTCGTTGGCCCGGGTTCCCGTCAGCGCGGCGACGACGCTCGCCGCGGCGCGCGGACGGGCGCCCGCCTGGACCAGGCGGCGCAGCGCGTCAACGGCGAAAGCCGTGTCCGGGCTCGCGCTCGAGGAGTCAGAGGGGGCGATCACGACCACGATCTCGCCCTTCACGTCCTCCCGGAAGCGCCGGGCCAGCTCGGACAGCGTCCCGCGCGCGACCTCCTCGTGAAGCTTCGTCAGCTCGCGGCAGACGGCGGCCCGGCGCTCAGGCGCCAGCGTCGCGAGCGCGGCCAGCGACTCGGGCAGCCGGCGCGGGGACTCGAACGCAACGACGGTCTCGCCACCCGAGAGCACGCGCTCGAGCTCGCCGGCGCGGCGCGGGAGGAAGCCCTCGAAACGCCAGCGGTCGGGGGGAAGCCCCGACGCCACCAGGGCGGTGATCACCGCGGAGGGCCCGGGCAGCACCTCGATGTCCAGCCCGCGGTCGATGCAGGCGCGAACCAGGCGGAACCCGGGATCGGAGATCACCGGGGTGCCGGCGTCGGTGATCAGGACCACCCGTGCGCCCCGCTCCATCTGCTGGACGATCTGGGCGGCGCGCTCGGCCTCGTTCCCCTCGTGGTTCGAGACCAGGCGAGGCCGGGTCAGCTCCAACCGCTCGTAGAGCAGCCCCGTGCGCCTGGTGTCCTCGCAGGCGACCAGGTCCGCTTCCGTGAGCGCCGCGCGGGCGCGGTCGCTCAGGTCGCCGAGGTTGCCGATCGGAGTTGGGCACACGGTGAGGCGTCCCGCCATCAGCCCCGCCCCAGCTCGTCGGCGGCCATCGTCGCCGCGCCGATCATGCCCGCGTCGGAGCCCAGCTCGGCCGCGACGACGGGGGTTCGGTTCTGGGGCGTGAGGGCGCGCGCCGCGAGCTCCTCGCGGGCGGGGCCCAGCAAAAGCTCGCCGACCCCCGACATGACGCCGCCGCCGAGGACGATCACGTCCGGGTCGAAGACGTTCGCCAGGCCCGAGAGGGCCACCCCCAGGTAGCGCCCGGCGCGCGCTATCACCGCCTGGGCCGCCCCGTCACCGGCCTGCGCCGCGTCGGTCACGGCGCGGCCGTCGATCGGCTTGCCGTCCGAGAGCAGCCGCCCGAGGGCGGAGGCGGGCTCGCGCTCGGCCGCGGCACGGCCGTCCCGGGCGAGGGCGGTCCCCGAGGCCATCGTCTCGACGCAGCCGCGGTTGGGGCAGCTGCCCTGACACGGAGGGCCGTCGGCTTCGACGACGACATGGCCGAGCTCGGCGCCGGAGCCGTGGGATCCCCGGTACACCCGGCCGTCGAGGATCAGGCCGCCGCCGATGCCGGTCCCGATCGTCAGCACGACGGCGTTGCGGGCGCCCTTCGCCGCCCCGTGACGGTGCTCCGCGAGCGCCGCAGCGTTGGCGTCGTTGTCGACGAAGACGGGCATGCCGATCCGCTTGCGCATCAGCTCGCGCACGGGGACGTCGGCGATCGGGAGGTTCACGGCGGAGATCGCAACCCCGGTCTCGCGATCGATCGTGCAGGGAATGCCGAGGCCGATCGAGTCCACGCCGGGGTCCGCCGCCAGCGCCCGCCGGACCTCCAGTTCGAGCCGCCCGAGAATCTCGTCGGAGGTCTCGCCGAACCCGGTCTCGCTGGCCCGGTAGAGCACGCGGGGGCCGGGACCCACGACCCCGACCAGCATCTTCGTGCCCCCGAGGTCGACTCCCACAGCATTGCTCATCCGGCAGTATTGAACAAGATGGCCAGCCGCCCGCCCTCACCCACCCGGATCTCGCACGCCTGATGCCGCCACCGGACGAGGGCGACCGCCCCGAGCGCCCCGAGTACAAGGTCTATCGATCCCGGCGGGGATTCAAGAAGCCCGACCTCGCGTCGCTTCGCTCCAAGGGGAAGCCGAAGGAGGCTTCGAAGGGGCAGGGCGAGCCGGGGAAGCCCAGGCCCGTAGGAGCCGAACCGGAGCGCTCGACCGGCCGCAAGGTCGCGAAGTGGGCCGCGATCGGCGCCGGTGTCTGGCTCTTGATCAGCATCCTTGCCTTCGCGATCTCGGCCCAGATCCAGAAGTCGAAACTGGCGGACGGTGTCGGCGAGCAACTCGACGGTGCCAACCCCTTCCTGGCTGCGTCCCCCCAGAACATCCTCGTGATCGGTACCGACACCCGCCCCTCCGGCCTGTCCGCGGAGGGCGAGGAGACGCCGCCGAAATGCCTCGAGGCTGCGAGCAAGGGCGAGGCGCCGCCGAACAGCTGCCTGCCCTACCGCGCCGACACGCTGATGGTGGTCCGGGCCGGCGGCGGCACGTTCCGCAAGCTCTCGATCCCCCGTGACACGCTGGCCGAGGTGCCCGGACAGGGCCCGCAGAAGATCAACTCCTCCTACGCCACCGGAGGCGCCAAGCTCACGGTGCAGACGGTCGAGGGCCTTTTGGGCGTCGACGTGAACGAGGTGGCCATCGTCGACTTCGTCGGCTTCCGCGACTTCATCGACGCCGTCGGAGGGGTCGAGGTCGAGCTCAAGCAGCAGGTGTGCTCGGTGATCTCAGGGGGCGAGGAGAACGGTGGCTTCACGCTGAAGCTCAACAAGGGAACGCACTCGGTCGACGGCGACGAGGCACTGACCCTCTCGCGCACGCGTGAGAGCGACTGCGACGAGGACGGGGTTCCCGACCCCGGGGTGGACGACACCGATCGGGTCGCCTACCAGCAGGCGGTGCTCGAGGGCATCAAGGGCCGCCTGACCGACCCGTTTCGCCTCCCCTACAACTTCCTCAAGGGCCCGATCATCGCCTGGAACGCTCCCAAGGCGATGGTCTCGAGCATGGGTGCCCTCACCCTGCCCCAGCTGGTCGTCGCCGCCGGGATCGGCGGCAACGACGCCGACGCGATCCTCACGCCCTCCGCGACAACCGAGGCCGGGAACCTGGTCGTCTCACCGGAGGATTGCGAGAAGGGCGCGAGGCAGCTGATGGGCGGACGCCCGCCGCGCAAGCCCAACTGCCCGCAGGGCTAGTCGCTCGAGGACGAGCCCGAGCCCTTGGACTCCTTGCTCTTGCTCTCGGCCTTCGTCTTGGGCTTCTTGGAGTCCGAGCCGCCGCCGTCGGAAGAGGACTCCTTCTTCTCGGACGAGGCGTCTGACTTGCTGTCCGATTTCTTGGCGTAGTCGGTCGTGTAGAAGCCGGAGCCCTTGTAGTGGACCGCCGGCGGGTGGAAGACCCGTTCCACCGGCGCGCCGCATTCCACGCACTCCGTGAGGGCGTCGTCGGACATCGACCGGGACACCTCGAAGCGGTGGTCGTTGGCGCAGCGGTACTCGTAGATCGGCATGGCGGCGCGCGATTATCGCAGGGCGGCGAACCGCGCTTCGCTCGCTTCTCTAGGTTCTGGGTCGTGCCCGAGGCCGTGGACACCCCCGCTTCCGACGTGACCCTCGACGAGATCGTCGCGCTGTGCAAGCGACGCGGCTTCATCTTCCCGTCGTCGGAGATCTACGGCGGGCTCGGCTCGACCTACGATTACGGCCACTACGGCGTACTGCTGAAGAGCAACGTCAAGGCCGAGTGGTGGCGGGCGATGCTCACCGATCGCGACGACATCGTTGCACTGGATTCGGCGATCCTCCAGCACCCTCGCGTATGGGAGGCGAGCGGGCACCTCGCCGGCTTCACCGACCCGATGGTGGATTGCAAGACGTGCGGCCAGCGGTTTCGCGCCGACAAGCTCGAGGACGCCCGCTGCCCTCAGAAGCCGTCGAAACTGCCGGGCGAGGGTGCCGACTGCGAGCTCACCGACGCGCGCGAGTTCAACCTGATGTTCGAGACGAACGTCGGGCCGGTGCGCGACACCGCGTCGGTCGCCTACCTGCGCCCCGAGACGGCCCAGGGGATCTTCATCAACTTCAAGAACGTCCTCCAGACGGCGCGCAAGAAGCCACCGTTCGGGATCGCGCAGGTCGGCAAGTCGTTCCGCAACGAGATCACCCCGGGCAACTTCGTCTTTCGCACCCGGGAGTTCGAGCAGATGGAGATGGAGTTCTTCACCCCGCCCGAGGAGGCCCAGAAGTGGTTCGAGCATTGGGCGCAGGCCAGGTTCGAGTGGTACACCGAGCTCGGCATCCGGCCCGACCTGCTGCGGCTGCGGGGCCATGAGTCCGACGAGCTCTCCCACTACTCGTCGGGCACCTCGGACGTGGAGTACCTGTTCCCGATCGGCTGGTCGGAACTGGAGGGGATCGCCAACCGCGGCGATTTCGACCTCAAGCAGCACGCGGAGTTCTCTGGCGAGAAGCTCGAGTACTTCGACCAACAGAGCGGCGAGCGTTACGTCCCGCACGTGATCGAGCCCGCCGCGGGGGCCGACCGCGCCGCGCTGGCGTTCCTGGTTGATGCCTACGACACCGAGGAGGTTGAGGGCCGTCAGCGCACGGTGCTGCGCCTGCACCCAAAGCTCGCGCCGGTCAAGGTCGCGGTCCTGCCCCTGGTCTCGAAGGAGGGCATGCCCGAGCGGGCCCGCGAGATCTTCGATGACCTACGCGGCCGGATCCCGGCCGAGTTCGACGAGGGCGGCTCGATCGGCAAGCGCTACCGCCGCCAGGACGAGATCGGGACCCCGTGGGGCGTCACCGTGGACGGGGACACCCTCGCCGACGGCACCGTCACCCTGCGCGACCGCGACACGCTCGAGCAGGAACGCATCCCAGCCGGCGAGTTGGGCGACCTGCTCACCGCAAGGCTGGGTGAGGACTGGCACAGCCCAAAGCTGGGCTAGGGCCGGCGGGCCGGGCATGCCCCAGGCGTCTGGGTCGCGAAAGTGGGTATCGCGGTCGGGGCGAGCTCAGGGCGACCAGCGCTCGCCGCCGCCCAGTCGCTCCAGCCCGACCCAGGCGAAGTCCATCGCCATCTCGAGCACGCGCTCCCGCGGGACGGCCCGGTGGTCGTCCCACCAGTTCGCGAGCGACTGAACGGCCCCGGTCAGCTGCTGGGCCATCATCTCGGTGGCCTGCTCGAAGTCGGGCTCGGCGTCGCGGAAGCCCTTCGGCGCGTTGGCGACCATCAGCGCCGCGATCGTGCGGCTGACCTCTTCGCGCAGCGCGTCGAACGCCTCGGCGATGTCGGGGTCGCCGACGTTGCGGAAGAGCAGGCGCCAGGCGACGGGGCGTTCCTCCACGAACGCGAGGAAGGCGTCCACCCCGTCGCGGAGCCGCTCCTCCTCGGAGCGGGCGGTCGCGATCGCCGCGCTCACGCGACCCAGCAGCTCGTGGACGTGCATCTCCAGGAGCGCGCGCTCCAGCTCGCGCTTGGAGTCGAAGTGCTCGTAGATCAGGGCCTTGGAGACGCCGCCACGCACCGCGACGTCCTCCAGCGACGCGCCGTGAAAGCCCTGCTCGGAGAAGACCTCCAACGCTGCGCCCAGGATCGCGGTACGCCTGTCGGCGGCGGAGAGCCGCCGCCTCGTCGCACCTTCCGCTCCGCCCGTGCTGCTCATCCCGGCCAGCGTATCCGTCACAATCCCCGGCTTCGATGCCGACCGGGGCCTCCAACCTCGCGGCCGCTCCGTCGCGCCGCAACAACATCGGGACGCTCCGCATGGTCGGGGCCCTTTTCGTGCTGCTTGGGCACAGCTTTATCCTCTCTAGCGACGACGGGAACACCCGCGATGCCGTCTCGGAGGCAATCGGCTCCGTCGCACCGTTCCATCTGGGCCTGCCGGGGATCGGCGTCGCGATGTTCTTCGCGATCTCGGGATACCTGGTGGCCCAGAGCTATCGGCGGCGCGGCAACGCCTACGGGTTCGCAGAGGCGCGCCTGCTGCGGATCTACCCCGCCCTCTGGGTCGCGATCGGGCTCACGCTGGTGGTCGGCGCCGCGGTATCGACGTTCTCGCCCGGTCAGTTCCTCGGGGACAGGTCCACGGTCACCTACGCGGTCGGGGGCGCCAGCCTCCTGGACCTCCAGTACTTCCTGCCCGGCGTCTTCGCCGAGAACCCGCGGGCGGCCGTCAACGGCTCACTGTGGACCCTTCCCGTGGAGCTCAAGATGTACCTGTTCGTCGGCATTGCCGGCATCGCCGGGCTGCTCGGGCGCCGACGCCTCTTCAACGTTGCCGCAGGGGCGATCGTGCTCGGCGCGCTGGCCTGGCCCGAGCATTTGCCCCTCCTGGCCAACCCCGACCACCGGGAGGTCGCCGTCTTCTTCCTCGCGGGCTCGGCACTGTTCGTAAACCGCGACACGTTTCCGCTCCGAGGCGCGGGCGTGATCGCCCTGGTGGTGACCACCGCAGCGCTCGCCTGGACCGCCGTCTATCCGCTCGCGTTCGCCCTCGCGTTCTCCTACGCCGTGCTCTGGCTCGGGTTCAAAGGGGGCCGCCGCCTACCGGACCTGGCCGCCCACGGGGACCTCTCGTACGCGACCTACCTCTACGCGTTCCCCGTCACGCAGCTGTGGGTATCGGCGCTTGGCCCCGGCTCGCCGTGGCCGGTCGCGGCCCTCACCCTCCTCACCGTCCTGCCGGTGGCGTTCGTCAGTTGGCGCCTGGTCGAGGCGCCGGCCCTGCGCTTGAAGGGCCGGCTCCTGCCGCCTAAACTGACCAGACGGTCAGTTATAGTCCGTACGAGCGAGTAGCGGCAACAGAAGGGTGCTCCGATGAGCGTTGCGCAGAAGGACGGGATCGAGCGGTCATTCGCCGACCAGATCTCATACGAGGACCTCTACCGGCGGTGGGAGAAGGGCAACTGGTCGGCCTACGACCTCGATTTCTCCGAGGACCGCGCCGGCTGGGATTCGCTCACCGGCCTCCAGCGCGAGAGCGCGCTGTGGATCTACTCGATGTTCTTCTTCGGCGAGGACTCGGTCACCGACAACCTCTCCCCCTTCATCGACGCCGCCCCGAAGGAGGAGCAGAAGTACTTCCTCGCCACTCAACAGGTCGACGAGGCGAGGCACGCCGTCTTCTTCCACCGCTTCTTCAAGGAGGTGATCGGCGCGGGCGAGGACATCGGCTCGACGCTCGCCTTCACCGAGGAGCAGCTCGGATGGGGTTACCGCAACGTCTTCGCCCGGCTGGACTCGATGGCGGACGAGTTGCGCCGGGACCGCTCGCTGCCGAAGTTCGCGCAGGCGATCGCGCTCTACCACCTCGTCGTCGAGGCGACCCTTGCGCAGCCCGGCCAGCACTTCATCGAGGACTACTTCGCGAAGGAGGGCACGATGCCCGGCTTCTCCGCGGGCATGGCGAACGTCTCCCGCGACGAGCAGCGCCACATCGGGTTCGGCGTCAAGGTGCTCTCCGAGCTCCTGGCCGAGTCGGACGAGTGCAAGGCGGCGGTACGGGAGATCCTGCTCGAGGTCATGCCGTACTCCCTCGCCGTGTTCGTGCCGCCCGACGGGCTCAACCGTGAGTACACGCGCGCCTACGGCTTCGAGATGGAGGACATCTTCGCCTTCGGCCTCAAGTCGGTCCGGACCAAGTGGAGGGCGATCGGCTACCCGATGGAGGAGATGCCGGGAGTGCTCCCGGTGGACCCCGACATCCCCGCTGAGGAGATCGCCGCTCGGCAGATCCGCCTGCTGGAGGCCGGCGTCATGGGCGAGCCGAACGGCCATCCCGACGCCTCGCCCGAGGTCCAGGAGATCTACTTCGACGTTATCGCGAACTCCGCCGATACCGCGGCGGTGAACGGGCGGCCGCTCACGGTCCAGTGGGATTTCGAGGACGCAGAGCCCTGGCATGTGATCGTCGCCAACGGCTCCACCCGCGCCGAACGAGGCCGGGCCGCCGCCCCCGATGTCACCCTCTCGGCGTCGTGGGCGGACTGGATCAATATCTCGAAGGGGGCGATCAGGCCCAGCCGGGCGATGCTGAGCCGCCGCCTGCGGATGAGGGGCCGCCCGCGCGGGATGCTGGCCTTCACGAAGGCGTTCCCGCGCCGGTAGTCAGCTCATCTAGACCTTCTTGACCACCCAGTCCAGCCAGCCGGTCTTGCAGACACCGGTCGGCGGGGCGAAGGTCGCCTTGTCCGCAGCCTGCCGACCGCCCCTGCTGGTCAGAGACGTGGGGCCGTTCTCGCAGGTGGCCGGCGCGGCGCCGAACGAAACCTCCGTGACCCGTCGCTTGCCCTCAAGCTCGCGGGCAATACAGGCCTCAGGCCGCGACCGGCGCTGGCTCGGGCTCGGGCTCGGGCTCGCTGCGAACCTCACCCTCGAAGCCGAGGTCGGGCAGGATCCGGTCGAGCCAGCCCGGCAGCCACCAGTTCCAGCCGCCCATCAGCTGCATCGCGGCCGGAACCAGAATCAGGCGGACGAGCGTCGCGTCGAGCGCGATCGCGACCGCATTGCCGAGCCCGAGCTCCTTGATCGACGGTACGCCTGTGAGCACGAAGACGGTGAAGACCGAGGTCATGATGAGCGCCGCCGAGGAGATGGTGCGGGCGCTCGAGGAGAGCCCCTCGGCGACCGCCAACGTGTTGTCCCCGTGCGCCTCGTAGCGCTCGCGGATCCGGGAGAGCAGGAAGACCTCGTAGTCCATCGACAGCCCGAAGACCACGGCCAGGACCAGCGGCGGTGTGAGGGTGTCGATCGCGCCGGTGGACTGGAAGCCCAGGAAGCCGTCGAGCCAGCCCCACTGGAAGACGATCACCAGCACACCGTAGGCGGCCCCGATCGACAGCAGGTTCATCGTGATCGCCTTCAGCGGCAGGACGATCGAGCGCAGCATGAGCATCAGGACCAGGAACGAGAAGCCGAGGATGAAAGCGATGATCTTCCACATCGAGCCGTCGATCTGGTCGCGGACATCGACGATCCGCGCCGCCTCGCCGCCCACGGCGACCCCGGCGACCTCGGCCGCCCCGGACGCCGGCACGACCTCGGTCCGAAGCCGCTCGACGAGGGCCGCCGTCTGGTCGGAGTCGCTGGCGTCGCGCGGGGTCGCGGCGATCAGCGCGGTCCCCTCTCCCGGTGCCGGGTCGGCGACCGACGCCACGTCGGGATCCGCTGCGACGCCGGCCGTGAGGGCCTCGGCGGCCACGGCGTTGGGAGGGTCCTTCAGCTCCCCCTCGTCGAAGCGCATCAGCAGGTCCACGGGGTTCGCCCCGCCGCCCGTCGCCTCGCTCGCAAGCTCGTTGCCGATCACCACGTCGTGGTCGTCCGGGAACTGATCGAGCGCGCCGGTCCCGGTCTCCATGTCAAGCACCGGCAGGGCGAGGGCGAGCAGGACCGCGGCGGAGGCCCCGATCGAGAGCCACGGCCTGGACATCACCGCCCGCGTCCAGCGCTCCCAAAAGCCAAGCCCATCGTCGCGGCTCGCACCCGGCCGGCGGCGTCGGTGGAGCACCGACCTGCGGAAGAAGAGGATCACCGACCAGATCGCGCCACCCGCCTCAACCCGGTGGCCGAGCAGGCGGATCAGCGCCGGCAGTAGCACGACGGCGGTGAGGATCGATATCGCGACGACGATCATCGCTCCCAGCGCCATCGACCGAAGCGTCTGGTTGTTGACCATGAACAGGCCCGCCAGCGAGATCACCACGGCCATCCCCGAGAAAACGACCGCCAGGCCCGATGTCGCGAGGGCCTCGGCGCGAGCCTCCGCCGCGCCCTTGCCCGCGCGAACCTCCTCTCGAAACCGGGCCAGGATGAACAGTGAGTAGTCCACCGCGACCCCGATGCCGATCATCGAGGCCATGTTGGTGACGAAGACCGACATGTCCATCTGCTGGGAGAGCAGGAAGATCATCGCCCCGGTGACGATCACCGAGACGAACCCCAGGGCCAGTGGCAGCGACGCCGCCGCCAGCGATCCGAAGACCGCGAGCAGGATCAGCGCGACGATCGGGAACCCGATGACCTCCGCCTTCTCGAGATCCTCCTTAGAGAGCTCCTGGAGGCCTGCCCACGATGACGGCTGGCCGGCGAGGTAGGCGGTGACCCCGACCTCCTCGGCTCCCGGGCCGATCGCCTCTCGCAGGTCGGTGGCCGCGTCCGTCTGGGTGTCCGTCGGCAGGTCCGTCACCAGAGGGACGACCGCGATGTCGCCCGCCTCGAGCGTCGCCTTGGCCTCGGCGGAGGCGGCCGGCTCGAGCTCGAGCCCCGGGGCCGCCGCGACGGCCTCCTGCATCCGGGCCACGGCGGCCGCAGGATCGGCCGGGTCGCCGGTCGGATCGAGCACGACCGCGATCGCGCCGTCCCGCGCGCCCTCGTAGTCGCTGGCGATCGCCTCCTCGACCTGCGCGGACTCCGAGCCCGGCACCGAGAAGCCGCCTCCGGTGAGCTCCTCGGTCTGGCGCGAGGCCAGCGGCATCGCCGCCACCAATACGGCGAGCCAGGCGCCGACGACGTACCAGCGGCGCCTCGCCAGGAACCCGGCGAGCGTCTTCATTCCGGCCCTCACGCCAGCCTCCTGTCTCGTTTGATTCGGAGCGTCCGGTTTTGGGCCGGCGACGCTAGCCGCCGTCCGGGCGGCCCTGTGTGAGATCGATCACCGAAGGTCTCGGGCCTCGAGCAGGAAGCGGGCGACCTCGTAGCTCGCCTGGGCCGCCTCGTCCGCATCCAGCGTCGGATCGGTGAGCTGCTGGACCGCGGCACCGTCGCCGGCGGCGAACAGATAGGCCAGGACGGCCTCCGCGCCGAAGCGCAGCCGCACGATGCCATGCCGCTCCTTCTGACGCAGGATCTCCGCGAACTCCGCTCGCGCGCGGCTGTAGAGCTCCCCGAGTTCCCTGGTGAGCTCGGGGCTGTGACGGCCCGCGACGAAGAGCTCGCTGACCATGTACACGTAGCCCGTTCCCTCGGTGATGGTGCGGGCGAAGGTCTCGAAGAACGCCGCGATCATGGCGTCGGCGGTCTCGGCCCGCCGCAGCGCCGCTCCCAGGGTCTCGATGCGGATCTCCGTGTCGCGGCGGATCACCTCGACGAGGAGCCGCTCCTTGGTGCCGAAGTAGTAGTGGAGGAGCCCCCTGCTGACGCCGGCCTGCGTGGCCACGCGCTCGAAGGTCGAGCCTGCAACGCCCACCTCGGCCACGGAGTCGCGCATCGCCTCGATGATGCGCACGGCCCTCTCGCCGCGAAGCGGCCTGGAGATCGTCGCCGAGCCCATCAGACAGCGATTCTAAGTCGGGCCGGGTGGCCCGTGCGCTGGCCCCGAGCTGAGAGCTAGGTCGTGGGCGCCGAGGCAGCCGTGGTCGTCGAGGTGTACTCGAACTCCTCCTCCGCCCCGAACAGCCGGTCCAGGACGGCCTTGCGCAGGTCCTCGGACAGGGCGATCGCCAGGATCGCCCCCACGATGCTCAGCAGCAGCAGGTTGCGGGCCGTGTGACTCTCCCGCTTGCCGCGCAGCTGGTCGGACGCCTCGCGCAGGGACTCGGCCGCGCTCTTCAGCTCGCGATGGACCTTCTTGTCGTCCATCAGGCGCTTCGCCGGCTGGCCGTTGTTGACCCGCCCGTACGCCTTCTTCGCAGACTTGAACGCGTCCTGAAGGTTCTCGCGAAGGTCCTCGTCCTCGATGAGGCGCCGGATGTATTCGTTGTCGGCCGCCGAGCGCCCGGTCTCCCAGGCCTTCTCAGCTCGTGTTCCCTTTGCCATCTCTTGCACTCTCCTCCTGCGACTTCAAGCTCGGTTCGATGCGGACGGTGAGCATATACCCGCCGAGACGGCGCCCTATCGCCGGCCGTCCCTCAGGCGGTGCCGGTCTCGGCAGCCGGCGGCCCGGGAGCCCGCGCGCCCTGGGCATCGCGGGAGCGCCCGGGGGCGCCGTTCCAGTCGCGGAAGGTGCCCTGGTAGAGCGCGTGGACGACCCATAGGAAGTACATCGCGGCCGGTACCGCCAGCCAGTCAATCCAGAATCCGTGCATGTCGAACAGGTAGTGCCCGGTGTAGATGTAATAGGCGTAGATGCCGTGCATCACGGCGCAGGTCGGGAACACCACGGCCAGGGCGAGGCCCGACACCGACCAGCCTCCGAGGTGCTTGCGGTTCGCGAGCTGCGTGCGCACCAGGAACCAGCCGATCGCCATATAGAGGATCACCAGCATGATGTTCGCCGCCACGATCGGGCGGAACTCGTTCGCCGTGTTCGCTATATCGATCGCGCCGGCGATCAGCGCCGTCACGTAGATGCCGAAGAGGGTCGGGAGCGCGAGCACCCAGCCGGGGCTGCCAGTGATGAACCGGTCGCCCCGCTCGCCCATGAAGGCCTCGACCCGGAGCGCGAACCAGATCACGCCCGCGGGTACGCCGATCGCCACGGCCAGGAGGTCGAGCAGGCCCCCGTTGCGGCCCTCGAACATGAGATGCACACCATGGACCAGGTGGTGGGGGCCGCAGGTGAAAGCCATCGCTATCCACGCGGCCCCGAAGTGCGAGAAGCCCATCGTCTTGCGATTCCGAGTCATCTCGATGGCCGTCATCGTCCCGTAGTTCAGATAGACGAAGCCCAGGACGAGGTTGAGCACCCCGACCGCGATCGCGATGCCGCTCATGGAGGACCCACACGTGCCGGAATCCCGATCTGGCGCATGAACTCGCGGATCATGGTCGGATCGCCGACGCCCGGCTGGCCGGTCTCCGCATAGCCCGTGAGGTCGAGCGCCCCCGCGGGCACGGGCCGCGCGTAGAGGAAGCCCTGTGCGAGGGTGCAGCCGAGCTCGCGGAGCTCGCCGTGCTGGAGATCCTCCTCCACGCCCTCGGCGATGACGGTGAGGTCCAGCTCCTCCGCTATCGAGAGCACCGCGGCCACGATCGCCCGGTCGTCGCGTCGGCGCGTGAGGCTTTGGACGAAGCGCTGGTCGATCTTGATGATGTCGATCGGGAGGATGCTGAGGAAGCTGAGCGATGACGTCCCGCCGCCGAAGTCGTCGATCGCTATCCGCACCCCCAGGTCGCGAACCGCCTCGAGCGCCGGTGCGATCACGTCCGCGTCGTCGATGAGCGAGGTCTCGGTGATCTCCAGGCAAAGGAGCTGCGCCGGGAGGCCGGTCTCGGCGAGCACCGACCGAACCTCGCGGGCCATGTCGCCGCGGACCAGCTGCAGGGGCGAGACGTTGACCGAGACGAAGGCCCGGTGGGCCTGCTGGCGCCAGCTGTGCGCCTCCTCGCACGCGGCGCGGAGCACCTCGGAGCCCACCCGGCCGATCAGCCCCTGCTCCTCCGCGACCGGCACGAACTCGCCGGGGTCGATCAGCCCGCGCCGTGGATGGCGCCACCGCACGAGCGCCTCGCAACCTACCGCCGAGCCGTCCGAGAGCTCGACGATCGGCTGGTAGTGAACCTCCAGCTGCCCCTCCTCCAGCGCCTCGCGGAGCTCCCCCTCGACCTGGACTCGGGCGGCGAGCTCGGCTCGTATCTCCTCGTCGAAGACCTCAACAGGGGCCGCTCCTTCCTGCTTGGCCCGGTACATGGCTAGGTCCGCCTCGACCAGCAGGCCGTCGGCATCCTGCTCGGCCCCGGCGCCGAACGGCGCGACTCCCACGCTCGCCGAGACCCGTCGCTCACGCCCCGCGATCCTGACGCTCGCGCCCTCGTTCAGAGCCGTCAGCAGGTGCTCGCCGACCTTGCGGGCCTCGGTCGCAGAGCAGCCCGGAAGCACGATCGCGAACTCGTCGCCGCCGATCCGGGCGAGCGTGTCCGTCGCCCGAAGGCGGCGGCGCAGGCCGTCCCCGACGCGGGCCAGCAGGTTGTCGCCGGCGACGTGGCCGAGGGAGTCGTTGATGTCCTTGAAACCATCCAGGTCGAGCATGAGCACCGCGCCCGCGATGCCGCTTCGGCGCGCCACGGCGATCTCCCGCGTGAGCTCCTCCATCAGGCGCCGGCGGTTGAAGAGCCCGGTCAGGGAGTCGTGGTTGGCGAGGTGCCAGAGGCGCTCCTCGGCACCCTCCCGCCCGGTCACGTCCTGGGTGGTCCCGACGAGCCGATCGGACTGGCCGGCGGGCCCAGGCATGAACTCGCCCCGGACGACCACCGTGCGCACGGCCCCGTCGGGCCGGATGATCCGATGCTGGACTGCGAAGGGAGAGCGGGTCGCCACCGCGTCAGCCACGGATGCCCCATAGCGCTCGACGTCATCGGGGTGGATCAGGGCCCGGATCTCGTCGTACCTGGCATCGAAATCGCCGGGCGAGACGCCGTGGACCCGGTAGACCCCGTCCGACCAGTAGATCTCGCCGGTCTCGAGCTTGTACTCCCAGCTTCCGTGGTCCGCCGTCGGATCTGAGAATCCGCTCATCATCTGCCGGGCTGGCGTGCGGTCATCATCTGCCGGGCTGGCGTGCGTTCATCTCGGTCGTGGAGGCAGGCTCGACCGGACGCCGGGCGGCACCTCCGCTACACCATCGGCCGTGCCCGGGAGTTTCTTGAGCCCCGCAGCTGGCGCCGCTAGATCTCGTAGACGGCGCCCTCGCGGGCGACGTCTACGGGCCCGCCGTAGGCCGCCGAGGCCTGCTTGCGCGCCCACACCTGATCGAGCTCATCCGAGATGTGCGTGATCACCACCTGCTTGGCCCCGGCCGTCCGGGCGTGCTCGCCCGCCTCCTGGGGGGTGAGATGGCCGCGGATCCCGGTCCGCTCCGGTCGTGGCAGGGTCGCCTCGATGATGAGCAGGTCGGCATCGCGGGCGAACTCGACGATCTCCGGTCCGGGGCGGCAGTCGGCGCCGAACGTGAAGCGTCCACCGTCCACCTCGGAGATCTCGACCGCGAAGGTCTCCGTGAAGTGGGGGACCTCGCCGAAGCGGATCCGCAGCGGGCCGACCTCGACCTGGGATTCCTGGTCATATCCCTCGAGCAGGAAGGCATTGTCGATCAGATCGTCGTTCCCCCACGCCCCGACCACTCGCCGGAACGTCTCGGCGGCACCGGGGGGTGCGATCAGGCGCGGCCTGGCCGGATCGTCGGTTCCCGGCCACGGCGGCACCGGCACCGGCTGCTGGCGCGGGGCGTAGGTGAGGGCGTACGCGTAGGGGACGAGGTCCAGGAAGTGGTCCGCATGCAGGTGAGAGATCACCACCGCGTCGATCTCGGTGTAGTCGCGCCGCTGGCGGAGCTTGCCGAAGACCCCGTTCCCGCAGTCGAGTAGCAGCGCGGTCTTGCCCGCCTCAATCAGGTAGCCGCTGCAGGCACCGCCCGCATCCTGCCAGGACGGTGACTTTCCGAGAACAGTGATCCGCATCTAGCGGAGGACTCTAAACCGGTGGGGGCTCAGGCCGAGTCGGACGCCCGGACCAGCAACGCAGGTTGCCGCGGCGGGACCAGGCCATCCGGCGTGTCCGCGCGGAAGGTGGAGCAGGGCTCGTCGAGTGCGAGGGCGCAGAGCATCCTCCGGTGGAAAAAGCAGTCCTCGCAGCTGCGACCGTTCTTGCGCCTGCGCCTGCCGTCGGCCCGCGTGTATCCGATGGCGGCGGCGACCTCCGCCGGGGGCTGTTCGACCTCGAGCATGCTCCGAATAAACCACGTCCCGGCGCGGGGCGGGAGCCCCGTTCTCGCAAATCGCCGGGTTTCTTTACAGCTCGTTGACGAGACTTCGCGGGCTTTGCGGGGAGCTGCGCAATCCCGACTCCGGGGGTCGGCTTGGAGCGCCGGCCGCGCTAGAATCGCGGCGCATGGCAACGCCCGAGCGGACAGCACGGCTCAGCGCCTCCCCACCGCTGTTCCAGAACCGGTTCCTCGACTTCTTCTCGAGGATTCACCCGTCGGTCCCGGCGATCATCTTCATCCCGGTCATCGTTGCGATGGCATGGCTGGGCGCCGACCGGGGCCAGGGGGCCTGGGAGGTCCTGGGCCTGTTCGTGGCCGGCGTGGCGATCTGGACCATCACCGAGTACTGGCTCCACCGCAAGTTCTTCCACTGGGAGCCCGACAACGCCTTCGGCCGCAAGATGCACTTCATCATCCATGGCGTCCACCACGACCATCCCAACGACAAGCTCCGGCTCGTGATGCCTCCGGGCGCCAGCATCCCGCTCGCGTCGCTGTTCTTCGGCCTCTTCTGGCTGATTCTGGGCACGCCCACCGTGTTCCCCGTCTTCGGCGGGTTCATCGCGGGCTACCTGGTCTATGACTACACCCACTACTACGTTCACCACTTCGTGCCCAAGAGCGAGTTCGGACGGAACCTGCGCGAGCAGCACATGCGCCACCACTTCCAGGACCACCGCTACGGGTTCGGCGTCTCGACCCCCCTCTGGGACGCGGTGTTCGGGACGCTGCCCCGCCGCCGTCCCGGCGAGGCGGCCAAGTCGGACAAGCTCCCCGGCTAGCGCCCCAGGCCCGCCTACAGCGCCCTGCGGAATCGGACTTCCTCGAGCTGCGCCTCCGCCGGGAAGTACTGGCTGGGCCGCCGGCCGCCGTCGTCGCGCCAGCCTCGGCTCCTGTAGAAGCCCGCCGCGGAGTCATTCCCCTGGAGCATCCAGAGGATGCCCTCGCGGCAACCCGCCTCAGCCAATCGCGCGCCGGCCGTCTCGAGCAGGGCCGAGCCCAGGCCCGAGCCCCATCGCGCCGGGTCCACGTACAGGGCCGGGATCTCGCCGACGCCGGCCGCCTCCTCCGGGTCGCGGGCCGGGACCGCGTAGGTGACGAAGCCGGCGACGCCCCTGGAGTCCTCCCCGACAAGGGTCCTCGGGCCCCGGCTCGCGGGGGCCAGGCGCGTCCGCCATTGCGACTCCCGACCCGCCACCGAGAGGCCATCGAGGATCCGCTGAGGCAGCAGCCCGGCGTAAGCCGCCCGCCAAGCCGCGACGTGTGCGTGCGCAATCGCTCCCGCGTCGGCAACCACGGCCGCGCGAACTGACACACTCACACTGTTACCCTCACCCGCACACTTACAGTGTGACGCACAGCATCTGGCAGAAACAACTCCAACGACGGGACCCCAACCATGCCTTCGAAGACAGTCGACCAGGCCGCCGAGCTGATCCGCGAGCGGATCAAAGAACTCGAGTCCGAGGCCTCGGACCTCAAGCGGGCGCTCTCCAGCCTCACCGGAGGGCGCGAGGGCCGGCGGGGCCCCGGCCGCCCGCGCGGCTCCGCCTCCGGTAACGGCCGCAAGCGCTCCGGGCGCCGCAACACCCGCGCCGACCAGGCGGTGAAGCTGATCGCCGAGAACCCCGGGATTTCGGCGTCCGAGATCGCCACGCAGCTGAAGATCAAGCCGAACTACATGTACCGCGTGCTCGGCGACCTCCAGAAGGAGGGGCGCGTGAAGAAGGACGGCCGCTCCTACAGCGCCGCGTGAACCCGGACAGGGTCCGGGTCACCTACCAGGCGAACGTCGCCGACGTTCGCCTGACTCGGGGGGACAAGCACAACGCGCTGGATTGGGAGATGTTCACCTCTCTGGACGCCGCGGCCAGCGAGCTCGCAGGGCGCCGGGACGTCCGAGCCGCGGTGATCTCGGGAGACGGGCCCAGCTTCTGCTCGGGGCTGGACTTCCCGAGCTTCGCCGCCGAACCGGCGCGGATGGAAGAGGTCTTCGGCCATCGCGACGCCGACGCGGCGAACCTGGCGCAGCGGATCACCTACGACTGGCAGCGCCTGCCGATGCCGGTGATCGCAGCGCTCCACGGCAACTGCATCGGCGGCGGGTCGCAGCTGGCGCTCGGGCCCGACATCCGGATTGCGGCCCCGGACACCCGCATCTCGGTGATGGAGGTCAAGTACGGCCTCATCCCCGACATGGGCATCACGCAGACGCTTCCGACGCTCGTCGGGCTGGACGTTGCCAAGGAGCTGGTCTTCACCGGACGCTTCGTCGACGCCGAGGAGGCGCTGCGACTGGGCCTCGTGACCAGGATCGCCGACGACCCGCGCGCGGCTGCGAGCGACCTCGCGGCCGAGATCGCCTCGCGCTCACCGGACGCGATCCGCCGCGGCAAGCGGCTGTTGAACGAGTCTGCCCGCGCCCGCTCCGAGGACTCGCTGGCGCTGGAGGAGCAACTCCAGCGCGAGCTGCTCGGGACGCCGAACCAGATCGCGGCGGTGACCGCGGCGCTGACGAAGCAGCCGGCCGAGTTCGCCGACCCGGCGGAGGCCTAGAGCAGGCCGAGGCCCGCGACCGCGTCGCGCTCCTCCTGGAGTTCCGCGACGGTAGCGTCGATCCGCTCGCGCAGGGCGTCGCCGATCCGCAGATCGCCGACGACGCTCCATTCGCCGCCCGAGCAGGTGCAGGGCGCCCCGGAGATGATCCCCTCGGCCATTCCGTAGGAGCCGTCTGAGGGCACCCCCATCGAGACCCAGTCGCCGTCGGGCGTGCCGAGGACCCAGTCGTGCATGTGGTCGATCGCGGCGTTCGCGGCCGACGCGGCGCTGGAGGCGCCCCGGGCATCGATGATCGCCGCGCCCCGCTTGGCGACGGTCGGGATGAACTCGTCGAGGATCCACGCCTCGTCCCCCACCGCCGTCCAGGCGGACTCCCCGCCCACCTGCGCGTTGCCGATGTCGGGCACCTGCGTGGTCGAGTGGTTGCCCCAGACGGTCATCCGCTTGATCTCCGAGACCGCCACCCCTAGCTTCGCCGCAAGCTGGGCAATCGCCCGATTGTGATCGAGCCGCAGCATCGCGGTGAAGCGCTCGCTCGGGACGTCGGGCGCGTTCGACATCGCGATCAGCGCGTTCGTGTTGGCCGGGTTGCCGACGACGAGCACCTTGATGTCGTCGGCCGCGCCGGCGTTGATCGCCGCACCCTGCGGCTTGAAGATGCCGCCGTTGGCCTCGAGCAGGTCGGAGCGCTCCATCCCGGGCCCGCGGGGGCGAGCCCCGACCAGGAGCCCGACGTTGGCGCCGTCGAAGGCGGCCTTCGGGTCGTCGTGGATGTCGATGCCGGCCAGCAGCGGGAAGGCGCAGTCGTCGAGCTCCATCGCGGTGCCCTCCGCGGCCTTGACCGCGTCCGGGATCTCGAGCAGCCGCAGCCGCACGGGCTGGTCCGGGCCCAGCATCTCGCCGGCGGCGATCCGGAACAACAGCGCGTAGCCGATCTGGCCGGCCGCGCCCGTGACGGTGACGTTTACGGGTGTCTCACTCATTGGGCGGGCATCCTATGGAACCGGGCGTACACTGGTCACCGATGCAGGGACGCTTGGCGCTCGCAGGGGCGCTGGCAGCCGTTCTGACATGGCCGGCCGCGGCCGCCGGGTCGACGGTGAGCGTCCAATCCGGGGGCGAGAACGACGAGCTCTTCTACGAGGCCGACGGTGGCGAGGCGAACCGGCTGACCGCCACGAGCGACGGGTCGGACATCACCGTCAGGGACCCCGGGGCCAGCATCAGCGCAGGCAGCGACTGCACCTCGATCTCCCCGACTCGCGCCGAGTGCACGCTCGGCGGGTTCGCCCGAATCAACGCCGATCTCAAGGGCCTGGCCGACCGCGCAAAGCTCAAGACCCAGTTCCTCATCGGGAACCTGGAGGGAGGCGGCGGCGGGGACGTCCTAATCGGTGCGTCGAAGTCCGACGTCCTCGACGGCGGCGCGGGACCGGACCTTCACGACGGCCGGGGGTCCGCCGACTTGATCCTCTACCGGGACCGCGCCGACGACCTCAAGGTCACGCTGGGCGACGGTGTGCGAAACGACGGTGGCCCGCAGGACGGGCCATCACGCGACGTGGTGAGGCGGATCGAGGGCGTCGTCGGGGGAGCCGGCGACGACGTGCTCGTGGGCACAAGCGGGGAGAACAACCTGGTGGGCATGTCCGGAAGGGACACCCTGCGCGGCAAGGACGGCGGCGACACGTTGAGCGCGGGCGGCGGAGCCGATCTGAGCAAGGGCGGGCGCGGCGGCGACGTCTTCGCCGGCGGCGCAGGAGACGACCTCGCGTTCGGCGGCCGCGGGGCCGATCTCTTCCAGGGGGGTTCCCCGCTCGACGGCGCCGACCTCTTTGAGGGCGGTCCCGGCCACGATTCGGCGGCCTACACCTTCGGGCCGGTGCGGCTCAGGCTCGACGACAAGGCGAACGACGGGCAGTGCACCAACGCCTCCTGCGCCGCAAGCAACGAGGGCGACAACCTGAAGGGCACGGAGGAGTTGTCCTCCGGGTTCGGCGACGACGTGCTGATCGGGTCGAAGCGAGACGAGGTCTTCAACCCGTTCCCGGGCGCGGACCGGATTCGCGCCAAGGGCGGGGACGACGAGATCGCCCTGTTTGCCGACGGCGACATCGACGTCGCGGACTGCGGCCCGGGTGACGACGTGATCCGCGGTTCGCCCGACGCGACGGACCAGAACCCGAACTGCGAGTCGCAGGTCCCGTAGCTCAGGCCATCGCGGCCCGCAGGTTCTCGTCGATCGAGGCGAGGAACTCCTGCGTCGTCTGGAACTCCTGCTCGCTGCCGACGAGCAGCGCCAGGTCCTTGGTCATCTTCCCGCTCTCCACCGTCTCGATGCAGACCCGCTCGAGCGTCTCGGCGAAGCCGGTCACGTCCGGGGTGCCGTCCATCCGCCCCCGCGCGGCGAGCCCGCGCGTCCAGGCGAAGATCGAGGCGATCGGGTTGGTGGAGGTGGGGTTGCCCTTCTCGTGCTCGCGGTAATGGCGGGTGACGGTGCCATGAGCCGCCTCCGCCTCGACCGTCTTTGCGTCGGGCGTCATCAGCACGCTCGTCATCAGCCCGAGCGAGCCGAACCCCTGGGCGACGGTGTCGGACTGGACGTCACCGTCGTAGTTCTTGCAGGCCCAGACGTACCCGCCCTCCCACTTCAGCGCCGCCGCGACCATGTCGTCGATCAGCCTGTGTTCGTAGGTGAGCCCCTTGGCGTCGAACTCTGCTTTGAACTCGTCGTCGAAGATCTCCTGGAAGAGGTCCTTGAAGCGCCCGTCGTAGGTCTTCATGATCGTGTTCTTGGTGGACATGTAGACCGGGAGCCCGCGATCGAGGCCGTAGCGCAGAGAGGCCCTGGCGAAGTCGCGGATCGAGGCGTCGAGGTTGTACATCGCCATCGCGACACCGCCGCCCGCCGGGAAGTCGAAGACCTCCAGTTCGATCGGGTCAGACCCATCGCTGGGTGTGAAGCTCAGCATCAGCTTGCCCTCGCCGGGGATCAGCGTGTCGGTGGCCCGGTACTGGTCGCCGAAGGCGTGGCGTCCGATGATGATTGGCTTCGTCCAGCCCGGCACCAGGCGCGGGATGTTCGAGATCACGATCGGCTCGCGGAATATGACCCCGCCGAGGATGTTGCGGATCGTCCCGTTCGGCGAGCGGTACATCGCCTTCAGGCCGAACTCCTCGACCCGGGCCTCGTCCGGCGTGATCGTCGCGCACTTGACGCCGACGCCGTGCTCCTTGATCGCGTTCGCGGCGTCGACGGTGATCTGATCGTCGGTCGCGTCGCGGCTTTCGATGCCGAGGTCGTAGTAGGCCAGCTCGACGTCCAGGTACGGCAGGATCAGCTGCTCCTTGATGAAGGCCCAGATGATCCGGGTCATCTCGTCGCCGTCGAGCTCGACGATGGGGTTCTTGACGTCGATCTTCGCCATGGGGGCGCCACCCTACGGGATTCGTCGTGGCGCTCGGGGCTTAGACTTCCGGCAATGGCGACCACCGAGCCCCGGCCGACCGCGGCAACCCACGAGGTCTTCAACCAGTCCCCCCCGCTCTCGGGCTACAACACCTTCGAGTGCGACAAGGTCCTGCGCGAAGCGGTCGCCCGCGAGGGCGCCGAGTGGGCGACCGAGCGACTACGACGGTTCGGCGCCGAGTGCGGGCGCCCCGACGTGCTCGAGCTGGGACGCCTCGCGAACGAGAACAAGCCGCGGCTTCGCACCCACGACCGCTTCGGCCACCGGATCGACGAGGTCGAGTTCCACCCGGCGTGGCACGAGCTGATGCGAATCGGCGTCTCGCACGCCGTCCACGCCTACCCGTGGCTGGAGCCCGGCCCCGGCGCCCACGTGGCGCGTGCGGCCGGCGCGATGTTGCTGACCCAGGTCGAGGCCGGGGTGATGTGCCCGATCTCGATGACCTACTCCGTGATTCCTGCGCTGCGCCAGCAGCCCGAGCTCGCGGCCGAGTGGGAGCCGCGGTTCGGCTCGCTGGAGTACGACGAGCGCCTCGTGCCCGCGATCGACAAGAAGGGCGCGCTCTGCGGAATGGGCATGACCGAGAAGCAGGGCGGCTCGGACGTCCGCGCGAACACCACCACCGCCCGTCCGCTGAACGGCGGGGGGCGCGGCGCGGAGTACGAGGTGACCGGGCACAAGTGGTTCCTCTCGGCGCCGATGTGCGACGCGTTCCTCGTCCTCGCCCAAACCGAGGGCGGCATCTCGTGCTTCCTGATGCCGCGCTTTCTCCCCGACGGCGAGCGCAACCGCATCCACCTGCAGCGCCTGAAGGACAAGCTCGGCAACCACTCCAACGCTTCCTCTGAGGTCGAGTTCTTGTCCGCGTGGGCCCGCCTCGTCGGCGAGGAGGGTGCGGGC
Organism: uncultured Solirubrobacterales bacterium; assembly: GCA_963807385.1. Lineage (GTDB taxonomy): Bacteria > Actinomycetota > Thermoleophilia > Solirubrobacterales > 70-9 > JBDTSW01. Next base: position 343,552 of record CAWEBQ010000003.1, read on the forward strand.
GTGCGCACGATCATCGAGATGGTCAACCACACCCGCCTCGACTGCGCCGTGGGCTCGTCCGCGGGCATGCGGTTCGGAACCGCGGCGGCGATCAATCACGCCAGCCACCGCTCGACCTTCGGCAAGACCCTGGTGGACCAGCCGCTGATGCAGAACGTGCTCGCGGATCTCGCGGTCGAGTCGGAGGCCGCCACGATCTCCTCGCTGCGCCTCGCCCGCGCCTACGACGAGTCGATCGCGGGCGACGATGAGGCGACGGAGTTCAAGCGGATCTCGAACGCAGTGCTCAAGTACTGGATCTGCAAGCGAGGCCCGTCTCATGCGGTCGAGGCGCTCGAGTGCTTCGGCGGTAACGGCTACGTCGAGGAGTCGGGGATGCCGCGCATGTACCGGGAGAGTCCGCTGGCCTCGATCTGGGAGGGCTCCGGGAACGTCCAGTCGCTGGACGTGCTGCGCGCGATGGCGCGTACTCCGCGCGCGCTCGAGGCGTTCTTCGCCGAGGTCGAGGAGGCCGCCGGCACCGAGCCGCGCCTCGACTCGTTTACTGCGGAGCTGCGCGAGGAGCTCACCGACCTCGACGGCATCGAGTCGCGCGCCCGCCGGGTGGTCGAGTGGATGGCCCTCGCACTCCAGGGCTCGCTCCTGGTTCGTTACGGCGATCCCGCCGTGGCCGACGCCTTCTGCGCCTCCCGCCTCGACGGCGACGGGGGCCGCGCGTTCGGCACCCTGCCGAAGGGCGTGGACTTCGAACGCATCATCGCCCGGCACGCGCCCGTTGCCTGACGCGCTCCGGGGTTCAGGTTCTAGCTCGTCAGCGCCACGATAAGGGTGACCGCGACGCCGCCGCCGAGCACCAGGCCCGCCGCGTTCGCGATCATCACCCAGGCTGTGCCGAGACGATTCGCCTGAGCCGGGTCCGGCTCGAGTATGAGCAGACGTTCATTCATTGGCAGGCGTAGTACACCGCCCGGCGCGGACCTAAACCCGAGTCGTCCCCACCGCAACCCGGGGGCTCAGTCGAGCCAGCGCTCGTCGAGTTGGCGGACGAGCGCCTCGGTGAGCCTCACCGCGTCGGCGACGGATCCATAATCCACGTTCTCGGGGATGTCCGTCTGCCAGTGGTAATTGGACGGCTGCTTGAGGTCGGTGCAGGATGCGAGCGAGGCGCACTCGTAGCCTCCCGCGAGCGCGACGCAGCCGTCGGTGGCGTTGCGCAGGCGCAGGTTCGGGAAGAGGTGGATGCCCAACTCCTCGGCGATTCCGTCCACCAGACCCAGGGCGCGTTCCGGGTACTCACGCATCCCCCGCATCCCCTCCCCGCGCAGGACGCACAGGTGCGGCGAGCCGACCGTGTCGACGCTGAGGATGAAGGTGGATTCGACCGGCAGGTCTGGGAAATGGCGCTCCCCGAACGCGTCCATGCCCGCGCAGTTCGCCTCCTCGGAGGTCGAGACGAGCATGACCCTGGTGCGCTCCACCGGGCTCGCGGCCAGCGCGCGGGCCACGGCGATCAGGACCGCGACCCCGGTGGCGTTGTCGTTCGCGCCCGGCACGACCTTGCGCAGGCCGATATCGACCATCTCGGCCGCGAACAGGGCCGAGACGATCGCCCCCGCCCTCGTCAGCAGGCGGCTGCCGATTAAGGAGCCGACAGCTACGGCGGCCGGGCCGCCGATGATCGGCCACATCAGCGGCGGGCTGGTGTCGGCGTTCTCGATCAGTCCGGCGCGGTCCGCGAGCTCGGGGATCGCGGGGTGGAAGACGAGCCCGGAGTGCGCCGCGTCGTGGTGGGCGACCAGGACCACCGTGCGCTCCGCGTCGTCGGGGCCGATCGAGGTGACGACGTTGGTCGCCTCGCGCTTGGGCAGCAGCTCGCGCAGGTAGCGCCGGCCGGGCGGCATGTCTGTCGCGGCGGCGAATGCCCCCGCGGCCCCGAGGGCTGCGCCCGTGGCTCGGTGCCCCCGAAGCGCCGCCCGGCCCCCGAGCGCGCCCGCGGCCCCCGCGAGGCCCAGCGGCCACCAATAGGTGCTGTGGAGCAGCTCGGTCTCCACCTCCCCGGAGGAGACGCCCTCGTCGCCCAGCCTCGCGAGCACCCACTCCGCCGCCTCGCGCTCGCCGAACGAGCCGCTCTCGCGATCGATCGCTGCGAGGTCGGTCACCAGCTCCCGCAGCCACCCCTGATCGAGATGGGACGCCTCAGCAGTCTTGCCCGTCCGAGCCATGCGGGCTGAGCGTAAGTGATCCTCAAGCGCGACCGCCGAACGACCGAAATCACCTACGAGATGCGCGACGGAGGTGCCAATCCGATCGAGGGCGCACGGGCGCTCGGAGCAGCGATGCTCACGGGCGGCCTGCTCGCGGGCGTGTCCGTCTCCATGCCTCCGGGAGCGGAGGAGTCGGAGGCGGCGATCATCGTAATCGGCGCGATCGCCGTGGTCGCGGGCGCGCTGCTGCTGGGCGCCAGGCGCGTGCCCCGCGACGCATGGCTCGGCGCCGTCGCGGCCCTCGGGACCGTGATGATCACGGCCGCCAGCTGGGCCGGCGGGATCAGCGCCGGCGGCGGAGCGAACGAGGTCCTCTACATCTGGGTCTGCCTCTACGCCTTCTACTTCCTCGCGGTGCGCCATGCACTTGCCCAGCTCGCGATCGTCGCGCTCGCCTACGCGTGGCTGCTGGACCAGCAGGGCACACCACTCGAGATCGCGCTGAACCAGTGGCTGATCACCATCACGACGCTGCTCGTCGCCGGCCTGCTCGTCGCCCGGCTGCGGACCTCGCTTCGCGGCGTGGTGTCCGACCTCAGCCAGCGCGCCCGTTACGACAGCCTTACCGGACTCCTCAACCGCCAGGAGTTCGAGGAACGCGGCGCCCTCGAACTGGCGCGCAACGGGCGGCACGACCGCGAGCTCTCACTGATCGCGGTGGACCTCGACAAGTTCAAGGAACTGAACGACAGCCACGGCCACCCGGCCGGCGATCTGGTGCTGAAGCGGCTGAGCCGGATCCTGGACGCTGAGACGCGGCGCATCGACGCCGTCGCGCGAGTTGGCGGCGACGAATTCCTCGTCCTGCTGCCCGAGACCGGCGAGCGCGACGCCCGCCGCGTAGCCGAGCGGCTGCTGACGGCCGCACGCGCCTCCGGCGAGGAACACGAGGACGGCCTCCGCGTGAGCCTCGGCGTAGCCATCGCCGGGCCCGAGGCCGTCAGCCTGCTGGCCCTGTGGGCCGCCGCGGACGAGGCGCTGTATGCCGCCAAGCGCGCGGGGGGCGACGGAGTTGCCATCGCCCGTGTGACCCGCCCGCGCGCCGCCGACACCATCGCCGCGGACTAGCGGCGCTCCCCGCATCCGTACGATCAACCGCGTGCCGGCGCGCAGCGCCATCAAGCTGTTCAGCTTCCGTGGGATCAGGGTCGGAGTGGACTACTCCTGGTTCCTCGTGCTGTTCCTGGTGATCCTCTCCCTGTCGGGCTTCTACGAGGGCATCCTGGGCGCCGAGGAGGACTCGGTCGGCCCCTACGCGCTCGCCGTCGTGAGCGCGCTGGCGTTCTTCGGCTCGATCCTGCTGCACGAGATGGGCCATGCCCTGGTGGCGCTGCGAGAGGGGATCGGGATCACCGATATCACGCTGTGGCTGTTCGGTGGCGTGGCGCGGATGAGCCGCGATACGGAGTCTCCGGGCGCCGAGTTCCGCATCGCCGTCGCGGGCCCGCTGGTGACCGTCCTGATCGCTGCAGGCTGCCTGGGAGCCGGCTTCGCGATCGGCGGGGAGAGCTTCTGGGACGCGCTTCGCTTCGACCAGACGGCCGGCGTGTCGGGCGGGCTGGCGTTCCTCGCCTGGATCGCGAGCCTCAACGTGCTCCTCCTGGCCTTCAACCTAATCCCGGCGTTCCCGCTCGATGGCGGGCGGATCGCGCGTGCTGCCGCCTGGCGCATCACCCGCGACCGCACCAGGGCGACCCGCTTCGCAGCGCGCCTCGGCCAGGGATTCTCCTACGTCTTTATGGGCGTGGGCATCTACCTCGTCGTCGGCCAGGGCGACCTGATCGGAGGCATCTGGCTGGCTCTCGTGGGCTTCATCCTCGGCTCGGCCGCGCGCGGGGCGGTCGCCCAGACCGAGCTCACGAGCCGGATCCAGGGGCTCACCGTCGCCGACGTAATGGACGCCGAGCCGGTCGCGATCCCCGACAACACCAGCGTCGAGCGGGCCCTCGACGAGTTCTTCCTGCGCTACCGCTGGCCCTGGTTCCCCGTCGTCGATACGACCCAGCGGTTCATCGGCCTGCTTCAGCGTGGTGCCGCCGACGCCGTGCCCGAGGGACGCCGCGGGACCGCGACCGTCACCGAGTTCCTCACCGAGGACGGTGACGGCTCGCTGGGCGTGCGGACGGACACCCCGATCGAGAGCCTCCTGGCCAACGAGAACCTGCGCCGGCTCGGCGGGCTGGTCGCGGTCGACGCCGAGGGGCGCCTCCGGGGGGTGATCACCTCGGACGATGTCGGCCGGGCCCTGCGGAACGCGCTCGCCGACGGCTGAGCCGCGCGGCCCGCCGCGCCGTAGACATAGGATTGCGACGTGAGCGCCCCGGCGACGATGCCCGCCGATCCCGGTAGCGCGCCGACGCGCGGCGCCTGGCTCCGCGAGGTCTGGCAGTCCTCGATCGGCAAGAAAGTGATGGTCGCGATCAGCGGCGGGGTCCTGGCGGCGTACGTCCTGCTGCACGTGCTCGGCAACCTGAAGGCGTTCCAGGGCACTGGGGCGAGCGGCGCCGCGATCGACGCCTACGCCTCGTTCCTGCGCACCGCCGGTGAGCCGGTGGTCCCCGAGGACGGCCTCCTCTGGACGGTGCGCGTGCTCCTGATCGCCGCGCTGGTGCTGCACGTCACCGGTGTGATCCAGCTCTCCCGGCGCAACCGCGGCGCCCGCCCGGACGGCTATCCGGCGAAGCGGATCCGGCGTTCGCTCTCGTCCCGGACGATGCTGGTCGGCGGCCTCATCCTCCTCGCCTTCATCATCTTCCACATCCTGCAGTTCACAACAGGGACGATCAACTCCGACGAGTACGTGGAGGGGGCCGTCTACTTCAACCTCTACGAGGCGTTCCAGAACCCGGTCTTCGTCGCGATCTACGTCCTCGTCCCGGTCGTGCTTGGCCTGCATCTACGGCACGCGATCTGGAGCACCACCCAGACCGCCGGCTGGGACAAGCCGAACCGCAACCCCACGATCCGCCGGACGTCGAATTTCCTCGCCGTCGCGATCGCAGTCGGCTTCGCCTCGGTCCCGATCGCGTTCTGGACGGGGATCCTGGAGGCGCCGTCATGAGCACCACGCTGGACGCCCGGATACCGGGCGGCCCGCTCGCGGACAAGTGGCACAGCTGGCTCGACGACCACCGCCTGGTCGGCCCGCGCCAGCGCGGCGACCACACTGTGATCGTCGTCGGCACCGGCCTCGCCGGCGCGAGCGCGTCGGCGACGCTCGCCGGCGCGGGCTACCGGGTCGAGTCGTTCTGCTTCCAGGACTCCGCCCGGCGCGCCCACTCGATCGCCGCCCAGGGCGGCATCAACGCGACCAAGGACTACGCCAACGAGGGCGACTCGATCCGTCGCCTCTTCGTCGACACGATGAAGGGTGGCGACTTCCGGGCCCGCGAGGCCAACGTCTGGCGCCTCGCGGAGACCTCCACGAACATCATCGACCAGGCCGTCGCGCAGGGCGTGCCGTTCAACCGCGAGTACGGCGGGATGCTCGCCACCCGCTCGTTCGGCGGCGTTCTCGTCGAGCGCACGTTCTACTGCCGCGGCCAGACCGGGCAGCAGCTGCTGCTGGGCGCCTACTCCGCGCTCCAGCGCCAGGTCGCGGACGGAAGGGCCCGCGTTCACACCAAGCACGAGATGCTCGACGTGGTCGTGGTCGACGGCCAGGCCCGCGGCATCATCGCCCGCAACCTCGTGACGGGTGAGATCGAACGCCACGCCGCCGACGCCGTCGTCCTGGCCTCGGGCGGCTACTGCAACGTCTACTACCTCTCCACCAACGCGATGGGCTGCAACGTCACGGCGGCCTGGCGCGCCCACCGGCGTGGCGCCGCGATGGCGAACCCGTGCTTTACCCAGATCCACCCCACCTCGATCCCGGCCACCGGCGAGTACCAATCCAAACTGACCCTGATGAGCGAGTCGCTCCGCAACGACGGGCGGGTCTGGGTTCCGCGCGACGCGGACGAGCAGCGCGCGCCCGCCGACGTCCCCGAGGGCGACCGCTACTACTACCTCGAGGAGCGCTACCCGAGGTTCGGCAACCTGGTCCCGCGCGACGTGGCCTCCCGCGCCGCGAAGATCGCCTGCGACGAGGGGCTGGGCGTCGGCTCGACCGGCCGCGCCGTCTACCTCGACTTCCGCGACGCGATCAGCCAGCGGGGCGCTCACGTGATCGAGGAGCGCTACGGGAACCTGTTCGAGATGTACGAGCGGATCACCGGCTCCTCGCCGTGGAGGGAGCCGATGATGATCTACCCGGCCCCGCACTACTCGATGGGCGGCCTCTGGGTCGACTACGAGCTGCAGACCACGATCCCGGGGCTGTTCGCGATCGGCGAAGCCAACTTCTCCGACCACGGAGCCAACCGGCTGGGCGCCAGCGCGATGATGCAGTGCCTGGCCGATGGCTACTTCATCGCCCCACACACGGTCACGAACTGGATCAGCGGGGTCGACGACCACGTACCGACGGACCACCCTGCCTTCGACGCAGCGGAGCGCGACGTGCGTGAACGGATCGAGCGGATGCTCGGGATCAACGGGACGACGCCGCAGACGGTCTTCCACCGTGAGCTCGGCCACCTCATGCTCGACCGCTGCGGCATCACGCGCGAGGCGGATGGGCTGCGCGACGCACTCACGCAGGTGCGGCAGATGCGGGAGGCGTTCTGGTCGGACCTCAGGATCGAGCCCGGGGACCGGGGCATCAACCAGACGCTTGAGCTCGCCGGCCGAATCGCCGACTTCCTCGAGCTCGCCGAGCTGATGTGCCGCGACGCCCTCGCCCGCGACGAGTCGTGCGGATGTCATCTCCGCGAGGAGCACCAGACCCCGGAAGGCGAGGCGATCCGCGACGACGAGAACTTCGCCAAGACCCAGGTGTGGGACTGGAAGGGCGAGGACTCCGAGCCGGAGATGTCCGCGGAGCCGCTCTCCTTCGAGTCGATCGAGCTCGCGACCAGGAGCTACAAGTGAGGCTGACCCTCAACGTCTGGCGTCAGGAGAACGCCGAGGCGGCAGGCCGCTTCGAGCGCTACGAGGTCGAGGAGATCGACCCCGACGCCTCGTTCCCCGAGATGCTCGACGTGCTGAACGACCGGCTCGTCACCGAGGGTAAGCGCCCGATCGCCTTCGACACGGACTGCCGCGAGGGTATCTGCGGCACGTGCGGCCTCACGATCGACGGCATCCCGCACGGCCCGAAGCAGGTAACAAGCTGTCAGGTGTACCTGCGCGACTTCGAGGACGGCGCCGAGATCAGCGTGGAGCCGTTCCGATCGAGCGCATTCCCGGTCCTCCGCGATCTCATCGTCGACCGCTCCGCGCTGGATCGGGTGATCGAGGCGGGCGGCTACATCTCGGTCAACGCGGGCCCGAAGCCCGAGCCCAACGCCAACCCGATCCACCCTGAGACGCAGGAGGCCGCGATGGACGCCGCCATCTGTATCGGCTGCGGCGCCTGCGTTGCCGCGTGCCCCAACGGCTCGGGAATGCTCTTCACCGGCGCCAAGGTAACCCACCTCAACCTGCTGCCTCAGGGGGAGGTCGAGAGCGCCCACCGCTCCCGCAGCATGGTCCGCCAGCACGACGAGGAGGGCTTCGGCGGCTGCACCAACACCGGCGAGTGCCAGGAGGTATGCCCGCAGCACATCTCGATCAAGGTCATCGGCGAGCTCAACCGCGAGTACCGCAAGGCGATGATCCAGAAGCTGCGCGAGCGCGGCGGGCCACAGGAGGCCGTATAGCGGCACCCAGCCCGGTCTTGCCGGGCGGGGTCACCGCGCTCGGCGTTACCGTCCGCACACCTCGCACATTGGGGTAACTCTCGCCACCCGGTGAGCGCGGATCCTCCCGGGTTCCAGGCATTGTTCGTTTCCGCGATGCCCGCGGAAACACTCCGTTCCCCGGCGGGTGCCGGAGTCGCCCGAGACCGCGCGGGAGGAGCCCGGGGGGCGAATCGGGCGCGCCGGGTTCCTCCTCTTGTCATGGGACGACATCGCACCAATTACACCCGGCTGGGCGCGACGGGATCGGAGCCACGGGGACGGCACAGCAAGCCGATCGAGCGATCGTGGGAGCTCTTCCATCGCACGGAGTACACGAAGATGGTGGGCAGGCGGATGCGGAGGCTCCGCGAGGCCCTCGAGTTGACGCAGGGCCATCTGGGCGTGCAGGCGTGCAAGCCCAACGGTCAGTCCTACTCGGGCGGGATGGTCTCGCGGATGGAGCGCGGGCATGCCAACCCTCCCATCTACGCGTACGTCGACATGGCAGCAGTGCTCGACGTGGCGCCTGGCGTGCTGCTGGGCTCGGATGCAGTCGAGGCCGCCGTCGACGAGGCCGAGTTGACACTGGTGCGCTTCCTGCGACGGATCGGGATCACGCCCGACCACGCGCTCGCGCTCGTCGCGGAGGGCGCCGCGGGTGTGTTCGGCGCTCGAGAGGCGGAAAGCGGGGAGGGGTTCCCCGAGGCCGTTTCATAGACTCCCACGCCCGTGCCTCGCCATGACGTATTAGTTATCGGCGCCGGCCTCGCCGGCCAGCGCGCAGCCCTCGCTGCGGCGGAGGCCGGTGTGTCCGTGGGCATCGTTTCGAAGGTCCACCCCGTGCGCTCGCACTCGAACGCGGCCCAGGGCGGCATCAACGCCGCACTGGATCCCGGCGACTCCTGGGAGAGCCACGCGTTCGACACCGTGAAGGGTTCCGACTACCTGGGCGACCAGGACGCGATCGAGATCATGTGCAAGGAGGCACCCGAGGAAGTCGTCCACCTCGAGCACCTCGGGGTCCCCTTCCACCGAAACGAGGAGGGCAAGCTCGGCACGCGGGCCTTCGGCGGCGCCTCTCAGGCGCGCACCTTCTACGTCGCCGACATCACGGGCCAGGCGATCATGCACGTGCTCTACGAGCAGCTCATGCGTTTCTCTGACGCGGTCGACCGCTACGAGGAGTGGTTCACGACCGGGCTGGCGATGGACGGCGAGGGCAAGTGCGTCGGCGCCGTGATGCGGAACATTCGGGACGGCTCGATGGAGGTCTTCGAGGGAAAGAACGTCGTCCTGGCTACCGGCGGCAACGGCCAGATCTGGCGCCCGACCACCAATGCTCTGATCTGCACCGGCGACGGGATCGCGATGGCCTACCGCGCGGGCGCCGAGCTGATGGATATGGAGATGGTCCAGTATCACCCCACCACGCTCGCTCGCAAGGGGTTCCTCATCACCGAGGGCGCCCGCGGCGAGGGCGCGCACCTTCTGAACGCAAAGGGCGAGCGCTTCATGGAGCGCTACGCGCCGAACAAGATGGAGCTCGCGTCCCGCGACGTCGTCTCCCGCGCCGAGCAGACGGAGATCGACGAGGGCCGCGGGTTCCCCGACGGCACCGTCGCGCTGGACGTCACCGTGGTGCCGCGCAAGCGCATCCACGAGGCGCTGCGCGAGATCGTGCTGGTCGGGCGCGATTTCGCCGGCGTCGATATCACCCGCGAACCGATCCACATCAAGCCGGGCAACCACTACATGATGGGCGGCGTTCGCACCGACATCCACGGGGCGACCTCGATCCCTGGCCTGTACGCGGCGGGGGAGGTGGCCTGCGTCTCGGTCCACGGTGGCAACCGTCTCGGCGCCAACTCGCTTCTCGACACCCTGATCTTCGGCCGGCGCTCGGGCGAGCATGCGGCCGCACGTGCGAAGGCGATCGATCGACCGCTCGCGCCGAGGGCGGCGCTGGCCGAGGAGGCGGCCCGGATCGACGCGATCCTCGGCCGCAGCGCCGACGACGGCGGCCGCCGCGTGGCGGAGATCCGGCACGAGATGAGCGTGGAGATGGACCGCAACCTGGGCGTCTTCCGCGACGCCGAGGGCATCCAGTCTGCCCTCGACGTCGTCAAGCGCCTGAAGGAGGAGGTCAAGAGCGTCTACATCGATGATCACTCCGCGATCTTCAACCAGGATCTGCTCGGCGCGATCGAGCTGGAGTTCATGCTGGATAACGCCGAGTGCACGTGTGTCGCCGCCCTCCACCGCACCGAGAGCCGCGGCGCACACACCCGCACCGACTTCCCGGACCGAGACGATGAGGAGTGGCTCAAGCACATCAACCTGGCCGCCAACGGGGCCGAGCCCGACATCTCCTACTCGGACGTCTCGATCACGCAGTGGCAGCCGATGGAACGCACCTACTAGGGTCAGGAACGAGATGGCCGTCTACAACCTCAGGGTCCGCAGGTATCAGCCCGAAGCCGTCACCGCAGACGGCGAGCCGAAGGGCACCTACTGGGAGGACTTCGAGGTCGATCTCGAGGAGACGCTTTCGGTGCTCGACGGGCTGCTTCACGCCAGATCCGACCTTGACGGCTCGCTCGCGGTGCGCTGTTCCTGCCGCGCCGCGATCTGCGGTTCGTGTGGCGTGAAGGTGAACGGCCAGTCCGCACTGGCCTGCAAGACGCAGCTTCAGGAGGCCCAGGACGAGGCGAACCGGACCGGCGGCGAGGGAGAGCCGATCACGGTTGAGCCGATGGGGAACATGCCGGTGATCAAGGACCTGGTCACCGACATGGAGTCCACCCACTGGACCAAGATCCGCAGGGTCACGCCCTGGCTTCTGCCGGACGAGCAGGAGGAGGCCGAGCTCGAGCGCGAGCACGTGGTCCCGCCGGAGTCGATGATCGACATCACCCAGACGATGGCCTGCATCCAGTGCGGCGCCTGCGTGTCGGCGTGCCTCGCGATGGAGGCCGACCCCGAGTTCATCGGGCCCGCGGCGCTGGCCAAGGCCTATCGCTTCGTCGGTGATCCCCGCGACGGCCAGGGCTTCGAGCGCCTCTGGGACCTCTCCCAGGACGAGCACGGGATCTACGACTGCACCCACTGTTTCGCCTGCATCGACGCTTGCCCGAAGGGCGTCGCGCCGATGGACCAGATCATGCGCCTGCGCCGCAAGGCGGCCGATGAGCACGACATCCGCGATCAAAACAACGGCCAGAGCCACGAGCACGCCTTCGTGAAGATCATCGAGAAGAAGGGCACGCTCGACGAGTCGCTGCTGCTCCAGGAGTCATACGCGCCCGGCGTCAAGGGGAAGCTGATCCCTCGCCCGGCGGCGATCAAGGGCCTGCTCACCTCGATCCCGACCGCGATCCGCGGCATCCGTACCGGCAAGATGCGCTCCCTCTCGAAGCTCATCCCGGGCATTCACCCGAAGCTGCCGGGCGACGCCCAGGACCACGTCAAGCGGATCTACCAGCACGCCGAGGAGCACTCGGAAGAGTTGAACCTCTACATCGCCGGCGAGGAGGAGGACGAGATGTCGCCACCAGACCTCCCGAGCGAGCCCCACGCCGCCGCCTCGAGCAGCGGAGAAGGAGCATCACCGTGAAGCTTGCTTACTGGCCCGGCTGCGTCTCGCGCGGCTTTACCCCCGAGCTGCACGGCTCGATGGCCCTGGTCGCCGAACGGCTCGGGATCGAGCTGGTCACCCTCGACCGCGCCAACTGTTGCGGCGCCGGCGTGATCGCCGAGCACAACCAGGAGCTGGCCGACTCGCTGAACGCCCGCACGTTCGCCCTCGCGCAGTCCACCGGCCTCGCGATGATGAACATCTGCTCGACCTGCCAGGGAGCGCAGTCAGAGTGCAAGCAGCGCCTCGACGCGGACTCGGCCTACCGAGCCCACATCAACGAGGTGCTCTCCGCCGAGGGGCTGACCTACGAGAAGGACAAGGGGGGCTTCAACAACAAGAACTTCCTCTGGGTCCTGGTCGAGGACATCGGACTCGAAAACCTCAAGGCCCAGGTCAAGCGCCCGCTCACCGGGCTCCGCGTCGGACCGTTCTACGGCTGTTACATCATCAGGCCCAAGCACCGCCTCGGCTACGAGGAGCATCCCGACCGGGACCTCTATCTGGAGCGCGTGATCGAGGCCCTCGGCGGACAGGTCGTCGAGTACGACGGAGCGCGCAAGTGCTGCGGCTTCCCGGTGATCACGATGAACCGCGAGACGTCGCTGCGCCAGGCGGGCACGCACCTGGGTGACGCCCTCGACGCCGGCGCCGACTGCCTCGTCACTCCCTGCCCCCTCTGCCACCTCAACCTGGACATGCAGCAGCCGGAGGCCGAGAAGGTCGTCGGCCGCGACCTCGGGTTGGCCGTGCTGCACCTCCCGCAGCTGGTCGGCCTCGCCATGGGCTTCGAACCGAAGGAGCTGGGGATGCCCAAGCACATCGCGTCGACCGACTGGGTCGGTGAGCGGCTCGCCGGGACGGTGCCGGCATGAGCGACGAGATCGACCTCAGCGAGCTCCCGCCCGCCCCGCCCGAGGTCGAGCAGGCGGCGATGCTCGGCAACACCAAGGACGCGGTGAACCTGTACATGAAGTTCTTCGACGTCGACGCGGCGACGGCCCAGGCGGTCGTCGCCAAGCTGGACGAGTAGCGACACCCTCCCTTGGCTGCTGACAAGCAGCGAAAGGGCGATCCCTACGAAGGGTCCGGGGTCACCGCGCCGGAGGGATTCAGGCGCCCGTGGCTGCGCTCGGACAAGCCCGTGGCCAGCCAGGTGCTCGCCCCGCTGGAGCGGTTCCTCCGGCTGGAGGTCGGCGGCGGGTTCCTGCTTCTGGCCGCGGCCGCGGCGGCGCTGATCTGGGCGAACGTCTCCGAGGGCGGCTACGAGGCCGCCTGGCACACCCAGATCGGCCTCACGGTCGGGGACCTGGAGCTGAGCGAGGATCTCCGGCACTGGATCAACGACCTGTTGATGGCCCTGTTCTTCTGCCTGATCGCCCTGGAGGTGAAGCGCGAGATCCTTTTCGGCGAGCTGCAAGACAGGCGGCTGGCCGTGGTCCCGATCGCGGCTGCCGTCGGCGGCATGGTCGTCCCGGCCCTCGTCTATCTCGCCGTGAACGCCAACGGCGGCAACCCGGACGGGTGGGCCGTCCCGCTCGCGACCGACGTGGCCTTCGCGCTCGCCGTGCTGGCGATGATCGGCCGGATGGCGCCGGGGCCGCTGCGGGCCCTGCTCCTCACCGTGGCGATCGTGGACGACATCGGCACGATCATCGTTATCGCGATTTTCTTCTCGGGCGGGCTCGAGCTCGCCTGGCTGGCCGGGGCGGTGGGCGTCGTCGGCGTGATCCTCCTGATGCAGCGCCTGGCGATCCGGCACCTGGCCGGCTACGTCCTCGCCGCGGGACTCCTGTGGCTCGCGATCTTCGAGTCGGGCGTCCACGGGACGATCGCCGGCGTGATCGTGGGGCTACTGACACCGTCGCGCCCGTTTCACGATCCGGCGAAGACCGGTAAGACGATCGCGCGGCAGGTCGGCGCGATCGTCGACGGCACGGACGATCCGATCGAGGAGACGATGCAGCAGACCTCGCGGCTCTCACGCGAGGCGATCTCCCCGCTCCTGCGGGTCGAGGAGGCCCTCCATCCCTGGACGGCCTACGCGGTGCTCCCGTTGTTCGCGCTCGCGAACGCGGGCGTGGTGCTCTCGTTCTCGTCGGTGGCTGACGTCTTCGTCGAACCGATCGGGCTCGGAATCCTGCTGGGGCTCGTGGTCGGCAAGCCGCTCGGCCTGTTCTGCGGGTCGATACTGGCCGTGAAGCTGGGCGGCGCCAGGCTGCCCAAGGGCGTCGACTGGCCGGCGCTGGCCGCGCTCGGGGTACTGGCCGGAGTCGGGTTCACCGTCGCCCTGTTCATCTCCGACCTCGCGTTCGAGACCAGCGGCGACCTCGCCCAGGCGAAGACCGCGATCCTGGTCGCCTCGCTGGCCGCGGCCGCCGTTTCCGCGACGGGGTTCGCCCTGCGACGCATGATCGCTCGCCGCTGACCGGCCAGGGCCCCCTGCTACCCTCGCGCTCGGCGCGCCGGGAAGCCTGGTCGGCACCCGACCACCCATGGCCGTAGCCGTCCTCACATTCCTCGTAGCCCTCGCACTGATCGCCTCGGAGCGGGTCCACCGCACGAAGGTCGCGATGATCGGCGCCGCGCTGGTCGTGCTCCTCGTCGGCGCGCAATACGGGCAGGAAGAGGCGATCGCGGCGATCGACTTCAACACGATCGGCCTCCTGGCCGGGATGATGATCCTGGTCTACCTCACCCAGCAGACCGGGATCTATGACTACATCGCGATCAGGGCGGGGCAGATCTCGGGAGGCAAGCCGCTCTGGGTCGTGCTCAGCCTGGCCGGGACGACCGCGGTGCTCTCCGCGTTCCTCGACAACCTGACGACCATCCTGCTCATCGTCCCGGTGACGTTCCTGCTGGCCGACACGCTCGACATCGACCCGATCCCGCTGATCGTGATTGAGGTGATCGCCTCCAACATCGGGGGCACGGCGACGCTGATCGGCGATCCCCCGAACATCATCATCGCCGGGGCGACCGACCTCAGCTTCAACGACTTCATCGTCAACCTGGCGCCGGTCGTGGTCGTCACGTTTGGCGTGGTGATCGCAGGCCTCTACCTGGTTTACGGCTCACGGCTCCAGACCGAGGAGAAGAACCGCCGTTTCGTGATGGAGCTCGACGCCCGAGCGTCGATCCGCGACCGGGACGAGCTGCGCCGAACCGGACCGGTGCTCCTGCTCACGGTGCTCGCGTTCTTCGCCCATCAGACCCTTCACATCGAGCCCGCGACCGTGGCCCTGACCGGGGCCGCGGTGGCGCTCCTGGTGACCCACCAGAAGCTCGAGGAGGCGCTCTCCAAGATCGAGTGGCCGACGCTGTTCTTCTTCGTCGCCCTGTTTGTGATGGTCGGTGCTCTGGAGGCGACGGGAGCCATCGACGAGATCGCGACCAGCATCAAGGACCTAACCGGCGGGAACCGCTCGGCCGAGCTGCTCGGGACGATCTGGCTGAGCGGGATCGGGTCCGCCATCGTTGACAACATCCCGTTCACGACGGCGATGATCCCGGTGGTCGAGGGCCTCCAGGATGGTGGCGGCGACGACGCGTACTGGTGGGCGCTCTCGCTCGGGGCCTGCTTCGGCGGCAACGCCACGATCATCGCCGCGGCCGCCAATGTGGCGGCCGCGGGCCTCACTGAGCGCGCCGGCAAGCCGATCGGGTTCGTCCCCTTCATGAAGGTCGGGATTCCGGTCACCGTGGTCAGCCTGCTGATCGCGACCGCCTACGTCACCCTTCGCTACATAGCCTGAGAGGAGCCCCATGCCCGACCAGATCAGCAAACAGGCCCTGACCGAGATCGAGCCGCTCGGCGCCGACGACCAGGTCGGCCCGGCTGCGCGGCGGGTCGTGGACTCGGGCCTGCCGGCCCTGCCCGCGATCGAGGAGGACGGCAGCTTCGCCGGGATCTTCGGCGAGCGCGAGTTCATGATCGCGCTGTTTCCCGGCTACGTGGGCGAGCTCAGCTCGTCGGCGATGATCCGCCGTTCGATCGACGAGACGATCGACAGGCGCCTGGGGTGCGTCGCGGAGCCGGTGCGCAAGTACCTGACCACCGATCATGTCGTCGTCGAGGACGACTACTCGGACACCCAGCTCGCAGAGCTGTTCCTGCACCACCGAGTCCTGGTGATCCCGATCGCGACCGAGGGCCGGGTCCACGCCGTCGTCACGCGAAGCGAGTTCTTCCAGGCGCTGGTGGCGAAGCTCGAGGCGAGCGCCGAGCACAGGCGGCCGGACTAGGGCCGGGACACCCAATCGGCCGGAGCGTTGCACCGGATGGCGCCGCGGGACTGTCCCGCGCCGGGGTACGGATCGTTGGCCCTCACGTAGCCGCCCGACGCGCTGGTCGCGGCGAGCGCGCCGAGGTGAGCCACCGAGCTGGCCCCCAGAAGCCTGCCCGCGGCCGGAGGTTCTTCCACGCTCGCCTCGACGGCGACGGTTCCCTCGCGCTCGACCTCGATCGTCCCCGCGGACCAGAAGGGCGCGGTGCCCCGGTAGTCGAGGTTGCCCGGCACGGTCGCGCGGAAGCCGGTCGCGGTGAGCGTGACGGGCCTGGTGGCGTCGTACTGGAGCGAGAGGTGGTGCTCGCCGACGGGCAGGTCGAGCTCGACGCTGGCGGGTGAGCCGCCCTCGATCGTGGCCGATGGGGTCCATGCGGTCGGCTCGGCAAGAACGGTGCTCCGGGGTGCGGCCACGCCCTCGATGATCCGCTGCCCCGGAGGGCACTCGAGCGGGCCGGTGGGCTCGGCGCCGGTCTCGGCCGGCTTCCGCGGGCCGACGGGCCCGGCCTCCCAGAGCACGTAGGAACCGGTCTCCGCGATCGACCGGTACGAGGGCGGTGGGCCGCTCGCGTAGGCCGCCCGGGTCGTGATCACGTACGGGAACCGGTCGAGGGTGCGCGCCTCAACGGAGTCGAAGTCGAACTTCGAGCCAACGTCCTTCAGCCCGAAGTTGGGCCTGACGAAGTACGGGTCGTAGAAGTTCCGCACGTGGGTGAACGGGCGCGAGCCGCGCAGCGAGTACAGGACGAAGTTGTCGCGGCCGAGGAACAGCACCGGCTCGCCCTCCACGAGCGGGCGGAACTCCGCCAGCTCGTCCATGTGGTCCTCGGGCCCGACGGGCGCCTGACGCAGGACGAGGAAGCTCGACAGCAGTGCTCCGACCAGCAGGACCGCGGCGAGGGCGCGGCGCCCACGGCCATCACCGAGCAGCCCCCCGAGCACGATCAGCACGATCAGCGGCGAGGCCACGGCCAGAGCCTTGGCCGACGTGTAGACGGTGCCGAACGAGCGGGCGGCGATGTAGACGGCGATCGCTGCGATCAGCGCGGCGGGGATGGACCAGCCGTGGTCGCGGATCCAACGGGGGGTGCCGGCGGCGAAGGCGAGCGCGGCGACCAGCGCTCCCGCGTAGAAGATGGCGCCCGGAAGGCTGCCGGCGCCGGCGCCCAGGCGGAACTCGCTGGTAGGCCAGATGCCGAGCGCCTCGAGCGGCGAGATGTGGCCCCGCAGGTTCCCCAGCCCGCCCTCGTTCGCCCGATCGGGGTCGAGCGCGCGGAAATCGACGAAGTCGCGCAATCTGTCGACATCGGCCGCGACGAGCAGCAGCGTCGCTCCCCCCGCGACGCTGGCGGCGGCGATCGCGAGCCGGCCCGGCCGGCGTCCCCGCGCGAGCTCGATCGCCCCCCAGACCAGTGCCGCGCCGACGAGCCAGACAAGGCCGGGGAAGCTGTAGACGTAGATCGTCCCCGCCGCAAGGACCCCGAGGACAAGGCCGTCGCGCGCCCGCTCGAGGCGCGGTAGCCACAGCGCGAAGGCGAGCAGGAAGAGCGCCATGACCGGCTCCTTGAACGCCTCCTGGGCGAGGTAGGCCGCGACGAGATAGGGCAGGGCGGTCGCCGCTGCGGCGATCGTCCTCCAGGCGAAGCCGAGGCGATCGAGCGCTCCGAACGCCAGGAGCGCCGAGAGCGCCGGGATCGCCAGCGTGAGACCGGCGAAGGCGTCAATCTGGCGGGCGCCGAGCAGCTCGGCCACGCCCGCGACGAGCGCATGCGGGCCGAGCGGGTAGCCCTGGTCGATCAGCATCGGCTCGGGTGTGTAGCCCTCAGCGAGCCACGAGGACATCAGCAGGTGCGAGGCCATGTCGTCGTTGACGAGCCCCACGCCGAGGATCCCAACCCTGCCCGCGGCGATGAAGGGAAGCGATGCAACGAGGACCGCGATCAGGGCCGCCGGGGCTCCTTCGGCGAAAAAGCTCCCGAGCCCGCCCGGCCGGCGCACTACGAGCACGACGACCGAGGCGGCCGTCAACACGGTAAGCGCGACCGCGACCGGCGTGATGCCGGGCGCCGTGTTCGCGGCGATGCCGGCAGTGGCGAGGAGCGCCGCCAGCCCGACCGGGGCGGCCTGCCACGAGGGCCCGCGCCGGCCGATCGCGGAGAGCAGAGCGAGGCCGACCACGATCGACGCCGCGACGAGGGCGAGAAGGGTTCCGTAGGCGCCGATCAAGGGCGCGGATCGTAGATCAGCGACCCGCAGGTGTCACGAGGGCGGCTAGACGCGCTCGGGGACCCGGATCAGGTCGCGCTCGTGCAGGAGCTCGGCGACCTGCACGGCGTTCGTGGCCGCGCCCTTGCGCAGGTTGTCGCCGACGACCCAGAGGTTGAGGCACCGTTCGTGCGAGGGGTCGCGGCGAATCCTGCCCACGAGCACGTCGTCGCGGCCCGCGGCATCGATCGCCATCGGGTAGATCGCCTCCCCTGGGGAGTCCACCACCGTCACACCGGGCGCCCCCGCGAGGAGCTCACGGCACGCCTCGGGCGAGAGCGGATCGCGTGTCTGGACGTTCACCGACTCCGAGTGGCCGGTGACCACGGGCACGCGGACGCACGTGGCCGAGATCGGCAGCTCCTCCTCGGAGACATCGAGGATCTTGCGGGTCTCGGCCATCACCTTGCGCTCCTCGGTGGTGTAGTCGTCGCCGTCCTTGAACGTCTCGACCTGCGGCAGCACGTTGAAGGCCACCTGGTGCGGGAAGACCTCGACCTGGGGAACGGTGCCGTCGAGGATCGCCCGCGACTGCGCCTTGAGCTCCTCGATCGCGTTCCGGCCCGTCCCGGACACGGACTGGTAGGTGGAGACGACCAATCTCTCGATGCCCGCCTCCCGGTGGATCGGGGCCAGCGCGACGACCATCTGCATCGTCGTGCAGTTGGGGTTGGCGATCAGGCCCTGATGGTCCGCAGCGGCGTCGGCGTTTACCTCGGGGATCACGAGCGGCACGCTCTCGTGCATGCGGAAGTAGGAGGTGTTGTCCACCACGACGGCCCCCGCCTCGATGATGCGCGGCGCCCATTCGGAGCTGACCGCGCCGCCGGCCGAGGAGAGGACCAGCTCGAGCCCCTCGATCGAATCGGCGTTCAGCTCGCGAACCTCGGCCTCCTCGCCGGCGAACTCGACGCGCTTGCCCGCGGACCTCGCCGAAGCAAGCGGAACCAGCTCGGAGACGGGAAAGTCGCGCTCGGCCAGGACGTCGAGCAGCGTTGAGCCCACGGCCCCAGTCGCGCCCAGGATGCCGACTCGGTAGCTCACGGCGTCACCTTGGGCCGGTGCTCGGCGCCGGTCGGATCCTCCTTGCGCACGGCGTCGGCCCCGAGGCCGAACGCCTCGTGGAGCGCGCGGACCGCGCCCGGGACGCGATCGGCCGAGATCACGCAGGAGATCTTGATCGGCGAGGTCGCGATCATCTCGATGTTGATGTCGTTCGCCCCCAGAACCTGAAACACCTTCGCGGCAACGCCGGGGTGGCTGCGCATCCCCGCGCCGACGATTGAGACCTTGCCGATGGCACGGTCGGTGGAGATGGACTCGCCGACCTCGAGCGCACCGATCGTGTCGAGGGCGACCTGGAGGTCGTCACGGCCAACGGTGAACGACAGGTCCGCGCCGCGGTCCTCGGCGACGGGCTCGTTCTGGATGATCATGTCGACGTTGACGTTGGCCTCGGCCAGCGCGCCGAACACGCGCCCCGCGACGCCCGGCTCATCGAGCAGGCCGGAGATGGTCACACGCGACTCCTCGGTGGAGTGGGCGACGGCTGTTACCAGGGGTCGTTCCATCGTCTCGTCCTCTGCTACGACGAGGGTACCGGCGCCGTCGTCGAACGAGCTTCGGCAGTGCATCCGGACATCGTGGTTGCGCGCGTACTCCACCGACCGCAGCTGCAGCACCTTGGCGCCGGAGGAGGCCATCTCCAGCATCTCCTCGAACGAGACGACCCCGAGCTTTCGCGCGTCGGGGACTATCCGCGGGTCGGCGGTGAAGACGCCCGCGACGTCGGTGTAGATCTCGCAGACCGAAGCCTCAAGGGCGGCGGCGATTGCGACCGCGGTCGTATCGGAGCCCCCCCGGCCGAGCGTCGTCACGTCGCGGCTCGAGCCGGACACGCCCTGGAACCCGGCGACGAGCACGATCCGATCGTCGGTAAGCCCCTCGCGGATGCGGTCAGCGCGCACGTCGATGATCCGCGCCTTCGTGTGCGAGGAGTCCGTCACGATCCCCGCCTGCGAGCCGGTGAGGGAGATCGCGTGATGGCCGAGGTCGTGGATCGCCATCGCGCACAGCGCGCACGAGATCCGCTCCCCCACCGAGAGCAGCATGTCCATCTCGCGAGGCTCCGGCCGTCCGGAGACCTCCTGCGCCATCGCGACGAGCTCGTCGGTGGTCTTGCCGCGCGCCGACAGGACGGCCACGACGCGCTTGCCCTCCTCGCGCGCGGCGACGATCCGCCCGGCGGCGCGCTTGATGTCATCCGCGCCGGCGACGGACGTTCCGCCGAACTTCATGACCACTGTCTCGGGTGCCATCGAGGGTCTGAGAATACGCGGGCCGTGATAATCGGCCACGTACCTGATGGATGGGGCTGATCCCGAACACCGCCGCGCCGAGCTCGACGACAGGCGTCACGACGCCCGGCGCCGAACGATCATCCTGCGCCGAGTCTTCGCCGTCGCCGCGGCCGGCCTCGCCACGGCCGGGCTCTGGCTGCTCCTGTTCCGCGACGGCGGAGCTGAAGACGACGGCGGACCGGGGGCCCGGGGCCGGGGCGTCTCGGAGCCCGTCGCGGGCCTCGTGAGGGAGATGACTACGGCAGAGCGGGTGGACCAGGTGCTCCTCGTCGGCTTCGACGGCACCGACGGCGCCGCGCCGATACTCGAGAAGCTGCGCGCGCGCCAGTTCGGAGGCCTGCTGATCACTCGCCGCAACTGGATCGACCCGGAGCAGGGGCGCGCGCTGCTCGGCAGCCTGCGCGCCGCGGGCCTCGACGGGGGGCGGATCACGCCGCTCATGGTCACCGCGCAGGAGGGTGGCGCGTACAGCTCCCTGGCCGGGCTGCCGCCAACCGCACGCCAGCTGGACATCGGGCGCGGCGAGGACCCAGAGGCGGCGGAGGCCTGGACCAAGGGGACCGCCGACGAGCTCAAGCGCTCGGGCATCGACCTGAACCTCGGCCCTATCGCCGACGTGGCGACCATCGCCAGCCCGATGGCCGGGCGCGCCTTCTCGGACGACCCGGCGCTCGCCGCCGAGCTAACCGCCGCGGCGGTCCGAGGCTGCCAGGCAGCTCGGCTCGGCTGCGCACCGCTCCACTTCCCAGGCCAGGGCGCCGCCTCGCAGGACACGGACGAGGGACCAGCAACGGTGAGCCTCGACCCGGCCTCGCTGGCCGCCCGGGATCTCGAGGCGTTTCGCGCGGCGTTCGCAGAGCGCGCCCCGGCGGTGGTCCTCTCCCTCGCCTTCTTCGCCGCCTACGACGCGGTCACGCCGGCCGCGCTCACGCCCGAGGTGACCACCGGCCTGCTGCGCGACGAGTTGGGCTACGAGGGCCTGGCGATAACCGACGACCTGTCGGCCGGAGCGATCGCCGCAACGCAGGACGTTGAGGACGCGGCCGTCGGCGCGATCGCGGCGGGCGCCGACCTCGTCCAGGTCTCGGCCCCCGGCAAGCGCGAGGACGTAACCGAGGCTCTCCTCGACGCCGTCGAATCCGGTGAGATCGACGAGGACCGCCTGAGCGAAGCCGCCGGCCGCGTGCTCGAGCTGAAACGCGAGCTGGACCTCCTCCGCCTGTGACACCCCCGTATCGGTGCCTGACCCCACGGGGGGCGGAAACCGCCGACGTCCAGCAAAAAGTGGGGTCAGGCACCGTCGTGGAAGTGTGACTTGTGTCCCACGGGGGGCGCCCAGGCCGCTGCCGCGGCTCCACGAGCGGTTCGAGCTCGGCGAGGCCTAGCTACCCGGTGACTACGACCGGATGGCTGGACGGCGACCATCCACTTCGCTTACGCCCGTCGCTGCGCAGCTTCGAGCGGGCCTGGAACTCATAGGTGCCCGGGTCCGAGTTGAAGACATCCACCTCCTTGCGGCGGTCGTCGCGGCGAATCGTCCCAACCGGTGTGCCGTTGAAGCTGAGGCGGAGGTCGAAGCGGTTGCCGGTCTCACGCGCTGTCGCCCAGCGAACGGTCATGTCGCCGTTGACAGCATCATGGAGGATCACGTCGGGCCTCACGCGGACGACGCCCGTCATCGCCTCCCCGTGGATCCTGCAGTGATACGGGAAGCTGCCGGCGGAGGCCTGCACCTGGAAGCCGTCGTTGGTCGAGGGCGGCCCGGACTTGAACAAGCCCCTGTCCTGCACCACGCTGTGCTGATTGCTCGTCCCCACTCCTCCCGCGCCCCACTCCCAGGCGAAGCCCTCCGCGTCGAGGACCTTCTCAGCGGGCGTCGGATCGAACGCGTCGTCCTCGATCGTGATTAGAGACGGAGACGCTGCCTGCGCGGGAAGTGCCAGGCCAGCCAGGACCGCTACGGCAAGCGGCAGAGCGGCACGACGGGACATCGACTTCCACCCTAGAACACCGTGAACGTCCGCGCAAGGGTCTGTCCGACGCCCGGCCGTACGAGCCGGCCAAGCCGGCCTGGCGCTCCTAGTCGCCCACCGCTCTGCGGCCGGTGAGCGCACGGCCCAGGGTGACCTCATCGGCGTGTTCGAGGTCGGCGCCGACGGGAAGGCCGCTGGCGAGACGGGTGATATCCACACTCCCGGCCAAAAGCTCGGCGATGTGGTGCGCCGTGGCCTCCCCGGTCGTGGTCGGGTTGGTGGCGATCACGACCTCGCGCACCTCCCCCTGCTCCACACGGTGTCCCAGCTCGGCGATCTTCAGGTCCTCCGGATCCACTCCGTCGATCGGCGAGAGCGCCCCGCCCAGTACGTGGTAGAGGCCGCGGTACTCGTGTGTACGCTCGATTGGGATCACGTCCCCGGGCTCCTCGACGACGCAGATCAGGGCGGTGTCGCGCCGCTGGTCCTCGCAGATCCTGCAGCGGGGACCCTCGGCCAGGTTGAAGCACACCTCGCAGAGCCCGACCTTCTCCTTGACCTCGCGGATCGCGTCGGCCAGTGCGAAGGCGTCCTCGTCGGATGCGCGAAGGACGTGAAAGGCCAGCCGCTGGGCCGTGCGCTGCCCGATGCCGGGGAGTTTGGAGAGCTCAGCGATCAACCGCTGGATCGGGCCGGCGTACACCGCTTGGCCCGCGCCTAGAGCCCGGGCAGGCCCAGGCCGCCCGGCCCGCCGAGGCCGCCGGCCGCGCCTCCGAGCTTGTCGGATGCGAGCTGCTGGGCGGAGCGCAGCGCCTCGTTGACGGACGCCATGACCATCTCCGAGAGCATCTCCGAGTCCTCGGGGTCAAGCGCGTCCGGGTCGATCGCGACCTCAAGCAGTCGCAGGTCGCCGCTCATCTTCACCTTCACCACACCGCCGCCGGCGCTGGCCTCGACGACCTCGTCCTTGAGCTTCTCCTGGGCCTCAGCCATGTCGGTCTGGACCTGCTGAAGCTGCTTCATCATCGAGTTCATGTCGAAGCCGCCGGGTCCCTGTGGCAGTCGTGTCATCCGGTGGCCTCCTTGGGCTCAGGCTCGCTTGCGGTGTCGGCCTCCGGCTCGACGACCTCCTCCTCGCCGTCGAACTCGGCCTTGAACCGCTCGAAGACCTCATCCTCGCTCATCCCGGGGCCGACAGCCTCCTCCGCCTCGTCTCCCTCGAGGAGAACGAATACCGGGCGCAACCGCTCCCCGACGATCGAACGCACCGCCTCCGTGAAGCGGTCGCGGGCGTCGGCGGCCTCCGCCTTGCGCTTGTTGAAGGCGTTCGCGGGCGGGAACCCGACCTTGACGACGTGGTCCTCGGCGTCCACGCCCACCGGCCGCGCTACCTCCAGAAGTGACGACAGAAGCTCCTGACCCGAGTCGCGGAGCTGATCGACCACAGCGGGCCAGAGCTCCTTGAAGCGCTCGAGATCGATCGCGTCGGCGACGGCGGCCACCGGGCCGGCCTCGGCCTCGCTGACGGGGTCAGACCCGCGAGCAACTGCGGAGGCAGGCCCCTCAGCCGCGGAGGGCTCGGGCCCCTGCTCGACCGGGGGGCCTGACTCCACCCGTGCCGACTCGGGCCCGCCGGGCTGGCCGCTCTCCAGCATGGCCTCGATGCGCTCCAGCCGCTGCATCAGCGCCTCCTTGGAGGGGTCCAGGCTCGGGCGCGCCGACCGCAGGACCGCGAGTTCGACGGTCATGCGGGGCTCGTCACCCTCGCGAATGGCCGAGAGCGCCGCCGCGATCGCGTCGATCGCCCGCGCGAGGCCGATGTCCGTGAACGCTTGCGCCTGCCCCCGGAGCCGCTCCGGATCGGCGGCGGTGACCGCGAACGCGCCCGCCGCATCGCCGGAGGTCCGGATGACGAGGAGCTGGCGCAGGTGCGCCAGTAGATCGCGGGCGAACTGGCTCACGTCTCCGCCCGAAGTCGTGAGCTGCTCGCTGACCTCGAGTGCGGCCTTGCCGTCGGTAGCGGCGATCGCGTCCGCGGCGGCCAGGATCAGGTCTGCATCGGCGACGCCCAGCACCGCGAGGACATCGTCCGTCTGAACCCGCCCGCCGCCGTAGGCGACCAGCTGGTCGAGCGTGCCGAGCGCGTCACGGAAGCTCCCCGTGGCGGAACGAGCGATCGCGGAGACAGCGCCATCGTCCACCTCGATCTCCTCCGAGGTGGCGACCCGCCG
This sequence comes from uncultured Solirubrobacterales bacterium, assembly GCA_963807385.1. GTDB lineage: Bacteria > Actinomycetota > Thermoleophilia > Solirubrobacterales > 70-9 > JBDTSW01. The sequence continues at coordinate 368,333 of CAWEBQ010000003.1, forward strand.
CACGACCTCGGCGATCTGCTCGAGGGTTGGCCGCTGGAAGTCGAAGCGCTGGCAACGGTCGACGATCGTGGCCATCACTTTGTGGGGCTCAGTCGTCGCGAGCACGAAGACGGTGTTCGGGGGCGGCTCCTCCAGCGTCTTGAGGAAGGCATTCCACGCCTCGCGGGTGAGCATGTGCGCCTCGTCAAGGATGTAGACCTTCCACCCTCCGGCAGCCGGCGCGTAGCCGACGCGCTCACGCAGGTCGCGGATGTCCTCCACGGAGCGGTTCGACGCGGCGTCCATCTCGATCACGTCGAGCGAGGTGCCCGCCGCGATCGTCCGGCACGCCTCGCACTCCCCGCAGGGTGTGACCGTCGGCCCGTTGACGCAGTTGAGCGACCGAGCGAGGATCTTCGCGAGGGAGGTTTTTCCGGTGCCGCGCGAGCCCACGAACAGGTAGGCGTGATGCACCCGGTTGCGCTCGACGGCGTTGCGGAGCGTGCGAACGACATGTTCCTGCCCAACGACCTCCTCGAAGGCCTGCGGGCGGTGTCGGCGGTAGAGCGAGGTCTCGGCGCTCACTCGGCTGAGTCTAGTGGCGGCTTCGGGGCCCTCAGCCGGGCCCTGCCAACCCGGCGCCGGTACCTCCGCGAATAACCTGCAAGGGCGCTAACTTGCAACAAGGGCGCTAACTTGCAGATTGCGGGTTAGCCTTGACTTGGCTCAGGGTAGGAGCCAAGCTGCCGATCAAGGAGTTCGGGGGGACTCCATAGCACCCGCGCATTTTATGAGGCCTCGTTCCACGAGATCAGCCCTCGTCGCCGGCATTGTCACGCTTGTCGCCGGGGCTACTGCCGTGCCCGCAAACGGCGCCATGCGCACCGAGGAGATCAATGGGCACCTCTGCAAGACCACCGGCGGCGGCAAGTTCGTGAATATCCCCGGCTTCCCCGGCGAGAGGATCGACAAGCGCCTGCGGCCGGACATCAAGTGGATGAAGCGCAAGTACAAGATCTTCATCACGGACGGCTACGCGCCCACCGGCCACGCCGCCAACGGTGAGCACCCGATCGGGCTCGCCGCCGACATCATCCCCGCCTCAAACGGCGGCTGGGGCAAGATCGACCAGCTTGCCGAGCGCTTCGAGCCCCGCCAGAACCAGGTCCGCCCCCCGATGCGCTGGGTGGGATACAACGGCGACTCGGGACACGGGCGCGGACACCACCTGCACCTCTCCTGGAGCCACTCCGACAACACCAAGCCGCGTAAGCCGGCCAGGGTCGTCTACACGCGCATCTGCCCGGGCGGCGGAAGTGATGGCGGCGGTGGTGGCGGCGGTGGCGGCGGTGGCGGCGGTGGCGGCGGTGGCGGTGGCGGTGTCGAGCCGAAGAAGCGCGCCTCGGGCAAGCTCACGCCCGCCGAGATCGCCAACATCGCACCTGCCGTTCCCGAGACGCACGAGCACGACGGCCACCACTAGCCGCCCGTCTCGTCCCGTCCGTCGAGCGGCACCTGAAGTGCACTGAGCGCAGCTCAGGTGCCGGTCGATTCCCGTGTTGTGGCAGGACCGTGCCGCCCGCCCTCGGGAGAGGTCCCCGGGCGTGCCCGCCGTGGCTTGCTCGGGTCAGGCGTTCCGCGGCACTTGCCCGCTACCGCTTAAGGCTGCTTCCTTCCGGACCTGACCTGATTCACGGGCGCGCATTGCGCGGGACCTGACCGTCAACGCCGCCTGCGGCGTACTGGCCCCGAGGGCTTCGACCCTCAGACGAGCTATCAGCCCCGCTAGAGCGGACTGCGGGTTACAGGGCACCGCTAACGCCCCGCCTAGCACGATCCGTCGCTGATCCTACCGGGCCGCGGGGGGCGGAACCTCTACGATGCCGCGCTCATGGACCGCCGCCTGATCGGAATCATGGGCTTCGCAGCCGCCCTCGGGGTCGTCATCGCGATCGTCCTGATCGCGGGCGGCGGCGATGACTCGGCGAGCTCGAGCTCCGCCGAGGTCTCGACCGACCTCGCAGAGAAGCCCGTGCCCGCCACCGGCGGCGAGGCTCCAGCTGAGCTGGTCGTGGACGACATCGTCGAAGGCGACGGCGCGGAGGCCAAAGCGGGAGACGAGGTCACGGTCCAGTACGTGGGCGTGGACTTCGCGACCGGCGAGGAGTTCGACTCCTCCTGGGAGGCCGAGCCGTTCGTCTTCGAGCTCGGCGCCGGGCAGGTCATCCCCGGCTGGGACGAGGGCGTCGCGGGCATGAAGGAGGGCGGGCGCCGGCAGCTCACGATCCCTCCCGACCTCGCCTACGGCCCGCAGGGCTCGCCACCCGCTATCGGCCCGAACGCGACGCTCGCGTTCGTGGTCGACCTCGAGTCGGTCAAGTAGCCGGCCACCCCAGCTCGTCGCGCTCGCGGCCCGCTCGCCCGCGCCTCGCATCGAGGGGCACTGAAGTGCCCATAACGCACCTCTGATGCCACTCGATCTCGCGCCGCCGCATCAGCGTGGCCAGAGGTCTCTTGCTGCTCCTACAATCCGCGCCTCGGGCGCGTAGCTCAGTGGGAGAGCGCTCGCTTCACACGCGAGAGGTCGCTGGTTCGAAACCAGCCGCGCCCATTCTTCGAAGAAATGCCTGCGTCTGATCGGTTTCCCTGCGCTCCGCTGAGTATCGCAACCGCCTCCGCTGCGCCTGCCGGTGCCCGATCTGAGGCCGTACCCAGCGCGTCCAGCGCCCTTCTGCTCCTCGCGCGAAGCGGGAGTGCCGCTTCGCATGGAATGCGGAGTGGATCGCGAGATAATGCGCGGGCGATGTCGAAGGAGACCCGCGAGGAGCTGATCCGCCGGGAGTTCGACCGCTGGAACGCCGGAGAGCGACGGGAGATTGACCCCCAGGTTGTCCAGCACGACGTCCGTGTCCATTCGACGATGACCAATGCCACATATCACGGCCACGACGGCGTGCGGCGGTGGATGGCCGAGATCGATGACCAGTTCGAGGATTGGCACTCCTCCATCGACGAGTTCAGGGATGCGGGGGAGGAGCGGCTTCTGGTGCTTGGAGCGATCCGCCTCCGGGGCCGCGGCAGCGGCGTGGGCGGCCGCGTGAGCATCGTTACCCAGCGCAGGCCGTCGCTGCTCCTGCACCACGTCGGCGCGAAGAGCGGCGCGGATCGCGTCACCCGGGTGACCCAGCTCGCTGACGGCGACCGTCACGTGATCGTCGCGTCCAAGGGCGGGACCGACCGCCACCCGGCGTGGTTTCACAACCTCATGGCCAACCCGGACACCGAGATCGAGGTCGGACGCGAGCGCAAGCTCGTGCACGCGCGCGTGCTCGATGCCGGCGAGCGCGACGAGCTGTGGCCGCGCCTGGACGCCATCGAGCCGGCTTTCGCGGACTACCGGCGTTGGGCCGCGGAGGCGGGGCGCGAGATCCAGATGGTTGCGCTCGAGCCCCGCGTCGCGGCCACCGCGTCTGTCGGTCGCGGGCGCTGAAAGATCCGGAAAGGGACACGGACGAAGGACGGGCGGACTCGGCCGAAAAATCACACGATTAGGCCCTCCATGCGGCGCTGCCGATTGCCTTAAGCGGTAGCGCCAGTACGTGACCGTGGCTGGCGTCCTCGGCGGCGCAATAAGGTTGCAGCCGTGGCGCGACCCGGCGAGACCATCGAGAATCCGGTGACCGGAGAGCGGGTCACGTGGGTCGAGACGGCGGAGAGTACCCGGGGCGAACTGCTCGCCGCTGACCTCTACGTTCGGCCCGCTGCCGCTGTGGGGCTGGCGCACCGCCACGTTCGCCAAGAGGAGCGCTTCGAAGTCCGTTCGGGCACCGCCGGATTTGAGCTGGCGGGAAAGGAGCGCGTGGTCAGTCGAGGTGAAGAAGTGACGGTTCCAATCGGCGTTGACCACCGCTGGTGGAACGCCGGCCAGGACGAGCTCCGGGTGCAAATGGAACTTCGTCCTGCGCTCGACACCGAGACGTTCTTTGAGACCTTCTTCGGCTTGGCCCGCGACGGCAAGACAAACGCCAAAGCCAAAGGCGTACCGGGGCTCCTGCAGATCGCGGTGCTGTTTCGCGATCTTGGCGATTCGTGCCCCCAACCCATCAAGCCGCCGCCAGGGGTGCAGCGCGGCGTCTTCACAGTTCTCGCTCCGATAGGGAGGCTCGTCGGGCGGCAGGCTGTATACCCGAAGTACAGCCCCCGACATCAGAGTCTGGCTCGCTAGCCACGCGTCACACGACGCTCCCGGCACTACCGCTTTCGCGTGAGGCTGTCGCACAAACCTTCCGCTGTCCGCTTCGAAGCGCACCGTTTCGTCAGGCGGGTGAGGCGAGCAGGTCGAGGAGCTGATCGCCGGCATCGCGCAACTGCTCGCCCGTAAGCAGCGGACTCCAATTAGGGCTCGTCAGCCTGGCGGCGCTCCGAATACCGACAGCGAAGAGCTGATGCCGGTGTAACCGGCGGTGCCTACCGGGACGAGGAGATGATCACGCGCCCGATCTTGAAGACCAGCACCTGCGGACGCCCCGAAATGGTGCTCGTGTTCGATGAGCTGAACTGGCTCCGGTTTCCGATTTTGATGTCATTGACCGGCCATGTGGTGCTTGTGCTCGACGAGCTGGAGTCGTGGGTCGTCGCCGAGCCGGAGTCGTACGTGTCCGAGCTGACGGCGGCCTGCGAGGCGGCCGGAACGGCGGCGAGCGCGAGCGTGGCGGCCGCTGCGGCGATGATGGTGCGGATCTTGGTGTTCATCATGTTGGTGTCTCCCGTGTGTGGGTGGGTTTGACTTGCCCCACCATCTTCCGCGCCATCGGCGCCGCCCGATAGGCACCCCAGGGCTTAAAGCTCTCACCCTTGGTCCCCTCATGAAGCGGCGATCGCCGGTGTTCGCACGAGCCAAGCGAGCGCCCCGAACAGGCTCCGGTTTCCGTCCGTTTGCAGGGAGAAACTGGGGCATGCCCCAGAACTTCCTCAGCTGCGACCGCGACCAACCGATGCTTTTGCCGCCGGACCTCCGCGACTGGCTCTCAGACGACCACCTCGCCTGGTTCGTGATGGAAGCCGTGGCTGAGCTCGACCTCGAGCCGTTTCACGCCTCCTACCGCGCGGATGGCCACGGCCGGGCCGCCCACGATCCGAAGATGATGGTGACGCTGTTCGCCTACGCCTATGCGGTCGGCGAGCGCTCGTCGCGAGGGATCGAGCGGCGCTGCCGCGAGGACGTCGCCTTCCGGGTGATCTGCGCCAACCAGGCTCCCGACCACGCGACGATCGCGCGCTTTCGGGTTCGCCCCATGAAGAGGCGCTGGCCGATCTGTTCGGCGGGGTCCTGGGGCTATGCGCGAAGGCGGGGATCGTCGACGTCAGCGAGATCGCGGTCGACGGCACCAAGCTCGCGGCCGACGCCGCTGACCGCGCGATCCGAAGCTACGAGCAGATCGCCGCCGAGATCCTCGCCGAGGCCGGGCGCATCGACGCCGCCGAGGACGAGATCCACGGCGAGGCCCGGGGCGATGAGCTCCCCGAGCGGCTTCGCACCCCGAACGGGCGCCGCGCCTGGCTTCACGAGGCCAAGGAAGAGCTCGAGCGCGAGCGGGCCGAGCGCCCCGAACCGGTGGCGCGCGACCGCGCCCCGCGCCTCGAGACCTGCCGCCGACGCCTGGCCGAGGACTGGCGCGCCGAGCGTCGGGCAAACCAGCGCTACGAGGCCTACCGCGCCCGCGGGGTGATGCGCGACGGACGTCGATTCGGCTCCCCGCCGAAGCCCTACTCGCCGCCCGAGGCCCCCGAGGGCAAGATCAACACCACCGATCCCGACGCGCGGCGGATGAAGTTCGGCCGCAACTTCATGCACGCCTACAACGCCCAGGCGGTCACCACCGAAGGCCAGATCATCGTCGCCGCCGAGATCACCGCGAAGGGCGGCGACTTCGAGGAGCTCGACCCGATGATCAGCGCCGCCGAGCGCGAGCTGGCCGGTGCCGGCGTCGACGAAACCCCAGAGGTCGTGCTGGCCGACGCCGGCTACTGGTCAAACGATCACATCGACTCGCTGCGCGAGCGCGGGATGATCCCGATCGTCGCCGCCGACAGCACCCGAAACCGACCGCGCAAGAACAGGCTCGATGGGCCCTATGACTTCATGCGCAGGGTGATGGCCACCGAGGCCGGTCGCCAGCTCTATTCCAAGCGCCAGTGGATGGTCGAGCCCGTCTTTGCCCAGATCAAGGCGAACCGTCGGATCGACCGCTTCAAACGCAGAGGCCGGACGGCCGCTCGGTCGGAATGGCGCCTGATTGCGGCCACTCACAACCTGCTGAAGCTCCACCGGCACGAAACCTGCTGAAGCTCCACCGGCACGAGTTGGCGGCCGCAACGGCCTGATAGGGGGCCGAAATGCCCCTGCTGTTTTCAGATCGGGCGGGTTTTCGCCGCCGGAGCCCCGACCCGGGTGCATTCACGCGACAGCCTCGCGTGAAAGCGGAAGCGGCATGTCCAAACTCGAAACCGATCACGCGGCCTGCGCTGGGTGGGGCAGTACCGCATGTATCGGGCACCAGCGCCGTTCGGGTGCCCAAATCCACGGGCATCCGCAGGTATCCACGAGCATCGGCCCCGCACGCTCCAGGCTCGGCTACCGTTTGCGCCATGAGTGATGAGTTGCACCTCACGATCCGCTACTCCGACGCCGGCGACGACTGGGTCACCGCCGAGGTGCTCGAAATCCCGGGTGCGATCAGCGAGGGAAAGACGCGCGACGAGGCCAAGGCCAACGTCCTCGACGCGCTCGAGGTGGTTCTCACACCAGATGAGCGGCTCGCAGGGGACCCCAAGGACGACGACAGCGAGTCGCTCACTCTCACCGTCGCTCCGTGAAGCGGCGCGACCTGGAGCGCCATCTTCGAGAACACCGCTGCCGCTTCATTGGCGAAGGTGGCAAGCACGCGAAGTGGCGCGGCCCGAGCGGACAGCCATCGGCCGTCCCGCGCAGCCGCGAGATCAAGCCGGGCACCGTCCGAGCGATCTGCCGACAGCTCGGGGTTCCACCGCCTGCTTCGCTCGGCTGACCCCAGCCGGGTCAGGCCCACCGGAGACCTCCTCAGGGGGGAAGCTCACCATCGGACATCCGCACGGTCCTGGTGCCCATATCCGCGTACATCCCCCACATCCGCGGGCATCCGATGGTCCCGATCGACACCGATCCGTGCCTCAGGCGCACCGCTTCACACGCGAGAGGTCGCTGGTTCGAACCCAGCCGCGCCCATTGGAGGCCGGCGTGCCTATCGAAGCGGGATACTCCACAGGCGAGAGATCCGCGCAAGCAGGCTTCGAGAGGAACCGAATGGGCGTTCCATACAAGTTGTTCTATCGGCTCGGCTTTCACCCCTGGGAGGACCTTGCTGAGCATCCGCCATTCGCAGAGAAGCTCACGGAGCTGTTCGAGCGCGAGGAGAGCGGACGCGAGCCGCCCTACGGCCCGGCACTTGACCTCGGTTGCGGCAGCGCCGTCTGGGGCGTCAAGTTGGCTGAGCGCGGCTGGCAGGTGACGGGGATCGATCTGGTCGAGAAATCCTTGGAGCGCGCGCGCGAGCGCGTGCAGGAGGCTGGTGTCGAATGCGGATGGTGCAGGGCGACGTGACCGACCTCCGCGGCGCGGATGTCGGAGGCGATTACCGCCTGGTACTCGACACCGGGACGTTCCACGGCCTCGACGCTGACCAGCGCGCGGCGATGGGCCGAGAGGTCAGCGCGATTGCCGCGGACGATGGAACCGTGATCCTCGACGTGTTCGCGCCGCGCCGGCGAGGCCCGCTGCCACGGGGAGCGGCCCAGAGTGACGTGGAGAGCGCATTTCCGACGTGGGAGATCACCGACATTGAGGTCGCCGACACCGAACCAGATCCAATCGCGAAGGTATTCAGGTTCGACGAACGCTTCTACCGACTCCGTCGAAACTGAGCCGTATGCCCGAAGTTGCCGGCATCGAGGCAGCTCCGGCGTACGAGCAGCTGGGCACCAGGACGGTGCTGGTGCCCATACCCTCGTCCAGTTACTCGCAGATTGCGTACACGCCGAAGACCCGTTGGAAGCCGGAATGGTTGAACACGGCGGCATACCACTGAGTCGCCGTGTCGCCGGTGTCGGTGTTCAAAGTGACCCCCGAGGCGTCGAGCGGGCCGCTCGCCCTCACGTGGACGTTAGACGCCGAGCCGATGGGCACGACACCACCGCCAAGCGCCCGCTTGCGCCCGCCACAGCTCGCGTAGCCCTCGCCGATCTCGTGGTGGTCAGCGATGACCAGCGCCGACCTGATCGTCGCGTTCGAGTCGGCGGAGCAGATCGCGAACACGCGTACGACCTGCGGTAAGCCGGAACCGTTGCGCACGGCCGCATACCACTGCTTCGCCGCGTCGCCGGTCTCGGTGTTGAGCGCGTCGCCACTCGCGTCCAGCGGTCCGCTGGCGCGCACCCAGACGCTCGGCGGGCCGCTCTGGGCGACACCGCCGCCGAGCGCCCGCTTCCCCTTGCCGCATCTCGCATACCCCTCGGCGTCGCCGTAGTCGTCGACGGCGAACTGGGTTGCCTTGATTGTCGCCTTCGAGTCAGCGGAGCAGATCGCGTACACGCGGAAGGTCCGCTCGCTAGTGGTTTCGTTGACCATGGCCGCATACCACTGCCTCGCCGCGTCGCCGGTCTCCGTGTTGAGCGTGACGCCGCTCGCGTCCAGCGGTCCGCTCGCGTACACCACGGACGCCGGCGCGCCGCTCTGCACGACCCCGCCGCCGAGCGCCCGCTTCCCCTTGCCGCATTTCGCATACCCCTCGGCGCCGCTGAAGGCGCCGACGGTGAACTCGCCCGCCTTGATCTTGGCGGCGTCGCCAGCGGCGATCGCAAGGGCTCCCATGCCCACAAGCAGCACCAGCACCGTCCCCGATAGGGCGCGCCTCACAAACCCGAGCTTACACCCGGGTGCCCGCCCCCACACCGGGGTGAACCGATCGGGTAGTGGTTGGTGCCGGTGGGCTCCGGCTCGCGGCGAGGCTGAGGTGTGTGCCGCTCGCTGTGCGGCGGGCCCACCGGCGCCGGCCTCATACCGCGCTTCATGCAAGCGCCCGACTCTCCTTGGGTACCAGCCGCACCACCTCCTCGGCCGCCCATCCATCTTGCTTCCTCCGGTTCCGCTCTATCCTTCTTGTACTGCTAACCAGCGGTGACACCGCCTACAGGGAGGGCCTGATTGACTCTCTACCGCTCGCTAGTGCTTGTCGTCGTCGTCGCGTTAGCGGTCGCGTGGGTGGCAGGTTGCGGCGGAGATGGGGAGACAACCGAGGCACCCGCTCCCAACAGGCAGGAGTTCGCCGCTCAGGCTGACGCAATCTGCCGCTCCGCCGAGCAAGATCTCGGGGCTGCACAAGAAGACCTCGAGGATGAGTTCGCGGCGTTAGGGTCCCGAGCTGATCAGCGGGCGGAAGCCGCGTTCGTCGAGGAGGAGGTCATCCCGATCTTCCAGCGGCAGGTCGATGAGATTCGCGAACTGACGCCCCCGCCCGGCGAAGGGGAAGAGATCGAGGCAGCCCTGTCAGCGGCCGAGCGGGACATCGCCGATCTGCACGCAGATCAGAGCCGCGTCCCGAAGGGCTTGCGCGGATTCAATCACCTGTTCCAGCGTTACGGGGGCGATACGTCACGCGGATGCGGCTGATCGCCGACTTCGCCGCTTCGTCAACCCTCATTGGGTACCAGCGCCGTTCTGGTGCCCATATCCGCATTCATCCGCACCCATCCTCGCCCATCGAGAGGTGCCGAGCGACACCTATCCGTGCCTGCGGCGCTACCGCTTCACACGCGAGAGGTCGCTGGTTCGAAACCAGCCGCGCCCATCGGGAGATCACCTGCGTGGCGCTAGATTTCTCCGCCAGCATCCTTGGTCTGGCTCGTGCAACCGGGCGTGCTCTTCAGGGCTGCGTCGTTGTTGTGGCCTGCCCCGCGAACTCGCAGGTGGCGATGGCATCCCCATCGGTGAAGAGGCGGAACGGGATCGTTGTCACCTGGGTGCTGTCGTTGTAGACAAGAACGCCCGCTGCCTCAGCCTCGTCCTCGCTCTCCACGAGCAGGTTTCCGCCGGCCGCATCGACGGGTCTCGAGGTGCTATCCGTCGCGGTGCCACCGGTCTGCACGTAGGCGATCTGCGCCTTCCCCTCGTCAGCATCATCCGTTCGCGCCACCAAAATCCGCATCTCTGGATCATCGGTGCCCTGATCGGTGCAGCGGCCACTGACTATCAGCGCACCGAACGTTCCGAACGGCTCGTTTGCGGGAGACCCGCCCTGCGTGTCCCAGCGCTCGTTGATGTTCACGGCGGTGGCGACCTTGGCAGAGAGATCCCCTCGCTTGACCTGACCGTTGACGATGTGCTTGGACCTGACGGAGTTGCGCTCAAGAGCGTACGCGGTGCCCCCGCCCACGATCAAGAACAGGCAGAGCAGCGCCAGGTGGTGCTGCTTGACGTAGTTGCCGACCCTGCTGGCTACGGAAGACCTCTCCATTGCGCCGCCTTTCCGTGGCGACCTCTCTGGGACAGACACTACCGCCAAACGGCACACCCGGGTCAGCCGGCGGGGGGCCGCCGCCGCCTGGAAGCGCGCACCAAGCGGCGTGCCCCTTTCAGTCGAGGAAGACGTTGCGTTAGATACAAGGCTGCACGCGCCAGATCGCGGTCCCATTGGGCACCAGCCCCGTTCTGGTTGCCCATATCCGCATACATCCCCGCACATCCGCAGGCATCCGATGGCGCCGATCGACGCCTATCCGTGCCTGAGACGCGCTCGCTTCACACGCGAGAGGTCGCTGGTTCGAAACCAGCCGCGCCCATCGTCGTCGGAGACTTCTGCGGGATACTCGAGGCGATGTCGAAGGAGAACGTCGAAGTCGTTCGCAGCGCATACGAGGCCTTCGACCTGGGCGATCTCAAAGCGGTGCTCGATCAGCTCGATCCCGCGGTCGTCAGCTACACGGCCTCGCCGCTCCCGGACCCCAAGGACCACCTGGGGCATGACGGCTTCCTGCAATGGGTCGAAAACTGGACCGGTGCCTTCGACGAGTTCGCCATGGAGGTCGAGGAATACATCGGCTCGGGTGATCAGATCATCGTCCGCGTGCGGCAGCGTGCAACCGGGGCGGCGAGCGGTGCACCGGTGGAGCAGACTTTCTGGATCCTGCACTCTTTCCGGAAGGGCAAGATCCTCCGAATCGGGATTCACGCAAGCCAAGATCAAGCCCTCGAAGCCGCCGCACTGCGGGGAGTAGTGCCTGGCTCGGGTTGATTGGGCACCGGCGCGGCTCTGATACCCGTTCGCGCCCGCATCCGATCGCGCCCCTCGACGCCCATCCGTGCCTCAGACGCCACCGCTTCACACGCGAGAGGTCGCTGGTTCGAAACCAGCCGCGCGCATTTGGCCCGCCGCAGCGAGATAATGCGCGTGTGATGTCGCAAGAGAACGTGGAGCTTGTTCGGCACATGTACGAGGCGCACAACCGAGGAGGGCCCGACGCAGCCGAACCCTATTGGGCCACGGACGTCGAAGCGTTCGACGCGCCCGAGTTCCCGGACGCGACTCGACACGTGGGATCAGCCGAGTTCCGCGAGATGCTCAGCAACTACATGTCTGTGGGCTGGGACGGCCGGTTCGAGGTCCAGGAATACATCGATGCCGACCCTGAGGTGCTCGTTATCTGGCACATGACGGCGCGAGGTCCGGCGAGCGGCGTCAGCCTAGCCGCCGCCCTGACGCCAACGACCTTCTTCCACGTCTGCCTCATGGAAGACGGAAGGCTGAAGCGCCTCCGGCAGTTTCTTTCGCGGGACCAGGCTCTCGAAGCCGCTGGGCTGTCAGAGTAGACGGCCCTTGCGTGATTGGGCACCGGGCGGGTTCTGGTGCCCGAATCCGCGTATATCCCCGTGTATATCCGTGCCTGAGGCTCCGCCGCGTCACACGCGAGAGGCCGCTGGTTCGAAACCAGCCGCGGCAGGTGGGCGACTACCTCTGGCTCGCGCGCTTCAGCGTGACGTAGCCGTTGATGTGCGAGAGGCTGTCGGGTTTGGTCGCCACGCAGTCGAACCGCAATTTGACCTTCTTCTTGGTGAAGGTCCTCAGCGGCTCCTTTGACTTGCAGGGGCCGTGCGCGAACAGGAAACCCTCTCCCTCGCAGACCCAAACGTCGGGCACCCAGTGCCCCGCCACGTCTGCCATCCCGAAGGTCCAGGAGATCTTGACCTTGTCGCCGACTCCGCCATGGATCATCCCGAACGCGTCGACCCCCGATGTCGCAGTCCCAGAACAGTCGGTGTCTTTGTCTATGCCGTCCTGCGTAGGCGTGGGGCACTGGGTCCAGACATTGTGGGCGCCGAAGAAGGTGAAGTCATAGTCGACCGCGGCCGTGACCGAGCCCGACGAGCCGGTGCGGTGGATGTCCAGGTAGCCGCCGCCCGTCGCCAGGTACTCCAGGTCGCCGCCCTGGACCGTCTCCCCAAGGCCGCCCCAAAACGAGGTTTCTCCCGGCACACAGCCGCCCTGCGCCCGCTCGCCATGCAGGTTGGACTCCGCAAAGTAGTCCAGGCGCTTCACGTCGTAGGTGTACCCGGCAGCGCTCGCGGCGGTCGTCCCAGGGCCGAGGAGAAGCGCTACCACTAGGACTCCGAGTGCTAGGCCGGGGCGGGTCAGGCGGGGGCAGATCTGCGTCATGGGCGATCCCTTCTCAGCAGAAGGGGAGATGCCGCGGCCCCTGGTGCCAGTAGTTGGCAACAACCACGATACGCCAAGTCCGCCACCCGCGCATCGGTATTCACCCGCCAGACATTTGCGTGGGTCATTTGTGCCTGAGGCCCCACCGCCTCACACGCGAGAGGTCGCTCGCTCGAGCCCAGCCGCGCCCATCTTTGGCAGTCCGGTGGATACTGCCCACATGTCGGAGGAGAACGTCGAGGTCGTGCGCGAGTTCATCGCCTCATTCAATCGCGCCGACGAATCAGCGTTGATCGATTTCTTCACTGATGACATCGAGATCGATTGGTCGCGCTCGCCCGCCCCGTACCGCGGTGTCCATCGCGGTCGGGAGGCCGCGCTGGGCTGGTTCTCAGACGTTGGCGACATGTTCGAGACGGGACAGATCGAGCCAACCGATCTCATCGACGCCGGTGACGACATCGTGGTTCCTCACGTCTTTCGCCTACGAGGCCGCGACGGGATCGAGGTGAAGGTCCGGGCGAGCTATGTCTTCACCATCCGCGACGGCCGATGCGCCTGCTGGCGCATCTATCAAGCGCACGACGACGCCATGGCGGACCTGGGACTCACGGACTAGCCGCCGGCGAGCCTGATCACCAATGGGCTTTGGCGATCCAGGAATCTCGTTCAGTTTGGACTAGCCTGCGCCGGGCATGAGTGGCATCCCCTCCCCCACCGGCGGAACGGCCGCGCTAGTCACCGGCGCCAGCTCCGGGATCGGCACCGCCCTCGCGCAAGCGCTGTCCGCCCGGGGCCACAACGTGGTGCTCGTCGCCCGACGCGAGGAGCGTCTGCGCGCCCTCGCGGCGGAGCTCGAAGCGGACCACGGAGTCCGAGCCCTGCCACTCCCCTGTGACCTGCTCGACCCTGAGGCGCGCTTAGGGCTGCCCACGCGCGTGACCGAGCTGGGGTTCGAGGTCAGCGTGCTCGTCAACAACGCCGGGTTCGGCACGGCCGGCCCCTTCGTCGAGCAGAACGTCGACCGCGAGCTTGAGCAGGTGCGGATTCTCTGCGAGGCCGTAGTCGACCTGACGGGCCGCTTTGCGCCCAGGATGGCCGAGCGGGGTTGCGGGGCGATCCTCACCGTGGCGTCAACCTCGGGGTTCCAGCCGCTGCCTCAAACGGCAGGTTACGGCGCCGCGAAGGCTTGGGCGGTCTCATTCTCCGTGGCGCTCAACGAGGAGCTCCGCGGTCAGGGCGTGGCGGTCACGGCCGTCTGTCCCGGGCCGGTGAAGACGGAGTTCTTCGAGGTCTCGGGCCCGCATCCGGTCGAGAGCTTCTTTCCGAAGTTCATCCACATCAGCGCCGAGCGGTGCGCGAGGGACGCGCTCAAGGCGCTCGAGCGCAACAAGCGGATCGTCGTGCCGGGACCGCTGCCGCTCCGCGCCTTCATGCACTCCAACCGGTGGGCCCCGCACCCGGTCCTCCTGCCCTTCCTGGGCCGGGCCTTCCGGGCGCGCTGAGCCAACCGCCATAGGCCGTCACCCCATCGGCCGCGGCGGGAGGACGAGCGCGAGCGCCGGCACGACCCTTCCGATCCCCTCCCGGGTCGGTGCGTCGCCTCGCCTCCATCTCCGGCCGTCGTCAGCAGCTCTTCGGGTCCGGGTCCTTGTTTTTGTCGCGCTTGGCCTTCTTGTCGTTGCCAGGGCCGCAGTCGATCCGCCCATCGCGCTTGCCGTCCTTGGCGTGCAGGAGGTCCTTGCCGTGATCGCCGAACAAGCGGTCGTTGCCGCCGGGCCCCCCGGTGATCACGTCATCGCCCTTGTCGCCGCGAAGGACGTCGCGGCCCGAGTTGCCGTCCAAGATGTCGTGGCTCGTGCCGCCTATAAACCGGGCGTCGCCCTTCCCCCCGACGAAGTGGACCCTGTCGCCGCTCGGAGGGCCGGTGGCGGGACTGCCCTGAGCGCTGAAGGTGAGGTCTTCGTTGCTGCCAAGACCCGCGAACACATGCCAGAACGGAGCGGTCGCGGCCACGCTTAGGTCGACGTCCTGGCAGAGCTCGATTCCGGCCGGATTCCAGTCGAGCCCAGAGTCGCCCAGGACCAGGTTCCCCGGGGGGCTCAAGATGTAGACGGGGTCGGAAAAGGGGCCTCCCAGCTCGACCTGAATCTCGATCTCGTCCGCGCACAGCACCCCACCCTCGTCGGTCGGCCCGGGAGCGAAGTTGCCTATGTGGGAAATGTTGACGCTTGTCTCTGCGTCGCTCGCGTGGTCAACGTTGATTGCGTCTGTGTTCGTCACGGTGGGATCGCTCGGCCCAGCGCAATTGATCAGCTCGCTTCCAGACGGCAACACGAGATGGTGGACGAGTATCTCTCCGCCGCTTACCGAGAGAAAGGTGCCCCGATCGGGCTCGCCGTCGACCGTAAGCGTCTTGGCACCGCCGTCGTAGGAGCAGGTCGTGTCGGCCGGGGCACTTGCCGGAACCAGCCCCGTCACGAGCAGGGCGACGAATATCGCGACACTCGCCACTGCCCCCATCGTCCGCTTGGGCATGCGCACACGCTACACCTGAAGCCTGCCCGGATCAACGTCTCAACCCGCGACCCGATGCCGCTCTTTCACCTGGCGAATACTGGCGAACCCGCTTGGGCGATACTACGCGCTCGATGTCGCAGAAAGAGGTCGATGCCCTACGTGTCATCTACGAGGCGTGGACTGGAGGCAACTTCCGAAGCTCGGCCGGCGCGGAGTTGTACGACCCGGACCTACTTTGGGTCCTATCGGACGAGTTCCCCGATCCTCGTGAGTATCGAGGGCTGGAGGAGCCGCCAAGGGGTTTCGCGAATGGCTGCGAGCGTGGTCGCGTTGGAGCATCGCGGCGGAGCGCTTTCTTGAGCACCGCGACATGGTGGTCGCGCTGACTCACTTTAGGGGCCGTGGTCGTGACAGCGGCCTCGAGATCGACGGCCGGGGAGCAGATGTCTGGACCTTTCGCGGCGGCAAGGTGATTCGGCAAGAGGTGTGGCTGCCTGATCGAGCAGCGGGTCGGTCCGCTTTTTGAGTGCGAAGGAGGAGTGCGTATGAAACCCAGGGCAATCGATGCGGCCGACTTCCGCGAGACGCAGCACAAGAATTGGGACTCCGCCGCGGTCGGATGGAACGAGTGGAGCGAGTTCAACGATCGCGCCGACGCACACATCAGCGAGCGGTTGGTGGAGCTCGCCCACGTGCGGTCGGGAAGCCGGGTTCTGGACGTAGCCGCCGGCTATGGCGAGCCGGCGCTCACCGCCGCGCAAACGGCCGGCCCGGAAGGCCGCGTTGTGGCCACGGACATCTCCGCCAAGATGCTCGCGTTCGGACGTGCACGCGCGGCGGCGGCCGGCTTGGACAACGTCGAGTTCGTGGAGTCGGATGCCTCCAGCCTCGACTTTCCGCAGGCGAGCTTCGATGCCGCCGTCTCGCGCTGGGGGATCATCTTCGAGCCGGACGCGGAGGCCGCTGCGGAGCGCATCCGAGGCTTCCTCAAGCCGGGCGCGAGGATGGCGATCAGCTCGTGGGGCGAACCCGATCAGGTCCCCTTCCTCTCGATTCCGATGAGGACGATGATGAAGCGGCTGGAGTTGTCCCCGCCGCCGCCCGGAACGCCCGGGCCCCTATCCCGGCCCACCCCCGCTGCGATCAGCGGGTTGCTCCAAGGAGGTGGGTTCTCGAACGTCGCCGTGGAGCAGGACGAGATCAGATTCGAGTTCGACTCCCCGGAGCACTTCACCGCCTACATCAGGGCGATCTCCGCGCCGATCCGGGCGATGATCGAGCAGCACGCAGGGGCGGCCCAGGAAGAGGCCTGGGATGCGATCACGCAGGCTGCAGCGAATGCCGGGGGAGGCCCAGGGCCGCTGAGCCTGTCGAACGTGGTGCTGCTCGCCTCGGGCTCCGCCTAGGCGGAGCTGACCAGCTATCGATCTTTCAAATCGGGTCGAATGCCGAGCTCTCCGGGCCTCCGAGTTGACCAGCCAGCAGCTAGTCGGTCCACCAGTCGCGCTGGCCCTCGACGTCTTCGCGCCGCGCATCACCGAGGCTCGGCGCGCCGATGACGAGGATCTCGAGGCCCTCCGGACCAGCCTCGTACCCGCGCCACGTACCCGGCGGGACACGCACCGCGTCCCACTGCTCGAGAGCGACGATCTCGTCGTCGAGCTTCATCCGCCCGCTCCCGCGCACGACCACATAGAGCTCCTCCTGCTCCCTATGCGTGTGGCCATACGGAAAGCGATAGTCGGGCGGGACGCGCTGGTAGCTCAGGCCGGATTGCTCGAGCTCGAGCGCCTCGGTGGCCAGGCGGAACTCCAGGTCCGGGGCGCCGTCGAATCTGGACCCGAGGTTCTCCAGGTCCCCCCGTAGGTTCTTCAGCGTGAACGGCACGGGCCGCAATCCTACGAATTCACGTTCGGCCGATTCGTTCGAACATCGTCCGGAGCACCCAAGCCTCGTAACGCCCGACCTCGGGGTCTGCGGCGATCAGCTGTTCGAGGCGTCCGAAGTACTCGTCGCTCAGAGATTCGGGGCTCGAGCTGCTGGCCGCCGGCGTGAAGAGGGCGTCCATCAGACTGGATTCGGCGAACGCGCGCACGAACTCGACGTAGGTTTTCGCGTACGCCGCGGCGTCGCCGTCGCGCTCATAGGTCTCCCAGTAGGGATTGGCGACCTCGTCCACACCCTGGCTGGATATTTCGAGGACGCCCTCGAGAACTGAGCCGGCCCGCAGCGGCGCAGCCGTCTCCTCGGCGCTGCGACAGTACACGGGAAACACGTAGTCATCGAGCAGCTGGCGAGCGAGCCGGCCCTCGCCGGCGAGGGCGTCCGCTACCTCCCACATGGCCGTCATGAGCCGCGACGCCGAGACGTGCTCCCCATCGCCGCCGCCGGTCGTCGCGATGCCCTGGACCACGAGTCGCCCACCGGTGGCCAACTCGGCGGCGCGGGCCTGGAGAAACGACAGCCAATCGGCCGCCGCCTGGTCGGCCAGCGACTGGCGCGCACTCCCCGTCGCGTCGCTGAAGTACATCCCGTGCGGGACGCGCACGTGCGGTTGCTCGCGCAGCCAGTGCGAGGCATTCGAGCAGGTGCCGAGCTGGACGCTGCCCTCCGGCAGCACCTGCGCGAAGAACGAACCGGCAGCGGCCGCCGAGAACAGCGGCCCACCGGGGGCGCCCAGATAGCCGTCGGGCCCCGCGACGTTCCGGAACAGCTGGTTGAAGTCGTTGGTGAGAACGTCGTTGTGGACCGCGAGGATGGGTCGCTCCCGATCGCGGGCACGGAGTTCCGTCACCGCGACTCCCATCGCGTGCACGGAGGTGGCGCCCGTCCCCGCGCCGTAGTCAGCAACAGCGACCGCGCGCCCATCGGGCGGTAACGCCAGCGAGGCCACGGCCGAGCGGATCAGCGCATCGCCGCCTTCGATGACCCGCCGTTGGTACTCGGAGTGGGCGTCGTACTCGCCACCGCCCTTCATTCCCGTCGTGGTCGCATCCGGGGGCGGATGCTCGCTCATCGGGCGCTCCTCAGGGTCATCGACGTCCGCAGTATCGCGACCGAATGCCAGCCGACCAACTTCGCGGGTGCCGCAGAGTATCTCGCGGCAGCCCATCCCCGTCCGCCCCACCCCCTTCCGCGCTGGGGCGGGATACTGCGGAGACGATGACGGAAGAGCACCAGACCATCCGACGGCTCTACGCGGCCTTCGGCCAGCGGGATATCGACGCTGTCGCAGTGGAGCTTCACGACGAGGCCGAGGTCGACTTCGCGGAATCGCTCGGACCGGAGAGCGGCGTCTACCCGGGAATCGAGGGAATCAGGAAGCTGCTCGAGCTGTACTGGGACGCGTTCGAGGAGATCTCCATCGAACCGGAGGATTTCATCGATGGTGCGAATGGCATCGTGGCGCTCGTAGTGGCTCGCGGGACCGGAAGGGGTAGCGGCGTTGCGGTGGAGGCCCGCGGCCCCCACCTCTGGGCCTTTCGGGACGGCAAGGTCGTCCGCTTCACGCTCTTCCAGGAGCGAGGCGATGCCCTCGAGGCGGCCGGGTTGAGTAAGACGTCGAGATCGTGATGAGGGCATCCGTCGCTGGCGCATTCGGTGACGACGCCCATGCCCGATGCGGGATACTCAGCCGGCGACCCCGCAGCACGGGACCCGCACGAGCAACCTTGGAGAGGACAGGATGGGCGTTCCCTACAGCCTGTTTTACCGGCTCGGCTTTCACCCCTGGGAGGAGCTGGCGGATCATCCGCCGTTCGCGGAGGCTCTCACCGGGCTGTTCGAGCGTGAGGAGAGCGGACGCGAGCCGCCCTACGGCCCCGCGCTGGACCTCGGCTGCGGGAGCGCCGTCTGGGGCGTCAAGCTGGCCGAGCGCGGGTGGCAGGTGACCGGGATCGATCTGGTCGAGAGATCCTTGGAACGCGCACGCGAGCGGGTGCGGGAGGCCGGGGTCGAGATGAGGATCGTGCAGGGCGATGTGACCGCCCTCCGTAACGCCGACATAGGGAGCGACTACCGCCTGGTCCTCGACACCGGCACCTTCCACGGGTTGGACGCCGACCAGCGCGCGGCGATGGGCCGGGAGGTCAGCGCGATTGCCGCCGGCGATGCGACGGTGATCCTCGACGTGTTCGCGCCGCGGCGCCGCGGCCCGCTCCCGCGCGGGGCGAGCCGGAGTGAGGTGGAGCGCGCGTTTCCGGACTGGGAGATCACCGACACCGAGATCGCCGACACCGAACCGGATTCGATCGCCAAGCTGCTCAAGTTCGACGAGCGCTTCTACCGGCTCGTTCGAAGCTAACCCGCACCTGCAGGGCCCCGTAGGCCTGCCGGAGGGCGGGGCAGGATAGGGTTGCTCGGAGCAAGTCCATCGCTAACGAGGAGGAAGCATGGCCGCAGTTGAGGTCAAGAATTTCGACTCTCCTGATGAGACCCGCCCATTCGAGGGCAAGGGGGAGGCGTACGTGGTGAATGTCGCAGGCAAGGCGATCGGTAAGGCCGTCTTCGAGCCCGGCTGGAAGTGGTCCGAGAACGTCAAGCCGATCGCTGGGACCGACTCCTGTGAGGTCTCGCACCTCGGCTACTGCATCTCGGGCCGGATGAGGGTCTACATGGACGACGGCTCCGAAACCGAGATCGGGCCCGGCGACGTGTCGGCCATCCCGCCGGGGCACGATGCCGAGGTTGTGGGCGACGAGCCCTACATCGGGCTCGACTTCGGCGAGTTCGGCGACTACGCGAAGCCTTCCTAACCGAAGTTCCGGCTCAGACCCGTCGGGCACCAGCGCGAGGCTGGTGCCCGAGTCCGGCATGGACGCAGGGGAACACCCGTCGCAGGTTCGGCTCGCCGAGCTCGTGGCGTCGCTCTCGTTCGCCACCGACCTTGGTCGAGGGCTGCCCATGGAGCACTCCATCCGACGCGCCCGGCTCGCGCTCGGCCTGGCTGAGCTCGTCGGCGCCGATGAGGACGACAGGATCGCCACGTACTACACCGGCCTGCTCGACGGCGTCTACTGCCATGCGGACGCGAACGAGCAGGCGATGTGGTTCGGCGACGACATCCGGGTCAAGGCCGACACCTA
Organism: uncultured Solirubrobacterales bacterium; assembly: GCA_963807385.1. GTDB lineage: Bacteria > Actinomycetota > Thermoleophilia > Solirubrobacterales > 70-9 > JBDTSW01. The sequence continues at coordinate 388,659 of CAWEBQ010000003.1, forward strand.
CAACGCCGACACGGAGTCGCTGAAGGGGATCCTGGTCATGCTGCGCAGGCTGGGCGCCGGCGAGTCCGGGCTCTCGCGCGTGCGGCGGATCGCCAAGTTCCCGGTCCGCGGCTGGGCCGAGGTGAACCGCTGGCTCGACACGCATTCCGCCCTGCAAGCCGAGTTCGCGATCCGGATCGGCCTTCCCGCCTCCGTCGCCGACGTTCTGCGGCAGTCGTACGAGCGCTGGGACGGCAGGGGGGTCCCGAAGGGGGTCCAGGGCGGGCGGATCCCGCTCGCGGCCCGGATCGTCTGCCTTGCGGACGTCGTCGAGGTCCACAACCACGGGGGCGGTATCGCGGCCGCGCGCGAGGTGTGTCGCGAGCGCGCCGGGCGCGAGTTCGACCCCGAGCTCGCGGGCGCCTTCCGCGAGCACGCAGCCGAGCTGCTTGAAGGTCTCGATGAGGCAAATAGCTGGAGCGAGGTCATCGAGGCCGAGCCGGGGCTCGACAGGGCGGTGAGCGGCGAAGCGCTGGACGCCGCCCTGGAGGCGATGGGGGATCTGATCGACATGAAGTCTCCGCAGTTTGCTGGCCACTCGCGCGGCGTCGCCAACCTGGTTGCCGAGGCGGCACGGAGCTCGGCGATGCCTCCTGCCGACCAGTCCGCCCTACGCCGCGCCGGATTCGTGCACGATCTGGGCCGGCTCGGCGTCTCGAACGCGATCTGGGACAAGCCCTCCTCACTCACAGCGGCCGAGCGCGAACGGGTGCGGTTGCATCCCTACCTCACCGACCGCATGCTCGCGGGCATTCCGGCGCTGCAACCGGTGCGCGCGTTGGCGACGCGCCACCACGAGCGGCTTGACGGCTCCGGCTATCCGAGCGGGCTCCGGGGGGGCGAGCTCTCGCACGCGGACCGGATGCTCGCGGCCGCTGACACCTACCACGCGATGACCGAGCCGCGGCCGTACCGAGGCGAGATGGCGCCCGAGGCCGCGGCGGCCGAGCTACGAGCCGAGGTCCGCGCCGGGCACCTCGACGGGGACGCCGTGAACGCCGTCCTGGCCGCCGCCGGCCACCGCGCATCTGCGCGGCGGGAATGGCCGGGAGGCCTCACCGCGCGCGAGGTGGAGGTTCTCTCGCTGCTGGCTCGCGGCCACTCCAACAAGGAGATAGCGAGGCGGCTCTTCATCACCCCGAAGACGGTCTCCAGTCACGTGCAACACATCTACACCAAGATCGACGTCTCCTCGCGAGCGCGCGCGACACACTTCGCCACCCAGCACGGGCTCGTGGGCAGCTACGAGGCGGCCCCCGGGACGTAGGACGAAATATCGGGTGAACGCCCGATGAAACGCGGCCCCGAACGGCCTATTTTCGCGGTGTCAGGTCAAACGACATCCAAAGGAGGCCGTGATGGCCAGCATCGAGATCAAGAGCTTCGACAACCCCGACGAATCCCGCCCCTTCGAGAGCAACGGCCGGGTGGAGCTGGTGACGCTCGAGAGCCGCGAAATCGGCAAGGGGATCTTCGAGCCCGGGTGGCGATGGTCGCAGCACGTCAAGCCCATCGCGGGAACCGAGTCGTGCGAGTTCGCGCACCTGGGCTACGTGCTGTCGGGCCGAATGCGGGTCCACATGGACGACGGCAGCGAGGGTGAGATCGGGCCCGGCGACGTGTTCTCGATCGCGCCCGGCCACGATGCGGAGGTCGTCGGCGACGAGGCCTGCGTGATGCTCGACATCGGCGAGGAGGACACCGACTACGCGAAGCCGGCGGACTGAGGCGGCGGCGATGCTGAAGGCCAGCATCACGACGCGTGCGCAGAGCTCGGCATCGCCCGAGCAGGTCCTGGCGGCGGCCCACGATTTCTCGGGCGGACGCGAGCGCACCTGGCCCAACGTCTCCGCCAAGCGGCTCGAGGTGCATGCCGAAGGCGAGAAGTACGCAGATGTCACCGAGGGGACAGTGGTGGCGGGCGTGTGGTGGGAGCGATGCCGCTACGACTGGTCGCAGCCCGGCGTCGTCACCGCCACGGTGATTGATTCCAACGTCTATCACCCCGAGCTGAGCGGCTTCGTCTGGAGGGCGCGGCCCGGCGACGGTGGCGGCAGCGACGTCGAGATGACGTTCTATCGCAGGTTCAAGGTCACGCCCAAGGGCCTGGCGGCCACGGCGCTCTACAAGCTGGCTGGCGCCAGGTTGCTCGGCGGGATGCAGCGCGAGGTACTTCGCGCCATCGAGGGCCGATCGCCCGGGACACCCCGTGGCCGCGGTGAGTCCGTCCCGACCGAGCGCGCGGTGGGCTCCCTCGGGGCAGACGGGCGGCGGTCATGATTCTGGACTCGCTGGGCGAGGTCAACCTGCCGGCCCTCGGAGCCTCGCTCGTCGCCGCGTTCACGATCGGTCTGGTCTGGTTCTCGCCGTCGGCTCTGGGCGGCTACTGGGCCCGCCAGGTCTCCCGCTACGCGGGCGTGCCCGAGAGCGACGTCACCGGCGGAGCGTCCCAGCCGAGGGCGCTGGCGAGCTGGCTCGCCGGCATCGCGGTCGCCGCCGTGGCGGTTGCAGTGGCGGTGGAGGCGGTGGGCGCCAACTCGGCCGGTGACGGCATCGTCCTGGCCTTGGTGCTCGGGGTTGGCCTGGGGGCGACCTTCAGCAGCTGGCCACCGATCTTTGCGGGGATGCCCTGGGGGTGGTGGCTCGTCAACAACGGGGCGTTCCTGCTGATGCTCGTCGCCATGGGTGCCATTCTGGGCGGCTGGGGCTAGCGGCCACGAGGGGGCCTGCCGTCCGATCAGACGACGATCGAACTCGTCCGACCGCGCTGCCCCGTGTCAGGTCCTCACGTAGTCGGCGAGGTGCTCGCCCGTGAGGGTCGAGCGGGCGGCGACGAGGTCGGCGGGTGTGCCCTCGAAGACGATCCGACCGCCGTCCTGGCCGGCGCCGGGACCGAGGTCGATAATCCAGTCGGCGTGCGCCATGACCGCCTGGTCGTGCTCGATGACGATCACCGACTTGCCGGAGTCGACGAGCCGGTCGAGCAGGCCGAGCAGCTGCTCGACGTCGGCGAGGTGGAGCCCGGTGGTCGGCTCATCGAGGACGTAGATCCCGCCCTTCTCGCCCATATGGGTGGCCAGCTTGAGCCGCTGGCGCTCGCCCCCGGACAGTGTCGTCAGCGGCTGGCCGAGGTTGAGGTAGCCGAGCCCGACGTCGGCCAGGCGGGTGAGGACCCTGTGCGCGGCCGGCGTCGCCGCATCGCCGTGACCGAAGAACTCCTCGGCCTCGGCCACCGACATCGCCAGGACCTCGCTGATGTCCTGGCCGCCGAACCTGTGCTTCAGGACCTCGGCCTGGTAGCGCCTGCCCTCGCACTCCTCACAGGTGGTGGCGACGCCGGCCATCATCGCCAGGTCGGTGTAGACGACGCCGGCCCCGTTGCAGTTGGGGCAGGCGCCCTCGGAGTTGGCACTGAACAGCGCCGGCTTCACGCCGTTGGCCTTCGCGAACGCCTTGCGGACCGGGTCGAGCAGCTTGGTGTACGTCGCCGGGTTGCTCCGTCGCGAGCCGCGGATCGCGGTCTGGTCGACGGAGACGACCCCGTCCCGCGCCGAGACCGAGCCACCGATCAGCGAGCTCTTGCCGGATCCGGCGACGCCCGTGACCACCACCAGCACCCCGAGCGGGATGTCGACATCCACGTCCTGGAGGTTGTGCGTGTCGGCGCCGCGCACCTCAAGGACCTCCGACGAGTTCCGCAGCTCCGGCTTCAGCGAGGCGCGGTCGTCCAGATGCCGCCCGGTGAGGGTCCTGCTTCGTCGCAGTCCGGCAAGGGTCCCCTCGAAGACCACGTCGCCGCCCTCGGTGCCGGCGCGGGGCCCGAGGTCGACTACGTGATCGGCGATCGCGATCGTCTCCGGCTCGTGCTCGACCACAAGCACCGTGTTGCCCTTGTCCCGCAGGCGCAGGAGCAGGTCATTCATCCGTTGGATGTCATGTGGATGCAGGCCGATCGTGGGCTCGTCGAAGACGTAAGTGACATCGGTCAGCGAGGACCCCAGGTGGCGGATCATCTTCGTGCGCTGCGCCTCGCCGCCCGAAAGCGTGCCCGATGGCCGGTCGAGGCTGAGGTAGCCGAGCCCGATCTCCACGAACGAGTCGAGGGTGTGCCGCAGGGCCTCCGCCAGGGGCGCGACCGATGGTTCGTCGAGGCCCGCCACCCACTCGGCGAGTTCGCTGATCTGCATCGAGCAGAGCTCGGCGATGTTCTTACCCTTGATCTTCGACGAACGCGCCTCCGCACTCAGCCGGGTGCCGGCGCACTCCGGGCAGGTGGTGAAGGTGATCGCCCGGTCCACGAATGCGCCGATGTGCGGCTGCATCGCGTCCCGGTCCTTGGAGAGCATGGACTTCTGAATCCTGGGGATCACCCCCTCGTACGTCAGATTGATCCCGTCGACCTTGATCTTGGTCGGCTCCCTGTAGAGCAGGTCATGAAGCTCGCGCTTGTTGAACTTCCCGATCGGCTTGTCGGGATCGAAGTAGCCGCAGCCTCTGAAGATCCGCCCGTACCAGCCACCCATGCTGTAGCCGGGGATCGTCAGCGCGTCCTCGTTCAGCGACTTCTCCGCGTCGTAAAGCGCGGTCAGGTCGAAGTCGGTGACCGCGCCACGGCCCTCGCACCGCTCGCACATGCCGCCGGTGCGGGAGAACGTCGCCTTCTTGGTCTCGGTCTTGGCGCCCTTCTTCACGGTTATCCCGCCGCTCGCAGAGACGGAGGCGACGTTGAACGAGAACGCCTGAGGCGAGCCTACTTGTGGCTTCCCCAACCGGCTGAAGAGGATGCGCAGCATCGCGTTGGCGTCGGTCGCGGTGCCGACGGTCGAGCGGGGGTCGGCACCCATCGGCTCCTGGTCGACCAGGATCGCCGTCGTCAGTCCGTCGAGCAGGTCCACCTCGGGCCGCGCGACCGTCGGCATGAACCCCTGGAGGAAGGCGCTGTAGGTCTCGTTGATCAGCCGCTGGGACTCCGCGGCAATCGTGCCGAACACCAGCGAGCTCTTGCCCGAACCGGACACGCCGGTGATCGCTGTGAGCCGGCGCTTCGGCAGCTCGACGCTTATGTCCTTGAGGTTGTTCACGCGCGCGCCGTGAACGCGGATCAGGTCGTGGCTGTCAGCGGCGGCAGTCACGACCGCGAGGGTAGCGACCGCCTCCGGGCTATTTCCCCGGCCCCGCCGCCAGCGTCCGCTCGAGGTTGTCGAAGCAACCCCGCCAGCCGCCCTCGTGCGAGCGCACGGCCTCCTCGCTCCAGAGCCCGTTGTGGGTGAAGCTCACGGTGGTGGCGCCGCCGACCTCCTCGAAGTCGATCTCGATCAGCGTCGGCCTGGTGGGCTCGTCGTCCCAGGTCCAGGTGAACGCCAGGCGATTCGGCGGCTCGACCTCGGTGTACTCCCCCCCGCCCCCGTACTGCCGACCCTTCGCAGGATCCAGCATCACCACCCGCACCCTGCCCCCGACGCGCAGGTCGACCTCCGCCCCGACCGTCTCCCAGTCGTGCTCGACATGCCACCAGCGCCGCATGACCTCCTCGTTGGTGAAGGCGGCGAACACCCTGTCGGCGGAAGCATCGAACGTACGCTTGAGGGCCAGCTTGGTCTTGGTCGTCATCTGCGGCGATCCGATCCGCGTCGCAGGTGAAAGATGACCCAGGTACGGGCGACCAGCAGACCGGCGCTCCCGCCGATCACCGACGGGAGCACCTCCTCGAACGGAACCCCTGCGATGTGGGCGGTCACGCCGCCGTCGCCGCCCGGCCGTCCGGGTAGGCGTCGTGGTAGTTCCACCAGGTATAGGGCGGTGTCTGCGGAGAGCCCTCGGGCGAGTCCTCCCACTCCTCCTGGCGCCCGAGCGCGGTCATGTCGAGGTAGCTCCAGGTGCTGCCCAGCGCCTCGTCCCCACGGGCGTCGATGAAGTAGGTGCGGAAGACCCGCTCGTCGTGGCGGATGAAGGCGTTCGTACCGTGCCACTCCCCCACCCCGAAGTCGGAGTCGAAGTCGTCGGTGAGCTCATACCAAGGGATCCGCTCCCAGCCCATGCGCTGCTTGAGGGTCTGAATCTCGGCCTGGGGGGCGCGGGAGACGAACGCGAGCGTGGTATCACGCGCGTTCAGGTGGGCAGGGTGCGCGACCTGGTCGGCCACGAACGAGCACCCGACGCAGCTGCGCTCGGGGTAGCCGATTGGCCCCGCATGCGTGGTGACCTCGGGCCCGTAGTAGTGGCGATAGACCACGAGCTGGCGGCGACCCTCGAACAGGGCGGCGAGGCTCACAGGGCCGTCGGGACCCTCGAACCGGTACTCCCCGGTTACCTCCATCCAGGGCATGCGCCGGCGCTCGGCCGCGAGCGCGTCGCGGGCGCGGGTGAGCTCCTTCTCCTTCACCAGCAGCTCCTGGCGGGCGCTCTCCCAGTCCTCCGGGGTGGCGATCGGCGGTGTCTTCATCTCGGTCCTTCCTCCTTCAGGTACTCATCAACGGCATCGAACATGCGGCCCCAGAGGGCGCGCTGGTGATCCATCCATTCGGCCGCCTCGCGCAGCGCGTCGAGCTCGAGCGAGAGCCGGTGTTTGCGACCCTCGATCTCGCGCTTCACCACCCCGGTCTCCTCGAGCACCTTCAAATGCTTCGAGATCGCCGGCTTTGACACACCGAAGTGGCCGGTTGCCTCGGCGACGGTCGCCGGGCCGGCCGCGAGATGCTCGACGATGCCCCGACGAATCGGGTGTGAGAGGGCCCTGAACGGATCGTTCACCATAAGGTGAACAATAGCATTGCCGGCGGAGCCGGCCGATCCCCCGTTGGGACACGCCAGGGGGTATGGTCGTGCCGAACCCGAGACCCGAGGGGGTATGCATGCACATCCGAGTCGTCCGCTTCACCGACGTCGACCCCGAGCGTATCGAGGGCCTGAAGGCCCGGATCGCCGAGAACGACGGCCCGCCGGAGGGCGTCATCTCGACGGGGGTCCAGTTCCTACACGACGCCGCTCAGCGCACTGCAGTGGTGATCCAGCACTTCGCCTCGGAGGAGGACATGACGGCGAGCGAGGCGGTGCTAGAGGCGATGGACTCCGGCGATACGCCCGGCACGCGGGCATCCGTGGATCGCTGCGACGTAGTTGCCGAGGCCAACGGGTAGCGCGGCCGGTCAGGACGTGTGACCGAAGCGCACGTCCGGCAGCACCCTGCCGAGGCTCCTCGGCAGGGCCCAGGCCCACCTGCCCGCCAGCCGCATCAACACGGGCAGCAGCAGCAACCGGACGAGCGCCGCGTCGAGCAGCACCGCGATCCCCAGGATCACGCCCATCTCCTTGGGCGGCAGCGGCCCTGACAGCGCGAAGGTGAAGAAGACCGCGACCATCACCGCCGCGGCCGCGAACACCACCCGCCCGGAGTGCGCGACGCTTCCGATCATCGCCTCGCGCGGATCTTGGGTCCTGTCCCAGTGCTCCTTGGCGCTAGAGAGCAGAAACACCGTGTAGTCCATCGAGATCGCGAACACCATCGCGAAGAAGAAGACCGGGGCCCACGCGTCGAGGAACCCCTGCGACTCGAACCCGAGCACGCCCGAGAGATGACCGTCCTGGAAGATCAGCGTCGCCAGGCCGAAGGCCGCGGCCACCGCGAGCAGGCTCGTCAGCACCCCCAGCGCCGCGATCAGCGGCGCCTGCAGCGCGACCAGCAGTAACAGGAAGCCGAGCACCAGCACCACCCCGATCACGAGCGGCGTTCGCTCGCCCAACTGCTGCTCGAGGTCGTAGTTCTCGGCGGCAGCGCCGCCGAGAAGCACCCCGGGCGGTAGGTCCGAGCGCAGTCGGTCGATCGCCTCTCCGGTAGCGGGCTCGTTCGGCCCGCTTGCCGGAATCGCCTGGACCATCGCGAAGCCGCCACCTTCGACCGCCGGCTGCACCGCCGCTATGCCGGGGTCTGAGGAGGCGACCGCGCTTACGGTCTCGACCTCATCCGCCGGGCCCACGAGCTGGAGGGCGCCGGGCGCCCCCTCGCCGAACGAAGCCTCGATCTGCTCGTAGCCGACCCGCGCGGGATCGCCCTCGGGCACGACCGCGATCGACGGCATGCCCGTCTCGAGCTTCATGATCGGCAGGGCGAGCAGCACCAGGATCGCGACGGCCGGGACCCCGTAAAGCAACGGTCGCCGCCAGAGCCGCTCACCCCATCTGGCAAAGCGGGGAGACCTGTGCTCGCCGGAGTGCACCCAGGGCAGACTGAGCCCGTCAACCCTGGGCCCGAGCTTCGCCAGCGTCGCCGGCAGGAGCGTCAGCGAGGCCGCTAGCACGAAGATCACGCTGAGCATGATCCCCAACGCCATCGAGCGAAATGCCGGGCTCGGCACGAGCATCACCGCCGTGAGCGAGATCAGCACGGTCATGCCACTGAACAGCACCGCCTTCCCAGCGGTGTCCATGGTCACCGCCGTCGCCTCGACCGCGCCCATCTTCGAGCCGACGAAGGCTGCGCGGAAGCGATAGACGATGAAGAGGGCGTAGTCGATCCCGAGCGCGAGCGCGAACATCAAGGCGAAGTTCATCGCCCAGATCGAGATATCGAAGAACTGCGCCCCCAAGAACAGCGATCCGGCGGCGGCCACCAGACCCAGGATGGTCAGCATCAGGGGCAGGCCGGCGGCGACCAGCGAGCCAAACGCGATCACCAGGATCGTGAGCGTGACCGGCCAGGAGATCACCTCGGACTTGAGCATCGCCTCCTTGTTCGCCTCGTTGAAGTCCGACCACATGCCGGAGGCCCCCGTGAGGCTCACCGTGGTGCCGTCGGCGCCGAGCTCGCCCAGCGGGCCCTTGAGGTCGTCGGCGGCGCGCACCATGTCGTCGGTGGCGGCCGCGGCCGCGCCCTGCACGACCACTGTGTGGCCGTCCTCGGAGACGGCACCGGCCTCGCTGGGGGAGATCACGCGGGCCACGCGCTCGTCGGCGGCCAGCTTCTCCTCGACCGCGTTGACCGTCGTCGCGAATGGCCTGTCGGCGGCGCTCAGCTCGTCCGAGTGGACGACGACCTGGAGCGCACCGGCGGACAGGCCCCCGAGCTCCTCGTCGAGGAGCTCTCGGGCCTGCACCGACTCCGAGCCGCTCGCCTCCCAGCCGGCGCCGGAGAGGGCGTGCTCGGCCCTCGGGGCGAACGCGCCGAGACCCACGACGAGGACGATCCAGGCGATCAGCACGCTGCGAAAGTGCGTTGCCATCCAAGCGCCGAGGCGCCCGATCGGCCCCACCCCGAGCCCACCGTCACCGGCGCGAGTCACGAGACCTCCGCGAGCGCGGTTGACAGCTCTCCGTAACTGCGCTCGAGGCTGCCGCACACGGCCTCACAGATCGCGAGGACGCCCTCGTCGGCAATCGAGTAGAGCACCCGGTTGCCGTCGCGGCGCCGGGCCACCACCCGGGCGCCATGCAGGGCGCCGAGGTGTTTGGAGACGTTCTGCTGGCTCGTCTCGAGCGCCTCGGCCAACTCGCCCACCGAGGCCTCGCCGCGGGAACGAAGCTGATCGAGCGCGCGTACGCGCATCGGCTCGCCGAGAAGGCGAAAGCGCTCGGCGATCAGCTCGACGACGGGATCTGGAATTGGGCTTGTAAGGGCCATGACGAGGTCCTGGGATTGCAACTACACAACTAAACAGGAGAATAGCGTAGTAGCTGAGTTGTGACCCCCGGTGTCCCTCGGGCCGCCCGGCGCTCGAAGGCGGGAGCGCCCATCTCGACCTGAACCCAACCGCGCGGCGGCGGCAGCGCGGATGCTGCCGCTAGTCCGGGACGGGCGCGCCGATCGCCACCGCAATGTCGCCGATCGCCGTCCGCTCGGCGTCGCTCACCGGCGTCTCGCCCTCCTCCTTGGCTGCGGCCACCCGCTCGGCGACCGCCATCACGAGCTTGCGGTAGCCGTCTACCTCCTCCGGCGTCGCCTTCGCCTGGAGGGTCGAGATCACCGAGCGCAGGTGCGCGAGCGAGTGCTCCTTCATCTCCTCCAGCGACGCGTGCTTGGAGCGGTCCACCTCGGGCCTCGTGGCCAGGATCTCGTCGATCAGCTCCGTGCCCCCGTGCTGCTTCGACGCCTCGGCGTAGGCCTTGGCGACCGAGAAGGCCTCGCGGATGGTCCCCCCCGCTCCGCCGCCGAGACGACCATGCCGGCGGCAGGAGGCCCCTCGAGGGCCTGATCCCATTCCTCTTCCGTGAAGTCCGCCTTCGTCGTCATCGCCATCCCTTCGGTAGTTCGCGGGCGCAGTATCCACGACATACTCCCCGCGCGGATGCCACCCGACGCCGACTCACGCAGCCACGCCGCCGAGGGAACCCCCGTCGAGCTGCCCGGGACCGGCGCCGGGCCGCTAGGCCGGATCAGCCAGCGGGTGCTCTTCGCGCTGGGGCTGATCGTGTTCGTCGCGCTCGTCACCTACATCGGGCGCGATGGCTATTACGACCCGGAGGACCCCACGATCACCCTGCTCGATGCCTTCTACTACTCGACGGTGAGCATCACGACCACGGGGTACGGCGACATCCGCCCCGTGACCGAGGACGCCCGACTGGCCACCACGCTGCTGGTGACCCCGGCCCGCGTCCTCTTTTTGATCATCCTCGTGGGCACGACCTTGGAGATACTTGCGGAGCGCACGCGCTACGCCTACCGCCTGCGGCGCTGGAGGAGAAACTTGAAAGACCACACGATCGTCTGCGGATACGGAACGAAGGGCCGCAGCGCCATCCGCACGCTGCTAGCCCAGGGCTCCGACCCATCGACCATCGCGGTGATCGAGGACAGCGCGGCTGCGCGAGCCGAGGCCACGGCCAACGGCCTCGCCGTCGTCGTCGGGAGCGCCTCCGAGAAGCACGTGCTCGAGGCTGCCGACATCCGCGAGGCGAACTCCGTGATCGTCGCGGTCGATCGCGACGACGCGGCGGTGCTGGTCACCCTCACCGCGCGGGAGATGGCCCCGAACGCGAAGATCGTTGCGGCGGTCCGCGAGGAGGAGAACGTGCACCTGCTGCACCAAAGCGGCGCCGACTCGGTCATTACCTCCTCCGACGCGGCCGGTCGCCTGCTCGGGATCGCAACCCACACCCCGGCAGCGGTTGAGGTCATCGAGGATCTCCTTTCACTGGGGGAGGGCCTGGACATCGTCCAGCGCCAGGTCGGCACGGGGGAGGCCGGGCCGCTGGCGGCGCTGGAGACCGAGGGCCCCCTGCTCGCGGTGGTCCGCGACGGCGAGTTGATCCGCTTCGACGACGCGCGGACCGCCGAGGTGCGGGCCGGCGACTCGGTCGTCTCCGTGCGCAGCCACGGCGCAAGCTCGGGCTAGCCGCCGGGCGGCCCCTCCGTAGAGTGCGAGTGGCCGCAGAGAGAGCAATCGAGGAGGACGAGATGGCGAACGAGAGCAGTGCAACCACGGTCTGGGCCGGAGGCCTTGAGGAAGGGCGCGGCGAGACCACCAGCGCCAGCGGGACGCTTCGGAGCGTGGAGGTCACCTGGCCGGCGCGAGTTGAGCGGACGAAGGGAACGACCAGCCCCGAGGAGCTCCTAGCCGCCGCGCACGCGGCGTGTTACTGCATGGGCCTCTCGCACGAGCTGGGCGGCGCCGGACACAGCCCCTCCCGGCTGGAGACGACGGCAGTCGTCGCCTTCGTGCCCGGGGAGGGCGTGAAGTCCTCGCATATCACGGTGATCGGCTCGGTTGAAGGCGTCGATCAGGCCGGCTTCGAGGCTGCGGCGCAGGCGGCCGGCGAGGGCTGCCCGATCTCGGGCGCGCTGAAGGGGAACGTGGAGATCAGCGTCGACGCGACGCTGGAGGCCTAGCCGGAGTAGTTGGCCTCGACGCGCGCGAGCGCGTCGAGTACGACTTCCTGCGATGCCGGGTCGGCGGCGATCCCCAGCTCCACGGTGAGCCCGGCGTCGCCGATCAACACTCCGCCGCGGGTGTCACCCGCCCACGCCTCGTCGCCGATCCCACTCGGCTCGTCGTAGGACTCGTCGTCCTCAGAGAGGGTGCGGCTGTTGTGGTACCAGGCCTCGTCCCCGGCCGAGACGGCCACGGTAAAGGCGGTGTCGTTGGGCGCTGCGAGGTCGACGGAGCCACCCAGCTCCCAGAAGCACTGCCCCGGCTGGCCGGACTCGGGATCGGCCTTGGACCTCTGATCTCCGTTGACGGGCTCGCCCATGAGCGCCTTGACGTCGGCCTCGGTGAGCAGGGTGCACGGGTCCACCTTGAATCCCGCCGAGTCGGGATTGCCGGCCGCAAAGCCGACGTCCTCGGCCTGTTCGCTCGCGTCCTCGGTGGCCGCCGAAACCTCCTCGGCGGCCTCGCCGGACTCCCCCTCATCGTCGCCGCAGGCGACCAGCGAAAGCGCGGCGATCGCCGTGAAGAGCATCAGCAGCGTCCGCAGGTGCCTTCCCCCGAGTCCCATCGCGGCCGACCATAACACCCCGGGAACCCCCCTGCCACAATCGGGCCGGTGAGCGCCGATACCCCCTCGCGAGCCCCCCGCCTGCGGGCGGTGATGCGCGAGGAGGAGCGGGTCACGCCGCTCGAGCTCTTCTTCGATCTCGTCTTCGTCCTGGCGATCACGCAGTGCACCGCGCTGATGGCCGAGGACCCCTCCTGGGAGGGCATCGCCCGGGGTCTCCTGGTGCTGGGGTTGATGTGGTGGGCCTGGGTTGGCTACTCGTGGCTCACCAGCGTCCTCCAACCCGACGAGGGCGGTGTCCGGCTGGTCATGTTCGCGGCGATGGCCGGCCTCCTCGTCGTCTCTCTCTGCGTGCCCGGCTCCTTCGGTGACCAGGCGACGCTCTTCGCCTGCGCCTACGCGATCGTGCGCTTCGCCCAGATCGGCCTCTTCCTGATCGCCAGCCGCGACGAGCCCGAGCTGCGCCGCTCCATATGGGGCCTGGGCGCGGGGACGGCGATCGGCGCGACCCTGCTGATCGTCGGGTCGTTCTTCGACCCGGAGCCGCAGTTCGCGATCTGGACGCTGGCGCTCGTGCTGGACGTCGGCGAGCCGTACTTCTTCGGGTCCGAGGGCTGGAAGCTGAAGCCCAGACACTTCGCGGAGCGCCACGGACTGATCATCATCATCGCCCTGGGCGAGTCGATCGTCGCTATCGGAGCAGGGGCGTCAGTCGAGGTAGATGCGGGCGTGGTGGCGGCGGCCGTGATCGGGATCGTGATCGCCGCGGCGATGTGGTGGCTCTACTTCGACGTGGTTGCGCTGGTCGCCGAACGGCGGCTCTCGGAGGCGCCGGCCGGAAGGGTCCAGAACGAGATGGCCCGTGACTCCTACTCCCTCATCCACTTCGGGATGGTCGCCGGGATCATTCTCGCGGCGCTCGGGCTGAAGAAGACGATCGGCCACGTCGAGGACCCGCTCAAGCTGGAGGTCGCGGTGGCGGCGCTCGGCGGCGTCGCGCTCTACCTGCTCGCCCACGTCGCGTTCCGCTGGCGGAACGTCCACACGCTCAATCGCCGGCGCCTCGCTTGCGCCGCAGTGCTGGTCGCGCTGATCCCGGTGGCCACGGAGATCGCGTCGCTGGCCACAAGCGCGATAATCGCCGCCCTGCTCATCGCTCTCATCATCTACGAGGTGATCCGCTTCTCCGAATTCCGCGACATGGCCCGTCATCAGCCCGAGCGCAACGAGCCCCTGGGCGAGAGCGGATGACGCGCTTCCCACTGCCGGGAAAGGTCGCCCTGATCACCGGGGGCGCCCGCGGGATCGGCCTGGCCACGGCCCGCGACCTCCACAGCCGCGGCGCGTCGGTGGCGGTCCTCGATCTCGGCGCCGGCGCCGCGGACCAGGCGGCCGAGGCGATCGGCGACCGCGCGGTCGGGATCGGCGGCGACGTCACCGACGCGGCAGCCATGCGCTCGGCGGTCTCGGCGACGGTCGAGCGCTTCGGCGCGTTGGACATCGCCGTGGCGAACGCCGGGATCGCCCCCGGGCCAGCGACGGTCAAGGCGACGCCCGAGGAGGTCTTCGAGCGGGTGCTCGACGTGAACCTGACGGGGGTGTACCGCACGGTCTCCGCCGCGCTCCCGGAGATCGCCGCGCGCGGCGGCCACCTGACGCTGATCGGCTCGATCTACTCGTTCATGAACGGCGCGCTCGTCGCCCCCTACGCGATGAGCAAGGCCGCGGTGGAGGCGCTCGGAAGAGCACTCCGCGTGGAGCTGGCACCGCACGGAGCGAGCGCCGGCGTGGCCTATTACGGGTTCATCGCCACGGAGATGGTCCGCCAGGGGGTTGAGGAAGACCCCCTGGGAGCCGAGCTGGAGGATCAGATTCCCGGCTTCGTGCGCAAGCGCTTCACGCCCGAGCAAGCCGCGGCAGCCCTGGTGGACGGCATCGAGAAACGCTCGCCACGGGTCTTCGCGCCTCCGTTCGTGCGCGGGCTTTCCGCTCTGCGGGGAGTCCTCAACCCGGCGATCGACTGGCACCTGCGCCGCGGGCGCGGCGCTCAAGGCGTGATCCGCAAGGGAGATGTCGAGGGACGGACTTCGGGCCGCGAGACCACCCGGCCCGCGGGCAGCGAGTAGGCAGGAACGATCGCCGTAAGGTGATCCCGCGCGCGGCTGCGCCGTCTACTCGCCCCGGGGCGATCTGTAGACCGCGACGCGAACCTTGCTCTGAACGGGCAGCACTATGCCGTCGCGGTAGTCCTGGAAGACGATGTTGCCCTCCACCCGGTAGCGCTCGGGTAGCCGGTGCACGCCGACCGGATGCGGCAGGACTTCGGCGTGCAGCGCGCGGGCCTCCAGGCGCTTTTCGGCCTTCGCCTCGGAGAGCCCGAGGAGCGAGGGAACCGAGGTCCGCTTGGTCCCGTCACCGACGTAGGTGAGCGCGATCACGAGGCCCGCGATCGCGAGCAGCGCCTCGATCTTGTGCTCGACCCCCTTCACGACGGCGCACGATGCTAGTGGCCGCCGGACATGGGCGGCCCGGCCGCGCCCTCAGCGAATCAGAGGTTCGCCGCGCAGTAGGCCTCGCGCGTCGCCCGATAGTCGGGCATCTGGGGCGTGGCGATGAGCTGCGCCGTCGCCGCCGCGTAATCCTCGATCCGCTGCGCGACCTGACCGCGCTCGGCCGCCGTCTTGGCGTTGGCGAGCTGCTCCGCGTGGCGCCACACCGCCTCGCGCCAGCCGCGCACCACCTCGAGCCCGACGACGTCATCCACGATCACCTGGCTCGGGTTGCTGAGATCCAGCGACGGGTCGAAGCGGTCGCGAACGGCCTTCACCACCGGGGCATAGGCCTCGGTGAGGACCGCGTTTACGGCGTCGTGGTCCGGCTTGCGGCTCACCCCCTTGCGAGTCCGCACGCCGAGCGCCGCGATCACGAACGGCATGTCGTTCTGCACATGCGCGTTGATCCCGAGAAGCATGTCCTGCGCCCCGAACACGCTGCCGGACTCTGCCGTCTCCAGCGCGATCCGCCAGGCCTCCGGCACCGGGTCGCCCCGGTCCCAGGCGCGCAGGACCCGAAAGTAGAAGTTCGCAAAGAGGGCGTCCTCGACGAACAGGTACTCGCGGTAGCGAACCATGTGCGGGTCGTCGATGATCATCCCTCGGAAGGTGCGGGTAAGCGTCATGTAGGTGGTCGCGAAGACGCCCCGGTGATCGCAGCCGAAGCGGTCACGGGCGGCCTTGAGCCGTCGCAGGGCTTTGTTGACGCAGTTCAGGCGAGGGGTCCGGCAGTGGGCGACGCCCTCCGGTCGCTGCTGGCTGGGGCTCGCGACCGGGGGCAGAAGATCGCTCCACGGGATGCCCGGGTATTGCACCTGGGCGGAGGCCGGCGCGGGCGCCGCGGCGAGCGCGGCGGCCGCGGCCAGGGTGAGGGCGATCCCCTTCAACACCCCCAGGATGCTACGTCGGCGAGGGTTCCTCTGCGCCGGTAACGGCTTCGAGCACGATCACCGGGATCATGCGGCCACCCGCTCGCTCCGCGTAGTCGTCGTAGCCCGAGTAGTGATCGTTCGCCTCCGCCCAGAGCTTGTCGCGCTCGGCGCCCTCGGCCTCGCGGGCCTCGTAACGGCCGCGCGGCCCGCCCCGCGGCAGGAATCCCACGTTCGGGTGCGCCTTGACGTTGTAGTACCAGGCCGGGTTCCTGGGCTTGCCGGTCTGCGAGGCGACCAGCACGACCCGCCCGCCGCTGCGGTGGTAGAGCAACGGGGTCCTGCGTGGCTGACCCGACTTCGCCCCCGTCGAATAGAGGAGCCCGACCGACTGCCCGAACAGCAGACCGACCCGCCCATTCGTGCGCTCGAGCAGGCGCTGGTCGAGGGGGTTCGCGATGTTGAGCGCCACCCAGCCACCGAAGCGCGACTTCGCGAACGCCTCCTGCGGTCGTTCCCACCACTTGAGCTCTCGCCTGCGCGCCGTCACTACCGGTGAACCTACCTCAAGGACGCCGGCCCGCAGCCGATATAAGGGGGGCATGGAAATGCGTATCGAACGAGTAGTGCTCGAGACCGAGCATCACCGCATCACCGGCGATTTGCACCTCCCGCGCGAGGGTTATCGCAGCCGCCTGTCCGACTACCTAAACCGCGGCGACGATCAGTTCGTCCCGCTCTCGAACGCGCAGGTCGCATCGCTGAACGGCAACGACACCGTGGACGAGCACTCCTTCCTCGCAGTCGCGAGGAACCACGTCACGCTCGCCTACCAGGCGGGCGAGGGCGAGCTCTAGCGCCGGTTACGGCGTGAGCAGGATCTTCAGCGCCTCACGCCGGTCGTAGATCTCGTACGCCTCCGGCGCGTCGTCGAGGCTCATCCTGTGCGTCACCAGCGGTGCGGGGTCGAGCGTGCCCTCCGCGATCGCATCCAGCACGGGATCCACATGCTTGATGACGTTCGCATGGCCGGTCTTCAGGGTCAGCGCCTTGATCCAAACCACCCCCATGTGGAGCTCCAGGCGCTCCGTGTAGACGCCGGTCGCCGAGACCGTGCCCGCCTTCCGGGTGAGCCGGCACGCCATGTCGAGCACGTCCGGGTGGCCGACGGCGTCGATCGTGGCGTCCACCCCACGGCCGTCCGTGACGGCCTTCACCTCGGCGCGGACGTCCTGCTCCGACAGATGCACCGGCGTGGCGCCGAAGGACCGGGCCATCTCGAGCCGCTGCGCCACGCTGTCAACCGCGATGACGGTCTCCGCCCCCGCCGCCTTCCCGGCCTGAACTGCGCAGAGGCCGACCGGGCCGAGCCCGAGCACGGCGAGGCTGTCGCCGGGGCCGATGCCGGTTTCCACGACGGCGTGGTAGCCGGTCCCCATCACGTCCCCGGCGAAGAGCGCGACCTCGTCGGAGACGCCCTCTGGCACACGGCGCAGGGTCAGGTTGGCGGTGGGCACCAGCACCTGCTCGGCCTGCGCGCCCTGCAGGGAGCCGAGCGTGGCCCCGTGCCCGAACACGCGGCCGTTGTCGCACTTGTGGAAGTCGCCCTTTGCGCAGAAGAAGCACTCGCCGCAGGCGGTGCAGTAGGTGCCGATAACGCGGTCGCCCACAGCCGCACGCTCAACGTCGTCGCCGGCCGCGACGACCGTGCCCACGAACTCGTGGCCGATCACGAACCCGGGCTCGATCTGAACCCGCCCGTGGTAGATGTGGAGGTCGGAGCCGCAGACGCCGGTCGCCTCGACGCGAACCACGGCGTCATCGGCGACCGACAGCTCCGGCTCGGGCCGCTCGTCGACCCGGACCTCGCCGGGGGCCTGGAAAGTGACGGCACGCATCCGCGCGCACCCTAGAGGGGTGTGACCGCTTTAGGCAGCTTCGGCGACGGGTTAGCCTGGGTTCGTTCACGACCGAGGAGATTCCATGAGCCACGGCAAACGCGTCCTGATCACGGGGTGCTCGACGGGCATCGGCCGCGAGAGCGCGCTTCACCTGGTTCGCACCGGCTGGTCGGTGATCGCGACCGCGCGAAGGCCGGAGGCACTGGCCGACCTGGCGGAAGCCGGCTGCGAGACGCTCGCCCTTGACGTGACGGACGAGTCCTCGATGCAGGCCGCCGTTGAGGCGGCCGGCCCGCTTTACGGCCTCGTCAACAACGCGGGCTACAGCCAATCGGGCGCGGTCGAGAGCGTGGAGCTGGATTCCGTCAGACGTCAGTTCGAGACCAACGTGTTCGGCCTGATCCGCATGTCCCAGCTCGTCTTGCCGGCGATGCGCGACGCCGGCGAGGGCCGGATCGTGAACATCTCCTCAATGGGTGGGCGACTCACCTTTCCCGGCGGCGGGATCTATCACGCGACGAAACACGCCGTGGAGGCGATCTCGGACGCCATGCGCTTCGAGGTGCGCGGCTTCGGCGTGGCCGTCATCTGCATCGAGCCGGGCCTGATCCAGACGGAGTTCGGAACCGCGGCCGTCGGCTCGATCGACGAGGGGACGGGTGAGGGCGGACCCTACGCGGAGTTCAACGCCCACGTCGCGGACGCCACCGCGAGCGCATACGAGGACGGGCCTCTCGCGAAGCTGGGCGGTGGGCCCGACGCGGTCGCGAAAAAGGTCGAGAAGGCCCTGAGTTCGGGAAGGCCCCGGCCCAGATACCGCGTGACCCCCTCCGCGCACCTCGCGATCGCCCAGCGGCGGCTGGTGAGCGACCGGACGTGGGACGCGATGATGCGCACCCAGTTCCCGACCCCGGGAAAGTAGGCAGGCTGAAGAAAGTTGTAGGGTGCCATCGGCACTGTTCAAGGGAGTTCCGGCCGAGGGTTACTGGCCGGGGGAGGTCATGAGTTGAGCGAGGTAGTCAGGTCTCGGATGAGCGGACGGGTCCTCGGCGCGCTGAGCGCTTTGGTGCTCGCCGGCGGCACGATTGGGATCGCCGCATGCGGCAGCGATGACAGCGGCGGCAGCAACTCCAGCGGCAACGCCGTCGAAGGCGGCGAGGTCACGATCTCCCAGACCTCTCAGCCCGACTACCTCGACCCGGCGCTGACCTACACGGTCAACGGGATCGAGCCTCTGTGGCTCGTCTACACGCCGCTCCTGACCTACCCCCATGACGAGGGCCCCAGCGGCTCCGAGCTGATCCCCGGCCTGGCCGAGGACCTGCCCGAGATCTCCGAGGACGGCCTGGAGTACAAGCTGACTCTGCGGGACGGCCTGAAGTACTCGGACGGCACCGACGTCGTCGCCTCCGACTTCGAGCACACGGTCAAGCGCGTGCTCAACCTCGAGTCCGGCGGCTCCGCCTTCTACCTGACGATCGAGGGCGCCGAGGAGTACGTCAAGAATGCCGATCCCGACGGCGACATCTCAGGCATCGAGACCGACGACAAGACGGGCGAGATCACGATCACGCTGACCAAGCCGGACTCGTCGTTCTCGAGCATCCTGGCTATGTGGTTCGTCGGCCTCGTGCCGGGCGACACGCCGTTTGAGAACCTCACCGAGGACCCGCCCCCGGGCGTCGGTCCGTACGAGATCACCAAGTCGGTGCCGAACCGCGAGTTCGTGATGGAGAAGGTCGACTCGTTCGAGGACAACGACCTCGGCGACGACATTCCGGCTGGGCACATCGACACGATCACGACCCAGATCATCAAGAACATCGACCAGCAGGCCCAGGACGTGCTGAACAACGAACTGGACTACATGCAGGATCCGCCGTCGCCTGACCTCAAGCCCACTGTGGTCGAGGAGGTCGGACCCGACGGCGTCGAGGAGCAGCGGTACGAGGAGTTCACGACGACCTCCACGTACTACTTCTTCATGAACAACCAGGTTGCCCCGTTCGACGATCCGCTCGTCCGCGAGGCCGTCAACTACGGCATCGACAAGCCGGCGCTAGCGAAGCTGTTCGCCGGCGAGGTGGCACCGGGCTGCTCGTTCCTGCCGCCCGGCATGCCCGGCTACGACGAGGCGTTCGACATCGAGGACTGCCCGTACGGCAATCCGAACGAAGCCCCTGACATCGAGAAGGCGCAGGAGCTGATCAAGGAAGCCGGTGTCGAGGGCGAGAAGGTCACCGTCTACGGCAACAACGATGCGCCGACCGACAAGGTCACCGAGGCGTACGCGGACATGCTCAACGACATCGGGCTGGACGCGACGCCGGAGATCCTCGACGGCGGCGTCTACTTCCAGACGGTCGGGAACGAGAAGACGCAGGCGCAGACCGGGTTCACCAACTGGTTTCAGGATTTCCCGCACCCGCTCAACTTCTATTTCCTGGTTGACGGGGCATCGATTCAGCCGACCAACAGTCAGAACTACGGCAACGTCGATGACGACAAGATCAACGACGAGATCAACCGCCTGAGCGAGGAGACGGATCTTCCGGCGGTCGCGGAGGACTGGGCAGCCCTTGACGAGTACCTCGTCTCGCCGCCGCAGTCCTACATCGCGCCGTACGGGCACCGCAAGCTCTCGACGTTCCT
This sequence comes from uncultured Solirubrobacterales bacterium, assembly GCA_963807385.1. GTDB lineage: Bacteria > Actinomycetota > Thermoleophilia > Solirubrobacterales > 70-9 > JBDTSW01. The sequence continues at coordinate 409,101 of CAWEBQ010000003.1, forward strand.
GTCAGACAGACTTGACTTCGAGTCAGCGGAGTTCCATCCGGTCTACTTCAACGACTATTCGAGCTGGCAGCTAACGGAGTAACCGGCTACGACTGAGAGGGGGGCGCCGCCGGCGCCCCCCTTTTTTGACAGAAGTGGCGCGGGGTTGGAGAATCGCCGAGGGTGACTAGGGAAGGTGTGAGCACCGGTGGCTGCTAGGGGCGAGACGCTCGGCCCGGATCGCGGCGGATCGGAGTTCAGCGGTGCGCTCGAGGTCGAGCTCACCGAGGAGGAGCGCAAGGCCGGGCTGGCCGGCGCCGGCCCCTACCGCCTCGCGGCTCGCCGGCTGCGCCGCAATCGCGCGGCGATGGGGTTCGGCCTTCTGTTCGTCCTGATCGTCCTCGCCTGTATCCTCGCGCCGCTGTGGGCCAACCACGTCGCACACCGCGACTACGACGACATCCCGGGCTCCTCGGAGACGGTCACGAAGGGCGGCGACGAGGTGCTGATCATCGACTTCAGCGGCGTCCCGATCGGGCCGACGTGGCACGGCGAGTACTTCCTCGGCGCTGACGGCTCGGGCCGCGATGCTGCGGTGCGGCTGCTCTATGGCGGACGCAACTCCCTGATCATCGGCATCTCCGCCGCGCTGATCACGACCTTCCTCGGGATGGTGATCGGGCTGATGGCGGGGTTCTTCCGCGGGTGGCCGGACAGCGTGCTCTCACGGGTGCTGGACATCATCTGGGCGTTCCCCGTGATCCTCCTGGGCATCGCCCTGGGCACGGCGCTCTCCGGGCCCGAGGGCGGCGTCGGCATCGGTCCCCTCGACATCTCGGGTGACTCGCTGATGATCCCCATCCTGGTGATCTCAGTTGTGTACATCCCGTACCTGGCCCGGCCGATCCGCGGCGAGGTGCTGTCGCTGCGTGAGAAGGAGTTCGTGGAGGCTGCCCGCGCGCAGGGTCAGAGCTCCTGGCGGATCATGGCGAGCGAGATCCTGCCGAACATCGTCACGACGCTGATCGTGTTCTTTCCTCTGCTGGTCGCGAACGCGGTGCTGCTGGAGGCGGCGCTCTCGTTCCTCGGCGCCGGCGTCAAAGCGCCCCAGCCGTCCTGGGGCACGATGATCAACGATGGCGTGGACCGCGTCGTCTCCGCTCCCCACCTCGCCGTGGTGCCGGGCGTCATGCTCGTCCTCACGGTCTTGGCCCTGAACATCTTCGGCGACGGCGTTCGCGACGCGCTCGACCCGCGCGCGAAGGTGAAGATCCAGAAATGAGGAGCTGAGGAATGGGCCGATTCGTTGTCAGGCGCCTGATGTCGATGTTCGTAGTGCTCTTCGCCGTCTCGCTCGTGACCTTCTTCATCTTCCAGGTCCTCCCCAACGGGGACCCGGCGGTGCGAATGGCCGGCAAGCAGCCCACGGAGACGCAGATCGAAGCCATCCGCGAGGAGTGGGGCTTCAACGAACCGGTCTACGTGCAGTACGTGAAGACGATGCAGAAGCTCTTCACCGGAGACATGAAGAGCTACTTCACCCAGCTCTCCGTCACCAACGAGATCTGGAAGGGGCTCCCGCGAACCCTCGCCCTGGCGATCGGTGCGGCGATCATCTGGATGTTCTTCGGGGTCGCCCTGGGCCTCTACACCGCGATGCGGGCTGGGAAGGTCTCGGACACGTCGTTAACCGTGGTCGCCCTCATCGGCATCTCCATGCCCGTGTTCTGGATCGGGGCGCTGATGAACCACTACCTGGGGTATGAGCTGTCCAACACGCTCGGCTTCGAGCTGTTCCCCAACGGCGGGTACGTCGAATTCACCGAGAGCCCGTTCGAGTGGGCGCACCATCTGATCCTGCCGTGGATCGCCCTGTCGATCCTGTTCATCGGCGTCTACTCGCGCGTGCTGCGCTCCAACGTGCTGGAGACGATGAACGAGGACTACATCCGCACCGCGCGAGCCAAGGGGCTCTCCGAGCGACAGGTCCTCATCAAGCATGTCCTGCGCAACTCCCTGATCCCCGTCGTCACGCTATGGGGCCTCGACTTCGCCGTGGTGATCGGCGGCGGCGCGATCCTCACGGAGTCCGTCTTCAACCTCCAGGGCGTGGGCCAGTACGCGGCCGAGGCGATCGGTCAGCTCGACGTGCCCCCGGTGCTCGCGGTCACGATGTTCGGCGCGTTCTTCGTCGTCTTCTTCAACGCGATCGTCGACATCGTCTACGCCGTGCTCGACCCGCGGATCCGGCTCGAGGAGACCACTGCATGAGCGCGCCCCCGGTTCTCAGCGTGGATGAGCTGAAGGTGAGCTTCCGCACCGAGGACGGCACCGTGAACGCGGTCAACGGCGTGTCCTTCGAGGTCCGCCGCGGCGAGGTGCTGGCGATCGTCGGTGAGTCCGGATCCGGTAAGTCGGTGACGGCCATGACCCTGATGGGGCTCACGCGAAGCCCCAATGCCGAGATCTCCGGGAGCGGGCAGCTGGGCGACACCGAGCTGATCGGCGCATCCGACGACGAACTGCGCTCGATCCGGGGCAACCGGATGGCGATGATCTTCCAGGATCCGATGAGCTCCATGAATCCGGTCCTCCGGGTGGGCGACCAGATCGTCGAGCAGATCCAGGCTCACACGGATGTACCCAAGGAGCAGGCGATGGGCCGCGCGATCGACCTGCTCCGAGAGGTTGGCATCCCCGCGCCGGAGGAGCGCGCGCGGGCCTACCCGCACGAGTTCTCCGGCGGGATGCGCCAGCGGGCCATGATCGCGATGGGGCTTTCGCTGGACCCGGAGGTGCTGATCGCCGACGAGCCGACCACGGCCCTCGACGTGACGATCCAGGCGCAGATCCTGCGGCTCTTGAAGAAGCTGAACTCCGACCTCGACGTGGCGACGGTGCTCATCACCCATGACCTCGGCGTCGTCGCCGAGATCGCGGACCGGGTGATGGTCATGTACGGCGGGCGCGTGGTCGAGTCCGGCACCCTCGACCAGATCTTCTATGACCCCCAGCACCCGTATACGTGGGGGCTGCTGGGATCGATCGCGCGGCTCGACCGTCCCCGCACGGCGCGCCTGGCCCAGATCAAGGGGCAGCCGCCCTCGCTGCTGTCGCCCCCGAAGGGCTGCCACTTCCGCCCGCGCTGTCCGCACGAGTTCGCGAAGTGCATGGAGGTGCCGGCCCTGGAGGCGCGGACGGGAGACGGCTCGCACGCGGACCGCTGCTGGCTCGCGCCCGAGCAGAAGCAGGTGCTGCGCGTAATGGATAACGGCGATATCGGGCTGGAGATGCCGGCGGCATGAGCGAGAACGGCTCGGGCAACGGCTCGCTCCTGGAGGTCACGGATCTCGTCAAGCACTTCCCGATCAAGTCGGGGGCGCTGATCGACCGCGAGGTCGGCCGGGTGCGCGCCGTGGACGGAGTCTCGTTCTCGCTGAAGAAGGGCGAGACGCTCGGCCTGGTCGGCGAATCGGGATGCGGCAAGTCCACCCTCAGCCGCACCGTCCTGCAGCTGCTGGAGCCGACGTCGGGCTCGGTCCGCTTCGACGGGATCGAGATCGCGGGGATGGGCCGGCGCGAGCTGCGGCCGCTGCGCCGCGAGATGCAGATGATCTTCCAGGACCCCTACGCGTCGCTCAACCCCCGCAAGCGCGTGAGCCAGATCGTGGGCGACCAGATGCGCCTGCACGGGATCGCTTCCGGGGACGAGCTGCGGACCACGGTCGAGGAGCTCCTGGACCGGGTCGGCCTGGCGCCCGAGCACTACAACCGCTACCCGCATGAGTTCTCCGGCGGCCAGCGCCAGCGGATCGGAGTAGCCCGGGCCCTCGCGCTGAAGCCAAAGCTGATCATCGCCGACGAGCCCGTCTCAGCGCTCGATGTCTCGATCCAGGCCCAAATCATCAACCTGCTGGAGGACCTCCAGGAGGAGTTCGACCTCACCTACCTCTTCGTCGCCCACGACCTCGGCGTCGTGCGGCACGTGTCGGACCGCATCGCGGTGATGTACCTCGGCAAGATCGTCGAGATCGGTCCCGCGGACGAGGTATACGCGAACCCCATCCACCCGTACACGCTCTCCCTGCTCGGGGCGGTGCCGATCCCGGACCCGCGCGAGAACCGCGATCGCGAACACATCATCCTCGAGGGAGACGTGCCCAGCCCGGCCAACCCGCCCGAGGCGTGCCGCTTCCACACCCGTTGCCCGCATGCCACCGAGATCTGCGCCGAGGTCGAGCCCGAGTTGATCGACCACGGCAAGGATCACTGGGCCGCCTGCCACCACCCGCTGGATCGTACGGGCGCCGCGGCGTAGGGCCCGGACTCGGCCGGTTGCAGCGGCCGTTCTGGGTCGTTGTTCGAAACCCCGAGCTGCAGAGGCTCATCAATCAGCTCGCTGCCGGGGGTCGCGGTTGAGCGGCAAGTTGACGTGCGATGAGATCGAGCGGCTGGTAGGTCTGGAACTTGGTGCGCAGGCGAGCGACCCTCTCGGCGTAGCGTTGGTCCGCGAGGATCCTCTCGACGCCTCTGGCGATCTTCGCGGCGTTTGGCTGCTCCGTCCGAAGATCGACGCCGAGCCGGAAATACGGCGAGGACCACTACGCGTTCAACGACGAAGAGCGCCAGGACATCGGCTCGCTTCTGCTCGGGCGCAAGACGTACGAGGGCTTCGCCAGCGCGTGGCCCGGCCGCGCGGGTCCTTTCGCGGACCGGTTCAACTCGATCCGCAAGTACGTGGTCTCGTCGACTATCACCGACCCGGAGTGGAACAACTCCGTCGTGCCCCCGGTCCTGATCGCGACGGCCTGCAAATGTTCCCCCACCCAACAGCCGATACAAGAAGCTCAAGCTCGCCGGCGTGAAGGCGTACGCCTCGGGCGTCGTGCTGCTCATATACGGTTGCGCCTAATGGGACTGTTCGACGGCCTGCGCCGAGGCTCAAAGGGAGATCTGGTACCGGGCGAGGCGATGGTAACCCTTGCCAACGACCCCGGCAAAGTCGACGCGCTGATCACCCGCGCGACCATCAAGCTGGTGGTCTCGGCTGAGGGCCTCGAGCCCACAGCCGTCGAGTGGACGGGCAACATCCCAAAGCACAAGTGGCCCCAGGAGGGCGTAGTGATCCCGGTCATGGTGGATACCGCCAACCCGGAAGAGGTCGAGATCGACTGGAGCGACGCTCCGAACGTCATCAAGCAGATGATCGGCGGCACGACAAAGGACCTCACACAGGACCAGCGCGTCTACGCGAAGGAAATTCAGGATAAGACCGCAGCGCACCAAGACGAGCTCCAGGAGATCGTCGCGATGTGGCAACGAGGCGAAATCGACCAGGACGAGTTGATGAGGCGCCAGACCGAAATCCTGGGAGTGGATCCTTCTCAGGGTCCAGGCTTGTGACGCGCGACGAGTCCTGACGCGAGCTCCGCGTCATCGAAGTCTCCGCTTCCCACCCGCTGGGCGATCGTGCCCTTCGATTCGGCCTCGCGAGCGAAGGGGGGATCGACCCGGTGGGGCCGGGTCAAGCTCGACCTCGGCGGTTTCGAGGCCTGGGCTCTCAAGACGGAGGGGGTGGGATTCGAACCCACGATGGACGAGAAAACGCCCATAACGGTTTTCGAGACCGCCGCATTCAACCGCTCTGCCACCCCTCCGGGTGCCTGAATGGCGGCGCCTAGGCTAGCGACTGCGCCAGCCCAGGCCCGCGGACGATCTACGTGTGGCGGCCCTCCTTGGCCGCCCGGTTCAGACGCGCCCGGTGGTCGACGTTCGGCCTGCGATGCGCGGCCAGATCAACAGTACGAGGCCCGCCACGATGCAGGCGATTCCGAGGGCGTAATGGACCAGGATCGCGAGCACGATCCCGATGATGATCAGCAATAGCGAGAGTTCCATGTAGCGCCTCCTACCCGCATTTCCCTGCTTGTAAGCGCCGGCGCGGTACCCTCGTTGCAGCCGCCGCCGGGGCTCTCACGTCCTTTTTCTCCCTTCTGAGCGGTTCTCCACCGAGAGAGGACGAGAGAGGTAGTGCCCGGCATGGCCCACCCCGACCCGGGCCAGTCTTCGGCCTCCGTGGAGGCCAGCGGCCAGGTGATCCTCGTATTGAGGAACCTGCTCGGACAGCGCTACCCGGAGCTCGGCGAGCACGTCAACACCGTCGCCCACCTCTGCGACGGAGTCGCCACCGCCCTCGGGCTCCCCGACGATGTGCAGCATGCCCTCCGGCAGGCGGCGCACCTCCACGACATCGGCAAGCTCTCGCTCCCCGAGTCGATGCTGGGCGAGCCTCGCCCGCTCACCGAGGCCGAGTGGAGGGTGATGCGGCTGCACACCATCGTCGGCGCCCAGATCCTCGGCGCGGCGGGGCTGCATGGCCCGGTCCTCGACTTCGTCCGCTCGAGCCACGAGCGCGTCGACGGCACCGGCTACCCGGACGCCCTCGAGGGCGGCGAGATCCCGCTGGGCGCCCGGATCATCGCCGTGTGCGATGCCTACGATGCGATGACCTCACCCCGCCCCTACCGGCCGGTCCCCATGGCCCAGGAATCCGCCTGCCTCGAGCTGATGCGCTCGTCGGGCACGCAGTTCGATCCGCTGGTGGTGGACGCTCTCACCGGGTCAGTGCTGCGGGGACACAGCATCGCCGGATAGGAAAGTCCGACTAGCCCTTCGCGATGGCGTAGCGCAGAATCTCGACGACCTGCTCGGGCTCCCGGGCGGTGGCCATGGCCGCGCGGTCCAGTTCCTTGAGCGCGTGGTCGTGTTCCGGCGGATGGAGCGAGATCAGCGGCTTGCCCAGTGCTGCGGCGAAGCCGGCGTCGAAGGCCGCATTCCATTGCTTGTACTGCTCCCCGAAACGGACGACGACCACGTCGGCGCGCCGAATCAGCGTCTGCGTGCGGATGGCGTTGACCCCCGCGCCCTTGTGGTCATGCCAGAACTTCTCGCCCTCGGCGCCCATGATCTCCACGCCGACGTCGTCCGAAGCACCGTGGTCGGTGACCGGCGCGAGCAGGTCGACGGGAAGGGCCGCCTCGGCCACGCCGGCCGCGATCCGTTCCCGCCAGTCCGAGTGGATCTCGCCGGCAAGGTAGACGCTCCAGGTGCCGTTCTCACTCATCCTCTCAAGCCTACAAAGGGTGCGCGGCCGCGGGCTCGCGCGAAGCTCACGACTGAGCGCGGACGGCGGCGGAGGGTTCCCGCCCGGGGGCCGGACGGCTTAAGGTGCCCGATCGAGATCTTGTCGCACGAGCGCCTCACGGCCTACCTGGCGTTCGGATGGGTGCCACGAATGACGGACCATGCCGGACGCCTGATGGCCCTGCTGGACGGTGGACGGAGACGGATCCGCCGGGCCCGCACGGCGGAGTTCCACGCGGCGTGGCGCCGGGCGATCCGGGCAAGGCTCGAGGCGGCGAGCCCGAACGCCGCGCATTGCGTGCCGCTGAGCGGCGGCCTCGACTCGCGCGCGGTGCTCGCCGGACTGCGAGAGGAGCTCGAGGCCGACGAGATCGTGGCCGCGACCTACGGCCTGCCCGACCATGGCGAGACGACTGTCGCAAGACGGGTAGCGGCCATCGCCGGAGTCCGCCATGAGGTCTTCGACGTCGAGTCGATGGCGTGGAGCCAGGACGACGTGCTCGCCTACCTGCGAAACGGCGGGGTCCTCACCGGAGCCCTGGGCGCCGGCTTTCTAGGCTGGCGCCTGCACCAGCAGCTCGGGCCGGAGCTGGTGCGCTGGAGCGGGTACATGGGCGATGCGACGACGGGCGGCCACCGGCCAGCGCGTGCGAGCCGCTCGTGGGATGCGGCGATCGGCCAATTCGTCGCCTGGAACACCATGGTCAGCCCCGAGATCCTGCCACTCGGCTTTTCGGCGCGAAAGCTTTTGCCGACCAGTCCGGCCATGCCGGGGAGTGCGCTGAGCTTCGACGACCAGTTGGACCTGCTCTACCGCCAGCAGTGCCGGATTCGCCACGGGGTGATGTACCGCGGGTTCGAGTTCCACGCCCCGTTCACCGAGTCCGCGTGGCTCCGCTTCGCCCTTTCCCTGCCGGCACGCGGGCGAGCCGGCCAGAAGACCTACCGCCGAGCGCTCTCTCGCATCTACCCGAGGTACTTTCCGCTCGAGGCGCCCGACGGGCCCGGAGGCCGAACCCCCAGATACCGACAGGAGCTGCGCCGGCCCGACGGCCTCGGAGGGCTCGTCGAATCGAACCTCCGCGACCTCGCGGACCGGCAGCTGTTCCCGCACATCGACATAGATCGGATGTGGCGCGAACGTGAGGCCCGCGGCATAGTCAACATCCGGAACCTGCTCCAGCTCGCCAGCCTGGAGCTGAAGCTCAAGGCAACGCCCAGCGACCCCGTCCGCTCGGGTTCCCGTCCCGGCGTCGTATGACGGCACCTCGGCGGGACGGTGCCCGCCCGGTATCGTCACCGACCCTCGGAGAGGTGACCGAGTGGCTTAAGGTGCACGACTGGAAATCGTGTGGGCGGTTTACGCTGCCTCGTGGGTTCGAATCCCACCCTCTCCGTTCACAGCTGGTCCGACCACCCTCCGGCCTGGCTCCGGGCGACCAGCCCCTCGCGGCGCGCGAGCGGCACAGATGTGGACCCGCGTCGTAGGATCGGCGTGTGACCGCGCAGGCGACCCTCTGGCATATCGAGGTCTCGCATTACAACGAGAAGGCCCGCTGGGCGCTCGACTACAAGGGCGTGCCGTATGAGCTGCGCACGCCGATACCGGGCGCCCACCGCATCACCGCGCTGGCGCTGACTCGCGGCAAGCACGACCGGCTCCCGATCGCCGAGCTGGACGGCAGGCGCGTCGGGGACTCCACCGCCATCATCGCCGCGCTGGAGGATGGCCACCCCGAGCCGCCGCTCTACCCCACCGCGCCCGAGGAGCGCTCCCACGCGCTCGATCTGGAGGACTACTTCGACGAGGAGGTCGGCCCTCGGGTCCGCCGCTACATCTGGCAGCACACCCTCGATGACGCCGACGCGACCGTGACCGCGATCGCGTCGAGCGCGGGCCCCACCCGCCGGCGCCTGATGGGCGCGCTGATCCCAGTCCTGCGCCCGTTCGTCAAGCGCGATTACGACGTGTCGGGGACCGCCGCGGCCGAGGCGGCCGATGGCCTGCGCAGGGCGATGGACCGCATCGAGGATGAGCTCGACGGCGCCGAGTATCTCGTCGGCGACTCGTTCACGGTCGCCGACCTCGCCGCGTGCGCGATGTTCACTCCGCTCATCGCCCCGCCCGAGCGCCCGTGGCTTCCCCCGGCTCCCACCGCGGGTGTGCTCGAGCTGCGCGACGAGCTGACGGAGCGGCCGGGCGGCGCCTGGATCCACCGAACCTACGCGCGCCACCGGGGCTCCTCGGCGGCGGCGAGCTAGCCGGCCGGACCGGGCCAGGTCCGGCCCAGCTCAGGCTGATCCATCCGTCCGCTGCATGCGGTCCTGGTCCCCGAAGTACTCCTCGAATCCGGGCGGCCTGCGGTTCCTCGTGCTGATCGCGAACGGGATCGTCCCGAACCAGAGGAGCACGGCCAGCGTCGTGCTGACGTACGCCACCGGGACGGAGATGAGAAAGAACAGCACGGGGGTGGACGAGAGGAAGACCGCCCAGCGATAGATCTCGGGCGACATCTCCCGCTGCATCAGTCCTGAATCATGCGCGCTGCGCAGCAGCAGCACCTCGAGGCCGCTCACGATCGCGACGGCGACCGCGTACACCCCCACCGAGAGCGGGTTGTTGAAGTAGGTCCCCAGGAGATCGGTCGGGAACGGCAGGAACGCGATGAAGCCGAGGTAGACGAGGTTGACCCACACGAGGCGGATGTCCATCCGGCCGAGCAGCGCGAAGAACTGGTGATGCGCCACCCAGTAGCGCCCGATCACCGCGAACGAGATGAAGAAGGTGATGTACGCCTCGGAGTTGTCGGCGAGGGCGTCGGCGAGGTCCTTCGCGGACGTCGTATCCCTGATCGTGGGCACCGTGATCGCGATGACGAGCAGGGTCATCGCGATCGCGAAGATCCCGTCGCTGAACGCCAGGACCCGCCCGAACTCGTCGCTGCCGCGCCGGTACACGCCTACCTCCGGGCCGTGAAGAACGACTCGAGCAGTGAGGCGGAATCGGCTGCCAGCAAGCCCCCTTCAACCTGGGGGCGGTGGTTGAGCCTGGGTTCGTCAAGCACATCGAGGACGCTTCCGGCGGCGCCGGCCTTCGGGTCGGTCGCGCCGAAGACCACCCGGGGGACCCTCGCGAGCACGATCGCTCCGGCGCACATTGCGCAGGGCTCGAGGGTGACGTAGAGCACGGAGTCGGGGAGGCGCCATCCTCCGAGCGCCTTCGCCGCCTCCCGCAGAGCCAGGACCTCGGCGTGGGCGGTGGGATCCGCGCGTACCTCGCGCTCGTTGCCGGCGGCGCCAACAACCTCGCCGCCATTAACGACCACGGCGCCGATCGGCACGTCGCCGGCCTCGCCGGCGCGCTCTGCCTCGCGCAGGGCAAGGCGCATGAAGTGCTGGTCGCGGCCGAAGAACCGGGAATCGCTCACCGGGCCAGTATGTACGGCGGTGCTGGCGCTAGGTCGTGCGGACGATGTACACACCGCAGGGCGCGTGGTGGGAGATCTTGTTCGGCACGCTGCCCAGGAGGAACCGCTTGGTGCCGGTCATCCCCTTGTTGCCGACCACGATGAGATCCGCCTTGGTCTCCTCGGCCACGTCGAGGATCGCGTCGGCGGGCTCGCCCTCGCGTGCGTGCGTCTGCACGGTCAAGCCGGCTTCCCGCCCCGGACCGGCGGAGCCCTCGAGGGCGACGTTCACGTCCTCGCGCGGCCCGATTCCGTGCGCGACGTCGCCCGGGACCTCGGCCGCCTCCGCCCGCAGGCGCTCCCGCGGGACCGGCTCATACGCACTCACGATCTCCAGGCTCGCGCCCGTCGCCTTGGCGAGCTCTGTCGCCTGGCGGACGGCCTCCGATGCCGTGTCGGATCCGTCGGTGCCTACAACGATGCGTTCGAACAAGACGCCACTCCTTCTCCTCGAGCCGGGATGGGCGCATACTAACCCGCCCGGGCCGGCCGGCCTCAGACGAGCTTGATCGTGGCGATGACCATCGAGGCGAGGAGGGCCAGGACCAGGAGGATCATGCTGATCTGCCAGCTGCGGGGCACGGTCACAAGGTAGAGGGATCGCAGCGATGGCCCGAGCACGCGGTCAGATCCCCTAGGGAGCGGTCTGACTTCCGCAATGGGCGCTGGCCGGACATAGACTGCGGCCATGGCCACCGTCGAGACCGTCACCGGGCCGATCGACGCAGCGGAACTCGGGACCACCCTGATCCACGAGCATCTCCAGGCCCGCGACGAGGCGGTTCGCGCCCAGTGGCCGCACGTCAGCACCATCGGGATCAAGGGCGAGCCGGTCGAGGTGCCGCCGGAGGCGCTCTTCGACGGGGCCGCAACGGCTGCGGAGGAGTTGCTCGGGCTCGGCGTGAAGACGATCTGCGACCCGAGCTGCATGTTCCTGGGGCGCGACATCGAGCTGATGCGCGGCGTCTCCGAACGCAGCGGTCTGCAGGTGGTGCCGTGCACCGGCATCTACACCTACGACCACCTGCCGATGTTCTTCATGACCCGCAGCGCCGAGGAGATCGCTGACCTCTTCGTCCACGACATCGAGGAGGGAATCCAGGGCACTGACGCCAAGGCGGCGTTCCTGAAGTGCGCAGCCGACGAGCCGGGCTTGACCGAGAACGTCGAGAAGGTCCACCGCGCCGTCGCCAAGGCCCACGTCAGGACCGGCGTTCCGATCATGGCTCACTCCCGCCCGGCCAGCGACACCGCCCCGCGCCAAATCGAGATCTTTGAGGAGGAGGGCGTCGAGCTGGACCGTGTCCAGATCGCGCACTGCGGCGACAGCGACGACGCCGACTACATCGAGCGCCTGCTCGAGAAGGGCATCTACGTCGGGCTCGACCGCTTCGGCATCGAGATGTACCTGCCATTCGAACAGCGGATCGCGACGGCACTCTCCCTCCTCGAGCGAGGCTACGCGGAGCGGATGTTCCTCTCGGCGGACGCGTGCGTGACGATCGACTGGTTTCCGCTCGAGGTCGACAAACAGATGGTGGCCGCGGGCGCTGTCAAGGACTGGACGATGGCGATGGTCCCGGCCCGGGTCATTCCCGCGCTCAAGGAGGGCGGCGCGACCGACGAGCAGATCGAGACGATGATGGTCGCCAACGCACGGCGCTGGCTCACCGGCTCCTAGGCCCCACGGACCCTTGCGGTGCCGTCCGGCGGGGGCTAATCTGAGCGCATGGCACGCAGTGGGCCTGCAGGGCTCAGCGTCGGGGTAGCCATCTTGCTGGGGCTCGCAGGAGCCTGGGTCGCACCCGCGAGCACGGAGGCGGCCTACACCTGGGAGGGCACCTGGGACACCAGCTTTGGACCCCTCACGATGGATGCCGGCGGCGACGGCAGCTATCCGGACTACAGCGGCACGATCGACGGCACGATCAGCGGCACCGATGGCCGGACGAACAGCGGCACGTGGACAGAGCCTTCGTCAAACGGCACCTACACGTTCAGCATGACTTCCGCCTTCGGGTTCGAGGGCACCTATGCCCGGGCTCCGTCAACGACCACCTGCCCCTCCCCCCCGTGCACATGGGACGGCGCCTGCGCGGCAGGCCCCTGCCTCGAGAACTCGGCTGGCTACCCCTGCACCGAGCCCGAGGAGCGCAAGGCGGCGCGTCGCGAACCCTGCCTCTACGAGGTCCCCTTCGCCTTCGACCTGCTGCGCGGCATGCCTTCGGAGCCTCGGGCGAGCGAGCTGGTCCCAGACCTGGTCTCAGTGGCAGCCCACACGACCCGTGCGCGGCTTTTCGCATACAGACGCAAGCCCGCGGGGGGCGAGTTCCTGGCCAGCGGAGACCTCACGATGACGACGCGCTATGAAGAGCCGGGGGGCGACACGGTCCGGCGCCTCACGGACTTCCGCGTCGGACCGACGGGGTACTACGACAAGGAACCCGGGACGCTGCGAGTGGAGGCCTTACTGCGGGTCGCGAACTCCGAGGACCTGAACTGCCCCGCGGGCGTGGAGAGCAAGATGACCCTCACGGCCCGAAAAACGGGCTCCGGGCGGACGACGGTCAGGCTCGAGATCCAGTCGATCCCGAGCGAGGGCGGCACCGGTGAGCGCGTCCCGTGCCTCACCGCGGACGAGTTCGGCGTCCTCGCCTGGAAAACGCACGACTTCAGGCGCGTCAAGATCGGTAGGCCCCGCCTCGTCAGCCCCGGCTCCTAGCCGCGCAGCTCCACGTCCTCGCAGTTCTTCACCCTGTCTCCCCGCCGCAGGATGGCCGTGTCGTGGCCGGGGCCGCAGTTGACCTTGTCGCGGCCGCGGCTCAGGTCCTTCACCCGGTCGTCGCCGGGCCCACCGAGGATCCGATCGTCGCCCTGGTTTCCGTTGAGGCGGTCGTCGTCGACCCCGCCGCGAAGCCGGTCCTTGGCCTTGCCGCCGAACAGACGATCCCGGCCGGCCTCGCCCGCGATCTCGTCGCGGCCCGGCCCACCCCTCGCGCAGTCGTCGCCGGCGCCGGCGTTGATCTCGTCCCCGCCGCCGAACCCGCGAATGAGATCCGAGCCCGGAGTGCCGTTGAGGACCTCGCCGACATCGGTGCCGAGGATCTCGGCCTCGCAGTTGGCCGGCGGATCGGGATCGAGCGGCGGGATCGTGACGGAGCGCAGGATCCCCCAGTTGCCCGCCTCGTCGCGGTAGAGAACCGCCGCGTGGGTGGCAGCACCGACGGCCGCCGGGCCGAAGCTCCGCTCGACCGCGTCCCCCGGCCCGTCCGAGGTCTCTTCCTCTCCCAGCACCTCGCCGTCCTGCGGGTCGTCGATCGGCTCGGCCGATGCGATCACGCGGAAGCGATCGGCGCTTCCGCAGAGCCAGTCGTCACCCGGGGCCGCCCAGGAGAGAGTGACCTCGCCGGTCTCCTGGTCGCGCTGCGCCCCCAGGCCCTCGGGCGAGCCCGGTGGGCGGGCGTCGTGGCCGTAGTTGGCGGTGGAGTGCTCGTCGTGGTGGAAGGTCCACCACTCCTCGTTCGAGCCTCCGCACGCGTCCTGACCGGTGTCCCAGAGGAAGCTCCAACCCTCCCTGGTCAGGGTCGTGACGTCGAGGTCGCCGTCGCCGTCGGCATCCCCCACGGCCGGGGTCGCCTGCACCCAACCGCCCGTGAACTTGGGCCAGCCCTGCGCCTCCGTACCGTCGGGCCCATAGGCGTGAAGCTGGTACATGCCTGTGCCGACGAGCACCTGCCGCGCCGGACCGCCCTCGGCCACCTGCGCCACGGCAGCCTGCGAGAGGAGCTGGAAGTCATCGGTCGCCCTCGGGTAGCCCGGCACGGCCTGCCCCGTGGCCGGGTCCCAGGCCTGCTCAACATGGCTGAACGGAAGGTTCTGGTTGGGTACCAGGAGGTTGACCGCGCCGTTCAAGGTCAGCCCGCCCTTCAGCACCAGCGGCGTTCCGGTGCCAGACAGATCGCCCACCGAGGTAAAGTCGGCGAGGTTCAGGATCGGCCCCTGATCCAAAGTGTCCGCTGCCGCGTTTGCGTAGCTGGTCACAGTCGAGCCGTCACCCGCCACCAGGCGTGAGCCGCCCAGGCCCGAGAGCGACGTGGCCGCCGAGACCGAGACCTCGTCGTCCCCGTCGCCGTCGGAGTCGAGCACGGCGGAATCGTGGCCCGGGAGCACCAGCGGCAGGAGGTCGCCCGCCGCAACCCCGACGCCGACCGGCCAGCCGTCGACCGGGCTGCCGTCGCCGTGGAGCGCGTAGACGGGATTGGACCCCGTCGAGGAGGACAGGATCGCGTTGAAGACATCGAAGATCGCGGTCGGGAACTCCGGCTCGCCCGGCACCACCTCGTTCGTGGAGACGACCACCTCCGGCGGCCCCTCGCCGTCGAGCTGGGCGATCGCCGGCGTTGTGATGATCTCGGCGCCGTCGGCTCCAGCCGACTCCAGCTTCGCCGGAAAACCGGGGAGGTCCTCGCCCTGGCCGTCGAACGCGTAGACGTGCTGGTCCATCGAGCCGGCCACGATGTCGAGCGCCCCGTCGTCGTCGAGGTCGGCCAGGGCCGCTGAAGCGAAGAAGCCCCGCTTGAGGTGGTTGGACGAGGTGAGCGCGCGGTCGGCCGCGTCGAAGCAGGGGTGCGGGGCGCCGCCAAGGCACGGGTCCGACAGCGCGTGGTCGACATCCGCGGGGAAGCCCTCGACGGGGCTTCCGTCCAGCTCCCAGGCGTAGACGTGCTCACCGGCCGTCGCGACGATCTCGGCCGCGTCGTCGCCGTCGATGTCGCCGACAACGGGCACGCGCAGCGACTCGCGCGGGGGATCGAGCGCCGGATCGAGCCGGTCGGGCTTGACGAGCGCGAATGGGCCGGTGCGGACTGGCTGGCCGTCGTTGAAGGAAGCGACCGCTGAACCGTCGGCGTTGAGTGCGTGGAGCTCGCCGCTGGAGGTCGCCTGCAGCACGTCGAGCTCGTTGTCGCCGTCGATGTCGTAAAGGCGGGGCGAGACCTCGCCGCCGGAGCCGGTCCGGTGCTCCGCGGCATCGGAGCCAGTGCCGGTCGGGCGTGGCCACCCGTCGAGGTTGCCGTCGTCGCGGTAGGCGTGAAGCGTCTTGCGGTAGCGGCCGATGTTCTGCGGGTCGCCGTCCTCGTGGGCGGTCAGGCGGATCTGGAAGGCGTGGCGCTCGGGATCGGGTTCCGGGTAGGGGTTCTCGGGCCAGGGCTCGGCAAGGGTCCCCGCTGGGCGCCCGGCATCGTGGGCGACGCTGCCGTCGCAGGTGTCGGCGAGCTGCTTGAGGAGCGGGAGCGGGATGTGGCCGAGCAGGCCGTCGGCCTCGCCGGTTCCCTGGATCGGCGCGCCGGGAATCGGCGCGAAGGCCGAGTCGGGCGAGTCCTGGCCGCAGGCCCACTCGACCTCCCAGGCGCCCACTCCACCTGGGCTGTCGCTGTGAGGGGCCGCGACGTAGCCGCGCACCGGCAGGCCCGCGGGTCCGAGGCGATCGACGTTGACCGGCGCAAACCAGTCGGGTGAGTCGACCTGCGCCTCGGGCGGGACGCGCTCCGCGTCGATCCGCGCCATCGCGCCCGCCAGGTTGGCCCGCCCGTAACCGAAGTGCGAGTCCCACCCGGCATTGGCCTTGTCGGGGAGGCCGATAGTGCCGGTGTTCGCGGGGAGCACATCCTCGGCGGTCATCGTCAGCAACTGGCGGATCTCGTTGCCGGTCAGGGGGTGGGCGTCCCCGAACACCTCCCGGCCGTACGAGGCCAGGAGCCCCGCCGCGCCGGAGGCCTGGCCGGTGCTTTGGGATCCTGTCGTCGCCTCGAACACGATGTCGTTCTTGCCGCCGTACTGGGTGAGGTTGGAGTTGCGGAAGAACGAGGTGGTGATCGGCTGGCCGATGATGCCTGGCACGATCCCAAGCTCGTCGCCGAGGATGCCGAGCAGCTCTTCGCACCCGTCCTGGAAGCCCGGGATGTTCCCGACCCCGGGGATATCGCCGATGCCGGGCAGGCCGCCTGGACCGGCGCAGGTGTCGTTCGGCGCGGTGTCGGGAAACGCTCCGGCGACGTAGATCGCCTCGTTGTAGTTGGTGGGGTAGTTGTGGTTGGCGCTGTTGATGTCGGATGAGACGAGGGTGAGCGCGACGCCCTTCGAGTCCGCATAGGAGAACGCGCTTCGTGCGAACTGGGTGTTGGTGAGGCCGCCCACCGCGCCCTCGACCACGCTGGCCCCGTTGTCGGCCGCGTAGGCGACCCCCATCGCGAAGAAGTCGGTTGGTACGACGAAGGTGTCCCACACCCGCAGTGGCATGAACTGGCACTCGGGGCACATGCCCACACCGCTCTGGCCGTTGTCGGTCTCCGCCACGGCCTCCCGGGCGCGGCCGGTGCCGTGGCCGTTGGCATTGCAGCAACTCGAGGCGTCGAAGGGGTCGTTGTCGTCGTCGAAGAAGTCCCAGCCGGCGATGTCGTCGACATACCCGTTCGAGTCGGAGTCGATCGTGTTGGAGAACACCGCGATCAGATCCGACCCGTCGAGCAGGTGATCGGCCTCCTGGTCCCCCGCGTCGTCGGCCACCCGCGGATCGTCGGCGAAGTCCGAGACGGAGAAGGCGCCGTCGCCGTTGCAATCGTCGCTCGCGCAGTCCGAGCCACCGGCCTGCTGGGGCACGGGCAGCTCGGCCGGGTTCAGCCGGACCTTGTCGACGAGCTCGCGCTCCTGCCAGCGGATGCCGGTGTCCAGGATCGCCACGGCCACGTTTGGGTCCCCTCGCGAGTACTTCCAGGCGGTGTCCGCCCGCACGCCGGAGATCTGCAGGCACTCGGCGGCCGCCCCGAGGCCGGAGTCGTCGTAGGCGTCGGCGTTGGCCTCGCGTCCCTGGGCGTCGAGCTGGGCGCAGTCCAGGTACCGGGTTCCCGCCGCAACGTGGCCGGCGCGCGTCGGCAGCAGCGGCGGGACCACGTTCGCCGACTCCGGGCTGAACCCGAGCGCCCGGAACTCCTCCTCGAAGTAGGTCGCGCAGTCGCCGAGGCCGGTATCCGGGTCGTCGGACTCGCAGCGGTCGAAGTCCGGGTCGTTCGGCGTGTTGAGGCGCGGGCTCTCGTGGGGGTCCGACCCCGGAAACGCGGCGAGTGCGAAGGGTGGGGTCAGCCCGAGCGCAAGCGCGCACGCGGCGACGATCTTCCAGGGCGCTCCCATGCCGCTCCGCAGGCTAGTGCGGAGCCGCCGCCGGTGCGCCGCTCACCTGCGCTAGGGTCAGTGGCCGATGTCGCAGGCCACCCTCCACACCAACGCAGGGGAGATCTCCGTCGAGTTCTTCGATGATGAAGCGCCGAAGACCGTGGAGAACTTCCGCAAGCTGGCGGACGACGGCTTCTACGACGGGCTCACCTTCCACCGCGTCATCCGCGACTTCATGATCCAGGGCGGATGCCCGCAGGGCACGGGAACGGGCGGCCCGGGTTACACGTTCGAGGACGAGTTCAACGTCAACAAGGTAGTCCGCGGCGCCCTGGCGATGGCCAACTCCGGCCCGAACACCAACGGCTCGCAGTTCTTCATCGTCACCACGGACGCCGCACCCTGGCTGGACGGCAAGCACACGGTGTTCGGCCGTGTGAGCGACGGCATGGATGCCGTCGACTCGATCGAGGCCACCGCAACCGGGCCCGGCGATGCGCCGGTCGAGCCCCAGGTGATCGAGCGCATCGAGCTCGCCGCCTGACCCGCCCGAGCGAAGCCCCCAGCCGCCACCGCGCCCGCCGACCCTCGGGACCTAAGTTCCTGCCTCACGCGGCCGATACAAGGGGGTGATGTCGGACACCGTGCAGAACGGACGAGCCCCCATGGGCGCGAGCGATGAACAGCGTTACCGCGAGCTTGTCGAGTGGCTGCCGGCAGCCATCTACGAGGCCGAGTTCGGGCCCGAGGGCGAGTGGTTCTACGTGAGCTCGCAGGTGCAATCCCTGCTCGGCTACACGGCCGAGGAGATCGTCTCCGATCGCGGCCTCTTCTACCGCCGACTGCACCCGGACGACCAGGAGGAGGTGATGGATCTCGAGCGCACGGAGGCCGAGATGGCTCGGCGTGACGAGCTCACCGTCGTCTCCGAGTACCGGATGCTCCATCGTGATGGCCGGGTGGTCTGGGTGCGCGACGAGGCGCGCATGGTCAAGCCGGCCGACGGCGAACCGGCCTACTGGCGGGGGATTCTCGTGGACATCACCGAGACCCGGACCGCCCAGCAGGCGCTGGCCGAGTCGCATGATCGCTATCGCCAGCTGGTGACCAGCCTGCCCGTCTGCGCCTACGAGGCCGATCCCTCCTCCGCCCAGCGCCGCCAGTTCGTCTCACCCCAGGTCCGGGAGTTACTCGGCTACACGCCCGAGGAGTGGGATGCCGACGCCGACCTCTGGCAGGCGACGCTGCACCCGAACGACCGCTCGCGCGTGCTGCGCGACGAGGAGCGCCACGTGGGGATGGCGGTCGGCACACCGTGGGTGAGCGAGTACAGGCTGCTTTCCCGCTCGGGCGCGGTTATCTGGGTCCGCGATCGCGCCGTCGTCGCGGAGGGGCCCGACGGCAGGCGTGTCATCGACGGCATCCTCACCGACATCACGGCCGTCCAGTCGATCGCGGACGGTTCGCGGACGGTTCGCGACGTGCTGCGCGTCGCGTGCTCGGTCTGCGACGCGATCCACGCGGCCGAGCACGCGAGTCCATGCGTGGAGTGCGGCAGCGGCGACGTCGAGGCCGTCTCCCTGAATGGCGTTCTCGAGGACCTCGCCGCCTCACGCCGCCGGGTCGAGACGCTGCTCGACGGGGTGCACCAACACCTTGAGGAGGTGTCCGGCACATCCGGGCACCTGCCACAGAGCACTCGCCCCGCCACGGGCGAACGAAGCATCTGGACGCGGCCCGGCCCCACCGGATAGGCGGGCGCCACCGCGCGTTTAGGGGGCGGGCTTAGATCCCGTAACTCACGCCCGTCAGCTCCTCCGAGACCTCCCAGAGGCGCTTGCCCAGCTCCGGGTCGTTGGCGCGCGAGGTGGCACGGACCCGCTTCGGCCTCCCACGTGCCTCCATGATCCCGTCGGGCCCGTAGAACTCGCCGCCCTCGACGCCCGGGGACGTGGCGGCATGGAGCTGGGGCAGGGCGCCCGCCTCGGCGCTCTGGGCGAGCACGGCGTTCCCCACCTTCAGCACTTGTTTCATCAGCCCGGTGGGCCCGGTGCTCTGCAGGTTGGTCGCCGAGTAGCCGGGGTGGGCAAGCACGCTCTTCAACGGCGATCCGGCGGCGCGCAGGCGGCGGTCGAACTCGATCCCGAAGGCGGCGTTCGCGAGCTTCGAGCGCTGGTAGGCGGCACGCGGCTCGTAGCCCTCGGCCCATTGGAGGTCGTCGAAGTCGATCCGGCCCGGCCTGTGCTCGATGCTGGTGACGGTCACGACCCTCGGGTCGGGGCCGCCCATGTGCCCGAGCAGGAGCCCGGTGAGCGCAAAGTGGCCGAGGTGATTCGTGCCGAATTGAAGCTCGAAACCGTCCGCGGTCTCGGATCGCGGCGGCATCATGACGCCCGCGTTGTTGACCAGTGCGTCCAGGGGCGCGTGGTCCGCGCCGACGCGCGCCGCGAGCTCCCGCACCGATGCCAGGTCGGCCAGATCGAGCACCCCAAGCTCGAGTGCCCCCTCGCCGGCGTGCGCTTGGATCTCCGCCGCTGCGTCGGCAGCCTTCGCCTCCGTCCGGGCGGTGACGATCACGGTTGCGCCCGCCCGGGCCAGCTCCCGCGCGGTGATCAGGCCGAGCCCGCTGTTCGCGCCCGTGACGAGCGCGGTCCGGCCCGACTGGTCCGGGACCTGATCGGTTGCGCGGCGGCTCAGGGTCTCAGGCCGACTCGGCGACCGGGACTGGCGAGGCGGAGAGCCGCGCGCGGCGCACCGCGCGGGCCTCGCGCCAGGTGAGCAGCCGGCCGGTGGACTCGTCGATGAGCTTCAGGCGGGTGGCCAGGATGCCGTCCCAGAAGGTCAGGATCGGCACTTCGTGGAAGATCTCGTTCTCGTCGTGCGCGCGCTGGAGGTTGTAGTTGGGGATCCGGGCGTTCAGGTGATGCACGTGGTGCAGGCCGATGTTCCCGGTGAAGAACTGGAGGATCTTCGGGAGCCTCAGGTACGAGCTGCCACGCAGCGCCGCGTCGGCGTAGCTCCAGGACTCCGTGTTCTCCCAGTAGACGTCCTCGAACTGGTGCTGGACGTAGAACAGCCAGACGCCCGCCATCCCGGCCATCACGAGCGTCGGCATCTGGATCAGCAGGAAGGCCTCCCAGCCGACGACGAGGATGATCGCCGCGAACATGACCCCTACGCCCAGGTCCGTCAGCACCACGCTGCGCTTCTGCGCCCTGCCAGCCTGGCCGCCCCAGAACCTGGGCATCACCATCAGCGAGTAGATCGGGCCGATGCCGAACATCACCAGCGGGTGCCGGAACAGGTAGTAGCCGAGGCGGCCCTTCGCCGGCTTCGAGTAGTACTCGTCGAGGGTCAGGGTCGGAACGTCGCCCTGCCCGCGACGGTCGAGGTCGCCCGCCGAGCCGTGGTGTGCCCAGTGGTCGGTCCGCCAGTTCTCGAACGGCTGCAGGACGAGCAGCCCGCAGAAGACCCCGAACCAGTTGTTCGCCCGCCTCGAGGGAAGGAACGAGCCGTGCGTGCAGTCGTGGAAGAGGATGAAGGTGCGCAGGAGGAACCCGGCTGCCGGGACCGTGAGGGCGAGGGCCAACCAGACCGAGGTCCCGAACACGAGGTAGGCGGTAACCGTCAGCGCCAGGTAGGGCACGACCGAGGTCGCGATGTCCAGGAGGCTCCGGCCCCAGGTGGGGTTGGAATAGGGCTCCAGGTCGCGGGCCCAGGTCGGGCGCTCGCGGCGGGGGGTCTTTGCGGGGGCGCTCATGCGAAGATCCGGATGCTAGAGGGTTGGCTCGATCCCGTGTCGGCGAAGTTCGGGTTCCCTAATGAATCCGGGTGATCTACTGATGCTCATCCGGCTAGCCCCGGGATGTGGTCCTCGACGTGGCGGGCGATCGTCCGGCGTACCCACTCCCGCTCGTCGGCGTCAGCCATCCGGAAGCGCCCGAGCAGGAGCTTCTGGTCCGCCAGCGGCAGGCCGGCGATCTCCCAACCGACCACCAAGCGCTCGAACAGCATCTCCTCACGGCGGCGGTAGGCGTCCTCCGCCGAGGTCGCGGCCTTCGGAGACTCCCGCAGGATCCTGCTGACGCTGGCCGGGCTGAGCGTCTCGCGAAGGGTGAGAACGTTCCCGGATTCGTCCGTGTAGGCGACCGTCGCCACCGGTTCGCGGGGGCGTCTCCTCCTGGGCTTGGCCATGACTGATGAGTCTTGCAAGGGGTTACGGTGCCGGGCGTGGCCAAGCCCTCCCCCCTTCTCGTCGTCGATACCCCGTCGATGCTCTATCGCGCGTTCTTCGCGCTCCCGAAGTCGATCAAGGGGGCGGACGGAAAGCCGGTGAACGCGCTGCTCGGCGCCGCCAACCTGATCCTACGCGAGGTGGAGCAGCACAGCCCGCGGGCCGTGGTCCTGTGCTTCGGCCCGGACGCGGCCGCCTACCGGGTCGAACTCTACGACGGGTACCACGCCGAGCGGCCCGAAATGCCCTCGGAGCTGGTGCACCAGTGGGAGCGGGCAACGGGGTTCTTCGAGGCCTTCGGCTGGAGGGTGGACCAACACGACTCGCTGGAGGCGGACGACCTCCTGGGAACGCTCGCGCGCAAGGAGGAGAAAGGGGGAGGGAGCGCCCTGATTCTCACCGGCGACCGCGACATGTTCCAGTGCGCGACCAAGGCCGTCACGGTGCTCTACGTACGCACCGGTCCTCGCGGCGCCGAGGCTGTCGGCCCGAACGAGGTAAAGGCCAAGTACGGCATTCCACCGGCGCTGGTCCCGGACTTCATTGCGTTACGGGGCGATCCCTCGGACGGGATCCCCGGCGCAAAGGGGGTCGGCGAGAAAGGCGCGGCGGAGCTGCTTCGCGAGTACGGCTCGCTGGAGGAGTTGTTGGAGAACGCGATCGGCATCTCTCGCCCGAAGCTCCGCTCGACCCTGATCGAGTCCGCCGATGAGCTCCGCGCCTACAAGGACATCGCGACGCTCCGCGACGCCGGGGTCAAGCCGCCCAGGGACCACCCCACCCACTACCTGGGCGCAGCCGAGGCCGCCGAGGGATTGGGCATGAACCGCCTGGCGGAGCGGCTCGCCGCGCAGGCTGCGTGATCGTCCACCTGGGCGCTTAACCCCACGAGCGAGACCCGAGGGCGTAGCGTGTAGTCGATGCGTTTGCGCGAAAGGTTCGACCGGGTGGGCAAGGCCCTGACCGGCGAGCCGCAACCCGACGGTAAGGCGGAACTCCATGTCGGCGACCCCCGATTCGACGATTGGGACGTGGTCCGAGATTTCGCCGAGCTTGATGCCGCGCGCGCGTTCAGGCAGAACCTCGCGGAGCGGGGGCAGGAATCGGTGCTGACCGCGGACTGGCCGTTGGATCGGTTTGGCCGCGGTGACATCGCCCTGCGCGTCCCGCCGGGCGCCTGGTCACAGGCCGAGGAGCTGCTCGGAGAGCCCGAGTAGAGCGCCGGCGGATCGCTGCAGGCGCGGCGCCTCGGGGTCAGGCCGAGTCCGAGAGAAGCCGATGAGATGACCATGCCGTTGACACCAACAGATCCCAGCGTCCTCGTGCCGTTGCCGGAGGACGGCTCGCTCTCCGCCGCCAGGGCTCCGGTCGCGCGCGTGCCCCTCTTCCTCCGGGCTCGCAACTGGGTTCGGCGACACCCAAGCGCGGTCACGATCATCGGCAGCGCGATCGTCCTGGCCGCGCTCGCCTGGGGGCTCTGGGACAAGCGCGCGGACTTCACCGAGGCAGTGGCAAGCGCGTCCGGCCTGGTGCTCGCCTCGGCCGTCGGGCTCCAGCTCGTCTGGCTGCTCGCCCGCAGCGAGGCCTGGAATGTGTGCGTCGGGGCAGCGGGTGGAAGCGTCTCCCGCCGCCGGCTCTACCGGGCCTCCGCTGTCGGCTATCTGGGGAACATCTTCAACCCGAACTTCGGGTTGGCCGTCCGGATCGCCGCGCTGCGGCGATCCGCACCTGCCGACAGCCCGAGGCCGTCTGTCCTGATCGCCGCGGAGCTCCCGATTGTCGTCGTCGAGATCGCGCTCGCGGCGCTGCTTTCGTTCACCCTGGTCGGCCCGTTGGGCGTCGCCTGGTGGATACCGCTGACGATCCTCGCCGGCGCGGCGCTGGTGATCGGCGCCGTGACCAGGTTCGTCCGCGACCGGCGCGAGGGCTTCTGGAGGGGACTGGAGGTGATGCGCGGCCTCCACAGCCGCAACCGCATCATCGGCCTGGTCATCTTCGCAGTGAGCATGCAGGTCTTCCGAAACTGGCTGGTGCTGAAGGGGCTCGGGGTCGATATCACCGTGCTGGACTCGGTGGCCCTTCTGATCGCCACGGCCGCCCTCGGCCTGCTCCCGGTCGGGCCGGGCCTCGTCGCGGCTTGCGCCGTGTTGATCCTCGGCTCCAACGGCGTGGCCGTGGTGGCCGCCGCGGGCGCGCTCCTGACCGCCACCGGCGCCGCGGGGTCGCTGTGCTTCGCCGGCTGGGCGCTCATGGACCGCTTCAGGCGGCCGGAGATGCCCGGGCCACCAGCGCTCGCCGCCCGCCCAGGTAGTTGACCGCATAGGCCAGGCCCGAGATGACCGTGATAGCGACGGTCAGCCCGACCAGGGCCTGAACCCACGCGGCGCTCGGGTCGCTCACGGTGATCAGGACGACGATGACGACGGTCTGGATAGTCGTCTTCGCCTTGCCAAGCCTGTTGGCGCTTATGTCCATGCCCTGACGGCGGGCGGCAACGCGTAAACCGCTCACCGCCGCCTCCCGGGTAAGGATCAGCGCCACGGCCCAGGGATCGATCCGGTCGATCGCCGCGAGGCAGATGAACGCGGCCCCAATGAAGAGCTTGTCGGCGATCGGGTCCATCAGCTTCCCGAACTCCGTCACGAGCCCCCGCGAGCGGGCGAGGTAGCCGTCGAGGGCGTCCGTGACCATCGCGACGAGGAACACGGCCAGCGCCGGGCCCCAGGCATCCCCCAACAGCAGGATCACCAGCGCGGGGGTCATGCAGATCCGCCCAACGGTCAGGAAGTTGGGCAGGTTCAGGTCGCCGCTACGTCGCACCCGCGCTCCCCCGCGGAACCGGCGCCGGGCGCCGCAGTCCCCCCAGCTCGACCCCGCAGAGCCGCGCGCCGCCGTATACCGCGATTGCGCCGATCAGGAGCCCGGCCACGTCATCGACCACGTAGTGCCAGCCGAAGTAGATGGTCGCAACGCCGGTCAGGCCCAGGAACGTCCACATGCCGATCCGCACCGCCCGCGGCGCCCCCGCCAGCTGGACCAGCAGGGCCGCGGCGAAGATGACCGCCACGTGGAGCGACGCGAAGGCGGCGATGCTCTGGACGGCGCCGGTCGCCTGCGGGTCGAAGATGACCTCGGCGCGGTGCGCGAACAGGGTGTCCTGGAGCCGTGAGACGCCAGTCTCGGGCAGGGCGGAGAACATTGACGCCTTGGCGTACGCCGGCCCCAGCGCCGGCACAACGTAGTAGGAGAGCACGCCGAGGAGCCAGCAGATCGACAGGGCGGTCACGTACCAGACGCCGACGCGAAGCCGGCTCGACCAGACCAGCGCGAAGCCGATCGACAGCGGGACGAACGTGAGGAACGCGAGGTACACGAACGAGAGCACGTGAGCGATCGCGCCGGTTCCGAGGAGGTTATGCAGGAGGGTGGCGGGATCGCTGCCGAAGAAGAACCAGCGCTCGGCATCGAGCAGCGCCTGGTCGTGGTTGGCGCCGTTGACAAAAGGCAGGAAGCTCTTCAGGTTCCGGTAGGAGAGGTACGTGACGTAGAAGGACAGGAGGCTGACGAGGACCACCACGCCGCGCTTGCCCCACCACCGCTCGACGAAGACCGAGCGCATCGTCGCGAGGTATGGCGTACCGGCCGATCTGCTGGCCCGCCAGGCCCGTGGCAGGAGGTCGAGCACCAGGAAGATCGCGCAGATCAGGCTGATCAGGGCCAGCGGCGAGCCGACATACCGCGCGTCGGGATCGCGCAGGGGAAGCCCCTCCGCGAAGGCGACGATCAGCATGCAGGCCAGGCCAACGACAGCCAGGAAGGCGGGCGCCATGTACGCCCGAAGTTCCTTGAGCCCCTCCCTGCCCCGGAGATCGTTGGCCCCGGCCCGCGCTTGCGAGCCCGATTTCATCCCGGGATTCTTACCCAATTCCCGGCGGGACGCGCCACCGCACTCCGGATCGGCACCCATCCCCCGGCGCCCGCCAGCCCCCGCGTCCACCCTCCATGGGGTCAGGCACCCGCGTGGGAAGCGCGCAGATTGCAACCGCTCACGCCCGCGGGGCACGCACTCCCCGATGAGGGGGCTGACCGCATCAGCGGGTTGGGCTTAGGTTTCGGGGGTGCGCTACCGGCGGATGCCCATCGAGATCGAGTCTCCCGAGGAGCTCGGGTACGACGCGATCGCGAACAACCTCTCCGAGAGCTCCTATCGCGACATGCGCCTCGGCGACCACGGGATCGAGGGAGACGTGTCCGAGCTGCTGCTCCAGTACGGCGACCATCGCGGGCTGCCCCGCCTGCGCGAGCAGATCGCCGCCGACGGCGCCGGGCTTCAGGCCGACGACATCATCATCACCGCCGGAGCCGCGTCCGCGCTGTTCGTGATCGCGACCGCGCTGCTCGGGGAGGGCGGGCACGCCGTGATCGCCGGGCCGAACTACGCGACGAACCTCGAGACGCCGCGGGCGCTGGGAGGGGAGGTGGACCTACTGGATCTGCGCTTCGAGAGCGACTGGGCGCTCGATCACGACCGCCTTCGGGCGCTGCTTCGACCGGAGACCCGGCTCGTCAGCCTCACGTATCCGCACAACCCCACCGGGGCGATGATCGACCGCGACGGGCTGCTGCGCGTCGCGGCCCTGGTCGAAAAGCACGGCGAGGCACGGCTCCTGGTCGATGAGACCTATCGCGAGCTCTCATACTCCGACCCCCTACCGATGGCGGCCTCGCTCTCGCCACGCGCCATCAGCGTCTCGTCGATGTCGAAGACGTTCGGCCTGCCCGGGCTGCGCATCGGCTGGCTCGCCTGCCGAGACGCCGAGCTGGGCGAGACGCTCCTGGCCGCCAAGGAGCAGATCCTCATCTGCGGATCGGCCCTCGACGAGGAGATGGCCGCGCGGGTGCTGGAGGCACGTCCTCGGATCCTGCCGGCGATCCGCGAGCGGACCGCGACACACCTCGGCATCGTCCGCGACTGGATGGCCGCCCAGGACACCTTCGAGTGGGTCGAGCCGATGGCTGGGGTCGTGTGCATGCCCCGGTTCCGGCCCGAGGTGGAGGTGGACGTGGATCGCTTCTACGAGTCCCTGCTCGCCGAGCACGGCACCTACGTGGGCCCAGGCCACTGGTTCGACCAGGACCGCCGCAGCTTCCGCCTGGGCTTCGCGTGGCCGGAGCGGGACGAGCTCGAGCGCGGGCTCGCAGGGCTGCTCGCCGCCGCGCACCCCTAGCCGTCGCGGTTCGGCGGCTGAAGCACGTCGACGGTGTAGCCGTCGGCCGAAAGCGCGGCGAGGATCCGCTCGCGGTGCTCGGCCCCCCTGACCTCCAGCACCATCTCCACGCCGGTCTCGTGGAACCCGCGCCTGCCGATGTCGCGAACGTGTTGCACGTCGATCACGTTCCCGCCCTCCTCGGCGATGCGAGCCAGCAGCTCCGCGAGGCCGCCGGGATGGTCGGGGACGCGGGTCGCGATCTGAACGCTGCGCCCGGCCGCCGCCTCGTGGAGACGGGCGATGGCCGACACGCGGCTCAGGTCCAGGTTCCCGCCCGACAGCAGCGCGACCGTTGTCCCCTCGGGCGCGACCTCGACGGCGCCCGTCCGCAGCGCAGCAACGGACACCGCTCCCGCTCCCTCGACCACGAGCTTCGATCGCTGCAGCAGCTCGACCATGGCGTCGGCGATCGCATCCTCCGAGACCGTGCACAGCTCGTCGACGTGCTGTTCGACGAGGGGCATCGTCAGCTCACCCGGCTCCTTCACCGCGATGCCGTCGGCTAGGGCGAAGCGAACGTCGGCGCCGTCGGGAGCGCGGCCGCTGACCGGCGCGCACACCTCCGCCTGCACGCCCGCGATCGTGACCTCCGGGCGCAGCGCCTTGAGGACTGCTGCGACCCCGCCGATCAGGCCGCCGCCGCCAATCGGGACCACCACCTTCGCGAGGTCCCCCACCTGCTCGGCGAGCTCGAGCCCGAGGGTCGCCTGTCCGAGCACCACCGCCGGGTCGTCGTATGGATGCACGAACGTCGCGCCGGAGTCCGCGGCGAACCTCCGCGCCGCCTCGACGCAGACCTCCAGCGACTCCCCCGCGAGCTCCAGGGTCGCTCCCCGCGCCTCGATCGCCTGCGCCTTCGCGATCGAGGCCGTTGTGGGGACGCAGATCCGGCACGGCAACCCGAGCGTTGACGCGACGTAGGCCAGCGCCTGCCCGTGGTTGCCGGCGCTCGCCGCGACGACGCCGGCCTTCGAATCGACGGGATCCTCGGCGAGCTTCGCCGAGACCCCCCGGACCTTGAACGAGCCGGTCCGCTGCAGGTTCTCGGCCTTGAGGCTGATCGAGCCTCCGAGCGAACGGGTCAGCCACCCCGCACCGAACACCGGGGTCTCGCGCGCGAGCCGGCTGGTGTGCGTCCTCGCCGCCTCGACCGCTGCCGGGGAGAGGTCGGGAGCTGAGCCGAGCATCAGCCCGGAATCGCGATGATCGCGTCGACCTCCACCAGGGCCCCCTTCGGGAGCGCTGCCACGCCGACCGTGGCCCGCGCCGGGGGCTCGTCGGCGAAGAACTCCGCGTAGGCCTCGTTGATGTCGGCGAAGTCCTCGAGGCGGGTCGTGTAGATAGTCAGCCGCAGGGCGTGCTCCAGCGAGCTCCCGGCGGCCGCGGCCACCGCGCCCAGGTTCCGCATGCACTGAGTGACCTGCGCGGCAGGAGTCTCCGCAACGATCGCCCCGTCCAGGTCCAGCGGGATCGCCCCCGAGCAGTAGAGGACGCCGTCGTGCTCGATCGCCTGGCTGTAGGGCCCGACGGCCGCCGGCGCCTGGTCAGTGGAGATCGGGGTCCTTCGCCTCGTCACCTGCGGACACGTTATCCCCGTCGCCGGTCCCGGGCGTTGCCACCGCTCCACTCCCGGCACCGCGGGAACTCAAGGGCTCGCGGGCACCTCAGCCGCTCAGCTTCGTCGCGAGCTCCTCGGGCCCGTCACCAGGCTCAACCCGGATCCGGCGCAGCTCGTAGGGCTCGCCCGGGGTCGCCAGCCCCGGCACGGTGGTGGTCGCCCCCAAATAGCCCGCCTCCTCGACCGCAGCGATCACCTCATCGTCATAGGACCCCGCCGGGTAGCAGAAGAAGTCGACCGGCTCGTCGAAGCGGCGCTGCAGCTCGCGCCTCGAATCGGCGACCTCGCGCTCAAGAGCCGCCCCGTCGAGGCCGGTCAGGTCCGGGTGCGTGAACGTGTGGGAGTCGATCTCCCAGCCGGAATCGACGAGCTCGCTCACCATCTCGTCGGTCAGCTCGCCCTGCTCGAGGGTGTCCAGCTTGAGGTTCAGCACCGCCGGCCAGCGGAGCTTCTCGAGCATCGGCGTCGCGCCGACGTACTGGGAGCGCAGCCCGTCGTCGAACGAGATGACGACGGGATTGCGCACGATTGGCGCACCGTCCTCCCAGGCCGCGAAGACCTGATCCAGGGTGACCCCGTTGTAGCCCTCGCTGGCCAGCCACGACATCTGCTCCTCGAAGTCAGCCTGCGGCACGAACAGCGCCGGGTAGGGCTCTCCGGCCGGAGCCGGTGCGATCGCGTGATACATGAGGATCGGAACCGGACCGTCGAAGCCCGACTCCGCCGGGGCGCTCGTCTCGTTTTGGTTGCCGTCGGCCACCTGCTGCCCGCCGGCGCCGGACCCGCCGGGGCCGGGGCGCTCGTCGCCCCCGCATCCCGCCGCGAGCATCGTTCCGCCGACTAGGGCGGCGGCCGCCACCGAACTCAGGACGCCTCTCCGCCGGCCTCTCATGGGCTGGACCGCCAACGTCGGGGATCGGATCCTTCGACCTCCTCGAGCTCGCCCGCCAGCGCCAGGTGATCCACGTAGGCCATCGCCATCTGCAGGCCCCAGGCAGTGGTGGCGGGGTTGACGTTCTCCGGCCCCACGATCGAAGCGATCAACTCGAACGGGGTCATCGGCCCGTCCCCGAACGCCCCCCGGACCCGGTCGAGGTGCTCAAGGACCAGCCGTCGATTCGCGTCGGCCTTCGCCGGCACGTCGCGGAACGGACGCCCATGGCCGGCCAGGCACAGCCCGGTCTCGAGCTTCGCGACGGCGTCGAGGCTTGAGAGGAACTCGCCGACCGGGTCCGGTGTGTGCCCGTAGTCGAAGAACGGCGACACCCGGCCCAGGAGGTGGTCACCGGAGATCAGGTGCCCGCTCTCCGGCTGGTGCAGGACGACGTGGGAAGGTGCGTGTCCGGGGGTCTCGTGGACCTGCCACGAGCCCAGGTCGGTCTCGATCGCTACGCCGGGCAGCAGATCCCGGTCCGGCGGCACCGCGCGGACGAGACCGGTGTTCTCGCCCCGGCGGCTCTTCTCGTAGAGCTCCAGCCCGGCGGGTGGAACGCCGCTCTGGCGCGCCACCTCGATCCGCCGGTCTAGCGCGGCGTCGGGATCGTCGGCCATCGCCTTGATGTGCCCCCAGGCGGGATGCATCCACAGCTCGCACCTCGCGGCGTCGACGATCGGTCCTGCGAGCCCGTAGTGGTCGGTGTGGGCGTGGGTGCAGACGAGCAGGCTCACGTCCTCCAGCGCGAAACCCACCTGGGCCAGCGCCAGCTCGAGTTGGCGGGTGCCGTCGGTATCGGCGTAGCCGGTGTCGAAGAGCACGATGCCGTCGCCGGCCGCCACCGCGAACGCGTTGCCGTGCGGGACGCCCGGCCAGGGCAGCGGCATCCGCAGGCGCCAGACGCCGGGGACCACGCGCTCCCCGCGTCCGATCTCACGCTTGCGCTTCCCGCTCACCCCGGGGAGTGTCCTGGATAGCCGGGACGGTGGCCCGGTAGGACAGGACACTTCGAGGGCGGGGGGTGGCTACTCTGGCCCGCCCATGGCTGCCGACTACGTCTTCTCGATGTACAAGGTGTCGCGAACGCACCCGCCGAACAAGGAGGTGCTCTCCGACATCTCGCTGAGCTTCTTCCCGGGAGCGAAGATCGGCGTGCTCGGCTACAACGGCGCCGGCAAGTCCACGCCTGCTGCGGATCATGGCCGGCATCGACACCGAGTACCGGGGCGAGGCCCAGCTCCACCAGAACGCCACCGTCGGCATGCTCGAGCAGGAGCCGCAGCTCGACGAGTCCAAGGACGTGCGGGGCAACGTCGAGGACGGCGTCGCGCGAGCTGCGCGACCTGCTCGACCGCTTCAACGAGCTCGCCGCCAACTACTCGGACGAGACCGCCGACGAGTTCGCCCGCCTCCAGGAGCAGATCGACGCCGCCGACGCCTGGAACCTCGACACCGATGCTCGAGACGGCGATGGACGCCCTGCGCCTGCCGCCCGGCGACGCCGACGTGACGCAAGCTCTCCGGCGGCGAGCGCCGCCGAGTCGCCCTCTGCCGGCTGCTGCTGCAGGCCCCCGACCTGCTGCTCCTCGACGAGCCCACCAACCACCTCGACGCCGAGTCGGTGGCCTGGCTCGAGCAGCACCTCGAGGAATACAAGGGCACCGTCGTCGCCGTCACCCACGACCGCTACTTCCTCGACAACGTCGCCGGCTGGATCCTCGAGCTCGATCGCGGACGCGGCATCCCGTTCGAGGGCAACTACTCCTCCTGGCTCGAGCAGAAGCGGCGAGCGGCTGGAGCAGGAGAAGCGCAAGGACTCGGCCCGTGCAAAGACGATCGCGGCCGAGCTCGAGTGGGTGCGCGAGAACCCGAAGGGGCGGCGCAAGAAGTCGAAGGCCCGCCTCGCCCGCTACGAAGCGCTGCTGGCCGAGGATCGCAACGTGAAGCTCGACGAGGTCCAGATCCACATCCCGGCCGGCCCGCGGCTCGGCGACGTGGTGGTCGAGGCCAATGACCTGCGCAAGGGGTTCGGCGACGGCTGCTGATCGAGGACCTCTCCTTCACGCTCCCGCCGGCCGGCATCGTCGGCGTGATCGGCCCCAACGGCGCCGGCAAGACCACGCTCTTCAGGATGATCACCGGCGACGAGAAGCCCGACTCGGGTGAGCTGCGGCTCGGCGATACGGTCGAGCTCGCCTACGTCGATCAGTCGCGCGACGCTCTCGAGGCGGAGAAGACGGTGTGGGAGGAGATCTCGGACGGTCACGAGGAGATCAACGTCGGCGACCGCAAGATGAACTCGCGCGCCTACACGTCCGGCTTCAACTTCAAGGGCTCCGACCAGCAGCGCAAGGTCGGGACGCTCTCCGGCGGCGAGCGCAACCGCGTCCACCTGGCGAAGCTGCTGCGCTCCGGCGGCAACCTGCTGCTGCTCGACGAGCCCACCAACGACCTCGACGTCGACACGCTCCGCGCCCTCGAGGAGGCGCTGCTCGCCTTCGCCGGCTGCGCCGTGGTGATCTCGCACGATCGCTGGTTCCTCGACCGGATCGCGACCCATGTCCTCGCCTTCGAGGGCGACTCCGAGGTGCGCTGGTTCGAGGGCAACTTCGAGGCCTACGAGGAGAACCGCCGCGAGCGCCTGGGCGAGGCCGCCGACCGCCCCCACCGCATCACCTACAAGCGGCTCACCCCGGCGGGCTGAGCCCGCCCGAGCTCAGCCCACGGGCTGGGCGAACAGCGTGATGAGCGCCATCACGAGGGCGAGGGTGGCGAAGCCGGCCCGCGACCGAACCGACCGGGCGGTCCGCAGCGCCAGCACGCACTGCAGGCAGTAGTAGGCGGCGAACGAGCGCGAGGCGATGGTCACGATCGTGAGCGTTGGGATCGTCCAGATCATCGCGATCGCGGCAACGCCGCTCAGCACGTACGCGCGAGCCCCGCGCATCAGCTTGGGGAACTGGGCATGAAGGTTCTCGCGCGCCGCCACCGTATCCGCCGTGGCGGCGCTGAACTGGCTCAGGATGGCGCAGACCACGAGGGGCAGGGCCAGGAGCGGCGCCGTGCGCTCGGTGATGTCGAGCAGGGTGGTGTCGGCGCCGTCCGCGGTGCCCAGGCCCATCAGCGGCGTCGCGACGATGGTGAACCCGACGTAGATCGAGGCCGCTACCGCCTGGGCTACGCGCGAGGCCCAGATCCGGGTCGGCGCGTCGTACTCGTCGGCCAGGTAGCGGACCGTCTCGAACCCCTGCACGGTGATCACGATCCCACCCAGCATCAGGAGCGTCTGGCCGACGCCGGTGCTCGGGATCGGCGGCAGCTCGAGCCCCTCGCCGAGCACCTGGCCGGCGCTCTCGAACAGGTAGGCGGCCCCCAACACCGTTGTGATGAGGAGCACGGCACCGAGCGCCAGCCGCTCGGTCAGATCGAGCCCACTGAAGCCCCTGGTGATCCCGACCAGGATGATGATCGCCACCGCGGCCGCCGCGACGGTGCTGGTCGCGGTGGCGGCGTCGGGAGCGAGGTAGTCAACGAGGTACTCGGCCATGATCCGCAGGTAGAGCGCGACCGAGACCACGTACGCCACGGCGATCACGACGTCGCTGGCACGCTCTAGTCGCTCCTCCGTCCGCCTCAGCTCGCCCGCGGCCGCCAACGGCTCGATCGCCGTGATGTTGTGGCGGATCGCGGTACCGACCATCCACGCCACGGCCGAGACGGCGATCGCGCCCAGCGCCGCCAGCGCACCGAGCGTGCGCTCCAGGACCGGCACGATGATCAGGAAGCCGCTGCCGAAGATCGACGCGAGCGGCGTCACCGAGGCCGTCAGCACCGTGCGGACACCGAGAGCCCGGAGGTCGCCGAGCGCGCTCACCGCTTGACCCCCGCAGGCGCGCCGGCCTCGTCCGAACGGCGCCTCGGGCAGCTCACCCCGGCGGGCTGACCGGCTCGCCCCGCGGCCTGAGCACCGGGAGTCGTCGCTCCTCGCCGACCAGGTAGGCGGCTGCGTAGACCGCCACCGCGCCGATCGCCAGACCGGCGATGTCGTCGCTTACGTAGTGCCAGCCGAAGTAGATCGTCGCCAGCCCGGTCAGCCCCAGATAGGCCCACAGCACGAACCTCAGGATCCGGGCTGCGCCAGCGAGCTGAGCAACGAGCGCGGCGGTGAACACCACGGCGATGTGGAGCGACGCGAACGCGGCGATCCCCTGCACCGCATCGGTGGCAAACGGGTCGGCGATCACCTCCACCCGATGCTCCATGAGGGTGTCCCGGAGCCCGCTCACCCCGGTCTCCGGCAGAGTCGCGAAGAGCTCCGGGCTCGCATAGATCGGTCCCAGGGAGGGCAGGGCGTAGTAGCTCGCCACGCCCAGGATCCACACGAGGCAGAGCGCGCTCACGTACCAGACCGCCAGCCGAACCTTGGAGGAAACGATCAGCACGATCCCGAGCGACAGCGGTACGAAGCTGAGGAACGCGAGGTAGCCGGCGGAGAGAACCTCGGCCGCGAACCCCGTGCCGAGCGCGTCCTGGAGCAGGGTGGCGGGATCGCTTCCGAAGAACAGCGAGCGATCGAGGTCGAGCAGCGCCTGATCCTGGTCTGCCTCCACGAGGAACGGCATGAAGCTCTTGAGGTTCCGGTACGACAGGTAGGTGGCGTAGAAGCCGAGCAGGCAGCAGATGATGATCACGCCGCGGCGCCCCCACCAGCGCTCGAGGAAGATCTCACGCACGGCCCGCAGCCAACTCGTCCCTCTCTGGCGTGCGGCCCGGAAGGCGCGCGGGATCAGGTCGAGGACCAGGAAGACCCCGACGACCAGGCTGATGAGGGCGAGCGGCGAGCCGACGAAGCGGGCGTCTGGATCGCGGACGGGGAGTCCCTCCGCTACGGCCACGGTGAGCATGAGCGCGAGCGAGAGCGCTCCCACTACCACCGGGACCAGGAACTGTCGGGGGGCAACCTCGGCCGCGTCCTCGGAAGGCGGCATCGTGCGAGGCTACCGGGCGACGTGGCGAGCCGATCGAAGCCCCGCCGCGTCGCCAGCATCTACGCTGTCCGGCGTGTCGACTCCCGAGTCAGCCATCGAGCTGGCGGCGCGAAGGGGCATCGCGTGGAGGAACACCGATAGCCACACCGGCGAACCGGGCTGGCGTCTGGTTTCCGCAGGACCCCTCATAGCCGTCGCGACGACGATCGCCGCGCTGATCGCGGCGAGCGCGGCCGGCGTGAGCTTCCGCGACCCCGACAACGTCGCCGCGCTCTACGTGCTCGAGGTCGGAGCCGGCGTCGCCCTCCTGGTCGGCCTCGACATCTTCCTGCGGGCGCGCCGCCTCACCGGCACCCGCTGGCCGCCACGATCGGCGATGGCGGCAGTTCGCCGCGAGCGCTGGACCGCTCGCCGTGCGGGCGTGGTCGCAATCGCGATCGTCGCGTTCTACGCGAGCTACCTCGCGTACCGCAACCTCAAGTCCACGATTCCGTTCCTGCGCCCCGACGAGCTCTTCGACGTCCAGCTCGCCGACATCGACCGGGCGATGTTCCTCGGCAACGACCCGGCCGAGTTGCTCCACGGCCTGCTGGGCACGGGCATTGCGGCCCACATCATCTCCACGTTCTACATCGCGTTCATCGTCTTCCTGCCGCTCTCGCTCGGCGTCGCGCTGGTCTTCGCCGAGCGGCTGCGCGCCGCCCTGTTCTACGCCGCAGCGCTTGGCCTGAACTGGATCATCGGAGCTGCGACCTACTTCCTGCTCCCGGCGCTGGGGCCGATCTACTTCTACCCGCAGTGGTTCGCGGGGCTGCCGCATACGGAGACGGCTCGCCTCCAGGATCTGCTGATGTCCGACCGCATTGCCTTCCTGGCGGATCCGGCGACCGGCACCCCCCAGGCGATCGCTGCTTTCGTCTCACTCCACATCTCGATCAGCTGCACCGCCCTGCTGGCCTCGTACCTGTTCGGCCTCGGCCGGCGCCTCAAGCAGGCCCTCTGGATCTGGCTGGGCATCACGGCGGTCGCCACCGTCTACCTGGGCTGGCACTACTTCATCGACGACATCGCGGGGGTATTCGTCGCCGTTGCGGCCCTCTTGGTCGCCGGCCTCATCACCGGCTACGACCCGCGGACGGACCGCGACGCGGCCCCGGAATCGCCGGAGCCGGCCTCGGCTACGCCCTGAGCTTGTAGCCGCGCTTGAACAGCCGGTAGTTCACCGCGAACAGCGCGGCGGTCGCCGCGGTGAGCGCCACGAGGGCGACCGCGACCGACGCCTCGGAGAAGCCGAGGAAGCCGTAGCGGATCAGGCCGATCATGTAGTAGACGGGGTTGAAGTTGGTCAGCGTCTCGAACGGCTCCGGGAGGAGGGAGGCGGAGTAGAAGACCCCGCCCAGGAAGATCAGCGGGGTGAGGACGAACGTCTGCGCGATCGCGACGTCGTCGAACTGCTCGGCCCGGACCCCGATCAGCACGCCGAGCTGCGAGAAGAAGAAGCCGACGAGGAAGAGCGCCGGGAACAGGATCAGGACGTTCTCGACGGGCAGGTCGACCAGGAACGACGAGGCGATGAAGGTGAGGGTCGCCACCGCGAGCCCGCGCATGAAACCTCCGAAGGAGAAGGCCAGGAGCAACTCCAGCGGCGATGCGGGCGAGGAGAGCTGGTCCTGGATCGCGCCCTGGAACTTCTGTTGGAGGATCGACGAGGCGTTATTCGAGAACGCGTTCATCGCGAAGGCCATCATGATCAGCCCGGGAATCACGAACACGACGTAGTCGAAGCCGTGCAGCGTGTTGATGCGGGTACCGAGGGCGGCGCCGAAGACCGAGATGTAGAGGAACGTCTCCAGCAGCGGCGCGCCGATCGTCTGCTTCTTGATCTTCATGAAGCGGTTGACCTCGCGCCGCCACAACGTGAAGAAGCGGATCTGCGCCGCGCTCATCCCGCCAACTCCTCAACTCGCGAGCGCGAGAGCTCGCCCCTGCCGACCAACGCCAGGTAGGCGTCCTCGAGGTTGGCGACCCCGTATTCGGACGCCAACTCGCCACTCGAGCCCTGGGCGACGATCTCGCCCTTGTTGATGAAGGCGATCTTGTCGCAGAGCTGCTCCGCCTCCTCGAGATAGTGCGTCGTCAGCAGGATCGTCGTGCCCTCCTCGTTGATGCGCCGCACGTAGTGCCAGAGCTCCAGCCGAAGCTCGATGTCCACCCCCGCGGTCGGCTCGTCGAGGATGAGCAGCCGCGGGCGGTGCATGAGGGCGCGGGCCAGGATCAGCCGGCGCTTCATCCCGCCCGAGAGCGTGCGGGTGCGCTCGTCCTTCTTCTCGACGAGCGAGAAGGTCTTGAGCAGCTCCGCCGAGCGCGCGCGGCGCTCGCGCTTGGGCATCCCGAAGTAGCCGGCGTGGTAGTCGAGCGTCTCCTCAACCGTGAGGAACCAGTCGAGGTTCAGCTCCTGCGGCGCGAGGCCCACCGCCTGACGCGCGTCGGCGTAATCGTCGATCGCATCGTGCCCGAAGACGCTGATCTTGCCCGAGGTCGGTTGCGCGAGGCCGGTCGTGCAGTGGATCAGCGTGGATTTGCCGGCCCCGTTGGGGCCGAGCAGGCCGAAGAAGTCGCCGTCCTCCACCTCCAGCGCCGCCCCGCGCAGGGCCTCGACCCCGGTTGGGTAGGTCTTGACGAGGTCCGAGATCTCGAGGGCGTGAGGATCGGCGGGCAAGCGAATCAGGGTAGCCCGGCAGCCGGCTCGGAGCGCAGCGGCTGAACTGTGTCCGCGGGGTTGCGCTGACGGCGGGACAGCAGCAGGCACGGGACCGCGAAGGCCGAGATCCCGGCGCAGATCAGGTACGAGCTTGCGTAGCCGTAGGCGTCGGCCGCCTTGCCCAGTATCGGCTGGGCCCAGACGCCCCCCGAGGAGCCCATCAGCGAGTCGAACGAGAGGATCGTCGCGCGCTGGCGCGACGGGATCATGCCGTTGATGTAGGCCTGGCGAATCGGCGTGGTGGCCGCGAACAACAGGCCCCAGGCCACGATCAGCGCGATCACCGCGTAGAAGTTCCCGATGAAGCCGATCCCGACCAGCGCCGCCACGCTCAGGACCTGGGTCAGGACCAGGGCCGAGGTCCGCCTGAGGAAGAGGCGGCGGATCCGTGGCGCGGCGATCCCGCCCATGATCTGCGCTCCGGCGACGATCGCCGCGGTGAGGCCGGCCACCGTGTAGGCCTCCGGGTCGCCGTAGAGCTCGAGCAGGTACGGCTGCAGCGCGTAGAAGGCGTAGATCCCGACGCCCCCGGTGAACAGGGCCTCGAGCATCAGCCACTTGACCGCAGGCACCTTCCACCCGTACTCGACCGAGGCCGAGGTGATCTTGCGCATCTCCGCCAGGGGCCGGCCGGCCTTCTCCGGCGTAAAGCCGACGTCGTGCATCACCTTGAAGGCGACGACGAACATCACCGCCAGCACGACGGCACGGATCACGAATGGGAACCCGATGCTCACGACCTCGGCGAGGACCCCGCCGGCCACCGAGCCGGTAAGCATCGCCGCTCCCGAGACGATCTGGCCCCGTCCGAAGACGGTCTCGAGCTCCCCGTCCCAGTCCGTCGCGGCGAGCGCATCCACGAGCCAGGCCTCAACGGCGCCCGAGAAGAACGTGAATCCGAGACCGAGGAGGATCGAGACACCCGCCCACTCCCAGAAGGGCGCCTCGATCTCCCAGAGCAGTACGTAGAGGAGCGTCGATGCCATGAGCGTCACCGTCCCCAGCAGGTAGGAGGTGCGCCGGCCGACGGTGTCGGCCACGATCCCCGTGGGCACCTCGAACAGGACCATCCCCGCGGTGAAGAACGCGTTCGCGGCGAACGCCTCCAGGTTGGTGAGCCCGGCGTCGAGCAGGAAGATCGTGTTGATGCCCCAGATGAACGAGGCCGCCAGGGTGTTGCCCAGCATCAACGACAGGTAGACGCGGATGATCGACCGGGACGTCGGCACCGGCTCAAGCTATCGCTCACCGCGCCCTGGGCGGGGCTCGCGCGCCCGGGACTTCGGCTTTCATATTCCTTTCATGAACGCCCGGGAGGCTTGGGCCTGTGCGCGTACTGATCGTCGAGGACGAACCGAAGCTGGCGCAGCTGCTGCGCCGGGGCCTCACCAAGGAGGGGATGGCGGTGGACGTCGTCGGCGACGGCGAGGAGGCCGTGCCGAGGGCATCGGCCACCGAATACGACGCGATCATCCTCGACCTGATGCTGCCGGGGATCGACGGGTTCGAGGTGTGCCGGCAGCTTCGCGAGAGCGAGGTCTGGTCGCCGATCCTGATGCTGACCGCCCGCGACTCCGTCAAGGACCGCGTCGCCGGCCTCGACCGCGGCGCCGACGACTACCTCACGAAGCCGTTCTCGTACGCGGAGCTGCTGGCCCGCCTGCGCGCGCTGGCCCGACGCGGTCGGGTCGAGCGACCGACACAGCTCGAGCTCGGAAGTCTGCGCCTGGATCCGGCGACGAAGCGAGCCTGGCG
The DNA here is from genome assembly GCA_963807385.1 of uncultured Solirubrobacterales bacterium. Classification (GTDB taxonomy): domain Bacteria; phylum Actinomycetota; class Thermoleophilia; order Solirubrobacterales; family 70-9; genus JBDTSW01. The sequence continues at coordinate 448,417 of CAWEBQ010000003.1, forward strand.
CAGCGAGACCGAGATCGAGCTCTCGGCGAAGGAGTTCTCGTTGCTCGACACGTTCATGAGGCGGCCCGGGCAGGTCCTCTCGCGCTTTGACCTCCTCGAGCACGCCTGGGACTACGAGTACGAGAACCGCTCGAACGTCGTGGATTCCTACGTGCGCTTCCTCCGCCGCAAGATCGACAAGCCGTTCGGCGTCACCTCGATCGAGACGGTGCGCGGATCCGGGTACCGGATGCGCGAGGACGGCGGCACGTGAGCCGTCTTCCGATCCGCGTAAAGGTCACGCTCGCGTTCGCGGTGGTCATGGCGCTCGTGCTCACCGCGATCGGCGTCTTCCTTCACTCGCAGCTCGCGACCCGGCTGGACGAGTCGATCAAGGAGGGGCTCACCTCACGGGCCGGCCAGCTCTCGGTGGTCCTGCGGGAGTCGGGGGCCGGACTCGCCGGCAGCCCCGGCGAGACGTCGCTCCTGGAGGAGGAGGACACCCTCGCGCAGGTGCTCGACCCCGATGGCAAGGTGGTCGATTCGACCGCTCAGCTGGAGGGTGAGCGGGTGCTGACGGAGGCCCAGCTCGCCGATGCCCGGTCGAGCTCGGGCTTCTTCGCAGCCCGGCAGCTCCCCGGGCTGGAGGGCCAGACGCGACTCTATGCAGCGCCCGTCGAGATCGGCGGCGAGCGGCTGATCGTGGTGGTCGGCTCCTCCGTGCAGGACCGCGACGAAGCCCTCTCGAGCCTCGCGACCCTGATGCTGATCGGCGGGCCGATCGCCCTGCTCCTAGCCTCGCTCGCCGGCTACGGCGTAGCCGCGGCGGCGCTTCGCCCGGTCGAGGAGATGCGCGGCCGCGCCTCGGAGATCTCCGCCGGGGATCCGGGGGAGCGTCTGCCCGTGCCGCCGGCCAACGACGAGCTCTCGCGCCTGGGTCACACCCTCAACGAGATGCTTGGGCGGCTCGAGGACGCGCTCGCGCGCGAGCGCCGATTCGTCGACGACGCGGCCCACGAACTACGCACGCCGCTCGCACTCCACAAGACCGAGCTCGAGCTGGCGCTTCGCTACGAGGCGGACGAGGGGGAGCTGCGCGATGCCATCGCCTCGGCGGTCGTCGAGATCGACCGGCTGATCCAGCTCGCCGAGGATCTGCTGGTGGTCGCGCGCGCTGAGGACGGGCAGCTGAAGCTCTCCACGCGTTCGCTCGATGCCGGCGTTCTGCTGGGCACGGTGGCGGAGCGCTTTCGCGCCCGTGCGGATGATGCCGAGCGGCCGCTGGTCGTCGAGCCGGCGGATGGCATCGAGATCGCAGGCGACCCGTTGCGCCTCGAGCAGGCGCTGACGAGCCTGGTCGACAACGCGTTCCGCCACGGCGACGGGGAAGTGAGGCTGCTGGCAACGCGCGAGGATGGCCACGTGGAGCTCCACGTGCGAGACGAGGGGCCGGGCTTCGACCCGGATTTCCTGCCCCGGGCGTTCGAGCGCTTCAGCCGCGCCGACGCGGCCCGGGCCCGCGGTGGCGCAGGCCTCGGCCTCTCGATCGTGGAGAAGATCGCGGAGGCTCACGGCGGCCGCGCCCTCGCCGCGAACCCTGCCGGCGGGGGCGCCGACGTCTGGCTCCGGCTGCCGGATAGCGACCCCTTCTAACCGGCGGCTAAACGCCGCCTTCGGCCTTCACGGCCGTTTCACGAGCCCTCCGTAGAACCCGTTGCGCAATCGCAATACGCAACAGGAGGTAGTCCAGTGAACAAGCGAAACAAGATCATCGGCGTCGGCGCCGCAATCCTCGCCCTCGGCGTCGGGGGCACCGGCGTCGCGCTCGCGGGGAGCGGCTCGGGCGAGGGCGCAGAGGACGCGGCCGGGGGCCCGGACGTCGCGATCGAGGGCTCGGCCCTCGACCAGGCGAGCGCCGCGGCACTCAAGGAGACCGGCGGAGGCACCGTCTCCGAGACCGAGGTGGGCGACGAGGAGAGCTACTACGAGGTCGAGGTGAAGCTCGACGACGGTAGCCAGGTCGACGTCCAGCTCGATCGCGCCTTCAACGTGGTCGGGCAGTCCGCCGACCACGAGGAGGCCGGCGACCGCGACTAGGGGGGCGACAGGGGCCGAGACGGCTCCGATCACCAGCCGGGAACGGCCGGCGCGGGCGAGGCGAGCCCGCGCCGGCCGTCGCCTTGATAGACGCGCTTTCATCGTCATTTCATCCAGCCGATGTACAAGCGCTGCGATATTTGACGCCAAGGAGGCAGTGATGAAGAAGCGAACCAAGATGATCGGCGCCGGAGCGGCGGCCCTCGCGATCGCCGCCGGCGGCGCGGGAGTGGCGATCGCAGGCGGATCCGACGAGGCCGAGGACGCGGCCGAGGGGCCGGATGTCGCGATCAGCGGCAGCGCGCTCGACAAGGCGGAGGCCGCCGCGCTCGACTCCACGGGGGGCGGCACCGTCTCCGGCACCGAGGTGGAGGACGAGGAGAGCTACTACGAGGTCGAGGTGACCCGCGAGGACGGCAGCCAGGTCGACGTCCAGCTCGACCGTGGCTTCAACGTGGTCAGCGCCTCGGCCGACTCCGAGAGCGGCGCGGACACCGACTAGGACTTCAGGCAGCACCGCACTGTCTCAGCGATCGAGGCCTCCGTGAGTCACGGGGGCCTCGTTGCGTCCGGGCCGGGCCGGGCCGCGGCTAGGCTCCCCGTAATGGCAACGACCGCGACCGAAGCGAGGACGCAGATCCTCGAGGATCTCGCAGCGGCGAACGACCGGCTCGCGCTGGCCGTCGCATGTCTCGGTGAGGGGTTCGAGCTGCTCGACGTGATGAGCGCCGAGCGGATGGAAGACGAGCTGTACCGCCCCATCCAGAAGGCCTACGGGCGGGGCAAGCGCACGCACTCCCAGTTCGCCGCGCGCTTCGAGCTACCGGGCGACGTGTTCGACCCGCCGTCGGCCGGGCGCGCCTCCCAGGGCGCGAGGGCGTTCGTCGAGCGGGCGGCCGAGGCCGCCGGCGAGGCCGACCGTCGCATCGCGGACCTCCAGGACTCGATGCTCCCGATCGAGGCCGGGGATGCCGAGCTGCGTGCCGGGCTCAGCGAGATCCGCGAGCTGCTCGGGGCTGTCCCGGCGGCCTCGCGGCGGTTCCTCTCGACGCTCGGCCGGTAGGCGAATCCGCCTGCTTGACTACCGTGCGTGGCGAGCGGCCGGCCCACGGGGAGCGCGGGAAGCGATATGCGGATACGGCTGCTCCGCCCCGCCGAGGGCGTCCTCGCCTTCTACGACGGGCGGATCGAGGGCTACCACTACGCGCAGGGACCCAACTGGGTGGACGACGGCGCGCTGGCGCTGGGCATCGCGAGCTACGCGATCGTCGATGGCGGCGAGGCGCTCGTCTACGACACGCATGTCTCCGTGGAGCGCGCTCAGTTCATCCGGGACGCCCTCCGTGACGAGGGCGTCGAGCGGATCACGGTCGTCCTCAGCCACTGGCATCTCGACCACGTGGCAGGGACCGCGGCGTTCGGCGACTGCGAGGTCGTCGCGAACGAGCGCACCGCGCAGCTACTGGCCTCCAACCGCGAGTCGATCGAGGCCGGAACGCACGAGGGACCGCCCGGCATCGACCCCCTCATCCTGCCAACACGCACCTTCACGGATCGCGAGCGGCTCGACGTGGGCGATACCACGGTCGAGCTTCTCCACGTGGACATCCACAGCGACGACGCGACGGTGCTGTGGCTGCCCGGCCGCGGGCTCCTCCTCGCGGGCGACACGATGGAGGACACGATCACCTACGTCGGCGAGCCTGAGGGCTTCGAGCGACACCTCGCCGACCTCGACCGCCTGTGGGAACTCGAGCCCACGCGCATCCTCCCCAACCATGGCGACCCCGATCTGATCGCTTCCGGGGGTTACTCGAAGGCCTTGATCAGGGCGACGCAGCAGTACATCCGCACCCTGCAGCGGCTCCCGGACGAGCCCGCCTTGCGGGACGTGCACTTGCGGGAGCTGATCGCGGGCCCGCTCTCGGCGGGCTGGATCACCTACTTCGAGCCCTACGAGGCCGTGCACCGGGAAAACGTCAGCAGGGTGCTGGTCTAGGGCCAGGGCGGCAGGTCGCGCAGATGCAGCGCTTTGCCCAGCGGCAGCATCGACAGCGGCACGCCGTCCTCGTCGAAACCCTTGCCGGCGTCCGCGGCGGCGTTCTTGGCGTTCAGCTCGGTCGCCTCCTGGAGCTTCGCCGGATCGTTGAGGAGGGCCATGCCGGCCAGGTTCTCCTCCTCGAGACGCTTGCTATCGATCATCACCGTCCGGGGGTCATCCGGGCCGATCCGCACCGGCACGTCCGCGAAATCCCCGGCGGCGCCGCCGCCGGACATCTGGGCGGCCTCGCGCCCCCCGTAGGCGACGGTGTACGGGGCGCCGTCCACCGGGAAGACCTTGATCCGGAACTCCTTCACGTTGAGCACGGCGGTGCCGGCGTCGTTGGCCTGGCCCATGGTGCCCCCACAGCGAGGACCACACCCCTTGCCTTCGTCCCGCTCTTCAGCAGCTTTCGGCGAGCGAGTGGATTCATGCGGGAACCCTAGACGTAACGCCTGGCGGCGCGCCCCGCCGAAGACCCGTAGGAACCGCCGAACAGCACCGCGTGGACAAGGAGCGGCAGGAGCTGCCACAGCTCGGTGCGCTCGGCGTGGCCGTCCGCGAGAGGGAAGGCCTCATCGTAGGCGGCGAACACCGGCTCGCCCGGACCGCCGAACAGCCGCAGCATCGCCAGGTCCACCTCGCGATGGCCGCCATAGGCCGCGGGGTCGATCAGCCAGGCCGAACCGTCCGACGCGGCGTGCACGTTGCCTCCCCAGAGGTCGCCGTGGAGGCGCGAGGCGGGTTCGGCCGGGCCCGCGAGGCCGGCGATTCGGCGGCAGACCTCCTCAACCGCGACGGCGTCGCCGGGCTCGAGTGATCCCTCCTCACACGCCCGTTTGACCAAGGGCAGGAGCATGTGCTCGGCATAGCGCTCCGGCCAGGTCTCGTCAGCCGCGGGCTCGGGGAACGCCAGGGCGAGCGAGCCAATCCGAAGCACGCTGTCCGGGGAGCCCGGGGGCAGCGTCCCGTGCTGCGTTGCCCCGGCGCGATGAAGGGCAGCGAGGCTGCGACCGAGCTCCTCGGCGCCCCCCGCCGTAAGCCTGCCCGGCTCGATCCACTCGAGGACCTGGCTCGGCGGCTCGTCTACCGTCGCCAGCACCGCGGGCACCCGAACCCCGGCGTCCGCGAGCCACCCGAGGCCCGCCGCCTCCGCCCTGAACTCGACGGCCTCGGCGCCCGCCCGTTCCTTCACGAACACACGCCGCCCCGATTCGAGCTCGACGCACCAGGCCTCGTTGATCGATCCGCCCGAGACTGGCTCGGCGGAGCTCACCGGCTCCCCGAGCAGGCCCCCGAGACCGACCGGATGCATCAGCTTCCGGCCGCGACATGGACCGTGCTCAACCGAGCCGCCCAACAAGCGCACGGCAGTTCCGCTCGATGATCTCGACCACCTCGGCGAACCCCGCCTCGCCGCCGTAGTAGGGGTCCGGCACGTCCTCCTCGATCCCCTCGCCGAGCTCGCGCAGCAGCCTCACCTGCGCGCGAGCCTCCTCATCAGGCGCCAACCTCAGGAGCTCGTCGCGGTTCGACCGATCCATCGCGACGAGCAGGTCGAAGCGCTCGAAGTCCTGGGGGCTGACCTGACGGGCCTGCCCCTCGAGCGCAATGCCGCGCTCGGCCGCAGCGGCCACCGAGCGCGGATCGGCCGGGTCGCCAGTATGCCACCCGCCGGTCCCGGCGCTGTCCACCTCGACCTCGCCGTCGAGGCCCGCTTCGGCGACCAGCGCGCGCATCACCCCCTCCGCCGTCGGCGAGCGGCAGATGTTCCCGAGGCATATGAACAGGATGCGCACCGCACGAGGATCGCACGCCCAATCCAGCGTCGACTGTCGACTGAGGGTCGGTGAGCGCACCTCAGTTGACAATCGACCCGTGCGATCTCGCGCGGCCTCGGTGAACGCGCCCGACAGGATTCGAACCTGTGACCTCGTGTTTCGTAGACACGCGCTCTATCCAACTGAGCTACGGGCGCGGGATGGGCATTGTAGGCAGCGTATTCCGAGCGTCCATGATTGACTGCGCCAGGTGGCACGCATCGTCGTCGACAAGATCCTGAGCGCCCCGATCGAGCACGTTTTTGAGCTGATCTCCGATCATGGTTCCTACGCGGAGAACTTCCGCGGCATCACGAAGTCGGAGTTGACCCGCGAGGGGACGGATGAGCCCAACGGCCTGGGCGCGATGCGCGCCATCGCGAGCGGGCCGATCCGCTTCGAGGAGGAGATCATGGCGTTTGAGCGCCCGGCCCGGATGGACTACCTCATCCGGAGGGTGAACGCGCCCGTCGAGCATCAGGGCGGATCGGTTCGGCTCGAGCCGCGGGGCGACACGACCCACGTGCTGTGGACCTCGGAGTTCGCCTCGACCCTCCGGGTCGGGGCTCGACCCTACGAAGCGGTGATGAAGCGGATCCTCGCTTTCGGCTTTGCGATGATGCTGGATCGGGTCGAGGCGCTGTACCGGCCCGGTTCCGTGCCTGTGGCGATCTCCTAGGCAGGGCTGCCCAACCATCGTCCCGGCTCGTACGCTCAGCCGGTGGCATCGACTCCCGACCGGCGGTTCAGGCCCCCGCGGACCGCGGTAACGCTCCTCGCGGGAGCGGTGATCGCCGCCCTCGCGCTGATGGCCGGCCTCCGCCTCGCGGGCCCGACGGAGGCCGACACCAGCCTCGGTCGGTTCTCCCTTGACGTCGCCCCGGCGATCCCCGGAGGGATAGATGCCTATGTCCCCGTGGCCGACTGGGGGATCCGGGCGCCGGCGTTCCGTTCGCTCTTCGAGGTCGACCTGGAGCTCCGGGCGGTCGACCGCCGAGGTGTTCTCGATGCCGTGGCCGACGAGGGCGACGCCGGGCTGACGACCGTGGAGGAGGAGGTCTCGGGGGCGATCGAGGACGCGATCGCCAGGGCGGCCGGGTGGGCGCTGGCCGCCACGCTGGGCGTTGCGCTGGTGATCTGGCTCGCGGGCAGGGACAGGCAGCGCCCGCGAAGGCTCGCGGTGATCGTCGCTGCCACGGGAGCGATCGCGAGCGCCGCTGCGATCGCGATCGCAGCGATTACCTTCGACGCCGCCCGCTTCTCCAATCCCTCCTTCTACGGCCGAGGAGAGGAGCTTGCCCAGCTCCTCAACTTCGTCGAGCGCGAGGGCGGCGGTGAGCGCTACGAGGAGACCCTCGAGGGCGCCCTGCGCACCCTGAGCGCCTACATCTCGAGCTCGCAGGATCCTCCGAGGACCGGCCGGAGCGCCCTGCTCGCATCGGACCTCCACAACAACGCCCTCGTCTTGCCGACCCTCCGGCGCTTCGCCGAGATGCAGCCCGTCCTCCTCGCCGGTGATCTTGGCCACGAGGGGAACGAGGCCGAGGTGAGGCTCCTGGCCGACCGCCTGGCCGATCTGGGCGAGCCGGCCGTCGCGGTCTCCGGCAACCACGACTCGGAGATGCTCATGCGCGCCCTAGCCGCGGCCGGGATAACCGTGCTCGAGGCCGACGGCCGACTGACCCCCGACGGAGAGGTGCGCGGCTCGCCGATTGTCCGCCTGCCCGGCGGGACCAGCGTCGCCGGTTTTCCGGACCCGCTCGAGTGGGAGGGCCCCGATCCCGCCTCGCCTCGACGCGTCTTCTCGTTCGGGGACATGGAGGACGGTGAGGAGGCCGAGGCCGAGGCCCGGGACGAACTGGTCGAGTGGTTCGAGGCGCTGCCTAAGCGTCCCGACATCGTGATGGTCCACCAGAACGGCCTGGCGCAATACTTGGCCTCGACGCTCGCCGAGCGCGGCAATGCTGATCCGCTCACAATCGCCACCGGCCACGACCACCAGCAGCACCTCGACAGCTACGGAGACGTCGTGGTCGTCGATGCGGGAACGCTCGGCGCCGGCGGCATCTTTGGAGTGGGCCAGGAGAAGGTCGGCCTGGGCCGCTTGCATCTCGCGGGCGCCGGTGGCACGCTCGAGTCCGTCGACTTCCTGCGGATCGAGCCGCTCTCCGGGCAGGCCGAGGCGGACCGGGTGGTCGTCGAGGTGGCATGCCCCGCCTCCGAGGCACGAGAGGAGCCGTGCCACTACGAGCCCTGAACGTGCCCCCGGGCACGTCGACGACTGTGCGTCGTCTGGCCGAGATGCAGTGGAGCATCAACGTGACACCTTCGGGCGAGCCGGCTTGCTTTCCTTCAGCGTGAATGGCGAAGGATGCGGCGACGGTGGTGGCGGACGGGCGCGAGGTGCGCGTCTCGAGCCCTGATCGTGTGATCTTCCCGGCTGCGGTAGGGACCGGCGAGGTCACCAAGCTCCAGATCGCCGCCTACTACGTCGCGGTGGGCGACGGGATCATGCGGGCCCTCCGCGAGCGCCCGACCACCCTCGAGCGCTGGCCGAAGGGCGTCCACGAGGGGATGACCATCTCGACGCGCGAGGGTCACAAGGGCGACGCCTTCTACCAGAAGCGAATCCCAAAGGGCGCCCCCGACTGGGTCGAGACGGCGCGCATCGAGTTCCCCTCCGGCCGCCACGCCGACGAGGTCTGCCCGACGGAACTGGGGGTCGTCGCGTGGTGCGCGCAGATGGGGACGCTCACGTTCCATCCGTGGCCGGTCCGCCGCGACGACGTCGACCATCCCGACGAGCTGCGGCTCGACCTCGACCCGCAGGCGGGCACCGATTTCGACGATGCGGTGAAGGTCGCGGCCGAGGCGAGGGGCCTGTTGAGCGACCTCGACCTCAGGGGCTTTCCCAAGACCTCGGGCGGGCGCGGCATCCACATCTACGTCCGCATCGAGCCGCGATGGACCTTCACCGACGTGCGCCACGCGGCGATCGCGTTCGGGCGGGAGCTCGAACGCCGGATGCCGGGCCGGGTCACGACCAAGTGGTGGAAGGAGGAGCGCGGCGAAACGGTCTTCATCGACTACAACCAGAACGCCCGCGACCGCACCATCGCCTCCCCGTACAGCGTCCGGGCCAAGCCCGGCGCTCCGGTCTCGGCGCCGCTGGAGTGGGACGAGCTGCCGGGGGTTCAGCCGGAGGACTTCACGGTCGAGTCCATGCCAGCGCGGTTCGCCGATGCCGGCGACCTCTTCGCGGAGATCGACGAGACCCACCACTCGCTCGAGCCGCTGCTCGAGATGTACGAGCGTGACGAGGCGGATGGCGAGGGCGACATGCCCTACCCGCCCGACTACCCGAAGATGCCGGGCGAGCCGAAGCGCGTGCAGCCGTCCCGTGACCGCGACCGCAAGAAGCAGTCCTAGGACTCGTCGCGGGCCGACCCGGGGAGGGCAACGCCCCGGCCTGCGATCGCGTCCATGATCTCCTGCTGCATCTGAAGCATCCGCGCGGCGTCGATCCCGTCGGCGGTGGTGGCGCTGGGCTCGACTCCGTACCGGGCGAGGATCCCGCGGATCTCGTCGCCCAGGTCCGTGCCGCTCATGTCGATCTCCTGCGGCTCGCCGACGTGCACCTGGACGTTCCCGTCCTTGGCCGCGGAGGCGATGAGCTTGGCGATCTGGCCGAGCTCGGGTGCCCCGATGCCGGCCGCGAGGCTCGCGTCAGGGGGTGCTTCCGTCCCCGCGCCGAACACGGCTGAGAGCGGTGCGAGGTCCGCGCTCGGTTCGGCCGTGAGCTCCAGGCTCTCCACCGCGCTCTCGCGTCGGCGGCGCCGCCTGAAGTAGCCGAGGATCCCCACCGGGCGATCCTACCCTCGCGGATAGGGCAACGACCGGGAATTTCGACGGTTGGATAACCCACGTCAAGCTCGGGCGCTCTACTGTGCGCGAAACTGAAGAGGAATCACTGTTTCGGCGTGCCCGTACGGGCACGCCGCGCCTAGGAGGAAGCCCAGCAGATGAAGATCCGTGAGAAGAACGTGTCCGCCGCGCAGTGGAGCTCCAACGGGGAAGCGCTCGGCGCAACCGACTTCACCCGCGACGAGTACCCCTTCGGGGCCAGCGTCTTCTCGCCGAAGGTGCAGAAGGCCCGGCTCTCCAAGGACACCTACAACCAGCTTCAGGACACGCTCGCCGCCGGCGCTGCGCTGGATCCCTCCCTCGCCGACGAGGTGGCCGAGGCGATGAAGGAGTGGGCGCTCGAGCACGGCGCGACCCACTACACCCACATGTTCCAGCCGCTCACGGGGCTGACCGCTGAGAAGCACGACTCGTTCTTCGAGCCCGGCAAGGACGGCACCTCGCTCGCGAAGTTCCGCGGCTCCGAGCTGATCCAGGGCGAGCCCGACGCATCCTCATTCCCCACCGGCGGGATCCGCGCCACCTTCGAGGCCCGTGGATACACCGCCTGGGACCCGACGAGCCCGGCGTTCATCCTCCCGAATCCCAACGGCGCGCTGCTCTGCATCCCGACGGCGTTCACCTCTTGGACGGGCGAGGCGCTCGACGCCAAGATCCCGCTGCTGCGCTCGATGGACGCATTGAGTAAGTCGGCCATCCGCGCCCTGCGCCTGCTGGGCGACGAGGAGTCCAACCGCGTCTTCACCACGGTCGGTCCCGAGCAGGAGTACTTCCTGATCGACGAGCAGTACTACTACGAGCGCCCCGATCTCGTGACCACCGGCCGGACCCTTTTCGGCGCCCTGCCGCCCAAGGGCCACGAGCTGGACGATCACTACTTCGGGTCGATCCCCGAGCGCGTCCTCGCGTGCATGCTGGAGACCGAGCTCGAGCTCGCGAAGCTGGGCGTGCCGGTCAAAACGCGACATAACGAGGTGGCGCCCGGCCAGTACGAGATCGCGCCGATCTTCGAGAACTCCAACGTCGGCTCGGACCACCAGCAGCTGACGATGCAGCTCCTGCAGAACGTGGCCCGCAAGTACGGCCTGGTCTGCCTGCTGCACGAGAAGCCCTTCGCCGGCGTCAACGGTTCCGGCAAGCACAACAACTGGTCGATGAGCACAGAGACAGGCGCCAACCTCATGGATCCCGGTGAGACCCCCGGGGAGAACGCCAGCTTCATGTTCTTCTGCGCGGCGGTGATCCAGGCCGTGAACAAGCATCAGGGCCTGCTGCGAGCCTCGGTCGCGAACATCGGGCAGGACCACCGCTTGGGCGCCAACGAGGCGCCGCCCGCGATCATCTCGATCTTCCTCGGCGCGGAGCTGGAGAAGGCGTTCGACGCGATCGCCACAGGCGGCGACGGGGCCACCGCGGCCGCAACGCTCGACCTCGGCTCGCCCGTGTTGCCGGAGCTGCCGCTCCACGGCGGCGATCGCAACCGCACCTCGCCGTTCGCGTTCACCGGCAACAAGTTCGAGTTCCGGGCCCTGGGTTCGAGCATGTCACTCGCGTTCCCGAACACGGTGCTCAACACGATCGTCGCCGAGGCGATCGACGCGCTTGCCGACAAGCTCGAGTCCGGCGCCGATGTCGCGGAGGTCGTCGGCGCCTCGTACGCCGCCAACAAGGGAATCCTGTTCGGCGGCGACAACTACGACGAGGCGTGGCATGCCGAGGCGGAGGCCCGCGGCCTCAAGAACCTGAAGACGACGCCCGACGCGCTGCCCGAGGTGCTGGCCGACGCGACCGTCGCGGCCTTCGACCACTACGGCGTCCTGTCGAAGCGGGAGCTGGAGTCGCGCTTCGAGGTATGGATCGAGCAATACGTGATCCGCGCCAACATCGAGGCGGAGACGGCAGCGCGGATCGCCCGGACGATGTTGCTGCCGGCGGCGCTTCGCCACCTGAAGCTGATCGAGGACGCCGGCATGGAGCAGCTCTCGGCGAACACCCGGGCGCTCACCGAGGAGTTCGTGACAGCCATCCGCAAGCTCGACGGCGCCAACGAGTACCCGGACGGGGTCGAGGGCCTTGCGCTGGCCGAATTCGCACGCGACAGCCAGCTGGCCGCGATGGCGGAGGTCCGCGACGTCGCCGACCGACTCGAGAAGGTCGTCTCGGACGACCTCTGGCCGCTGCCGAAGTACTCGGAGATCCTCTTTATTCGCTAGCGATCGTCCTTTTGCGGTCGGACCCCCAACTGGGATCTGACCCCGCGCGCGATACTGCGCGGGGATGAACGAGCTGGAACGCCTCTCCGCGTCCGACATGTCCTCGCTCCTGGCGGAGCGGGGGCCCATTCACGTACACGTGGGCGGGACGATCGTCCTCGAGGGCAAGCCGCCGGCGTTCGAGGACCTGCGCCGGCATGTGTCCGAACGGCTGGCGCTGGTGCCCAGGTTCCGCCAGAAGGTGACAAAGACCCCATTGGGGCTGTCCAATCCCGTCTGGACCGACGATCCCGACTTCGACATCGACTGGCACGTCCGCCACGTCGCCCTGCCCTCCCCGGGCTCGGACTCACAACTTCGGGAGCTGGTCGGGCGGGTGATGAGCCAGCCGCTCGACTTCGCGCGCCCGCTCTGGCAGCTCTACCTCATCGAAGGCCTGAGGGGAAAGCGCCACGCCGTGATCTCGAAGACCCACCATGCCCTGGTGGATGGGGTCTCGGCGGTGGACGTCGGGACGATCCTGCTCGATCCGAGCAAGGACGGCACCGAGATGGATCTGCCGGTCGAGCGGTGGGACCCGGACGAGCCGAGTCCCGAGCTGCTGCTGGTGCGAGCCGCGTCCGAGCGGGTTCGAAGCCCACTGCGCCGTGCGCGCGCGACCGCGCGCGGCGCGCTGACGATGCCCCGCGAGACCGCGACCAGGGTGATGCGCACGGCCGAGGGCTTCGCCGGCCTGGCCGCGGGCGGGCCCAGCGCGCCGAAGACTCTCCTCAACTCCGAGATCGGCCGCGACCGGCGAGTCGGCTTCGTCGCGAGCAGCCTCGAGGAGGTCAAGGCGGCACGGGGGTCGACCGAGGCCACCGTCAACGACGTGATCCTCTCGGTCGCCACCGGCGCCCTGCAACGGACCTTCGAGCGGCGCGGAGAGCCGGTGCCCGACGCTCTGGTCGCCCTGGTGCCGATGAGCATTCGCCGCCCAGGCGAGGAGACGGACCTGGGCAACCGGATCGCGACACTGATGGTCGCGCTGCCGATGGGCGAGCGTGATCCGGCGGCTCGGCTGGCGACGCTCCACGCCGAGACCACGCGGGTCAAGCAGGGTGAGCAGGCGCGCGCTGCGTCGCTCGTGATCGAGGCCACGGGATTCGCCCCTCCCACCCTCAACCGGGTGCTGGCGGCGGCGATCTCGCGGCCGCTCACGTGGAACCTCGTGATCTCGAACGTTCCCGGGCCGCAGGTGCCGCTCTACCTGTTGGGAAGGCGCGTGCGGGAGATCTACCCGTTCGTGCCGCTCTCTCCGCAGGGACACGCGCTGTCGGTCGGGATCGTGAGCTACGACGGCGGCGTGTTCTTCGGGCTCGCGGGCGACCGTGCGGTGATGCACGACATCGACGCTTTGGCCGCCGACGTCGAGGTCGCGCTGGGCGAGCAGCTCGCTGCAGCGTCGGCCTGAGCTACTGGCGAATCGTAACGGGGGCGCCCGGGGGCACGGCGGCGACGAGCCCGCTTACGTCGGGGTCGGCCGCCCGCACGCAGCCGTGCGAGACGTTCACCCCCAGGGGCCCGGAGGTACCGTGGATGGCGATCCGGTCGCCGCCGATCCAACCCGATGGCAGCTCCGGTTGGACCGCCGTGAGCGCCAACGCACAGCAACCATAGACCGGGTTGAGGCCGCCGCGAAAAGTGTCGGTCACGGCGTACTCGCCGGTGGGCGTCTCGGCGCCGGGGGCCCCCACGCTGACGGTGAAGTTGTTGATCACCCCGCCCTCGCGAAGCAGCTGGCCGCGATGATCGGAGAGGTCGATCACGATTGCGTGGGTCGTGTAGCCGGCGTTTAGCTCCGCTGGGTCCAGCCGCACCCACCCCAGGGTGCCGTTGCCGGTGTATGGGTTCGGGACCCCGGCCCACTCGCCGTCGGTCGTCGCGACGGAGAAGACCGTGTGCGAGCCGAACTGCGTCTTGTCGCCGACGGTCTCGGCCACCGAGCCGCCCGGCGTCGCGTGGATCTCGACCCTCTCGCCAGCACGGACCCACACCAGCGGCGTCCCGCGCTTGGGCAGGGCGAGGACCTCGTCGCGGCCGGCGGACTTGGAGGACGCGCCCGCGGGCTCGCTCTCGCTGGCAGCCGTGGGTATCCGCTCCTCCGCGAGGTGGCGGTGGCGGTGGCGGTGGCGGTGGCGGTGGCGGTGGGAGCAGGCTCGGAGCCGCCGTATAGGAGCAGCGCCAAGCCGACGGCGAGGAGCGCGAGGACCAGCACGCCGAACGCAATCGTTCGTGAGGCGTCTTTCATCTCCATCTGAATCGCCCCCTCTCCGGCCGACCTTGAGCGCCTCATCGTAGGCTTCCGCGCTGGGCATGGGCAACTACCTCGACCAGACCTGGCTCGCCTACGCGCTTGATGGCCCGGCTGACGAGCGGCGCCCGGAGGGCGGCCTGGCCCGGGTCGAGCGCCACTACCAGGGGCTCTACCCCGAGCCGCTTCGGCGCGACGCCTGCGGCGACGGAACGATGGGGATGGCGCTGTGGCAGCGCCCGAACGAGCACCTGCGCTGGCCGTTGTGGGTAGGGACGGACGCTGGGCACATGGCCTCGACCAGCGCCCTGGCCGGCTGGCGCAGCGTGGTGGGTGAGGCGAGCGTCGGGGCGGCGCCCGGCCTGATGGTGGCGGAGCTGCTGGCGCGGCCGGAGAGCGCGTTTGCGATGAACCCGCCATTCGCGCTGGCGGTTCACACGCCGGAGCGCATGGTTCTCGCCAACGACCCGATTGGAACCGGACGGCTCTTCGAACTGCGGTGGGAGTCCGGATCGGCATGGTCCAACCGGCTGGGCGCGCTCCACATCTTCGCCGGGATCCCGCCACGTGCCGATGAGCGAGCGTGGGGCGTGCTCGCGGCCACCGGATGGTTCCTCGGCGAGCTGACCGCCATCGAGGGCGTTCGCCAGCACCGCCCTGCCTCCGTGGTGGAAGTGGCCCGCAGCGGGGAGGGCGTGACCGTCTCGACCCGACGCGGCATGGACGAGCTCCATGCGCTTATCGGGCCCAGGAGGACTCGGCTGCGCAAGAGCGCGAGGGCTGCCGCGGAGGGCGCCCAGGCGCTGCTGCGGGACGTAGGTGAAGTGTGGGCTGAACCGCTCGATGTCGACCTCTCCGGCGGGCGCGACTCACGGCTCTCAGCGGCGGCAGCGATCTCGGTGGGCGCCGACCTGGAGCTCCGCACGGCCGACCTGGAGTTCGGCGAGCTGGACGTGGTGAACGAGCTGATCGAGGCGGCGCCCGTTCCGGTTGGCTCCCGGGTCGAGGACGCCGAGAGCGAGCCGGACGATGCGCTCGCAACCCGGGCGGGCCACCTCCACCTCGCCCACGACGGAATGCGCAACCCGCAGTCGCTGCTGCGGGTTCCGGTGCCGATCCCGCACCCGCCGCGCGCGCGGCCGTCGATCTCCGGGCATGGCGGCGAGCTTGGGCACGGCTTCTACTACGGAAGCAGGAAAGCGCTCACCCGGCTCGAGCGCGGGGGTGATGAAGCCCTCGTCGAGCGCCTCGTGCAGGCGGCGCGAAAGAAGCGCGCTGCAGCCCGCGACGACGCCTACGCGGCGTACGAGGAGGAGGTGCGGGCGACGATGGACGAGGCCCGGGTGCTGGGCCTCGAGGGCCCCGACCGCCTCGACTACTACTACCTCGCCCAGCGCCTCGCGAACCGCTCCGGCCTGACCACCCGAAACGACCGCTGGTCGGCCTGCTCAACCCTGGGCTTCGTCCGGGCGTGCTTCGACCTCACGCCCGAGCAGCGGATCGAGGGCAAGCTGCACGGGCTGGTCATCGGAGAGCTACTACCCGAGTGGAAGAAGGTGCCGTTCTTCCACGCCGAGTCGGCTCCGCTGCGAGAGACCAAGCAGGTGCGAATCTGGGACAAGGCGGGGCACTCCGATGAACTCGGGCGGTTGATCGCGAACGACGAGTCCTGGCACGGCCTGTTCGACCCGGGGGTCGTTGCCGCGATGTGGGACGAGGCGAAGGCCGGCGATGCCCGAAACCACTTCGAGCCGACGTTCACACGGGTCGCCTGGCGCACGACGTTCGAGGACCACCTGCGCGTACTGGCCGCGGCGGCGGGGAGCTGACATTGGTCTCGGTACCGTGGAAGCTGCAGATATGAATGGAACCGACTACCTGATCGTCGGAGCTGGGGCGACCGGCCTCGCCTTCGCCGACTCGCTGGTGGCAGAGGACTCGGAGGTCGAGCTGACGCTGGTCGATCGCCGGACCGGGCCCGGCGGTCACTGGCTCGACGCCTATCCGTTCGTACGCCTGCATATCCCATCTGCTTTCTACGGGGTCAACTCCCTACAGCTCGGCGCGGACCGGATCGACGAATCCGGCGAGAACGCCGGCTTCTACGAGTGCGCGACGGGCGCGGAGGTCTGCGCCTACTTTGCCGAGGCGGCCTCGCGCCTGACGGACACAGGCCGGGTCCGCGTCCTGACCGAGCACGAGCACCTGGGATCCGGTGAGGACGGGGAACGGGTCCGCGACCTCAGAACGGGCGCCATTCACGAGATTGACGTGCGCCGCAAGCTGGTCGATGCCCGCTACCTGGAGGCGTCGGTCCCGGCCACTCATCCCGGCGCGTTTGACGTCGCATCCGGCGCGAACGTGGTGCCGGTCAACGAGCTGCCTGCGGCGGTGGAATCGGCGGCGCAGTTCACGGTGCTGGGATCGGGCAAGACTGCGGTCGACGCCTGCACCTGGCTCTTGGACCGCGGCGTGGCGCCGGATCGCATCCGCTGGGTCCGACCCCGGGACATGTGGTTTCACCATCGGCGCCACTTTCAACCCCTGGAGCTGGTCGGCGAGAACATGGAGGGCATCTCCCTCGACGCCGAGGCGGGCGCCAACGCAACGGACGTTGACGACCTTTTCGAGCGGCTGGAGGCCGGGGGGCGCCTGTCTCGCATCGACCTGGACGTTCGGGCGACGATGTACCGGGGCACGATGCTCAGCCCCGGTGAATTCGACGCCGTGCGCCAGATCGAGGAGGTCGTGAGGCTCGGCCATGTCCAGCGGATCGAATCGGATCGGATCGTCCTCGAGCGGGGCGAGGCGGAGACTAGTGCCGACGTTCTGCACGTGGACTGCACCGCCTACGGCCTGCGTGCCGCGCCGGCAACCCCGATCTTTCAGGAGAGCCGCATCGTGATCCAGCAGGCTCGCCAGAACTCCCCAACCTTCAACGCTGCGCTCGTCGCATTTGTCGAGGCGCACCGTGACGATGACGCGGAGCGGAACCGTCTCTGCCCGCCGAACCCCTTCCCGAGCAGCATCGACGACTGGCCCGGCATGACCCGCCGCACCTTCCAGGTCGAACAGAGCTGGCTCGGAGAACCGGACCTTGCGGGCTGGATGGCCGAGAGCCGACTGAACCTGCTCCGAGGCCTGCCGGAACATGCGGCCGAGCCACGTGTGCAGGCCGCCGTCGAGCGCTTCCTGACCAATGTCGGCCCGGCCACTGAACGGCTCGCGAAGCTCGAGGGTGCGGGTCAGCCGCACTCGGACTAGCCGCTGCCACGGCGGCCTCGAACGAGTCCAGACACGCGACCATTCAGCGGAGACTAGGCGACGGTATTCGAACCCGACGACGCGCCAACGAATCCGGCGGCTCCATCGCCTCGTGCATCGGACGCACTGACGCCTTCGCCCGCGGGGTCGCCGGCAGAGAGGGATAGGCTCCTCTTTGTGACCTTCACCGTCGGGGCGTCCGCGTACGACCGGTTCATGGGTAGGTACTCAGTGCCGTTGGCCCCGAAGCTCGCCGATCTCGCGATGGTCGCGGCCGGCCAACGCGTACTCGATGTCGGCTGTGGTCCCGGGGCATTGACCGCTGAGTTGGTCAGGAGATTGGGAGCGCCCGGGGTGTCGGCCGTCGATCCCTCAGAACCCTTTGTCGAAGCGGCTCGAGAGCGGCACCCGGGGGTCACCATTCGACGCGGCACGGCGGAGGAACTGCCGTTTGGGGATCGTGAATTCGACGCGTCGCTCGCTCAGCTAGTTGTCCATTTCATGGCAGACCCGGTCATTGGACTGCGTGATATGGCGCGCGTGACGCGCAAGGATGGTGTCGTGGCGGCGTGCGTCTGGGATCACGCCGGCGGCCACGGCCCTCTCAGCCTCTTCTGGGAGGCGGCCCGGGAGCTCAATCCTGATGTCGAAGACGGGTCGCAGCTTGCGGGCACCCGCCAGGGCCACCTCACGGAGCTGTTCGTGGAAGCAGGACTGCGTGCAATCGCTGAGACCACCATCTCGATCGAGGTCGAACATCCGAGCTTCGAGGAGTGGTGGGACCCGTTCACGCTCGGCGTGGGTCCAGCCGGTGGCTTCGTCGCCAGCCTCGACGCGGAGGGGCGAAGCCGGCTGCGCGACCTATGCAGGGAGATGCTGCCGGCAGCACCTTTCGCGGTGACGGCCCGAGCGTGGGCGGCACGGAGTCTGATCTAGACGCCGGAAGCGCCGAGCCGGGTTCAAACTACGCCCCATACCTGCTTGCTTCAGCGGAGAGGGCGGGATTCGAACCCGCGAGAGAGCTTGCGCCCCCTACTCGCTTAGCAGGCGAGTGCCTTCAGCCACTCGGCCACCTCTCCAGGGGCCCGGCAAGGGCCGCCGGTCATTCTAGGTACGACTAGATACGCTCGCCGCGCCGTGAGCGACCCCGCCGCACTCGAGGCCCAGCGCGCCCGCTACGACGCGATCTTCGAGGCGATCCCGCCCCCGTTCGCGTTCGTTGACCTCCAGGCGATGCGGGCAAACGCCGACCAGATGCTGGCGCAGGCGGCCGGCAAGCCGATCCGAGTCGCATCGAAATCGGTCCGCTCGCTGCCCCTGCTGCGCCGGATCCTCGACCTCTCCGAGGGGTTCAGCGGGGTCCTGGCCTTCACCCTGCCGGAGGCCCTGTGGCTTGCGAGCCAGGGGTTCGACGACATCGTCGTCGCCTACCCGAGCGCCGACCGCGACGCGATCCGGGAGCTGGTGGTGCGCTCGGCGGGTGACCCGGGCCGGGCGCCCGTACCGATGGTGGACGACTCGCCGCACCTCGACCTGATCGAGGGCGCGATGGCGGCCGGTCAGACCCAGGTGCGGGTTTGCATGGACGTGGACGCCGGGTGGTGGCCGCTGGGCGGGCGGTTCGCCCGCGTCGGGCCGAAGCGCTCGCCGATCCACGATGCCGGGAGGGCGGCGAAGTTCGCCACGGAGATCGAGGCGCGGCCCGGAACGACGCTTGCCGGGCTGATGGCCTACGAGGGCCAGATCGCCGGGGTCGGGGACGACGTGGAGGGCCACGCGCTGCGCAGCGCCGCCGTACGGTGGATGCAGTCGCGCTCGGAGGCCGACCTGCGCGAGCGGCTACCGAGGATCGTGGACGAGGTCACGAGGGCGACGCCGGGCGGGCTCGGCTTCGTGAACGCAGGCGGCACCGGGAGCCTCGCGCGGACGGCCGCGGCGGGGACCGCGACCGAGCTCACCGCCGGCTCGGGCTTCTACGCGCCGCACCTGTTCGACAGCTACCGCTCCCTGGAGCTGCATCCGGCCGCATTCTTCTCGCTGCCGATCGTGCGACGCCCGGCGCCGGGCACGGTGACGGCGCTCGGCGGCGGGTATCTCGCGTCGGGGGCGGCCGACGAGCTGCGCCTGCCCCAGCCATACCTTCCGGAGGGCCTTCGCCTGGACTCGCAGGAGGGCGCCGGCGAGGTCCAGACCCCGCTGGTCGGTATGGCCGCCCGCAAGCTGCGGATCGGTGACCGCGTCTACATGCGTCACGCCAAGGCCGGCGAGCTCTGCGAGCGCTTCGACTCGCTCTACCTCGTAGACGGGGAGCGGATCGTCGACCAGGTGCGCACCTACCGCGGCGACGGCAAAACGTTCCTGTAGGAGATGGGGCCACGGATGGCCGGCGCCAGGCACGACATCTGGGACCTCGGTCCACCCACCAACGCCCACCGTGCGGCGTACGCCGACGCCACGCCGGCGCCGTTCTGGCTCGACCGGCCCGAGGCGCCGGAGCCGGCGGCCGCGCTCGAGGGCCGCGCCGAATGCGACCTGGCGGTCGTCGGCGGAGGGCTGAGCGGGCTCTGGGCGGCGATCCAGGCCAAGGAGGACGAGCCGGGCCGCGAGGTGGCGCTCGTCGAGGGCACCGAGGTCGCGCACGGGGCAAGCGGTCGCAACGGGGGCTTCTTCCTCTCCTCGCTCACCCACGGGCTCGCCAACGGCATGGCCCGGTTCCCGGACGAGGTCCCGAAGCTGGAGCGCATGGGCCTGGAGAACTTCGAGCAGGCCGTGGCGACGATCAGGCGCCTGCGGATCGAGTGCGACCTCGAGCTGAACGGCGATATCAACGTCGCGCTCGCGCCCCATGAGGAGGCGGAGCTCGAAGAGGAGGCCGACGAGTTGCGAGCGCTCGGCCACGACGTCGTGATGCTCGACCGCGACGAGATGCAGGCCCAGGTCTCCTCCCCCACCTACCTGAGCGGGATGTGGCAGCGCTCCGGCTCGGCCATCGTCGATCCCGCACGCCTGTGCTGGGGCCTGCGACGGGTCGCGATCGAGATGGGCGTTCGCGTCTTCGAGCGGACGCCTGTGCGGGGAATCACCAAGGCGGGTGCCGGCGTCGGATTGGAGACGGTGGGCGGGGACCTGCAGGCGCGGCGAGCGCTCCTCGCCACCAGCGCGTTCCCGGCGCTCGTGCGCTCCGTGCGCCGTCGCATCGTCCCCGTCTACGACTACGTGCTCGTCACCGCGCCGCTTACGCCCGACCAGCTGGTGTCGATCGGATGGCGGGGGCGCCAGGGCCTGGGCGACTGCGGCAACCAGTTCCACTACTACCGCCTCACCGCCGACGACCGGATCCTTTGGGGCGGCTACGACGCGATCTACCACTTCGGCAACGCGATGGGGCCGGAGCGGGAACGCCGCGATGAGAGCTTCGCGCTGCTCTCCCAGCACTTCCACCACACCTTCCCCCAGCTCGAGGGCATCCGATTCACCCATCGCTGGGCGGGGGCGATCGATACCTGCAGCCGATTCTTCGCCTTCCAGGGCTTAAGCCACGACGGTCGCGTCGCGCACACCGTCGGGCACACGGGCCTCGGCGTCGGCGCCAGCCGCTTCGGGGCCCGCGTGGCCCTGGACATGCTTGCGGGCCGCGAGACCGAGGCGACGGGCCTGGCGGCGATGCAGAAGAGGCCCGTCCCGTTCCCCCCGGAGCCATTGCGCTGGGCGGCCATCGAGCTCACCCGCAACCGCCTCGCCGCCGCCGACCATAACGGCGGGAAACGAGGCGTATGGCTGCGCCTGCTCGACCGCCTCGGCCTGGGCTACGACAGCTAGCCCGGCGGGCCCAGCACCCGGTCCGTGTAGGCGTTGCGGAAGACGCCCTCGGGATCGAGCCTCGCCCGCATCGCCCGGAAGTCGTCCCACGCGGGATAGAGCGGCGCGAGGCTTTCGGCCGTCTGAAAGTGGCGCTTGCCCCAGTGGGGCCGCCCGCCGTAGGCGCGATGGATCTCCTCGACCTCGCGGAAGTAGGGCTCCCAGTCGAGATGGCGGTCCTGGTGGATCGCGATGTAGCAAGTGTCGCGTTTGTGGGACGGGCTGAGCAGGGAGTCGTCGGCCTTGACGAAACGCACCTCGATCGGGAACGCCACCGCGTGCTCGGGCCGGGCGGCCACGGCCAGGACCCGCTCGATCGCCTCGCGCGCGTGCTCGCGAGGCAGCCCGTACTCCATCTCGGTGAACCTGATCCGCCGCTCCGAGGCGAACACCTTGTGCCAGTGGTCCACCTTGCGCGAGCGGCCCACGCCCGTGGAGGCGATCCGGGCGAGCCGGGGGGCCTGCGAGGGAAACCGCCGGGCGATCTGGGCGAAGGCGCCACCGACCCAGTTCTCGAGCATCACCTCCTGCGCGTAGACCAGAGCGGGGTGCCGCGGCGCCGCCGGCCCGTCCGTCCGCCTGCTCTCCCGGCAGAGGGCCAGCTCGGTCCCGGGGAAGACGTAGAACTCGAAGTGGTCGGTCGCGGCGTTCAGCTCGTCAAGGCGCTCCAGGGTGTCGGCTAGGGGCCTCGGACTGTCGAGGCGGTCGAGCGTGTAGGAGGGGACGGTGCGGACGGTGACCGAGCACAGGACCCCCAGCGACCCGATCCCTACCCGGGCCGCGCGCAGCAGGTCGGGCTCGGACTCGGTGACCTCGACGACCTCGCCGTCGCCCGTGACCAGCTCGACCCCGGCGATCTGGGCCGAGACGTTCTGGAAGCGCTCGCCGGTTCCGTGCGTACCCGTGGAGATCGACCCCGCGACCGACTGCCGGTCGATGTCCCCCAGGTTCTCGAACGCCACGCCGCGCTCGTGCAGGGCCCGGTTGAGATCCCGGAGCACGATCCCGCCCTCGACCTGGAAGAGGCCGGATTCGCGGTCGAAGTCGAGGGGCCTGACCAGCTTGTCGAGCCTCACCATCACCCCGTCGGTGAGCGCGGCGTCGGTGAAGGAGTGTCCCGAGGCCGCGGCTCGGACAGTCTGACCGGCCGCGGTCGCACGGGCGACGCAGCGCCGGAGCTCCTCGCGCGTGGCTGGGCGCTCGATCGCGGTGGGGGCGCAGGTCTGATCCCCCGCCCAGTTGGTCCAGGTCGGCACGGAAGAACCCTACGCGGGCGACACCGTCCGGACTACTCTGCGGGGGCCCCGGAGGGGTGGCAGAGTCCGGTTTATTGCAGCTGCCTTGAAAGCAGCCGACCCTTCACGGGGTCCGGGGGTTCGAATCCCTCCCCCTCCGTTCGCAGGGCTATTTCGGAAGCCTCCGCCTCGCTGCCTACCCCGAAAAGTGTCAATTGACGCCGAGCGGGCGCCGTGGGCATTCGTATACATACGAGCGCGTATGTATGTATCATTCCTGCGTGTTGCTGGACTGGACTGACCCGAGGCGGGCACATCGCGTGGTGGTGGAGGAGACCGTCCCAAGCGGCCTTGGAACCCCGGGCTACGTGGATTCGTTCGCCGCTCGCCGCTCCTCAGCGGACGACCGCTCCCCCGAGGTGCTCACCCGTGCGGCGTTCGAAGAGGCGCCGCCGGTCGCCCGAGGGGTCATCCTGGTTGCGTGGCGCGCTCTCGGCTTCCGACTCGGACCGCGGCGATCCGCACAGCATGTCTTTGGCTGGGGCATCCTGCAGTCCGAGCCCGGGCTGCTTGAGATCGGGACCGCCGGACCCCGAGCGACGAGCAGGATCGTTGTCCGAGACCGCAACGGCGAGGTCGTCATCACGACCTTCCTGGTTTGGACCAGCCCTGCCATCCGTCTGGTCTGGGCGGTCCTCTCGCCGGTACACCGGCGCATGGCGCGCTACCTCATCGACCGAACAAACCGCGGATGATCGCCACGAAATCGATCCGCCGCACGCAGGCGGACCGCCGCGCGCAGTCCCGCGCCGCCCTCCTGGAAGCGACGGCACGTGCGATCTCGCGGAGCGGCTACCGTGGGTTGTCGCTTGAGGCCGTTGCCGCCGACGCCGGTTACTCGCGTGGCGCCGTGTACCACCAGTTCAAGGACAAGGATGCCCTCGTCCTTGCCACGATCGAATGGGTACGCGACAGCTGGTACGCCGAGGTCGCGCCTGCGTTACTGGCGGGGGGCGTGGCAACCGCTGACAGCCTGGTCGACGTCGCCCGTCGCCACGCCGTCTTTTGCCGTCGGGACATCGCGGGCGTCATGGCCGCCCTGCGGGTCGAGTTCGCTGGCGACGACCACCCGATTGGCGTCGCGGTCCGTGGCGAGACGGCCGCGGTGGTCGAGCTCTTCCGGCAGGTTGTCCTCGCCGCGCGGGAACTGGGAGACTTGCCGCCTGGCCTCCCGGCCGATTCACTTGCCGCAGCTGCGGTAGCCGCGGTCGAGAGCGCCGTCATCGCGCTTGCGGGCCGCACCGGCGACGATGAGGAAATCGCCGAACGCCTCGTCCGCGGACTGCTTCAACCGGGCTCATTGGTTTAACCGGGCGGGGCGGTTCGCTGTAACGTCGCCGGACGACTGCCTGAGGCCCGCCGCCACAGGGGTTTCACGCCGAGAGGAGTTGTCATGGGGTTGTACGGCGAGCACGTTCTCCCGAGGATCATCAACGCCGCCTGCGGGCTGAAATCCGCCCAGCCGCTGCGCGAGCGCGTGTGCGCAGGGCTCGACGGCGATGTCGTCGAAATCGGCTTCGGCTCGGGACTCAACGTGCCCTTCTACCCCGACCGCGTCAACCGGGTCGCCGCGGTGGAGCCCTCGGACGTCGGATGGAAGCTTGCGGGCAAGCGCCTGGGCGCCGCGAGGGTCCCGGTGGAGCGCTCCGGCCTGGACGGCCAGTCGCTGCCGTTCGACGACAACGGCTTCGACAGCGCGCTCACGACCTGGACCATGTGCACCATCCCGGATCTCGCCGCCGCACTCAGGGAGGTAAGGCGTGTCCTGAAGCCCGGCGGCGCGCTTCACTTCGTCGAGCACGGACTCGCTCCCGACGAGCGGGTGCGCCGCTGGCAGCACCGCCTCGAGCCGATCCAGAAGCGGGCCTTCGGCGGGTGCCATCTGACGCGGCCGATCGTCCAGCTGCTGGCGGACGCCGGCTTCGAGGTCGAGGCCGTAGACACCTTCTACGAGGACGGCGCCCCGAAGTTCCTGACCGCGCAATCTCTGGGCGCCGCCGTCAGTCCCTGACGCGGATAACCGCTCGCGGGCTATCGTCAGGTGGATGAGCAAGCGCGTCGTGATCCTCGGTGCGGGCTTCGCCGGCCTCGAGCTGGCAACGAGCCTCTCCGAATCCCTGGCCGAAGACGTCGAGGTGACGCTGATCGACCGAAGCGACTCCTTCCGGTTCGGCTTCTCCAAGCTCGACCTCCTGCTCGGGCGCGAGGCCATGGAGGACGTGCGACTGCCCTACTCGGCGGTCTCGAAGCCGGGGGTGGAGTTTCACCAGGAGACCGTCACCGCAATCGACGCGGAGGCGCGCCGGGTCACCACCGACGGAGGCTCATACGAGGCGGACTTCCTCGCGATCGCCCTGGGCGCCGACTATGACTTCGCCGCCACGCCCGGGTTTGCCGAGCACGGAGTTGAGTACTACTCGTTCGAGGGCGCGGAGCGCTTGCACGATGTCGTCGCCGGCTTCTCCGCTGGGCGAATCGTGATCGGGATCCTGGGCCACCCCTTCAAGTGCCCGCCGGCGCCGTTCGAGGGCGCGATGCTCCTGCACGACGTGCTGACGCAGCGCGGCATCCGCGATGATTGCGAGATTCGGGTCGTCGGGCCGATGGCCGCCCCGGTCCCGGTGACGGCCGAGGTCTCCCAGGCGTTCCTCTCGGCGCTCGGCGAACGCGGAATCGAGTACGTGGGCAAGGAGACGATCACCTCGGTGGAGAGCGGCGCGGCGAAGCTGGCGAGCGGTGGGAGCGTCCCGTTCGACCTGCTCATCGGTGTCCCGGTTCACCGTGTCCCCGAGGTCGTCGCGAGCTCCGGCCTGGCGCCGGACGGCTGGATCCCGGTCGAACGCGAGAACCTCGCCACCCGCTTTCGGGGCGTCTACGCCATCGGCGACTGCACGGCCCTCCCGATGGCGAAGGCCGGCGTCTTCGCCGAGTCCGCCGCCCGGGTGGTCGCCGCCGACATCGCGGTGCAAATCCATGGTGGCGAGCTCGAGCAGCCGTACGAAGGCGCGGGCAACTGCTACCTCGAATTCGGTGGCGGCCAGGTCGCCAAGGTGGAGGCGAACTTCCTCGGCGGCCCGAGCCCGGTCGCCGAGCTCGTCGGACCCAGCCAGGAGCTGGCCGCGGAGAAGGCCGAGTTCGCGGCCACGCGCCGCAGCCGATGGTTCGGCCTCTAGGGCACCGGCGGGGCGCGGGCGGATTGTTTCGTGCCCGGGGCCGCCTCGGCGCTACCGTTGAAGCATCGGCAGAGCAGGAGACAGGCGCAGGGGCCTGGCCGCCGCCTCGCTGGCGGTCGTCGTGGTCCTGGCATCGGTGGCGGGTGGCGCGTCCGCGCGGCCATGGCTGCCGGACAAGGGCAAGCGCTTCCAGGGCGTCTCCGACACCGGCGACGTGGCCGGGTTCCGTGACTTCCGGCGGCAGGTCCGGGCGCACCCCGCGGTGCTCCAGGAGTTCTTTCACTGGGACGTCTCGCTGACCGCAAGCGGCGCGGTGGACCGCTGGAAGCAAACTGACACGCTGGGCATGGTGAGCCTCTCCACGAAGCTGCCCGCAAACGGGAACGATCAGATGTCCGCCAAGGCCATCGCGAAGGGCGGGGGCGACCGCTACATCCTTCGCTACAACGAGGTCCTCGGGAAGCTCAAGCAGCCGACCTACATCCGGCTGATGCCCGAGATGAACGGGTCGTGGAACCCATACTGCGCCTACAACGCGGACGGAAGCTCACGCGGCAGATGGCACTCGACCCGCGCCTTCCGGAGGGCCTGGAAGCGGTTCGTGATCATCACCCGGGGCGGCAAGCGCGCGCAGGTGAACCAGCGGCTCCGCAAGCAGGGCCTCTCTCGCATCTACAAGGCGAAGTCCAATCACGATCCGATCTACCGCCGGCGGGACGTCCCCAGGAAGCTGCCGAGGCCGAAGGTCGCGTTCCTGTGGGTTCCGCAGACGATCGCGTCGCCGAACGTGTCCGGCAACCAGCCCTCCGATTACTGGCCCGGGGGGAACTTCGTCGACTGGGTGGGAGTGGACATCTTCTCGAAGTACCAGAGCGCCTTCGACAACATGCAGGCCTTCTTCCGCCGCTACGACCACAAGCCGTTCATGATCGGCGAGTGGTCGCCGTGGGACGGCGACCCGGGGGGCAAGTTCACTCACCGCCTGCTCCGGTGGGGCGAGAACCACCGCCGGGTCCGGATGATGGTCTATTACCGAAGCGTCTCGATCAACACGGCGTACGACATCGACCACTTCCCCGCCGCAAGGCGTGAGTTGCGGCACCACCTGAACAAGCCGACCTGGGACCCCTACGCCAGGGGCACCCGGGACTGAGCGCACCCGACGCGGCGGCGTTCGACCATGATCGGCGCATGCGAAGTGAAACGGGAGGAGTCGCGGGTTGCCGGCAAGTCGAACGACTCGGCGGCGGCCGAGGGAAGCGTTGCGACGCCCTGGACCCGCTGACCGGCGAGCGCACCCAGTCCGGGGGGCCGGACCAGGCGGCCATCGTCCTGTCCGAACTAGCATGAATCGCCCAATCACAGACAAGGAGCAGCGATGACTGAGCAGACCCAAGCCCTCGATCCGGTCGCGATCTCGAGCGGCGAGGGCGAGGCGCGTTGGTGGTTCGACGGCCTCGCGTTGATCAAGGCGACCGCAGCCGAAACTGGGGGGTTGATGACGATTCTCGAGATCACCGAACCGCCCGACAATCAGGGGCCGCTCCACGTCCACCACGTCGAGGACGAGGGCTTCTGGATCCTGGAGGGAAGCGCAACCTTCGAAATCGGCGATGAAACGATCGAAGCCCGAGCCGGGGATTACCTTTTCGGCCCGCGGGACATCCCGCACCGGTACACGACGGGGCCCGACGGCTGCCGGATGCTCTTCATCTTCACGCCGGGCGGCTTCGAGGTGCTGCTGCGCGCTACGAGCCGGCCTGCCGAGCGCCGTGCCCTGCCACCCCCCGCCGAGGCGCCCCCCTCGGAGGAAGAGATGAAGATGATGCTCGCCGCCATCCAGGACTACGGCTGCGAGATGCTCGAGTAGCGGATCGCCGCTAGCTGGGCCGGGCCAGCTGACGAAGCCGCGCCCTTCCCTCCGCTAAGCAGCGATTTACCTTGGTGTGAGTCCAGCCGGTGATCGCCTGGATCTCCGCGTAGGAGTAGCCCTCGGCCTGGAGCGCGAGAGCTCGACGCTCCTGCGGTTTCAACCTCGCGAGGAGCCGGGCGGCGCGGGCGACCCGCTCGCGATGCTCGAGATGCTCGAACGGCCCCGGGCGCTCGCTGCGCGCGGCCGCGAATGCGTCGGATGCCTCGCCTCCGGCATCGGCGCTCAGCTCGCGCAGCCGGCGCTCGCGAACGGCCAAGGCCTCGCGGCCGACCACGGTGAGCATCCACGGGAGCAGCCGGGCCCGGTCCACCGTGTGATGGCGGACGAGAAGGATCTCCACCGCCCGCTGAAGGGCATCGTCAGCGTCGTCGGGGCAGAGCGAGAACCGCTGGGCCCTGCGGATGAGCCGCTCGCGCTGGGAGGCGAGAAGCTCCGCGGCGTCGTCGCACGCCGGGGAGGTGATGGCGAGGGCGGCTTCCACGCACGGGTCAACCCCGCGGGCCGCGGGAATGCCCCGGCTGGTGCCCTGCGGCCGTCGCTCAGCCGGCCTCGGGCCGGCCTACGCGCAGCGGCCGGCCGCCCCGCCTTGGAACGGACCGGTTACCCCCTCAGGTACTCGAGCTATGGACGACGTTGTTCGACTTGTCGGGCAGGCAGACGTGTCGATGCGGGCCGTCGTTGCGAAGCGTCTCGCGCTTCACCTTCGTGAAGTAGGTCCCGCTTGCCAGCTCAGCTCCGGGCGTGCCTACCTTGAACGTGCCGGCCTGGGTCGAGGTCGCCTCGGCGACCTTGACGGCGCCGCCGGGCTCCTGGCGATGCAGCGTCACCTTGCGGCCACGCTCGCAGGCGGGCTTGGCCGCAAGGATCTGACCGGTGTAGCGCTCGACGTCGGAGAAGTTCGGCTCGGCGCCGGAGATATTGATGGTGACGGGGATGTTGTTGGTGTGTGCTGCGGCCAGTGAGCCCCCGACCGCGAGCGCCCCGACGACCGCGATCGCCCAAAAAACCGACTTCCTCATCGTTCCCCCAATCCCGTCGTCTATGTGGGGCGAACCCTACACCAGTATCACCGTGGACATGGCGGTCGATTCGCGATATGTTGAGGACATGGGGAGGAAGGGGGTAGGCCGGTTTCTGGCGCTTGCCGTGAGCTCGGCGCTCGCCGTGCTCGCATCACCGGCCGTGACCGTCGCGGCGCCAAACGCGGGCGACTTCAACGGGGACGGCTTCGATGACCTCGCGATCTCGGCGCGCGACGACGTGGACGGGAAGGAGAAGGCCGGCGCGGTCTCGGTCATCTACGGCGGTCGGGGCGGACTGAGCGGCCGGGGCGACCAGCGCTGGACTCAGAACAGCCGGGGCATTCCGGGCAGGGCCGAGGACGAGCCCAGCTCGACGGAGAGCGGCGAGGACGAGGACACCATCCGCGGCATCGGCGACGGCGGCTTTGGCAGCAGCATGGGTATCGGGGACTTCGACGATGATGGGTATGACGACCTCGCCGTTGGTACGCCGGGTGAGGATGGCCCGCACCCACCGGTCTACACCTACGACCACGGCTCGGTCACGGTCATCTACGGCGGGAGGCGCGGGCTGACCGCCTCCGGCGCGAAGGTCTTCACGCTCGAGTCACCGGGGGTTCCCGGCGACAGTGCGGAGCACACCCATTTCGGCTCGGGCCTGGCCGGCGGAGATTTCGACGGTGACGGCAAGGACGACCTCGCGGTCGGCGCGCCTCACTGCTGTGCTGGGATGCTCACCATCCTCTTCGGGAGCTCGCATGGATTGCGCGGGCCGGGTGCGCAGTCGTTCACCGCCGCCGAGGTGTTCGACGGCCAGTCCGGTTTCCACTACGGGTTCGGCGAAGTCTTGGCCTCCGGCCGATTCGACCGCGGTCGATTCGACGATCTCGTCGTCGGGACGCCCGCGTTCGAAGGCCTGATCAACGGCAAGGGCGTCGGAGCAACGTCCACGCTCTATGGCACCCCCGATGGCCTGGAGCTCGGGCTGCCGACCGTCTTCGGGTCTGGGGCCTCCACCAACCACCCCTGGCTCGGAAGCGCACTGACCGCCGCAGACTTCGCGCAGAACGGCCGCGACGACCTCGTCGCAGGGGCGCCCGGAGAGGGCGAGGGCGGGACACTCAGGGAGTTCTGGGGCTCGAGCGATGCACTTACGCTGTCCCAGCAGGATCCGCTGAGCGCGAACCGCTTCTGCCCCGAGTCCCCCTCGGCGACCGACAACGCGTTCGCCGCGTCGCTGGCGACCGGCGACCTGGTGGGCGACGGCCGCGACGATGTCGTGATAGGCCAGCCGCACGACGACTTCCCCGGCATCACTGATCCCGGCTCGGCATGCGTCGCAGCGGGCAACGACAACGGGCTGCAGTTCAGCGACATGACGTTCGTTGCGGCTCTCCCAGAGACGGGCGATGAACTGGGCTCCGCCCTGGCGGTCGGGTCGTTCGGCAGGGGCCGCGGGGACGACCTGGCGATCAGTGCGCCGGGCGAGGACGGGGGCGTGGGGCTGGTGTACGTCTTCTACCACCACCCGGAGTTCCCGTCCCCTGACCGCTTCCAGGTCCTCGGCCAAGGGTTTGAGGGGATCAAGGGGACCGCAGGCTCAGGCGAGCGCTTCGGATCGTCGCTGGCGCCGGGCCGCGACCAGATCTGGCTCAACGATTTCCGAAACTGAGTGGGCGTCTAGCTGCACGTAGGCGCTCGGGCCGCCGGTATCCTCCGCCGCCTGATGAGCACCTGCATAGTCACCGGAGGAGCGGGATTCCTGGGCTCACACCTTTGCGACCACCTGCTGGCCATGGGCCGGCGCGTGATCTGCATCGACAACCTCGACACGGGGTCGCTACAGAACATCGAGCACATCGACAACCCGGATTTCCTCTCGGTCAACGCGGACATCACCGAGCCGTTCTTCATCGAGGAGGACGTCGACTTCGTCTACCACCTCGCCTCGCCGGCGAGCCCTATCGACTACGCCCGCCTGCCGCTGCATACGCTCAAGGTCGGCTCCTACGGCACGCACCACATGCTGGGCCTCGCCAAGCTCAAGCGCGCGCGCTTCCTGTTGGCCTCCACCTCCGAGGTCTACGGCGACCCGCAGGTCCACCCCCAGGCGGAGGACTACTGGGGCCACGTCAACCCGATCGGCCCGCGCGGCGTCTACGACGAGGCCAAGCGCTACGCCGAGGCGCTGACGATGGCCTACCACCGCCAGCAGGGCGTGAACACGTGCATCGTCCGGATCTTCAACACGTACGGCCCGAGGATGCGTCCGCACGACGGTCGCGCGATCCCCACGTTTCTCCGGCAGGCGCTACAGGACAAGCCGCTCACGGTGTTCGGCGACGGCAGCCAGACGCGCAGCTTCTGCTTCGTCGACGACCTGATCCGCGGCCTCGTCGCGCTCAGCGAGTCCGACGTGCATCTGCCGGTGAACATCGGCAATCCCAACGAGTTCACCCTGCTCGAACTGGCGGAGGCCGTAACCGAGGCGACCGAGTCGCGCTCCGAGACGGTCTTCGAGGCTCTGCCCGTCGACGATCCCCAGATCCGCCAGCCCGACATCGGGCGGGCGAAGGAGCTGCTGGGCTGGGAGCCCGAGGTCGAGCTTCTGGACGGTCTGCGGATGACGATCGAGCGCGCCGGAGTCGAGCGCCTGGTCGGCGCCGGCGCCTAGCGCCGGAGCTCCTGCCCTGCTGCGAATCGCTCACCTCACCGCGACCTTCCCGCCGTACCGCGGCGGGGCGGGAAACACCGCGTTCCGGTTCGCCCGCGAGCAGGCGGAGCGCGGCAACCACGTCGAGGTCTTCACGGCGCCGGCGGAGGGCGAGGCCCCCGACCCTGGCGGTGTCGCGGTCCATCGGATCGAGCCCGCGTTCGCCTACGGCAATGCCCCGCTTATCCCGTCGCTCGTCCGCGTCGAGGGCTTCGACGTCGTGCACCTGCACTACCCGTTCATCTTCGGCTCGGAGCTGACCCTGCTCGGGCGTCTGCGCCGCTCGCGGCGCAGGCAGGCGCTGGTGGTTCACTACAAGAACCGCCTCGTGGGGGGCGGCGCCCGAGGGGCGATGTTCTCCGCCTACGAGCAGACCGTCGCCCCCGCCCTGATCCGGGCCGCCGATCGGGTTCTGGTGCTGTCGATCGACCACGCGGACTCGGTGCCCTACCTCCGAGGGACCCGGGAGCGGGATCCGGGCAAGCTGATCGTGATGCCGAACGGCGTCGACGCCGAGGCGTTCGCGCCCGGGCCGGACGAGGGCGTCCGCAAGGAGCTCGGGATCCCCGCCGACGCTCCCGTCGCCGCCTTCGTCGCCACCCTTGACCGCGCTCACCACTTCAAGCGCGTGGACGTGGCCATCGACGGCCTGGCCCGGGCGGCGTCCGGCTGGCACCTGGTGGTGGCCGGCGGGGGCGAGCTCGTCGACGAGTTCCGTGCCCGGGCCGCCACCGAGGGCGTCGGCGATCGGGTGCACTTCCTCGGCGCGGTCCCACACCCTGAGCTGCCTCGGGTGCTGCGCGCTGCCGACCTCTTCCTGCTCACCACCGAGCCCCCTGAGTCATTCGGCATCGTCCTCATCGAGGCGATGGCCTGCGGCCTGGCGACGATCGCCAGCGACTACCCGGGCGTGCGAGCCGTGATCGACGACGGCCGGACCGGGCTGCTCGTCCCCCAGGGCGATCCCGCGGCGGTCGGCGCCGCCCTCGACCGCCTGGCGGCCGGCCCCGCCGAGCGCGAGCGAATGGGCGCGGCCGGGAGGGGCAAGGCCGAGGTGGACTGGGACTGGACCCGCCTGACCGACCGGATGGATGCCGCCTACGCCGAGGCGATCACGACGCGGCGGGCGAAGCTCCCTTAGAGCTCGAACGCTCCGATGTCGCAGTCGTCGCGGGTGCGGCCGCGCTGGTCCTTGTTGCCACAGGTGGCGTCGTTCGCGTTGTTGACGGCCGGCGAGCCGGGCTTGAGCTTGATCGTCGAGGTCGGCCCCCCGTACCGGCCCAGCTTGCCGAGCTGAGGTGCCTGGATGATGTCCGTACCCACCAGGCCGCCGCACCCCGTGGAGTCCCCGATCAGGTTGTATCCCAGGGAGCCGACGTTGCCGGAGCAGTCAGGGTTCGCGCCGCCCGCGCCGACCGTGTTGTCGGCCACGATCGAGTTCTCGAGATTGTGGAAGTCGGTGCTGACCTGGATCCCGCCCCCAAGCTCGCCGCCGGTGTTGTCGGCGTTCGCCTTGTTGAACGCGATGGTGGACGAGCTGATGTCGGTCGTCGGGAAATCGCCCGGGCTGACGCCGATGAAGCTGTCGACCCCTCCGCCAAAGCCATTCGCCTTGTTCTTGGCGATGGTCGAGGTCACGATTGCGAGCCCCGCGCCCGGGTGCGGCTTGTAGGTGACGTTCGCCACGCCGCCTCCACCCCTGCCGGACGTATTCCCGCTGATGGTCGAGTCCGTGATCTGAGCCTGGCTGTTGGCGTTCAGCACGCCACCGCCCCACGCCCGAGCGCGATTCTGGGCGATGGTGGAGTGCTCGATCCTGGCCCCGGATCCGTTCACCGCATCGGACATGTAGATGCCGCCGCCGTCCTCCCGGGACCGGTTGCCGACGATCCGGCTGAACTTGATGCTCGTCCCCCGCTCGACGAAGGCGCCGCCACCACCGAACCTGGCCTCGTTGTCCTCGATGACGCTCTTCGTCATGTTCAGGAAGTTCGCCCGAATCGCGCCTCCTGCGCCATCGGTCGAGACGTTGCCACGCAGCTTGCTGTTCGTCACGATCAGGGTGCTGGCGAGCACCGCGCCGCCCGACTCCTTGAACTTCCCGCCGACCAGCGTGAGCCCCGACAGCGTCAGTCCAGGCTCGCTCGGGTGGGCGACGTTGAAGATCCGACTGTCGCCGTTGCCGTCGATCGTCGCCGAGCCCCCGTCCGACCTGACCGTCATCGACTTGTCGGAGGTCAGGACGCCTCGACGGAGCTCGTAACGGTGGCCGCCGTCGAGCAGAACCGTGTCGTCGCCGGGCTTCTCGTCGGCGTCCCGGAACGCCTCCCGGAGGGAGCAGTCACCTGCCTTGCACCCGTTCGGCGCCGGGTCGTCGGTGCGCGTCGGCTTGAATGTGCTGGCCTCGGCGGGCACGGCCAGCGCGCCGACGACTGCCGCCGCGGCCATGATTCCGCCAAAGCGTCTCCCCCTGGAAACCCGCATCCGCGAGAAACTTTCCCACAAGGCCAGCCCCTCCGCAAGTGAGAACCGCCACTCCTTGACACCCCGCCGAATCCTCCTCGTCTCCTACTTCCACCCGCCCAGCCGGGACACCGGGGCGCTCCGGCCAGCGGCCATGGTCAAGTACCTGCGGCGTTTCGGGCACGAGGTGGAGGTGCTGACCACCTCGGCCTACGGCAGTGACGGCGACCCGACCGTCCACCGCACCCGCGACGCCCAGCTCTGGCGGGCCAGGCGCGCCGGCAAGAACACCGTCGACGCCCTGTTCGACTCCGACACCTACGGCGGCAAGCCACACGCGCTCAGCAAGGTGATCGTCCCCGAGCCGCTGGCGCTGGCCTGGGCGCCGTTCGCGCGCAGGGGGGCGTTACGGCTACATCGCCAGCGCCCGTTCGACTGCGTGATCACCACCTCCCCTCCGGAATCGGTCCATGCCGTGGGCATGGCGCTGCACCGGCGCGGCGTGCCGTGGGTCGCCGACGTTCGTGACGCGTGGACCTTCGAGTCCCTGCGCCCCGAGTTCCCCACCGCAGCCCAGCGCAGGCTCGACGGCAGGCTCGAGCGCCGCTGGCTGGGCGCGGCCGATGTCGTCGTCTGCGTGTCCGAGCCGGCAGCGCAGGACCTGCAAAACCGCGGCATCGCCGATCCCGTAGTGATCACGAACGGGTGGGATCCCGAAGCTGCGCCGGCCCCGGCGCCAACGGCCGGCCTGCTCGACCCGGACCGGGTGTCGCTGCTCTACACCGGGCGCTTCGGGAGCTACGGCAGGGATCCTCGGGCGCTGGTGGACGCGGTCGGCAACCTCGCCCGCGAACGTCCCGAGGACGCCTCCCGGCTGGAGGTGGTGATCGCCGGCCCCCTGACCGAGGACGAGGCGGAGCTCATGCGCCGCGACGTCTCCCCGGCCCGGATCGTCGTCGCGGGCAGCCAGCCCCGCGAAGCCGCGCTCGCGCTCCAGCGCGAGGCTGACGCGCTGCTCCTGATCGCACAGCCGGAGCGCTCCCAGTTGCTGAACATCAAGCTCTTTGAGTACCTCGCCGCCGGCCGTCCCATCCTGGCGCTGGCCGCGGATACCGACGCCGGCCGCGTGGTCGAGGAGACGGGCGGCGAGGTGGTCCGCGCGGACGACCCGGCCGCGATCGGCGCCGCGCTCCGGCGGCTCATCGCCGGCCCTCCGGCGGCGCCCGATCCGGCTGCGGTCGCGGCCTATACCTACCCCGCCCCCGCCGAGCGCATGGCGGAGGCCGTAGAGAGGGCGATCGAGCGATGAAGTGGAAGCGCGGCAAGTCCTCCGGCAGGGACGTCATCGACATCCGAGGCGCGGGCTCTGGCGGTGGTGGCGGTCGCGCGGGGCTACAGCTCCCTGGCGGGCTCGGGAAGATGGGCGGCGGCGCCGGGGTGATCCTCGTCTTGGTCGTGCTCGCGGTTCAACTGTTCGGCGGTGGCGGGGGCGGCGGGGGCGGCCTGGGCGACATCGGCTCCATCCTCCTCGGAGGCAAGGCCCCCGGGGCGAACAACCCTCAGCCCATCCCCGCAGGTGAGGACCCCGACCTCGAGCTGAAGGAGTTCTCAAGCTACGTCTTCACCGACGCCCAGGAGACGTGGTCGCGGGCGTTTGCGCAGGACGACCAGGACTACGACCGGGCCCAGCTCGTCCTCTACTCAGGCGGCGTCACGACGAGCGGGTGCGGAAGCGCGAGCTCGGCGGCGGGTCCCTTCTACTGCCCCGCCGACAGCAAGGTCTACATCGACCTCACGTTCTACGAAGACATGCGCCGCCAGCTCGGCGCGTCGGGCGACTTCGCCTGGGCCTACGTGATCGCCCACGAGATGGGCCACCACGTCCAGAACGTCAGCGGCCTCGACGCCGGTCGCGGCGCGGGGGCAGAGGGCGACTCGGTCCGAACGGAGCTCCAGGCGGACTGCTATTCCGGGGTGTGGGCGGCAACGGTCTTCCGGGAGGGCGCGCTGGAGCCTGGCGACCTCGACGAGGCCTTCGCCGCATCCGAGGCCGTCGGGGACGACCGGCTCCAGGCCGGAGCCGGGCAGACCGTGAACCCCGACTCCTTCACCCACGGCACCGCCGAGCAGCGCCGCACCTGGTTCGAGAACGGCTACTCCTCGGGCGACCCGGCCACCTGCGACACGTTCTCGGGCGAGATCTAGCCCTTCGCCGCGCTGGCCTGCGCCTCGGCCTTCGAGGCTCGCCCCCCGGCAAGCGAAACCTCGCAGTCGATCGTGACGTCGCGGGCGTCGGCCTCGTAGAGGTCTCGCCCCGGCCCGCAATCGATGATGTCCACGCCCGGCGAGCCCGCGTCGAGCACTAGGTCGTTGCCCGGCCCGGCATTGATCCGGTCGGCGCCGGCGTCGCCCATGATCGAGTCGTTGCCGCCGCGACCCCTCAGCCGATCGGGACCGCGCCCGCCGAACAGGTAGTTGCGGTGGCCATCGCCGGTGAACGTGTCGCGGGCGCTACCGCCTGTGGCGCCGAAGGCCCCGATCACGTTGTCCCCCTCCCCCAGCGCGCCATCGTTTGCGAGGCCGTCCAGGAGCACCGATGTCGGCCTCGTCCGCTCCGCGTAGCTGATCGTTGCGCCCCCCGGCCCGCCGTCGTAGAGGTCGGGACCGTCGTCGAGCGCGCCCGCCACGATGAAGTCGTAGCCGGGGCCCGCATGGACCGAGTCCTCGCCGGGCCCCGGATCGATCGTGTCCTCCGCCCGCCCCGTATCGATCGTGTCGTCACCTGGGCCTCCGAGGATCCGGACGAACGACGCCCTGAATCCCGGGTAGCGGGCTTCCACCTTGCTGGTGATCTCATCGTCCCCACCTCCCGCGTCGAGGTCGAGCTCGAAGTAGAGCTCGCCGTCCAGGAGGCAATCAACGCGGAAGCTCCCGAGCGGCCCCTGTTCGCAGCGCCGGCCCTCGGCGAGGATGGGATTGGAGGCGTCGCGAATCCTGATCTCGCGCGCATGGGCCGGGAGCCTCACCTGCAGCCGGTTCGCCTCAGCGGACCCGTCGGCCAGCGCGACGCTCGTGCTCGAGCCGTCGTGCTCAGCCCGGACGGTGGTGGCCCGCGCGGAGGCGGCGAACAACGCGCTCAGCGCCATCACGCCCGCCAGTCCCTTCGTCGCAATCCGCATGAATGGCAGGTACCCCGGGGATCGCCCTTATCCTTCACGTTCGATGGCGACGCGACCAGCAGACGTCTCGCGCCCCGACGGCAGCGCCGACCGTGAAACGGAACGCGCGGTCGCGGAGGACGCCGACCGCTACATCGCCCCGATGGTCGGCCCCGACGACGAGCGGGTGTTCACGGACTCGGGGATCGAGATCGAGCCCCTCTACGACGAGGGCGACGTCGCGCCGAACCTTCCCGAACGCCTCGGCGAGCCCGGCGCCTACCCGTTCACCCGCGGCGTCCACGAGGGCATGTACCGCGACCGCCTCTGGACGATGCGCCAGTACGCGGGCTTCTCGAGCCCCGAGGACACGAACAACCGCTACCGCTACCTGATCGAGCACGGATCGACCGGCCTGTCGATGGCGTTCGACCTGCCCACCCAGCTCGGTCGCGACTCCGATGACCCGCTTTGTGACGGCGAGGTCGGGCGCACGGGCGTGCCCATCGACACGATCGAGGACATGCGCATCTGCTTCGAGGAGATCCCGCTCGATGCGGTCTCGACCTCGATGACGATCAACGCGCCGGCCGCGATCCTGCTGCTGCTCTACGAACTCGTCGGCGAGGAGCAGGGAGTTGCCTCGGACCAGCTGCGCGGCACCGTCCAGAACGACGTGCTCAAGGAGTACGTGGCGCGCGGGAACTACATCTATCCGCCGGAGCCGACGATGCGGCTGACGACGGACATCTTCGAGTACTGCGCCGAGAACGTCCCGAGGTGGAACACGATCTCGATCTCCGGGTACCACATCCGTGAGAAGGGCTGCTCGGCCGTGCAGGAGGTGGCGTTCACGCTGGCCAACGCCAAGGCCTACGTGCAGGCCGCGCTCGATCGCGGATTCGAGATCGACGACTTCGCCCCCCGCCTGGCGTTCTTCTTCAACTGCCACAACAACGTCTTCCAGGAGATCGCCAAGTTCCGCGCGGTGCGCCGGATGTGGGCGCGGATCATGCGCGAGCAGTTCGGGGCGACCGAGGACCGCTCGCAGATGATCCGCTTCCACACGCAGACCGGCGGCGTCACCCTCCAGGCCCAGCAGCCCGAGGTGAACATCATCCGGGTCGCCCTGCAGGGGTTCGCCGCCGTCTGCGGCGGCACCCAGTCGCTTCACACGAACGGGTTCGACGAGGCGCTTGCGCTGCCGACCGAGCGCTCAGCGCGAATCGCCCTGCGCACCCAGCAGGTGATCGCCCACGAGTCCGGCGCCGCCGAGACGGTGGACCCCTTCGCGGGCTCGTACTTCGTCGAGTCGCTGACCGATGAGATCGAGGAGAGATCCTGGGAGCTGATCGCGAAGGTGGACGAGATGGGCGGCTCGACCAAGGCGCTCGAGTTCATCCAGCGCGAGATCGAGGAATCCGCGGCCTCCTACCACGAGCGCTACCGCTCGGGCCAGGACGTCGTGGTCGGCGTCAACAAGTACGTCACCGACCAGATCGACGACGTGGACATCCTCAAGGTGGACCCAGAGGCGGAGCGGCGCCAGGTCGAGCGGCTGGCGAGGTTCAAGGCCGACCGGGATGCCGACAAGGTCGAGGCCCGGCTCTCCGAGCTTCGCGAAGCCGCCGAGGGCGAGGGCAACCTCCTGCATCCGATCAAGGAGGCCCTGCGGGAGAACGCCTCAATCGGAGAGGTGTGCGGCGCGATGCGGGACGTGTTCGGCGAGTACCGGGGCGGCGCATTTTTTTGAAAGTCCGCACGCGGCCCAGGCGGCCCTAGGCCACCGCTGGGCGGCCCTGATCCTCCGCCTCCACCATCGTCCTCATCGTCGGGTAGGTCGAGCGGGCGAAGTCTCAGCACCGGCGCGATGGCCTCCAGGTCGGCGATCGTCTCTGCAAGCGGGATTGGCACGAGTAGCCAACGATCCACCATGACGTGCGGCACGTCATCCATCAGGTTCGCCTGCGCCTGCTCGACCAGCCTGCGCTCATCCTCGGGCACGCCCTCGCTGACTCTCTACCGTCCAGAGACCGCATGACCGACTACACCCCGCCTATTCGCGACGACGCCTCGCGGCGCATCTTCCAGATCGGCGCTGGCGGCGGCATCGGGCGTCCGCTCGCCGAACAGCTTGTCGGGCTTGGCCATCACGTAACCGGAATGCACCGCAGCCCCGAACAGGCTCAAGCCATTCGCGACACGGGTGCCACGCCGGTCGGGGGCGATCTGATCGCCGACTCCCCCGAACAGCTCCGAGCGCGACTCGCGGGCCATGACGCGGTCGTGTTCAGCGCGGGCGCACACGGCACCGGCATGGACATGACCACGGCCATCGACGGAGACGGCCTACGCAAAGCGGCCGACGCGGCGGCTGCCGCTGGGGTGCGCCGGTTCGTATTGGTCTCCGTGTTCATGGACGCACTGCGCAACGGAGAGCGATCGGAAGGGTTTGAGCACTACATGGCAGTCAAGCGCGAGGCCGATATCCATCTGGCATCGTCGGATTTGGACTGGCTCATCGTTCGGCCCGGCACCCTTTCCGACGACCCTGGGACCGGACGCGTCACGGTCGGCCACGCAGTCCCATACGGGTCGGTGCCGCGCGCAGATGTCGCAGGGTTCATCGCCGCAGCCTTGTTCGAGCCTCAGCTCAACCGGTTCGCCATTGAACTGACCTCAGGCGACGTATCAATCGACGACGCTGTGACTTCGCTGCTCCCCCGGCCGTGGCAGCCCTAAGGGACTCGATCAGCAACTGGCGAGCGGGGTGGCACCGACGGAACCCTTGCCATCGACGACCGAGAGGCTCGACGGAAACCGTCTCCGCCAGGCCGAGTTAGACGCTTTCCATGCAAAGCACTATGTAATGGCAGGCCGATTCCGAGATCTCGGTCCCCGGCATCCCGTCGAGAGCTATCGGTGGACCTCGATCGGTGCGAACAATGACTGGAATGCGGGGGCGTTCTTCTGATGAGACGACTGGGAACTCTCGCCGCGCCCCTATGCCTATGCGTAGCGCTCTGGGCTCCGTCCGGAGCTGACGCCGCGACGGTCTGCTCGTACAGCTCGGCCACCGACACCCTGGCCGTGACAGGCGATCCCGACGTCGGGACTCACCTCGCCGTTTACGCTCCGACCGGGGAAATCAAGGTGTTCCACGCCGCCGCCGCCGGCCTCTTCGCGATCGACTGCGGCGCTACCGACCCGACCACCACCAACACGGACACGATCACGGTCTCGCACACCAGCCCGGACGAGGCCACGCGCCTTCAGATCGGCGACCTCGAGGCCTTCGCGCCCGGCGTCACCGACGAGGGCGGCGTTGCCTGCCCGGACGAGATCGAGATCGAGGTCGCACTCGGGGGCCACGCCGACATGATCTTTCTTTTCGACTCGAACTCGACCGCCAACGACATCCTGATCGGCGGCGACGGAGTGGATCTCAACGCCTCGGGCACGCTCTGCGACGACCTCGAGCTGGCCGATCTCGACGGCTCGAGCTTCACGGTTTGGGGCGGCGGCGGGGCAGACGTGATCAGCGCGAACGGCGGCGGCGTGACCGGCCCCGTGGGCCTCGGCGTCTTCGGGGTCCAGATCGAGGGCGGCCCCGGCGCCGATATCCTGCGTGGCGGGGGCTCGGCCGACGAGCTCTCCGGCGGCGCCGGCAAGGACAAGCTCCTGGGCATGGGAGGCCTCGACCGCCTTTTCGCCGAGGACGGCAAGCGCGATGCCAGGATCGACTGCGGGCCGGGTGCCGCCGTCGGTGAGGGCGCGCTCTTCGACCGCCGCAAGGACCCAAGGCCCCAGAGCTGCTGAGCCGGCGCCTGAGGCGCGCACTCCATCCAACCCTCGTGGAAGTGAGTGTTCGCCCTCGTCGTGAGCTCGCTGGACGACGATCGCCGCATGACGTCGATCGCATCCGGGCCGCCTGCGCTTACGGTTTCAAGGCGGATGAGGCATGGAAGGACTCACGCGGCCGTGCCCGAAACCCCGGGGATGGAGACCAAAGCAAGCCGAACCCTGGTCAAGTCGGCCCCCGAGCTGTGGGAGCTCGCGGACGACCTGCAGCGCATGGAGGCGTGGATGGGCGGCCTCGTTGGGCTGGCCGATCCGATCCCGATCGAGGTGACCGACCGAGAGCCCGAACGGGTCCTCGCCTGGCGCGCTCAGAACGGGCAGGCCGCCCCGTATGCCCGGATCGCGATCGAGCTGGCGGAGAAGGGGTTCGGAACCTCCGTCTCGATCACCGCCCAACACGCG
Source organism: uncultured Solirubrobacterales bacterium (assembly GCA_963807385.1). GTDB lineage: Bacteria > Actinomycetota > Thermoleophilia > Solirubrobacterales > 70-9 > JBDTSW01. The sequence goes on from CAWEBQ010000003.1 coordinate 489,926, forward strand.
GCGCCCGACCCCGCTGTCGCCCTCGGGGCCCTGGAGCAGCTCCTCGATGAGCTCGGATCCCCCGAACGACGTCCCTTCACACGCGGCTGATCCCGAGGCCGGCGCCTCGGAGCTGAGCCTCGTTTCGCTGGTCCGCATGCGCGGGGCACCCCTCATTGACGGCCTGGAGGCCCACTTCCATGGCTCCCGGGAGGTCGGGGAGGCGGCGGGCGCCTACGCCTTCGCCGCCGCCGCCGAGCTCGGGCTCGCGCGCCCGGGCGCGGAGCTGGTCCGGGAGGCAGCAAAGCTCCACGACGTAGGGCGCGTTTACCTGCCGGCCGAGATCCTGGCGAAGCCCGTGGGGAGCCGGACGCTCGAGGAAGGCGCCCAGGTGGAAGCCCACCATGAATGGGGAGCACAGCTCGCCCGCGGCGCCGGGATCCCCGACCGGGTCTGCGAGTGGATCCGCCTCGGGGGCGAGCGCTTCGACGGGGGCGGCCCGAACCGGCTGGCCGGCGAGGCGATCCCACTTCAGGCGCGCATCTCGCGCGCTGCCTACGCCTGCTACTCGGCGCTCACCGACGCCGAGTCCGATGCGGACGGCGGCCCGACGCCGAGGCGGCCGTTCGACGCCTTGCACGACTCCTCGGGACGCGAGCTCGACCCGGTGGTGGTGGACGCCCTGGCCGTCGTTCTGGCGCGCGCCCGCGCCGGCTAGCGTCTCGCAGCCCTTCCGAAAGGCGCGGCCTCCTGGACACGGGGTCGTGGGCGTGAGACGATGGCGACCGTGACTCGGTCGCGTTCAGCCACGGTGCTCGTGGTCGTCGCGTTCGCCGGAACCCTCACGATCGGGGTCTCCGCCAGCGCGTTGCAACGGGGTGCTGCGCTCTTTGCGCCCGCGGCCGACTTCGCCGTCGGCGACGCGCCGGAGTCCGTCGCCGTCGGAGACTTCGACAACGACGACGCGCCCGACCTCGCGGTCGCGAACAAGGGTGACGACGACGTCTCGATCCTCCTCGGCGACGGTGCCGGCGACTTCGACCTCGACGACGACTACGCCGTCGGCGACGAGCCGCAGGACATCACGACGGGCAAGTTTGATGGCGACCGGAGGATCGACCTCGCCGTCGTCAACCGCGGGGACGGCAACGTCTCGATCCTGATCGGGGCCGGAGACGGCACCTTCGCCGACGGTGGCACGGAGGAGGTCGGCTCCAGTCCCCGCTCGGTGGCGCGCGGCCGCTTCAACGCGGGGCGCCGGCACGACCTCGCGGTGGCGAACTTCAACGACGACGACGTCTCGGTCCTGCTGGGACGGGCGAACGGCAACTTCCGACGCGTCGCCGACCGCAAGGTGGGCGACACGCCCCGGGCGCTCGAGGCCGGGCAGTTCGACGGCGGCGGCGCCCAGGACCTCGCGGTGGTCAACGACATGGCCGGCGATGTGTCGATCGTGCTGGGCCGGGGCGGCGGCCGCTTCAACACGCGGCGAGACTTCGAGGTGGGCGAGGCGCCGTTCTCGATCGCGGTCGCCGGCTTCAAGGCCGGGGACGGCCAGGACCTCGCCGTGCCCAACTCGATGGACAACGACGTGACCGTGCGGGTCGGCCGCGGCCGCGGCCGCTTCGCGGGGGCCGACAACTACGCCGTGGGGGCGAACCCGTTCTTCGTCGAGCACGGTGACTTCGACGGGGACGGCATCCTGGACTTGGTGGTATCGAACGCCGATGACGACGACGTCTCGGTCCTGCCGGGGCTGGGCGAAGGCGAGTTCGACGCCGCGAACGACTACGACGTCGGAGACTTCCCGATCGGCTCGGCGGTGGCGGACCTGGACGGCGTCGACGGACCTGACGTCGTGGTCACGAACGTCGGCGACGACGACGTCTCCGTCCTCCTGAACGAGCCCTAGAAGCTCCGGGCGTAGACTCCGCCGCCGCATGCGCCAGACGGTCCCCGAGACATCCGAGGAGAAGCTCGCCCAGCTGCGTGAGCTGCGCGAGCAGGCGATCCACTCCGCCTCCGAGGATGCGGTGGCGAAGCAGCACGCCAAGGGGAAGCTGACGGCGCGCGAGCGGATCGAGAAGCTGCTCGACCCCGGATCCTTCGAGGAGCTCGACACCTTCGTCCGGCACCGGACCTACGAGTTCGAGATGCAGAAGCGCCGGCCATACGGCGACGCGGTGGTGACCGGCTGGGGCACGATCGAGGGCCGCCCCGTGGCCGTGTTCTCCCAGGACTTCACCGTCTTCGGCGGGTCGCTCGGAGAGGTGATGGCGGAGAAGATGTGCAAGATCATGGACCTCGCGGCGAAGGTCGGGATGCCGGTGATCGGGATCAACGACTCGGGCGGGGCGCGGATCCAGGAGGGGGTGGTCTCGCTTGGCGCCTACGGGGACGTGTTCGTCCGCAACGTGCAGAGCTCGGGGGTGATCCCGCAGATCAGCATCATCATGGGCCCGTGCGCGGGCGGAGCCGTCTACTCCCCGGCGATGACCGACTTCATCTTCATGGTCAAGGAGACCTCGCACATGTTCATCACCGGGCCCGAGGTGATCAAGACGGTCACGGGCGAGGAGGTCGAGTTCGAGGAGCTCGGCGGGGCGATGAGCCACAACTCGAAGTCGGGCGTGGCGCACTTCGCCTCCGAGGACGAGGAGTCCTGCCTCGAGGACGTGCGCTACCTGGCCTCGTTTCTGCCTCAGAACAACCTCGAGATGCCACCCCGGGTCGAGCCCTACGACGACCCCGACCGCGAGGAGGCGGAGCTCGACACGATCGTTCCCGCCGACCCCCAGAAGCCCTACGACATGCGCGACGTGCTCGCCCTGATCGTGGACGACGGCGAGTTCTTCGAGGTCCACGAGCACTTCGCGCAGAACATCATCTGCGGGTTCTCGCGCCTCGACGGGTATCCGATCGGGATCGTCGGCAATCAGCCCAAGCACCTGGCGGGGGTGCTGGACATCGAAGCGTCGGAGAAGGCCGCCCGATTCGTCCGCACCTGCGACGCGTTCAACATCCCGCTGCTCACGTTCACCGACGTGCCTGGCTTCCTCCCGGGCACCTCGCAGGAGTGGGGCGGCATCATCCGCCACGGGGCGAAGCTGCTGTATGCGTTCACCGAGGCGACGGTTCCGAAGCTGACGGTCGTCACCCGCAAGGCCTACGGCGGCGCCTACGACGTCATGAACTCAAAGCACATGCTCGCCGACTTCAACTTCGCCTGGCCGCAGGCGGAGGTCGCCGTGATGGGCCCGGAGGGTGCAGTCAACATCATCTACCGCAAGGACATCGCCCAGTCCCCCACCCCCGACGAGCGTCGCGAAAAACTGATCGCCGACTACAAGGCGCACTTCGCGAACCCCTACTCGGCCGCCGAGCGTGGCTACATCGACGACGTGATCGAGCCCCACCAGACCCGCCCGCGCCTGATCCGTGCGCTGCGCATGCTTCAGACCAAGCGGGTCGAGCAGCCCAAGCGCAAGCACGGCAACATCCCGCTTTAGGGCCCCCGCCCCGAGGTGGCCCGGCGGGACCCGCTGTAGCCACGCCGGCGCGGCGCGTGCGAGCTGCGGGGCTATAGCCGCGTGATCGAGGGTCCGGTCCACGTTACGACCGGCGTAAGCGGCCTCCAGCACCTCTGCGCAACGACCCGCGGACACCGCAACAGCGGCCTCCTGCGAGTGATGGCCCTGGAGTGCGGCCCGACGTCGCTAACGCGCTCGCCGCTCGAGCGCGCTTTCGCCCGCTTCTGCGTCCGCTCTGGCCTGCCGATGCCCTTGTTCAACCAGACGGTGCACGGATACGAGGTCGATTGCTTCTGGCCCAACACGGGCTGGTAGTGGAGCTCGACGGCTACGGGTCACACCGCTCGAGAGCGCAGTTCGAGCGTGATCGCCGGCGCGACGTCGCGCTCCAACTGACCGGACTCCGCGTGTTCCGGGTCACCCACCAGCGCCTGCGCTCGGACCAGCACCGCCTCGCGGCGGAGATCCGGGCCATCTGCCGAACCGGATCTCAGCCACGGGGGTCCGGGCCACGGTGAAGACGTTGTGAAGATCGCTGGAACCGGCGCTTTGACCCTCGCGAGCGCCTAGGATCGGCGGGTGTCGATGCGAGGAAAGAAGGTTGTGGTCCCAGCGCTCGCAGCGGGAGCATTGGCCCTCGCTGCGCTGGCCATCCCCGCCCTCGCGGCCGTCGTCAGTGGAACAGACGGGCCCGATCGCGTGGTCGGTGGCCCCCAGCGTGACATCCTCCGCGGTCTCGGCGGGTCCGACACCCTGATCGGCCGCGGGAAGGGCGACACCCTCCGTGGAGCCAACGGCAGCGACATGCTTCGGCCCGGTCCGGGAGAGGACATCCTGCAGGGGGGGAAGGGCTCCGACGTGCTGAGGGCTCGCGACGGCGAACTCGACCGGCTCTTCTGCGGGCGCGGCGTCGACACCGCGATCGTGGACGAGTTTGAGGACGGCGTGTACGAGTGCGAGGAGGTGATCGAGCCGACATGAGGCCACGACCCAACGACCATTCAGACCGGCTCTCCGAGGGCGAGCTGACACCGGAGCGGTCCGAGCGGCTGGCCGCCGAGCACCCGGAGGCCTACATGCGCCGGCGGGAGTTCCTGGGCCGTACGGCGATGCTCGCCGGCGGCGCGACGCTGGCGGCGACCCTCCCCGCCGAGACTCTCGTTGCGGAGGCGACGAAGCGCGCGGGTCTGCGGCCGCTGCCGAGCCCGCAGAACATGCCGATCGACACCGTCGTAGTCCTGATGATGGAGAACCGCTCCTTCGATCACTACTTCGGCTGGCACCCCGACGCCGACGCTCGCAACGAGGGCCTCTCCTACCCGGACCCGGACGGCAACATGCTCGACACGTACCACCTCACGCCCGACTTCCAGGGGTGCGGGCACCCGGACCCCGACCACGGCTGGAACGGGGGGCGCTGGCAGTGGAACGGCGGGCGCAACGATCGCTTCGTCCACGGCAACGAGGCCGGCTCGGGTAGCGACGAGTTCGCGATCGGCTACTACGAGAAGGAGGACCTGGGCTTCTTGCCGCACGCCGCCGACGCCTTCACCCTCTACGACCGATGGTTCTGCTCGATCATGGCCTCGACGTACCCGAACCGCCACTACCAATGGGGTGCCCAGAACGGCGGGCAGAAATCGAACGAGTTCCCGATCAACCCCGACCTCGGATTCACCTGGGAGACGATCTTCGACCGCGCCCAGGCCAACGGCGTGAGCGTCGGCTACTACAACTCGGACCTCCCGTTCGCGGGCCTCTACGGCCTGCGTGGACTGGCGTGGACGAAGCCGATCTCAACCTTCTACGCGCATGCGGCGACCGGCACGCTGCCGAACATCTGCTTCGTCGACCCCCCCTTCCGAGATGGCGGGGGCGGCGACGGACTCTCGGCGGACGAGCATCCGCACGGTGACGTGCGCCTGGGGCAGGCCTTCATGGCCGACGTCGCCCACGCGTTCATGGATTCTCCGCACTACGAGCGTGGCGTGATGTTCATCGACTATGACGAGTGGGGCGGGTTCTTCGACCACGTGAAGCCTCGGTTCGTTCCGGACGACCTTCGTAACGCTGCCGACATCAACAACGACTGGTCCCTCACCGGGTTCCGGACCCCCGGCGTCGCGATCTCGCCCTACACGCGCAAGGGCGGCGTGAGCCACATGCCCGTCACGCACGAGTCGATCCTGAAGCTGATCTCTTACCGGTTCGGCCTCGGCCACCTCAACAAGCGTCACCGCTACGCGTCCAACATCGCGCGGAGCTTCAACTTCAAGCGCAAGAACATCGAGCCGCCGGACCTGCCGATGTACGAGTTCCTCGAGTCGCAGACGGCGGCCTGTTCGACGCAGGACGGCAAGGCCGAGGCCAAGGTCGCGCGGCCCAAACCGCACGACCTGACCCTCATGGAATCGACCGGATACCTCGACGAACTGGGCTATGACGTGCCCGACGCGACCCTCGACCAGATCTTCCGCTACCCGGACACGGTCCGCCAGGCCCTCCGCAGGGGCGAGGGGCAGTGACTCGCGCAGCCCTGGCCCTGGGCGCGATCCTCGCCGCGCTCTTGCTGCCCGCCGCGGCCGACGCCTCCCCGAGGCCGTTCGTGTACGTGGTCGTGATCGATGGCCTCGACGGCGACCGCGTCGAGATGGGCAAGGCGCCGTTCATCTCCTCGCTGCTCGCCGGCAACGAGGACGCAGACGCGACCTACTTCCCCGGCTCGCGCTCGGTGATGCCCGCGGTCACCAACGCCAACCACGCGGCGATGATGAGCGGAGCCTTCACCGACAGGTCCGGCGTGGCCGGAAACGCGTACGCGATCTACGCCCCGCTCGAGCACGACGAGTCATGCGTGCGCACGGGACCGCTCGACGTTGGCGTGCTGCCCACCGAGACCAGCGGCGAGCACAGAAGCTGCGCGCGGGCCGAGTTCATCTTCGAGTCGGTGCGCCGCCAGGCCGGACTGCGACACCCCACGACGGCCGCGATCATGGGTAAGCCCAAGCTCGGGGCCATCTTCGCCGGGCAGAACAAGCGGCCGAACAAGCGCGACGTTGACTACCTCTGGGCGCCCTGCTCGTCGGACCCCGACGACGACGAGTACTGCGAGAGCGTGCAGACCCAGCCCGCCACCGGCTACGCGCTGACCGACGAGATCGTCATGGACGAGGTCGTGCGCTCGGTCACCGAGGGCGTGCGCAACCGCGTCCGCACCAACCAGCGGCCCCGCATCACCTTCGTCAACCTGCCGCAGGTGGACTCCGCCGGCCACGCCTTCGGCACCGGCCTTCCCGTCTACGACCAGGCCATAGCGCTCGCCGACGACGAGATCGAGCGGCTTGTGGACACGCTGCGGGCGGAGGGCATCTGGGACCGCAGCGTTCTCTTCCTGGTCTCCGACCACTCAATGGACACGGCGCCGCTGAAGGTCGAGCCGAGCCAGGTCTTCTCCGATGCGGGCATCCCGGACAACGCCTACCTCCCGGTGAACGGGTCGAACGGCAGCGTCGAGCTGGTCTACCTGGCCGACCGCAAGGACCCTGGCCGCCACGAGCTGCTGAAGCGGATGCGCGACGCGATCATCGCGGAGACCGGCGTCGGCGAGGCATACTACCGGCGGCCCAACCCGGCCGACGGCGGCCGCCAGCACACCCGCAAGGGCTGGCACGTGGGCGGCGCCCGCGGCGGCGACCTGTTCATCACCAGTGCGCCCGGCTACGCCTTCTCGGATCCCGGCCCGCAGTCGAACCCGGTGCCGGGCAGCCACGGTGCCCCTCAAACGAGCGACAATTTCCTCGCCATCGCCGGCGCCAGCGGGCTGGTCAAGAACGGCACGGTCCAGGGCGCGGGCCGACGCAACAAGCCGATCAACGTGGACATCGCGCCCAGCGTGATGCGCCTGTTCGGGCTGCGAGGCCCGGCCGACAGTCGCGGACGTGTGCTGACGCGGGCGCTGGAACGCCGGGCTCTGCGCCGATAGCCGCAACCGGCGCAGCCTCGGAAGCGCGGGTGTAGCCTCGCTCGTGGGCGAGGAGTGAGAAACCGGGGCAACAGCATCCGGCGTCTGACGGGCGTGGCCGTGATCGGCGTCGCCGCGGTGACCGCGGCGGGCGTTGCCGTGGCCGCCGCCGATCCCGACACCCTGGCAAGGACGACGCTCGAGCAGCGGATCGTGCCGAACTCCGATCCGGACTTCAAGGAGCTCGCACTCGGCCCGGGCGAACCCAGCTACACCGTTCGCGAGGAGGGCGTCGGAACGGCCCAGCCAGAGAGGGCGGGCCGCCGCGAGTCGCTGATCTACCTCGGCCAGCTATCCGACTTCCAGCTGGCCGACGAGGAGTCCCCCTCGCGCGTTGAGTTCATCGACGCGGGCCCTGCGAGCGCCGCATGGCGTCCGATGGAGGCGCTCAACCCCCACGTGGACGACGCGATGATCCGTCAGCTGAACGCCCTTGCCGCCGCCAGCCCGGTCGCCGACGCCGACGGCGCCTTCCGGCCGATGGATCTCACGCTGACCACCGGTGACAACGCCGACAGCCAGCAGCTGAACGAGACCCAGTGGGTGCTGAGCCTGCTCGAGGGCGGCACGCTCGACCCGGGCAGCGGCGTCGACCCGGCCGGCTCGGCGAACCCCCTGTGCACCGCCGTCGCCCCCCTGATCGCCGACGCCGCCAGCCCGCAGAACTACACCGGTGTCCAGGACTACGACGACTACAACGAGGGCCCCGCCCCCCAGTTCTACGACCCCGACAGTCCAGCGAGCGCCTGGTCGGCCTGGCCCGAGTACGACGGCCTGATGGACGCGGCCCAGGAGCCGTTCGAGGCGGCGGGGCTCGACGTCCCCTCCTACCTGGTGATCGGCAACCACGACGGGCTGGTCCAGGGCAACCAGTCTGCGGACGCCGCCATCGAGGACGTCGCCACCGGGTGCATCAAGGTCATGGCACCGGTGACAACCGATCCGGACTCGCTCTCACAGGCGCTCGCCGCGCTGAGCCCGGCGAACCTGCTGAACCTCCTGGCCAGCGATCCCACCAAGCTCGGCTTCGTCCCGCCCGACCCCCGGCGCCAGTACGTGTCGACCGAGCAGTACCGCGACATCTTCCTCTCAGGCTCACAGGCGGACGGCCACGGATTCGGGCTCACCGACCCGGACGAGCTCACCGACTCCGGCGGCTCGGCGGGCTACTACGCGTGGAGCCCCGAGCCGGGCCTGCGCATCATCGGGCTCAACACCGTCTCCGAGGCGGGCGTCACCGGCCCGTCGGCCGACGGCAACATCGACCATCCTCAGTTCCAGTGGCTCGAGCAGCAGCTTCAGGACGCGACCGCGGCGGACGAGCTGGTGGTCATCTTCAGCCACCACGCCATCCCCAGCCTCACCTCCCCGGCCCCTGACGAGATCGCGGGCCCCTGCACGGGACCGGACGAGCACGGCCACGGTGACAACCCCGGCTGTGATGTTGATCCTCGCGACTCCTCACCGATCCACCTGGGAGGCGATCTTGAGGAGCTCCTCTTCCAGTACCCGCACGCCGTGGCGTGGGTCGCGGGCCATTCGCATGTGAACTCCATCAACGCCCACCCCAATCCGAGCGGGGGCGGGTTCTGGGACATGCGTGTCGCCGCGGAGGCGGACTGGCCCCAGCAGACGCGCCTGATCGAGCTCTTCGACAACGACGACGGCACCCTGTCGATCTTCGGGACGATCGTCGACCACGCCAGCGACGCCGCCGCCGCCGCCTCCGGCGCGGAGGTCGGGGACATGACCCCGTCGGAGCTGGCGTCGATCGGGCGCACCCTGGCGGCCAACGACCCCCAGGGCGGCGTCGGCACCGGTGAGGGTCAGCTCGACGACCGCAACGTCGAGCTCCTCGTGGCCGACCCGCGCGAGCCGGGCCCGCCGCCCACCGCGTGCGATCCGCTCGGAACGATCCGCGGCACGACCGGCGACGACGACCTGGCGGGGACCCCCGCCTCCGACCGCATCAAGGGCCGCGCCGGAAACGACCGGATCAAGGGCCGCGCCGGCGACGACTGCGTTGGCGGCAGCCGCGGCCGCGACAAGGTGAACGGCGAGGAGGACGACGATCGCGTCCGCGGCGGGCGCGGCGGCGATCGCGTCAAGGGCGGCGCAGGCTCGGACTCCGTAAAGGGCGGGCGAGGCAACGACATCGTCGTCGGCGGCCCAGGCCTCGACGACATCGGTGGCGGCAGGGGCGACGATCGCCTGCGGGCCGCCGACGGCGTGGCCGAGCAGGTCCGCTGCGGCCCAGGCTCAGACAGCGTTATCGCGGACCCGGAGGACACCGTCAAGGGCTGCGAGCGCGTCAAGCGCCGCTAGCCGCACAGCCGTGCTGGATGGGGGTCGCCATACGACACCGGTGCAGCACAGCCGCCGAACGGGGCGCTAAAGGGCAGCGGTCGGGGCGTCGATGTCGCCCCGGCGCCACGCGGAATACACAGCCGTGGCGATCCCCAGGTCCTGGATCGCCAATCCGGTCGAATCGAAGAGCGTGATCTCGTCCTCACCGCCCCGGCCCTCCACCTCGCCCCGAAGCACGCGCCCGAGCTCGCGTACGTCCTCACGAGAGAGCTCGCCCCGCCCGACCGGGCCCGAGAGCTCTCCACCCCCAGAGGCCTGCTCCCACTCGTCACAGAAGAGCGAACACCGACTCAGCGCCGCCGCCTCAACCTCGGCCTTCCCGTGCGCGTCCGCGCCCAGCACGGCGTAGTGCTGCCCGGGTCGTAGATCGGCCTGACGGACGACCGGCTCGGACGCGGGCGTCACCGTGACGACAACGTCCTGCCTAGCCGCTTCGTCCCGCCCCCCTTCGACCCAGCCCAACTCCGCTGCGAGCGACTCCGCGGCCGCTTCCCTCGGGTCGAAGCAAACGCCCTGGGCATACCCCGCCGCCAGGAGGCACCTCGCGGCCCACGCCCCGTTCACGCCGCAGCCGATCAGGCCCACCGACTCCGCGCCCTCGCGGGCCAGCGCCTGCGCGGAGACCGCGGCGGCCGCGCCCGTGCGAAGCGACGTCACGGCGGCGCAGTCCATGATCGCCAGGAGCTCGCCCGTCTGCGCGCTCGAGAGCAGCAGCGCGCCGGTCACCACCGGGAGGCCCCGCTCGGGGTTGCCCGGGAACGAGGTAACCCACTTCAGCAGCGCGAACCCGTCGCCCCGCGCCGGCATCGCGCGGAAGTCACCGTCGGGAGGCGCGTCGAGGTAGACCTTCGCCGGCATGACCCACTCCCCGGCGGCGTGCCGCTCGAACGCGAGGCGAGTCCGTTCGACCGCGGCCACGGGAGGCACGGCGGCGAGGACCGCCTCCGAATCGAGGATGGGGATCCCGGTCACCCCCGGCAGGTTAGATTCCCAGGATGGCTACCAACGGCCGGCGCAAGCCCCCGAGGCCGCGGATCGAGATCGTCTCCGGCCCGGCATCCGAGACCGAGGCCGCCGCGATCGTCGCGGCCCTCGAGCAGTTCCTGGCCGAGACCGCGCCGGCGCCCGCCGTCGGCGAGCCCGCCAGCGGATGGCAGCGCGCCGCGCTCGAGGAGGGAATCTCGGCCCGCCAGGTGAGCGCCGCGATCTGGGGACATGCCCCAGCGCGCGGCCCGCAAACCGGATAGAACCCTCTCAGGAGCCGGCGCATCCGCAAGCCGGCCGAACAGGAGGAGATAAAGATGGCCGTAGTCAAGATCATCGAGCTGGTCGGCAGCTCGAAGACATCCAGCGACGACGCCGCCAAGCAGGCCCTGCAGCAGGCCTCCGGCTCGCTTCGCAACATCCGCGCGGTTGACATCGTCTCGACCGGCATCCGAGGCGAGAACCTCGATGAGTACCGCGCTCACGTCCGAGTCGCCTTCATCATCGACGACACCGAGGTCGACTGAGCTCACGCCAACTAAAACACCCTAATCCCAATCGGGATTAGGGCTTTATGCCATACTCCACGCATGGAGCCGACCGCCGCGCCCGAGCGCGCCCAGGACGACGCTGAGAGCAAGCCCGATACGGCGGCCGAGCGCATCGCCGCCGAGTACAAGCTCGACGTCGAGCATCGCAAGCCCCAGAAGGGCAAGGGCAAGCTCGGATCACTCGAGAACCCAGAGGTCTACGAGAACGTCCCGGGCCACTGGATTCCCTACATCGAGCGGGAGTTCGACGACTTCGACAGCGAGTCCGACAAGTTCCTCGACGGCCAGACGCCCGAGGATCAGTTCATCGGCTTCCGCCTAAAGCAGGGCGTCTACGGCCAGCGCCAGCCCGACGTGCAGATGTGCCGCGTGAAGCTCCCAATGGGCGGGATCACGCCGGAGCAGATGGAGATGTTCGCCGACGTGGTGGAGGAGTACGCCCCGCTCAACAAGGGCCACATCACCACCCGCCAGAACATCCAGATCCACCACATCCCGCTGAAGCAGATGGCCGAGCTGATCCGCCGCATCTCGGACTCGGGCCTGTCCTCCCGCGAGGGCTGCGGAAACACGGTCCGCAACGTCACCGGCGACCCCTTCGCCGGCGTCACCGAGGGCGAGCTCTTCGACATCACGCCCTACGCCGGGGCCTACGTGCGCTACTTCGTGCGCCACCCGACAACGCAGCTGATGCCCCGCAAGGTAAAGACGGCGTTCACCGCCACCGACGAGGACGTGGCGATCACCGGCATTCACGACATCGGCTTCATCCCGCGGATTCGCGACGGGGTCCGGGGCGTCGAGGTCCGGGTCGGCGGCGGCACCTCCATCATGCCCCGCGTCGCCCCCACCCTGTACGACTTCGTCGAGCTCGACAACGGCGACTTCCTCAAGGTCTCCGAGGCCGTGTTCCGCCTCTTCGACCGCCAGGAGTGGCTGCGCGTCAACCGCGCCCGGGCCCGGATCAAGGTGCTGATCGACAAGATCGGGATCGACGCCTTCCGGGAGATGGTCTCCGAGGAGCTCCAGGGCGAATGGGTCGCCGAGCGCGATTTCTCGATTGACCACCTGATGTTCTACGAGAACGAGGAGGCCAACGCGCCATCGGTCCCGGCCCAGGTCTCCAGCCCCAACGGCGACCGCTCGGAGTTCGACCGCTTCGTCGAATCGAACGTGAGCGCCCAGCGTCAGGACGGCTTCTCGACCGTCTCGATCAAGGTCACCCGAGGCGATCTCACGCCGAAGCAGTTCCGCGGGCTCGCCGCGATCATGCGCGAGTTCTCGGGCGGCTACGCGCGAACGACCGTGCACCAGAACCTCGTCTTGCGCTGGGTGCGCGACGAGGCCATCTACGACGTCTACCGGCGCCTCGGTGACCTGGGCCTAAACGACGCCGGCCAGGACGAGATCACCGATGTGGTCTCCTGCCCGGGGACCGACTCCTGCAAGCTCGGGATCACCGCCTCGATGGGGCTCAACAAGGCGATTCAGACCCGGGTGGAGGAGATGGATATCACCGATCCACTCACCCGCAAGGTCCACATCAAGATGTCGGGCTGCCCGAACGGGTGCTCCCAGCACCACATAGCGAACATCGGCTTCTACGGCGCGTCGCTGAAGGTCGGCGACAAGCAGCTCCCCGCCTACATCCCGCACCTCGGCGGCAACTACGAGGGCGGTGAGGTGCTCTACGGTCACCGCCTGAAGGCTCGCCTGCCCGCGAAGCGCGTCCCCGACGCCGTCGAGCGCTGGCTGCGCCTGTACGAGGGCGACCGCAACGAGGGAGAGGCGTTCAACGCCTTCGTCGAGCGGGTCGGCACGGAGACCTTCGAGGCCGAGGTCAAGGACCTCACGATGCCGGTTGAGTTCAGCCTCTCCACGCTCGATCAGTTCGTAGACTGGTCGCGCTCGGAGCCCTACAAGGTGGAGCGCGGCGAGGGCGAGTGCGCTGTATGAACGAGTCGATCACACGTGCACGGCCGGTCCTACTCGACACCCCGATGCCGAGCGAGACCGCGAACGGGAACGGGAACGGGAACGGACTTCCCCCCCGGCTCCCCACCATCAACGGCGAGCTGGTCGACCCGGCGGAGATCACCGCGAGGATCGAGCCGCTCTCGGCGGAGGAGGCCATCGCCTGGGCGGTCGAGACCTTCCACCCAAAGCTCCGGTTTGCGGTCTCCTTCCAGAAAACCAGCTCGGTGACGATCGACATTGCCCACCGCATCGAGCCGAACTCGAACTACTTCTACCTCGACACCGAGCTGCTGTTCCCGGAGACGTACGAGACGCGTGATCGCATCGCCGAGCACTTCGGGATCGAGTTCGAACGCTACGTGCAGAACAACCCCCCCGGCCTTCGTGCGCGGTGGGACGCGGGGGAGTGGGGTCCGGAGGACGAATGCTGCGCCCCGCGCAAGGTAGCTACCATGCGACGCGCCCTAGTCGGGGTCGATTGCTGGGTTTCAGGCGTTCGCCGGGTCGATTCGGACACGAGAGCCAATGCTCCGAAGTTCGGATGGGACGACCGGTTTGGACTCTGGAAGCTGAACCCGCTCGCCGACTGGGATGACAAGCGAGTTTGGAACTACATAAAGGACTATCACGTGCCATATAACCCCCTTCACGACCAGGGCTACCCATCCATCGGATGCATGCCCTGCACCTCCATGCCAAGCGAGTCCGACAACGACCGCTCGGGCCGCTGGGCCGGAACCGACCGCACGGAGTGCGGGATCAATGGGTAGCGCCGAGACGGCGCTGAGTCTGACGCTCACCAACCGTCAGACCAGCGACTTCGAGCTGCTCGCAAACGGGGGCTTCGCCCCGCTCGAGGGCTTCATGGGCTCCGAGGACTGGCGCTCCGTCTGCGAGAACATGACCCTCGCCTCGAGCGACGAGATCTGGCCGATCCCGATCACGCTGGCCACCGACCTCGACTGCTCGGAGGGCGACGTCATCGAGCTGTCCGCGGCTAACGCCAAGGCGCTTGGTCGCCTCACCGTCAGCGAGGTCTTCGAGCGCGACGTGGAGCTGGAGGCCGAGAAGGTCTACCGCACCACCGACAACGAGCACCCCGGCGTGGCCGCCATCCGCGAGGAGGGCAGTCGCTGCGTCGCCGGGAGGATCGAGGCCGATGCGCTGCCGGACCACGACGACGCGTTCATGAAGCGCTACCAGACGGCCGCGGAGTCCAAGCAGGCGTTCGCGGACCGCGGGTGGAAGCGCATCGTCGCCTTTCAGACCCGCAACCCGATCCACCGGGCGCACGAGTACCTGACCAAGGCCGCGCTCGAGATCTGCGACGGGCTGTACATCCACCCGCTTATCGGCGAGACCAAGAAGGGTGACATTCCCGCGGACGTGCGGATGCGCTGCTACGAGGTCCTGATGGAGAACTACTACCACCCGGACCACGTGATGCTCGGGGTCAATCCCGGCAAGATGCACTATGCGGGCCCCCGCGAGGCGGTTCTGCACGCGGTCATCCGACGGAACTACGGCTGCACCCACTTCATCGTGGGACGCGATCACGCAGGCGTGGGTGATTACTACGGCACCTACGACGCACAGCGCATCTTCGATGACATCGACATCGAGAAGCTGGGCATCACGCCGCTCTTCTTCGAGCACACGTTCTGGTGCAACGACTGCGAGGGGATGGGCTCGGCCAAGACCTGCCCGCACCCCCAGGAGTCGCATCTGTTCCTCTCGGGGACCAAGGTCCGCGAGATGCTCGAGGCCGGCGAGAAGCCGCCCCACGAGTTCAGTAGGGACGAGGTTGCGGAGATACTCATCGACGCATACAAGGAAGGTATTTAGTGAGTGACAGCAAGGGCTTTACGCTCTGGTTCACCGGGCTTTCGGGCTCCGGCAAGACGACCATCACCAACCAGCTCGTCAAGGAGCTGCGCAAGCGCGAGGTCGCACTCGAGGTCCTCGACGGCGACATCGTCCGCGAGAACCTCTCCAAGGGCCTTGGCTTCTCGAAGGAGGACCGCGACACCAACATCCGTCGCATCGCCTTCGTCGCCAACCTGCTCTCCCGGCATGGCGTGCCGGTGATCACGGCCGCGATCTCCCCCTACCGGGAGATCCGCAACGAGGCGCGCGAGATGATGGACGACCGCTTCATCGAGGTCTACGCGAAGGCCTCGGTCGAGGTCTGCGAGGAGCGCGACGTGAAGGGCCTGTACGCGAAGGCCCGCTCCGGCGAGATCAAGGAGTTCACCGGCGTCTCCGACCCGTACGAGCCCCCGGAGAACGCGGAGCTCGTCATCGAGACGGAGCACCAGTCGCCCGAGGAGTCCGCCGAGCAGATCCTCGGCTACCTCGAGGAGCGGGGCCTGATCCCCGCCGCGGTCGCCGCGTAGGCGCTCGCACAACTCGATTCGCCTCGACGGCCCGGGCACAGTGCCCGGGCCGTTCGCATTCACAATGGCCCGTTGGGCGGCCGGGGGTCTCGGGATCAGTCGACCCGAGGAGAGCTGTAGGGGTCGAGCGCCATCGGCTCCGAGTGCCACTCCGTCGGGAGCGCGACCTCCACATCCAACGAGTGGCGCGGCGGCTCGGGCTCGGCGTGAACCTCGCTGGAAGCGAGGAACGGCGCCAGGTAACGGCCGCTGATCTTGTGTGGCGGCCACCACAGGCAATCCAGCGAGGCCTTGTCCACTCCGCCGCCGCCCGCGACGTCGGCGAGGAGGTGAAGCGACTCGTCCCCGGTGATCAGCTTGCCGCGCAACACCGGGTGGAACGGCTCGGCGGCGATCGCGGCGCCGAGGCGCTCGGCTATGTGCGCCGCCGCCGCATCCGCCTGCTGCGTGCCGAGCCCACCCTGCTTGATCGGGAAGTTGGTGCCGTCGCCGGCCGCGTACACATCCTCGACGCCAACGACCCGGGCGTGCTCGTCGATAGGGATGAAGCCGCCCTCGTCGTGGGGCAGGCCGGGAAGCGCTGGCCCGTCCATTGCCGGCAGTGCGACCACCTCCGTCGCCTCGATTCGCCGGTCTCCCGGCGCCAGGATCAACTCGTTGTCGTCGCCCTCGCGCGCACGCGCGCCAGTTTCGACCTCGATCCCGCGGGCGGCGAGGAGCTCCCCGACTGCGCCACTGGCCGCCGGACCGAAGATCGCGAGCGGAGCCTGCTCCGGCGTGACGATTGTCAGCTGGACATCGTGGACCCGGAGCTCGAGAGCCCTGCGTTGGGTCATCAGGGCGATCTCATAGATCGGGAGCGCCCAGGTAACGCCGGGCGGCACCACGAAGGCGATCCGTCGCTGTCCCTCGCCGCCTTGGAGAAGCTCATTGATCCGCAGCGGCTCGCCGCCGGATGGGAACGTCCGCGCTTGTTCCAGGGCGGGACGAAAACGCCCCCCCGCGCAGACGATCAAAATGTCGTAGTCGAGCGCCGAGCCGTCGTCCTGCGCCAGCGTGTGGTCGTCGGGCTGCACGCTCTGCACCGCGCCCTGGACGAACCGGGCGCCGAGCTTTTCTGCCAGCGGCGCCAGCGCGTGCTGCTCCGCTGGTCCGAGGTCGAAAGGCTCCTCGACCAGCAACGGCTTGTAGACGAAGTCGGGGTTGGGCGCGACGAGCGTCAACTCGGCACGATCTCCGGCCAGATCGTGGAGCGCTAGCAACGCCTCCAACCCGGCGACGCCCCCGCCGAGGATCACGACATGCCGGCTCATGCAGCTCGCTCGCTCATCCGGTAGTCATGATGCCTGACCGCGAATCGCAGCGCACGACCGCATAGGCTCGCCGCGTGAGCACCGCGAGCCGACTCCCCCTGATCGGGTGGCTGTTTCCCAGCCCCGACGAGCCGGGCCGCGCGATCGCGCGGCGAACCGAGCTGCTTCTGAGCAGCTTCCTGATGCTCGCGAACGCACTTGGCGCTCTGATCGTCGCGGTGTTCCTCGGCTTCGTGATGCCCGCCCCCGAGGTGGCATCCGGCCGGCCGCTGCTGGTGAACGGGATCGTCGCGCTCGCCTACGTCGTGGCTGCGACCGCGCTCGGGACGGTCTGGGGCATGAGGCGGCTGCAACCGGTGCGCCGATGGCTGCGCAGCGATCGGCCGGCAACGGCGGAGGAGAGGGACTTCGTGCTGCGTGCCCCGTTTCGCATCGTCGGCGTACACGCCGCGCTATGGGGCCTCGCGGTGGTGCTTTTCGGGGCGCTCAACTGGGTGCTTTACTCGCACGAGCTCGGACAGCGCGTGGCCACAACGGTGCTGTTTGGCGGGCTGACGACCTGCGCCGTCGCCTATTTCGTCACCGAGCGGATCGCGCGACCGGCGGCCGCGCGGGCGCTGGCTCAGGGTGGCGTGTCGGAGCGGGGGCTCGTTCCCGGGGTCAAGGCGCGCGCGCTGCTCGCTTGGCTGTTGGGGACCGCGATCCCCCTCGTCGGCGTGATCCTCGTTTCTGCATCCGGACTGATCGAGGGGGACTTCAGCGCCGACGAACTCGCCGTGACGGTGCTCGCGCTCGCTGCGATCGGCCTGCTCGTCGGGCTGTACGTGACGCTCCTGGCTGCCCGCTCCGTTGCCGATCCCATCAAGGCCGTCAGGAAGGCGGTGGCGGGGGTGGAGGCCGGGGACCTCGAGGTGGAGGTGCCCGTCTACGACGGCAGCGAGGTGGGCGGCCTCCAGGCCGGCTTCAACCGGATGGTGGCCGGCCTGCGCGAGCGCGAGCGCATTCATGACCTTTTCGGCCGCCACGTGGGCGAGGACGTAGCGAGGGCGGCCCTCGAAGGGGAGGTCGAGCTGGGAGGCGAGACGCGCGACGTGTCCGTTCTCTTCGTGGACATGGTCGGCTCCACCACGCTGGCGAGCGAGCGTCCACCGCAGGAGGTGGTGGACACGCTCAACCGGTTCTTCGCGGTCGTAGTCGACGTCGTCCGCGACCACGACGGCTGGGTCAACAAGTTCGAAGGAGACGCCGCCCTCGCGATCTTCGGGGCCCCGGTGCCGGTGCCCGATCACGCCAGCCGCGCCCTGGGGGCCGCCCGCGAGCTGGCCCGCCGCCTGGGCGCCCTCGACGACTTCGACGCCGGCATCGGGGTGTCGTCGGGCGCCGTCGTCGCGGGCAACATCGGTGAGGAACAGCGGTTCGAGTACACCGTGATCGGCGACCCGGTCAACGAGGCCGCACGCCTGACCGAGCTGGCGAAGGGGCGGGGCGGCGTGCTCGCCTCCGACACGGCGCTCGAGTCGGCGAGCGACGAGGAGGCGGCGCGATGGGCCCTGAGCGACGAGGTCGAGCTGCGCGGCCGCTCGAGGCCAACCCGCCCGGCGAGACCGCGCTGAGGCAACCGATGCCCCATCAATGGTCGACTGTCGACTGAGGGTCGGTGAGCGCACCTCAGCCGACCATCGAGGTGGGGGCTTGGCGCCCGAGGCCCTCAGCGAGCCGCCCGTGTGAGAATGCCGCGGTGGCCGCTGATGGATTAAACGAAGTGCGGGTGTGGGTTGCCGGCGTGGACGAGCTCGACGCCGCCGCCCAGCTCATCTCGGAGTTTCGGGACCACTGGGGGAAGCCCGAACCGTCGCTCGAGGCCATCCGCGAGAAGCTGGGCCACATCGACGCCGGCCCGGACGGCGAGTACCTGCTTGGCGCCTTTGGCGAGACCGAGGCGGCGGGCGTCGTGCAGCTCCGCTTCCGCGAGAGCGTCTGGAGCGCCGGGGACTGCTGGCTGGAGGACCTGTTCGTCCGCCAGTCGGCCCGCGGCGCGGGGCTCGGCCGGGCCCTCGTGGAGGCCTCCCTCGAGCGGGCACGCGCACGCGGCTGCGGACGGATCGAGCTCGACACCAACGAGGACAACGAGGCGGCGATCGCCCTGTACCGGGCGACGGGCTTCTCGCTCGAGCCCAAGGGCCCCGGGCGCACCCTGTTCCTGGGCCGGAAGCTCTAGCCGGAAGCAGGCCTGGCGGGCACCTGCGGGTCGCCGAGCCCGTAGGTGTCGTAGGCGACCCAGCGCGAGAACGTCTTGTGGGTCGGGCCGTGGAAGTCCGAGGAGGCGGTCGGCACCAGGCCGAACTCCTCGCACAGCTCGAGGCAGTGCTTCGTCTGATCGGCGGTGTGCGGCGGGTAGAAGGTCTCGATCCCGTCGAGGCCGACGTCGCGGACCAGACTCTCGACGAGGTCGCGGACCTGCCCGGGGTCCTGCACGTCCCAGTACGGATGAGCCACCACCGCTACCCCGCCGGCGTCGTGGATGATGTCCACCGCCTGCTCGGCAGATGGCCATTTGCGAGAGACGAACGCCTTCGCCCCGGGCACGAGGTACTCCTCGAAGAACGGGCCGAGGTCGGAGCCCGCGCCCGCGGCCTTGGCGATGTGCGGGCGGCCGATGGCATCGGCGGCTCCGGCCTTCTCCAGGGCGGCCTCGAAGGTCACGTCCACGCCGTGGGAGTTCAGGCGCTCGATGATCTCCTTCGCCCGGTCCACTCGCTCCTGCTGGGCGCGGTCGCAGGCGGGCTGGATCCGCTCGACGTCCACCCAGTACCCGCATATGTGGAGGTCCTCCGAGTATTTGTGAACGCACGACATCTCGGTCGCGGGCACGTTCTCGATCCCGAGCTCGGCGGCGACGGAATTCGCCTCCTCGACGCCGGCGACGCCGTCGTGGTCGGTGAGCGACATGACGGTCACGCCCGCCTCAGCGGCCGAGCGCACGACGTCGCCCGGCGGGAGCTGGCCATCGGAGACGGTCGAGTGGCTTTGGAGATCGATCATGGGGAGCGGCAGGGTAGCTGTCGTGGACCTGCGACGGCCCTTGCCAGAATGGTCAGGTGAGGATTTCCGCCAAGGCCGACTACGCCGTCCGCGCCGCCCTCGAGCTGGCGGCCGCCCCCGAGGGCGAGCCCGTGAAGGGCGAGCAGCTGGCTCAGGCCCAGGACATCCCGTTGCAGTTCCTCGAGCACATCCTGCTCGAGCTCAAGCACGCCCGCCTGATCCGGGCCAAGCGCGGGTACAAGGGCGGATACTGGCTCGACCGCCCGCCGGAGGAGATCACGATCGCCGATGTGATCCGCGCGGTGGAGGGCCCGCTGGCGAACATCCACGAGTCCGCGCCGGAGGACCTCCACTACGCCGGCCCGGCGGAAAAGCTCCGCGACGTGTGGGTCGCGGTGCGAGCCAACCTGCGCGGCGTGCTCGAGAGCATCACTCTCGCGGAGATCGCCAATGGCGACCTGCCGTGGCGGATCGACGCGATCCTGCAGAACCCCGAGGCCTGGATCAAGCGCTGATCGGGTCCGCTGCTACCATGCCGCGCTGGCTTTAGACCTTAGTCGGTCAACAAAGGTAAGAATGCGTCGGCGGACTCCCCGCCCCGGCGAGACGAACACTGCACATGGACCCCGCGATCATCTTCTTCGGGCTCGGGATCGGGCTCCTGGTCGGCATGACCGGCATGGGCGGGGCATCGCTGATGACGCCGCTTCTCATCCTGATCTTCGGGATCTCGCCGGTGACCGCGATCGGCACCGACATCTTCTACGCGGCGGTGACCAAGACCGTGGGCGGCTACCAGCACCTGAAGCTGAGGACCGTGCACCGCGGCATCGCCTTCTGGCTCGCGGTCGGCAGCGTGCCGTCGGCGCTCGTCGGCGTCTACGTGATCGAGCTGCTCCAGCGAAGCTACGGAGAGGACCTCGACAAGCTCGTCCTCGGGATGCTCGGCGGCGCGCTGCTCGTGGTGGGTGTGGCGACCCTTCTGCGGTCGATCTTCTTCAAGGACGTGATCGCGGAGCGATACGCGGTCCACCTCTATCGCCGCCACATCATCGCCGCGGTGATCACCGGGGTGACCACCGGGTTCGTGATCGGCCTCACCTCGGCGGGCAGCGGGACGCTGATCGCGATCGCGCTGATCGCGATCTTCCGCCTGACCCCCCAACGCGTCGTCGGCACGGATATCTTTCACGCCGCGGTGCTGCTTTGGGCGGCGGGCATCGCCCACTGGATCGGCGGCAACGTCGACTTCGTGCTCGCCGGCAACATCCTGATCGGTTCGGTTCCAGGGGTCCTGCTCGGCGGGATGCTCGCGGTGCGCGCACCGCAGGCGCTCCTGCGACGCGCTCTCGCCTTCGTACTGCTCGCCTCCGGCACCATGCTGGTGCTCAAGGAGGGGGATCCGGCCGTCGTCCTCCCGGCGATAGCCGTCGCGAGCGTGCTCGTGGGGGGCCTGTTCGCGATTCAGGCGATCTCGCAGCGCCGCCTGAGGGCCGCCGCCGCCGCTACCTGACGATGGCCGGTGGCCAGGTAGGAGCCGCCTGCGGCGACTTCGCCGCCTGACATGCCGCTGCCGGAACAGAGTTCCGGCATAGAATGTCCGCGTGGACTTCGAGCCTAGCCCTCGGGTCGAGGAGCTGCGCGGGCGGATTCGCGACTTCCTCGACGAGCAGGTCTATCCCGTCGAGTCGGAGGCCCTGCGGGCCCTCGACGACGAGGTGAAGCCGGGCGTCCCCTACCCGCGGATCCTCGTGGAGATCCGGGAGAAGGCCCGCGCCGAGGGGCTGTGGAACATGTTCATGCCCGACGAGCGCTATGGCCCTGGCCTCACCAACTGGGAGTACGGCCTGCTCTGCGAGGAGATGGGGCGCAGCCCGGCGATCGCCGGGATGGCGTTCAACTGCGCCGCCCCTGACACCGGCAACATGGAGATCCTCGCCGAACACGGGACCGACGAGCAGAAGGAGCGCTGGCTCCAGCCCCTGCTCGACGGCGAGATCCGCTCCTGCTTCTCGATGACCGAGCCCGATGTCTCCGGGTCCGACCCTACGACCCTGCAGACCCGCGCCGAGCTGGTCGATGGCGAGTGGGTCATCAATGGACACAAGTGGTTTACCTCGGGCGCGGTGGGCGCCGACGTCGCGATCGCGATGGTCGTCACGGATCCGGACGCACACAAATACGCCCGCGCGTCGATGATCCTGGTCCCGATCGACAACCCCGGCTTCGACCTCGTCCGCCCCATCCCCGTGATGGGCCACGACGGCGGGCCCGGGCACTGCGAGATCCGCTACGAGGACTGCCGGGTACCCGAGGCGAACCTCCTCGGACCCCGTCAGGCCGGATTCGCGATCGCCCAGGATCGCCTGGGCCCCGGCCGAATCCACCACTGCATGCGCGCGATCGGGAGCTGCGAGCGGGCGATCGAGATGATGTGCCGGCGGGCCCTGACCCGCGAGACACAGGGCGAGAAGCTCGCCGAGAAGCAGTTCGTCCAGGACTTCATCGCGAAGTCACGCATGGAGACCGAGCAGGCCCGCCTGCTCACCCTGATGGCCGCCTGGCGCATGGACACCGAGGGCAAGAAGGCGGCCCGGCGCGAGATCTCGATGATCAAGGTCGTCGCCGCCAACGTGGTCATGGACGTACTCGACCGCGCGATCCAGGTCCACGGCGCACTCGGGATGTCCGACGACACGCCCCTCGCCGGCATGTGGCGCTTCAGCCGCATGCTGAAGGTCGCCGACGGCCCCGACGAGGTCCACAAGATGGTCATCGCCCGCCGCGAGCTCAACCACTGGGCCCGCGAGATGGAGGGCGAGGGCGAGGGAGCCCCCGAACCCCGCGCCGAACGAGCATCCGCGCCTGTGTAATCGCTAGCCCAGGCGCCGCTCGGCCTCGTCCGCGCCCTCCGCGAGGCGCTGGACGATCTTGGCGAACTCCTCCTGGCCGGAGTCCGCGCTTCCCTCCTTGCCGTACTGGCCGGCGGCGTAGCGGGCGAGGACACCCTCGAGGATGATCGCCAGCTTCCAGTAGCCGAGGGCGACGAAGAAGTCGAGCTGGGAGAGGTCACGCCCCGAGCGCTCGGCGTAGCGCTCCCGTAGCTCGGCCCGGCCGGGGAAGCCCGGGGCCGTGGTGGGCGGGTCGAACAGCGGGATCAGCTCGTCGCCGGGCTCCGACCAGTAGACCATCAGCAGGCCGACGTCCGCGAGCGGGTCGCCGAGCGTGCACAGCTCCCAGTCCACGACGGCCGCCACCGCCCCGTCGACGCCCAGGATCATGTTGTCCAGGCGATAGTCACCGTGGACGATCGTGGCCGGGCCCTGCTCGGGGATGCGCGCCGCCAGGCGGTCGTGGACCTCGTCTACCAGCGGCAGCTCGCGCGTCTTCGACTCCTCCCACTGCCCGTGCCAGCGGTGGAGCTGCCTTGCGACGTAGTCCTCCTTTCTGCCGAGCGCGCCGAGGCCGACGGCATCGGGGTCGACGTCGTGGATCGCGACCAGGGTGTCCACGACCCGCTCGCCGATCGCGTGGCGCTCGCCCTCGGCGAAGGCGTCCACGGCGTCCCGCTGGGAGCGCAGGATCGGGCCGTCGACGAAGCCCATGACGTAGAACGGCGCGTCGTTGACGCTCTCATCCCCGCAGAACCCCGCCACCGGCGGCACCGGAACCGGGGTCTCCTGGAGCGCAGCGATCACGCGATGCTCGCGGCCCATGTCGTGAGCCGAACCCAGGCGCTTTCCGAGGGGCGGCCGTCGCAGGGCCCAGCGATTCCCCGCCGCGTCCAGCACGCCGAAGGTCAGGTTGGACCGGCCGCCGGAGATCCGCTCGAACGCGAGCGGAGGCTCGGCGCCCTCGACGTTCGCCTCGAACCAGACCTCGACGCCCGCCCGGTCGATTCCGTCGGGAGCATCGAGGGTAGCCTCCACCTCGCTCATGGCTGCGAAGGCTCTCATAGTCGACTTCGGGGGCGTCCTCACGACCTCGATATGGCCGGCGTTCGCGCAGTTCTGCGAGGGTGAGGGACTCGAGCCCGACGCGGTGCTGAAGCTCTTTCGCGGCGACGCCGAGGCGCTAGCGCTGCTGCGCTCGCTCGAGACCGGGGAGATCGACAGCGCCGAGTTCGAGCCGGCGTTCGGCGAGCTCCTGGGCGTAGCGGACAGCACCGACCTCACCGCCCGCCTGTTCGCCGGCCTGGCGCCGGACGAAGCGATGATCGGCGCCGTGCGGGCCGCCTCGGCCGCGGGCATCAGGACCGGCCTGATCTCGAACTCCTGGGGGCTCGGCATCTACGAGCGCGCGCCCATCGAGCTCTTCGACGAGGCAGTGATCTCCGGCGAGGTCGGGATGCACAAGCCGAACCCCGAGATCTACCTGCTGGCGTGCGAACGGCTTGCGATCACGCCGGCGGACGCCATCTTCGTGGACGACCTGCGCGAGAACTGCGAGGGAGCCGACGCGGTGGGCATGACGGCCCTGCTCCACCGCGCGAGCGAGGAGACGGTCCCGAGACTCGAGGAGCTCCTGGGGGTCGGGCTGCGCCCCTCGGCCTAGGACCGATCAGCAACCCCCGCCCCCTCCCAGCGAGAACTCCACAGCGACGCTGACCAGCGACGGCGCGCTGACGTTCACGCGGGTCCAGTCGCCATCGGGCTCAACGCAGGCATCACCCTGGATCACCTCCCAGTAGCGGGTGTAGTGCACGCGGACCAGGTAGGAGCCCGGAGCATCTGCGGTGAGCTCGAACGAGTCCGGGCCCAGCGCGGCGAGCCGGGCGTCGGCCGCGGGCTCGAGCGGCTGCTCCACCGTCGCGACCAAGGCCGCGGTCCCCCTGACGCGGTAGAGCCGCCAGTTCTGGTTCTCCCAGACCTGCTCGAGGAACGGCAGATCGCCCCCGATCAGCGCGACCTCGTCCTCTCCCAGATAGTCGAGCTCGACGCCCTGCGGCACCGCCACGAAGGAGACGGCCCGCTCGCGCAGCCACTCGCGGTAGGTGCCGGGAGTCAGGTTGCCGCCGTCGAAGAGCTCGAAGTCGCCCGACTCGGCCTGCCGCAGCCAACCGCGGGCCAGGGGGAACTCCTCGGCCACATGCACGGCCTCCCAGCGGTTCCGCGTGGGGACGACGTGGACCCGGGCGGGCGCGCCCGCGACGAGCGAGCGCAGCTCGTCGTTCAGCGGCGCATGGAAGGCGCTGCCGACCGAGGGATCACCGTCGGCGTCGCGGACGTCGCGCACGGCGGGCCAGAGCTGCCAGTAG
Source organism: uncultured Solirubrobacterales bacterium (assembly GCA_963807385.1). Classification (GTDB taxonomy): domain Bacteria; phylum Actinomycetota; class Thermoleophilia; order Solirubrobacterales; family 70-9; genus JBDTSW01. The sequence continues at coordinate 515,343 of CAWEBQ010000003.1, forward strand.
AGCAACGGGAGGGCGACGAGCGCCAGCGCGACCGGCCGGCGCCCGGCGAGGGCGAGGGCCAGCACGGGCCCGGCGAAGAGGGCGCCGAGCCTCGTCGCCGTGCCGCCGGCGGCGTTGTCGACGCTGAACATGGCGATCGCGGCCAGGGCGTAGAGGGCGACCCCCCAGCGCAGCACCCGCTCCCGCCCGGGGAGAAGCACGAGCGCCACGACGGCGAAGGCGGGCACCGCCCAGAATGCCGAAGCGACGAACGGCTCGACGCCCTCGATCGGGAACGCGAGGGTGAGCCCCGCGATCGTCATCGCAGCCACCAGCGCGACCGCGAAGCCGCCCACCCACTCCCCCGGCCCGCCGAGCGCCGGCCGCCGCGCGATCGCGGTCGCGATGCCCGCGATCGCGAGGAAGAGTCCCGCGAGCGGGGTCGCCAACACGGTCAGGGCAGCGAGGGCAGCGGACGTGAAGCGACGGCCTCCCTGGAGCGCCAGCAGCGCGGCCAGGCCAAGCGCGATGCCCAGCGCGAAGGTGAGCCTGCCTGTGAGCAGGGTGGCGGCAGCCGCGGCAGCGAACCACATGACTCCGAGGCGGGCGCGCGATGCCCAGCGGCGATGCGCGAGGGCGCCGAAGAGCCCAGCGGAGGCGACCGCCGAGAGCGCTCCGACCAGCTGGGGAGAGGTCCATGAGGCCAGGGGTGGGAACAGCACGCTGTAGCCGGGCAGGTGGAAGCCCGAGTACCAGGCGTTGCTCCACGCGGAGAACCCGACCTCGGTATAGAGGTCCGCGCGGAACGTCTGGGCGGCGAGATCGGCGCTCGGGGGATCCCAGGCGAGATAGACCCCCGCAAGGACACCGGCAAGGAGCATCGGCGCGAGGATCATGCGACGGCCGAGGTCATCTGGCGGGCTAGCTTATGGGCGATGTTCGCCGCCGGGCCCGCCGCCGCCATCGACCTGGGCGAGCAGATTGATGGCTTCGGCCGGGCGGCCGAGCGCTTCTTTGACGGGCTCGCCGACATCGGCTGGGGCTGGCTCGCGGCCGCGCTGATCCTCTCCCTCGGCATCCACCTCTGCCGCGGGCACGCCTGGGCAAACGCGCTCCGCGCCGCCTACCCCGAGGACAGGGTGAGCGAGCGGGGCGTACTCGGCGCGTTTCTGGTCGGCGCCGGGCTGAACGGCATCCTCCCCGCCCGCGGCGGCGACGCGATCAAGATCGTGCTGGCGAAGCGCAGCGTGCTGGACTCGAGCTACCCGGCGATCATCTCCTCGTTCGCGGTCCTCGCCCCGTTCGACACCGGCATTGGGTTCCTGGTGCTGGGCTACGCGATCACGCAGGGGCTCCTCCCGGAGCCCCCCGAGTTGCCGGAGCTGCCCGCGTTCGAGATCTCGTTCTGGGCCGCCCATCCCGATCTTCTGATCCTCGCCATCACCGTCGTGGCGATCGGTGCGATTGCCCTGTTCGCCGTGCTGGCGCGGCGCGCCGAGGCGTTCTGGCAGCGCCTGAAACAAGGGGTTGCGATCCTCCGCGAGCCGCGGCGCTACCTCCGTGAGGTCGTCGGGTGGCAGGTGGTCGCGTGGTTCCTTCGCTTCGGCTCGTTTTGGCTGTTCCTGGAGGCGTTCGACATCGGGGGATCGGCCGAGAACGTGCTGTTGGTGATGAGCGTGCTGGCGATCAGCGGCGCCCTGCCGCTCACCCCCGGGGGGGCCGGCGCGCAGCAGGCGCTCCTTGTGGCGACGCTGAACGGGCCCACACGGGTCGCCGTGCTGGCCTACTCGGTCGGCCAGCAGGTCGCCGTGACCGTCTGGATGGGCGCGGTCGCCTTCATCACGCTGGGAATCGTCTTCCGAACGGGCGACTGGAGGAGCCTGGTGCGCGAGGGCAGGGAGGCGCGCGAGGACGCGGGCACCGCCGACGGCCGACCCGGCTGATCAGGCGCGCGCGACAACGACGTGGAACTCGTTTTCCAGCCGGTAGCTGCCGTCGTCGCGACGATGACCGGCAAGCGCCGCGATGATCTTCGCCCTGACCTCGGGCTCGCGGTCGGGGCCGACCACGGCACCGAGGCCCATGGGCGCAAGCATCGCCCGGCCGAGCTCGTCCTCGTCGGCGTACTCGTAGGCCCAGGCCACATCGAAGGACGATTCCGCGCCGAGGCCCGCCCGCTCGGCGATCGCCTCGAGGACGCCCGGCTCGTAGAGCCTCGGGGGCGCAGGCGCATCCGGGGGCGGGGGCGGCATGAACGCCCGCGCGATCAGCTTCATCGCCTCGAGCGCGCACCGCTCGGGCGCACCCCAGACCTGGATCACCACGGGGGCTCCCGGCTTGGCCACCCGGCCCGCCTCTCGAAGCGCGACGACCATGTCCTCGGCGAAGAAGAACGAGTTGAACCCGGTCACTGCGTCGAAGGCGGCATCCTCGAACGGGAGGGCCTCCATGTCACCCTGGCGCAGGTCGGCCTCCGGAACGCTCACCCGCGCGAGAGCCAGGAGCTCCTCCGACGCATCAAGCCCGGAGACCCTGGCGCCGCGGTCGGCGGCAAGACGCAGGAACGCTCCGACGCCACAGGCGACGTCGAGGACCTCCTGGCCGACTCCGATGCCCAGGCGGTCGATTACCGCCTCGTAGGTCGGTCCCTGCTTGACCTCGCTCAGCTCCCAGTCCGCCGGCCTCGACCCCCAAAGCGGGCCCCAGTGGGTTGCGCTGCCTGTCTCGGTGATGGTCATGTCCGCTCCTCCAGCTAGCGTGAATATATGAAGCATAGTTATAGACTATGAGACATAGTCTTGTCAACTGACGGCCTCACCCTCTTCTCGTACGAGATCCTCGGCCTCGTCGGCGACGGGGGCGCCGGCGCCCACGATCTCCTGCGGATGGCGCGCCGCGGCCGCATGCTGGCCTGGGCCGGCGAGAGCCAGTACTACACCGAGCCGAAGCGGCTGGCCCGCCTCGGCTACCTCGAGGCTCGCAAGGAACCGGGTAGGACGCGCGAGCGCACCGTCTACACCCTCTCGGACAAGGGCCTCCGAGCGCTGCATGAGTGGGCGGACACTCCCGTGAGGTTCACCCCGCTCAAGTCCGAGGCGCTACAGCGCATGCTGATCTGCGACCTGGTCGGCGAACGTGCGACGCGCGAGGGGATCACCACCCTGCGCGCCGACCTCGACGACCTCGACGGGATCATCGACAACGCCGAGCAGATCGCCGCACAGCTCCCCCACCGCGAGAAGTACCTACGGCTGAACCTCGACTTCCTGCGCGGGCTGTTTCAGCTCCACCGCGATTGGATCGACCGCGTCGAGCGCGAACTCGACTAGGGCGCGCTAGGCGTTCGCGTACTCCACGCGGACCTGCTTGCCCTTGAGCTTGGTCCCGTCGAGCCGCTCGAGCACCTGCTCGGCGTGCTCGGCCTCAAGATCGACGAACGAGAATCGCTCGAGCACGCGGATCTCGCCGATGGACTCGTCGGGGACGACCGCGCCCTCGGTGAGCGCCCAGCGGATGTCCTCCTCGGCGATGTCGCTGCGGGTCCCTCGGTTGATGAAGAGCTTTGCGTGTCCGGAGGCCGGCTCGGGCGGGAGCTTCTCGCGGTCGGGCTCGGGCTTGCCGTTGCCCTCGGCGGGCGCCTTGTCCTTCGGGGCGCCACCGTCCTTGCTGTGGTCGCGCCGGCGTGGGCGCGGCGCGTGCTCGATGCGTTCCTCCGGCGGCTCCCACTCATCGATCGAAGTCTTCGCCTCGCGCTCGATGCGGTCGATCTCCTCCCGCTGCGCGGGCGTCACGAACGTGATGGCCCGCCCCGTGCGCCCGACCCGCCCCGTGCGCCCGATCCGGTGGACGTACGGCTCGGTGGTGGTGGGCACGTCGTAGTTGATGACGTGGGTGACGTGCTCGATGTCGAGCCCCCTTGCCGCCACGTCCGTGGCGACCAGCAGCGGCAGGTTGCGGGCCTTGAAGGCGAGCATGACGCCGTCGCGCTGACCCTGGGTGAGGTCACCGTGGAGGGCCTTCGAGCGCAGGCCCTTGCGCTGGAGCGCCTCGTCGAGCTTGCGGGTGTTGATCTTCGTCCGGCAGAAGATGATCGCCTGCTCGGGCTCCTCGGCCTTCAGGACGGAGATCAGGCGCTCCGTCTTCTCCTTGGCCGGCACCTCGACGAAGGCCTGCGCGATCGCATCCACCGTGAGCTGCTGCGGAGTGACCTTCACCGTCACCGGGTCGTACATGAAGCCGTCCGCCAAACGCGCGATCGGGGGCGGCATCGTCGCCGAGAACAGCGCCGTCTGGCGACCTCCCGGACAGAGCTTGAGGATGCGTTCGACGTCCTCGATAAAGCCCAGATCGAGCATCTCGTCCGCCTCGTCGAGGACGACGTACCGGGCCGAGGAGAGGAGCAGCGCGCCGCGCGTGACGAGGTCCAGCATGCGGCCCACCGTGGCCACGACGACCTGCGCCCCGCCGCGGAGCCGGGAGGTCTGAGTGGCCACCGCCTGACCGCCGAAGACGGCGAGCACCTCGATGTCCAGATGCTCCGCATACGAGCGCAGCGCCTGGGTGACCTGGATGCAGAGCTCGCGCGTCGGCGTGAGCACCACCGCCTGGGTGTCATGGGAGTCGGGGTCGAGGTGGTCCAGGAGCGGCAGGCCGAACGCCGCCGTTTTGCCGGTGCCGGTCTGGGCCTGGCCGATCACGTCGTGTCCGGCCATCAGCTCGGGGATCGCCTGCTCCTGGATCGGGGTCGGCGTCTCGTAGCCGAGCTCGTCGAGCGTCTGCAGCAGGCCCTTGGAAAGCCCGAGATCGGCGAAGCTACTCATCAGCGGGAGGGATCCAGCAGCAGCTTGCCCTGAGTTCGCCTGGCGACCAGGTCCTCGTGAGCGCGGCGAGCCTCGGAGAGCGGGTAGACCTCGCCCACCACGACCTCCAGCTCACCCGCCTCGACGGCGCCGAACAGGTCGGCGATCATCGGCACGACCTCGTCGCGCTTCGGGATCAGGTTCATCAGCCAGAAGCCGATCACGGCGCGTGAGTGGCGCATCAGGTGGCCCGTCCCGACCTCGTTCGGCCCCTGCGAGGCGTTGCCGAACGCGACGATCCGCCCGAACGGGGCGAGGGTCTGCAGGCAGGCGTCGAAGGTGTCCCCGCCGCTCATGTCGAGCACCGCGTCGACCTCCTCCCCGCCGTTTGCCTCGAGGATCGCGGCCTGCAGGTCGTCGGCGCGGGAGTCCACGGTGGCGTCCGCTCCGAGACGGGTGGCCAGGGCGCGCTTCTCCTCGCTCGAGGCCAGCGCGACCACCTTGCCGCCGGCCCGCTTGGCGAGTTGCACGGCCAAGCTGCCCGTGCCGCCGCCGGCCGCCTGGACGACGACCGTCTCGCCCTCCTGGAGCTTCGCGCACCTGTGGACCAGGGCGTGCGCGGTGAGGCCCTGGAGCAATAACGCCGCGGCGACATCGTCGGAGACGCCAGCGGGCACCGGGATCAGGAAGGGCTCGGGCACCGCGACCCTCTGGGCGTACCCGCCGCCCGCGAGCAGGGCCGCGACCCGCCGGCCGTCGGCGGTGGTCCCGGAGACCTCGCCCCCAGGGATCATCGGGAGCGCCTGCTTTGCGAGGTAGTCGTCGCGCGTGGCGTGGGTGTCGGCGAAGTTGATCCCCGCCCTGGCGACCTCGACCACGGCCATGCCGTCAGCGGGCTCGGGGTCGGGAAGGTCGGTCAGCTCCATGACCTCCGGGCCGCCGAATTCATTTACCTGTATGGCTCTCACGAAGGGGCAAGTCTGGCAGGATGCGCCGCCGTGTCGCTAACGGTCGTCGGATCTATCGCCTTTGACTCGGTGCGAACGCCCTTTGGCGAGCGCGAGCGGATGCTGGGCGGATCCGCGATTCACTTCGCTCTGGCGGCCTCATTCTTCACCGACGTAAGCGTGGTGGGGCCGGTGGGCGACGACTTCGGCGAGGAGCACTTCGCGCTGCTTCGCGAGCGGGGCGTGGATGTCTCCGACGTCGAGCGGGTGCAGGGCGGCGAGACCTTCTTCTGGCGCGGCCACTACGAGTACGACCTGAACGTCGCCCACACCGACGACACCCAGCTCAACGTATTCGGCGACTTCGAGCCGAAGCTCTCCGAGGCTTCCCGTGATGCGGACGTCCTCTTCCTCGCCAACATCCAGCCTGACCTGCAGCGCCAGGTACGCGCCCAGTGCCACGGCGCCCGTCTGTCGGCGCTGGACTCGATGAACCTCTGGATCGAGACGGCGCGCGAGTCGCTGACCGCCGCCGTCGGTGACGTGGACTGCGTGATCGTCAACGACGCGGAGATCCGCCAGCTCACCGGCGAGGCCAACCTGGCGCGCGCCGCCAAGGCGGTGATGGAGCTTGGCCCGCGGGTGGTCGTCGCCAAGCAGGGCGAGTACGGCGCTGCGATGTTCACGCCCACCGGCTTCTTTGCCCTTCCCGGGCTGCCGCTGGAGGACGTGCGCGACCCGACGGGCGCCGGCGACAGCTTTGCCGGGGGCTTCCTCGGCTACCTCGACGGCGAGGCCGAGCGCCTCGGCGACGGGCACCTGAGCCTGGACGATGCGACGCTGCGCCAAGCGATGGCGCACGGCACCGTGATCGCGTCCTTCAACGTCGAGGACTTCGGCACCGAGCGCGTGTCGCGCCTCACCCGGGACGAGATCGCCGAGCGCCTCGGCGAGCTGCGCCGCATGACCGAGTTCGCCTGAGCGCCCGGCGGGGCGAGGCCTTCGGCCGTGAACTGAGACAATCTCCCCTGGGACGCGAGCGACCAGGAGAGGTTTTCATGGCGACCGAAGAGCAGACCGAGGACCAGGACGGCGGCGTGGCGACGGCCGGCGAGGACACGCTGAGCGTCACCGACAACCGCACGGGCCGCAGCTACGAGCTGGAGATCACCGACGACACGGTCCGGGCGATGGACCTGCGCCAGATCAAGGTCAACGAGGACGACTTCGGAATGATGGCCTACGACCCGGCCTTCACGAACACCGCCTCGTGCCGCTCGGCGATCACGGACATCGACGGCGAGAAGGGCATCCTCCAGCACCGCGGATACCCGATCGAGCAGCTCTGTGAGCACTCGAGCTACCTCGAGGTCGCCTACCTCCTGATCTTCGGCGAGCTCCCGACCACGGCACAGCTCGAGCGCTGGACTTACGACATCACCCACCACACCTTCGTCCACGAGGACATCAAGCACCTCTTCGAGACCTTCCGCTACGACGCCCACCCGATGGGGATGCTGCTCGCCGGCTTCGGCGCGCTGTCGACCTTCTACCCCGACGCCAAGCACATCGACGATGCCGAGGAGCGCTACATGGCGGCGATCCGGATGATCGCCAAGGTGCCCACGCTGGCCGCCTTCGCCTACCGCCACAACATGGGGCTGCCGTACGTCTACCCGGACAACGATCTGAGCTACCCCGAGAACTTCCTCTCGATGATGTTCAAGAAGACCGAGGCGAAGTACGAGCCGGACCCGCGCCTCGCGAAGGCGCTCGACGTGCTCTTCATCCTCCACGCCGACCACGAGCAGAACTGCTCGACGAGCGCCGTTCGCGGCGTCGGCTCCTCCGAGGTCGATCCCTACTCGGCCGTCGCCGCCGGCGTCGCCGCCCTGTACGGACCGCTCCACGGCGGGGCCAACGAGGCGGTGCTGCGGATGCTCCGCCGGATCGAGGAGCCGGCCAACATTCCCGACTTCCTCGAGGGCGTGAAGAACCGCGAGGAGCGACTGATGGGGTTCGGCCACCGGGTCTACAAGAATTACGACCCGCGGGCCCGCATCATCAAGAAGCACCTCGACGACGTGCTCGAGGCGACCGAGGACAACCCGCTGGTCTCGATCGCCACCGAGCTCGAGAAGCGGGCGCTCGACGACGACTACTTCACCGAGCGCAAGCTCTACCCGAACGTGGACTTCTACTCGGGGATCATCTACGAGGCGCTCGAGATCCCGGCCGACATGTTCACGGTGATCTTCGCGATCCCGCGGACGTCGGGCTGGGTCTCGCAGTGGATGGAGATGAACGACGACTCCGAGCAGAAGATCTCCCGCCCGCGTCAGATCTACACCGGCGAGCGCGACCGCGACTACGTGGCGATCGCAGACCGCGACGGCGACGAGAAGATCACGGGCCCGCCGGCACGGCGGCCGAAGCGCCCGCGCCGCGGCGCGTAGCTACCCCCGCTCGAAAGACCCCGCGTCGCTCTCCTGGGGGGGGCGTGGCACACCACGCTGGTCAACGGGCGCGGAGGTTCCGGTGCTGACAAAGTCGATCGCGGGGCTCGAGGCCTTGAGCGCGTGCGTCCTCGTCGGCCCGCCGTTCCGGGCCAGCGGCCTCAGCTCCGGATTGGCCCTCAGGTCCGTGCTGATCCCGGGCGAGCAGGTGACATCGCCGAAGACGTTCTGCTCATTCACGTCCAGCACGCCGGCGGGCGCGCCGCAGTCCGAGCCCCTGCCCGTGACGATCGAGCCGTAGAGGCGAAGGGCCTCCGGATCCATCGTTGCGTCGGTCTCCACCACGGCGTGACCCTGCCCCGCGGAGTTGTCGGCGATCGTCACGTGGGTGAGGTCGGCCGTTCCCGCCGTGGCATAGATCCCGGACCCGGCCTTGGGCCCGATGTTCGCGCTGATCGTGGAATTGATGAGGGTATGGTCGCCCGCTGAGCGAAGCCCGAGGCCGCCGCCCATCTTGGCGAGATTGCCATTGATCGTGCTGGAGTCGAGCATGAGCTGCCCGGGGTCGTTGCCCGTGCTTGCGTTTAGGCCGCCGCCCTCGTCGGCTCGGTTGCGGCTGATCGTCGTGTTCGTGATGACAGTGGAGCCGCGGACGTCCACACCACCGCCGGTCGAGGTTCCCGCCGTTCCCCCGATCTGGCGAGCGACGTTTCCGGCGACCTTGGATTCCTGAATGGCGAGAAGTCCGGCGAGCGTCATGACTCCGCCGCCGGCCGCGGTGCCGGTCGCGCTCTTCACCTGCACGAGGTTGTCCTTGATTTTGCTGCGGCTGATGATCAGGATCCCGGCCCTCTGGCAGATCCCACCGCCGAAGCTGTTGCCGGCCGTCTGCCCGGGGATGAGGTCGTTCGAGCGCACGGTCACCAGGTCGAGTGAGAGGACGCCCTCGTTGGCGATCCCCCCACCGCACTGGTTTCCCGGTGCGGTGACCCGTCCTCCGGTCACCGTCAACCTGCTCAGGCTCGCCCCGGCGAGGTTGTCGACAATGCTGTTCAGGACCCGGTCCGTGCGGGTCTGCTTGATCACCGTCCTGCCGGCCCCTCGGCCTACGATGTCGACCGGGTCGGTCGGCTCGAGCGAGCCCTCATCGTTCGAGGGGGTGCCGAGGTCTGGTGCCCGGGTGAGCTTGAACGTGCCCGTGGGCAGCCGCACGATGTCGCTCCCCGGGGTGTCGTTGGACTGACCGATCGCGGCCCGCAGCGTGCAGTCGCCCGCTGGGGTTGCGCACACTCCGTCGCCACCGTCCGCGTCCACTCCATCGCTCGTGGTGTCGACCACAAAGGTCTCGGCGGCGCTCGCGGGGCTCGCCAGTACGAATGCCGCGAGTGCAAGCGCCATCCCAGCCACTCTCATGCCGCCGATCCTCTCACACATCCGGCGGCGTGCCAAGAGGTCCCGCGCGCCCCGATACCCTCGAGATCCATGGCCGCATCCTTCACCGTTACGGTCCGCCATGGACCCCGCGTCGAGCGCGAGCGCTTCGACGATCTCGACGAGGCGATCGACTCCCTGCGGCGGCGGGCCGAGGAGATCCGTTCCAGAGGACCGCTCGACTCGGTCAAGGCCTTCCGGGAGTACGGTCCCGACCAACGGGTCGCCGGCCGGGTTGAGGTCTCCACGGGCGGCTTCCTGAGGGGACGGGACGCGGGCGTGGACGTGATGGGCGACGGCTCGCTGGTGCCCTACGCCGGCGCGTTTCGCAAGCGCACGCTCCATGCCCACGAGCCTTTCGAGGCGGTCCGGGAGGAACTGGCGTGAGCGACGAGGTGAAGGCGTTCGCGGACCGCGAGGACGAGGGCGTCGAGGTGGGCCGGCGCGTGAAGCTGCCGAACGGTGCCGAGCCGCCGATCCGGGTCTACGTGAACGGGGTCGAGCAGGCCTCCGGGAGGGATTACGACCTCCGGCGGACGGAGATCGTGTTCAAGCGCTCGATCGTCAAGGAGGGCAAGGTCGGCGGCGCCCGCTGGGCCGCGATGTACCTCGGCCTCTTCGGTACCTACCGCAAGCACGAGACGATCGACGTCGAGTACCGGCTCGGCGGCCAGGTCAAGCTGATGGCCGACGCGAAGGTGCAGGGCGACTAGATCTAGAGCCCGCTGAGCGCCGCGACGCGCTCGCGATGCTGGCCGGCCGTGCCCAGGAGCTGGCCGGCCACCTTGGCGCGCTTCAGCAGGAAGTGGACGTCGTGCTCCCAGGTGAAGCCGATGCCGCCGAAGACCTGGATCGCGTCGTGCGTGACCGACGCGGCGGCGTCCGACGCGCGGGCCTTCGCCATGGAGGCGGCGAGCGGGAGCGACTCCGGCTCGGCGTCGGCCACCCAGGCCGCGTAATAGGTAAGCGAGCGGGCCTCCTCGACGGCCCAAAGCATGTCGGCCAGGCGGTGGGAGACGGCCTGGTAGGCGCCGATCGGGCGGTCGAACTGCTCGCGCTCCTTCGCGTACTCGACGGCCATGTCGAGGGCGCGCTGGGCGACCCCCACGAGCTCTGCCGACAGGGCGACCACGGCCTTGTCTGCCGCGGGCCCGACGTCCCCGGGCAACGGATCGCCTCCATCGGCTGAGACCCGGAAGTAGGCGCGGGTGGTGTCGATCAGGTCGAGACGCTCCAGGCTCGCGGCGGACGCCTCGAGGATCCGCGCGCCCTCACCGTCGTTCAGCACCAGCACGGAGGCCCCTTCGGCCGCGCCCACGATCGGCTCGGCGTCCTCGGTCATGGCCGCGGCGCCGCGCTCGGCGCCCGAGGAGATGCCGGGCAGCCACTTCGCGCGCTGCTCGTCCGAGCCGGCATCCGAGATGAAAAAGCCTGCGACGGCGTTGGCGATGAACGGGCTTGGAGCGCAGGCGTAGCCCAGCTCCTCCTGGAGGATCACCAGCTCGACGATCCCCAGGCCCTGGCCGCCGTGCTCCTCGGCCACCGCGATCCCGGGCCAGCCCAGGTCGCACATCTCCTTCCACAGCGCGTCGTCGTAGGGGCTCTCCGACTCGGCCAGCTCACGCACCTTCTCCGGCTTGAAGCGGCTGGCGAGGAACTCGTGCGCGGTGGACTTGATCTCGCCCTGCTCGTCGTTGAAGTCGAACTCCACGCCTACCTCAGCTTCGGCAGGCCGAGGACCCGCTCGGCGACGATGTTTCGCAGCACGTCGCTGGTGCCCCCCTCGATGGAATTGGCGCGTGTGCGCAGGAAGCGGTAGGCCCAGGGCGAGCCCCGCTCGAGCGTCTCCGGGCCGCCGATCTCCAGCGCCAGCTCGGCCATCGACTGCGCGGTGGAGGACCACTGGAGCTTGGCGATCGAGCCCTCCGGCCCCGGGATGCCCACTTTCATCGTCGAGGTCAGCGCCCGCATCGCCCCGAGGCGAAGGCCCTCGATCCCGATCCGAAGTCGCGCTACCCGATCGCGGATGCGCGGATCGTCGGCCACGCCCCGCGCATTCGCGAGCTCCACCAGCTGGTCGAGCGTCTGCGCGAGCCCCAGCGCCGCCGACGCACCGAGGCCGGCGCGCTCGTTCATCAGCGTCGTGATGGCCACCATCCAACCGTTCCCCTCGCCGCCGACGACGTTCTCGTCGGGGACGTAGGCGTTATCGATGAACAGCTCGTTGAACTCCGCCTCGCCGGTGATCTGGCGCAGCGGGCGAACCTCGACCTCATCCTGCTCCATGTCCATCAGGAAGTATGTGAGCCCCTTGTGCTTGGGCGCCTCGGAGTCGGAGCGCGCGACGAGCATGCACCACTTCGCCTCGTGGGCGAACGTGGTCCACACCTTCTGGCCCGTGATGCGCCAGCCGCCGTTTTCCTTGACGGCCTTCGTCTTCAGCGAGGCGAGGTCGGAGCCCGACTCCGGCTCGGAGAAGCCCTGGCACCAGATCTCCTCGGCGGAGAGGATCGGCTCGAGGAAGCGCTCCTTCTGGAACTCGGTGCCGTGTGCGATCACGACGGGGCCGCCCATGACCAGGCCGAGGACGTTCGCCGGCCGCGGCGCCTTGGCGCGCGCAAGCTCAGCGCCGAAGATGGATTGCTCGATCAGGGTGGCGCCGCGCCCGCCGTAATCCTTCGGCCAGGAGACGCCGGCCCAGCCCGCCTCGTGGAGCTTGCGCTGCCAGTCGCGCTCGAACTCGAACTGGATCTGGTCGCCGCCGGACGGTGACTCACCGGGATGGTTGTCGGCGAGCCACGCGCGCAGCTCGTCGCGAAAGGCCTCCTCGTCGGCTGTGAGGGACAGATCCACCGGGCGGCGCAGACTATCGAGGCTCGCGCCACATCGGGTAGACCATCGGCGCCCCGGCCGGCGGCTGGAACTCGGCGATCAGCTCGTAGCCGAGCCGGTTGTAGAAGGGGTGGTTGCGTGAGTTGGTGGAGGTCAGGTAGCAGGGCCACGCGTTCCGGTCGCACTCGGCGATCCCGGGAGCGGCCACCTCGGCGCCGAGCCCCTCGCCCCGCCGCGCCCGCCGGGTCGCGATATAGAGCAGGTGAGCGCTGGGCCCCTCCGGACGGTTCGCCCCGATGGCACCAAGCCCACCGAGGACGTCGGTACCGCGCTCGCCCAGCTCGCTCGAGGAGCGCGGCGACCAGCTCGCGCTCGCGCTCGCCCAGGATCTGATCGTCGGCCGGGATCCACAGCACCGCGGAGGCGCGATCCGCGATGTAGGCGGGGCCCTTGGCCATGGCCGTCTCGGCGACCAACTCCAGCCACGCCCGCAGCGAACCCTCCTGGTCGCCGAACATCCAGACGAACATCGGGTCACCGCGGAAGCCGTCGGCGAGGATGTCGACGATCTCGTCGCGGTCCGAGTCGGCGGCCTGGCGCACGGCCATCCCCCGAAACTAGTCGAACACGTAGAGCACCGCAACCGCGGAGGCGATCCAGCTCACGCCCGCGAAGATCATGCCCGGGTCCTTGGTCAGGATCGCCGCCGTCGAACGGGTGTCCTGACGGTCGTAGATCAGGTAGAGGTAGCGAAACACGCCGTAGAGGACCGAGGGCGCCGTCGCCAGCATCCGCGAGCCGACGAGCGGCGAGCTGACCGCATAGATCACGTAGGAGAGGATCGCCGCGGCGGTCACCATCGCGACCATCTGATCGAGGAAGGGGATCGAGTAGTGCTCCAGGACAGGTCTGGTCTCCGCGGTGTCCGTGTCCTCCAGGATCGCCTCCTGGCGGCGCTTGGTGAAACCCATGAACAGCGCGAGCATCCCGGTGCAGACGAGCAGATACTCGGAGGCCTGGGCCTCGACGGCGACCGCGCCCGCGACCACCCGGAGGATAAAGAGGAAGGCGATCGTCATCACGTCGATGATCACCAGGCGCTTGAGGATCAACGAGTAGGCGACGGTCGTTGCGCCGTACAGGGCGACCAGGGCCGCGACCTCGGCGTCGACCGTGAAGAGCGGCAGAAGGATCGCGCCCGCGGCGAGGACGACGCGCGGCGGCGATCGCCGTGCTCGGGGCCAGGGCGCCGCTGGCGATCGGCCGGTTGCGCTTGTCCGGATGACGTCGGTCGTGCTCGGCGTCGCGCAGGTCGTTGAACAGGTAGCCGGCGCTCGAGATCGCGCAGAACGCGACGAACGCGAGCGTCGCGTCGGCGACGGCTGCCCCCTCGTCGAACTTGCCCGAGAAGAGCAGGCCGGCGAAGACCAGGGAGTTCTTGACCCACTCCTGGGGTCGCATCGTGCGGATCAGGGGCGACACGGCGCCGAAAGGGTAGGTGGCCGGGCCCGGCGGGAGGCGCTCAGCTAGGTGACAGCACGCGGATTCCCAGGGCGCCGGCGGCGTCGATCAGCGATCGCGCGACATCTCCACGATCGCCGCCAGGGCACGAATCGGAGCACGGCGATTGCGACCAGGGTGGCCGTTGCCAGCCCCGGCCCGACAACACGCGCCCGTCCCCAAGCCGAGGCATCCCTAACCAGCGGCGCGGCCGGCTCATGGGTCGATCAGGACCCCGGGGTTCAGGATCGCGGCCGGATCGACCGCGCGCTTGGCCGCGCGAAGCGCGTCCGCGAAGCGGTCCGGGCGTTGGCGGTCGTACCACGGCCGGTGGTCCCGCCCGACGGCGTGGTGGTGGGTGATCGTGCCGCCGGCGGAGATCAACGCCTCCGACGCGGCTGCCTTGATCTCGTCCCATTGCTCGACCTCTCCCCCCCGCTTGGACGGAGCGAGCACTGTGAAGTAGGGAGCGGGCCCGTCCGGGTAGACGTGCGTGAACCGGCAGGAAAGGCGCGGCGCCCCCGCGCCGCCGGGCGCGAGGCCGCAGACCTCAGCAACGGCTGCCGCGGCCGACTCCATGACGTTCGCGTGGAACTCCTCGAAGCGGTCCCAGGTGATCGCGGTCTCGAACGTGTCGGAGAGCACGCCGAGCGCTACGAAGGAGTCGCGCAGGTAGGGCGCCGCCAGGAACGCGCTCCGCCAGGACCCCACCGCGTCCTCCTCCGAGGGTGCCTGCGACGACCGATGATCCGACCTTCCTCGGCTTGAGCTTCCGCGAACCTCGCCGGGCTCGCCGCCGTGATCGCGCGCCGCCCCGACCGCCAGGTCCATCCAGGCGTCCACTGGGTGGTGGGCCGACTCGAAGCCCAGGACCAGCAGCGCCTTGCCAGGCGGGCCGGCGCCCGTCACCTCGGCCTCGGTGGCGTCGAGCAGGCGGCAGTTGGCGGGATGGAGCCCCGACTGCGAGAGCTCGCGGACCGCCCCCGCGGCAGCGCGGAAGTCGTCGAACACCACCCCGCATGAGAGCTTGTGGACCGGCCGCTCCTGCAGGCGGACCCATGCCTCCGTGATTACCCCGAGGATCCCCTCCGACCCGACCAGCATCCGATCCGGGCTGGGCCCCGCCCCGGAACCCGGGAGTCGCCGGGACTCCCACTCGCCGGCGGGGGTGATCGCGCGGACCGACTCGACGAGGTCGTCGATGTGCGTCATCACGGTGGCGAAGTGCCCGCCCGCCCGGGTCGCGATCCAGCCGCCCAGAGTCGAGAACTCGAACGACTGCGGGAAATGGCGGAGGGTCAGGCCGCTGGGGCGTAGCTGGTCCTCGAGCGCCGGCCCGAGGGCCCCGGCCTGGATACGCGCCGCCCGCGAGACCTCGTCGACCTCGAGCACGCGATCGAGCGCGGCGAGGTCGATGGTCACGGCGCCGGAGTACTCGTCGCCGATCCGTGGCTCCACGCCTCCCACCACGCTGGTCCCGCCCCCGAACGGGATCGCGGCCAAGCCCTCGTCGGCGCACCACGACAGGACGCGCTCGATGTCCGCCTCGTCCCTCGGATGGGTCACAACATCCGGCGGGTTCGGGAACTCGCCGCGGAAGCCGCGCACAACGTCGCGATAGGCCTTGCCCATCGAGTGCGCGGCGCGCTCGTAGGCGTCGGAGGCGCAGATCTCCGCGAGGCTCGCCGGCGGGACGACCCGCGGGGCCCGCAGCTCGACGGCGTCGAGCGGCACGGGCTCCTCGATCGCATCGCCGCCGAAGCCCAGGCGCTCTCGGAGCTGGGGAACAGCGGCCTCGAGCTGCTCGCGGGTCAGCTGCGCGGACTCGGGGCCCCAGCCCCAGTGGCTGCGACGGCCGGGGGCGGCTACCAGTGGATTCCCCGGGTCAACCTGGAGAAGGCCCGCTGCTCGGGTGTGCCGCCCTCAGGATCGGCCGTGGCGTCAGGCACCTCGCCGTCGGCTGTGGGGTCAGGCACCCGTTCGGCGGCGGCCCCGCCGTCGGGGCCGGGCGCGGTGCCTGATCCCGCCCCAGCAGCACGCGTGTCTGGGAACAGCTTGAAGCCGGCGTTCACCACCGCGTCCTGTACTCGCGGGACGGTCGCGTAGGTCACCTCCGACATCCGGCCGAGCATCGTCGAGGCCTTCTTGTGGCGCTTGGCGATGGCGTCGGCGACCATCTCCGCGGCCTCGCCCGGGCTGAGCGCCGGGAAGTAGTCGTAGTGCGACGTGGGGGCGATCATCTCGGTGCGCACGAGGGGCATGTAGACGGTGGAGATCGCGACCCGGTCCTCGACGATCTCCGAGGCGATCGAGCGCGAGAAGGCGTCGAGCGCGGCCTTGGACGCGACGTAGGCGGAGAACCTCGGCACGTTGGTCTGCACCCCCATCGTCGAGACGTTCACCACGTGGCCGCTGCGGCGCTGGCGCATCCCGGGCAGGAACCGCAGCACCAGCTTCACCGGCGCGTAGTAGTTCAGCTCCATGGTGCGCTGGAAGTCGTGCATGCGCTCGTAGGAGAGCGCGATCGAGCGCCGGATCGAGCGGCCGGCGTTGTTCACCAGGATGTCGACCCCGCCATGTTCGGCGAGCACCCCGTCGGCCAGCCGATCGACATCGTCGAGGTTGGAGAGGTCGGCCGGGTGCACGTGGGCCTCCCCGCCCGCCTCGCGGATCCCCTCGGCGACCCCCTCCAGCTTCTCGCGGGTACGGGCGACGAGGAGGGCTGTGCCCCCGGCTTCCCCCACGCGACGGGCAAGCGCCTCGCCGATCCCCGCCGAGGCGCCGGTGATCAGCACCCGCTTGCCGTCGACAGCCTTCCCGAGCGTGCGCCGGTCGAAGGGGTTGGGCACCGGCAGGTTGCCGGGGACGCCGCGCGCGACCTTGGCGACGGCGGACGCGCGCCTGGTCAGCGAGGGACGCTCGGAGGGCAAGCCCCGCCTACCAGTGGACGCCGCGCATCAGGTACGCGAACGCGGCCTGCTGATTCGAGAGCTTGCCGGTGCCGGCCAGCTGCTCCTGGGCCGTCGTTTGACGAGCCGCGGGCGCCTTGTCCTTGTCCTTGGCCGGCTCGCCCTTCGCCGCCGTCGAGTCCGGGAACAGGTGGTAGGCGGTGTTGAGGATGTAGTCCACCGACTTCGGGTTGATCGCGTACATGATCTGGCCGAGGGTCCCCATCGGCGTCGCGATCCGCTTCGGCTTGTGGATGATCGCCTCGCAGATCATGTTCCCGGCGTCGTCGGGGGTGAGGGTCGGGAACCGGTCGTACATCTTGGTCGGGCCGATCATCGGCGTGCGCACGAGCGGCATGTGGATCGTCGTGAACACCACGCCGTCGTCGAGCACCTCCGAGCCGACGCAGCGCGAGAAGGCGTCCAGCGCCGACTTCGAGGCGACGTAGGCGGAGAACCGGGGCGGGTTGGTCTGGACCCCGATCGAGGAGATGTTGATGACGTGACCCGAGCGGCGCTCTCGCATCCCGGGCAGCAGCTTCAGGATCAGCCGGACCGACCCGAAGTAGTTGAGCTGCACCGTCCGCTCGTAGTCATGGAAACGGTCGTAGGAGAGGCCGACGGAGCGGCGGATCGACCGCCCGGCGTTGTTGACGAGCACGTCCACCTGGCCATGCTGCATCAGCGCCTCGTCGGCCATCCGGTCGATGTCCTCCATGTCCGAGAGGTCGCAGCGGTGGATGTGGGCGATGCCGCCGGCGTCCTCGATGACCTCCTTCGTCGCCTCGAGCTTCTCGGGCGTGCGCGCGACGAGCAGGACGATCCCGCCCGCCTCGGCGACCTTCATCGCCGCCGACTTGCCGATCCCGGACGAGGCGCCGGTCACCATCACGACGCGCCCGCGGACGGACTTCTCGAGGGATACGGAGCCCTGGATCCGGCGGCCCAGGCGCATCAGCTCGTCGGGCACCTGCTGCTCGGCGATCTTGGCGATCCCGCTGCCGAGTCCCATCCTGCCCCGGATGGCGCCCAGCAGGGTGCGGTCGCGGAAGAGGTCGGGGTCGAGGTGGCGCTCCCAGTAGTCCCAGAGCTTGTCGGCGTAGCTCGACAGTGGCGGCACGCGGATGTCGGTGCTCTCGAGCGCCGACTCGGTGCGGCGGGAGTCGAACTTCGTGGGCCAGCTCACGTAGGTGAGGACCGAACGCGGGATGCCGAAGTCGGCGAGAACCCGGTTGAACACCGCGTCCGCCATCGGGACAGTCCTGAGACCGGCCTCGGCGAACGGCTGGAGCGCCTCGGTGATCGCCGCCGGCACGCGCACCCGGGACTGGGGCGCGTGTGCGGCGCCGGCGAAGATGTCGATCACGTCGCCGGCGGTAGGCGCGTTGGGGTCGGTCAGGGAGTAGGCACGGCCGTCGCCATCGGGTAGGTGCGCGATGTGGTCCATCGCGCGGACTACGAAGTCCACCGGGACGATGTTGATCTGGCGGCCCTCGATGCCCGGCATCGGCATCCACTGGGGGACGGTGCCGCGGATCCGGCGGATCAGCTTGAAGAAGTAGTACGGCCCATCGACCTTGTCCATCTCGCCGGTCTCCGAGTGGCCGACGACGATCCCGGGGCGGTAGACGCGCCACGGGCGCGCGCACTCGTTCCGCACGACCCCCTCCGAGTCGTGCTTCGTACGGAAGTAGGGGTCGACGTCGAGGTCCTGCGCCTCGTCGAACATGTCCTCGCGCCAAGTGCCGTTGTAGAGGCCGGCGGAGGCGATCGAGGAGACCTGGTGCACGCGGCCCGCCTCGACGGCCTCGGCGAACTGGACCATGTGGCGCGTGCCGTCGATGTTGGCGACGTGCTGGGCCTCCGCGCTCGCGGTCATGTCGTAGATCGCCGCGAGATGGAAGACGTGATCGACGCCCTTCAGGCGCTCGACGTCGGAGTCCGAGATACCCAGCCGACGCTGCGAAAGGTCGCCCACGATCCCGACGACCCGATCTGAATCCGCGCCCCAGCGGCTGCGGAGCTCCTCGAGCCGCCCCTTCGAGCCCTCGCGCACGAGGACGTAGATGGTCCCCTCACGTTCGAGCAGCCGCTCGACGAGGAATCGTCCGATAAAGCCGGTGGCGCCGGTGACGAAGTAGCTCATTTCCTCTCCTTCAGGCTCTGCCGCGGGCGACGCGGGCTGGGAACGCTGACCATAGCCGCTCCATGCAACGCGCGGGGGGCGTGGGACAATCCGGGTGTGGCGTTCCTCAGTCCCGATCACGGCGATCCCGGCGAGCCGCGCACGCGCATCGAGCGCGCCGGCGGTGCCCAGGCGCGCGAGGAGCACCGCCTGATCCGCGACGGAAGCCAGATCCTGGCCCACGGCGCCCTCGTCTGCCCGTCCTGCGAGCTGCCGATGTTCCCCGCGGGTCGCACCCGCGCCGCGAGCGAGCTGCGCTGCTCCTTCTGCGAGCACACGGCGGAGGTGCGCGAGTTCATCCGCGAGGACGTCTACGACACCGTGGCGAACGAGGTCTACCTCGTCGCGCGCGTCGAGGCCACATAGGCCATCTGGCCGGCGGGCGGATGACGGGGCCCGGCGCGATGCCGCTTTCAGGAGCGAGAAGCGGCCCGCACACCGGGGCTCAGGTCATAGACTGAGCCGAGGCAATGGCAGACGGCGTCGTCGAGATCCAGATGCCCCAGATGGGGGAGTCCGTTACCGAGGGAATCGTCCTCGAGTGGCACAAGTCCGAGGGCGAATTCGTCGAGGAGGGCGAGACCGTAGTCGAGGTCTCAACCGACAAGGTGGACGCCGAGGTTCCCGCCCCCGCGAGCGGCGTGATCGCGAAGATCATGGCGCAGGTAGACGACACCGTGGCGGTGGGCCAGGTGCTCGCCCAACTGGACCCCGACGGCTCCGGCAACGGCGCCGAGGCGCCGGCCTCGGAGGAGGAGATCCCGCCCGGACTACGGGAGGAGGGCACGGGCGAGGGAGATGCCGACCTGGGTGACGCGGAGATCCCCGCCGAGTCCGCCACCCCGGGTGAGGAGCCAGGGGAGGCGGTCGTGATCGCGATGCCGGAGATGGGCGAGTCGGTCACCGAGGGAACCGTGCTGGAGTGGCACACCGCCGAAGGCGATTCTGTGGCCGAAGGCGACACCGTGGTCGAGGTGTCCACGGACAAGGTCGACGCGGAGGTCCCGGCCCCCGCGAGCGGCACTATCACCAAGCTTCTGGTCCAGCCCGACGACGTCGTCGCGATCGGCCAGCCGCTGGCCGAGATGTCCGCCGGCGCTGCACCCTCGGGCGGCGGCGGCGGTGCTCCGGCGACGGCGTCCGCCGGGACGCAGGCCGCCCCGGCCACCCCGGCGCCGGCCGCGGACGTGAAGGTCTCCCCGGTGGCGCGCCGGATGGCGGCCGAACGCGGGATCGACATCGGCGCCATTCAGGGCAGCGGCGAGGGCGGCAAGGTCGTCAAGGCAGACGTCGAGGCCGCGGCCAACGGGGCCGGCGCAACGGAGCCGGCAGCGCCAACCGCGGCGGTGGGCGAGGAGCGCGCGTTGCGCGGGCCGGCGGCGATGCTCGCGAAGGCGATGGATGAGAGCCGCGCGATCCCGACTGCCACGTCGTTCCGCACCGTTCCCGTTGACACGCTCGACGCCAAGCGCAAGGCGCTGAACGGCGTGCTGAAGGAGCGCGGGATGAAGATCTCGTTCACCCATCTCGTCGCCTGGGCCATCATCAAGGCCACGGAGGAGTTCCCGGTGATGGGGCGCACCTTCGCCGAGCGCGACGGCAAGCCGTTCGTGATCGAGCCCGGGGGGATCAGCCTCGGGATAGCGGTCGACGTCGAGCGCAAGGGCCAGCGCTCGCTGATGGTCCCCGCGATCAAGGGCGCCGGAGGCCTCGACTTCAAGGGCTTCCACTCCTACTACGAGGATCTGATCACCAAGACGCGCGAGAACAAGCTCACCGCCGACGACTTCCAGGGCGCGAACATCACGCTCACCAACCCGGGCGGGATCGGGACCATCGCCTCGGTGCCGCGCCTGATGACCGGCCAGGGCACGATCATCGCCACCGGCTCGATCGCCTACCCCGTGGAGTGGGCGCACAGCCCCGCCGACAAGATCAAGTCGCTCGGCATCTCCAAGGTGATGACGATGACTTCCACGTACGACCACAGGGTGATCCAAGGCGCCGAGTCAGGGTCGTTCCTGCGGCGGATCGACCAGCTGCTGCAGGGCGAGGACTCCTTCTACGAGGGCGTCGCCGAGTCACTCGAGGTGACGCCGAGCGTGGTCTCCAACGCGTACGCCGCCTCAGCGTCCGCGCCGCCACTCACCACCGGACCGCCGACCCCGTCGCCCGCCGCGGCTGGCCAGCCCGACGAGGAGCTGCTGCAGGCGGTGCAGGCCGCGACGTCGCTGCTCAAGGCCTACCGCACCCACGGACACCTGGCCGCGAAGGTGAACCCGCTCGGCAAGGATCCCAAGGGCGACCCGGCGCTGGAGCCCGAGAACCTCAACCTCACCCCGGAGCTGATGTCGCGGATCCCGGCCCGGATCCTGCGGATCGGCGTCGAGGGCGAAACGCTGCTCGAGGCGCTCCCGCGAATGCGCACCGCCTACTGCGGAACGATCGCGTATCAGATCGAGCACCTCTCCTCCCACCAGCAGCGCATGTGGCTGCGCGAGCAGATCGAGACGGGGGCGCACCGCACGCCGCTCACCGACGCCGAGAAGAAGCAGCTGCGAAACCGGCTGGCGCAGGTGTACGGGTTCGAGCGCTTCATCCAGAAGGCCTACCTCGGGCAGAAGGTCTTCTCGATCGAGGGCCTCGACGCCGTGGTGCCGATGATCGACGAGCTCGTCGACCTCGCGCAGCGCGGCGGCGCCGACGAGGTCGTGATCGGCATGGCCCACCGCGGCCGGCTGTCGGTGCTGGCCAACAACCTCGGGCGCTCCGTCGAGTCCATCCTCGCCGAGTTCGAGGGCGCGAAGGCGCTGGAGCAGGTGAAGGCGATCGCGGCGCTGCCGTCGGCGGGGACGGGCGACGTCAAGTACCACCACGGCGCCGAGGGAGTCGTTACGACGACCGACGGCGAGCAGATCAAGGTACGCCTGTACCCGAACCCCAGCCACCTGGAGTTCGTCGATCCCGTCGTGACCGGCGGCGCGAGGGCCACGCAAACCGAGCACTCGGGACCGAGGCTTCATCACAACCCCAGCGTGGCGGTGCCGCTGCTGCTCCACGGCGACGCGGCGTTCCCCGCGCAGGGGGTCGTGGCCGAGACGCTCAACCTTCAGGCCCTCAACGGCTACTCCACGGGCGGCACGATCCACCTCATCACCGACAACCAGGTGGGTTTCACCACCGACCCCGAGGAGGGGCGCTCGACCCCGTATGCCGGCGACATGGCGAAGGGCTTCAACGTCCCGATCATCCACGTCAACGCCGACGACGTCGAGGCCTGCGTGGCGGCGATCCGCCTGGCCATGGCCTACCGCGAGCGGTGGGGCAGAGATGTCGTGATCGACCTGATCGGATACCGCCGGTACGGCCACAACGAAAGCGACGAGGCCGCCTACACGCAGCCGCAGCAGGCCGCGCTGATCAAGGGTCACAGCCCGGTCGCGGAGCTCTATGCGGCGCAGCTCGAAAAGGAGGGGGTCGTAACCGCCGCCGAGGTCGAGGCTTTCGATACCGAGCACCGCGAGGAGCTTTCGGGGATCCTCAAGGAGCTGCGGGCGAAGATGGAGGCCGGGGACTACGAGGATCCCAGCTCCACGGCGGTCGGCACCGGCGAGCTGGACCGGACGAAGAGCCCGGAGGTTGACACCGCGGTCTCGGAGAAGCGCATCCGCTCGCTCAACGAGGGGCTGTTGAAGGTGCCGGACAGCTTCACCATCCATCGCAAGCTGCGCAAGAACCTGATGAAACGCCTCGACAGCCTCGAGGCCGGCCCGATCGACTACGGCCACGCCGAGGGGCTCGCGTTCGCGTCACTGCTCACGGAGGGCACACACATCCGTCTCACCGGTCAGGACGTCGAGCGAGGCACCTTCTCGCACCGGCACCTCGTGCTCCACGACGAGAAGACGGGCCTCGAGTACGCGCCGATCCAGAACCTCTCCGGCGCCCTGGCCCCGATGGAGATCCACAACAGCCCGCTCTCGGAGGCGGCCTGCCTGGGCTTCGAGTACGGCTACTCGGCGGCCTCGCCCGAGAGCCTGATCCTGTGGGAGGCGCAGTTCGGCGACTTCGCCAACTCGGCCCAGGTGATCATCGACTCCTTCATCGCCGCGGGCGAGTCCAAGTGGGGCCAGACCACCCGGCTCACGCTGCTGCTGCCGCACGGGTACGAGGGCTCCGGCCCGGAGCACTCGAGCGCGCGGATCGAGCGGTTCATCGCCCTCTCCGCCGAGGGGAACATCCGCCTCGCGAACCCAACCACGGCGGCCCAGTACTTCCACCTGATCCGCCGCCAGGCGCGGATCGCGAAGCCCCGGCCGCTGGTCGTGTTCACGCCCAAGGGCCTGCTGCGCCTCCCCCATGCCGCCTCGGCCCTCCAGGAGCTGACGACCGGCTCGTTCCAATTCGTGCTCGACGACCCCGGCGCCGGGGACCGCAAGGAGGAGATCCGGCGCCTCGTTCTGTGCTCGGGCAAGGTCTACTACGACATGGAGCAGCACGAGCGCCGCGAGTCGGCGTCCACCGTGGCGATCGCCCGGGTCGAGCTGCTCTACCCGTTCGCGAAGGCGCAGCTCACCGAGCTCGTGAACTCCTACCCGAACCTCGAGGAGATCGTCTGGGTTCAGGAGGAGCCACAGAACATGGGCGCGTTCAAGGTCATGCACCGGCGCCTTCCGGAGCTGCTGGGCGAGGGGGTCTCGTTCCGCTACGTGGGACGCCCGCAGCGCGCGAGCCCGAGCGAGGGCTACCCGGCAGCGCACCGCCTCGAGCAGGAGCGGATCGTGCTCACCGCCCTCACCGGCTAGCCAGACGGCCGCGCGCGGGCCGGCCCCGCCCCGGAGGAGGGCGAAGCCGGCTCAACCCTGCACCCGGAGGATGGCTCGGAGGCCCTCAGGCCCGCGCCGGGACGCCCGTCGAAGCCGCAAGCCGAAGGGAGCTCACCGCGCTGGGACCGAGCGTGCGCCGGGCCCTACGGACCGCCAGCAGCTCTCGCGCCGACCGTCCGGGACTCGTCCTCGCTGAACCACTCATGGACGGCATTCTTCTGCCGCGCTCACGCCCCAGCCATGTCCAGGTGTCCAGACATCGGGCGCGCCGAACCCTCCAGAGGGCCGAATGCCCAGGTCGCTCGGCCTTGGAGCGGACGTCGGCCGGCGGCGCGAAGCGCTCCAGGAGCGCGCGCACCGCCTTCGCGCCACGGCGCCCGTTGCCTCTCGCCAGCTGCTCCCAGAGGTCCTCCACCCTGACCAGGCGACGAGCCTGGGCCGCGGCGACGGCATGCTCGAGCGTCTCGGCGTCCTCCCGGCCCGCGAGGTCGAGGAGAGTCCTGGCGGGGCTGGTGAGCGGGAGCCAGCCGAGGAGCGTGATGTCGTCGGGGTCGAGGCGGCGGGTCCGGGCGACTCGAACGCCTCACCCGTACCGCGGGGCGTGGTCGTCGTGACCCAGATCGTCGCGTTCGCTGGGTAGGAGAAGAAGCCGTGCATGCGCGCAGCGCTTCGGTGACTGACGAGCGCACCGGGGCCGCAGGCGAGGCTCGCGGCCAGTTCGCGGCCCCACTCAACCTCGGCACGGTGCGCCACGCGGTACACGCCGTGCTCTGGGAGGAGGAGGCCACTCCGTACGCGCCGACCGATCACGTCGCGCGATACACCGGCGGCCAGGAGCTGTCGCCCAGCGACGTGCCCGCCCTGGCGCGTGGCGAACCACTCCAAGGCCGTGGCGAGCCCGGCTGTGTTGGATCGTTTGCCGATATCGCATACAACCCCGCGCACCGTGCGGCCACCCCCCGCTAGCCTCAACGCATGGAGGCGCGTGAGGTCCTCAGGACCCCCAAGCCCGGGCGGCTCTACCCGTGGGTGAAACGGGCCTCTTGGTTCGAGCTGGGGCTGTTCGCGGCGCTGGTCGTGTTCTGGCTCGCGCCGGGGTTCGAGACCGAGACGATGGTGTTCGGCTGGGCACACGGGCTCGGCTTCATCTGCCTGGCGATCCTGGTCTGGATCGCAGTGATCCGCCACGAGGCCGGGTACTCGCTGCTGGCGGCGACGATGACGCCGGTCGGCCCGGTCGGCAGCGTGATCGCGATCTCCTACCAAGAGCGCAAGCGCCCGGCGGCGTGACGCCGGCCGACGACCGGGCCGGGGAGCTCGTGCGCCTCGCGCGCGCCCGCGCCGCCCGCCAGCTCCTGCACCGCCCTCGCACGCATCGCCACCCGGCCGATGTGCTTCGCGCCATCGCCGGCGCGCAGTCCCAGGACGCGCCTGCGGGGCGGCTCGCTTTGCGCTCGAGGCACCCGACGCTGACCGCCACCGACGTCGAGAGAGCGCGGACCGAGGAACGCTCGATCATCCGCCTCTGGGCGATGCGGAACACCGTCCACCTGATCGCCACCGAGGACCTCCCGTTCATCCGGCCCCTGTTCGCGCCGCTGATGGCTGCGTTCAACCGTCGCCGCCTCGCCCACTTCGGCGTCGACGCCGCCGCCCAGGACCGGACGCTCGCCCTGATCGCGAGCGAGTTGGACCGCCACGGCGAACTGACCCGGACGGCGCTCGCCGAGCGCATCGAGCGAGCCGGCACCGTCGTGGACGCCAGCCGGCGGGCCCACGTCTTCGCCCTGGCCGTATCCACCGGAGTGGCGTGCCTGGGCCCGAGCGACGGCGCTGCCACCCGGCTCGTCGCCACGGGCGATTGGCTCACGCGCGATCAGCCCGACCTCAACCGCGACGCCGCCCTGGCGGAGCTCGCCCGGCGGTACTTCACCGCCTTCGCGCCGGCGAGCGAGGCCGACTTCGCCGGGTGGGCCGGGCTGCCGCTGAGAGATGTCCGAGCCGGCATCGCGGCGATCGCCGCGGAGCTTCGCGAGGTGCGGGTACTCGGCTCGCGGGCCTGGCAGCCCAAGGGCCGCGCGCCGCGGCAGGTCGCGCCGGACCTCGTCCGCCTCCTGCCCGCCTTCGACACCTACCTGATGGGACACCGCCGGCGAGAGTTCATCGCCCCGGTGGAGAGCTGGGCCGAGATCAGCCCGGGCGGCGGGATCCTCTGGCCGACGATCACACGGGGCGGGACCGCGGTCGGCGCCTGGCGGCTGAAGCGGCCCGGCGGAAGGCTCGAGACCGAGCTGCTCCCGTTCGGCATGCTCGATCGACCGACGGCCGCGGCCGTCGGTCGGGAGCTCGTGGACGTCGCGCGCTTCGAGGCCGCCGGGCGGGCGTCCTGAACCTGCATCAGCCGGATCTCGAATCCCCTATTGACACGGGCACCCCGGATGGATAAGAATGGGACCAACCCGCAACAACATCCGGGTGCAGGGATCAAGAGCAGGGGGATTTCGAGACTCGTCCCCGGCCAGTCCCGCCTCCGGGGACGATCGCGTCGGCATCCCTCCCTGGCTACCGACGCGCAGGCGTGGCGCGGGCCGTGTGGACCCCCTGCCTCCCGCGGCCCCGCCTCGCCATTCCTTCACACGGCCGGGCTAGACGGCGTCCAGCGGGGGTCGGCGCGCTCACCTTCAGATCGCCGCCCGGGAATGTCCCCTGCACGATCGCACCGCCGCCGCTGACCTTGTACCCGGCCTGGCAGCGGGTGGTCTTGCTCTCCGTGGCCCCCGCCGCGACTGGCTTCGTCCTCTGCTCGTAGACGATCCGGTCGGCGGCGTTGCCGCCAACGCATGCTGCGACCCCGCTGATCGGAGTGGCGTCGGGACCCATGACCAGGCCGTACCAGCCGGTTGTGGCGATCGTTCCGCTGAGGTAGGCACCGGTTGATGCGTAGACGCCACCGCCGCCGCGCCACTAAGCGCAATCAGCGGCGCCCGCGACCTGGCCCTTGCTGGTGTGATCCCATGGCGGTCACTGCGTCGCGGCGCCATCGAGCGCGTGCGCGAATGGCGGCGGTCCCAGCAGCTCGATCGAGTCCGACCGTTCGGCGGCGGCACGCAGGCGCGTGAAGTCGGCGGGGCGTTCTGCGTCGGCCTCAGTGTGTATGGGGTCGCTGGCGTCGCGGAAGAAAGCCTCCCCGTCGCCGGGCGCCACGAACGCCAGCACGTGCGCGGTCTCGGAGGTGACCAGGAACGCGTGCGGGACGCCCCGGGGCAGGACGACGACACTGCGGGCGCCGACCTCATGCTCCTCGCCATCGACGTGGAGGAGGATCTCGCCCTCGAAGATGTAGATGGCCTCGTCGGTATTGGGATGGAGGTGGAGCGGCGTGGTCTTGCCGCGAACCATGTGGTCCTCCCAGAGCGCGAACGTGCCGCCCGTCTCCTCGGCGGTCGCCTTCATCGTGAAGACGCCGCCCCCGGCGAACCAGAGTCTCTCGCCCTCGTCCCTCCGGCGAATGATCGCGGTTGCTCCCATCGTTTGCCCTCCTCCCTCTCGGCTTTTCGTCCGTCGCTATCGGTTAGATGGGACGTAGATCCCATCATGGGCATTACGGTACCATAATCGTCATGAGCGCGCAGCCCTACGAATCCACCGGCCGCGTCCAGCAGAAGACGCGCACGCGGCTGGCTCTGCTCGAAGCGGCGCGCGCCCTCCTGGCTGAGGAGGCCACGCCGACCGTCGAGGAGGCCGCCCAGCGGGCCGGCATCTCGCGCACGACGGCCTACCGCTACTTCCGCAACCGCCGCGAGCTCCTCGCCGCCACCTACCCGATGATCGAGCTCCCGTCCCTGCTGGGGGATGACGCCTCGGCCGATCCCGAGGATCGGCTCGACGCGGTGACCGAGCAGCTGGGCCGGCTCCTGCTCGAGCACGAGCCCGTGTTGCGAACCCAGCTCCGGTTTTCCCTCGACACCGACGACGAAGAGCGCCTCCCGCTTCGCCGGGGGCGCGCCGTCATGTGGATCGAGGAAGCGCTCTCCCCCCTTCACGACCGGATGTCGCAGCGGGAGGTCCACGACCTTGCGATCGCGATCCGGGCCGCGGTCGGGATCGAGCCGCTCGTTTGGCTCACCGACATCGCCGGGCTCTCGGGGGACCGAGCGGTCGAGGTGATGCGCTCGACCGCCCGCGCCCTCCTCCATGAGGCGCAGTCCGCCCACTAGAGCGTCCTAGCCCGAGGATGTGAAGAGCCGGCGGAGCTATCCCAGCTCGCGCAGGACCCGGTGGAGGATGCCGCCGTTCTGGAGGTAACGGACCTCGTTCGGGGTGTCGAGGCGGACGGTGGCCTCGAAGGTGATGTCGTCGGCGCCGTCCCGGGCGGCGGTGACCGTGACCGACTTGGCCTCGCCGCCCTCAAGGTCGCCGACGGTGACCTCCTCCTCGCCTGTCAGGCCGAGCGAGCCGAGCGTCTCCCCGTCGGGCAGCTGGAGTGGCAGCACGCCCATCCCGATCAGGTTGGAGCGGTGGATGCGCTCGAAGCTCTCCGCGATCACCGCGCGGACGCCGAGGAGCGCGGTCCCCTTCGCGGCCCAGTCGCGTGAGGAGCCTGAGCCGTACTCCTTGCCCGCGAGCACGACCAGGGTCACGCCATCTGCCGCGTATTGCATGGCGGCGTCGTAGATCGTCGTCTCCTCGCCATCGGGGAAGTGGCGGGTGAAGCCGCCCTCCTTTTCCACCAGCGCGTTGCGCAGGCGAATGTTGGCGAAGGTGCCGCGAATCATCACCTCGTGGTTGCCGCGGCGCGAGCCGTAGGAGTTGAAGTCCCGGACCTCGACTCCGTTGTCGATCAGCCACTGGCCTGCGGGGCTGGCCTTCTTAATCGCTCCCGCGGGCGAGATGTGGTCGGTGGTGACCGAGTCGCCGAGCACGGCGAGCACGCGCGCGCCCTCGATCGGCTTCACGGGCGCGGGCTCGGGATCCATTCCCTCGAAGAACGACGGGCGGCGGACGTAGGTGGAGTCGGGCCAGGTGTAGCGGTCGCCGTCCGGGGTGTCGAGGCCGCGCCAGCGCTCATCGCCCGTAAAGACGTCGGCGTAGCTGCGGGTGAACATGTCCGAGCGCACCGCGTCGGAGACGGCCTGCTTGACCTCCTCGTTCGTCGGCCACAGATCACGCAGGTAGACCGGCTCGCCGTCGGAGTCCTCGCCCAGCGGATCCTGTTGGAGATCGATGTCCATGCGCCCGGCCAAGGCGTAGGCGACGCACAGCGGCGGCGAGGCGAGGTAGTTGTTGCGCACGTCCTGGTTGATCCGGCCCTCGAAGTTGCGGTTGCCCGACAGGACCGAGCAGACGACGAGATCGTTCTCGGTGACGGCCTTCGAGATCTCCTCCGGCAGCGGGCCCGAGTTGCCGATGCACGTCGTGCACCCGTAGCCAACCAGGTTGAAGCCCAGCGCATCAAGGGGCTCGTCCAAACCGGCCTGCTTCAGGTAGTCGGTAACCACGGTCGAGCCGGGAGCGAGCGACGTCTTCACCCACGGCTTGCGCTGGAGCCCGCGCTCGACCGCCTTCTTCGCCACCAGCCCGGCGCCGAGCATGACCGAGGGATTCGAGGTGTTGGTGCAGCTCGTGATCGCGGCGATCACGACCCGGCCGTGGTCGAGCTCGACCTCGGTGCCGTCCTCGAGGGTTACGCCGACCACGTCGTCGGCCCGGGCGGCGACGGCTGCCCCAACGTCGGTGCCCACATGCTGGGGCTTGCCGCGCTCGTCATCGTGGTCGTCGCCCGGCGGATCGGAGGCAGGAAAGGACTCCCTGATGGCCTCGTCATGGTGATTACCCAGCTCGTCGGCTGCCCCGGGATCAAACTCGCGGAGCGACTCGAGGAAGGCCGGGCGCGCGTCCGTGAGCGCAATCCGGTCCTGCGGGCGCTTCGGCCCGGCGATCGAAGGCACCACCGACCCCAGGTCGAGCGCGATCACGTCAGAGAAGGTCGGCTCCTCCGAGCCGGCATCGTGGAACATTCCCTGCTCCCGCGCATAGGCGTCGACGAGCTCGATCTGCTCGGTCGGGCGGCCGGTGAACTCGAGGTAACGCAGCGTCTCGACGTCCACGGGGAAGATCGCGCAGGTCGAGCCGAACTCCGGCGACATGTTCCCGATCGTCGCCCGGTCGGCGAGTCCCAGCGTGTGCAGGCCGCCTCCGAAGAACTCGACGAACTTGCCGACGACGCCGCGCTCACGCAGCATCTCGGTAACGGTCAGGACGAGGTCGGTCGCGGTGGCGCCCTCGGGAAGTTCGCCCTCAAGCCGGAACCCGAGCACCTGCGGGAGCAGCATCGAGATCGGCTGGCCCAGCATCGCCGCCTCCGCCTCGATCCCGCCGACGCCCCAGCCGAGGACTCCCAGGCCGTTGATCATCGTCGTGTGGGAGTCGGTCCCGACGAGCGTGTCGGGGTAGGCCTGCGTCGCGCCCTCCCCGTCGCGCGTAAAGACCACCTGGCCGAGGTACTCGAGGTTCACCTGATGGCAGATGCCCGTTGCCGGAGGCACGACGCGGAAGTTGTCGAATGCCTGCTGGCCCCAGCGCAGGAACGCGTATCGCTCCTCGTTGCGCTCGTAGTCGCGGTCGGCGTTGATGTCGAAAGCACGGGCGTTGCCGAAGGCGTCGACCTGCACCGAATGATCGATGACCAGATCCACGGGGACCAGCGGATTGATGCGCGCGGGGTCGCTCCCGAGGTCGTCCATCGCATCGCGCATGGCGGCCAGGTCCACGATCGCGGGCACCCCGGTGAAGTCCTGCATCAGGACCCGCGCCGGCTGGAACGGGATCTCCTGCGAGGGAGCGGCCTTCGCGTCCCACGTCGCGATCGCCTCCGCGTCGGCGGCGGTGACTCCCACCCCGTCCTCGAGCCGCAGCGCGTTCTCCAGCAGCACCTTCAGCGAGTAGGGGAGGCGCGCGACGTCGTAGCGGTCCTGGAGGGCGTCCAGGCGGTAGATCTCGAACTCGCGGCCGGAGACATCGAGGGTCGCCTTGGCGCCGTGTGAATCGCTCATGGGCTCAGGCTACCCCCTGGGCGGAGCGCCCATCCTGTCGTCAGCGCTTGTCGGTCTGCTTGGACGCGAGCTCCTCGGCGACCTTCACGCCGTGCCCGCGCTGAGCCACGGCGGCGATGGCCGGCACGACGTGGCCGGCGTGGCTCATGACCCGCTGGCGCAGAGGGGCGACCACCACCTCGGCCTTGTCCTTCGTGATCGCGCGGATCACGCCGGTGCCGACGTCGGCGGGGCTCGAGGTGCCCATCCCCGCCGGGGCATCCATCCCCGCGTCCGCGAACATCCCGGCATCCCGGATGAACCCGGGGAGCACCACCGAGACGCCGACGCCGCCTCCGTGTAGATCCTGCCGGAGGGCCAGCGCGAATCCGCGAAGCCCGAACTTGGTTGCGTTGTACATGGAGCTGCGCGGCGACGGAACCTTGCCGGCGAGAGACGACACGTAAACGCAGTGCCCGCCGCCTCGCTCCAGCATCCCTGGGAGCAGCGCATGCGTCATCCGGACCGGGGCCTCGAGGTTGACGTTGAAAGCACGAGTGATCTCCTCCCCGCTGAAGGCGGTGAGGAGACCGGTGCCCGGCAGGCCGGCGTTGGCGACCAGTACGTCCACATCGCCGGCCTCGGCCGCGAGCCGCTCGGGGGAGCCGTACTCGGCCAGGTCACAGACGATCCTGCGATGCTCACCAGGCAGCGAGTCCGCCAGCTCGTCGAGGTCCTCCGGCTTGCGTGAGCTCAGGATCACAGCCGCGCCCGCATCCGCGAGCGCGGAGGCGATCGCGCGCCCGAGGCCGCCGGTCGCGCCAGTCAAGAGCACGTTCTTGCCGGCAAGCTCCACGCACCCAACCTACTAGGACTAGGGTGTTCGGCAATGAAGCTCTATGTCTGCTGGGGAACGTTCCAGACGCCAAGGTCCGGAGGACACCCCTGTCACAACGCCTGCGAGGCGCTCAGGATGGCGGGGCATGACCCCGAGGTGGTGAAGGTCCACGGGCTCGGGGTCGGGCCGAGCCTGTTCCAGGTAACGACCGCAGGACGACGGGAGGTCGAGGAGCTGACCGGCAGCCCCACAGTGCCCGTACTCCTCACCGACTCCGGAGAAGCGATCTCCGAGTCGGAGCGGATCATCGAGTGGGCCGAGGCCAACCCCGCTTCGTAGGCAGGGCGCAGGCACGAGCTCGGCGCTTTTGTTAGCGGTTGCTTGCAAATGTCCTACCCAACCGCTAGGATGCCGCAAGTCCGTAAACGGTAAAGCCGAGTCTCGGGGCACGAATAGCCATCGGGAGCGGGGGAACCAATCAGTTGGGGCGAGCTCACCCTCAGTGAGGGCGCGACTCCTTTAGCGCCAGCCCGTCAGCTAACCCCGTAGGCAGATGAAGGAGAGCCGAATCTTGAATTCCACCACCCCCCTGTCGCGTCGCGTCGCGCGCCCGCTTGCATTGGCGGCAGCCTGCGCCGGCCTCGCGCTCAGCGCATCACCCGCACTCGCCGGCTCCGGCGGGATCGGCGGCCCCGGCTCCGGCGGCAACGGCGGCGGCAGCGGCCCCGCCGGCAAGGCCAAGCTGAGGAACGGCAAGGCCGTCGCCCCGTCGAACGCCCCCAGCCGCGTCAAGAAGGTCATCGACGCCGCGAACAAGATCGCGAAGGGCAAGAACTACTGCTACGGCGGTGGTCACGGAAGCTTCAACGACAACTGCTACGACTGCTCCGGCGCCGTCTCCTACGCCCTGCACGGCGGTCGGTTCGTCAGCTCTCCCATGCCGTCCGGCAGCTACCGCTCCTGGGGTAAGAAGGGCAAGGGCAAGTGGATTACCGTGTACGCTCACTCGGGTCACATGTACGCTGTGATCGCCGGGCTAAGATTCGATACGTCGATGACAGCTGGCAAGGGCCCCGGATGGAGCAAGGACATGCGATCGTCCTCGGGGTTCACCAGCCGCCACCCGAACAAATACTAAGTCTTCTAGCGCCAGACCCCCATCCAGCGCTAGGAAACGCCCCCGGGTCTCTTCACCCCCCGAGGCCCGGGGGCTACTACTTACCTTGAGCGGGCTTCGGTCCGAGCCCGCCTTCCGCGACGGGGTCCGCGTGGGCGTCCCCTACGCGATCGCGGCCGTACTGCTGGCGATCTCGTTCGGCGTCCTGGCCGAGCCAGTCATGGGGCCGATCGCCCCGATCGTCATGTCGGCGGCGCTGTTCGCGGGCTCGGCACAGTTCGCCGCGACCGCCGTTCTGGCAGTCGGAGGTGATGCCGGCGCGGCGATCGCCGCGGGGATTCTCCTGAACGCCCGGTACGTCCCGATGGGCGTGGCGCTCGCACCATCGCTCTCGGGGGGCGTGCTGCGGCGCTCGATGACCGCGCAGGCCATGATCGACTTCTCCTGGGCGGCGGCGAGCCGCGGCGGCGGCCGCTTCGACCCCACGTTCATGGTCGGCGCCACGCTGCCGTCCTACCCGTGCTGGGTGGGCGGCACCGCGATAGGCGTGGCGGCCGGTGACCTGATCGGCAACCCGGCGAACCTCGGCCTCGACGCGATGTTCCCGGCGTTCTTCCTGGCCCTGCTGGTCGAGGGGGAGCTGCGGCCCGGGCTCCCCACGCAGGTCGCGGCGCTCGGCGCGCTGATCGCCCTGGTCCTGATCCCGTTCACCCCTGCCGGCGTGCCGATCATCGCCGCGTCCGCCGCCGCGCTGCTCGGCCTCGCGGCCGACCGGAAGGCCGTCGCATGACCGAGGTCTGGGTGACGATCATGGTGCTAACCGTGACCACGGCGCTGACGCGCGCGTCTGGACCGGCCCTCCTCGGTGGCCGCGAGCTTCCACGGCAGGCGACGAGCGTGATTGTCCTCCTCGCCCCTGCGCTGCTCGCAGCGCTCGTCGTGGTCCAGACGCTCTCGGCGCCCGAGGGAAGCGCGCTGGACGTCGACGAGCGCGTGCTCGGGGTAAGCGCCGCGGGGCTGGTGCTCTGGCGCGGCGGGTCGGCACTCACCTGCGTCGGCGTAGCCGCGGTGGTCACGGCGGTGGCGCGGGCCGTGCTCTAGCCGCGGCCGGCCGCTGAAGCTTCTTATAAGCGAGGCGGCCAATCCCCGCGGTCAACTTTGTCCAAGCCCGAAATCCCGCCGAGGAGTAGGGTCAGCTTCGGATCGCCCGGGCCTTGTACGCAGTGGAGCAGATGACCCAATCCCAATCCGCGGCCAGCCGCGACCCCGCCGGAGCCCCTCCGGACGTTCGCCTGTCATCGCTTCGGAAGACCTACGGCGATGTCGTCGCGGTCGACTCGGTCGATCTCGAGATCGCCCAGGGCGAGTTCTTCACCATGCTCGGCCCATCTGGCTCGGGCAAGACGACGACTTTGCGCATGATCGCCGGGTTCGAGGAACCGGACGGCGGGACCGTCGAGCTCGCCGGCGCGAACGTGACCGGTGTCCCGCCGTACGACCGGTCGGTCAACACCGTCTTCCAGGACTACGCGCTCTTCCCGCATATGTCCGTTGCGGACAACGTGGAGTACGGCATGAAGGTCGCTGGCACCGACGGCGGCGAGCGCGCGCGGCGCCGGGACGAGGCCCTCGAGATGGTTCGCCTGACGGGGTACGGGGACCGCAAGCCCAGCGAGCTCTCAGGAGGTCAGCGCCAGCGCGTCGCCCTGGCCCGCTCGATCGTGAACCGGCCTAAGGTCCTGCTCCTCGACGAGCCGCTCGGGGCGCTTGACCTGAAGCTTCGCGAGCAGATGCAGGTCGAGCTCAAGCAGATC
Source organism: uncultured Solirubrobacterales bacterium (assembly GCA_963807385.1). Taxonomy (GTDB): domain Bacteria; phylum Actinomycetota; class Thermoleophilia; order Solirubrobacterales; family 70-9; genus JBDTSW01. Next base: position 550,046 of record CAWEBQ010000003.1, read on the forward strand.
CAGTCCGAGGTGGGGATCACCTTCGTCTACGTAACGCATGACCAGGAGGAGGCGCTGACGATGAGCGACCGCCTCGCCGTCTTCAACGAGGGGCGCGTCGAGCAGATCGGCCCCCCGGCCGAGGTCTACGAGCACCCCGCCAACGCGTTCGTGAGCGGCTTCGTCGGCGTGTCGAATGTGCTCGAGCGCAAGGGGCGGAGGTTCACCATTCGCCCCGAGAAGATCAGGCTGCTCCGCGATGGCGACGAGCGTAATGGGCTCACCGTCGAGCGCGGGCGGATCGTCAACGTGGCCTACGCGGGCATGATCACGCGCTACACGATTGCGCTGGGCGCTGGGGGTCAGCTTCAGGTCCTACAGCAGAATCTTGAATCGACGTCGGCCGAGGCTCATTTGGAGCAAGGCCGCGAAACGGAGGTGGGATGGCGATCGGAGCACATGGTCGCCGTCTCGGAAACAGCACCAGAGGGAAGGGAGTAGGACCGTGATGAAGAGAGAGGCAAATTCCGCACGATGGGCATGGCTCATTCTGGGAGGCCTCGTCGCGTTCATGCTGGCGTTCGCCGCCGGCTGTGGGAGCGACGACAGTGATGATGGTGGCTCACAGGAGACGACGGCCGACCTGCCCACCGAGATCGGGAAGGGCGAGGGCGAGGTGAACCTTGTCGCCTGGGCCGGATATGTCGAGGACGGCTCGACCGACCCGGACGTGGATTGGGTGACCGACTTCGAGAAGGAGACCGGCTGCAAGGTCAACGTCAAGGTCGGCAACACGTCCGACGAGATGGTCCAGCTGATGCGCACCGGCGACTACGACGCCGTGTCAGCCTCGGGCGACGCCAGCGGACGCCTGTATGAGGGCGACGATGTGGCTCCGGTCAACGTGGACCTGATCGAGAACTACGCGGACATCTTCCCGGCGCTGAAGGATCAGCCGTGGAACACGTTCGACGGCGTCAACTACGGGGTCCCGCACGGACGCGGCTCGAACCTACTGATGTACGACCCGGCCGAGGTGAAGCCGGCGCCCACGTCCTGGGACGTCGTCTTCGACAAGGCCGGCGACTACTCGGGCAAGGTCACGGCCTACGACAACCCGATCTACATCGCGGACGCCGCGCTGTACCTGCGCGAGCATCAGCCGGACCTCGGTATCGAGGATCCGTATGAGCTCAACCAGGAGCAGTTCGACGCGGCGATCGAGCTCCTGAAAAAGCAGAAGGAGCACGTCGGGGAGTACTGGTCGGACTACACCAAGGAGATCCAGGCCTTCGCCAACGGCGATTCGTCTGTGGGCACGACCTGGCAGGTGATCGCCAATCTCCTGAACGCCGACGGCTCGAAGGAGGAGGTAGTCCTCCCGGACGAGGGCGCGACCGGGTGGTCCGACACCTGGATGATCAGCTCGGAGGCCAAGAATCCGAACTGCGCGTACCTGTGGCTCAACCACATCGTCAGCCCGGAGGCGAACGCCGGTGTGGCCGAGTGGTTCGGTGAGGCGCCTGCCAACGAGAAGGCGTGCGCGTTGACCGCAGACAAGGAGCACTGCGACATCTACCACGCGGACGACGAGGAGTTCTTCGACCAGATCGAGTACTGGAAGACCCCCGTCTCCGACTGTGGCGATGGCAACGACGATTGCAAGACCTACGACGAGTGGGTCCAGGGTTGGAACGAGGTCAAGGGCTAGCCGCCCGGAGCCTCTAGCTCCATGGAAGCTGGAACAGCTCCAGCTCCGAAGAGGCCGGCGGGCCGCAGGCTCGCCGGCCTCTTCCATGGGCGCCCGCGCCTTCAGGTCGGGGCGCTGCTGGCCGGCCCGCTCGGATGGCTCGTGGTCGGCTATCTCGGCTCGCTTGCCGTCCTGTTCGCCACCAGCTTCTGGACGCTGGGCGAGCTCTCCGGTGAGGTCGAGCGGACCTTCACCCTCGACAACTTCAAGGACGTCGTCGAGACGCCCGTGTACCGGACCGTCGCGGGCCGCACGATCGCGATCGCCGCCCTGGTGACGGTCACGTGCGCGCTGCTTGCGTTCCCGCTGGCGTTCTACATGGCGAAGATCGCAAGGCCCCGGGTGAGAGGACTGCTCGTGGTAGCCGTGCTGATGCCGCTTTGGTCCTCGTACCTTGTCAAGGTCTTCGCCTGGCGGGGCATCCTCAGCGAGGAGGGCGTCCTCAACTGGGTGCTCGAGCCGTTCGGCCTCTCAGGCCCCGGCTACGGGCTCGTCGCGGTATGGCTCGTGATGACCTACATCTGGCTGCCGTACATGATCATCCCGATCTACGCGGGGCTCGAGCGCATCCCGGACACGCTCCTCAGCGCGTCCGAGGATCAGGGTGCCAGGCCGTTCACCACCTTTCGCCGCGTGATCCTGCCGCTGGTCTTTCCGGCGGTGGTGGCCGGTTCGATCTTCACCTTCTCACTCACCCTCGGCGATTTCATCGCCGTCGGCCTCCTGGGGTCCGGCGAGCAGTTCATCGGCACCGTGGTCTACTCGAACTTCACAGCAGACCTGCCGTTCGCGGCCGCGTTCGCGACGGTCCCCGTCGTGGTCATGATCATCTACCTGCTGCTGGCCCGGAGGCTCGGGGCCTTCGAGCATTTGTAGGCCGCCATGCGCCTCTCCGGAAGATCAGCTCTGCTCCTGCGCATCGCGACCGGCTTCACGCTGGCGTTTATCTACGTCCCGCTCAGCGTCATCGCGGTCTATGCGTTCTCGACCTCGAGGTCGTTCGTGTGGCCTCCGCCGGACCTGACGTTCGAGTGGTTCCAGAAGGCGTTCGAGAATCCGGGCGCGCGCGATGCGTTTCTGTACTCGCTGAAGACCGGCCTGCTGGCGACTGGCCTGGCGCTGATCCTCGGCACCCTCGCCTCGATCGCGGTCGCCCGGCATCGCTTCTTCGGCCGGGAGACCGTCTCGTTCCTGGTGATCCTCCCGATCGCCCTTCCGGGGATCGTCACAGGGATCGCCTTGAACTCGACGTTCACCCAGGTCCTTGGCATCAGCCTGGGGCTGTTCACGATCGTGGTCGCCCACGCGACCTTTTGCATCGTCGTCGTCTACAACAACGTCATCGCTCGGTTGCGGCGCCTGGCGGGCTCGTACGAGGAGGCGTCCGCGGACCTCGGGGCGAGCCCATGGCAGACCTTCCGGCTCGTGACCTTCCCCAACCTCCGCTCGGCGCTCGTCGCGGGCGCGCTGCTCGCGTTCGCGCTGTCGTTCGACGAGATCATCGTCACCACGTTCACCGTGGGTGCGGGCGACGACACCCTGCCGATCTGGATCTTTACGAACTTCTCCCGGCCCAACCAACTCCCGATCGTGAACGCCGTGGCTGTCCTGGTGATCCTGCTCTCGATCATCCCGGTGTACTTCGCGCATCGCCTGACCCGCGACGAGGACGGACCGGGTTCGGCGGCTGCCGGAGGAGCGGCGGTGGCAGCCGAGGGCACCGCCGCCCCCTGATTGGGGTCAGGCACCATCACCGGCCGAACGGGGTCAGGCACCGTCACGAAACGTGCGCACACTCCCACGAAAGGCGCGCATCCGTGCGCGACGCCCGTTTCGGTGCCTGACCCCCTACGCGCGTTTCGGGTGCCTGACCCCGTGGAGGGGCAGCTCGTAGTGCTGGAAGTTGAAGCGCTCGCGCCCCCAGCGCGGGGAGTGGTCCTCCCCGACGACCCGGAACCCGGCGTCTCGATAGAGCTGGGCAGCGGAGCGCAGGTCGGCAAACGTGAACAGGGTGAGGCGCTCGTACCCGTGTGAGCGCGCAAACTCGACGAGCTCGGCGAGCAGTCGCCTGCCGAGCCCGCGGCCGCGCAACTCCGGCTCCAGCAGGAACAGGCGGACACGTCCCTCTCCTTCACCCTCGTCGCTCAGCATGAGGGAGCCGCCCGGCTCGCCCCGGCGCTCGACGATCCACACAGCATCGCCGTCCCCACCAGGCCAGTTGCGTTCCGCAAGCAGATCGAGCGTCTCGCGTACGCCGGTGATGAAGCCCTCGTCGACGCCGAACTCCTGCAGGTAGACCCGGCGGTGGAGCTCGACGATCGCGGCCCCGTCGCCGGGCACGAACTCGCGCCGGATGGCGAGCTCGCGCGCGTCCGGGTCGGCCGCGACGGGCTCGATCACAGCTGCCTCTCGAACCAGTGCCGGGCGAGCGGGTTCCCGTTGTAGTCGGGAATCCGACTGTACCCCGCACCCTCGTAGAGACGGCGCGCCGACGGCTGGCGATCACCCGTGTCGAGCCTCGAAAGCGTGAACCCCAATCTACGCGCGCGTTCCTCAAGCGCATCCAGAAGCCCGCGGGACACTCCCCGGCCTCGCCATTTGGGCTCGATGTACATGCGCTTGATCTCGCATGTCTCGGCGTCGAGGCGCTTCAGTCCGCCGCAACCAATTGCCTCCTCGCCGGCCGTGACCAGCAGAAACGCGCCGTCGGGTGGGCTCATCTCCTCGGGATGGGCGCTGATTGCGAGGATTGACCCCTCCCTGTCCCGATAGAGGTCGTCGATCTCGTCGGTCATCGCCTTCAGCAGCCGCTCTCCCGAGCCGCTGCCCGGGTCGCCGGGGGCGATCTTGAGGTCGGTGCGGGTCATCTCCTCGACGGGAACCATGGCATGAGCGTGGCATGCAGTGTCTGATAAGTCCAAGACATATCTGCTCTGTGATTCATAACGATCTACTATGACTTGTAATGGAGCTGCGGCAGCTCACCTACTTCGCAGCCGTCGCGCGTCACCGGCATTTCACCCGGGCCGCGCACGAGGTCCGCGTCGCCCAGCCGGCCCTCTCCCGGCAGATCCGCCGCCTGGAGGACGAACTGGGAATCGAGCTTCTGCGCCGGTCCACCCGCCACGTCGAGCTGACCGAGGCCGGCGAGCTTCTCCTGGAGCGAGCCAACCGCATCCTGTCCGAGGTGGAGGCGGCTCGCCAGGCAGTCAGCGAGCTGACCGGTCTGCTGCGCGGGAACGTCGCGATCGGATCGCTGCCGCTCGCCAGCCTGGGGGTTCCAGGGATGCTCGAGGCGTTCCGCGAGGAGAACCCGGGGGTAACGATTAAGCTCCACGAGCAGGCGCTCGACGTGATCCTTCGAATGCTTCGCCGCGACGAGCTGGATCTCACCTTCGCAATGGCCACCCCCAAGCAGGCCGGGGCGGGCCTTAGCGGGCGGATCCTCTTCGAGGAGGAGCTGGTGGCGGTGATGTCGTCGTCCCATCCCCTGGCGGGACGGGAGTCGGTGAGCGTCGAGCAGCTCGCCGACGACGCGCTGATCGGCTTTCGTCCCGGTTCCGCGTTGCGACGAGCCGTGGACGACCGGCTGGCCGCGGCCGAGCGCGCGCCGGCGTACGCGTTCGAGACCTTCGAGCTGGAGACGATCCGCTCGCTCGCGTCCCACGGCCTCGGCGTCGCGCTCCTGCCCGCGGGCTACCTCCACCCGGCGGGTCCCGAGGTCGCCTCCGCGCGGATGCGCCCGCGTGAGCGGGTACCGATCAGCCTGATCTGGCGTACCGAGCGACGCCACGCTCCTGCGGCGCAGGCCTTCCTGGAGTTCGCCCAGGAACGCTTCGGCCCTTGATCAGGCGGCGGCGCCCACGGCCTCGTCGAATGACGGCAGCGGCTTGATCAGCGGATCGAGCAGCCTCCCCGACTCCTCCGAGGTAAGCGCGTCCTCCGGGGCGAGCTTGATGAACTCGCGCGCGGTCGTGTCGTACTCCCAGACGTCCTCGCCGATCAGGCGACCGCGATCGTCGTAGGGCCAGATCATCACCTCGCGGCTCCTGGCCAGGTACATGGCCTCCACGTCGGCGTCGACGCCGCTCGCAGCCAGCACCGCGCCGGGGGTCTGCTGATACATCAGCGACCGCGAGACGATCAGGTTGTCACCGACGGAGAGCTGCTCGTCCTCGACGTAGAAGATGCACTGGTCGGTCTCGGTCCACTGCTGATAGATGGCCTCGACCTGCTCGCGTCCGTCGAGCGTGAGCGTCTGGTCGAGCAGGTTGAAGTGGTAGACGGGGTGCTCGACGATCATCTCCGGCGCGAAGATCTCCGGGTAACGGCCCGCCATCTCGAGGTTTCGGTGGCGGTCGTAGGCCTGGAGCAGGAAGCGGTGCCGTGGATCCGCGGTCCGCTCCAAGAGGTCCCGGACTGCCCGGTTGGTCTCGGTGATGTCGAAGTCGAACAATGCGCGCGCTCCCGTGTATCCGATGGGTCACGAAGCCTGACGGGTTTGATCGTCGGAGGCGTCCAGGACCTGCCGGGCCGCCCGCGCGCCGCTTCGAAGCGCGCCCTCCATCAGGCCATGCCAGACGCCCGCGGTGTGCTCGCCCGCGAAGGCCAGCGGCCCGTGGGGCGCGGCGAGCACCGAGGTGATCTCCTGCTCGACCCAGACCGAGTACGCGGCCCCGATCCAGGGGTCGTCGTCCCAGGTCGAGACGAAGGCCCGCTCCGGCTCGAGCTCGAGGTCGCTGCGAAGCGCGACGAGGGACGCCGCCCAAGCCGCGGGGCCAGAGCTCACCGCCAATCGCTCCAAGGCCGGGGCCGAACCGGCGAAGCAGCAGGCGACCGGCTGCACCGCGCCATCGGAGCCATTCGCCGTCCACACCCAGTAGCGGTCCGCGACGCTGAGCACCGCGCTCGGCGGGGCGGTCTCGCGCAGTGGCACGAAGAGCTTTGCCGCGTGACCGTAGGAGACCGATGCGAGGGCCCCGGCCAGCGGCTCGGACAGAGCCGGATCGAAGGCGATCTCCTCGATCACGCTCGCGGGCACCGCGATCACGCAGCGGTCTGCGCGCACCTCGTCCGCGCCGGTGCGGACCGTCACCGAGTCGCTGTCCCAAACCACCGATCTGACCGGCGCCCCCAACCGGACGGCATCGTCAAGCCCACCGGCGAGCTCGAGCGCAATGCGCTGGTTGCCGCCCGCCACGCTTGGCGCCGGAAAGTCGTCGATGTGGGCGACCATCGAGAGCGCCGCGGAGCCCACCGTGTCCGCCGGGCTGGCCGCGGAGACCTCGGTTCGGGCGGCCAACGCCTCGCGCACGGCGGGGTGGATCTCCAGCCTGTCGACCAGCTCGCGCGCCGAGAGGCCCCGGCCCTCACCCGCCGCGGTGGCGCGCTCGATCTCCGCCACGGCGGCGTCGAGATCGGCGGGCTCGAACGGATCGGCCCCCCGCAGCTCGCGCCGCCCGTAGCTCATCCCCTTGTCGAGGAGGTCGAGGCCCAGGCGCTCGGTCGTCTCGCGGACGGTCGTGTTCTCGGCGAGGATGAACTCGGCGCCCATCTCGACCACCGAACCGTCGTCGAGCTCACGCGACCAGACGCGCCCCCCGACCCGATCCCGAGCCTCGAGGACCACCACCTCCACCCCGCGCCGCTGCAGCGCCTCGGCGGCGGCAAGCCCCGCGAACCCGGCGCCGACGACGACAACCCTCATCGGCTCTAGTCCAGCGACACCATGACGTGCTTGATCTCGGTGTAGTCCTCCAGCGCGTACATGGACAGGTCGCGGCCGTAGCCGGTCTCCTTCATGCCCCCGTGGGGCATCTCCGAGCAGAAAGTGATGTGGTCGTTCACCCAGACGACGCCGAAGCGCAGCGCGTTCGCCACCCGGTGGGCGCGGCCCACGTCGCGGGTCCAGACCGACGAACCGAGGCCGTAGCGCGTTCCGTTCGCCCACTCCACGGCGTTCGCCTCGTCCTCGAACCGCTGGACCGTGATCACCGGGCCGAACACCTCCTCCTGAACCATCTCGTCGCCCTGCTTGAGGCCGGCGACGATGGTCGGCTCGAGGAAATACCCCGGCAGGTCGGGCTCCGAGCCACCCGTCACGATTTCCGCGTGGTCGCCGCGCCGCTCCAGGAACCCCTCAACGCGCTCGCGCTGGGCGGCCGAGATGACCGGGCCCAGCGTGGTCGCCTCCTCGGAGGTGTCTCCCACCACGTAGCCCTTCGCCTGATCGGCGAGGCGGTTGACGACGTCGTCGTAGACCGGGCCCGCGGCCAGAACGCGGCACGCCGCGGTGCAGTCCTGGCCGGCGTTGTAGAGGCCGGTCGCGGCGATCGTCTCCGCCACCGCATCCATGTCGGCGTCGCCGAAGACGATCACCGGCGCCTTTCCGCCCAGTTCGAGGTGCACGCGCTTGAGCGTGTCGGCCGCCTCGCGTGCGATCCACTTGCCGGTCCCGGGGGATCCCGTGAGGCTGACCATATCCACGTCGGGATGCCGGACCAGCGCGGCGCCGGCGGGCTCGCCATGGCCTGCGATGACGTTGAGCACGCCCGGCGGGAGCACGTCTGCCGCCAGTTCGGCGAACCGCAGGGTGCCGAGCGGCGTGTTCTCGGCGGGCTTGAGGACGATCGTGTTCCCGGTCGCGAGCGCGGGCCCGATCTTCCAGACGAACATGGAAAGCGGGTAGTTCCACGGCGTGATCTGGCCCACGACCCCCACCGGCTCGCGGCGGATGATCGACGTCCGGTTCTCGACGTACTCGCCGGACGCCTTGCCCTCCAGCAACCGTGCCGCGCCCGCGAAGAAGCGCAGGTGGTCCGCGTTGCCAGGCATCTCCTCCGCGCGCGCCATCGCGATCGGCTTGCCCGCCTCGGAGGACTCGATGGCGAGCAGCTCGTCGAAGTGATCGTCGAAGAGCTGGGCGAGGACGAGCAGCCGCTCGGAGCGCTCGCGAGGAGTGGTCCGCGACCAGGTCTCGAAGGCGCGCCGGGCCGCGGCGACGGCGTGGTCGACGTCCTCGGCGCCGGACACGGGCGCCTCGGCCAGCGGCTGTCCGGTCGCCGGATTGAGGACCGCCTCGGTGGTGCCGTCGGCCGCGTCCACGAGCTCGCCGTCGATGAAGTTCTTGAGCTTGGTCAGGGTCGTTGTGGCCATCCCTCTCCTCGTTGACTTGATAGACACCCAAAGGTCTGATGATCGACCCATATGATCGCTGGCCGAACCCGGAGCTGAAGCCTCCCTATGCCGGGCTTCCCAGTTTCGCCGGGATCCCGTGGTCGGAGCTGCCCGGCGATCTCGACGGCGTGGACGTCGCGATCGTCGGAGCTCCGTTCGACTGGCTCGCGAGCGACCGGGTCGGCAGCCGCGAAGCGCCCCGCGCGATCCGGGTCGCGAGCCGTCCCCTCGGCCCCGAGGTCGGAACGGGCGTGGACCCCGAGGCGCGGCTGCGGCTTCTCGACTTCGGAGACGCCCCAGTCATTCCCTTCGAGGCGGATGCGTCGCGGGCAGCGATTGCGGCCACGGTGCGACGGGTGGTCGATGCCGGTGCCATTCCCTTCGTCCTCGGCGGCGACCACTCGATCACCCTGCCGTCCCTGCACGGTTGCGCGCAACGGCATGGTCCGCTAGGGCTTGTCCACTTCGACTCTCACACGGACACCGCGCCCGACGTCTACGGGCAGGTAGACAACCACGGCACGATGATGCGCGCGGCGATCGCAGACGGGCACGTTCACCCGAGCCGCTACGTCCAGGTCGGGCTGCGCGGGCACTGGCCCGACCAGTCCGTCTTCGCCTGGCAGGCCGAGCGGGGGATCACGCACTTCACGGCGGAGGACGTCCGCCGACGGGGCATCGACGAGGTCGTGGCCGAAGCGGTGGTGATCGCGGGAGAGGGCCCCGCCTACCTGAGCGTGGACATCGATGTGCTCGACCCGGCCTTCGCACCCCTCACCGGGACGCCTGAGGCCGGGGGTCTCGAGCCCCGTGAACTGCTCGCAGCCGTTCGCCATCTGGCGGAGGACCTCGAGCTTGTCGGCGCAGACATCGTGGAGGTGGTGCCGTCGGGCTGGGGCACGGGCGACCCGGCCGCGGTGACCGCGGGGGCCGTCATCGCGCGGGCGCTGACCGGGATCGCGGCGCGCCGCGGCTGAGCGGGGCCCCCGCCGGAGCATCGCTACCGCAGGACCAGGCAGTGCTCGGGGTGCCAGCCGAGCTTCACGGGGGTGCCGGGCTCCCAGCGATCATCGGCGCTGGAGCGGTAGGTCGCCTGCTCCATGGCGACCAAGTGGTTGCCATGCCCGACGTCGACGGTGATCTGAGTCGTGATGCCCAGGTAGACGCGGGCGTGCACGGTGCCGTCCAGCGTCACCATCCCGTCCTCGATCTCGTCCACGGCGATCTTCTCCGGGCGGACCGAGAGGTTCACCACGTCGCCCGCCTTGCAATCGTCCGGGAGCGGAGCCGGAACGCTGGTGCCGTTGGCGATCCGGACCGTGCCGCCCTCCTCGGCGGTGCCTTGGAGCAGGTTGGAGATGCCGATAAAACCGGCCACGAACGACTCTGCGGGCTGCTCGTAGACCTCCTCCGGCGGGCCGCACTGGGCCACGCGTCCCTCGGTCATGACCGCGATGCGATCCGACATCGAGAGCGCCTCCTCCTGGTCGTGGGTGACGAACACGAAGGTGATCCCGACCTCGCGCTGGATCTGCTTTAGCTCGACCTGCATCTGTCGGCGCAGCTTGAGGTCGAGGGCGCCGAGGGGCTCGTCGAGAAGCAGCACCTTCGGTCGGTTGACCAGCGCCCGCGCCAGCGCAACCCGCTGGCGCTGGCCGCCCGAGAGCTCGTTGGTCCGCGCGCGGGCGCGCTCCGCCATGTCAACCAGCTCCAGTGCGGCCGCCACGCGCCCCTTGATCTCGTCCTTCGCCACCTTCCTGCGCCGCAGGCCGAACGCGACGTTGTCGGCGACGTCCAGATGGTCGAAGAGCGCGTAGCTCTGGAACACCATGTTCGTGTCGCGCTCGTAGGGCGGGACGTTCTCGACCGCCTCGCCGTGCAGCAGGATCCTGCCCTCGGTCGGCACCTCGAACCCCGCCAGCATCCGCAGGGTCGTCGTCTTGCCGCAGCCAGACGGGCCCAGGAGGGAGAAGAACTCGCCCTCGGGGATCGAGAGGCTGACGTCGTCCACGGCGGTGAACTCGCCGAAGCGCTTGGTCACGCCCTCGAGCCGGATCGCCTCGCCGGTCGCAGGTGTCGTCGGTTTCGCGGTCGTCGCTTCCATTCTCTCCTCTTGTCTATCCCTCGCCCGCCGTCAGCACCTTCAGCCCGCTCTCGCGCTTGCCAAACAGCCGCGGCAGCATCACCGCGAGCCCGATCGCCGACAGCGAGACGACCATCATCAGGGTCCCGATCGCGTTGATGGTCGGGTCCAGCCCGAAGCGGATCGCGGACCAGATCCTCACCGGCAGCGGTTGCAGATCCTCGCCGGTGGTGAAGAACGAGAGCACGAAGTCGTCGAAGGAGAAGGCGAACACCAGAAGGCCCGCGGCGAGGATCGACGGCCAGAGAGCCGGCACCAAGACCAGCCGCACCGACTGCCAGCGCGTGGCACCGAGGTCCATCGCGGCCTCCTCCACCTCGTCGCTGATCGCGGCCATGCGCGCCCTGACGACGATGGTCACGTAGGAGATCGAGAACGTGATGTGGGCGATGACGATCGTCCAGAAGCTGAGCGCGAGCCCGATCTGCGAGAAGATCAGCAGGGCCGAGATACCGGTGACGATCTCGGGCACGACCAGCGGCACCAGCATGAGGACGTTCGCGCCGGGGGCCCATCGCGCCCGCGAGCGCACCAGGCCGATCGCGAGCGCCGTCCCCAGCACGGTGGCAGCGAGCATCGTCAGGAACGCGATTTTCAGCGATGCGAAGAGCGACTCACGCAGCTCGGGATTGTCGAGGAACGCCCGGTACCACTCGAGCGAGATCCCGTCCATCGCGATCAGCGACTTCTGGCCGTTGAACGAGAACAGGATCACCACGAGGATGGGGATGAACAGGAAGAGGTAGACGCCGATCGAGAAGATCCGCAGGAAGCGCGGCTTGTCGAAGCCCCCGCTCACGCCGTCGCCTCAGTTCGCGCATCCCTGGCCGCCGAGCGCAGATAGAAGATCATCCAGATCGAGAGGAAGAGCATCATCACCACGGTCAGCGCTGCCCCGAAGGGCCAGTTGTTGGCGGTGAAGAACTGATCCTGGATCAGGTTGCCCACCATGTAGGTGTCGGGCCCGCCGAGGAGCTGAGCGGAGACGAAATCGCCGACCGAGGGCAGGAAGACCAGCACCGAGCCGGCAAGGATCCCCTGCCTGGTCTGCGGGAGCGTGACGTGCAGGAAGGTCCGCAGGGGCGTCCCGTAGAGGTCCTTGCCCGCCTCGATCACCGATTTCGGGAGGCGCTCCAGCGCCCCGTAGACCGGGAGGATCATGAACACCAGGTAGCCGTACGTGAGCCCGCCGATCACCGCCCACGGCGTATTGATCATCTGGATCCCGGTGTCGCGGATCCCGAGGTCCACGATGGCGTTATTGACCAGCCCTTCGTCCGCGAGCAGCGCAACCCAGGCGTAGGTCCGCACGAGATAGTTGACGAAGAACGGCAGGACGAGCAGCACGATGAGCGCGTTGCGGTACTTGCCCCCGTAGCGAGCGATGTAGTACGCGACGGGGTAGCCGATGGCCAGGCAGAGCAGCGTGGTCGCCAGCGCGTAGAGGACCGACCGCAGCAGCACCGGCACGTAGGTGGGGTCGAAGGCGTCGCCGTAGTTGTCCCAGCGGAAGTCGTAGACGGCCCGGCCCAGGTCGTCGACGAAGCCGAAGGAGAGCGCGAGGACCAGGGTCAGCGGGATCAGGAAGAGGCAGAACAGCCAGAGCGCGCCCGGCACGAGGAACCTGGTCCAGAAGCCGCCGGCGGTCATCTGCTGGGTGCAAGCTCCTTCATGCCTAGGAGGCCTTCACCTCGGTGAAGATCCGGGTCCAGAGCTGCCGCGCGGCGGGATCGTCCAGCCGGTACTCGAGGGCGCTGGATTCGAGCGCCTCGAGGTCCACGTCGATCGAGGGCTCCTCCTTGACGAGCTTTGCGAACTCCTGAAGCCCGCCCTCGACCGGCTGCGGGTAGCCGTTCCAGGCGACGTTACGGGCCGCGTTTTCCGGACTGATGATCCAGTCCATGAAGAGCATCGCGGTGCCCGGGCTGCGAGCCGTAACCGGGATGGACATCAGATCGGTCCCCACCGGGACGCCCTCCTCGCAGGTCTCGTACCGGTAGTTCTCCGGGTCGTCCACCTGGTTGCGGACGTTCACGATGTCGCCGTTCCAGGCCTGATGGATGGCGGCGGCGCCGGAGACGAGGTTCTGGGTTGAGTTCGTGGAGAAGCCGCGCGCGTTCTGCTTCTGGGCGAGCAGCGTCTCCTTCGACATCTCGAGCTCCTCGGCGCTCTGCGTGTTCAGGTCGAACCCGTGGATCAGGTTCGCCTCGCCGATCGCCTCCTGAAAGTCGTCGAGGATGAACATCCGGCCCTCGCCGTCGGGGTTCGAGAGGTCGTTCCACGAGCCGGTCATCCCGCTGACCTCGTCCTCGCGCCAGGCGATGCCCGTCGTGTAGTACGCGTAGGGGACCCCGTACTCGTTGTTCGTATCCCACCAGGGGCTGTCGTAGAACGGGGAGATGTTGTCCGAGTTCTTCAGCAGGTCGCGGTCGAACTTCAGCAGGAGCCCCTCGCGCGCGAGTCGCGAGACGTACTCGGTGGAGGGCCAGATCAGGTCGTACTTCGCGCCCGAGCGGAGCTTTACGACCATCGCCTCGAGGTTGTCGTAGTTGACCTCCCGGACCTCGACGCCGTACTTCTGGGAGAACTCCTTTTTGAGCGCCGGGTCCATGTACTGCGCCCAGTTGTAGAGCAGGAGGTCGCCGTCGACCTTGGGCGTGACAACGCGGTTCGCGCCCGCCTTGTCCACCTCGCGCGAGACGGTGCAGCCGGCGAGCGCGCCGGCGCCGGAGATTGCCAGGCCGGCTCCTGCCCCGGCACGGAGCATCTCTCTCCTGGTCAGAGCATCCATTCTCATCCGGAAGCCCACGCTACCACCGGATCTATCGCGGCCTCAAGGCGACGGGATCGATGCCAAGGGTGGGCGCCAGAAGCTCGGCTACCGTCCGGCGCGCGCGGTCAAGATCCATCTGAGGGTCGCGCAGGAGCGCCCGAAGGCCGAATCCGTCGAGGAGGGCCATCGCGTGGTCGGCGGCGGCGTGGGCGTCAACTTCGGTGAACTCCCCGCTGTCAATACCCGCCTGGATCACATCGGTGAGCCAGGAGCGGTAGCGGGCGTAGAGCGCGGCGGCCACGGGCTGGAGCTCCGGGTCGCGGACGGCTCGGAGCCACAGCTCCACCCACAGGACCCACTCGCGCTCGGACTCGCCCGGCTCGGGAAGCGACGTGCGTGATAGCCCGCGCGAGCCCCTCGGTCGCCGTCTCGTCGGGGGCGTCGTCGGTGTCCTCGCCGAAGCGCTCCTCGGCGGCGAGCTGGAACGAGTGCAGGAGCGCCTGAGTGAGGAGCTCCTCGCGGGTGGAGAAGTAGTGGTGGACCAGGGCGGTGGAGACCCCGGCGCGGGTGGCGACGCGGGCGATGCGAACGTCGTCGATACCTTCGGCGGCGATCAGCTGGCAGGCCGCCTCGAGGATCCGGTCGCCCGCGCCGGGCTCGGCCGGTGGGTCTGTCTCGGCGGCGGTCTCGGCTGCCGCGGGAGCGTCGCCGGTCACTTCACCATCCCGAGGTCGTTGCGGATGCGGTCGGCGAACCAGCCGACGGCTGCCTCGCGTGCGGACAACGGCCCGGGCTCGTAACCGGTGGTCGCCACCCCGCTCTGCACGCGAGCGACGAGATCGATGTCCTCGTCCAGCACCTCGGTGTTCAGCCGGTTGTTGATCCGCTGGACCATGCGGGCGATCATCCCCGACTTCTCGTGCCGGAAGCACGCCCACACGTCGCGGGTGACATCGGTGGCGCTCGGGATGATCTGCCAGACGTTGACCTGGTCCGGGTACATGTCGATGGCGGTGTTCGGGTAGATGAAGGCGTACCGCCAGGCGCGCTGGTCGGCCTCCGCGAGCCCGGGCATGGGGCGCAGGAAGCGCTGATAGAGGCGCTCCATGCGATTGCCTGACGGGGCATCGCGCAGCGGCGCGTCGAACCAGGCCCAGCCGTGGTGCGTTTGCGCGGTGTACCGCTTGTAGTCGAGGAGCCGCATGAGGCTGGGGTGGGCGATCGGCACGTGATAGCCCTCGAGGTAGTTCTCGACGATGATCTTCCAGTTGGCTGGCTGGATCTGGGCGCCCGGATCGCCCTCAGTGGTAGCCCCGGCGCCCTTGGACGAGGAGAAGCTGCGCAGGTTCGCGAGCCCGTAGCGCTCCAGCCGAGGGGCGAGCCCTTTGGTCTGCTCGGCGAGCGGGCGCGCGTCGGGGTCGAGGTTGACGAAGACCAGCCCGGCGAGCTCGTCGACCCGGGCCGGGTGGAGCCCCAGCTGCGACTTGTCGAGCCCCGCGTAGTTGCGGTGCTCCGGCACGCCGAGCAGGCGGCCGTCGGTGGCGTCGTAGGTCCAGCCGTGGTACCGGCAGCGGATCGCCTTCTTGCAGGTCCCGCTGCCGGTGAGCAGCTCGGATCCACGGTGGCGGCAGACGTTGCGGAAGGCGCGCAGCTCGCCGTCGGCGCCACGCAGGACCAGCACCGGCTGGTCGCCGGCGCGTGCCGTCACGTAGGAGCCGGCCGTGGGAAGGTCGCTGATGTGGCACGCGTACTGCCAGGTGCGCTGGAAGATCGTGTTGAGCTCGCGTTTCAGCACGAGGGGGTCGGTGTAGAGCGTCGGATCGAGCGCTCGCGGGACCGCAACAGGCTCGCTCGCCGCAACGTCCTCCGCGGCCTCGGCGCGCTCCTGGGTCGCCAGCTCCATGCTCGTCTCCTCGCTCGCAGGAGTCACGCCCATGCAGGCGTGACTGACTTTGTAGTCAACTGCATGATATCGTACCGGCGATGGTGCTGAGGCGCAACGAGGAGTGGCTCTCGATCACTCCCGAACCCGAGGGCGAGCTGCCGGCGGCGGTAGCTGCGCTGCGCGCCGGCGGACGGCCGGATCCCCGACGGGTGAGGGCCGAGCGCGACCATGCGGAGCTGCTCATCACCCGCGCCAAGCGCCGCGCCTACGAGCGCTGGCTGGCGAACGTTCGCGCCCTCGCCGCGGAGCCACGCTCGGACGACCCGCAGGTGCGGGAGGCGGCGCGGATCGCCACCGACGTACTGGGTAACCACGACGCCCTCGCGCTTGGCCTCACCGCCCGCGGGGGAAGGGGAGGCAGAGGCCGATGACCACCACCACCGAGGCCGCCGCCAACGGAGGCGGGGCGCCCGCCAGCGAGGTGCCAGGCACCGCCGGCGAGCTCACGCGGAAACAGGCGGAACTGCAACAGCGGGCGCGCGACTTCGTCGATTCCGAGCTGATCCCGCTCGAGGAGGAGGCCGAGCGGCTCCACGGCCGGCTCCCGCAGGAGCGGATCGACCGGATCAAGGCCGCCGCGATCGCGGCCAATCTCAACGGCGGCCTGCACTCCCCCGAGTACGGCGGCCAGGGCTGGACGCGGACCGAGTGGTCCCTCGTGGAGGAGCAGTTCGGCCGCTCCACCAACGGGATCTACTGGCACATCCCGAACGCCTACAACGTCTGGGACCACGCCACGCCGGAGCAGCGCGAGCACTACCTGCGCCCGGCGATAGCGGGAAACCTGAAGGACGCCTACGCCGTCACCGAACGTGACGCCGGCTCGGATCCGTCGCGGATCACGTCCACGGCCCGGCGCACGGACGCCGGGTTTCTCATCGACGGCGAGAAGTGGTTCGTCACCTCGGGCGACGTGGCGCAGGTGCTGATCGTGATGGCCAACGTCATCGACGGCGCCGAGAGGCTGCCGACGCTGTTCGCCGTCCCCTCCGACGCCGCCGGAGTCAAGTACATCGACGACCCCGGCTTCACGCACAGCTATCCGGAGGGCCACCCCACCATCACCTTCACCGACGTGGAGGTCCCCGAGGACGCCGTGATCGGCGGCATCGGCGCGGGCAACGAGATGCAGCGGATGTGGTTCACCGAGGAACGCCTTGCGATCGCCGCCCGCGGCGTCGGCGCGATGTGGCGCCTGCTCGACGAGACCGTGGACTGGGCCACCGGCCGCGAACAGGGCGGCGGCCGGATCTACGACTACCAGGGCGTGTCGTTCCCGCTAGCCGACTCCGCCGCTGACGCCGCCGCCGGCCGGCTGCTGATGCTGAACGTCGCCGCCCTCGCCGACGCCGGGGCGGACCCGAAGATCGTCCACCACAAGGCGTCAATGGCGAAGCTGTTCGTCAGCGAAGCCGCGTGGCGCTGCGCCGACCGTTGCGTCCAGGCCTTCGGCGGCCGGGGCTACATGCGTTCCAACGTCGCCGAGCGGCTACTGCGCGAGGTGCGCGTGGATCGGATCTGGGAGGGCACCTCGGAGATCCAGCGGCTGATCGTCGCCCGTGGCCTCGAGCGCCGCGGCGTCGAGGCGATCCTCCACTAACGGAACGACACGGGGAAAGATCTTGGATCTGAGGCCGCTTCTCGAGCCCGCGTCGATCGCCGTCGTGGGCGCTAACGACCGCACGGGCTCGTACGGCGACCTGGCGGTCCGCAACCTGGCGGACGCCGGCTTCAGCGGCGACGTCTGGGGTATCAACCCGAAGCGCAGCGAGGTGCACGGCCTCGAGTGCGTTCCCCGCCTAACCGACCTCCCGCGCCCCGTCGACGCGGTGGTTATCGCGATTCCGGCGCCGGCTGTGAGCGGCGCGCTCCAGGACGCGATCGAGCGTGGCTGCGGGGGCGCAATCGTGCTGTCCGCGGGTTTCGGCGAGCTCGAGGCGGGGCGCGGGCTCGAGCGCGAGCTGACCGCCATCGCCCGCCGTGGCGGCCTGCCCATCTGCGGTCCCAACGGCAACGGGGTCGCGGCGATCGCCCGCGGGGCGCCGATGTGGGGCGACGCCATCGGCGGCGTGCCCGTTGGCCCTGTGGCGATGGTCTCTCAGAGCGGAAACGTCGCCGTCAACGCATTGAACTCCCGGCGTGGGATCGGCTGGCACACCCTCGTCTCGACCGGAAACCAGGCGGTCTGCGACGCCAGCGACTGGCTCGAGGCCGTTGCCGAACTCGACGGCGTGCGATCGGTAGCGCTGTTCTGCGAGTCGGACGGGGACGGCGCCAAGCTCGCCACGGCGCTCGCGATTGCCGCCTCCTACGACGTCCGCGTGGCGGTGCTCAAGGTCGGTTCCTCGGCGGCGGGCGCGAAGGCTGCCGCGGCCCATACTGGCGCCCTGGCAGGCGACCAGCGGGTCTTTCGAGCGCTGGTGGAGGAGGCCGGCGCCTCCTGGGCCGAGGACCCCCACGAGCTGCTGGAGCTGGCCCGGGTGCTGGCGGCGCCGGCCGCTCGGCCCAGCGGCCACGGCGGCGCGGCGATCCTCACCTGCTCCGGCGGAGACTCGGGTATCGCCGCCGACCAGGCCGAACACATGGGGGTCGAGCTTCCCCGGTTCACCGAGGCCACCACCGCACGGCTCGACGAGTTGCTGCCCCCGACCGCCACGGTGGGTAACCCGCTGGACTGGACCGCGACGATCTGGGACGAGACGGACCGGCTCGCTGAGATCGTCGCCACGGTCGGCTCCGACCCCGGCATCGACCAGCTCCTGCTGCTCTTCGACCAGCCGCGCGAGCTACCCGGGGCCTCCGCGGCCTCATGGGACGGGGTGCGGGAGGCGCTCGCGTCCGGGGCGATGCGTACCGACGCCGGGACGATCCTGGCCTCGACCCTGCCCGACCTGATCGACGAGCACAAGGCGCTAGCACTCGCGGAGCGGGGGGCGCCGTTCGTCGCCGGGCTGAGAACCGCCCTCCTCTGCGCCGGCGCGCTTCGGGCCGAGGCCGGGGACCCGGCGCGGTTGCGGGAGATCGCCGAGGCGGCACTCCGGGCCCGGGGCCGGCCGCTCTCCGGCAACGGCTGGGTCGGCGAGGCGGAGGCGAAGGCGCTGCTGCGCGATGCTGGGGTGCGCGTCCCCGACGGTCGGATCGCCCGCGACGCCGGTGACGCGCTCGCCACCGCCGCGGAGGTCGGCTGGCCGGTCGCGCTGAAGCTCTCGGGCCCGGGCGTCCAGCACAAGAGCGAGCTCGGCGCGATCGTCCTCGGGGTCAATGATGAGAGCGAGCTCCGTAGTGCCTACGCGCACCTTCGTGGCCTCCCGGCGGCCGAGGGGGCCGACGTCCTGGTCGAGCAGATGTTTCCGTCAGGCGTGGAGTTGCTGGTCGCGGCCCGGGCCGACGGGGTCGTGCCGGCGCTCGTGATCGCGCTCGGCGGAATCTGGACCGAGACCCTGGACGACGTCGCCGTCGTCCCGCTGCCCGCGTCGGCCGAGCGGGTCGAACGCGCGCTGCGCTCGCTCCGTGGCGCTCCACTGCTGACCGGCGCGCGGGGCGCCGAGTCCGTTGACGTCGGCGCGTTGGCGAGCCTCGGCGCGGCATGCGGCCACCTGCTGCTGGAGCGCGGCCTCGGCCTGCTCGAGCTGAACCCCGTGGTGGCCCGCCCCGACGGCGCGGTCGCCCTCGACGCCCTCGTCCGCCAGGTCTGACCCAACCCCCCGCCCCGTTCGTTGTCGCCTGAACGGCGCTATGGGTCGCTCAGTCGACAATCGACCGGGGGACCGGGGGGCGCTGGGGGGCGGTATTTGCTGCGCCTTGACTTTGTAGTCAAGCGTACGTTCATGGTAGGATCTGCCCTTCGCCGCCGCCTACCGGAGAGATCCCATGCCCGAGACCACGCCCGCACTGGACGCCACCACGCCGGAGCCCACGACCGTGAGCCACACGGGGCCCGGCGCCAACGGCGCCAGGCCCCGCCCCCGGCGCGACTTCGACGCGATCGTGGTCGGCGGCGGGCACAACGGACTCACCACTGGCGCCTACCTCGCCAGGGCGGGCCTCAGCGTGTGCGTGCTAGAGCGGCGCGACATCCTCGGCGGCGCCTGCGTGACGGAGGAGGTCTTCCCCGGCGCCCGCATCTCGCGTGCCTCCTATGTGGTCTCGATGCTCCAGCCCCGAATCGTCGAGGATCTGCGCCTCCGCGACTACGGCTACCGCGCCGTTCCGCTCGACCCGGCTTACGCCGCGCTGACCCCCGACGGCCCCATCTTCTTCTTCAACGACACCGCCAGGACCCAGGCGTCGATCGCCCCGTTCTCCAGAGCCGACGCCGCGGCCTACGCCGGCTTCGAGGAGCTGCTGGTGAAGGCCGGCGACTTTCTCCGGCCGATGCTGATGCGGGAGCCGCCGGCGCTCGGCTCGAAGAAGCCCGGCGACCTGCTCTCACTGCTGCGAGAGGGCGCCCGCGCCTCCGGCCTGGGCCGCCGTGACGTCCACGACCTGGTCCGGATCTTCACGATGTCGGTCGGCGACCTGCTCGACGACTGGTTCGAGACCGACGGCCTCAAGGGCTCGATCGCCTCGACGGGCGTGGTCGGCGTCTGGGCGGGGCCCCGCACGCCCGGCACCGCCTACAACCTTCTCCATCACGCGCTCGGCGAGCTCGACGGCGTCCCCGGCGCCTGGGGGCAGGTGATCGGCGGCATGGGCGCGATCTCCACCGCGATCGCGCGCTCGGCCGAGGCCTCCGGCGCGGTGATCCGCACCGGCGCCGAGGTCGCGCGCATCGACGTTCGGGATGGGCGCACGGTCGGCGTGACCCTGGCGGACGGCGAGGAACTCCGCGCGCCGATCGTCGCCTCCGGCGCGCACCCGAAGACCACCGTCCTCGACCTGGTCGGCGGCGACGAGTTCCCCGACGATGTCGCGCAGGACATGCGCCGCTACCGCACCCGCGGTGGCTCCGTCAAGGTGAACATGGTGCTATCGGAGAAGCCGCGCTACGAGGGCGCCGACGCTGCGACCGAGGAGCTACTCCACAAGACCGGCGTGAACCTCTGCCCGTCAATCGACTATCTCGAGAGGGCGTGGCAGGACGCGCTGGCCGGGCGCCCCGCGACGAATCCATACGTCGAGGCCGAGCTGCCGTCGGCGATCGACTCCACGCTCACTGACGATGGCCGCCACGTGATGACCATGTTTACCCAGTACGGGCCGCACGACTCGGCGGACTGGGCCGACGGCGACCGCGAACGCTACGGCGACGCCTGCGTCGAGCACCTGGCCCGCTACGCGCCGAACGTGCCCGACGCGATCGTCGAGCGCGAGGTCCTGGCCCCGCCAGACATCGAGCGGATCTTCGGGCTGCAGGGCGGCTCGATCTTCCAGGGCGAGCAGGGGCTTGACCAGATGGCGTTCATGCGCCCGATCCCGGAGCTCGCCCACTACGCCACCCCGGTCCACGGCCTGTATTTGTGCGGCGCCGGCACCCACCCGGGCGGCGGCGTGATGGCCGCCTCCGGCCACAACGCGGCGAAGCGGATCCTGAAGGACCGCAGGCGCGGCGGGCTGCGCCGGCGGCTGCGGGCACGCGCCGGCGCCTAAGCGCCGTCACACACGAGGCCCGGCGTGCGGGATAACGTGGCGCGCCGGATGGCCGTGAGCTTCGACGCCGACACCGCGCTGCGCCCCGCCGCCGAGGGTGTCTGGGAGGGCGAGATCGCCGACGGATGGCAGACACCTCGCGGGCCGCTCGGCGGCTACGTGATGGCGATTGTGCTGCGGGGGATGGAGCTCGCGGTCTCCGACCCCGAACGTCAGGGCCGCTCGGCGACCATGCACTTCCTGCGCGTGCCGGAGGCGGGGCCGGTAACGGTCAGGGCGGTGGTCGAGCGCGCGGGGCGATCGCTCAGCTCGGTGAGCGCCCGCCTCGAGCAGGACGGGAAGCTGGTCGGCCTGGCCCTGGGCGCCTACTCGAAGCCGTGGGAGGGGCCGCTGCTCAACGAGTCACCGATGCCGGAGGTCGATCCGCCCGAGGGCAGGGAGCCCCTGCCCTCCGGCCCTCCCCGGGAGGACGGGCCGCCGCCCTTCATCGGCAAGCTCACGATGCAGCAGCGCTTTGGAGAGCACGCGTTCACGGGCTCCAAGCGCGCCGAGGTCGGCGGCTGGCTCGGCCTGCTGGAGGAGCGTGCGCTCGACGCGCCTGCGGTCGCGCTGCTCGCCGACGCCTGGTTCCCGGCCCCGTGGCCTCGACTCAAGAAGCTAGCCCCCGCACCGACCATCGACCTCACGGTCTACTTCCGCTCCCCCCTCCCAATCGCTGACACCCTCCTCCTCGGCCGCTTCCGCACCAGGCACATTCGCGACGGCTTCTTCGAGGAGGATGGGGAGATGTGGGCGCCCGACGGCACCCTCGTCGCGCAGTCGCGCCAGCTCGGCCTGCTGCTGGGCGCGGAGGCGTAGGGCCTCCGGCGCCTCGCCGCGGCTTCAGGCGGACCCGGGTAGCCTGACGATTGATCAGGCAAGTGGCAGGAACGCCATGCGACCGCAGGAGGAGTGGACCTAGATGAGCAAGTACTCAGTGGTGAACCCGGCAACCGGCGAGACGGTCAAGGAGTACCCGCAGATCTCCGACGAGGACCTCGCGGCGGCGATCGCCGCGGCGGAGGGCGCTCACCGCAACTGGGCGCTGAAGACGTCCGTCGCCGAGCGGGCCGCGATGGTGAAGAAGGTCGCCGAGTTTCACTCCGAGCGGCGCGAGGAGCTGGCGGAGATCGCCGTGCGGGAGATGGGCAAGCCGATGGAGCAGGCCCTCGGCGAGGTGGACTTCTGCGCCGACATCTACGGCTACTACGCCGACAACGGCGAGGACTTCCTCAAGGACGAGCCGATCGAACTGCTCGCGGGCGATGGCACCGCGCTCATCCGGCGTACTTCGGTGGGACCCCTGCTGGGGATCATGCCCTGGAACTTTCCCTACTACCAGGTGGCCCGCTTCGCCGGGCCGAACCTCGTCGTGGGCAACCCGATCCTGCTCAAGCCGGCGCACCAGTGCCCGGAGTCGGCGGAGGCGATCCAGAGGATGCACTCGCGACGCCGGCTTCCCCGCCGGCGCCTACCAGACCCTTCTCGCCACCAACGACCAGATCGCAGACGGTGATCGAGGACCCGCGGGTCCGTGGCGTCTCGCTGACCGGATCTGAGCGCGCGGGGGCCGCCGTCGCGGAGATCGCGGGTCGCAACCTGAAGAAGGTCGTGCTCGAGCTCGGTGGATCGGACCCGTTCGTGCTCCTCGGGGCCGAGAGCCTGGACGAGGCGGTGGAGGCCGCCGTCGCCGGCCGCCTCGACAACACCGGGCAGTCATGCAACGCGGCGAAGCGGTTCATCGTGGCCGACGAGCTCTACGACGACTTCCTGGAGAAGTTCACGGCCGCGATGACCGCGGCCGAGCCGTCCGATCCGACGTCAGCGGACGCCGAGATGGGCCCGCTGTCCTCCGCCGACGCGGCGGAGACGCTCCAGGACCAGCTCGACCGGGCGGTCGCACAGGGTGCCGACGGTCGCGGCCGGTGGAGAGAGGAAGGACAACTTCTTTCCGAGCACCGTTCTGACCGGCATCACCCAGGAAAACGACGCCTACCGGGAGGAGTTCTTCGGCCCGGTGGCGAGCGTGTACCGGGTCTCCTCCGAGGAGGAGGCGATCGAGGTGGCCAACGACACACCGTTCGGGCTCGGCTCGTACGTCTTCACCGACGATCCCGAGCAGGCGCAGCGGGTTGCCGACGGCCTCGACACCGGGATGGTCTACGTCAACGGCGTGGGCCTCGACGGAGCCGAGCTGCCGTTCGGCGGCGTCAAGCGTTCCGGCTTCGGCCGGGAGCTCGGCAAGTACGGCATCGAGGAGTTCGTCAACAAGAAGCTGATCCGCGTGGTCAAGTAGGTCGCGGGCGCGTGACTAGTGGGCGCCCTGCTGCGCGCCCGCCGCGGTCGCCCCCGCGCCATCGGACCCGGGAGCTCCGTCGGCCACGAGGGGCTCGATGCCCAGCGCCTGGTCGGGCGAGACGTACTCCATCCCCACCCCCTCGGCCACGGCCGGATGCGTGACCATGCCGTGGGCGACGTTGACTCCGAGCTTCAGGCCGGGGTCGCGACGCGAGGCCTCGACGATGCCGCCGTCGGCCAGGGCGAGGACGAAGGGGAGCGTCGCGTTGGTGAGCGCGTAGGTCGAGGTGATCGGAACCGCCCCCGGCATGTTGGCCACGCAGTAGTGGATGATCCCGTCCACCTCATAGGTGGGATCTGAGTGTGTGGTGGCCTTCGAGGTCTCAAAGCACCCGCCCTGGTCGATAGCCACGTCAACCAGCACCGCGCTGGGCTTCATCAGCCCGAGCTGATCGCGCGTGATCACGTGGGGTGCCTTGGCTCCATGGACCAGCACGCCACCGATCACGAGGTCGATGTCCGGGAGCCGCTCCTCGATCGAGAGGGTCGAGCTGAACACGGTCGATGCCCGCCCCCCGAAGGCGATGTCAAGCTCGCGGAGCTTGTCGATCGAGACGTCGTAGACGAAGACGTCGGCCTCCATCCCGATCGCGATGAACGCGGCGTTCATCCCCACCGCGCCGCCGCCGATCACCATCACGTTGGCCGGCGCCACGCCGGGGACACCACCGAGCAGGATCCCGCGACCACCCAGCGGCTTCTCGAGCATGAACGCTCCCGCCTGGGTCGCAATCTTGCCGGCGATCTCGCTCATCGGGGCCAGCAGCGGGAGCCTGCCCTCGCTGTCCTCGATCGTCTCGTAGGCCACGCAGATCGCCTTGGTCTCGGCGAGGCCCTTCGTCAGCTCGGGGTCCGGCGCGAGGTGCAGGTAGGTGAACAGCGTGGTCTCCGCGCGAAGCATCGCGACCTCGGACGCCTGCGGCTCCTTGACCTTCAGGACCATCTCCGCCTCGCCCCAAACGTCCTCGGCGCCGGGCACGATCCGCGCGCCCTGAGCTTCGTAATCCGCGTCGGTGACGGCGCTGCCCTCACCGGCGCCCTTCTGCACCAGCACCTCGTGGCCGCGGTCGGCCAGCTCGCGTGCCCCGATCGGCGTCAGTGCGACCCGGTACTCGTCGGCCTTGATCTCGGTCGGGACTCCAACCTTCACGCCAGCACCCCTTCGCTCACATCCACCTCGAAGGTGGCGCCGCGCCCCTCGAGCTCGGCGAACATCTCCTCGGGATCGATGCAGCCCTCCGGCGGCAGCGCTCCCCTTGCTCCGATTGAACCGCGGGCCAGTAGGCGGACGGCGGCGGCGGCGGGCGCCGCGGTCGAGACGATCCCCCCGCCCAGGCCCCAGCTCTCGTGCGGCCGGGTCACCGCCCGCACCCGGGCGAGGCGGCCGTCGCGGGACGCCTCGATCAGGTGGACTGAGACCGTCTGCGAGGACTGCGGCAAGGTGTGCCGCGCGGCCTCTGCGATCTCCTCGGCCGAGGCATCCGTCAGCTCGCGCAGTCGCTCGAGTGCCGGCGGCGAGAGCGACAGCCGGAAGCTCCCCTCCCCGCACCCGAAGCTGTCGCCAAAGGTCCGCATCTCCGAATGAAGGGTGTAGATCGTCTCGCCCTGGCCGATGGGATCGCCGAAGTCCACGACGCCGCCGCCGGTCATCGGGTCGATCTCGGTGGCCTCTCCTCCGCGGAGGACGATCGGGGCCAGCGTCAGCTCGTCGATCAGGGTCTGGAGCGCGTACGGGATGGCGAACCCGTCGGGCGGATCGAGGTCGCGTCCCGCCGCGGCGACCCGGACCTCATCGGCTGAGCCCCCGAGCTGCTCGGCGGCCACCTTCGCCATCAGGTTGGTCTTGCCGGGGGCCGACCCGACGCCCAGCATCGCGATCAGGCCCGCGTCGGAGAACGCGCGTGAGAGATCGAGCTGCTCGCCGGTGACCCGGTAGAGCCCCCCCAGATCGATGTAATGGCACTTGCCCTCCAGGCACGCCCGCATCGCGTCGAGGTTGATCCGGTACGAGGCCGAGTTGACCAGCACCTCGCAGCCGGCGAGCGCCTCCGGCAGCGATCCCGGCTCGGCGCCACCCTCGCGGGCGTCGACCTGCGTTGCCACGGCCTTCCCGCCGCCGTGGGCCTCGGCGACCGCGCCGGCCGTCGCCGCGTCGAGGTCGAGCAGCACCAGCTCGGAGACCTCGTCGGACTCGGCCAGGTCTCGGACGATCGCCGGAGCGATCGTGCCGCCGGCGCCAAGCACGGCGACCTTCATCGGACCAGCTCCCGGGCCCGCAGGGCCAGCCAGAGCTCGATCCGGTCGGTCGCGCGGGACAGGTCGCGGCCGGTGAGCTCCTCGATCTTCTTGATCCGGTAGCGCAGGGTGTGGCGGTGGCAGTAGAGCCGCCGCGCTGCGCGCTCCCAATTGCCGTTGTTCTCGATGAAGGCCTCGAGCGAGCGCAGCAACTCGCCGCCGTACTCGCCCTCGGTTCGCTCGATCGGATCGAGCAGCCCGTCGCTGTAGGCGCGCAGGGCGTCGTCGTCCTGGAGCGCGAGCAGAAGCGTGAAGGCCCCCAGGTCCTCGTGCGATGCGACGTCCGGAGCCTCGCCGTTGGCGAGCGAGGTCGCCTCGAGCGCGCACCGCGCCTCGTGAAACGCGCGTCGCAGGGATCCGACGCCGGCGGGCCGCGAGACGGCCGCCCGCACGGTGCCTGGGCTGGCCAGAAGGGATGTGCGAATGCTCGCCGCGATCTCGATCGGCGGCATTCCCGACGCACCGACGACGGCGCACAGCAGGGTCCTGCCGGCCGCGGAAGTGGTCGCCACAAGCCCACCTCCCCCCAGCTCCGCCAGCCGCGATTCCACGCTCGCCTCGGCTCCCTGGGGATCATCGAGCTCGAACACGAGGACCGCCGCATCATCCTCGATCCCGAACGGGCGAAGGCGACCGGCGGCCTCGTCCGCGTCGAGGCGGCCGCTGAGCGCCTCGGCCAGCAGGTCGCCGGCGAGGCGACGCTCCGTCTCGTGCACCACCCGTTCGCGCATCAACTCCAGCCCCACGACCATCGCCGCCTGCCTGGAGACGAGCCGCTCGACGGGCCCCAAGGAGCCGTTGGCGGACACCACCACGAGCCAGGCGATCGGCGACGCGTCGCGCCGGCCCGACACGGGCACGGCGAGGGCGCGGTCCACGAGTCCGGTCGCCGAAGGGGCGAAGTAGGAGACCTTCGAGGAGCTCGCTCGAGCTGCGACCTCGGACGCGATCGCGTCGGTGAGCTCGCGGTCCGGTTCGGCGCCCCTTGGCCGCCGGACGATCTCGGCGCCGCCGGCGTCCAGGACCAGGGCCGTGCCATCGGCGGCTCCGGCGATCGACTCCAGGACATGCTCGATCCCCTTGCCCTGGAGGACCAGCCGCTCGAGGCGCTCATGCACCTCGCTCGCCCGCTGGAGGACGTCGTACTGCTCGTTGACCAGCTTCGCGAAGGCGTACTCCGTGATCGCGATGAACGGCATCTCATAGGGGACCTCGAACAGCGGCAGGCCGCGCGCCGTCGCCTCGTCAACGAGGCCCTTCGGGAGGCGCTTGGAGGACAGGCCGGTCCCGAACCCCAGCCCGGCCAGATCGTTCTTGGCGAGCAGCTCGATGAACTGGCGCTGCCTGGCCGGCGATGTCAGCTGGATGCCGGTGGTGAGCAGGAGCTCGCCGCCGGAAAGCCATGGCGTCGGGTCCTCGAGCTCGGAGATGTGTACCCAGCGGATCCCACGGCCGGAGTTCTCCTCGCCGGCGACCAGCTCGAGGCCACAGCCTTCAGCGAGGCCGGCGACGGAGAGCATCGGGCGGGTCAGCGCTCCCTAGAGACGCTCGGCGGCCTCGGTGAGCACGGGGCGCAGGATGCCCTCGATCTCCGCGAAGTGCTCGCTGTCGCAGATCAGCGGAGGGGCTAGCTGCACGACCGGGTCGCCCCTGTCGTCCGCACGGCAGATCAGCCCCCGCCGGTAGAGCTCGCCGGAGAGGAACCCGCGCAAGAGGGACTCCGACTCCGCCTCCGAGAAGCCCTCCTTGGTGTCCTGGTCCTTGACCAACTCGATGGCGTGGAAGTAACCCGCCCCGCGCACGTCACCGACGATCGGGATGTCGCGGAGGCCATCGAGCATCGACCGCAGCTCACCCTCGTTCGCGCGAACGTGCCCACAGAGGTCCTCGCGCTCGAACACGTCGAGGTTGGCCATCGCGATGGCGGCGGCCACCGGGTGTCCGGCGAACGTGAAGCCGTGGGTGAACATCTCGGTGCCGTGCATGAACGGCTCGGCAACCTTGTCCGAAGCGATCAGCGCTCCCATCGGCGCGTACGCGGACGTCAGGGCTTTGGCCGTGGTGACCAGGTCCGGCTGGTAGCCGTAGCGCTCGCAGCCGAAGTAGTGGCCCAGGCGCCCCCAGGAGCAGATGACCTCATCGGAGACCAGCAGCACGTCGTGGCGGTCGCAGATCTCGCGGACCCGCTGGAAGTACCCCTCCTGCGGCGGGATACAGCCGCCCGCGTTCTGCAGCGGCTCCAGGATCACGGCCGCCACCGTGGAGGGATCCTCGAACAGGATCCTCTCCTCGATCTGGTCGGCGGCCCACAGCGGGTCGCGGTCTGCCGGCCAGTGGTAGGAGTTGGTGTTGGGCACGTGATTGCCGCCGGGCACGAGCGGCTCGAAGTCGGTGCGCAGTGCCGGGATCCCGGTTGCCGAGAGCGCCCCGAGCGTGGTGCCGTGATACGCGATCTCACGGCTGATGAACTTCGTCTTCCGCGGGTTTCCCGTCCGCATGTGGTAGGCCCGCGACAGCTTGATCGCGGACTCGACGGCCTCGGACCCACCCGACGTGAAGAAGACACGGTTGAGGTCGCCGGGCGCCAGGCTGGCGATCCGCGCTGCGAGCTCGATCGCCCGGGGGTGGGCATAGCTCCACAGCGTGGTGAAGTCCAGCTCCTCGACCTGGCGGGCGGCGGCCTCGCCGAGCTCCGTCCGGCCGTGGCCGGCGTTGGAGCAGAACAGGCCCGAGAGCCCGTCCAGGTAGCGGTTGCCGTGCTCGTCGTAGATGTAGGGGCCCTCGCCGCGGACGATGATCGGCACATCCGAGTCCGCATACGCACCCATCCGGGTGAAGTGCATCCACAGATGTCGCTTGGCGAGCTCCTGCAGGCTTCCCGTGGTGGTCTCCGGTGTGGTGCTGATGGCCATGGATACCTCTCCTCCGAACCCCGGACAGGGGCTCAACATCGACGTTCCGTACAACCGTACCCACTCGGTTGAAGGGCTACAACGGCGCCTGAGTTCAGACTAGCACCGAAAACTTGTACGATGCGACCAAGAGGCTAGTAGAGGTTGACGGAACCCCCCACGTCCACTGAGGAGCGGCCCGCGACAGGCGGCGAGCCCAGCGTGCGCCTGGAGGCGGTCAGCAAAAGCTTCGACGAGTTCGTCGCCGTTCGGTCCGTTGACCTGGAGATCGCGAGCGGCGAGTTCTTCACGCTCCTGGGCCCCTCGGGTTGCGGCAAGACCACGACGCTGCGGATGATCGCCGGCTTCGAGGAGCCGACCGAGGGGAAGGTGCTGATCGACGGCGAGGACGTTGCGGCGCTTCCCGCGCACCGGCGCCCGACCAACACCGTCTTTCAGAGCTACGCCCTGTTCCCGCACCTGAACGTCGCCGAGAACGTGGGCTTCGGCCTGCGGCGCATGAAGGTGGAGAAGGGCGAGATCAAGGAGCGCGTGGGCGCGGAGCTCGAGCGCGTCGGCCTGGCCCGTGAGGCAAATCGCAAGCCCAACCAGCTTTCCGGAGGTCAGCAGCAGCGCGTCGCCCTGGCCCGTGCGATCGTCAACCGACCCAAGGTGCTGCTGCTGGACGAGCCGCTCGGCGCGCTTGACCTCAAGCTGCGCAAGGACCTGCAGATCGAGCTCAAACGGATCCAGCGTGAGGTCGGGATCACGTTCGTCTACGTGACCCACGACCAGGAGGAGGCTCTGACCATGTCCGACCGGATCGCGGTGATGAACCACGGCCGGCTCGAGCAGGTGGACCCACCGGAGGAGATCTACGAGCGACCCGCGACCGCGTTCGTCGCCGGGTTCATCGGCGTCTCGAATCTGATGCCCGCAACTGTCGTCTCGGCCACCGGCGGGCGGGGCTCCGTCAAGCTCGACGCGGGGCCCGAGATCAACGTCCCGATCGACGGCCTGGGCGACGGAGACCGCTGCCACGCGGTGGTCCGGCCGGAGAAGCTCACGATCGAGACCGCGGCCGGTGGCAACGGGGGTTCAGCCGGGCCGGCGGTGGAGGGAATGGTCGAGGCGTCCGTCTACCTGGGGACGTCCACGCAGATCGTGGTGCGGCTGGCCGACGAAGTGAAGATGACGGTTTTGGTGCCGAACGCCGACGAGGCAGAGCGCGCGACGCTCCCCGGAGGCGGCGCTCCCGTGCGCCTGAGTTGGGCGCCCGAGCACATCCACGTGGTGCGTGACTCCGGCAACGCCGTGGCCGAGGCCGCCACGGGCGCCGCCGCCGCCGAACAAGCTGAGGAAGGAACCAACAAATGACGCCAGGAGGCGATTCGCAATGACCAGTGTGAGCCGAGCTAACAAGAACGGGCCTGGGAGGCTTCGGCGCGCCCTGCTGGCGGCGAGCGTCCTGGCAGCCGGCCTCGGGATCGCTGCCTGTGGCGACAGCGGAGGCATCGAGGGGGGCGACGAGAACACCGAGGTGCCGGTAGCCGAGGCCCAGGGCGAGCCGAGCGGCAAGCTCTCAATCGCCAACTGGTCGTTCTACATCGACCGCAAGACCGTGCCCGAGTTCGAGAAGGAGACGGGGGTCACGGTCAAGTACGTCGAGGAGGTCAACGACAACAACGAGTTCTTCGGCAAGGTCCAGCCCCAGCTCGAACAGGGCGAGTCCGGCGGCCGCGACATCTTTGTCCTCACCGACTGGATGGCGAAGAAGATGTACGACGCCGGGTACCTGCAGGACTTCGACAAGGCGGCACTCGAGCCGGCCTTCGCGAACCTGCTGCCGGCACTGGAGAGCCCCGCGTTCGACCCCGAGCGGAACTTCTCGCTGCCATGGCAGACGGGCATGACCGGCCTCGTGGTGAACACGGCCGAGGCGCCCGACGTGACGTCGATCAACGACCTGTTCGACCCCAAGTACAAGGGCAAGGTCACGATGCTGACCGAGATGCGCGACACGGTCCCGCTGGTGATGAAGGCCGACGGAATCAACCCCGAGGACGCCACCCTGGAGGATTGGGAGGCCGCGATCGAGAAGCTGGACGAGGCCGCCGACTCCGGGCAGATCCGGCGCTTCACCGGCAACGACTACACCAAGGACCTCGCCAACGGCGACACCGTCGCGGTGATCGGCTGGTCCGGTGACGCGGTTCAGCTGCAGGCCGACGATCCGAACATCAAGTTCGTGATGCCGGACGAGGGCTGCATGCTGTGGTCGGACAACATGGTGATCCCCGTCGGCGCGCCGAATCCCACGGCCGCCTACGCGTGGATGAACTACATCTACGAGCCTGAGAATCAGGCTCAGATCGCCGACTACAACTACTACGTCACGCCGGTCGACGGCACGCAACCCGTGCTTGAGAAGCAGGGCTCCGATGCCGCCAACAGCGAGCTGGTGTTCCCGCCCTCGGAGTTCACGGCGGACTGCTCGACGCAGGACGAGCCGCCGGGCGGCCCCGAGGCGATCAAGAGCGTTGAGCAGCAGTTCCAGGACGTCATCACGGGCGCGTAAGGAAACCGGGACGTAGGGAAACGGCGGCGGACCGAGGAGCTGAGGCGTGAGCCCCAAGGTTCGCCGCCGTCTGGTCCCCTACTTCCTGCTCGGGCCGGGCCTGATCTGGCTCGCGCTGTTCTTCGTCGTCCCCATGTACTTCATGGGGCGGCTCTCGCTCGAGTCCGGAACGCTCGAGACCGGGTTCACGTTCACCTGGGAGTTCTCGAACTTCACGGACTCGCTCGACCGCTTCGACAACCAATTCGTCCGCTCGTTCTTCTTCGCGGGCGTCGGAACGATGATCGCGCTCCTGATCGCGTACCCGCTCGCGTACGCCATCGCGTTCCGGGGCGGCCGGTGGAAAAACGCGCTGCTGCTGATAGTGGTGGCGCCGTTCTTCACGACCTACCTGATCCGAACGATCGCCTGGACGACGATCCTCAGCGACGACAGCTTTATCGTCAACACGCTGAAGACCTTCGCGATCCTTCCCGACGACGGGCGATTGCTCGCGACGCCGACCGCCGTGATCGCCGGCATTACCTACAACTTCCTGCCGTTCATGGTGCTGCCGATCTACGCCAGCCTGGAGCGGATAGACGAGCGCCTGATCGAGGCCGCGAAGGACCTCTACTCCTCGGCGCGCCAGGCCTTCCTGCGGGTGACCCTGCCGCTGTCGGCGCCCGGGATCGTCGCGGGCACGCTCCTCACCTTCATCCCCGCCGCCGGCGACTTCATCAACGCGTTCTATTTGGGCTCGATCAACCAGCAGATGGTCGGCAACCGAATCCAGTCCCTGTATCTGAACGAGCGCGACTTCCCGACGGCCGCGGCGCTGTCGTTCATGCTGATGGCGACGATCCTGCTCATCGTCTTCATCTACATCCGCTTCGCGGGCTCGGAGGCCCTTATGGGGGATGAGGAGGAGGCGACGTGAGCGCGGCGTGGCGCTGGCTGCGCCACAACGCGATCGTGATCTACGCGGGCGTGGCCATCGCCTACATGCTTGTCCCGATCGCGGTGATCGCGGTGTTTTCGTTCAACGACCCGGCCGGCAAGTTCAACTACTCGTGGGAGGGCTTTACCACCCAGTACTGGACTGGCGCCTTCGACGTGCCCGCGCTGAACGACGCTCTGCTGAACAGCCTGAAGTTGGCCGCCCTGTCGACCCTGATCGCGACGGCCCTCGGGACCCTGATCGCGATCGCCCTGGTGCGACACCAGTTCTTCGGCCGCCGCCCTGCCAACTTCCTGATCGTGATCCCGATGGCGACCCCCGAGGTCGTGATCGGCGCCGCGCTCCTGTCGATGTTCCTGATCTACGGGATCCCGCTCGGGTTCACCACGCTCCTGATCGCGCACGTGATGTTCTCGATCAGCTTCGTCGTGGTCGTGGTGCGATCGCGCCTGATCGGGTTCGACCGTTCGCTGGAGGAGGCGGCCCGCGATCTCGGCGCCAACTCGTTTCAGACGTTCCGCCTGGTCACCCTGCCGCTCCTGTTGCCCGGCGTGGTGGGCGCCGCGCTCCTCGCGTTCGCGCTCTCCATCGACGATTTCGTGATCTCGGTCTTCAACTCCGGCGACACGATCACGTTCCCGCTGTTCATCTTCGGCGCCTCGCAGCGGGCGATTCCGGTGCAGATCTACTCGGTCGCGACGATCTTGTTCGCGGTCGTGGTCGCAGCCATGGTGTTCACGGTCTGGCAGCAGCGCCGCGCCGAGCGGTTGGCCTCGGTCCAGCCGGATCCTGAGCCCGTTTAGCCCCGGCGGCCCCTGTTTCCACCCGCCCCGGATGGGGTACGGTCGCCACGTGGAACACTCGGACCACTGGGGTGAGCCGCTTCCGAAGTCGGAGCTCTTGGCCTCGGAGAGCTTCGGTACGCGCGCGTCCAGCCGTGACGGCGTCGTTTGGCTGGCACTGGGCGGCGAGCTCGACGTCTTCACGGCCCCAAAGCTCAAGCAGGCCCTCGAGACATCGACGCCCACGGGGACCGAAAGCCTGATCCTCGATCTGCGGGGCCTCACCTTCATCGACTCCTCCGGCCTCGCGGTGATCCTCGGCGTCCACCAGAAGCTCGCCGCCTCGGACGACCGCGACCTGCGGCTCATCATCACGGGCTCCCTGCCAGTCGAAGCGCTGTTCGAGACGATCGGCGCGGCGGACTACCTGCCCCTGATCGACAGCCCCGGCGCGCCCGAAGTACGCGTCTAGGAGCTCCCCGGCGCGGCGCGGCGATCGCCCGCTCGTCGCACCACCACGAGCGCGACGTCGTCGTCCGGCTCACCACCTGTGAACCGCTCCAGCGCCCTCGTGACCCTGCGAATAGCCGAGGCCGGGTCCTCAATGCCCCGGAGCTCGTCGCGCAGGCGCTGCTCGCCGAAGCGGTCGCGGGGTCCGCGGGCCTCGACGACACCGTCGGTGAAGAGGACGAGCTGATCCTCCGGCCCGAGCGCGATCGTCTCCGTGCTCCACTCGGCCCCTTGGAACGCTCCGAGTAGCGGCCCCGGGCTCCCCACCTCCTCAACCGTGCCGTCGCGCAGCAGCAACGGGAGCGGATGGCCAGCTGAGACGAAGGTCACATCGGCGGGCTGATCCGTGGAGCGCGGCAGGATCAGGATCGCGACCGTGCAGAGCGCAGCCTCGCTGCGTGTGCGCAGCTCCCCGTCCAACAACTCCAGCGCACGGCGTGGATCTCCGGTGAGCAGGCCTACCGTGCGAATCGTGTGTCTGGCGAGCGCGGTAAGCGAGGCGGCGGCGGCCCCTCGGCCCACGACGTCGCCCACAGCGACCATCCAGCCGTCCGCAACCTCGAAGGCGTCGTAGAAGTCGCCCCCGACCGCGTTGACCTCGCCGGCGGGCAGATAGACGGCAGCGCTCTCCCACCCTGGCATGTGGGGCAGGGCAGGGGGCTTGAGGCCCTCCTGGAGGATGCGCGCCACCTCGCCGCGCTCTGAAGCCAGTCGCGCCGCCTCCGCTGCAGCGGCCGCCCGCAGCCCCATCTCGGCTCCGAGGGTGAGGTCATCTTCGTCGAAGCTTCGGCCCCCCGGTTCGTTGCCGAAGGTGAGGACCCCGATGGCGCGCCCGCCCGTGCTCATCGGGACCATGATCTCGCCATCAAGCCGCGCCTCGCCCGTCCTGAGGATCAGGGCCGGGCCCTCCT
This sequence comes from uncultured Solirubrobacterales bacterium, assembly GCA_963807385.1. Classification (GTDB taxonomy): domain Bacteria; phylum Actinomycetota; class Thermoleophilia; order Solirubrobacterales; family 70-9; genus JBDTSW01. The sequence continues at coordinate 584,705 of CAWEBQ010000003.1, forward strand.
CGTCGCTGATGTGGAGGGGGCTGGGACGACGCAGGCCCACGAGAGCTACGCCGGGCTCGCCGTCCACGTGAGCGACCGCCACCCGCTCAATTCGCCCGTCGGCCGACGGGACCTCGACCGCGCACCAGTCGGCGAAGGCCGGGACGAGCTGCTCGGCGAGGGCGTTCAGCATCTGGAGATGGTCGGTGGACGCTGAGAGGACCTGGCCGGCCCGCGCCAGCAGCCGCTGTGCGAACTCGCCGCGCTTGACCTCGGTCACATCCTCGATCGCCGTCACGGAGTACAGCGCCTTGCCCCCCGTCCCGAGGATGGGCTTGGCACGGGCGAGGAGCCATCGCTCGGCGCCCCCGCTAGTGGGCGTCACGCGCAGCACCCGTGGCTCGGTGGGCTCAGCGGGTGCCGGAGGGCCGACCAGCTGCTCCGGCGCCACCTGGGTTCCGTCCTCGGTGCGAACCACGAACCGGTCTCGCATCGACTCGGCGGTCCAGGTGACGGGCGTCTCGGCGCCAGGCCGGTCCTCCAGGCCAAGCATCGACGCGGCGGCTGGGTTCGCGTAGATCATCTCACCGAGCGAATCGTGAATCACCACGGCCTCGTCGAGGATCGACATCACGGTGTCCATGCGTCGCTCGACGCTCTCGAGGTCGGAGAACAGGCCGGCGTTGTCCAGGGCCAGCGCGACCCTGCCGGCTAGGGCCTGTGCGAAGCGGACGTCGTCCAGCGAGTATCGCCGCCCCGACCACGCGGTCCCAAGCGTCAGCGCCCCCAGCATGCGATGGCGGGCCAACATCGCCACCGTGATCGACGAGTGCAGGCTCAGCCCTCGCAGCCGCCGGAGGTCGGCCGCACCGTGCGAGAGCCGTCGCACGTCCTCGTCGTTGAACCTGGGGATGAACCGCGGCTGTCTTGGAAACGGGGCCTCCGGCCGGACCATCCACTCGGGCAGGCTCGGCTCGCGCTCGTTCAGGTAGCGCTCCATCCCGCGATCCGCCTCGGGATCGCGCCCACGCGCTCGTACGGCCGAGCGGATCGCCCGGCCGTCGTGGATCACGTCAACCATGCAGAAGTCGGCGATCGCCGGCACGATCACCGCGAGCACCCGCTCGAGGGTCTGGGGCAGCGGCAGGGATCCGTCGGCGACCGCACCGACCTCGTCGAGCAGCGCCAGCCGGTGGGCGCCGAGTCGGGCGCGCTCACGGGCCCAGGCGCTGACCAATGCGAGGAAGCTGCCGACGAAGACGACGACCAGCCGGGCGTCGTAGTCACTGTCCCAGAAGTTCACGTTCCACCACCCGCTCGCGACGGTGGCGCCCAGCGTCACGAGCCCGAGCAGGGCCGTAACCGCGGTGCCCGCCCAGAGGGCGGTAAGAAACGGGACGATCACCACCGTTCCGGTGAGGACCACGGTGCGCCCGAGCGCCACGTCGGCCGCGATCAGCACGGCCAGCATCCCGAACCCCACCAGGGCGCCCAGGCGGTCGTTGCGTTGGATGTCCGCCGCACGAGCGGAGATCCTCGAGAGCGTTTTCGCGAGTCTCTCTTTCATCGCGGGAGTGCCGAATCTAGTCGGGCCGGTACCGCTTGACAACGCGGCCCCGGCTATGCTCGCTCACGCTTGAGCCTCGCCTTCCGCACAGAGACAGCGCATCTGGAGAACGGCGTCGTGGCGCTCAGCGTCTTCGGGGAACTCGACCAGGCAACCGTGCCCCGACTGCACGAGGGCGCCGACCCGTTGATCTCCGGCGACTGCACGGCGCTGCTCCTCGACCTCTCCGACTGCGCGTTCGTCGATTCGAGCGGCCTGGCGGCCTTCGTCGCGATTCGCGACCGGGTCACCGCGATCCCGAACCGCGGGTTCGCCATCTGCTGCCCGGACACCCAGGTGAGCCGGCTGATGGAGTTGACCGGGCTCGACCGCGCACTGGGCCTCGCCGAGTCGCGTGACGAGGCGCTCGCCGCGCTGCGCGGCCATGTCTCTCCCGAACCCGCCTGACCCCGGTCCCCCCCGCGGGGCCCAACTCAGAGGCCTAGGTCGCGGAGGATCTTCGGCTTGTGGGACTCGAGGAACACGAGGAACGGAACCCCAGGGGCCCTCTCCTCCGGGTGCCCCACCTCCTCCGCGTGCGCCGCAGCGTCCGCCGAGATGTCCTCCCAGGCGTGATCGCCGGGGTCCCAGTGGGTCACCGCGACCTGGGCGTCCAGCCCGTCCGCCGCCACAAGCCCCTCGACAACGCGGGCGGCCTCGGCCGCAGCCTCCTGCGAGGCGGCGTAGAGGAACAGGTGCGACCCGTCACGGGTGACGATCACGTCCCCGCCGAGGCGCTCGCGGGCGTCGTCGTCGAGGTCGAGCGAGCGCAGGCGCTCGCCCAGATTGAGGCTGTGCCCCTCCTCGGTCAGCCCGATCTCGACTCGCCACTCCTCAGCCATGCAGCGTAGTTTCGCAGGCTCGAATCCGCGGCGAGCGCCGGGCCTCTAGGCAACTGATCCGTGCCCGAGCGGGTCGTGGAATCAATCATCTAGCATCGGCGGGCATGGCCAAGCTCGAGACACGCCTGCTGATCGGAGGCGAACAGGTGGCCGGCGACGGGGACCCTCTGGCGGTCGAGAACCCCACCACCGAGGAGATCCTCGTGAGCGTCGGTTCCGCCTCCCCCGCGCAGATCGACGCCGCCGTGGCGGCCGCGGGCGACGCGCAGCGGGGATGGGAGCGGACCCCTGCCGTCGAGCGCGGCGAGATCCTGCACGAGGTCGCCACCTCGCTGCGGGATCGCACCGAGGAGCTCGCGGCGGCGATGACCGCTGAGGGCGGGAAGCCGCTGATCGAGAACCGCGACGAGGTGAGCTGGACGGCCGCCGCGTTCGACTACTACGCCGAGATCGGCCGCGACTCGGCCGGCCGCGTGATCCCGTCGATCGAGGCCTCACAGCTCGCCCTGGTGGTCAAGGACCCGGTCGGTCCGGTCGGCTGCATCGTGCCCTGGAACTACCCGCTGCTGCTCCTCGCCTGGAAGCTCGCTCCCGCCCTCGCCGCGGGCAACGCGACGGTCTGCAAGCCGTCGGAGATCACGCCCTGCTCGACGCTCGCCCTGGCATCGTCGTTCGAGGCGCTGCCCGCCGGCGTCGTCAACCTCCTCGCCGGGGCCGGCGACGTGGGCGCGGCGATCGTCGGCGACGAGCGGATCGCCTGCGTGGCCTTCACCGGCTCGGTTGAGACCGGGAAGAAGATCGCCTCGGTGTGCGCCGAGCGGGTGGCGCGGATCAACCTTGAGATGGGCGGCAAGGACCCGTTCATCGTCTGTTCGGACGTGGCCGGGAAGCTGGACGTCGCCGCGCGGGGCGGGGCCTGGGCTGCGTTCCTGAACGCCGGCCAGGTGTGCACCTCCGCCGAGCGCTTCTACGTGATGGAGGACGTCTACGACGAATACGTGTCGTCCTTCGCCGAGATCGCCGGCGGCCTGCGGGTCGGCGACCCCACGCACGCCGACACCGACGTGGGCCCCATGGTCTCCGCCGCTCAGCGCCAGAAGGTCGCTGACCAGCTCGAGCGAGCGGTCGCTGCCGGCGCCGAGGTCGTCGTGGGCGGGGGCGACGCGGGCCGGGAGCGCGGGCACTTCTTCGCGCCCGCGGTGGTCACGGGTGCTCCCGCCGACACCGACCTGCTGCGCGAGGAGACCTTCGGCCCCGTGGCCCCCATCGTTCGGGTGAAGTCCCTCGACGAGGCGATCGAATTGGCCAACTCCACCCGCTTCGGCCTCGGCGCCAACATCTACACCGGGAACCTCCAGAACGTCCTGCGCTGCATGCGCGAGATCAAGGCCGGGACGGTCTGGTTCAACGACCCGCTCACCGACAACGACGCCGGCCCGTTCGGCGGCTACAAGCAGTCCGGCCTCGGCCGCGAGCTCGGCCGCGAGGGGCTCGAGGCCTTCCAGGAGACCAAGCACGTCCACATCGAGACGGAGATAGCGCCGAAGGAGTGGTGGTACCCGTACTCGGAGTACTCGAAGTCCAACCCACCTCACGACGGAGCAGGAGCATGAAGCCAACCGCCGCACCCACAGCAACACGCACGCTCGGCAACTACGCCGGGGGCCAGTGGCGCCCGGCCGACGACCTCGATGCGATCGACGACATCGATCCCGCCACCGGCGAGGTACCGGCCCGCGTGCCGCTCTCGGGGCCGGCCGAGGTGAACGCTGCGGTTACGGCCGCGCGCGAGGCCTACCCGGCCTGGGCGACGCTGGCCCCGCAGAAGCGGGCCCGGGCCGTCATGGCCCTGCGAACCGCGCTTTGGGAGAACCAGGAGGAGATCGCCCAGCTCGTCACCGCCGACATGGGCAAGGCGATCGGCGACGCCCGTGGTGAGGTCCTGCGCGGGATCGAGTCGACGGAGGCCGCGACCGCGATCCCGCACCTGATGAAGGGCGAGAACCTCGAGGGCGTCGCCCGCGGCGTGGACGTCGAGATGGTGCGCCAACCGGTCGGCGTCGTGGCGGCGATCACACCGTTCAACTTCCCCGCGATGATCCCGCTCTGGTTCCTGCCGTGGGCGATCGCCTGCGGCAACACCTTCATCCTGAAGCCCTCCGAGCGGGACCCGCGTCCCTCGGAGCGGATCTTCGAGCTGATCGACGGGATCGAGGAGATACCGGACGGCGTCTGCAACCTCGTCCACGGCGCGCACGACGCGGTCAACGGGTTGCTCGACCACGAGCAGATCAACGCGATCTCGTTCGTCGGCCAGGCCTCCACCGCGCGCTACATCGCCGAGCGCTCGGCCGCCGGGGGCAAGCGCTACCAGGCCCTCGGCGGGGCGAAGAACTCACTGGTGATCATGCCCGACGCCGACCTCGACGTCACCGTGCCGGCGATCATGAGCACGGCGTTCGGAGCGGCCGGACAGCGCTGCCTGGCCGGCTCCGTCGCGGTGTTGGTGGGCGACCGTGAGCGCCAGGACGAGGTCCGCGCGGCGCTCGCCGAGGCCGCCGCGGAGCTCACGGTCGGCCCCGGGGCAGAGGAGGCGACGGACGTCTGCCCACTGGTCGGCCCGGAGGCGCGCGAGCGCGTGGCCGACGCCGTCGAACGCGCCGTCTCGAACGGTGACGAGCTGGTCCTCGATGGCCGCGACGCCGATGCCGGCCCCGCGGGCACGATGCTCGCGCCCACGATCGTCGAGACCACCGACCCGGAGTCGGAGATCGCCCGCGAGGAGCTGTTCGGACCGATGCTGACGATCACGCGGGCCGGCGACCTCGACGAGGCCCTGAAGTTCGTCAACGGGTCGCGCTACGGCAACGCCGGCTCGATCTTTACCACGTCGGGCGGAGCGGCCCGCGAGTACAGGGCAGGCGTCGAGGCAGGAATGCTGGGCGTGAACGTAGGCGTCGCCGCCCCGGTCGCCTGGTTCCCGTTCTCCGGCTGGAAGGACTCGATCGACGGCGACCTGCACGCCAACGGCGCCGACGCGGTCGAGTTCTACACGCGCAAGAAGGTCGTGACGTCACGGTGGAGCTGAGCAGTTCGCAACGGCGCGCGCGGTGGAGCTGAGAGGGCGTGGCGCTCCGCGAGGCCGACGGCCCGGCCGGGGCCCCGTGGGAGCGACCGCTGGCGGGCACCCTCGACCGGCTGGTCGTCGAGTCCGAGCTACTGGCCGAGAACCCCCTGGGCGACCCTGCGCGGCGGCCGCTGTGGGTCTATAGACCGCCCGGAATCGAGCGCGACCATCCCCGGGGACTGCCAGCGATCTACGTGCTGCAGGGCTTCACGGGACAGCTCGACCGGTGGGCCAACCGCGAGCCATTCCAGCTCACCTATCTGGAGCGGCTCGACGCGATGTTCGCGGCCGGGGACTGCCCGGACGCGCTGGTGGTCTTCGTGGACGCCTGGACCTCCTACGGCGGCTCACAGTTCCTCGACTCCACCAGCACGGGGGCCTACCAGTCCTATCTGTGCGACGAGGTCGTCCCCTTCCTCGACTCGGCATACCCCACCGTCGCAGAGGCCGCGGGCCGAGGGATCACCGGCAAGTCCTCGGGCGGCTACGGCGCGATGGTCGTGCCGATGATGCGGCCGGGGGTGTTCGGCGCCCTCGCCAGCCACGCGGGCGACGCCCTCTTCGAGCTTGCGTACGCCAGCAGCTTCGGCGAGATCGCCCGCGATCTGCGCGACGGCTTCGAGGGCTCCTACGACGCCTTCTTCAGCGAGCTGGGGGAGTCCGAGTTCGCCTGGAAGCGCTTCGGCGGCCCCCTCGAGATGTACGGGTACGCCGCCTGCTACACGCCCGACCCGGATGCACCTGGGAAGGCGTTGCTGCCGTTCGAACTCGCCACAGGCCGCATCGTCGACGAGGTCTGGGAGCGCTGGCTCGCACTCGACCCGGTGCGGATGGCGCCTTCGCACGGAGAGGAGCTCTCGGCGATGAAGCGGATCCTGATCGAGGCCGGCCGCTCGGATGAATACTTCCTCGACCTGGGCGCTCGGGCCTTCTCCGAGGAGCTCACCAAGCTCGGCGTCGAGCACTCGTTCGAGCTCTTCGAAGGAGGCCACGGCGCCATGACGCACCGCTACGCCCCCGCGATCCGCGAGCTGGTGCTCGCGCTCGAGCGGTGAGCAGGACCAACCCCAAGACGTGAGGACACCTGTGCGCCGCCGCGAAGCGGGGGCGCCATCGGTCGCGGCTCTCCCACCCAGCCTCTCGACGGCTACAGCGACGAGAGCGGCACGCCGATGATGTCGAGCCGACGGGTGAGCCCGTCGAGCGCGAAAGTACGGATCTCGTCCTCGCTCGCGCCCAGCGCCTCCAGATCAGCGTCGCCCGCGTCCGACGGCGGTCGCAGGGACTCGGCGACCGTGGGCAGCAGATCCCGCATGGTCCGGCGGACCACATCGGCCGCCTCCGCGTGCTCACGGACAGTCTCGCGCAGGAACCAGACCCCGTACCCGATGTGCCGGGTCTCGTCGTGATGGATCAGCGAGTAGCCCTCGACGAAGCCGGGCAGGAGCCCCTCCTGCTCGAGGTAGGCCGTGATGAACCTGAACGTCGTCAATCCCAGCGTGCTCTCCAGAATCAGGTGATAGATCGTGACGAAGCGGACCTTCGCCGCCAGGTCGTCCGGGGCAGCCACGAGCCGGTCGTGAGCCTGCACCAGCGCCTCGTCGAAGAGCTTCCCGAAGGCGGGCGAGACCTGCTCGCGCGCCCGCTCGACATGGGCCGCAATCGTCGCCGGCTCGCCGATGACCTCGTCGCGGAAGCGCGCGTAGAACTGCATGTGACGCGCCTCGTCGACCTGCTGGGTCGCCAGGAACGTCGCCTCCTCCTCGGTGCCATGGGCGCCGACCAGGCCCGAGAACTTGGTCGTGATCCGCTCCTCCGCGACCATCAGCGATGAGAGCGCGAAGTAGACCAGCGCCCGGTCCGACTCGGTCATCGCGCCCCACTGCTCGCGGTCGCGGGCGAGGTCGATCTCGAACGGGTTCCACTGCGAGCCCTCCCAGCGGCGGTAGAGCGTCTGGGGATCGTTGAGCTGAATGTCCGTCGGCACACCCGAAGCATCCCCGATTCTTCACGGGCCGTGCCCGCCGGCGTGGTAGTACTTCGGCCGTGGCGGATCCAGTCCCAGAGGTTCTCTTCGTCTGCGTCCACAACGCGGGCCGGTCGCAGATGGCGGCGGGGCTGCTCAGCGACCTCGCCAAGGGGCGGGTCAACGTGCGCAGCGCGGGCTCCGACCCGGCTGACGCGCTCAATCCGGCGGTCGTTCAGGCGATGGATGAGGTCGGCATCGACATCTCCCAGGAATTCCCGAAGCCGCTCACCGACGAGTCCGTCCGCGCCGCCGACGCCGTGATCACGATGGGGTGCGGCGACGCATGCCCGATCTACCCGGGCAAGCGCTACGAGGACTGGGAGCTCGAGGACCCGGCCGGCAGGGACCTGGACACCGTGCGCCGCATCCGCGACGAGATCAGGCGCCGGGTCGAGACCCTCCTGGGCGAACTGGCCGCCTGACCCCGCCGCCGGCTGTCAGCCCTGGCGGCTACGGCGCCTGAGAGTGCCTAATCACTGCGGTCAGCCCGGCTCGTGAGGTGCCAGCCGCCGCACCACTCGCAGTGGTAGATCCCGAGGCGGCGGCCCTCCATGCGCGCGTGGTACGCGACGTCGTCGGCCTCGCGCTCGGTCTCGTAGCGGCGTTTGCGCCTGCAAGCCTGGAGGGCGTTCGCGGCCGGGATCCGCTCCCCGTCTTCGTCCATCAGCCCACCGCGAGCTTGATCTGAGGCTCGCCCGCCGTCGGGGGCTCGCCAGCCTCGTCCGCGAGGCCCGCGAGCCGCACGCCGAGGAGCCGGACCGGGCGCTCCGGGCGGTTCTCGCGCAGCAACTCCACCGCGATCGTCGCGATCGTCGCGGCGTCGTTCGTGTACTCGGCGATCGTGCGCGCTCGGGTCAGGGTCGAGAAGTCGTCCTGGCGCACCTTGATCGCCACGGTACGCCCCCGGACATTGCGCTTGACCAGCGTCGCGGCGAGCCGCCCGGACTGCTCGCGGAGGATCCGCTCCATCTCCGCGGCGTCGGAGATGTCGGTGTCGAAGGTGGACTCGACCGACCGTGACTTGGCGGCGCGGTCGGTGGTGACCGGCGAGTCGTGCCGGAAGTGCGCGAGGTCGTGGAGGTATTTGCCCTGGCGCTCTCCGAAGCGCTCGCACAGCCCTGGGAGCGTGCATCGCTGAAGCACCCCGATCGTCTTCACGCCGTAGCCGGAGAGGCGTTCGGCGGTCTTCGGGCCGATGCCGGGGAGCAGCCGCGGGGGTTCGCCGGCGAAGCGCTCCGCCGCCTGCTCGCGGGTGAGCACGACGAAGCCGCGTGGCTTCTCCGCGTCGGAGGCGACCTTCGCGACGAGCTTGTTCGGGCCCATCCCGACCGACGCGTCCAGCCCCACGCGCTCGCGGATCTCGCGGACCAACCCGCTCATCGCCCCGATCGGGTACGGCTCGCCGGTGAGGTCGAGGTAGGTCTCGTCGAGCGAGACCCACTCGCTGGGCCGGCCCAACAGATCCACCACCTCGCGGACCTTCCGCGACGTCTCGCGGTAGTAGGCGTGGTCGGGCGAAACGAAGATCGCCTCGGGGCAGCGCCGGCGCGCGAGCGACGCCGGCATCGCCGATCCCACTCCGAAGGGGCGCGCCTCGTAGGAGGCAGTGGTGACCACCGCGCGCGACCCCGAGCCGGCGACCACCACCGGCTTTCCGCGCAGTTCCGGACGACGCAGAAGCTCGACCGCGACGAAGAATGCGTCCATGTCGAGGTGCGCGATCACCCGTTTGCCGTCCATTCTTCGATCGTACGACCGCGGCCGGTCGTGGACCCGGGTCCGTGTGCTCTACAGCGCGGCCATCTCGATTGTCGCCGAGGACTCCGCGAGACGCGCAGCGTGCCGCTCGACCATCTCGCGCTGAACGCTGCGGGGCTCCGGGCCCGGCTCGCGGCGGCGCCAGCTCCCGTCGGTCTGGAGGGCCCAGGAGTTCGTGTCGTCGGCGAGTGAGCGATCGAGGATCTCCAACAGCTCGGCGCGCGCGCGCTCGTCCTCGATCGGAACCAGCAGCTCGACCCGGTTGTAGAGGTTGCGCGGCATCAGGTCCGCGGAGCCGAAGTAGATGCTCTCGTCCTCGCCGGGCCGCTCGAACGAGTAGATCCGGGGGTGCTCGAGGAAGCGGCCCACGACGGAGCGGACCTCGATGTTCTCGGACACGCCGCGTACCCCGGGGCGCAGCGCGCAGATCCCGCGGACGTTCAGCTCCACGCGGACGCCCGCCTGCGATGCCCGGTAGAGCGCCCGGATCGACGGTGCGTCGAGCAGCGAGTTCATCTTCATCCGGATCCGCGCCGGCCGTTCCGGGGAGTGGGCGGCGATGGTGCGCTCAATCTCCTCGATGATCGTCTCCTTCAGGTTGAAGGGGGCGACCTTCACCTTCCGGTAGCCGGTCGGGCGCGCGTAGCCGGTGAGGTAGTTGAACATCTCGGCGACGTCCGAGCCGATCGCCGGATCGGCCGTGAACAGCCCGACGTCCGTGTAGATGCGAGCGGTCTTCGGGTTGTAGTTCCCCGTCCCGATGTGGACGTAGTGGCGCACGCCGCCACCCTCCCGCCGCACCACCAGCACGCACTTGCAGTGCGTCTTGAGCGAGGGGATGCCATAGACCACGTGCACCCCGGCCTGCTCCAGCTTCTTGGCCCACTTGATGTTCGCGCTCTCGTCGAAGCGCGCCTTCAGCTCCACCATGCAGACGGCCTGCTTGCCGCGCTCGGCCGCCTCGATCAGGCCAGGCACCAGGGGCGAGTCCGAGCTGGTGCGGTACACCGTCTGCTTGATCGCCAGGACGTCGGGGTCGGCCACCGCCTGCTTGACGAACCGCTCGACGGAGGTGGCGAACGAGTCGTAGGGGTGGTGGACCAGGATGTCTCCCTCCCGCATGGCGGCGAAGACATCCGCATCCTTGCCATCCTCGCCCAGCAGGCGCGGCTGGGTGACCGGGGCATGGGCCGCGTCGCGCAGCTCCGGGAACCCCTTCAGGCCATGGATCGCCCAGAGGCCCGACATGTCGAGCGGACCGTCGAACTCATCGACCTCGTCGTCGCGGATGCCGAGGGCGGACACCAGCGGCTCACGCAGGCTGGGGCTCATGCCGGCCTGCACCTCCAGCCGCACGACCTCGCCGAACCGGCGGCGGCGGAGCTCCTCCTCGACGGCCTGCATGAGGTCGTCGGCCTCGTCGGATACGTCGTAGTCGGTGTCGCGGGTGACGCGGAAGAACGAGTGGTCGCGGATCTCCATCCCGGGGAACAGGACCCCCAGGTTGTCGGCGATCAGGTCCTCGAGCAGCACCAGGGTGGTCTCTTCCTCGCCGACCTGTAGGAAGCGCCCGAGCAGCTCCTTCGGCACCTTCACCCGGGCCAGGACGTCGACGTCCTGGTCGGGGTCATGGAGCAGCACGCCGAGGCTGAGCGAGAGATTCGAGATGTAGGGGAACGGTCGGCCCATGCCGATCACGAGGGGGGTGAGCGCCGGGAACACCTGGGCGCGGAAGAGCTTGGTGAGCTCGGCCCGCTTGGCGGGGTCGGCGTCCTCGGGCGAGACGAGCCGGATCCCGTGCTCCGCCAGTGACGGGCGCAGCTCGCGCCAGCAGCGCTCGATGCGGCCGCGCTGCGCTACGGCGCCCTCACGGATCTCCCGCAGCTGCTCCGAGGCGCTCAGCCCGTCGGCGCCGCGCGCGTCGACCCCTGCTTCGACCTGGTCCTGCAGGTTCGCCACCCGCACCATGTAGAACTCGTCCAGATTCGACTCCCAGATCGCGCAGAACTTGACGCGTTCGAGCAGCGGGACCGAGGTGTCCTCGGCAAGCTGGAGCACCCGCTCGTTGAAGTCGAGCCAGGAGAGCTCGCGGTTGAAGTACAGGGCGGCGTCGGAGAGATCCGGCCCCTCGGGCTCGATCATGCTCGGCCCGACGGGCGCGCCGTTCCGCGCATTGGCCTCCAGCGCCTCTGTCTCAGTGGGTTCCAAAGCGGTCGATCTCTCCAGGATCCATGCTAGCCCTCGGCTGATCACGGCGGTCACGGGCCTGTGGACGCGAACGGGCGCCGTCAGGCGGCCCGGCCAGATCGGCGGGTCGGGTTCCTGCGATCTCCCACCGAGGGGGTGGGCTGGCGCGAAAACTCGATGCCCTGAGGCTCAGCGCAGGCGCGAGAGGTCCGGTACGCCGAGGGCGGCGTCCAGCCCGCTCGTTGACTTCGGGGCGCCGCAGCCCTCGGGCTTGCCCTCGTCGAAGACCCAGTCGTCGAAGAGGTCGTCGATGGTGGCGTCTGCCACCGGGGTCTCGGCCTTGACCAGCGCAATGAGATCGTCCGTATCGACGGCGCCGTCCGGGCCCTGCGACGCCCAGGCCAGAACCACGTCGAAGAAGTCGGCGTCGCCGATCAGCTCACGCAGCGCCTGCAGCGCCGCGGCGCCGCGGATGTAGACCCCGCTGTGGAACATCACCTCGGGGCCGGGCACGCTGCCGGGGGGCGGGCTCCAGTTCGGGGACCCTGCGCCCGCCTGGCACACCTGGTCGAGATGCTCCGAGAGGCTCAGCCCACCGCGGAACTCCGACCACAGCCAGTTGGCGTAGGTGGCGAAGCCCTCGTTGAGCCAGATCTCCGACCAGTCGGCTAGCGACACGTCGTTGCCGAACCATTGATGGGCCAGCTCGTGAGCGACGAGGCCTGCGCCCGGCGGCCCCGGATAGATCGGGCGCGTCTGGGTCTCGAGCGCGTAGCCGACGTCGGCGACGTCGACGATTCCGCCCGTCGCGGCGAAGGGGTACGGGCCGAATCTGCCCTCGAAGAAGTCGATGATGTCGAAGCCCTTGTCGATCGCGCCGTCGCCCGGGAACCGCGGGTCAACCGCCACGTAGGAGAAGTCGGTGCTGCCGGGGGGGTTGGTGTCCCGCTGGGTCTCGAACCTTCCGACCGTGGCGGTCGCCAGGTAGGTCGCCATCGGTTCGTCAGCGGCCCAGTTGAAGGTCTGCCGGTTCCCGTCCGTCTCGACGTCCAGCGTGCCGTTCGACACGGCCTTGTACGGCCGCGGGACCTCGACCGAGATCTCGAAGACGGCCTTGTCGAGCGGGTGGTTGTTCGAGGGGAACCACGCGGGACTGCCCAGCGGCTCCCCGACCACGAAGGCGCCGTCGTCGGTGGCCACCCAGCCCTCGGTGGAGCCGTCGGGGTCGGTGACCTCCTTGGGCTTTCCCTTGTAGCGAACCTCGACGTCGAACTCCTCGCTATTGGCGATCAGCGCCGCCGGCTCGATCGTGAGCTCCCCCCCGTTCCGGGAGAAGTTCACCTCCTCCCCGTCGATCCGGACCTTCATAACCCTCGGGCCCAGGTAGTCGAGGTTGAAGCTGGTGAGGCCCGCCGGCTGAGTGACCTCGGCCGAGACCTCGGTGTTGGTGCCCCCGAGGAAGCGGTTTCGCTTCGGGTCGTATCGCAGCTCCACGTCGTATTTGTCGACGTCGTAGCCGCCGTTGCCCGCCTCGTTGAAGAAGGAGTCGCCTATGCCCGGGGAGCCGACGGTCGGACCCCCGGCCTGAGCGGACGGCACCGCAAACGAGAGAGCCGCGGCGCCGATCGCGAGCCCCCTGCCGACTCCTGTAGAACGCATCCCCTTCAGGGTAGCGCGCCGCGCGAGGCGCGCTCGGCCTCGGCGAGCTGGGCGGCCGCCAGGCGCGCCCGCTCCGCGGCCTCGCGCTCCTCGCGCTCGGCCTCGGCAAGCTGGCGTTCGGCCTCGGCCGCGCGCTCGGCCGCGCGCCGGCGCTCACGCGCCTCGCGCAGGACCCTGGTCGCCGAACGCTCGAGCGCGTCCCAGACGCCCGTCTGCTCCTGGTCGGCCCAGGTCTCGGCGAACCGGTCGTGCAGCAGCTTGCGGCGTGCCCGGAGATAAACGGCGAGAACCTCGAGGCCGCGGTATGCGGTGCGGTGCGGGGCTCTGCCCGCGAGCTCCGGGTCAAGGTCATCCGCGTCGCCGGCCCGCGCCCTGACCGCCTCCGCATCCTGCTCCCGAAGTTCGTCCAGGTGCCGCTCCACCCGGGGCAGCATCACGTCGCAGTCGTGGATCTCGCCGAGCACGCCCTGCAGGTCGCGGGCACGTCGCCGGGCTACAGGCCCGGCCCGCCCGAAGCTGGACTCGGTCGCCTCCAGTACGTACCGAAGCCGCTTCGCGGCGATCCGCATGTCGTGCTGGCGGCGGGAGCGCTCGGGCTCCAGGGCCCTCGGAACAAACGAGCGCAGCTCCTCGAGGCGCACGCGGACGATCCGGGCGGCGTTCTCGGAGAGCGCGGCGGTGGGATCGAGCTTCTTGACGCGCTTGGCCTTCATTCCGGCGCGCCCGCGCCGTTGCGTGTCCACGGCACCTCGAGCCGCTCGGGAGCAGGAGCCTCGACCCCGGGCCGGGCCCGCTCCTCGGCCTCGTCGGCGAGCTCGCGCAGCCGCTCACACAGCGCGCTCACGCGCTCGGGGGCGACCGACGGGCGCAGCGCCTCGTTGGCCTCGATCTGCTCCAGCCGGAGCGTCTCAACAAGGCTCTGGACACCGCGGCGGTCCGGGGCGGCCAGCCCCCCGCCGAAGCGCTCGAGCGAGGCGATGGCAACGTCGCGGTCGCGGCGCTCGCCCAACGCGTCGGCGAGATCCTTGACCTCCGCCAAGGCGGCCCCGAGGGCCCTCCCCGGAAAGCATGCCTCGAACACCTCGAGCGCGGCGCGCAGCCTGCGGGTGGCAACGCGCATGTCGTGCAGGTGCTCGATCTCGCCCAGCTCGAGGACCTCGCGAGAGTGGTCCGCGAGTTCGCTGGTGCGAATCCTGACGATGCGAGCCGCACCGAGGCCCATGGGCTCCGAGCCCTTGAGCTCCCCGATCGGCCGTGCCTTGGCCATTACCCGTACGAGGCTACCGGCCCGAGCAGGGCTGAGCTACGCGGCAAGCACGGTCGGCGCGCCGTTCTCGGCGCTGTTCAGCAGCGTCAGGATCACGCCCTCCCGAAGGCCGCCCTTGCCGATCTGAAGTGGCTGGCCGAGGAGCTCGGAGAGCTTCTCCAGGAGCAGCACGCCCGCGGGCAGCATCTCGACGCGCCGTGGGTCGAGCTCGAAGCGGCGCGCGACGTCGCCGATGCTGTCGCCGCACAGAACGCGGACGCCGCGCTCGAGGGTCTCGTACTCGAGGACGGTTCCCACGAGCTTGCGAAGCGACGTGGCGCTGCCGCCCACCGCGACCGCCTGCTCGGGCTGATCGACCTCGACGCCCTCGAACGCATCGCCGATCGCGTCGCGGAGGGCACGCACCTCGGAGGCCGAGGGCGGATCGCTGGCGAGATGATCCTCGGTGAGCGAGCCGGAGCCGATCTTGAACGAGCGGACGAGGTCCACCCCCCCGGCGACCGTGCCCAGGATGATCTCCGACGAGCCGCCGCCCACGTCGACGACCGCAATCTGGCCTGCGACCGGGTGCCCCAAGGTCTTGGTGGCGCCGATGAAGGCCAGCCTCCCCTCCTCCTCCTCCGTCAGCACGTCCACCTCCATGCCCGAGACCCGTCCGATCTCCTCGGCGACCTTCTTCGAGTTGGTCGCCTCGCGGATAGCGGCCGTGGCAACTGTGCGGATCGCCTTCGCGCCGAGCTCCTCGGCGAGGCGGACCTGCGTTGCAACCACCTCGGCGACCTCGGCGACCTTCTCGTCCGAGATCGCGCCGTCGCTCTTGGAGTCACGCCCGATGCGCGTGTAGGCACGCTGCTCCATCACGGTGCGCAGCTGCCCCTCCTCGGGCTCGGCGACGAGCACGCGGGTCGTGTTGGAGCCGATGTCGATCGCTGCGCAGAGCACTAGGGCGTCGCAACCGATCTTGGCAGAACTGGCGGATGCGCTCAAGATCTGGATTCCTATCGGCGACGCCCATACTCATCCACGCGCCGCGGTCGGCCCGGCCCTCAGCGGCACTGGCTCCCGGCGCAGCTCCGAACGTCTTTGAGCAGGCGTGCCATTCGCCGGCGCTCGTCCCGGTAGCCCGCGGCGGTCGCACGGTTTCGCAGCTCATAAGGATCGCTGCGAAGGTCGTAGAGCTCGCGGTCCCCGGTCTCGTGCACGACGTACTTGTAGCGCCCGGTCCGAAGCCCGCTGAATGTGCCCGACTCGATCGAGATCGCCGAACGTGGCCCGGCTGGCCTCAACAGGGATTCGCCGTCCTGGCGCAGTGCCGGCGAGGCGTTCGCCGCGTCGAGGATGGTGCGCGTGAGGTCCGGGTTCACCGATAGGCGGTTGCTGGTCCGGCCACTCGGGACGCCGGGACCCCTGATGATCAACGGCACGCGGATCGCCTCCTCGTAAGGGCGGTTCTTCTGGCTGGGGATGCGGTGCTCGCCGAAGAAGAACGCGTTGTCGCTGGTGAAGACGATCAGGGTGTTGTCGAGCTCGCCGGAGCCCTCGAGCTCGTCCAGGATCCCCCCAACGCCCTCATCGACCGATCGCAGGGACTCCAGCGCGCAGCGGTACTTCCTGGTGATGTTGGCGATGTCGTGATCGGTAAGCCGCCGGAGGCGACCCACGGCGCCCGGGCCACGCCGGGGCTTGTCTGAGACATCCCGCTCGTTGAACGCGGGGCCGCGCGGGAGCTTGCGGTGGTCGTACAGATCGGCGTGGCGCGGGGCCGGCTGGGCGGCACCGAAGCAGTTCGGGGGGAACGGCCGCGGGCGGCGCGCCAGGTGGGGGGCCGTGTAGGAGGTGTGGAGGAAGAACGGCGGGCCATCGGCCCGGCGGCGGATGAAGTCCCGTGAGAGCTCAGTGATCACGTCCTGCTTGAAGTCATCCTCCTGCCGGCCGTAGTGAACGAGGTCGCCGTCCTCGTTCAGCTCGTAACCGAAGACGCTCTGCGTCGAGGCGCCATAGGCAGCGCTCCACTCGTTCCAGCCCGGCGGCACGTAGCGCGGGCGATCGTCGCCGTACTTGTTGAGGTACTTGCCCACGAAGCCGGTCTTGTAGCCGTCGCGCCGCAACCAGACCGGCAGAGTCTTGCGGTCGTTGAGACGCGCGTATGTGCCCGCAACCCGGTGGTTATGGAAGTACTGCCCCGTGAGGAACGTCGCCCTGGACGGGCAGCAGAGGGCGAAGTTGACGAAGAAGCGCGAGTAGCTCGTTCCCTCGCGAGCCAGCTCGGCCTGGACCGTCGGCATCTGCCCCAGCGACCGGTAGGTCTGGTCGTCGGTCATCACGACGACGATGTTCGGCCTGACCGAGCGCGCGCCGTCGGCCGACGCCGACTGACCCGCCGCGCCCGCGGCCACGCAGAGCACCGTCGCGCCCAGCGCCGCGGCGCTTTGAAGTAGGACTCCCCTGCGGTCCATTCCGCGAGGGTAGCCGGACGCGGATGCCCGGCGCGGTCGCCGCTCAGCCGGCGGGCGCAAGGCCCTCGCTGGGATGCGAGGCGTCCTCGAACTCGCGGAAGAGGCCGGTGACCAGGAACGCGACCTGCTCCCCCACGTCTACGGCGTTGTCGCCGATCCGCTCGATGGCGCGGGCGACCAGCATCATCATCATCGCCCACTCACGGCGGTCCTCGGAGTCGCCGATCTCGATCGCGCGCCGGAAGCATTCGCGGTTTAGGTTGTCGACCACGTCGTCTTGGCGGACCAGATCCCGGGCGAGCCCGACATCGCGGGTCTCGAACGCCCGCTTGCATTGCCGCACCTGCTCGCGCACCGCGTTCGCCATCGTCACGATGTCCCTGATCATCTGCTCATCCGCGGGGGGCTCGTAGCCGGCGATCGGGATCACCTTGGCCACGTTTACGCACTGGTCACCCATCCGCTCCATGTTCTTCATCACGTGCAGGAGGGCGGCGATCAGGCGCAGGTCGGTTGCGACCGGCGACTGCGTGGCAAGCAGGGTGAGGATCGCCTGGTGGACCTCGAGGTAGCGGCCGTCGATCACGTCGTCGGAGGCGACCACCAGCTCGGCGAGCTCGACGTCCTGATGCTGGATCGCCTCGGTGGTGCGCTCGATCGAGGCGACCACCAGGTCGAGGCCGGCGAGCGCCTGGGACTCGAGCTTCGTGAGCTCCTCCTGGTACGCGATCCGTGTTCCCTCGACGGCCATCAGCCGACCTTGCCCGAGACGTAGTCCTCCGTGCGCTGGTCCGCGGGGTTGGTGAAGATCTTCTCCGTCTCGTCGTACTCGATGATGCGTCCCCAACGATTCTTCTCGGTCGAGTCGAGCTCGACGATCAGGAACGCAGTGCGATCCGACACCCGCGCCGCCTGCTGCATGTTGTGCGTGACGATCACGATCGAGTACCGGTCTTTCAGCTCCAGCATCAGGTCCTCGATCTTGCCGGTGGAGATCGGGTCCAACGCCGAGCAGGGCTCGTCCATGAGGATCACATCCGGGTTCACTGCCAGGCACCGCGCGATGCAGAGGCGCTGCTGCTGGCCGCCCGACATGCCGAAGGCGTTGTCGTCGAGCCGGTCCTTGACCTCGTCCCACAGCGCCCCGCGGCGCAGCGCGCCCTCGACGATCTCGTCCATGTCGTCCTTCATCCCCAGGATGCGCGGCCCGAAGGCGATGTTGTCGTAGATCGACTTCGGGAAGGGGTTCGGCTTCTGGAACACCATCCCGATCCGCTTGCGCACCTCCACGGGATCCACCGTCTCCGCGTAGAGGTTCTGCCCGTGGTAGATGATCTCGCCCTCGACCGAGGCGGCCGGGATCAGGTCGTTCATCCGGTTCAGGCAGCGGATCAGCGTCGACTTGCCGCAGCCCGAGGGGCCGATGAGGGCGGTGATCTGGTTGCAATAGAAGTCGGCCGTGACGGCATCGACGGCGAGGTTGCCGTCGTAGCGCACGCTCACGTCCCGGAGCTCGAAGATCGGCTCTGCAACCGGCGCGGGTGCCTTCTCAGGGTGCGATTCGGCGACGGTTGCGGTCAGGTCAAGCCCCAGGGTCTCCCGTTCGGACTGCGTCCGCTCGGGCTCGGTCATGGTGCGTTCCACATTACTCACCTACCACTTCTGTTCGTAGCGATTTCGGAGCCAGATGGCGACGGCGTTCATGCTCAGCAGGATCGCCATCAGGACGATGATCGCCGCGGCGGCCAGTGCCTTGAACTCCTCCTGCGGGTCCGCGGTCCAGCCGAAGATCTGGATCGGGAGCGCGGAGAAGGTCTCGAACAGGCCGGTGCCGGCGTTGGTGGCGAACACGGTGGCCCCGATCACGATCAGCGGCGCGGTCTCCCCGATCGCGCGGGACAGGGCGAGGATCGTGCCGGTGGCCATGCCCGGGATCGCGGCAGGAAGCACCTGCTTCCAGATCGTCTGCCACTGGGTGGCGCCGAGGGCCATCGAGCCCTCGCGGATCGACGGGGGCACGGCGCGGATCGCCTCACGCCCGGCGACGATCACCACCGGAAGCACCAGGAGCCCCAGGGTCAGCCCGCCGGCGAGGACGACATTCCCGAGGCTTAGCGGGCCGCGCACGAGGAAGGCCAGCCCCAAGACGCCGTAGACGATGGAGGGCACGGCGGCGAGGTTCTGGATGTTGACCTCGACGAAGCGGGCGAACCGGCCCTCGCGGCTCGCGTACTCCTCGAGGTAGATCGAGGAGGCAACGCCGACCGGGATGATGAACGCGGCGCAGACGACCATCAGCCAGAGCGTTCCCTGGATCGCCGGCGCGATCCCGGAGCTCGCGGGGTCCACGCGCGACGGGGTGTCGGTGAAGAACTCCGGCGTGAGGCTTCCGGCGCCCTCGACGATCACGTCCAGAAGCAGCACGACAAGCGTCAGGAGCGCGATCCCCAGGGCCGTCAGCAGCAGGGCCGCGAAGCCGATCTCCTTCAGCCTGGCCGACCCGTCGCGGACGAACTGCGTCCCGGGCATCCGGCCGGCTGCGGCGTCGGCCGGGGGCGGGGGCGGCGGGGTCACTCGTAGACCTCCCTGTACCTGCGAACGAACCGGATCGCGATCATGTTCATCACCAGCGTCAGCGCGAACAGGATCAGGCCGCAGGCGAAGATCGACTCGTACCCGATCGAGCCGGACGGGTTGTCCCCGTCGGCGGCCGAGCCCATGAAGGTGGTGATCGTGGCGTAGCCGTCGATCGGGTTGATCCCGGTGTTCGGCTGAAGCCCCGCAGCGAGGAGGACGATCATCGTCTCGCCGACGCCGCGGGAGACGCCGAGCACGATCGAGGCGATGATGCCGGAGATTGCAGCCGGGAACACGACCCTCGTCGCAACCTGGCGCTTGGTGGCGCCCATCCCGTAGGCGCCCTCGCGCAGGCCCTGCGGCACCGCGCGCATCGCGTCCTCGGAGATCGACGCGATCGTTGGCACGATCATGATGCCCATGACCAGGCCCGCGGAGAGCGCGTTGTAGACCTGCACGTCGATCCCGATCGCCTGCAGGATCTGCGGCGTCACGAAGGCGAGGGCGAAGTACCCGAAGACGACGGTCGGGACGCCGACGAGCACCTCCAGGATCGGCTTGACGATCCTCCGCACCCGGGGACTGGCGTACTCCGCGAGGTAGACCGCCGAGCCCAGGCCCAGCGGGACCGCGACCAGGATCGCGATCCCGGTGATCAGGAACGTCCCGTTCAGCAGCGGCCAGATCCCGAACTGCGGATCGGCGAACAGCGGCGTCCAGTTGCTGTCGGTGAAGAAGCTCGTGCCGACCTCCTGGAAGAAGGGGACCGACTCGGCCAGCAGAGCGACCAGGATCCCGACCGTGGTCAGCACCGAGACCGCCGCGGCGAGGAAGAGGAGGGCGCGGATTACCTCCTCGCCCCAGCGCCGGCGCTTGACGCCGAGCGGGCCCAGCCCTCCCGGCGCAGCGCCTTCGGGGTGTGTTTCGGCTTCCACCGTTCTCCAGCTCTTCGGCCTCGGCCGGATCGCCTAGGAGCCCAGCGCGCCCTCGAGCGCGGACCTGGATTCCTCGGCCTGCGCCTCATCCATCGGGACGATCAGCGCGGCCTCGGCGATGCCCTCGTAGTCATCCACCACGTACTGCATGAACCCACCGAGCGCCTCGTCGGCGAGCTTCTGGTTGTTCGGGTACATGAACAGCGGCCGTCCCAGCGGGGTGTAATCACCCGACTGGATCGTGGCCGAGCTGGGCTCGACGCATCCGTCGCCGGCGTCTACCGAGACGAGGTTGAGCTGGTCGGCGTTCTGCTCGTAGTAGGAGAACCCGAAGTAGCCCAGGGCCGCATCGTCTCCCGCCACGCCCTGGACGAGCTGGTTGTCGTCCTCGGACGGCTGGTAATCGTCGCGGCTGACGCCCTCCTCACCGTTGATCTCGTCGGTGAAGTAGTCGAACGTGCCGGAGTCCGTGCCCGGTCCGTAGAGGCTTACCTCAACGTCTGGGAGCGGCTCACCGGTATCAGCGTCGTCGCCGAGGTCCGAGAGGTTGGCGACCGTATCGTCCGTCCACAGCTGTGCGAGCTGGTCGGTGGTAAGGCAGGAGACCTCGACCGCCGGGTTCGTCACAACGGCGATGCCGTCGTTGGCGACCTGGAGCTCGGTGTAG
Organism: uncultured Solirubrobacterales bacterium; assembly: GCA_963807385.1. GTDB lineage: Bacteria > Actinomycetota > Thermoleophilia > Solirubrobacterales > 70-9 > JBDTSW01. Next base: position 605,794 of record CAWEBQ010000003.1, read on the forward strand.
GTGATGTCGTCCTTCTCGCAGACCGGGGCCTCCTCCTTCTGGTCGATCGGCCGCGAAGCGTCGGCGATGTCGATCTCACCGGCGCAGAACTTCTCGAAGCCGCCGCCGGTGCCGGCGGCGCCCACCGTGATGCTCACGTCGGGGTTCTCGCCGTTGAAGAGCTCCGCCGCTGCCTCGGCGAACGGCTGGACGGTGCTTGAGCCGTCGATGGCGATGCTGCCGGAGATGCCACTCGGGCTGTCGCCGCCGCTGCCGCACCCGGCAACGCCGAGGGTGAGCGCGGCGGACGCGCCCAGGGTGATCAAGAGCTTCCTGTTTCTCACTGTTTCTCCCTTGTTCGGGCAGCGCGGATCGCTGCCCCTCGATCTAGGACTTGCGTTTATGGGAGAAGCGTCGCGGGCCTACGCCGCAACGCTGTTACGAGTTGGTAGCCGAGTCGTGAAAAACCTGTGAACCCGCCGGCTCGGAGGCAGGCTCGGGCTTGGTGAGCTCCGAGTCGTCGCGGTCGGCCGGCTCCGCATCGAAGCGGTAACCAACTCCGAAGTGCGTGTGGATGTAGCTCCACGACGGCGACTGCTTTTCGAGCTTGGCGCGCAGCTTGCGCACGAACACGTCCACGGAGCGATCGCCGTGGGCCATCGCGTAACCCCACACGCGCTGGTAGAGGTCCTCGCGCTCGATCACCTTGCCCTGGGCGTCGGCCAGGACCTGGAGCAGCTCGAACTCGCGCCGGGTGAGGCCCAGGCTTCGGTCGGCGACGAAGGCCTGGAACTGGTCGGGCCGGACCTCGACCTCGCCGGCCACGAGCGGGCCGGCGTCCGCCGTGGGCTGGCTGCGCTTGCGCCGGCGCACGACGGCCTCGACGCGCGCGGCCACCTCCTCGGGGTGCGCGGGTTTGGAGACCCAGTCGTCGGCGCCGAGCCGCAGCCCGCGGACGCGCTGGGCCACCGTCGAGTCCTGGGTGCAGACGACGATGCCGAGCCCGGGCAGCATTCCGGAGACGCGCTCGAGGAACCCCCAGCCATCGGCGCCAAGCACCGAGAGGTCGACGACGAGCGCGTTCAGCTTCATCGCCACCAGCTCCTCGGCAGGAACCGCGCCCGCGAGCACGCGGTACTCCCAACCGGCCGCCTCGAACCGGCGCTCGAGAACGCGGAGGAAGCCGCTGTCGGTGTCGATTACGGCGAGGCGGACTGTTCCGGGCTGTGCGTTCATGCGTGCCCCCGGGTGCCAGGGAGCAGGGCCCATCGTAGAGCCCGTAAACGTCGTGGCCGCGCACGTTCACAGAAGTTTCACAGGGGCCAGACGTGCGGCCCAGGGCGCGGAATCCGCGACACCTAGGCGACCGAATAGCCTCAGCCGGTGAGCGCGATCGAGGCAATCGTTCTCGGGATCGTCCAGGGACTCACCGAGTTCCTCCCGATCTCCTCCAGCGGTCACCTGCGGATCGCGCCCGCCTTCTTCGGCTGGGAGGACCCGGGCGCCGCGTTCACGGCCGTGATCCAGCTCGGCACGATGGCCGCGGTTCTCGTCTACTTCCGCCGGGACCTGTTGGCGATCGTCGTAGCGTTCTTCCGCGAGCTCCGCTGGCCGTGGGCGCGGCGCTCGACGGAGTCGAAGCTGGGGTGGTTCATCGCCCTGGGCACCATCCCGATCTCCATCTTCGGCCTCGCCTTCAGCGACCAGATCGAGTCCGGCGCCCGCGACCTCTACCTGATCGGGTCGATGCTGATCATCTTCTCGTTCGTGATGCTCCTCGCCGAGCACGTCGGGAAGCGCTCGCGGGAGATCACCACGATGGACGCCAAGGACGGGCTCTTCATCGGGTTCGCTCAGGCGCTGGCGCTGATCCCCGGCGTCTCTCGCTCGGGAGCGACGATCTCGGCAGGGCTCATACGAAACTTCGACCGCGCCGCGGCCGCGCGTTACTCGTTCCTGCTGTCGGTCCCGGCCGTGGTTCTGAGCGGCCTGTTCGAGCTTCGGGAGATCGGCGGGGAGGGCGACAACGCCTCCGCCGGGGCGACGATCCTCGCGACGATCGCGGCGTTCGCCAGCGGCTACGCGGCGATCGCCTGGCTCCTGCGCTACCTGGCGAACCACTCCCTCGCCATCTTCGTCGCCTACCGGATCCCGCTCGGGATCCTGGTGATCGCCCTGGCGGCCGGCGGCGCGATCAGTTAGCCCGGGCGGGCGGTAGAGTTCGGGCCGTGACGCGCATTCGCACCTTCGCCTCACTTCTCGCCCTCGCCGTCGGCGCGTTGCTGCTGGCGGCTCCCGGGGCGATGGCGGCCGACGGCGTAGGCATCTGGGGCCGCACCGACGACAAGGTCGTCACCTTCTTCGCCTTCGGCGTGATGATCTTCTTCACCGTCCTCGTGATCGTGCTCTCGATCTGGCAGGGCCGGCTCGAGGGCCGCAAGGAGCGCATGCGCGAAGAGCTCGAGCGCCTGCGCCGGCCTTAGCCCCACCGGTTTCGAGCCCCGGTCCAGTCCGCGCGATGGCCGGGTTTTGCCCGCATCGCGGGAAGAAGCCGGCCAGCGCCCGGTCGCCCTACGCGGCCAGGGCGCCGATCACCTCCTGCCACCAGGCTCGCTCCGCATCGCTTTCGGCCAGCCCGGCGCGCTTGCGGGCGTGGGCCTGGATCTGCGTCGCGCTGCCCGCGGCGAGCAGCGGGCCGCTGACCGCGTAACGGCCATCGTCGAGGGCGACGAGGGCGCCGGGCATGTCGTTCCGTGAGCGAAGCTGGTCGACGACCGGGACGCCGACGATGCTGCGGGGACGGGCCGGGTCGCCGTCGCCGTCCTCCCACTGGCGCACCGTGTAGACGGGCAGGCCGCCACGCAGCCGGGGACGCGGGCGCTTCGTTGGCCCCACCGGGCCGTGGCGCCAGCGTTCCAGTAGACCCTCAAGCTCAGGCGCCACGTCCTGGCTGACCACCATGTGGATGCGGTCTCCGGCCTCGATGCGCGTCGAGCCCCGGGGCAGCAGCGCGCGCTCCTTGCGCACGATTACGTTGATGAGCGCATCCCTGGGCAGGCCGAGGTCGCGTACCCGCTTCCCCACCGCGGCGTCGTCAGGCGCCACTGGGTACTCCACCACCTCGGCGCCAAGCGCTCGAATCGTCCCGGTCTCCGTCAGCGGGCGTGGCAGGGCGGGACGGCTGGTCGTGACCCGTAGCTTGCGCGCTACGTAGTCGAACGTCGTGCCCTGAAGCACGGTCGAGACGAGCACGGCGAAGAAGACGATGTTGAAGATCTCGGTTCCCTCCCCCACCCCCGCGAGCACCGGGAACGTCGCGAAGACGACCGGGATCGCGCCACGAAGCCCCGCCCAGCCGAGCACCGTCCGCTCCGGGAGCGTGAAACCGGCGCCCACCGTCGCCAGGTAGGTGGCGACGGGTCGGGCGACGACGGCCAGCACCAGCGCGAGAATCGTCCCCTCGACGGCGACGTCTCCGAGTTGGGACGGGAACACGAGAAGGCCCAGGGTGAGGAACGTGATCAGCTGCGCCACCCACGCCAGGCCCTCATGGAAGGTCACGATCGAGCGCTTCGCCGGTATCCGCGCCGAACCCAACAGCAGTCCGGTGAGGTAGACCGCAAGGAACCCGGACCCGTGCGATACATCGGCCACTCCGAAGGCCAGAGCGGCGGTCGTGATCGACGCCACCGGGTAGAGCCCGGAGGAGGCGAACTGCAGCTTCCGGAAGGCCCAGATCGCCCCGTAGGCGACCGCCACGCCGGCGGCGAGGCCGATGCTGAGCTCGACCACGATCGAGGCGACCATGTCCACGATCCCGTAGCCCGGGTCCTGGATCCAGTCGATGAAGCCGAGCACCAGCAGGGCGGCGACAGGGTCGTTGAAGCCCGCCTCCCCCTCGAGCGTGCGGGCGAGCCGGCGGCGCAGGGTCGAGCCGCGCAGCACGGCGAAGATCGCCGCCGCGTCGGTCGAGGAGACGATCGAGCCCAGCAGCATGCCCTCGAGGAGCGACAGGTCGAACAGCCATGCCGCCGCGAAGCCGGTGACGACCGCGGTCGCGATGGTTCCGAGAATGGCCAGCGAGATCGCCGGTCGCAGCACCGGGCGGATCTCGGCGAAGCCCGCCGCCAGGCCTCCCTCGAAGATGATGAGCGCGATCGCCAGCACCCCGATGTCGCGCGCGAGCTCGTAGTCGCCGAACGAGATCCAGCCCAGGCCGTCGGATCCGACCAGCATCCCGAGCCCAAGGAAGAGCACGAGACCGGGCACACGAATCCGGGTCGCCACCAGCGAGGCGAGCAGCGCGAGAGCCATCAAGCCACCGGCGATCAGCACGATCTGGCCCTCGAACATCAGCTAACCCTTTCAGGAAGTGCGAAGACCGCGGCGGCGCGAGCCCCGCGGGCTGCTCCGCATAGAGTCCGGTCCATGGCCAACACGCGCTACGAGCGCCGGGGCGCCGCCGCGGTACTGACCATCACGCGGCCGGAGCGCCGGAACGCCGTGGACGCAGCCACCGCCGCCGAGCTGCGCGGCGCCTATGGCCGCTTCGTTGCCGACGACGAGGCGCGGGTGATGGTCGTGACCGGAGAGGGGCCCGAGGCGTTTTGCGCCGGGGCCGACCTCAAGGCGGTCGCCGAGCAGGGGGCCGAGTTCACAGGGGACGATCCGGCCGCCGCCGTCGGCGAGTGGCTCGACTCGACGCCCGACGGGCCGATGGGCTTCACCCGGCTGACCTCGCCGAAGCCCACGATCGCGGCGATCTCGGGCTACGCCCTGGCGGGAGGCCTCGAGGTCGCCCTGTGGTGCGACCTGCGCATCGCCACCTCCACGTCCAGGCTCGGCTACCCGGAGCGCCGCTGGGGCGTCCCGCTGATCGACGGCGGCACCCAGCGGCTGCCTCTCGTCGTCGGGATGGGAAGGGCTCTGGATTTGATCCTCACCGGCCGCATCATCGAGGCCGACGAGGCCCACGCCTGGGGCCTGGTGAACGAGGTGGTGGAGCCGGAAGCGCACCTGGACCGCGCGCTCGAGATCGCGGAGGGCCTCGCCTCGTTCCCGCAGCCGACGATGCTCTCCGACCGGCTCGCAGCGATCGAGGGCGCGGGAATGCCGCTCGAGGCGGCGCTCGAGCTCGAGGCTCGGCTCGGTCGGGACTCCGTGATCACGGGCGTTCTGGGTGCCGCACGCTTCGCCCGGGGCGAGGGCCGTGGAGGCGAGGGCGCCGGCGTCTAAAGCGGGGTCAGACCCCCCGGAGCTTCAGACGGACTCGCCGCCGATCCGGAACTCGGTCAGCAGGCGCTTCTCCGTCTCACCCTGGACCGAGGCGACCACCTCGACGTGGTCCGAGAGCGGGGTGTCACGGAGCTTCGTGGCGAGCAGGTCGTCCACCTGGAAGATCCCGGCGGAGTTGTTCATCTTGATCTCGATCCGGACGGCGCGCTCGCTCCCGGCGGAGATCGTCACGTCGTCAACGGCCGCAGCCGAGATCGTGTGGATGCCCATCTGGCCCGCGTCGACGGGCAGCCGCGATCTCCCCTGGGCCATGTCGAGGGCATCGGCGACCCGTACGACTCCCGCCTCCACCGTGTAGGGCTCGCCCCGGCGGCGGTGGCCGATGATCGTGTGGAGGGTCTCCGCGATGACGACGGTCCGGTCCGGATCGTCGTAGATGTCGGCGAGGAGCTCGCGTAGCTTGCGCTCGGCGAGGAAGAGGCTGAACGCCTCGTGATCCACCCGGTGGATCGACATCCCGACGTCGTGCAGGAGGGCCCCGCCGGCGACCACCACCTCGGAGTCGCGATCGCGGAGCCCGTGGTCGGTGACGAGCGCGCCCTCCACCCCGGCCTTGGCGAGGAGACGCAGCAGCCGCAGCGCGATGTTGAGCACGATCTGCACGTGTACCCAGGAGTGGTCCGACATGCCGAGGCGCTCGGAGGTGACCTGCGCGAGGTGCCACCAGGCCCTCACCTCGGCGTCGGCGTTCACCCCGCTCAGCAAAGCCTCGAGCCTGTGATTCCCCCTGGTGGGCGCCCGCACCGACGCCCCGGCGATCGCCTCGGCCGGGGTGCGCCCGATCGCGCCCGGGCCGGCGGCTGGCGTTGGGATCTGCGCGGATTCGGGCGGCGTGGTCTCGCTCACGCCGCGAGTCTGGCAGGCATGGGGCGCACGCAGGGCATTTTTCCGCCCGCACCGCCGACTACATTCGCGCCTGAGAGATGCCGATGGGGAGCTCGGTCATGTCAATCTGCGCCCGCACCGGACTCGGCCGGCCCGAGTGCTGCTGTGCGGAGTGCCTGACGGATCAGATCCGCCGGCATCAGCCGGCGCTGCTCGAGGCGGAGGGGGATGGCGAGATCCGAATCACGCGGACCGGTCGTGCCGACCAGCGACCTGGGCCGGTATCACGCCGCGCGTGAACCTCCGCCGATCCGGCGCGCCGCTTCGGATCGCTGATTAGGATCGCCCGCGTGCCTGAGCTGCTGTCGATAGACACGGAGGGCGAGGTGGCCTTGGTCACCCTGCGACGCCCCGAAAAACGAAACGCGCTGTCGATCGAGCTGCGCGAGGAGCTAGGGGCCGCCTTCACCGACCTGTCGGTGAACGACAGGGTCGGGTGCGTCGTGCTAACCGGCGCGGGTTCGGCGTTCTGCTCGGGAATGGACACGAGCCAGTTCGGCGGCTCCCGCGAGAACCGGACCCGTCTGGTCGAGACGAGCACGCTCGCCTTCGAGGCGGTCGGCGACTGCAGGACGCCCGTCGTCGCGGCCGTCAACGGTCCGGCGCTGGCCGGCGGCTTCGCGCTGGCGCTGCTCTGCGATCTGCGTATCGCGGCGGCGGAGGCCACGTTCGGCTACCCGGAGCTCCCGCAGGGGATCCCGCCGAGCTACGCTGCGGCCCGGGCCGTGCTTCCCGCTACCGTCGCGCAGGAGCTCTGCCTGACCGGTCGTACCGTCCGCGCCCCGGAGGCCAAGAAGCTCGGGATCGTCCGCGAGGTCGCGACCGGCGACGTCGTCGCGCGTGCCACCGAGCTCGCGCAGCGGATCGCGGGGCTGCCGCGCGACGCGACGCTCGAGACGAAGCGCAGGACGCGGCTCGAGCGCAACCACCTTTGGGGCTTCCTCTTCGACGAGGAGAAGCGCGTCCTTCGCCGGGCGCTGCTCGGCGAGGGGGATGTTGCGACCTAGGACGCGTCCGCTAGACGTACGGGGAGGCCAGCTCGAGGAGCCCCGGCCACACGTAGGCCTCCCAGCTCGCGCTCGCGACCAGGATCGTGATCGCGATCGCGGCGGTGGCGAAGGTGGCGACCAGGTGTGAGGCCCGCTGCGGCTAGGCGCCGCAGACGGGCCAGGGGCCTGCGCCGGCCTGCGCGTAGAGCATGGCCGCCCGCATGTCCTGCTCGGCCTCGGGGGCGGCGGCAGGGTCTCCGCTGCCGCCCATCGACGCCCAGGTTCCGGAATCGAACTGGTACTTGCCGCGGTAGGTGCCATCGGAGGAGACGGCACTCGGATCGCCGCCGGACTCACAGACCGCGATTGTGTCCAGGGTGGACTGCGAGACGCCAAGGCTCTCCGGGGCCTTGAAGTCGGGCTTGCGGGCCTGCTGACGGGCCGCGCGACGGCGCTCGATGCGCTGCTGGCGCTCTCTGTGCACATCGATTGATTCCTTCAGGTCCTCGGCGGGCCGCTCGAGAAGCGGAACCTCACCGGAGGCTGAGGCAGGCTCACCGGCTGCGCGGGCGGCCTGGGTGGCGGACGCGCCGAGGAGCACGGCGGCGGCGAGCGTGAGGGAAAGCTTGATGGGCTTGGACATGGTTCGGACCTCCTGTTGGGGGTGCCTGGGTCGCGATGGAGCGACGGCGCAGGGTGGCAGCGCCTGGGGCATATATGTGTGCGAACGCTCACGGTTACAACAATTTCTTCATAACTACCACAGATGGGGTAAGACTCAGGCATGGAAGAATGCACTGCATGCGAATCCTCGCCTTCAGCGACCTGCACTGCGACCTGACCGGGGCCGAGCGCCTCGTGGCCGCGTCGGCGGACGCAGACCTCGTGATCGGCGCCGGCGACTTCGCCTCCGTGCACTCGGGACTGACCGAGACGATCGATGCATTGAGCGCGATCTCGACCCCCACCCTGCTGGTCCCCGGCAACAACGAGCGGGAGGACGACCTGCGCGAGGCAGCCGCAGCGTGGCAGGCGGCCACGGTGCTGCACGGCGAGGCCACCCAGGTGGCCGGCGTCACCTTCTTCGGGCTCGGCGCCGGGATCCCGATCACCCCCTGGGACTGGAGCTTCGACCTCGACGAGCAGGAGGCGGCCGTGATGCTCGAGGACCTGCCCACCGGCGGAGTGCTGATCGTCCACTCACCCCCGTTCGGCCACGTCGATACATCCTCCGACGGGCACCACCTGGGGAGCCGCGCGATCCTCGCCGCGATCGAGGCCTCCGAGCCGGATCTGGCCGTATGCGGGCACATCCACGAGAGCTGGGGTGGCGAGTCTCAGGTGGGGCCGACTCGCATCCTCAACCTGGGACCCAAGGGGACGGTTGTCGACGTGCAGGGCTGAGATGCCTGCTAGCGTCATCTGTGGCGGACGACAGTCGTCCGCGAGGTTTCGTCTCTTTACCGGTGCGCCAAGGCGCGATTCGGACTAGTCGAACTCTCCGAGTCAAGCCACACGGCCAAGGGCCGTGGAAGGAGTACCCACATATGTCAAGCCAGTCCTTTGCGGACTTGGGCATCTCGCCTGCTGTCTGCGCCGCACTGACCCAACAGGGGATCGGGGATCCGTTCCCGATCCAAAAGCTCGTGATCGGCGACTCGCTCGCCGGCAAGGACCTCCTGGTCCGCTCCCCGACGGGCTCGGGGAAGACGCTCGCGTTCGCGGCGCCACTCGCGGACCGGATCGAGGCGGACGAGCGCCGCCCGGCTGCGCTGATCGTCGCCCCGACCCGCGAGCTCGCCCTCCAGATCGTCGAGGAGACAAGGCCGTTGGCCCATGCCCGCGCGCTCAAGGTGACCGCCGTCTACGGCGGTGCCGGGATCGTCAAGCAGGCGAAGAACGCCAAGCACTCGCACATCCTCGTCGCCACCCCGGGTCGCCTGCTCGATCTCATGGGCCGCGGCGACGTCTCGCTCAAGCACGTGCGCCTTCTCGTCCTCGACGAGGCCGACCGGATGCTCGATATGGGCTTCCGCCCGGATATCGACAAGATCGTCAAGCAGACCAGCCGCGATCGCCAGACGCTGCTGTTCTCGGCGACACTGGACGGCGAGGTAGCCAGGATCGCCCAGGCCTACACGAAGGACGCGGTTCGCCACTCGTACAGCCCCCCGGGGCCGGCGACCAAGGTCGAGCACCGGTTCGTTCGCGTCTCCCACGAGTCCAAGCTCGACGCGCTGGTGACGGAGCTGCGCTCCGAGCGCGAGCTGGCCCTGGTCTTCGTCCGGACCAAGCGCGGCGCCGACCGGCTGGTCAAGCGCCTCGGATCACGCGGGGTCGAGGCGGTCGCCATGCACGGCAACAAGTCCCAGAACCAGCGCGAGCGCTCGCTGGCCAGCTTCGAGTCCGGGAAGGTCGACGCGCTGGTCGCCACGGATGTCGCCGCTCGCGGGATCGACGTGAGCGGGATCAGCCACGTGATCCAGTTCGACCCGCCCGGCGACGAGGACACGTACATGCACCGCATCGGCCGGACGGCGCGCGCCGGGCGGAGCGGAGTCGGAGTGACCTTCGTCAAGGGCGAGGAGGCGAGCGACGTCGGAACGATCGCGCGCAAGCTCAACCTCCGCGAGCAGTTCGCCGCGACCGGGCTCGAGACCCGGCGCGAGTCCCATGGCTCTAACGGCGCCGGGCCAAAACGGCAGCACCGCTCGGGCGGCGGCCAGCGCTCCCACGGCGGTGGCGGCGGCGGCGGCGCGAAGCCCGTCCACCGCAGTCGGCGCCGCAGGCGGTAGGGGCCACCCCCCAGGTGCCAACCCCCACCCGGGGGTCAGGCACCGCGGGTGGGGATGCGTGGTTTGTCACGCGTTGCGCGCGCGGTAGTTACGCGTCTTCGCCCGGTTGCCGCACACCTCCATCGAGCACCAGTGACGCGACCGGTTGCGCGAGCGGTCGTAGAACGCCCACAGGCACTCGTCGGAGGTACACACCTTCATCCGTTGCCACTCCCCCGTCTCCTGGGCGGTGGCGACGGCGCTGAGCACGCGGGCGATGAGCGAGTCGATGCCGTCGCAGAGGGCGCGATCACCATCCCCCCGTCGTCGCCCACCCACGCCCGCAGGGTGGCCTCGCCGGAAGCGGCGCGTAGCTCCGCGACGGCATGGGGGTCGAGCTCTCCGGTGGCGTTGGCCAAGGCCAGCGAGCGCAGGGCGCTGATCAACGAGCACCAGCGCGAGCTCCGCAGCCGGGCCGAGCGGCGCCGCAGCAAGCCGCCGCGCCACCGCTCGACGCGCAGCGCTCCCTGGAACTCGTGAGTCAGGCGCGGCTTACGTCCGCGAGCACGGCCTGGGCCGCCCCCCGCCCGTTGAGCGCGATCACCGATCCGCCCGGGTGGGTGGCGGCCCCGCACAGATAGAGCCCCGGGACCGGCGTGCGCCATGCGAGCCGGCGGTCCCACATCTGGTCCGGCAGCGCCTCGCCCTGGAAGATGTGGCCACCCGTGAGGCCGATCCGCTCCTCGATGTCGGGCGGGCCGAGGACCTCGAGGTGCTCGATGCAGTCGCGGACGTCGGGAGCCCGGTTGGCGATCCCGTCGAGGATCAGGTCGGCCACCTCCTGGCGGCGGGTGCCCCAATCCCCCTCGGCCAGCTCATAGGGCGCGTACTGGGCGAACACGCTCATCACGTGCTTGCCCTCCGGCGCGACGGAAGCGTCGTAGGCGGTCTGGAAGTAGAGCTCCGCGAACCCGAAGCAGGGCTCGCCGCGGCGTGCTGCCTCGACCGCCTCCTGGCCGTCGTCCACCGGCGGTGAGATCGAGACCATCGCGCGATAGGGATCGACCGCTCCGTTGGCCGCGGCGGTGAACGTGGGAGGCCGCGAGAGCGCGGCGTTCAGCTTCACCACCGGCGAGGCGACCCGCCACGCCTCCAACCGGGCGCGGTAGTCCGGGTCGATGTCGGCGCCATCGAGCATCGCCAGGGTGCGCTTCGGATCGGCGTTGGCCACCACGACCGGCGCCGCGACGAACTGCCCACCGGCGAGACCGACGCCCTCGCCCGGCACGATCGCGGTCACCTCGACCCCCGCGGCGATGAACGCTCCTGCCTCGAGCGCGGCCTCGGCGATCGCGAACGAGATCCGGCCCATCCCTCCCTCAACGTAGCCCCAGACCGAGCCCTGCCCCTGCAGGTTGCCCTGCGAGTGCATCAGGTGGATCGAGGCGGTGCCCGGGTCGCGCGGGCCAGCGAAGGTCCCGATCACGCCCTGACCCCACAGGGCCTGTTTCATCCGATCATCGTCGATGTAGCGGTCGAGCACGTCCGCAATCGAGTCCTCGAAGAGCATCGAGATCAGCTCGCGGTCGCCGCCGAGGAGCTTTTCGATCTCGCGGCGCGTCGGGGACGGACGGTGCCACATGTCGCCCGACGGGCCCCGGCGCAGCGCGTCGCGCAGTCGGTGAAAGACATCGTCGTAGGCCTCGAAGCCGGCGATGTCCCTGTCGGTGAAGCCCTGCGAGCGCAGGTGCTCGACGGTCCGCGAGTGGTCGATGAACTCGGCCATCGACGTGCCGTCGGGGAGCGGACTCCACGAGTTCGGATCGGCCGGGGTTACCCGGTAGCCATGGCGCTCGAGCTCGAGCTCCCGGATCACGCCGTCATCGAGCAGCCCGACGACGTAGGCGCAGGGGCTCACGATGTACCCGGGCGCCTCGGCGAACGGACGCTCGAGGGTGCATGCGCCCCCAATCCGCTCGCGCCGCTCCAGCACCAGCACGGACCTGCCCGCGCGCGCCAGGTACGCCGCGGCCGTGAGTCCGTTGTGTCCTCCCCCGACGACCACGGCGTCCCAGCGGCGCGAGGCCAGCTCCTCGATCGGGGCGGGGAGGCCCACCTCCCCGAGCGCGGCCGCGACACCGCCGCCGTTCGCGTAGCTCATGCCATCACTCTGCCACGGCCGCGGCGGCCACCGTCGACTCGCTTGCCCTGGCCGCCACGGCGAGCCCCGTCAGGGCGAGCAACCCGGCCACCACCGCGTAGGTGACCCCGTCGGAGGTGGCATCGGCCAGGCCGCCGCCCCCGGACCCGCCCAGAACCTGACCCCCCGCCCATCCCAGGTTGACGAGTGCGAACGCGAGCCACTGGGCCACGCCGGCCCGCTCAACCATGTCGGAGAGCAGGGCCATGGCGGGAGTCCAGCAGAACCCGAGCGTCAGCTCCGCGGCGACCACGCAGGCCCCCAGAAGCAGCACGGCCTCGGGCATCGAGAGCAGGACGCTGGCCAGCGCGGCGGCGAAGAGCCCGATGCGGATCGGCCAGATGCGCCCGCGCCGGTCCGACAGCCGGCCGAACGTCGGGCTCGCGACTCCCTCGACCAGCGCCGAGACGAGGAACACGGCCCCGACCGCGATCCCGCTCGCCCCCAACTCGTCGAGTCGCAGCGGGACCAGAACCCAGATCGCCCCGGAGAACATCGCCGGAAGCATCACCAGCCAAAACGCCGCGGCGATCGGCGGGCTCCCGACCGTTCGGCGCAGCCGGCTCCAGCCGGGGAAGGGCGTCGGTCCGGGCGCCGGCGTGAAGTACGTCCACACCGCCATGGCAGAGCCGAAGAGCGCGGCCGAGCCGAATACGGGCTCGGGCCCGGTGACCGTGGCGAGCGCGCCGATCACCGGACCCATGAGGATCCCAAAGATCGCCGCGGCCAGGGCGGAGCCGATCAGCTCGCCCCGGCGATCGGCCGGCGTCTCCGACACCAGCCACGACAGGCCGCCGATCCAGGCGAACGCCCCGCCGACGCCCTGGAGGAACCGGGCGCCGTCCAGCAGCACGATGTTCTGCGCGAACGCGAAGACCAGGCAGGAGGCGGCCACGAGCAGCATCCCGGCGAGGACGGTCTGGCGCATCCCGACGCGGGCAGCCAGGAAGGCGCCCGGGAAGGTACCCAGAAGCGTGCCGCCGGCATACGAGGCGCTCAGGACCCCGGCGGCGGTCTTCGACAGGCCCAGGTCGTCCGAGTAGCCCGGCAGGAGCGGTGTGATCGCCGAAAAGAACATCGTGTCGGTGATGACTACGCAGGCGACGAGGATGAAGAGGGGACGACGCACCGAGCCGATGCTAGAGGCGCCCTGAACGAGAGCCTCTGACGGTAGGCCGCCATGCCGCGCATTGCGACAGCGGAATAACCTGCGGGCATGGCCACAGTTCGCGAGACGGTGTTGGAGCTGCTGCGCGCCCGAGGGATGACGACGATGTTCGGCAACCCGGGATCGACCGAGCTGCCGATGCTGGCCGACCTGCCCGACGACTTCCGGTACGTCCTCGGCCTGCAGGAGGCGGTCGCGGTGGGCATGGCGGACGGGTTCGCGCAGGCCAGCGGAACCGTCGGGCACGTGAACCTCCACACGGCTCCGGGCGTCGGCAACGGGATGGGAGCGATCTTCAACGCCCAGGCGAACCACTCGCCGCTGCTGGTCACGGCGGGACAGCAGTCGCGATCGCTGATGACGCTGCAGGCGAACCTCACCAATCGCGACGCGACCCGCATGCCGCACCCGCTGGTCAAGTGGAGCTACGAGCCGCCCCGTGCGGAGGACGTCCCGCACGCGCTGGCCCGCGGCGCGCACCTGGCGAACCTTCCGCCCCGAGGTCCCGTATTCGTGTCGATACCCATGGATGACTGGGCCGGCGAGGTCGACCCCCAGGCGGCTCCGCACCACATCAGCCGGAACGTCGACGGCCGTGCCGCGCCAAACCCCGAGCGGGTCAGCGAGCTTGCCGCAAGGCTCGAAGGGGCCGCCAACCCGGTCCTGGTCGTCGGCCCCGATGTGGACGCGGCGGGTGGCTGGGAGGCGGCCGTCGCGCTCGCCGAGCGGCAGGCCCTCCCCGTCTGGGCGATCCCCGCGCCGGGCGGCGGGCGCATCGGATTCCCTGAGGGTCATCCGGCATTCCAGGGCCTGCTGCCCCCGGCGATCGGCCCGGTCGGCGAGACCCTCGCCGGGCACGACCTCGTGCTTGTGGTCGGAAGCTCGGTCTTCCCCTACTACCCGAACATTCCCGGGCCGCTTTTGCCCGAGGACTGCGAGCTGGTCGCGATCACCAGCGATCCCGACGAGGCGGCGCGGGCGCCCATGGGGGACGCGATCGTCGCCGACGTCGGGCTCGCGCTCGAAGCGCTGCTGGCCGAGGTGGGCTCGTCCGGGCGCGAGGCGCCCGCCGCGCGCCCCGAGGCCGAGGACGTGCCCGAGACCGATCCGCTCAGTCCCACGAGCGTCTACTCCGTGCTCGCGGACCTGTTCCCGGCGGACGGAATCGTGGTGCTGGAGGCGCCATCCAGCACGCTCGCCCTACGCAACCAGATGCGCCTGTCGGCCCCAGGGAGCTACTACTTCGGGGCCGGCGGTGGCCTCGGGTTCGGCCTCGCTGCGGCGATCGGAGTCCAGCTCGCCGAGCCCGACCGCCAGGTGGTATGCGTGCTCGGCGAGGGCTCCGCCCAGTACGCAATCCAGGGGCTGTGGACCGCCGCCGCGTACGAGGTGCCGGTGAAGTTCCTGATCGCGCGAAACGACGAATACGCGATCCTCAAGTGGTTCGCCGGACTCGAGGGCGTTACCGGCGCCCCCGCGCTCGACCTCCCGGCGCTGGAGTGCGCCAGCCTCGCCGAGGCCTACGGCGTGCCCGCAGCCCGGGCGGCGGGCAGGGACGAGCTCCACAGCGCGCTCTCGGACGCGCTCGCCGCCGAGGGACCGCGTCTCGTCGAGGTCCCGGTCGAACCCGGGATGGCGCTGGCCTAGGCCGATGCCGCCGGCGCTGGGAGCGGCGCGGATCGGCCGGCCACCGGGCGAGCCGACCGCCGACCGGGCGCCGGATTGGGTCGCCACCGGCACCCCCGAGCCGCTGCGCACCCAGTTGGTCGAGCGCCTCGGCGCGGACCGCGTCCTGACCCGCGCGCTCGACCTCGTGCGCTACGCCTCCGACGCCAGTCCCTACCGCTACATCCCGCGCGCGGTGGTGATGGCCCAGGACGCCGAGGATCTCGCCGCGGTGCTCGCGTTCGGGCGCGAGCACGAGGTGCCGGTGACGTTCCGCTCGGGCGGCACCAGCCTGAACGGGCAGGCTCAAAGCGACGGCATCCTCGTGGATGTCCGCCGGCACTGGGGCGGGATCGAGGTGCTCGACGACGGAAGGCGCTGCCGGGTTCGCCCCGGCACCGTGCTCGGCCACGCCAACCGCGTGCTGGCGCCACACGGGCGGAAGCTGGGGCCCGACCCAGCCTCGACCGACGCGGCAACCGTCGGCGGGGTGGTTGCCAACAACTCCGGGGGCATGCGCTGCGGGGTGGTGCGGGACTCCTACGCCACGGTCACGTCCATGAGGCTGGCGCTCGCGTCCGGCACCGTGATTGACACCGCGGCGAAGGGCGCAGAGGAAGAGTTCGCCCGCCTCGAGCCGAAGCTCGCCGCCGGCCTGGCCGAGATCCGCGACGAGCTGCGCGGCGACGCCGAGCTCAGCGAGCGGGTGCGGCGCAAGTTCGCAGTCAAGAACACGATGGGCTATCGCCTCTGCGCCTTCCTGGACGCGGATACGCCGCTGGAGATCTTTCGCCGGCTCGTGGTCGGCTCGGAGGGCACGCTCGCCTTCATCGCGGAGGTGACGTTCGACACCGTCCCGCTCCCACGGCACACCACCGTCTCGTGGCTTCACTTCCCCAGCATCGACGCGGCGGTGTCACCGGTGCCCGACCTGGTCAAGGCGGGTGCGACCGCAGTGGAGCTGATGGTGGCTCCCGCTTTGATCGTCGCCTCGCACAACGTCCCGGGCGCCCCCGAGCACTGGCAGGAGCTGCCGGGCGAATCCGCGGCGCTGCTGGTCGAGTTCGGCGCGGATGAGCCCGGCGAGCTGGACGACGCGGAGGCCGTGGCGAGCTCCGTGCTCGAGGGGCTAGAGCTGCTTCGCCCGCCCGACTTCACCCGCGAAGCGGAGGCGATCGAGGTGGCCTGGCGGGTGCGCGAGGGGATGTTCGGGCTGATCGGGAAGCTGCGCCCGCCGGGCACCGCCCTGATCACGGAGGACGTCTGCGTGACCCCGGATCGGATCGCGGAGGCCTCGGCGGACGTGCAGGCCCTGTTGGGGGAGCACGGCTTTCTCACCGGCGTCGCGGGCCACGCCTCCGCCGGGAACCTGCACTTCACCCTCACCCCCGACCTCGCCAAGGAGGACGACCGCGCCCGGTACGAGGCGTTCATGGAGAGGCTGGTCGAGCTGATCGTCAGCAAGTACGACGGATCGCTCAAGGCGGAGCACGGAACCGGGCTCAACATGGCGCCCTACCTCGAGCGCGAGTGGGGTGCCAAGGCGACGGCGATGATGTGGCGGATCAAGGCCCTCGCCGATCCCGATGGGGTGCTTGCCCCCGGCGTCATCCTCAACCGCGATCCGGGCGTGCATCTGCGCAATCTGCAATCCACGCCGCCCATCGAGGAGGAGGCCACCACCTGCGTCGAGTGCGGCATGTGCGAGCCGGCGTGCCCCTCCCGCAACGCCACCACGACGCCCCGCCAGCGGATCCTGCTGCGCAGGGAGATGGCTCGCCAGCCGGAGGGATCGCCCGTGTTCGAGGCGCTGCTCAGCGAGTTCGAGGGTGACGGCATCCGCACGTGCGCGACCGACGGCAGCTGCGCTCCGGCGTGCCCGCTCGCCATCGACACGGGGAAGCTGATCAAGGGGTTCCGCGCCGAGCAGACTACGCCCCACGGTGAGCGGCTCGGGGAGGCGGCCGCCCGCAACTGGGCGGGAATCGAGCGCGCCGCGCGGCTTGGGCTTCGCGGCGGCGGGCTGGCGGGACCTCGGGTCACGGACGCGATGTCGCGGGCTGCCCGCAGGCTCGGCGGCGATGAGCTTGTCCCGCGCTGGCCTCCGACGATGCCGCCACCCGCCCGGGCGTCCCTTCCCACCACGTCGCGGGAGGGCGCGGCCGCCGTGTACATGCCGGCCTGCATCAACCGCATCTTCGGGACCGCCCGCGGGCAGCCCGGCCCGCCGCTGCCACAGGCGCTGGCGGACGTCTCGGCCCGCGCGGGCCTTGCGGTCTGGATCCCGGATGACGTGGCCGGGAACTGCTGCGCGACGCCGTGGAGCTCGAAGGGGTACCGGCGGGGGCACGGTGTGATGGCGAGGCACGTCGCGGAGTCCGTGGTGCGGTGGACCGACGACGGCGCCCTGCCCCTGGTGGTCGACGCGAGCTCGTGCGCGCAGGGCCTGCTGCACGAGGTCGCGGGCGAGCTAGGCGACGAGCCTCTGGAGCGCTATCGGCGCGTCGAGGTTCTCGACTCGGTCGAGTGGGCCCACGACCGGCTCTTGCCGGCGCTGACGGTTTCCCGCAGGGTCGGCTCGGTGGCGGTGCACCCGACCTGCTCGGTGGCGCAGATGGGCACGGCCGCCAAGCTGGACGCGATCGCTGCGGAGCTCGCGGAAGAGGTCGTCGTTCCGGCGGCGGCGGGCTGCTGCGGGATGGCGGGCGACCGCGGCCTGCTCCACCCGGAACTGCCGGCCTCGGCGCTGCGTGACGAGGCTGCCGAGCTCGAAGGGCGGACCTTCGACGCCCACCTCTCCAGCAACCGAACCTGCGAGATCGGTCTCCACCAGGAGACCGGTCTGCCGTTCGAGTCGTTCGTGCTGCTGCTCGAGCGGCTCACTCGCTAGCGCGGATCACGACCACGTTCGAGCTGGGGTCGGCGACCCGAAGCGTCCCCTCCACGCGCTCGACCACCGCGCCCGCCGCCTCGAGGCGGGCGGCGATGGTCTCCAGCTCCGCCGCCTCCGGCACCGCCACCTCGAAGCTCTCGAGCCCCAGGCTCCCCGGCTCCGGCGACGGCGCGCCTTCGCCCGCCCAGGTGTTGAGCCCCAGGTGATGGTGGTAGCCGCCGGCGGCCACGAACAGCGCTCCCGGGTACGAGCGGACCATGGGCTCGAAGCCGAGGGCTCGGCAGTAGAACGCGTCCGAATCGTCAAGGTCCGCAACGTTCAGGTGGACGTGGCCCATCCGAGTGCCCACGGCCAACGGCCCGGCGGCGTCCCCCTCGGCGCCGATCGCCGCCAGATCCAGCGGGAGGCTGTCCATGGCCACCTCGCCGTTGGCCTCGCGCCACTCGCCTCTCGCGCGGTCGCGGTAGATCTCGATGCCGTTGCCCTCGGGATCCCGGGTGTAGAGCGCCTCGCTTACGAGGTGGTCCGAGGCGCCCGTTAGCCCCCAGTCGGCCTGCGCCATGCGCCGCAGTGCGCATCCCAGGCGTGCACGATCAGGCACGAGGATCGCGAGATGGAAGAGCCCGGTCGTGCGCGGCGGACGTGGCGGCGCCCCCGGCGCCGAGGCGAGCTCGACCAGACCCTGCCCATCAACTCCCAATCGGGCCTGCCCCGGGGCCGATTCGAGCGTCTCCAGCCCAATCACGCGCTCGTAAAAGTCGCGTGCGGCGCCGAGATCCGCCACGCGAAGGCGCACCGCCCCCATTGCCGTGCCCGGATCGATCGTCGGTTTAGCCATTCGCTTGAGCACGCACGATATTCCCTGCTGAGCGCGGGCAACACTTCCTTAACGAGAGATCCCTTGAGTTAATGGTCTGCAGGCGTAACCTTTGCCGCGAAACGCCGTTTTGAGGAGATGGAAGGGATGCCGACAGCGACCACAGCAGCCCCGCCCCGGGCCTCGCTGGCGCCCCTGCCGAGCCTGGAGGATGCGGACCTGGTGAGGCGCGCGCGCGACGGCGACGAGCTTGCGTTCGAGGAGATCGTCCGGCGTTATCGCCAGCCGCTGATCCGCTACAGCGCCCGGCACGTCGGCCAGGCCAACGCCGAAGACATCACCCAGCACGCCCTCGCCAAGGCCGCCAGCCACCTCCGCGACGACCCTCGTCCGATCCACCTCCGCGCCTGGCTCTACCGCGTGGCTCACAACGCAGCGATCAACATGAGGACGCGCAAGGACTTCGGCCACGAGGAACTCAGCCTCGAGATCGACGGAGTGCCGCAGCCTCCGGAGCTTGCGGCGCAGCGCAACGAGGTCCGCGAGGTCGTCTCCGAGCTCGATCGCCTCCCGGACCGCCAGCGCACGGCCCTGCTGCTGAGCGTCTTCGAGGGACTGGGCTACGACGAGATCGCCGCCCGGCTCGACACATCTCCCAACTCCGTCCGCGCCCTCCTCTCGCGCGCCCGGGTTCACCTGCGCAAGGCGGCCGCCGCGATCGCCCCGCTCCCGCTGCTTCACGTCCTGCTCAAGAAGGCATCCGCCCTTTCCGGTCTCGGCGGCTCGAGCCAGGGCACGCTCGCGGCGGGTGGAGGCATGGTCCAGGCCAAGCTGGTGGCGGTCGCCGCCACCACGGTCGTCGCCGGCGCGGCCACCGCCGGGCGCGCTACCTCGGGCGAGCATGACCCGGTCGCATCAGGCCAGGCGCCGGTTCCGGCGCTGGTCGCTGCCACACCGGTGCCGCAGGGGGCCGTTCCGCATCTGGCGGATGACCTGATTCCGCACGTGGCGGCCCCCAAGCCGGCCAGGCCGGCCCCCGCCCGGCCGCCAGCAGCCAGGGAAGCGCCGCCCGTTGAGCCGCCGCCGGTCGCCGCGGAGCCCGTGGTGCCGGAGCCCTCCCCGGCGCCGCCGCCGGCGCCAATCGAGGAGACCCCAATCAGCAGCTCCGCGGGTGGCTCGACGCCGGGCACTCCGAAGGAGGAGGACGAGCTGCAGCCGGCCCCGTTGCCCGCCGACGGCAACAGCCCGGGCGGCGGGAACCCGCCCGGCGGCGGCTACGTAGATCCACCCCCGCCGCCACCAGTGGCGGGCTCCGGACAGCAGTAGCGACCGCGCCGACAACATCTCGCGTGCGATTTGGCGATTCGCCGGTTTTATGGGCACAGTGGGGTTGCCGACCACCCGGCAGGGGACGGGCGGCGACCGGGCCCGGTCGAGGGGCCGCGCACCGCAGGGGTGCGCGAAGACCGGCCCGGTCGCCGAGCCGCCCGTCCGCGGTTAGGGCGTAGGATTGCGCCGCCCGCTGTCGCTTCCCTGAGAGAGGTCATCACGTGTCTCATCTCCGCTTCCCGCTCCTGCTCGCGCTCGCGCTCGCCGCCTTCTCGGCCGGGTGCGGCGACGACGATGCCTCATCGGACTCCTCGTCGGAGGAGGCGTCCGTGTCCCTCGACGACTGCACCCCCGACAAGCTCAAGACGGTGGCCGACGACACGCTGACCGTTGCCACGGACAACCCCCCCTTCCCGCCCTACTTCGAGGACGATGACCCCACCAACGGCGAGGGCTTCGAGAGCGCCGTCGCGTACGCCATCGCGAAGACGCTTGGCTACCAGGAGGCCGAAGTGAAGTGGGTGGTCGAGCCGTTCAACTCCTCCTACGCGCCCGGGCCGAAGGACTTCGACTTCGACGTCAACCAGATCTCGATCACGCCCAAGCGTGCTCAGCAGGTCGACTTCTCGGTGCCCTACTACAAGGCCAAGCAGGCCGCCGTGGCGCTGAAGAGCTCCGACGCGGCGGACGCGGCCTCACTGGCCGACCTCGCGGACGCCAAGATCGGCGTCCAGATCGGGACGACCAGCCTCGAGGCGGTGGAGTCGTCGATCCAGCCGACCGAGGATCCACAGGTCTTCGATACCTCCAACGACGTCGTCTCGGCGCTCAAGAACGAGCAGGTGGACGTCATCGTCGTGGACGTTCCGACGGCCTTCTACCTCACGGCGGTCCAGGTGCCCGAGGCGACGACCGTGGGGCAGTTCGAGGCTCCGGGAGGCGACGAGTGGGGCGCGTTGCTCGAGAGGGACTCCGCGCTCACCGACTGCGTCTCGGCGGCGATCACGGAGCTCTCCGACTCCGGCGAGCTGGCCGGGATCGAGCAGGAGTGGATCGCCGACAAGACCGACGCGCCGGTCATCGAGTAGCCCGATAGCACGACGCGGGGCCCGCGACACATGAGCGATCGCCGAGCCGAGCGGGAGGCGGAGAGGCGGCGGCGTGACCGCCGCGGGCAGGTGGTCGCGGGCGTGTCCACGGTCGTGGTGCTGGGCGGGATCGCGGCGCTCATCCTCACCAGCCCGGGGTGGCCGGTGGTCCGGGATTCCTTCTTCGACTACGACGTCTTCACCGAGTCGTTCCCGGACATCCTCAAGGCGTTCTGGCTCGATGTGAAGGTGTTCCTCGTGGTCGAGGTGGCCGTGCTGATCCTCGGGCTGTTGGTGGCTCTTGTCCGGACCCTCAAAGCCCCCGCTCTGTTCCCGGTGCGGATCCTGGCCGTCGTCTACACCGACCTTTTCAGGGGGATCCCGACCATCCTCCTCGTCTATCTGGTCGGCTTCGGCGTGCCCGCCCTGGCCGTTGCCACCGAGGGCGGAAGCACGCCGCTCTCATGGCTCCCGACCGAGCCCGTGCTTCTCGGCGGCATCGCCCTGGCGCTGTCCTATGGGGCCTACGTGGCGGAGGTGTACCGGGCCGGGCTCAACTCGGTCCACCGCGGCCAGCGTGACGCGGCGCTGGCCGTCGGGCTCACCGAGACCCAGGCTCTGCGGCACGTGATCGTCCCGCAGGCCGTCCGGCGCGTCTGGCCGCCGCTGCTCAATGACTTCATCGCGCTGCAGAAGGACGTCGCCCTGCTCGGCATCCTCGGGGTGGTCGAGGCGTTCCGCCAGGCCCAGATCGACGCCTCGACCGACTTCAACTACACGCCGATGGTGGCCGCGGCCATGCTCTACCTCTGCATCACCATCCCGATGGCCCGCGCCCTCGACCACTGGGCGCCCGGCGCCTACGCCGCCCGCTGATGTCCACGCCCGTGATCGAGATCCAGGGCGTCACCAAGGCCTTCGGCGAGAACGAGGTTCTGAAGGGGATCGACCTCGCGGTCGGCGAGCATGAGGCTGTCGCCCTGATCGGCGCGTCGGGGTCCGGCAAGTCCACGCTGCTGCGCTGCATCGACCTCCTCGAGGAGGTCGATGACGGCGACATCCTGCTCGACGGCGAGGTCATCACCGACCCGTCAGTGGAGGAGGTGGAGGTGCGCCGGCGGCTCGGATTGGTGTTCCAGGCGTACAACCTCTTCCCCCACCTGAGCGTGCTCGAGAACGTCGTCCTCGGGATCACCAAAGCGCACGGGGTCGATGGCCGCGCCGCCGAGGAAAGCGCGCGAGCCCTGCTGGCTCGCTTCGGCCTGTCCGGGCGTGAGGACGAGAACCCGGACCGACTCTCGGGCGGTCAGCAGCAGCGGGTCGCGATCGCCCGGGCGTTCGCCGCCAGGCCGCGCGCGATGCTGCTGGACGAGGTCACGAGCGCCCTCGACCCGGAGCTCGTCGGGGAGGTGCTCGAGGCCGTCCGCGATCTCAAGGCCGAGGGCGTGACGATGCTGCTCGCCACGCACGAGATGGGATTCGCACGCGAGGTGGCCGACCGCGTCGGGTTTCTGCACGAGGGCCAGCTAGTCGAGCTCGGTCCGCCCGAGCGGGTGCTCGAGGCGCCGGAGCGGCCGGAGACGCAGCGATTCCTGCGCAGACTGCTCGACGCCGGCCGCCTCTAGTCGTAGCGCGAGGCCGGGAGCCAGCCGAACACGCGGACGGCGCGAAAGTAGTCGCGGGCCCATCCCAGGCAGCTCACCACCTCGTCGCGCGGACGCGTGGCGCAATGGGCCTGCATGTCGGCGAGGAAGCGCTCATCCACCGACCGTCGGCGCTCCCCGATCAGGCCGAGCCGACCGTAGTTGCGATAGCCGAAATCGTGGCGAAGGCAGGCGGCTGTGAAGTCGTAGGTTCGGCCCGCGTTTCCGACGACTGGCGCGGTGCACCCGTCGGTGGAGTAGTCCAGGCGCAGGTCCCGGTCAGGCGCGGAGCGGTAGCCCAGGAACTCCGAGAGCTCTGCGGCCATCAGGTCCTCGACCAGGTACCGCTCGGCGGCAGGCGTCGGGACGACTGCGCCCGACGGCGTGGGCGTTCCGGCCTGCCCCGGAAGGATCGCCTTCGCGAGCGTGGCCGGCAGGTCGAGGGCCGGCAACGGGCCCAGCGCCATGGCTGTGGCAAGCGCCAGCGCGGCCAGCAGGATCAGTCCCACGTGCTCGACGCTCGCCTGGCCGCGTTGCGAGTACGGCTTCACGAACGGGAGAGGGACCGGGGAGCCTCACCTCACCCCCTAGAATGGGTGGCACAAGGGGGCGTATTTGGCTTCGACGTGGAGCTGGATCGTCTCGATGTTGCGAGTCGAGGATCCGGGTTGGCCTCGTAAAAATATCCCCGGAAAACCATAAGTGCGAACTCTGATCATGAGTTCGCCCTCGCTGCCTAACAGCAGATGAGGGTAGTCGCGCCGGATAGCCCACGATTCGGGTCGCGGCTTCAGCAGTGGGCTCACCCCAACGGTAGGACCCTCGACCCGAGGGGGACATTCTTAGGAGGGTGTGGCGTCCGGGCACGTGCCCCTCGGATTGACCGAACCGGACGCCGAGATCAGACTCCGAGGGAACGCTCGTAGTACGCATCGGGACAGGCTTCGCACACGCCGGTTCGACTCCGGCCGCCTCCATCACTCGGCCATCTCACCAAGGCGCTGGGGCCGCCCCGGCCGGGGCGCACCCGCCGGGTCGCGGCGATAGGGTCCGGGCGAGATCGACCCAGGAGGAGACGTGCCCACACTTCACATCGAGCACCCGATCACCGACCTGGACACCTGGCTGGGCGCGTTCACTCGCTTCGACGAGGCCCGCAGGAACGCCGGCGTCCGGGCTCAGCGGGTCCAGCAGCCGGTGGACGACGACAAGTACATCTACGTCTGGCTGGACTTCGAGACCCTCGAGCAGGCGGAGAACTTCAAAGGCTTCCTGGAGACGACCGTGTGGGCCAACGCCGAAGCCTCCCCGGCCCTCGACGGAACCCCCACCGCCCGGATCCTCGACGAGGTGGCCACGAGCTGAGGACTCACGCGGTGCGGGACAGGTAGGGTTCCCGCCTTCGTGGGAATGCTCATCCTCAACAAGGTCGGGCCGAAGGGCGAGCAACTCGCGCTCGAGGCTGGCAGGATCACCGAGATCGCGGTCGGGATCGACCCCGAATTCGACGCCGCCACGTACGACTCCGATGCCTACGGGGACGAGGAACTCGAGGGCATCGTCTTCGATGCCCTGAACGGCCTCGACTCCGAATGGCGCTCCCACCTCGAGCCGGCTGAGTAGCGCCGGCGCCGCTGCGGGCGGGCTGGTTCCTAACGCTACATTTAGTGAAGCGTTGGAGAATCCTTCTGCCCCATGAGCGATTCCAGAGCCACATCCTGGCCACCCGAGCCGCCGCCCGAGCGCGAGTACCAGCCGATCCACCCCGGCGCGGGCCGGGAGGCGAGCTGGCGCAAGCGGCTCCGCAACCTGGCCGGCCCGATCGCCGCCGGCGCCGTGCTGATGGCGACCAAGGGGAAGGCGATCCTGCTGCTGCTCCCGAAGCTGAAGATCTTCACCACATCGGCCACGATGCTGGTCTCGATCGCCGCCTACACGCTGATCTGGCCCTGGACGTTCGCGCTGGGCTTCGTTGTGCTGCTCCTGATCCACGAGCTGGGGCACGTGATCCAGCTGCGGCGCGAGGGAGTGGAGGCCTCAGCGCCCATGTTCATCCCATTCATGGGCGCGGTCGTCGCCGCGAAGTCGATGGGTGATGACGCGGCCGCCGAGGCGCGCGTCGGCCTTGCCGGTCCAGTCGTGGGCTCGATCGCGACGCTGGTCCCGCTGGGCATCTGGCTCGCCACGGGCAACGAGTTCTGGCAGGCGCTCGCCTACATCGGCTTCTTCATCAATCTGATCAACCTGCTGCCCGTGCTGCCGCTGGACGGCGGCCGTGCGATGGCTGCGCTTTCGCCGTGGGTCTGGCTTGCCGGGTTCGCGGCGCTGGTTGGGCTCACGTTCGCCTTCCCCAATCCGATCATGATCCTCGTGCTGGTCTTCGGCGGCATGGAGACGTGGCAGCGCTGGAAGGCACGTCACACGCCGGAGGCGCGGGCCTACCACGCCATACCAGGGCGGACCCGCGCGATCGTTGCCGTCACCTACCTGCTGCTCGCCGGGCTGCTCGCCTTCGGCGTCTCGGAGACCTTTCTCGAGCGCAGCCTCTCCGACGTCTGAGGTTTGCGAGGCTGCCCGAGATGAGCGCCCGGGAGTTCGACGTGGTCGTGATCGGAGCGGGGTCGTCCGGTGAGGTCTGCGCCGGGAGGATCGCCGACGGCGGGCTGAGCGTCGCCATCGTCGAGGGACACCTGGTGGGGGGCGAGTGCTCCTACTACGCGTGCATGCCCTCCAAGGCCCTCCTGCGTCCCGGCGAGGCGCTGGCCGAGGTGCGACGCGTCCCCGGGGCGGCTGAGGCGGTGACCGGGGCGGTGGACGCGGCGGCGGTGTTCGCGCGCCGCGACGAGGTGATCAGTGGTCGCGACGACTCAGGCCAGCTGCCGTGGCTCGAGGAGCGCGCGATCGAGCTCTTCCGGGGCGAGGGCCGGCTCGACGGCGAGCGGCGCGTATGGGCGGGTGAGCAGGAGCTGACCGCCCGCAGGGCGGTTGTGATCGCCACCGGCACCGTCGCCGCCGTGCCTCCGATCGAGGGGCTGGCCGAGGTCGCGCCGTGGACCAACCGCGAGGCGACGACGGCGACCGAGGTGCCCGAGCGGTTGTTGCTGCTGGGGGGCGGGCCGGTGGGCGCGGAGCTCGCGCAGGCGTACGCCACGCTCGGCTCGAGCGCCGTCCTCGTCGAATCCGAGCCCAGGCTGGTGCCACAGCTGGAGGAGTTCGCGAGCGACGAGGTGGCGGCTGGGTTGGAGGAGTCCGGCGTCGACGTGCGCCTCGGCGTCAAGGCCGAGGCCGTCTCGGGCAAGAAGGTCGTGCGAGTGACGCTCTCCGATGGCGGTGCGGTCGAGGGCGATGCGGTCCTGGTGGCGATCGGCCGGCGCCCACGGACATCCGACATCGGCCTCGAGACGGTGGGCGTCGAGGCCGGCGGCTACCTGGAGGTCGACGACCAGATGCGGGTCGGCGGCAGCGATTGGCTCTACGCGGTCGGAGACGTGAACGGCCGCGCCCTGCTCACGCACACCGGCAAGTACCAGGCTCGGACGTGCGCCGACCACCTGCTCGGCGAGGATGTCGCTGCCACCCGGGATCGCCAGGGCGCCCCTCAGGTCGTCTTCACCGACCCACAGGTGGCCTCCGCTGGCCACACGATCTCGTCCGCGCGGGAGGCCGGGGTCAACGCTCGCGCCGTTGACGCGCAGACATCCGGCACGGCGGGGGCGAGCTTCCACGGCCGGAACCGGCCCGGCACCAGCCGCCTTGTCATCGACGAGGACCGGAAGGTCGTGGTGGGGGCAACGTTCGTCGGGCCCGAGGTCGCGGAGTGGCTTCACGCCGCGACCATCGCCATCGTCGGCGAGGTCCCCCTCGACCGCCTCTGGGACTCGATCGCGGCCTACCCGACCCGAAGCGAGATCTGGTTGAAGCTGCTTGAGGAGTACGGGCTCTAACTAGAGCGATACACGGGCCTTGAGGTCTTCCATGAAGGCCCTGGGAAAGCCCGGGATACCGTCCAGGTCGTCGAGCGAGCTGAAGCCCCCCACCCGCTCGCGGTGAGCCAGCACGCGGCCTGTCTGCGTGACCGACAGCCCTAGCCCGCGCAGGTCCTCGTATGTGGCCTCATTGATCTTGAGCGAGGTGCCCGGGGGCGGAGGCTCCGGGGGAGGTGCGGGAGGGTCCGGGGCCGGTGGGGCGGGAGCCGGGGAGAGCGGAGGCGAGGGCTCAGGCGCGGGGGGAGCGGGCGCGGGGGGGGTCGGCTGCGGCACGGGAGGCAGCGGATCGCTCGGGGGCACCGGATCAGCGGGGGCGGACGCTACGACGGGCGAGAGCGCCGCGCGCGCGGAGCCGGATACCCAGCTCGGCGGGTCCGGGCTCTCCGACGCGGACTCAGGCGCGACGGCCCGGTCCGGCGCGGGCTCGGCCGGCTCCGGTTCCGGTTCCGGTTCCGGCTCGGGATCGGAGGGCGCCGCGTCGGTCACGGGTTCCGCATCGGTCCGCGACGGCCCCTGGGCTTGGGCGTCTTCAGCCACCGGACGGTCCCCAAAGATCTCCTCGACATCGATGGCCGGGAGCGGTGCGCTGATGCTGTCGACTGCCTCGCGGGCCCGTTCCTCGGCCGCGCCGGCGCGGCGCTCAGCATCGGCGATCCGGTTGAGCGTCTCCCGAAGGCGGCGCTCGCGCTCCACCTCCTCGGCCTTGAGCGTCGCCAGGCGCTCGGCGCGGGAAGCCCTGGCCTCGGCCTGGGCCGCTCGCGCCTCAACCTCCTCCAAGCGGCTGGCCGCCGTGTCGAGCGCCTCGACGGTGCGCTGCTGGTTCTCGGCGAGGCGCCGCTCGGTCGCCTGCAGCTCCTTCGCGAGCTCCTCCTCCTGGGCGCGCCTCTCGGCGAGCTGCCGTTCGGCCTCCTCAAGCTCGGCGAGCAGCGCTGCCCTCCGGGGGCCCTCGCGATCGGCCCCGGTACGCGCCTCCTTAACACGATCCTCTGCCTTCCGCTGCACCTCTTCCACCTCTCGGATCCGGCGATCGGCCTCCGCCCGGATCCTCTTCTCCTCCGACTCCCGCTCCTCGCGCTCGAGCCGCGCCTGCGCCCCCCGCTCAGCGGCCTCGCGTAGCTCGCGCTCGTCCTCAGTAGGTGACGCCGCGGCCGGATCCTTGATCGGTTCGCGGGGGCTTGCGACCGGGGGCACGAGCGGTGAGGGCATCGCCTCGGTGCTGCGCTCCGCGACGGGGCTTGGGGGCGCTGCCGCTGCAGACGGAGCCGGCTGGGCGGGTACCGGCGGAGCCGGCGGGCCGGCCTTCGACGCCTTCCTCAATGCCTTCGCCGCGTCCTTGGCCTGAACCTTGTTCGCGCGCTGCTTCTCGCGCTCGGCCCGGCGGTCGGCGATCGCCTGAGCCCGCTCGGCCTCCGCTCGCTGCTTCTCCGCGGCCTTTGCCTGCTTCCTCGCCTCGCGTTCCGCCCTCTTGGCGTCCCGCTTCGAGACAGCGGGCGCGGGAGCCGGCGGCGTAGCCGGAGCTGCCGGCGCCTGAGCCGCGGCGGGCGCCTGCGGTTCCGGGGCGGCGGGCTGGGCCGGGGTGGCCGGGGGCCCCGCCCGCTTCGCGGCCTTGGCCGCCGCCTTCGCATCCGCCTCGGCCTTCTTCGCTGCCTTGGCTTCCTCGTGCTTGCGCTGCTTCTCGGCCGCGGCGGCCTGCTTCTGTTCGGCCTTCTCGCGCCGCTTGCGCTGCTTGTCGGTCTCGGTCGAGACGGGGGAGCCGTGGCCCGTCACCGGCGGAGCCCCCGGGGGCGCAACGGACTGCGTGGGCGGCGTCGCACCCTGAGGCAGCGGGATTGCAGCCGGAGCAGCTGCGGCGGGCGGCGGCGGTGGGGCCGGAGTGGCGGAGGACGCGGGTGAAGCGGGCGCCGGCGCAGGCGGGGCGACCGGCGCGGCCGGCGGAGGCGCGGCCGCAGCGGCATCGGGCGCTGAATCAGGCTGGGTGACGCCCGACGCAGGCGTGCCGGGGGGCGCCGGCACGGGGTCATTCCCCGGCGCCTGCGCCGGGGGCGTTTCCTCCGCGTCCTTGCTGCGCCTCAACCTGAAGGACGGCATGCCGGAAATCGTCTCACGCCGCACGAACTCGCGCATACCGGGTCGCCTGGGCGTAAGCGATCATGCAGGCAACGGCTCCCCTACCGGCCCTTGCTCCGCTCGCTCAGCTCCCGGTCGATCTCGCGCCGCTGGTCTCGGTCGCGCAGCTCACGGCGTCTGTCGCGCTGCTCCTTCCCCCGCGCGAGGCCCAGCTCCAGCTTCGCATGGGCGCCTTTGAAGTAGATGCGGAGCGGGACGAGCGTCAGCCCCTTCTGCTGGGTCTTCCCGATCAGGCGCTCGATCTCACGGCGGTGGAGCAGCAGCTTCCGCGGCCGCTCCGGCTCGTGGTTCTCCGTCGCGGCCGGCCCATATGGCGGGATGTGTGCGTTCTGCAGCCAGACCTCGTTGCCCTGAACCGACGCGTAGGCCTCCGCGATCTGCGCCTTGCCCTGGCGCAGCGATTTCACCTCGCTGCCGCGCAGCTCGAGGCCGGCCTCGAAGCTCTCGAGGATCTCGTACTTGTGGCGCGCGCGACGGTTCGAAGCCACGTCGCCCGGATCGACCTTCCGCTTGCCCTTCTTGGCCATCTAGCGTCGCCTCCGTCGCCCGCCCCGGCCCTCACGCGTCCCCTGGGCCTTGCGGCGCGCCTCGCGAGGCCGCTTGGTCGGCGGTCGCTTGCGCGGCCGCTCGGTGCTGGCCCCGTCGATTGCCGGCTCGAGGTCCACCCTGCCCCTCGCTGTCTCGATGCCCGTCGGGCTGACCGTCACGGGGTCGCCGAGGCGGATCACATGCCCCTGCCGCCGGCCGACCAGCGCCGTCTCGGTCTCGTTCAGGTCGTAGTAGTCGCCGCGGAGCAGCCGTGCGGGGAGAAATCCCTCGTAGACGTCCGCCAGCTCGCCCGAGAAGCTCACGAAGGCTCCCCCGCCGACCAGCCCGGAGACCTCGCCATCGAAGCGCGTGTCCCACCCCCGCGAGTACAGCTCGCGCTCCAGCAAGAACGCGGTGCACACGCGATCCGCGCGGCGCTCCAGCGACATCGCGTTGCGCTCGAGCTCCGAGCTCCTCCCGCCGGCCTCCTCCACGTGGCTGCGCGTGGGCTGCTCCTCCCCGCCCCCAAAGGTCGAGAGCAGTGCCCGGTGCGCGACCAGGTCTGGGTACCGGCGGATGGGCGACGTGAAGTGAGCGTAGGCCGAGCTCCCCAGGCCGGCGTGGCCGACGTTCCGGTGGCTGTAGACGGCCGGTTTGAGCGATCGGAGGATGAGTGATGTATACGCCGCACGGCCGTGGCCCCGGCGCTTTGCCTCGCGCGCTACGAACCGGCTCGCCTCCGCGACCAGCTCTCCCGCCTCCTGGCGCTGGAGGTTCCGCGGCAGGGGGGGCGCCGGGATGTCGAGCGCGGCGAGCTGGCCAAAGAGCTGAGCGACCCGGTCGGGGTCGGGGGCCTCGTGGACCCGGTAGAGGGTCGGAACCCGTCGCGCCTCCGCGACCTGGGCGACCTGCTCGTTTGTGAGGATCATGAGGTGCTCGATCAGCCGGTGGGCCTCCGTCGCGGTGCTGCCGCGAGCCGCGACCACCTCGCCGTCGCCGCCGAACTCGAACTCGGGTTCGGAGCTGTTGACCTCCAGCGAGGCGTGCTTCCGGCTGTCGGCGAGGAGGCCTGCCGCGCGGCGCGCGTGCTGGAGCGGGTCGGCCGCGATGTCCGGAGGGCGCTCCTGCCCGGCGAAGATCCGGTCGAGCTGGTCGTAGTCCAACCGGGCGTCGGAGCGGATGACGCTGCGGTAGAAGCTCGCTCCGGCCGGCTCGCCGGCGGCCGAGACCCGCACCTCCATCGTCACCGCCAGCCTCTCCACCCCGGGCGCGAGGCTGCACGCGTCGCCCGAGAGGGCGAGCGGCAGCATCGGCTCGACGGTCCCGGGGACGTAGACGCTCGTCCCGCGGGCGTAGGCCTCAGCCTCGAGCGCGGATCCCGGCCGAACGTGGGCGGCGACGTCGGCGATGTGGACCCAGAGGCGGACTCCATCGCCGTCGGGCTGGGCGGAGACGGCGTCGTCGAAGTCACGAGCGGTCGCCGGGTCCACGGTGAAGGTGTCAAGGGTGGTCAGGTCCCGCCTCCCGCCCGGCTCGTCCCCGCGCGCCGCCTCCGCCGCGAGCGCGGCCTCAAGCTCCACGGCCTCGGGGAATCCACGCTCCAGCCCAGCCTCATAGATCATTGCCCCGACCACGTCCGCCGCGCGCTTTGGAGAGCCCAGCTCCAGCGTGGCCCGGTTTCCCCGCGGTCCGGACTCGACCAGCACCATGGCGCCGGACGGGCCCTCGCCGCCCGCCAGGGGAAGCCGGGGGCCCGGGTCGAACAGCGGCTCCACCACGCGGAACTTCCCGCGCTTGGCCACCACGCCGACGAACCGTTCCCGATCGTGCGAGCTCGAGGCCATCAGTTCCCCAGGAGGGCGCCGAGCTCCTGGAGGCCCGCCTCGCGACCCTCGTCGGCCGGGGTCTCCGGATCGTCCGATCCGGCCGCGTCGGGGCGAACCCCACGCTCGGCGAGCGACTCTCCCTTCGAGGTGACGTACTCACCGATCGTCAGGTCCAGTGCCCCGCCCGCTGCCAGGCGGACGACCTCCTGAACGGTGTTCTTCCCGTAGGTCGGCGTCCCGACAAGCGTCGCGAGGCCGTAGTCCTGGAGGGCCGCGGCCAGAATCTCGGCGGCGGAGGCGGTGTCGCGGTTGATCAGCACCACGGTCGGTTTCGGATCGAGCGCGTCGCCGGGAGCCTGGAAGTCCTTGTCGCCGGATGACCGGGCGGAGGTCGAGACGACGACCCCGTCCTCGACGAACGCCCCCGCCGAGAGAACAGCCTCGTTGAGCAGGCCACCGCCGTTACCTCGGAGGTCGAGTAGCAGCCCCTCCGCCCCGTCGCGGAAGAGGCGCTCGATCGTCTCCCGCAGCTCGCCGTGGGAGCCCTCCGAGAAGGTCGAGAAAACGACGTAGGCCACCCTGCGTGGGCCCTTCGGTGTGTCGATGCGGATGATCCGTCCATCCACGGCCGGCACCCGGACCTCGGCCCGCTTGACGACGACGTCGTATGGATCGTCCCCATCCACGGGCACCACGCGGAGCTCTACCTCTGTCCCCGGCGGGCCCTTGATCCGCGCCGAGGCAACCTCGGCCGGCTTTCCCGCGATGTCCTTGCCGTCCACCGCGACGATCACGTCGCCCTCCTTGATGCCCGCTTCCTTCGCCGGGGTGTTCTCCAGCGCGCTCGCAACCCGGAGTCCCCGCTTCACCTCGCTCACCGTGAGGCCAACCCCGGAGAACCGGCCCGAGGTCGCCGCGTTCAGCTCCTCGAGCTGCTCGGGGTCGAAGTAGTGGGAGAACTCGTCGTCGTACTCCCGCCGGAGCCGGCGCACCATTTCCTTGGCAGTCGGCTCCTTCAGGATCTCCGGCGCGACCTCGCGGAAGTACTTCTCCTCGATCACGTCGCTGGCCTGCTCCGCTGCCGTGGGCTCATCGGAGATGAGCTGCGAGAGCGCGGCGATGGCGAGGGCCAGCACGCCCCCGGCGAGAAGTCCGTACAGCAGGCCTCGCAGGAAGCCGGTCCGGCGCGAGGCCTCGCCGCCGGGTTGGCTAGCAGCCAAGGTGCGCTAGACGCGCAGAAAGCGCCGCAGGGTGACTCCGCTGCCGAGAGCGGAGACGACGACCGCCGAGGCGATCAGCATGACGACCAGCGGGACGAAGCTGACGCTGGAGAAGTTGTCGATGAGGTTGAAGTCTGCTGCGAGGGGGTCAACGATGGTCACCTTGCCAAGTACAAGTATGCCGACCGCGATCACCGCGCCGGCGAGGCCGACGATCATCCCCTCGATCATGAAGGGCCAGCGGATGAACCAGTTGGTCGCCCCGACGAGCCTCATCACCTCCACCTCGCGGCGGCGGGCGTAGATCGAGAGACGGATCGTGTTCGCGACCAGCAGGAGCGACGCCACCAGCAGGAGCACGGCGATCACCAGCAGGACGATCTTCACCGCACCGGTGACCTGACGGATGTCGCGGGCGTCCTGGCGCTGGTCGCTCACCTCGTCGATCGCCGGACTGATCGGCTGAGGCTTGCCATTCTGCCCGGCCGGTTGCAGGCCGGAGGAGACCGCCTCGAGGTTGTCGGGGTCGTCGATATCGACCTTGAAGGAAGGGGGCAGCGGGTTGGATCGGAGCTCGCCGATGCTCCGCTCGAGGTCGCCCTCGACCCGGCCCTCGAGGATCTTGATCGCCTCGGACTTCGAGATGAACTCTGCCCCGGTCACGTGATCGACCCCGAGGATCTGCTCGCGCACCTTCGCGATCTCGGCCTTGTCGGCGTCCCCGACCAGGAACACGTTGAGCCCGATCTGGTCGCGCACGTCTTCAGCGGAGCCCTCGCTGGCACGGAGGACGGGGATCAGGACCCCGAGCAGAAGCGTGGTGACCACGATCGTCACGATCGCGGCGAGGCTCGGCGCGGCCTGGCGCTTCAGGGCGCGGAACGCCTCGGAGATGAAGAAGATGACGCGGCCCATCGCTACTGGGTGTCCCCGTTGGTGTGACCCTCGGGACCGACGCCCATCTCAGCGCGCAGCCGGAGGGCGAACTCGGTCGTCGACTCGTCGTGATACGTGGCGTCGGCCGCATCGCGAACCAGCCGGCCGCCCTCGAGCGCGATCACACGGCGGCGCATCTTGTCCACCATCTCGCGATCGTGGGTGACCACCAGGACCGTCGTGCCCGTGCGGTTGATCCGGTAGAGCAGCTGCATGATCCCGATCGAGGTCTCGGGATCGAGGTTTCCGGTGGGCTCGTCCGCGAGCAGCAGCGGCGGGTGATTGACGAAGGCGCGAGCGATCGAGACTCGCTGCTGCTCGCCGCCCGAGAGCTGGTCCGGGTAGTTGTGGATCTTCGCCTGGAGGCCGACCAGGCGCAGGATCTCCGGCACCTTCCGGCGGATATCCGAGCGCGGTGCGCCGATGACCTGCAGGGCGTAGGCGACGTTGTCATAGACGGTGCGATTCGGGAGCAGCTTGAAGTCCTGGAAGACGGTGCCGATGCGGCGGCGCAGGAGCGGGACCTTCTTGTCGGCAATCTGCTCGATGTCACGACCGGCGATGAGAACACGGCCGCTCGCAGCCCCCACCTCTCTGATCAGCATCTTGATCAGGGTCGACTTGCCGCAGCCGGTCGGGCCGACGACGAAGGCGAACTCCCCGCGATCCACCTGGAGTGACACCCGCTCGAGGCCGACGTGGCCTCCGGGGTACACGACGGTCGCGTCGCGCAGTTCGACGATCGGAGGGCGGAAGCCGTCCGGGCGGTGGCCGCGCTCGGCGCCCCGCTTCCGTGGCTTGGATCCGGCGCGGTCGCGCCGCTTACGTGTCCCCAGTTGGGCCATTGCGCATCGTTCTTTCTTCGGCGTCCCCGGTATTCCTGCGCCGAGCTCCTGCCCGCTCACTTACGCATGGGAAATCGCAGACGCCAGGGTAGCGGACTCCATGAGCGAACGCTCACAATCCGCTAAGAAAGCGGTCATTCCCGGCTCGATTGGCACCTGAGTTGCGCTCTGGGTTCTTCAGGTGCCCAATCGACGCGCGAGGGGCGGCACGGCGCGACGGGGCGGCACGGCGCGACGGAAGGGTCGCGCTTCGGTAGGGCCTACTCGCAGTTGGTGTAGCGGTTGTCGTTGGGGCGGTGCGAGCAGGTGTCGGTACCGGGCCCGCCGTTGGCGCCATCGGCGCCGGTGCCTCCGCGCAGGACGTCGTCCCCACTGCGCCCGCGCAGGGCGTCCTTGCCGTGTTGGCCCTTGAGCAGATCGTCGTCGGCGCCGCCGATCAGGTTGTCGCCGCCGAAGCCGCCGTGGATCTCGTCGTCGCCCGTCTCCCCGAAGAGCTGATCGCCGCCGTCGTCGCCGCAGATCATGTCCTCGCCGCCGCGCCCGTGAACGATGTCGCCGCCGCGCCCGGCCGAGATCACGTCGTCGCCCGAGGTTCCGTTGATGGTCTCGCCCACCGTCGTCCCGGAGATCGTCACCGGGACGCCCCGGCACTTCGGAGCCTGCTTGGAGTCGCCGGTAGCGCCGGTGCCGCCGAGGACGAGCACGAGGGCGGCCGTCAGAGCTGAGGCGCCCGCGAGAGCCCGGACGGTCACCGCTCGCACCGCCTCACGGTCTCGTTGGCAGCCGCCTCGCAGAAGTCCGTGCCGGCGCCCCCGTGGAACCAGTCGACGCCGGCGGAACCCTTCAGGACGTCCACGCCCGGGCCTCCGCGCATCGTGTCGTTGCCGGTGGAGCCGAACAGGAGGTCGTGGCCGGCGCCGCCGGTCATCGTCCCGTCGCCGGATCCGTCATGGATAGTGTCGTCGCCCGCGCGGCCCGCGGTCCGGTCGTCGCCTGGTCCCGCGCAGATCAGGTCGTTGTGGTCGCCGGTGCGGATGCGATCGTCACCGGCGCCGGCGAAGACGACATCGCGACCGGAGGTGCCGTGCAGGTTGTCCGGGCCCGCCGTCCCGACCACCGTGGCGGGCACGCCCTTGCAGCGGGGGACGACCGTGAGGTCGAACTCCACCAGGTCCGAGCCGGCGTCGTCGTCCTCGAGGAGGATCGAGACCGCGTAGGTACCCGGGTTCGGGTAGACGTGCGTGCCGGACGTCTCGCCCTCGTCCTGTGGCGGGCCCGGCGTGGTCACGGTGGGGGTCGGATTGTCGGAGTCCCCATCTCCCCAGGTGATCTCGCTCGCGTAGGTGTCGTCGTATCCCGGATCGGTGAAGGTGGCGGCTGCGCTGAGCGTGTCGCCTTCGGCGATCAGGGTGTCCTGCCCGGGATCGAGCGCCAGAGTGGGCGAGACGTTGCTGACCTCCACCGTCGTCGTCGCGATGTCTGTCTGCGCGTCCGAGTCGGTCACCCGCAGTCGCACCGTGAAGGTGCCGTTGTCGGCGCGAACGAACGACGGGTTGACGGCGGTGGAATCGTCGAACGCGGCGTCATTGTCGAGGTCCCACTCATACGTCACCGGCCCCTGGATGTCGGCAGAGCCGCTGCCGTCGAGGTTGATGGTCGTGCCCTCCTGCGTGTTGTACGGGCCGCCGGTGTTCGCGGTCGGCGCCCCCAAAGCGTCGCGCAGGTCCGGCATCGGCCCGACGTTCCCGGCCAGGGCACCCCCGGCAAGCTGCTGCGGCGTGGCGCCCGGGGCCAGCGCGGCCCGCGCCTCGACCGAGGTGAGCCCGTCGGCGTCCCCGTTCTGCTGCGCCACGCTCGAGAGCACGGCGGCGGCGCTGGTGACGATCGGGGTCGCGCTCGAGGTCCCGCCGAAGGTGTTCGTGTAGAGGAAGTCGGCGCTGGGGTCGGCCTGGAGGTCGCCGTAGCCGGTCGTCACGACGCACTCGCCGTAACCGTGGAAGTTGACCCGGGCGCCGAAGTTGGAGAAGCTGGACCGGCCGTGCACCGGGGAGGTGCAGCCCGGATGATTGGCGGCGCCGACCATGATCGCGCCGGAGTCCGCCTTGCCGTCGGGGAACGGCTGCGTGTAGATGCTTCCGTCCGACAGGTCCTCGTTCCCGTTCCCGGCCGGCTCCATGACGATGATCCCGGCGGACGTCGCCGCGACGATCGCGTCATAGAACGGTCCGAAGTCCTCGATCGGGACGCAGCCCTCCTGGCTCATGTCGTCGCAGTCGCCGTTGGGGCCGTCGATCTGCATCTCGAGGATCATCACGTCGCCGGCGACGAGGCTGGCCGTGGCCAGTGCGATCGCGTCGGCGACGTCCGAGCCATCCTCGTCGTTGATGTTGTTGACGAGGCCGAGCGCCGCACCGTCGGATGCCCCGGTGACCCCGAAGGCGTTGTTGTCGCCGATCATCTCGCCGATCACCGCGGTCCCGTGGTTGTTCGACGCGGCCGGGGTTGGGGTGCCGTTCGGGATGAGCGCCCCGTTGGCCTTGGTGAGGTCTTCGTGCGTGTACTGCCAGTCGCGCTCGACGTCGATGATCTCGACCTGCTGTCCGCGGCCGCCGGGCAGGCCGGAGGCGAAGTCCGCGTCGATGCCGATAGGCGCGATCTCGCGGTAGTCCTGTTGCGCAACGAAGCTCGGCGTGACTCCGGCGTGATTGGGCAGGCTCACCTTCGGCTCGGGAGCCGCGAGCTCCACGATCCGGAGACCGTTCAGGTCGTCGATGAGGGTCTCCTCGTCCGTGGCCGCCGGCAGCTGCAAGCGGAACCAGAGGTTCAGGTCGGCCTGCTCGCGGCCAGACTCATCCTCGATCCTGTCGATCCGGCGTTCCAGCGCCGCCGGCGAGGCGGAGTCGAAGGTCCTCTCGATCACGACATCCGGGTAACGGGAGAGCACCTCGTGGACGCCGCTCAGATCGTCGTCCGCAAGGGTGACGAACTCCCCGCCCCGGACTCGGACCGAAGTGCCCTGGTCGAACTTTACGTGCACCCGCCGGCGCGACTGTCCCGGCTCGATCTCCGTCTCCTCGGGCTTTGGTGGCACGATCCGTTCGAGCCCCGCGCCGAGGGGATCGACGCTGGCTGGGGATGCCGCCGGATTCGCCTGCCCAGCCCCGGAAGCCGCTGCGGCGGGCACGATAGCCGCAACCACGATCACGGCCGCCGCGATCAGTCGGCGCGCGCGCCCGTAGTCAATGCTCAGCCCCCCGCGTACCACGAGGCCGAGCCTATCCGATGACGGGCCTTAAGTCCACTCGGGACCGAAGAGCGGCGGCCGCGAGACGATGGGCTTCAGGACCAAGGCCTCACGAGCGCGGTCGGCGATCCCCCGGGAGGTCAATCCGAAGTGCTCCATGCAGGCCTCGCCCGTCCCCGAGACCCCGAACTCATCGCCCATGCCGACGGCGAAGATAGGCACCGGGTGCTGCTCGGCCGCGACCTCTCGCACGGCGTCGGCGAGTCCGCCGGCAACGCGGTGCTCCTCGGCGGTGACGGCGACGCCGGTCTTCGAGAGCGACTCCAAGACCGTTCCGGAGTCGAGCGGCTTGATGACCGCCACGTTCAGGACCTCGGCTTCGACGCCGTCCTCGCGCTCGAGCGACTCCGCGGCCTCCAGCGCCCGCCAGACCATGTGCCCGGTGGCTACCAGCGTGATGTCCTTGCCCTCGCGCACCACATCCACGCCGCCGCCGAGCGTCTCGGGGATCTCGTCGTAGACGACGGGAGTAGCGGGGCGGCCGAACCGCATGTACATCGGCTCGTCGCGCTCGTAGGACTCCATCGTCGCCCGGTAGGCCTGGTTGTAGTCCGCGGGCACGATCACCTGCATCCTCGGCATCGCCCGCATCAGCGCGATGTCCTCGATCATCTGGTGCGAGGCCCCGTCCTCGCCGAGCGAGACCCCGCCGTGCGACGCGCCGATCCGAACGGGAAGCTCGTTGTGGGCGATTCCGAGGCGAACCTGGTCGTAGGCCCGCCCGGAGGCGAAGATCGCGAACGTCGAGCAGTACGGCCGCTTGCCGGTTGCCGCGAGCCCGCAGGCCATGGACATCATGTTCGCCTCCGCCGCGCCGCAGTTGAAGAACCGCTCCGGGAACTTCTTCCCGAACTTCATGGACTGCGTGGAGACCGCGAGGTCGGCATCGAGTGCGACGACGTCCTCGTGCGCCTCGCCGAGGTCCACCAGCGCCTTCCCGTACGCCTGCCGCGTGGCCGCCGGCTCGGTCGCCGCGCCCATCAGCCGTCGTCTCCGTGGAGGGCCTTCGTCTGCGCCTCGAGCCGTGCGTCGAGCTCCTCGAGCGCCTCGGTCGCCTGCTCGGGCGTCGGGGGCTTCCCGTGAAACCCAAACCGTCCCTCCATCGATGAGACGCCGCGGCCCTTCTTCGTCTGCGCAACGATCGCCGCCGGACGGTCCAGCGTGCGGCTGCGCTCGAGGGCCTCGACGATCGCGCCCATGTCGTGGCCGTCGATCTCGACGGTGTCCCAGCCGAATGCCTCAAACTTGGCGCGAACGTCGCCGGTGTCCATGACCTCCTCGGTGGTGCCGTCGGTCTGGAGGTGGTTGTAGTCGACGATCGCGGTCAGGTTGGAGACGCCGAAGTGCGGCGCCGCTGTGGCCGCCTCCCAGGTCTGGCCCTCCTGGATATCGCCGTCGGAGAGGATCCCGAAGACGTGTGCCGTGTCGTCGAGGTCGTCGAGCCGCAGCGCGAGCGCGATGCCGAGGCTCATCGAGAGGCCCTGGCCCAGCGAGCCCGTCGAGACCTCCACGCCGGCCGTCTTGTTCATGTCGGGGTGGCCCTGCAGCTGCGCCCCGATCTGTCGCAGGCCCATCAGGTCCTCGAGCGGGAAGTAGCCGTTGTGGGCGAGCGCCGCGTACTGGATCGGCGCCGCGTGACCCTTGCAGAGGACGAAGCGGTCACGCTCCGGCCAGTCGGGGCGCTCCGGGTCGTGACGCAACACGCGGTAGTAGAGCGCCGCGACGATGTCCGCCGCCGATAGCGAGGAGTCGAGATGGCCCGACTTCGCTACGGCGAGCATCCGGACGCACTCGGCGCGCAGCATCGTCGCCCAGCGCTCAAGCTCGGCGATCGTCGCCTGCTCCCCCTCGCCGGCGCGCGGGGGCGGCTTCGGATCCGGGACCGGCCGCAGGTGGCTCACAACGCCGAGCGTACCGGCCGTAGCCGCCTCAGTAGTGCTCTGACGTGCAGTTGACGCCACCACGACCGAGCGTATGCCAGGCCCGGGACGGAAGCCGGGTACGGGGACGCTCCCAAAATGCGCTCTTTCGCCCGCAGCCTCGGGCGACCCGCGGCCTGAGTGCCGCTAGGCCGCGCTCATCCGCACGCCGCTTCCGAGATCACGTGGAGCGTGGCGTTCTTCATGACGGCGGGCTCATCACCGACCCGCTTCCACTCCACTCCGACGTACTCGCAATCGCCGGCCACCACGAAGTCGTAGGAGCTGGCCCCGGGAGAGGCGAACGTCACCGAGTCCGGGATGCCGACATTGTTGCTGGCCAGGGTCTTGACCCGAAACTTCGCCCTGCCCTTGCTGAGGTCGGCGCTCACGCTCGCGATCGACCCCGTGGTCCCGAGTGACACCAGGTTGGTGACCGGCTGCCAGCCCGCGCCGGATGTCGTGTTCACGCCGGTCACGTCCGTGCTCATGTAGCTCGGAATGCTGTCCTGCTGGGTCCCGGAGCCGGCGATCACGGTCGCCGGGATCGCTATGGCTGCAAGAGCGCCAGCCGCTAGCCCGAACCTCAACATCGACCTGTTCATAGCTGCCCCCAATCGAGACGACGTTGTTGGGGCCCAGCCTACCGATGACCCAAGGGAGGTGCGCCGGATCAGCCGATAGCGACCATGCGCTCGATCGGCACCGTCGCGCGCCCGGCGAGCTCGGGCGGGACCTTCACCTCGAACTTCATCTCGCGGAGGCCGTCGCGGAGCTTCGGCAGCGTGATCATCTTCATGTACTTGCAGAAGGCCATCCGGTTGGCCTCCACCAGGTTCGCCTGCGGGGCGGCCTGCTGAAGCGGGTAGAGCATCCCGTTCTCGGTGGCGACGATGAACTCGCCGTCGGGGTTCGCCTCGACGTGCTTGAGCATCCCCGAGGTCGAAAGCATGTGGACGCCATCGGAGGCAATGTCGCCCGACGCCACGTACTCCAGCGCCTGCGTAGAGCACCCACACTCGGGGTGGATCAGGAACTCGGCGTCGGGATGCTCGGCGCGGACGGCGGTGATGTCGTCGGGACGGATGCCGGCGTGCACGTGGCACTCGCCGTCCCAGACGTGGAACCGGGCGTAGCGCTCCGGGTCGTCGGGCAGGCCCAGCTCGCGGGCGACGAAGGACCCGAGCCACATGTCGGGGCCGAAGAGGATCTCGGTCTCGGGGCCGTGCTCGGCCCAGATGTGCTCGACCACCTTCACGGCGTTCGACGACGTGCAGCAGTAGTCGGTCTCGGCCTTGACCTCCGCCGAGGTGTTGACGTACATCACGACTACGGCGCCGGGGTGCTCGGCCTTCCAGCCGCGGAGCTGGTCCGCCGTGATCGAGTCCGAGAGCGAGCAGCCGGCGTCCAGGTCGGGAATCAACACAGTCTTGTCCGGTGAGAGGACCGAGGCCGTCTCGGCCATGAAATGGACGCCGCAGAAGGCGATCACCGAGGCGTCCGTGGACGCGGCCTGGCGCGATAGCTGGAGCGAATCGCCGGTGAAGTCGGCAACGTCCTGGATCTCGGGCACCTGGTAGTTGTGCGCCAGGATCACGGCGTCCCGCTCGACCGCGAGCGCGCGCACCTCCGCGGCGATGCGCTCGATGTCCTCGGGCGAAAGCTCGGGTGTCGCGATCGGCTGGAGTGTCGGGAGCTCCTGCATCCCTAATCCCTTCCTATGTTCGCCGGCCCGTGCTGGTTCCTTCGACCAGCCTCAAACCGAGGCGAATGACTGCCTACATTCTATCGAGAACGATGCCTGAGCTGCCCGAAGTCGAGATCGCCGCGCGACGGATCGGTGCCGCGCTCGAGGGCGCGGAGGTCGAGTCCGTGGCATCGCCCGGGATGGTCGCGCTCAAGACCTTCGACCCGCCACTCTCCGCGCTGGGGGGAATGACGGTGGCCGGCACGGGCCGGGTGGGAAAGATGCCGGTCGTCCGATTCACGGGCGGCGACGAGCCCCTCGAGCTGCTGGTGCACCTGATGTCGGCGGGCCGGCTCCAGGTGTTCGGCAAGCGGGCCTCGGTGAAGGACCGCGCCTCGCGCGTGCTGGTCCGCCTCGCCGACGGGCGGGAGCTGCGCCTGCGCGAGTTCGGGACCAAGCAGCGGGCCTGGGCGAAGCTCCTGAGAGAGGGAGGCGTGGCCGAGGACGAGATGGTCTCGACGCTCGGCCCCGAGGCCTGGCCGGCCCCTCCGATCGACGAGCTCGCCGCGGCCATCGACCAGCCCCGACACCTGCACCCACTGCTCCGCGACCAGCGCGCGATCGCGGGCATCGGCCGCAGCTGGGTGGACGAGATCCTCTGGGAGGCCCGGCTCTCCCCGTTCCGCAAGGGCTCCGAGCTCGCGGAGGATGAGGTCGAGCGTCTGCGCGGCGCGCTCCACGTCCTCGGCGACGCGATCGACCACTACGAGGACGTCCTCGGCGACGAGGTGCCGAACAAGATGCCGATGCCGCTGCGGATCCACAGGCGCGAGGGCGAGCCCTGCCCCCGCTGCGGGACGACGATCGAGGCGGTGTTCTTCTCGGAGCACCAGACGAACTACTGCCCCGAGGAACAGACCGGAGGCAAGGTGTTGAAGGACCGCCGGCTCTCGCGGCTGCTCAAGTAGCGCCGGCACCCGTGCTGGCCAATGCGTCGGCCAACGTCTCGGTCTCAGTGGCCGGTGAGCCGGCGCGTGACCGCGCGGCCGACCGTGAACGGGTGGTTCAGCACCGTGGCCACGCGGCCCTTCAGGGTCAGCGGGTCGTGGGCGATGCCCAGCTGCCGCAGCACCGTGCTGGAGTCGAAGTAGACGCGCTCGCAGACCAGCCGGTCCTGCTCGAAGAGGAACATCGCGCAAAAGCGCATCTCGAACTTGCGGCCGGTCGGCGGCAGACCGCGGTACGGGCCGTCGTGGGTCCCGTAGAGCATTGCCTCGATGATCACCGCGTCATCCGCGTGATGCAGCGCGATCAGCTCGTTGCGCTGGTCGGGGAACGCCGTGCGGGTCTCGGTGAAGTAGGCATCGACCTCCTCGGCCCCGTCGTGGACGTCGCCGGTGGCGATCAGCTCGTATCGGGGGTGGTCGAACGTCTCCATCGTGATGTCGAACTCGTGTCGGTTCTCGGACTCCATGTGCTCGATCACGATCGCCTCGCGCTTCTCACGTATCGCCGTGGTGGGAGGCATGCGGGCCGACCCTACACCGGCTCGAGCAGGAGGCTCAGGTCGAGCGCGGGGGCAGAGTGGGTGAGGGCGCCGACGGAGATGAAGTCGACCCCGGTGGCGGCGATCTCCCCCGCGTTGTCGAGGGTGATCCCGCCGGAGGCCTCGAGCTCGGGGCGGGGGTCACCGCCCGCGGTATCCCGGGCGGCCGCCGCCGCGCGCAGCAACTCGACGTCCATGTTGTCGAGCAGCAGGCGATCCGCGCCGGCGGCGAGGGCGGCAGCAACCTCCTCGGCGTCGCGGCACTCGACCTCGATCATCAACGACGGCCGGGCTTGGCGGGCCAGCTCGACCGCGCGGGCCACACCCCCGGCGAGCGCCGCGTGGTTCTCCTTGATCAGGATCGCGTCGTGCAGGCCGATGCGGTGGTTCGTCCCCCCGCCGGCGGCCACCGCGGCCTTCTCCAGCGCGCGCAGGCCCGGGGTCGTCTTGCGGGTGTCCAGGACCCGGACGCCGGAGCCGGCGACGGCGTCGACGAACCGCGCGGTGAGAGTGGCGACGCCCGAGAGGTGGCCGAGGAAGTTGAGGGCGGTTCGCTCCGCGGCCAGAGCCGGGCCCGCCGGCCCGCTCACGGCCGCGACTTCGGCGGGGACCGCGTCGCGCCACTCGCCCTCGGCCCCGAGCCGTTCCAGCTCCCCGGCCCCCGCTTGGGCGAAGGCCTCCGAGGCGGCGTCGAGGCCGAACAGGACACCCGGAGCCTTCTGGACGATCCGAGCGCGCGCCCGTGCGTCATCCGGCACGACGGCGCTCGAGGTCACGTCGCCCGGCCCGATGTCCTCGGCGAGCGCCCGCGCGACCAGCTCCCGCAGCCCGTCCGGATCCATCAGTCGGCTGGGAAGATCGCCATGGTCGCCGTGAAGCCATGAAGGAAGTTCCGGCCGCCCACGGGCCCGATCTCGCCGGCGCAGAAGAACCCGCCTACGGGGGCGTCGAGAACATCCCCGATCGTGGTGGCGTCATGGTCCGGGGCGTCGAACATGTGCGCGCCGCGGCCGTTGCAGGTGAAGAGCAGCGAGCCCGCCACCTCGCCCAGGGCCTCAGCCTGCGGCTTGAGCGCCTCGCGGAGGTCCTCGTCGGCCGAAGCGCCGTCGCGGACGTGCATGCGCACGGTCTGCCCCACTCGCACACGCTCGCCGATCACAACCGAGCCGGAATCGGCATCGGCGCCGATCACCGGACGCACCAGGAAATCGCCTCGCTCGTACTCCGGCTGGTTCTCGTCGATCACGAGCCCCAGCATCAGCCCTCCGGCTGCGAGCGCCTGCTCCCCAGGGTCGAGCTCGCCGATGGCCTCGCGCAGGCGCTCGATCGCTGGCGCGGACGCAAGCTCGTGGATCACATTGCCGTCCGCCGCGGTGATCGTCATCTCCGGACCCACCGGGCTTGCGCCCTGCGAGACGCAGGGCAGGATCGGCACCCCGGCGAGCGAGCAGGCCACGGCGCCGGCGCCGATCACCTCCTCGTCGCGAAACAGGCCCGCCGATCCCGGCGCGGCCGCGCTCGCCAGCCCGCCCAGCACCGGCAGCCCAGGGCGCTCGGCGTTCAGGCGCGCGAGCAGGTGATCGGCCGGGAAGCTGTGAGGATCGGCGAGGACGATCAGCGCGTCGCCAAGGCGGCGCGGGTCGCCCAGGCCCGCCATGCCCGGCCCGTCCGTGCCCTCCTCGAGCCGTAGCTCGTGGGTCGCGATCGTTGCGCCGGGAAGCGAGGCGGCCCACACCACCGCGCCCGGGCCCTCCTCCAGCTCCCGGCCCGGCCCGACCACGCCCCCCGCGCCGCAGCCGATCAGGTGCGCCGGCTCGAGCGCTTCGTGCACGGCGCGCAGGATCCACTCGCCGTGTGCCAGATGAGGAGCGCCGGCGAAGATCAGGCTCAGGTCACAGGGGGCTCCGCCGAGACCCGCCCGCGCCTCAGCGGCGGCCTCTGAGAACGCCTCAACGGCATCAATGGAATCGGAGACCCCCACGGCGATCGTCGTGCTCATCAGGGCCACGGTAACCCGACCGTGCCCCCGGTGTCCGCCGGTCCGGGTCGGAATACGATTGAACCGTGCGCGAGCTCGACTCCTCCGAGACCCTGCTCATGAACGCTTCCTAC
This sequence comes from uncultured Solirubrobacterales bacterium, assembly GCA_963807385.1. Taxonomy (GTDB): domain Bacteria; phylum Actinomycetota; class Thermoleophilia; order Solirubrobacterales; family 70-9; genus JBDTSW01. The sequence goes on from CAWEBQ010000003.1 coordinate 650,555, forward strand.
GACGCGTTCAACCGCCGCGACTGGGAGGCGCTGGTGGAGCTTTACACGGAGGATTGCGTTTGGGACATCTCGCGGGTGTCCTTCGGAGCGGCGGGAGGGTTCGAGCCCGTCTATCACGGCCACGAGGGCCTGCGGCGGATGTTCGACAACTGGGAGGTGCTGCTGGAGGGCTGGTCGCGGCCCGGCGGATCGCTCGAGTGCCGTTTCGACCGTGCCTGGGTGCTCGAGGGCGGCGACTTCCTCGTCGACGCCTGGTACGGGGTCGAGGACGCCGACGGCAACGAGACTCAGATCGTGCGCTTCGCGCAGACCGGAAGCGCGAGAGCCGGAAAGATCGCGAAGGTGGTGTTCTACCCGAGCCTCGATGCGGCCCGTGAGGACGCGGAGGCCGTCGTCTGAGCCGCGCTAGCCGCTCGCGCTGCGGTTCAGGTACTCGCGGACGAAGCCATCGATATCGCCGTCGAGCACCCGGTCGGCGTTGCCGGTCTCAAAGCCGGTGCGGTGGTCCTTTACCCGCTGGGTCGGGTGAAGGGTGTAGGAGCGGATCTGCGATCCCCACTCCGCCGCCTTCTGTTCGCCGCGTTCGGCCGCCAGCTTCTCGGCGCGCTTTCGCTCCTCCTCCTCGATCAGCTTCGAGCGCAGGAAGCGCATGGCCGTGGCCTTGTTCTGTGTCTGCGAGCGCTCGTTCTGGCACTGGACGACGATCCCCGTGGGGGTGTGGGTGATCCGAACCGCCGAGTCGGTCTTGTTGACGTGCTGCCCGCCCGCTCCGGAGGCGCGGTAGGTGTCGATGCGCAGGTCCTCATCGTCGATCTCGACCGCGACCGCCTCGTCCACCAGGGGCGCCACGTCCACCTGCGCGAACGCCGTATGCCGGCGCTTCTGGGCGTCGAACGGCGAAATCCGCACCAGCCGGTGGACCCCGCGCTCGGCGGCGAAGAGGCCGTAGGCGTTCTCCCCCTTGGCGATGAACGTCGCCGACTTGATCCCGGCCTCCTCCCCCTCGGATGCCTCCTTCATCTCGGTCTCGAAGCCGCGGCGCTCGCCCCAGCGAAGGTACATCCGAAGCAGCATCTCGGCCCAGTCCTGTGAATCGGTCCCGCCCGCGCCCGAGCGCACCGTGACGACCGCGTCGCCGGAGTCGTATGAGCCGGAGAACAGGCGGGCCTCCTCCAGCGTGGAGAGGCTGGCCTCCACGGCGTCGAGCTGGGAGCCGAGCTCGGCGGCTATCTCGGGATCGTCGTCAGCCATCTCCGCGAGCTCGCCGAGGTCCTCGACGTCGGAGGCGAGCGAGCGGAAGGTCTCGAGACGAGTCTGCGCTCGCTTGTGGGCGGTCGCGATCTTCGACGCCGCCTCGGAATCGTCCCAGAAGCCTGGGGCCTGCATCTCGCCCTCGAGGCGGGCTACCTCGGACTCGAGGCCGTCCGGGTCAAAGGTAGTCCGCGAGCAGCTTGAAGCCGTCGCGGACCTGCGCGAGGCGCGCGGTGACGTTCTCGGTTTGGGCGCCCTCGGCCATGAGGCGCAGCGTACTCAGTCGTAGGAAACGACCTGAAGCGTCGTGTGCTGGGCGATGCGATCGAAGTCGCGGTCGGCGTGCAGCACCGGCACCCCCTCACGGATCGCCACGGCGGCGATCAGGCAATCGAGCTGGCTGCGCGGAGTGACCCCTGCGGCTCTGCACGCGCGATAGATCGCGGCTGCGCGCTCCCAGGCCGAGGGCCCACCCACCGGAGTGAAGTGCGCCCCGGCCAGGAGGTTTCGCAGGCGACGCACGTGCTCGCGATCCCTAGCACCGGCGAGCACCTCCATAACGACCACGTCCGTAGTGACGATCATCCGGTCACGGATCGCCTCTCGGACGCGGGCGTGGACCCGACTCCCGGTCCCGCGGATGAACTCCAGCCAAGCGGAGGAGTCCGCCAGCGTCACAGGTCCTCGCTCCGCTCCTGATCGCGCAGATCCGAGAGCTCGAGACCGTCCTCACCCCACCCCGTGCCCTCCATCGCAAGCATCTCTTCGGTGGTCATGGGCTCGATCCCGTCCATCATCTGGCGCAGCGCCCCGTTCACGGCTTCCCGCTTCGTTCGGAACCCGTGACGTCGCATCACACGCTCGATCAGCTCGCCGTCGATCTCGATGTTCGTTCTGCCCACGCGGACCGCCATCTACACCCTTATACACATCTAGGTGTAACACCCCTAGCGCGATTCGTCAAGCGGCCGCGCCCGCTTCGAGCCAGGCCAGCGCCGCATCTCGGTCCTCGAACGAACGCCAGCTTGCGACCAGCCCGTCGCGTAGCTCAAAGGCCCATGCCATCTCGTCGTGGCCCGCTCGCTCCGCGTCATCGCCCTTCTCGTCCCACCACCACTCCCGGTCGATCAATGCCACCGCGCGGTCGCCGTGGTCGCGGACGCCCTCGACGATGATGCGCTGCTGCACACCACCCGGAGCGCGCGTAGCCCACTCGCGGGCCTCGTCGCGCCCGGTACGGAGGCCGCGCATGGCGTGGATCTCGACGGCCGGGTCCAACGTCGCGACGAAGCCATCGAGGTCGCGCCCGTTGAAGGCGTCGATGAACGCGCGGACGGTGGGCTCCGCGCTCACGCCAGCGACTCCAGCGCCGCGGCCCGCTCAGACTCGACGCGCGCCCGCGCCGGGCAGCCGGCGAGGTGGTCGTTCACGACGCCGCACGCCTGCATTGCCGCATAGGCGGTCGTCGGGCCGACGAAGCGAAAGCCGCGGCGCTTCAGTTCCTTGGCGAGTGCCTTGGAGCTGTCGGTGATCGCCGGGAGATCGCCCATCGCCTTCGGGGCAGGTCCGCTGGGCGGCGCGAAGGACCAGACCAGCTCGGCGAGGGAGGTCCCCGCGTCTGTCATCGCCGCCGCGGCCTTGGCGTTGGCGATGGTGGCCTCGATCTTCGCCCGGTTGCGAACGATCCCGGCGTCGGCCATCAGGCGGTCGAAGTCTCGGCCGTCGAAGCCGGCGACCGCGCGGAAGTCGAACCCGGCGAAGGCGTCCCGGAAGTTCTCACGCTTGCGCAGGATGGTGAGCCAGGAGAGCCCCGATTGGAACGCTTCGAGCGAGATCCGCTCGAAGATGCCGCGGTCATCGAGGACCGGGCGGCCCCACTCCTCGTCGTGGTAGGCCAGGAGCTCGTCGGCCGAGAGCGCCCAGGGACAGGGTCCGCTCAGGCCCCGTGGCACTTCTTGTACTTCTTGCCCGAGCCGCACCAGCACGGGTCGTTGCGACCGACCTTGGAGTGCTCGTCCTTCACGACCGCGCCGGTTGTGGCGTCGCGATGCGTGCCGGCGGGGGTCGCCGGCTGCCCGCCGTTGCCGTCGTCGCCGGAGGCGGCCGCGGTCGCGGCGCCCGCCCCTGCGGCGGCGGCCTGCGTCCGGGCATCCACGATGGCCGACGGCTGCTCCTCGCCGCCACCCGAGTACTGGACGCCCTGGGGCTCTTCCTCGGGCTCGAAGATGCCCTCGGCCTGCGCCTGTGCCCGCGCCGGCTCGGCGTTCACCTCGACGTGGAAGATGATGCGGGCGAACTCCTCCCAGATGCCGGCCATCAGCTCCTGGAACATCGTGTAGCCCTCGTTCTTGTACGCCACGAGCGGGTCGATCTGGGCGAACCCGCGGAGGTGGATCCCCTCGCGCATGTAGTCCATCTCGTAGAGGTGCTCGCGCCAGCGGTTGTCGATGATCTGCAGCAGGATCTGACGCTCGAGGTATCGCATCAGCTCCTCCCCGAACTCCTCCTCCCGGGCGTCGTAGGCGCGGTGCGAGTCGTCGATCAGCAGCTCGCGGATGTCGTCGCGATCGGCGCTGGCGTCGAGCCCCCCGAGGTCCGCCTGGAGCGGCCACAGGCCCGCCACGCGCGTCCGCAGCCCGGGGATGTCCCACTCCTCGAAGACGTCCCCCTGGGTGTACTCATCCACAACCCGCCCGACGACGTCCTCGAGCTCCTCGCCGGCGACGTCCGACATGTCACGGCCCTCGAGGATCTCGCGCCGGTACTTGTAGATCACGCGGCGCTGCTCGTTCATCACGTCGTCGTACTCGAGGACGCGCTTGCGGATCAGGAAGTTCTGCTGCTCGACCTTCTTCTGGGCATTCTCGATCTGCTTCGAGAGCATCTTCGCCTCGAGCGGGTACTCCTCGCCGTCCTCGTCAACGGGGCCCAGGCGGTCGAGGATCTTGTAGATGCGCTCGCCGGCGAACAGGCGGATCAGGTCGTCCTCCGCCGAGAGGAAGAAGCGCGACTCGCCAGGGTCGCCCTGGCGGCCCGCCCGCCCGCGGAGCTGGTTGTCGATGCGCCGCGACTCGTGGCGCTCGGTGCCGCAGATGAAGAGGCCGCCGAAGGCGCGGACCTTGTCGCCCTCCTCCTTGGCCTTCTCCTCGAAGTCCGGCATGACCTCGGCGAGGGCAGCGTCGTAGCCCTCGTCACCGTGCTCGAGGCCAGTCTTGCGGATGGCCATCGCGGCCATCTGCTCAGGGTCGCCGCCGAGCTTGATGTCGACGCCCCGGCCGGCCATGTTGGTGGCGATGGTCACCGCTCCGATCCGCCCGGCCTGCGCGACGGTCTCGCCCTCCTTCTGTGCGTGCTCGGGCTTCGCGTTCAGCACCACGTGGTCGATTCCGCGGCGGGTCAACTCGCCGCCGAGCATCTCCGAGACCTCCACCGAGATCGTCCCAACCAGGACCGGCTGACCCTTCTGGTTGCGCTCGTAGATCTCGTTGACCAGGGCCTTCCACTTGCCTGTCTTGGTCTTGTAGATGAGGTCGTTCTCGTCCTTGCGGACCATGTCGCGGTTCGTCGGGATGTCGATGACCGGCATCTCGTAGATCTTCATGAACTCCTGCGCCTCGGTGAGCGCCGTGCCGGTCATGCCGCTGAGCTTGTCGTAGAGGCGGAAGTAGTTCTGAAGGGTGATGGTGGCGAGCGTCTGGTTCTCCTCGCGTATGCGCACCCCCTCCTTCGCCTCGACCGCCTGGTGGAGGCCCTCGGACCAGCGCCGGCCCTCGAGGATGCGGCCGGTGAACTCGTCGATGATCTTCACCTCGCCGTCGATCACGGCGTAGTCGGTATCGCGGTTGTAGAGGGCCTCGGCCTTCAGCGATTGGATCAGGTGGTTGACGAGCGTGCCGTGCTCGGAGACGTAGAGGTTGTCGACGTCGAGGAACTTCTCGGCCTTGGCGACGCCGGCCTCGGTGGGGGCGACCGTCTTGTGCTTCTCGTCGTACTCGTAGTCGTGCTCGGCCTCGGAGGTGTCGCGGGACTCGCCCAGCGACTTCAGCCTGGTGATCGCCTCCTCGCCCACCATCTGCTTGGCCAGGCGCGCGAACGTGTAGTAGGTGTCGGCGGCCTGCTCGGGCTGGCCGGAGATGATCAGCGGGGTCCGGGCCTCGTCGATCAGGATGTTGTCGACCTCGTCGACGATCGCGAACTTGTGGTCGGGCTGAACCGTGGCCTCCAGGGTGGGCGCCATGTTGTCGCGCAGATAGTCGAAGCCGAACTCGGAGTTGGTGCCGTAGGTGACCCCCGCCCCGTAGGCCTCGCGGCGGGCCTCGGGGGGCATCTGCGACTGAACCACCCCAACCGATACTCCCAGCGCGTTGTACAGCGGAGCCATCCACTCGGCGTCGCGCCGGGCCAGGTAGTCGTTGACGGTGACGAGGTGAACCGCGTCGCCAGCCAGCGTGTTGAGGAACACGGCCAGCGTTGCCGTGAGGGTCTTGCCCTCGCCGGTCTTCATCTCGGCGATCGCCCCGTCGTGGAGCACCATGCCGCCGATCAGCTGCACGTCGAAGTGGCGCTGGCCGAGCGTGCGCTTGCCCGCCTCACGGCACAGCGCGAAGGCCTCGGGGAGCAGCTCGTCCAGCGTCTCGCCGTCCTCGCGGGCCCGCCTGCGAAGCTCGTCGGAGTGCGCTCGGAGGTCGGCGTCGTCGAGCAGCTCCATCTCCGGCTCGAAGCGGTTGATGATGTCAACGCGCTTGGCGAAGTCCTTGAACTTCTTGCCCTCTCCGGCGCGGAGGGCGCGGTCGATAAGTCCTCGGCCTGCCATACCCGTTCAGGGTATCGGGCGGATCGCTGCGGCTCAGCCGGGTAACGACGGCACGGCTGATCATCCGTTTCCGCCGGGCCGGTCGGTGGGCAGCCGTTCAATCAGTGCCTGCACTCATGATCGGCTGACGATGCCGCACTAGGTTGGCCAACATGAAGCGCTTGGCCGCCATGAAGAGATCAGCCCGTGTCACGGCAATCTGCATGAGCGAGGCCGAAGCCTCACCGTGATCGCTGCGCACACCCCTGGAGGATTCGGTGGATAGATCGCCCTTCGAATCGTTCGCCGAGCGCCACGGCCTCGACTACGCCGAGAGCATCGCCCCCGTCGGCGGTGGGATCCCCGACGGCGTGTCCGAGGTGGCGGGTGGCTCGCTTCCCGGCGGCATCGACGGGATCGTCTCCCGCTACGCGAAGTCCCCGAGCCCGACGCGGGCCAAGCCCCCGGTCGCAGAGCCGAATCGCAACCGCCTCGAGGGGGTCGAGGACTTCTGCCTGGTCGCCACCCGCGTGCCCGAGAGCGCGACGTTCCTCCCCTACGTGACCTGCCGCGACGAGCAGGTGCGTGGGATGGCCGACCGCCTGATCGGTCCCGGCGGCCTGATCCCGATCGTCGACGACGGCGCCGGCTTCGACGTCACCTCGCGGAACGGGAGCGCCGGCCTTCAGAACATGTCGGATCGGATCGGGGCGCTGGGCGGGGAGCTGACGGTGGAATCCAGCCCTGACGCGGGCACCAACATCACCGGCGTCGTTCCGATCTCCGGCTGAGCGCCGGACTACGCGGCGCTCGAACGCAGCCGCGCCTTCGAACGGCGCGCCGCCCAGCGGCTGCGCCGCTTCTCGCGGTACTTCTTGACCTGGCGGCGGATGTCCTCGGCGGCCTCGTGGATCGAGTGGAGCATCTCAGGCGAGGCCTCCCTCGCGCGAAGCGTCTTGCCCTTGACCCGCAGCGTGGCCTCGACGACCTCGCTGTCGCGGATCGACGGGTTGCGTTCCTCGGAGAGCTCGACGTCGAGCGTCGCCAGCTCGGAGACCTGCCGCCCCGTCCGGGCGAAGCGCTTGGCGACGGCGTCTCGCAGCTCGTCCGTTACCTCGAAGTTTCGTCCTCTTACCTCGATTCGCACCCGCTGCTCCTTTCGTCGCTTCATATGGATGCTACGCCCGTGCGAACGCGAGGGCAAGGATCTCGCCGCACCCGTCCGCCCTCAAGGCCTTGGCGCATCCGGCGAGCGTGGCGCCGGTGGTCGTGACGTCGTCGACGAGGACGACGCTCGACGGAACCTCCCCACGGGCGCGGATCGCGGGCGGCGTCCCGAGCCGCTGCGCTCTGGCGCGGCCGACCTGCCGTTGGGCGTGGGGACGGGACAGGCAATGCGAGAGGGGAAGTCCAAGCCGGGCGGCGAGGTCCCCGGCGATCAGGGCCGCAGCGTCGAACCCGCGGATGCGCCGACGCCAAGGGTCCGCCGGCACCGGTACGACCGCGCCGGAGAGGAACGGGTCCGCCTTGGCCTGGATCGCCTCTGCGGCCACGCCCGCGAGCGCCAGGCGCCTGCCGAACTTGAGCCCGGCGATGAGGGCGCGCGGCGCTCCCTCGTACGGGGCTGCCGCCAGAGCCCGATCGATGCCGGGGACGGTGAAAGGCTGCGGCGGGGCCGTGGCGATCGCGTGGGCGCAGGCGTCGCACAGCGGGTTGCGCGAATCCGCAGTTACGGCCGCAGACACCGCAGAGCGGCGGGACGATCAGGGAGAGGAGGCGTCGCGGCACCCCGCGATCGTCTCGCCATCCGCGTAACGCGTCGCGCGCACTTCGCGCCGAAACCCCCCACCGCAATCGATTGGCACCTGAAGAGCCCAGAGCGCACCTCAGGTGCCGCTCGTGGGGCGGGGGTCAGTCGAAACGTCGCGCCGGGTTAGGCGAAGAGGACCTGCTCGACGGCGGAGAGGTCAGCGTCGCAGCCGGTGACCGAGGGGGCCTTGCCGAGGGCCGTGTCGGGGTCCTTGAGGCCGTGGCCGGTCAGGACGCAGACCACCGTCTCGGGCTCGGGTGCCCCTTCCATGGTCGGCAGGCCGTGGGCGAGTATGCCCGCGACCGAGGCGGCTGAGGCCGGCTCGCAGAAGACGCCCTCGGCGGAGGCGAGAAGCCGGTAGGCGTCGAGGATCTGCTCGTCGGAGACCGCGGCGATCCGCCCGCGCGAGTCGGTGACGGCCGTCATCGCCTCCTCCCAGCGCGCAGGGTTTCCGATTCGGATCGCCGAGGCGACCGTCTCGGGGTTCTCGATCGGGTGCCCGGCCACCAGCGGCGCCGCGCCCTCGGCCTGGAAGCCGTAGAGCACGGGCGCGGCCTCGTACTCGCCGAAGCCCCGCCACCAGGCGGTGATGTTGCCGGCGTTTCCGACCGGGATCGCGAGTGCCCCTGGGGGTCCACCCAGCTCGTCGCAGACCTCGAAGGCGGCTGTCTTCTGGCCCTCGATCCGGTGCGGGTTGACCGAGTTGACCAGCTCGACCGGGTGCTTCTGGGCGATCTCGCGAACGATCTCGAGCGCCCGGTCGAAGTTGGCCCGCACCGCCACCACGCGGGCTCCGTGCATCAGCGCCTGGGCCAGCTTGCCGATGGCGATCTTGCCCTCCGGCACGATCACGGCCCCTCGCATGCCCGCCCGCGCCGCGTAAGCCGCGGCGCTAGCCGCCGTGTTCCCGGTCGAGGCGCAGATCACCGCCTCGGCCCCGGCGCCCTTGGCGCGGGACACGGCGACGGTCATCCCCCGGTCCTTGAAGGAGCCGGTGGGATTGGCGCCCTCGAGCTTCAGCAGCACCCTGGCGCCGACGCGCTCGGAGATCACCGGGGCCTCGACGAGGGGCGTCGAGCCCTCGTTGAGGGTGACGAGTGGGTCGTTCGGCTCAAGCGTGGTGAGGCGCTCACGGTAGCGCTCGATCAGGGGCGGGGGGGTCAGACGAACTCCTCCTCGATCACCCTCAGTGCCCTGGGAGGCGAGCGCAGGAAATCGAGCGCGGCGATCTCGGCGAGGGCCGTCTGGAACTTCGACTCCGGCGCCTCGTGCATCACCATCACCAACCGGGCATCGTCGCCGTGGCCGCGCTGGACAACGCTGCGGACCGAGATCTCGTTGCGGCCGAGCACGTCGGCGATCCGCGCCAGGACGCCGTGGCGGTCCGCCACCTCCAGGTGGAGGTAGTAGGAGGAGGAGATGTCGCGGACGACCTCCAGGTTCACCCGCGTCTGGTGGACGGGCGCGTTGCCCGCGAGGATCGAGACGATGTCACCGAGGACCGCCGTCGCCGTCTCGGGCCCGCCTGCGCCCGGCCCGGACATCGTGATCTCGGTGATCGTCGGCGCCTCGACCATGACGGCGTTGAACGAGCCCTCGACCGGGGCGAGCGGGTGGCCCCGGTACAGGAAGCAGGGGAACACGCGTACCGAGATGCCGTCGTCCACCCGCTCGGCGACGCCCAGGAGCTTGAGGGAGAGGCCCAGCTCCTTCGCGTAGGCGATGTCCTCGGGCCGGACGTCCTCGATCCCCTCGAAGCTGACGTCGCCAAGGGAGACGGGTGAGTGAAACGCCAGACGGGCGAGGATCGCCATCTTGGCCGCGGCGTCGGCGCCGTTTACGTCATCTGTCGGGTCCGCCTCGGCGTAGCCCAGCTCCTGGGCCCGCTTGAGGGTCTCCGCGTAGTCGGCGCCCGTGCCGGCCATCTCGCTGAGGATGAAGTTGGTGGTCCCGTTGACGATCCCGAAGACCTTGGTGATCTCGGTCGCCGCGAGGCTCTCCTGGATCACTCGGATCACGGGCACCACGCCCGCGACGGCGGCCTCGAAACGGAGCTGAACGCCGGCCTCTCGCGCGGCGGCGAACAGCTCGTCGCCGTGCTGGGCGATCAGCTGCTTGTTCGCCGACACCACGTGCTTGCCGGCCTCGAGCGCCCGGAGGACGTGATCGCGGGCCGGGTCGGTGCCCCCGATCAGCTCGACGACGATGTCTGACGCGGCGAGGATCTGCTCGAAGTCGCCCTCCGACCGGCGGAGCACCCCGGAGATCTCGGGGCGGCGGCCGGAGATCGCCTCGATCTCGTCCGCGCGCTCGGCCAGGAGGTCGGCGAACGCGCCGCCGACGGTGCCCCTGCCCAGCAGGCCGATTCGCGCCGGCTCAGACATCGCGGCCCATCAGGTCCTCGTAGGTCTCCCGCCTGACGACCAGCCGCGCGTCGCCGTCCCTGCAGAACACCACGGGCGGGCGGGTCATGCCGTTGTAGTTGTTCGCCATGGAGTAGCCGTAGGCCCCGGTCGCAGGCGTCACGAGCACGTCGCCGAGCCGGGGGGCCGGGAGATGCGCATCGCGGATGAGTATGTCCCCGGACTCGCAGTGCATCCCGGCGACCGTCACCTCGGCCTCGGGCGGGTCGGTCGGGCGACCCGCGATCAGAGCCTCGTACCGCGAGCCGTAGAGCATCGGGCGCAGGTTGTCCGACATCCCGCCGTCGACGGCGAGGTAGGTGCGCACGCCGGGGATCTCCTTGACAGTCCCGACCGTGTAGAGGGTGACCCCGGCGTTACCCATCAACGAGCGGCCCGGCTCGACGAGGATGCGGGGCAGCTCGGCGAAGACCTCGCGGACGCCGCTCACCTTGACGTCTATGTACGCCTCGATCGAGGGCGGCTCGTCGGCGGCCGTGTACGCGATCCCGAGCCCGCCTCCCACGTTCACCGTGCGACACCAGGCGGAATCGGCGAGGTCACCCAGGGCGGCGATCGCCTTCACGAACGGCTCGAGCTCGAAGATCTGCGAACCGATGTGCGCGTGGAGGCCGACCAGGTTCAGCCTCTCGGCCTCCAGCACGCGTTCGATCGCCTTGGCCGCGAGCCCGTCCTCCAGTCCGAACCCGAACTTCGAGTCGAGCCCGCCCGTCTGTACGTAGGAGTGCGTGGACGGCGAGATCCCCGGGGTGACGCGGATCATCACGTCCTGGGGCTCCGCGGCCAGCGCATCCAGCCGCTCGATCTCGTCGAACGAGTCGCAGATGATGTGGCCGACGCCCACGTCGAGCGCCTCGCGCAGCTCGGGCTCGGTCTTGTTGTTCCCGTGCACGTAGATCCGTTCCGGGCCGAAGCCGGCGGCGCGTGCCATCGCGAGCTCCCCCCCGGAGGCCACATCGACCGACAGGCCCTCCTCACGAAGCACCGAGTAGGCCGCGGTGAACGGGGCCGCCTTGCTGGCGAACAGGACCTCGTGCTCCACTCCGTGTGCCTCGAAGGCGCCGAGGTACGCCCGCGCCCGCGAGCGGATGTCGTCCTCGGCGTAGACGTAGGCCGGCGTGCCGAACTCCCGAGCGAGCTCGACCGCGTCGCAGCCGCCGATCTCGAGATGCCCGCGCTCGTTCACGCGGGACCCGAGCGGCAGCACCGCCGAGCCGGTCACCGGATTCGCTTGGGCCTGTGCGCTCATACCCGTTCGATTATCGCGGGCGGACGACGAAGGGCCCGCCGCCGGGTAGGTTCCGCAACGTCTTGAGCAGAAGGCCGATGCCATCCCCGCGCCGCCCGTCCGAGACCGGGACCCACTCTGGGCGTCCCTACTGGCTGTGGCTGCCGGACTCCCCGCCTCCATGGCCGGGTGTGGTGATCGTCCACGGTGCCGGATCGCGTAAGGAGAACCACGGGGATTTCGGGCGCGCGGCGGCCGGCTCGGGCTGGGCGGCGGTCGCCTACGACCAGCGCGGGCATGGCGCTTCGGCCGACGAGATGGGGCCGGGAGCCCTGGGCGACGTGGCGGTGATGGCTCGCCTGCTGGCTGGTCACGACGGAGTCGATCCGGCGCGGGTCGTGGCGCGGGGGTCGAGCATGGGCGGGTACATGGGTATCCACGCGACCGCCGCAAGCGACGAGCTCGCCGGCGTGATCGCGGTCTGCCCGGCGAGCGAGGACGATCTGCGCAGGGGCCTGCGGCGTGGCGACCTGGAGTTCCGGGCCGGGCCCGAGGCTCGCGAGGCCCTTGGCGCGTGGCTGGCCGAGCATGACATCGCCGACGCGGTCGCCCGCCTCGCCGGTAAGCCGGTGCTGCTGCTCCACGCCGAGGGGGACGAGCGGATCCCTTCCGAGCACTCCCGGATGCTCTTCGAGCGAGCGGGGGAGCCACGCAAGCTGATCGTCCTCCCCGGCGGGCACCATCGCTCCGCGCAGCACGACGCCGAGATGCAGGGCGAGTCGCTGCGGTGGATGGCCAAGGCGCTGACCCCCGGCTGATCGGGCGGCGGTCTAGTTGCCGCCGAGAAGCTGGCCAGTGAGCCCCTCGCGGCCAAGCAGGCCGTTGGTGAGGCCGCGGACTGTGTTGTTCACATTGGCGCCCAGGCTGGGCTGCCCGACGGCGCCGCCAACGTTGTTGAGCGTGTCGTTGAGCGTTCGATCGATCTGATCGGTGAGCGGCCCGGTTGTGCCGCCCAGCGCGGGAAGGCCGAGGCCGCCAGCGGTCTCATCGAGCTCGTCAACCAGCCCGCCGACCACGCCGCTGCCGCTGGGCCCGGGGCCGGGGGTGGGTGGTCCCGGGGGGTTCTCGCCGCCTCCGGTATCGCTGCCTCCGGAGCCGCCGCCCGCGGCTCCGCCGGGGCCGAAGCCGGGTCCGACCCGCACGCCGCCGGGAAGGATCGCCGCGACGACCGTGCCGCCGGCGGGCGCGGCCGCCACGGAGCCGGGAGTGCCGGCGAGGGCGAGCGCGGCCGCCTCGGGCGCCTGGCCGCCGGGCTGGTCGGCGAGGGAGAGGCTGCCGGAGGCTTCATCGCCGCCGAGGGGAAAGCCGTCGAAGGCGACGAGCGCACCGACCGAGAGGAAGGCGATCACCGCTCCCGCGATCAGGGCGCCCGTGGCGCCCGTGCCCGCGAGGTACTCGCGCAGATTGCCGATCCGTGGCTTGCTCATCTTGCTGAAGATCCCGGTCCCTTCATGATCGCACGCCGCGCCCGGCGCGACAAGCTCCCCACGTCCCTATCGGCAAACGCGGAGGATCGCTTTAGCGATCGGCAGATCGGGGAGAAACCTTTAGCCGTGCCCGGCGGGCTAGAGGTAGCCCATCGGATCAACGGCGGCCCCGTTGATCCGGACCTCGAAATGGAGGTGGTCGCCGAAGCAGCTTCCCGTGCATCCGACGTAGCCGATCACGGCGCCCTGCTGGACCGATCCGGACGTGATCGCGTACGACGACTGATGCGCGTAGCAGCTCGCCACGCCGCCGCCGTGGTCCACGCATGTGAAGTTCCCGTAGCCCCCGCTCTCGCCCTCGGACTGGACCAGCGCGATACGGCCGTTCGCCACGGCACGGATCGGGGTGCCAGCGGGCGCGGCGATGTCGATGCCCTCGTGCATCCTGCCCCAGCGCGGGCCGAACGGCGAGACCACCGGCCCGTTGACCGGCCAGATGAAGCCGCTGGACGACTCACCCTGGATCGGCCCGGCGGGGAGCGCGGGCGTCGTGGTCGACGCCTGGGCTGCCTGAAGCTGGGCTGCGATGTCGTCCTGGAGCGCGGAGATGTCGCCCTCGAGTCGCTCGATGTTGTTCTGGACCGAGTCGAGCGCGTTGGCCTTGGCCGCACGGGCCACCTCGAGATCTGCCTCACGCGCCTCGAGCTGGATCCGGGTGCGCTCCAACTCCGCCTCCCGGGCAGCGATCTCGTCGCGGGCGGCGCGAACGGTGTCGACCAGGTCCTTCGTCTCGTCGCGGAGGGTGTGCACGCGATCGACGATCGCCGCGTCCTGCGCCTGAATGGAGTCCAGGTAGCGGTAGCGCTCGAGAAGGTCGTCGAACCCGTCGGACTGCAGGATCACGGTGATCGCGTCGGGCTCGTCCGACTTGTAGATCTCGACGAGCCGATGCGAGAGGATCCTCATCGACGCCTGGAGTCGGTCCCGAAGGACGATCAGGTGATCGACCTCCCGGTTGAGCTTCGCCTGGGTGCGGTCGAGCCGCTCCTGGACGATCGCCTCGCGATTTCGGAGCGTGGCGACCTCGCCGAGCAGCTGGTCGATGTCCGCCGTGTACTCCTGGATGTCGGTGGAGAGAACTCCCTTCTGCTCCTTCTGCTCGCTGAGGACACCCTCCTTCGAGTCAAGCTCGGACTGGAGGTCCTGCGCCGGGGCGCTGCTGACGCCGATCAGCCCCACGCCCAGGCACGCGAAGACGGCCGCGGCAATCGCGGCGCGGCGGCGGTCGGGTGATCCTGTGTTCGGTTGGGTGCTCATCTGCTGCGTTGCCTACGGGGTTAGCTGACGGGCTCGCGCTGGTCGCGCTAGGCCCGGAGTGCCCCTTGACGGAGCCCGGGCCATTCGCCCCACCGGCCATGCTGGGCGGCCGATCAAGTGGGTCCCCCGCTCCACGCCTGATTGTGGGCGTGAACTCGGCGAGTTGCGGGCTCACCGTAGCAAGCGCAACGGTTATTGCAAGCATTCCTTAACAGTTGTTATGGCTGCTGCAACTCCACTTGCAGCAGGGATTTCTCGTCCGCCGCCTCCTCCATCTGGAGGGTCGTGTGCTCAATCCCGAAGCGGTCGCGCAGTACATACTCGAGCTCACGCCGCACCCGATCGCGGTCGGCCGCGTCGGCCACCACGTGCGCGGCCAGCGCGTCGAACCCTGAGGTGACCGTCCAGACGTGGAGCTCGTGGACGCTGCGCACGCCGCCCACCGTGCAGATCGCCTCGCCCACCTCGTCGACGTCCACGCCGGGGGGCGCGCTCTCCATCAGGACGTCGAGCGGCTCTCGAACCAGACGGAACGAGGAGGCCAGGATGAGCGCCGCGATCGCGAGGCTGGCGATCGGGTCTGCCTCGCGCCAGCCGAAGGCGAGGAACGCCAGCGCCGATGCCACCACGGCGATCGATCCCAGGGCGTCGGCCGCCGAGTGGCGCAGCACGGCCTCAAGGTTGATGTCGGTCCGTTCGCCCCGGGCCAGCACCCAGGTCGCCCAGGCATTGCCGGCAAGGCCCACGATCCCCACCAGCAGGACCCCCGTCCCATCGACCTCAGGAGGGCTGGAGAGTCTCCCTATCGCGGCGATGATGATGAGCACCGCGAGCACAACCAGCGCGATCCCGTTGACGAGCGCGGCGAGGACCTCCCCGCGGTGGAAGCCGAACGTGCGGCGCGGCCCGCCGCCCCGCGCGGCCAGCCCCGCGGCCACGAGCCCGAGCAGGATCGCTCCGACGTCGGAGAGCACATGGCCGGCGTCGGCCAGCAGGGCGAGCGAGTCGAAGAACAGGCCTCCGGCGATCGCCGCCCCGAGCATGCCGAGGTTGATCGCCAGCGCGGTGCGCATCCGCCTGCGGTTGCCCGCGCGGCGCATGGCCACGGCCGCCTCCATTCCGTGCGAGCGAGGGTGCGAGTGCGCCATGGCGCCCGAGGTTAGACCCCGGGCTGGCCGGCGATTTCCCCGTCCGCTACGCGGAGGTCAGCTGTCCGGCGGCGGCCTGGACGGCGTCGCCGCCGGAGGGCGCGGCGATCTCCGCGGCCTCACTCAACCGCTCCGCGTACTCGGCCACCTGCATCCTGGAGATGACGAGCCGCTGGATCTCCGCCGTGCCCTCGAATAGCTCGTAGATCTTGGCGTCGCGGAACCACTTCTCGAGCGGGCACTCCATGCTCTGCGCGTAGGGGCCGACGAGGTCCATGAGCTGGCGGGTCGTGGAGACCGCCACCTGCCCCGCCTTGAGCTTCGACATCGAGCCCTGGCCGCCCGTCATCGGGCGGCCGTTGCGGCCCATCCAGGCCGCGCGCTGGACGAGCAGGCGGGCGGCCTCGATCTCGGTCGCGACCTGCGCCAGCACCTGCTGGTTGGCCTGCCGCCGCAGCGGCGGCTGGCCCGCGGTCGAGCTCTCGTCGAGCGCCCGCTCGAAGGGGTCGGCGGCGTGGGCACCGTTGCCCAGATAGCCGAGGGTCCACTCATAGGCAGCCTGGGCGATGCCCAGGGCGGAGGAGCCGACGAGTGGGCGCGTCAGCTCGAACGTCGCGAGCGCGTTGGACGCCCGGCCGGAGGACTCCCCGGAGCGGGCTCGCTCCAGCTTCCGGTTGAGCTTGTCCATGCCGCCGAGCAGGTTCTCGACGGGGATCCGGCAGTCCTCGAGCACCACCTCGGCCGTATGCGAGGCGCGGATCCCGATCTTCGTCTCCTTCTTGCCCTGCCGCAGGCCCGGGGTGTCCCGGCCGATCACGAACGATGCCTGACCGCGGTGGCCGAGCTCGGGGTCAACTGTGGCGACCACCACGTGGACGTCGGCGATGCCGCCGTTCGTGATGAAGACCTTGGTGCCGTTCAGGACCCACTCGTCCCCATCGAGCTTGGCGGTCGTGCGCATGCTCTTGACGTCGGAGCCGGCCTGCGGCTCGGTTACCGCGTAGGCGCCGAGCTTGACCTCCTCCCCCATGCCGAAGCACTCCGGGACCCACTGCGCGATCTGCTCGGGCGTGCCGGAGGCCGCGAGACCTGCAGCGGCGAGCGACGAGCCGGAGACGGCGAGCGCGATCCCGGCGCAGCCCCAGTGCATCTCCTCCGAGTAG
The DNA here is from genome assembly GCA_963807385.1 of uncultured Solirubrobacterales bacterium. GTDB lineage: Bacteria > Actinomycetota > Thermoleophilia > Solirubrobacterales > 70-9 > JBDTSW01. The sequence continues at coordinate 667,174 of CAWEBQ010000003.1, forward strand.
ATGACGCCGAGGACGCCGTCGGTGTCGGCGCCCATGCGCTGCAGGTGCTCGAGGCCGTGCAGCCCCCGCTCACGTGCCGCGCGGATGACCTCCCACGGAGTGGACTCCTCGGCGTCGTGCTTGGCTGCGACGGGACGGATCACGTCCCGGGCGAAGTCGCGGCAGGTCGCCTTGAACTCGAGCTGCTCGTCGTTGAGGGCGAAATCCATGCGGTGATGAACCTCCGTCGTGGCTACTGATTGACCGGTCAGTCAACCACCGGGAAGAATACCCTTGGCGGGAGTCGGAGGCGCCGATCGCTAGCGTTTGCCCGCGATGTTCAGGCGGGTTCGCTACTTCTTCTCCGACGTCGGCCACTGGGTCGGCAGCCACCTCCCGGGCCGCCGATTCGCGATCGGCCTGGGGATCGTCGTCCTGGCATGCGCGATCGGCGCCGGGGCGTACCTCGGCTACCAGGAGCTGAGCGACGACGAACCGGCCCCTCCTGCGGCCGCACCGGAGGCGGTCGTCAAGCGCGTCGAGGGATCGACCAACGAGACCCAGGACCTCGGCTTCCCCGCCTTCGCGACCCGCAATACAACGCGGGTGGCGGGCGCCGACCCGGTGGCCGACGCCGCTGCCGTCGCCCTGGCCACCAACCCGTCCACCGGCGGGCTCGAGGGTCCCGCAGCGGTCTCGATGGTCGATGTCGCCGATTGGCCCGGCGGAATCGCCGCCGCGTCTTTGGCCGCGGAGCCGGTCTCGGCGCCGCTCCTCTACAGCGAGGGCGGCGACCTGCCGGACCTGACCCGGTCGGCCCTCGCGGCCCTCGCCCCGAAGGGCTCCGCCGACACGAAGGACGACCAGATCTTCGTGATCGGGGACGGGGCTGAGCCCGACGGCCTGAGCACCGCCGCGGCGGGGGGTCAGAACCCGGCCGAGGTGGCTGCCGAGGTGGCGAAGCTGCGGGAGAAGCTCACGGGCAAACCGCCCGAGAGCATCGTCGTCACGAGTTCCGACGAGGCGGCCTTCGCCATGCCCGCCGCCGCCTGGGCGGCGCGCAGCGGAGATCCCGTTCTGTTCGCCCAGCGCGACTCCGTTCCGAAGCCGACGCTCGAGTTGATCGAGGCGAACCGGAAGGTGCCCGTCTACGTTCTGGGTCCGGATTCCGCGATCTCGCCCAAGGCCGTGGACCAGCTCAACGAGGCGGGCGGCGAGGTGACGCGCATCGCCGCGAAGGATCCCGTGGAGAACGCGGTCGAGTTCGCCCGATTCACGGACGGGACCTTCGGCTGGAACATCAACGACCCCGGACACGGGTTCGTGCTGCTGAACACGAATCGCCCGGCCGACGCTGGCGCGGCGGCCGCGCTTTCGGCCAGCGGCAAATGGGGTCCGGCGTTGCTAACCGACGATTCCGGCGAGCTGCCCGGAGCGTTGCGCGGCTACCTGCTCGATCTGAAGCCCGGATACCAGGACGACCCCACCCGCGCCCTCTACAACCACGTCTGGGTGATCGGCGACCAGGCGACGATCTCGATCCCCTTCCAGGCGCAGGTCGACGAGCTCGCGGAGCTGGTCAAGGTAGGGTCGGGCACCGGAGGCGACGTGCTCGGGCCCCCGCCGGGCACAGCAGAGCCCAAAGCGAACGACAAGTCAACCGCCGGGGGCGGGAGCGACCGGAGCAGCAAGCAGCCATGAGCGAGCGCGAACGAGAGGACCGCCTGACCGGACGACGGATCACGATCGAGGACGTCAGGGCCCTCGCCGGGCCGGCGACCCCCCATTTCGCGCTCCAGATCCGCAACCGGATCTCCCGTCTGACGGATGGCCTCCCAGCCGATGACCCCGCGCGAATCGAGGGGGAGCGGCAGGTCGCAAGGCTGACCGAGCTCGCCGGGCACTCGGGCGAGCCCCGCAGCGCGGTTTGAGCGCGGTCGCCCGCCTCCCCGAACTCCTCAAGCCCGAGTACTCAGACCGGGAGCTCGGCGCCTCCCGAATGGGGTACGTCGATCTCCTGGACGCCGACGTGGACTCGCCCGGAGCCTTCCAGAACCTGATGGAGAGCTCACTGGTTCCGCGCATCTACGAGCGCTGGTGGCGCCCGGCGCTGGCGCGCGCCGTGAAGGGGTTCACCGGGCCGGGCATGGACGAGGAAGCGCGAATCGCAAGGCTGCTGATGGGCCTGCAGGCCGGCGACGAGGTCCTCGACCTCGCATGCGGACCCGGCAATTTCACCCGCCGCTTCGCCTCGATCGTCGGGCCGGGCGGGTTTGCCGTCGGCCTGGACGCATCGGAGACGATGCTGCGCAAGGGCGTGGCCGAGAACGCGGAGGCCGGCGTCGAGAACATCGCGCTGGTCCGCGGCGACGCCACCGCGCTGCCGTTCCGCGACGGGTGCTTCGACGCCGCGTGCTGCTTTGCCGCGCTCCACCTGTTCGCCGACCCGTACGCCGCGCTCGACGAGATGCGCCGAGTGCTCGGCGCCGGCGGCCGCATCGCGGTGATGACCTCCGTGCGGCGCCAGCTCACCCCGTCGCCGGTGAGGCCGGCGCTCGAACGCGCAAGCGGCATGCGCCTGTTCGAGTCCGATGAGATCGTCGATGCGCTTCAGCAGCGCGGCTTCACAGGCGTCCATCAACGACTGGCCGGCATGGTGCAGTTCGTCGGCGGCCGCCTCGCCTAGACCCCGGCGCTACCCGCCGGTGGCGCCGCCGGGTCCTTCAGCAGGCCGAGCGCCGTGATCGGGAAGACGAGCACGGAGAGCAACCCGGCCCCGATAAAGGCGGCCGAGGCCGCCGCGTCGATCACCCCCAGGTCCTGCCCGATCTGGGTTGCGGCCACGATGAACGGCAGTGACGTGGCCTGCAGCAGCGCTGCGGCGAGCGCCCGTCGCCGACCGAAGTCCGCGCGATAGAGGAGCGCGGGGAGCCCGCGCGCGACCAGCAATGCGCCGAGGAACGCCGGGATCGACACGATCGTCGCCGCGTCGGCGAACAGCGCGTCGAGGTCGAAGCGGACCCCGCTCGCGACGAAGAAGACCGGGATGAAGACGCCGAACCCGACCGCGGCGAGCTTCGCCCGGAACTCGGGGTGGGTCATCGCGTCGTCCATGTCGAGGTGGTTGAGGATCGCGCCCGCGGCGAACGCGCCCAGGATGAGCTCGAGGCCGAGTTGCTCGGCCAGCGCGACCATCCCGACCAGGAGCAGGAACGCGCCCCGGACGCGGATCTGCGCGCTCGTGTCCTGGAGCGCCCGCAGTGCCGCCGAGATTCGCGGCGAGCGCTCGACCCGAGCCACCATGACGGCGACGACGACGATCGCGAGCACGAACATGCCGATCAAGAGCAGCTTCGACTCGGTGCCCGTCGCCTCGCCCGAGAAGAGCAACGTCAGGAGCAGCACCGACGCGAAGTCGGCGATGCTCGCCGCGGCGATCACCAGCTGTCCGAAGGGAGTCCTCGCCTCTCCCGAGTCCTGCAGGACGGGGACGATCACGCCGAGCGAGGTCGAGGCGAGGATCACGGCGATCAGGAGCGGCGAGTCCGCGATCCCGGCCGCCGCGAGCGCCAGTCCGGCGCCCACGGCTAGGCTCAGCGAAACGGCGAACCCGACCGACGCCTCGCGCAGCAGGCGCCCGCGAAGGGCCGCCAGGTCGATCTCCAGCCCCGCGAGGAACAGCAGGAACGCGAGCCCGAGCAGCGAGAGCACCTCGACCGGCTCGTCGATCTCGACCCACCCGAGGACGGCGGGTCCGATCACGATGCCGGCCACGATCTCGAGGACGACCGCTGGCAGCTTCACGCGCGGGAACATCCCCAGGGCCAGCGGCGCCGCGAAGGCGACGGCTGTGACTATCAGGAGGTTCTCGAACGAGATCTCGGGCATCCGGACAACCCTAGAGTCGCCCGAGCGGCCGGATCGTTACTTCGCCGGGCGGCTCAACGCAGGCCGCATTCCCCCGACCCGTAGGCGCGGGCGAGGCGTTCCGCCTCGCGGAGTTCCGGGGGGATGCCGTCCAGGGCGATCAGCGGGTCCTTCTCCAGGGCATCCGCGCCGCGCTCGGTGGCATCGAGGATCGCCTGGACCTCCTCGGCATCGTGCGGCGGCGGGTCCAGGAGGGCGATCGTGCCGGCCTCGGCGCGGAGCTTGGGAACGACGACCTTGGTGACGATCCGGCGGACCTCCGCGGGATCGGGCTCCTCGACCGTCGCGAAGTCGTCGGCGGCGGCCTCGATCTGGGACTCCGCCGAATGGCAGATCCGGTCCGCCTCGGCCAGGAACTCGGCCTTCGTCAGCGGCGGCGGCTCCTCGAAGCCCGCGGTCGTGGTCGCGTCAGCGCCCCCGCAACCCGCGACGGCGAGCGCCAGGGCGATGCCGCCCAGGTACCTCAGACCCTCTGGATGATCGTGCCGGTGCCGATCCCGCCGCCACAGCACATGGTGACGAGGCCGGTCTCCACATCGGTTCGCTCCATCTCGTGCAGCAGCGTCGTCATCAGGCGCGCGCCGGTCGAGCCGAGCGGATGCCCCAGGGCGATCGCTCCGCCGTTCACGTTCACGCGGTCCATGTCGGGCTCGAGCTCGCGGCGCCAGGCGGCGAGCACCGAGGCGAAGGCCTCGTTGACCTCGAACAGGTCGATGTCGTCGATCGTCATCCCGTTGCGCTCGAGGAGCTTCTTCGTTGCCGGGATCGGTCCGGTGAGCATGATCACGGGATCGACTCCGACCGCCGTCTGATCGACGATCTTCGCGCGGGGGGACAGGCCCAGGGCGTCGGCCTTCTCGCGGGCCATCACCAGCACGGCAGCCGCGCCGTCGGAGACCTGCGAGGAGTTGCCCGCCGTAATCTTGCCGTCCTCCTTGAAGGCCGGCTTCAGCTGCGACAGGGCCTCGATGCTCGTGTCGGGGCGGATGCCCTGATCGGCCGAGTGGGTGTCGCCGTTGACTGCAATCGGAACGATCTCGCGGTCGAACCGCCCCTCCTCGGCTGCCTTGGCGGCCAGCTGGTGCGATCGGACGCCGATCTCGTCGAGCTCCGAGCGGGGGATCTCCCACTTGTCGGCGATCATCTCGGCGGAGATGCCCTGCGGGACCAGGTTGTAGCGCTCCATGAGCTCCGGGGTGAACGCCAACCCGTGCTCCTGCTGGACGGCTAGCCCATCGGCAAAGGAGATGTGGCCCATGTGCTCGACGCCACCGCCGATCGCGACGTCATGGACGCCCGAGGCGACCAGCGCGGCGGCGAAGTTGATCGCCTGCTGAGCGGAGCCGCACTGGCGGTCGATCGTGGTCGCCGGGGTCTCCATCGGAAGGCCGGCCTCGAGCCACGCGTTGCGGCCGATGTTGAACGCCTGCTCGCCGAACTGCTGGACGCAGCCGGTGACGACGTCGCCAACCTCCGAGGCGTCGATCCCGGAGCGGTCGATCAACTCGGTGTAGGTCTGGGACAGCAGGTTCGACGGATGCGTGTCCTTGTAGATGCCCTTCTCCGGATGGCCGCGGCCGATCGGGGTCCGAACCGCCTCGACGATCACTACCTCGCGGCCCTGGAACTTGCCGTTTCCGTTGCTGGCCATAGGAGCCTCCTGGGGAGAATCGGGTGCGTGAGGAACGATACTGGAACCGACTGATTGGTCAGTCAATACGCTGCCGGGGTGGCAGCGGAGCTCGTCAGATACCAGCGCTGGGGTGGATACGCCGGCCTCAGCCAGCACCTCCGTGTCGACGAGGACGGCCTGGTTCGCCTGAGCGACCGGAAATCCGGCACGCGGACGGAGGTCCTGGCGAGCGCGAACGAGGTCGCCGGCCTCCGCGCTGCGATCGACTCGGTCCCGGCGAGCCGCTGGCACAGCCTGGTCGGCGCGCTGGTCCGGCGGGCGCTCCCGCGCTCGCACGAGGCGATGCGCTTCCAGGTCCAGGTCGGGCCCAGGCGAATCGGCGGCGCCGCGGGCTCGACGGAGGCCGATGTCGCCCCGCTCCTCGCCCAGCTCGACGAGCTGCTGGCCCGGGCGGTCCGCGAGGGCCGGCCTGATACAAACGCGGCCCCGTGAGCGCGCCCAACGGCTACGAGGCGCCGGCGATCGCCGGCAGCGGGACGATCGCGTGCGGGTTAGCTGCGTGTGCCACCGCGCTGGGCGACGTGCGCCTCCTCGCGCGCAGCGACGCCTCCGCCCGGAAGGCCGAGGAAGCGGCGCAGACGATCGCTCGAAAGGTCGAGGGCGGCTCGGGCGATCTCATCAAGGTGACCACCGATCCGGCCGAGCTCGCCGGCTGCGACCTCATCGTGGAGGCGATAGTCGAGGAGGCCGGCGCCAAGGCGGAGCTGGTGCGGACTCTCGGCGAGGCCAGTCCCGAGGCCGACCTGGCGACTACGACGTCCTCGCTCTCGGTCGGCGCCATCGCCCGGGCGAGCGGTCACCCCGACCGCGTCATGGGACTACACGTCTTCAACCCTCCCCACCGGATGGAGCTCGTGGAACTCTGCTTTCCCGAGGCGCTGCGTGACGGCGCCGCGGACCGTGCGCGCCGCTGGTGCGAGGCCCTGGGCAAGAGCGCGGTGGAGGTGCCCGACTCCGCCGGGTTCGTCGTCAACCGCCTGCTGTTCCCCTACCTCTTCGACGCCGTCCGGCTGATGGAGTCGAGCGGGATGGAGCCCGCCGACGTGGATACGTGCATGCGACTCGGCGGAGGCCACCCGATGGGGCCGCTCGCGCTGCTCGACTTCGTCGGACTGGACATCGCGGCCGCCATCGGGGAGAGCCTCGAGGCGGAGAGCGGGAACCCGGACCATCGGGTCCCGGGGGCTATCCGGGCCCTCGTGACGGCCGGCCGCCTCGGCCGAAAGAGCGGCCGGGGCTTCTTCGAGTACGAGGAGTAGGCCGGGAGGCCGACTGCCGGGACTAGGCCGCGGCGCGGCGCTGCTTGCCCGACAAATCCCAGATCACGTCGGCCTCGGAGATGCCCTGGCGCCTGGCCGCGTCGATCACGTCCTCCCACGGGAGCTGAGCGTCGGGCAGGTCGTCCCAGCGGGCCAGCTCGAGCGACTCGAGCGCGCCGCGGAGCGCCGGGCCGAGGTGCTCCTCCGAGCGGAGGACCGCCCTCAGTACCTCGAGCTGCTTTTCGGTGAGCCGGACGACCCACATGGCTGCCCCTTCATGGCCGGACCTGCTGCCAACTGCCTCGGAAACTAGATCCGGCGGCGGACGGAAACCGCTCAGTCGGCGCCGGTCTCGGCTCCGGCACCCGGAACCGCCCGGTGCTCACCGGTGACCGTACGGATCCGCACGGCCACGATGCGGTTCTCCCGCACGGACTCCACGCGGATCTCGTAGCCGTTCGCCTGGATCGTGTCGCCTCGGCGGGCCAACCGTCCGAGCTCGTTGAACACATAGCCGCCGATCGAGTTGAACGCGTCGGAGTCGACGGGCAGCTTGATCCCGGCGTCCTCGAGATCGCCGATCGGGACGTGGCCGCGGACGTACCAGCCGCCGTCGGTCAGCCGGCGCAGCGAGGTCGAGCGCGGATCGGTCTCGTCCTCGATCTCGCCGACGACCTCCTCCAGGATGTCCTCGACGGTCGCGATGCCGACCGTCCGGCCGTACTCGTCCGAGACGACGCCCAGCGAGCTGCGCTGGCGCTGAAGCTCGGCCAGCAGGTCATCGAGCGGCTTCGTCTCGGGGAAGATCGGAACGTCGCGGATCGCCGGCTCGAGCGCCGTATCGGGGCCGGCGTTCATGTAGAGGCGGACGAGGCTGTTGTTGTGGACGACCCCGCGGACCTTGTCGGGGTTTCCGTCCTCGATCACCACCAGCCGGGTGTGCCCGGACGACACACAGCTGCGCAGCGCCTCCTCCACCGTCTGGTCGGCGTTGACCGTCACGACGGCGGGAATCGGGGTCATCACCTCACGCGCCTCCTGCTCGTGCAGGTGGAAGACGCCGCCCAGCATTCCGGCCTCGCCCGGATCGAGGATCGCGGAGCCGGAGATGATCTCCTTGAGGTCGGCGGCGGTGTGCGTCTCCTCGATGTCCCCCGGCTGCACCCCGAACAGGCGCAGGATCGCGTTCGAGAGCTTGTTGAGGAAGAAGGTGAACGGGGCGCTGGCGATCCGGAACCAGTTCACGGGCCGCGAGAGGACGCGCGCCGTGGCCTCGGGCCGGGTGATCGCGAGCATCTTGGGAACCTGCTCGCCGATGGTGATGTGAAGGGTCGTCGCGATGGCGAAAGCGATCGCGACCGAGAGCCCGGTCGTGGCGGCCTCGGGCAGATCGCCGAAGAGGGGCTCGATAAGCGTCGCGATGGCCGGCTCGCCGAGGAAGCCGATCCCGATCGATGCGACCGTGATGCCGAGCTGACACGCCGAAAGGACCTCGTCGATCTTCCCGAGCTGTTCCAGGACGGCGTTGACGTCCGCCTCGCCCTCCTTCGCCAGCGCCTCCAGGCGGCTGCGACGGCTCCGCACCAGGGCGAACTCCGCGGCGACGAACGTCCCGTTCACCGCGACCAGCAGAAAGAGCGCGACCAGCGCCAGCGCGGTCATCTAGAACCGGGGCCGGGGCAGGGGCGGCCTGGGCAACCGATACTTCGAGGCAGGTCGTCGTCCACGGGGACGTGGGGACGGTAGCAGGGGCACGGGAGAGCTACGGATGGAGGCGCGGGCCCAGGTGCACGCCCGGCGGGCGGTGCCTGAAGCCCTGGGGCCTCGCCGGCAGCCCGTAGTCCCCGGCGCGTTTCACCAGCTTCGCCGCCGCGCGTTCGCAGACGGCCGAGATCGTGAGCGACGGATTCACGCCCAGGCTCGTCGGGATCACGGACGAGTCCATGCAGAAGAGCCCCTCGCTTCCGAACACCTCGCACCGGTGATCGACGACCCCGAGGCCGATCTCGTCCGCCATCCGGGCCCCGCCGAGCGGGTGCGAGGCGTACACGCCCTCGGTCTCGGCGAGCTTCAGGAACCTGCCAACGGCCCGGCGCTCGCAGATCAAGCGAATCGCCTCGTTCGCCTCCTCCCTGATCCGCGTGGACTGCGGCGAGAGCTCGTAGTTGAAGAGCCCGATCCCGACCGGGCCGCCGTTCGGCTGCATATGGCTCCCGCCGCCAGGCGGGGCGGAGTAGAACTCGCCGTCGTGGGTGTCCTCGACCATCGCGAGGATCTCGATGTGCTCGTTCCAGGTGGAGATCGAGCGCTTCTTCTCGCGACCCCACCACGCCGGCTCGTCGCCGTCGCCGCGCCCGTCGTCGTAGAGGAAGTTCGTGAGCTGCGAGAGCAGGATCTCCTGGAGCGTGAAGCGGGTGCCGTCGCGCCGGTTGCCGCGCTTGCCGACCCAGAAGTCGTAGCTCATGGTCGTGATCGGCTTGCCCTTGTGGAAGTCGCCGTATCCCGGCAGGCCCAGGACGCTTCGCGCCTTTTTTGGGTTCACCTCGATCGCCGCCACATGGTCGCCGTTAACGCCCAGATGCCGCCCGACGTGGGGCGAGATCGACGGCAGCGCGCCGGCGTCACGGGAGCGCAGCAGGATCGGCGGCGTGCCCATCGCACCGGCGGCGAGGATCAGGACCTTGCACTCGATGTCCTCGATCGCGCCGGCCGATCCCTTGGTCGCCGGATCGACGTTCATCCCCCGAACCAGCCAGCGGTAGTCGGGCGGGGTGTTCGATGCCGTGATCTGGTTGACCTGGACGAGGGGCCGCACCTCCACGCCCATCTTCCGCGCCGAGCCCAGGTAGTTCGTGATCAGGGAGTTCTTGGCCCCGAACACGCAGCCCGTGTAGCACCACTTCGCGTCGACGCAGCGGTCGAAGTCGATCGCGACCGGCACTCGGTCCGCGGTGTAGCCGGCCTCGCGCAGCATCGCCGCCCACACGGCGCCCGACTTCGAAACCTCGTTCCACGACGGCTGGCGCACGCGGAGCCCGCGCTCCGCCCGCAGGTAATAGCGGTCGAGCTTCCTGCGCGAGATCGGCTCGGGCCACATGCGCCGCCGCGGACCGTCGTCGGGGTGCGCATCCATCCGCTCGAACGTCTCGCTCGGGGAGCGCAGGGAGGCGGCGAGGTAGAGGTTGGAGCCGCCGCCGACCAGGTTCGCCTCGACGATCTGTCCCCCCTGCCCCTGAACGAGCGCGTAGATGTCGGAGAGGTGATCGATGTCCATGGACTGCCGGAAGTCCGTGTGCCCCATCTCCAGGCCCCGCTCGAGCACGACGATGCTGGCGTCCCGCTCGGCCGCACGATAGAGCTCGGCGAGCCGGTAGGCGGCGATCGAACCGCCGAACCCGGACCCGACGATGCACACGTCAACCCGCTCGGCCATCAGGACATCTCCCGGCGCCTGCTCCGCACCGCCGCGGTTCCCGTACTCATGGGAGGTACCCGCGTCGTGTCCGCCCGCGGTTGACCTTCCTGCGGTAGGAGAAGTCCGTGTACCCGTGCGGAGCGGTGCCCGGGTGGCCCATCACCCTGTACCCGGCCGCCGTCTCGCGGGTCGCATTGACCGTGTTGGCCGCAGCGCAGAACGCCGTGAACGGGATCGCCGCGGCGGCCTCCCAGACCACCCGGTCGGGGTTGGAGAAGGCCAGGCCGGCGATGCAGACACGTTCCCGGGCCTCGTAGTCCATCTGCAGGAAGACCCCGCCCTCCGCCAGCGCCCGCGCCGTCAGGTCGGCGAAGAACGCGGGCTCGAGCGTCGCGAATCCGATCCTGGCGTTGCGGGCGAGCAGGAGCGCGTCCGCGTAGACGGCGCCGTGCTCGGTATCGACCCCCGCGATCGCGGCGGGGTCGATCGCGTTCCCCGTCTCCGTGCGGAGGCCGGGGACCGCCTTGCCCGGGATGATGGTGTCGAAGAACGCCTGCATGGTTCCGTCCAGCTGCGCGAGCTGGGCGGCCGCGGGCGGCGGTGCGGCCATCCGGGCCGCCACGGGCCCCGCGGAGAGCACCAGGGCGCCCAGGCCGAACCTCCCTCCGCGCGCCAGGAAGTCCCGTCTCGAGAGCTCGTCGGCGAGCGCGGTGCGCACGGCCCCATCGTCGATCGGCTGCTGTTCCCGGCGCCAGTCGGTCACTCGGCGCAAGCTACCTGCGCACCGCCGAGGGCGCGCCGGTACCTTCCCGATCGATGTTGGGATCGGAAACCAGGCTCACGCTCGCCACCGTCCTCGCAACACTGGCGATGACCGGGATCGCGCAGGCCCAATCCGCGCCCTTCGCCCCGTACGACGGCTCGAACCCGTTCAACTGCGAGCTACAGGACGTGGGCACCGGCACCGACTTCCCGCATCCCGAGGCCGACCCCTTCTGCGTGAAGTTCGACAAGAACTCGCAGAGCGTCCTCCCGGACCTGGGCATCGTCGACTTCGTAGCCAACGAGCCGGCCCGCGTAGCGGCGGCGGGCTCGAAGTGCTTCTACTACCAGCGCGACGAGTGGACCGGGTCCCTCGTCCAGGGCGAGGGCCCAGAGCTGTGGCACTGGGTCGGCGGCTACTTCTTCGACAAGGCGAAGGGCATCGGCGGCGTTAGCGTCACCGAGTTCCGCGTCGGCGGCCAGCCGTTCAGCGCGGCCCCCTTCGTCCCCCCGGCCTACGCCCCGTACTTCAGCGAGGACGGGGGCGGCGGCGTGATGTTCACCCAGGCAACCGACGCCGACCCGAGCTGCATCGCCCTGGCGGAGTCCAACGACGTCTACAGGAACGATCCCGAGTTCCGCAACTGCATCCCGCCGGGCGGAGAGCTTCAGGGCAAGCGGGTCGGGCGCGCCCGCCTGGGCATGGCCGCGAAACGGGTTCGGGCCCGCCTGGGCAAGCCGCGCTCGCGAAGGCGCGGGGTCGATCGCTGGTGCGTGATCGGCGGCGCGGCGCTGCGGGTGGCCTACCGTGGCCCGGCGCCGAAGGGGGCGGCGCTGATCCAGACCTCATCCCGCGGGCACTCCGAGGGCGGCGTCGCCCCGGGTGATCGCGCCGCGCGCGCGAAGCGCAGGCTCGCCGTTCGGCCCACGATGAGAATCGGCAGGACCAACGTGGCCGAGGCACCTCGGCGCGCGGGCCGTCGCCTGTTCGTCGGCCTGCGCGGCAAGCGGGTCCGGTGGCTCGCGATGGCGGATCCTGATCGACTTCGCTCCGACGCGGCAGTGCGCCGCGCGCTCCGCCGCGCCCGCTGAAGATCCGTCAGGGCGCCCGTCCCGGCCAGCTGTGCCCTTGCTAGCGTCGCGGCGTGGCCCCCAGCTCCGACCAGAGCCGGACTCCCTACCTCGACGCGTTCGTCGACTACTGCGAACGTAATCCCGGCCGGTTCGTGGTGCCGGGCCACAAGGGGGGCACCGCCGCCGACACCGGACTGAGCGAGGCGATCGGTCTACGCGCGCTGGAGATGGACATCCCCGCCGGGATGCCCGGGATCGACGTCGGCAGCGACATCGAGGAGAACTACTTCCAGCAGGCGCAGGAGCTCGCGGCCGAGGCCTGGGGCGCAACGCGGTCATGGTTCCTGGTCAACGGCGGGTCCGGCGGGAACCACGCTGTCTGCCTCGCGTTCGCCCACACGGGGAAGGGCGTCATCGTGCAGCGCAACGCGCACTCGTCCACGATCGACGGGCTGATCCTGGCCGGGCTAAAGCCCCACTTCGTCGCGCCCGAGGTCGACGCCGAGCTGGGGATCGCGCACTGCGCGACGCCCGAGAGCATCGAGCGGGCGATCGGCGAGAGCCCCGACGCGATCGCCGTGCTCATCACCTCGCCGACCTACTTCGGGGCCGTGGCCGACGTCGAATCCGTCGCCGGGATCGTCCACGCCGCCGGCCTGCCGCTGTATGTGGATGAGGCGTGGGGCGCGCACCTGCACTTCTCATCGCGGCTCCCCGCGTCCGCGCTCGAGTGCGGCGCCGACCTGGTCCTCTCCTCCACGCACAAGATCGTCGGCAGCCTGACCCAGTCGGCGATCCTCCACCTCGGGGATTCGGCCTACGTGGACGAGCGCGTCGTCGACCGCGCGGTGACGCTGATCGAATCCACCAGCCCAAGCGGCCTGCTCAGCGTCTCGCTCGACGCGGCGCGCCGCCACGCGGTGATGGACGGCGAGGAGCTCCTCTCCAAGGGAGCCGACGCCCTGGCGGACCTGCGCGAGGAGATCCGCGGTATCGCGGGGCTCGACGTCCTCGACGAGCGGATCGTGGGCCGGCCCGGCGTCCACGCCTACGACCCGCTGCGCCTGGTGGTGGACGTCCGTGGCACCGGGGCCACCGGCCACCGGATCTCGGAGCTGATGCGCGAGGTCGACGACATCAACATGGAGCTGGCGTCCGAGAATGTGGTCCTGGCCTCCTTCGGCCTCGGTGAGGACATCGCGACGGCGGGCGAGCGGCTTCTCGTGGGCCTGCGCCACGCCGTCGAGCGGGCCGGGGAGGGCGGACCGGACCTCGGGCCGTTCGCCACGCCGCCGCCATGGGGGCCGACGGCGCTGTCCCCGCGCGAGGCGTTCCTCGGGCCCCAGGAGGTCGTCCCGTTCGAGCAGGCGGAGGATCGGGTGGCGGCCGAGTCGCTCGCCGCCTACCCGCCTGGCGTGCCCAACGTCCTCCCGGGTGAGCGCCTGACCGCCGCGACCCTCACCTATATCTCCAACTCGATCGCTCACGGCGGCTGGGTGCGAGGCGCGAGCGACCGCAGCCTGAAGACGATCCGGGTGGTGATCGAATGACGGACGTCCCGTGGGGCGTCGACAGCGAGTACGGGGTCCTCCGCGACGTCCTGCTCTGCCCGCCCGACAACTTCTCGTGGCGGCCCACCAGCGCGATCTCGAAGGGCACGCTGGACAGCGGGAAGGTCTTCGACCGCGACCGGGCGCTCGCGCAGCACGCCGAGCTCGTGTCGGCCTACGAGGAGGCCGGGGTGAGCTGCCACTTCCTCGCGCCCGTGGCGGGACAGCACTACCAGGTGTTCGCCCGCGACTCCAGCGTCGGGACCCCGTGGGGGGCGTTCGTAACGGCGCCGGCGCAGCAGTGGCGCCGGGGTGAGTACGCCTCCGTGATCCGCTTCTACCAGGGCGCCGGAATCCCGATCTGGCAGATGGCCTCGAACGGCGCGATCGAGGGTGGCGACGTGATGATCGTCGAGCCGGGCAGCGTTGTGATCGGAACGGGCGAGTCGCGCACCGAGCTGCCGGCCGCCCGCCAGCTCGCCGCCTTCTTCGAGGCCGAGGGCTGGGAGGCCAGGGTCGAGCCGATCCCGGGGCACTTCCTCCACATCGACGTGCTGCTGGCGGTCCTGGCGCCAAAGCTCGCCGCGGTCTGCCTCGAGCACGCGTCGGGCGGCCTGGTCAGGTGGCTGCGCGAGAAGGGCTTCGAGCTGCTGGACGTCCCGGGCGAGGACGCCTGGAAGCTCGGCGTGAACGCGATGTCGCTTGGCGGAGACCGGGTGCTGACGGGCGCGGCGGCGACGTCGCTCAACGAACAGATGAGCGCGCGCGGGCTCGAGCTGGTCGCCCCCGAGCTGGACATGTTCACCCTGGGCGGCGGCGGGGCGCACTGCCTCTCCCAGGCGCTGCGGCGCGACCGGGTCGGATGACCGCCGGCGCGGGCCCGCCGATCGACGCCGCTCGCGTGATCGAGGACCTGCGCGAGCTGGCCCGGCTGACAGGTGGCCCGGAGGGGGCGCGCCGCGTCTGCTGGACCGAGACCTGGCGGGAGGCCCGTGACTTCCTCACCGGCCTGCTGGCCGAGATCGGAGTCGAGCCCGAGCGCGACGAGGCCGGGAACCTGTGGGCGCGCCTTCGCGGCGGCGACGGGCCGGCCCTGGCGGTCGGCTCGCACATCGACTCCGTCCCGGCCGGCGGCTGGCTCGACGGCGCCCTTGGCGTGATGGCAGGCCTCGGCGTCCTTCGGGCCTGGGCGGACTCGGGGGCGCTTCCCCCCTCGCCCCTGGTCCTGATCGACTGGGCCGACGAGGAGGGCGCACGCTTCGGGCGCAGCCTGTTCGGAAGCTCCGCGTTCAGCGGCACGCTCGACGTGGGAGCGGTCCGCGGGCTCACCGACTCCGACGGAGTCCGACTGCCCGACGCGCTGGCGGAGAACGGCGTCGAGCTGGACCGGGTGCTCGAGTCCGGGTCGCGCCGCGATGAGCTGGGCGCCTGCCTGGAGCTGCACATCGAGCAGGGCCCGGTGCTCGAGGCCGAGGGCGTTGCGGTCGCTGCGGTGAACGGATGCGCCGGGGTCGAGCGCCACCGCTTCACGTTCACCGGCCAGGCCTCGCACGCCGGCACCACCCCCATGGAGCTCCGCCGGGATGCAGGCCTTGCCGCCGCCGACGCGGCCCTTCGCATCGAGGGGGTCGGCCGTGAACACGACGGGGTCGCGACGACCGGCGTCCTGCGCCTCGATCCGGGGATACCGACCGCAGTGGCGGGCGAGGCCGAGCTCGTGGCCGACCTGCGCCACCGCGACGCCCGCGAGCTCGAGGCGATGCTGGCCGCCGCGCGCGCTGCGATCGAGGATTCAGCGACGGCCCGGGAATGCTCGGTGGCCGAGGAGGAGATCTGGCGGATCGAGCCCCTGGCCTTCGACCCCGAGCTGGTCGAGCACGCGAGGGACGCCTGCCGCCTGGCGAGCGGGGCCGAGCGCGAACTGACGAGCGGCGCGCTCCACGACGCCGCCGAGGTCTCGCGCTCGACTCCGACGACGATGCTGTTCGTACCCTCGCTCGCAGGGCTCTCGCATACCGCGCGCGAGGACACCGACGAGGCGGACCTCGCGATCGGGATCGAGGCGTTCGGGCTGCTGGCGAACCGGGTGCTGGCGGGAGCCTAAGCTCAGCCGCCTGTAACGAAGGGGCGGCTCGGCCGACCCATGCGCAACCGACCCAAGGAGCGATCGTGCCCGACATCGACCCCAAACTCGCCGAGCTGTGCGAGAACAACGAGACCGACTACTCGGACCTCAAGGCCTACTTCATCAACTGCACGCTCAAGCGCTCGCCCGAGCAGTCGCACACCCAGGGCCTCATGGACATCTCGATGGAGATGATGCGCCGCGTCGGCGTGGAGGTGGACTGCATCCGCGCGATCGACCACGACATCGCGACCGGCGTCTGGCCCGACATGTCGGAGCACGGCTGGGACAAGGACGAGTGGCCGCAGATCTTCGAGAAGGTGATGGAGGCCGACATCCTCGTCCTGGGGATGGCGATCTGGCTGGGCGAGAAGACCTCGGTCGCAACCCAGGTGATCGAGCGCCTCTACGGCAACTCCCACCTTCTGAACGACGACGGCCAGTACGCCTACTACGGTCGCGTCGGCGGCTGTCTGGTGACCGGCAACGAGGACGGCGTAAAGCACTGCGCCATGAACACCCTGTACTCGCTCCAGCACCTGGGCTACACGATCCCGCCGCAGGCTGACGCCGGCTGGATTGGCGAAGCCGGCCCCGGCCCGTCGTACCTCGACCAGGGATCCGGCGGCCCGGAGAACGACTTCACGAACCGCAACACGGCGTTTGCGACCTGGAACATGCTCCACCTCGCGCGGATCCTCAAGGACGCCGGTGGGATCCCGGCCTACGGGAACCAGCGCTCGGCCTGGGACGCCGGCTGCAAGCCCGCCTGGCCAAACCCTGAGCACCGCTGATCGCCAGCCGCGGCTGAGCGCGTCGTTCGCGTAGGGTCGCCCGATGGAGAGCGCGAGCATGGCCGAACCGGCCGCGACGGTCGAGACCGGCGAGAAGGGACTCAAGAAGAACGCCATCGGGTTCTGGGACGGGCTCTCGATCGGGCTCGCGTCGACCGCGCCCGCCTACTCGCTCGCCGCCGTGATCGGGTCGATCGTCGTCGCAGTGGGCGTGAAGGCGCCCGCCGTCCTCCTCGTCTCGTTCGTCCCGATGTTCTTCATCGCGGCCGCGTTCTTCTACATGAACCGGGTCGATACTGACTGCGGCACGACGTTCTCCTGGGTCACCCGCGCAATGGGGCCGTACGCGGGCTGGATCGGGGGCTTCGCGATCTGCACGACGGGCATTCTCGTTATCGGCTCGCTCGCCGACGTCTCGGCGTTCTATCTGTTCGACCTGCTGGGCCTGGAGGGCGGCGACGGGAAGCCGCTCTACAAGAACGAGCTGGCCGTCGCGGGCCTGGCCGTGGCGATTATCGTCGTGATGACGTCGATCTGCGTGATCGGAACGGAGCTCTCCGCCCATCTTCAGCGGGTGCTGACCCTGGGCCAGGTCGCGATCCTGCTGCTGTTCGCCGGAGGCGTCTTCGTCCGACTCATCTTCGACAAGACGCCCGACTCCTCGATCGATCCGAGCCTGGACTGGCTGTCGCCAATCGGCGTCGAGTACTCGGGCCTTCTAAGCGGAGTACTGCTGGCGGTCTTCATCTATTGGGGCTGGGAGAGCGCGGTAAACCTCTCGGAGGAGAGCGAGGACTCCTCTCGTGCGCCGGGCCTGGCGGGGATCATGAGCACGGTCATCCTGCTGGTCACCTACATCAGCGTGACCATTGCGCTGATCGCCTACGCGGGGCTCGGCGAGCTCGCGAACTTCGACGACGACGCCGGCGTACTCGGGGCGGTGGGCGAGCAGGTGCTGGGCTCCACCGTGGGCAAGCTGCTGGTGATCGCCGTGGTCATCTCCGGGATCTCCTCCGCGCAGACGACGATCCTCCCCGGATCCCGGACATCGCTCTCGATGGCCGCGGCGGGCGCGCTGCCACGGGTGTTCGCGCGGATCCACCCGCGGTACCTGACGCCGGCGTTCGGGACGATTTTTATCGGCGTGCTGGCGACCATCTGGTATGTGCCCGGCAAGCTCATCTCCGAGAATTTCCTGTTCGACTCGCTATCGGCCCTGTCGCTGATGATCGCCCTGTACTACGGCCTGACGGGGTTCGCGTGCGCGATCTACTGGCGCCACGAGCTGTTCGCCTCGCTCAAGAACTTCATCTTCATAGGCCTCGCGCCGGTGATCGGCGCCGGGCTGCTCTTCTACCTGCTCTACGAGTCGGTGGGCGAGCTGGCCGACCCGAAGGCCTCGTACTCCGGGACCGAGGTCTTCGGAGTGGGAGTGCCGCTGGCGATCGCGCTGATCTTCACGCTCGCCGGACTGATCATCATGGTCGGCTGGCGGTTGTTCGGGCCGCCCCAGGCCAAGGAGTTCTTCACGCGCAGGCCGTTCGAGGCGGTGCCACATGAGGTGGCGGTCGGTGAGGGCAAGGTCGAGGCCATCGGCCTGTCCGAGGACGAGGCAGATGCCGGAGGGGGAGGCTGAGATGGGCACGCTCATCGTCGGATACGACGGGTCCGAGTGCGCGGTCGCCGCGCTGGACCACGCGCTGGAGCTCGGGCGCGAGCTCGGCGACACGGTGGTGGTCGCCTACGGATACGACCCCGGTAACCCCGGCGAGGAGCACACGGCGCATCGCGAGGCGGTGCGGGCCGTTGCCGAGGAGGCGACCTCGAAGGCCGCCGAACGCGCCAGGGAGGCCGGCGTCGAGATCGAGGTCGAGCTGCGCGCCGAGCGACCCGTTGAGGCGCTCCTCTCGCTTGCCGCCGAGCGCGACGCGAGGGCGATCATCGTCGGGACCTACGGCGAGCACCCGATCAAGGGCGCGATCCTGGGCTCGACCCCGCACAAGCTGCTTCACCTGTCCGAACACCCGGTCCTGGTCGTCCCCGCCTAGAGGTCACACTCCCGTCACGGTGCCTGACCCCCGTGGTCCCGCCTAGAGGTCACACTCCCGTCACGGTGCCTGACCCCCGCACGCGGTCACACTTTTGTCACGGTGCCTGACCCCCGTGGGCCAGGCGCGGTGCCTGACCCCCGGTGGGGGCGCGGTGGGTGTTGGGTGTTGCCGGGTCGGTGGCTAGGCTCAAAGTCATGAGCCTTTATGACGTTCTCGCGCAACTTCCCCTGACGGTCGACTCCTACGCGCTGGAGGAAAACGACCGCGAGTTTTCCCCGGATTTCACCCGCGGGTCGACGATCATTCACCTCCACGGCGACGGGCAGGAGGGCCTCGGCGAGGACGTCGTCTACACGGTCCTCGACCACATCGCGCATCGCGACGCCGGCTCGGTCAACGACTTCACCGGGGTGAGGACCCTCGGCGAGTTCTGCGAGCTCGCCGGCGAGCTCGACCTCTTCGCCGCGGCTGCGCCGCAGCACGAAGCCTCACGCCACTATCGCCGGTGGGCGTACGAGTCGGCCGCGCTCGACCTCGCGCTGCGTCAGAGCAGCACCTCCCTCTACGAGGCCCTGGGGCGGGACCCGAAGCCGCTCACGTTCGTCTGCTCGACGCGGCTTCCGGCGTCCGAGGAGGACGGGGGTCGCGCCAGCACCGAGCCGATCCGCAAGCGACTCGCGAGGTACCCGGGGCTCGAGTTCAAGCTCGATCCGGAAAACGACTGGGACACGGGAGTGATCGCCGAGATCAAGGAACTGACGACCGTGCGCGTCGCCGACCTGAAGGGGCTCTACCGCGGGACGCCGGTGGACGTCGAGACCGACCCCGACCTCTACCGGGCGGTGGCCGAGGCGTTCCCCGAGGCCTTCCTGGAGGACCCCGACCTGAACGATGAGACGGCGGCGGTGCTCGAGCCTCACCACGACCGGGTCACCTGGGACGCGAACCTCCACTCGCTTGACGACGTCAAGGCGAACGCGCGAAAGGCGATCAACTCGAAGCCCTCGCGGTTCGGTTCACTGCAGGACCTGCTCTCGATCTACGAGTACTGCGCCGAGCGCGGGATCGCGATCTACGGCGGTGGACAGGGCGAGCTCGGTGTGGGCCGCGGCCAGATCCAGTACCTCGCGTCACTCTTTCACCCCGACTCCCCGAACGACACGGCGCCGTCCGGCTTCAACGACCCGGCGGTCCCGGAGGGGATGCCGTCGAGCCCGATGGACCCGACTCCGAGCACCACCGGCTTTCGGTGGGCCGAATAGCGGCTTCGGCCGACCGAACCCGGCGCTTTCGCTAGCGTCGGGCTCCAGCCCGCCACCCACGAGGGAGACAAGATGTCCGAGCGTTCGTTCCCGCAAGCACTTAACGCCCAGATCGCCAACGAGTTCAGCGCCGCCATGCAGTACATCGGCGCCGCGGTCTACTACGACGCGGAGACACTCCCCCGCCTCGCCTCGTTCTTCTACCGCCAGGCCCTCGAGGAGCGCGAGCACGCGATGATGATGGTCCAGTACCTGCTCGACGTCGACGAGGAGATCCGGATCCCCGACATCAAGGGGCAGCAGACGAGCTTCGACGACGGCGTCGCGCCGGTGCGGATGGCCCTCGAGCAGGAGAAGCGGGTCGGCGAGGAGATCTACGCGCTGTTCGAGCTCGCACGCGAGGTCAAGGACTACCGCGCCGAGCAGTTCATGCAGTGGTTCGTAAAGGAGCAGGTCGAGGAGGTCGCGCTGATGCAGGATCTCCTGAGCGTCGTCGAGCGCACAAAGGACAACCTCCTGCTCGCGGAGGAGTTCGTCGCCCGCGAGGCGCTGGGCGAGGAGGGCACGGATCCCACCGCGCCGCCGGCCGCGGGCGGCGGCTGAACTACCGCTAGGCCCGGAACTCCGCCAGGCCCTCGGCGGCCTCCGAGCGGACCTTGCCCTGCACTATGGGTGACCAGCCGAGGGCGATGCCGATCGGCCCGAGGGCCATACGGGTCCACTTCCAGAGGTCGAACGAGTCGCGGTGATCGGTGATCAAACCGGCGTCGTCGAACTCGAAGGTGGCGTCGATTTCGTTGACCACCTTGCGCCCGGTGCGGAAGGTATAGACGGCGATCCAGCTGGCGGTGCCGGATGTCTCGTCCGCGTCGTGCGAGGCGAGCTCGACCGCGAGGTCCTCGGCCCGCCCGGTCAGCATCCGCCACATGTCGCCTGCCTCGTCACCGTTGAGATCGGGGAAGACCGGGTCCGAGAAATGCACGCCGGGCGCGTAACAGGCGGCCATCGTCTCGCCGTCGCCAGCGTCGAAGGCGGTGTAGAAGCGCTTGATCGTCTCGCGGTTCCGCTCGGACATCGCCACGGAGCTTCTCACACGCCGGGGCGCGCGGCGACCCGCATCGCCGCGATGAACATCGCGCTCGAATGCTCGACCAGCTGCTCCCGCGATACATCCAGCCTTCCCTCGAGCCACGCGATGAGCGCCTCCGCCAGGCCTCCCACCATCATCTGCGCGAAGAGCTGAGCGGTCTGGTCGTCAACGCCGTCCGCGCCGTCGAGGCCGCGCCCGTACGCGGCGACCAGCTCGGCGAACCGCTGCAGGGTGTCGAGCCGGCGGCGCATGAGCGCCTCGCTACCCATGGCCTCCACGAATGCGATGCGGCCTTTTCGTGGGTCCTCCGTCATCAGCCCGACGAACGCGCGAATCGTCGCGCGCGCCGCGGCCTCGGGATCCTCGCCGTGCTCCTCAACCGCGCCCAGCACGGCCTCCATCGCCTCCGCCGAGACCTGATCGAAGACGGCGACCAGCAGCTCGTCCAGTCCGGAGAAGCTCTCGTAGAAGTAGCGCGGATTCAGGCGCGCCCGCTCACAGATCCCCCGCACCGTCGCCTGCCAGCCGTCGGTGCCCAGCACCTCGAGGCCCGCCTGCAGCAGGCGCTCGCGGCGCTCCGCCCGGCGCTCATCCGCCGGGACGCCGCCGTAGATTCCGGTGGGGGAGTTCGTGGCCACCCCGACAGTGTGGCAAAGCGCGTTGCCAGACTTTGGTATGGTCCGGCCCCGGGATCCGCTGATGGCTGATTACGGCTACTTCCCACGCGAGACCTCGCTCCTCCGGCGGGTTCAGGAGGAACGGGCCGTGGGCCTCATCTACGGCCAGCGCGCGCTGATGCTGGGCGCGATGACCTCCCCTCTCTCCTTCTATGGAACGGCCGCCCACACCGCGGCGAAACTGAAGCCGTTCCAGCGCCTCGTGCACACCGCGAAGATGTTTGAGGCGGTGTTCTTCGGATCGAAGGCCGAGGCCGACAAGGCGCTGGCGTTCGTCCGGCGCCTGCACGAGCGCGTCAAGGGAACCCTGCCGAACGACCTCGGCCCCTGGCCGGCAGGAACGGCCTACTCGGCCCTCGACCCGCAGCTGATGCTGACCGGCGTCGTCGCGCCAACGTTCGACTCGGCTCTGGCCGTCTACGAGGCGCTCGTCGGCGGGCTCTCGGACGCCGAGCGCGAGGGCATGTGGCACGAGTACGTCCGGTTCGGCGAGCTGTTCGGAATGTCCCCGGAGGTCGCGCCTCGAAGCTACACCGAGTTCCGGGGATGGTGGGATGAGCGCCTGGAGGGTGAGGAGGTCTTCCTCACCGACGAGGCACGACTCGCCGGGTACCAGACCGGCTTTCAGATCCCGGTGCCGGCCGTGCACCGCCCGGCGATGCGTGGACTCGAGTTTCTGCTGCGCGGGGTGCTGCCGCCCAAGGCCCGCGAGCTGTACAGCCTCGGCTGGAGCCGGGCGGACCGGCTCGCCTTCGACGGGATCTCGCTGGCGATCCGCCGCGGCGCCCCAATAGCTCCAGGCCGCCTGCGCCGCGGCTCGTGCGACTTCCATTTCAACCTGGTCGCCCGGACCGAGCGCGGCCGCCTGCGCTCGGGCGAGTCGTCGGCCATGTTCGGGGCGAGCGCCCCGAACGCGTAGATTCCCCGGCCGATGGGCACGTTCGACAACCGCACCGTCATCATGTCCGGCGGCAGCCGGGGCATCGGCCTGGCGATCGCCCTGCGCCTGGCCCGCGAGGGCGCGAACGTCGCGATCATCGCCAAGACAGCAGAGCCCGATCCCCGCCTCCCCGGCACGATCTACACCGCCGCCGAGGAGATCGACGCCGCCGGGGGCACCGCCCTCCCGCTCGTGGGCGACATCCGCGACGAGGAAGGCGTCGCGGAAGCGGTCGCCGAGGCGGCCGAGAGGTTTGGCGGCATCGACGTGGTCGTCAACAACGCCAGCGCGATCAACCTGGCGCCGATGCGCGACCTGGAGGTGAAGCGGTTCGACCTGATGCAGCAGATCAACTCGCGCGGGACGTTCGTCCTCACGAAGGCGGCCCTCCCCCACCTGCGGGAGTCGGATCGCGCCCACGTGCTCACGCTCTCGCCGCCGCTGGTGAGCGACCCCAAATGGCTGGGCGGCCACAGCGCCTACACGCTCTCGAAGATGGGGATGACGATGCTCACCCTCGGCCTCGCCGCCGACGAGCGCGACACGCCTATCGCCGCAAACTGCCTATGGCCTCGCACGATCATCGCCACGGCCGCGGTCCAGAACCTGCTCGGCGGCGATGAGGCGATGAAGCGGGCGCGAACGCCGGACATCTACGCCGACGCCGCCTACGAGATCGTCCGCCGCGACCCACGCGAGTGCACGGGCAACGCCTACATCGACGACGAGGTCCTGGCGGAGGCCGGGATCACCGACCTGAGCGGCTACGGCCCGCCCGAGTCGGACCTCCAGCTCGACCTCTTCGTCGACGGCTGGCGCTAGCTCTAGCGGTCCAGGTAACGCGGCTCCGCGAAGACCGCCCGCAGGATCGGCTCGAACTCCTCGATCGGCAGCGACTCGTAGCCGGGGTCGAAGCAGTTCTGGTCGTAGAGCTCGCAGAACTCGGCGCACTCGTCGAACCACTCGTGGCCGCGGTAGCGGTCGCGGGCGTTGGGGTCCTCACCGGTCTGGCGGCCGTAGAAGAACTGCTGGAAGACTCCGTGGTGGGCAACGATCCAGCAGATCCTGGGCTCGATGTACGGGCGGAGGATCGCGCCCACCATCTCGCCATGTGTGTGCGGCGCCAGGTCGTCGCCGATGTCGTGAAGAAGCGCGGCCACGACGTACTCATCCGAACGACCGTCGCGGCGCGCCCTCGTCGCGGACTGGAGGGAGTGCTCGTAGCGCGAGACCTGGTACCCCGAGAACGAGTGCTCCAGAGCGCGAACGGCCGCGAGGAGCCGGTCGGGGAGCTGAGCGAGGTAGGGCTGCTCGAGGCGCTCGAGGAGCGCGTAGTCCTCGGACGTGCCGTCCTCCATCCTGGTGAAGCCCACGGTCTGCATTCCGCTCCTCCGCGTCGGGTGCCCGAGCCTAGCTCCCAGGCGCAGACCCCGGGGTCACTCGCCGCGCCAAACTGGGTCGCGGCCCTCCGCGAACGCCCGCGGACCCTCCGCCGCATCGGCCGAGTCCATGGCCCGGTCATACGCGGGGATGCTCCCGTCGCGCAGGGCCGCGAACGCCTCCGGGATCGTCATCGCCTCCGTCGCCGCGAGCGCCGCCTTCACGGCGCGCGTTGCGAGCGGGCCGACCGCGCCGAGCTCGGCGGCGAGCTGGCGCGCCTCCTCGATCAACCGCTCGCGCGGGACGACGCGGTTGATGATCCCCCACCGCTCTGCCTCGGAGGCATCCATCGGGCGACCGGTCAGGAGCAGTTCATTGGCAAGGGCCCGCGGCAGACGCCGCGCCAGGTGGAAGATGCCGCCCGAATCGGGAACCAGGCCCAGCTTCACCTCAGGCAGAGAGAGGCGCGCGTCGTCGGAGGCGACGATCAAATCGCACGCCAGGGCAAGCTCGAACCCGCCACCGGCCGCGTAGCCGTTGACCGCGCCGATCACCGGCTTGTCGAGGTCGAAGAGCTCGGTCAGGCCGGCGAGCCCACCCGGCCCGAACGCCTCGTGGTCGCCCGGGGCGCCGGCTGCGTATGCCTTCAGGTCCCACCCCGCCGAGAAGAACCGATCGCCCGCGCCCGTCACGATCGCAACCCGCAGGTCGGGGTCGTCACGGAAGGCGATGAACGCCTCGCCCATCGCCTTGCTGGTCGCCGAGTCAATCGCGTTGGCCTTCGGCCGGTCAATCGTGAGCTCGAGGGTGCCTCCGTGCCGCTCGATCCGCAACCCCTCCATGACGGAACTAGTATCGCGGCACGGAGGGTCCATGGAAGGACGTATGCGAAAGCGGTTCCTGACGGGCTTCGTCGCGGCGCTGGTGGTGGCGGTGGCCGCCGGCTGCTCGTTCTCGGACGACAGCGACGGCACAACCCTCACGGTGATGAGCTTCAACATCTGGGGCGGGGGGGCGAACGAGGACGAGCCCGTGGACGACACCGTTGCCGCTATCGAGGCCGTGAACCCCGACATCGTGGGCATCCAGGAGACGCAGCTCGAGGGCCCGAAGTGCACGGCCGACTCCTGCCCTCCACTGGGGGACAGCGTCGCCCCCGAGATCGCAAACGCGCTCGGCTATGAGGTCTACGAGCAGACGCAGTCCAACGACGCCCTATGGGCTAACGCGATCCTCAGCCGCTACCCGATATCCGAGCCGACGGCGAACGACCTTGGCGTGAAGATCGACGTCGAGGGCTCCGACGTCCATGCGTTCAACATCCACCTTGACGACTCGCCATACCAGCCGTACCAGCTGCTGGACATCCGCTATGGCCAGGCCCCCTTCCTCGACAGCGAGGCCCAGGCGATCCGCTTCGCGGAACGCACCCGAGGTCCCGGCATCGACCTGCTGCGGGAGGACCTGGCCGCGGCCGAGCACGCGGATGCGACGTTCGTCTTCGGCGACTTCAACGAGCCGTCCGGCCGCGACTGGACGCCGGCCGCCGTCGATGCCGGCAACCAGCCACTCGTGGTCGATTGGCCGACGACTCGCGCGCTCGAGGACGAGGGGTTCGTAGACGTGTTCCGCGAGGCGAACCCCGACCCCGTCGCCAAGCCCGCGTTCACGTGGACGCCGTCCAGCGACCCCGACGTCAATTGGGACCACCACGACCGGATCGACTTCGTGCTCGCTCGCGGCGATGACCTCGAGGTCGCGGACTCGGTGATCGTTGGCGAGGAGCGCCCGGAGGCCGACGTGGTGGTGAGGCCGTGGCCGTCGGATCACCGCGCGGTCGCTGCGACCGTGCGGTTCTAGCAGCGGGAGCGACGGGACTCGAACCCGCGGCCTCCGGCGTGACAGGCCGGCGCTCTAACCAACTGAGCTACGCCCCCTGGTGCACCGGAGATCCGGTCGGGGCCAGGGGCCCGGGGCTGATGATACGAGGCGGATAGCCTTCCGCGGCATGAGGCTTGTTACCTACCGTTCCCCGCGAGGCGATCGGGCGGGCGTCCTTCGGGACGGGGCCGTGATCGACGCCTGGGATGCGCTCGGGGGCGAGGGTACGAGCGTCCGGGACCTGCTTGCCGACGAGCGGGTCGGCGACCTGCGCGACTCCGGGGAGCCCGCGTTCTCCGGCGACGAGGTGGAGCTCCTCCCGCCGGTCCCCGACCCCGAGAAGATCGTCTGCATCGGCCTCAATTACGGCGCCCACGCCGCGGAGGCGGGAATGGACCCGCCAAAGAGCCCGACGATCTTCGGCAAGTACCGCAACGCGCTGGCGGCTCACGGCGCGACGGTGCCGCTCCCGGCCGCCAGCCGCAAGGTCGACTTCGAGGCGGAGGTGGCCTTCGTCGTCGGCCGCCGTGCGAAGGAGGTCAACGAGGTCGACGCGCTGGACCACGTTGCCGGCTACACGCTGCTGAATGACCTCTCGGCGCGCGACCTGCAGTTCGCGACGCCCCAGTGGATGGCGGGCAAGGTCTTCGACGGCTCTGCCCCGTGCGGGCCGGCACTGGTGACGCCGGATGAGGCTGGACCCGCCGACGCGATCGAGTTCGCGCTGGACCTGAACGGCGAGCGGATGCAGGCGTCCTCGACCTCGGACCTGATCTTCTCCGTGCCCGCGCTGGTGGCTGAGCTGTCGAAGCTCATGACCCTGGAGCCCGGCGACGTCGTGGCGACGGGCACGCCGTCGGGCGTCGGTTCCACGCGCGACCCCCGCGTATGGCTCAAGCCCGGCGATGAGGTCGTGATCAGCTCGCCCCAGTTGGGCGAGCTGCGGACCCCGATCGGCTGACCGGCCCCACCTCGGCGAGGGCGACGGCCAGATAGGCGGGCAGGAACCAGACGACGTAGAAGTAGAACCAGTGCGTCGCGCCGAGCTGGACCGCGACGATGATCGCCGCCGCCAGCCCGGCCACCTGGAGGGCCGACTTCGTCCTCGGCACGAACGCCAGAACCATCGCCATCACGATCGCCGCCGCCCGCACGATGTCCTGCAGCGAGCCCAGCGAGGGAGCCAGCCCCCAGACGCTGAACGGCGACCCGCGCTCGGCTTGGTAGCCGAGGGTGCGGTCGTAGAGCTCATCGGGGCCGCCGCCCGGAAGGAAGGGGAGAAACAGGGCCGCCGCCGTGAGGCCGAAGAACACGCAGAAGAGCCCGATTCCCCGCCGGTCCCGCAGACCGTGCTGGGCGGTCGCAAACAGCGGGGCGAGCGCGGCGGTTCCGAATTTCGCCGCCGCGCCTATCGCGAGGGCGATACCGCGTCCCGGCGCCGATCCCAGCGCGACCAGCGCCCAGACGAGGCTCGCGGCCACGAGCGCGTCGTTGACGTTCGCGTTCATCGCGTACAGCGTCCAGGGGCACGCGAGCCAGGCGAACGCGAGGGCGACCCCAAGCGCCCGCCCGTCCTGCCCCTGGCGCAGGCGTCGGCCGAGCGCGAGCAGTCCCGCCACGACCAGCAGGTCGAACGCGATCGACGCTGCATGCGCCGCCGGCACTTCGTCCCACTCGCCGTCCCACGGGAAGGCCGCCTCGAACGGCACGTAGGCGAGGTAGTTGGCCGGCCCGTAGACATCGCCGCGCAGGTCGATGCCGGGCGAGAAACCGCCCTCGTAGAGCTCGTCCCCGTCCGTGATCCGGTCGGCTCCGACCACGCCCGCGACGCCGACGTCGATCACCTGCGAGTCGGCGACGTTCAGCGCGACGCGCCCGGCGCCGAGCAGCACCGCCGCCATGGCCAGCCAGCGCACCGGCGCCCACGTGAGCAGGGGCCCGTCGCGGTTGGCCGGCCAGAACCCCGCGTGGAGCATGCGCAGCAGCACGTAGCCCAAAACGGGATAGGTCAAGGCGACGGAGGCCTCGATCTCACCACGGTTGAAGAAGAACAGGGACGCGCTCAGGCCGACGAGCGCCAGGAGGTCGAGGTGGAGTAGCCGGAACGGACGCCGAGGATCGATGAACGGCGCCAGGAGGATGAGGCAGAGCGGAATCCAGACCCACGGCGAGTTGACCGCCTGGGCGACGGCACCCTCGTATCCACGCGCGAGCTCGGACCCGACCTGGTGTCCGTGCCAGGCCTCGAGCACGGCCGCGGTCTCGGCATCTACAAGCTGCCGGGCCACCTCCTCGTTGCCGACGACGAAGCTGATCTGGAGCAGGCAGTCACCGCGCCTGTAGGCGCGGACGACAACCTCTCCGACCCGGTGGGCGCTCACCTCCTCGAGCGGCGGTACCGCCAGACCGCCGAACGGTGGCTGCTCGGCGGGGCGATACGACCCGGCGGCGCACGCCGAGATCTCGCCGGCGCCGGCCGGCGCCGGCGCGCAGACCAGCATCAGGGCGGCGAGCGCGATCACCGCCGGCGCATGGCGCGGGAGCCTCATCGGGCGGGGAGGCTACGGAAGCTGGCTGCCGGCGCCGCTCTGCTCCCCGCGCGCTCGGTCCTCAAGGGCCTTGGCATCGGCGGCCGCCGCGGCCTGGGTCGCAACCTCGAGAGGGCTGCCCAGGAGCCCCGCATTCAGGAGCAGGGCGTCGGCTTCGGCGGCGGGAAGCGGCGGCGAGAGCGCGTTCCCCTGCCCCAGCTCGCAGCCCAGCTCAAGCAACCGCTCGAGCTGCTCCGGGCGCTCGATGCCCTCCGCCACCGCGGTCAGGCCAAACGCCTCCGTCAGATCGATCACGGCTCGAAGCAGCGGGGGCTCCTTGCCCGGGCCGACGATCTCGGCGACGAAGCTGCGATCGATCTTGAGGTTGTCCAGCGGAAAGCGGCGCAGGTAGGTGAGGGAGGAGTAGCCGGTGCCGAAATCGTCGATCGCGATCTCCACGCCGAGGTCCTTGAGCTCGGCCAGCCGGCGAGCGCATGCCTCGGTGTCCTCCATCAGGGATGACTCGGTGATCTCGAGCGTCAGCCCGTCGGGATCGAGCTGGGCGGCCCCGAGCGCCTCCTCCACCTCGGCCACCAGACCGCCCTCCCGGAGCTGCGCGGCGGAGATGTTGACCCCCACCTGAAGGCCTTCGAGCGCCGGGTAGCGAGCGCGCCAGAGCGCGGCCTGCTGGCAGGCGGCGCGCAGCACCCACCGGCCGATCGCGAGGATCTGGCCGGTCTCCTCGGCCAACGGCACGAAGCTGGCGGGCGGCACCACACCGCGCTCTGGGTGCCGCCAGCGCAGCAGCGCCTCGAGCCCCGCGAATGAGCCCGAGCGCAGGTTGAAGATGGGCTGGTAAACGAGCATGAGCTCGGCGCGCTCGATGGCGCGCTTCAGGTCGAGCTCCAGCTCGAGCTGCTCGACCACGGCGGTGTGCATCTGCGGCTCGAACGCCACGTACCTGCCCTTGCCCTGAGATTTCGCCCGGTACATCGCGAGATCGGCGTCGCGCAGAAGCGTGTCGGGATCGGTGGTACCTGACGCCATGCCGATCGAGGCGCTGACGAAAATCTCGCGGCCGCCCACGCTGAAGGGGGCCTCCAGCGCGTCCAGGATGCGCTGGGCGGCACGGGCCGACTCCTCGGGCTCGCAGACTTCCTCCAACAGAACGGCGAACTCGTCACCGCCGAGGCGTGCCAGCGTGTCGGTGGATCGCAGGGCGCCGCGCAGGCGCTTGGCGACCATGATCAGCAGGCGGTCCCCGGCCTGCATCCCGAGGCTGTCGTTCACCGTCTTGAACCCGTCCAGGTCGCAGAACAGGATGCCGACCTGAGACGACGCGCGATCGGCCCTGGCGAGCGCCACGTCGAGGCGATCCATGAACAGGGCCCGGTTCGGCAGGCCGGTAAGCAGGTCGCGGAACGCCTCGCGCAGCGCATCGGCCACCGACCGGGCATGTCCCAGCGCGAGGCTGGCATGCTCGGCGAACGCCAGCAGCACCTGTTGCTCGCGCGCGTCGAAGTCGCGACGCGGATCCGTCGTGCCGATCGCGAGGCTGCCGGCGATCTCCCCGCGCTCCCACAGCGGCGCGGCGATCGCCGTGCGGGCTCCGTCGGATCCGAAGTCGGCCGCGAGGTCATCCTCCGAACCGGTCACTCCGTCGGCGACCACAAGGCCGCGCTCCCGCATCGCGCGGCCGCCCAGGCCCTGGTCCGATCGCGAGCGCCGGCGGCGGCTGAGGGCGTCGTCGTCGGCCCCGAGCGAGGCGACGATCACGGTGTGTCCGTTGTCGTCGTGGTCGGTCCGGCGAAGGGCCACGAGGTCCGTGCCGACGATCTCCTGGAGGCCCTCGACGACTGAGGTGAGGATCTCGTGCGAGGGCTGCCTGTCCACGATCGCCCGCTGCAGGCGCGAGAGGCGCTCGAGCAGGGCCTGGCGCTGACGCAGGGCTAGCAGCAGGTGCTCGTTCTCCTGGGCCTGCCGGTCCGACTGAATCCGCGCCGTCCGCTCGCCGTCGAGCAGCCGCAGCGTTCGCAGGCCCAGCCAAAGGGCCCGCGCCATCCCTCGAAGCAGATCGCCCTCGACCCGGTCGAACGGCTCCCCGGCCCGCCCCACTACCAGCTGGAGCGGCTCCTCGTCGATCGAGACCGTCCCGGCATGACATTGGCCAATCCCTTCCACGTAGAGCGTTTGCGCTCTGCCCTCCGCGACGGCCGTCAGCTCGCCCGCACGGGGACCCGCGGCGCCGAAGCCGACGGTGGCGACCGCCTCACCGGAGCGGATCAGGGCGGCGACCTCGGCGTCCAGGACCTCCGCGACACGCTCCACCCCGCGCAGCGTCGCCGCCTCCTCGTCCTCAAGCGCGGAGATCAGCTGGGTGAACTCGGCGAGCTGCTGGGTGGCCCAGCCTCCCTGCGGTGAGAGGCCTGCAGGATCGGACGCCATCAGCCGACCGCCAGCACGACGAGGGTCTGGCTGTGGAAGCCGGTGTCTGTTTTCGGAACCGCTCAGCTCCATCCCCTAGCAGGATGCGGGCCCGGGGCGTCCTTGCCCGAGCGTTCTGATGCTCGCGCCAGTCTACGCCCGGTCGGGCGCCGGTGCGGGGATGCTGGTGTCATCGGCTCCGTTTCACCACCCTGAGAACATTCCCCGGGCCAACCTGTTTCGCTTTTGAGTTCGATGAAGTTGAACTACGAGCGCTCGGGCACGGGCAGCCCGGTGCTCCTGCTCCACGGGCTTGGCGGATACGGTGGTCTCTGGGCGCCCGTCGTCGAGCGAATCGGCGGGCGGCGCGACGTGATCGTGCCCGACCTGCCCGGGTTCGGCGCCTCGGCCCCGCTGGACGGCGATCGACGCCCGACCGCCGCCGAGCTCGCCAAGCCGGTGGCAGCCCTTTGTGCGGAGCTCGGAGTCGGCCGCGCGCACGTGACGGGCAACTCGCTCGGCGCGTGGGTCGGGCTCGAGATGGCGAAGCGCGGCCAGGTTGCCTCGGTCCTCGGCATCTCACCGGCCGGGCTCTGGCGGGACCCCCTCGGGCCGCGGAGCAGGGACAGCCATCGCCTCGGAAGGCGCCTGCGCCCTCTCGTCTCGCTGCTGCTGCGCAGCGAGGTCGGCCGTAACCGGCTTTTGCGCACGACCATGGCCCGCCCCGGCCTGGTTCCCCCGGAGGCGGCACGCGAGGTCGTCATGAACTATCTGGGCGCGCCCGGGTACGCCGCCGCCAACGATGCGATGCGGGCGGGAGCCTTCGAGCACAACGGGGAGATCGACATTCCGGTGACGCTGGCCTGGGGCGAGAAGGATCGCCTTCTCAGGCGGCCCAGCGAGACGAGGATTCCGCCCGGCGCCGAGTCCATCACCGTCCCCGGCTGGGGGCACACGCCCACATGGGACGACCCGGAGGGCGTGGCGAGGCTGGTCCTCGAGATGAGCGCCGGGGCTCCTCCGGAGTAGAGTCGCGCCCGATCAGCCCGAACCGAGGTCGGGCCGGGCCCCGGCCGGGAAGGAGCACCGAGATGGGTTTCATGGACAAGATGAAGGACGCCGCGGCGCAGGCGGCCGACGCGGCCAAGGCGGGTGGTGAGGCGATGAGCGCGGGTATGTCCGCGGAGACCGCCGCGACGGCGGCGAAGATGAACAAGCTCGCGACGTCGGGGGTCGAGCAGAAGGCGATCCTCACCTCGATGACGGCGACGGGGAAGACCGCGCTCGGCGGCGGTATCGAGCACACCATCGTCGTCGAGGTCCGGCCGGTCGGAGGCGAGCCCTACGGCTGCACGTTCACCCAGGACCTGATTCAGGGCTCGGTGGACGCGTTCTCTCAGAAGGTCGGCCAGGAGATCACCGTCAAGGTGGATCCGGACGATCCTCAGTCGATGGTCGCCTGGGGCTAGGTCCGGTCTCAGTCCCGTGGGGTGACGCTGCCGTCGGCTTCGACGGTGGCGTTGGCCTCAGCGATCGCGTCGCTCTGAAGCTCGGCGAGGCGGTCGCGCTCGGCCTTGTAGCTCACCGGCTCCCAGCTTCCCGCGAGGTTGATCTCGGCGGCCGCGACGGGCTCGGGGTCGAGCGCCTGGGCGGCGAAGATGACGACGCAGCCGCCCCCGGCCACCGGCGTGGAGCTGACCTCCGTGGCGCCGGTGCTCGCGTAGGCGACCCGCACGCTCGAGTAGCCGTGCGCGTTGAAGTTGTGCGCACCGGTGCTCTTTGCCTGCGGATCCTCGTTCCAGCTGTCGACGCACTCCGCGGGCGCCGCAGCGACCTCGCGCTCCGGAGAGCCGCCCACGGCGAGGATCACGACCACCAACACGGCGAGACCCGCCACCGCCGCGATGGCGATCAGCGCGCGGGCGCGGTTATTGTGCTGGATCTCGGGCTGGCTCTCCACTGGGGGTGATGGGCGGTGCCGGGCTCGAACCGGCGACCTACACGGTGTAAACGTGCCGCTCTCCCAACTGAGCTAACCGCCCGGTCGGATTATGCCGCCGTCGGTCACCCCCGTTCGTTCGGCCACGCCCAGGCGAAGCGCCAACGGCCTCGCCGTGAGCCCGTAGATGACGACCGTCGTTGCGATCACGAGGAAGGTGACAGGCACGAGGAGCTCGGCATCGGGCACGCCCGCGGCGATCAGATCCCCCTCGAAGCTGGAAACGGTCGCCGCCGCCACGATCCCGCGCGGCATCATCCAGGCGATGAGGGTCCTCTCGTTGCGGGCCAGGGCGGAGCGGGCGGTGCTCACGGCGACGCTCAGCGGCCGCACGACGAGCACGAGAAGCGCGACGAAGGCGAGGCCCTCCATGCCGAGGTCGATCACCGCCTGGGGATCGACCCGCGCCGAGAGGATCACGAACAGCGTCCCGAGGAGCAGGCTCACCAGGATCTCGCCGAAGGCGGGTGCCCGCTCGACGATCTCGCGCTGGCGGTGGGCCAGCATGACGCCCATCACGATCGCGGTCACGAGCCCGGCGTCATCGCTAAGCTCGCTCGCCACCGCGACGGCGAGCAGCACCACGGCGAGGGTGGCGCTCGCCTCGAGGGGGGCGTCGAAACGGCGGTCCCGGAGGAGAACCGTCAGCAGAAGCCCCCCGACCAGGCCGGCCATCAAGCCGATGCCGATCGTCGTTGCGAACTCCTCGAGGTCGAAGTGGCCGTCCCCGCTCACCACGGCGTGGTAGACGAGCACGGCGAGGATCGCCCCGATCGGGTCGACCAGGATCCCCTCCCATCGCAGGACCGCGTCCGGCCGTGGCTTGGCGCGAACGAAGTCCAGGAGGGGCAGGACCACCGTCGGGCCCGACAGGGTGAGGACGGCGCCGAGGATGATCGCGATCCGGTGGTCGATGCCGAGGATCAGGGCGGCGCCCGCTCCGGCCAACCCCCAGGTGATGGCGACGCCCAGGGTGGTGAGCCTGAGGACGACGTTCCCGGCGCCGTGCTCGAGCTGCTTTCGGTGAAGCGACAGGGAGCCGTCGAAGAGGATCGCGCCAACGGCCAAGGCCACGATCGGATCGAGGAGATCACCCAGGAGCTGGTCCGGGTCGATCAGGCCCGCAGCATAAGGACCGATCGCGACCCCGACGATCAGCAGCGGCACGATCGCCGGAATGCGGAACTGGGCGGCGAGGAGCTGAGCCGCCACCGCTCCCACGAGGATCACGGTGATCTCGAGCGTGAGGTTATCCAACGGTTACCCCAGCCTGCGGTAGGCCGAGACGGAGTACGCCTTCGGCCGGGCGTGAAGGATGGGGTCGTCCGACGCCTCGATGCCGTCCGGTAACCGGGTGGGGTCGAACACCTCGATGTGGCCGTCCCCCTCAGGGTCGTCGACAACGGCTGTGAGCTCGAGGGTGCCGGCGGTGATCGTTTTGCGATCGTCCGGCCAGAGCTCGGTCGGATCGGTGAGCGAGTCGTCGGCGGTGGCGATCCGGAGCACCAGCTCCATTGCGGCGGGTCCGGCCTCGAGGCGGGAGGTGAGCTCCTCACCCAGGTAGTTACGCCCGCGCTCGCGGGCTTCGTCGTCGGAGATGCGCTCCTCCCCCGCCCCGGGGCGCCAGTGCCATCGGACCCAGGTCGCCTGGCCGCTGGCGTCCGTGAGCCGGAAGGCGTGGGGGCTGTGGTAAGGGACGCTCACAAGGCTCGCAGCCGGCTCGGTCCCGAGGGTCGCCTGAATTGCCGTCTGCGCCTCCGGATGGCGGCCGAGGAACTCGCCCAGCTTCTCCATGTCGGGCTGCCCCGTGTCGGGATCGGGCTTCCGCAGGCGCAACAGCTCCAGGAAATCCTCGACGGTGCGGGAGACGAAGACCGGAGGGGCGGTGGCGAGAATGTCCCACTCGCCGCCCTCGATCGCGGAGCGGAGCTTGACGGCCATTCCGCCTCCGTCGCGCCGGGCGTCGTGAGCGTCCGGTTTGCCGCTGGCCTTCGAGAAGCGGATCAGGGCTTCGACCGCATCGCCCTGAAGCTGGCTCGCCGTCGACAGCGCCGCCGCCTCGGGGGTGGCCGAGAAGGTGCCCCGGGCCCAGACCCCCTTCGCGTGAACCGTCCTGCGGCCCTCGTGCGGGCCGCCCGAGAGATCGCTCATGGCCTCGATCACCTCGTGATGGATCTCCTCGCCCTGTGGCACGCCCTCTGACCCCTCCGGCACACACCGCAACCTATAGCTTGCGCGCGTGGACTTGGGTATCGACGGACGGGTCGCGCTGGTTCTCGGCGCGAGCAAGGGGATCGGACGCGGGATCTCCGCGGCGCTTGCGCGGGAGGGCGCGCGGGTGGCTATGGCGAGCCGCTCGCAGGAGCGGATCGATGCCGCGGCGGCGGAGATCAACGGCGATACGGCCGGGTTCGAGGCGGACTCGCTCGACCTGGACCGCATGACGGCCCTGCCGGCCGAGGTCGCCGAGCGGCTCGGCCCGGTCGAGATCCTCGTGCTGAACACCGGCGGGCCGCCGCCCGGAGGGGCGCTCGACAACCCGCAGGAGGAGTGGGAGCGGGCCTATCGCGAGCTGGTGCTGAGTCCGCGCGCCGTGGTGCAGGCAGCGCTGCCCTCGATGCGCGAGCGCGGCTTCGGCCGGATCACGAACGTGGCGTCGAGCTCGATCCGGGAGCCGATCCCCCACCTCACTCTCTCCAACACGCACCGCATGGCCGCGGTCGGGTTCCTGAAAACGCTGGCGAGCGAGGTCGCGGCCGACGGAATCACCGTGAACACCGTCGCGACGGGCCGGTTCGCGACCGATCGCCTCGCCTCCAACTGGGGCTCCTGGGAGGAGATGGAGCGTGGCGCCGCGGAGGGCGTGCCCGCCGGCAGGCTGGGCCAGCCGGACGAGTTCGGCGACCTCGTCGCGTTCCTCAGCTCGGACCGGGCAGCGTTCCTCACCGGCGCCGTAATCCCGCTCGACGGTGGGATGCTCCGCGGCGTCTAGCTGTCCATCGCTTGACAGCTTCTGTCTAATTCCCATCATGGAATGGATTGCGATCCCCCTCGGCGTTGTCGTCATGGCGGGCACCCTGGCCGGCGGCTACCTGGGGCTGCGCTTCGCCGACACCCTGCCGACGGTGCTGGCCCTGAGCGGCGGGATCGTGGTCGCGGTCGCGATCTTCGACGTGATGCCGGAGGCGGTCGAACTGATGGGCGACCCACAGAACACCGCTCTCTTGATCGGCGCGGGCTTCCTCGCCTTCTTCCTGCTCGAGCGGGTACTGGTGCTCCACCACCGCGACGACCCCGAGCAGGCACGCTCGCACCACCAGGTGGGAGTCGCCGGCGCCCTGGGACTGTCGGTGCACAGCTTCATCGACGGCCTCGGCATCGGCCTGGCCTTCGGCGTGAACACCGAGACGGGGCTGCTGGTCTTCCTCGCCGTCGTGGCCCACGACTTCGCCGACGGGCTCAACACGGTCTCGTTCGTCCTCAGCCAGTCGGGCGATCGCAAGCAGGCGGTGCGCTGGCTGCGCGTGAACGCCGTGGCCCCGGTTCTGGGGGCGATCGTGGGGAGCGCGCTGACGATCTCCGACATGGCGCTGGGCAACATCCTCGCCCTCTACGCCGGTTTCTTCCTCTACCTCGGCGGCACCGACCTACTGCCCGAGGCACACCACGAGCACGGGTCGTGGGCGAGGGTGGGCCTGACGGTGCTGGGCTTCCTGTTCGTGTTCGCGATCTCGCGGATCGCTCACATCTGAGGGGTCGGCTGGCCCTGACGGGCGTCGCGGTAGAGCTCGCCGCGGCGGGCGATGCGCGCGATCCAGATCGCGCCGGCGAGCATCATCCCGACGCTGAGGACCTGGGCCTGGGTGAGGCCGGCGAGGACGTCCTCGTTGCGGCGGATGAACTCCACCAGGAAGCGCTCGGCGCCCGCGAGCACGAGGTAGAGCGCGAAGAGGATCCCGGCCCGGTAGCGGTCCCGGAGGCGCCAGAGCACGTAGGCGACGAGCCCCATAGCGAGGGTCTCGTAGATCGGCGTCGGATGGACCGGGACGTCGGTCGCAACCGTGCCGTCGGGGTAAGCCATCGCCCATGGGCCGTCCCAGGGCTGGCCGTAGTCGCCGTCGCCGGAGAGCTGGCAGCCGACCCGCCCGATCGCGTACCCGAGCGCCAGTGGCACCGCGGCGAGATCGAGCAGCGCCAGGTTGAGCAGGCCGCGGTAGCGCGCCCAGAGCACGACGCCCAGCGCGCCGCCGATCAGGCCGCCATACCAGACCAGGCCGGAGCCGGAGAAGAGGTTGCCGATCAGGTCGTCCTTGACCTCGTCGTAGTTCTCGATGATGAAGTCGAGCCGCGAGCCGACGATCCCCCCGACCAGCGCCGCGAACACCATCTCGTAGGCCCAGTCGCCGGGCTTCCCCCACTCGACGAGGCGCTTCCACACGACCGCCCCGGCCGCGACGAAGGCAGCGGCGAAGCACAGGCCGAAGGTCTGCAGGGTAAGGGGGCCGATGTCTAGTTCGGGTTGCATGGTCGGGCGCGCAGCGGCGAGTTTCGAACCCTGCCCACACGCTATGGATAGCCCCGGCGAGAGTCGAACTCGCTCTAATAGGTTGAAAACCTACCGTGCTCACCGTTACACCACGGGGCCGGTTCGAAGGCAGTCTAGGTGCCAGGATTTCTGTCCGATCGCTCGGGCATTGTACGAACGTATGTTCGGGACCATGAAGGCGTGAGACCCAAGCCCGCGGAGAAGGCGGAGGCGCGGCGGTTGCGCCAAGAATTGGGGCTGCCGATGAAGCAGATCGCGACGAAGCTCGACGTCTCGGTCGGCAGCGTCCATCTCTGGACAAGGGACATCGAGCTCACCCCTGAACATCGCCGTCGAAACCGCGAACGGGCAGGAGCCCGGAGGAGCGAGAAGTGGGCAGAGCGATTCCGCGACCGCAGGCTCGCCTGCCAGGAGGACAGCCGCGACGCTGCTCGGCCCAACGACCCCGAGCACCGCGCGGGTTGCATGCTCTACTGGGCGGAGGGATCGAAGTCCCGCAACAGGATCACGTTCTGCAACTCGGATCTGGAAATGGTCAGGTGCTTCAAGGACTTCCTGTGTACGTACTTCGACGTGACGCCGGAGGAGTTCCGCCTCTCCCTCCACGTCTATCTCGGCAACGGGCTTACGCTGGATGAGATCCAGAACTATTGGGCTCAGGAGCTCGGCCTCCCCCGTACGTCCCTCCGCAAGGCGCAGGTCAATCCGCTCCCGACGTCGAGCAGCGGAAAGAAGCGCAACAAGCTGCCTCTCGGCGTCTGCCCTGTCCCTCGGACGCACCGAGATTCTGCAGCACATCTACGGAGCGATCCAGGAGTACGGCGGGTTCGATGAGCCGGCCTGGCTCGATGGGCCGCCACGGCGACCTCGGCGCCGCGGCTAGCCCACCAGCAGCTCGAGCAGCGCCTTCTGGGCGTGCAGGCGGTTCTCGGCCTGGTCCCACACCGCTGAGCGCTCGCCGTAGAGCACTCCCTCGGTGATCTCCTCGCCGGGGTGGGCGGGCAGGCAGTGGAGCACCACCGCGTGAGGCGCCGCGGCGGCGAGCAGTTCCTCGTTCACCTGAAACGGCGTCAGGTCGGAGCGGCGTTGTTCGGCCTCGGCGTCGTCCCCCATCGAGACCCAGACATCCGTGTAGACGGCGTCGGCGCCGTCGGCGGCCTCGCGCGGGTCATCGGTCTGCATCGGGGCGAGGCCCGGCTCGAGCTCGTAGCCGGGCGGCGTCGCCACCCGGACCTCCACCCCCGCGGCCCCGCCGACCGTTGCGAGCGACCGCGCGACGTTGTTGCCGTCGCCGACGTAGGCGAGCTTCAGGCCGTCCACCCGCCCAAACCGCTGCTGGAGCGTCAGCAGGTCGGCCAGCGCCTGGCAGGGATGGTGGCGGTCCGTGAGCCCGTTGATCACGGGCACGTCGGAGGCGGCGGCGAGCCCGGCCACGGTCTCGTCGGAGCCGGTGCGGATCACGAGAGCATGGATGAAGCGCGAGAGCACGCGAGCCGTATCGGCCACGGACTCCCCCCTTCCCAGCTGCAGCTCGTCGGGTCGAAGCTGCAGCGGATGGCCGCCCAGCTCGGAGACGCCTACCTCGAAGGACACCCGGGTCCGGGTCGAGGGGCGCGCGAAGAACAGGGCCACGGTCCTGCCCGCCAGCGATCCGGACCCCTCACCGCGCGCCCTGCCCTCCTTGAGCGCTTGCGCGCGTGCCAGGAGCTCGGCGATCTCGGTCGCCTCAAGCTCTGAGCCGGTGAGCAGGTGCCGGGCCATTGGAAGCGGGGCATCGTAGGGCCCGGCCAGCTCCGGCGTTCCGGATACTGCCCTCATGCAGCTGCGCGTGCTGAGCTGGAACCTCTTTCACGGACGGGACTTCCCGCCCGACCCCGCGCTGCGGACCTGGCGCTCACGAGTCCTGCGCATCGACGAGCGCAACGCCACGCACCTGCAGGTCAACCGGGACCTGCGCGAGGAGTTCGCCGAGGTACTGCGCGAGGCCGAGTGGGATGTCGCGGCCCTCCAGGAGTGCCCCCCGCGATGGGCGACCGACCTGGCCAGAACGACCGGGGCCGAGGCACACCTCGTCCTCACCTCACGCAACTCGCTCGGCGTGATCCGCGCGGCGCTCGCCGCTGCCAACCCCGACCTGATGGCCTCCAACGAGGGCGGATCCAACCTCACCCTGGTGCGCCCCGGGGCCGGCCCCATCGTGGCGCGGGCCCAACTCGAACTAAGTCGTCAGCCCGAGCGGCGCTCCGCGGCAGTCACCAAGCTCGATTCCGGCGTCGTCGTCGCGAACGTCCACGCCAGCACCGCCGACACGCTGGCGGCGGCGGAACTCCGGCACGCCGCCGACGAGGCGGGTACCTGGGCCGGCGCGGGGGCCATGATTCTCGCAGGCGACTTCAACGTCAGGCCCGACCAGAGCGCCGTGTTCGAGGCGCTGCGCGAGCTGGGATTCTCCGCCCCCGGGGACCCGGGGGCCATCGACCACATCCTGGCCGCCGGGCTCGAGGTGGTCGACCCCCCTCGCGCCTGGCCGCCTGAGGCGCGTGAGATCCGCGAGGACGGCCTGGCGATTCGCCTCTCCGATCACGCTCCCGTGGTGGCCGCTTTCGCCGTTCGGTGAGGCGCGTCGGACCCAAGGAATGAGATAGTGGCCT
Organism: uncultured Solirubrobacterales bacterium; assembly: GCA_963807385.1. GTDB lineage: Bacteria > Actinomycetota > Thermoleophilia > Solirubrobacterales > 70-9 > JBDTSW01. Next base: position 707,181 of record CAWEBQ010000003.1, read on the forward strand.
CTCAAAGGTCCCGCAAGCGAAGGAGAATCCCCGTGGCGAAGGCGAAGGCCAAGACGAGCGGCAAGAGGGCGAGCACGAAGCCCAAGGCGAAGAAGGGGAAGGCCTCGGCCTCCAGCGCGGCCTCGCGCACCGACAAGAGCGTGCAGGCCTACCGGGACGCGCTCGATCGCAGCGTGACGCTCTCCCGCGAGCGCCTCCAGGAGGTCATCGACGACGCCGTCGAGCGGGGCCGGATGACTCGCGACGACGCCAACGAGCTCGTCTCCAGCCTCGTCTCGCGCAGTCGCCAGGCGAGCGACGACCTCATGAAGGACCTTGAGAAACTGATCGAGCAGGCGCGCAAGGAGGTCGAGACCCGGGTCGCCCCGGCGCGCAAGCGCGCGACGGCCGCCGGCCGCAAGGTCGCCAAGACCGCGCGAGAGACGGCCGACCCGGCGCTGGCTCAGGCCGACCGGCTCCGCCGCCGCGGCGGGCTGGGCGGCGACCCCATCACCGCCTACGACACGCTCACTGCGGCGCAGGTGAAGGCACGCCTCGGCGACCTGTCGAAGGCGGACCTCCGGAAGGTCCGCACCCAGGAGAAGGCCGGCAAGGCACGCAAGAGCGTGCTCACCGACATCGAGAAGAAGCTGAAGTAGCCCCTACGCGGCGGAGCCGCCCGAGGACCCGGCGTCGGAGTCGCCCCCGCTGCCCGTGAGCTGGGCGCGGCGCTTGTCGATCTCCTTCTGGAGCTCGTCGAGCAGGTCCGTCGTAGCCGACTGCACCCAGTCCCGTACGCCCTCCAGCTGGACTCTCACCTCGCCGGCCGTGGATTCCGCGTGGGCCTGAACCGAGCTCGTCGCGTCGCGGATCTGCTCGACCGCGTCGTCGATGCGCGCGCGAACGTCCCCGCCCGCCGACTCGGCGGTCTTGCGCAGATCCTCGAGCGCACCGCCCACGCGGTCGCTCATCCCGCCGCTGCCGCCCGTTCCGCTTGACTCCATGAAGGTCCTCCTCGGTCGTTGACCAGTCCTGCCAACCCTATCCCGCGCCGGTCCATTCGCCGACCTCCGCCGCGACGGCCTCGAAGTCGAGCTCCTCGCCGACCTCCTCCGCGAGCAGCTCGTCGGCGTCCAGTCGCTGACCGTGTGCCCACACCCCGAGCAGCCACTCCCCAGCCTCGCGGGACCGATACCACCGCTCCCCGAAACGCTCCCGCAGCGCGCGCCGCCAGTGGGTCTCCAGCGCCCACGCCCGCAGATAGCAGGCGACGTAGAAGCCGGAGTCCACGTCCGAGAGAAACGCCCCCTCGGGCCAGACGATCCGGGTCGCCGCGCCGAGCGTCTGCGCGTACCGGGACGGCATCTCCCCGAGATCGGGCTTGGCCGCGTGCAGCTCGAGCTCGTAAGCGATCTTCGCCGCGTACCTGCGCAGGAGCACCAGCCGGGCGGCGCGGGCCTGCGCCACGGCTCGCGTGGGGTCGGAGATCCCGAGGACGTCGCCGAGCCAGGCCGGATCCTCGGTGAGGTGCTCCATAAGGAAGGCGAACGACTCGGTCACCGAGTTGTCGCCGAGGTGCCTGAACTCGAGGGGATACCCGGCGCGGGTGTTGGCGTAGTGCTCGGTGTGGCCCGCCTCGTGAAAGAGCGCGGCGAAGTCGTCCCGCCCACCCACGGGGGCGATCACGAGATAGACCTCCTCGGGCACGCGGACCGGCGAGCAGAAGGCCCGGGGCGATTTCGTCGGCCTCGGCTCGGTATCGAGGTGGACGTTCGCCTGGGCGTGAAGATCAACCCCCAGCCCGTCCAGCGTCTCATCGAGCGAGTCCACGAGCCGGCCGGCGGGGAACATCGGGTCGAGCTCGGTCGAGCGAAAGAACCGCGGCACGTCGGAACGCCGGAGCTCCCCCAGCGGCGGCAGCTCCGCGTCGGCGAGCCTGGGATCGACGAGCGGCGAGTAGGCATCCGCGGTGGCTTCCAGGAAGGCGCCGGTCTGGGCTGCGAGCCGATGGAGGTCGATCCCCCGGACCTCGGCGTACATCTCCGCGTAGCTCCCCCATCCCAGATCCCGGGTGATGGCGAGGCTGCGCTCGAATGCAGCGAGGTACAGCGGGTTCAGCCGCTCCGCCAGCAGCGCGTCGCGGGCGGCCTCCAGCGCCGCCCGCCGGTCCGCGTCAGGCTCGTTCGCCTGATCGATCGGCACCTGCCGGTACGGCGTCGTGGCGAAGTCTGTCTCGACCTCGAGGGTGGCCTCCAGGCGAGCGGCCTCCTCTGCCTCGCCGCGGGTCTCGCGACCCAGCATCCCGTCGAGGGCAAAGCCGAGGAGGTACCGCAGCCGCCTGGCCTCCTCGCCCGCGGGAGCCGACGTCGCCGCCTCTCGGATCGCCGCGACCATGGAGCGATCGAACAGGCCCGCATGGCGCTCGTAGATGGGCTCGATCTCCAGCTCCGGCTTGTGGCCGGCGAGGTGGCGGTAGTACTCGAGGTCGATCTCGCCGACGAACGCCTCGGCGCCGTGGCGGTAGGTGTCGAGGTCCAGGAACACGGGGTTGTCACCCTATTGGCGTGAGCGCGCACGCCGACACCGCCACGCCGCGAGCCGCCCGGCCGCATCGTGGCGAGGAGCTCGACCTCGAGATCGACTCGCTGGCCCAGGGTGGCCGGGGGGTCGCCCGGCGCGAGGGTTACGTCGTCTTCGTCTCCGGCGGTCTACCCGGCGACCGCGTGCGGGCTCGGGTGGGGAAGGCGAAGCGCAACCACGCCGAGGCGACTGCGGTCGAGGTCCTCCGCCCTTCGCCCGACCGGCTCGCCGACACCTGCCTGCATGGCGGCGAGGCCTGCCCGGGCGCGCCGTGGCAGGGGCTCCCCTACGAGCGCCAGTTGGCGGAGAAGGAGCGGCTGCTCGAGGAGGCGCTCCGCCGGATCGGCGGCCTGGACGGCTTCGACCAGCGACCGATCGTCCCCGCGCGGGAGCGCTGGCGCTACCGCAACAAGCTTGAGTACTCCTTCGGCGAGAGCGATGAGGGCGAGACGCTGCTGGGCTTTCATCGCCGCGGGAGCTGGGAGGAGGTCGTCGATGTGGACGATTGCATGCTCGCCTCCCGCCCCTCCAACGAGGCCCGCAACGCGGTGCGTGCCTGGGCGCGGGCCGAGGGCCTGAACGCGTGGGACCCGCGCTCGCACACCGGGGTCCTGCGCAACCTCGTCGTCCGCGACTCCGCGCGCAGCGGGCAGGCGCAGACCCGGCTCGTGACGAGCCCGGCGTCGTTCAGCCGCCCGCCGGTGGACCTCCACACGGTGATCGAGGGCCCCGGTTCGGGGACGGACGGCCCCACGGGCGTGCTCGGGGAGGAGTATCTCGAGGAGGTCATCCGCCGCCTGCGCTTTCGGGTGGCTCACCCCGCCTTCCTGCAGACGAACACGGAGATGGCGGAGACGCTTTACGGACTCGCCATTGAGGCCGCCGGGCTTACCGGAGGCGAGCGGGTCTTCGACCTCTTCTGCGGGATTGGCACGATCAGCCTCTGCCTCGCGGCCCACGCGAGCGAGGTGTGGGGGATCGAGCTGGGCGAGGCTGCCGTGGCTGACGCCGAGCACAACGCCCGGCGCAACGACATCTCGAACGCCCGGTTCGTCGCTACCGACGCCCGGCTGGGGCTCCGGCCCCTGCTGGAGGAGGCCGGGAAGCCCGACGTAGTGGTCGTCGACCCGCCGCGGGCGGGGCTCTCGAAGAAGGTCGTGCGCCGGCTCATCGAGTGCGAGGCCAGGCGCATCGTCTACGTCTCCTGTAACCCCACCACCCTGGCGCCGAACGCCGCCCAGCTCGCCGAGGCCGGCTACGCGCTGCGCAGGGTGACGCCGGTGGACATGTTCCCTCAGACCCCGCACGTCGAGTGCGTGGCGCTGCTCGAGCGCGGGTAGGGTCTCGCCGATGGAACGTGGATTCGGAGTTGCCGCCGGGGTCGACCCCGACGTCGCTCGGCCTCTCGCCGCCCGCTGCGCCGAGCTGGGCTACACCTCCATGTGGTCCAACGACCATCCGGGAGCGCTGGGCCTCGAGACACTTGCCGTCTTCGCCGAGGCCGCGCCGGAGCTCGACGTCGGCGTCGCCGTGATGGCGCTGGACCGGCACGATCCCGACGAGATCGCCGCGCACATCGACCTCCTCGGGATCACCCGTGAGCGGCTGTGGCTCGGCGTGGGCGCCGGGTTCTCACCGAAGCCGCTGACGACGATGAAGGAGAGGCTCCCCGTGCTGCGCGACGCGCTCCCCGGGGTCCGCCTGGTACTGGCGGCGATGGGTCCCAGGATGTGCGCGTTCGCCGGCGCCTCCTTCGACGGTGCCTTCTTCAACTGGATGACGCCCTCGTTCGCCGCCTCGGCCCGCGAGCAGGTGCTGGCGGGCGCAGAGGAGGCAGGCCGCGAGGAGCCGCCCCCGGTTCTCGGCTACGTGCGAACGGCGGTCGGCGAGGACGCCGCTGCGCGGCTCGCCAAGGAGGAGGGGTTCTACCGCGACCTCCACGACGGATACCGCAACCACTTTGACCGTCTGGGCGAGGCGGAGGGGACCGTCGGCGTCGCCGCCGCGGATCGCGAGCACGCCCAGTCGGCGCTCGCCGGCTACCTCGCCCTCGACGTGTCGGTCGTGCGCGGCCTCGCCTCGGCCAACACCGAGTCGATGATCGCCGTCGCCGAGGCCGCCGCCCCCTAACCCCGGCAAGTGTCCTGGATAGCCGGGACGGTGTCCCGGTAGGGCAGGACACTCTCCGGGGAACCGGCGCGGCGCTCGGCGCGCGGCACTACCTTGGCGCTGCCATGCGCTTCTCCCTCATTGCCCGTGCCGCCGTCACGGCCTGCGCCCTCGCCGTCCTGGCACCCGCTGCTGAGGCCGCGCCGAAGGGCCAGCTCTCCCACGAGGGACGCTGGATCACCGACCACAAGGGCAGGGTGGTGATCCTCCACGGCTGGAACCTGGTCTCGAAGGTGGGCTCGTACCGCCCGGAGGACACCGGCTTCGGGGTCGACGACGCGCGCTTTTTGAAACGAAACGGCTTCAACACCATCCGCCTCGGCGTCATCTACAAGGCGCTCGAGCCGAGCCCGCCTGGGGCGAACGGCAAGGCCCGGTACCGGCACGGGTACCTGCGCAGCATCGGCCGCACCCAGCGCCTGCTCGCCCGTCACGGGATCTACACCCTGCTCGACTTCCACCAGGATCTCTACAACGAGCGCTTTCAGGGCGAGGGCTGGCCCGACTGGCAGGTCGTGGATGACGGCGTGCCGTCGGAGCCCCAGCAGGGGTTCCCGAACAACTACGTGGTGAACCTCGGCCTGCAGCGGGCCTTCGACAACTTCTGGGCGAACACCCCGGTGCAGGGCGTCGGGCTCCAGGACCGCTACGCGGCGGCCTGGCGCCACGTTGCCGAGCGGTTCCGAAGGGCACGGCGAATGGTCGGCTACAACATCATCAACGAGCCCTGGCCGGGGACCGCCTACCCGACCTGCGCCAACCCGGCCGGCTGCCCGGCCTTCGACACGCAGACACTGGAGCCGTTCTCCGAGCGGGTGATCGCCGCGATCCGCGAGGCCGATCCGAGGACCCTCGTCTGGTATGCGCCAAACGTCCTGTTCGACTTCGGGGCCGACTCGAGCCACGGCGACACCGAGGACGACCGGGCCGGCTTCGCCTTCAACATGTACTGCCTGGCCGGCGGCTTCCTGCCGGCCAATCCCGCGGGCGACCTCTCCTGCAGCCAGACCTACGAACTGACGCTGGACAACGCCGATGCCCAGGCCACGCAGACTGGCGACGCCCTGCTCATGACCGAGTACGCCGCGACGAACAACATCGCCGTGGTCGACGAGGTAAACGACCTGGCCGACGAACACCTGATGAGCTGGCAGCAGTGGCACTACTGCGAGTGCGACGACCCGACGACGGCCGGGAGCGGGGTGCAGTCCGTGGTCGTCAATCCGCACAAGCCGCCTCGCGGCGAGAACCTCAACCGGGACAAGCTGCTCGCGAGCGCACGTCCCTACCCCCAGGTCGTCGCCGGGACGCCGCTCTCGTACGGGTTCGACCATGACTCCCGCACGTTCGAGCTGATCTACTCGACCACCACGCCGGACGGCCGCACGCTACGCCGCCGGGGGGCGGGGACCCGCGTGGTGCTCCCGCGGATCCAGTACCCGGACGGCTACCGCTCGCAGGTCACCGGCGCAAGGGTGATCTCGCGGCCCAGGGCGAAGCTGCTGCGCCTCCGACGTGATCGCGGGGCGAGCGAGGTCACGCTCACCGTCACGCCGGCGCCCTAGTACGGCGGCAGGTCCGCGTACCAGTCGCCGAGCGCGCGGAACGCAGCCCAGAAGCTCCGCTTGGCGTCCTCGGAGTCCAGCGACTCGTCGATGTCCGGGACGAGCAGGGCCTCGATAGTGGGCGTGTACGACTGGATCTCGCCGGGACGCTCGGACAGCTCGGCGGCCAGCGGCACCTCGAGCCGGTTGAGCGACGCGAGGGCCGAATCGCCCATCAGCACGATGATCCGCGGCTGAACGATCGCGATCTCCTCGACCACCCTGTCGATGCACTCGGCCCCGGCCAGGGAGGGGTCGGAGAGCGGGCACTTGACGCAGAGCGTTCCGTAAATCGCGAGGGGGTCGATCCCCAGCCGAGTGAAGCTCTTCATGAGCGCGTTGCCCGAGCGGCCGTAGAAGGCGACGCCCTCCTCGATCTCCGCCGCGGTGGGCGCGAACTTCAGCAGCATGATGTCGGCCTGCGGGTGGCCCGAGCCGAGCACCGGCATCACGTTCCCGCGCGGGCAGTGCGAGCACTCCTGGAGGCGCTGAGTGAGCGAGTTCAGCTCACGAATCGCGCGCTCCAGGTACTTCTCCTGGATCTCATCATCGGTGGTAGGCATGGCATCCCCGGGGTTGCGCCCGGCCGCTTCCTTCTTTGACGGACGCCCATGGCCTCCTGCCGACTCGGCCGCCTGCATCACGCCTTGCCTGCGCCCCCGCGGCCCCCGGAGGTCTGCAGGAACTTGAGCGCCTGGACGTAGATCAGGTTCTTGTGCTTGCGGACGATGTCGGCGCTGCGCATCGCCTCGAGAAACTCCTCCGGGCCGTCGAAATCGTGGAGGCGGATCTTCACGCTGCCCAGCCCCTGGGCCACGTGGCTGTCGGATCCTGCCCCGGGAACGATCCGGTACTTGGTGGCAAACCGAACCGCCTCCTCGTTGAACGCGGTGAGGGTGACCCGCGGGTTGAACACCTCAAGGATGTCGATCTCCTCCACCATCTCGAGCAGGTGCTCGTAGTCGGGGACCGAGTGCAGACGATCGAACGGGTGGGGAACGTAGACCAGGCCCCCCTGACGGCGGATCTCGGCGATCGTCTCGGCCATCGTCATCCCCCGTTCGATGCGCTCCTTGAGGAACAGGCCGATGACCTCCCCCTGTTCCGCGGTCTTGACCTCCTCGGCGACGATGACCTTGATGCCGCCGATCTCCTCCGCGATCTCGCGCGCGGCGAATGCGCCCGAGACCTCGTTGTGGTCGGTGATAGCAATCGCCCCGAGGCCCGCTGCCTTCGCCGCCTCGAGCAGGGCCAGCGGCGGCGTCGCGCAGTCGGGGGAATGGTCGGTGTGCATGTGGAGGTCCACGTTGAGCGTGCGCCGGTGCGCGAGGCTCCGCCGCAGCTCGGCGTTGCCGTTGGGCTGGTGGCGGCGGGCGGCGAGGCGCGCGTAGGTCTCCTCCACCTCGTCGGCCACCTGGGACCAGCTGCGGCTCGAGTTGCGGCCGGCGCCTGAGAGCCGGGCCCGCAGCCTCGGATTCCCGATCAACCGCTCGAGCTGCCCGGCGAGCGTGATCACGTCGCCGGGGCCGAAGAGCAGCCCGCGGTCGCCGTCCCCCGTGAGCTCCTCGTAGATCGCGACATGCGAGCAGACGGGCACCGCGCCCGACGCAAGCGCGGAGCGAACGAGCCAAGGCGCCGGATAGGCGCCGCCGGTCGTCGCGCACACGACGTCCGCCGCCGCCACCAGCTCCTCCGGCGAGGCCTCGCCAGCGCGCACGACCCGCACCCGGTCGCGGAGCCGGCTCGGGATCCGCAGCTCGCGGCGGTCCGGCACCAGCACGGCCGCCTCCCATGCCGATTCCCGGGAGAGCCGCTGGAGGGAGCGCAGGAACGTCCGCACCCCGCCGCGCTCCTCCACGGCGCAGTAGGCGATGCGCACGGTGTCATCGCCCCTACCCGCGCCGGGCCACCACGGATCGGCCGTGGCTGAACCGGGCTCCACCAGCTCCCAGCGCCCCGGGAAGAACCGCTCCATCAGGGCCTCGGTCGCCTCGCTCGTGACGTTGCGTGCGTCGAGCCGCCCGAAGAAGATCTCCACCAGAGGGCGCGCGACCTGGGTCGAGAGCGCCCGCTCGGTCGGCTCGTGGAAGGTCCCGACGTTGAGCGAGCGCGAGTGGCGCAGCGCCGTGGACGCCGCGGACGGCACGAAGGGGTCGTGCACGTGGACGACGTCGAGCTCGACCGCTTCGAGCAGGGTCTCCGTGGTCCGGTTGATGTCGAGCGGCACCGGGGCCACCCGCGGCCGGGGGCCCAGGGAGAGCATCGGCAGGCCAGAGCCCAGCGCGAGCACCGGCGGGCCGTCTCCTCCCAGCCGGGTGGCCTTCCAGCTCGCGCCGAAGGCGCTGGACGGCCGCTCGCGCGCCGCGCGGATCAGCTTCTTCGACTCCCGGACCGCGGCTCGGGACTCCGATGGCGCTGCGATCAGGACGCGGTGGCCCCGCTCGGTGAGCTCGGCGGCAACGCTGCCGGCGAACTCGTTGACCTCGTGACGCACCTCCCAGGGGTAGGGAGAGACGTGCGCTATCGAGAGGGGCTCCACGGGCACCGCCGGAGCATAGGCCCGCGTCCACCGCTGGTTGCCAACCGCGACCGTCAGACTGTGGCGCGTGAGGGTCCTGATGGTGCTCTGGGACGGGGGTGGGAACGTCCCAATGCAGATCGAGATCGCCCGGAGGCTGATCGAGCGTGGCCATCGGGTGCGCGTACTCAGCCATGAGACGGTGAGGGCGAGGGCCGAGCAGGCCGGGGCAGATTTTGTGGCGTATCGCCGGGCCCCTGCCTCCGACCCGACTGATCCCGGATCCGATCTGGTCAAGGACTGGAAGGCCCGCACTCCTCTCGGGGCCTTCGCCCGTCTACAGGATCGCCTCGTCTTCGGCCCGGCCGGGCTCTTCGCCGATGACGTGCTGAGTGAACTGGGGCGCGCACCCGCCGACGCGGTTGCCTTCGACTACCTCCTGTTCGGAGCAGCAATCGCAGCCGAGTTGGCCGGCATCCCCGCCGCCGCTCTCGTGCACACCCCGTACCCGGTGCGAGTCGGAGACCTGCCTCCCTTTGGCCTGGGGCTGCTTCCGGCGAACGGACCCGCGGGACGAGTTCGCGACCGCGTACTTGGCCGCGTCTACGACCTCGCCTGGTCGCAGGCCTTGAAGCGGGCGAACGAGGCTCGATTCGAGCTCGGGCTAGGCCCCCTCAACCACTACCTTGAGCAGCTCGACCGGGCCGCCTCGGTGCTGGTGTTGACCAGCGCAGAGTTCGACTTCGCGGGAAGCGCGGAGCTGCCGGCCAACGTCGCGCATGTCGGTCCGGTCCTCCCCGCGGGCGGCCTGGAGCCGTGGAGGTCTCCGTGGCCCGAAAGCGACCAGCGGAAGCTGGTCGTCGCCAGCTTCAGCACCAGCTACCAGAACCAGCGCGTCCTGGCCCGCCGGGCGCTGGGCGCCCTCCAACGGTTGCCCGTAAGGGGGCTTCTCACCGTGGGACCGGCGCTGGACATCTCCGGACTGTCCATTCCCGACAACGTGGTGGTCCGCGATTTCGTTCCGCACGCGACGGTGATGCCCCAGGCAAGCGCCGTGGTTACCCATGGGGGCCTGGGCACGGTCCACGTGGCGCTGGCCGCGGGAGTGCCGCTGGTCTGTATCCCGTGGGGCAGAGACCAGGGCGAGAACGCAGCGCGTGTGGTCGTCGCGGGCTGCGGGCGCCGGCTTCCGCGGCGGGCTGGCTCCAGGCGCCTGGCGCAGGCAATCGACGACGTCCTCGAGGACCCGCGTCTGAGCCGTGCCGCCTCTCGCCTGGCGGAGGGCATCGCCAAGTCCCGCGGCGGGGACGAGGCCGCGATCCGGATCGAGGCCCTATCCGGATGAGGCACGGGTCTCGCCAAGCTCCGCGAGCCGCGCTCCGACGGCCGATCGGTTCCTGACGCCGAGCTTTACGAAGACTCGGGCGAGGTGCTTCTCCACGGTCTTGGGGGAGATGAAGAGCGCGGCGCCAATCTCCCGGTTGGTGCGCCCATCGGCAACCAGTGCGGCCACCTCTCGCTCACGCTCGCTGAGCTCCGCGGCCCCGTTGGTTGCGGGCCGGGCAGCGGGCCGCCCGACGCGGCGGCCCAGCTTTCGCAGACCCTGCGATGCGCGATCCCGAAACCGGGTCGCGCCGCATCGGTCCAGATCCGTCTGCGCCCGCTCGAACAACGCCACGGCGCGCTCCTCCTCGCCGGCCTCGACCAGCGCGCCGGCAGCAAGAATCTGGAGAGAGGCCACGCCGATCCGCATCCGCCCCAGCCCCTCGGCCGCAGCCAGCGCCGCTTCCGCTGCAGCGGCCGGGTTGCCGCAAGCGAGCTCGACGTGGGCTCGTGCCTCACGCGCCCAGCCGAGGCATCCGTTCAACGGCAGGGCATCGGCGACGGCCTCGGCACGGCGCGCACATTCATCCGATGCCGCGAGATCCCCCCGTTCGACCTCACAGCGCGTGAGGATGCTCCAGCCCATCGGCCTCATGAAGAGCTCGATCGCCGGGAGATCTGCGCCGCCGCACCCCTCCAGGATCTGATCGCGCGCCGCCTCGAACTCCCCCACCTCGAGCAGGGCGCGCGCCGCGAACGCGCTTGCGTAGCCCGTCGTCTGCGGGCCGCTTACCTCGGCCAGTGCAATCGCCTCCCGGGCAAGCCTGCTGACCTCCTGAGGCTCCGCCCAGCAGACGGCGAGGTCGGCGTAGCCGGCCTGGGCGAAGGCACCGAACTCCTTGTTCCCTGTCAGATGAGCGACCTCGATGGTCTCCTCGAACGCGGCGCGTGCGTCGGCAACCCGGCCGAGCCAGTAAAGGGACCAGCTCCTGCCCAGCATCAGCTGCGGGAGCAGGTGTGTTTGCCCGGTGGCGCGCGCCACCTCCAGGCCGCGGTCCGCGTGGCGGATGCACTGATCGGTTCGCTCCAGCAAGAACTCCACCTGGCAAAGCCATGCGACGGCCTCGAGGCGCTCGGCGAGCTGCGCATCCGTCAGGGGGTCGATCAGGCCTGCAGCGTGGTCGGCCATGGCGCGGGCCTCGGTCAGATCGGCGACCCGGAGAGCCTGCGAGGCCAGCACCGACGTGGCCACGCACTCGAGCACCGGGTGGCCGACCTCGCGAGCCGAGGCCAGCGCCTGCCCGGCGAAGTCGTAGGCGTCCTCCCACTGGTCGCTCATCGCCGCCAGGCCCGCCAGCGCGCCGAGCACGGTCGCTCGCCGGCGTCCCGCCTCCAACCCCGGGTCGTTGAGCAGTTCCTGCAGCGAGATGCGGGCCTCCTCGTGGCGGCTGAGAAAGCGATCGACGAGCGAGCACGCCACCGTCGCCTCGATCCGCATGTCCAGCGCTTCGGCGGGCATCGCCGCGATGGCTTCGCGCAGGGCCACGCGGCTGTCGGTCAGTCGGCCGGCGGCGGCGAGCATGCGTGCCCGCAGGACGAGCAGGGCGAGCCGCTGCTCGTCCGCCTCGGGGCCCTCGGGCAACAGGCGAAGAGCCGCGCCGAACCAGCGGGCGGCAGCCGCCGGGTCGCGCGCCGCCGCATCGTTGGCGGCAGCGGTCAGGACCTCGATCGCATCCGCATCCCCGGCTCGGGCGGCCTGCTCCACATGGTGAGAGCGCGCCAGCGGGCCGGCCCCGCGCTGGGACAGCACGGCGGCCAGCCGGGTGTGGGCGGCGATGCGCCATCCGGGACTCGCGGACTCGTAGACGGCCAGCGCGACGATCGGGTGGCGGAAACGGAACTGTCGGGGCGCTGCAGTCGGCACCACAACCCCCATCGCGGTCGCCTGGTCGATCGAAGCCAGCAACTCCGCCTGGTCGATCTCGGCGGCGGCCGACGCGAGGTCGAGATCGAAGGGGTCACCGGCAACGGCCGCGCCCTGGAGCGCAATCCTCGTGCGCTCGCCGAGGGCGGCCAGCTCGTCGCGAAGCGCCGCCTGGACAGCTTCCGGAACTCCCTCGATCATGCCGGCGGTACCTCCGCTCGGATTGGCAGCCAGGGATTCGGGCCGGGCGGCCAGTTGCTGGAGGTAGAAGGGATTGCCGCCCGCTAGCTCGTAGGCGCGCCTGGCCAGCTCTGGCTTCAGCGAGGACGCGAGGACGCGAGCTCCGGATGGAGAGATCGGCCCGAGCTCAATTCGCACCAGGCCGGCGTCGCGGATGCCGGCGTCCAGCGCCGCCTGCCACCGAGCCGGGAGGATGCCGCTCCTGTGTGCCAGGGCGAAGGTCACCGGAGCGCGCGGTGGATGACGAAGAAGGTGCTCGGTGAGCTCGAGCGATGCGTCATCGGCCCAGTGCAGGTCGTCCAGCGCGACTACCACGGGCTTGACCGAGCCGATCAGCTCCAGCAGACCCCTGACCGCCCGATGCGTCCGGTAGCGCTCCTCGCTCGGCGTCGCCGGCCTGGATTCGGCGAGGTCCGCCAGCGCTGGGAACACCTCGGCAAGCTCGGCGGCCTGATCCGTCGGCAACCGCTCAAGGAAGCGCAGGTTCAAAGAGGCGAGGTGGTCGTCCAGAGCGCCGACGTAGAGCGCGAAGGGGATCTCACGCTCGAGTTGCGCCGCTCGCGCCCTGAGGACGACTCTATCCGCGAGGCTCTCCGCGATCTCGTCCAGCAGCCGGGTCTTGCCGATCCCGGGTTCGCCGACGAGCTCCAGGAACCGGGCGCGTCCGGCGGGCGAATCACCAAGCACCTCCTTGATGCGGAGAAGCTCAGTCTGGCGACCGACGAGGGGCGGGGTGGGCAGGCCGGAGCCGGTCTCCCGACACGACCCGGGCGCTGAGATGGCGGAGATGGGCGTGGACGCCGACAGAGTTTCCCCCTCATCACGCATCCTACTCGCGGATCGTCCCTCTGCGGCGACGCGGCCGCACGCGAGGGGCGCCGACGCTATCCCACCGGCTGGGCCATGGTCCGTCGATCGGCCACCGCCGCGGGGATGGCCCGTGCGTTCATGGCCACTAGCACCGTCGCGGACGCCCCGAACCAGGCAAACCAGACCCAGGTGGCCAATGCGGCGGCCGGGAAGAGCTCGCTGTGCATGAGCGAGACCACGACCGTCCCGGCGGTGAAGACCAGCATTGCCGGCGCGATTGCCGCGAGCTCGGCCCAGGCCCGGCGCCGCGAATAGACCCAGCTGGTGAACGCGTAGGCCAGGAATGGACCGCCGTAGAACTGGGCGAGGCCGGCGCTGACCGGCCAGGGCCAGACATCCACCATCGCCTCACGTGCGACCAGCAGCGCCACCCCGACGACAGCGAACACGGTGGCCTGCAGCTTGAGGAACGCGGGAGCCCAGGCCGGCAGAGTGGGCCCCCCGACCGCTGGAGCTTCCCGGTGGCGAGCTGTCCACGCGAGCGTGAAGGCGATCGTCGGGTAGACGATGTAGGAGAGCGTCCAGACCCGGACAGGCGTCAGGTCGAAGTCGAACGCATCGAGGTTTAGGAGGGTCACGAGCAGCAGGAGGCTGGTGAAGATGCCAATCGCAGGCAAGGCCGGCGAGACCTGCGACCAGCGGTGCGCCAGGATGGATCCGATCATGTAGACGCCGCCGAAGAGGTAGAGGACGCCGACGAAGCGAGCGTGGAGGGGCGGCAGGACTACCCAGGTGAAGGACTCATCGATTCGTGCTGGAGCGAAGAGGCCCAGGTACGCCACCAGTAGCGCGGCGACGGCGATCACCGCGAAGAACAGGCGTCGCCCGGCCGAAACCTCGTTCGCCGCGCCGATCCGGGTGCGCGTTCCCAACCTCTTCATCTTGATCTACCTCCTCTGAGGGCTTGTCTGCTCGGTCAACTCTGTCCCCGCCGCACGGCCCTGTGCATGGGGGAAGTGCCTACTCGCTCACCCACTTCGTCCCTAGGCCTCCGGTTTGAACGGAAGTAGGGGGTTCCCCCATGTTCAAAGAGCTTCGCGTGCCAGAGGGTGGGTCGCATGACAACTCGCAGCGACATACATGCACACGTACTCGGAACGACAAGAATGAGCCGTACGGCCATCGGCCTCGGGTTCATCGCCTTGACGCTCGCGCTCGCTCCGGCGGCGCTTGCAGCCCAGGCGTCTGTGACCGAGCTCCCGGGGGCCGGCAGCGACGTCCTCCGCTACGACGGCGGAATCGACGCCCAGAACACGACGATCACCTTCAATCCGGGCGGAGTGCCCGACTTTCGTGTCCGCGAGACCGGATCGATCATCACCGCCGGGAGCGGCTGCAGCAAGATCTCGAGCGACACCGTCAGCTGCCCCTCTGCCGGGATCGGGCTGATCCTTGCGACGCTCGGTCTCGCCAACGACCGGATCGATGTCAGCGAGGGGATCCTGCTCCCGGCGACGCTAGACGGAGACGGAGGTGACGATGTCCTCATTGCCGGCGGCGGCGATGACCTGGTCCGCGGCGATCTCGGCGACGACACGCTACACGGGCGGTCTGGAGACGACGAGCTGAACGTGGGCGGCTCCGTCGCCCAGGCGTTCGAAGAGGAACTCACCGGAGGAGCCGGCGACGACACACTGGTCGGAGCCAACGGTGACGACACCCTCTCGGGAGGCGACGGCAACGACTCGCTCAACGACATCGCCGGAGCCGACGACGTGTCTGGCGACTCGGGAGTCGACACGGCGCGGTTCGAGATCCTTGGTCCTGGCCCCCCAGGCGTCACGGCGGACCTCGACGATGCTCCGGACGACGGCCTCGCCGGACAGGGGGCAAACATCCACTCCGACGTCGAGAACCTTGTCGGCACCGACCGTGCCGACGTGCTGATCGGCAACGGCTCTTCGAACGAGCTACGCGGTGGCGAAGGCGCCGACAAGCTGTTCGGCGGGCCGGGAGGCACCGTTCCTGACGTCCTCAACGGTGGCGGCGGCCGCGATCTGGCCGACTATGGCGGGCGCACCGAACCCCTCGTCCTCAGGGCGGCCGCCCTGGGCGGTACCACGGGCAACGGCGCCTCCGGCGAGGGCGACGCGCTCTCCGGCATCGAAGACGTGCGCGGCGGACTGGCCGATGACACCCTGCGGGGAGACGCCGGCGCGAACCAGCTCGACGGCAACGCGGGAAATGACCGCCTCGACGGCGGCGCCGGCGACGATCAGGTCAGGGGCGGGCCCGGGACCGACACCGCTGACTACTCGAGTCGCACCGAGGCGGTTCAGGCGAGCTTGGCCGGCGGGGAGGCCAGAAGCGGCACCGAGCTCGATGCGCTCGACCAGGTCGAGAACCTGGTGGGGGGCTCGGAACGCGACCAGCTCGAAGGCAGCTCGGTCAACAACGTGCTTCGGGGCGGAACGGGCGGGGACACGCTTCGCGGCCTCGGCGGATCCGACCTCCTGATCCCCGGTCCCGGGATTGTCAGCGATACGCTTGAGGGCGGCGAGGGTCCGGACACGCTCGACTACTCCGACCGTGGCGAGGACCTCGTCGTCGACCTGACCGACGCCCAGGGGCTGGGCGGTCAGGGCGCGCCGGGCGAGGAGGATCGGGTCGCATCGAGCGAGCACGTGATCGGCGGCTCGGGCGACGACGTACTCGTCGGCGACCAGACCGCCAATCGTCTCGCCGGCAGCGGCGGCAGCGACAAGCTCGACGGGCTCGGTGGGTCCGACGAGCTCCTCGGCGAGGGCGGCCCAGACCGGGTGACCGCGCGCGACGGAGCTGCCGACATCGTGACGTGCGGCGACGCCTCAGACACGGCGCTCGTCGACGCCACGGGTGACCAGGTTGACTCGGATTGCGAGGCGGTCGACCTCCCTGGGCCGCCCGAGGTGACGATCCTGAGCCGGCGCCTGCGCCCCGACGCGCGCGGGTTCGTGCGGATCAAGCTCGGGTGCGGCCCGGAGACCTGCGGCTTCGGCCGGCTAACGCTCGAGAGCGCGAAGAAGGTTCAGGATGCAAGTGGCCGGCGGCGAGTCCGACTCGCCCGAGAGCGATTCGCGATCGAGCCCGGGCGGACCCGGATCGTCCGGACCCGACTCTCGGGTCGGAACCGCAGGCTGGTAGCGCGGCTCAGCCCGCTCGCGGTGCGCGTCGTAGCGGTCGCTGTCGACGCCGTCGGCGAACGCAGCAAAGCCACCCGAGAGGTGACTCTCACAGCAAGGCAAGGTGGGCGGGGCACTCGATGAGACGACCGCCGCGCCGACCACGAACGCCACCGACCGAGGAGGTCAACCGATGCTGAGTCAAACACCCTTGCAGTCGATGCCGCTGCTGCTCGTCGCCCTCGCTGCGATCGGCGCGGGCTGTGGGGACGACGGGGACGGCGCAGCCTCGGTGACGCCTCCGGAGGGGACGTTCGTCGGCCAGGTTGAGGAGACGAACGCATACATCGCACTGGTCTCCGACGGCGAGCGCGTCGCCAGGTAGGTCTGCGACGGCGACGCTGAGGGGCGCAGCGTCTCGGTCTCGGCCTGGTTCGGAGGAAGACTGGACGGCGAGGACGGCGAGCTCGTCGACCGAGACGGCTCCAGGCTGGGCGGGACTACCCTGACGCCGGCCGGGGCAACTGGCGAGGTCCTAATAGACGGCGAGTCCTACGCGTTCAGGGCGGGAGCCGCAGATGGCAACGCCGGTCTCTATCGGGGGGTGAATGGCGAGTCCGGGGGGCCTCCCGCCGTCGAGGTAGGCCAGATCGTCCTCGCCGACGGAAGCTGCCGGATACGGCGCGGTGATCCGGACCACAGCCTGACGGACGATCACCGGATCGACCGCCGGCGCTCGGAGCCTACGCGAGCAGGGACGCCAGGTCCGCGTCGAGCAAGTCGACTCGACGCGGTGAGCTGACTGCGTCAAAGCTCCCATCGGCCGAGACGATGGTGGGGATCTCGTGCTCGAGGCTGCTGGCCACGTGCAGGCGGTCATTCGCTCCCAGCTCGGGCGGGGCTTCAAGGGCCATCGCGAGGTCGAGCGTACGCGGCGAGACCGCCAGCAGGTCGTCGAAGATCGTGCGGGCACGGAGGGTCTGCCCGGCCAGATCCGGGACGCGGCCGCTCAGCTCAAGGTGCCAAACCTCCTCGAGCACGGCGACCGAGGTGGTGCCCGGGACATCGCCTTCCGCGATCGCCGCGAGCACCTCGATCGCCGGTTCCCGGCGCGGACCCGGCGTGACCGCGTAGACGATCACGTTGGCGTCCACAAAGAACGTCACTCGCGAGCACGCTTGGACTTCGGGCCGAGGTCGCCCGCGTCGTCGATCGCCGCGTGGATCAGGCGCTCGATCTCCTCCGGTTCAAGGCTGGGGCCACGTGGCCTGGCCGCGCGCATCCCTGCGATCGCCCGCGCCCTTTCCGCGCGAGTGCTCGTGCCGAGCTGGGCGTCGATCGCGTCGCGCACGACGGCGCCGACGGAGACGCCGCGGCGGCGCGCCTCCGCGTCCAACCGGCGGCGCTGCTCGGGATCGACCAGCAGCTGCAAGCGCTCCTTGAGCATGTGTAGAGCATACACCACTATGAGTGTAGGCACTTCCCCCATGGAGAAAGCCATGCCCGGCGGCGATCATGGGAGCCAATGGAGACCTTCCCCGGAAAGCCCAGTTCGCTTCTGGGGTCCGCCCCGGCAGGTGGTCGGTGAGTCGTCGCGCCTCCTGGCTGACGGGCGGTTTGACCCTCACCCTCACGCTGGCGCTCGTCGCCTGTGGGGGCGCCGGAGACCGTGGCGGAAACGCGGACCCTGAGCAACTACTCGATAGCGCCTTCGCGAATCCGATCCCAACCTCGATTACCGAGGCCACGGTAGTGGCTCAGGTCGAGGGCCTGAAGGGGCTCCCCGGCGCGCTGGAACTGAGGGTTGAGGGTCCATACGTGAGCGGCAAGGGCCAGGAGATCCCCAGTGTCGACTGGGCTGTCGACGTAGCAGCGGGCGCGCTCGGTCTGACAGGCGAGCTGGTTTCGACCGGGGACAACGTATTCGTCGTTCTCGGCGGCGAGCCATACGAGGTCGGTCGGAGGCCGGTGGCCAGGCAGAACCGCCAGGTCCGCGCTGCGACCCGCGCCGCCGGAGGGACCCCGAAGCCGCTGACGAATCTCGGAATCCATCCGCGTGATTGGTTCCGTGACCCATCGGTCGTCGGCGAGGAGGTTGTCGATGACGTCGAGACGGTTCACGTCACCGCTGGACTGGATGCCCCACAGGTGGTCGAGGACGGCCACGAAGTCGCCAACAACCTGGGACTCGCAGGGCCCGAGCCGGCACCAACCCGGCTTTCGCCCGACCAGGCCGGGTCCGTGAAGCGCCAGATCGAGAGGGGCTCTATCGACGCCTGGATCGGCATCGACGACGAAGTCGTTCGCCGGTTTCGCGTGGAGCTCGCCTTTGCCGTGGCGCCCGCGCAGCGGAACGAGGTCGGCGGGGCACGATCTGGAACCGTGATCCTCGACATCCTCCAGCTCGAGGTCGGTGAGGAGCAAACCGTGGAAGGCCCCTCACGCGGCCGCCCGATAGCCGAGATCGTCGACGCCCTCCCCGGGATTCCCGGGCTTGAGCAATGATGGCTCGGCCCGGGTACGCCCAAGCGCAGTCGGACCGTGGGATCGCTACCCGCCCGGGGCGAGGGCGGCCGGGAGCTCCTGGCGCGAGCCGATATCCAGCTTGCGGTAGCTGCTCGTCAGGTGCACCTCCACGGTCCGGACCGTCACGAACAGCGCCTGCGCGATCTCACGGTTGGTCAGCCCGTCGGCGGCCATGCGGACGACGCGAAGCTCGCTGGGGGTGAGCGCATCCACGCCCGTGCGCATCATCCGCCGAGGTCGCGCCCCGGTCGCGACCAGCTCCTCGCGTGCACGCTCGGCCAGGGGCCGCGCTCCGCATCGGTGCGCCAGCTCCATCCCGGCTGCGAGTGGCTCCCGCGACTCCTGGCGGCTGCCGGCACGCCGAAGCGCCGCGCCGAGGTCGACGAGCGAACGCGCGTGCTCCAGCGACGCACCGCTCCCCTCCAACACCTTCACGGCATCGCGCAGCCGCCCTGCCCCCTCCGGTCCGCCGGTAGCGAGGCCTAGCGCGCGCAGCGCCATGCCGACGGCGCGCGGCGCGCCCCAGGCCTCGGCGAGGGCAAGCTCCTGCGCAGCGGCGGCTTGGGCGGCCTCCGCGTCCCCCAGCGCCAGGTGTGCCTCCGCCATCAGCCCGCGGTGGAAGAACCAGGCAGGGTTCCGCCCCCTGCCCGGCCCCTCGCGCCTGTCCAGCTCCCTGAGATCGTCGAGCGCCGACTTCGGGCTCGACTGCGCCAGCCGAAGCCGGGCGCGGCTCGCAAGCGGGAAGTCATGCATCAGGATCCGCTCGAGATCGCCTGAGAGCCCGGCGGCGTCGAGCTCCTCCTCCGCCGCCTCTACCTCCCCGCGCTCCACCAGGGCGTCGATCAGCCAGCCACCCGCCATCTGGCGCACGATCCAGAGCGGCGCCGCGGCCTCGATCGATGTCCGGGCCTCTGCCTCCGCGTCGGCGAGGGCCCCCTGGCGAAACGACAGCGTCGCCAGGAAGGCCGACCCCCGCGCAACCCCCAGACGCGAGCCGCGCCGGCGAGCCTCGCGAATCGTGGCCACCAGCGCTCGCCTGGCCTCGTCGTATCTGTCGGCGAGGATCAGCGGGAACGGGGCGTTGAAGAGGACGTGCGCATCGGGACCCTGGTCCGCCAGCAGCCCGCCGTCCAGCGCTCGCGCTGCCCCGTCGGCCACGGGGTCCGCCCTCGACCCGCCAAAGGCCTGGGCGAAGGACACGGTCGCCAGCAGCGCGCGCTCGCCCGCGGTTCGCGCATCGCGGACCTCGTCCTCCCACCGTAGGATTCGTGCGAGCGCACCGTCCACCGTGCCCACGGATAAGAGTCCCTCGGTAGCGATCTCGGCCTCGACCTGAAGCGCCAGCTCGCGGTCGGCATCGCCCAGCTGGTCGACCGCTCGCTCGAGTACCTGCATCGCCTCCTCGTAGCGGCCCGACGGGACCATGCCGAAGGACAGCTCGCGCGCCACCTCGGCGTAGGCGGGGCCCGCCGGGACCAGCTCGAGCGCCTCGGCGAGGTGCTCGAGGCCGGCGGGCTCGCCTATTCGCAGCTCGCTCGAGCCCAGCTCGTGAAGCAGCTCGGCCCTCCGCTCCCCGTCTACGGGTTCGCGCAGAGCGCGCGTCAGGTACCTGACGGTCACGTCCGGCGCGCCGCGATTCAGGGCGGCGCGGCCGGCGCGCTGAAGCTGGCCGGCCGCGTCCTCGATCGCACCGGGCTCCGCCGACAGCAGCTGGATCGCGATTCGCTCCGCCTCGACGCCCGCCGCCTTGAGGATGGCGGCGGCGCGCCCGTGGACCAAGGCCCGGCGGCCGGACGGGATCAGGCCCAGCGCCCCCTCGGCGATGAGGGGATGAGTGAACTCCAGCGGACGCGAGGTGGCGAGGATCTCCGCCGCGGTGAGCATGTCCGCGGCGTCCGCCGCCGTTGTGTCGTCGAGATCCGCGAGACGCGCAGCGTGCGGCAGCTCGACCGCCGAGCCCAGAACCGCCACCGCCTCGGCGAGCGCCGACGCCTCGCGTGGAAGCGCATCCAGCCGTCGCGCTATCGCCCGGGAGACCGCCTCTCGCCCCAACTCCCGCGCGGCGCCGGCTTCGGTGGCCCCCGGAGCGACTCCTCGCTCCCTGAGGGTCGTCAGGAGGATGGCCAGGACGAACGGGTTTCCGCCGGTGGTCTCGTGGCATGCCCGCGTGAAGCCCTGGTCCGGTGAAGCGCCCAGGCCCCGCTCGACGAGGGTGGCCGTGGCGGCGGCGGTCAACGGCGCGAGCTTCAGCTGGCGCGCCTCGCCCGCGGTCGCACGCACGAGCCGCCGCGAGCTACCTGGATCGCCGGTCCTGAGCGCGACCAGCATGAGCAGCGGAAGCTCATCCACGCGGCGTGCGAGATAGGCGAGGAACTGGAGCGAGGGCTCGTCGCACCACTGGACGTCGTCCACGACGACGACGAGGGGCCCGCGACTCGCCAGGTTCGCCGTCAACCAGTAGAGGCCGTGAACGGCAGCGAAAGCCGGCTCGGACGAGCCTCCCGGCGCGAGTCGCCCGTCATCGTGGGCGATACCGAGTAGGGGTCCGGCCAAGGCCGCTGCGCCGTCGAGCACCTCCGCTTGCTCCGCCGTCAAGAGCGCCCGCACCTTGGCCTCGAACAGCTGCCGAACGACGCCCATCCCGAACTCCTGCTCAAACTGACCCGCGCGGGCTGAGACAACCTCGAGCTGCTGATCACGGGCGATCCCGGCGGCCGTCTCCACCAGCCGGGTCTTGCCGCTGCCCGCCGGTCCGGCCACGGTGAGGACCGAACCGGCCCCGCGCACGGCGGCCCCAACCCGCTCCTCGATCTCGGCCAGCTCCCGGTCACGTTCGAGCAGAGTGGGCTCTCCTCGCCCGTTCGCCACGCTGGCCACGCTCGTCATCTTGATCCTTCGGTACCCCCGAACAAAGTCTACGGGGGGTCACACGACGCGAAGCCTTCCCCCGTCACGGACGATCCGGTCGATCCGACCAGGAGGAGCGTCCGATGAACGATGACCACCAGACCCCTTTCACCGCGATGGCCCAGTGCCAGGTGCCGATCCAGCTTGCGCCGATGGCCGGAGCCGTTAGCGTCGAGCTGAGCCTGGCCGTGATCGCCGCGGGTGCCCACGCGTCCTTGCCGTGCGTGAATCAGCCCGCGACGATCGTTGCCAGGCAGCTCGACGCGCTCGCGGCGAAGACGACCGCGTTCTCGGCCAACTTCATCGCCCCCCTTGCCGATCCCGACGCGCTCGACGCTGCGATCGAGCGCGCGGCCATGGTCGACTTTCACGCGGGACCGCCCAACCCGAGCCTGATCGGGCGGGTCAGGGACGGCGGCCGCCACGCGGCCTGGCAGGTGGGGAGCGTGGACGACGCACGCGCGGCCGAGGCTGCGGGATGCGACCTGCTGGTCGTCCAGGGGTCGGAGGCCGGCGGGAGGCTGGCCGGGAACACCCCACTGCTCGCGCTGCTGCCCGAGGTGGTGGATGCGGTCGGTGTTCCCGTGCTCGCGGCGGGCGGCATCGCGAAGCCCGCCGATGTCGCGGCCGCGCTCGGCGCCGGCGCCGACGGGGTACGGGTGGGGACCCGCTTCATCGCGTCCTCCGAGTCGGCCGCGCACCCCGCCTGGATCGAGGCGCTGCTCGCGGCGGCGGAAGAGGACTCCGTGGTCACGACCGCCTTCGTTCGCGACCTCTCTCCTCCGGCGTCGCTGATCCCGCATCGCGTGCTTCGAAGCTCGATCGACGCCGCGGAGAACGCCACTCGGGAGATCCTCGGCGAGATGGAAATCGGCGGGCGGGTCCGCGAGATCCGCCCCTTCGAGGCGCCGCCTCCGGACCGCACCTTCCACGGCCACGCCGATGCGATGCCTTTCTACGCCGGCGTGGCGGCCGGGTCGATCAACTCTGTGATGACGGCAGCGGAGATCGTTGCCGAGCTGGCGGCGGGCATGCCCGCCGGCGAGGAGGCAGTACGCCGATGAGGGGCCTGGGCTGGGAGCATGCGAGACAGAACGCGATCGCCTATCTGGCGCTCCTGATCGCGCTCGGCACCGGGAGCGCCTACGCGGCCGGGCGGATCGGCGCGAGCGACATCAGGCCCAACGCCGTTCGCTCCAAACACATCGCGAGCGGGCAGGTCAGGCCGGGTGACACTGCCTCAGCGCTGGGCCTGAACTGTCCAGACGGGACCGTGCTCGTCGAGGGAGCTTGTATCGAGGCGGTGGCTCGGGCGGCCGAGGACCACACGGCGGCGGCGAACGCCTGCACGGCCGCGCACGGGCGACTGCCGTCTCCCTCCGAGCTGCAATCGCTCGACGCGAGGGTGAGCCTGACCGCACAGGAGTGGACGGGCGTGCGCTACGTCGATCTCGACGATGGCTCCTCAGCCGTGATCAGAGTGATCGTGGCGGAGGGGGGCCTGAGCGGCTCCGACAACGGCATCGTGCCGAGCCCGTTCCGCTGTGTCGTCGCACCCTTGGACTGACCGGGGCCGAGCATCGGTCAGCCGGACGAATGCACCCGCCAGACGCTACAGCGTGGTGGTCCCGGACGTCTCACTGGCAAGGCCAGCGGCCCGCTCGCCCTTCAGCTGGCGTGCGTTGTCGGCGATGAAGTCCTCGGTCTGCTGCCGCGCCTCGTCGTCCGGCCGCTGCGTGTGCGGGGACTTCATGAGGTACGAGGACGGGCCATCGAGCTGACCGGCGATGCCGTTGTTGAGCGCGAGCTTGATCAGCCGCACGGCGTCGATCACGACGCCCGCCGAGTTCGGCGAGTCCCAGACTTCGAGCTTCAGCTCGACCGTCAGCGGCACGTCGCCGAAGGACTTGCCCTCGAGGCGGATGTGCGCCCACTTGCGGTCGGTGAGCCATGGCACGTAGTCCGAGGGGCCGACGTGGACGTCGTCCTCGGGGAGCTCGGTGCCCATCACCGAGGTGACGGCGTTCGTCTTCGAGATCTTCTTCGAGTCCAGCCGCTCGCGCTCGAGCATGTTGAAGAAGTCCATGTTGCCGCCCACGTTGAGCTGTGAGGTGTGCTGCATCTCGACGCCGCGCTCGTGGAAGAGGCGGGCGAGTTGGCGATGGACGATTGTGGCTCCGACCTGCGACTTGATGTCGTCGCCGATGATCGGCAGCCCGGCCTCCGTGAAGCGCTTGTCCCAATAGTCCTCGCGGGCGATGAAGACCGGCAGGCAGTTGACGAACCCGACGTCCGCCTTCAGAGCCTGCTCGACGTACCACTTGGTCGCGTCCTCCGAGCCCACCGGGAGGTAGCAGACGAGGACGTCGGCCTTGGTCTCCTTGAGGATGCCGACGATGTCGGCGGTCTCCCCCGGCGCCTTCGTGATCCTCTGCTTCAGATATTTGCCGAGGCCGTCGTGGGTCATCCCCCGATGGACCTCGACGCCCATCTCCGGAACGTCGGCGAACTTGATCGTGTTGTTCTGGCCCGACCAGATCGCCTCGGAGAGGTCCTTGCCCACCTTCTCGGAGTCGATGTCGAACGCGGCGACGAACTCGATGTCGCGGACGTGGTAGCCACCGAGGTCCACGTGCATGAGGCCCGGGACCTGCTCGGCGGGATCGGCGTCCTTGTAGTACTCGACGCCCTGGATAAAGCTGTTGGCGCAGTTGCCGACGCCGACGATGGCGACGCGGACCTTGCCGTCGTCGTGCCTGTGGCCGTTGCTGCTGGCCCCGTTTGTACTCATGCGAACGAAGTCCTCCTCGCGGCGGGTGGAGAGGTAACTATGCCTGACCCCCGGCGCAGTTACAGCGGTGTGGGGCCCAGGGTGAGGCTACTCGGCGCCCGTTGCCTCCTGGGCTTTGAGCTCGCCGCGCACGTGCCAGACGCGCTGGCCGACCGTGAAGGCAGTGAGCACGGCCATCGCGTAGACCGCGGGCTCGAGCAGCTCCACCCCGTCGATCAGTTCCTCCGCGCCGAAGACGAGCCCCGCCGAGAGGATCACCACGCGCACCGGCCGCGTCGCGATGCCGACCTTGCATTCCACGCCGAGGGCCTCGGCGCGGGCGCGTGTGTAGGACACCATCAGCGAGCCGAGCACGGCGACGACGCAAGCCGCTGCGGCCACCGAGTCGCCGTTCTCGGCGAAGTAGTAGGCGACGGCTGCCAGGACGATGCCCTCCTCGATGCGGTCGAGCGTGGAGTCAAGGAAGGCGCCGAACAGCGTGCCCTTCCCCGACATCCGCGAGTAACGCCCGTCGAGGGTGTCCATAACCGAGCCGACGATGAACGCGATCCCGCCGAGGAGGAAGTGCTCTCCCACGATGAGGGCGGCGGCGGCGAGGTTCAGCACGAGCCCGGTCATCGAGATCGCGTTCGGCGTGAGGCGGGACTCGATCAGGCGGTTGCGCGCGTAGACGCGCAGGTCCTGGCCCGACCGGGGACGCGGCCCGGGGCTTGGTGCCTTGCCTTCCACCACGCGGACGCTACTGCGCGATGGCGGCGTCGTGGCCTCCACGCCACGACCAGTGGCTCGAGCGGAGGCGAGCCAGGCGGTGCGCGGCGATCGCCGCGGCGCACGCAACGGCTGCTCCGGCGGCCGCGTCGAACCAGAAGTGATTGGCGGTCACGACGATCACGAACAGGACCAGCAGGGGGTACGCGGACCAGGCGGCGCGCGCCGCCGCGCCCTGAACGAGCGCCACCGCCGGCGCGGCGACCATCAACGAGAACGCGATGTGCATGCTTGGGACCGCCGCGTAGGGGTTGACGAGGAAGCTGGCGCTCGAGGAGTCCTGCTCGATCCCCGCGACGGTCGCGATCGTGTCGGTAAACCCCAGCTCTCCGAACATCCTGGGTGGCGCCGTGGGGAACGCCGCGTAGCCCACGAGGGCCAGGACCATCGCCACCATGAACATGTTGCGCACGAAGTAAAAGTGGTCGTTGCGGCAGAGGTAGAGCCACGTGAGGAACCCGGCCGTGACCACGAAGTGGGTATTGAAGTAGGCCCAGTTGGCGAGGTCGATCAACCACCTGTGATCGAGCACGGCCTGCTGGAACCCGGGCTCGAAGAACGTCCCGAGGGACCGCTCGAGGTCCATGATGCGCTCGGCGTTGGCGAACGCGAGCCCGGAGCGCCCGTCCACGAACCCGCGCACGAGCTGATAGCCCTGGTAGACGCCCAGGAAGAGCACGACCTGCAGTGCCAGATCGCGCCAGCCGCGCGGAAGGCGCGCGGAGATTGAGGAAAGGCTCCTGCGCAAGGCCTCCGATTCTAGGAGGCGTCGCTCGTCGGCCGGAGCGAACCGGCCTCGAACCTATGCTGGGACCGATGAGCGCGACCGACCGGCCCGCGGGGCCGATCCTATGCCTGGGCGAGGCGATCGTGGACCTGATCTGCGAGGAGGAGGCGGAGAGCCTCGGCGACGCCTCCGCCTTCCGGCCTCATTTCGGCGGCGCGCTGGCGAACGTCGCCGTGTCGGCCGCGCGCCACGGGGCTGACGCGGCCCTCGCGGGCGGGGTCGGCGACGACCCCTGGGGGGAGTGGCTGGCGCGCCGGCTTGCCGCGGAGGGGGTTGACCTGAGCTGGTTCTCGCGGGTTCCGGGGCTCCAGACCCCGGTCGCGTTCGTGGCCTTCGACTCGGAGCGCGAGCCGACGTTCTCGGTCTACGGCGACGGCATCAGAGCCGGCATCCACTCGGTCGCACCGCGGCTGGCCGAAGCGGTCGGCTCAGCCTCCGCCCTGGTGTTCGGATCGAACACCCTGGTCGGTGAGGCCGAGCGCGAGGTCACCCTGCGGGCGCGGGACCTCGCCATCGCCGGCGGAATCCCCGTGCTGTTCGACCCGAACCTGCGACCGAACCGGTGGCAGGACCTCGGGGCGGCGTGGGAGCTGTGCCGCGTGGCGGCGAAGGGAGCCTTCGTGGTCCGGGCGAACCTCGACGAGGCCCGCGGAATCACCGGGCTCGGGGATCGGCCGGATCCGGCCGACTGCGCCGAGGCCATGACCGAGCTCGGGGCCAGGATCGCGGTCGTGACGATGGGGGCCGACGGGGCGATCGCGCGCGGCGAGGCGGATGGCGAGGCCCGGGCTCCGCGGGTGGATGTGGTCAGCCCGCTCGGAGCGGGCGACGCGTTCCTCGGCGCGCTCGCGGCCGAGGCGGCCAGCGGCGGATGGACTCCCGGGGCCGTGGTTGCCGGGCTCGGGGTGGCCGCTGCGGCGGGGGCCCGGGCCTGTGAGCGCTGGGAGGCCGTCGGTTGAGTCGCGGCTGGACGCGCCCGCGGAGGGCGCGCATCCGGGCGATCAGGGATCGCCTGCGCGAGACCTACGGCCGTCCCGTAAACCAACCGCACGGCCATCCGATCGCCGAGCTGGTGCGGACGGTCCTCTCCCAGAACACCAGCGATGGCAACCGCGATCGGGCGTTCAACCGGCTGCGCGAACGCTACCCCTCCTGGGAGGAGGTTCGCGACGCCCCAGCCGATGACGTGATCGAAGCGCTGCGCCCGGGTGGCCTCGCGAACACCAAGGCACCGCGGATACAGCGGATCCTTTCGCAGCTCGGTGAGCACCCGGACCTCGATTGGACCGAGACGGCCCCCCGGAACGAGGTGATGGAGTTCCTCGTGGGCCTCCCCGGCGTCGGCCGAAAGACCGCGGCCTGCGTGATGATCTTCACCTGGGATCGCCCGGAGATCCCGGTCGACACGCACGTCTACCGGGTCGGCACGCGGCTCGGCCTGTTCCGGCCCGGCGCCTCATTCGACGAGGCCCACGAGGAGATCCTGCGCATGGTCGATCCCGAGGATGCCTACGAGTTCCACATCAACCTGATCCGCCACGGCCGGGCGCTCTGCAAGGCCCAGCGGCCCCGGTGCGAGGAGTGCCCGCTGGTCCGCATGTGCCCCTACGGGCGGGACCTCCGGTCGGCCGGCCGGTAGCTTCCCGCGGCACGCGGCGGCGGTCAGCGTGCCGCAGTTCCCGACCCCCTAGTTACGGCGGCATTAGTATCCGGCGCGCCCCGACTGGCGAGATGGCCGGGGCGTCGCCGACCATGAGCAAGAACCCGATTCTCATCTTCGCCGCACTAGTCGCCGTCGTGGGCGTGATTGCCTGGCAGGCGTTCGCCAAGGAGGGCAGCGAGGAGGCGGCCGCGGTGCCGGTCGATTCCGGCGACAAGCGGTCCCAGGAGATCTTCGCCGACAACTGCGGAAGCTGCCACACCCTGGCCGCGGGCGGGACCGACGGCGTGGTGGGCCCGAACCTCGATGAGATCCTGCCGACTCAGGTGGCGCCGCCCGACGGCACTCCCAAGGAGGTCGCAGAGGCCAACCTGCAGGCCTACGATGGCACCTACGGGCGCGTCCTCACGGCGGTGGTGTGCGGGCTCGGCGGCCGGATGCCGGCCGGGATCCTCCAGGACTCCGACGCCCAGGACATCGCTGGGTTCGTCGCGGCCTACGCGGGTCAGCTGGGCGAGGACCAGGGACCGCTCGTACCCCCGGACGAACGCCAGACGCCGCCGCCCGAGGAATGCACCGGCGCCGCCGGCGCCGCCGCGAAGTAGCCACCCCGCCCTGGGGTAGGACCCCACCGCGAACGCATGACTTCCGTGCCTGAGGACCCCCAGGGGTCCGATCGCTCGGATTGGGAGGGGGTTGGGTAATCTGCTATGTTCCGACTCAGATTTACTTAGGAACCTGAACATAAGGAGCAGCTGAGACATGGCGAAGACGATCGGGATCGACCTGGGGACGACCAACTCGTGCGTGGCGGTGATGGAGGGCTCGGAGCCCGCCGTGCTGGAGAACGCCGAGGGCAACCGCACCACCCCGTCGGTGGTGGCCTTCACCGACTCGGACGAGCGCCTGGTCGGCACCGCCGCGAAGCGCCAGGCGGTGCTGAACCCTGAGAACACGGTCTTCTCGATCAAGCGCTTCATGGGCCGCAAGATCTCCGAGGTCTCGGAGGAGTCGAAGATCGTCCCCTACGAGGTCGAGGGGGGAACCAACGGTGACGTCCGGGTGAAGGCGCAGGGCAAGCAGTACTCGCCGCAGGAGGTCTCCGCGATGATTCTGCAGAAGCTGAAGGCGGACGCTGAGGCGAAGCTGGGGGACACCGTGGATTCCGCCGTTATCACGGTGCCGGCCTACTTCAACGACGATCAGCGCCAGGCCACGAAGGACGCCGGCAAGATCGCCGGCCTCGAGGTCAAGCGCATCATCAACGAGCCGACCGCAGCGGCGCTGGCCTACGGCCTCGACAAGGAGGCCTCACAGGACGAGACCGTGCTGGTCTTCGACCTCGGCGGCGGCACCTTCGACGTCTCCGTCCTGGAGATCGGGGACGGCGTATTCGAGGTGAAGTCCACCGCGGGCGACAACCACCTCGGCGGCGACAACTGGGACAAGGCGATCGTAGATTTCCTGATCGCCGAGTTCAACAAGGACCAGGGCGTCGACGTATCGAACGACAAACGTGCCCTCCAGCGTCTCTACGAGTACGCGGAGAAGGCCAAGATCGAGCTCTCCTCGCAGCAGGAGACGCAGATCAACGTTCCCTTCCTCACCGCGATCAACAACGAGCCCAAGCACCTCGACGTGAAGCTCACGCGGGCGAAGCTCAATGACCTTACCGCCGACCTCCTGGAGCGCGTCGTCGGGCCGGTGAAGCAGGCGCTCGCCGACGCCGGCGGAATCGACATCGATCACGTGATCCTCGTCGGAGGGATGACTCGCATCCCCGCGGTTCAGGACAAGGTCGCCGAGCTGGTCGGCAAGGAGCCTCACCAGGGCGTCAACCCCGACGAGGTCGTCGCGATCGGGGCCGCCATCCAGGCAGGCGTCCTGGCGGGCGACGTCAAGGACGTGCTGCTGCTGGACGTCACCCCGCTGACCCTCGGCATCGAGACCAAGGGCGGCGTGATGACCAAGCTCATCGAGCGCAACACGACGATCCCGACCCGCAAGTCGGAGATCTTCTCCACGGCCGAGGACAACCAGCCCTCTGTGGAGGTTCACGTCCTCCAGGGCGAGCGCGAGATGGCCACGGGTAACAAGTCGCTGGGCAAGTTCCAGCTGACCGGGATTCCGCCCGCGCCGCGCGGGACCCCGCAGATCGAGGTCGGCTTCGACATCGACGCCAACGGCATCCTCAACGTGTCCGCCAAGGATCTGGGCACCGGCAAGGAGCAGACGATCGAGATCAAGGCCGGCGGCGCGCTCGATGACGCCGAGGTCGACCGCATGGTCAAGGACGCCGAGGCTCACGCCGACGAGGATCGCGCCCAGCGCGAGCTGGTCGAGGCGCGCAACACGGCCGAGAACGCGGCCTTCCAGGCCGAGAAGCAGCTGGAGGAGCTTGGCGACAAGGTCGAGGCCGAGGCCAAAACCGAGATCGAGGCCGCGATCGCCGACGTGCGAGGCGTCCTGGAGTCCACGGACACCGCCGAGATCACGGCCAAGACCGATGCCCTGCAGGAGGCCTTCCACAAGGTCTCGGAGCAGATGTATGAGGCGGCCGCCGCGGAGCAGGCTCCGACCGGGAACGGCGCGAGCGCGGCCACCGGCGACGACGAGGAGGAGGTCGTCGACGCCGAGGTGGTCGACGAAGACCGCTCCTGATGGGCGACGACACGGAAGCCCGCCCCGAGTCCGACCCCGCCGCCGCCGGACGCGGGAGGAGCACCGAAGCGCCCGAGGCCGAAGCCGAGGACGAGGGCTTCGAGGCCGGAGCGGAGGAGGCGGCGGGAGACGTCCAGGCTGATCTCGACTCTCTGTTGGCCGACACGCAGCGCGAGCGCGACGAGTACCTCGCGCTCGCGCAACGCGCTCGCGCCGACTTCGAGAACTACCGCAAGCGCGCGGGCGCCGAGGCCCGCGACGCCGAGCGGCGCGGCCGGGCGGCGATCGCCAAGGACCTCGTCCCGACGCTCGACAACCTCGAGCGCGCGCTGCTCGCGGCGGGCATCAACCCGGCGCCTGCGGACGCTCCCACGTCCGAGCCTCAGTCCGAGGAGGTCTCCGCTCACGACGCCCTGGCGCGCGGGGTCGAGCTCGTGTATCGGGAGCTTCGCGGCGCGCTTGGGCGATCGGGTGTGGAGTCGTTTGACCCGGCGGGCGACCCGTTCGATCCCGAACTGCATGAGGCCGTGGCAAGCCGCCCGGGCGAGGGCACGACCGCCGGGACCATCGTCGAGACCGTTGACAAGGGCTACCGGCTCGATGGGCAGGTGCTGCGTGCCGCGCGCGTGATCGTGGCGGACTAGCCGTGGCCGCGCGCGATCCATACGAGATCCTGGGCGTCTCCAACAAGGCGACGGACGAGGAGATCAAGAAGGCCTACCGGAAGCTGGCCCGCGACTACCACCCGGACCGCAACCCCGGTGATCCGGCAGCCGAGGAGCGCTTCAAGGACGTCCAGGGCGCCTACGACACCCTGTCGGACCCGGAGAAGCGGCGCGAGTACGACGCCGGGGGACGCTTCGCCAACTTCGGGGGCGCGGGCGGGGGCTTCACCTCGGACATCGGCGACATCTTCTCCACCATCTTCAGCCGCGGCGGCCCCGGCGGCGGCCAACAGCAGATCCGCGGACGCGACCTCGAGACGGAGGTGTCGCTCGGCTTCGACCAGGCCATGCGTGGCACCGAGATCTCGGTCACGGTCCCGAAGCAGGCCACCTGCGAGACGTGCGGCGGCAGCGGGGCGAAGCCGGGCACTACACCGATCACGTGCCCTCGGTGCGGCGGGCGCGGGATCGACTCCGAGAGCCAGGGCTTCTTCTCGATCAGCCAGCCCTGTGCCCAGTGCGGAGGTCGCGGCCAGGTGATCGAGCATCCGTGTCCGACGTGCTCGGGCTCGGGGACCACGCCGCAGCGCAAGCGCTACCGGGTCCGGATCCCGGCGGGCGTTCGCGACGGCACGCGGATTCGCGTCGCCGGCAAGGGCGAGGACGGGCCCCTGGGCGGTCCGCCCGGCGACCTGTTCGTGGTGACCCGCGTCCAGCCTTCGCCCGTGTTCGCGCAGAGGCCCGACGGCCACCTCGAGGTCATGGTGCCGATCACCTACGCCGAGGCAATCCAGGGCGCGGAGGTGACGGTGCCAACCCTGAACGGGACCAAGCGCATCCGGATCCCCGCCGGAACGCAGCACGGCACGATCCAGCGGCTGCGCGGAGAGGGGCCGCCGCGCACGGGAGCCTCCAGCCGCGCGGACATCCGCTACCGGATGGAGATCGAGGTGCCAGAGGAGCTGACCGCCGACCAGCGGCGCGCCCTCGACGAGTTCTCGAAGACGATGAACGACCGTGATCCACGCGAGCGGCTGCTGCGGGATGCATCCGCGGCGTCCGCGAATGTGGGGGCCAAGGCATGAGCGCTCCCGAGGAGAGCACCCCGCGGCGGGCCCGCCGCCGGACCCGCACGACGACGACAGCGTCCTTCGACGCGGGTCGCGGCGTCTTCATGATCTCGGTCGCTGCAGAGCTGGCAGAGATGCACCCGCAGACGCTTCGCCTGTACGAGGCGCGCGGGCTGATCACCCCGAAACGCTCGCCGAAGGGCACCCGGCTCTACTCCCAGGAGGACGTGGAGCGCCTGTTGAGGATCCAGCGCATGACCGCAGACGAGGGCCTGAACCTCGCCGGGGTTGAGACCGTGCTGGAGCTGGAGGAGCAGCTCAACCGCGTTCGCGGAGAGCTGGCCAGGATGCGGGAGCGCAGCGCTCAGCTGGAGCGGGAGCTGCTCGAGGAGGTCCAGCGCGTAAGGCGCTCCGTGCGGGCCGAGATCGTCCCCTTCGGCGCCTACGAACGGCACGGCATCAGCGGGCGTCCGGGCCGGACGGCCGAGTGATCGCCTACGGCCTCGCGGCCGGCCGCATCGTGATCGGCGCCGGACTGTGGGCCGCCCCGAGGCTGTCGATGCGGATGCTCGGGTTCGCAGACCCGACGCCGGAGACCATCGCGATCGCCCGAGTCGCGGGAACACGTGACCTCATCCTGGGCGCCTGGCAGCTCCGCTCGATCGGGGATGACGCGAAGCTCGCTCGGGCGAGCGCCACGGTGGCCATCTGCGATGCCGGGGACACCGTCGCATTCGGCCTGCTGTTCGCCTCGGGGAACCGGGCAGCCGGGCTGCGGGGCCTGGCCGCGGCCGGGCCTGCCACGGTCGCCGGGCTCGCGCTCGCCGCCTCCCACCGACGGTAGGGGCGCCCCAGGCACGGTGCGCACAGATCTGAGTCGAGGGCACTTAGATCTATGCTAGAATCATGCCTGAAATGCAGGCTGACCGATTCACGATCAAGGCCCAGGAGGCTGTAGCCGGAGCCCAGCGCCTGGCGCTGGCCGCGCGCAATCCCGAGGTCGCCCCCGTGCACCTGCTCGGCGCCCTGCTCGAACAGGACGACGGGTTCGCGCCCGCGGCGCTGCGCAAGGTGTCGTCGGACGTCGTCGCGATCGCCGAGCGCACCCGCGCCGCGATCGCCGAGCTGCCGACGGTGGGCGAGGGGGCCGAGCCGCGCTTCAACGACGCCACTACCCACGTCCTGCGCAGGGCGGAGCGCGAGATGAGCGCTCTGGGGGACGAGTACATCTCGGTCGGCCACCTTTTGCTGGCGCTCGCCGATTCCGCGTCTCCCACGACGGATCTGCTGCCGGACCGCGAGTCCCTCGCCGGTGCCGTCGCCGAGACGCAGGGCCCCAGCCGGGTCACCTCCCCGAACGCGGAGGAGATGGCCGAGGCGCTGGAGCGCTACGGGCGCGACCTCACCGCCGACGCACGCGCCGGCAAGCTCGACCCGGTCATCGGCCGCGACGAGGAGATCCGCCGGGTGATCCAGGTGCTCTCCCGCCGAACCAAGAACAACCCGGTGCTGATCGGCGAGCCCGGCGTCGGCAAGACCGCTATCGTCGAGGGCCTCGCCCAGCGCATCACGAACGGCGACGTCCCCGAGTCGCTGCGCGATCGACGCGTGATCGCGCTCGACATCGGCGCCCTGCTCGCCGGCTCCAAGTACCGGGGCGAGTTCGAGGAGCGCCTGAAGGCCGTGCTCGGCGAGGTCCAGGCTGCCGAGGGCCAGGTCGTGCTCTTCCTGGACGAGCTTCACACCATCGTCGGCGCCGGCGCCGCGGAGGGCGCCGTCGACGCCGCGAACCTTCTGAAGCCGATGCTGGCCCGCGGGGAGCTGCGCGCGGTCGGTGCGACCACGCTCGATGAGTACCGCAAGCACATAGAGAAGGATGCTGCGCTTGAGCGCCGCTTCCAGCCGGTGCTCGTCGGGGAGCCCGACATCAACGACACCATCGCGATCCTGCGCGGACTGAAGGAGCGCTACGAGGTGCACCACGGCGTCCGCATCGCAGACCCGGCGATCGTCGCGGCCGCGACGCTGTCCGAGCGATACATCGCCGACCGCTTCCTCCCCGACAAGGCGATCGACCTGATCGACGAAGCGGCCTCGCGCCTGAAGATGGAGATCGAGTCCTCCCCTGTCGAGATCGACGAGGTCGATCGCCGGATCCAGCAGCTCGAGATCGAGAAGCAGGCCCTCGGCAAGGAGAAGGATGCCGCCTCGAAGCAGCGCCTGGGGGCGATCGAGTCCGAGTTGGCGGACCTGGGCGAGAGCGCGGGCGAGATGAAGGCCCGGTGGCAGGCCGAGAAGGGCGCCATCGAGGCGATCAAGGCCGCCGTCGCCGAGCTGGAGGAGGCCGGGCGTGAAGCCGAGCGGGCCGAGCGCGCGCAGGACCTCGAGCGCGCCGCCGAGCTCCGCTACGGGGTAATCCCGGACCTCGAGAAGACGCTGGCGGCGCAGGAGGAGCGCCTCCGCGGGCTGCACGCCGAGGGCGGCTCGATGCTCGCCGAGGAGGTCACGGAGGAGGACGTGGCGCAGGTCGTGGCGCGCTGGACCGGGATCCCGGTCTCACGCCTGCTCGAGGGCGAGGTCTCAAAGCTCGTCCACATGGAGGGGCGGCTGCACGAGCGCGTCGTCGGCCAGGACGAGGCCGTGGAGGCCGTCTCGAACGCGTTGCGACGCTCGCGCGCCGGGCTCTCCGACCCGCACCGGCCGATCGGCTCCTTCCTCTTCCTGGGCCCGACCGGCATCGGCAAGACGGAGCTGGCAAAGGCCCTCGCCGAGTTCATGTTCGACTCCGAGCAGGCGATCATCCGCGTGGACATGTCCGAGTACATGGAGAAGCACTCGGTCGCGCGCCTGATCGGCGCACCCCCGGGCTACGTCGGCTACGAGGAGGGCGGCCAGCTGACGGAGGCCGTGCGCCGCCGCCCCTACGCCGTGCTCCTCCTCGACGAGATCGAGAAGGCACACCCGGACGTCTTTAACGTGCTGCTCCAGCTGATGGACGACGGACGCCTGACGGACGGCCAGGGCCGCAACGTCGACTTCACCAACACGATCCTGATCATGACCTCGAACGTGGGCTCCGACAAGATCGCGACCGAGACCGTGGACGAGCGCATGCGCGAACGCGTCGAGGAGGTGCTCGAGACGACCTTCAAGCCCGAGTTCCTCAACCGCATCGACGACGTCGTCATCTTCCATCGCCTCTCCCGCGAGGACATCAGCCGCATCGTCGATCTGCAGGTCGAGCTCCTCACCGACCGCCTCGAGGAGCGAGGCGTCGAGATCCGGCTCAGCGACGACGCCCGGACGCTGCTGGGGAACCTGGGCTACGACCCCACCTACGGCGCCCGCCCGCTGAAGCGGGTGATCCAGAAGCAGCTCGTCGACCGGCTCGCCCTGGCGCTGCTGGAGGGCGAGTTCGCGGAGGGCGAGGTGATCGCGGTGGAGGCGGAGGGTGGCGAGCTCGCCTTTTCGGCGACCGGCGAGCGGACCGCCGCCGTCGCGTAGACGGGTACATTTCCGCGCTTGATGCGCGCCATCGTCACGGGGACGGCGGGATTCATCGGTTCGCGCCTGTCCCGGCGACTACTGGAAGCCGGGAGCGCGGTCGTCGGGATCGATCGGATCTCCGACTATTACGACCCGGCGCTGAAGCGCGAGCGACTCGACCGCCTGGGCCGCGCCGACGGCTTCGAGCTGATCGAGGGCGACCTCTGCGAGATCGACCTCCGAGCCGTGCTGTCGGACGCGGACGTCGTCTTTCACCTGGCGGCCCAGCCGGGCGCCCGCGGCGGCTGGGGTGAGGAGTTCGGGGTCTACCAGCGCGACAACGTGACCGCCACCCAGCGCCTGCTGGAGGCCGCCCGGGAGGGCGCGCTGCGCCGGTTCGTCTTCGCCTCCTCCTCATCGGTGTACGGGGAGGCCGAGCGCTACCCGACCGACGAGGGCCTGGAGCCGCACCCCGCCTCTCCGTACGGGATCACGAAGCTGTCCGGCGAGCAGCTCTGCCACCTGTACGGCAGGTACGGCGTGCCGGCGGTGATCCTGCGCTACTTCACGGTCTACGGGCCGGGCCAGCGCCCGGACATGGCGTTCTCCCGGTTCATCGCCGCCGTGCTCGCGGGGCGGCCAGTGGAGGTCTTCGGCGACGGGTTTCAGGAGCGCGAGTTCACCTACGTTGATGACGCCGTCAGGGCCACAGTCGCCGCCGGTCAGCGTGGGCGGCCGGGGGCCACCTACAACATCGGCGGCGGGTCGCGAGCGAGCGTCCTCGCCGCGATCGAGCTGATCGGCGAGCTGCTGGAGCGGGTGCCCGAGGTGCTCCACCTCCCGGTGGCCGCGGGTGACCTGCGCCGTACCGCCGCCGACGTCTCCCTCGCGAAGGCCGAGCTGGGCTTCGCGCCCAGGACATCCCTACGAGCGGGACTCTCCGCCCAGCTCGACGCCACTCCGAGCGCCCGCGAGCCCGTACCCGAGATCCTCGAGTAGCTCCCCGGCGACGGCCTCGAATGTGCGCACGGCGCCGGCGTCCATCTCGGTCCGCCAGCGACCGATCCGGTCGGGACGCGGCGGCTCGGCCACGAGCGCATGCTGCTCCGCCCGCCGTTCGGCCACGGGGGCCATGCGCTCCGCGGCTCCCAGGTGATAGCCCAGCACCGCGTCGTCCCAGGGCAGGTCGAGGAACCGCGTGAGCCGGCGGAGGGCCGGGGCCGGATCGGTCACGAGCGCCTCGTAGCGAACCTCCGTGTAGGCGTGCGGGGGTAGGCGGGAGGCCTGCCGGCGGGCGCCCACGGTGCGCTGGCGCCACAGGCGTGCCGCGCCCTCGACATCGTCCGGCCCCCAGCTCACGCCGGCCAGCGAGACGGCGACGTCCCGGCCATCCCGGATGACCTGGACGAAGCGCGCCTCCGGCACCACCGCGCTGATCATCCGCATCCGGCGCGAGTAGCCGGGGGTCTTATCACCCCACCGCGGCTTCCCGACGCGGCGGGCGTGAACGACGTGCACGCAGCGAACGGCGTCGGCCAGACGCAGGGGCCGGATCGCGCTGAGGTGCGCGGCCAGCTCGCCGGGATCCAGTCCGAGGGCCGGCCATCGGCGATGGGAGACGATCAACTCGTGCGTCATTCGCCGAAGCTCGTCCTGGCTAGCCCCCTCGGAGTCGAGCTTTCGCCAGCGGCGCACCAGCATCGGGATGAAGTGGGTCTCGGCCGGGATCGCTAGCCGCGGATGAGCGTCCAGCATCAACCGCAGGAGCGTGGTGCCGGAGCGCGGGGTGCCGATGACGAACGGGACCGGCGGTGGCCGGGGATCCGCCCGCAGGCGGGCCGCCGATGCGCGGAGCCGACCCGGCGTCGCCTGCGCCCGGGCCAGCGCCGTGCGCGGGTCCACCCGGGGCGCGGGGGGGGCGGTCCAGGGGCCGAGCCGCCCCAGCCGGTCTCGAAAGCGGGTGTCCTCGACGACCAGGTCGTCGGGGGTGTCAACCACCTCCCGCGCGTAATAGTCCTCGAGCTCACCGCGGCGCCAGAGCCTGTACTCGCGCCGCCGGTTGCGGTTGAACCGCTCCTTCGGGGTGTTGGCGTGCTCGATCGTGCGCCCACGGATGATCACGCCGTGCTCGAACTGGTCGTAGGTTCGCATCTGGAAATGGAGCACCTCGACGGAGCCCAGCCGGACCGTCCTGCCGGCCGCCGGCTGCGCCGGCCGGTGCACCCCCTCGATCCTCAGCCCCGGACGGGCCCGGTGGATCCACTTCGGCAGCAGGGGCAGGTGAAGCTTGTTGACGGCCGCCCGCTGACGAAGCGTCATCCGCTCCCACCACGGCCGGCCGTCCTCCGGAGTCGGCACGAAGTTCAAGCGCCGGCACACCACGCCCCCGATGCCGGGGTCGAGGGCGGCGACCGCCTCCTTCAAGGTGCCGCTCTCCGGGAACCAGAACTCGTCCGCGTCGTTGGGGAGCACCCAGTCCGCCCCCTCCTCGTCGATCGCGATTCGCGCCATCCGGGTCAGCCACCGCGCCTGGCGGTAGACGCCCGGTTCGTCGATCACCCGGACGAGCCCACGCGTCTCGTAGTCGCGCAGGATCTCCCGCGTGCCGTCCCGCGACCCGTTGTCCATGACGACGGCGAAGTCCACTCCCTGGGAGAAGTGGTAGTCGAGGTTCTCCCGCACGACGTCGGCCTCATCGCGTACGAGCAGGGTCATCACCAGGCGCATCGGGCTCTCACCCTGCCATGCCCGGAGGGGTCTAGGGGTGCTCGATGCGGATCAGCTGATTGTCCGCCACGTCGTGGAGGGTCCGGATGGCGCCGTCGGTCCAGCGCACGGTCACACGGTCGACCGTCGTCGAGTCCCCAAGGCCGAAGTAGGTGCGCCAGTCGCCGGCCGAGTACCTCGAGCTGTCGCTCTGCCCGACCCAGGCCGTCTGCTCAGCACCGCCCGCCGCGATCCGCACCCGGGCGCCCGGGGCCTCGCGGGCACCGCTCCGGCCCCCGACGTCCACCTGCAGCCAGTGGTCGAGGGCGAGGTTGTTGCGGAACAGCGAGCTGAACCGCCCGGAGTCACCGCGGGCCGTTAGGGCCCCGTCGCGGTCGCCGTCTCCGTCCACGTCCATCCACACCGCCCGGGCCGTCCTCAGGCTCCCGGTGGCGAGCATCCCGGTCGCGGTGAAGCCACCCTGCGGCCGCTGCTCGTAGATCCCCCCCGGGGGGGCGTAGAGGTCGAGCAGGCCGTCGTTTTGGTGGTCGATCCAGACGACTGGACCCTCCGCCTGCGCCGGCAGGCCCATCCCCGGGGGAGTGCGCGCCGCCAGGGCGCCGCGGCGGTTGGGAAGCAGGGTGAGCCCATCGCGCGCCGAGACGAGCACGTCGGCGTCGCCGTCGTTATCGAAGTCCGCCGACGCGACGCCCGCCACCTCCCCCCGGGGCAGGTGGGTCATGCGCTGTCTGCGCGCCCACCCGCCGTCCGCCCGACGCTCGAAGACGCGCAGGCCACCGCGGTCGAAGGTGATCAGCTCCGGCTTGAGGTCGCCGCGGAGGTCAACCCACTCGATCGCGGGGCCGCGCGCGCCCGCGCGCTTGAGCGGGCCTGACGCGTTCTCGAACCCCCGCCCGCGCCGAACGAACAGCCGAGTGGGCCCGTCGGTGCAAGACATCGACAGGTCGGTACGGGCGTCCCCGTCGGCGTCGATTGGCAGCGCAGCCCGAGCGCGGCAGCGGCCCTTGCGCAGCCCGCGCGCGGCCGCGAAGTCGTCGAAGACGCCGCGCGCCTGGAGCATCAGCTGGTCCTGAACCAGGTTGCCGTGGCCCTTGATGCGGCCGGCGAGCCCCCCGCGCGCGATCAGCGTGTCGCTGTCGCCGTCGGAATCCGCGTCCGCCCAGCCCATGCCGTGCCTGTCGCGGACCTGGATCGAGAACCTCGCCTTCGCCGCCTTTACCGCCTGCGAGCCGATGAAGGTCGGGTGGGCCGAGGTCTCGAGCACCTTGACCGGAAGCGCAAGCGGGACCATCCGGACGTCAACGCGGCCGCCGGGCGGGATCGAGTAGTCCACGCGGGTGTTCGGGAGGTCGCCGCCGCCCTGGACGTCCACCCCCGCCCGCGCGCCGGACTTGGCGATCGCCTTGACGATCCCGCGCGACTTGATCGAGCCCGAGGTGCTCACGCCGTGCGAGGCCAATCGCAGCCCGTTCGGCCGGTAGAAGACGTAAAGCCCCGGATCGCCGTGGGTCGGGGCGTTGTTGATCGCCTCGAGGCCGGGGAACGCCGGCTTGTGGTCGAGCCTCAGGTCCGAGAGCTGATTCGTAAAGCCGCCCCCGCCGTCGCCGATCAGCACCACCTGGCGGTTGTTGTGCGCGGTGGTGAAGAGATCCGGGCGGGCGTCGGCACCGACGTAGGCGACGCCCAGGTCGTAGACGCGTTGCGGGATCGGCAGATCGGTGGTCGTGAACGGGGCGAGGCGGGCCTCGGGCGAGGAGGCCCCGAACGCGAGCACGGCGACCAACACGGCGATCGCCGCGGTCTCCCTGCGATACCGCTTGCGTGCCCCCATGACTGGGGAAAGCGTAGAGCAGTCGCCAGGGCGATAATCGATGTGCTTCCGAGATGGGCCCGATCACCAAAAGCGCGCTGGCCGGCTACGAGGACTTCAACGATCAGGACTTCGACTCCCTCCTCTCGCGGATGACGGAGGACTTCTCGTGGCACGAGGCTCCGGAGATTCCCGGGCCGAAGTCGGCGCGCACACGCGCCGAGTTCGCGAGATACCTCCGGGGCTTCGACCAGCTGTGGGACGAGTTCCGCTTCGAGGTCCTCGAGACCGCTGAGGCGGACGACATGCTCTACAGCAGAGTGGTGCTGCACGGCCGAGGCAGGGCAAGCGCAGACGCCCTCGAACTCGAGATCCACCACGTCTGGCGCCTGCGCGATGGCCTCTTCGCGAGCATGCACGCTTACCTGGATCGCGACGAGGCGCGCGCGGCCGCGCGCGTCGACTAGAGGCGCCGCTCGGTGTCGCGGATCACCCGCAGCGCCGCGTGCTGGCGCTCCGCCGAGACGACGTCTCCCTTGGCCTCGTAGAGCTGAATCGCCCTGGTGATCGGGGACACCGCCTCGGTAGGGGCGCGCGCTGCGCGCATGACGGCCCCGAGCGAGGCCAGCGCATCGGCGAGCAGAAGCGTTGTGTCGCTGGGCTCGGCCGCCGCGATCGCCTCGCGCGCCAGCCGCTCCGCCTCGGCCAGATCGCCGCTGGCCAGCAGGCTCTCGACCCGCGCGAGTCGCCACTTGACCTGGGCGTCGAGATCGTCGTGCGCGGCCATCCGCTCGGCCCGGCGGGTGAGCTCCAGCGCCTCCTCAATTCGGCCCTGGCGTACGATCGCTACGGCGAGCATCGGCGCCACCGTGGCGGCGATGTGCTTGGCGCCGATCGAGTCGAAGTAGGCCAGCGCATCCCGAAGCTCGACCTCCGCCGCAACCGGATTGGAGCGGAGCGGCTCCACCGCCGCGGTCGAGATCGGCAGGTAGGCGTTGTGAGCGGGCTGGCCGAGCTCGTCGAAGATCCGGCGCGCGGAGTTGAACGCGTCCGCCGCCTCCTCCGCCCGGCCCGAGCGCGCAAGCATCTCGCCCATGCGCGTAAGCGTGGAACCCTCCAGCGAGCGGTTCCCGCGGGCACGCGCCCAGTCGAGGTCGTCCCGCGCCCGGGCGACGACGCGCTCGCATGGGGATGGGCCGAAGACGGCCACCTGCAGCAGCCAATAGCGAATCCAGGCCTCGACGCCCTGGTCTCCGGCGTCGCGGGCGAACTCCAGCGCGTGCTCGAAGGCCTCCTGCGCGGCCGCCTGTTCGCCGCGATCGGAGTGGGCCTTGCCCAGCAGGTGCCATGCCTTGGCCGCGCCGAGATCGTCGCCGAGGCCCTGGAAGACGCCCGTCAGCTCCGCGGCGCCGGAGCGCCCGTTCTCCGCCCACCAGGTCGGCTCCGTGAGTCGGCGCAGGCTGAGTTCGAGGATCCGCACCTCCGCGTCGGTCCGGGGATCGACTCCTCGCGCCGCTCGCCTTCGCAGCTCCGCCAGGGCGTCGGCGGCCGCGGACGTCTCGCCCCCTCGGACGAGCGCCGTCCCGAGGGACAGCAGCGGCTCCAGGCGCGACGAATCCTCCTCCGAGGCGAGGGCGACGACCCTTGCGTAGAACTGCGCGGCGGTGACGTCGTCCTGGCGGGCGCTCGCGCGGTTTCCGGCCGCCATCAGATGCTCGGCTGCCTTGGCCGTCACCCTCTGGGCGTCGGCGGCTCCGGCCAGGAGCTCGCGGTGATACCCGGCGGCGGCCTCGAAGTGGTAGCCGACGATCTCCTCGGCCTCACCACGCCGATCGTTGGTCCACTCAAGCATCCAGTCGCCGACCTGCTCGTGCAGCTGAGCACGTCGGGCCTTCGGGATCGCCTCGTAGACGGCGTCCCGAAGCAGCAGGTGCCGAAACCGGAGCATGTCCGGCGCCGTGCCCCTGCGGCGGACCGTCTCGACCACGAGCTTGCGAGCGAGCCCTGCCAGGGGCTCGGTCATGTCCTCGTCGGTCATCCGCTGGACGGCGCTCGCCCAGAACTCCATGCCGACCACCGCCGCCAGCTCGGCGCAGGCGCGCTCGCGATCGTCAAGATGGTCCACGCGCGAGGCGAGGATC
This sequence comes from uncultured Solirubrobacterales bacterium, assembly GCA_963807385.1. Classification (GTDB taxonomy): domain Bacteria; phylum Actinomycetota; class Thermoleophilia; order Solirubrobacterales; family 70-9; genus JBDTSW01. The sequence goes on from CAWEBQ010000003.1 coordinate 749,488, forward strand.
GTCTCGATCGAGGGGGGTACGTCAAACTCCGCCAGGTCGTCGGCCGCGGTCCACCCGGACTCCGATCTGGTCAGGCGACCGTCGTCGATCAGCATGCGGAGCACCTGCTCGACGAACAGCGGGTTGCCCGCTGCGAGCTCGACGATCCGGGCGCGGGTCGTGTCCGGTAGGGCCGCGCCCGCGAGCTCCTCCACCAGCGCCTCGATATCGGCATCGGGCAGTGGGCCCAGGGGGATCGTCGTCGGGCCGGGCTCCGCCCATCCCGATCGGCGCGCGAGTAGCTCGAAGCGCGCAGTGCACGCGATCAGCACGGCGGCGTCCAGCTGGCCCGGGAGGCGCTCGATCAGGTCCAGGAGCGGATCCTCGGCCCACTGGAGATCCTCCAAAACCACCACGACGGGGCCGTGCGCCGCCCGCGAGCTGAGCAGCGTCCGCAGGGCCCACAGGATCTGCTCGGGGGCCTTGGAGGCCGGCTCGACGCCGATCAGCTGGGCGAGCTCGGACGCGGCGACGTCGGCCCGCTCGGAGCCGTCGAGCGCCGCGGCGATCTTCGCTCGCGCCGAGCGGGAGTCGTCGTCCTCGGTGATTCCCGCCGCCTGTCTCACGATCTCGGCCACCGCCCACCAGGTGATGCCCTCCCCGTAGGAGAGGCAGCGCCCCGCCAGCACCAGGGCTCTGCCGTGGTAGCGATCGACCACCTCCGCGAGCAGACGGGTCTTGCCGACGCCGGCGTCGCCCAGAAGGATCAGGAACTCCGGCGATCCGCGCGCCACGCACCGCTCGAACGCAACGGTCAGCAGCGAGAGCTCCCGGCTCCGGCCCACCAGCGGCTGATCCGCCAGCGGCACCGCCGCTTCCCGCGCCGCCGGGCCAAGCACTTGGTACGCCCTGATCGGCTCGGTGCGGCCCCGGAGGTCGAGGTCGCCCGCGAACTCCGCGTCCATCTCGCGGCGAACGAGGACATACGTCTCCTCGCCGATCACGAGGCCTCCCGGCGGCGCCCAGGATTGAAGGCGGGCCGCTACGTTCATCGTGTCCCCCAGGCTGACCCTCCGTCCCGCGACCTGACGGCCGACGACGACGGTGCCGGTGTTCACGCCCACGCGCATCTCAAGCCGCGTGCCCAGGCGGGGCTCGACCTCGGCGTTCAGGGCCTGGAGCTCCTCGAACATCGCGATCCCGGAACGTACCGCGCGCAGCGCCTCGTCGGGCTGGGCCACCTCGGTGCCGAACACCCCCATCACGCCGTCGCCCGCGAGGTGCTCGATCAAGCCACCATGACGCTCGACCACGCCCGCCATGCGCTCGAGGAACGCCAGCATCAGCTCGCGGAAGGTCTCAGGATCGAACCGCTCGGCCAGCGGGGTCGAGCCGACGACGTCGGCGAACACGGCCGTTACCTGCTTGCGAAAGCCCTCCGGGCCCCCACGGTTCCCGTCCACCCCGCAATCATCGCCGCTGCGGGCCCCGGCCGCAAGCGTCGCTCCTCCGTACGCTTCCCAGCCTCATGCGGATCGGAATCTGTGCCTACTGGTTCAACCGTGGTCAGGGCGTCGTCGCACGCCAGATCCGAACCGTGCTCGACGGGCTCGGGCACGAGACCTTCGTCCTTGCCCGGCCGACGCGCGAGTCCAACATCCGCTCGGCTTTCGTCGATCGCAGCGACGTCTGGGATCAGCCCGGCATCACGGAGGCCTCCGCGTACGAGATCCCGGTGCAGGAGTACCTCGACTGGGGAGCGGAGCGACAGCTCGACATCGCGTTCTTCGACCAGAACTACGGATTCGAAGGGATCGCCGCTCTGCGAGGGACCGGTGTCAGGACGGTCGGGCGCTTCGTCTGGGAGCAGTTCTCGGAGTCTCACGTCCCCGAGGCGAAGGAGGCCCTGGACGTCCTGTACTCGCTCACGCGCTGCGAGCAGGAACGCTACGCCGGCTTCGGGATCGAGAGCCCGTACGTGCAATGGGGCGTCCATCCCGATCTGCTCGCCTACGACCACGGCGAGCGGCCCCCGGGCGAGGTCGTGAACTTTCTCTACCCCGCCGGGTTTCTCTCGCGGCGCAAGCCGCTGCGCCAGATCCTGCGGGCGTTCCGGACGGTCGAAGGCGCTGACCTCCGGCTCACGGTGAAGGCGCAGGTCGAACGCCAGCAGCGGCGGCTGACGGAGGCCGCCGAGTCGGATCCGCGGATCTCGTTCAGCTTCGAGGACCTCCCCACCGACGAGCACCTGCGCCGGTTCGCCGCGGCCGACGTCTGCCTCGCCCCGAGCCGCTGGGAGGGTTTGGGCCTGCACCTATACGAGGCGACGGCGTTCGGGATGCCCGTCATCACCAACGACGACCCGCCGATGAACGAGGTCATCAAGGACGGTGTCAACGGCCTCCTCGTCAAGAGCAGGCGCAAGGGCGAGGCGAAGTCGGGAATCCCGTCGGTGGACCCGAGCGTCCGCAGCATGCGAAAGGCGATAGATCGCATCCGAGACCCGGGCCTGCGCACCGAGTTGCGGGCCGGAGCTCTCGCCGAGCGCGAGCGCCTCGACTGGCGCCACACCGTCGAGGGCTACGCACGTCTGGTCGAGTTGGCCACCGCTTAGGGCGTCGAGCGCCCCATCGCCGCCCCAGCGCGCCCTGCCGGATCGGGGGCGGGCTTGCACGAAGGGCGCGGACGTGAAAGAAAGGGGGGGTCCAATCCCCAAGGAGGAGATCCCCAATGCCCACCTACATCATGCTCACGCGCCTCACTTCCGACGGCATCAAGACCATCAAGGACAACCCGTCGCGCGTTCGTGAGGTGAACAAGGAGGTCGAGCAGATGGGCGTAAGCGTGGTCAGCCAGTGGGCCACGCTGGGCGAGTTCGACTTCGTGTCGGTGGTCGAGGCACCGGACGAGATCACGATGGCGAAGCTCTCGATCGAGATGGGCTCGCGCGGCACCGTGACTAACCAGACGCTTACCGCGATCGACGCTGAAGCGTTCACCAACGCCCTGTAGCGCAGCCAGCCGAGCCCTCGGATGCGGATCCTCGTCGTCGGCGCCGGCGGGCGCGAGCACGCGATCGTGCGCGCCCTCGGCCGCTCGCCGTCGGCGGACGAGCTCCTCTGCGCGCCCGGCAACGCCGGGATCGCGGCCGATGCCCGCTTGCTAGACGTCGCGGCCGGCGACGTCCGGGGGCTGGTTGACGCCGCCGTCGCCGAGGACGTTGGGCTGGTCGTGGTGGGCCCGGAGGCCCCGCTTGTCGCCGGGCTCGTGGACGCTCTCGAGGCGGCCGGGATCCCTGCCTTCGGACCGAGCGCCTCGGCGGCCCGCCTCGAAGGCTCGAAGGTCCATGCCAAGGAGGTGATGGCCGAGGCCGGCGTCCCGACGGCCTCGCATGCTGTCCTGCGCGACCGGGAGGAGGCGCTGCGGCACCTGGCCGCCGCGGAGTACCCGCTGGTCCTCAAGGCCGACGGGCTGGCCGCGGGCAAGGGCGTGATCATCGCCGCGTCCGAGCCGGAGGCGCGCGACGCCGTCGAGCTGTTCTTCGTCGAGCAGCGATTCGGCGCCACCGAGGTGGTGTTGGAGGAGCATCTCCTCGGCGAGGAGCTCTCCCTCCTCGCGCTCTGCGACGGGCAGAACGTGCTGCCCCTGGCGCCCGCCCAGGATTACAAGCGGATCTTCGACGGCGACGAGGGGCCCAACACGGGGGGAATGGGGAGCTACTCGCCGGTTCCCGGCGTCAGCGCCAGCGCCGTGGAGGCACTCGTCGACGAGGTCCACCGGCCCGTGGTCGAGTTGCTCGCCGCCAACGGCACCCCGTTCCACGGCGTCCTCTACGCCGGGCTCATGATGACCGCCGCGGGCCCGCGGGTGCTGGAGTTCAACTGTCGCTTCGGCGACCCGGAGACCCAGGCGGTGCTTCCGAGGCTGCGCTCGGATCTGGCGGACCTGTTCATGGCGTCGCGCGAGCCCGGTGGCCTCTCGGGCCTCAGCGCGGACTTCGACGAGCGCTGGGCGGTGACGGTGGTGCTCGCCTCGGCCGGCTACCCGGAGAGCTCGTCGAAGGGCGACGTCATCTCCGGGATCGCGGAAGCCGGGGCGCTCGAGGACGTGGAGGTCACGCACGCGGGGACGGCCGTCGCCGAGGGGAACGTCGTGACCGCCGGGGGCAGGGTGATCAACGTGACCGCGCTGGGCGCGGACGCGGCCGGAGCGCGCGCCCGGGCCTACGAGGCGGCCCGGCTGATCTCGTTCGACGGCATGCAGATCCGCTCGGATATCGCCGCGCGTGCGGTCGAACGCACCGATGCGCCCTGACTGGAAGAATCGCCCCATGCAAGCCAAGAAGCCCGCCGACCAGCCCAGCACCGAGACCGCGACCGAGGAGCCGACCGAGGCGCCGCCCGACACCATGCCTGACGTCGAGGTCGCCTTCGAGGAGATCGAGGTCGACGCCCCCCGCGTGGGGATCATCATGGGCTCGAAGAACGACAAGCCCAAAATGCAGCCGGCCGGCGAGGCGCTTCAGGCGGCGGGTATCCGCTATGAGGTCCGCGTGATGAGCGCGCACCGCGACCCCGAGATGGTGCGCGAGTACTGCCACAACGCACGGATGCGCGGCCTGCGAGTAATCATCGCCGGGGCCGGAATGTCCGCGGCGCTGCCCGGAGTGGCCGCCGCCCACACGGACCTTCCGGTGATCGGGGTTCCGATTCTGGGCAAGGCCCTCGGCGGGCTCGACGCCCTGCTCTCTGCGGTTCAGATGCCTCCTGGCATCCCGGTCGCGTGCGTCGCGATCGACGGCGCGAAGAACGCAGGGATACTGGCGGCCAGGATCATCACGTCCTAGATGACCGTCACGTGATCTCGCGGTACACGCGCGAAGGCATCGGGGGCGTCTGGACCGACGACCGGCGGATGCGCGCGTGGCTCGAGGTCGAGCTGGCCGCGACCGACGCCTGGGCCGCGGAGGGGATAGTGCCCCTCGAGGCCGCAGCGGCGTGCAGGGAGCGGGCCAGCTTCACGGTCGAGGAGGTCAAGAAACGCGAGCGGACCACGGGCCATGATGTCGCCGCGTTCGTCGATGTCGTCTCCGCCTCGGTTGGAGAGCACGGCCGCTGGATCCACTACGGGCTCACCTCCTCCGACGTGCTGGATACCGCCATGGGCGTCCAGCTGCGAGAGGCCGGTGAGGTCCTGCTCCCGGGCGCCCGGGCATACCGCGACGCCCTGGTCACGCGCGCCCGAGAGCATGCCGAGACGCTCTGCGTCGGCCGCACCCACGGCGTTCACGCGGAGCCGACCACGTTCGGCCTGCGGCTCGCCGGGTTCGCCCTGGAGGCCGATCGCAACCACGACCGGCTCACCGACGCGTTTCAGCACGCGGCCGTGGGCAAGCTCTCCGGCGCCGTCGGGACATACGCGTCGGTACCGCCGGCGGTCGAGGCCCGCGTGATGGAGGCCCTGGGCCTGCGGCGCGAGGACATCGCGACGCAGGTGGTCCCGCGGGACCGGCACGCCGTCGTGCTCACCTCCGCTGCCCTCGCCGGGGCAGGTCTCGAGCGCTTCGCGACCGAGATCCGCCACCTGCAGCGAACCGAGGTCCGCGAGGTCGAGGAGCCGTTCGGCTCCGGTCAGAAGGGCTCCTCGGCGATGCCGCACAAGCGCAACCCGATCCTCACCGAGCGGATCACCGGGCTCGCCCGGGTCCTACGCGGTTACGCGCAGGTGGGCCTCGAGAACGTCGCGCTGTGGCACGAGCGCGATATCTCCCACTCGGGGGCCGAGCGCATCGTCCTCCCCGACGCCACGATCGGGCTCGACTACATGCAGCACCTGGGCGCAAATGTCGCCGCCGAGATGACGGTTCGCGCGGACCGCATGAAGGAGAACCTCGAGCTCACCCACGGCGCGCTGTTCAGCCAGCGGGCGCTGACCGCGCTGGTCGAGTCCGGGATGACGCGAGACGACGCCTACCGGATCGTCCAGGAGACGGCCCAGCGGGCCTGGGACACCGGCACGCAGTTCCGCGAGCTGCTCGGCGCGAGCGCACCGGAGCTGGACCTCGACGCGGTCTTCGACTACGGCGCGTACCTCGAGCACGTGCCCGACGTCCTGGCACGACTCGACGAGCTGGGGTAGTCGCATCACTGAGCGTTTTGGGATCTATTGGGTCCTCGAGCGCTCACTCACCTGCGCCGCTCGAGGACCGCGCCGGTTCCGGTGGCGGGGGCGAGCGTGACGTTGCGGCGGACGATGCGCTCCGGCTCGGGGTCGCCCGCGCGCAGAACCGCGCCGCGAAGGATGGTGCGTAGCGCGACCCGCATCTCCATCAGCGCGAAGGATGCGCCGAGGCACCGCCGCGTGCCGCCGCCGAAGGGAACCCACGAGAACGTCTCGGGCGCTTCAGCGAGGAACCGCTCCGGGCGGAACGCGCGCGCGTTCGGGTAGACGTCGTCCCGCATGTGGGTGAGGTAGATCGACGCCATCACCACGGTGCGGTCGGGGAGCTCGTACCCGCCGAGCTCGGCGACCTCGCGCAGCTGCCTGCCGGTGAACGGGACCACAGGGCGGATCCGCATCGACTCGCTGATCACGGCGTCCAGCCACTCGGTGCCGTCGCCCTCGGCCTCATCGCGCAGGCGCTCCATCGCCTCCGGGTGGTGGAAGAGCTGGTCGAACGCCCACGCCAGCGATGTGGCGGTCGTCTCGTGGCCCGCCAGCAGCAGGGTCATGAGCTGGTCACGGACGTCGATGTCGTCCATCGCGGTGCCGTCCTCGAACCGGGCGCTCACCAGCATCGAGAGGATGTCCTCGCGCTCGTCCAGCGCGGGATCGGCGCGGCGCGAGGCGATCTCGGCCCCCAGGAGCTCGTCGGTGCGCCGGATGCGGGCGACCGTCGTCCGCCACGGTGGCAGCTTCCGCAGGCGCGGGACGGCCATGCCCACGGCGCGGGCGGACTGCGTCGCGGCGAGGATCGCGACCAGGTTCTCGCTCAGCTCATCGCGCCGGCCCGCCTCCTCCATGCCGAACACCGCGCGCAGGATCACCTCCAGGGTCAGGGCCTGCATGCTGGGGTGAAGCGGAAAGCGTCGGCCGGTGGGCCAGCCTTCGATCTGCCGCTCGGCGGCCTCCTCGATCACCGATTCGTAGGCGCGCATCCGCTCGCCGTGGAACGGCGGGAGCATCAGCTTGCGCCGGCGCAGATGCTCCTCGTCCTTGGCCAGCAGCACCGAGCGGCGGCCGAGCACCGACTCCAGCATGACGTTGCGACCGGGGGCGACCGTGTTCGTCCGGTCGGCGGCGAAGAGGCGCTTGAGCGAGGGCGGATCGGAGATGAACACCACGTCGCCGGGGCCGTAGAGGCGCAGCGTGAAGGTCTGGCCGAAGCGCCGCGTCGCGTCCTCCCAGAACGAGACCGGGTCGCGGACGAAGCGCAGCGTCTGGACGGCGCGGGAGGCGCTGGGCCCGGGCGGGAGCCCCGAGGGCCTACCCCGCGGCGGGGCGGCCGCTGCGGTCGCGTCCCCGGACACGTTCAGCGGGTCCGTGCGAAGCGCTCGACCGCCCCGAGCAGCTCCGCGACGCGCTCCTGCGCCTCCGGCCCGCCCTGCTCAACCGCGTCGCGTACGCAGTGGTTGGTGTGATCGGTGAGGACCTCGAAGCCCACCCGGTCGAGCGCCTTGGTGACGGCCGCAAGCTGGGTCAGGACATCGATGCAGTAGGCCTCGTCCGAGACCATCCGCCCTAGTCCGCGGACCTGGCCCTCGATGCGAGCAAGGCGGCGGAGGATCGCATCGCGGTTCTCGATGTAGCCGACGTCGGAAGTGGCAGCCTCCACCCCCCGCACTATACCGGGTGGGGGTATTGACCCTGCCACAATTCGCGGCCGTCTCATGAGGATTCCCCTCTTCAGCCGCCGGCATGTACCAGACCCCGCCCCGTTCGTCGTCGGCGTCGGCCGCTCCGGCACGACGCTGCTGCGCCTGATGCTGGACGCGCATCCCCGGCTTGCGATGCCCCCGGAGACGGGCTTTATCCCCGGGCTCATCGCGGCCGCCAAGGAGCCGGGCGCCACCCCCGAGAGCGCCCTGGCCGCCGTCACGGGCCACCGCAAGTGGGGGGACTTCCCGATGTCTGAGGACGAGCTGCTCGAGCGCTGGCGGGGGCTCGATCGCGTGCGCCCGAGGGGCGTCGTCCGGGCCTTCTACGAACTCTACGCCGAGCATCAGGGTAAGCCGCGCTGGGGCGACAAGACCCCCGGCTACACGATGTACATGGGGCGGATCTCGCGAACGCTGCCCGAGGCCCGCTTCGTGCACGTCATCCGCGACGGCCGCGCCGTCGCCCTTTCGCGGATGCGAACGCTCGCGCTGCGGCCCGTCGAGATCAGCAAGGTGGCGAACCGCTGGCAGAAGCGGGTCCGCAAGGCGCGCGCGAAGGGAGCCGAGCTCGATCACTACCTGGAGATCCGGTACGAGTCGCTCGTTCGCGAGCCCGAGTCCACGCTGAGGCACGTTTGCGAGTTCATCGAGCTCGACTGGGATCCGGCGCTGCTCGATTACCACCGCCGCTCCGAGGAGCGCCTGGCCGAGCTCGACCGCGATATCCCCGCCTGGGGGAAGAAGCTACCCCGCTCGGCGGAGAGCCGCATGGCCCTGCACCAGCAGACGACCAAGCCGCCGGACACCGCGCGCATCGATCGCTGGCGCGACGAGCTCTCGGCGGAGGACGTGGAGGCCTTCGAGTCGGTGGCGGGCGACCTGCTGAGCGAGCTGGGCTACGAGCCCGCCTCGGCGTGAGCGATCCACGGCCCGTCCTGGTCGTCGGGCTGCAGAAGTCGGGGACGAGCCTGCTGCTGCGCCTGCTGTCTGAGACCAGCGCGTTCCGCAACCCGGTCCGCTTCGAGGGGCGCGAGCTGTGGGGAGACGACCCGCCGTTCGCACCAACCGCCTTTCCGGCGGGGACGTTCTACCAGCGCGAGGGCGGCGAGAACGGGCACGAGCTGGGCGTCGCCGAGGCCACCGACGAGGTGCGCGAGCACCTTGAGCGGGCGCTGGCGGGCGCCGCGAGGCCGGGCAAGTCCCTGGTCCTGAAGAACCCGTACAACACCGTCCGCGTCCCATGGCTGCGCGCCCTGCTGCCGGACGCCGTGATCGTCGGCGTCGTGCGCCGAGCCTTGCCGAACACCTTCTCCCTGGTCAAGAAGCACGTCGAGAACCCTCACGTCCACCGCGGCCCGGAGGAGGGCTGGTGGGGGGTAAAGCCGGCCGGCTGGCGCGGGATCGTCTCCGAGGACAAGGTCGTGCAGGCGGCGCACCAGTGGGCGGGCGTAAACGGCAAGCTCTGGACGGACAGGGCGACCCTCGACCTGCTGGTCCCCTATCAGGATCTGTGCGCGGATCCTGCGGGGTTCGTGGGCCGGATCGGCGAGCTGGCCACGGACCGGGCGGTGACCGGGGAGTTCCCCGCCCTCGAAGCGCTCGACGACGAGTTCGAGCGCGGGGGCCCCTTGGAGTCTGCGAACCGCGTCTTCAAGCGCACCGGGTCGCTCGACCTCGAAGGAGCCGAGCGGGACCCGGCGCACCTCGAGCCGTACACGGAGGCCCAGCGCGCAAGGGTGCTCGCGATCTGCGAGCCGGTCGCGGCCCAGTTCGGGCTCTAACCGCGGGCCGCTGCTGCGAGCGTGCTCAGATGCGGTGCGAAACCCGCGCGCCAGGCGATGCGGGTGAGCATCCGCTCGTCGTGGGGACGCCCGCCGCCGTCGCGCGAGCGCTCCCACATCGCGCGGACCGCCTCCGGCTCGAAGACATCCTCCCAATCCCCCGCCGCGGCGATCAGCGCCTCCATCTCCTCGCGCCGCGCCGGCTGCTCGTAGAGGCGCCGGCGCGTGACGGGCCCGGCCGTCTCGGCCTCGAAGATGCGCACGCCCGCCCATTCTCCGAGCAGGCGCTCGACCAGGAGCGGGTGCAGCTTCGCGCGGACCCTCTGCAGCGGCTCGAGGTCGAAGCACGCGCGGACGAAGGCTGGGGTCGAGCAGGCCGACGAGCGGTCGTTCCGCGCCCCGAGGCCGGAGCGGAAGGCCAGGCGCTCGGTGAGGTAGTAGTAGTCGGTGAGAGAGGCGCCGCTGAGGCCCAGCTCGCGGCCGGACTCGAAGGCCCGGGTTGCCCCCTCACGAAACGTCGCGTAGGCCTCGGGCCGGGCGGCATCCCGCTTGCGCCTCGCCATCCGCTCGAACTTCTCGGCGAGCTGCGGGATGTCCATCGCCTCGGCGCGCTCCATCTTGCGCCGGCCCCCGTAGTAGAAGCCATGGCCCAGCTCCCCACCATGGCCGGAGACGATCGGCGGCAGGAAGCCGGACTGGGGCAGATCGAGCGGACCGCGGATCAGCGAGTGCGGGTTGAGCATCCCGTCGTGCACCAGGTGGTAGTCCGCCACCCGGTCCGCGATCGCATCGTCCTCGGTGGGGCTCTCCGCCGCGCGGACGACATGGTCGAGGGGCCTCGGCGCGGCGTCGAGCAGCTCTTGGACGACGTCCAGCTCCCCCGGCTCGAGGTCGACGGTCTGGAAGCGGCCGTCGATCCCGGCGGCGACGGCCGCGGCGGCGGAGACCCGCGAGTCGCGCCCACCGGAGAGGTCGATCGCCAGGCCGCAGGACCAGTTGGCGCGAAGGTCCCGGAACAGGCCCTTCGCCGCGCTCGCGGCGGCATCGGCGGAGCGGCCCAGCCTGGCCCGCCGGGGGCTCACCAGCTCGATCGCCCGGCGTGCCCGCGCCCGCCCTACCTCGATCCCCGACGGGCCGGGGCGAACCGTGAGCGCGCTCGCGCGGGGCACCTTCCGAGCTCCGGCGATCGCCGTCTCCTCGCCGAGGAACCAGCCCGTCGCCGCAAGCATCCCCCACGCGCGCTCGTCGAGCGCCGGGACCTCGCCGGCGAAGACCGGGAGCGCGCCCAGGCGGTTTGACCACACCCGTAGGCCACCGCTCTCCAGTTCGTAGAGGCGAGCGGTGCCGATGAAGTCGTTGGCGACGTGCAGGTCCCCGGTGGCGGTGTCACGGACGCCCATGAGAAGCGGCGGATTGAGCTCGGCGATCAGGTCCGGGTCGGCCACCAGGCGGGCGGCCAGATCGGTCGCCGCCTCCGCGGGTGCAAGCTCGCCCAGGAGCGCGCCCCATCCGGTCGGCGGCGAGGTCCAGGCGACGGCGCGGCCGTCGCGCTCACTCCACAGCGGCCACAGGCGTCGCTCGTCGTCTCGGGCGAGCAAAGCAAGGCCAGTGCGGTGACCGAAGCTGGCGTGGCGAAGGAGCGGCTCCTCCGACAACGGCCCGTAGTGAGCCTCGACCCGGGCCAGAGCCCGCTCGACCTGGTCGTGCGGGACCTCACCGTCGTACGCCCACGCCAGCCAGGTGTGCTCGATGTAGTTGGGAACGCGGACGAGGCCGCCGTCGTCCGCCATCAGGAGGAGCGCTCCGCGCGGCGCGCCTGGACATCGGCGAATGATTCATCTCGACTCGGCTTGAGCGGCAGGCGCGCCGCGAGCCAACGGCGGCGCTCGGAGTCCGCAAGCGGCGGCAGCAGCTCGTCCAGGAACCCTTCGACGTGGGCCCAGCGGTGCAGGTGCACGTGGACGAGGTCGTCGAGCTCGAGCGCCGATGCCGCGCCGGGCAGGCGGGCGCGCTGCGGCAGCGGGTAGTTGTAGGGCTCGGACAGCTCCCAGACCTCCTCGTGGCGGTCGGCGATCGTCGCCGCCCAGCTCATCTGGTCCATCAGCTCAGGCTTGGCGTGGATGCACCCGGCGCCGACGAGGCGCTCGTGCGCCGCCTCCCAGGCGGAGAAGAGGCCAGCCGCACGCCGCGCCGCCAGCAGGCCGGCGTTCCAGTACGCGCGCACCCGAACGCCATCGACGGCGGTGAAGACGAAGGGCTCCGAGCTGACCCCCGCCGTCGCGTATAGCCGCTGCCACCACTCCTCGGCCTCGCCGTCATCCGGGCCGCGCGAGGCGGCGCGTGCGACGCCGACGGGCTTGGCCGCAGCGATCCAACTCCCCGTCGCCAGGTCCGACGGCTCGTTGACGAAGGCGCAGTCGCTGTCGGTGAAAACGAGGGTGGTGAAGTCCAGCTCTCGCTCGGCCCAGGCGGCCGCGTAGACCTTGTTCCATGTTGGGTGATCGAGGTGGCGTTCGTTCAGGGGCTCGTCGATCAGCTCCACGCCGAGCCGGCCGAGCGCGGCTCTGGTCTCGGCGCCCGGGCCCAGGCCCGGTCGCGGCGCGAACGCGTAGACGGGCGCCTCGGCGTGAGCCCCCCCGAACTCCCGCAGCGACGAGACGCACAGGAGGGACTGCGCCTCCAGGGGGCCGCGCTCGACGCAGAGAAGGAAGGCCATCGACATGAGCCGGGCGAGGATAGGCGCAAAGCCGCAACGTGCGGGAACGCCGCGGCAGGGCCACCGCAGCGGCGTCTAGCATCGGCGCCATGACTACAGCCCTCTCAGATCTCCCCCTAATCGCCAGCGGCAAGGTGCGCGAGATGTACGCCGCGGACGACGACATCGTCATGGTCGCATCCGATCGGATCTCGGCCTACGACGTGATTCTTCCGACCCCGATCCCAGACAAGGGGAAGGTCCTGAGCCAGATGTCCGTGTTCTGGTTCGAGACGACGGGGTCGATCGTCCCGAACCACTTTCTTTCCCAGGAGGTTCCCGAGGAGGCCGAGGGCCGGGCCCTGCGGGTGAAGCGCCTTGAGATGTACCCGGTCGAGTGCGTCGTCCGCGGCTACATCACCGGGTCGGGATGGCGTGAGTACAAGGAGTCCGGGTCGGTGTGCGGGATCGCGCTACCCGAGGGCCTGCAGGAGTCGGACAAGCTGCCGGAGCCGATCTTCACCCCGGCCACCAAGGCTGACGTCGGCGACCACGACGAGAACGTCTCGTTCGAGAAGGCGGTCGAGATCGTTGGCAACCGGCCTTTGATGGAGGACCTCCGGCGAGTCTCGATCGAGCTCTACACCCACGCCGCCGAGCACGCGCTCGAACGAGGGATCATCATCGCCGACACCAAGTTCGAGTTCGGATCCACCCCCGGCGCCGAGGTGGTGCTGGGCGACGAGGTCCTCACCCCGGACTCCTCGCGCTTCTGGCCCGCCGACGACTACCAGCCGGGTCGCGGCCAGGACTCGTTCGACAAGCAGTACGTGCGCGACTGGCTCGACGAGACGGGCTGGGATCACAGTCCCCCGGGGCCCGAGCTGCCCGACGACGTGGTGGCGCGCACCCGCGCGAAGTACGTCGAGGCCTACGAGCGAATCACCGGGCGCTCCCTCGGCTGAGCCGACCGCCGGGAGCACGGCTTTGGCGGTCCTCGCCGAGTTCGACCGCCAGCTCGCCACGCTGCTGGAGCGCGGCTACGCCGGCGCGGCGGGCCTCGACGAGGCAGGCTTTTTGGCCCGGCTGGAGCCACTTCGCGCGCCGGCCGCCTCCCTGGCCACCGAGGCCGACGCCGAGGCCGGGCGCTTCGGCTTCGTGCTCGTGCCGAGTCGGCCCCTGGTGCCGGCGGCGGCCGGGATCGGACTCGTTGAGCGCCGGGGCAAGGCCGGATTCCTCGCGATGCTCGACGCACAGGACCTTGACCGGTTCGGCCCGATCGACGGCGTGAGCGAGCCCGACGCGCCGGCCTACCTGCTCGCCGACGTCTCGAGCGGCCGCGAGAGCCTGAACGTCACCCCCGACGCAGCCGTCGCGGCCCAACTGGAGGCGGGGCGCACGCCCCTAACTGTCGAGGAGGGCGTCGCGCTGGCCACCCAGTTCCCCGAGGCCGTCGCCACCAACGGCGGTTTCTCGCTGGCCGGCTCGCGCTGCGGCGACCGGCGCGTGGTCGCGCTCTGGATCAGCGGGGGGGCGCCGAAGATGGGCTGGTGCTGGGCCGGCAACCCGCACACCTGGCTCGGTACCGCCTCGTGCCGAGGACGCATCGCCGCCTAAGCTCAGCGCCGTGAACCTGTTCGTCCAGGGGATGCGCCGATCGGGCACGACGATCCTCTACGACGCCCTGCTCGAGGATCGCGAGCTGCGCTCGTTCTACGAGCCCCTGCGCGAGCAGAAGGTCTCGGTCGGCGGCGGCAGCGGCGCGCGCACCGGGGATGCGTTCGGCGAGACCGGTGCGCTGCGCGAGGCGTTCCGCGCCGATCGGTACCCAAAGCTCGACATCTCCGAGTTCAACTGGGGCGGGCCACGGAAGCCCCCGCTCGAGGTGGAGCCCGGGCTGCCGGAGCACGCGATGGAGTGGCTGCGCCACCTGCTGGGCACAGCGCCCGCGGTTGCGATCAAGGAGACGCGCTTCTACTCGAAGGTCCCGGAGCTTGTGAAGCTCGACGCCGATGCAGCGCTCGTCCACGTCGTGCGGGACCCCCGCGCAGTGGCGGCCTCGATCGTGCTCGGGCGAGGGCGGCGCCAGGCCGAGAGGCTGCCCGACGCCGACGCCTTCTTCGCCGACCGCTCGGAGCGCAAGCTCTGGTCGTGCCGCCCGATCTCGCGGCGGCTGATCCGCAAGGGACTCGCCTCTGGCGCCGATGCCGCCTTCCTCGGGGATCCGTCGAACGTCCTGCGCGTGCTGCTGGTATGGAAGCTGACCTTCGAGCGCACGTTCGCCGAGGGTCGGCGGCTCTTCGGCGAGCGCTACCGCCTGGTGCGCAACGAGGACCTGCGAGGTGATCCCGCCGCGGCGCTCGGCTCCGTCTACGGAATCCTCGGCCGCGAGGTGCCCGCGGAGGTGGCGGCGTGGGCCGCCGCCAACGTACGCGAGCCCGAGCCCGTCTACGCCGCGGGCGACCCGCGCTGGGCCGAGGAGCTGCGGCGGGCCGGCATCTCGGACGGGGTGCTGGCCGACGCGGGGTATTCCGCGGACCCGGCGGGTACGCTGGGCGCGTGAAGGCAACGGTCCTGATCCGGCCCAAGGAGGGCATCCTCGACCCGCAGGGCAAGGCGGTCGAGCGCGCCCTGCCGGCGCTCGGGTTCTCGGGCATCTCCGGGGTGCGCGTCGGGCGCATGGTGGAGCTCGAGGTCGAGGACGCCGACGACCTGCCCTCCCTCTGCGAGAAGCTCCTCGCGAACCCGCTGATCGAGGACTATGAAGTACTGCCTGATGCCTCCTCCGCTTCGCGTCCGGGGGCATCAGGGTCCGAGTGACATTCGGGGTCCTTCAGTTCCCCGGCTCCTGCGACGAGCGCGATGCGCTTGCGGCCTGTGAGCGCGCCGGTGAGGCGCGGATGGTCTGGCACGAGGACACCGACCTGTCCGGTATCGATGCCGTCGTCGTGCCCGGCGGCTTCTCCTACGGCGACTACCTGCGGGCCGGGGCGATCGCACGCTTCTCGCCGGCGATGGGCGCCGTCGCCGGGTTCGCCGCCGCAGGCGGGCCGGTGCTCGGGATCTGCAACGGCTTCCAGGTTCTGTGCGAGGCGGGCCTGCTTCCCGGCGCGCTGCTGCCGAACGAGAGCGTCCGGTTCCTCTGCCGCCAGGTCGATCTGGTGGTCGAGAACGCGGACACTGCCTTTACTCGGGAGTGCTCGGTCGGCCAAACCCTCTCGATCCCCGTCAAGCACATGTCGGGGCGCTATTTCGCCCCGGACGAGCAGCTCGACGCGATGCAGGCGAGTGGCCAGGTGGTCCTGCGCTACGCCACCGGCCAGAACCCGAACGGCTCGGTTCGTGATGTGGCCGGCGTGATCAACGAGGCGGGCAACGTCATGGGCCTCATGCCCCACCCCGAGCACGCGGTCGACGAGCTCGCGGGCTCGGCCGACGGGCTCGCGCTGTTCCGGTCCATGGCCGCCGTGCCCGCCGCGGCATAGATGGCCGAGGGCACGGGGCGCCCCCGGCAGCGCTACCTGCTCCCGATCCCTACCCCGGAAGCGCCCCCGGGGCAGGTGACCGGCCCGCCGGACCTGATCGGGATCGGGGCCCAGCGCGCCGGGACGACCTGGTGGTGGCGCGGCGCGGTCCGCTCTCACCCCGGCTTCGCCCGCGACGTAAAGCCCGGCAAGGAGCTCCACTTCTTCGACCGCTTCTGGGACGGGCGCGAGGTGCCCTCCGACCTCGCCGAGCAGTACGCGCTCCAGTTCCCCAGGCCCGAGGGAAAGCTCACGGGCGAGTGGACGCCCCGCTACATGCACGACTACTGGACCCTGCCGCTGCTCCGCGCCGCTGCGCCGGAGGCGCGGATCCTGGTGATGCTGCGCGACCCCGTCGCCCGCTACCGCTCGGGCATCGCACGCGAGCTGGGCATCGCCGGGAAGGCGGGCGAACCCCTGGAGATCGCGATCGTCGGCGACGCCGTGTACCGCAGCCTCTACAGCTCCCAGCTCCGGCGCCTCTTCGAGCTGTACGAGCGCGAGCGGGTGTTGGTCCTCCAGTACGAGCGCTGCGAGGCCGACCCCCTGGGGGAGATGCGACGCACCCACGAGTTCCTGGGTCTCGAGCCGCTCACCGAGATCCCGGGGGACCTCGACCGGCAGGTGGGGACCGCCCGCGAGAAGGTTCGCCTGGCTCCACTTTTGGAGGCGGAGTTGGCCGGTCGCCTCACCGAGGACGCACACAGGACCAGCGATCTGTGCCCTGAGATTGACCTCTCGCTGTGGCCCAGCGTCGGCGGATAGCCGCTCTGCGCGCCCGCCTGCCCGACTGTGAATTTTCGCAAGTGACCACCGCATAGGTGGTCTGACGCGAATACTCGAGGGTGAGACGCTTGGGACGAGAAGCCCTACCTACACTCCGCGCCATGAAGCTGGCCATGGCCATGAAGGTCCGCGACGAGGCGGACATCATCGAGTTGAACCTGCGCTACCACGCTGCGCAGGGCGTTGATGAGTTCATCGTCACCGACAACGGCTCGACCGACGGCACCCTCGAGATACTCGAGCGGTGGCGCGACGAGGGGCGCCTGCGGCTGATCAGCGAGCCCAGCGCCGACGCCTTCCGCGACCAGGGGCACTGGTGGGTCACCCGCATGGGCCGGATGGGGGCCGAGGTGGGCGCCGACTGGGTCCTCCACGCCGACGCCGACGAGTTCTGGTGGCCAGCAGGGGGCGATCTGCGGCAGGGCTTCGAGTCGGTCCCCGAGGCCTACGGCGCCGTGATCGGCCCACGCAGCGAGTTCGTGGCACGGCCTGACGGGCCGGGCCCCTGGTGGGAACGCCTCACGGTTCGCGAGACCCGGACGGCGCTGCGCCCGAAGATCGCCCACCGGCCAGAGCCCGACCTGCGACTGCGCCGCGGGGCCCACGACGTGGACTTCGACGCCGACGAGCTGGCCCGAGCCGGCCGGCCTGTGCTCCGCGGCATTCGGGAGCGGATGCGCCACGACGACGGGCGCCTCGTCTACGCACCGGTCTTTCCCGCCCGCGTGCTCCACGTGCCGCTGCGGAGCTTCGAGCAGTACAAGCGGCGGGTAGAGGTGATGCTCTCCGGCGGCTTCCACGACAACACGCGCGAGAAGCTCCAGCAGGCCCATGACAGCGGGCGCCTGGAGGAGATGTACGCCGACCTCGCGGTGGACGACGCGACCGCGCAGGCGGGCGTGGCCGACGGCACCCTCGTGGTCGACGAGCGTCTGAAGCGAGTCCTTCCCAGCTACGCCGACGCCGACGGCGTGCCGGTGGCCGCGCTCGACCCCGCAGACGTCGAAGCGGAGCGCACGGATGTTGCCTTCGAGGGAATGCGCTCGCTGACCCGCTCCCAGCAGGTTCTGATGCGTCAGCGCGAGACGCTGAGGAGGCGCCTGGACCGCAAGGACGCGAAGCTCGCCGCCAGGGAGACCGATCGCGGCGACAGCCGGCTTCGGAACGTCGCGCGGATGCTGAACCGGCCTAGATGATCATCGCGCGTCGCTTCAGGCCCCGGCGCCGGGCGCCGGGACTCCCCGCGCCCTTCGTCGTCGGCGTCGGCCGCTCCGGCACAACGCTCCTGCGGCTGATGCTCGACGCCCACCCCGACCTGGCGATGCCGCCGGAGACCGGATTCGCGCCGAGCGTGATCCGCGCAGGCCGCAACGGCCCGACACCCGCGAGCATGATGGAGCTGCTGCGCGAGCAGCGGAGCTGGGGCGACCATCACGTCGATGATGCCCAGCTCGAGCGCCGCCTCCGCGCCGCCAGAAGGCTCGACGGGACATCGGCCCTGCGCGCCTTCTACGGCCTCTACGCCGAGCGCCAGGGCAAACCGCGCTGGGGCGACAAGACCCCCGGGTACGTGAAGAAGATGCCGATGATCGAGCGCGCGCTCCCGGAGGCGCGTTTCATCCACGTGATCCGCGACGGACGAGACGTCTCGCTCTCCCGCGGGAGGCGCCGCCTCGCCGAGGGCGACGCGCCGGGGCCCGGGCGGGTCGCCGAGATGTGGCGCAACCGGATCCTGCGCGCCCGCGAGGACGGTGAGCGCCTCCGTCACTACCTGGAGATCCGCTACGAGGACCTGGTGACGGACACCGAACCCACCCTTCGTCGGGTCGCGGACCTGATCGAGCTCCCCTGGGACGGCGCGATGCTGACCTACTACGAGCGCGCGCCCGAGCGCCTGGCCGAGATGGCGCGGGACCTGCCCGCGACAGGCAAGAAGCTCTCGCGCTCGGGAGACGAGCGAATGGCTGCCCACGCCCTCGCGGCCGAGCCGCCAAAGGCCGACAGAATCGCGACGTGGCGCGAGCGCATGGGCGAGGAGGACCTCACGGCCTTCGAGGACGTGGCCGGGGACCTGCTCGCCGAACTCGGATACGAGGTCGGGAGCGGTCAGACTTCGGGCGTCGCATGAGCGCTGGCGCCGCGCAGAGCCCCGCCCCCTTTGTGGTCGGCATGAACCGCTCGGGCACGACCCTGCTGCGGATGATGCTCGATGCCCATCCCGAGCTCGTGATTCCGCCCGAGACGCACTTCATCCCAGACCTGATCAAGGCGACCAGGAAACGGGGCGCGAAGCCCGCTGACGCGCTGGCGGCGATGAGGTCCCACCGCGAATGGGAGGACTTCGCCTTCACCGACGCCGAGGCGCTGGCCTGGCTGGAGGGGCTGCCCCGCCTGGAGCCCGGCCCCGCCGTGCGCGCCTTCTACAAGGCCTACGCAGCCCGCGCGGGCAAGCCGCGATGGGGAGATAAGACGCCCCGCTACGTGCTGAAGATGCCGCGGCTCCAGGCGGCCCTGCCGGAGGCGCGGTTCGTCCACGTGATCCGCGACGGACGGGACGTCGCGCTCTCGGTACTCGACCGGACCGTGAAAGACCTCGACGCGCCCGAGGTCGCCCGGCGCTGGAGCCGCAAGATCGAGCGGGCGCGCGCCGACGCACCTGCCCTAGCGCACTACCTCGAGGTGCGCTACGAGGAGCTCGTGTCCAACCCGAGGCCGGTGCTCGAGCGGATCTGCGAGTTCCTCGACCTGCCCTTCGATGAGGCCATGCTCGACTACCACGAGCGCTCCGGCGAGCGCCTGGAGGAGATGCGCCGCGGGCTGCCGGGGGCCGGCAACTCCGCGGAGCTCTCGGTCGAGCGACGGATGGAGACCCACCGCCGCACCACCGCGCCGCCCGACGCCTCGAGGGCGACGCGCTGGCGCGAGGAGATGAGCGCGGAGGATCGGTCCGGCTTCGAACGCGTCGCCGGCGGAACGCTTGGCCGCCTCGGCTACAGACCCTCCAACACCCCAAGCGTCGCGTTTTTGATCTGCGTGGAGGAGGGCCAGCTCGAGCAACAGGGGATCCTGTTCGCGCGCTCGCTGCGGCGCTTCGGCGGGCGCTTCGCGGGCTGCGCCGTCCACGCCTACGCGCCCCGCAAGGGACGCAACCCCTCGGCAGGGACCACCGCGGCGCTGGAGTCGGAGGGCGTCACGGTCCACACCGAGGTCCTGAACGCCGACCACGACTTCTACCCCTTTGCGAACAAGATCTACGCGGCCGCCGCGGCGGAGCGCGACCTCGACGAGGACGTGGTCGTCTTCACCGACTCCGACACGGTGATCATGAGCTCCCCGGACGCGCTCGAGCTGGCCGAGGACACGGACGTGGCGGCGGCGCCGGCGTTCCACGTCAACAAGGCGAGCACGGGGCCCGGCCACCGGATGGAGGGCTACTGGGACCGGGTCTGGGAGCTGGCCGGCGTGCCCGGCGAGCCGCCCTGGGTCGAGACGTCGGAGCGCAAGAGGCCGGTCCGCTGCTACTTCAACGCGGGGATCCTGGCGGCGAGGCGGTCCTCCGGCTACTGCTCGGAGTGGCTGGAGCTGTGGAGGATGCTGCTGGCGGAGCAGCACTTCCCCGATGGCAAGATGATGGTCACCGACCAGGTGGCGATCTCGGCCGCGGTCGCCCGCCGGCCAGACCGGTTCGTTGCTTTCGAGCGCACCTACAACTACAACGTCCACCGCCGCCCCTACTACTCGGGCGGCATGGACACGGCCGACCTGCCGGACCTGGTCCACCTGCATTACCACCAGTGGTTCAACCGCCGGAACGTCCTTCGCGACCTGCGCCCGCCGCTCAGCCCGGACACCGAGCAGTACCTGTGGCTCGACTCGGAGCTGCCCCTCGAGCCCGCGATCCGCGCCCCGCTCCCCAGGCCCGGCCGCAAGCGCTCGCGCTGGCGCAACCGGGGCCTGGGCAAGCTGCGCTCGCCGTTGAGGGAGATCGGGAGGTCGGACAAGTGAGCGCCGAATCCGTAGCGCCGGTGCCGTTCATCGTCGGGGTGCCGCGCTCCGGGACGACGATGCTGCGGCTGATGCTCGACGCGCACCCCGACCTGGCGATCCCGCCCGAGACCTATTTCGTCACCAACCTGATCGAGGCCGGGTACGGCGGCGCCGGGCCCGAGCAGCTCGCCAACGTGCTCGTCAGCCACCGGCGCTGGGGCGATCTGGGAATCGAGGAAGCCGAGCTTCGCCGCCGCCTGAACGAGATCGGGCGGCCTAGCGGCGGGGACGCGGCGAGGGTGGCGTTCGAGCTCTACGCCCACGGCCGCGGCAAGCCGCGCTGGGGCGACAAGACGCCGGCGTACCTCACCAACATCGCGGAGATCCACGAGGCGCTGCCCGAGGCCCGCTTCATCCACCTGATCCGCGACGGGCGCGACGTCGCGCTCTCCATCCTGCGGATGCCGGAGGCCGACCGGCCGATGCGCCGGCCCGACTCCGTCGGGCTCGTCGCGAGGCGCTGGAGCCGGCGGATCAAGCGCGCCCGCGCCCAGGCCGATGGCCTCCCCCACTACCTCGAGCTCCGCTACGAGGACCTGGTGCGCGATCCCGGGCCCGCCTTGCGCCAAGCGTGCGACCTGATCGAGCTGCCGTTCACCGAGTCGATGCTGGACTTTCACGCCGGGGCCTCGGAGCGCCTGGCCGAGATCGACCGCGACCTCGCGGCGCGCGACGATCTACCGGCCCAGTCCGCTGAGGGCCGGACCGCGCCGCACGCCCTGGCGTCGCAGCCGCCAAGCGAAGGACGGATCGGCGTCTGGCGCGAGGAGATGACCGCCGAGCAGCTGGCCGAGTTCGAGGACAAGGGCGGCGAGATGCTGCGGTCGCTCGGCTACGACGGGGGCGGGGGATGAGCCCGTTGCTGCGACGCCGCTCCACGCCCGGTGGCCCTCCCGCCCCGTTCGTGGTCGCGAGCCCACGGTCGGGCACCACGCTCCTGCGGATGATGCTCGACGCCCATCCCGAGATGGCGGTTCCCTTCGAGACCCATTTCGTACCCGAGTTGATCGGCGCCGTTGAGGCGGGCGGCGGTGCGGCCTCGGCGCTTCAGGTCGTTACCGGGCACCGTCGATGGGGCGATTTCGGGCTCGACGACGAGGCCTTGGCGGAACGGCTGCGCTCGCACGGCGAGCTCACCCCCGGCGACGCCGTGCGCAGCTTCTACACCCTCTACGCGGAATCGCAGGGGAAGCCCCGCTGGGGCGACAAGACCCCGGAGTACGTGGAGTTCATGCGGCCGATCGCGGGAGCGCTCGGGGAGGCGCGCTTCGTCCACGTCATCCGCGACGGGCGCGACGTGGCGATGTCGCGGATCCGCTGGCGCCAGAAGCGCAGCGGCAAGACACCGCCCGTGCGTCGGATGGCCCGGCGCTGGAAGGAGGCGATCACCGTCGCCCGCGAGCAGGCGAGGAAGGTGGGTCACTACGTCGAGGTTCGCTACGAGGACCTCGTGGCCGAGCCGGAGGCAACGCTGGGGAGGATCTGCGACTTCGCGGAACTGGACTACGACTCGGCGATGCTGAGCTACCACGAGCGAGCCTCCGAACGGATGGCGGAGATCGACCGGACGCTCCCGGGCACAAGCGACCGGGTTGAGCTGGACGCTTCGCAGCGCCTCGCCAAGCACGAGATGGCGACCAAGCCGCCGGAGCGCGACCGGATCCTGGCCTGGCGCAACGACATGAGCGAGGCCGACCGGCGGGAGTTCGAGGCCATCGCCGGGAAGCTCCTGCGGGACCTCGACTACCCCGTGGGCGACGGTGCGGTGGCCGCGGCCGCGGTGGTAGCGGAGGGCTGATGGCCGCGCACCCCGCCCCCGCGCCGTTCATCGTCGCCAACCCCGGGTCGGGCACGACCCTGCTGCGGATGATGCTTGACGCTCATCCGGACCTGGCGATCCCGCCGGAGACCCACTTCGTCCCCGAGGTGATCGATCGGGCCCGCGAGATCCGCAGGGCCAGCGACCGCAAGCCCACCGGCGAGGAGCTAGCCGACGCGATCGCCGCGGGACGCCGCTGGGAGGACTTCCACCTCGACCGCGGCGAGCTGGCGAAGCGCATGTCGGGACGCAGGGGCGAGGCCGGGGCGCGGGCGGCGATACGCGCCTTCTACGAGATGTACGCGGAGGCTCAGGGCAAGGCGCGCTGGGGCGACAAGACGCCCGACTACCTGCTGTCAATCCGGCGGATCGGCAAGACGCTGCCCGAGGCCCGATTCGTCCACCTGATCCGCGACGGTCGCGACGTCGCCACCTCCCGGCGGCGCTGGCGTGAGCGGGCCGGCGGACGGGAGCGCTCGGTCACGGCCTGGGCCGGACAGTGGCAGCGATGGATCGAAACCGCTCGCAAGCAGTCGGGCGACGTCGCGCACTACCTGGAGGTCCGCTACGAGGACCTCGTCACGGACACGGAGCCGGCGCTGCGCCGGGTCTGCGAGTTCGCGGAGCTCGACTTCCGCCCAGAGATGCTCGATTACCACGAGCGCGCCGCCGGACGGCTTCGCGAGCTTGACCGCTCGCTGCCCGCCGCCGAGGGCAAGGGCGCGCGCGAGGCCTCTCACCGTCAGGCCAAGCACTCGCTGACGGCCGCGCCGCCGCAGGAGGCGAAGGTGCAGGCGTGGCGCCACGACATGAGCGAGGCCGACCGGGTTGCGTTCGAGGCGGAGGCCGGAGAGCTGCTCGCCGAGCTCGGCTACCCGGTGGGGGAGGCGGTCTCCTCGTGAGGGTCGGCGTGGTGACGAAGTGGTTCAACCGGGGGCAGCCGGTCGTCGGACGCTACCTCCGCTCGGCGCTCGATGAGCTGGGCCACGAGACTTTCGTCCTGGCGAGACCGAGGCGCGAGGACGGCCCGATGCCGGGCGCCCTCTCCAATGACGACGTTTGGGATCAGCCCGGCGTCACCGAGGGCTCCGCCTACGACATCCCGATGCGGGAGTACGAGGCATGGGCCGCGGAAAACGGGATCGAGGTCGTCTTCTGCGACCAGAACTACCAGTTCGACGAGGTCCGGAGGCTGCGCGAGGGGGGGCTGCGGACCGTGGGCCGATTCGTCTGGGAGCACTTCTCCGAGCAGCATGTCGATGGCGCGGGGTCCGCCTACGACGTGGTGTACTCGTTCACCCGGTCCGAGCAGGCCCGCTACGCCGAGCTGGGGATCGAGAGCCCCTACGTCACGTGGGGCTGCCACCCGGAGCTGGTGGCGGTCGGCGATGCGAGGCGACCCGCCGGCGACGGCCTGGTCCGAGCGGTCTTCCCCGGTGGGTTCCTCGGCAACCGCAAGCCGGTCGAAACGGTGCTGGAGGCCTTCGCGCGAACCGTGGATGAACGACTGCGGCTGCTGGTGAAGACCCAGGTTGAGCGCGAGCAGCTGAAGCCGGTCCTCGCCGCGGCAGAGGCCGACCCCAGGATCGAGGTGCTGGTGGAAAACGAGGCGACAGCCGATCACCTGCAGCGCTTCGCCGCGAACGACTTCTGCGTCGCGCCCGCCCGCTGGGAGGGCCTGGGGCTGCCGCTTTATGAGTCGATGGCGTTCGGGATGCCGGTGATCACGAACGACTACCCGCCGCTGAACGAGGCGGTCACCGACGACGTGAACGGCCTGCTGGTCTCCGGCTCCCCCACCGGCAAGACCACGCGCTCGGGCATCCCGTGGCAGACGCCGGATGTGCGCGAGCTGGCCGCAGCTATCGAGCGCCTTGCCGACGATGAGCTTCGCGAACGGCTGAGCGCCGGGCAGATCGCGCTCCGCGACGGCGCCCGGGCCTGGAGCCACACCGTGTCGGGGATCGGCGCGCTGGCCGAGGGGCGAGAGCCGTGAGCGAGCGGCTAGGCCCGCTCGCCATCGCGGGACGCAAGCTCAGCCTGATGAAGCGCCGCAGGCGCCTGCGGCGCGCCGCGGCTCGGCTCCACGGCGGCACGCCCGATCCGCCGGCCCCGTTCATCGGCGGGGCGACGCGATCGGGAACCACGCTGCTTCGGCTGATGCTGGACGCCCATCCGGATCTGGCAATCCCATCCGAGACGCATTTCGTGCCGGCCATGATCTCGCGCTGCGTCGAGGGGCCGGTTGAGGCGGGCGAGCTGGCGGCGATCGCAACAAGCCATCCGCGCTGGGGCGACTTCGGTCTCGAGGCCGCCGAGTACGTGGCGCGGGTGCAGGCCCTGGAGCCACTGACCGCCGCCGAGGCCGTGCGCGAGTTCTACCGCCTCTACGCCGACGGCCAAGGGAAGGTCCGGTGGGGCGACAAGACCCCTGGCTACATCCGCAAGACCCGGCCGATCCAACGGGTGCTGCCGGAGGCCCGGTTCATCCACATGATCCGCGACGGGCGTGACGTCGCCCTGTCGGTGATGCCACTCAACTTCGGCCCCTCGACCGTCACCGGAGCCGCCGAGCTTTGGGTCAAGCGGGTGAGCCTGGGCCGAAAGCAGGCCAAGGCCGCCGACCACTACGCCGAGGTCTTCTACGAGGAGCTGATCGAGCAGACGGAGCCGGCGCTGCGGCAGGTGTGCGATTACCTCGACCTGCCCTTCCACCGCGCCATGCTGGACTACCACCAGCGGGCGGGAGAACGCCTGGCCGAGAAGGCACGCGACCTCAAAAAGGAGGACGGGCGCACCCAGCCCGCCGAGGCGCGGATCACGAGTCACGCCCTCGCCTCGGAGGCGCCGCGGGCCGACCGCATCGGCCGCTGGCGCCGCGAGATGACCGAGGCGGACGTGGCGGAGTACGAGCGGGTCGCCGGGGAGCTCCTCGCCGAGCTCGGCTACGAGCTGGGCTCGGGCTGAGGGCGGCTCGACAGCCGCGCCCGCCCGTGCGCTAGTTGTCCTCCCCGCGAAGGCTTTCTGGGATGCCAGCCGCCTCGAGTGCCTCTTCCCTCGAGTTGAACGCCTCCTGACGCACAACCTTCCCTTCGCGGAGTTGGTACGCCCAGTTGACGGCCCCCTCGACCGCCGCCCCGCTGCCACGGCCCTTTGCCCGGTGGACGGCGACCACGACCACGCGGTCGTCGAACTCCGCCAACTCCTCGATGTCGAAGTAGGCGCCCCGATCGAAGGTGCGAAACCAGTCGCCGAACCACTCACCGACCGCGTCCCGACCGCGGAACGTGCCCGCGCGGATACCCGCCGTGACCACCAGCACGACGCCCTCCGCGTAGTGGCCCAGCGCCCGCTCCCAGTCCCGCTCGTTTGCGGCCGCGTACTGGTCCTCGACGATCTCCGCGTTGGTCAGCATCGCTGTAGCGCAGTGTGCTTCGGGCAGCTGCAGGCCGGGTTAGCCGTCCGGCGCCGGGGCCCCCTCGACGCGTTCGTGCACGCGCTGGGCGAGATCGGTCACGTCCTCGGGCCCCGACTCGCTCGGTGGCGCGTAGCGCTGGACCAGGTACATGAACCGGCCGTCAGCGAACTCGATCGTGTGGGTCGCGCCGTCCTGGGCGCCGTGCCCCTCCTGGATCGGCGTCGCGGACGCGCCCAGAGCCCCCGGGATCCCGTCAACACTGAACTCGGCCAGCGTGAACACGCACTCCCGCGGGCACTGCTCGAGGTCCTGGGCGTGGACGAAATCCCGCGCGGCGGCGGCACCATCCTCGTCAGCGAACTCGAAGGCGATGACCCAGGCGACGTCCCCCTTCTCCCTTGCGAAGACCCGCGCTGCAGCTCCCTGATACCCCGCCTCGGTGAATTCCTGGGTCGCCTGCTCGCGATCAACGTAGGTGATCCCGTCGCGCAGGGCCGGCTTGAGCTGCGGCCACTCGAACTCGTCTGTGACCTTGAAGCCTGGCGCCTGGCCCGCTGGCAGCAGACGCGCCTGCAGGCTCATGGCCGGCGGGCTCTCGTCTTCTCCTCCGCACCCCGACAATGCGATCGCGCAAAGCGACACGACCGCCCATCGCAGTCCACGTATGCGTCCCATGGCCCGGCAGAGTATCCGGTCCGCCGAAGACCGCGCTAGCGCAGCCAGCTCTCCAGAATGCGGACGAGGACAGCGACGGCGTCGCGACCCACGATCCCACGCTCACGCAGCGCGACCAATGCGTCGTAGTCGGTCAGCGCGCGAACCACCGAGATCTGGCGGTCCTCGAGCCCCAGCGGGTCGAGCGCGACGGTGGCAATTGCGTCGAGACGCTCCTCGATCTCCTCGTGGGCCTCCTGAAGGGGGGCCAGCAGGACTCGCTCGCGGCGGACCGCCCGCAGCACATCGGCGCCGCGCTCGTACAGGTCGAACAGCTCGCCGACCAGGCGGCGGAGGCGCTCCCGGCGAGAGCGCGCGCCCCGGAAGCGCTTCGCGATCTCCTCGTCCGACGGCAGCGATAGCCGGAGGAAGCTCAATTCGCCGCAGGCAGGAAGCAGCTCGTCAAGCGTCGGGAAGTGCCGGAAGACGGTCGCCGGCGCGACGTCGGCTCGCTCCGCGATCTCCTCCCAGCTCGTCGAGGATCTTCTGCGAGTTGTGATCGAGGTCGTCCCGCCGCCGGGCCTGGAGGCCCCGCTCCACGTCCACCATGGCGAGGACGAGGGCTTCCTCATCCTCGAGGGCGACGCGGTGCTCTACGTGGGCGATCAGCGCATCGAGGCCACAGCGGGCCAGTTCGCGCTCGGGCCCCGCGAGGTGCCACACCGCTACAAGGTGGGTTCCGCCGGCGCCCGCATGTTGTGGGTCCTGACGCCGGCCGGTTTCGAGGACCTCGTGGAGGCCCTGAGCGTTCCCGCCGAGGCGATGACGGTGCCGCCCCCGGAGATCGCCCCACCGGAGAACGCGACCGAGATCGCACTGCGATACGGCAACGAGCTCCTCGAGCAGTAGGGGCAGGACCAGCCCGGCACCGGTCGGTGCCCTCTCCGGCTGCGAGCCGCAGGGTGAAACCGCCCGGCTAGCCCTTCTCCTTCTCGTAGCCGCCCGCGTCGCAGCGCTTCCCCTGGGCCCGCGCCACGCCGCGCTGGTCCGTCGCCGGGTAGTCAGGCGGATCGGCGCACATCGGCTTCGTCTCCTTCGGCCCGGCGTCGATCGCGTCGCTGCCGTTGAGAAGAGCGTGGGTCTGGGTCGGGCCGCCGTTGGCGGCGAGCCGTCCCAGCTTGGCGTCGGCGTTCATCAGGTCGGTCGCGTCGGTCAAGCCCCCGCAGCTGCCGTCGCTGGCGACGTTGGAGCCCTCTGAGCCCTGGTTGTCCCCCCCGCAGTTCCCGTCCCCGCGTGGCTGCGCGAGCACAGTGGCAAAGAGCACCGAGGTGCCGCCGCCGAGGTTCGCCCCACCGACCTTTGCCCTGTTGTTCGCGATCGTCGCATAGCGGAATCGCGCGTTGGTGGCGCTGGAGCCGTAGTAGTAGCCACCACCGCCGCTGAACATGCCCGAGCCCGTGGCCCGGTTGCCGCTGATCGTGCTGTTGCGAATCACCGCGACCCCCTGGTCGTGGACGCCACCGCCCGTGTCCGCGACGTTGTTGCTGATGGTGCTCCGCTCGATCGTGGAGGTGATTGTCGTGCTGGACAGCGACAACCCGCCTCCGATCGAGCCGGCGGCCTTGTTCCTCCTGACCGTCGACTTGGTGAGGCTCAGGTTCGCATCGCCCCCGATGACCTTTATGCCGCCCCCCCCGCAACAGCTTGCTTGGTTGTTGCGGATCACCGAGGACTTGATATTGAGGATGTCCGAGGCTCGGATCCCGCCGCCACCGGCGTTCGACTCAGATCCGTTGGCGACGGTGAGACGCCGCAGGTAGAGGGGTCCACCGGCGTCGAAGACGCGGTCGTCGAGCGCCTTCGCGTCGATCACCGCCTTGCCGGGCGAGCGCCCCTTGACCGTGAGCCCGTCGGTGTCGAGCACGTCGAGGTCACCCGTGGCGCCCGCGTCCTCGTTGTTGCCCTCGATCTTCAGCTTGTAGGGCTTGCTCTGCGCCGGCAGAACGATCTTGTCGGGGCCGACCGCGTTGTTCGCATCGAGTACGGCCTCGCGCAGGCTGCAGGCCGACTGAGTGCAGCCGTTGGGTGCCGGGTCGCCGCGCGTAGTAACCGTCAACGGGGCCGCAACCGACGCGGAGGCCCATCCGAGCGATGCAACGCCGACAACGACGAGCGCACCCACATGGCGGCCACCTGGGCACGATCGGACTCGACTCATTAGAACCCCCCGGTAGGCGGACCCCCTCATGGGGTGTGTCAACCTATACCACCGAAGAAGGGCCAAGCTCACGCCTCCGCCTCGATCACCAGACGGCGAAGGGGCTTCGGCGCCCACCAGTTACGATCGCCGAGCAGCGCCATCAGCGAGGGAACCAGCATCGCTCGCACGATTGTCGAGTCGATCAGCACGGCTACCGCCAAGCCGAAGCCGCTCTCCTTAACTCCGATCAGGCTGCCGCTTACCAGCGCGCCCATCGCGACTGCAAACAGCAGCGCCGCAGAGCTGATCAGCCGGCCTGTTCGCTCGAGCCCGAGCGCAACCGCCTCAGCGTTCGACTCGCCCCCGTCGTGCAGCTCGCGGATGCGGCTGAGGCTGAAGACGCCGTAGTCGGTCGAGAGCCCGAAGCCCGTTATCACGACGATCACCGCGACTCCGATCGAGATCCCACCGGGGCTCGTAAAGCCGAACGCGCCCTCGAGATTCCCGTCCTGGAAGACCAGCCTCATCAGTCCGAGGGTGGCGCCGAGCGTGAGAACGTTCATCACCAGTGCCTTCAGCGGCAGGAGCAGCGAGCCGGTCATCACGAACAGGGCAGACACCGTGGTCGCGATCAGAATCGCCGCCGCGAGCGGTAGCTTGCTGAGGACGCTTTCCTCCTCGTCGATCTCGCTGGCCGCCAGGCCGCCGACGCGAACCTCGGCCACCGGCGGTGATTCCAGCGCCCGCACCTCGCCGATCAGCTCCCGCGTCCGCGGACTCGCCCGTCCGACGGCGCTGAACACGTCCATTCTCACCACGTTCCCGAATCGAACGAGCGGTGGAACCACCTCGACCCCTTCGAGCGCCGACGCGTCTTTGCGGTACTTCACGGCCCAGGGCGCCGGCGGGCTGCCCGGCGGATCCTCGGTGACCCACTGAGTGATGATCGGATATTGGGAATCGGGCGTGAACTCGGCCGCGAGCTTGCGATCAACGGCCCCCGCCGACTGCTCGTCCGGAAGCAGGCTCGCGTCATCGGGGACAAACCTGATCCCCAATGCGGGCAGGGCCAGGACGATCAGTACCGCCGCCGAGGAGACGGCGATCGTGGCAGGGTGCCGCATGACCCAGTGCGAGAACCGGTACCAGCGACCATGGGCGTCCGGTATCGCCGTCGCCCGAGCCGAGCGCTGCAACCAGCTCGGCGCCAGCGCGTTGACGCGCTCGCCGAGCAGTGACAGCAACGCCGGGAGGATGAAGAGCGCGCCGAGCGCGCACAGGAGGGTGACCGCGATGCCGCTGATCCCGACCGAGCGCAAAAGCTGCTGCGGGAAGACCAACAGGCTCGCCATCGCACCGGCGACCGTGACAGCACTGAAGATGACCGCACGCCCGGACGTGGACAGCGTGCGATGAAGCGCCTCGGGTACCTGCACCCCCCGGGCCAGCTCCTCGCGGAAGCGCGAGACTATGAACAGGGAGTAGTCGATCGCCAAACCGAGGCCGAGGGCGGTGATCACGTTGGTCGCGGTGACCGTGACCGGAACCACCTCGTGGATCGCTCGCATTGCGGCCAGGGCGCCGACGACCGCGACTCCGCCCAGGATCAGCGGGAGCGTCGCGGCGACCAGGCTCCGGAAGAACAGCAGGGAGAGCACCAGCAGCAGCGGAAAGGCGAACAGCTCGGCCCGTTGCAGGTCCTTCTCGGATTGCTCGGCGATCTGTTCGTCGGCGATCACCACCCCGCCTAGCTCCACGTCATCTTGGCCCGCGAACTCCTCTTCCACCGCCGGGGCGATGTCGTCGCTGTTGGCCTGGGCGTCGACTTCCGCGACCGCGAAGGCGCTCTGGCCGTCGAGGGCGATCAGCGGCCTCTTTGGCGCATACGGGCTGGTCACTCGCTCGACTCCTTCGACCCGTTTGAGCGCGGAGACGACCTCAGCGACCCGCTCGCGGCCGTAGGGGGACAGCGCCGGAACGCTGACGAGGGCGATCACCGTCCCGTCGCTGCGGACCCCGGTGACGTCCTCGAGCGCCTTGCTCGCCTGGGCGCTGTCGGTGTTGGAATCCTCGAATTCGTAGGGATCGAGAGCGTCGAAGGCCGTCATCCCGAGCGGCGCCGCCAGCAGGATCGCCACACCGCAAACGAGGAGGACGCGTTTGGGCGCGTGGATCGCGATGCCTGCCATCCGTGCGGCTAGCGGCTCTCTCCCCTCCGGAGCCATCGCTGCGGCAGTCTATCCGCGATAATCCGCCCGGCTCATGACCTCCGGCTCAGAGCCCGATCCGATGCTGCCCCAGGTCCGCGCCGGGATTGCGGTGCTGTTGGCGCTCGCGATAGCCAATGGAGCCTTCCTCTACTTTCTTCCCGGTCGGGCCGAGCCCGACTACGCGTGGGCGATCGCGTTGCCGGTGAGCGCGGCGTTCATGGGGGCGGGCTACCTGGCCGGCACCGTCGCCACGGGGCTTGGCACCTTCGCCGCGCGGTATTGGCGATCCGTCCGCGCGCTGGTACCGGCCTTCTGCGTGCTCGGGTTGACTCTGCTCGCGGCGACCCTGATAGACGCCGAGCAGTTCCGCTGGGACTACTTCCCCACCTGGGTGTGGACGATCGTCTACGCCGCGCTTCCCCCTGCGGCCGTGTACTTCTGGATCCTTCAGGAGCGTGTCGCCGGTGAGCAGCCCGAGCGCGACGTACGGCTGTCGTCGCTCTGGGCGCCGGCAGTGCTGGTGGGCGTGATCCTCGGGGTCGTCGGCCTCGCCCTCTTCGCAGCGCCGGACTCGCTCCTCGAGGAGTGGCCGTGGGACATCACCCCATTGCTCGCACGCGTATTCGGGGGCTGGTACCTGCTAGCCGCCACCACCCTGATCTTCTCGGCTGCGAGCGTCCGTCGCGCGCACGAGATGCCGATTCCCTTCGCGACGGTGGCGACCTGGTGCCTCCTGATCGTGTTGCTGCCACTGCTCTACTCGGACACCGTGCGCACCAGTGGCATCGGCTTCTGGGGATTCGTAGGAATCCACGCCATTGTGCTGGCCGGCTGCACGTTCGCGGTCGTGCGCAGCGCCGCCCTGATGCGGGTCGACG
Organism: uncultured Solirubrobacterales bacterium; assembly: GCA_963807385.1. GTDB lineage: Bacteria > Actinomycetota > Thermoleophilia > Solirubrobacterales > 70-9 > JBDTSW01. The sequence continues at coordinate 781,356 of CAWEBQ010000003.1, forward strand.
GCGCGCGGCTCTAGGCTGCCGCCGGCGCGCCTCGGGATCGCATCATGAGCGCAAGACCCGAGATCAGGATCACCGCGAAGGCGCCGACCCATACCCAGGTGCCGAGCGCAGCCCAGTCGACCGTGTGCTCTTCGCGATCGGCGAGCACCAGGCCGAGAATCGCGAAGGCGCCCACCACGACCTGCACCAGGCCGACCAGCAGCACCTCAGTGGCCGCTGCAACCCGGGCGATCGCCAGCGCTGCCACCCCCAGGGTGATGATGATCGCGCTGTAGAGGCGGGCGTGGAAGACGTCCACCTCCCACGGCCAGAAGTCGATGAAGGTCTCCGGCGCCACCAGCAGGCCGACGCCGTAGGCGATAAAGAGTGTCGCGGTGACGAGGAGATACGTGCGCCAGGCAGGCGGAGTCGGCAGCGGATTGGCGGGCGGGAGGTGGCGGAAGCGCAGGTATGCGTAGATCGAGCCGGCCGGGATCAGCACGTAGAGCACGAACCAGATCCACGTCCCCGGGTTCGCCGAGTCGAAGCGATCGGCGTAAAACAGCGTCACCACGAGCACCAGGCTCGTGAACACGGACACCATCAGCAGGGCCACCCGCCCCGGCGCCCATCGGAAAGAGGTCTGCCAGAAGAGCACCGCCGCCAACGACGCCAGGTAGACGGCGCCGATGAAGCGGATGTTGAAGGGCCCGCTCTCCCACGGCAGCTCCTCCAGCCCCGTCGAGGGGAAGAAGAAGGGAACGATGCCCGCAACCGCGAGTACGACGGCCTCGACACCGATCAGCGCACGTAGGGCCGGCGGCAGAGCAGGGTTGGCTGGGTGAGTCCGCGTCATGTGCGGGAGGAGATCGTATTTCTTCTCCGGCTCGTCCCGAGGCGGTACGCGGATTCGCCCTAGGCCACGCCGCTCTCAGCAACCGGATGACGGGCGACCGTGCACCGTTGCGCGGCGAAGTCTGGGACGTCCTGCACGAAGAGTGTCTGCTCTTCACCGACGAGGGATTCCATGATGCGGTCGCAGCCTTCCCAGAAGCTCGTACGTGTTCGATGTCAAGGGTCTGCGCGGCGAGCCCGGTTTTTGCTCACGCGCTGAGGGAGTTCTGCACCGAGATCTACGCATAGGCGCGTTCCCGTTAGCTAGGTGCTCACGGACACCAGCGGCAAACAACCAACCATGAGATGGAGCCAGCCGGGCTCGAACGGGCGACCTTTTGGGTGGGATGCGAGGTGCCCCTCGAAGCCGTAGGGCTGGGCGAGTAGGCGCTTCAGCCGACGCGCGCCTGCCGCGCCACCGGCAGCGTCAGCGTGACGCCGCCGATTGTCGCGGTCGAGGCGAAGTTGTCACGCCGCAGGTAACTCGAGTCGTCCTGCAGAACCTCGAGCAGGATCTGGTGCCCGCTGCGAAAGCGCCAGGAGTTACCGAACATCTCGTATGCGGCCACGTCTCCGAGGGGATCGGGTGAGACGGCCCGGTAGGCGCCGCGGTCCACCAGCGTCCAGGTGCCGCCGGGGGCGACATCCCAGAGGCGGCTGTTGAGCTCGATGTCGGGGGTGGCCGCGCTGTAGTCGATCCGCAGCCGCGGCAGACCGGCGCTCGTGAACGCCCGCTCGACCGGCGCCGTGTAGGTGGCGACGCCCGGCGGAGCGGGCGCGCTGGATCGAATGCACCCGCGCCCCGTCTGAGAGAGGATCACCGGATCGAGCTGGGGCCCGCGCGGGTCGTTGAGCGGCGAGGTGGTCTGCTGGGTGCCGCCGAACTCGAAGTGGCGCTCGATAGGGTGCAGCCCGGCCCAGCTCCGGGCCCTCAGGACCGGGCCGAAGTTCGCTGGGTCGCAGTCGGTGACCGCCGAGGAAACACCGAGCCTGGGTCTGGGCCCGCGGCCGTGGAGGTAGTGGTCGAGCATCCGAGTGCCGAGCACGTGGAAGTGGCGCAGATCGGGGACCTTGACCTGGGCGGTTAGGTGCTCGAAGTCGCCGAAGTACATGCCGATCGGGTAGCCGGGGTCGGCGGCGCGTAGCTCGCGGTACATCCGCAGCGGCTCGATCGCGCTGAAGATCGGATCGGTCCAGCCCTGCGCGGCGAGCACCGGAATCCGCCGCACGCGGTCCCGATCGAGCGCCCGGAAGAATCCGTCCTGGTAGAAGGCCGAGCGCCGCTCGGTCAGCTCGCGCTTCGCCGTCGGAGTGATCGGGTCGCTGGGGTTGTCATAGGGCTCCCCGGCGTTGAAGCGGGCGAGCCAGGAGATGACCTCCGGGGTGAACTTGGTCCCGGCGGTGGCGAGGAATCCGTCGACGAGCGTCTGCTTGCCGACCCCGAACGTCGCCGCGGCGGTCGTCCGGTCAACGCCCGAGGAGAGGTGGTGGCCGCTCGGCGCCAGCGAGTAGAGCAGGTCGGTCCATGTGTACTGCGGCACCGCCGCCGCCAGCTTCAGCACCCTCCCGGCAGGGCTGAGCCAGGTGCCGAAGCCGGGCGCCCCCTCGCCACGGGTGGTGAGCAGAAGCCACGCCTGCCCGCCGCCGTAGGAGCTTCCCAGCACCCCGATGCGGCGCGGCCTGATCCGAGCCAGCGGCTCGGAGCTGGCGCGGTCGTCGGCGAGCAGGCCGGTGAGGTAGCGAGTGTCCTCGACCTCGAGGTCCTTGCTCGCCAGCCCGATCTCGCCGCTCGAGTCCCCGTTGCCGCGGGCGCTGTAGTTGAGCACCGCGTAGCCACGCGAGGCGAACCAGACGTTGTTCCAGCGCACCGTCTTGTACTCGACCCCTGCCCTGTCGGGTCCCCGCCCTCGCCGGGTCTCGCTCATGTACTCGGTCTTGGAGTTGAGGAAGCCGTGCAGGAAGACGACGAGCGGCAGGCGGCGGCCATCGGTGCGTGCCGGCAGCGTCAGCGTCGCATCCAGCGCCGTGCCGTCGAAGCTCTCGATCATGCCGCTGCAGATCCGGTATTCGACCCGGCGCGAGGGCTCGGCCTCGGTGCTCTGGCGCTCTTCGCAGCCGGCCTTCAGCCCGGCGAGCGGGTCGGGGGCGGCGACGGCGGGCTGCGCTGAGCCGAGCGCCGACGCCGACACGAGCGCCCCAAGCGCCAGCGAGAGCTCGATGCGGGTGCCGCCGATGCGCACCGCGAAAGCGTAGGCGAGATGCGACCGGCGCCACCCCGGTTCCCCGGCGCTACGGTGGGCCGGTGAGCGGCAAAACGGTCAGGCGAGGGCGGATCGCGATCACCACGACGGTGGCCCTGCTCGCCGGTGCCACGGGCGCCCTGGCCGCGTTCCCCGCGGACCCTCCGAACGATCCCCTCTACGACGCCAACCCGCTGCCCAACTTCGCCAACGAGCAGTGGGACCTGGCCAGCCCGGCGGCGGGCTTCGACCGCGGGATCTCGGCCGATCGCGCCTGGGCCCTGACCACCGGCAAGGGAGCGACGGTCGCCGACATCGACGTCGGGGTTGACTTCGACCAGCCCGACCTGAGCGGCCGCTGGTACGAGAGTCCCGGCGAGAGGGGCCCGCGCTCCAATAACGGAATCGACGACGACGGCAACGGCTTCGTCGACGACTGGCGCGGGTGGGACTTCTACGACGGGGACGGCGACGCCACCTCCGACACCGCCAACGGCCATGGGACCAACGTCGCCGGCGTGCTCGGCGCCGGCGCCGACAACGGCATCTCGGTCGCCGGGATCGCGCCGGACGCCCGCATCCTCGCCCTCCGCACCTCCGACAACATCCTCCACCGCGGCTCGCGGCTGGCCGAGGCGATGGTCTACGCGGTCGATCAGGGCGCCGACGCGCTCAGCATGAGCCTCGGAGCCGACTCCTTCCCGAAGGCGCTGCGCCGCGCCGCCGAGTACGCCTACCGCAAGGGCGCCGTGACCGCCGTCGCCTCCGGCAACGAGTTTCACTTCCACCACCACTACCCGCAGTCGCACGATCATGTGCTCGCGGTCGGCGGCGTCAACCCCGACACCGGCGACCTGCGCGCCACGAACCCCAACCTGGCCCCGGTCGCGACCGACTTCACCGTCCACGCCTCCTATGCGGACTACGGCCCGCACCTCGACGTCGTCGCCCCCACCCAGGTCCCCACCGTTAACTTCGGCGGCGGCGATCAGCTCAACTGGTCGGGGACCTCGGCCGCGACCCCACACGTCGCCGCCGTGGCGACGCTGGTCGCCGCCCGCGCGAAGGACGTCGGGCTCGATCTACGCCCCGGCGAGGCGCTCGAGATCATCCGGATGAGCGCCGACGATCTCGACGACCCCGCCAACGGCTACGCCCCCGGCTGGGATCTGCTCTCGGGCTGGGGCCGCGTCAACGCCTATGAGGCGGTGCGAATGGTGCGCCGCCGCCGCCTGCCGCCGGTGCCCGACATCCACAGCCCCGGCTGGTACCGGCCCTTCGCGGGCGCCGCCGCGGAGGCGATTCAGGTGAAAGCGAGGATCGCCGGTCGCTCGGCCACGCAATGGACGATCGAGATCGGCGAGGGCGAGGAGCCGGCCTCATGGCAGGAGGTCGCCTCCGGCAACGCCGGCGCCAGCGGCGACCGTGTCGGCACAACGCTGAGCGAGCTCGCCGCGGGCGGCTACACGCTGCGGATGTCGGCCACCGACGCCGACGGCAACGTTGGCGAGGACCGCGCCTTCTTCGAGGTCCTGCCTAGTGCGCAGCGGGTCCATCGCGGGTATCCGCGGCACCTGGGCACCTCGGGCGATGCCTCGCCGCAACTCGCCCAGCTCGATGGCCGCGGCGGCAAGGAGATCGTCCTTGCCACCGCCGACGGGGCGCTTCGCGTCTACTCCGCTCGCAGCGGAAACCAGCTCCGGGGCTGGCCGCAGCGGATGAGGCGCGCGGCGGGCTCCGGGCCTGCGGCCCGGCGGATCGGGACGATCCGCAGTGGCCTTGTGGCGACGCCGGCGATCGGGGATATCGCCCGCGGGCCCGGTCCCGAGGTGGTGGCCGCGGGACTCGATGGGCGCCTTTATGCCTACAGCCGCCGAGGCCGTCTGCTCGACGGCTTCCCGTTCCGGATCAAGCTCCACGGCACCGCCTCCGACGGGAGGCTCGACTCGTCGATCTACGCCAGCCCGGCGCTCGCCGACCTGCGCGGCGGCCCGAAGCTGGAGGCTGTCTTCGGCGCGACCGATCAGCGGATCTACGCCGTCAACGGGCATGGCCGCAACGTCCGCGGCTGGCCGGTGCGCGCCCGTGATGAGGCGGGCGGCGCCGACGTCACCAAGATCTTCTCCTCGCCCGCGATCGGCGACATCGACGGGGACGGCTCGCCGGACGTGGTCGAGGGCACCGGCGAGGCCTACGGCGCGACTCCCTCGACCAGCGGCCGCGTCTACGCCTTCGACGCCAGCGGCGAGCCCTTGCCCGGCTGGCCGGTGTCGCCGCCGGCGCTGGCCGCAGACTCGATCCCGCTTGCCGGGGAGGGCGTGCCGGTATCCCCCTCGCTCGCCGACACCGACGGCGACGGGGACGACGAGGTCGCTGTCGCCGCCTTCACCGGCCAGCCAGAGCTATACGACGGTGACGGCACCCGGCTCGGCGGTGCCGGCGGCCAGAGCCGCTTCCAGATCGCCGGCAGGGGGGCGCTGTCTCCGGCCGACGCCCCGGGCGCGCTGGCGCTCGGCGCCAACGGCGCCTTCGGCCGCACCGCGCCCGGTGGGCCGCTGCGCTTCTTCGGCGGCATCGTCGATGACCGTCTGGTCCAGGCCCAGTTTCAGCCCGCGACCCCGATCGCCTTCGAGCACCTGCTGGGCGGCTGGGATGCCGCATCCGGTGCCTGGCTCAACGCCTTCCCGATTCCCACCGAGGGGTGGGAGATCGTCAGCTCGCCAGCGCTCGCTGACGTCGACGGCGATGGCGCGGCGGAGGTCATCAACGGCACCAGCGGCAACGTCCTCCACGCCTTCAAGCCGAACGGAAGCGAGCCGCCGGGCTGGCCCAAGCAGACTGGCGGCTGGCTGCTCGCCTCGCCGGCGGTCGGCGACGTCGACGGCGATCACCGCAACGAGGTAGTGGCCGTCACCCGCGACGGCTACCTGTTGGTCTGGGATACGCCGGCAAAAGCATCTGCTAGCCAGTGGCCGAGCTTCCGCCACGACGCCCGGAACACGGGTCGTCACGGGCCGCCCCTGGAACCCTGACGCGGGTGTAGGTTGGGACCGTGAAGGTCGTGCGGGCGTGCGGGCTCGAGATCGCCTACAGGCGCGTCGGCGAGGGGCCGCCCCTGGTGTTCGTGCACGGCGCCGCCGGGGATGGCCGCGTGTGGCAGCCGCAGCTCGCCGCCTTGGCCGACGAATTCACGGTCGTCGCCTGGGACGAGCCGGGGGCGGGCCGCTCATCGGATGTGCCGGCGGATTTCGACCTCGCGGACTACGCGGGCTGCCTTGCAGCTCTGATCGAGGGGCTCGCGCTCGGCCCTGCCCACGTCGCTGGCATCTCCTGGGGCGGCACCGTCGTCCAGGAGCTTTACCGTCACCATCCCCGGCTCGTCGCGACGCTGATCCTCATCGATACCTACGCCGGCTGGAAGGGGTCGCTGCCCGAGGAGGAGGTGCGTGCCCGGGTCGCGGGTGCGCATCAGATGCTCGCAGCGCCCGCCGACGAGTTCGATCCCACCCTTCCCGGGCTGTTCGCCGGCGACCCGCCGGCCGAGTTCGTCCCGCTGCTTGAGGAGATCGCTGCCGACGTCCGCCCTGCGAGCCTCAAAACGCAGCTATTGGTGATGGCGCAGGCCGACCAGCGCGAAATGCTGCCTGGCATCGCCGTGCCCACCTTGCTGATCTGGGGCGAGCTCGACGCGCGTTCGCCGCTCAGCGTCGCACGCCAGTTCGAGGAGTCGATCCCGGACACGAAGCTCGTCGTGATCCCCGGCTCCGGTCACGTCAGCAACCTCGAGCGGCCCGAGCAGGTCAACGAGGCCGTGCGTGAGTTCTGTCGCGCCCACCCACCGGGCTAGACCTGAAGGCCGTAAGGTCGGTCTCGGGTAGGCGAAGGGGAACGCTTCGGCGGCGGACGGCGCCCTGGCTCAGAGGTCCTCGAGGAGCTTGCGCTTCGCGTCCGCAAACTCCTCGTCGGAGAGCAAGCCGGAGCTCTTCAGCTGGCTCAGCCTCTCGATCTGCCCCGCCACGTCGCCGCCGGCAGCCGGTGCTTGGCCGCCGGCCGCCTGGGTTGCCTGCTGAATCACGGCGCCGAGGTCCATTGCGCTGCCGTCTGGCGCGGCCCCGCCGCCGCCCTTCATCATCTGGGCGATCTGCTCGGCCTGCTGCTGGGCCGACTGGCGGTTCGTCTGGATCTCGTCCCAGTGGATCTTGACGCGGGTTGGGTCGGCCAGATCCACGGTGACCGGGAGGGTCATGCCGGGGCTCGGCCAGCGCTTGACCTTCGCCATCGCGTGGTGCTCAACCGGGGTGGGCTCAAGCCCCTCGGCGGAGACCACCAAGCTCATCACGCAGTTCGACGAGGTCGCGTCGTGGGGGGGCATGCTGGCGGACACGACCTGGGCCGTCCCCGGCACCGGCTGGCTCATCCGCTTCGACTTCGCCCAGTCCCCGATCAACCCCATGCTGCCACCCTACTCCCTCGGTCCTACCCAACCGCAGCCAGGTCGGGTCGGAACTAACGCAAACCGGATCTCCTCAGATCCGGGCGAAGTTCGGCCAGCGCGCCAGGTCGATCTCGTCGGGGAACAGGCTGGCGAGGTCGCGGACGTCGTCCTCCAACCGGGCGACCAGCTCCTTGCGCCAGCGCTCGGGCAGGTCCGGCTTCTCGCGCGGGGCCTTCCGTTCTAGCATCGACGCGGGGACCTCGTCGAGCGGGTCGAGCCCGAGGAACCTGAACGTTCGGCCCAGCTCCTCGAGTGTCTCGTCGCGGCAGCGCTCGAACTGCAGTACGAGGACCTGCTCGCGAGGGAAGTGATCGAGGACCCGGCGCAGCTGCGCCGCGTAGAGGCCGCGGTGGACGGAGTCTGAGACCCGCCCGAGGTCGATCGGCGCCCCCCCTTTCGATCGCCGCACCGCGCGCTCGACGCCCGATCGGAAGCGCTCGACGGGGTCGCGCAGCAGCACGAGGAGCCTCGCCTGCGGCGCCGCCTCGCGCAGCAGCGGCGGGGTCCAGAAGTCCAGCATGTAACGGGGGGTCCACTCGCCTGCGAGCGCGCCCGCGGGACGGGGGAAGAGGCTCGCGTACTCATCTTCGAAGCGGGCTCCTGGAGCCTCCTGCCAAAAGCGGTTGAAGTAATGAAGCTCCTTGGCCTGACCCTCCACGACCGCCACGCCGGGGTGCTCCTCGATGCCGCGGTACCACCACGACGTGCCCGAGCGCTGAGCCCCGATCCCCACGAAGTCCGGCGGTGCGGTGGACCACCCCTCCGGACGGCGAGGGACCTCGAGGGGCCGCGCCCAGCGCGGGAGCTCGGCCCCCTGGGCCGTCCCTTCGTCTTTGCGACTGCGTCCGAGCATGGTGGGCCGCCCGCGGCGGGCGAAGCTGGCACAGTATTCCGATGCGCCGAGTGGGCCTGGGGCGGGACCCGGACGCGCCGCCCCGCGGTGCAGAGCCGGCGATCTTCATAGTCGGCGTCGCCCGGTCCGGAACCACGCTCCTGCGGCTGATGCTCGACGCCCACCCGGAGCTGGCGATCCCGCCGGAGACCCACTTCATCCCCAAGGTCATCGCGGCGGTCGCCGAGGGCCGGAGCCCACTGGAGGAGATGACCGGCCACCGGCGGTGGCCCGATTTCGGGCTCGATCCCGTCGAGCTGGCCCTTCGCCTTGATTCCCACCGCTCACTCACCGCGGGCGATGCCCTGCGCGAGTTCTACGGTCTCTACACCTCCAAACACGGCAAGTCGCGATGGGGCGACAAGTCCACCAACTACATTCGCAAGATGAAGCCGATCTCCCGCATCCTGCCCGAGGCCCGGTTCGTCCACCTGATCCGGGACGGCCGCGACGTGGCGCTCTCGCAGGTCGCGGTGCATTTCGGGCCTGCCACCGTGGAGGCGGCCGCGGAGAAGTGGCGCGCCGAGATCACCAAGGCCCGCCGGCAGGGCCCGAAGGTCCCCCATTATCAGGAGATCCGCTACGAGGACCTGATCGCCGACCCGGAGCCGGTCCTCCGCGAGATCTGCGAGGCCACCGAGTTGGGATGGGACGACGCCATGCTCGACTACCAGGATCGAGCCAGTGAGCGGATCGCGGAGATCGTGCGCGACTTCGACCGGCCCGCCGGCGATGCCGTGCCGGCCGATGTCCGTGCCGCCCACCAGTCCAACGTCTCGAACCCGCTGCAGTCCGACCGCGCTGCCCGCTGGCGGACCGAGATGCCCGCCGCCGATGTCGCGGCGTTCGAGCGGGTGGCCGGAGGCGTACTGGACGAGCTGGGCTACGAGCGCGCGTGGGCGGACTGATGATGCGCTCCGCGTGGCTCCGGACGGCCGCGGCCGCGGCCGTCCTCGCATGCGCCCTGAGCCTGGCCGCCTGCGGTGGGGACGAAGCCGAGGACGGGAGGCCGATCTCCGACGGGCCCAACATCCTGCTGATCACGAGTGACGATCAGGCCCTGGACTCGTTCAACCGCCGGGTGATGCCCAGGACGTTCGAGCTGCTCGTGGACGAGGGGACGGTGCCCGAGGACTTCGTCGTCACCACCCCGTACTGCTGCCCGTCGCGGGCCAGCCTGCTCACCGGCCAGTACGGCCATAACAACGGCGTACTGGCCAACCACTACGAGCGCCTGAAGGATCCCGACAACACCCTCCCCGTCTGGCTGCGCGACGCCGGCTACACGACCGTCCACATCGGCAAGTACCTCAACAACTACGACAAGGCCGCTCCGGACATCGGTCCCGCCCCGGGTTGGGACGGGTGGGCCACCGTGATCGGCGCGAGCTACTACGACTACGAGATGTTCGGTGCAAACGGGTCTCGCGAGTACGGCGACGACCCCGCCGACCACCTGGACAGGGTCATCACGAGACGTGCGGTGGGCGCGATCGAGGACGCCACGGCGGGAGAGCGCCCGCTTTTCCTACAGGCCGACTACTACGCACCCCACCCTGACCCATCGGACGATCCCCGATGCGGGGATGCCGCCCTCCCGGTGCCGCGCGACAGCGACCTCTTCACGGACGCGCGAGCCCCACGGTCGCCCTCGTTCAACGAGAAGGATGTCTCCGACAAACCGCCCTTCATGCAGCGCCAGCCGCTTGATGCCCAGGCCATCAAGCGGATCGACCGCCGGTTCGGCTGCCAGCTGGCGGCGATGCGCTCCGTCGACCGCGGGATCGCGGCGATCGTCGGCGCGCTGGAGGAGGCGGGCGAGCTCGACAACACCGCAATCGCCTACATGTCCGACAACGGGGCCGTGCGAGGACACCACCGCATCGCCGGCGGCAAGCACGTCGCCTACCGGGAGACGCTGCGGGTACCCGTCGCGCTTCGGGTGCCCCCGAACCTGCTCGACGGCGCCGAAGCACCCGGGGTGCTCGAGGGGCCCGGCGCGAACATCGACCTCGCCCCGACGTTCGTCGATCTCGCGGGCGCAGAGTCCTGTCGCGCCGATGGCGAGTGCCGCGTGATGGACGGTCGCTCGCTGGTACCGGCACTCTCCGGGGAGGAGGCGCTGGACCCCGAGCGGATCCGGCTGATCGAGATCGACGAGAACGCCAATCCCGACAAGCTCGTCGGGCCCTGCAAGTACCGGGGCATGCTCGACCAGGATCTTTTCTACCTCGAGTACGAGATCGCCCAGGATGTGGGCACCGGGGAGTGCGTCGAGGTGGACGACCGGGAGCTCTACGACCACGCCGAGGACCCCTACGAGACGGAGAACCTCCTCCCTCCCCGCGGGGGGACCCCTGCCACCGAGGTGCTCGCCGCCGAGGAGGCGGAGATCCTGGAGCTGCTGCACGACTGCCAGGGCATCGAGGGCCGCGACCCGGACCCGCCGGACGGAATCGCCTACTGCGAGTAGAAGGGCGCCGCTGCGGCGCTCGCTAGATTGGCGCCGATGACGCCGCCCGCAGCCGAGAACGCCCGACACCGCGAGCTCGGGCTGACCGACCCGGAGTACGACCGGATCACGGAGCTGCTGGGGCGTGGGCCGAACGGGGTCGAGCTCGCGATGTTCTCCCTGCTCTGGTCCGAGCACTGCGCCTACAAGCATTCGCGCAAGCTGCTGCGGCGCCTGCCGACCGAAGGCGAGCGGGTGCTCATGGGGCCGGGCGAGAACGCTGGGGCCGTGTCGGTGGGGGACGGCTGGGCCGTGGCCTTCAAGGTCGAGTCGCACAACCATCCGAGCGCGGTCGAGCCCTTCCAGGGCGCGGCGACGGGCGTCGGAGGCATCCTGCGCGACGTGTTCGCGCTCGGCGCCCGCCCGATCGCGATCCTCGACTCCCTTCGCTTCGGCGAGCTCAGCTCCGAGCGTTCGCGCTACCTCTTCGACCGCGTCGTCGCCGGGATCGGGCATTACGGCAACTCGATCGGCGTCGCAACCGTGGGCGGCGAGGTCGCCTTCGAGGCGCCCTACGAGCAGAACTGCCTGGTGAACGCGATGTGCGTGGGCCTCGCACGATCGGACCGGATGGTCAGGGCGGCGGCCGCCGGGGTCGGCAACACGATCGTTCTGATGGGCGCGTCCACGGGCCGCGACGGCATCGGCGGAGCGTCGGTGCTCGCCTCGGCCGAGCTCTCCGAGGACGACGAGTCCAAGCGGCCGAGCGTCCAGATCGGTGACCCTTTCGAGGAGTCCAAGCTGCTCGAGTGCTGCCTCGAGCTGCTCGACCGCGAGCTGCTCGTCTCGCTCCAGGATCTGGGAGCGGCCGGGCTCACGTCCTCGGCCGGCGAGATGGCCTCCGCCGGAGGGGTCGGCATCGACATCGATGTGGCGAGGGTGCCGCTGCGAGAGGCGGACATGGAGCCCTTCGAGATCATGGTCTCCGAGTCGCAGGAGCGGATGCTCGCCGTGGTGGAGCCGGCCCGCGTGGACGAGGTCATCGCCGTGTGCGAGCGCTGGCAGACCAGCGCCGCAGCGATCGGCGAAGTCACGGACGCCGGCGCCCTGCGAATCCTCAGCGGCTCCGAGGTCGTGGGCGATGTTCCCGTCTCGGCCCTGGTCGACGGCTGCCCGCTCTACGACCTGGAGCCCGAGGATCCCGGCGAGTGGATCTACGGCAACGAGGCGACGCTCGACGGCGGCGCCGACCCGGGCGAGACGCTGCTCGCGCTGCTCGGCGCGCCGACGATCGCGAGCAAGCGCTGGGCCTTCGAGCAGTACGACTCGATCGTCGGCTCGCGGACCGTGCGACGCCCGGAGGAGGGGGCCGCGGCGGTGCTCCAGATCCCGGAGGCGGGAACCGCGATCGCCGCCTCCATCGACGGCAACGGGCGCCGCGTAGCGTGCGACCCATACCGCGGGACGATCGAGGCGGTGCTCGAGTGCGCGGCGAACCTCGCCTGCGTCGGCGCCGAGCCGCTCGGCCTTACGAACTGCCTCAACTTCGGTAACCCGGAAAGGCCGACCGTCGCCTGGCAGCTCGATCGCTCGACGCAGGGCCTGGCCGACGCCTGCGAGGCGCTCGGCGTTCCGGTCGTCGGGGGCAACGTCTCGCTGTACAACGAGACCGAGGACGGTCCCATCTACCCAACCCCGGTGGTCGGGCTCGTCGGCGAGCTTCCCGAGGCGGACGCCGCACCCGGCCTCCGACCCGAGGCCGGCGATCGGCTCGCGCTTATCGGGCCGTTCGCTCCGTCGCTCGCGGGCTCCGAGGTGGCGAAGCTGCGCGGTGAGCTGGGCCCCGGCCTGCCGGGAACCGACCTCGCCGCCGCCGAGGCGGCGCTCTCGTTCGTCCGTGAGCTGGCCCGAGGCCGCATGGTGCACGCCATCGGCGATACGGCGGAGGGAGGTCTCGCCACGGCCCTCGCCGAGATGGCCATCGCCGGGGACGTCGGTTTGGATATCGAGCTCGACCCGTTCGTCGAGGCGCGGGGCTGCTCCGGCGAGACCGCCCTGTTCGGCGAGGGTCCCGTCGGCTTCGTCGTGGCGGCCTCGCCCGACGCGATCGACTCCATCCTCGCTGCCGCCGGGGAGGCGGGCGTCGATGCGGTGGGGCTTGGAATCGCCGGAGGGGACCGGATCGAGATCTCGGCCGCCGAGGCGGACCTGTCGGTGCCGCTGGCCGAGGCCGCGACCGCCTGGCGCTCGCTGGCGGAGCGCATGGGCGAGCCCGTCGCCGCCTGAGAATCGGCGTCGCGAATCGACACGATCGCCGGTCGCCTACTGGGCGGGCCTCAGCAGCTGATCTGCCGCCACCGCCCCCAGGTTCCGCGTGCGGCCGTTGGGCCAGCGGACGGTCACCCGGGCGCTGCTCGCCGAGCCGAGGCCAAAGTACAGCCGGTGATGCCCCTGCGAGTAGAGCGACGTCTCGTTCTGCCCGACCCACGCGGTCTGCTTCCTTCCCCCGGCCCGCACACTGACCCGCGCGCCGATCGCGGGCGGGTTCCCGGGATTTCCCCTCAAGTCCAGCTCCAGCCAGTGATTCGAAGGAGCCACGCCGTTCCTGAAGATCAGTGTCCGGAAGTTCCGCGGCGAGCGCCGGGACTTGGCGGAAACCAGGACGTCGCGGCGGCCGTCACCGTCGAGGTCCGGCCAGGCGAGTCGCGCCTCCTGCGGGCTGTGCACGGTCCCGAAGGTGCCCACGCGGGAGAACCTGCCGGACGAGTTCTGCCGGAAGAGGCCCTTGGAGACGACGTCCAGGTCCAGGCGCCCGTCGTTGTCGTAATCCGTCCACGCCGCGGCGAGGCCGCGGCGTGGAAGGCCCGAAACCCCGCTCGGGGTAAGCCTGCCGGCGCGGTTCTCGAGGTAGGTACTGCCGGACGCCGAGCTCGCGTAGACGTCGAGGTCACCGTCCGCGTCCGGGTCGCCCATCGCCAGCACGGTCCCCTTCTGGGCCCCGTGCCGCCCCGGCAGGCGCTGCACCCTTCGCCAGCCGCGACGCAGCCGCGCGTAGACCTCAAACCCGCCCGGCACCACCGCGAGCACCTCGGGCTTCTCGTCGCCGCGAACGTCCATGAATCGCAGCACGTCGGTCTCGAGGCCGGCGTGCCGCAATGACCCGGACGCGCTCTGGAACGAGCCGGATGTCGTCCGGCGGTAGAGCTTCGGGGCGTCTCCCTTGCAGGTGGAGTAGAGATCCAGCCGACCGTCGCCGTCGAAGTCCACCGCCCCCGCTGCCCTGCCCCGGCACGCTCCCTTGACGAGACTGGGCCCGGCACCCCGTGGGGAGAACTCGCCCGGCGGGCCCTGGAGGAGTAGCTCGTCGTGGATGCGGCCCCGGATATCGCGGATGCGTCCGCGCAGGCCGCCCCGGACGATGAACGCGTCGGTGCGGCGGTCCCGGTTGATGTCGGCCCAGGCAATCCCGTGACGGTCCCGCAGGTAGACCACGAAGGAGCGCTGCCGCGGGGTTCGGCCCTGCGCGCCGACGAACGCCCGGGAGAGCCGGAACGGCGGCTTCAGGTGGACGAGAATCGGGTGCGCCAGGCGCTCGGGCGACATGCGCATGCGCGAGTCGCCCTTCATCGCGAAGCTGGCTACATACCGCGACCCATTGCGCCGGACCTTGGCCGACGCCCGTGGCGTCGACGAGACCGTCGCGTCGAACATGAACGTCAACGATCCGCGGACACGCCCAGGGCCCTCATGGCGCACCGTGATGCCGCCCCGACCACTCGACAGGTAGATGCCGGGGCCGCTCGGAGGCGGAACCTGGTGATCCTCCCACCCCGGCACCCCTCGGGTCTGGCCGAGCCCGGCCTGGTAGAGGCGCTCGACGAAGCCGCCCGCGCCATCGTTGGACAAGAGCGACTGGCGGTCGAGGTGGTTGAGCGTGTAGATGTCGAGGTCGCCGTCGTCGTCGTAGTCGGCGGTCCCCAGGTCGAAGATGTTGTGATCATGGATGTCGATCGTCGAGCGCTCGAAGCCAGGCACGGCGGCGCCCGCTGTGCCAATGGCAAGCGCCAGCCCTGCCAGCCCTCCGATTGCCGCCGATGCCCACCGCATCTCCCACCAGCGTAGTTCAGGCATAGTGAACGCCCCATGGCAGGACCCCTCCAACTCCTGGGCCGCGCTTGCGTGCGCCCCCTGAGCATCGCCGTACTAGGAGCCTGCGTCGCCTCGCTGCTCGCGGCCGGGTGCGGCGGCGACGGGGACCCGGGCGAGGCCCCGCGGGTGAACTTCATCGTCGTCCTCACGGACGATCAGACGGTCGCGCAGATGAACGCGCGCACCATGCCCTTTACGCAGCGTCTGCTGGCGGAGGGAGGGACGAGCTTGACCGACGCGATCGTCGCGACCCCGCTCTGCTGCCCGGCGCGCGCCAGCTACCTCACGGGCCAGTACCCCCACAACCACGGCGCCTGGAACAGCTACAAGACGTTTGAGCGCCGCGACGACAACTTGGCGACGTGGCTGGACTTCGCCGGGTACAGGACGGCGATGGTCGGCAAGTACCTCAACGCGTACGAGTCGAACGCCCCCACGCCGACGACCCCGGCGCGTGGATGGGACCAGTGGCGAATGCTCCTCGAGCCGCTCTCCTACTACGACTACGACGTCGCCGTGAACGGCCGCAGGGTGCACCGCGGCTCCCGCCCCCGCGACTACGAGACGACCTACCTCAACAATGAGGTCCGTCAGCTGATCACCCACTGGGCCCCTCAGGGGCCGCCGTTCTTCATCTGGTACGCGCCGCATGCCCCTCACGACGAGAAGGGGAAGACCAAGACGACCTGCGCGGGGCGGGCTGTGCCGGCGCCCGGCGACCTGCGCGACTTCCGCGATGCCCCGCTGCCCCGGCCGCCGTCGTTCAACGAGCCCGACACCTCCGACAAGCCCGCGTTCATGCGCGAGCTCCGGGAGCTGAGCGCCGCGGAGATCGAGGAGATCGAGGGGCTGTATCGCTGCCGGCTGGCATCCCTGCGCGAGGTCGACCGCGGGGTCGCCGACATCGCCCGCGAGCTGGAGGCCCAGGGCGCCCTGGACGACACGGTGATCGTGGTCGCCAGCGACAATGGGCTCTTCCACGGGGAGCACCGGATCGGCGACAGCAAGCGGCTCCCCTACGCCGAGGCCGTCGACGTCCCTGTCCTGCTTCGGGTTCCGGAGGGCGTGCTCGGCGCTCCGGCCGAGAACGTCGTGCGCCAGCCGGTGTCCAACATCGACCTGGCCCCCACCCTGCTGGATCTCGCAAACGTGCCGCCCTGCAGCGGCCCGGACGCATGCCTGGCGATGGACGGGCGGTCACTCGTGCCACTGCTGAGAGGTGACGTCGAGGAGTGGCCGGAGGATCGCGGGCGCCTGATCGAGATGCGCAACTGCGACTACTCGGGGTTGATCGCCGAGGATCAGGTGTCAATCCACTACACCTCCGTGCCACGCACCGTCGAGAAGCGAGGATGCGAGGCGGCGGAGGTCTACGAGCGCTACGACCTCGACGCCGACCCGTTCCAGCTCGACAGCCTGGCGAGCGTCGAGGCCGACATCCCGGCACCCTTGCTTGAGCGCCTCGACAGGGCCGAGACCTGCACCGGGATCGCGGGTCGCGACCCGAAGCCCCCTCCGGGGCTGAGCTACTGCGAGTAGGGCCTACCGCTGAATCAGGAGCAGCCGGTCGGCGCTGGTCACCGGGCGCCGAGTCACCTTGCCGTCGGGCCACCGGACCGTGACTCTCGCGCTCGACTCCCCGCCGAGGCCGAAGTAGAGGCGGTAGTGCCCCTGCGAGTAGCGCGACGTGTCGTTCTGGCCGACCCACTGGGTCTGGGTGGCCCGGTCAGTCCGCACGCGCACGCGGGCACCGATCGCCTGCCGGTTCCCGGCGGGCCCGGCGAGGGCGACCTGCAGCCAGTGGTTGGCCGGGTCGTCCCCCAGGTACGCGACGGCCTGCCAGTCCCGGCGCGTCCGCCTCGACCTGGCGGCGACGACCGCGTCGCGGGCGCCGTTGGCGTCGAGGTCCGCCCAGACCACTCGCGCGTCCAGCGGAGCGCCGACCGCCGGAAGACCGCCCACCCGTGCGAACTCTCCCCCGCCCGAGCGCCGGAACAGGCCGCCCGGCACCGCGAGCAGTTCCTGCCGTCCGTCGTTGTCGTAGTCGCTCCACCCGGCGGCATGCGCCTTGGAAGGCAGGCCGACCGTGGCGGGGGCGACCGGGCGCAGCCGACCCTGGACGTTGCGCAGCAACGTGCTCCCGGTGCCTGAAGACGCGTAGACGTCCTGGTCGCCGTCGTTGTCGTAGTCGGCCTGGGCGAACCCGACCCGCTTCGGCGAGCCGTGCCTACCGGGCAGGGACTGCACGCGCCTTGGTACCCCCTTTCGAATGTCGAACACCGCGAACCGGCGCGGATAGGCGGCGAGCACCTCGAGCCCGGCGTCTCCGTCGAGGTCGAGCCAGCGGGCGATCTCGGAATCGAGGCCCCGCGGGCGGGCGAAGCCGGGGCCGGCTCGGCGGTGGAGCCGCGCCCCCGCGTTCCGGCAGGTGCTCAACAGGTCCAGGCGGCCGTCCCCGCTGAAATCCACGGCGCCCGCCCCGCGCCCGCGGCACGCCCCTTTCCTGGGGGCCCGCCTGCGCGCAACCGGGTCGAATCCCCCGTCGCGACCGAGCAGCAGCTCGTCTTCGATGGCACCGTCGAGCTCGGCGATCTGTCCCCGAAGACCCCCACGGACGACGAAGACGTCCGTGGAGCGGTCGCCGCCGACGTCGGCCCAAGCCATGCCATGGCGGTCGCGCAGCTGCAATGTGAACCGGCGGTCCCGGGGACGGTTGGGAGACGCCCCGACGTGCACCTGCCCGAGCGGGAAGGGTTTCTTGATCCGCACCTTGAACGGATGGGCCATCCGCTCCGGGTCGAGGCGCACCCTCGAGTTAGGCCCCAGCTTGAAGGAGGCGACGTACGCGTCCCGCCCGCGGCGGGAGCGGCGACGGACCGCGGCATGGGCGCGCTTCGATGCGCCGGCCTTGGTCTCGAGCAGGAACCTGACCGAGCCGCGGGCGGTGCCCCGGCCGACCATCCTCAGGAAGAGCGCGGACCGGATGTGGTAGAGGTGCAGTCCGGGCCCGCGCCCCGATGGCGGCGGCTCCTCCCAGCCGGGAAACGCGGGCGTCTGAGCGAGCCCGACCTCGTACAGCCGTTCTGTGAACTGGCCGAATCCGTCGTTCACCAGGAGCGACTGGCGAGAGAGGTGATTCGTCGTGAAGAGGTCGAGGTCGAGGTCGTCGTCGACGTCCGCGGCGCCGAGGTCGAAGAGGTCCCTGCCGGCGAGCGGGAGATCCTCCGCCTGGAACCCGGCTACGTCAGCGCGGGCGGGCTCCGCGCAGAGCCCGAGCAGCGTGAGGAGAACGAGGGCGCCGATGCGTGACGGCCGCGTTCGTCCTGCTCCATCCGCCTGCCAACCGGAGCGATCCAAGGCTCACGACTGTACCGCGAAGCCGATCTGACCCCGCTGCTAGCCTTGCTCTGCAGGTGGGACATCCGCCTGCCTTTCGCCCTTCGATGGCACACCGAAGAGCTCGATGAGATCACATCAGCGGCCCCCTCCGGCGACCGAGGAGATCGGCGTTCCCGATCGCGATGGCCCCCGCGACGAGTGCGGCGTATTCGGCATCCACGCGCCGGGACGTGACGTCGCGAGGCTCGCCTACTTCGCCCTCTACGCCCTCCAGCACCGTGGGCAGGAGTCGGCAGGGATCGCCACCTGCGAGGGCGGCCATATCACCACGCTGCGCGACACGGGACTGGTCTCCCAGGTGTTCGACGAGGAGAAGCTCCGCGCGCTCGACGGCGACATGGCCATCGGGCACGTGCGCTACTCCACCACGGGCGGGGGCTCCTGGGAGAACAGCCAGCCCGTGTGGCGCGACGACGGGCGCGAGGTCGCCCTCGCTCACAACGGGAACCTCACCAACGCCGTGGAGCTCTACAACGAACTGACCGAGAGGGGGCTGCGCTTCCGCGGGACCTCGGACTCGGAGATCATGGCGGCGCTCCTGTCCGTGACGGAGGCGAGGCCGATCGAGAACGCGCTCGAGGAGATCATGCCGCGCCTGCGTGGGGCCTACTCGACGGTGGTGATGACCAAGCGTGCCGTCGTCGCCTACCGCGATCCGTACGGGGTCCGCCCGCTGTCGCTCGGCAGGCTCGGCGACGACTACTGCGTCGCCTCGGAGAGCTGCGCCTTCGACATCATCGGAGCCGAGCTGATCCGTGAGGTCAGCCCGGGCGAGCTGGTGTCGATCGGCGAGCGCGGCGTCGAGTCCCGCCAGGTGCTCCCCTCGGAGCAGCCGGCCCACTGCGTCTTCGAGCACATCTACTTCTCGCGGCCGGACAGCCGCCTCGAGGGCCGGGTGCTGCAGGAGGTTCGGGGAAGGATGGGTGAGATCCTCGCCCGCCAGGCCCCAGTCGATGCCGACCTCGTGATCGCCGTCCCGGACTCCGGCAACCCAGCGGCCACAGGCTTCGCCCGGGCGTCAGGGCTACCCAAGGACGACGGCCTGATCAAGAACCGCTACGTCCAGCGCACGTTCATTCAGCCGGGCCAGGAGCTGCGCAAGCACGGCCTGCGGATGAAGTTCAACCCGCTTCCTGAGATCGTGTCCGGCAAGCGGGTGGTCGTCGTTGACGACTCGATCGTTCGCGGGAACACGACTCGCCAGATCGTCGGAATGCTCCGGGACGCCGGCGCGGCGGAGGTGCATCTTCGGATCTCCGCTCCCCCGATCCGCTACCCCTGCCACTACGGGGTGGACATGTCGACGAGCGAGGAGATGATCGCGCACGGACGCGACGCGGCCGAGGTGGCCGCGGAGGTCGGGGCGGACTCCCTCGCCTATCTCTCCCTCGAAGGCGTCTACGAGGCGGTCGGAACCCCGCGCGAGCACCACTGCGATGCGTGCTTCACGGGCGAGTACCCGCTCGGCGACGGCGGCGAGGGCGATGGGAAGTTCTCGCTCGAGGTTTTGCCAACCGTCGCGTAGAGCGGCGATCCCCGGGGCGAATCGCCGCCCCGTAGGACATGATCAGTCGATGGCCCTTGACCTAGACCAAGCGCTGCTCGGACAGCTCGGCCACGCCGGCTTCCGGCGAGGGCAGCGGGAGGCGGTGGAGGCCGCGGTCGGCCGCCGCGACGTGCTGCTGGTGATGCCCACAGGCGCGGGCAAGTCGGCCTGCTACCAGCTTCCGGCCCTGCTCGACCGGCACCTAACCGTCGTCGTCTCCCCCCTGGTGTCGCTGATGGTGGACCAGGTGGGGAGCCTGAGCGGGCGCGCGGAGCTGATCAACGCCCAGCGCGACCCGGCGGACAACCGGCGCGCGCTCGAGCGTGCGCTTGCGGGAGAGGTCGCGATGCTCTACGTGGCGCCGGAGCGCTTCGGCACGCCCGGCTTCGTCGAGCAGCTTCGGCGGGCGGAGATCGGGCTGTTCGTCGTGGACGAGGCCCACTGCGTCTCGCAATGGGGGCACGACTTCCGCCCGGACTACTTTCGCCTGGGAGACGTCGCGCGGGAGGTCGGCGCCCGGTCGGTGTTCGCCGCGACGGCGACTGCGACGCCTCGGGTCGCCGACGACGTGATCGCCCGGCTCGGGCTGCGCGACCCGGTTCGGATCACCACGGGCTTCGACCGGCCCAACCTCTCCTACGACGTCGTTCCGGTCGGATCCGGGCGAGCGAAGCAGGCGGTGACGATGGCGCTGCTGAACGAGCCCGACGCGCTGCCCGCGATCGTTTACGCGGGGACGCGCAAGAAGACCGACGAGACGGCCAGCTGGCTCTCACGAGAGCTCGGGACGCCGGTGCCCGCCTACCACGCGGGCATGGACCGCGAGCCCCGGGC
The DNA here is from genome assembly GCA_963807385.1 of uncultured Solirubrobacterales bacterium. Classification (GTDB taxonomy): domain Bacteria; phylum Actinomycetota; class Thermoleophilia; order Solirubrobacterales; family 70-9; genus JBDTSW01. Next base: position 802,236 of record CAWEBQ010000003.1, read on the forward strand.
CGAGGCGCAGCGCGCGTTCATGTCGGGCGAGACCCCTGTCGTGGTCGCGACGAACGCGTTCGGGATGGGCGTCGACAAGGCCAACGTGCGCACGGTCGTCCACGAGACGGTGCCCTCCTCGCTCGAGGCCTACTACCAGGAGGCCGGCCGCGGCGGGCGCGACGGGCTGCCCTCCCGGTGCGTGTTGCTGGCGGAGAACCGCGATAAGGGGCTGCACGTCTTCTTCATCAACCAGATGGACCTGGAGGAGGCCAAGCAGCACCGCTGGCGTCAGTACCGGGACATCTGGGGCTACGTCGATGCGACGGCCTGCCGGCGAGCAGCGATCCTGCGGCACTTCGGCGACCGGGGCGAGGCGGTGGCCGAGGGGCGCTGCTGCGATGTGTGCGACGGACCGCTCGAGGCCGCCGCCCAACGCCCGGCGCGTTCCGACTCGGCGGCGACACCATCCGAGAGCGCCGCGCGGGCGGATCTCACAGACGCGATCCTCACCGTGGTCGGAGCGGCCGAGCCGTCGGTGGGCCGTACCCGCGTCGTCGAGATCCTGCGCGGGGGCCGCAGCAAGGTGATCGTCAAGTACGACTACGACGCCCTGCCGGGCTACGGAGACTTCCACGAGTGGACCTCCGACGACGTGCTCGCAGAGGTCGACGGGTTGATCGGGGCGGGGCGCCTTGCCTCCACCGGCGGCCGCTTTCCCAAGCTGCGGGTCGCGCAGGCCGCCTGACGACGTGGCCGAGGAGCCGTTTCGCATCGCCGTCCTCGCCTCCGGCAGCGGCACGAACCTGCAGGCGATCCTCGACCGGATTCACGGCAAGGACGTCGAGGTCGTGGGCGTGGGGTCCAACAGGTCCGGGGCCGGAGCTCTCGAGCGGGCCGCGGACGCCGGCGTCCCGGCGGAGGTCTTTCCGGCCGACGGCTATAAAGACCGCGAGGCCCGCGACGAGTCCCTCGGCCAGTGGCTTGAGGGGCTCGATATCGACCTGGTCGTGCTCGCCGGCTACATGGAGCTGCTCTCCGAGGCGTTCGTCGAGCGGTTCCCCAACCGGGTGGTGAACGTCCACCCCGCGCTCCTGCCGTCGTTCCCGGGGCTCGACGCGATCGGCCAGGCGCTGGACGCGGGAGTGAAGCTCACCGGCGTGACGATCCACTTCGTTGATGCCGGGGTCGACTCGGGGCCGATCATCCTCCAGCGCCCGGTGCCCGTGCCGGCGGACCGCGACCGCGACGCCCTCGAGGCGGCGATCCACGCGACCGAGCACGCGCTCTACCCGGAGGCGATCCGGATGATCGCCGAGGGACGGGTGGAGGTCAGCGGGCGAGTCGTCCGCATCGCCGACGGCGATTAGACTCGCTCGCCGAGTGGCGGACGAGGCGACAGAGTCAGGCGGGACGGGCGTGAAGGTGCGACGCGCGCTGATCTCCGTCTCCGACAAGACGGGTGTAGCCGACTTCGCTCGCGGCCTCTGCGACCTGGGCGTCGAGCTTGTCTCCACCGGCGGCACGGCAACGGCCCTGCGCGAATCAGGGCTCGAGGTCCGAGACGTCGCCGAGCTCACCGGCTCGCCGGAGATCCTCGACGGGAGGGTGAAGACCCTTCACCCCAAGCTCCACGCCGCGCTGCTCGCGCTCCGCGATGAGCCCTCCCACCAGACCGTGGTCGCGGACGAGGGCATCGAGCTGATCGACCTCGTGTGCGTGAACCTCTACCCCTTCGAGCGCACGGTCGCGGGGGCGACGGTGAGCGAGGCGGAAGCGGTGGAGAACATCGACATCGGCGGACCGACGATGATCAGGGCGGCAGCGAAGAATCATGCCCACGTGGCCGTCGTCGTTCGCCCGGAGAGCTATGACGCGGTCCTCGCGGAGCTGGAGGAGTCCGGCGGTGAGATCTCGGCGGAGACGCGGCACTGGCTCGCGAACGAGGCATTCGCCGACATCGCCCGTTACGACGCCGCCATCTCCCGGTGGTTCGCGACGCGCTACGAGGCGTACCCCCAGCACTGGGTGATGGCGCACGAGAAGTTCCTCGACCTCTCCTACGGCGAGAACCCGCACCAGACGGCGGCGCTCTACGTGGAGACGGGCACGCGGTCGCACATCCTGTCCCGGGTGGCGAAGCTGCACGGCCGCGCGCTCTCGTTCAACAACGTGCTCGACCTCGACTCGGCCCGCCGCCTGCTGGAGGAGTTCGACGAGCCCGCCGCGGTGATCGTCAAGCACAACAACCCGTGCGGAGCTGCCGTGGCCGATTCGATCGGCCACGCCTACGAGCGGGCTCTCGCATGCGACCCGCTCTCTGCTTTCGGCGGTGTGATCGCGCTCAACCGCCCGGTGGACAAGGCGTTGGCCGAGCGCCTCCACGAGAACTTCATCGAGGTGCTGATCGCGCCCGGATTCGCCGAGGGCGCCCTGGCGGTGCTTTGCCAGAAGGAGGCGGTCCGCCTGCTCGAGGACACCGAGAGGCGCTCGGAGATTCCACGGGAACGCGAGTTCAAGCGCGTTCGTGGCGGGATGCTCGTCCAGGAGCCGGACAAGGTGACCGAGTCGCGGGAGACGATGGACGTGGCGTCGAAGGCGGAGCCCACCGACGCGATGTGGTCGGACCTGATCTTCTCCTGGAAGGTCTGCCGCCATGTGCGCTCGAACGCGATTGTGTTCGCCAAGGACGGGGCGACCCTGGGGATCGGCGCGGGGCAGATGAGCCGCGTGGACTCGGTGCGGATCGCGATCGAGAAGGCGGAGGACGCCGCCGGCGAGGGGCTCGCGCGACCGCTCGAGGGCTCCGTCGTGGCCTCCGACGCGTTCTTCCCGTTCCCCGACGGGCCTCAGCGGGCGATCGACGCGGGCGCCGTGGCGTTCATCCAGCCCGGCGGGTCGGTGCGCGACAACGAGGTGGTCGTGGCCTGCGACGCGGCCGGCGTGGCGATGGTGATGACCGGCCGCCGGCACTTCCGGCACTGAGATGATGGGTGCCCCCGCTCGAGAGCAGCCGGGCCTGCAGGTGGTCCGCGTCTTCTGCACCGAGGAGGGCACGGGCGGCAACCCGCTGGGAGTTTTCCTCGACGGTGGCGCGGTGGCCGACGAGGAGCGCCAGCCCATCGCCCACGAGCTCGGCTTCTCGGAGACGGCCTTCGTCGATGACCGGGAGCGCGGCGAGCTGCGGATCTTCACGCCCATGATGGAGCTGCCACTCGCCGGGCATCCGCTCGTCGGGACCGCGTGGCTCTTGCGGCGGGAGGGGCAGGAGCCGGAGGCGCTGCGCCCGCCGGCGGGCGAGGTTGGCGTGCGGTTCGCCGGCGAGGTCGCCTGCATCAACGCTCGCCCCGAATGGGGGCCGCCGTGGCAGTTCGACGAGCTCGCCGCCCCGGCGGAGGTCGATGCACTGGTCGCCGGCGAGCAGGCGAACGAGCAGGTGCGGTGGGCGTGGATCGACGCGGAGGCGGGCGTCCTGCGGATGCGGGCTTTCGCCCGCGACGACGGCATCCTCGAGGACGAGGCCACGGGCTCCGCGGCGCTTCAGCTGACCGCCGCGCTGGGCCGCGAGATCGAGATCCGCCAGGGCGAGGGCTCGGTGCTGCACGCCCGGCCGCTGGGCGAAGGGCGCGCCGAGGTGTGCGGGCGGGTAGTGCTGGACCCGGACGCGAGGTAGCAGCTTCTCGTCCGAAGCGCTAAGGCTCGCTGAGCCTTGGGGGGTCGCTTCCGATGCGGCTCTAAGCTTCCCCCGGCCCCCGTAGCTCAGTGGTTAGAGCGGCGGTCTTTTAAATCGCGCGGCGCTGGTTCGACTCCAGCCGGGGGTACCTCAGAGGGGCGAACTCGGCTTCGATGAAGCCTCAGGTAGTCCATGGGCTACCCAGGGCTTCAGCGAAAGGCGAGGGGGGTCTGGGCGCTTGCCCGTGAGCAGGATGATGTGGTCTCCCGCGAGCAGCTATTGGCGCTCGGCTTTCATCCGCAGGCCATCAAGCACCGAGTAGCCCGGGGCCGACTCCACCCCCTGTGGCCCGGCGTATATGCGCTGGGTAGCCCCAACCTGACCGCGCGTGCCAGATGGCGCGCGGCGACCATGGCCTGTGGGCCTGCGGCATGGCTGAGCCACGCGACGGCCGCTGCACTCTTCGGTATCCGAGATCAGAACGCCGGTCCGATCGAGGTCTCGGTCCCCGCGCATGTGGCTCGGCGGCTGTCGGGTATCCGCGTTCACCGTCGCAGGAATCTCCACGAGCACGTCGGCAAGCACGACGGACTGGCTGTGACATCCCCAGCGCTCACCTTCGTCGATCTCGCGGCGCGGCTGCCTCCGGGGGAGGTCGAAGCGGCGCTCAAGGAGGCCGACGTGCGAGATCTGATCGGCCCGATCGAGCTCAGGCGACAGGTCGACGGGATGAGTCGTCGGCCGGGGCTGGGCGTGCTGAGACGAATCCTCGATCGCCACACCCTGCTTCTCACCGATTCGGAGTTGGAACGACTCTTCGTCCCGATCGCTCGCTCCGCGGGGCTGCCTTCGCCGCTCACGCGAGAGTGGGTGAACGGCTTCCGGGTGGACTTCGTCTGGCCGGACCTCGGGCTGGTGGTCGAGACGGACGGCCTGCGTTACCACCGAACGCCGGCCCAGCAGGCGCGTGATCGCGTCCGTGACCAGGTCCATTCGGCGGCCGGACTCACCCCGCTGCGCTTTACGCACGCCCAGGTGAAGTTCGACCAAGCCCACGTCCAGCACACCCTCGAAGCGGTCGCACGGCGGCTCCGCGGGGTTCGATGAAGCCTCAGGTAGTCCATGGGCTACCCAGGGCTTCAGCGAAGGCGGACGTAGGATCGATGGGTGGCCGAGGACAAGCTTTCCGAGTACGAGCGCAGGCGGTCGTTCGACCGTACGCCCGAGCCGGAGGGCGGCGCCGAGTCCGGTGATGGGGGACGGTTCGTGGTGCAGGAGCATCACGCCAGCAGGCTGCACTGGGACCTGCGGCTGGAGCGCGACGGGGTCGCCGTCTCGTGGGCGCTGCCGAAGGGGCTGCCCCCCCATCCGAAGGAGAACCGCCTCGCCGTCCATACCGAGGATCACCCGCTGGAGTACCTGACGTTCGAGGGCGAGATCCCGAAGGGGGAGTACGGCGGCGGAAAGATGACGGTCTGGGACAGCGGCACCTACGAGGCGCTCGAGTGGCACGACAGGAAGATCACGGTCCTCCTCCACGGGGAGCGAGCGCGGGGCACCTACGGGCTCTTCCCGACGAAGGGGAAGAACTGGATGATCCACCGCATGGACCCGCCGCTCGATCCCGGGAGGGTCCCGATGCCGGAGCGCATCCAGCCGATGGCGGCGACGCTGGGCAAGCTCCCCCGCGACGACGGTGGCTGGGCCTATGAGCTCAAATGGGACGGCGTTCGCGCGATCGGCTACTCCGACTCGGGCCACCTGAGGCTCGAGAGCCGCAACGGTCGCGACATCACCTCGCAGTACCCCGAGATCCGGCCACTCGCGGCGGAGCTCGGCGCGCTCCAGGTCGTGCTCGACGGCGAGATCGTCGCCTTCGACGAGCGGGGCAAGCCCGACTTCCAGCGCCTCCAGCGCCGCATGCACCTGGGTTCCGAGGGGGCCGTGCGCCGCCGGGCGGCCGACACCCCGGTCACCTACGTCCTCTTCGACCTCCTGTTCCTCGAGGGACGCGAGCTGCACGAGCTGTCCTACACGGACAGGCGCAAGCTGCTAGGCGAGCTGGGGCTCGACGGCCCGTCGTGGCAGACGCCCGCTTTCCATCGGGGCGACGGCAAGGCGCTGCTCGACCTCACCAAGGCCCAGGGCCTGGAGGGCGTCGTCGCCAAGCGCCTGGGCTCCACGTACGCGCCCGGCCGCCGCTCACGCTCCTGGCTGAAGGTCAAGAACACCCGATCCCAGGACCTCGTGATCGCCGGATGGATGCCCGGCGAGGGGCGGCGCACGGACTGGGTCGGTTCGCTGCTCGCCGGCTTCTACGAGCCGGACGGCGACGAGCTCGTCCTCCGCTACGCCGGGCGCGTGGGCACGGGATTCAGCGACGAGGATCTGCGCGAGCTCAGCCGCACTCTCACGAAGCTCCGGGCCCAGGGCTCGCCGTTCACCGGCCGCCAGCCCCCTAAGGAGGCGGTCTTCACCGAGCCAACCCTCGTGGCGGAGGTGGAGTTTCGCGAGTGGACGCGGGCGCGGACGCTGCGAGCTCCCTCCTTCAAGGGCCTGCGCGACGATGTCGACCCGGTCGAGGTGCGGTTCGAGCCCGGCACGGGCTGAGCTGAAGCCTGCGGTCGGTGCTTGAACTGCTGGGTTTCTACGGCGGGGTGGGGCTGTGCTGGCTCAGGATGTGCGCGAACACCCGCTCGAGCCGCTCATCGAGGCCCTCCGGATCGCGGTACACCTTGTCGAGGGCAAGCTCGGCGGAGCGGCCGTCCAGCTTCAGCGTCGCCACCTGGTTGTCGAAGTACGGGCCCTCGCTTAGGCGCCAGCGAATGCCTGGATCCTCCACCCCGGCAGCCGCCGCCAGGCGGCGCATCAGCTCTGTCGCAGGCCGGGACAGGCCTGCTCGGATCGCCCGGCGCTCGCCCGTGTCGAGCGCGTTGCGGTACGGAGAGCAGACGGCTTGATACACGCGGCTCCTGGCGTCCGTGCCACTGGGGAAGGCCACGTCGGCCAGGTAGGCGTGATGGACATCGCCGGCCAGAACCCCGATTGTGCTTGGCGGCTTCCCGTGCCTGCCCGTGGCCAACTCGCGGAGCAGCCCGGTCAACTTCGCGAAGGAATCCCCAAACGAGGCCCAGTGGTCGAAGTCGAGTCCCCGCCGCAGCTTCTCCCCCAGCCTGGCCCAGGCCCGGCCCCAGCGTCCGTTGCAGATCTGCTCGCTCCAAGCCTCGAGGTGGTGGAAGGCCGGCGCGAGGAGGTAGGGGTCCGACATCCCGAACAGGACATGGTCGAACTCGCCCTCGGTCGCGCGCTCGACAACCCAGTCCCACTCGTCGTCGTCGACGATCTTGCGGGCCCCCTCTTCGAGGCAGCGCCCGGTCCGCACGTCCAGGACGATGAGTCGCGTCGTCCCCAGGTCGCGGTAATAGCACCAGCGCTTGCCGTCGCGCTCCTGGTCGTCCTTCGCCATGAACTCGCGCAGCACCGCGCTCGCGTCGGCGGGGGTCTCCTGCACCTCCCTCCAGAGCCGATTCTCGCGGAGCTCGGCGGGTGAGAGATTCCCGATGAACTGGTAGATCCAGTAGGAGGTCATCCCGCCGAGCACCCGCTCCCGCCACCACTCCAGGCGCTCCATGTCCTCACACCACGACCTCGAGATGTTCCAGTCGTCGTGCATGTCATGGTCGTCGATGACCATCGAGCTGGAGACCGTCGAGAGCAGCCACCGGATCACCGGCTCCGACCAGGACTCCCGGTACAGGCGGGCGTACTCCTCGAAATCAGCGACCTGGTCGGGAGGTGCGCCCTGGGGACGCTGCGCGCGCTCGGCGATGAACCTGAGCGTCTCGGGTGAGACCTCGTCGGCGTAGACCTGGTCCCCGCAGAGGAACATGAGGTCCGGGTAGGAGGGCGAGTCCTCGTCGAGGATCGAGAGCGCGAGCGCGTGGAGCGCGTCGAACCCACGCCCCCTCTCCTCGTCCTCCTCCTTCGGGAGCGTGTAGGGAGGCCCCTGGGGCGCAGCGACTCGACACGATCCGAAGACCAGCTCGATCTGCTCGTCCTCACGGAACGTCCGCAGCACGCTCGGTGGGAGCTCGGAGCCGTCGAGAGGCCAGACCCGCTCGCCGTCGAGCATCACCTCGTACTCCTCGCTGGTGCCAGGTTCGAGGTCCTCCAGCAGCACCAGCGCGAAGTGATGGCCCTCGACGCAGAACGTCGCCGCGGTGTGCCCGAGCACCTCTACCGCGCAGGGCGAGTCCGTCTCGACCCAGATCGACGCCTCGGCCGTACCGACGTAGCGCAGCAGGGGGCCAAGTAGCAGTTCGGCCATGAGGTGCCGGTACCCCGCAGGAGCGCCGACGATGCGCCGGCGAACGAACGCGCCGGTTCGTCGCGGGTCTGAGCCTCAGAGCTCGGGCAGGCCCTCATCAGGCGTCGACGCTTCAGCGTGCAGCAGCCTGGGGATCCGCCCGGCCGCTCGCGCCGCGTGGCCGGCCTCGACCGCCTTGCGCATGGCCGAGGCCATCGCCACCGGGTCCTTCGCCCGCGAGACCGCGCTCGCCAGCAGCACGCCGGAGCAGCCGAGCTCCATGGCGAGCGTCGCGTCGGATGCGGTGCCGATCCCGGCGTCGAGGATCACCGGCACGCCGGCGGCCTCGACGATCAGGCGCACGTTGTACGGGTTGCGGATCCCGGCGCCGGAGCCGATCGGTGAACCCAGCGGCATCACGGCAGCGCATCCGACCGCTTCGAGCCGAGCGGCGAGGATCGGGTCGTCGTTGGTGTAGGGCAGGACCGTGAATCCGTCTGCCACGAGGGTCCCCGCCGCGTCCACGAGCTCGACCGCGTCGGGCAGCAGGGTGCGGTCGTCGCCGATGACCTCCAGCTTGATCCAGTCGGTCTCGAACGCCTCCCGGGCGAGCTTTGCCGTCCGGACGGCGTCGCGCGCCGTGTAGCACCCGGCGGTATTGGGCAGGCAGAACAGGCCGAGTCGCTCGACCACGTCGAGGACCGAGCCCTGCGAGAGAGGATCCACCCGGCGCAGGGCGACCGTGACCATCTCGGTGCCCGCGGCTTCAAGGGCCCGCTCCATCACCTCCAGCGAGCGGAACCCCCCCGTGCCGACGATCAGGCGCGACCGGAAGGTGCGGCCGCCCAGCTCGAGATCGGCCGCAGCTCGACCCTGCGCCAGCTCCTCGCTACCCACCCTGCACCGCCCTCACGACCTCCACGTCCTGTCCCTCGGTGAGCTTGCGTGCGGCCCACTCGGCCTTCGGCACCACCTCGCCGTCCAGTGCCGCGGCCACCCCTCGCCTGTCTGGATCGGCGCCCGACGCCACCACGGCGTCGGCCAGCGTTGCCTCGTCGGCCAGCTGGACCGCCTCCCCGTTGAGGCCAACCCTCATGACAACGCCGCCGCGGCCGGCGCGAACCGGCCCGTGTCGGCCACCGCAAGCGCGGGATCGACCTCTAGGCCTGCGACCAGTGCGACGACCGCGTCCGCCGTCGCCGGCGCCAGCAGGATCCCGTTGCGGAAGTGACCGGTGGCCAGCAGCAGGCCGTCCGCCGCCCCCGGTCCCACCAGTGGCGCGTTGTCGGGCGTCCCGGGGCGCAGCCCGGCGACCATCTCCTCGATCTCGAGCTCGGCCACGTCGGGCAAGGCGCGGTAGGCCTCCCGCAGGAGCTCGTGAACGCCGCCGGCCGTGACGGAGGTGTCGAACCCGCGCTCCTCGACGGTCGCGCCGACGACCAACCGGCCACCGGCCCGCGGCACGACGTACACGCGCTCGGAGACGACCACCCGCGAGCAGGGTGGCGCGTCGCGGGCGCGCAACGTGAGGATCTCGCCCTTGACGGGGCGCACGGGGGGGCGCAGCTCGGCGGGTAGCCAACTCGCCTCGCCGCTCCACGCGCCGGAGGCGAGGACGACATTTCCCGCCCGGTGCTCCACATCCGCCGCGTCCCGCACCCCGGCGACTCGGCCACCCTCGATCAGCGGGGCGACCACGTCGACGCCCTCGCACACCGCCGCCCCCGCTGCGGCAGCGGCTGCACTCAAGGCGCGCACCAGGGCCCGAGGGTCCACCGCCGATTCGTGGGGGGCATGCACGGCGGCCGAGCAGCGGGGGCTCAGCCCGGGCTCCAGACCGCGCGCATCCGCACCGCGAAGCCAGGACGCCTCGAGCCCAAGCTGGGCCATCAGCTCGAAACGGCGGCGGAGCTGCGAGGCCTCATCCCGATCGAACGCGACGTGCAGGGCACCCAGCGGCAGAAGGCCGACATCGGCACCCGACGCCTCCGCGAGCTCCTCCGCGAACCCGGGCCATGCTGCATGCGAGAGGAGGGCCAGCCGGACGAGCGCCTCCTCACCCCACGCCGCCTCGCCCACCGGCGCCAACATGCCGGCTGCGACGCCGGAGGCCCCCGACCCGGCTACGGAGCGGTCGAGGACCCGCACGGAGAGCTCTCGTTGGGCCAGACGCCACGCGCAGGCCAGGCCGATCACGCCGGCGCCGACGATCACGACGTCGACCTCAGGCTCGGCTCGGTTGGGCACGTTCGGCTCCTCTCCGGGGCGCTACCGAGGCCACCATCCCTGCGCCGGCATTACCCGGGTCAGGTTCAGACGGTCGGCGGCCGGAATGCCGCCCTCTCAGCCGCGGTGGGCTCCCGCTACTCCCACGATGGTACCCGCGGGCGGGCCAGCTAGCCACTCATCTAGCCTCCGCGAGGATGACGCGGGAGCAGCGAATCGAGCGCCTGAGCCGGGCGCGGCTCTACTTCGTCTGCGAGGGCCTGCCCGGTGGTGACGCGCCGGACGGCCTGCTCGACGCCGCGATCCGCGGCGGCGCGGACATCGTGCAGCTGCGCGAGAAGGCGCCGCGGTGCGCCGAGGAGCTCGTTTCGATGGCGGAGCCCTTCCGGCGGGCGGCCGACGCACATGGCGTGCTCTTCATCCTCAACGACCGTCCCGACCTCGTCGTGGAGTGCGGCGCGGACGGGGTCCACGTAGGGCAGGACGACATGCCGGTATCCGTGGCTCGCGCCCTTGCCGGCGCCGACTCCCTCGTCGGCCTGTCCACCCATTCGCCCGCCCAGGTGGACGCCGCGTGCGCCGCGCAGGGTGACGGCCGGCCCGACCAGATCAGCGTCGGCCCGGTCTGGGAGACCCCGACCAAGGCCGGGCGGCCCGCCACCGGGCTGGCGCTGATCCGGCACGCCGCCGCGAGCGCGACCGCTCCCTGGTTCGCGATCGGTGGCATCGACACGACAACGGTCGCGGAGGTGGTCGAGGCCGGGGCAGCTCGCGCCGTCGTCGTGCGAGCGATCAGGGACGCCGAGGACCCCGAGGCGGTCGCGCGGTCCTTGCGAGACTCTCTCGCCGTAGGGCAGACCCACTGATGTCAGACCGAGAGCGAAAGCGCGCCGAGCGGCGCAAGCGAAAGGAGCGTGGCATCCACCGCCAGCAGGAACTGGCGGAGCGGCGCGAGCGCATGGCAACAAAGACCGAGGCCAAGAACCAGGCGGCGCGCGAAGCGCTCGAGCCGCTCGAGGATGCCGAGCGCCCACGCGTGGTCACCATCGCCGCCGTGATCTCCGCAGTGGTCTGCGCCTCGATCGTGATCGGTTTCGCCGCCGGCATCGAGATCGAGGGCAGACAGCCGAACATCGCCCAGGTGCTCGCGCCACTGCTGATCTTCGGGGTCATGGCGTGGGGTTTGTGGAATGCGAAGTACTGGGCGGTGCTCGGCTTCCAAACGGTGCTGCTGTTCGCGCTGATCGGCGCATCGCTGTCGCTCGTCCTCGCGAGTGAGTGGACCCAGGCCATCGGCAACGTCCTCGTCATCGGCGGAGCCGGAGCCCTGTTCTTCTTCAACATCAAGGCCATGGCTCGGATCCAGATGCCGGATCGCAGCTAGAGTCAGGCGCCTATGGCTGATTCCTACGACGTGATCGTTATCGGCGGCGGACCGGGTGGCTACGTTGCCGCGATCCGGGCCGCCCAGCTCGGCAAGAAGACCGCTGTCGTCGAGAAGGACAAACCCGGCGGGCGCTGCCTGAACTATGCGTGCATCCCGGCCAAGACGATGCTCCACACCGCGGAGGTCTACGACGACGCCGTCAACGGGGCCGAGCTCGGCATCAAGGTCACCAAGGCCACGCTCGACTGGAAGGCGCTGGGCGAGCGGCGCACGAAGGTCTCGGAGACCCTGAGCGGCGGCGTGAAGATGCTCTGGGACAAGAACAAGATCACCATGCTCGAGGGCGAGGGCTCGCTGACCGCCGACGGCAACGTCTCGGTCGGCGGCGAGACCTACGAGGCAGGCGCCGTGATCCTCGCTACCGGCTCGGTCGCGCTGCCGATCCCCGGAGTGGAGTTCTCCGACCGCGTCCTCGACACCTGGGGCGCTTGGTCGCTGCCGGCCCAGCCGAAGCGCCTGGCGGTTGTCGGCGCCGGCGCCTCGGGATCGGAGATCGCTTCCGCGTACGCCCGCTACGGCACCGAGGTGATCCTGGTGGAGATGCTCGACCAGATCCTCCCGCTGGAGGACAAGGACTGCGCCCGGGTCGTCGATCGAATCTTCAAGAAGCAGGGGATCACGGTCGCGACCGGGACCAAGGTCGAGGGCGTCACCGAGAGCGCCAAGTCCGTGAAGCTGACGGTGGGCGACTCCGAGGAGGAGGTCGATTACCTGGTGATCGCCGGCGGCCGCGCGCCCGACACGGAGCCCCTCGGACTGGCCGAGGCGAAGGTCGAGACCGAGGACAACGGCCGGATCAAGGTCGACGATCACCAGCGCACCTCGAACCCCAAGGTCTACGCGATCGGCGACCTGGTCCGAGGGCCGGCGCTCGCCCACAAGGCATCCGAGGAGGGCGTGGTCGCCGCCGAAACGATCGCCGGCGCCGAGACCCACCCGGTCGACATCGACCTCATCCCCGGCGCAACCTTCTGCCACCCGCAGGTTGCGAGCGTGGGCCTCACCGAGGCCGAGGCCAAGGAGGCCGGGAAGGACGTGAAGATCGCCAAGTTCAAGCTGGGCGGCGTGGGCGCCTCGGCCGTCTACGACGACCGCGAGGGCATGGTCAAGCTGATCGCCGACTCGAAGTACGGCGAGATCGTGGGCGCCCATATCGTCGGGAACCGGGCCTGCGACATGATCTCCGAGATCGTGAACGTGATGGCGCTAGAGGGCGGCTATCAGGAGCTCGCCCGGATCGTGCATCCCCACCCGACGATCTCGGAGGCCGTGCTGGACGCCGCCCGCGCCGTGGACGGGTGGGCCACCCACGCATGAGCGTGGATTTCGACGCCCTTCGCGCCGGCATGGGTGCGGCGGTTCCCTACAACGGCCACCTGGGCCTCGAGATCACCCACCTGGATCACGGCACTGCCACGGTGCTCCTCCCCGACGACGAGCGGACCCGAAATCATGTCGGCTCCCAGCACGCCGGCGGTCTGTTCAGCGCCGCCGAGGCGGCGTCCGGCGGCGCGTTCGTCGGCGGCTTCGCCGAGCGCCTGGCGGAGATCCGCCCGCTGGCCAGCGAGGCTCAGATCACGTACACGAAGCTCGCGCAGGGCCCGATCGAGGCGACGGCCACCCTGGATGGGATCGACGGCCTGCTCGCCTCCCTCGACGCCGACGGGAAGGTCTCGTTCCCGGTCGCGGTCGAGCTCACCAACGCCGACGGGGACACAGTCGCGACAGCCACGGTCCAGTGGCACGTGCGCAAGAACGCGTGACCGCGCCAGAACGCGCCGCCCTCGACCACGTCGTCATCGCCGTGTCCGACTGGGAGCGCTCGAACGCCTTCTACCGCGACGTTCTCGGCGCGGAACTGATCGAGCTGACCCGCGGGCGCTGGGCCTACCGCCTGGCGAACACCCAGCTCAACGTGCACGGGCCCGGCGCCACGCCGGAGCCGGTGGCCACCGCCCAGGCGCCGCCCGGCGCCGCCGACCTCTGCTTCGTCTGGGAGGGCGCAATCGAGGGCGCGGTCGAGCACCTCACGGAGTCCGGCGTTGAGGTGGAGCGCGGCCCGATCGAGCGCCACGGCCGCGGCGGGCCCGGCGTCAGCGTGTACTTCCGCGACCCGGACGGGTCGCTGTTGGAGTTCATCAGCTACTCGTGAGCCAGGCGGTTTTCTACTACGACCTAGGCTCGCCCTACGCCTATCTCGCGGCCGAGCGGGTCAACGCCGTCTTCACCGAGGCGGGGCGGGAGGTGCCGGAGTGGCAGCCGATCCTGCTCGGCGGGCTGTTTCAGCGGTTCGAGCGCGAGTCATGGGGCAACGGCCCCGACCGCGAGGCCGGCCTGCGGGAGGTCGAGCGCCGCGCCTCCTCATACGGGCTGCCACCGATCAGCTGGCCGGAGCCATTTCCCGGGAACACGCTGTATGCGATGCGCGTGGCGACGTTCGCCAAGGAGATCGGGCGGACGGTCTCGTTCTCACTCGCCGCGTTCCGCCAGGCCTTCGCGGGCGGGCGGGACCTGAGCGTTCCCGACAACGTGATGATCGCCGCGGCGGCGTCGGAGATCCACCCTCGCGCGCTGAAGGTGGCTGTCGCGCGAGACGCGGTCAAGGACGCCCTGCGCAGCGCGACCGAACGCGCTGGTGATCTCGGCGTCACCGGTGTTCCTGCCGTGGTCGTTGACGGCCGGGTCTTCTGGGGAGACGACCGCCTCGAGGACGCCGCAGAGGCCGCCGTCGCTTAGCTCGCGCGCGCTCGCCATGCGCACCGACTAATGTCGGAGCCGGTGGACGTCGACGCTGTCGAGACTGAGGAGTGGCTGGAGGCCCTTGATGCGGTCGTCGAGAACGACGGCCCGAGGCGTGCGCACGATCTGGTCGAGCGGGTCGTCGAGCGGGCGCGCATCAAGGGCGCCGCGATCGAGTACGTGGGACCCACCCCCTACGTCAACACGATCCAGCGTGAGGACGAGCCCCCGCTGCCCGGCGACCCGGCGATGGAACGCCGCGTCCGGTCCCTGATCCGGTGGAACGCGATCGCGACCATCCTCCGAGCCAACAAGGAGTCCTCGGAGCTCGGCGGGCACATCGCGAGCTACCAGTCGGCGGCGATGCTCTACGAGATCGGCTTCAACCACTTCTGGCATGCACCCTCCGAGGAACACGGCGGGGACCTCGTCTACATCCAGGGCCACTCGTCCCCCGGGATCTACGCGCGCGCCTTTCTCGAGGGACGGCTGAGCGAGGAGGAGATGGAGGGCTTCCGGCAGGAGGTCTCGCGGCCCGGAGGCCTGTCCTCATATCCGCACCCCTGGCTGATGCCGGACTTCTGGCAGTTCCCCACCGTATCCATGGGCCTCGGGCCGATCATGGCGATCTACCAGGCGCGGTTCATGCGCTACCTGAACGACCGGGGCGTCGCTGACACCTCGGGCCGCAAGGTCTGGGCGTTCCTCGGCGACGGCGAGAGCGACGAGCCTGAATCGCTGGGAGCGATCGCGCTGGCGGGCCGGGAGCGCCTCGGCAACCTCGTCTTCGTCGTCAACTGCAACCTTCAGCGATTGGACGGCCCCGTTCGCGGGAACGGCAAGATCATCCAGGAGCTCGAGACGATCTTCCGCGGCGCAGGATGGAACGTGCTCAAGGTCATCTGGGGTGACCGGTGGGACCCGCTGCTGGAGTCCGATCACGATGGGCTTCTCGTCAAACGGATGGAGGAGGCGGTCGACGGCGAATACCAGGTGTACAAGGCGCGGGACGGCGCCTACGTCCGCGAGCACTTCTTCGGCAAGTACCCGGACCTCGCCGAGCGGGTTGCGGACATGACCGACGAACAGATCTGGGATCTGAACCGCGGCGGCCACGACGCCAAGAAGGTCTACGCCGCCTACGCCGCAGCGCAGGGCGCCACCCGCAGCCCGACGGTGATCCTCGCGAAGACGATCAAGGGCTACGGGATGGGCGAGGCCGGCGAGGGCCAGAACATCACCCACCAGCAGAAGAAGATGAACGCCGAGGCGCTGCAGGTGTTCCGGGACCGCTTCGAGCTGGAGATCACCGACGAGGAGGTCGAGCAGGTCGCCTTCCACAAGCCACCGGACGACTCGCCCGAGATGACCTACATGCGCGAGCGGCGCGAGGCGCTCGGCGGCCACCTGCCCGCCCGCCGGCGTCGGGTGTCAGAGTCGCTGCCGGTCCCGCCCCTGGAGATCTTTGAGTCGCAGCTCGAGGGCACCGGCGAACGCGAGATCTCGACCACGATGTCGTTCGTGCGGATCCTGGCGGCGCTGCTCCGCGACAAGAGCCTGGGGCCGCGGGTGGTGCCCATCGTGCCCGACGAGTCACGCACCTTCGGGATGGAGGGCATGTTCCGGCAGCTGGGGATCTACTCCTCGGTGGGGCAGCTCTACGAGCCGGAGGACGCCGACAGCCTGATGTTCTACCGTGAGGATCGCCAGGGTCAGGTGCTCCAGGAGGGGATCAACGAGGCCGGCGCGTTCTCCTCCTGGATCGCCGCGGCCACGTCGTACTCGAACCACGCCGTGCAGATGATCCCCTTCTACGTCTTCTACTCGATGTTCGGGTTCCAGCGGATCGGCGACCTGGCGTGGGCGGCGGGCGATTCGCGTGCCCGGGGGTTCCTCATCGGAGGGACCGCAGGGCGTACGACCCTGAACGGCGAGGGCCTCCAGCACGAGGACGGCCACAGCCACCTGCTTGCCTCCACCATCCCCAACTGCGTCGCCTACGACCCCGCATACGCCCACGAGCTCGCCGTGATCGTCCACGAGGGCCTGCGCCGGATGGTCGCCGAGCAGGAGGACGTCTTCTACTACCTCACCGTGATGAACGAGAACTACCCCCACCCGAAGCTGCCGGAGGGCTCGGAGGAGGGGATCCTGCGCGGGATGCACCGCATTCGCGAGGTCGATGCGCCGCAGGCTCGGCTGCTGGGATCCGGGACGATCCTGCGCGAGGTCGAGGCGGCCGCCGATTTGCTTGCCTCCGACTTCGGCGTGGACGCCGAGGTCTGGAGCGTCACCAGCTGGACCGAGCTCCGCCGGGACGGCCTGCGCTGCGACCGCGAAGCGCGGCTGCACCCCGAGGCCGATGCTCCGGCCCCCTGGATCAAGAGCTGCCTCGGGGACGGCGAGGCGCCGGTCGTCGCCTCGACCGACTATATGAAGGCCCTCCCCGATGGCGTCCGGGGCTGGGTACCCGGGCGCTTCGAGGTCCTCGGCACGGACGGGTTCGGGCGCAGCGACTATCGCCGGCACCTGCGTAGCTTCTTCGAGGTGGATCGCCACCACATCGTCGTCGCGGCGCTCCGCGCGCTGTCCGCCGACGGCTCGGTCAAGCCCGCCGTGGTCGCGGACGCGATCGCGCGCTACGAGATCGACCCAGAGAGCCCGGATCCGGCGGTCTCCTAGATGGCCGGCCCGCGCGAGATCCTCGTTCCTGACATCGGCGATTTCACCGGCGTGCCGGTGATCGAGATCCTCGTCAAGCCCGGCGAGCAGGTCGGCGCGGACGCTCCGCTGGTCACCTTGGAGTCCGACAAGGCGACGATGGACGTGCCCTCCCCCTACGACGGGAAGATCGTCGAGCTGAAGGTGACGGTCGGTGACACCGTCTCCGAGGGGTCCGTCATCGCGACGATCGAGCCGACGGAGGGCGGTGCGATCTCCACCCAGGAGGCGCCGGTCGAGGCGGCGGTGCTGGCGGAGGAGCAGGAGACGGACGGGACCGAGGAGCCACCCGCGCCCGCGCCCAAGCCGGAGCCCAGCGGCGGCGATTCCCTGTACGCCAGCCCCGGCGTGAGGCGCCTCGCGCGGGAGCTGGATGTCGATGTCAGCAGGCTCAAGGGCACCGGGCGGAAGGGACGGATCACGCGGGAGGACGTGAAGGCGGCGCTCACCGCCACCGGCGGCGGGGGCGGGGGCGGCATCCCCGGGCTGGAGGTGGCGCCGTGGCCGCAGGTGGACTTCGCCAAGTACGGCGAGGTCGAGCGGGTTCCGCTCTCGCGGATCAAGAAGATCAGCGGCCCGAACATCGCCCGCAACTGGGTGATGATCCCCCACGTCACCCACGACGACGAGGCCGACATAACGGACCTCGAGGCCTTTCGCAAGCAGGTGAACTCCGAGCAGGACGTGAAGGTCACGATGGTGGCGCTGCTGATCAAGGCCTGCGTCGGGGCCCTGCGCCAGTTCCCCGAGTTCAACTCCTCGCTCGACGGCGACGACCTGGTGATCAAGCGCTACTACAACCTCGGTTTCGCGGCCGACACCCCACAGGGCCTGATGGTGCCGGTCATCAAGGAGGCTGATCGCAAGGGCCTGATCGAGATCGCCGGCGAGTTGGCCGAGCTCTCGGGCAAGGCCCGGGAGGGCAAGATCTCGGCCGAGGAGATGCGAGGCTCGACGTTCACGATCTCGTCGCTCGGGGGCATCGGAGGCACCGGCTTTACGCCCATCGTCAACGCACCGGACGTCGCGATCCTTGGCGTGACGCGCTCACAGATGAAGCCGGTGTGGAACGGCGAGGAGTTCGTGCCGCGGCTGATGGTCCCGCTCTCGCTCTCCTACGACCACCGCGTGATCGACGGCGCCGCCGCGGCCCGCTTCACGGCGCACCTCGCGGGCGAGTTGGCGGATCTGCGCCGCGTGCTGCTCTGATGCAGGTCAAGGTCCCCGACATCGGCGACTTCGCCGACGTACCGGTGATCGAGATCCACGTCGCAGTGGGTGACGAGGTCGCTAAGGAGGCGCCGCTCGTCACCCTCGAGTCCGAGAAGGCGACGATGGACGTGCCGGCGCCCGAGGCCGGCACGGTCACAAAGGTCCTCGTCGAGCTGAACGACAGCGTCTCGGAGGGCACGCCCATCCTCGAGCTCGACCCCGCCGACTCCGAGGTGGACGACGAAGGTGGCGGTGACCGCCACGAACGTCGCGAGCCCGATGAGGCCGCCGACCTGCCCCAGGCGAGCTCGGAGCGCGAGTACGACACGCAGGTGCTGGTGATCGGGTCTGGCCCGGGCGGGTACACCGCGGCGTTCCGCGCGGCGGATCTCGGGCTGAGCGTGACGCTTGTGGAGCGGTACGAGTCGCTCGGTGGCGTCTGCCTGAACGTGGGCTGCATCCCGTCGAAGGCGCTGCTTCATGCGGCCAACGTGATCGGTGAGGCCGAGGACGCGGCGGAGTTCGGAGTGAAGTTCGAGCGGCCCGCGATCGACCTCGACCGGCTGCGCGACTGGAAGGGCGAGGTGGTCGGAAAGCTCACCGGCGGCCTGGCGGGCCTGGCGCGCCAGCGGAAGGTCAGGGTGGTGACCGGCGCCGCCGCCTTCACCTCCGACCACACCGTGGACGTCGACGGGACCTCGATCTCGTTCGAGCACTGCATCCTCGCCGCGGGGTCACGCGCGGCCGAGCTCCCCGGCCTCCCGGAGGACGAGCGCATCGTCGACTCCACGGGAGCGCTGGAGCTGCCCGGCGTTCCCGAGCGGATGCTGGTGATCGGCGGCGGGATCATCGGCCTGGAGATGGCGACCGTCTACGACTCCCTCGGCAGCTCGATCGACGTGGTCGAGCTGACCGACCAGCTCATTCCCGGCTGCGACCCGGACCTGGTGAAGCCGCTCCACAAGCGCATCGCGGACCGCTACGAGTCGATCCTGCTGGGCATCGGAGTCTCTGGGGTCGAAGCGTCCGCGGGGGGCCTGGAGGTCTCCTTCGAGGGCGACGGCGCGCCCGGCCCGCGCACCTACGACCGTGTGCTTATCGCCGTCGGGCGGCGTGCCAACGGCGACACGCTGGGCCTGGAGTCCGCGGGAGTGGCCGTGGGGGAACGCGGCGAGATCGAGGTCGACGGACACCGCCGGACCAACGTCCCGCACATCCTCGCCATCGGGGACCTGACCGGTGCCCCCATGCTCGCCCACAAGGCGAGCCACGAGGGGGTCGTCGCGGCCGAGGTGATCGCCGGGAAGAACGTGGTGTTCGACCCACGCGCGATCCCGTCCGTCGCCTACACGGATCCGGAGGTCGCCTGGACCGGGCTCACCGAGGCCCAGGCCGTGGACGAGGGAACGAGCTACGAGAAGGCGGTCTTCCCCTGGCAGGCATCCGGACGGGCGCTGTCGCTTGGCCGGCCCGATGGCCTGACCAAGCTCCTGGTCGAGCCCGAGTCACGGCGCGTGCTCGGCGCCGGCATCGTCGGGCCGAATGCCGGCGAGCTGATCGCCGAGGCGACCCTCGCGATCGAGATGGGGGCCGACGCCGAGGACCTCGGACTGACGATCCACGCTCACCCGACGCTGTCGGAGACGGTGATGTTCGCGGCCGAGATGGCCGAGGGAACCATCACCGACCTCTACGCACCGAAGCGCAAGCGTGCCTGACGAGAGCTCGGCAAAGGGAGCCGTCGAGGTGGTCGAGACCACGCAGGCGGAGCTGACCCACGCCCGCCGGACCGCGGAGTCCAAGGCAACCGTCCCGCACACCTACTTCGAGGCCGAGGTCGTGGCCGGGACAGTCGCCCCGGGAGCTCTCATCGTCGCCGTCGCGACTGCCCTTCGGGACTTTCCCAGGCTCAACGGCGCCTACCGTGACGCGCGGTTCGAGCTGCACTCCCGGATCAACGTCGCGGTGGCGGTCGCATCGGAGAGCGGCCTCGTCTACCCCACAGTTCAGGACGCGGACCAGAAGGCCGCCGAGGACGTCGCCATGGAGCTGGCCGAGCTCGGCAAGCGGGCCGGCAGCGGGGAACTTACCCAGCCCGATCTCTCGGGCGCGACGTTCTCCCTCGCGGACCTGTCACCACTCGGCATCTCCCGCGCGGATCTCATCGTCAATCGGGGGCAGGCCGCCATCCTCGCCGTCGGGACGCGGGGTAACTTCCGTCTGACGCTCTCGCTTGCCTGCGACAGTCGCATCGTGCAGGCCCCCGAGGCAGCGGGCTTCCTCGCCCGGGTAGGCGAGCTACTGACCTAGACGTCCGCCCCCGCTTGAAACGTCCCGGATCGGGGATACAATCGCTGTAGCGATTCGCACCAACCTGCGAATCCAGACATAGGGCGTCGAGGCGGAACCCTCGATTCCCATCGTCCGTAGGCGTCGCCGAGGAGATCCCGAGGCGGCGGCAAACCGGTCGTCCCCGAGGAGATCCCGACGGGTGGCCACGCACGAAGGACGGAGAGAATGGAGCCAAGTGACCTTGGTGCGCTCACGAGCGAGCGCGCAAGCGAGGAGTCAACCCTGCGCGAGAACGGGGTGCACCGCAACGGCGGAGCGCGGCCTGACGCGCAGGACCATCTGACGCGGGAGGACCGGGCGAACCTGCTGCGGTTCATGACGATGATGCGCGCCGCCGAGGAGCGCGGCCTCACGCTCTACCGGCAGGGCAAGGTGCCGGGATCGTTCTACGACGGGTGCGGCCAGGAGGCGATCGGCGTCGGCGCCGCCTACGCGCTCCGCCCCGAGGATCGGATGTGCATCCTGCACCGCGACCTCGGCGCCCACTTCGTCCGAGGAGTCACCCCGGACCGCTACCTCGCCAACTACATGGGCCGCTCCGGCGGTGTCACCGGAGGCAAGGACGGCAACATGCACTTCGGCGACCGCGACCTGGGCTGCGTCGGGATGGTCTCGATGCTGCCCGACATGGCGCTGGTGGCCTCTGGCATGGCGATGGCCTTCAAGGTAAGGGGCGAACCGCGGGTGGCCATGACCTTCTTCGGCGAGGGCTCCACTGCCAACGGCCAGTGGCACGAGGCGATGAACCTGGCGGGCGTGCGGCGCCTGCCGGTGGTCTTCCTCCTCGAGAACAACCAGTTCGCCTACTCCACCCCGAACGAGCTGGAGTTCGCGGTCGATCCCGTCGAGCGCGCCCGTACCTACGGGTTCCCCGGCGTCACGGTCGACGGCAACGACGTGGAGGCGGTCTTCGATGCAGCCCGCGAGGCCGTCGCCCGCGCGCGGGCCGGCGGAGGGCCGACGCTGATCGAGGCCCGCACGATGCGCATGCACGGCCATGGCGCCCACGACGACATGAGCTACGTGCCACCGGAGCTGTTCGAGGAGTGGCGCGGGCGCGATCCGATCGACCGCTACCGCCAGCGGCTGGGCGCGGATCACGGGTTCTCTGACGGAGAGCTCGACGCGCTCCGCGATGAGGTGAAGGCCTACGTGGACGAGTGCGCCGCGAAGGCGCTCGAGTCCCCCATGCCGGATCCCGAAGCCGCCTTTACCGGCGTGTTCGCCGAGCGCTGGGCGCCACTGGGCGACGGAGCTGCGCCGTGGTCGGAGGCCCCGGCGAGCGACCGGAGGGCCGCATGACCACGCTGGCCACGGCGGCTCCTCCGACGACGCCGGACGTGTCGTATCTGCAGGCGATCTCCGACGGGCTGCGGGAGGAGATGCGCCGGGACGAGACGGTGATCTGCTTCGGCCAGGACATAGGCGCGTTCGGAGGGGCGTTCAAGGTCACGGACGGCTTCATCGAGGAGTTCGGAGCCGGGCGCGTGATCGACGCACCGCTCGCCGAGAACGCGATCATCGGCGCTGCTGTCGGGGCGGCGGTCGAGGGCCTGAAGCCGGTCTGCGAGATGCAGTTCGCGGACTTCATCGCCTGCGGGTTCGACCAGCTCGTAAACGTGGCGGCGAAGCTCCACTACCGCCAGGGCGTCGCCGTTCCGATGGTGGTCCGGCTGCCCTCCGGCGGGGGCTTCTCCGGCGGGCCCTTTCACTCGCAGAACCCCGAGGCCTGGTTTCTCCAGGCGCCGGGGCTGAAGGTCGTGGCGCCAGCGTTCGCCGACGACGCCAAGGGCTTGCTGGTGAGCGCGATCCGCGACCCGAACCCCGTCTGCTTCCTCGAGCACAAGGGCCTGTACCGGAACGTGAAGGGTGAGGTCCCGGACGGCGACCACGCGGTGGAGCTTGGGAGGGCGCGGGTGGTCCGCGAGGGCGGCGAGCTGACGGTCGTCGCCTACGGCTCGAGCGTCCACCTGGCGCTGGAGGCGGCGGACGAAATCGGCGAGGACGTCGAGGTCCTCGACCTCCGATCGCTCTGCCCGCTCGACACCGAGGCGATCCTCGCTAGTGCCCGCAAGACCGGGAAGGTCCTGGTGGCCCACGAGGCGACACGGTCGTGCGGGGTGGGCGCCGAGGTGGCCGCGCTGGTCACCGAGCACGCCTTCGAGGATCTGGATGCGCCGATTCGGCGACTCACTGCCCCGGACGTCCCGATCCCGTTCTCACCGCCGCTCGAGCAGGCCGTCCTGCCCCAGCCCGACGACATGAAGGAGGCGATCCGTGAGCTCCTCGCCTACTGAGCAGCTGACGCAGGTACTGATGCCCCAGATGGGGATAAGCGTGAGCGAGGGCACGCTGATCGAGTGGCGGAAGGAGGTGGGCGAGCCGGTCGAGGCCGACGAGACGATCGCCGACGTCACCACAGACAAGGTGGATGTCGAGATTCCCTGTCCCACCTCGGGCGTCGTCGAGAAGTTGCTGATCGAAGCTGGCGAGACCGTGGACGTCGGGACCCCAATCGCCGAGATCAATGGCAGCTCGGCTGCGGGTCCTGTCGCGGGTGAGGCGGATCGGTCCTCGTTCTACTCACCGATCGTTCGGAGAATCGCCGATGAGCACGGCATCGATCTCGGATTGGTGGAGGGCACCGGAATCGGCGGGAGGGTGCGCAAGCGGGATCTGGTCGCGTTCATCGAGTCCGGGCCCCCGCAGGCGGCGAAGGGCGAGCGCCCGATGCACATCGAATCGCCCTACCGCCCGGACGAGGCGGAGGTACCCGCGACGGCAGCGCTCAACGGCGACGGCCGCCGCGAGCCGATGTCGGCGATGCGCCAGGCCATCGCCAGGCACATGGTCGAGAGCCGGCGCACCGCGGCGCACTGCACGACGATCGTCGAGGTGGACATGCACAGCGTGGCTGCCGCCAGGGCCGGATCGAAGGAGGCGATGGCGGATCGCGGCGTCCCGCTCACCTACTTGGCGTTCGTGGCGCTGGCGACCGTCGAGGCGCTGGAGCGGTTCCCGGTGCTGAACGCCTCGGTGGACGGCGACGACCTGATCCATCACGCCGACGTGAACCTGGGGATCGCAGTCGCGCTCGAGGACGGGCTTATCGTCCCGGTGATTCCCAAGGCGCAGCGCCTGAGCCTGGAGGGGATGGCCGCGGCGATCGCCGACGTCGCCGAGCGCGCCCGCGAGGGGCGGCTCGAGCCCGACGACGTCCAGGGCGGCACGTTCACGATCACGAACCCGGGCCAGTTCGGGGCCGTCCTGGCGACTCCGATCATCAACCAGCCCCAGGTGGCGATCCTGGACCTGGAGGCGATCGTGAAGCGCCCGGTCGTGGTCTCGGACGACGCGATCGCCGTGCGGCCGATGACCTACCTGCCGATGTCATGGGACCACCGCGCGCTCGACGGAGCGACGGCGGCGCGCTTCCTGGGCAGTGTGAAGGCTCGGCTCGAGAGCTGGGATGCCGACTGATGGCGGTCGCCGTCCCACCGGCTCAGCCGGCGCCGTCGGCCCACGAGGACGTCGTCTCGGTCCGTGGCCAGCGCAGCGGCGCCCGGATGGTGGTCGCGATCCACTCGACGGCCCTGGGGCCGGCGCTTGGCGGCTGTCGGATCTGGAGCTACGCGCGTCCCGACGACGCCGAGCACGACGCGCTGCGGCTTTCGGCGGGGATGACGCTGAAGGCGGCAGCCGCGGGGCTCGATCTGGGCGGAGGCAAGGGCGTGATCTGCTCCCCGGAGGGTGGATTCAGTGCCGGCGCGCGGCGCGATGCGCTGCTCGACTTCGGGGACCTGGTCGAGTCCCTGGGCGGTCGGTACATCACCGCCGAGGACGTAGGGGTTACCCCGGGCGATATGACGGTGGTGGCGGAGCGTACGGCTCACCTCACCGGGCTGCCGTCGTCGCGCGGGGGGTCGGGTGATCCGAGCCCGGTGACGGCGGTCGGGGTGGAGGCCGCGATGCTGGCCTGCGCGCGCGAGCGCTGGGGCGCGGCGGAGCTGACGGGGGCGCGGGTCACGATCGTGGGGCTCGGACACGTGGGCGCGCACCTCGCCGGACTGCTCCGCGATCGTGGGTGCGAGCTGCTCGTCGCCGACGTCGATCCGGGAAAGCGCGCCGCGGCCGAGGCACTTGGCGCACGGTGGCTGGACCCGCGACTCGCCATGCGCTCTGGCGGCGACATGCTCTCGCTCTGCGCCCTCGGCGGCGGCATCACGGCCGAAGCGATCCCCCGCCTGGGCTGCGAGGTGATCTGCGGGGCGGCGAACAACCAGCTGGCCGCGGACTCGCTGGCGGAGCCGCTCGCCGAGCGCGGCATCCTCTACGGGCCCGACTTCATCGCCAACGCGGGCGGCCTCATCAACGTCTTTCGCGAGATTCGCGGATACGACGAGGCCACCGCCCTGCGCCTCGCCCGCGAGATCGAGCGGACGATGGACGGCGTTCTCGAGCGTGCCTCAGCGCGCGCGGTCACGCCGCTGGCCGCCGCCCGGGCGCTTGCCGCGGAGCGGCTCAACTCCGCCGCCGTGGCACACTGACGCCATGGCCGACGAGGTCTGGGTGGTTCGCAGCGGACAGGTCCCCTACGCGGACGCGCGGGAGGCTCAGCACGCGCTGGAGTCGGCTCGCCACGCGGGCGAGATCCCCGACGTTCTGCTTCTCCTCGAGCACCCGCCCGTCTATACGAAGGGCCGCCGCTCCACCGAGGACGAGCTGCCGATGGGCGAGGACTGGTACCGGATGCAGGGAATCGACGTTGCGGGCACCGATCGCGGCGGCCGGGTCACCTACCACGGCCCCGGTCAGCTGGTGGGCTACCCGATCGTCTCGCTGCGGCCCTACGGCGACGACGTCCATGAGTACGTCAGGCGCATCGAGCGCGTGATGATCGAGGCGCTCGCCGCGCACGGCGTGGAGGCCGGGTGCATCGACGGGCTCACTGGAGTCTGGACGGCCGGCCCCCGGCCCGATGACCCCGAGGCGTTCGCCGAGGGCATCGAGCCCGCGAGGAAGATCGGCTCGATAGGGGTCCATGTGAACCGGGCGATCACCACCCATGGCTTCGCGGTGAACGTATCGAACGACCTCCAGCCGTTCGAGTGGATCGTCCCCTGCGGGATCGAGGCCTGCCGGATGACCTCGCTGACCCGCGAGCTCGGCAGCGAGCAGGACCTGCAGGAGTTCGCCTCCTCGGTGCGAGACCGCTTCGGGGAGATCTACGGGCGTCGCCCGGTGGAGGTCGCCTCCGCCCGGCTGGCCGAGACCGTGGACGGGATCGAGGCGTTGGTTGCGGACCTGCCGGCGCAGGTACGGTAGGCGTGATGAGCGAGACGGCCCAGCGAGTCCACGTCACCCGCTCCCGGGCGAACCCCGGCGGCGCGCCGGTGGCCGACGGGCGCCCGTTCCGCGAGCGCAAGCCGCCGTGGCTCAAGGTGCCGGCGCCGGGAGGCCCGACCTACCGCAAGCTCAAGCGCGCGATCGAGGACGACAACCTCCACACCGTCTGCGAGGAGGCGAACTGCCCGAACGTTGGGGAGTGCTGGGAGCGCGGCACGGCCACGTTCATGATCCTCGGCGACGTCTGCACGCGTCGCTGCGGGTTCTGCAACGTGCAGACGGGCAAGCCAACGTGGAACGACCCGCTCGAGCCGATGAGGGTCGCCACGCAGGTCAAGAAGATGGGGTTGAGGCACGCGGTCGTGACGTCCGTGGACCGCGACGATCTCCCCGACTACGGGGCCTCGGCCTTCGTCGGGGTGATCCGCTCGATCCGCATGCAGGCCCCCGGCTGCAAGGTGGAGGTGCTCACCCCCGACTTCCGCGGCCAGGAGATGCCGCTCGCTCGCGTGATCGCCGAGCGCCCCGACGTGTTCAACCACAACGTCGAGACGGTCCCGCGCCTCTACCCGAAGGCTCGGCGTGGCTCGGACTTCCTGCGCTCGGCGCGCGTCCTGCGCATGGCCAGGGAGATGGGCGGCGACGGCGTGGTCACCAAGTCCGGACTGATGGTAGGCCTCGGAGAGGACTTCGACGAGATGGTCGAGGCGTTCGAGATCCTGCGCGAGCACCGGGTTCAGATCCTCACGGTCGGCCAGTACCTGCGCCCGACGGAGAACCACCTGCCGGTGGTTCGCTACTGGCACCCGGACGAGTTCGCCGCGCTGCGCGCTGCGGCGCTCGGGATGGGCTTCGCCTCGGTTGCGGCGGGGCCGCTGGTCCGCAGCTCCTACCACGCCGACGAGTCGGCTCGGGAGGCGGCCGCCAGCGCCGGCTGAGTAGGCCGCCTGCCGGACCCGGCCTCGCCTAAGGCGCCAGGCGCTCGAGCACGACGCCGTCCGGCGCCACGGCGACGACCGTAGGGACGACCGCGACCCCGTACTTCCGCGCGAGGTCAGACCGCTCGCGGACGTCGAGCGCGAGCACCGGGTCACCGCTCGCGGCCAGCCGGCTCTCCCACTCGTGGCACTCCGAGCAGAGCGGGTGGGTGAACGAGACGTATGTGCGAGGCGCGCCATCGAGCCCGGCCAGGTCGGCGGGGTCGATGTGGCTGTGATGCTGGGGCGAGATCCCCCGAAGCCGCGCTGTCAGGCGGTAGATCTCGCAGCCCGCGCACAGTCCGGTTGACGCCGCGAGCAGTGCCAGGAAGGCGACCAGGCCGGCCAGCGCCGTTCCCGCAGCCGGCACGCCCGCCCACCACAGGACGGCCGCCGAGCCCAGAAACACCGTGCCCATCATGTTCGCCAGACGCGGCGGGCGCGAGTCCTCGAGCGGGCCCTCGCCGAAGCGAGGCTGAATAACCACGAAGTAGGCGAGGCAGGGCAGGCAATAGCGCCTTCCCAAAGTCAGGCCCATCAGGATCTGGACGGACATGATCGCCCAGGCGAGCGGCCAACCGAAGAGCGCTCCGGTCAGCGCCACCAGGCCCGTCACGGCCTGGGCGAAGCGGGGCGCGCGGGCATCGATCACGTCTGTGTCGTTCCAGGGGTTTGCGGTGCGGGTCACACCGTCATTCTGACAAACCCGAGTATGTGAGTAGGAGATCCCCCGACCTCTCCGCCACGCACGACGATCCGCCGCGTTAGGATCGCGCCGCTAGCAAGCCGGGGTGTGTCGCCAAGCGCGGACTTCCGGCACGACGACCAAGGGAGGTCAAGTTGTTGGGAACCAATCCGCGGCGCCGTCGTGCGGCGGCCATCGCAGCCTCGCTCTCGCTCGCCGCCGCCGGCGCCGGTTGGGCCGGCTGTGGCAGCGACGAGAGCGACGCCGTTGACCAGGCCAACGAGACGGCGGACCAGATCCAGGACCAGGTCAACGAGGCGCTCGATGATGCGGGCGTCGACGAGGGGGATGTCGAGGCCGCCCAGGAGGAGGCCCAGGACGCGATCGATCAGGCCCAGGAGGACGCCCAGGAAGCCATCGACCAGGCCACGCCGTAGCCCGCGGCGACGCATGAGCGTGCGAGAGCGCCCGGCGCGTGCCGGGCGCTCTTCTTTTTTCGCGGTCTAGTCTCCGGCGTCGTTGATCCCGCTCAAGGACAACATCCCGACGACGCGGTTCCCGATCGTCACGGTGCTGCTGATCGTCGCCAACCTGGCGTTCTTCGGCTGGCAGCTCACCTACTCGAGCGAACGGAGCGAGGACCGGGATCTGCGGGCGCTCGGGATCACGGACGCCGACCTAAACGCGATCGAGTACGGCGCCATCCCCTACCGGATCCTGCGCGGTGGCGGCGATTGCGCCGTCGGCGCGGTGCCGCGGGAAGGCAAGCGCCCGCGCGCCGAGATCGTCTGCGAGGGGACCTCCCCGTACCGCGAGGCCCAGGAGCTGGAGCAGCAGCGCGGGCTTCCGTTCGTCCCCATAGCGACGGCGGCCTGGTGGCTCACCATCTTCACCTCGATGTTCATGCACGGCGGGATCTTCCACATCGTCGGCAACCTGCTCTTCCTGTGGGTGTTCGGGAACAACATCGAGGACGCGATGGGCAGGTGGCGCTTCCTCGCGTTCTACCTGCTCGCGGGCCTGGTGGCGGTGTTCGCCCAGGCCGCCCTCGAGACGAGCTCTACGCTTCCGACCATCGGCGCGAGCGGGGCCGTGTCCGGGGTGCTCGGCGGGTACATCCTGCTGCACCCCCGGGCCAGGGTCCTGACAATGGTGATCATCATCTTCTTCTTCACGTTTATCGAGATCCCCGCGATGATCATGCTCGGGATCTGGTTCGCGCTTCAGGCGTTACCCGCGTTCGCCGAGCTCGCGACGCCTGACGTGGCCGGCGACGGCGGCGGGATCGCGTACCTCGCCCACATCGGCGGCTTTATCTTCGGACTTGCGGCGATCAAGCTGTTCGCGAACCGCTACCAGGGCCCGAAGGGTGCGGCGAGCCCACCGCCCACCGCTCCGTCCCCGGCGACATGAGCGAGGACGTTCGAACGGCGATCCTGACCGTCGGCCTCTGCTTCTGCGTTCTCTTCGCGGGCATCTCGATCGTGGCGATCTTCGATTCGGGTCCGAGCGGACGAGGGATCTTCCTCGGCGGGCTGTCGCTGGCGATCGTGGGGATGATCATGCTCGGCCTGTGGGGGGCGATCAGGAATCCGCCCCGCCGATAGCCTGCGCGGCGTGAGCGGACTCCTCGTCAAGCGCGACGACCTGCGGGATGTGCGGCTCGACGAGCCGGCGACCCCGGTCCCCGAGGAGGGCCAGGCATCACTCGCCGTGAGGACCTTCGGGATGACCGCGAACAACGTCACCTACGCCGTCATGGGCGAGGCGATGTCGTACTGGGACTTCTTCCCGGCCGGCGAGGCGGGCTGGGGCCGCCTACCGACCTGGGGCTTTGCCGAGGTCGCGGCCAGCGAGGCGGAGGGGGTCGCGGTCGGCGATCGCTACTACGGCTACTGGCCATCGGCGAGCCATCTGCTGGTGACCCCGAAGGGCGCCGACGAGCGCGGATTTATCGATGCCTCGCCACACCGGGCCGAGCTGCCGTCCGCCTATCACCGGTACCTGCGAACGGACTCGGACCCGTTCTACTCGGCCGACAGCGAGGACCTGCAGATGCTGCTGCGACCGCTGTTCTTCACCTCCTTTCTCGCCGACGACCAGCTCGCCGACGAGGGCCTGGCAACCGGCGGGCCCGTGATGATGGCGAGCGCGTCGTCGAAGACGGCCTTGGCGGCGGCGTTCATGCTCGCCCAGCGCGACGACGTGGAGCTGGTCGCGCTCACCTCCGCGCGCAACGTCGAGTTCGTCGAGGGGCTCGGCATCTACGCGCGCACCGTCCTCTACTCGGAGATCGGCTCGCTCGAGCCGGAGCCGGCGACGTTCGTCGACTTCGCGGGTAACGGCGAGGTGCGCGCGGCGGTCCACCGCCGGTTCGGCGATGAGCTCCGCCACAGCATGGCCGTGGGCGTTACGCACTGGGAGGACTTCGAGGGCGGAGCCGACCTGCCCGGCCCCGCGCCGCAGTTCTTCTTCGCTCCGACGCGGGTCACCAAGCGGGCCGCGGACTGGGGCGGGCCCGGCCTGGAGGAGCGGGTGGCCGAGGCGTGGGGCCCGTTTTGCGAGTGGTGCTCGGGCTGGCTCGGGCTGGACCACGCCGAGGGCTGGGAGGCCACGCGTGACGCATACCTCGACGTGCTCGAGGGCCGGGTCCCGCCGAGCCGGGCGACGGTGCTGAGGGTCTGACGCCCAACGCAGTCGAGTGGCACCTGAGTTGCGCTATGCGAGCTTCAGATGCCACTCGTTGTCCGGGGCCTCCGAAGCTAGTGGAGCCAGCCGGGTTCGAACCGGCGACCTTCGCGTTGCAAACGCGACGCTCTGCCAACTGAGCTATGGCCCCAGGTGCCCGATTGTAGGTCGGACTTCGACCGCGGTATCGGGATGGCAGCAACCGCCCGGAGGCCTGTGAGAGGATGAGCGCGGGTCCTGTGGGGCCGTGTACCTATTCGGAGGAGTGACGCATTGGCTGAGACGGAGACGGCTGTGACGGAAACCGAGACCGACCGGTCGCCGCAGACGGTCGAGGCCGAGAAAGCGGAGGCCGAATCGCAGGGATCGCCGAAGCCGGGGCAGCGCGCCGAGGTCTCCAACCTCGACATCGTCCGCCACTACTTCGACAAGGCGGCGGACCACCTCGGGCTTCCGGACGACCTGCAGACCGTCTTCTGGACCCCGTACCGCGAGGTCACCGTCCAGATCCCCGTAAAGCTCTCCGACGGCAAGGTCCACGTCTTCTCCGGTTACCGGATCCAGCACAACGGCGCCCGCGGGCCCTACAAGGGCGGGATCCGCTTCCACCCCGAGGTGGACGTGGACGAGGTCCGGGCGCTCGCCTCGCTGATGACCTGGAAGACCGCCGTGGCCAACGTCCCGTTCGGCGGGGCGAAGGGCGGCGTCAACTGCCCCGCCAACGACCTCGAGCAGTCCGAGCTCCAGAAGATCGCGCGCTCCTTCATGGACAAGATCGAGAAGGTGCTCGGGCCAACCCGCGATATTCCCGCACCGGACGTGAACACCAACGCCCAGACGATGGCCTGGTTCATGGACGAGTACGGGAAGCTCCACGGACACACGCCCGCGATCTGCACCGGCAAGCCGATCGAGCTCGAGGGGTCCTACGGCCGCGAGGCTGCCACCGGCCGCGGGTGCGTCTACATGTTCCGCGAGGCGGCGCCCCACCTCGGCCTGAGTCCGGCCGATACCACCTTCGTGGTCCAGGGCTACGGCAACGTCGGCTCCTGGGCCGCGCGCATCATGCAGCAGCTCGGCGCGACGATGGTCGGGGTATCCGACGTCAACGGAGCGATCCGCTCCGACGCCGGGATCGACGCCAACGCCCTGCACGACTTCATCAAGGAGGGCGGAACGATCACCGACTTCGAGGGAGCCGAGGCCATCGACGCCGAGGACCTGATCGAGGTTCCCTGCGACGTCTTCATCCCCGCCGCGCTCGGCGGGATGATCCACGAGGGCAACGCCGACCGGATGCAGTGCAAGGTGATCGTGGAGGGCGCGAACAGCCCCACCACCCCGGTGGCCGACGACATCCTGCGCTCCAAGGACGTCTACATCATCCCCGACGTGATGGCGAACGCCGGGGGCGTCGTCGTCTCCTACTTCGAGTGGGTGCAGAACCTCCAGCACTTCCGCTGGGACGAGCGCGAGGTCAACGACAAGCTCGGCAACATCATGCGCCGCGCCTACCGCGAGGTCTCCGGGCGCGCCAAGGAGGAGAAGCTCGACCTCCGCGACGCCGCCTACCTGGTCGGCATCGAGCGCGTGGTCCAGGCGGCGAGAATCCGCGGCTACGTCTAGGGGCCATGCGGTTGGTGACCTTCCGCGCCGCGGATGGCGTGGCGCGGGTAGGGCGGCTGAAGGGCGGCATCGTTCGCGAACTCGAGGCGGCGACGATGCTCGACTGGCTTGGCGGCAAAGGAACCGCTGACGGCGCCGGCGAGCACGTGCTCGCCGAGATCACCCTGCTCGCACCCGTTCCCGACCCGCCAAGCGTCCGGGACTTCTTCGCGTTCGAGGAGCACGTGAAGGCCGGCTGGCGCCTGCGCGGCGACGAGGTCCCGCCCGCCTGGTACACGGCGCCCAGCTTCTACTTCTCAAACCCCGCATCGATCCACGCCCCGGGCCAGCCCGTCGAGAAGCCGGCGGCGACAGAGCTCCTCGACTTCGAGCTGGAGATCGCGGCGGTGATCGGCGCCGGAGGCGAGATCGCCGGGTTCACCCTCCTCAACGACTGGAGCGCCCGCGACGTGCAGCGCGAGGAGATGACCGTCGGGCTGGGCCCCGCGAAGGGCAAGGACTTCGCGATCTCGCTGGGGCCCTGGCTGGTCACGCCGGACGAGCTCCCCTACGAGGACGGGCGCCTGCAGCTCGAGGCGACGGCGTCGGTCAACGGCGTCGAGCTGACCCACACGAACGCCGGTGAGCAGCACTACAGCTGGCCGGCGCTGGTCGGGCACGCCGCGCGCGACACCCGCCTGCGCCCGGGGGACGTGATCGGGTCGGGAACGCTGAACCGAGGCTGCCTGCTCGAGCTTGGCCCACTGGAGGGCGATCGATGGCTCGAGCCGGGCGACTCGGTCGAGATCGCCGCCGAGGGCCTCGGCACGCTCGGGACAGCGATCGTCTAACCCGCCGGGCTACTCCACCGGGCGCTCGAACAGCGTCGAGAGCACGACCTGGGTCTGCGTGCGCCGGATGCCCGCCGCGTCTCGCAGCCGCTCAAGCGCCTCCTCGAGATGCTCGGTGTCGCGGGCGTAGAGGTGGAGGATGGCGCTGGCCTCGCCCGCCACGGTGTGCGCCGCGGCCACCTCCGGGTGGCGCCCTGCGGCCGCCAGGATCTCGTCGCCCGTCATCCTGCCCTCGCAGAACAGGGACACCACTGCATGCGTGGACCAGCCGAGGGCCGAGTGGTCGAGCACGGCGGTGTAGCCGCGCACCACGCCCCGCTCCTCGAGCCGGTCGACCCGTCGCTTGACCGCGGGCGCGCTCAGCGCGACCCGCGAGCCGATGTCCTGGAACGAGCGCCTGGCGTTCTCGCGCAGCAACGCAACGATCTGCTGGTCGATCTCGTCAAGTTCCACTCCCGGTGCCTCCAATACGCAACGATTTGCGCTTGTCAACGCGCTCGAAACAGGGAATCATAAGGTTGTACCCGGATCGAGGAGGGATTCGTTGCCACCGGCAGCCGTCACCACCCCCAAGCCGTTGTCGCCACACGACGCGGATCCGATGCCCCTTCACGGCATCGACCACATTGAGCTCTACGTCGGCAACGCCGCCCAGGCCGCCTACTTCTACACGCACGCCTTCGGCTTCCGCCCC
The DNA here is from genome assembly GCA_963807385.1 of uncultured Solirubrobacterales bacterium. Classification (GTDB taxonomy): domain Bacteria; phylum Actinomycetota; class Thermoleophilia; order Solirubrobacterales; family 70-9; genus JBDTSW01. Next base: position 835,737 of record CAWEBQ010000003.1, read on the forward strand.
GTCGCCTACGCCGGGCTCGAGACCGGGCTCCGCGACCGGACCTCGCACGTGCTCGAGCAGGGCCGGATCCGCCTCGTCCTCACCGGCGCCCTGCGCAGCTCCACCGACGTCGCCCGCCATCACGCCCGACATGGCGACGGAGTTCACTCGATCGCTCTCTCGGTCCCCGACGCCGACCGGGCCCACGCCGAGGCGGCCTCCCGCGGCGCGTGGAGCGTCGAGGAGCCGCGAACAATCTCCGACGACCAGGGCCAGATCCGCCTCGCGTCGGTCGCCGCCTACGGGGACACCGTCCATACGTTCGTCGATCGCGGCGCCTACTCCGGCCCGTTCCTCCCGGGCTTCGTTCCTGTGGACGGGCCCCCGGCGCCCTCCGACGAGATGCTGCTCGCGATCGACCACATCGTCGGCAACGTCGCGCTGGGACAGATGGAGGAGTGGGTTCGCTACTACGAGCGGATCTTCGGCATGACGGAGATGATCCACTTCTCAGACGAGGCGATCTCGACCGAATACTCGGCCCTGATGTCGAAGGTCGTGGCCTCCGGCGACGGGCGCATCAAGTTTCCAATCAACGAGCCGGCGGAGGGCCGCAGGCGGTCTCAGATCGACGAGTACCTCGAGTTCTATGAGGGCGCGGGCGCGCAGCACATCGCGGTCGCCACCCGCGACATCGTCGGGACCGTCGCCGAGCTTCGCCGCCGTGGCGTGGGCTTCCTGGCCATCCCCGACTCCTACTACGACGAGGTTCCCGCGCGCGTGCCGGAGGTGGCGGACCAGCTGGACGATCTGCGCTCGCAGGGCATCCTCGTGGACCACGACGACGAGGGCTACCTGCTTCAGATCTTCACGAAGCCCGTCGGCGACCGGCCGACGGTCTTCCTCGAGATCATCGAGCGCCACGGCGCCACCGGCTTCGGCGCCGGCAACTTCAAGGCGCTGTTCGAGGCCATCGAGCGCGAGCAGGACAAGCGGGGGAACCTGTGAGATACGCGCGCCTCGGAAAGCTCCCGGCCAAGCGCCACGTCCAGTTTCGCGAGAACGGGACGCTTCTCACCGAGGAGGTCATCGGCTTCGAGGGCTTCTCCGGCAACGAGTCGATCCTCTACCACCTGTGGTCGCCCTGCCGGGTGCAGGAGGTCGGCGAGTTCCGCCCGATCGAGCGCGAGGAGTGGATCCCGGAGACGCACGTCCACCGATTGACGGACACCAATCCCGTGGCAGCCGGCGGCGACTGGCTTGAGGGCCGCCGGCTGCTGCAGTTCAACAGCGATATCGAGGTCTCCGTCTGCAAGCCCACCGAGGAACGGGACGGCTTCTATCGCAACGGCGAAGGCGATGAGGTGCTGTTCATCCATCACGGCACGGGAACGGTCGAGTCGATCTTCGGCGACGTCCCCTACCGCCCTCACGACTACGTCGTGATCCCGCGCGGCACGACGTACCGGGTCCGACCCGACGCTGGCGAGCAGGTCTGGTTGTGCTTCTTCACGCCGGGAGAGATCGAAACGCCCAACCGCTACCGCAACCGCTACGGCCAGCTCCTCGAGCACGCCCCGTTCTCGCAGCGCGACTTCCACCCGCCCGCCGAGCTTCACACCCACCGCGATCGCGGCGAGCACGCGCTCACGGTCCGGGTCCGCGGTGGGCTTCAGGACTACGTCCTCGACTACCACCCCTTCGATGTCGTCGGCTGGGACGGCTACGTCTACCCGTACACCTTCAACACCGACGACTTCGAGCCCATCACCGGGCGCATCCACATGCCACCGCCGGTCCACCAGACGTTCCAGGGCCAGAACTTCGTGATCTGCTCGTTCTGCCCCCGCGAGCTGGACTACGACCCGCAGGCGATCGCCCTGCCCTACCACCACTCCAACGTCCAGTCAGAGGAGGCCATCTACTACGTCGACGGCCAGTTCGGCTCCCGCAAGGGAGTCGATGTCGGCATGATCACCCTCCACCCCTCCGGCCTCCCCCACGGTCCCCAGCCGGGGCTGGTGGAGGCGTCGCTGGGCGCGCGGCGCACGGAGGAGCTCGCGGTGATGTGGGACACGTTCAAGCCGCTGCAGCTGACCGCGCTCGCACGCGAGCTCGACCAGCCGGACTACGCGCTGTCCTGGTACGAGCCCGAGACCGAGCCCGCGGCGACGACGACGGGTTAGGAGGTCCCATGTTCGAGGAGGCACAGCTCTACTCACCGGTCACGACCGACGACGACGGCGCCGTCACGGTCCACCTCGGGGAGGACCACCCGGGCGTAAACGACCCGGCGTACCGCGAGCGACGCAATGCGATCGCCGCCGCCGCGCTGGAGTGGAAGCCAGGCGAGCGGGTGCCGTCGATCGACTACACCGACGCCGAGCAGGAGGTGTGGCGCACCGTCTGCCGTGAGCTCTCCCCGAAACACGCCCGCTACGCGTGCAGCGCCTTCCGCGACGCGCTCATCGCACTCGACCTCCCGCGCGACCGGATTCCGCAGCTGGACGAGGTGACGGCCGGCCTGCGCCCCCTGACCGGATTCGAGTACGTGCCCGCCGCCGGGATCGTCCCTCTTGATGAGTTCTATGGCTCACTCGCCGATGGCCGCTTTCACTCGACCCAGTACGTCCGCCACCACGACGCTCCCCTCTACACGCCCGAGCCCGATCTGATCCACGAGGTCATGGGCCACGGGCACCTGCTGGCCGACACCCAGTTCGGTGAGCTCAACCGGCTCGCGGGGGAGGCAGCGCGGCGCGCCACGACGGCAGAGGCTCTGCAGCTCGTCGCAGACGTCTTCTGGTTCACGATCGAGTTCGGCGTCGTCTGGGAGGAGGGCGAGCTGCGGGCCTACGGCGCCGGCATCCTCTCCTCATACGGCGAGATCGAGGAGTTCCGGGGCATGGAGATCCGGCCGCTGGACTTCGCGGCGATGGCCACGATCGACTACGACATCACCAAGTACCAGCCCGTCCTGTTCGCCGCCGAGTCGATGACACACGTCGTCGACGCGGTGGGCGGCTTCTTCGCCGGGTGCGACGACGACACGCCCGTGCGCCTTGGAGTGACGGCCACCAGCGCGGCCTGAAGCGACCCTAGTCACCCTGGACGCACAGCGCGGCCAGGTCCAGGTCGTACACCGGGTGCAGGACCTGGCACCCCATCCGTGCCGAGAGGAGGTGCGAGACGGTGCCGTTGGCGAACGCCACCGCAGGCACCACGTCCTCGACGAGCATGCGATCGATGCGGGCGTAGGCCGCGAGCCGGCGCTCGTCCCTCAGCGGCGCAGCCCGTGCGAAGGCCCGGTCTACCCGGGGGTCGTCGAGCAGATGACCCAGTTGACCGCCCTCGTCGAAGACCTGAAGGAAGTTGTATGGGTCAACGAAGTCAGCGAACCAGTTGGAGTAGACGAGATCGAACGGCTCCCCCGGCTTCGCCAGGCGACTGAACATCTCGCCCAGGGTGAACTCCCGGACGGTGAGGTCGATACCGATGTCTGCGAGGTTCGAGCGGAGGATCTCCGCATGGCGCGTACAGTCGGGGAAGTTGCAGGTGTAGAGCACCGCGCTACCTCTGAAGCCGGCGGCGAGCCGGCGCGCCCGCTCCAGGTCCGGACCGCCGAGCGGGTACACAGCCGCGTCCTCGTACCCGGGAGTACCGGGCGGCAGGAACTGATCGGTTGGCCGCGCAGGGTCACCGAAGCCTGTGTGTTCGGCCAGGGCCTGCCGGTCGATCGCGTAGGCCACGGCGCGACGCAGGTGCACATCGTCGAACGGCGGACGCGTGGCGTTGAATACGAAGTGGTAGTCGCTGAGGCCCGGCTGAGTGAGGAACACGGGGCCGGTGACACTCTCATCCTCACCGCCCGGTCCGAGGCGCCCGTCGAGCTCCGCGACGTCAACGGCTGACAACGGCTCCTCTGCCGTGAACGCGTCAAGCTCGAGATAGTCGGCTCGTCCCGCCTCGATCTCCGCGATCGCCCTTTTCGGCGACCAGCCGATCTCGTAGCGGATCTCGGCGAGCCCCTGGGGGCGTGGTCCCTCGTAGTTCGGGTTGCGGCGCAGCACCAGGCTGCGCTCGGGCACGCGAGAGGCCACGTAGTACGGGCCGGCGGACGGCAGCAGGTCAACCCCGTCGGCGTTCACGGGTGTTCCTCGGGGAACAGGGCAGAAGAACGTCGCCGACAGTCGTGCGGCGAAGTCGCCCGCCGGCCGCGTCAACTCGACTGTGAGCCGATCCCCGCGAGCCTCGAGCCCGCTGACGCTGCGTGCACGGCCCGCAGCGAACGCCGAGGCCCCCACGATGTCGCCCATCAGCTCGCCGGCGTACGCACCCATCCGGGGATCGAGCGTGCGCTCGATAGCCCGGACGAACGAGGCCGCCGTGACGGGCTCCCCCGATGGTGGGGAGAACCGGTAGCCGGAGCGGAGACGAAACTCGTAGGTGCGCCCGTCGGGCGAAACGCTGGGGAATCCTGTCGCGATCTCGGGAACCAGCGTGGCCCCCCCCGGAGCGGGCCGGTCCGGATAGTTGTAGAGCCGCGCACAGGTGGCCCCCTGGCGCGTGAAGTCGAGGTCGAGCGCGGGATCGGTCGGCCCGGGGTCCGACTGGACCAGGACCCGTGCCATCTGCTGCTTTGAGGAGACGGGCGGAGCCGGGTCCCCACTCTGGACGGTGACCCAGAGTCTGTCGTGGGCGAAGGCCACCCCCCACGGTGCCTCGCCGATTTCGATCGTCGCATCGACCTGATTGGTGCCCGGATCAATCCGGCTAACGGTCCCGTCGAGATTGTTCGCCACCCACACCGCACCCGCCCCCGTGGCAATGCCGGTCGGGTGCCGGCCAACGGGGATCGCCGCGGTCACCGCTCCGTTCTCGGGATCGACACGTGAGACGCTGTCGCTCTGGCTGCTGGCTACCCAGACGGACTCCTCGCCCAGGGCGAGCGCGACCGGGGCCTGGCCTACCTGGGTCGTCCAGGCGACGGCGTTGGCCGATTGCGGATCGACGCGGGCGAGCGTCCCATCGTCGTAGTCGACAACCCAGACGGCACCCGCCCCAGTCGCCGCTGCGACCGGGTCGTTGCCGACCGGGACGTCGTCGACCACCTCGACCGTCCTCGGGTCCACCCGGGCAAGTGCCCCGTACCCGCGACCCACCCAAACCGCACCCTCGCCGACGGCCACCGGGTTTGCGATTGACGATCCGATGGTGTCCTGCTCCGCGGGGCCCACTTGCGCGGTGCGGTTCCCCCCTTGGAGATCGGGGTCCAACCGCACGAGCTTCTGGCGTCGCGTATCGCCGACCCACAGCCCGCCGGCGCCGGCCGCAAGACCCGCGATGCTGATGTCCGGAGACCGTGTCGCCACGACCGTCCGGCTCTTGACATCGACCTTTGACACCGTGTCGTCGCCCCGATTGGCGACCCATACGGACCTCCCGTCGACGACCACTTCAGCGGGATCGACGCCTGTGGGCAAGATTGCCTCGAGCTCGGTCGAGCTGGGATCGATCACGGCGATCGAATTCGGCTCGGCAAGCTCCGCATCGCCGCTCAGGGCGATCCAAGCGGCCGCGGTCGCCCCGAGCAGCAGCGCCCCGCCGGCCACGACGAGCGGCGCTCCTCGCCGCCGGCGGATCGCGGCGAGGCTAGTGCGCGGCACGGGTCGATCGAGCTCAGGATCCTGGCTCAGGATCGCGCGCTCGAGTCGCTGCAGCTCGGGGCCAGGTTCGAGACCGAGCTCGTCGGCGAGATGCCTTCGGCCGTCTCGATATGTCTCCAGCGCGTCGGCCTGTCGCCCAGAACCGTAGAGCGCCAGCATCAGCTGCCCCCGGAGGTGCTCCCGTGTGGGGTGGGCATCGACCAGCGCTTCGAGCTCGGACACCAGGCCCCCGTGATGGGCCAGGGCAAGCTCGGCATCGATGCGGTCCTCCAGCGCAGCCAGCCGGAGTTCCTCCAGCCGCCTCGCCTCGGTGCGAGCGAAGGGCTCGTAGGCGAAGTCGGCCAATGCCTCCCCACGCCAGAGGTCCAGAGCCTCTCGGAGCCGCCCTACAGCGCCGGCGGCGTCACCGGTTGCGAGGCACTCGCGCCCCTCCGCCGCCAGGCGCCCGAATCTGTCGGCGTCGACGGTGTCCGGATCGGTCAGGAGCGCGTAGCCACCACCGCGCGTCACGAGTGCTTCCGCACCGAGGACCTTGCGGAGCCGAGACACATAGACCTGCACGGTCTTGGTCGCGGTCGCGGGTGGGCTCTCACCCCAAAGGGCATCCACGATCCGATCCACCGAGACGACCTCGCCGCGATTGATCAGTAGATATGCGAGAACCGCGCGCTGTCGCGCTCCCGCCAGCCCAACCGGTCTGTCTCCCTCGAGAACCTCCAGCGGGCCGAGCAGTCGGAACTCGATTGCCCTACCAGTCGTGATGCCCGACCTTACCACCGTTCAGGCACGTTTCTACCGACTTGCTACCGCCTGAATCCGAGCGTTTGCCGGGGCGTTCCAAGCTCGCGGCAATCGGATCGCGTCGGGCGATCCAGGACCGAAGGAGCGGAGATGAACATCCTCCGAATCACGTACCGCATGATCAGCGTCCTGTTCGTGGTAGCCGCGCTGTCGGCGCCTGTCGCCACGGCGTCGCCGGTCGAGGAGCGCCTCCCGTCCCTCGCCGACCGGGAAACGACGGCGCCCCCCACGAGCTCGCCGGACACGTACCTTGCGAACCAAGGCGTCGACCTCGGCTCCGCCCCGGAGGCACCGGCCGCTGTTGCCACATCCAGCGAGGGCTTCGACTGGGGCGACGCCGGCATCGGTGCGGCGGCCATGGTCGCAATCGCCGCGATCACCGGCGGGGTCGCGGTCGAGCTCGGCCGGCGGCGTCGGCCCAGGGTCGCATAGCCGGTAGGAACGTTGGCCCGGCCGCCCCTAGTGCGGGCGGCCGGCCCAACGCCCCCCGCCCCTACCGGCACCGGTTTCCGCGAGGTGATCGAGTCCACCGGTGCCCCGAGGGGCTCGATCTAGCACTACTTCCCCGGCGGCAAGACGAAACTCACGGAGGAGGCCGTCGCGTACGCGGGCGAGATCGCCTCTCACATCCTCGATGATGCCCTCGCGAACGGCGCCCCGATCGGGGCGCTGCGCGCCTTCGTTCGGATGTGACTCGATGGCCTCGAGCGTTCCGGCGGACGCGCGGGATGTCCGGTCGCGGCAATCGCCGTCGAGACACATGACGATGCAGCCGGAGGACACCCTGCGCGACGCGATCCCGGCGCCCCTAGCCGAGACTAGAAATCAAAGTCCTTGGGTTCCCCCTGCTCGAACCAGAGCTCATCGTCCTCGGGCCGGTCGCGCAGGAACTCGGGCGTCTCCTCGAGGACGTCCTCGTCCTCCTCGCCCTCGCCCGTCGCGTGATCCTCGGTCGGCGGCGGCACGGGTGCCTCCTCCGGGCCCGGCTCGGGCTCGGGCTCGCCGACGAGCTCCTCCATCGGATGCTCCACCGTCTCCATCCCGACGACGGGGTTCTCGTCGGAGATCGGCTCGACCTGATGTTCGTCAGAGGCCGGCTCGGCGGGAAGTTCGCCGGATTCCGGCTCGAGCGGCATCTCCTCTAAGGCAGGGTCGGTCTGCATCTCCTCGGATGCGGGCTCGAGCTGCGCCTCGTCGGCGAGGTCTTCAACCTCCTCATCCTCGAGATCGAGATCGAGATCATCGAGGTCGAGTTCGTCCTCGAGCGCCTGATCGAAGAACGCCTTCTCCTCCGGCTGATCGAATGTGGCCGTCGGTTCCGGCTCGGGTTCCCGGGACGAGAGCTCTGCCTCCGGAGCAGTGGGCTGCTCGGGCACGGGGGCGGGCTCCGGGTCGGGCGCGGGTGATACCTCAGGCGCAGGTGGCGCCTCAGGCGCAGGTGGGTCGGCGACCTCCGCCTGGGGCGCCTGGGGCGGCTGCTCGGGGTCGAGCAGGGCCGTGGCCTCCTCGGAGGGGGCCTCGGCGACTGGGGCCCCGGCGGCATCCCCCGGCGTGGAGTCTTGATCGGTCACGGCGGGCTGTTCCTGGGACTCCGGGAAGTCCGGCTCGCCCGGGCGCGTGGGTGGGCCAAACGCCTCGTCCTCGAGGCGTTTGACCTCGTCGTCTTCAGCGCCGTGGCGGCGCTTTAGATCGAGGTGCTGTCGGATTGCGTCGTCGAGGCTGCTCATCTCTCCGAAACCCGCTTGCAGACTAACGACTAGACAGCGCGTGAACCTTGCGAGCCGGGGAGGCGCAACGGCGCTGGCAGGCAGGTCAACCGACGACCGGCGCCAGCTCGACTCTGTTCTTGCCCCCGCGCTTGGCCGCGTAGAGCGCAGCATCGGCGGCGGCGATCAGCTCTCGCACGTCCGCGGCCGAGTCCGGGATCGTGGCGACACCCAGGCTGGCCGATATCCGAAGCGCACCGTCGCCGTCGGCGAAGGGCACCTCCTCCGCCTCTATCCGCACCCGAATGCGCTCGGCCAGTTCAACCGCTCCCTCGGAGCCGGTCTCAGGCAGCGCGACGGCGAACTCCTCCCCGCCGTAGCGCGCGGGGGCGTCTATGCCTCGCGACTCAGCGCTCAGGATCGCACCGATCCTCCGCAGGACCTCGTCGCCCTGGGGATGGCCGTACGTGTCGTTGACCTTCTTGAAGTCGTCGATGTCCAGCATCAGGAGCGACAGCGGATGCGAGAACCGCCTCGCGCGGGCGGCCTCCCGGTCGATGACGTCGCGGAACGCCCGGTTGTTGGCGAGGCCGGTGAGCTCGTCTGTGACCGCCTGCTCGCTCACCATCTCGTGTAGCGCGACGTTCTCGATCGAGGATGACGCCTGGCCGATCAGGTACTTGAATACGTCGTGGTCGGCCTTCCCGAACGGCTGCTTAGCCCGCGCGATACTCATCACGCCAAGCGTCCTGGCGGAGTCCCCCATCGGGTGCAGCGGCGAGGACATGATGTGCACGTCGCCTTCGGCGTACGTCACGAAGCCGTCTGCCTTGCTGGCGGTGAGCTCCGCGCCCATGATCGCGTCCGCCAGCGGCTCCGTCGCCCTGCCCGCCGAGACCTCGGACCCCTCCTGCCCGGTGAGCGCGATCAGCCCGTACTCGGCGCGGCAGGCGGAGACCGCCGTGTCGGCGACGATCTCGAGCAGACCGTCGCGATCGAGGCCCGAAGCGAACGCCTCGCCGATCCGCCGCACGGAGCGATCGATCTCGACCTGCTGGCTCCGCAGCCGGTCCATCTGTGCGACGAGCTGGTCGCTCATCTTGTTGAACTCGGTCGCCAGCCCTGCCATCTCGTCGTGCTCGTTGCCTCTGACCGGGACCTTTTGGCTGAAGTCGCCCGACCCGATGCGCTTCGCTGCCTCCAGCATCGCCTTCACCTGGCCCGAGAGGGCCCGTCTGATACTGAGGACGAAGAGCAGGGCGATCAGGAAGAGTGCGATCACCGCCGCCGCGAGCACCGGGCTCGAGGCGAGGACACCGGCGTCCTCGACCGGCCCAAACAGGGCGATCCGCTGGCCCTCGTCATCGGGCAGGTCGCCGGTGAGCACGCGCTGCTCCCTGCCGTCGACCGTGACGTTGGCGCCGCCCTTCTCCGGGACCTCCACGCTCTCGCCACCGGCGAGCGTGACCGCGGGCTGGCCCACTACATACAGCGCCGCCCGCCGCGCGGTCAGCTTCTCCACCTCAGCGAGATAGCTGTTCGCGCTTGTCACCGAGGCGCTCAACTGCGCCGCCGCGGAGCCGTCGTCTTCAGTCAGCTCGAGCTGCGCGGGAGCGAACGGCGTCCCGCTGCCGACCGAGGCAACCTCGGCGCCGTCCGCGTCGCGGAGGGTCAGCGTGTTCACGCCATTCCGCTCGGCGAGGGCCGTGACCGTGGCCTGAACGGCTCCGTCGTCGCCGGATCGCAGCTCGTCGCCGAGTTCCCCGTCGCTGCCGATCGCCTCGGCGGCCTCCTGCGCCGCTTTCGTCGCGTCCTCGTAGAGGACCGTCGCCGTCTCGAGGCCGCCGAAGAGCCGGGCGTCCGCCTTGCCCGTGGCCGCCTCGTCGGCGGTGCGGCTCGCGAGCACAGCGATCACGACCATCGGCAGGGCGACGATCAGTAGGACGAACAGGGTCAGACGACCTCGGAAGCTCACCGGCTGGGCAGCTTAGATCGGGCGGGACGCCGGTCGTGGATGGGCGCGCGGCGTGCAAGCCCGCGCGCGGATCGTGGCTATCCTTGGCGACGGTCGCCGGCGTGCCGGCCGGCGGCATCCGAGGGGCTATAGCTCAGTTGGAAGAGCGCCTGGTTCGCAATCAGGAGGTCGGCGGTTCGAGCCCGCCTAGCTCCATCTCGGAAAGCCCCTGCTAGGCGGCGGGTTTCTGTTGCTGGGAACGCTCAGCACTCAACGATGCGTTTAGGAGTCGGTGCCCAAACCCCCCGTTCGCCGAAGCCCGTTCTCCCATCGAGCAACTCCTCGTCACCCCTAGGGCAGCCCGCGAGAAGTGTCGTTTTGCATGGAAAGCGAACGTTCGCGGACGGCGCAGGGACTGCCGCTGATCGTCCTGAGCGCAACTGATGCATTGCGCTTCTCCGTGCTTGGTTCTAGGGTTTTCCAAGATGCGAGATGAGGTCTACAACCCTCTCGAAGGAACGGGTGGTATTTCGCGAGAGCACCGAAGACGTCTTCGCGGTGGATATCTACATCGAGGCCGGAGGAAACCCGCAGGCTCCGGCCCATGTCCACCCCCTCCGGGATGAGCGGGCTCGGCTCGTGAGCGGAAGCGCTCGGCTGATCCTCGACGGGGAGGAGAGGATCGTCGCGGCCGCGATGTCTGACCATTCCGGCTGGCACGTCCCATGCGTGGAGAAGCGCGGGCGACGGAGGGTTTCACCTCGACGTCGAGTACCGCCCTGGGATCGCATCGGCGGAGACCTTCTGGCGTACCTACTGGGCGTGGGCCGAGGAAGGGAGGCTCAGGCAGAACGGCCTACCGCGGCTCACCGACTGGGCGTTCCTCCTGGACTGGGCGGTCCTGTTCGCCAAGACGCACGACTTCATCGCGCCCGCCAAGCCGCCACTGCCGGTTCAGCTTGCCCTGGCCAGTCTGCTCGCGCCAACTGCCAGGCGGCGCGGCCATCACGCCCCATAGCCTTCCCTTAGCCATCTCTACGGGCCTACTGCATCTCGGTCCTCGACAGTGTCGCCGCAGTCGCCAACCGCGCGGCGGAGTTCGCCTCTCCACCGATCTCGGAAGTCTCCGATGCCCGAAATCGGCGCGGCGACACAGGCGCTCAGGACGAACGGCGGGCGCGTTGGATTAGCGCTGCTTCGGACGAAAAGCGTTTAGGTGCTTTGCACGGAAAGCATCTGTCCCCTGGGTACGCGATGCTGCGGGGGCGATGTCTCGCCAGAACATTGAGCGCGTGGGCCGGTTCGTCGACGCGTTTAACGCGCATGACGTGGACGCGATGCTCGAGTTGACCACTCCTGACTGCGTGATCGTCGGTCAGCGCTCGAGCCTCGAGGGGGCCTTCACCGGCCACGAGGGCGTTCGCCGCTGGGCGGAGACCGCTTACGAGTGGGCCCCCGATTCTCGGATGGTCGTCGAGCGCACACTTCCCGCGGGAGATGATCGCGTTGTCGTACTCGGCCGCCAGACAGGCACAGCAGGCCTAGGCGGAGCGAGTTTTGATGTGCCTCTCGCCGTTGTCGCAGAACTCGAACAGGGTCTCCTGAAGAACGCCGACGCCCACTACGCGACCCACGCCTCGGCCCTCGCAGCCGCTGGTCTGTCGGAATAGCGTTTAGGGCAGACGCCGTCTACCGACGATGTCGACTCCCGCTACGGCGCGAATGCCCCGGCGGAGGGCAGAACGGATCGGGCGGTCCGCAAGTCGCGCGTAACCACCCAGTTTGCTTGGTCTCCCGCAAGTCGGCCCGAAGCCGAAGCTCACCGACCCGACGAGACGCCTGCGACCCTTGTCGCCGATCGGGGCGGTGAGACCGCCGCCGCTGTCGAAGCTGCAAGAGTCGCGGCCGCCTTCAAGAGGGCCAGCGCAAAGCATGGTCTCCGGGTCGAATTGAGGACCGTATCCCGTGCCCGAGGAGCAGTAATCGTCCTCGACCACAGGGACGAGGGCCTGGCGGAGCTCATCGCTCTTTTCCCCTGTGTCGCTGGTAAGACCCCAGCCGGTCACCCTGGTGGGGCTTCCGGGTACCCAGGTCTGGCGCTCGCGCCGACCCGCGAGCTTGATCGTCGGCGACTTCGCCCCGTGCTCCAACTCCAAGAACACGACGTCCCACGTCCAAGACATGCAGTCATACAGGGGCTCTGACTCGCCCTCCGAAGTCTGGGCCTCTGGGACCGGCTTCCCATCGGGTCCCTCCACGAAGTACCAGATCTCCTGGACATCTATCTCCTCGCCCTTGGTGCTCGAGAGCGCAGTTCTGCCCGCGATCACCGAGAACTCAGACGGCGGAAACGCGTAGCCGCCCGGGGCGGCGCATCCCGCCAGCGGAAATGCTGCCGGTCCTGTGTCATACACGCAATGGGCTGCCGTGACGACGATGTCCGGCGCGACCAGCGATCCGCCGCAAAAGTGCCGATCGAAGGCGCTTTGCTCCCCTGCCTCCAGATTTTGGTGCTCAGCCAAGGCCACCTGCCAGGGATATTCGCGGGTCGTGGTCGGCTCGCCCCCGACAACGCGTGGGTTGGGTTCGGGGTCCCCGGTTCCCGCTGCTGCCACTCCTCCGAGCGCATCGAATCCGCTCGCGTCTGCGTCGGGCGCCGCAACCGCACAAACGAGGGTCGCTGCGACGACCGCCACTGCCAGGCTCGAACCGCTGCTCCTGCGGATACGGGACGAGTAGCTCCATCTCCTAGGACCGCAGCACAGGCGGGGGTTTGCCGCTTGTGAGGCTCTGATTGCAAAGCGTTGGCCTGGAGCCGCCGCGTAGCCGGGCGTGAGTTCGACATCCACCGGCCGGGGCCCATCGGCGGCCGCCCATCGCGGTCTCAGACAGGTCGAAGGCTGCTCCCAGGCTGCTCCCAGCTTCGCCCGCGACCATCGGATCACGGTCAAACGACGAACCGAAAGGACTCACGAAATGGACATCAAGAAGAAGGTGATGATCGGCATCGCTGCGGTGGCGATCGGTACGACAGGCACAGCGGTTGCGGCGGGAGGCGACAGCCCGTGGTTTGGCGGCGACGCCAAGGACGGGCTGGCGCAGGACCTCGCCTCCAAGCTGGATGGCACCAACCGGGGCGAGGTCGAACGCGCGCTGGACGAGGTCGCCGATGAGCGGCGCAGCGAGATGACCGCGGCACAGGCTGAGGCTATCGCCGCGGAACTTGACGGCGTGGATGCCGACTCAGTGGCCGACGCGCTCGACAAGGCCCACGAACAGATGCGTGCGGCCTTCGAGGCCGGCGAGCGCCCGGATCCGGATTCGCTGGAGGCGACCCTGGCTGATGAACTGGGCGTCGACGAGGACGCCGTGGCGAAGGCGCTCGAGTCAGCCCGCGAGGCCGAGTTCGCCGCGCACAAGGCGGAGATGCTCGACCGCCTCGATCAAGCGGTCGAGGACGGCGAGATCGCTGCCGACCGTGCCAAGGAGATCCGAGAGCACCTGAACTCCGATGCCGCCCCGGAGATGGGCGAGGGGCCCGGTGGACCGCACGGTCCGGGCCCGGGCCCCGGCGGGCCGGGCGGCCTGCGTGCCCCCGGCTTTGGTGGCCCTCCGGGCTCCTAGCGGCTGGGCGTTTCTCAGGAAACTCCCAGGAAACTGAGCGATGATCTGCGGATGGATGCAGGTCGCTCAGACCAAGCCGAGCAGCGAATCCTCGTCGTAGACGACGAGGTGGCGATCGCGGAACTCCTTCAGATCGCGTTGCGATACGAGGGGTTCGCGGTCGCCACCGCTGCCAACGGCAGCGAAGCCCTGGAGCTGTTTGGCTCGTTCCGGCCTCAGCTACTGATCCTCGATGTGATGATGCCCGGTCTCGACGGCTTCGAGGTCGCACGCCGCCTGGAGGAGCGGCGCAGCGAGGTCCCGATCATCTTCCTGACTGCTCGAGATACGACGGCCGACAAGGTGCGCGGTCTGACACTCGGCGGCGACGACTACATGACCAAGCCGTTCAGCGTTGAGGAACTGATCGCGCGCGTCCGTACCGTGCTGCGCCGGGTCGGGCTCGGCGAAGAACCGGCGCGACTTGCCTTCGAGGGTCTTGAGCTCGACCAGGACACCCGCGAGGTCTTCCGGGACGGCGAGCCCGCCGAGCTGACCGATACGGAGTTTCGCCTTCTGCGCTACCTGCTCCTGAATCCAAGGCGCGTCCTCACCCGCAGCCAGATCCTTGATCAGGTGTGGAACTACGACTTCGGCGGCGACGGCCAGGTACTCGAGACCTACATCTCCTACCTGCGGCGCAAGATTGACCGCTCCGACCGCCCGTTGATCCACACGGTCCGTGGTGTGGGTTACGCGCTCCGCCGGCCTCGGGACTGATTCGGAATGTCGCTTAGTCGCAGGCTCGTCTTGATCGTGGTGGCCGTGTCAGCCACCGGCTTGGCGATTCTCGGCATCGTCTCGTACCTCGCGCTCAGCTCCTACCTGTCGGACCGCGCCGACGATCAGGCGCGTAATTCGCTACCGCTGGTCAGTCGCCTGCTCAGCGCCGAACCGGCTCCGGGTCCGCTAGGCCAGGCGCCCCGCGGCGACTTTCCAGGCGGCCCACAGGGTCCTCCCGGCCCGCAGTTGCCCAGCGGCACCTACGGCGAGATTCGCAGTTCAGTAGGAACGGTGACGGCCAGCGGCGTACTCGCGGGCGATCGGTCCGGCTCTCCGACGCCGATCCTGCCGCCCACAATCGACGCCAGCGGCGACCCCGGGCCATTCGACGTGCCGTCATCCGGACCGGGCCCCGATTTCAGGGTTGTGGCACAGGAACTTCCCGGGGGCTCAACGGTGATCTCCGCGATTCCACTCGCCGATCTGGGCGACACCCTCGGACGCCTGCGGCAGATCGAGCTGATCGTTAGCCTCGCGATATTGGCGGCGCTCGGCGCGATCTCCGTGGTTGCCGTCAGAGCAGGCCTGCGTCCGCTCGGGCGCATGGAGGCAACGGCGCGCGAGATCGCGGCCGGCGATATGTCCCACCGGGTACCCGCCCCGGACCCGCAAACGGAGGTCGGACGACTCGGCATTGCTTTCAACGAGATGCTCGCACGACTGGAGCACGCGTTTGCCGAACAACGGGCAAGCGAGAGTCGGCTGCGGCAGTTCCTGGCCGACGCCTCGCACGAACTCCGCACCCCGCTCAGCTCTATCCGCGGCTACGCGGAGCTGTTTCGGCTGGGGGCGACGGCGAACGCCGAGGAGGTTGGCAACGCTATGCAGCGGATCGAGAGCGAATCGGTACGGATGTCCGGCCTCGTCGACGATCTGCTGACCCTTGCGCGCCTAGACGAGGCTCCGGAGCCACGTCGCGAGGCGGTCGACCTTAGCGCCGTCGCTGGCGATGTTTGCGCCGACGCTCAGGCGATGGCCAAAGACCGGCCGATCAACCTGAAAGCTGGGAGCGGACTGATGGTTGACGGCGATCCTGATCAGCTGCACCAGCTGATCGCCAACCTGGTGCGCAATGCCATCGACCACGGCGAACACGGACCGATTGACATTGCAGTAGAAACCACAAGCGGCAAGGTGGCAGTTCGAGTCCGGGATCATGGCCCCGGGATCCCCGAGGGCGATGAGCGTCAGATCTTTGATCGCTTCTCGCGGGCCGGCGGCGCGCGAGACCGGGCCACCGGTGGGGCTGGCCTAGGGCTGGCGATCGTCGCCGGGATCGCCGACGCGCATTCCGGCAGCGCCGAGGCGCGAAACGCCCCGGATGGCGGCGCGATCTTTGAGGTCCGGCTGCCCGGCGGGGTCGCCTAAGCGATCGCCTTTGCCGGGTGCTCACGACTCTCTCTCGGGAAACTCCCAGTCGACTCTCAGGGGATTCTCAGGCGCGGATGCGAGATTCCGGGTCAGATGAAACAGATGCTCAGACATCGCACGTCCATCGTTCTTGCCTCGCTAGCAGCGCTGCTCGCCGCAGGGCTGCTGTTGGCTGCCTGCGGTGATGATGCCGGCGACGAGACCGCAAGCCAGGGAGGCGAAGCGACCTCGCAGACGGCGGAGTTCGTGGACGGTGCGCTGACCGAGGAGCTCTCAAGCGTCTCGTGCACGCTCTCGGATGGGACCGAAGCAACTTGCGACGAAGTGACTATCGCCGGCGCGCCGGCCAATGCGGAGATCGGGCCGTTCTGTCCGGAGACGACGTCGACCAGCAAGAAGGATGGCGGAATCTGGCTCGATGGCGAGAACCTCTACGACGCCGACGGGGAGTTCATCGCCAGCCTCGCTGAGATCTACAACGATCCCAACTGGAAGCTGTATAGGGACGACGGCACGGTGCGGGTGACCGACACCAAGGAGGCGTTCGAAGCCGCGGCTCGCCCCGATGTCGCCGAGGAGTACCAGAACTACTGCGTCGAGGGCCAGATCGAGTTTCTCGACGGCGAAGAGCCCATTGAGGCGACCTACGTCATCCCGGACTCCCCGACCAACACCGGCGAGGCCACGCAGATCACCGGCCAGATCGGCGTCACCCTGAACGGCGTCGGCATCGATCCATCGGCCCCGGTCGACGCGATTCTCGGCGCCTACACGATCGCCGCCTTCGACGACTGTGGCGGCCACATCAACCCGGTCGAGGGCTACCACGTCCACGCAGCAACGGACTGTTCTGAGGTTGGAGACGCAGCCGAGGGCGAGACGAAAGCCTTCGCAATCGCGATGGACGGGTTCGCTATCCACAGCCCCTACGGCGAGGGCGAGGAGCCCTCAGACCTCGACGAGTGCGGTGGGCACACCACTGACGAGCTCGGCTACCACTACCACGCGAACCCGCCTGAGGAGAACGCCGTGCTGAGCTGTTTCATGGGGTCGGTCGAGGAGGGCCAGGCCGCTGCTGCCGGCGGGCCTCCCCAGGGCGGACCACCGGCCGGCTAGCGTTGTCAACGCGATCGCCATTGGGCACCAGCCGCGTTCTGGTGCCCAAAACCGCGTACATCCGGATAGATCCGCGCATATCGGATCCCAGAATCCAGGCCCATTCGGGCCTGACAGCCACCCGCTTCGCAATCAGCAGGTCGGCGGTTCGAGCCCGCCTAGCTCCATCTCGAAGTCCTGTTAGACGGCGGGTTTCTTTGTGCGAGAAACCCTCAGCGCCCAACGATGCGTTCAGGGTCGGCGCCCACACCCCCTGTTCGCCGAAGCCCGTTCTCGCATCGAGCGGCTCCTGGTTGCCCCTAGGGCAGCTTGCGAGAAGTGTGGCGTTGCGTGGAAAGCAGCTAAGTCGGACGTTGTAAGCGTGGCGGCTCAACTTGCAACTCGGTCTGACCCAGGCCCGTTAATCGAGTGACCGGTGGGGGTCAAGAACGCGGTTGCGGGGTCCCTAGTGTCGCGGTAGGGTTTGATGCCGACAGCAAACCTCGGGGGGGCGCTTACCGAAGGGAGGCTCTCTCCAAACATAGGAGTTCCTATGAAACGGATTACGCGCCGGACCCCATCACCCTCGATGGCGGTCGCGCTGGTCGCCCTCTTCGTCGCGCTGGGCGGAGTCGCCTGGGCGGCGGCCACGATCGGGGCCCGCGACATCAAGGACAATGCCGTGCGCACTGACCACATCAAGAACCGTCAGGTGAAGACTTCGGACCTCGCCAGGTCGGCCAAGGCAGCCTTTCTGAGCAGCGCAGTTACTGTCAGGGAGGGCACCACACAAACCGTCGCCGACGGGAGCATCTCCGGGCCCTCGGCGCACTGCAACTCCGGCGAGATTGCAATCGCGGGCGGCGTGGCTTGGTCATCAACGCCCGAGGCGAACACGACCGTGATGCTGGAGGGTGGACCGGCGGATGCCGACTCTTGGACGGTGACGGTTGGGAATACCAGCGGCTCGACCCGTTCTTTCGCGGTGAGGGTCGTTTGCGTAGCGGTGGGGTGAGCTGAAGGGGGGCCTCTAGGCGGTTGCCCCGTCGAAGGCATCTGCCTTCGACGCGAATGTCACAGAAGAACATCGAACTCGTGGGCCGGTTCGTCGACGCCTTCAACGCTCGTGACGTCGACGCTATCGTCGAGATGGCTGCCGCGCGCTGCGAGATCATCGCCCAGCGTTCGAGGATCGAGGGAGCGTACATCGGCCCCGACGGCGCTCGCCGCTGGGCTGAGAGCTCCTACGAAAGGGCACCCGATGCGCATTTGTTGTCAAGCGCGGCGTAGTGTCCGCTGGAGACGATCGCGTTGTTGTACTCGGTCGGCAGACAGGCACCGCCAGCGTGAGCGGAGCGCCTTTTGATGTCCCTTTGGCCGTCGTCGCTGAACTCGAATCGGGTCTTCTGAAGAAGGCTGACGCGCACTTCGCGACCCACGCAGAGGCGCTCGCAGCCGCCGGATTGCCGGAATAGTGTTTGGACGAGAAGCGCTAGTCGTGCCTTAGGAAGCCCCGCTTCGCAATCAGCAGGTCGGCGGTTCGAGCCCGCCTAGCTCCATCTCGAAGTCCTGTTAGACGGCGGGTTTCTTTGTGCGAGAAACCCTCAGCGCCCAACGATGCGTTCAGGGTCGGCGCCCACACCCCCTGTTCGCCGAAGCCCGTTCTCGCATCGAGCGGCTACTGGTTGCCCCTAGGGCAGCTTGCGAGAAGTGTGGCGTTGCGTGGAAAGCAGCTAAGTCGGACGTTGTAAGCGTGGCGGCTCAACTTGCAACTCGGTCTGACCCAGGCCCGTTAATCGAGTGCCTTCTCGGGTGCAAACGAGAGATTCGCTTTCGGTCCGAGCGCCGGCCGCGAGGTGCGTAGGCTCGCCGCGCCGGGAAGCGACCGATCGATCGGTGACCATTGGCGCCGGTTGGCGACCCCGGAATCCGATCTCGATCAACTGCGCGCCGAGCACAGCACGGCGGCTATACGGCAGCGCCTGGCAACCCCCCATCGCAGCTACCTGCGGGACTTCGTGTACGGAGCCATCGACGGAATCGTCACGACCTTCGCCGTTGTCGCCGGAGTGGCCGGCGCGGGGCTCGAGGATCGGATCGTGATCATCCTGGGAGCCGCCAACCTGCTGGCGGACGGCTTCTCGATGGCGATGAGCAACCTTCTGGGTTCGCGCGCGGAGGCCCAGCAGCGGGCCCGGGCTCGGATGGAAGAGGAACGGCACATCAAGTTGGTCCCTGAAGGCGAGCGCGAGGAGATCCGCCAGATCTACGCGGCCAAGGGCCTCGAGGGCGAGACGCTGGAGGCCGTGGTTGCCGCGATCACGGCCGATCGCGAACTCTGGCTCAACACCATGGTCACAGATGAACTTGGCTACGCGGCATCGATCCCGTCCCCGACCCGGGCCGCGGCGACGACATTTGGAGCGTTCGTCCTGCTGGGATCGCTGCCGCTCCTGGTCTTCGCGCTCCAGGCGGCGACTGACCTGGACATCAGTGCGCCATTCGCGTGGAGCGCCGCGCTCGCGGGGGTGGCGTTCTTCGCCGTCGGCACGTTCAAGGCGCGGTTCGTCGATCAGGCGTGGTGGAAGGCCGGGTTAGAGACGCTCGTGCTCGGCGGCTCTGCCGCGGTATTGGCCTACGCAGTGGGCATCGCATTGCAGAACGTATGAGCGAGCGGGCGACGGAGGTCGAGGATGGTCCACTCAGGCGCGGTATCAGCCCGAAGCTCTTGCTGCTCTTCATCGTCGGCGACATCCTGGGCGGCGCGATCTATGTGCTCGTCGGCGAGGTCGGCGCGGAGACGGGCGGGGCCATCTGGGCGGCCTTCACCCTGGCTCTCGTGATGGCAGCGTTCACGGCGGGTTCCTACGCGGAGCTCGTCTCTAAGTACCCGCGCGCCGGTGGCGCCGGCCTCTACGTCCATCGCGCGTTCGGGAATTCCTTTTTGTCGTTCATCGTCGCCTTCGCCGTGGTGGCCTCCGGAATCACGTCCGCGAGCGCCCTCAGCCGCGGGTTCGGGGGCGAGGCGCGACCGGTCAGGCGTACGCAGCTTTCTTGAGGGAGCCAGGGTCGGCATCCCCGTGTGGCTGGCGGCGAGAACCGCCGCGCCGATCATCTGGGTTTCCGCCCGAATCAATCGCGCAGACGATGCAGGCGTTCGTGCCGATCTCGAGGTGCTCGACAAGCTGCTGGATGAGGTCGACAGGCTGATCGAGGAAGGAGTGCTCGGAGGCACCGATCTGAACGCCGCCGACTTTCAGATCGCAACCAGCGTACGCCTGCTCATGTGCTTCGACGATCTGCGACCGGCGATCGGGACGCGTCCGGCCGGTGTCCTCGCAATGCGGGTCTGCCCGCGATTTCCGGGAAAGGTCGGGGCGGTGCTTACGCCTACCGAGCGGCAGGCTGCGGGGATCTCATGACACTCTCGATCGCAGAGAAGGTTGCACTGGCAAGAGAGGCCTATGGCGAGGGACTAGGCAACGTCAGGGAGTGGAGGACACCGGAAGCATTCGACTGGCAGCACGAGGAGCCTGACGGCGAGTTCATCGAGAGTGGCGACCGCCTGCTCGTCGGTATTCGCTCTCGCGCCCGAGGACGTGGAAGCGAGATCGAGGTCGAGCAGTCGGTATTCCACGTCGTCACGTTCCGAGACGGAAAGGTGGCAAAGCTCGAGATCCACTTCGACAGGGCTTCGGCCACGAGGTCGTTGGAGGCGGGTTGATGCGCAGCGCCTGAGGGCGCACTTCTTCACACGCGAGGTCGTTGGTTCGAACCAGCCGAGTCCATCTCCTACTGAGGGCGGACCCCCGAGCAGAGATCACGTGCTCGGGCCGGCTAGAACCTCATGACCTGCCCTAGCGAGGCAGCGCGGAAAAGAAGTCGGCGACAAGTTCGCTGAAGACCGGCGCGGCAAAGACGTGCGCGACATGGAGCTGGTCGGGGATTGTTGCGTGGTGTCCTCGGGTAAAGGCTGCCTCCAGCTCGTCGAATCCGTCGAGATAAAACGGGCTCTCGGTCCTCCCGCCCCGCAGGAACAGTGTCGGCACGTCGATAGGCCCCGTTGGATGCGTCCAAACGGCACATGCACGCAGCTCGCGCGGCAAGCTGGGCACCGCGCCGAGCAGGGTGGGCCACGCCGCAGAGGTTTGGATCGCCTCCAACTGCTGCTCAGACGTACCGGCCACTGCCAAGAACCCTCTCAGCGCGAGAGCGAGGTCACCTCGCGCGATTAGATCGTCGAGGGCTTCGAGAGCCCGGTCATCCGCGCCGATCGGGGGTTCGTAAAGAACGAGACCACGCAACGAATCGGCCTTGGCTGCGGCCCGGACCGAGCACATCGCCCCATAGGAATGACCGACAAGCAGCTCGGCACCGACCGCTTCGAGCACTGCGAGGACGTCCTCGCCCTCGCGGTCGATCGAGTAGTGGCTGCCATCGCCGCTTTGGCCCCTCCCCCGCCTGTCCATCGTTACCACCGTAAAGCGGTCGCGCAGGAGAGAACGCACGAGGATCCAGTCGGCACTCGTGGTCGCGCTCCCGTGCACCAGCAGAATCGGGTCGCCAGCGCCGGCCGCTCGGTAGGCAATCCGCGTTCCGTCCGCTGAGTCGGCGTGCCGAACCGCGGTCATCGGAAAAAAGACTATTCGCGTTAGGATCAGGACTGCTCAACTCGGATCAAAATTGGGGAACCGATGAATGCGAACAAGGCATTGTGGGAGAGGGGCGACTTCACCCGCATCGCGGAGTGCATGCGAGAGAGCGGAGAGGCCCTCGTTGGGAAGTTGGGCATCACCGACGGGCTCCAGGTGCTCGACCTCGGCTGCGGCGACGGGACCACCGCGATCCCGGCGGCTCAGCAGGGCGCCGACGTTCTGGGCGTCGACATCGCCGCCAACCTCGTTGAGGCGGGCAACGTCCGTGCCCAGGCCCTCGACCTGACCAACTGCAGGTTCCAGGAAGGCGATGCGTCGGATCTGGACGAGCTCGATGACGGGCAGTTCGAGCTCGTCATCAGCATCTTCGGGGCGATGTTCGCTCCGAAACCGGTTGACGTAGCCAGGGAGATGGTCCGGGTGACCAGGCCCGGCGGCCGGATCGTGATGGGGAACTGGATACCAAACGACCCGACCTTGGTGGCCCAGATCCTGAAGATCAGCGCCTCCTATTCGCCCCCGCCTCCGGAAGGCTTCGTCAGCCCGATGACCTGGGGCGTGGAGGACGATGTGATCGAGCGGTTCACGTCGGCCGGAGTCCCCGAGGAGCGGATCTCGTTCGAAAGGGACGCCTGGGCGTTCACCTATGCGGGCGCGCCGTCGGAACTGCTGGCCACCTTCAGGAGCTACTACGGGCCGACCATGAACGCGTTCGAGGCCGCGGCAGCGAACGGCCGCGAGGCTGACCTCCAGGCTGAGCTGGACACCCTGTTCCGCGAACAGAACACAAGCGCGGACGCCACCTCGATCCCGGCGACCTACCTGCGGGTGACGGTCGAGCGGTAGGGCGGCTCACCGGGTCGCATTCTTCACCGCGAGAATCGCATCCGCGGAGCGGTCGATGTCCACCGTTGTGCTCTGCCAACCGACCACCGAGACGCGCATAACCGCCTTTCCCTGAAACGTGCTTGCGCTGAGCCAGCACGTTCCCTCCTTCTGGACTCCCTCGACCACTGCGTTGGTCGTCTCGTCGTCGTCATCGAAGCGGACGAGGACCTGGTTGAGGACGACTTCGTTGAGCACCTCGACACCGTCTTCAGCGCCGAGGCGCTGCGCCATCTGGGCTGCAAGCTCGCACGAGTCGTCGATCAGGCTGGTGACTCCGGATCGTCCCAAGGCGCGAAGCGCCGCATACACGGGAACACCCCGAGCCCGTCGTGAGAACTCCGGCGTCCAGTCCAGCCCCCAGGGAACCTCATCGGCATGGGCCGGTATGTAGGCCGAAGTCGATGTCATCGCAGCCTTATGGGCCGAGGGATCCGCCACCACGGCGATCCCGCAGTCATACGGAACGTTCAGCCACTTGTGCGCATCCGTAGCCCAGGAGTCGGCCCGATCGAACCCGTTCAGCAGCCCGCGTCGGCGCGGGCTGGCCGCAGCCCACAGCCCGAATGCCCCGTCGACGTGACACCACGCCCCGCGAGCCTTGCACAGATCGGCGATCTCGCCGATGGGGTCGAAGGCTCCGGTGTTGATCTCCCCAGCCTGCGTGCAAACGATGGTCGGCCCATCGTGGTCGGCGAGGGCGCGCTCAAGCTCGCCGGTCAGCATTCGCCCTTGGTCGTCACTCGGCACCAGGCGAAGCTGCTCACCGCCCAGGCCCAGAAAGCGACAGGCAACCATGATCGTCACGTGTGCCTGCTCGCCAGCGATGATGCGCACCTCCGGAGCGCCGCGAAGGCCATCGGCCTCGACGTCCCAGCCTCGTTCGGCCAGGACTGCGTGCCGCGCCGCGGCGAGACAGGCGAAATGGGCCATCTGGCAACCGGTGACGAAACCGAGGCTCGATGCGGGAGGGACCCCGAGGAGCTCCTTCACCCACCCTGCGGCAGCCTCCTCGGCGACGGAAAGGGCGGGCGCAGGGACGTAAGCGCCTGCGTTCTGGTCCCAGGCTGAGACCAGCCAGTCGGCAGCGATGGCTACCGGCAGCGTGCCGCCGATGACGAAGCCGAAATAGCGTGGCCCCCCTGAGGCGATTAGTCCACCCTCGACGTCGCGTGCGAGATCCGCGATCACCTCACGGGGATCCTCCCCCTGCTCGGCCAGCGGCCGGGCGAGTCGCGAGCGCAACTCTCCGATGCCTACGTCTGCCCCCACCGGGCGGGACGCGAGGCTCTCGGCATACCGGCTCGCGAGACGAGCTGCGTCGTCCAGAACTTCGTATCCCTGTCCGATCCGCGAACTCTAACCGCATCGCCTGTGCGCACAGGCGCGATTGACGTCCTACATACAGATCGCGAAGGTTGTCATCGTCAAGACATCACCCGTGTCGTCGTTGTTGGCGCCACCTGCCCACGCGTCATCTGGAGCAGGGTTCGGATCGGTCCCCAGGTCGAACGGGAACGTGCCGGAAACCTCGATCCCGAAGACGTCGCTGCCGCTTGGCCGGTTGAGCCCGACGCCACCCCCGGTCACCCGGGTGCCCTTTGGGCAGGGCACGAGGCCGGCGCCTTGCGTGAGGTCGGGCAGCCGCACCGTGTTTGACCGGTACGCGTAGGAGCCCTTCCTGCAGATCGCGAAGACATCCATTGCCTTATCCCCGCCCGAGCGGTTCGTCGCGCGTCCGAACCACCCGTCGTCCGGCTTCGAGTCGCGGTCACCGTTATCGATCGGCCTCGTCGAGGAGACCTCGAGCGAGACATTGCCCCCGGAAACAGCCACGCCGCCCCCGGTGACCTTGGTTTTCGCCGGACACGTCGCCGTCGCCGTCGCCGTGCCCAGATGAGGTAACGGTTTGTTGGTCGACGGGCGCTTGAAGGTGCCCGACGCACAGATCACATGAACCGTCAGTTCCTCGAGCGCCGGCGAGCTGTTGCCAGCGCTTCCGGACCAACCGTCATCGGGAGACAGGTCGAGATCCAGATCGACCGGCAGGGTTGACGACAGTTCAACATCCTCGCTGAGAGCCGACGTCTGGACACCGCCGCCGGTCACATCGGTTCCGTCGGGGCAGAAGACTTCGAGCGGCGGACTTTGGTCGTTCGGCAGGGGCTGGGTATCGCTTCGGTATTTGAGGGCGGCTGCCGGCTGGGCCGCCAGGACGAAGACCGCGAGCCCCGCCACTCCAGCGAGCAGTCCGGAGACGCCAAAACCGGTGTTACACCCGGAACCAAGCCTCACCATGAACCCCCTTTATCGGTGGCAGCCGGGATCATCGGTAAGCGCAAGTGCCCTGAGCCCGACTCTCGCCGTCAAGGCTACCGCGTCGCTAGTTTCAACGTAGGCTGGCGCCATGCGCCGGGGCCTCGCCTTCCTCACGATCGCAGCCGGCGTCGGGCTCCTCGCGTTTCCGGTGACGTACTCGATGTTCGGACGCACGGCCGATGCCGAGCGCATCCTCGACCGCTTCGAGTTCCTCGCGCTTGACAACAACCCCGCTCGCTACCTCGACGAGGCCGAGATCACGCGCAGCGGCAGCTCCGAGCTGGTCGAAACCGCCCTCCCCGGGCTGGCCGCCGACGCCGGCCTGCGCGAGCGCGAGTTCGAGGCGCTGGTCGAGTCGCGCTTCCCGGCCCTGACCGCCGCACGGGAGGAGATCCCCCAGGCCACGGACTTCTCGGTCCGCTACTCCGAACAGCTCGCTGCCGTCGAGGACAAGTTCCAGTCGGTATACGACATCCCGACCAGCGCCCTTCCACTGACCGCCACCCCTTGGCTGTTCTTGCTGGCGGGGGCGCTCTGTCTAGTTGCCGGGCTGATCGCCCTTCGGACCGGCACCCGCGCCTCGACGATCTCGATCCTGGGGATTGGGGTGGCGATGATGATCGGCCCGCTGGCGCTGGGGGCGGCCACCAAGGCGACCGATGGTGAGGACGTCAAGGACTTCGCCAGCCGCGGCCTCACGGAGGAGGCGGCCGACGCAGCCCAGCAGGCCAGTGCCGCCCTCGACGCTCTGTACCTCGAGACGAACGAGGAGACGGTCCCCTATCTCGCCCGCCCGCTGGGGGTGCCGCCCGCCCAGGAGCTGAGCCGACGGGGCTATCCAGCCGCGGGGGAGTTCCTCGCCCGGTGGGATGTGATCGGCCCCCGTCTCTCCCGTCTCGCCGATGCCGTCTCCGCCAGCGTCGAAGAGTTCAAGTCCGCGAAGGTGATGCCGATCGCCCTCCCCATGTGGCTGCTTTTGGCCGCTGGCGCGACGATCAGCGTCGGCGCCGGCGTCGCCTTGCTGCGCGACCGGCCAGACCAGCTCCACCTCGGGTCGTAACACCCGAGACTCGTGCGCCGTGGCCGGCGGCTTCGAGGCTGCGGAGAAGCATTCCGGAGATCGTCGGTAGGTTGCGTATGTGCCACAGGTGATCGCGGATAGCGTCGGCGGAATCGCCTACCGAAAGGCGGAGCCCTCAAACGAATCGGAGCGTTGCCCGGTTCTGTGTGTCCACGGGTGGCCGCAGAGCTCATACATGTGGCGGCACCTGCTCCCGGCGCTCGCGTCGTCAGGCCACCGAGCGTTGGCGCCCGATCTCGCCGGCTTCGGCGACACGCCGCCGGACTCCCCCGGGACTCTCGAGCGCCAGGTAGCTGTTGTTGAGAGCTTTCGCCGGCAGATGGGGCTCGACCGGGTGGCGCTGGTGGTCCACGACACGGGCGGAGTGATCGGCCTGCGCTGGGCATGCGAGCACCCGGATGCCGTCACCGGCCTGGTGATCTCCAACACAGGGTTCTTTCCCGATATCGAGTGGGTCTCGATTGCCAAGACCATGCGTACCCCCATCCAGGGGGAGGCGCTCGTGAACAGCCTCTCCCGCGAGGGGTTCTCGGCGATGCTCGAGGAGGCCGCCAGCGGGTTCGACCAGCATGCGATCGAGGAGTACTGGAAGGCCTTCTCCACCCCGGCCGGCCGCCGTGGCATGCTCGAGCTGTATCGCTCCTTCGACCTCGATGAGCTCAAGCCCTATCACCGAAAGCTCGCCGAACTCGGGGTACCGACCTTGATCTTGTGGGGACAGCGAGATGAGTTTCTGCCCCTCGATTACGCCTCCCGCTTCGCGCGGGAGATACCAGGTTCGAAGCTCGTGCTGCTCGAGGAGGTGCGCCACTTCCTCTATGAAGATGAGCCTGAGCGCTGCGCCCAAGAGGTGATCGCATTCCTTCGGCAAGCAGCTATCTGAGTGGGACTACCAAGCCACCGAGTCCGCCTGTAGGCGTGTGAGCTCGCGGTGGCTCTATCGGTCTCCCTCGGCCTCATTCCTACACAATCCGGGGTACGACCTCGGCGGCCACGAGCTCGATCTGGCGGGCCTCTTCTCCCAGCGGCCAGAGAAATACCCGCTGACATCCGGCGCCCGCGAGAAGACAAAGTGGTCGTTCGCGGACACCGCCGCAAAGCCGCAATCGCGAGCCGCGTCCACCGTGGCTTGCACCCGGGCGAGCGACAGCTCTCGTCGCCGAGCTGCATCAGAGGCAAATGCACGCCGAGCGCTCCATCACGTCGCCCGCCCGTGCCGGGGGAGTGCTCCCTCGGCATCTCCCGGGCCAATCAACGTCACGCGCTGTCCGCTCACGCCGGTTCCGGGATGCCGAGATCCTCGAGCGCGTCCTCGCGCTCCTGGTACATCGTTATGCGCTGGATCTTCCCCTCGCGGACGGTCCAGGCCATGGTGGGACGGGCCTCCACCTCGATTCCAGAGCGGCCTCGGGCCCGCAGCGACTGCGGGACGACGGTCACGTCGTCCGCCTCGATGAACTCCTCCAGCACGAATTCAACTGACTCCCAGCTGTCGAAAAAGTCCTCCAGGAACCCGCGCACCTCCTCGATTCCGTAGCGCCCCTGGAACGGGCCGGTCGCCCGGGACATGTCGAGCTCGAAGGCCGGGGAGAGGGTCGCGAGCACCGCGTCCCAGTCCTTTCGGTTGCCGGCGGCGGTCGAATCCCTGATCAACTGGACGTTCTCGGCGCTCATCCCGCCCAGTATCCCCGAGGGGTGAAACCAACCACCCCCCGAGGGGCCGACGTCGCCGCCATGGGCCCCTGGTAGGGAGCGGGGTTCGAGGCGATGCTTCTCCTACAGCAATCAACCGCCCGGTCAAGACCCGGGCAGATGGAGAAGAAATCAAATGAAGACCCGCACTCTCATCGCCACCGCCGCCGTCGCCCTGACGGGTG
Organism: uncultured Solirubrobacterales bacterium; assembly: GCA_963807385.1. Lineage (GTDB taxonomy): Bacteria > Actinomycetota > Thermoleophilia > Solirubrobacterales > 70-9 > JBDTSW01. The sequence goes on from CAWEBQ010000003.1 coordinate 863,572, forward strand.
TGTTCGCCGGCGTCGCCCAGGCCGCGACCCCGACCGAGGTCACGATCAAGGGCCAGGAGGGCGAGTACTACGGCTACGTCAAGAGCTCCAAGCAGAGCTGCGAGTCCGGCCGCCAGGTCAACGTCTACAAGATGCTCGGCCAGAGCCCGAGCCCCTCGACCGACAAGAAGATCGGCTCCGATACCTCCGCGCCCAACGGCCCGGACGGGATGTACAACATCGGCAACTCCGGCTTCAAGAAGGGCAAGTTCTACGCCCAGGTCAAGAAGAACGCCCAGTGTGGCGGCGACCTCAGCCCGGTGATCAGCCGCTAGCCACCGAAGTCAGCACCTGCGGGGTCAGGCTTCAGCCTGACCCCGCAGGGTGTTGAGGCACGCGCGTCTCCTAGGCGCTGGCGCCCGAGTACCGCAGCGACCCGGGGGTGTCGAGCTGCTCGCCGGTCTCCACCAGCGTCTTCAGGCCGGACAGGATCATCATCCAGCCACCCCAGAGCTCGTTGTTTGCGCCCTCGGGCAGCTCGTCGTGGGTGACCGTAAGCTGGGTGGAGCTCCCGACGGGGGTCAGCTCCCACGTCACTCGGGAGCTTCCGGCGGATCTCACCTCGTCGCTCCACAGGGCCGTCATGCTCTGGACGAGCCTTCGCGGCGCCTCGACCTCGAGGTTCTCGCCCGCCGAGATGTCGATCACTCCGGGGACGCCGGCCTCGTAGCTGGATCCCGGAGTCCAATCCGACCTGGTCTCGACGCCGAACGAGTACTTCGCGCGCATTCGCGGATCGGTGATCGCCTCCCAGACGCGCTCGGGCGGCGCCTTGATGTAGATCTCGAACACCGTCAGGGTGCCGCGGCCGTCAACGACGGCGTAGTTCTCCTCGGCGTAGTTGTCCTCGGACGCTTCCATCTAGTCCTCCTCGACTGTTCGTTTCAGCCCGGTGAGCGTCGCCGCCCAGGGCTCTGCGTACTTGCTGACCCAGCGCTCCTGAATCTGCTGAATCGGGACGGCGTTCAGGAAGTGGAGCTTCTCCCGCCCGCGCCTGCGGGTGGTGATCAACCCGGCCTCCTCGAGCACTCGCAGGTGCTTCATTACGCCGAAGCGGGTCATCGCGTGGCCCTCCTCGAGGGCGCCGAGCGTCTGCCCGTCCTCCTCGAAGAGCCGATCGAGGAGATCCCTCCTCGTCGGGTCGGCCAATGCCTTGAACACCGCGTCCATGGTTTGAGCATAGGTGACTTATAGGTCACATGTCAACTGGAGCCCCGGCCGCGGATCTGACAGGCTCGGGGGCATGACGACCGCCGCCCTCACCAACCGCCTGTTCAACCCCGCCACCTATGAGGCCTCCGAGTTCGACCCGGCTACCCAGCGCCTGCTGCGGGCCACCATCGACTGGTTCGAGGAAAAGGGTTCAGCCCGGATCGCCGAGGAGATCCGAAGCGACGAGTGGTACGGCGACTTCATCGAGTTCCTCGGGAGCGAGCGGGCGCTCGCCATCCTGCTCACCCCTGAGCGCGACGGCGGCGGCGACCCCGACAAGCGCTGGGACACCGCGCGCAACGCGGCGTTCAACCGGATCCTCGGCTTCTATGGGCTGCCCTACTGGTACGCGTGGCAGGTCACGATCCTCGGCCTCGGGCCGATCTGGCAGAGTGACAACGAGGCCGCCCGCCGACGGGCCGCGGAGCTTCTGGAGGAGGGCGCGATCTTCGCCTTCGGGCTCTCCGAGCGCGAACACGGAGCCGATATCTACTCGACCGACATGGTCCTCACCCCTGACGGCGACGGGGGCTTCCGGGCAAGCGGTGGCAAGTACTACATCGGCAACGGCAACCTCGCCGGCATGGTCTCGGTGTTCGGGCGCAGGGCCGACGTGGAAGGACCCGAGGGATACGTCTTCTTCGCCGCCGACAGCGCCCACGAGGCCTACCTCCTACGTCGCAACGTCGTCTACGGCCAGATGCACGTGAGCGCATTCGACCTCGCCGACTACCCGGTCCGCGCCGAGGACGTGCTGCACACCGGTCCAGCGGCGTTCGAGGCCGCCCTCAACACGATCAACGTCGGCAAGTTCAACCTGGGGTTCTGCGCGATCGGCATGGCGGAGCACTGCTTCTACGAGACGATCGAGCAGGCCGAGGGCCGCGTGCTGTTCGGCAAGCGGGTGACCGAGTTCGGCCAGGTCCGGCGCATCCTCTCCGAGGCCTACGCCCGGCTGCTCGGCACCCAGCTCTACGGCGCCCGCGCCGTGGACTACGTGCGCACGGCGTCGCTGGAGGACCGGCGCTACCTCCTCTACACGCCGATCAACAAGATGCGCGTGACGATGGAGGGGGAGCGCATCGTGAGCCTGCTGGGGGAAGTGATCTCCGCGAAGGGCTTCGAGCGTGACAGCTACTTCGAGAGCGCGAAGAACATCATCGGCGGGCTCCCGAAGCTGGAGGGCACCGTGCACGTGAACCTCGCGCTGGCGCTCAAGTTCTTGCCGAACTACCTGTTCGGTACGGACGACCTCCAGCCCCCGCCGGGCAGGCGGGGGCCGGGCGACGATGCGTTCCTGTTCGCCCAGGGGCCCACCCGCGGGCTGGGCCGGATCACGTTCGCCGACTGGCGGCCGGCGTTCGACGCGTTCGCCGAGGTGCCGAACGTCGCCCTGTTCCGCGAGCAGGCCGAGGCCCTCGTCGCCATGGTCTCCGAGGCTCCCCTGACCGCGGAACAGATGGGCGATGACCTCGACTTCCAGCAGTGCCTGGCTCAGGTCTTCACGCTCGTCCCCTACGGGCAGCTGATCCTCGAGGAGGCCGGCGCGCAGGGGACTCCCGGTGACGTCGTCGATCTCGTCTTCGAGTGGCTCGTGCGTGACTTCTCCACCCTGGCGCTCGACCTCCACGGCAAGGCGTCCTCGACCCCGGAGCAGCAGCGGTGGGTGATCAACAGCATCCGCAAGCCCGTGATCGACCCCGAGCGCGAGGAGCGGATCTACGCCGAGGTCAGAGCGCTCGCAGGGGCCTACGTCGGCAACGGCTAGGAGCTTGCCGGCCTCGTGGTCGCGGCCTGGGGCCCCGGGATCGTCTCGGGAAGCCCGAACCGCCGGAAGTAGGCGTCTGCACGGTCCGGATCGACCGGTTCGTCCGGCCAGCGGCCGAAGTCGGCGTCGTCCATCGTCCGGGTGACGAAGCAGGTCACGTCGGCGATCTCCTCGCCGCGGAAGGTGAGGACGTTCAGGGCGAACGGTGTGTAGGCCTCGAGCTCGACGTCCCACTCGTAAAAGCCCAGCGCCTCCTGGCCGCTCGCCCGCACACGCACGGGGTGCCAGCACCATTCCCCGGACAACGGGCCGACGTGCATGAAGTCCGTGAGCGACTTGCGCCCGTCCGGCCCGCCGTACCAGCTTGCGAGGGGAGGCATCGAGAAGGTTGCATCCTCGGCCAGCATCCCGACCACGGCGTCGATGTCGGTGCGCTGCCACGCCTCCACATAGGCCTCGACCAGCTCGCGCACGCGCTCGTCGCCGAGGGCGCGCAGCGTCTCCTGCTGGGTCCGCTCCGGCGTCTTTTCCTCCATGGTCCTGCGCGCGCGCTGAAGGGCGCTGTTGACCGAAGCGGTGGTGGTCTCGAGCGACTCGGCGGTCTCGCTCGCCGAGAAGCCGAGCACCTCGCGCATGACCAGCGCCGCCCGCTGGTTCGGGGGCAGCGCCTGCAGCGCCGCGACGAAGGCCAGCTCCACCGCCTCCCGCCGCTCGTAGCTGGCGTCCGGGGCGTCGAACCCGGCCTCAACCGCGAGGGTCTCATCCGGGTACGGCTCCACCCACACCGACTCCACGACGGGCTCGCCGGGGCCGTCGTGCGGGTCCGAGGGCGGGGCGTAGTCGACGGGGAGCACCCGCTTGGGGCGCTTGGCGATCGAGTCGAGGCACGCGTTGGTGGCGATCCGGTAGAGCCACGATCGCAATGAGCTGCGGCCCTGGAAACCGGGCAGGCCCCGCCAGGCCCGAAGCAGCGCCTCCTGGAGCGCATCCTCCGCGTCGTGGACCGAGCCGAGCATCCGGTAGCAGTGCGCGTGGAGCTCGCCGCGGCGGGGCCGGACCAGCCGGTCGAACGCGCCCTCGTCACCGCCGCTCGCGGCCTCCAACAGCTGGCGCTCCTGGGACGGCTGGATTGTCTCTGGGCTCATGTGCTTGACATTAGACCGCCGGAGTGGCCTTGAATCATCGGTGGACCGATGATTTCCCGGCGGTGCCTCGGTCTGTTTGGACAGCGAATGACGCCCGCCGCCTCAAACCCAGTGGTGCACCTCGAGCTCCACACCGTCGATCTGCGGAAAGCCTGCGAGTTCTACGCCCGCGTCTGCGGGTGGCGCCCGGAGAGCGTCCGGGCGGGGACGCACACCTATCAGGCGCTCGAGCTCGGGGGGGGCGTAGGCGCGGGCGTGGTCGAATGCGCGACCGCCACGTCCCTCTGGCTGCCCTACGTCGGCGTTCGCGACGTACGCGCGGCCACCGATCGGGCGCGCGATGAGGGCGCAAGCGTGCCGCTGGAACCCCGCGAGGGACCGGCCGGGTGGCGCAGCGTAGTGCGGTCGCCGGCCGGCGGCGAGCTTGCCTTCTGGCAGCCGAAATCGGGGCTGCTTAGATGACCCGCCGATGAGTTTCGGCCCCCCCGGCCGTCTACATCGCCGACCCGACCACGACGGAGCCGAGATGACCGAGACAACCGACCGAAGCCGCTGGATCGCCCTCTACGTGCTGTGCACGGGGATGCTGATGATCGTCCTCGACATCACGGTCGTGAACGTCGCGCTGCCCACCATCCAGGCCGACCTGGGCTTCTCGTCCGCCGGCCTCGCGTGGGTGGTGAACGGCTACCTGATCGCCTTCGGCGGGCTGCTGTTGCTGTCCGGGCGGCTTGGAGACCTGCTCGGCCGCAGGAACATCTTCCTGGCGGGCCTGACCGTGTTCGTGCTGGCCTCGCTGCTCTGCGGCCTCGCCCAGAGCCAGGGGCTCCTCGTCGCCGCCCGGTTCGTCCAGGGCGTCGGCGGCGCGATGACCTCGGCCGTCGTCCTGGGGATGATCGTGACGATGTTCCCGCAGCCGCGTGAGCAGGCGAAGGCGATCGGCGTGTTCGCCTTCGTCGCCTCGGCGGGGGGATCGATCGGCCTGCTCGCCGGGGGGATCCTCACCGACTCGATCAACTGGCACTGGATCTTCTTCATCAACGTCCCGATCGGCATCGCGACCGCCGTCGCGGCCAACCGCCTGCTCGAGCGCGACAAGGGGATCGGCCTGGCCAGCGGCGCGGACGTCCCCGGCGCGGTGCTGATCACGTCGTCGCTGATGCTCGGCGTCTACACGATCGTCAAGCCCGCCGCCGAGCAGGGCTGGGGCTCTACCCAGGCCCTGCTCCTGAGCGCGGTGTCCCTGGCGCTGCTGGTCGCGTTCATCGCGCGCGAGGCGACGGCGGCGAGCCCGCTGATGCCCTTGCGCATCTTCCGGGAGCGGAATATCGCCGGCGCGAACCTCGTGCAGGCGCTTGGCGTCGCCGGAATGTTCGGGACGTTCTTCCTCGGCTCGCTGTACCTCGAGCAGGTCAAGGACTACTCGCCGCTCGAGATCGGGCTCGCGTTCCTGCCGACCACGCTGGTGATGGGCACGATGTCGATCAGGTTCTCTGATCGCCTCGTGCTGCGCTACGGGCCGAGGGCAGTGATGGTCCCGGGCCTGGTCCTGATCACGCTCTCCCTGCTCTTGTTCGCGCGGGTCCCGGTTGACGCCACCTACGTCGTTGACCTGCTTCCGCTGATGGTCCTGCTCGGCCTCGGCGCCGGCACCTCCTTCCCCGCGCTCATGAAGCTCGCGATGTCGAGCGCCACCCCCGAGGATGCCGGCCTGGCCTCAGGGCTGGTCAACACCTCTGCGCAGGTAGGCGGCGCGATCGGCCTTGCCGTGCTGGCGACGGCTGCCGCGGATCGCGCCGAGACGCTCTCCGGGAGCGGCGAGTCGCTCGCGTCCGCGCTGACCGGCGGATACCACGTGGCGTTCCTCATCGCCGCGGCTCTCGTGATCTCCTCGATCGTGGTCGCCCTCACTGTGTGCCGGGAGGTCGCCGAGCAGGATATGCAGATGCCCGAAGCTCCGGGGACGGACCCGGAGGGCGTGGGGCAGGCGCGACAGCCCGCTCGGGAGCCCGCCTACGCCGAGACATAGCGGGCCCCATCTGCCGGCCTCCGAGGGGTGAAACCAACCACCCCCCGAGGGGCCGACGTCGCCGCCATGGGCCCCTGGTAGGGAGCGGGGTTCGAGGCGATGCTTCTCCTACAGCAATCAACCGCCCGGTCAAGACCCGGGCAGATGGAGAAGAAATCAAATGAAGACCCGCACTCTCATCGCCACCGCCGCCGTCGCCCTGACGGGTGTGTTCGCCGGCGTCGCCCAGGCCGCGACCCCGACCGAGGTCACGATCAAGGGCCAGGAGGGCGAGTACTACGGCTACGTCAAGAGCTCCAAGCAGAGCTGCGAGTCCGGCCGCCAGGTCAACGTCTACAAGATGCTCGGCCAGAGCCCGAGCCCCTCGACCGACAAGAAGATCGGCTCCGATACCTCCGCGCCCAACGGCCCGGACGGGATGTACAACATCGGCAACTCCGGCTTCAAGAAGGGCAAGTTCTACGCCCAGGTCAAGAAGAACGCCCAGTGTGGCGGCGACCTCAGCCCGGTGATCAGCCGCTAGCCACCGAAGTCAGCACCTGCGGGGTCAGGCTTCAGCCTGACCCCGCAGGGTGTTGAGGCCTGGACACCGGTGCTACCTTGCGCCCGATGGGCAACCGACTCCAGGGAGATGGAATGAAGACCAGGCTTATCTCAGGAACGGCCGCCGTCGCGATGATCGCGGCGCTCGGCATGGCGAGCACCGCCACCGCCGGAGGCGGGACGAAGACGACCGTGACGATCAACGCGAATGGTGACCCGCGCGGCAAGGTCAAGAGCACGAAGGCGTCGTGCGTGGAGGGCCGGAAGGTCAAGGTGTATCGGGTGAAGCCGGGCGCCGACGACAAGATCGGCGACGACAACGCGGACAGTGACGGCGCCTGGTCGATCGGCAACCCCGGCGGCGGCGGCAAGATCTACGCCAAGGTCAGCAGGACCAACGGCTGCGCCGGCGATAAGAGCCCGGTCGTCAACTTCTAGACCTACCCGGAACTGAACGCGGAACAGGCAGCCGCCACATGGCGGCTGTCTGTGCCGCAGCATCCGCCGATCACGTTCAGGGCGGGCAGGCGTTCGCGCAGAGCCGCGTAGCGGGCGCCGAGATCGGCGGGATCGCCGTCGTCCAACTCCTCGGCCTCGTCGAGCTCGGCGTGGCTCATCGTTGATGCGTTGGCCCTGAGGCCGCGGATCCGCTCCGCCCACGTCGCGGCTACGTCGAGTACGTCGTCGAAATGAGTCGGGTGGGCGCAGTTGATCATCAGGTAGGAGGCGTATGCGTCGGTGCCGGCATCGATCTCCTCGATCGCCTCGCCCAGGCCCTGGCCGCTCGGTAGCCGCCCGTCGGTCTCGAGCGTGAGTGAGAGGACGGCGGGCAACCCGGCCTCCCTAGCCGCGCGGGTGATCCCGATCGCCTCATCGGCGTAGGTCATCGTGATCGCGGTGACCATGTCCGCCTCGGTGTCGGCGAAGGTGTTGATCTGAGTCGAGTGGTACTCCTGCGCGGCATCGGCGCTCAGGATCTCCTCGGGGCTGTACCCGTCGCCCTGGGGACCGACGCAACCGCTGATGACGAAGGGGGTGGGGAATGCGAGGTGCTCATCGCGGATCTCCGCCATCAGCGCGATCGCCTTGCGGTTGAGCTGATCCAGCTCCTCGCGCGAGATGCCGAGCTGCTCGGCCCACCCCGGGCTCGCGCGCCACGTCGGGCTCTCCAGGATGAAGCCGAGGCCGCCCTCGGCGGCAATCTCGGTGTAGGGGGCGTAGTAGCGGCGGAGCGCCTCGGTGCCCTCGGGGTTCTTGAGCAGCGTGAAGGCCGCGAACAGCGGCAGGTCAAGGCCGTCGTGGAAGATCAGTGAGGTCTCGATCCCCCCATCGGTGAGAAAGAGGTCGCCATCGAGCTGGGGCAGCTGGTCTCGGTATCCCATCGCCTAACTATTGCGAAGCTCGGCGAAGAAGGGGGGCGCGAGGTCAGGCCGGGCGCGCGTTGCGCAAGTACATGAGCCGGGCGAACACACCCGCGCTGATGAACATAAACGAGCTGTAGACGGCCGCGGGGATCGCCAGCTCGGTGGAGATCGTGACGGCGACCGCAATCGCCAGCGTCGAGTTGTGGACTCCCAGCTCCATCGCGATCGCGGTCGTCTGGCGCTCGTCGAGCCCCGACGCGCGCGCGACGAGGAAGCTCACCGTCATCGCTGCGAGGTTGAGCGCGACCGCGGCGGCCGCGACCTCGGTGAAGCTCTCGAAGACCTTCTCGTGCTCCGCCGCCACGGCCGCGATCACCACCAGGACGAACGCCGCGAGCGCGAGCCGGCGAAAGCGGTCGTAGTTGCGCTCGGTCCAATCCGGCGCACGCGAGCGGATCCACATGCCCACCGCGAGCGGAACGATGCTGATCAGGAAGACCCGCACGACGATCCGGAGCATCTCCACATCGCTGCCGAAGGTTGCGCCGAAGCGCTCGACGGCGAGGCTCAGGAACAGAGGGACGGTGATCACCGCCGCCAGGCTGGAGAGCGCCGTCATCGACACCGACAGGGCCACGTCCCCGCGCGCGAGGTGCGTGAGCATGTTCGCCATCGTCCCGCCGGGCGAGGCGCCCAGCAGCACGAGGCCGACGGCGAGCGTGGCCGGCAGCCCGAACAGCTCCGCCACCGCGAACGCCAGGAGCGGTGCGATGAGGAGCAGGTTCGTGAGGCCGATCCCCACGCCGCGCGGGCGGGTGACGATGCGCCGGAAGTCGTTGGGCACGAGGCTCAGCCCGAGGGTGACCATGATCACCGCCAGGGCGACCGGCAGGACGACGATGACGACTAAGGACTGGTCTTCCACGCTCGGACTCGATCGTTCCTAGGCCGCGGAGCCTTCGCGAAGGTCCGCGAACAGGCCCTTCCAGCGCGCCTCGTCACGGTCCACGGGCATCGCGAGCTGAATCCGGGTGGCGACGTCGCCGTAGCGCCGGTTCACCTCGGCGATCGCCTCCTCCGGCGTGCCGACGACGGCGAAGGTGTTGAGGACCTCGTCGTCGATCAGCTCGCTCATCGAGTCCCACTCGCCGCGCTTGGTCATGGCCTTCAGGTCGTCCTGGAGGTCGCCCCAGCCGTGGAGTTCGAGAACCGGCCTGTACGCGGGGGTCGAGCCGTAGAAGGCGATCTGGTTGCGGATGAAGGCGACGCCCTCGGCGATCTCCTCCTCGGTGTCGCGGGCGACCACGAACGCGGGGGCGGTGATCTCGAACCCCTCCTGCGTACGCCCCGCCTTCTCGAACCCCCGCTCCAGCGCAGGCAGGGTCGCTTCGCGCAGGTAGCGCTCGGTTGAGAAGCCGTGGATCAGGACGCCGTCGGCCACCTCCCCCGCGGTCTCGGTCATCAGCGGGCCCACGGCGGCCAGCATCACCTTGGGGTTCCCGTGCGGGTTCGGCCCGGGGTCGAAGAACGGCGCCATGAGTGTGTGCGTGTAGAACTCGCCCTCGAACTCGAGCGCTGCTCCGGTCCCCCACGTATCCCAGATCGCACGGATCGCCAGGATGAACTCGCGCATCCGCGCCGCGGGCTTCGACCACGGCATCGAGTAGCGGCGGGTGATGTGCGGCTTGATCTGCGAGCCCAGCCCCAAAACGAACCGGCCGCCCGAGAGCGCCTGGAGGTCGTTTGCCTGAAGCGCGACGGTCATCGGGTTGCGCGCGAGCGCGACCGCGATTCCGGTCCCAATCTCGACCCGCTCGGTCCGCTCGGCGGCCACGGCGCAGGCGAGGAAGGGGTCCACCTGCGTCTCGACCGCCCACCACCCGTCGTATCCGTCCGCTTCCGCCTGGCGAGCCGAGTCGCCGGCGGCATCAACGGTCGCGGAATAGCCCCCAGAGTCGACCTTCACAGGCCGGAGGTGTATCAGGGGGCGCCAGGTCGCGGTCGCCGGGACATGGCAATGGGGCGCAGCATCGGCGGCTGAACGGGCTCCGCTACCACCGCACCCGGCCCAGCAGGCCAGGGACATACGCTATCGGCGCTACTCGCGCACCGTGAACCGGAGCTTCGCGCGCTCGAAGCGGGGGACGCTCTCGCTGCCGAGGGCCGCCGAGGGGGTGAGGCACCCGGCAACGTCCGGCGTCGCGCCGTCCTCGGCCATCAGCAGTCCCGCCTCACCGAGCATCCTCGCCGTGGCGAGGTAGCCGGGGTGGCCCTCGCAGGCGGCCTCGACGTGGATCTCGTTGCCGCCCGCTGTGCGTCCGCGAACGTCCATGGTCCATCGCCAGGGCTCCAGCCGGCCCTCCTTCGGGCCGGCCCCCGACGATGGCAGCGCCCTGGCGAGGAACCTCGACGCCGACTCCCGGACGGACGGGCCCGCGCCGGCGATCCGGCCCACGGCCGCCTGCGTCCCGGCCATCGCGCCCGCCGCCATGTAGCGGAACGGCAGGGTGAGTCCGGATCCGTCTATGGACATGCCCTCGCGGTAGGCGAACGGAGTCGATTTCGCGCCGCCCTCGGCGCGGAGGGCCGCCGAACGGTGGATCACGGCGGGGTTGATGAACGCCGCCGGGCTCATCGGCGCGACGACCGACCCCCTCGTCCCGCGGCGGGGCGCCACCGTGATCGGGCTTCGTCGGCGCACCTCCTCCGCAAAGGCGTAGTCATCCACTAGGCAACCCGGATCCGTGATCACGGCCGAGTCGGGATCCCCGGTCACCGCGGCCATGCTCTGGAAGGTGCCGCCCGAGATGTAGTCCGAGGGCCGCGGTGGGCTCGGCGCCTCGAGCATCCGCAGCTCGAGATCGACCTCGGTGAGCGGCTGGTCGAAGCGCTCCTCCGCCGCCTCGGCCGCCAGCAGCACCGCGAGGTCGGGGGGCAGCGCCTCGAAGCCGCAGACCTGAACCAGCTTCATCCCCGCGTCGGTCGCCGGGCCGTGGAACGCGGCCTGGATGCGACTGACGAAGGGGATCTCGCCGGTGAGGTCGGCGTAGTGCGTGCCCGCGGCCACGCAGGCCTCGATCACCGGACGGCCGTAGAGGGTGTACGGGCCGACGAGATTGACCACGGCCTTCGCGCGCTTGGCCATCGCCAGCAGCGAGTCCGGGTCCGCGACGTCGGCGACGATCGTCTCGGGCGCCTCGACGCCCTCCTTCGCGAGGACGTGCGCCGCCTTGCCGGCGTCCCGTGCGCCTGCGGCCCAGCTGACCCCGTCCTCGGCGGCCCGCTCCGCCAGATAGGCGGCCACCCGGCGCCCGGTGACGCTGGTCGCGCCGAAGACGACGACGTCGAAGTCGCGATCGCTCATGCGATGACCCTAGTCGGTCAGGTCTTGCGAACCGTGGCGACGACGTCGGCGGCGAACTCCGCAATACGTCTGGGCGGGAACCGGTCCGGATGGGTGAGGCTTAGGCGCGCGGCGTTCTCGGCGGCTCCGAGGATCCCGGCGGCGGCAAGCTCGGGGTCGAGAACGAGGCCCAGCTGCTTCATGCCCCAGGCGATCATCGGCTCGATCTGGTCCACCAGCGCCTCGCGGTGGCGGTTCACCTCGTCGCGGACCACCGGCGGCATCCCGTCGGCGGGCATCAGGATCAGGCGCCACGCGTCGGGGTGCTCGGCCACGGCGTCAAGCAGCCGCTCGATGCTGTCGGCGAGGATCCTGTCGGGCTCGCCCTCGAGCGGCGGCTTTGGGATCACGGCAGCGATCTCCGCGAGGGTCCGTTCCTGCTCGCGGACGAACAGGGCGTTGAGGAGTTCCTCCTTGTTGGCGAAGGCGTCGTAGACGACTGTCTTGGCCACCCCGACCTCGCGGGCGACGGCCTCCATCGAGACGTCGCTGAATCCGCCCTCGGCGATCAGGTGCAGCGTGGCGTCCAGGACCTGCTCGCGGCGTTCCTCTCGCGGCAGGCGCGGCGTGTAGCGGCGGGTCGGGACGGCCATGCGCCCCTTGACTTTGACACCTCTGGACATGCGAGCACAATGTACGGTAGCGTATATACGGCACCGTACGAAACCAGAGGCCGGAGGTTGATGTTGGGAGCCAGGTTCGAGGTCGAAGGGCGCACCGTCTTCGTCACGGGGGCCGCCCGCGGGATCGGCGCGGGGGTGGCCGAGCGCTTGCACGCGAAGGGCGCCAACGTCGCGCTGGTGGGCCTGGAGCCCGAGCTGCTCGAGGAGCTCGCCGCGCGCCTGGGCGACCGCGCCGTGGCGCTCGAGGCCGACGTCACCGACTTCGAGGCGCTCGAGCGGGCGGTGGCCGAGACGGTGGAGTGCTTCGGCTCCCTCGACGTGGCGGTCGCCAACGCCGGCATCCACTGCATCGGCACCCTCGCGGAGGCGCCGTTCGAGCAGGTCGAGCGGGTGCTCGAGGTGAACATCCAGGGCGTCTGGCGGACCGACCGCGCGGTCCTGCGCCACGTGATCGCCAACCAGGGTTACCTGCTCAACATCGCGTCGCTGGCCGCGGCATCCCATGTGCCCCTGATGGCGCCCTACTCCGCGTCGAAGGCGGCCGTCGAGGGGCTGACGAACTCCCTGCGGGTCGAGCTGGCCAGGAGCGGAGCCCGCGTGGGCTGCGCCTACTTCGGGATCATCGACACCGATCTCGCCCGCGTGTCCAAGGATCATGCCTCGACGAAGATCCTCGAACCCCTGATCCCCGGGTTCGCCAGGCGGTCCGCTCCCCTCTCGGAAGCGGTCGACGCGATCGAGCGAGGCGTCGAGCGCCGCTCGTCGCGGGTGTGGGCGCCACGCTGGGTGGGCGCCGCCCTGCTTACGCGCGGGGCGCTTCAACCTCTGACCGAGTGGCGAGCGATGCACAGCAAGCGGCTGGCGGATGCACTGGCCGTCGTCGAGGACGACCCCGCGCTACGCGCCCAGGACCCCGTGCTCGGGATCTCCGGCGCCGCCAGCGCTGCACGGCGGCACGCCGAGAACGGACAGGCGCCCGCGGGGACGCGGCGATGAGCGCCACGGCCGTCGCCAGATCGGCGCCCTTCGCGGCCGAGGCCGAGCGCAGCCACGTCCGGGTGGGCATCGTCGGCGCCGGCTTCTCGGGCATCTGCATGGCGATCCGCCTGAAGCAGGCGGGCATCCACGACTTCGCCATCATCGAACGCGGCGACGAGCTGGGCGGGACGTGGCGGGACAACACCTACCCCGGCTGTGCCTGCGATGTGCCGTCGCACCTCTACTCCTACTCGTTCGAGCGCAACCCCGACTGGCGCCGCCTCTTCTCCCCCCAGCCGGAGATCCTCGCGTACCTGAAGCGGATCGCCGAGAAGCACGGCATCGTCGAGCACATCCGCTTCGGAGAGGAGCTGCTCGCCTCGGACTGGGACCCGGACGCGCAGGTCTGGCGGGGCCTAACCACCAAGGGCGAGTTCTCCTGCGATATCGCGGTCTCCGCGGTCGGGGGTCTCACTGAGCCGGTCATCCCGGACGTTCCCGGGCTGGACCGCTTCCAGGGTGCCATGTTTCACTCGGCGCGTTGGGACCACGAACACGACCTGACGGGCGAGCGCGTTGCAGTGGTCGGCACGGGGGCCTCGTCGGCGCAGTTCGTCCCGCGAATCCAGCCCGACGTGGCGCACCTGCTGGTCCTCCAGCGAACGCCGCCTTGGATCCTCCCCCGGGGCGACCGCGGCTCCACTCGCTTCGAGCGCTGGCTGATGCGGCGAATCCCCGGCGTCCAGCGCCTGGTCCGCGCCGGCATATTCGGCTTCTTCGAGGGCGGCACGCCGGCCTTCCTCGGCAAGAGCGAGCTCCTCCTGAGGTTGATCGAAGGAAGGGCTCGGCGCCATCTGCGCAGCCAGGTCCCGAACCGGGACCTGCGCCGTCGTCTGCGGCCGGACTACCGGATCGGGTGCAAGCGCATCGTGCTCGCCGACGACTGGTATCCGACGCTCACGAAGCCAAACGTCGAGGTGGTCTCCAGCGGCCTGGCCGAGGTGCGCGAGCGCTCGGTGGTCGATTCCCACGGGGTCGAGCACGAGGTGGACACGATCATCTTCGGAACCGGCTTTCGGATCTGGGACCAGCCCAACATGAGCCGGCTTCGGGGTCGTGAGGGACGGACGATGGCCGAGACCTGGGACGGGTTTCCGCAGGCCTATCTCGGCACCGCCGTGGCCGGGTTCCCCAACCTGTTCATGCTGATCGGGCCCAACACCGGGCAGGGCAACAACTCGGTCATCAACATGGTCGAGGCGCAGGTGGACTACGTCATGGGGGCGCTGCGGGCGATGGACAGCGACGGCCTGGCGACCGTCGAGGTTCGGCGCGACCGCCAGGATTCGTTCAACGCCGAGATCCAGCGGCGCCACGACGGGGCGGTGTGGGCGGGCTGTAAGAGCTGGTACCTGACCGAGGACGGGCGCAACCCGACGATCTGGCCCGGCTGGACATACGAGTTCTGGTGGCGCACCCGGAAGTTCCGTATCTCCGACTACGAGGTGACATCCGCGTGAGTGAGCTCCTCGTTCCGCTCCTGGCTGCCGCCGACGTGGAACGGCCCGCGGGGGGCGCCCAGCTCGACCAGCTTGCGGTGCTGACGCTGGTCAACGTCGGTGGTGCCCTGGCGCTGCTCTGGCTGATGCGGGCCCACTGGACCGGCCGGACGAAGGTTCTCGCAGCGGCGGCGGCTGGCGCGGGGTGGGTCTTCCGGGTTCCAGGCTGGGCGGCGCTACCGGTGCTGGTCGCCAGCGTCTCGCTCCTGCTCGTCATGTTCGGGGGCTTCTGGGACATCGGCTATCACATCGATGTGGGCCGGGACGAGGGACCGCTCGGCAACGCGGGCCACTGGCCGCAGATGCTCGGCTTCTTCGGCAGCTTCGCCGCCGGCATGCTGGGCCTCGCCCTCGCTCGCGCGGAGAAGCCGCGCCCGGGGTGGGTGCGTCTGTCGCCCAGCTGGAGCGCACCGGTCGGCAGCCTGCTCCTCGTCGCCTGCGGCGCGTTTGCGATGCTGGCGCTGCCCCTCGATGACGTCTGGCACCGGATCTTCGGCCAGGACGTGACGCTGTGGTCCCCCACCCACTTCATGCTTCTCGCAGGCGGGACCTTCTCCGTGATCGGCATGACCGTCCTGGTGGCCGAGGCCGGCCGCGCCCGGCGGGCCGATCGTGCTGCGGCACACGCCAACGGCTCGAAGCAGCAGCCCGCCGCGGGCGCGCCCTGGTCAACTCTGGAGCTGTTCGGCTCGAGGGCGCCGTGGGCCCGGATCGAGCTGTTCCGGGGACGCGAGCTGGCCCGGCGCGCCGGGCGGGTCTGGGGCCACGCCCAGAAGGTCCTGCTCCTGGGCGGAATGCTCGTCGGCCTCGAGTCCTTCCTCGCCGAGTTCGACTGGGGAGTCCCCCTCTACCGCCAGGTCTGGCAGCCGCTCTTCCTGGCGGGCGCAGCCGCGTTCGTCTTCACCGCCGGTCGATCCTGGGCCGGCCGTGGCGGCGCGATGAGCACCTGGGGCGCCTACCTCGTGATCCGGCTCGCCGCCAGCCTCATGCCCGTGCTCGCGGGCCGCTCCGCAGCGCTCCTCCCGCTTTTTCTGGTGGAGGCGGTCCTGGTCGAGACGGTGGCGGTGCGTCTGTCGCCGCGCCTGCGCCCGATCGCGTTCGGAGCGCTGGCGGGGCTCGCCTGCGGAACGCTCGGCTTCGCCGCGGAGTACGGCTGGTCGCAGATCGCGATGCCGCTGCCGTGGACCGAGGGCCTGCTCGCGGAGGGCATTCCCACCGCCGCGCTGGCGGGGGTCGCCGGGGGGCTGCTGGGCGCGCTGCTGGGCGCGGGCCTGCGCGGCGCCCTCCCGCCTCAGCGCACCGCACGGCTGGTGACCGTCGGGGCGTTCGCAGTCCTCGTCGCCCTCGGCGTGAACGCCGCCGCCAAGACGTTGCCGGATGCCACCGCGTCGATCGAGCTCACCGAGACCGCTCCGGAGCCCGAGCGCGAGGCGCTCGCCACCGTCACCCTCGACCCGCCGGACGCGGCGGAGGACGCGAACTGGCTCTACATCCTCGCCTGGCAGGGGGGCGACAAGCGCATCGTCGATCGCCTCGAGTCCCTCGGGGGCGGCGTCTATCGGTCAACCGAACCGATCCCGCTCCACGGCACCTGGAAGAGCGGCCTTCGCCTCCAGACAGGGCGTGAGCGCGGCGCCGTTCCGATTCGCCTTCCCTCCGACTCCGGGATCGGGCCTGCCGATGGAACCCTCCCGACCTCCTGGACCGACGCCGAGACCGCCGAGGTGGTTCTGAAGGGAGGCGAGGGAGCCGACGCGGGGGCCGAGCTGAGGGCGCCCGCGAGCTTCGAGCGAGCGTTCCTGAGCGACGGCCTGATCGTGCTCCGCGAGCAGAACGGCCAGGTCGGAACCTGGATCTGGGGGATCGCGATCGGGGTGATCGGCGGCCTTCTACGTGCTCTTCCTGACGACAATCTGCGTCGGCGTTGCGCGCTCGGCGCGCGGGACCCCCGGGCTAGAGCAGGCGCGCGTCGATGAAGCCGGCCACGAGAACGGCGGTGCCCGCGATCTCGACGCAGATCAGGGCCCACATGAAGGCGTGGGTGCCGGGAACGGGGTCCACGAACTGGTTGGTGGTGTCGCGGCGGAGGCCGTGGTAGGAGTAGCCGGCGATGGCGCCGACGAAGAAGAGGATCACCGCTAGCGCCGCGATCATGTTCACCGCCTCGCTCCAGGAGCTGAGCTCGACGAACACCGCCAGCAGCAGGGTCGCGAAGCTGTACAGCAGCGCCGCGCGGTGGGCGGTGTCCACATAGGGGTGTGCGAGCCCGTCCTGCGAGCTCGCCATCTGACGGTACTTCCAGACCCCGAGGGCGAGCGCCCAGAGGAAGATGAGGCCGGCCAGCAGCAGGATCCACTCGGTGCTCGAGCGCAGGGCGACGGCGGACGCGGCGGGCATCATCGGAAGTCTAGGCCGGACATCGCGGGCCGGGACCGAACGGGAGAGGGCGGGCTAGCCGCGGGCCTATCCGGGGTGACGACCCTTGGCGCCCTGCTCCCTGGTCCTGTGCGCCCCGGTCGCACGGCGTCGGGGGTGGCAGGTCTCCCGCAGCCGGCGGCGATCGCCGCGCCGCGGAAGGTAGACCGCGGATCGGACGCTTCAGGTGCAGTGGGAGAGCCGCGTTCAGGCACAAAAAAAGCGGCCGGGGGTGACGGTCTTGCCTGCCTCGCTCGTAGCCTTCGAGCGAAATAAGCCTCTTCGTCACCTTCGAGATCGGAGCCAACTGGCTTAGCGGTTCCTCTCTCTCCCGGCTGCAATTGTCAACCTAGGGTAAGAGGTAGGGTCTCCGCAAGGCGCGTTTCCGCAATCTGCGTCAAAAAGTCCTCGCGAGGACGCCGATACCGGGTCGCGCTCGGCCCTGGAGGGCAGCGTGTGGCATGTTTGCCGCTTGCGCAGGCCCGACCTCCCACTGATCCTGATCGTCCTGGCGATGGGTGGTGCGCTGGCCCTGTTCGCCGGCGATGGGGCTGCGGAACGGGGCCTGCAGGCGCCCGCCGAAGCGCCCGACGCGGTCGATGACTTCCTCGCGGACCTCGACCCGGTATTCATCGACTGCTTCGGCAACACGGAGCTAGCCGATGCGGGAGAGGTCACCGCGGACGACCCGGCGGCGCTCGTGGACGAGGTCTCCGCTCGGGTCGCCCAGCTCCGCGGACTCGAGTTCTCCAAGCCGATCGATGCTCGGTTCCTCGGGGCGGAGGAGCTGCGGGCCGAGGTGGAGGGCCTCGTGGAGCAGGAGCTCAAGCCCACCGAGGTCCGCGAGGAGGGGGAGCTGCTGAAGGCGCTGGGGGCGATCCCCGACGACGGCGACCTCGCGGAGATCACCACCGAGGCGCTCGGCTCCCAGGTCGCGGGCCTCTACGACACGGAGTCGGAGGAGCTCCTGGTGCAGGCGGCCGAGGAGGTCGGCGCCGACGAGGTCCTGACGCTCGCCCACGAGCTCGAGCACGCCCTGTCGGATCAGGCCCTTGGCATCCTCGACCGGGTCGGCGGGCCCGAGGCGGCCGACCGCGAGCTCGCCTACGCGACGCTCGTGGAGGGCGACGCCACGCTGCTCATGGAGCTTTACGCGCTCACCTACGTGGGCCTCGAGGACCAGCTCTCCCTCGGCGAGAACATTCCCGGCGAGGAGGAGTTCGAGGCGCTGCCCGACTACGTGCAGCGGTCGTTGCTGTTCCCGTACCTGGAGGGCCTGCGGTTCGCCTGCCACCGGCTGGCCGATGGGGGCTTCGCGGCCCTCGACCGCGCCTACGACGACCCGCCGACGGCGACGAGCCAGGTGATCTTCCCCGATCGCTACGGCGTGATCGAGCCGGTGCACGTCAGGCCGGCGTCGGCGCCTGGCCCGGGATGGCGGAGCATGATCCAGCGTGAGCTGGGGGCGGCGGAGCTGGAGTGGCTTCTCCGGGCGCCCGGCGGCGATCCGGATGCCGCACTACCCGAGCCCCGCCGGCATGTTTTCGGCTGGGCGGGTGGCGAGGTCGAGCTGTGGCGGCGGGGGGGCGAGCGGGCCCTGGCGATCTCACTTCGAGAGATCCCTGGCACCGACTCGCTCTGCGGGGCCGTGGGCGCGTGGTATCGCGCCGGGTGGCCGGAGTCCGCGCTCGCGACGGACAGCGCCGGGGTCGAGCTCACCTTCACCGAGCCCGGGAGGGTTGCCGTGTTGAGCTGCGCGGGCGGCGAGGTGAGGCTGGGGGTGGCGCCCGATCTCGCCGCGGCGTCTAGGCTCGTCATGTGAGCTTTTCGGGGACGCGCCAGTGGGCGCTGGCGGGTCTTGTCGTGGTGGCGGGCGCGCTGGCGTTGCCCGGCCCGGCGGCGGCGCTGGACGCGAAGGTCCAGACCACCGAGTACGGCGTCCCGCACATCACCGCCAAGAGCATCAAGGACGTGTCCTACGGCTACGGCTACGTCTTCGCCCGGGACAACATCTGCACGATCGCGGACGCGTACGTCACGGTGTCCGCGGAGCGCTCGCGCTACTTCGGGCCCGACGCCACCTGGCGCTTCTCCGGCAACAACGCCACCTACAAGAACCTCGACGCGGACTTCTTCTACGCCTCGATCAACGAGTCCGGGATCGTCGAGGATCTGATCTCGCGGGACCCGCCCGAGGGCCCGCTGCCCGCGATCCGCAAGGGCGTCGCGGGCTACGTGGCGGGCTACAACCAGTACCTGAAGGACACCGGGGTGGACAACCTGCCGGATCCGACCTGCCGCGGCGCCGACTGGGTCCGGCCGATCACCGAGCTCGATGCCTACCGGCGCTTCCATCAGCTCGGCAGCCTGGCGAGCGCGGGCGCGGCCATCGCCGGCATCGCTCAGGCCGAGCCCGCCCTCGAGCCGCCCAGGATCGAGGCCGCTGAGGCCCAGCAGCGGCGGGCTGTGGAGGATCTCGAGAGCGGGGAGGCGGAGGACTTCTTCCCGATCGACACCGGCTCCAACGCCTACGGGCTCGGCGGCGAGGCAACCCGGAACGGGCGCGGCATGGTCTTGGGGAACCCCCATTTTCCCTGGGACGGGGCGGAGCGGCTCTACCAGGCGCAGCTGAAGGTCCCCGGCAAGCTCAACGTCTCCGGCGGCTCGCTCCACGGCGTCCCGCTGGTGCTGATCGGCAACACCCGCGGCCTCGCCTGGTCGCACACCGTCGCCTCCGCTTGGCGGTTCACACCGTTCGAGCTAGCGCTGAACCCCCGCGACCCGCACCAGTACCTGGTGGATGGGCAGTTCAAGGACATGGAGGCCTCCGACCTGACTGTGAAGGCGCTGGTTGACGGGGCACTCGAGGACCGGACTCGCACCCTGTACTCGACCGAGTACGGGCCCATGCTGACCTCGATCCTGGGGCTGCCGCTCTTCCCGTGGACGCCGACGAAGGGGTTCGCGCTCGGCGACATCAACTACGAGAACTTCCGCTACCTCAACCACTTCCTGAAGACGAACCTGGCGCAGAGCGTCCGCGAGTACGACGAGATCGAGCAGCGCTACCAGGGGATCCCCTGGGTCAACTCGATCGCGGCCGACCGCAGGGGCGAGGCCTACTACTCAATGGACGGCGCGATCCCGAACGTCACGGACGCTGACGCCTCAGCGTCGTGGCCGGCGGGGTGCGCGGGCGCCCTCGGCCTCGCGACGTACCCGGCGACCGGCATCGCGGTGATGGACGGCGCCCACTCCGAGTGCAACTGGGGCACCGACCCCGACTCGGTCAGCGAGGGCCTGATGGGCCCCGACCGGATCCCTCGTTTGTTCCGCGACGACTACGTGCACAACGGCAACGACAGTCACTGGGTCTCGAACCCGGAGGAGCCGCTCACAGGGTTCGACCGGATCGTGGGGGACGAGGAGACCGAGCGCTCGCTGCGCACGCGCATCGGGCTCCTGCAGGTCCAGCAGCGACTTGACGGCAGCGACGGCATGCCGGGGAACACGTTCAGGTTCAAGCAGCTGCGCGACATCGCCCTGAGCAACCGCCAGTACGCGGGTGAGCTGTGGCGGGACGAGCTCGTCTCCCTGTGCGAGTCGAGCCCGAGCCAGACGGGCTCGAACGGGCCCGTGGACGTGTCCGCGGCCTGCCCGGTCCTCGCCGCCTGGGACGTCCACGACGACCTCGACTCGAGCGGGGCCATCCTGTTCCGGCGCTTCGTCCAGCGCCTGCTCGCCAACTTCCAGTCGGTGCCCACCGGCGTCTCCAGCGGGATGTACACCGGCTCGAATGTGATCTGGGACGAGCAGTTCTCCGCCGCGGACCCGGTGAACACCCCAAGCGGCCTCGCCGCCGAGAGCCCGCATGTCGGCAAGGCCCTGGCGGACGCGGTGACCGACCTTCAAGGGGCGGGCATCCCCCTCGACGCTGGCCTGCGCGGCTACCAGTACGAGACGCGCGGAGGTGAGCAGATCCCGATCCACGGAGGGCCCGGAAGCGCTGGAGTGTTCAACGCGATCAACGTCCGCTGGAATCCCACCTCGGGGTATCCGGACGTGCCGCACGGCACCAGCTTCATCGCGGCGATGTCGTTTCGCAACAAGGGTTGCCCCGTCCGCGCCCATACCTTCGTTACCTACGGGCAGACCGAAAACCAGGAATCGCCGCACGCCTCCGACTACACGCGCGCGTTCTCGGACAAGCGCTGGAACCGGGTCCCGTTCTGCGGGCGGGACATCCGCAACGCCCCCGGGGTGCGGACCGAGCGCGTCCACTCGGGCCGCTAGCCGCGCTCTCTACCCTTATCGGCCCATGAGGGTCGATGAGCTACTCGCCAAGGGTGAGCCCGTCTTCTCCTTCGAGTTCTTCCCGCCGAAGACCGAGGAGGGCGTGGCGGCGCTGTTCGAGGCGGTCGAGGCGCTGAAGCCGCTCGAGCCTGACTACGTCTCGGTCACCTACGGGGCCGGCGGAGCCACGCGGGACGGCACCGTGGAGATCGCCAACCGGATCCGCTCGGAGTACGGCATCGAGGTGATGGCCCACCTGAGCTGCGTCGGCGAGACCCGTGAGGGCCTGGAGGCGCTTCTCGAGCGATTCGCCGAGACCGGGATCTCCAACGTGCTCGCCCTTCGGGGCGACCCCCCGCGGGGCGAGGAGGAATTTGAGCAGCCGCAGGACGGGCTGTCGAGCGCGGCCGAGCTGGCCGCCTTCATCCGCGACCGCCACGACTTCGTGATCGGCGGGGCCTGCTTTCCCGAGGTCCACCCGGAGGCCGACGACCGGGAGTCCGACCTTCGCTACCTCAAGACGAAGGTGGATTCCGGCGCGGGATTTCTCATCACCCAGCTTTTCTTCGACAACAGCGTCTACTGGGAATTCGTCGGCCGCGCCCGCGAGGCCGGCATTGACGTGCCGATCATCCCCGGCGTGATCCCGATTACGTCCTACGGCCAGGTAGCGCGGATCTGCAAGCTCTGCGACGCATCCATCCCGGAGGAGCTGAACGGCGCCATGCGCGCCCTCGGAGGCGACGTCGACGCCGAGGCGATGCTGGGCGTGGCGTTCGCGGCTCGCCAGTGCGACGAGCTCCTCGCGGGGGGCGCCCCGGGCATCCACTTCTACGCGCTGAACCGGGCGCCGGCGGTGCGGGCCGTGCTGAGCGCGTTACGCGCCTCGCGGCCCTGGGAACGCGCCCGACCCGCTGCCGCGGCCTCATAGACTTCTGACCATGGCGCCGATCGAGGGTTCATTCCGGCACGCGGGGCACCGCCTCACCTACGACATCCACGGCGAGGGCGAGAGCGTCATCGTGCTCGTCCACGGGCTGCTGATGAACCGGCGCATGTACGAGCGGCTCGCCCCGGAGCTGGCTGCGCGCGGTAACCGGGTCGTCGCGCTGGACCTGCTGGGCCATGGCCGGTCCGACCGCCCGGTTGATCCTCGCCTCTACAACATGGCCGCCTTCTCCGAGCAGGTGCTGTCCCTGCTCGATCACCTCGGGCTCGACGCCCCGGTGATCGGCGGCACGTCGTTGGGCGCGAACGTCGGCCTCGAGTTCGCCGCTCACCATCCCGAGAGGACCGGGGGGCTGTTTGTCGAGATGCCGGTGCTCGACAACGGCCTGCTCGGCGCGGCGATGGTGTTCACCCCCATGCTCCTGGCGCTGCGCTTCGGCCAGCCCGTGCTGCGGCTGCTGGCGTCCGGCGCCAGGAGGGTTCCGCGGACCATCGGCCTCGTTGACATGGGGCTCGACTGGATCCGCCAGGATCCGGAGCCGTCGCGCGCGGTGCTGGAGGGGATCCTCTTCGGCCGCACCGCTCCCCCCCGGGAGGAGCGCCAGCTGCTGCGGATGCCTGCCCTGGTGATCGGGCACCCCTCAGACCCGCTCCACCCGTTCTCGGACGCGGACATGGTGGCCGAGGAGATGTCGGGGGCTCGCCTGGTGGACGCGAACTCCATCCTCGAGTGGCGGCTGAACCCGGGTCGCCTCGACGATGAGCTCTCGGACTTTCTCAAGCAGGTCAGCGCCGCCGCGGAGCCCGACGGACGGCTCCGCGTCGCTTAGCGCGCTTAATAGGTCTGAAGGTCGATCCTCTAGCCTCGGCGCCCGATGTCATCCCGTAAGGAAGAGCAGGAGCGCCGCCGTGCCGAGCGGCTAGCGGCCGAGCAGGCTGAATCGAGCGCCGAGCGACGCCGGCTGCTGGCGGGCTACATCGTCGCCGGCGCCCTGACGCTCGCCGTGGTCGTCGGCCTCGTGGTCGTGCTCAGCAGCGGTGGCGGCGGCGGGACGGAGGCGAGCAGTGGCGACTTCCCGGAGGAGGCTCACATTCAGGCGCAGAGCGGGTTCGACCACGACGTGCCCGTCGACGAGCGAGAGGGCACCCCGCCGCCGGCACTCGAGCAGGGAGACCTCGAGGCGGCGGCGAAGACCGCCGGCTGCAAGCTTCAGCTCGACCTCCCCGAGGAGGGAAACTCCCACGTCGAGCTAAAGGACGACTTCAGCTACAAGACAAACCCCCCGACTTCCGGCGACCACTTCGCCGAGCAGCAGGCGGATGGAGCGTACGTGGAGCGGCCCAACAGCATGTACACGACGCATTCGCTGGAGCACGGGCGCATCGAGATCCAGTACTCGCCAGACCTCCCCGAGGCGGACCAACTGGCGCTGAAGGGCGTCTTTGACGAGGATCCCGCCGGCGTCCTCCTCTACCCGAACGAGGACATGCCCTACGACGTCGCCGTCACGGCCTGGACCCAGCTCATGGGCTGTCCCACCTACGAGGGCGCGGCGACCCTGGACGCCGTCCGCGACTTCCGCGACATCTATCGCGGCCAGGGCCCGGAGGACGTCCCGATCGTCACGGGTTAGGGCACGCGGGTCCAGCGCCTTTCCGCCGAAGCCTGTCGTCGGGAACACCCCCCCTCGGAGTGCCGGGGACGCGAGGCGTGCTAGGCCGGGGCTCGGTAGGCCGGGAAGTAGCCTCCCGCGTCGCGGTCCGCTGAGAGGCGGTCGTACGCCCCGGGATCGCACACGATCTCGTGGGTGACGAACCGGCTCTCGGCGTTGGCGAAGCCCCGCTTGAAGCGCTCGAGGCCGTCATTCGGGCTGAGTCCCCCGCCGAGGTTGAGCGGCGCCTCGAGCTCGTCGGCCAAATCGAGCATGGCGCCGACCACGTTCTTGAACGGCGAAGCGTCGAGCGCAGCGTCCGAGGTCCCGCCGAGGTAGTAGTGAAGGACGCCGTCGGAGAGGGCTGCGATCGCGCCCGCGCCGGCCGTGAGGTCGGGCCCATCGGCGAGCAGAAGCCAGGAGCGCTCGAAGGCGAGGATCCGCTCGAAGTACGCGGTGTCGAAGAAGTAGCGGTCGGAGGCTTTCGTGCGCTCCATCGTCTGCGTGTAGAGGGCGTGGAAGGCACCGCGGGCCTCCGATGCGGATTCCGACGCGCGCCTCGCCGAGACCTCCCACCCGGCGCGCTCGTTCTGGCGGACCTGCTCGGCCAGGCGTGGGCGCACGGCGCGCCCGCGCGAGGGGTCGTGCATCTGCACGACGGAGCGCTCGGTGCCACCGGTGAAGGCAGGAGGGTCGCCGATGCGGTCACGGACGAACAGCGAGACCAGGCCCGTGGCAGCGAAGTCGATCTCCGCTGGCCCCGGAGGTGGCTGGCCGCCGGAGAGCGATGCGCCGGGGTACCCGTACGGCGAGATCGCGTCTCGAAGCCCGTCCGAGCCGGGGATCTCGCGGACGATCACCGGCAGGCTCGCCGGCCCCGCCTCGAGCGTGTGCGTGACCCCCTCTGCCCCGCAGAACTCGGGCGAACGGAAGAACTCCCCGGCGGTCACCGACGCGCCGGCGTCGGCGTGAAGCTCAGCTCTCACCGGACTCGAATCCGGTGAAGTCCTCGCGCAGGAGTCCCCAGATCTGGTTGTCGATCCGCTCGTCGCCGCGGATG
This sequence comes from uncultured Solirubrobacterales bacterium, assembly GCA_963807385.1. GTDB lineage: Bacteria > Actinomycetota > Thermoleophilia > Solirubrobacterales > 70-9 > JBDTSW01. The sequence goes on from CAWEBQ010000003.1 coordinate 888,603, forward strand.
ATCGCGCGCTTCAGCAGCCCCTCCTGGCGGAACCCCAGCGAGGTCACCACCCTCTGGGCGGCCTGATTGGTGGCGGGGATCTCGGCGTGGATCCGGTGCGTGCCCATCTCGTTGAAGGCGTGAACGCAGGCCGCCCGCTCGGCCCCGCGCGCCACCCCCTTACCCCACGCCGCGGGCTCGCCAACCAGCACGGCCAGCTCGGGGCCAACGTCGCGGGCGAGGCCGAACAGCGCCACGAAGCCGACGGCATCGTCGGCGCCGTCGATCGTGATCGCCCACTTGCGGTCCCTCGATGTGTCCATCGCCCGCTCGACCCAGCCCTCGGCCGCGGCGAGGTCGAACCCGTCGCGGGAGCCCACCAGGTCGGCGGTCACCTGCTCGTCGTTGAACCACCGGTGCACCGCGGGCGCGTCGCCCGGGCGGAAGTCGCGCAATGTCACGTTCGCCGCCATGGGCGGTCAACTTACCCGTACAGGCCGTGCCCGGTGAACAGCAGCCGTGCGGTTCGCAGCAGGATGCGCAGGTCGAGCAGCGCGGAGCGGTTGTCCACGTACCAGACGTCCAGCTCGATGCGCTCCTCCCAGGGGATCCCGGCGCGCCCGTTGACCTGCGCCCAGCCGGTGATGCCGGGACGCACCTCCAGCCGGCGCCGCTGATGCGGCGTGTAGAGCTCCACCTGGGCCTCAAGCGTCGGGCGCGGTCCGACGAGGGCCAGCTCGCCCTTGACGACGTTGATCAGGTTGGGCAGCTCGTCGAGCGAGAGGCGCCGCAAAAAGGCGCCGACCGGCGTCACGCGCGGATCGTCCTCGTAGACGGGCGTTCCCACGCCCACAGGGTCGGCGCCCGGGCGCATCGTGCGCAGCTTCCACAGCTCGAACGGCGCTCCGTCCAGGCCGGCGCGGCGCTGGCGGTAGAAGATCGGCCCGCGTGAGTCGAGCTTGATCGCGATCGCGGCGGCCAGCAGCACCGGGGAGAGGACAACCAGACCGGCCGCCGCGACGACGGCGCCGAGAGCACGCCTCACCTCGTTCCCTCCACGCTCTCCCATGTGTGCGGGACGCCGTGGCGCAGCAGGTCCCAGAGCCCAACGGCGCTGGCCGCCGTGACCGCCGCGTAGTACCGGGCGACGAGAAGCGGGGCGAGCGGGATCACTCCTCCGAGCAGGGCGGCGGTGGCGAACGCGCCCTGCGCGATCAGTGTGACGACGTAGAGGGCCCCCTCGCCGACGAGGGCGACGTTGGTCGCGATCGCGATCAGGTGCAGGAGCGGGGTCGCGTAGCGCAGCAGCCGGTGCGAATAGATCTCCAGCGCGTAAAGCGGGCTGTAGCCGCGCGGCGAGAGCAGCTTCGTGTTGAGGATCGTGTTCCAGGCCCCGGCCATCATCCGGCGCTTGCGCCGGAACTCGCCCTCGATCGTCGGCGCCATCGGCTCGCTTGCGCGGGCCTCGGGCTCATACACCGCCCGGAGGCCCCGCTTGGCGAGCTCGAACGGAAAGGAGATGTCTTGCCCACGTCCCGGGTCGAGCGCGACGTACGCGCTCGCCCGCACGGCGTTGATCGCCCCGTTGCCCGCGGTGATCCCCGCGAGGCCGGACTCCATCCGCCTCACCGCCATCTCGTAGCGCCAGTAAAGGCCCTCCTGGTTCGCGGAGCCGTCGGGCGCGGTGAACGCCACCTTCCCGCAGACGTAGCCCACGTCCGCGTTCGCGAAGGGGCGCACCAGGTGCGCGAGGGCGTCGGGCTCCCAGCGCGAGTTCGCATCGGCGAAGGCGAGCACGTGGCTGTCGCTGTGCGAGGCGACAACGTTGAGCGCGTGGACCTTGCCGCCGCGGTCGAGCTCGACGACTCGGTCGGCCCCTGCCTCCCGGGCACGCTCGGCAGTCGCGTCGGTGCAACCGTCGCAGGCCACGACGATGCGCAGGCGATCCCTCGGGTAGTCGAGCTCCAATGCGTTGGCGACCCAGCCGGCGATCGACCCCTCCTCGTCGTGCGCTGCGACGGTCAGCGTCACGGTGGGGAGTTCCGCCCGACCGTCGGGCGCCGGCCGGTGGCGACCGCGTAGGGCGCCGAGCAGCGCGAGCAGCATCGGGTATCCCACGTGGGTGTAGGCGAGCAGGCCCAGTGAGGCCCAGAAGGCGGCTTCGAGCGCGACCATCGGGCGCCGATTATCGCGGCAGCAGTCCTTCGTAGAGGGCGATGTGCTGCGCGGCGATCGCGTCCCACGAGTACGGGCCTGCGCAGGCGGCGCGCGCGGCGGCGGCCAGCGTCTCCCTGGCCGAGGGGTCGAAGAGGAGCTCATTGAGGGCGGCGGCGAGGTCCGCGGGGTCGCCGGCGGCGAAGGTGCGACCGGCGCCGTGTGCCGCGACCTCGGGAAAGCCGCCGACGTCGCTCATCAGAATCGGCTTGCCGAACGGCAGCGCCGTGTACAGCACCCCCGACTGCTCAGCGTCACGGTGCGGGAGAACTACCAGGTCGGCCCGGCGAAAGAGCGCCGGGATCTCCTCATCCGCCACGAAGCGCGGGACGAAGCGGACCGTCGCCTCGCAGCGCCGGGCGGCCTCCTCCAGCTCTGCCATGTCCACGCCAAAGGGCCGGCCCACGATCCACAGCTCCGCACCCTTGACCCCGCGGAACGCCTCGAGCAGGAGATCGACGCCCTTGTAGGGACGGATCAGCCCGAAGAACAGCGCCACCGGACCCTCGGCGCCCGCGAGCTTGGCGGGCAGCGGCGTCTCCTTCTCGAGGCGCGTCAGGTATTCCAGCGGGCCGTGGGGGATCACGTGGATCCGCTCGGCATCGATCCCCGCGCGCTCGCGCAGCACACCCGCTCCGTATTGCGAGAGCGCCACGAGCGCGTCCATCCGGTCGAGCAACCTGCGGTAGGCCTGGGAGCGCCCCCGCCAGGCCTCGGCCCGAAGCAGGCCGTGCGGCGTCTGGACCAGGGGCCTCCCCTTCGGGAGCAGGCGAGCGTCCAGGCCGGGGACGGTGAGCCACTGGAAGTGCACGATGTCGGCGTCGCTCGAGCCCGACCCGCGGAAGCGCAGCATGTTGGCGAGATGCTCGGCGGCGCGCAGGGGACGGCGCAGCGCCCCGCTTCTGCCGGCCGAGCGTCGGTAGAAGCGCTCGTCCACGCCGTAGCCCTCGGCGCCGGGCACCGGCCCGTGCGCAAACGGGCTCGTGACCAGCTCCACATCAAGTCCCGCACGCGCGAGCGCCGCGCACAGCGAGCGGTCGTACGGTGGCGTGTAGGCCGGGGGATCGACGATCTGAACCCGCATTCGCCAGCATTGTCGCCGTGCGGCTGTCCTACTGCGTAGTCAACACCTCCGGACGGGAGGACCTCCTCGCCTGCCTGGGCGCCATCCGGGAGACCCATCCCGGCGGCGTCGAGGCCGAGGTGCTCGTACTGGACAACGCGTCCGACGACGGCTCGGCCGACGCGGTGCGCGCCTGGATCGCGGACGCCGGTGGGTTCGGCGAGCGCGTTCGCCTGGTCGAACTGGAGCGCCGGACCGGCAAGGCGGAGAACGACAGCAGGCTGCTGCGCGAGGCCCGGGGGGAGCTCTGCCTGCTGTTGAACGAGGACTCCGAGCTTCGGCCCGGAGCGACGGAGGCCCTGATCGCCGCACTCGACGCGAACCCCGGGGCCGCCGCTGCAGGAGCTCGCCTGCTCTCCACCTCGGGCGAAGAGCTCGCCTGCGCCTGGCGCCTGCCGAGCCCGGGTACCGCGCTGGCGGGCGCGCTCTTCCTCCACCGCTACCTGGTCACCGAGAGCCGGGGCGACCGGCAGCGCGAGGTCGGTTGGGTGCAGTCCTCGGCGATGCTGGTCCGCCGCGAGGCCGCGCAGGCGGTCGGCTACCTTGACCCCGCCTTCTTCGTCTACTCGGACGAGACCGACTTCGAGAAGCGCCTGCGCGACGAGGGGTGGAGCATCCTCTTCGCCCCCGCCGCCCGCGCGGTCCACCACGAGCAGCTCGCCACCGACCGCTCAGCGGGCGAGCGTCGCGTCACCGAGTTCCACCGCGGTCGCGACCGCTACATGCGAAAGCACCACGGCCCCGTCCAGGCCGCGATCACGCGCGTCCTCGTGGCGTGGAGCTACCTCCCACGCGCCCTGGCCGCCCTGGTCCTTCCCGGGCACGACCCGGGTTGGTACCTGCTGCACGCCCGCCGCGCATTGCGCCCGGACCGGGGCGAGGGCCTGCGCGAGGCCGTGGAGTCCTACAACCGCCGCCTGACCGCATCGAGTGGCGCCTGACGTACCCGGGGAGCAACCCAGGTGCCAATCGACGCGGAGGCGGGGACTTCGAGACCTCGAAGTTGTCCTGGTTTCCGGTGCCGGCCTGGTAGCGCCAGGAGTTGCCGGTCGCGGTGTTGTCGAACTGGAAACGAGTGCCGCCGTTGTTTCGGAGCAGCATCAGCGCCCGGTCCTGGGTCGTGCGGTGTTCGTCTGCTCGAGTCGGAGCAGCTCGTTGCCGGCGGGGCCGGTGGGGTTGTCGGATTCGACCTCTAGCGGTGCGGAGGGCGCGGTGGTGCCGATCCCGACCTGGGTGTCGTTGGTGGCGCCGTTTATGCCTGAGATCGCGCCCAACACCAGCGAGTCGGACTGGCCGACCTTGGCGCGCTGGCCGAGCGCGGTGGCCCGGGTGATCCCGGCGGTGGTGTCGGAGCGCGAGCCGATCGCGGTGTTGTCGTTCTGGGTCGTGTTGGCGGCGCCGGCGCAGGGCCGATGATGACGTTGCGGGCGCCGGTGGTGTTGTTGAACCCGGCCGATCCCGAAGAAGGAGTTCAGGCCGCCGGTGCTGTTGGAGTACCCGACGTCGGGTCCGAAGAAGGCGTTGTCGCTGCCGGTGGTATTGGAGAACCCGGCGTTGCGCCCGAAGAAGGCGTTAAAGGCGCCGGTGGTGTTGCTTTTCCCGGCCTGGGTTCCCAAGAAGGCGTTGTGGCCGCCGCTGGTGTTGGCGTTCCCGGCGCTGCCCCCAACGAAGGTGTTGGAGTTGCCGATGGTGTTGTTGATCCCGGCGCCTGTGCCCGAAGAAGGAGTTGAAGCCGCCAATCGTGTTGGAGAACCCGGCGCTGTCCCCGAAGAACGCGTTGTCGGCGCCGGTGGTGTTGCTGAACCCGGCGCTGCGCCCGAAGAAGGCGCCTGTACCGGTGGTGTTGCTGAACCCGGCGCCGCTCCCAAAGAACGAGCTGCCGAGTGCCGGTCGTGTTGGAGAACCCGGCGAGCTTCCCGTAAAAGGCGTTGTCGGTGCCGGTGGTGTTCGCCTTCCCGGCGCTTTGCCCGAAGAAGGAGTTGTCGCCTAGAACGGCCGGTCGGAGTCGCGTTGGGCCTGCTCGAGCGTCTCGGGGACCTCGCCGTGGTGTGAGGCGACGTCGGCCGGCGCCGCGGCTTCGTCCCGCGCTCCCTCATCGCCGGCGGAGGCGCCTCGCAGCTCCGCCAACCTCGCTCGGACGGCTCCCGGCTCCATCCACCGCCGGATCTCCACCCGCTCCTCGCGGCTGAGGAACCCGCCCGCGAACAGCACCAGGGGGAATGCCAGCCACAACAGCACGCGCTCGAGGAACCCGCCGAGCCCCGCGGTCGGCAGCACGGCGTCCCCGAACGCGATCAGCCCGGCTGACGCCACCACCACCAGCGCCAGGCGGCGCCACTCGTACGGCACGTGGAAGAGCCGCTGGCTGAAGACGTACATCAAAACCAGCACGACGACGTAGGAGGCGACCAGCGCGATCGCGGCGCCGACGATCCCCTTCTCCGGCACCAGCCAGAGGTTGAGACCGATGTTCACCACGACGGCAGCCACCGTGGCCGGAAGCCCGAACTCGGTGCGCCCGGTGCGCCCGAGAACCACCACCATCGCGAGGTAGATGGCATAGAGCGCGATGCCCGCCGCCAGCGGCCCGACCACCTCGTAGGCGGCGAAGAACTCGTCGGCGGCCAGGGCTCGTAGCAGCCAGCGGGCCAGCAACCACAGGCCCACGACGGCGAACGCGAGGACAGCCGCAAACCAGGTGACGACCAGGGCGTAGGCTCTGCGTGCCTCGTCGTCGTCGCGAATCGAGTACGCCAGCGGCGGGAACGCGAGCTGGAACCCGCGGGCGAGCACCTGCAGGCCGTTGGCGAACTTCACCGCGAGCGCGTAAAGCCCAGCCTCGGCCAGCCCGGCGAGCCGCACGATGATGATCCTGTCGATGAAGTTCAGGGAGTAGAGCGTGAGCTCTGCGGGCATGGTCGGGAGCCCGAAGCGCACCATGCGCCGCAGCAGGGGTACGTCGAAGCGCAGGCTGAGGCGCCTGCGCTCCGCCCACAGCCGGTAGGCGAGGAAGATCAGCCCCGTGCCGAACGTGCCGAGCAGGATCCCCTCCGCCCCCATGTCCCGTACCACGACGAGGTAGACCGTGGTCGGGATTGTGACCAGCACGTTGATCACGGTGAGCCCGAAGTAGGCGCGTGCTCGCTCATCGAGGCGCAGGAGGGTGAGGACGAACTCCCACAGCGTCAGGCTCCAGAGGCCGAGGATCGCGAGGCGCGCGAGGCCGGCGTCGGGCCGCTCGAGGAGCGCCTCCGAGATCGGCCCGGCGAACGGAAGGGCGATCGCCGCCGCCAGGGTCGAGGTCCAGGCGAGCGAGGCGAAGCCCGTAGAGACGACCCGTTCGGGCCGCTCGCCGGCGAGGTAGTAGAAGCGCAGGATCGCCTCGATCACACCGAAGCGCACCACGATCGACGCCGCGATGACCGAGGCGAGCATGACCTCTGCCGCGCCGTAGTCGGCCGGCGTCAGATACGCCGTATAGATCGGGAGGAGGACGACCGCGATCAGCTTCGAGACCACGCTCGAGGCGGTGTACGCCGCCCCAGTGGTCGCCAGCCGTCGCAGGTAGTTCATCGCCGGGCGCGTCTCACTCGCGGCGCAGGGCCACTCCCAGCGCCATGAGTGCCCAGGTCGCCGGGTCGGTGAGGAGGCCCGCATAGCCCAGGCTGTGCACCACAAGGGCGGCCAAGCCGGCCGCTGCGGCAGCCCGGCCGGGCGAGGAGCTGACCCCGGCGCCGAGCAGCGCCCACGCCATGGCCGCCAGGAGACCCACGTAGACGATCGAGCCCGGTATGCCCTGCTCCGCCGCCACGGTGATCGGCTCCGAGTGCGACGCCGTGGTCTCCGTCTTGCGCACCTGGTCGAAGTAGGCCCGCCCGAACGCGCCCGAGCCCCAGCCCACAACCGGCTCCTCCTCGATCAGCTCGAACCCGCCCTCCAACAGGGCGCCGCGCCCGCTGGTCTCCTCATCGAACCCGCGAACCGGCCCCACGTCGGGCCGGTCGAGGCCGCCCGAGAGGACCAGCGCCGCACCCGTGAGGACGATCGCGAATCCGGCGCCGAGCGCCCCGACGAGCCCGTACCGCAGCGCGGCCAGCAACCCCAGGCCCACGAGCATCGCCGCGACGCTGGTGAGCGAGAACGAAAGCGCCAGGCCGGCGAGCATCAGCACGCCCGCCCCGGTGGCCCAAAGCGCCGCGGCTCCGGCGCGCGACCACGCGACTGCCGCGCCCATCGCGATCGCGCCCAGCGCCATGTACCGGCCGAGGACGTTCGGGTCGAAGAACACGGAGTTGACCCGGAAGAACGGCTTAATCTGATTCGAGTCGAGGAGATCCTTGTTGAGGATCAGGTCGCGGAGCGCGAACTCGCCGATCGCGACTGCGGCGAGTGCCACGCCTACAGCCCCGACCGAGATCGCCGCGGCTCGTAGCGTGCGGACGTTCCAGCGAACGTCCGCGAGCTGGCAGAACAGCACGGCGAACGGCACGAGGAAGAAGCCGACGTTCTCGACCGCGTTCGAGACGTCGTCGCTGTATGCGGCCTGGACCGCGTAGAGCGCGAGCGTGGCGGCTAGCGCCCGGCGCAGCCACGCGACGGCCGGCGCCTGAGGCCGAGCGGCGACCGGACGCTCCATGCCGGTCATTGCCACGAGGCGGGCGGCGATCACCAGGTAGAGCGGGATCAGCAGGTTCGACGTCTCGCCGGCGATCTGCACCGGGAGCCGCAGCGCGAGCGCGGCGAACGCGAGGACGGGAAACGCCCACTCGATCCGCCGCATCACCACTGCCCCCACGCCAACGGCCACCGTCCCGGCCGCCACCGCGGCCGCGATCAAAGCCGGACTGTCGCGCAGATCGCTCACCTGCCTGCCGTCCCAGACGTCTCCCAGCACCAGCGCGGGCGCTGCGACGAGTGCGACCGCCAGGGCGACGGGCTGCCACCGGGCCTCGGGCGCGAGGATGGCGGCGGCCGCAGCCCCACAGGCGATCAGCAGGCCGACCAGCTCAAGAGGCTCGGCCATCAGCAGCGCAACCCCTCGCTGTCCACGTCGTACCTGGGTTCGGGCCGCTTGAGCGTGACCCTGCTCGGAAAGACCATGTCGCGATCGCTTCGCGGCAGCTCCACGCGGAGGCGATAGCGCCCGACCGACGCCGGCTCGCCCTCGTCGTCGGTCCCGTCCCAGAGGTAGGTGACCGGCTTCTCCGCCGTGAGGTCGGCGTCGTCGTCAAGCGTCTTGACCAGGACGAGGTTCCTCCCGACGATCGTGACCCTGGCGTCGGGATCGCCCTCGCGGACGAGGAAGGTGATCTCCGCGGTGTCACAGAAGTCGTCGCCGTTCGGGCTGATCACGTCGGGGAGGCGGCGAACCTCCAGCACGAGGTCCGGGGTTCGAGACGCGAGCACCACAACGGCGGCTGCGAGCCCCGCGGCGAAGAGGAGTGCGAACAGGGCTACGGCGCGGGTGATCCTCATTGGCCCGCGCCCCATGGTGCCCGCACTAGCCGCCGCCCGAGACCACGCGGTCCTGGCCGGCGATCACGACGACCTGAGCGCCCTCGGCCAGCCGCTGAGCCTGGCGATCGATCGGCTGAACCGGCACGCCCCCCAGCCGCGTTGACAGCCGCTTCGCCGCGGCCTGCGATCCCGGCTCGTAGAGCACCACGGTCTGCTCGACGGTCTCCGGGTTGGTGGTAACGGCGCCGAGCGTGAAGTCGTTCGCCTCGACGTCGTCTCCGACCTTGCCGCCGAGCCCGGCCGAGGTCGTCCCGTTCAACACGGCGACGGTCGTCGCGCTGGCATCGATACGGGCCTCGGGCTGGCGCTCGTCTCCGCCCTCGCTCAGCACCTGGTAGCCGAAGATGCCCGCGACCGCCAGCACCAGCGAACCCACACCGATCGCCGCCAGCAACCTGGGCTGGGTGATGAAGTCCCTGAACCGCCGCCAGCGCGGGTGCGGCAGCAGCGCCGCTCGCTCCATAGTCACCCGCTCGAGGGCGGGCCGCTCGCTGGTGACGCGAGCGGCCACCTCGCTCGGCTGGCCCGGCACGACGGCAGGAAATTCGCCCGTCAGCACCTCGATCTCGGTCTCGGCTCGGTCGAGGATCGCCTCGCTGGCCTGCACGTCGGCCGTCACGTGTTCGGGCTCGTGCTCCATCCACGCCGCGAGCCTCTTGAGGTCGCGGCGCTGGGAGAGGTACAGGGGCAGCAAAAGCAACGTGCCGATCCCCGCGGCGGTGGGGATCGCCCACGCGGCCACGTCCACGACCTTGGTGAGGTCAACCGTGGCGGCGATCATCGATCCCACGCGCCCCGCCACTCACCTAGAACTGGGCGTCGTCGGCGCCGACAACGAGTACCAGCTTGGCGTCGCCCGCCGTCGCGCGAATGTCAGCGGCCATCTCCTCCGTCTGCGTCTCGCCGAGCTGCTTTGCGACGCCGCGCGCGAGCTCCGCGGCCTCGCCCTCGAGGCCGGGCTCGTACATCACCACGGTCTCGGTGAATGCCGCCGGGGAGTTGGTGCGGGTCCCGATCGGGTACCCGAGCTGCTTCACAACCTCGCTCGCGACCTTGTCGGCGAGCCCGGGAACTCCCTGGACCGCGTCTGTCTGGGTCGCGTTGAGGACCGCTACCTTCGGCTTCTCGCCGTCCGCCTTCTTCGTCACCTGCGGCTTCTTGGCGTCGTCTCCGCCGTCGTCTCCGCCGCCGAGCCCGAAGCCGCCGGTGAGAACGCCCGCGGCGATGATCGCCGCCCCCAGCACTCCGAGGATGACCCGCCCGTCGATCGGAAGGTTGCGATCGAAGCTCTCGTACCGGGGACGCACCCAGTCCTCGACCGCAGCCCAGCCGCGCGAGATTCGCCCCGGGCCCTCCGGCTGAGTCTCCTCGCCGCGCAGCTCGGCCGCGGCAAGCGAGGCATCCGCGGCCTCCTTGGCGCGTTCCGGCGCGCGTCCCGCCCACTCCCGCAGCCGCCGCAGGTCACGCGACTGCTGGAACAGGAGGAAGGCCAGGACCGCGAGGGCGACGAAGGCCGCTAGGCCGACGATCGGCCCGATCTTCTCGATCAGGTCCATAAGAAGTGGTGGATGCTAGAGAGCGAGGTGGGCGCGACGGGGCGCGGTCATGCGTCGAGCTCAACCGGGGAGATGTGCTCGGCCCCCGCGACGAGCTCGACGACGCGGGCAGCCAGATCCGTCTCATCGCCCGAGGCCACCATCTCCTCCAACTCGGCCACCGTGCGCTCGACCCATTCGGCGTCCAGCGGCAGCAGTCGCCCGGCGCGGACGATGCGCTCGGCCGCGGTCGGTCGCGCCTCCTCGTCGGCGTTGAAGAGCTCCTCGTGGATCTTCTCCCCCGGCCGGGGCCCGGTGAACTCGATCGCGATGTCGACGTCCGGCTCCTGGCCGGCCAGCGAGATCATGTTCCGGGCGAGATCCACGATCCGCACCGGATCGCCCATCTCGAGCACGAACACCTCGCCCGAGGCCCCGCCCAGGTCCGCCGCCTGGATCACCAGCTGCACGGCCTCCGGAATCGTCATGAAGTAGCGGGTCATCTCCGGATGGGTGACCGTCACCGGTCCTCCGCGCTCGATCTGGGAGCGGAAGATCGGGACGACGCTGCCCGACGACGCGAGCACGTTGCCGAACCTGACGCTGATGAAGCGCGTCCGGGGGTGCCGCTGCCCGGCGGCCGACATGATCCACTCTGCCATCGCCTTCGAGGCGCCCATCACGGTCTTGGGGTTCACGGCCTTGTCGGTCGAGATCAGGACGAAGCGCTCGGCGCCCGCCACGGCGGCGGTCTCGGCGACGACGCGCGTTGCGATCCCGTTGTTGCGAACAGCCTCCAGCGGGTTCGCCTCCATCAGGGGCACGTGCTTGTAGGCGGCGGCGTGGAACACGACCGCGGGCTTGAACCGCTGCATGACCTCCAGCATCCTGTCGGCCTCCTTGCAGTCGGCGAGTACCGACTCGACCGCGGTGAAGTGCCACTCCCCGGTGAGCTCGCGGTCGATCTCGAACAGCGGCCCCTCCGCGTGGTCGAGCAGGACCAGGAGCTTCGGGTTCACCCGCGCGATCTGCCGTGAGAGCTCCGATCCGATCGAACCGCCCGCGCCGGTGATGAGGACGATCTTGTCCTGGAGGTAGGCGCCGACCCTGTCGAGCTCCATCACGACGGGGTCGCGGCCGAGGACGTCCTCCACCTGGACCTCGCGCAGCTGGCGCGTGAGCTGCACGCCTCCGCGCAGCAACTCGAACACCGTGGGCAGCGTCTGGACCCGGATGTCTCGCTCGCGGCAGGCCGCCACCACCTTGGCGCGCAGGGTGCCCGGCGCCGAGGGGATCGCGATGAAGACCTCGTCCGGCTTCATCCGATCACAGATCGCGGCGATCTCGTCGGTGGTGCCGAGCACCTCGAGGCCCAGATTGCGCATTCCCTGTTTACGCGGGTCGTCATCGACGAAGCCGATCGCCCGGTTGCCGAGGTTCGGGTTGAGCTGCATCTCGCGCACGACCATCTGTCCGCCGGAGCCAGCGCCGACCACCAGCACCTTGCGCGCCTTGCGCTTGAGGGCGACGCGGCCGGGCCGCTCGGCGATCGTCCGTCGCAGCAGGCGGGCGCCGGCGGTGAGCATGGTGAGAAGGAGCGCGTCGAAGACCACCACCGAGCGCGGGAGGTCATCCGCGAAGGGCTGGGCAATCGCGAAGACCAGTACCAGCAGGGCGACCGAGACCAGCGCCGCCCGCACCAGCGGCCATAGGTCCGGCAGGCGGAAGTAGCGCCACCATTTCTGATGCTGACCCAGCACCTCGAACACGGCGGCCTGACCCAGCGCGACGAACGCGATCGAGCCGACGAGCATGTCCTCGTAGCGCAGGGGGATCCCGCCCGTCACGTCCAGGAACCGGAGCTTGAAGGCCAGGAAGTATGCGGCGGCCGCGAGCAGGGCATCCGCTCCGAACTGCAGCGCCCGTCGGCCGTTCGACGAATCACGCAGGCGTGACATGGCGATCAAGTGTAGAGGCGCGAAAGCGACCCCTGCCTATGATCCGGCCCCTGCATGACCGACTTCATCGTCGATCCGATCGTCGAGTTCGCGACCGAGTTCATTGACACGGTTGGCCTCTTCGGGGTCTTCTTCCTGATGCTGCTCGAATCCGCGTGCCTGCCCGTGCCCAGCGAGGCGATCATGCTGTTCGCCGGCTTCAACGTCTCCGAGGGAAACATGACCCTGTTCGGGATCGTCGCCGCGGGGGTGCTCGGAAACGTCGTGGGCTCGTGGATCGCCTGGGGCATCGGCTACTACGGCCGGATGGAGCTGCTGGAGAAGAACCGGCTGATCCACATCAATCACAAGCACCTCGACTGGGCCGACTCGTGGTTCCAGCGCCACGGCGACGCGACCGTCTTCTTCACCCGGATGCTCCCGATCATCCGCACCTTCATCTCCCTGCCCGCTGGTATCGCCCGCATGCCCTTCTGGCGCTTCACGGTCCTCACGCTGCTGGGCTGTATCCCGTGGGTCCTGATGCTGGGCATCATCGGAACGGAGGTCGGCGATCAGTGGGAGGAGTGGCGCGACTACCTCCACTACGGGGACTACGTCGTGCTCGCAGCGGTGGTCGGCGGCCTGATCTGGCTGCTGATCCGCCGGCGACGAGGGGGCGGCGGGGACTCCGAGCCGGCCGAGGCGAGCCCGTAGAAGCAGGTCCCACAGGCGGCAGGCCCACCCTCGGCGCCGGGCAGGCCCTGGCCCTCGGCGTGGTGCAGGGGCCGGCCGAGCTTCTGCCGGTGTCGAGCTCGGCCCATCTCAACCTGGTGCCCTGGATGCTGGGCTGGGACTGGCAGGACGCCGAACCCGAGGCCCGCAAGAGCTTTGAGGTGGCCGTTCACGCGGGCGGCGCTGCCGCGCTGCTGATCGGCCAGCGCCGGCTGATCGCCAGCGAATTGCAGGCTTTCAACGCCCGACGTGCGGGGGTTGTGGCCCTGTCCTTCGCGATTCCCGCCGTCGCCGGCCTGCTGTGGGAGCGGCAGATCGAGGAGCGCTTCGGCAGCCCGCGGTCGATCGCGGTTGGGCTGCTGGCGGGCTCCGCGGCCATGGTTGCGGCGGACCTCACCCCCAGGAGCGAGGTGGTGGTGGCGCCCGGGCCGCCGACGGTCTCGCGCTGGGATTGGGGCAGGCGGCGGCGCTGATGCCGGGCGTGTCCCGCAACGGCGCGACGCTGACCGCCGCACGAATGAGGGGGTTCACGCGTGAGCAGTCGAACCTCCTGTCACGCACAGTCGCGCTGCCGGTCATCGCCGGCGCCGCCGCGCTCAAGGGCCACCGGCTTCGCCGGCGCGGCGTCCAGCCGGGCCTACGCCGGGCGCTGGCGGCCGGCGTCGCAGCCTCGTTCGCATCGACCCTGGCGTCGCAGCGCCTGATCCGTCTCGTCGAGCGCGACCGGGCACTCTGGCCGTACGCGGCCTACCGGGTCGGACTGGCGGCGCTGGTCGCCCGCCGGCTCGCCCGCCGGCCTTGACTTCGCCGGCTGCGGCAGTAGGTTCAAGATCCTGCGCGCGGGTCGGTCGCACGCCTTATGGGAAGGAACCCCAGCCATGACGTTCCGGAGACGAACGATGACCGCTGCCCTCGCGACGGTGGTCCTCGTGACCGCGAGCGTGACCCGTCACAACTGCGAGACGGGCGTCAGGCACTGGACCGCCAGGAAGTAGACGTCCCGGCGGCTCGGCCGGGGGTGCGATTGAATCGTGGGGTGAGCGACCCCGATGCCTACGCCGCCTCCGGCGTCAGCCAGCGCCAGGCTGACGCCGCGGTCGCGGCGCTGGTAGCCCATCTGGGGCGAATCGACACGGGAAAGCCGTCTCGCGTGGTGGCGCTCCCGGGGCACTACGCCAGCGTCCTGCGCCTGGACGAGACCACGGGCATTGCCTTCGGCACCGACGGCGTCGGAACGAAGATGGTCCTCGCGGAGCAACTCGATCGGTTCGAGACGATCGGCATCGATTGCATCGCGATGAACGTGAACGACCTGATCTGCGTCGGCGCGGAGCCGATCGCGATGCTCGACTTCATCCTCTGCTCGACGGCCGACCCGGGCGTGTGCGGCGCGATCGGCGAGGGCCTGCGTAGCGGCGCGGAACGGGCCGGAATCGAGATCCCCGGCGGCGAGATCGCTCAGGTGGGCGACGTGGTTACCGGGTGGGAGCTCACCGGAAGCGCAATCGGGCTCGTGGATCTGGACGCCATCGTCGCCGGTGACGAGATCGCGCCTGGCGACGCGCTGATCGGCCTTCCCTCCTCCGGCCTCCATTCCAACGGATACACGCTTGCGCGCAGCGTCCTCGACGCCGTTTCGCTCGACGACCAGCGGCTCGGTCTGCCCCTGGGCGAAGTCCTGCTGGAGCCGACCGTCATCTACGTCCGAGCGATTCTCGAGCTCTTGTCCTCCGACGTCGGCGTCCACGGGCTCGCCCACATCACCGGCGACGGACTGAACAACCTGCTCCGCCTCTCCCGCCAGGTGGGTTATGAGATCTCCGATCCGCTGCCCGTCCCCCGCGTGTTCGAGCTGATCGCGGAGCTCGGCAGCGTGGGGACCGAGGAGATGCACGAGGTCTTCAACATGGGCCTGGGCTTCGTCTGCGTGGTGCCTGAGGCCGACACCGCCGCGGCGCTGGAGCTGCTGGACGCGCACCACCCCGGCGCGGCCAGGATCGGGTCGGTCACCGACCGGGTGGCCGAAATCGTCCGCACATAGTCATTGCGGACAGCCCGCGGATGCGCCACCATGGCCCAATGAGCCCCTCCGAGCGCCCGCGACGCCGCATCGTGATCGTGACCTTCGACGGAGTCCAGCCGCTTGACGCGGTCGGGCCCGCCGAGGTGTTCAACGTGGCCGACAACCTGCACGGCCCCACCGGCTACTCGGTGGATCTGGTCTCGCGCGCCGGCGGCGAGGTTCGGGCTCCCAGCGGGCTCGGCCTGAGCACGGCGCGGGCGTCCTCTGCGCGGGGGCCGATCGACACGCTGGTGGTGGCCGGCGGCTTTGGCGTCGAGGTCGCGCGGGCGGACGAGGTCCTGATCGCCTGGCTGAAGCGGGCCGCGAGCCGGGCGCGGCGGGTCACGTCCGTGTGCACCGGGGCGTTCCTGCTGGCCGAGGCCGGCGTGCTCGACGGCCGCGAGGCCACGACCCACTGGTCCGCGACCCAGCAACTCGCCCGGGCCTACCCGGCGGTTCGGATCCAGGGCGACCGCATCTTCGTCCGCGACGGCCACGTCTGGACCTCCGCCGGGGTGACCGCAGGGATGGATCTTGCTCTGGCGCTGGTGGAGGACGACCTCGGGCGGGAGGTCTCGCTGCAGGTCGCGCGCTGGCTGGTGCTGTACTCGAAGCGGCCGGGCGGGCAGGCGCAGTTCAGCGCCAGCCTCCAGCTCCAGCGCGCCCAGGCCGAGCCGCTGCGCGCGGTACAGGACTGGATCGGCGAGAACCTCGACGCCGACCTCAGCGTGGACGCGATGGCAGGGCGCGCCCAGATGAGCGTGCGGGGATTCGCGCGGGCCTTCCGGCGTGAGACCGGGGTGACCCCCGCGGCGTACGTGGAGGGCCTGCGCGTCGAGCGGGCTCGCCTCGCCCTCGAGTCCACCGAGGTTCCGGTTGAGGAGATCGCGCGCTCTTGCGGTTTCGGCACCCCGGAGACGATGCGCCGCGCGTTCGGACGGCGCCTACGGGTGAGCCCGAGCGCCTACCGCACGAGGTTTGGAAGCTTTGGAGGCCCTACGACCCACAACGCCCGGAGGGCAACCGCATGAAGATCGCCATTCTCATCTTCGACAGGCTCACCGCCCTCGACGCGGTCGGCCCCTACGAGATCCTCTCCCGCCTGCCGGGAGCCAAGGTGGAGTTCGTGGCCAAGGCGCCGGGGCCCAAGCCGACCGACACCGGCATGCTGAGCCTGGTCGCGGAGTCCGGGATCGCGGACGTCGACCCGGACGGCGTTGACATCCTGCTGATCCCCGGCGGGGAGGGCAACCGGCCCATGCTCGAGGACGACCAGACGCTCGACTGGGTCCGGGCCGTTCACGGCGGGAGCGAATGGACGACCTCGGTGTGCACCGGCGCAATGGTCCTGGGCGCCGCAGGCGTCCTCGACGGGCTCAAGGCGACCACTCACTGGGCCTACCTGGACCGTCTGGCCCCGTACGGGGCCGAGCCCGTATCGGAGCGGGTGGTGATCGACGGCAAGGTCGTAACAGCCGCCGGCGTCTCGTCGGGCATCGACATGGCGCTCACGCTGGTTGCCGAGATCGCCGCGCCCGAGGTGGCACAGGCGATCCAACTGGGGATCGAGTACGACCCCGCGCCGCCCTTCGACTCCGGATCGCCCCTGAAGGCCGATCCCGCGATCGTCGAATTCGTCCGCAACATGGAGCGCCAAACCGCCTGATCCACGGGCCCAAGGGCTGCTACCTTCGAGACCATGAAGGACGGCGTGGCAACCGTTTTCAGGTTTACGGCGGGAGCGGTCGTGGTTGGCCTCCTCGCAGCCGGGATTCCGCTGGCGTGGGTCTGGGTCGGCTCGCAGGTCCAGGGCGGGACATCGCCCAGCGCGACCGCGATCGCCACGGTGGTCACCGGCTGCATGGCCTCCTACGGCTGCGTCGCCCTCCTGGCGGCTTGGTTCAAGGGCCGCGACGACGACGTGGCGCGGAAGATCCGGCGCGAGCGCTACGCCTGGAACCGCAGCCTTCGCGACGAGCGCAAGACGGCGCCCAAGACATCGTTTCTGGAGAACTGCCTGATCGCGACGACGATCGTCGTCGCCCTGGTGGTCACCGTCTGGTTCTTCCTCTACGGGAACCCGGGCGTTCCGCAGACCTAGCCACCGCGGACGGCGCGGACCCCGCGTTGCGGCCAACACGCCGATGGCGAGTCCCGCGCCCGCGATCCGTAGGATCGCGCTCGTGAGCGCTGAGGGGACATCCGGGTTCTCTAGCCCCATCGGAAGCACGCTGTCGGGGCGGTACCGCCTGCTCTCAAAGCTGGGCAGTGGCGGAATGTCCACCGTCTACCTCGCGGAGGACCTGACGCTGGAGCGCTCGGTGGCGGTGAAGGTGATGCACGCCGGCATCTCCGACCAGCCCGACCAGATCGAGCGTTTCCGCCGCGAGGCCCGCTCGGTGGCCCAGCTCTCCCATCCCAATGTGGTTGCCGTGATCGACGCGGGAGAGGACGCCGGGCATCCCTACATCGTGTTCGAGTACGTCGAGGGCGAGACCCTCAAGCAGCGCATCGATCGCCTGCGGCGCCTGCCGGTGGACGAGGCCGCGGCCTACGCGATCGAGATCGGGCGGGGGCTGGCTGCGGCCCACGCTCGGATGCTCGTGCACCGCGACGTGAAGCCGCAGAACGTGCTGATCGACTCCGAGGGCCGGGCGAAGGTGACGGACTTCGGGATCGCGCTGTCGCTGGAGAGCGACGGGCTCGACCAAGACGGGGCGCGTGCTCGGCACCACCGACTACGTCTCACCGGAGCAGGCCATGGGGCAAGACGTGGATGCCCGCTCCGACATCTACTCGCTCGGGATCCTGACCTACGAGATGCTCACCGGTCACCCCCCGTTCCAGGCGGAGACCCTCGTGGGCGTCGCAATGAAGCACGTGAACGAGCCGATGCCCGATGTGCAGGCGGCGCGTCCCCAGGTCTCGGCGGCGCTCTCCGCCGTGATCGAGCGCGCCACCGACAAGGAGCCCAAGCGCCGGTACGCGGACATGGCCGCGATGCTCAGCGACCTCGAGGGCGCCCTTGACGTCGAGGTGACGCGCGCCGGCGGGGCCACGGGCGAGGCCACCACCGTAATCGCGTCGGTGCCCGAGAAGCGCCGCCTGCTTCCCAGCCGCAAGGTCTCGGTGGCCGGGATCCTGCTCGTGCTCGCGGTCGCGGTGGTGGCGCTGGGCATCGCCGCGCTCACCGGCGACGACTCGAAGCAGGGTCAGTCAGGGGCGTCCGGCGCCCCGGCCTCCGGGGCCGGGATCGAGCTCGTCGGATCGCAGGACTTCGATCCGGAGGGCGACGACGCCGAGCATCCCGAGGTCGTCAAGCAGGCCATCGACGGCGACCCGGATACGCCATGGACCACCGAGACCTACACCACCGGTCCCGGCCTGGACGCGTCCGGCAAATCGGGCGTGGGCCTGATCCTCAGCGCCGCCGAGCCGGTGGCGGCCAGGGAGATGACGATCAGCTCCTCCACGGGCGGTTGGTCCGCGAAGATCTACGGGGCATCGGAGGGTCCCCCCGACACCCTCGCCGGGTGGGGCTCGCCGATCGGCAAGGTCAGCGACCCAGCGACGACCGAGGTCGTCACACTCGACGCAACGTCGGAGTCCGAGTTCTTCCTGATCTGGATAACGGACCTCGCCGACAGCGAGGACGGCTTCGTTGTCGAGATCGGCGAGGTCGAGCTGACGGCTTAGGTCAGAGGCAGTTCGGCTGCTGCTTGTCCGGGAGGAACGAGGACGACGCGTCGTTGTTGAACTCGTCCTGGAACGCCGCGAAGTCCGGGATGTTGCCTCCGGACTCGACGCAGAACACCTGGCCGCCGCCGTCGATGTTCTCGTAGAGGTAGGAGAGGTGCTTGTACCTGTTCTTCGCCGAGCTCACCTTGTCGTTCATCCGGTTGTAGATCCTGTTGGTGATCTCCCCGGTCTTCCTGAGGGTCAGCTTTCGTCCCTGGTAGTTCTTGCCGGCCCACACGCACATCGCGCCCTTCGGGCACTTCGAGCTGAGCGCGGCGCGCTTCTCGTCGGCCGCGCCGGGTCCCGGCGCGGCGAGAATGGCTACGGCCACTACCCCGACCCCCGCAATTGCCAACCGCCTGATCACACGCGGCATCCTAGAACTTGAACCGGCGCGAGGCCTCATACCTTTCGAGGGCGAGCTGAACCAGCCTGTCGCAGACCTCCGGGTAGGGCTTCCCCGACGCCTCGAAGAGCTTTGCGAAGACGCTGGTGGCCGTGAAGCCCGGGAGAGTGTTGATCTCGTTCACGAGCACCTCCCCGTCCTCGCGAACGAAGAAGTCGCAGCGGGCGAGCCCGGACGCGTCGGCCGCCCGGAAGGCGCGCTTGGCCAGCTCCGTGAGGCGCGCGATCGCCGCGTCACCGATCGGGGCGGGGACCACCAACCGCATCCCGCCGTCGGTGTACTTCGCCTCGTAGTCGTACCAGTCCGCGTCGATCGTGATCTGACCGGGGACCGAGACCTCGAGCTCGTCGTTGCCCATCACCGAGCACTCGACCTCGATGCCTCCGGCGTCCTCCTCGACTATCACGCGCGGGTCGTGCTTCAGCGCGGCCGCCACCGCGTCGTCGAGTTCGGCCTGCGCGTCCGCGACCTTCGAGATCCCGACGCTGGAACCCAGGCGGGAGGGCTTTACCCAGAGGGGACGGCGCATAGCGGCTACCATGTCGAGCCATCCCTCCTCCCCCGCCTCGCAGAACGCCACCTGCGGCAGGCCATGGAACGCGTACAGGCGCTTGAGGATGAGCTTGTCCATCGTGATGGCCGCCGCCAGAACCCCCGGACCGACATAGGGGACGTCAAGGCACTCGAGCAGCCCCTGAACGGTCCCGTCCTCGCCGAACGGGCCGTGCAGGACCGGGAAGACGACGTCGGCGCCCAGCAGCCCGGCGCCGGGATCGGCCGAGACCGGCGCGCCGTCGGATGACCAGCGTCCCTCCCGTGAAATGAGCACGGAGACCGCCTCGTGGCCGGCCGTCCGCAGGCCCTCGGCCACCGAGCGTCCGGACTCGATCGAGACGTCGTGCTCGCTGGAGCGGCCTCCGCTCAGGACCACGACCCTCATCGCCCGGCCCGGTCCTTGTGCTTCGGCGTCCCGAGCGGCTCCTCCTCGGGCGGCGGCTCCTCCTGCGGCTCCTCGTAGACCCCGACCACGATCGTCACGGTGTCGCCCATCTGCACCCTCGTACCGGAGCCGGGCGCCTGGTCGATCACGCGACCGTCCTCCGATTCGTCGTCGGTCGCCTCCTCGTCTATGACCACGTTCAGGCCGTCGCCGATCAGGTTGGTGCGCGCGGCCGACTCGGTCTGGCCCTCCACGTTGGGAACGATCACCGAGCCGGCGCCCGTGGAGACGATGATCGTCACCGTGTCCCCCTTTCTGAGCTGGCTGTCAGGCCCGGGGCTCTGGCCGATCACCTCGCCCTCGGGCTGGTCCGCGTCACGCGTGTCGACGTCGATGATGAAGCCGAGGCGCTTCAGCTCCGACTCGGCCTCGGAGCGCTGAAGCCCGATCACGCTGGGCAGCGTCACGAGGTTCTGCCCGCGCGAGACGAGGAGCGTTACGCGGGACTGGCACTCGACCTCGTTGCCGACGCCGGGCTTCGTGCCGATCGCGCGCCCCGGCTTGACCTTCCTCGAGAACGCCTGCCGGCTGCGCACGAGGAGCTCGGCCCGCTGCAAGCGCTTTGCGGCGTCCGCCTCCGACAGTCCCTGCACCGGTGGAACCGCCACCTGGGCCCCGGTGGAGACCGTGATCTCCACCGCCGACCCCTCGTCGGCCTCCTTGCCCGCCGCGGGGTTCTGCTCGACCACGGTGTCCGGCTCGTTGCAGCTGGGGGCGGGGCGTACCTGGACCTCGAAACCGGCGTCCTCGAGCAGCATCTGGGCGCTGGCCAGGGTCTCCTCGGTCACCTTGGGCACCGGCACCTGCCCCGGCCGGGTGAGCGCGAAGGCGGCGACGCCGCCGAGGAGCAGCACGATCCCGCCGATGATCAGCGCCCGCTTGCGGGTCATCCAGCCGCCGTTCTCCCCGGCCTTCGCCTCCTCCTGCTCGGCCATCATCGCCGCCGCGGCGGGGTCGGGGCCCATGGTGGCCGCAACCGCCGCGCCCAGGCCGGCGGCTGCGGCGACCGCGCCGTAGGCGTCCGTCTCCCCGATCGAGTTTGGGTCGGCCTCGGCGGCGTCGAGGGCACGCGAGAACTCGTCCGCGGTTGCGAAGCGATTGGCCGTGTCCTTGGCCAGGGCCTTCAGCACCACGGAGTCCAGCGCCGGGCTGACGTTCGGGTTGAGCTGGGACGGGGGCCTGGGCTGCTCGGAGACCTGCTTGAGGGCGATCGTCACCGCGCTCTCGCCGTCGAACGGCACCCCTCCGGTCAGCGCCTCGTAGAGGATCACGCCGGTCGAGTAGAGGTCGGAGGGGCCGTTCACCTCCAGCCCCTGCGCCTGCTCTGGCGACAGGTAATGCGCCGTCCCCAGCACCGACCCGGTCTGCGTGATCTCCGAGGGGCCCGCGCGGGCGATGCCGAAGTCCGTAACGCGGGCGCGGCCCTCCGCGTCCACCAGGACATTGCCCGGCTTCAGGTCGCGATGCACGATCCCGCGCTCGTGAGCGAAGCGGACGCCCGCCAGGATCTGCCGGGTGATCTCCACGGCCTCGCCGACCGAGAGGCCGCGCTCGATCAGGTCCTTCAGCGCCGCGCCCGCAACGTACTCCATGGCGATGTAGTGGGTCCCCTCCCACTCGCCACGGTCGTAGACCCCGACCACGTTCGGGTGCTGGAGGCCGGCGGCCGACTGCGCCTCGCGCTTGAACCGCTCGACGAACTGGGCGTCGGCGACGAAGCGCTCGTGCAGGAACTTCAGCGCCACCTTGCGGCCCAGGGTGGTGTCGTCGGCCAGCCAGACGTCGGCCATCCCGCCCGACCCCAACCGTGAGATCAGGATGTACCGCCCGCCGTCGACCTCCTTCCCCGCCTCGAGCCTCGCCACAGCCGCCTCAGCCCTCCAGCAGCGACTGCATCACGGCGGTGGCGATCGGGCCGGCGACCTCGCCGCCGGTGCAGCCCGTGCACTTCTCGATCATCGCGGCCACCGCCACCTGGGGGTCGTCGGCCGGCGCGAACCCGATGAACCAGGGCCGGTTGATGCTGGCCGCCACGTCGATCTCCGCGGTGCCGGTCTTACCGGCGAAGGAGACGCCCCCGACCGACAGCCCGGCGGCGGTCCCCTCCTCCGTCACGTTGACCATCATCTCGGTCACCTGCTGGGCGGTCTCGTCGCTCATCACCCCGGAGGCGCGGTCCGGGTCGAGCTCGTCGATGGTGCGCCCGTCTGGGTCCTTAGCCTCCTGGAGGAGGTTTGGCTTCATCAGGTCGCCGCCGTTGGCGACGGCCGCCGCCACCTCGGCCATCTGCAGCGGGGTGGCCGAGGCCTGCCCCTCCTCGCCGCCCTGTCCGATCGCCACTCGCCCGACGTCGAAGCTCGCCTCGACCAGGTCTCCGGAGGAGTTGTAGACGCCGCTCGCCAGCATCTGCCCGTCCGGATAGTTCAGCTTCGGATCCGCGTAGAAGCCGAATCGCTTCATGTAGTCCACCATCGTGCCGGTGCCCAGCTCCACCCCCACCTGCGCCCAGTAGGTGTTGACCGAGTTCGTGAGCGCCGTGGTCATGTCGATCGTGCCGAAGTTGGTGCCACCGGAGTTGGCGAGCGGCTGCCCGGAGATCTGCTTTCCGGAATCGGCGTTGAGGGTCGTGTCCGGGTCGAACTGCCCCGAGTCGAGGGCGGCCGTGGCGGTCACCACCTTCATCGTCGAGCCCGGCGTGTAGACGCTCTGCGTAGGCCGATTGACCAGCGGCGCCGCCGGGTCGGTCGAGAGCTTGCTGAAGGTCTTCGAGCTCTGGACCAGGTTGGGGTCGAACCCCGGGATCGACGCCATGACCTTCACCGCCCCCGTCTCGGGGTCGAGCGCGACCACCGAGCCTCCGACGCCCGGCTCGGCGGCGGCCGTCAGCTGCTGGACGGCCAGGCGCTGAGCCTCGGCGTCGAGCGTGAGGGTGATGTCGGCGCCCTCGGGCGGGATGTCGCGCAACTGGTCGATGATCGAGGCGAACTCGTTCTGCTCCCCGGAGAGCAGCTCGTTCTCGGACAGCTCGATGCCGGTGCGTCCGACCTCCACGAAGGAGTAGCCGATGGGGTTCCCGAACGTGTTCGGATCGTCCACGGGATAGCGGCGGACGAATACCGGCTTGTTGCCCCCGCCCTCCGGGATGCTCTCCGCCAGCAGGACACCGTCGGAGGTGGTGATCGTGCCACGGGGGATCTGCTGCTCGGCGATCAGGGCTCGGCGGTTCTCGGTCTTTTCCTCCAGCTCCTCGGCGTCGAAGACCGCCCACCTCGAGCTGAAGTAGATGAGGGTTGCGAACAGCACCAGAACGAGCAGGTACAGGCGGATGATCGGGGCGTTCATGCCCTGATCACCCCCAGGTCGTCGCCCGGCTGGCGGTCGGGCTTCGGTCGTCGTGCCTCGTTGGAGATCAGCAACAGCAGTGCGATCAGGATCATGTTGGCCACCACCGAGGTACCGCCGAAGGAGACGAAGGGCATGGTGACGCCGGTGAGCGGGATCACCTTGGTGACGCCGCCGATGATCACGAAGGTCTGCAGCGCGAGCACCGCCGTGAGGCCGACGGCGAGGAGCTTCGAAAACGCGTCCGAGGCCATCAGCGCCGTCTTGAAGCCGCGGGCGACGATCAGCGCGTAGATCAGGATCACCGCCGCGCCTCCGAAGAGGCCCATCTCGGAGACGATCACGGCGTAGATGAAGTCGGTGTGCGGCTCGGGCAGAATCGAGCCGCAGAACGGAAAGCCCTCCTTGCAGGAGTCGGGGAAGAAGGGCCCCGGGAAGCGCAGCAGCGACTCCCCCAGGCCGGTTCCGAACAGGCCGCCGTCGGCCTGCGCGAACAGCGACTGCTGGATCTGCCCCGCGCCGTCGGGCCCGTTCTTGCCGAACGGGTCGAGCCAGATGTCCACGCGGTCCTGGACGTGTGGGGTTCTTCGCGCGAGGAAGGTGGCGCCGGCCAGGAACAGGCCGAGGCCCGCGACCACGTACGACAGGCGTGAGGTCGCAACGTAGAGCACGGCGAGGAACGCTCCAAAGAACATCAGCGAGCTGCCGAGGTCACGGACGACGAAGAGCATCAGCATCGCCGCGCCCCAGACCACGATGAGCGGGCCGAAGTGCTTGAGCGGCGGGATCGTGACGCCCAGGACCTTCCGCGCGGCGACCGAGAGCATCTCCCGGTTCTCCGCCAGGTACGAGGCGAGGAAGACGACTATCCCGATCTTGGCGAACTCGGAGGGCTGGAACGAAAGCGGCCCCAGGTTCACCTGCAGATAGGCGCCGTTGACCTGGTTTCGCAGCAGGAACGGCGAGAACAGCAGGATGATCGAGCCCACCGCGATCAGGTAGCGATAGCGCTCGAGCGCGTGGTAGTCGCGCAGGAAGATGATCGTCCCCCCGAACAGCACCAGCCCGCCGAGGAAGAGGCTCGCCTGCCGTACGGCCAGGTCGGCGTCGATCCGGTAGATGACGATCAGCCCGATCGCCGCCAGGGTCGCGACGAGCGGAAACAGGTAGGGGTCGGCGTGCGGCAGGCGGATCCGCAGCAGGATGTGGGCGGCGACGCAGAGCGCCACGAAGTAGCCGCCGTAGATCAGGCTGAGATCGCCGATCTCGTCGGACTGGACGATGAACACGGCGGAGAACCCGGCCACCACGAGCAGAGCGACCGGGATGAGCGCGACCAGCTCCCGGTTCCGGGCGCTCATGGGCCGGCGGGGTCTGTCACGGGGTTCCGCCGCCGCCCGCGGCGTTACCGCCCTGGGCGCCGCCTGCCTGCGCGCCGCCGCCCGCGGACTTCCCGTCGCCGCCCTTGCCGCCTCCGTCCTGTTTGCCGCCGCCGCTCTGCTGCTTCGCCTTGGGCTTGTCCGGCTGCTTCGGCCTTGGCTTCGGCTTCGGGGGGTTCGCGGGCTCCGCCCGGGACTCGAGTGAGTCGATCAGGGACAGGGCGTCGTCCTTGGAGCGCAGGGAGTGGGCCGCCACCGTCTTTTGGTCCTCCTCGGAGAGCGAGGAGACCTGGATCGGGCTGGATTCGACCTCGCCGTAGAGCTCGATGCCCAGGGCCATGTCGTAGGGCAGGCCCCGGAACAGGGCGACCCGGCCACCCTCATCGCCGCCGAGGAAGTACACCTGGCGGGCGCCGAGGATCGCGGCGGTAACGATGCCGCCCACGACGAGTAGCACCGCGAGGGCCTTCAACGCTGTGCGGGTCCGGGTCCGCTTCGGACGCCGGCGGCCTCCGGCTCGGGCCCGGGAGCGCTCGGTGGAGCGGGCCGCGGCGCCCTCGCGAACGGCCTCCGCGGTGAGCCCGGCCTCGGCGGCGGTCGGGCCGACGAGCGTCGCGGTGTTATCAAGCGCCGAGGCGTCGCCTTCGCCCACCCGGAAGAGCACCACGGTGATGTTGTCGCGTCCGCCCGCGACGTTCGCCTGCTCAACCAGCTTGCTCGCGGCCTCCTCCAGGCTCGCGGAGCGGGCCAGGAGCGTGGCGATCATGTCGTCCTTGACCATGGTCGTCAGGCCGTCGGAGCACAGCAGGTAAATATCGCCCGGCTTCGCCCGGTAGGTCATGGTGTCCACCTCGACCTCCCGCTCGGGGCCGAGCGCCCGGGTGATGATCGAGCGCTGCGGGTGATCCTCGGCCTGCTCCCTGGTCAGCTTGCCCTGCCGAAGCAGCTCCTCGACGAGAGAGTGGTCGGCGGTGAGCAGCCGCAGGTCGCCGTCCCGCAACAGGTATGCACGGCTGTCGCCGACGTGGGCGAGGCTCACGTCCTCGCCCTCGACCAGCGCCGCGGTAAACGTGGTGCCCATCCCCGAGCGGGCCTCGTCCTCGGCGGCGAGGTCGTTGATGCGGGCGTTGGCCGCCAGCGCCACCGAGCGCAGATAGGCCTCGGGCGCGGCATCGCCGCGCTCGGCGGGACCGAAGGACTCGGCGGCGATCCGCGAGGCAACCTCTCCCGCCTGGGCGCCGCCCAT
The DNA here is from genome assembly GCA_963807385.1 of uncultured Solirubrobacterales bacterium. GTDB lineage: Bacteria > Actinomycetota > Thermoleophilia > Solirubrobacterales > 70-9 > JBDTSW01. The sequence goes on from CAWEBQ010000003.1 coordinate 914,816, forward strand.
CCCGTCGGCGACGGCGAATACCGGCGAGCCGACGAAGAAGGAGTCCTCGTTCGCCGAGCGCTGGCGCCCGGTGTCCGAGAGATACGCCTGCTCGACGATCCTCAAGCCCATGAACTACCTGCGGCGGCTCCGCCGCCTGACACGCCCGTTTTGGTGCTGAAGCAACTCATGACTCAGCCAGCTCGAGCTCGAACCGGAACTCCGTGTCGCCGATGCGGATCTCGTCGAGGTCGTTCAGCGCGGCCTCGCCGGTGAGCTGTCCGTCGTTTAAGTACGTGCCGTTCGTGGAGCTGAGGTCCTCCGCGTAGTAGGACCCGGATCTCGAGAAGACCCGCATGTGAATGCCGGAGGCGAAGCGGTCCTCGATGCGAACGTCGGCGTCGGGGGACCGCCCGACGGTGAGCCCGCCGAACAGATCGAGGCGGTCGCCGGCGTCCAGCCCGCCGCCCTTCAGGACGACCAGGGAGGCGTCGGTGCCGGGCTCGCGTCCGCCGGGGCCTGCCGGGTGGAAGCCCGTCGCCTCCGGGGCCGGCATCGCGGTCGTCCGCAGTTCCTTCAGCGCGCTGCGGGCGATCCAGAGCAGGAACAGGTAGAGCACGATCAGGAACCCGAACTTGAGCGCGACCGCGATGGGATCAGTGTCCATCAGCCACTCAATGCTCGATGTCGAAGGTAAAGGAGGTGGTGCCGAGCGAGACGTGGTCGCCGGGGGACAGGCGGGAACTCTCGACCTTGCGGTCGTTGACCTTCACGCCGTTGGTGGATCCGAGGTCCACTATCCCCCAGTCCCCGCTGTCGGCGCGGCGCAGCTCGGCGTGCTTGCGGGAGATGTTCGGGTCCGCGAGCACGCAGTCGCACTCGCGCGAGCGGCCGATGCTGGCCACGGGGCCGTCGAGGACGTAGCGGCGATCGTCCAGTGAGACGATGGCCTTCGTCTCGGTGAGGCCGGGCGTGGGACCTCGCCTACGCTTGGGCTGCTCCTTCGGCGGGACTGAGTAGACCATCGTGTGGCCCTGCTCGCCCTGCTCCGGCGCCTCCCCCTGACGCTGCGGCGGCTTGACCAGGCGGGTCTGGATGCCGAACTCGCCCAGCCGCAGGCGATCGTCGGTCTCGAGCTCGACCTCGGGCCGGGTCAGCAACGCGTAGTCGTGCCGGCGAGCGTGCTCGAGCAGGTAGGCGGAGAGCTCCTGGCCCAGCGAGCGCTCATACCCCTCGAAGCGCTTGCGGTCCTCCTCGGACATCCAGACCGTGTACTGGTTGGGCACATAGATCCGGGAGATCGAGGTCGTCTTGTGGGCGTCCATCTCCTTCGCGAGCTTGCGCGCGATCTCAACCGGCTGGACCTGTGAGGAGAAGGCACGGCTGAACACCCCTTCGACGAGGTTCTCGAGCCGCTGCTCCAGGTTCCGTAGGACGCTGATCTTCCACTCTCCGTCGGGTGTCCGGCCTGATTCGTTGCAGGCCGTGCGAGACCCGCGGAAGCGGGCGCGCTGAGCGAGAATCCTAGTGGGGTTGCGCTCGGCCCTACGGGGCGGTTGCGGCGGGCGAGGGGGGTGCGCCCGTCACCCGGCGTTCCCGGCTAAACGGGGCGCTCGGGATGCGCGCCCGATGCTCGATCGCCAGGCCGGCGAGCGCGGAACCGGCGATGACCAGCGGGGCCCACTGCAGCCCCCCGTCGCCGACGAGGCGCAGGGCGGCCGCCATCCCGGCCGCCCACACGAGGGACCCGAGCGCGGCCATGGCCAGGTGTCGGCCGGCGAGGATCCGGCCGAGGACCACCGCGCCGATGCCGAACGTCGCCATGCCGATCAGCGCCTCGGTGCTGAACAGGGGGAGGACCAAAGCGTCGAACGCCTCACCCACGGATGCGTCCCAGTTGCCCGGCGGCGGCTCGAGCAGGCCGGCGGGGGGCGCTATACCAAGCGCCGCGCAGCCGGCAAGCAGCCAGCACCAGCCGAGGGCGCCCAGGGCGAACCGCGCCCACGGAGTTCGCTCGGCCGCGGCGACGATCGCGGGGTAGGCCCCGCCGATCGAGAGGGCGCCGAGGGCGAGGGTTGCCACCGGCAGGGCGGCCCGCTGTGGCGCGGAGGCTAACGCCAGGGCGGGGAAGCCGAGGAGGGCGACGATTAGCGCGGCTCCGGGCACGGCGGCGGGGCCGGCGAGGAGCACGCAGGCGATCGCGAGGGCCGCAGCTCCGCCCGCGCGCGCCAGCCCGGGCATGACGGGGGAGGGGCCGGCGCTGACGGCGGGGCCCTCAGACGACGGCACGGCATAGTCACAATCGAGGGCGGGGATCGCAGCCTCGAGCGTGTGGCGCAGGACTGCCAGCGCGGGACGCTCCTCGGGATCCGGCTCCAGGCAGGCATCGATGGTCTCGCAGACGCGCGACGGGAGGTCGGGTCGATGCTCGGCGATCGACGGGATCGGATCGCCCATCGCCCGGGCGGTCTGGGCGGGCGTGGCGCGGCGAACGGGGTTCTCCCCCGTCCAGCACTCATACAGGGTCAGGGCCAGGGAGTAGGTGTCGGAGGCCGGCCCCGCCTGCTCGCCTTCGGCCTGCTCGGGCGACATGTATGCGAGGGTCCCGACCACCTCGCCGGGCGCCGTGAGGGTCGGCGCCCCCGCCAGGCTGGCGATGCCGAAGTCGGCCAGCTTCGCCCTGCGCCCGGCGCCGGTGTCCTCCCGGGCGATTACGTTCTGCGGCTTCACGTCGCGGTGTACGACCCCGCGCTCGTGAGCGTGCTCGAGGGCCTCGCACACGTCGAGCCCCAGCTCGGCGACATCGCGGTCGCACAGCACGCCGTTGCGCGCGAGGACGTCGAGGGTCTCGCCGGAGATCAGCTCGCTGACCAGCAGGGCGCGGTGCCCGTCGACGCCGAACTCGAAGAGGGCGACGATGCCATGGTGATTCAGGCGCGCGGCGGCGTGGGCCTCGCGGGCGACGCGATCGGGTGCACCGACCATCACCTCCTTCACGGCCACGTGGCGCTGCAGGCGCTGGTCGTAGGCCCGATAGACGGTGCCCATCCCCCCCGAGCCGATCCGCTCCTCGAGGAGGAAGCGATCCATCACCAGCTCACCAACCATGCCTGCTTTCGGTTCGCCGTTCGCCGCGGGGCTCCTGCCCGAAAGGGGCGCTCGCGCCGATTGGCACTAGGTCCGGAAGTGCCCTCCGCGGCAGGTTTCATACTCTCCGGCACGACGGGCGAGGTGAGTCCAGCCCCCGGGGCCCGACGAAACCCGCCTTGAGGTTGAACCTTGGCCTTCCTGGACGACGACGAACCGCCTGACGAGAACCTCGGCCAATCGCGCCGTTATGGCGCTCCTCGTCAGCGTCCCTTCGTCGTCCGGCGCCTCGGCGCCCTGCTGATCGGCGTCCTCGTCATCATCCTGATGGTGCTCGGCGTCCGTGGCTGCCTCAACGCGCGGGCCGAACGTGGCTTCGAGAACTACGCGCGGGACCTGGCCTCGATCTCCACCGAGTCCCAGCAGCTCTCGAAGGAGTTCTTTGGGCGGCTGCGTGACCCCGGCGACCTCACCGAGCTGAGCCTGGGCGCCGAGATCGACGCCGACGAGGGCACCGCCCAGAGTCTGCTCGAGCGGGTCCAGGGCCTCGACACGCCCGACCAGCTGGCCGAGGCGCAGGCCGAGTTGGTCCAGGCCTACGAGCTGCGGCGAGATGGCATCGGCGGGGTGGCCGACCAGATCTCCACCGCGCTCGCCAAGGACGGCTCGAAGGAGGCCACGGACAAGATCGCCGGCTTCATGCGCTACTTCCTCGCCAGCGACGTGCTCTACAGACGCTCGCTTGACGCGATCGGCAGCGAGCTGGCCAACCAGGACATCGTCCCGGACGAGAAGCTCTCGGCCGAGCCGTTCCTGCCCGAGCCCGCCGAGGACTGGATCAACCCAACCAACCTCACGAGCACGATCAGCGGCGTGACCTCCAGCGGCGGTGGCGAGTGTTCCGGCGTGTGCGGCATCGCGCTGCTGGAGACCTCGGTCGGAGGAACGGTGCTCACGGCCGACGGGCTCACCAACGTCGCCGGCGGCGGCCCCTACGAGCTCGAGGTAAGCGTCCAGAACCAGGGCGAGGCCGAGGTGACCGACGTGGCGGTTGACTTCACGCTCTCCGGCGGCGAGACGATCGAGGGCAGCGGCACGATCTCGCGGATCAAGGTCGGCTCGACCGAGACCGCAAAGCTGAACATCCAGCCCGACCCGGAGTCGGGGGCCGAGCTGAGCCTCGAGGTGACCGCGCAGCCCGTCCAGGGCGAGGAGATCGCCGAGAACAACACGGCGAGCTACACCGTCGTCTTCGAGTAGCCGCGCCGCCGCGACCCGCTAGCGTCGCGCGTCAATGAGAGTCGCCTACCTCGGCCCGACCGGGACCAACACGCACGACGCGCTGCTCGCGGCCGCCGACGTGGCCGCCTTCGAGGCCGTGCCCTGCGCCACCGTGCATGAGGCGATCTCGGCCGTCGAGGACGGTCATGCGGAGCGCGGGTTCGTGCCGTTCGAGAACTCGATCGAGGGCGCGGTTCGCTCGACCCTTGACACGCTCGCGTTCGACGCCGGCTCGGTGACGATCGCCGGCGAGCACGACCACCGCATCCACCACGCCCTCATCGCGGGGCGCGAGCTGAAGCTATCCGAGGTCGAGGCCGTGATCTCGCACGAGCAGGCGAGCGCTCAGTGCGCCAGGTTCCTTCGCGAGCACCTCCCCGGCGCGAGCACCCGCCGGGAGTCGAGCACCGCCGAGGCCGTGCGCCTGGTCGCGTCCTCGGGCCGTCCGTGGGCTGCGATCGGGCCGCCTGGGGCGGCCGAGCTCTATGGCGGGGTCGTGCTGCGGGACGAGATCGGCGACGAGGACGACAACGTCACCCGGTTCGTTTGGGTGGCCCCCAGCGGTGTCCGTCCGTCGGGAGACGGCGTCTGGCGCACGACGCTGATCTTCTCCGAGCTCGGGGCAGACCACCCCGGCGCCCTCGTCGACGCGCTCACCGAGTTTTCCTCCCGAGCTGTGAACCTCACCCGGCTGGAGTCCCGGCCGCTGCGGCGCGAGCTGGGCCGCTACATGTTCTTCGTCGACGTCGAGGGGCCCGACTCCGTCCCCGAGGTCGCGGAGGCGATCGAAGCCCTCAGGGGGAAGGCGGAGAACGTGCGGATCCTGGGGAGCTACCCCGTGAACGCGGGGGGCATCCCGGGGGGGTGAGGCGGGTGTGGGCGTCGGCTGACGGTGTCCGTAGAATTCCGCGCAGAATGAGAAAGGGGGTCGCACCTGTAGCCCTCAACGGCCACGGGCCACACAACGGCCACGTTCCCGCACGCCCAGCCGGGCGGGTTCTCGTCCTGAACGCCAGTTTCGAGCCGATCAACGTCTGCACCATGCGCCGGGCGACGGTGCTGGTCCTGAAGGAGCGCGCGGAGGTTCTCGAGGAGCGCGAGGGGGCGATCCGCTCGGAGCGCATGGAGATCCGGAAGCCGTGCGTGATCCGCCTGCGCCGCTACGTGCGCATCCCGCGGGACGTCCACCGTCGCAAGATCACGCGCAAGGCGGTGCTGGCCCGCGACTCCTGGACCTGTCAGTACTGCGGGCACCAGGCGACCGGCCTCACGGTCGATCACGTGATTCCGCGCTCGCGCGGCGGCCAGTCAGAGTGGGACAACATCGTCGCCGCCTGCGCACCGTGCAACCGGCGGAAGGGCAACCGCACCCCTCACGAGGCCCGCATGCATCCGGCGAACCGACCCAAGGCGCCCGGCCCGACCGTCTTCATCCGGATCGCTTCGCCGCGCATCCCGGACTCCTGGGAGACCTATCTGTCCGCCCTCGCCCCCGCGGCCTAGATGCTGCCGGCGGCCTCCGCGCGGCGCAGGATCGCCTGCGCGAAGCGCTCCGCCGAGCCCGGCGCGAGGTCGTGGTAGAGGTTGGGCTCGACGGCCTCCAGCTCGATCAGCTCGGGTTCCCCGTCTGCGGCGACGAGCAGGTCCACGCGCGCGTAGAGCGGGCGCAGCCCGAAGCGATTCTCGAGCTCCGCGACCACCTCGCGCGCGGCCTCCAGCTCCGCGCCGGTGGCGGCCCCCGGGGTGACCAGCTCGGGGTCGTACATCGCCTCCGCGGCGGCGAGCGCATCGTCGCGCACGGGCGCCACCTCGTTCGGACGCAGGACCATCCCCTTGCGCAGGGCGTGGCTGAAGGCGCCGTCGATCATCGTCACCGCCGTCTCGCCGATCGCGTCCACGGAGGCGTTGTAGGGCTGGACCATCGCCGTCTTGCCGGCGGCGTGGATCGCCGCGACCAGCTCACGCGCGGCGTCCGCCTCCTCAGCCGCAAACCGGCCTGTGTCCCGGGCACCCCCGGACACCGTCGGCTTCACCACGATCTCGCGATCCACGCGCTTCAGGCGACCGCCGGGTGGGATGTAGTCGGTCTCGACAACGCGTATCCCGGCTCGTCCCAGATCGGCCAGGTACCGCTTGTCGCTGTTCCACCGAATCATCACTGCCGGGTTGTGCAGGTGGTCCCCGACGCGCTCGGCCCAGGCCACGAACTCCCTCCGGCGAAACGCGTAGTCCCAGGCGGAGCGGACCACCACTAGGTCGAAGCGATCCCAACGGGTCCGTTCGCGATCCCACGGGATGATGTCGGCGACCGCGCCGTGTGTGGCCAGGGCGTCGGCTACCCGCTCGTCGTCGGAGAACTGCGCCGGGACGACCGTGCTGCTGGCGAGGGCGATCCGCATCGCCGGAATGGTAGGAGCCGCCCGTCGCTCAAAGAGCGAGGCCGCCCCCGAAAGGGGCGGCCTCGCAGGGTGCGATTGGGAAGCGGGCTTCGGTTTGGCCTGGCGCTACCTGCACTTCGGCCTGACGGGCTGGGACATCTGTCCATCGCCTCCGCTCGCCGGTGCCCGGGGTGGATTCCACCGGACGGCTCGCACGGTGCCCGGCCACACCCCCGCTCACGCGAGTGGGGACCGGAGCGGCCTTCCTAGCGGCCCTGCACCTCCAGCGTCCCGATAAGCATGTGACTCAGTCGGACCACCTCCTTTCTCTGGTAATCCGATTAAAACAAATCGAAGGGATGGCAAGCTCCTTGATCTCTCCGTGTTCCAGTCGAACGCCGCGAACGACGCGATCCAGCTTCCGCCGGGCGATGTCCAGACATTCCTGACGGTCACCTGGCTGGGGCCCGTTTAGGGTCAGGCGGACCGAGGCAGGGACGCGCCCAGCTCGTACCCCAGCTCCGTCAGGAGCGGCGCCGCGACCGACTCGAACTCAGCGAGGTCGGATGGATCCATCTCCTTGCGCCACTTCCCGATCCGGTCCTTGCGGGGCGGCTCGCTGGTCAGCTTGTGGATCGCGACCCGGCGTTCCGCGCTCACCTCCCCGCGGGAGCGGTCCTGGGTGAGCTCCTGCCCGCCCTTCATGTCGCGCTTGATCTCCGCCATGCGATCGGCCGCGCTCTCGTGATAGCGCAGCATCCGTTCGTCGAAGTCGAGGTCGATGAACTCGCAGATCCGTCGCAGCTGCTTCTCGGGGTCGTCCAGCAGGTCCTCGTAGTGCGTCTCCATGTAGTGGCGCACCCGGGTTCCCTGGTGGCGCGTCTGCCTCACGCGCTTGATCCAGTGCCTCGCCTGCTGGGCCGGCGGCGGCGGATCGTCGTGCTTGGCGAGCAGCGACAGGGTGACGTCGCGACCGTCGCGGATGAGGTGGATGAACCGTGCCTCGGGGAGCAGCTTGTCGATCGGCGGCATGTTCCAGCCGTACCCCGGGCTCTTGTCGCCCCACCGAGGCTTCTCGAAGCGGCCGGCGTAGAGGCGGTAGAACGACCGCACACCCTCGCGAAGGTCGAAGGGCTCCAGCGCTCTCCAGCGGGACCGGATGTCGTCCGCATCGATCCCGAAGTCCTCCCACCGGCGGTGACCGACGAGCACGTCGCAGACGCTGTCCGCGGTCGCTCCCGGCTCCTTCGCGACCTGGATCAGCTGCGGCAGGAACTGCGTCTCGGGCGGAATCACGAGCTGGGGGTGCGCATCGAGCATCAGCCGCAGCAGGGTCGTCCCCGAACGCCCGTGGCCGACCACGAACGGCGCAGGATCCACCCCTCGGGCGGCTCGCTCGAGCCGCCGGCGGCGGATGGCCCGACGGGCGTTTCGCGGCAGGAACTGCACGGGGCGATCCTAGAGAGCGGGGCCCGACGGCCCGGCGGCGGCGAGCCGCTGCAGGCGGTCCCACAGCTCAACGCTCGCGGGGTGGGCATCCTCACGCCATCCCTCGCCCGGCGCGGCGCTCACGAGCGAGTGGTCAAACGAGCTCGACTCGCCGATCGGCTTCACGCCATGCGCTCGTAGGGCTGCCCGGACCTGTCCCTCGATGTCATCGGCGCGGTCGAAATCGACGACGGGGAAGGCGCCAAGCTCCCACTCGGCGATCAGGGCCTCGTTGTAGCGGCGCCACAGGGCTTCCCAGTCGGCGGGAAGCCGCACCGGGCCCATCCCCTCGCTGGCGCGGCGCCCCAGGGACTCCCGGACCGCAACGGGGTTCCGGATCACGCCGAGCCTGATCGGATCGAGCTCGCGCCACAGATCCATCGCAAACAGCATCCGCGGGTCCTTCAGCGCCACCACGTCGCCCTCGATCGCTCCCAGGATCCGGTCGCGGTCGTCGCGGTCGTCGTCGGTCACCCGCGCGCTCGCGGGCGGCTCGTGCCAGGAGCCGCCGGCTCGCTCGAGGATGCGCTCGTGAACCCGGCGCAGGGCCAGGATCTCGCGGTTGCCGCGCTCGTTGAACGCGTTTCGTTTGGCTCGGGCCGGCCCGAGCTCGACCCCGTGGTCGGAGAGCATCCCTGTGACCGCGGAGGTCCCGCTTCGGTGCATTCCCAGCACCAGCAGGAGCTTTCCGCGATCGCTCACTGGAGCTCCCGGTAGAACTCCGGATCGCGCTCGATCTTGGTGAACCACTCCGCGCTCAGCGCGTCCGACTCCTCCTTGAGCTGGAGGTTGATCTTCCGCGCCGGGTTGTAGCGGCGCCGGAGCCTCCTCGCCCACTTGGTGTCGGGCAACGCGCGCAGCACTCGCGCTCGAAGCGTGTTGTTCGCCTCGTGCACGCCGCTCTCCGCGATCTTCAGGCGCCCTCCGCGGGCGCGGCGGAAGCCGGCCCCGTGGTGGTAGACGAGGTCGTCATAGAGGCCGAAGAAGAGCTCGTGCGCATCGGTCTGGTTCGAGCGCAGCAGGGGCTTCCAGTCCACGGCCTTGGCGTCCACCTCGCGCAGCACCCGGGCGCCGACATCGCTCACCTCGCGCCCGACCGCGTTCACCCAGTGGTGCTCGCCCTTACGCCAGTCGCCGCCGAGCTCGCGCCAGAACCCGACGGTCGTTAGGCAGAAGCAGGGGTGCGGCTGCGGGTCCGAGGCCTCGTCGCGGCGGACGGCGACGAGCTTGTGCTTGGGGAGGTCCTCGTCGATCATCGGCCCGAGGTCGGCGACCGGGAACGCATCCCCGTCGAGGAACAGGATCGGATCATCGTCGGAGTCGGCGTCAAACGCGATCAGGTCGGCGAGCAGGTTGAGCTTGGTCGAGTGCTCCTTGATGTTCTCGTCGGAGCTGTAGTGGAACTTGTGCGTGTGGTCGCGATCGAGGTGGTTGAGGAAGGCGTAGACCTTGAACGGCCTCGGGAGGTGCCGCTCGAGTTGGCGCAACTGGATGTCGATCCACCGGTCATCGCGCCAGTGGACCGTCGCGACGTGGGTGGTCACCTGGTCTGGAGCTCGTAGCCGAGCTCGGCCAGCAGGTCGCCGGACTCCGTCTCGTAGGTGGCGATGTCCTCCGCCGAGAGCGCGTTCTTCCATTTCCCCACCATCGCGGGGTCCGGCGGCTTCATCGAGGACTTCTTGCGCTCGAGGCGCGTGCCCGGGCGCCGCTTCTGGTTGTGCTCGGCGGGGAGGTTGTGCGCCATCTCCTGCAGCCGGTCCTCCGCGGACTTCCAGTAGTCGAGCATCACCGGGTCGTAGTCGAGGCTCACGAAGTCGCAGATCCGGCGCAGGGTCGGCTCCGGGTCGGTGATGAGGTCCTCGAAGCGGGCCTCCATGTAGTGATTGAGGTCCTTGGAGATGCGGCGGGCGCGCTCGATGCGGCGCCGCCAGCGGCGGGCCGCATTCTGGATCGGCGGCGGCTCGTGGACGCGATTGAGCCGCGAGAGGCGCACGTCCCGGCCATCGCGGATCAGGTGGATGAAATAGATCTCCGGCAGGAGCTTCTGGAGCCGCCGCATGGACTTCACGTAGACCGGGGTCTTATCGCCCCAGCGCGCCTTGTGGTGCCGGTCCGCGTAGCGGCGGTAGAAGGCCCGCGCGACGCCGGTCCCCGTGAGTGGGTCGACGCTGCCGATGACCTCGGTGAGCTCCTCCTGGGTGAATCCGAAGTCGCCCCAGCGTGGATCCCCGTGGATGACCTCGGCCAGATCGGCCGGGGTGATCCCGGGCTTCTCCGCGCGCTTGGCCAGCGTGGGCAGGAAGTGGGTCTCGGGCGGGACGGCCAGCTGGGGATGCGTATCGAGCATCAGCCGCAGGGTGGTCGTGCCGGAGCCGCCGGCACCGACGACGAACGGGGCGGGCACCAGGCCGTCGGCGTTCGTTGGCAGGCTCGAATCGCTCATGGGCGGCGGGACACGTTAGCGACGAGCTCGTATCCGAGCTCGTCGAGGAGGACGCCGGCGACCCGCTCGAACTCCTCGATGTCGGCCCGCGGCATCTCGTGCTTCCACTTCGCGACCCGGTCGATCCGGGGCCGCTCCTGGGTGAGCCTGTGGAAGGCCAGGCGGTCCTGCGCCTTGAACAGCGGGCGCTTGCGCTGCTCTGCGTTCTCCGTGCCGGCGGGGAGGTCGCGGGCGATCTCCCCGAGGCGCTCCTCCGCGCGCTCGTGGTAGGTGAGCATGGCCGGGTCGAAGTCGAGGCCGACGAGCTCGCATATGCGCCGCAGCTCCGGCTCGGGTTCGGCGATCAGGCTCTCGTAGCGGACCTCTATGTAACGCCCCGGCAGCTCCGCCCCTGCGCGCTGTGCGGCGCGGACCCGCTTGCGCCAGCGCCGGGCGTGCTTGGCCGCTGTCGGGTGGTTGGACCCGCGCTTGAGCTGCGACAGGCGCACGTCCCGCCCGTCGCGGATCAGGTGGACGAAGTGCGCCTCGGGCAGCAGCGCTGCGATGCGCGGTACGTGGAGGGCGTATCCGGGGCTCTTGTCGCCCCATCGCGGCTTGTCCTGGCTGCGGGCGTAGGCGCGGTAGAACCCCCGCATAGCCTGGGCGAGATCGAACGGCTCGACCGCCGCGAAGGTGGCGCGCATCTCATCCGCGTCGAGGCCGAAATCCGGCCAGCGGCGATGGGTGACGAGCAACTCGGCGAGCGCCGGGCCGTCGGAGCCCCCGTCCTGGGCCTCGAGGAGCTCCGGAAGGAGCTGGGTCTCGAACGGCACGGCGAGCTGGCCGTGGGCGTCCAGCATCATCCGCAGGAGGGTTGTGCCCGAGCGCGCGGCGCCGATCACGAAGGGTGCGGGTGTAGAAGTCTCCACGCCGCGGGATGCTAGGGCCGTACGCCCGATCGGACAAAGTCTCCGGCGAATCCTCTCCGCGTGGCCCGCCAGCGGCGGGTAGCTAGATTGAGCCGGTGATGGGAAAGGCCGCGATCGAGGCCCGCGGGATCAGGCGGGCATTTGGTGAGGTGCAGGCGCTGTGTGGCGTCGATCTGACGGTGCCCGCTGGCACGGTGCTCGGCCTGCTCGGGCCGAACGGGGCCGGCAAGACGACCCTGGTTCGCATCCTCACCACGCTGCTCGACGCGGACCAGGGCTCGGCCCAGGTTGCGGGCTTCGATCTCGCGACGCAGCCCCAGGAGCTGCGGGCGGCGATCGGCGTGGCCGGTCAGCAGGCCGCCGTCGACGAAAACCTCACCGGATTCGAGAACCTCGAGATGGTGGGGCGCCTGTATCACCTGGGACGTCCCGCCTCGCGAGCGCGTGCGGGCGAGCTGCTGGATCAGTTCGAGTTGGACGAGGCCGCTGAGCGACTCGTCAAGACCTACTCGGGGGGGATGCGACGGCGGCTCGACCTGGCGGCCGCGCTCGTTGCCCAGCCGCCCGTGATCTTCCTCGACGAGCCCACCACCGGCCTCGATCCCCGCAGCCGATTCGCGCTGTGGGAGGCGATCGAGGCGCGCGTGGCCGCCGGCACAACCGTGCTGCTCACCACCCAGTACCTCGACGAGGCCGACCGGCTCGCCGACCAGATCGCTGTGATCGACCACGGCACGCTCATCGCCGAGGGGACTTCCGCCGAGCTGAAGTCCAGGGTCGGGGGCGAGCGCCTGGAGGTGAGGCTCGCCGACTCCGCCCAGGGCGAGGCGGCAATCGCCGCGCTGCGCTCGCTGGCGTCGGAGGACCCCGCGCAGGTCGACGGTTCGGTCCGCCTGCCGATCAGCCAGCGCCAGGGTGCGATCGCGGAGGCCGTGCGCCTGCTCGACGATCGGGGAGTGGGAGTGGACGACATCGCGATTCGCACCCCCACGCTCGACGACGTGTTCCTTCAGCTCACCGGCCAGCGGGTCGAGCGGGAAGAGGACTCGGAGGGCGAAGGGGCCGAAGCGGAGCGCGAGGGGGCGGCGCGATGAACACGTTCCGGTTCGCCGTCTCCGACGCCATGGTGCTCGCCGAGCGCAGCCTGCGCCGGATCCCCCGCCAGCCCGACCTCCTCACCGCCTTCACGATCCAGCCAGTCATGTTCGTGCTGCTGTTCGTGTACGTGTTCGGCGGCGCGATCGAGGTGCCTAGTGAGTTCGGCGACTACACGGACTTCCTGATCCCCGGGATCATCGTTCAGACCCTCGCCTTCGGCGGGTTCGTGACCGCGCTCGGCATCTCCGAGGACCTCAACAAGGGCCTCATCGACCGCTTCCGCTCGCTGCCGATGGCGCGCTCGGCGGTCCTCACCGGCCGCACCATCGCGGACATCGCGACCAACACGCTCTCCCTTGTAGTGATGATCACGGTCGGCCTGATCGTCGGGTTCAGCTTCGCCACGGACGCCCTCGACATCATCGCCGGCATCGGCCTCGTGTTGCTGATCGGCTACTCGTTCTCCTGGGTGTTCGCGTGGGTGGGGCTCAACTCGTCGAGCCCGGAGACGGCGAACGCGATCGGTTTCATGACGATCTTTCCGCTCACCTTCCTCTCCTCGGCGTTCGTCCCGCCGGAGTCGATGCCCGAGCCGCTTCGGTTCTTCGCCACCGACATCAACCCGTTCACCGCGATGGTGGACGCGACCCGCGCCCTGTGGCTCGGGACTCCCGCCGGCAACGACATCTGGGGCGCGGTGGCCTGGTGCGTCGGCCTCATCGTCGTCTTCTCGGCGCTCTCGACCACCAAGTACCGCAAGTCGGTCTCCACATAGCGCCCCAGCTAACGCGCTCACGGTAGGCGCGGCGGACGGCTAGGAGTCGTCCGCGGCGTCGGCCTTCGAGTCGTCGGGCGTCGCTTCCGTCGCGTCCGGCTCGGCGCTCGCGGCGTCGGCGGGCTTCGCGGCGTCGGCGGCCTCCATCGCGATCTGGTCGGCCTCCTCGCCGACCGAGGCGCCCTCGGACTCGACCACGAGGGCGACCGCGGAGACGCGGTCCTCCTCGTCCTTCAGCTTCATCACGCGAACTCCCTGGGTTGCGCGCCCCATCTGGGAGATCCCGCCGGCCTTGGTGCGCTGGACCATCCCCTTCTCGGAGATGAACAGCAGGTCCTGATGCTCGCGGACCATGAGGGCGCCGGCGAGCCCGCCCTTCTTCTCGGTGAGCTTGATCGTGAGGACGCCCTTGGTCCCGCGTCCCTTGACCGGGTACTCGGAGACCTGCGTGCGCTTTCCGTAGCCGTTCTCGGTAACGACGAAGAGCTCCGAGTCGTCCTGGGCGACCGCCATGCCCAGCACGCGGTTGGGCTCCTTGCCGATCTTGCCCTCGACGTTCATCCCCTTCACGCCCGAGGTGTCGCGGCCCATCGCCCGCACCTTGGACTCGGAGAAGCGGGACGCGTGGCCGGAGCGGGAGACCAGCAGCAGATCGTCGTCCCCGGTGGTGAGGCGCACCTGGACAAGCTCATCGCCGTCGCGGACCTTGATCGCAATGATGCCGTCGGCTCGGATCGGGGTGTTGTACGAGGTGAACTCGGTCTTCTTGACCTGTCCCTTGGCGGTCGCGAACGCCAGGTACTTGGCCTCGGAGAAGTCGCGCGTGGGGATCACCGCCATGACCTTCTCGCCGTCTCGCAGCGGCAGCACGTTCACGAGCGCCTTGCCCTTGGACGTCCGCGAGCCCTCCGGCAGCTCGTAGACCTTGTTGCGGTAGATCTTGCCCCGGTTGGTGAAGAACAGCAGCCAGTCGTGCGTCGAGCAGATGTGCAGGTGCTCGATGTAGTCGCCCTCCTTCAGCTCCATTCCCATCACGCCGACCCCACCACGGTGCTGTTGGCGGTAGGTGGCGACCGGCAGCCGCTTGACGTAGCCGGAGTGCGTGATCGAGATCACCATCTGCTGCTCGGCGATCATGTCCTCGATGTCGACATCGCCCTCGAAATGGGTGATTTCGGTGCGACGCTCGTCGCCGTAGCGCTCCTCGAGCTCGTTCAGCTCCTCGGTGATCAGCGCGTCGACGCGGGCCGGGTCGCCGAGGATCGCGCGCAGCTCGCCGATCTTCGCGATCAGCTCGGCGTGCTCCTCGCGGACCTTGTCGGACTCCAGCGCCGTGAGCCGGGCGAGGCGCATGTCGAGGATGGCCTGGGCCTGCTCCTCCGAGAGCTGGAACTTCTCCATCAGGCCGGAGCGGGCCTCGTCCGAGTCGGCGGAGGAGCGGATCAGCGCGATTACGGCGTCGAGGTTGTCGAGGGCGATCAGGAGTCCCTCGAGGATGTGGGCGCGGGCCTCGGCCTGGCGCAGCTCGTGCTGCGTGCGGCGGGTGACGACCTCGCGCTGGTGGACGACGTAGTGGTGGATCAGCTCCTTGAGGGAGAGGGTCCGCGGCACGTTGTCGACCAGCGCGACCATGTTCATTCCGAACGACTGCTGAAGCTGGGTGCGCTTGTAGAGGTTGTTGGTGACGATGTTGGGGTCGGCGCCGCGCTTCAGCTCGATCACGACCCGCATGCCCGAGCGGTCCGTCTCGTCGCGGAGGTCGGAGATGCCGTCGAGCTTCTTCTCGCGGACGAGGTCCGCGATCTTCGTGATCAGGCCGCCGTCGCCGCCCTTCTTGACCATGTACGGGAGCTCGGAGACGATCAGGGCGTCCTTGCCTCCCTTGAGCGGCTCGGAGTGGACGCGGCCGCGGATCTTCACGCTGCCGCGCCCCGAGGCGTAGGCGTCGCGGATGCCCTCCATGCTCATGATCCCGCCGCCCGGGAAGTCGGGGCCCTTGACGTGCTCCATCAGCCCCGCGAGGTCGATCTCGGGATTCTCGATGTAGGCGTGGACCGCGCCGGCCACCTCGGTGAGGTTGTGCGGCGGGATGTTCGTCGCCATGCCGACGGCGATGCCGGTGGCGCCGTTGACGAGCAGGTTCGGGAACCGCGAGGGCAGGACCAACGGCTCCTGCTGGGACTCGTCATAGTTGGGACCGAAGTCGACCGTGTCGGACTCGATCTCCCGCAGCAACTCGGTCGCGAGGCGGGCGAGGCGGGCCTCGGTGTACCTCATTGCAGCCGGCGGGTCGTCGTCGATCGAGCCGAAGTTGCCCTGGCCGTCGACGAGCGGGTAGCGCAGGGAGAAGTCCTGCGCCATCCGGGCCAGCGTGTCGTAGATCGCCGAGTCGCCGTGTGGGTGGTACTTACCCATGACCTCGCCGACGATGAACGCCGACTTGCGGTACGGCCGCGTCGGGCCGAGCGCGAGGTCGTGCATCGCGTAGAGGACGCGGCGGTGCACGGGCTTGAGACCGTCGCGCACGTCCGGCAGCGCCCGCCCCACGATCACGCTCATCGCGTAGTCGAGGTAGGACGAGCGCATCTCCTGGGTGAGCTCGCGCTCCTCGATGTTGCCCGTCAGGGCCGCGAGATTGCCCTCCATCAGTTCATGCCTCCGGTCGTCGTGGCGCTACACATCGAGGAAGCGCACTTCCTTCGCGTGGCGCTCGATAAAGAGCTTCCGCGGCTCGACCTTGTCGCCCATCAGGTCGGCGAAGATGCGCTCGGCGAGCGCTCCGTCCTCGATCGTCACCCGGGCGAGCGTGCGGCTCTCGGGATCCATCGTGGTCTGGCGCAGCTGGTCGGCGTTCATCTCGCCGAGGCCCTTGAAGCGCTGCATCGTGACGCCATGGCGCGCCAGTTCCATGACCATCCGCCGCAGCTCTGCGAAGGACTCGGCCGTGCGCGTCCGCTCGCCCAGGGTGACCGTGAACGGCGGGCGGCCAACCTGCTTGAGGAGGTCGGCGTGGACGTCGACCAGACGCTTGTACTCGGTGGAGCCGAACAGCGCCGACGGCAGGCGATGGGTCTGCGCGAGTCCATCGCGGCGGTGAATCGCCTTGACCTCGAGGACCTCGTCGTCGGATAAGACCAGCGAGGTGTCGAAGGGCTCCTCCGGCGGGTCCTCAGCGTCGATCAGCTTCTTTACCGCCGCGAGCGTCGCCGCGCCGGCATCGAGGATCTGCGACTCCGAGAGGAACCTGACCGCCTCGTGGCCGAACTCGGCCTGTAGCGCCTCGGCCCAGCCCTCGTACTCGTTGAGCTTGCGGTTGAACCGCTGCCAGCGTGTCTCGGTGAGCTTGTGCTTCTTGCCATCGGCGTCGATCAGCTCGTAGTCCTCGATCTTGTCGCGCAGCAGGAGCGCCTCGAGCTCGGACTCCTTCTCGATGTAGGTCTCCTTCTTGCCGCTCTTCACCCGGTAGAGCGGCGGCTTCGCGATGTAGACGTACCCGGCCTCGATGAGCTGGGGCATCTGCCTGTAGATGAAGGTCAGGGCCAGCGTGCGGATGTGAGCTCCGTCTACGTCAGCGTCCGTTGCCAGGATGATCTTGTGGTAGCGGGCGTCGTCGATGTTGAAGTCCTCGTCATCGCCGACCCCGGTGCCGATCGCGGTGATCAGCGCCTGGATCTCGTTGTTCTGGAGGACCTTGTCGATCCGGCTCTTCTCGACGTTGATGATCTTCCCGCGGAGCGGCAGGACCGCCTGCGTGTTGCGGTCGCGGGCCTGCTTCGCCGAGCCGCCGGCCGAGTCGCCCTCGACGACGAACAGCTCCGCCAGCGCCGGGTCTCGGACGGTGCAGTCGGCGAGCTTGCCCGGCAGCGTCGAGTTCTCAAGCGCCGACTTGCGACGCGTTAGGTCGCGGGCCTTGCGCGCCGCCTGGCGGGCGCGGGACGCGTCGACGGTCTTGGAGACGATCCGCTTCGCCTCCGCGGGGTTCTCCTCGAAGAACTCGCCGAGCTTGCGGTTCACGGCCTCCTTCACAAGGCCCTCGATCGGCGGGTTGCCGAGCTTTCCCTTGGTCTGGCCCTCGAACTGCGGGTCCGAGAGCTTCACGGAGATCACGGCGGTGAGGCCTTCGCGGCAGTCGTCGCCGGTGAGGTTCTCGTCCTTCTCCTTGAGCAGGCCGTTGGTGCGCGCGTAGGCGTTCAGCGTGCGGGTGAGCGCCGAGCGGAAGCCCGAGAGGTGCGAGCCGCCCTCGTGGGTGTTGATGTTGTTGGCGAACGTGAACACCGACTCCTGGTAGGAGGAGTTCCATTGCATCGCCACCTCGACCTGGCCGTCGCCGGTCTCGCTCTCGAAGAAGACGGTCTTGCGGTGGATCGGGTCCTTGTTCTCGTTCAGGAAGGCGACGAAGTCGACGATCCCGCCCTCGTAGTGGAAGACGTCCTTGTGGCCCGTCGCACGCTCGTCGATGAGCGTGATCTGCAGGCCGCGGGTGAGGAACGCCGTCTCGCGCATCCGCTCGGCGAGCGTCTGGTAGTCGAACTCGAGGGTCTCGAAGACCTCGGCGTCGGGGAGGAAGGTGATCGTCGTCCCGGTTTCCTTGGCCTTCTCGCCCTGGGTGAGCTCGCCCTGCGGCTCGCCCCGCTCGTAGTCCTGCGTCCAGCGGTGGCCCTCGCGCCGGATGTCGAGGTGAAGCCGCTCGGAGAGCGCATTTACGACCGAAACGCCGACGCCGTGGAGGCCGCCGGAGACCTTGTATCCCCCGCCGTCGCCGAACTTGCCCCCGGCGTGGAGCACCGTCAGCACAACCTCGGCCGCGGGCCGCTTCTCCTCGGGGTGCTCCTCGACGGGAATCCCGCGCCCGTCGTCGGTGACGGTCACGGCGTTGTCCGGGTGGATCGTGATCAGGATCTCTTCGCAGTGACCCGCGAGGGCCTCATCGACCGAGTTGTCTACGACCTCGTAGACCAGGTGGTGCAGCCCGCGGGGGCCGGTGGATCCGATGTACATCCCGGGGCGCTTGCGCACCGGGTCGAGGCCCTTGAGGACGGTGATCTCGGCCGAGCCGTAGTCCCCGTTGGTGGCACTGCCCTTCGCGGCCTTCTTGCCGCCCTCCGCGACGGATTCCCGGGCCGCGTCCTTCTCGTCCTCGGACGCCGCGCCCTTGCCGGCGGCACTGGTGCCTTCTGCCACTAGATCCTCTCGATCACTGCGTCACGGACCCGGTTCGGGGCCCCGAATCCGGACGATGCGAGACGCCCGTCCAAGTTCACATAAGGATAGCAGCCAACCCCGGTCGGAACCTCCGCCGGAGCATCACAAAAGACCTGCAAATCACGCATAAATGTGTGTCAACTGTGCCGAGCGGCGTCCGCGGTGAACCGGAGGCGCGCCACCGGCGCCGAGCCGGCCTCCTCGAGGGCCGCGTTCAGGCGCTCCAGGAGGTCCGCTCCCAGCAGGTCGAGCTCCTGTGCCCAGGTCGCGCTGCGGCAGGCGACCGTCACCACCCCGGCACGCTCAGAGACCGGGTCGGCCTCCGCCGCGACTGCAGCGCCGGCGGTCGCCGACCACGCGTTTTGCACCGCCCCCAGGAGCGTCGCCGGGGCGGTCTCGGCCCGAACCGCCCCGAGCGCGTCGCCGAGCCGGCGCGGGGTGTGGCGGCGGGCGCGGCCTGATCGTCCCGCACGGCTCATGCGGCCTCGGCCCCGGTGCCCCCGGCCTCGGCGATCACGCGTCCCTCGCGGAGCACCAGCTCCTCGCGCGGGCACTCCGCGGGCAGCTGGGTGGATTCCGTCGCGGTGATCAGCGCCTGTCCTCCCCCGGCCAGCAACCGCTCGCAGAGCAGCGCCCGCCGGCGCGGGTCCAGTTCGGAGGTGACGTCGTCGAGGAGCATCATCGGCGCCGGTCGGCCGGCCTCGACCAGCGCGGCCCGCTCCGCGAAGAGGAGCGCTAGGAGCGCGAGTCGCTGCTCGCCCTGCGACCCGTACTTGCGCAGCGCCCGACCGGCCCGCTCGAGGACGACCTCGTCCAGGTGCGGTCCGTGGGTGGTGAAGCCGCGGGCGAGGTCCCCCTGGCGCCGCTCGCCGAGCTCCGCCGCCAGCTCCCCGGCAGCTCCGGCCTCGCTCCGCGGGCGGTAGCGGAGCGCCACCTTGCCCTCGAGGCCCAGATCCCTCGCCGCGTCGGTGTACGGCTGCGCGATCCCGCCGCACACCTCGGCGCGGACCTCCATCAGCTCGACCCCTGCCGCAGCGAGCTCGGCGTCCCAGGCATCGAGCGAGGCCTCGGCTGCGCCGCCGGCGCGGATGCGCGCGAGCAGGGCGTTGCGCTGGGCGAGGGCCCGTCCGTAGCGGCGGCGGGGCTCCGCCCGCGCGGGCCGCAGTGCGGCGGCGAACCGGTCGAGGTGCGCACGACGGGCTGCGGGCGGCCCCTTCACGAGGACGAGCCGGTCGGGCATGAACACCGCGAGCGCCGGGCGCAGCTCGGACTGGGCGGCGGCGTCGACCGCACGGCCATCGACCTGGTGGCGGCGCTCGCCCGCGCGCTCGATCGCGCAGAGGAAGGTCCGCGAGTCGGTGCCCTCCACCGCGCTGACATCGACCTCCACCCGGGCCAGCGGCTTGCCGAACGCGATCGCCTCGCGGTCGGCCTTGGTCCGGGGGGAGCGTCCGGCGAGGCCGAGGTAGAGCGCTTCGAGAAGGTTCGTCTTGCCGGCCCCGTTGGCGCCCCAGGCGAGCGTCACGCTCGGCCCGAGCTCAACGCTGGCGTCGGCCAGGTTGCGGAAGGCGAGCGTTGAGACGCGCCGGACGCGCATCCCGAGCAGCTCCTAGACGTTCAGCCGGATCGGCATCACGAGGTAGGAGTAGTCCTCGCTGCCGACCGGCCGCAGCAGGCCGGGCCGAAGCGGCGAGGAGACCTGCAGCGAGATCTCCTCGCTCTCCACGCTGTCGATGCCCTCGACGAAGAATTGCGGGTTAAACGCCATCTCCATCGGCTCCCCCGAGTACGGGGCGGGCATGCCCTCACTCGCGTCGCCGATGTCCGGCGTCTCCGCCGCCACCGTCAGCTCGCCCTCGGCCAGCGCCAGCCGCAGCGGCGCGTTGCGCTGCGCAAGCTGGCTGACGCGGCGGCTCACCTCGAGCAGCTCCTCGCGCGGCAGGCGCACGTCGTGGTCGAAGGTCTCCGGGATGAGCTGGCGCCAGCTCGGGAACTGCCCGTCGATCAGGCGTGAGGAAAGCACCACGCCGCCGGCCCTGAAGATCGCCTGGTTGCGCGGCATCGCGACCTCGACCTCCTCGGCCCCCTCGCTCGCGATCACCCGGGCCAACTCGCGCAGTGCGCGGGCGGGCACGTTCGCCTCGATCGGCTCGGCCAGCGCCGCGCCCTCGAGCTCGGTGTGCTTCACGGCCAGCCGGTAGGAGTCCGTCGCGACCATCGTCAGCGTCGAGCCCTCCGCCTGGACCAGGACGCCGGTGAGGATCGGGCGCACCTCGTCTCGCGAGGCGGCGCGGGCGACGCGCTCGATCGTCTCGGCGAACGGGGCGGCAGGCAGCTTCGCGACCTCGCCCTCCGCCTCGGGTAGGCGCGGAAAATCGTCGGCGGCGAGGGTGCGCAGGTGAAAGCGCGCGCTCGACGACGTGATCTCGACGTCGCGCTGCTCGGGCCGCACCGCGAGCGTGGCCTCGCCGTCGGGCAGGCTGCGAACCACGTCCACGAGCAGCCTGCCCGGAAGCAGTATTGCCCCCTCCGACTCCACGGTCGCGCCCTCCAGCCTCTGGGTGATGCCCAGCTCCATGTCGGTGGCGCGGATCGTCACGCCGGCTCCGGTGACCTCGAGGTGGATGCCGCTCAGCGAGGGCAGGGTGCTGCGGCTCGAGACGGCTCGACCCGCCAGTTGGAGAGCGTCGAACAGGGCTTCACGTGGAATGGAGATCTTCATCGTGCTGGACTCTTCATATTCCTATCTTGCTCAGATGTATTAACGCTGTGGATAACGGTGGAAACTAGTGGGATCGCGCTTGGTAGTGGGGCTGGGGACTGTGGATCAGGGTGGTGGAGCCCCGCCGCCGGGGTGGAGGGACTCGCCGTCTCCGGCGTCGGCGAGGCCGGTTGTCCCCAGGGAGTGACGGACCCTGTGGATGGCCTCGGCGGTCTCGGATCCGGGCTCGAGCCGGCCGGAGACGGCGCGGATCGCGTGCATCACCGTCGAGTGGTCGCGGTCGAACTCACGAGCGATTTGGGCGAGCGAGAGCTCGGTGAGATCACGCGAGAGGTACATCGCGAGCTGGCGGGCACGGGCGATTCGCGGTGTGCGACGGGGTGAGAGGAGCTCCGCGCGCGGAACGCCGAGGACCCCGGAGACCGCGTCCTGGATCGCCGCGATGCTGGGAGCGGTCGCCGAGCCGCTGGGGATCTGGCCGGTTGATCCCGGCTCCAGCGCCCTGCGGACGAGGGGAGTCGTGATCGGTTCGGACATGACGGACGCCATGGCAACCACGCGGGTCATCGCACCCTCCAGGAGGCGCACGTTGCCCGGAACTCGCCCCGCTATCTCCTGGAGGGCGAGCGGCTCGGGCAGATCCGGCGCCGACCGGGCAGCCATGCGCCACAGCAACGCGACGCGGGTTCGAAGGTCGGGCGGCTCGAGCTCGACGGTGAGTCCCCAGCCGAAGCGGTCGCGCAGGCGCTGGGCGAGCTGGGCCAGCGCCTCCGGCGGGCGGTCGCCGCAGAGGACGATCTGCTTGCCGGCCGCGTAGAGGGCGTTGAAGGTATGGACGAACTCCTCCTCGGTCCTCGCCTTGCCCTCCAGCACCTGGACGTCGTCGATCAGCAGCGCGTCGAGGTTGCGGTAGCGCTGCTTGAAGCGCTCGGGCCCGTCGTGTCGCAGGGCGGCGACGAACTCGCTGGTGAACCGCTCCGCGGTGGTGACGTGCACGGTGAGCTGGGGGTGGGTCCGCCCCAGATACTCGGCGGTGGCGCCCAGCAGGTGGGTCTTTCCGAGGCCGGGAGGCCCATGCAGGAAGAGTGGGTTGTAGGCCTCTCCGGGCAACTCGGCGACGGCGAGCGCCGACGCGTGGGCGAGCCGGTTCCCGGGTCCGATCACGAACCGCTCGAACGTGTGCGCGGGGTCAAGTTGGGTGGGAACGGGATCGCCGGGGATGACCGCCGCCGCCTCGCCGTCAGCCGCGGCCGACGAGAAGGAGATCGCGGTGATCGAGGGCGCCCGCTTGGCGATCGCGGCGACCACGCGCTCGGCGTAGCGGCGCTCGACCCAGCGGCGCACGGTCTCGGGCGCGCTCAGCAGCAGCGTGTCCCCGCGTACGGCCGTCGCCGTGATCGGCCGCAGCCAGAGTTCGAAGGTCGCCGCCGGCAGGGTCGCCCGCAATTCCTCCGCGACGTCTGCCCAGATCTGTGTGGAGTCGTCGGAAGGAACCTGCCCGGCCATCGCCGCCGACTATAGGTTCGGCGCTACGCCCTCCCGAGCGGACTCGCCGCATTTCGCGACGGAAAAGATCCGGCCGCGTCCTATACTGCCGACGCCCGATCATCAGCCCGGCGATCCGAGCCGGCGGGAGCTCGAGACTTGAAGCGGACCTACCAGCCGAAGAAGCGAAAGCGCGCCAAGACGCACGGCTTCCGCGCGCGCATGAGCACACGTGGCGGTCGCGAGGTCCTGAGGCGCCGCCGCCGCAAGGGCCGCAAGCGGCTCAGCGCCTAGATGAGCAGCCCCGGCCCCGGCGGAGGCCGCAAGCGCGGGCGACTGTCGCGCAGCGGCGATTTCGATCGGGTCTACCGCGAGGGGCGCTCGCAGGGCAACCGTTACGTGGTCGTGCACTCGTTCCCCCGCCCCGCGGGCGACGAGGGCGGCGAGACCCGCCTCGGGATCTCGGTCAGCCGCAAGGTCGGCGGCGCCGTCCAGCGCAACGCCGTGAAGCGGGCGCTGCGCGAGGCCTTCTGGAGCGTCTCCGAGGTGCCTGTTAACCACGACTTCGTCCTCGTCGCGCGCCCGGACGCCGCCGGCCTGGTCGAGCGCGACGGTACGCCCGGCGTTGAGGCGGCCCTCCGCGAGCTCCTGGGCGAGGCCGATGCCGGGAAGGCGGCGTAAAACGTGAAACGGTTCGCCGACGCCTCCGCACGCCTGCGCGCCGGTGTGATCTGGCTCGTCCTGCTGCCGATCCGCGCCTATTCACGCCTGATCTCGCCCCTGCTGCCCGCCCGCTGTAAGTACTACCCCACGTGTTCGGCCTACGCCGAGGAGGCGGTCCGCACGCACGGGGTAATCCGCGGAGGCGCGCTCGCCGCATCGAGGATCGTGCGATGCAATCCCTTCAGCCACGGCGGCGTCGATGAGGTGCCGCCTCCCCGGGCGCACACCCACGCCCAAGGGACGCACCCCTGATGCCGCCCGTCGCTGAGGTCCTGCTCCCGCTGGCGAACGTCCTCCAGCCGATTGAGGACGCCGCCAACTCGGTGCTCACGTTCTTCGCCGAGGACATGAGCCTTGGCTTCGGCATCGCGATCATCCTGCTCACGTTCGTGACCAGGATCGTGATCCTGCCGCTCTCGATCCGGCAGATCAAGTCGATGCGCGCGCTCCAGGCGTACTCGCCGCAGATCAAGGAGATCAACGAGCGCTACAAGGACGACCCGCAGCGCAAGCAGCGCGAGCTGATGGCGTTCTACAAGGAGAACCAGATCAACCCGCTGGCCTCCTGCTTCCCGCTGCTGCTCCAGCTCCCCGTGTTCTTCGCCCTGTTCCAGCTGCTGCGAAGCGACGGCTTCCAGGAGGAGGTCCTCGCCTATGGCGACCCTGGCTTCCTCTTCATCCCCGACCTCACGGAGAAGGCCACCGGCGGCGTGCTCGTGGTGCTGATCATCGTCTACTTCGTGACGATGGTCGCCTCGATGGCGATCTCCGCGGCCCAGGCCGAGGGCGCCCAGCGGGTCATGCTCTTCGCCCTGCCGGTGATCTTCACCCCGTTCATCATCAGCTTTCCGGCGGGCCTGATCCTCTACTGGATCACGACCAATGTCTGGACGATCGGGCAGCAGTACGCGGTGAAGGCGTTCTGGCCGGCGCCGCCCGTGGCCACGGTCGAGGAGGTCAAGGCGTCGCGCCCGCCTCCGCCTCCGCCTCGTAAGAAGAAGAAGCGGCGGTAGGAGCACAGCAGCGAGCGACCCTCGGCCCCCGGGGGCCGGGCCGTCGGCCCTGCTGCCAACGCCGGGGCATCCGTGCCTGCGCGGTGCGTTGTGCGCAGATGCCCTGCTTCTGTGTGCTTCGGCGCCTGGGCGCAACTTCCTTCTCGTGTCTACACTCGCCGCCGCTGTGAGCGCCGAGGCCTATCCCGCCGAGCCCGTCGACCGCGTCCGCGCGATCGTCGCGACCGTCGTCGAGGCGCTCGGGGTGAATGGTGAGGTGGAGGTCACCGAGGACGACGACCGCATCCTTGCGAACGTGGATGGGGAGGAGGTCGGCCTGTTGATCGGCCGCCGCGGCCAGACGATCGACGCCCTCCAGCTCCTCTGCTACCGCGCTGCCTTCCGGGGGATCACGGATCGCAAGCGTGTGCAGGTCGACGCGGCGGGCTACCGCGAACGCCGCCGCGAGCTGCTGACCGGCCAGGCCGATCGTGCCGCTGCGCGGGCGACCGAGAGCGGCAAGGAGATCGAGCTCGAGCCGATGAGCGCGAGCGAGCGAAAGGTGGTCCACGACCATCTCCTCGAACGAGCCGGGGTCGAGACCTTCAGCGAGGGCGAGGAGCCCGAGCGCTGCGTGATCGTCGCCCCTCTCGTCTCCGAGTGACGGACGCCGAGAGCGCGCTGCTGGCACGAGCCCCCGTGCAGGGCGTGATGGCCCTGCGCGAGCTGGTCGAGCTGATCGCCGCCGACGCGCATGCCCCGACAACGGTCCGTGAGCCCCAGGAGGCCTGGCGCACCCACGTTCTCGACTCGCTCACCGGCCTCGAGGTCCCGCAGCTGGCCGACGCGAAGCGCATCGCAGACGTCGGCGCCGGCGCCGGGTTTCCCGGTATCGCTCTGGCCGCCGCGCTACCCGGTGCGCACGTCGACCTGATCGAGGCGACCTCCCGCAAGTGCGACTTCATGCGCTCGGCGCTCGAGCGAACACGGATCGACAACGCCCGCGTCGTCAACGCGCGCGCTGAGGAGTGGGCGGCCTCACGGCCGCCCGACGGGGGGAGGGGGGACGCAGACGTCGTCACGGCGCGAGCCGTCGGGCGCCTCTCCACCCTCGCCGAGCTCGCCTCGCCGCTGCTGCGCGAGGGAGGGGTGCTGGTCGCCTGGAAGGGTCGCCGCGATGCAGGCGAGGAGGCGGAGGCAGAGCGCGCCGTCGAGCGCCTGGCGATGCGGCCGGCCGAGATCCTGCCGACGCCCGAGGCGGCGGGCTTCGAGCATCGCCACCTGCACGTCTTCATCAAGAGCGCCCCGACCCCGCCCGGCCTCCCGCGCCGCGCCGGGATGGCGAAGAAGCGCCCGTTCGGCGGCGAGGCGTGAGCTCGGGCCGCCTGCCGCCCGGCTATCGTCGCCCGAGACCGATGGGACGCGTCTATGCGATCGCAAACCAGAAGGGCGGGGTGGGGAAGACCACCACCGCCGTCAACACCTCCGCGTGCGTGGCCGCGCTCGGGCACCAGGTGCTGCTCGTCGATCTCGACCAGCAGTGCAACGCAACGGTCGCGCTCGGCGGCGATCGTGAGGCGAGGCCGTCCTCGTACGAGTGCCTGACCGGCGAGGTGTCGGTCGCCGAGGCGGCGCGGCCGGCCGGGCCGGACAACCTCTGGCTCGTACCGGCGAGCCGGGACCTCGCCGGCGCTGCCGTTGAGCTGCCGCGGATCGACGGTTCCGAGCTCAACCTGCGGCGCGGGCTCGGCCCGGTGCGCGACCGCTTCGCCCTCACCCTGCTCGACTGTCCGCCGTCCCTCGGCCCGGTCACCGTGAACGCGCTCGCCGCGGCCGATCGCGTCATCGTCCCGGTCCAGGCGGAGTACCTCGCCCTGGAAGGCCTCGTCCAGTTCCTCGACACCCTCGGCCTGATCCGCAACGAGCTCAACCCCTCGCTGGTTCTGACCGGGGTGGTGATCACCATGCACGATGAGCGCACGCGCCTGGCACAGGATGTCGAGCGCGAGCTCCGCACCCACTTCTCGGACCTTGTCTTCGACACCGTCATCCCCCGCAGCGTCCGCGTCGCCGAGGCGCCCAGCTTCGGTGTACCGGTGCTCGAGCACGCGCCGTCGTCGCGCGGTTCGGTGGCATACGCCGAGCTCGCCGGTGAACTCGCGCGGCGCGAGGAGAGCGACTGGATCACCGTCCAACACAACCCTCAACCCGAGGTTGAGGTTCAAGCCGACTAGGAGGGCGTGATGGCGAACAGGGGAATGGGAAGGGGCCTGGCCGCGATCCTGCCTGAGAGCGGGGTGGGGGAGCCGCATTTCCGCGACATCCCGGTCGGGATGATCCAGGCGAACCCGGAGCAGCCGAGAAAGCGCTTCGACCCCGAGTCGATCGAGTCTCTGGCGCGCTCGCTCGCCGACACGGGCGTGATCCAGCCGCTGATAGTCCGTCCCCTCGACGATGGTCGCTACGAGTTGATCGCCGGGGAGCGCCGCTGGCGGGCGGCCAACCACGCGGGGATCGAGACGGTGCCAGCCCTGATCCGCGACGAGGACGAGGTGCAGCGGATGCAGATCGCCCTGATCGAGAACGTGGCCCGGGAGGACCTCAACCCGGTGGAGGAGGCCCGGGCATGCTCCGCGCTGGTCGAGGAGCTCGGGGTCTCCAAGGAGGAGCTGGGCCGCCGCCTCGGCCGCAGCCGCGTGGCGATCTCCAACCTGGTCCGCCTGCTCGACCTGCCCGATGAGGCGCTCGCGCTGCTCGAGGACGGCACCCTCAGCGAGGGCCACGGCCGCGCGGTGCTGCAGGCCTCGGGCAACGAGGAGCGAAACCGCCTCGCGAAAGCCGCAGCAGCCGAGGGCTGGTCCGTCCGTGAGACCGAGCGTCGGGCGAAGTCGAGGGGAACCCCGGCCCCGAGGCCGGCACCGCACCCGGACCAGATCGAGGCGCTGCGCGAGGCGGAGGATCGGCTCGAGTCCGCGCTCGGCACCGGCGTCGTGGTCAAGGCGAAGCGGAAGGGGTACCGCGCCGAGATCGACTTCGACGACCTCGACGAGCTTCTGGAGTTCGCGAACCGCTCCGCGTAGTTGCGGCGGCTAGGGCCCCAGGCGCTCGATCGTCCAGCCGTCATCCCGGCGCGCGTACCGGAACCGGTCGTGCAGGCGCCCGACCTGGCCCTGCCAGAACTCCACCGCCGATGGGCGGAGCACGAAGCCGCCCCAGTGGTCGGGACGCGGGACGTCCTCTCCGGCGAAGCGTTCCTCGACCTCCCGCACGCGCTCGTCGAGCTCCTCCCGCGACCCCAGTGGGCGGCTCTGGGGTGAGGCCCACGCGCCGAGCCGCCGCTCCGGGGGCCGGGTGAGAAAGTAGGCGTCGGACTGCTCGGCGCTCAGGCGCTCGACCGAACCGCGGATCCTCACCTGCCGGTCGAGCTCGCGCCAGTACACGACGATCGCCGCCGCCGGGTTGGCGCCGAGCTGCTCGCCCTTCGCGGACTCGTAGTTGGTGTGGAACCGGAAGCCGACCGGGTCGAAGCCCTTCAGCAGAACCATTCGCGCATCCGGGAGCCCGTCGGCGTCCACGGTCGCGAGGCAGATCGCGTCGGGCAGCGGCACCTCGTCCTCGGCCCGTTGCCACCAGTCGGCGAACTGTTCGATCGGATCGCCGGCGAGCTGGTCGCGCGTGAGCGGGGGAAGGTCGGGGCGGCGGGGCATCGCAACCTTGACGGTATCGGCACCCTCGCCTCACCTGCACGGCGCCGGACGGCCGGCATCTAGATCCCGCTCCGCTTCTAGAATGCCACACCGCGGGCGATTAGCTCAGTTGGTTAGAGCGCATCTCTGATAAGGATGAGGTCCCTGGTTCGAATCCAGGATCGCCCACTCACTTTGCGAAGGCACCGACGCTCGCCACCGCAGATCATCACTCGGACTGAGCCTCGGAGCGACCCTCGTATCATCGGCGCCGCTGGGGGACGCAACCGACGGAAGGATTCCTCCGATGGAGCCGACGACCACGCCCAATGCCGCCACCAACGGCAAGGCCGCGACGACCACGACCGAGCCCAAGGGCCCGGTCGAGCAGCGCCTCTACGACCTGCGCACCCTGGCGAAGGGCGATCCCGCCGCAGCGCAGGATGAGGCCTGGGCGTGGTTCCAGGATGCCGGTAAGCGCATCGGCTCCGATCGCGGCGAGGCCATCGCCGAGCTGAACCAGCTCTTTGGATCCGGCACCCCGTCGGAGGGCATCGACGGCCGGACCGAGGGGATCCTCGTCGGCTTCACCATGCACTCGATTCCAGACCGCGCTCTGGCCCTGGTCACGGGTGCCTGGATGCCCTGGGCAGGCAAACGCTTCGATGCCGGCAACGCGACGGGGGACAACCTGCTCGCCAAGAGCGCGAAGTGGCCCGCCAAGCTGCTGTGGCCGTTCTACGGCACGAAGGACGCCGGGAACAACCTGGTCGCCTTCGAGTTCACGACGCGCGTCGAGAAGGGCGCCGACGACCCGGAGCTCGACGTGTTGGTGATCGACTACGCGCCGGTTGACTCGAACCCGCGTGTGATCATCAGGTCGATTCGCGATGAGCTGGTCGAGATCGTGCCGGGCACGCACCTCGGCAAGATGCTGTGGCGCTCGGGCTCCTCCGACGACGCGAGCTACAGCCCGCTGGCGTTCTTCGCGCTGAAGACGCCCGTCAGCTAGCGGCTCATCCGCTCGCCGGTGCGCGCTCGCAGGCGGCTCGCTCGAGCGCCTTGAGGGTCTGCGCCAGCCAGGCCCGGAAGTAGCGCTGGCCTGCGATCGCGTCGAAGGTGCGATTGAAGGCGCCCAGCGGATCCATGCCCATGTGTGTATCGACGAACGTTCCATCCTGGGCCTCGGTGAGGGCGAACTCGACGAAGGTGCCGGTGTTGAGGCACTTGATCGCGAGATTCCGGCAGTCGTCGAGCTCGCCGACCCGAAGCAGAAAGGTCTCCTTGCCGAACGGCGTCTTCACGACCTCGCGGTAGGTGCAACCCTCCTCAAGGCCGTCGCAATGGACCTCAAGGACGCGGGGCCACCATTCCGGGTGGCGCTCGACCTCGCTCACGAGGTCCCAGACGATCTCGACTGGCGCCTCGATAAAGCCCTGCTGTCGCGCAGAGGACATCACGCAGATTGTCCCACTGTTCTTGTGTGGGTAACGCGCCGGGTGCCGCGCCCGTGAGCCGTCCCCGGGCCGCCCAAACCCGTCTATACAATGGCCCCGAGGCCATTCAGGCGAGGCCGGGAGCTCTTTCGGTGCAGCAGATGCAGATCTACGGCGTTTCCTTCGACATGGTCGGAAAGCAGCCGATCGTGCTCTTGAAGACGGTGGACGGCAACCGGTTCCTGCCGATCTGGATCGGCCACCCCGAGGCGGCGGCG
Organism: uncultured Solirubrobacterales bacterium; assembly: GCA_963807385.1. Taxonomy (GTDB): domain Bacteria; phylum Actinomycetota; class Thermoleophilia; order Solirubrobacterales; family 70-9; genus JBDTSW01. Next base: position 944,777 of record CAWEBQ010000003.1, read on the forward strand.
ATCCTGATGAAGCTCCAGGGCGCCTCGACGCCGCGACCGATGACCCACGACCTCCTCTCCGACATGCTCGATCAGGTCGACGCGAAGTGCGAGAAGGTCTCGGTGACCGAGCTCCGCGACAACACCTTCTACGCGACGATCACGATCTCGCTCAACGGATCCGAGGTGGAGATCGACTCCCGCCCGTCCGACGCCATCGCTCTCGCGGTGCGCACCCAGGCCCCGATCTTCGCCGCCGAGGATGTCATCGAGGAGTCCTCGATCGAGTTCGAGCACGAGGTCGAGGACCAGGAGGAGGTCGTCGAGAAGTTCAAGGACTTCCTCGACGAGGTCTCTCCCGAGGACTTCGCCGCCGGCGAGGAATAGTGCGTCTCCCGCCCGGCCCCCGCGCACCCTCCCTGTACCAGGGGCTGGCCATGTGGGCGCGCCCGCATGCCTCGCTCGAGCGCTACCGCCGGCGCTACGGCAAGCGCTTCACGGTCCTGTTCCCGTTCACGCCACCGTTCGTCATCCACACGGAGCCGGACCACGTCAAGGAGATTTACACCGCGCCGCCCGACGTGCTTACCCCCGGCCACGGCGCGCGTGTGCTCGAGCCGCTGGTCGGCCGCAACTCCGTAATCCTGCTCGACGGCGACGTCCACATGGAGCAGCGGAAGCTGATCCTCCCCGCATTTCATGGCGAGCGGATGGAGCGCCTCACGGAACTCGTGACCAGGGTCACCGACGAGGAGGTGGAGGGCTGGGGAGGCGACGGCGTCGGCCTGCACACGCGCCTGCAGGCGCTGACGCTCGAGATCATCCTGCGCGCGGTCTTCGGACTCGACCCCGGACCCCGGCTCGACGCGATCCGCGGGAGCCTCACCGCGCTGCTCGCCTACGGCGACAGCCCACTGACGCTGATCCAGGGCCCCGACGACCCCGAGGAGATGGAGCGCACCCTGCGCCGTTTCAACCGCGCCGGCCCGCTCAAGGGGATGCTGACCTACCGCGAGCGCACCGACGAGCTGATCGCCGAGCTGATCGCCGAGCGCCGCGCCGACGGCGACACGGATCGCGACGACGTCCTGTCCATGCTGCTCTCAGCCCGGCACGAGGACGGCTCGGAGATGTCCGCCCAGGAGCTCCGCGACGAGCTGATGACCCTGTTGGTGGCGGGCCACGAGACGACGGCGTCCACGTTGGCCTGGGCGTTTGAGCGCCTCGCGCGTGAGCCCGAGGTCCTGGGCCGGGTCTCGGAGGAGTGCCGTGACGATGCGAGCGATGGCGCGTACCTGCTGGCCACGATCCAGGAGACGCTGCGCCGCCGGCCGGTCCTGCCGAACACCGCGCCGCGGTTCGTGGCGAAGCCCGTCACCGTGGGCGGCTGGGACTACGAGCCGGGCGTGTCGCTGGTGGCGAACGCCTACCTCCTCCATCACGACGCGGAGATCTATCCGGAGCCCTACGCGTTCCGGCCGGAGCGCTTCCTCGACTCCAAGCCCGGCACCTACACGTGGATCCCGTTCGGCGGCGGTCGCCGGCGCTGCATCGGCATGAGCTTCGCGATGCTGGAGATGCGCGTGGTGCTGCGGAGCGTCCTGCGCTCCTACGAGCTGAGCGCAGAGGGCGCACACGAGCCGGCACGACGGCGAAACATCACCGTCCGGCCCGGGCGCGGAGCGCGCGTAGGCCTGGCCCCGGTCGAGCAGCGCACACCGATCACCGCCTAGCCCCGGGAAATCCCAACGGCGACCAGCTCACCCCGGTCACACCCTCGTAACGGTGCCTGACCCCATTGGCGTGCCTTCACGCACGCGCCGCGCCCACCCACGGGGTCAGGCACCGTGCAGGGTTCGTCGCGAGAGTGTCACTACTTTTAGACCCCGTCTGTTTGGGCGGGCCCGAAGACCAGCCCGTGCTCCTCGCAGAGCTGCGGGATGGTCTCCGGCTTCACCTCGAGCCCGTACGCCGCGCCCAACTCGTCGACCTCTTCCGGCGTGAACTCGCCGGCCGCGTTGATCCGGCCGAGCTCCTCGAAGTAGTGCTCGAAGCCGCCCGGCGCGATGATCTCGAGGATGCGGCAGTGCTCGTCTCCCGCGTTCCAGAACGTGTGCCACTGGTCGCGCGGCTTGAACACCGTGTCGCCCACTCCTGCGTAGACGACGTCGTCTCCGAGCAGGGCTCCCATGCGCCCCTCCAACACGAAGCTGTACTCGTCCTCGCGGGAGTGCCGGTGAAGCGGAGCCGCGAGGTGGCGCGGCGGCATGGGGTGCTCGACCAGCGAGAACCCACCACCGGTCTCCTCGGTCCAGATCTTCATCTCGGCTCCGATCGACCCGAGGTTGGCGAGCAGCCCGTCCCCGGGCCCGACGATCCGGGGCCCCTGCGTGTGGTCGAAGCGCTTGAGGCCGGCGGTCAGTGCGGTGTTCATGTGGTCCCTTCCCTATTGCCTGAACAGTAGTGTGCGATGAATCTATAGCACAGGTCCCAGGCATCTGGCAAGATTGGGTGTACAGCCATGACTACCGAAAGCAGGAAGCGCCCATACCGTAAGCGGGCCCGGGCCGAGCAGGAGGCGGAGACGCGGCGGCGGATCACCGAGGCCGCGGTGAAGCTCCACGGTTCGATAGGCCCGGCTCGCACGACCGTCAAGGGACTGGCGGACGAGGCCGGCGTTCAGCGGGCCACCGTGTACCGCCACTTCCCCACTGAGGAGGAGCTCTTCGCCGAGTGCTCGGCGCACTGGGCATCGCTGAACCCGCCGCCGGACCCGACCGCGTGGGCCGCGATCGCCGACACCGACGAGCGCCTGCGCACCGCCCTCGCCCAGCTTTATGAGTGGTACGAGTGGGCCGAGCCGATGCTTGCCACCACTCAGCGGGACGCGCCCCTGGTCCCAGCGATGGCGACGGCCATGGCTCAGACCGAGCAGTTCTTCGCGGCGATGCGCACGATCCTCCTCAGGGGCCGCCACGAGCGCGGACGCTCCCGCCGACGCGCCTCCGCGGCGATCGCCCTGGCCCTCGCCTTCCCCACCTGGCGCACCCTGGCCCGGGAGCAGGGCCTCGAGAGGCCCGAAGTCGTCGCGGCGATGGCCGCCGCGGTCAAGGCGGCGGGAGCCGCTCGCCCGCACGGAGCGGGCTAGACCGCCAGCCCCTCGCGGCGGCGTGCCAGCTCCACCGCGCGCCCGACCAGGTCCTCGAACGACATCCCCGCCGCCTCCGCCGACATCGGCAGCAGGCTGGTGTCCGTCAGCCCCGGCACGGCGTTCACCTCCAGCACCTGCGGCCCGTCCGCGCCCAGCATCAGGTCCACGCGCGCAAAGCCCTCGCAGCGAAGCGCTGCCCAGGTGCCCGCCGACGCCTCGCCGACGGCCGCAAGCTCCCCGTCCGACAGCTCCGCCGGGCAGATGAAGTCGGTGCGCCCGATCTCGTAGCGCGCCTCATAGGAGAAGCGGTCCTCCTCCTTCGGCCGTACCTCCACCGCCGGCAGCACCTCGCCGTCGATCACCCCCACCGACAGCTCCCGCCCGTCCACGTGGCGCTCGAAGAGGACTCGGTCGTCGTAGGAGAACGCGGCGAGCAGCGCCTGGGGCACGTCGTCCCGCCCACCCGCGAACCGCACCCCCAGGGACGAGCCGCCACGGGCGGGCTTGACCACGAGCGGAAACCCGAGCAGCTCCTCGATCTCCTCGAGCGCATCCCCCGCCCCAAGCTCGCTGAACGCCGTCTGGCTGAACGAGACCCAGTCGGGCGTCGGCACACCGGCGTCGCGCAGGTCCTGCTTGGCCGCCGCCTTGTCGGTCGAGCGCCGGCAGGCGGACACGCCCGGGCCGGTGTAGGGCAGGCCAAGGATCTCGAGCAGCTCCTGGACCGTTCCGTCCTCGCCGTCGGTCCCATGCAGCGCGACGAAGGCGACGTCCGCCGCCGCCGCCTTCAGACGGGTGACGAGATCGGCACCGGCGTCGATCGCCACCACCTCATGCCCGAGCGATCCCAGCGCGTCCTCGACCCGCGCGCCCGAGCGCAGCGAGACCTGGCGCTCCAGCGACCGGCCGCCCTTGAGAACTGCGACCTTCATGTATCCCGGCGAAAGGGCAGCACGTCACCCTCCGGCTCGCCTGGCTCCTCGATCGCTGAGTGCTCGCCCGTGAGCGTCTCGTAGAGCTCGACCTGCTCGCTCACCACCTTGCCGATCCGCCTGATCCCCTCGCGGATCTCGTCCTCGTTGGAGCCGGAGAAGTTGAGGCGCATCGAACCCGTTCCACGCCCATCTACGTAGGCGGCTGCACCGGGGACGAACGCCACGTTCTCCCGTAGCGCGCGCGCCAGCAGGTCGGTCGTGTCGATGTAGTCGGGGAGGGTCGCCCAGACGAACAGTCCTCCTTCAGGCGTCGTCCACGTTGCCTGTTCGGGGAAGTGCTCGCCCAGCGCGCCGAGCATCGCGTCCCGGCGGGAGCGGTAGTGCTCGATCAGGTCCTCGATGTAGGCCCCCCAGCGCCCTTCGCCGAAGTACTCGTTCACGAAGTACTGGGTGAGCGTGGAGCTGCACAGGTCCGACGCCTGCTTGCCCAGCACCACCTTCTCCATCACCGGCGGCGGTGCGCACAGCCAGCCCAGCCGGATCCCGGGGGAGAGGATCTTCGAGAACGTGCCCAGGTAGATCACGTAGTCGCCCCCGTCCATCGCGTACAGCGGCTCGACGGGCTCTCCGGAATAACGCAGCAGGCCGTAGGGATTGTCCTCGACCAGCAGGAGCTCGCGCTCGCGGACGATCTCCACCAGGCGCCGGCGTCGCTCCAGCGAGAGCGTCACCCCGCCCGGGTTCTGGAAGGTCGGGACCGTGTAGATGAACTTCGGGCGCCGGCCCTCCGCCACGAGCCCGTCGAGCAGCTCCTCGAGCAGGTCGATCCGCATCCCGTCCGCGTCCATCTCGACCTGGCGCGTGTCGGCCTCGTAAGAGCAGAACACCGGCACCGCGCCAGGGTAGGTGGGCGCCTCGCAGATCACGACGTCGCCCGGGTCGACCAGCGTCTTCGCCACCAGGTCGATCGCCTGCTGGCCGCCCGTGGTGACGATGATGTCCCCTGTGTCGGGGTGCATGCCCTCGGCGCCCATCACCTCCGCGATGCACTCCCGGGTGCGCTCGAAGCCCTCGGTCGGGCCGTACTGGAGCGCCTCGGCCGAGGACTCCTGCGCGATCTTCGTCATCTGCGCCGCGAACGACTCGGGCGGGAACGTGGACGTGTCCGGTAGTCCGCCCGCCAGCGAGATCACCTCCGGCCGAGCTGTGATCTCCATCAGGTCGCGCATGGCGGAGGAGCGCATCACCCGCGTTCGCTGCGCAAACAGGCCCGCGTACCGTTCAAGGTCGCGGGCGGAGGTGTGGGCGCGGCGGTGGGGCGCGGGCTGCCTGCCCGGATCGCCCGCGCCGGGCTGAGGCTGTTGCGGGGCCTCCGGCACGCGGTCAGTGTTGCGTACCGAAGGCCGTGCAGGTGAGCTAGCGCTTGCGGCGCCGGCGGTTGCCGGCTCGCTCAGCGCGCGGGCGGTCCGCGCCGGTGGCGCGGGCGGTGATGAGTGCTGCTGCGAGAATCGGTCCCATTGTCGTACCTCCTTCTCGCTATGAACTTAGGAGGCCTTCGACGATTCTTGTGTGGCGTAGCCCACACAAGAGGTGCGTGAGTATCCGCCCCCCGCGCGGGTAGGGTCATCCCCCCGTGTACGACACCCTTCTGTTCCTTCACCTGCTCGGGGCTTTTGTCAGCTTCGTGACGGTCGGCATCTTCGTCGCCTGGGGTTTCGGCGCCCCGGTGCACCGGGGCTCGTTTCAGCTCGCCGATTGGGCCTGGAACGTCAGCGGCGTCCTGCTCACCATCTTCGGGATCTGGCTTGCGCTGTACATCGATTCCTACGAGCTCTGGGACGGCTGGATTCTCGGCGCTCTCGTGCTGCTCGGCATCTCCGGCGCCCTCGGCGCCCTCGCGCGACGCGATGCGCTCGAGGTGATCACCGATGACGGCGCCGCTTCGATCTCCGGCACACGCGCCTCACTGTGGAACTGGCTGCGGACGATCTCGATCGTGCTGATCCTCGTCCTCATGGTCTGGAAGCCGGGCGCGTGATGGATGCGCTCGCCGCGATCCGCCCGGACGAGTGGAACCTCCTGCTCTTCCTCCACATCCTCGGCGCGCTCTGCCTCGTCGGGGCGCTCTCGGCCGCCGCCTACTACCTGTTCCGCGCCCGCCGGGACGGCTCGCCGGCGCTCGCGAGGGTGGGGTTTCGCACGCTGCTGTTCGGCGCGATCCCGTCGTACCTACTGACACGGGTAGCGGCGCAGCTCCTCCTCAACGAGGAGGGCCTCGAGGACTCCGAGGACGCTTGGATCACGATCGGCTTCATCGTCACCGATGGCGGAGCGCTCCTGATTACCGCGGCGACGATCGCCTCGGCCGTGGCAATGCGACGCGCGGAGGGCACCCGCAGCCGCGGCTCCGCGGTGGCCGCCTGGTCGTGTTCGATCCTCCTCCTCGCCTACACCGTCGCGCTGTGGGCGATGGTGAGCAAGCCGGTCTAGTGCTGGCTACCGGCGTGCCGCTGGCCAGCCACGGCTAGATTCAGGTCCATGCACGGAAGGCAGAGCATGCGCCGTTGCGCCGCCGTTGCGGCTCTCGCGGCCACGGCGGTCCTCGCGCCGGCATCGGCCCAGGCGGCGAACGCCGGGTCGCTGTACTCCGGGCCCAAGCCGCGACCCGGGCCCGACCTTCTCTACTCAAAGCCCGCCAAGGCACCCCAGCTCAAAAACCGCGGGCCCTGGCGCGCCGGCCCGATCCTGATCTCGGGCGCCTCGGCCTACCGCAAGGGCGAGTTCCTCTACCAGGACTGGATCTACGACGACCACGGGGCGCGCGGGACGCCTGATCCCGACGATCCCAAGAACGACAGCGCCTTCAGCCTCCCGAACGGCACCTACACCTACCCGACGGCCGAGCCCTACGCGGACAACGCCGCGGACCTCGTCGAGCTGCGGGTGAAGCCGAGGAGGCGCTCAACCGCGTTCCGGCTCACGCTGAACACGCTGACCGACCCCGAGCTGGTCGCCGCAACAATCGCCCTCGGCAGCTCACCCTCGCCGCGCGAGCTCCCCCACGGCGCCAACGCGACGGCACCCGCGAAGCGCTTCCTGACGGTCCACGGCACGGAGGGCGAGATCGTCCGCGCGAAGAACCTCAAGGCGCTGAAGCCCGCGCCGAGGGTGCGCGTGTCGAGGCGGCGCAACCAGATCGACGTCCGGGTCAGCCATCGCGCCTGGGATCCGCGCCGCCGGACGATCCGGATGTCGGCGGGCGTGGGGCTGTGGGACGCGGCAGCCGAGAAGTACCTGGACCCCGGCTCCAGCGCCAGCGCGACCGAGCCCGGGGGCGCAGGCGCAGGTGCCGCCTTCTTCAACGCCGCCTTCCGCTTCAACGAGCCCTGGCCGGAGATCACCGACCCGACGCAGCCGTTCGCAGGCCCGCGCTGGTGGCGCGACGCACAGCAGGGCTCCAAGCTCGCCTCGGGTGATCTCGGCGACTTCCACGCCGAGGTTGACTTCGCCAAGCTCGCCTCGCGGGTGCGCGACGACATGACCGGCGAGCCCGGCGGCGTGCCGTCGAGCGGGCCGATGAACCGCCTGCTCTCGAGCCGGTTCAGGACGGGAGAGGGCGCGGACTACGGCGGCGGCTGCGGTGGAGTGGACGACTGCGACGGTCAGCTCCTCGGGCGCCTGCAGCCCTACGCGATCTACGTCCCGCCCGCCGGGCGCCCGCCCGCCGGCTACGGGATGACGCTCCTCCTGCACTCCCTGGACGCCAACTACAACCAGTTCTCCGACTCCCAGAACCAGTCGCAGTTCGGCGACCGCGGGCCGGGATCGATCGTGATCACCCCCGGCGGCCGTGGGCCCGACGGCTGGTACTACGGCAAGTCGGGTGCCGACACCTTCGAGGCCTGGGCCGACGTCGCCCGCCGCTACCCGCTCGACGACCAGTGGACCTCGATCGCGGGCTACTCGATGGGCGGCTACGGCACCTACAAGTTCGCGGTTCAGTTCCCGGACCTGTTCGCCCGCGCCAACCCGACCGTGGGCCCGCCCTCGCTGGGGATCTGGGTCCCGCCCGCAGCACCGTCCGAGCCGACCAGCCAAACCTACGACATGCTCGAGTCAGCTCGGCATATCCCGTTCCTGATCTGGGTCGGAGCCAACGATGAGCTGGTCCCTGCGCCCGGACCGCTCGAGCAGTCGCAGCGCTTCGACGAGCTCGGTTACCGCTACCGCTACGACCTGTTCACCCCGCCCGCCGACCACTTCGCGCTCGCCGTCCACGACCAGTGGCAGCCCGCCGCCGACTTCCTCGGCACCCACGAGGTCGATCGCAACCCCGCGCGCGTCTCGTACGTGCTCAACCCGACGATGGACTTCGCCGAGCTGGGGACGCGTGCAGACCACGCCTACTGGCTGTCCGGCATGCGCGTGCGCGACGACGCCGGCGACCCGCCGCGCGGCGTCGTGGACGCCGTATCGGGAGGCTTCGGCGAGGGCGGCCCTCCCGCCGGCTCGACCGAGACGGGCGCCGGGGCCGTCGGGCCCGGGACCTTCGGGCAGATGCCCTACCTGGAGACCAGCAAGGCGTGGGGCGATGCGCCGGCGACCCCGAAGGAGGACCGCCTCGAGCTGACCCTCGAGAACGTCAGGCGCGTGGTCGTGAACGTGAGGCGGGCGAAGCTGACCTGCGACGCCGAGATCGACGCCACGAGCGACGGTTCGGCGAAGGTGATCCTCGCCGGCTGCGGGCGGACGGTAGACGTCCCCTAGCTGGTCCTTAGACCAGGTTCACGGCCGGCGTCCCGGACTGGACCACGAACCGCTGGAGGTCGCTGACGGGGCTCGGCTCGACCAGCGCGGATGCTGGCGCGCGGAAGGCGACGTTCAGCTCGTCGGGCCCCGCCTCGATTACCCCGTAGCCGCGATGCGAGATCTCCGCGTACTCGTAGTGCGGGTTGTTCTGCTTCAGCGCCACCTCGGAGCCGATGATCGCCTGCAGCTCGGGCGGCACGTCCTGGAGCCCGAACAGCTCCGGAACGCCGTGTGAGCTGATCGATCCGCAGACGAACTCGGTGGCAAGCGAAGCGGGCATGCCGAGCGCGCTCTGGCGGCCGGTCCGGGAGACGGCTCCGGCGAAGAAGGTGTGGATGTCGCCGGTGAGAAAGGCGACGTCCTTGATCCCCTTGGCGGCGATGTAGTCCATGACCTCGGTGCGCTCGGCCCCGTAGCCGTCCCAGGCGTCGATGATGAACGGCTTGCCCTGCGGCACGTCCAGTGACATCATCATCAGCGGGTTCGCGACGAGCTTCCAGGTCGCGTCGCTGCGCCGAAGCCTCTTCTTGAGCCACGCCTTCTGCTCCTCGCCCAGCATCGCCCGGCCCGGCTCGTTCAGCTCGGCGTCGGTGCACTCGGGGCCCGGTGGTGCAGCGTCGTCGCAGGGCTGGTCGTCACGGTACTTGCGCTCGTCGAGCAGGATCACCTCGGCGTGCCGGCCGAGCTTGAGCGAGCGGTAGACCCGCCGCGGGCCACGGCTTCCCCGGCGGCCGAAGGGCTCGAAGGGCATGTGCTCGAAGTAGGCGCGGAAGCCGTTGCGCCGCCGCCGCCCGAACTCGAGGCGCGGGTCGATCGTGGCGTCGCCGGGCAGCCGGCCCGCCCAGTTGTCCTCGACCTCGTGGTCGTCCCAGATCCCGATCAGCGGGTGGGCCGCTCGCATCGCCCGGAGGTTTGGGTCGGAGTGGTAGAGCGCGTACTTCTGCCGGTACTCGCTCAGCGTCTGCACCTCACCGTCGCCGTTGGCGCCGAGGGTGTCGGTTCGCGGCCCGGCGTCCTCGTAGTAGTTGCGCTCATAGATGTAGTCGCCGAGGCAGATCACGAGGTCGATGTCGTCCTCGGCGGCGAGCCCGGCGTGGGCGTTGTAGTACCCGCCCGCCCAGTCCTGGCACGAGAAGACCGCAATCCGCACCGGCTGGTTGGAGTCCCTCGGCCTGAGGGTGCGGAATCGCCCGACGGGGGAGCTGCGCCTGCCGGTGTCGAAGCGGTAGTAGTACTCCTCGCCAGGCTCCAGGCCACCCACCTGCTCGTTGACCGTGAAGTCGCGGTTCTTCTTGGCCAGCACCCTGCGGCGCTCGACCACCTGGCGGAACCCGGCGTCCCTCGCCACCTCCAGTTCGACCGTACCCGCCCGCTCGATGTCCTCGACCCGGGTCCAGACGCGCATCGAGCGCAGGCTCGGCTCGCCGCTCGCCACCCCCTGGTGGAAGCGCCCGCCCCTCGCGGGGCCGGGGCGCTTGCCGGCGGGGCCGGGGCGCGAGCGCGCGAGGTCCGGCAGCCCGCCGAAGGCCACCGCCGCCCCGCCCGCGGCGGCCCCGCGCAGGAACGCGCGCCGATCAACTCCTTCGCCCATGAGGGAAAGCATGATGGTTGCGAGCCCCCGCCGCGCCGTTACCCCCCGCCCCGCGCCCCGCCCCCCGAGCCCCCCCCGCACGTCGAGTGTCGCCTGAGGTGCGCTCAGCGCCCTTCGGCCGACGCTCGATTCTCCGGGGCGGCTAGCCTGCCCGGCGGATGGACCTCTTCCTCGCCGGCTGCCAGGGGCTTGGCCTCGCCATCGCGTTCGGGATGTTCGCCGGCGCGCTCGCGGGCGTGGCGAGCGGCGGCGCCGACGGCAACCGCATCGTCACCGTCGCGCTGCTGGCCGTCGCCTCGGTCGGCGGCGCGCTGGCCTGCGGGGCCTCGCTTCGCACCGAGGACCATCCGGCCTGGCCGGGCTGGGTCGTGGGAGCCGCCGTCGCGGCGTTCGCGCTGTTCGTGGTCGGCGGGGTCGTCTCCGCCGCCGCCGGGCGCGCGAGGGAGGGTGGCTCGGCCGGAGGAATCGCCGCGATCACCGGCGCGGCCGCGCTGATCCTCGCCGCGCTCTCGTTCAGCCCCGCGTCGCCGATCTCGCTGTTCGCGCTCGCCTGCCTCGTCTACCTCGCGATCGCGCGCCGCCGCCGCGCGGCGGAGAAGTACGAGGGCCTGCGGATCCTCCGCGGCTAGCGCAGCCCGCGCGAGCCGCAGCGCTTGAACCACGGCAGCGTCCCGAGCGGGGACGCGACGAACTCGCTCACGGGGCCGGTGAAGCGCTCCGGCGATCCCGGCCGCTTCCAGCACCCCTCCGGGAAGTAGACGTCGCGGCCGGTGGCCCCCTCGGTCACGACCGGGGCGACGAGCACGTCGCGGCCGAGCAGCCACTGCTGGTCCTGCTCGCGCCGCCGTCTCGTCGTCGGGGTAGGCCAGCCACAGCGGGCGGGTCGGCGGTACGCCGGTCGCGCTGCGCCCGCCGCCAGAGCCGCAGGATCAGCGGCCGGGCCCGCAGGTGCAGGCGCGAGAGCCGCTTGTAGATCCGCACCGTCTCGCGCGTCGTAGCTCCACGGCGTGTGCGTTCCCGCGCTGACCGAGCCGTGCAGGCGGAAGTACGGCGAGAGCGCCGCCCACTCGCGCCCAGCGGATGAACAGCTCCTTGGTGGTCGCGCGGGCGTGCGCGAAGTCGAAGTAGCCGCCGATGTCGGTGCTGAAGCCGTAGGCGCCGCCGATCGCGCGGTTGAGCATGTCGGGGGTCTGCGAGGCCAGGCCGGAGGAGCGGCTCCAGTCGGTCGTCTCGTCGCCGGGGAAGTTGCGATCCCTCGTAGGCGGCCGAGCCCGGTGGCCCGCAGTACCCGGCGCGGGTGAAGAACCAGATCCGCTGCGCCGGGCTTGCGGCCTCGAACGTCGAACGACGCCCGCCGTCGCGCGGTGGAACAGCACCGGGTAGCGGTTGTGCATCGTGCGCGCCGGTCGAGCCGTCGTCGAAGTGCATGTCGTTCAGGACCTGCTCGCCGAAGTCCTGCATGAAGCCGTCGGCGCCGAGCCGCAGCGCCCCGCGGATCCGCTCCCTGCCACCACCTCACCGCCGGCCGGGTCGGTGAAGTCGATCAGCGCGGCCGAGGCGTTGAAGTTGCCAGACGAAGATGTAGGGGTGGCCGTCGGCCGCGTCGGCGACGTAGCCCTTGGCGAGCGCCTCGTCGTAGTAGCGCGGGTCGAGTCGGTGCCGATCGTCGTCCTTGCCGACGAACGCGCGGAAGTAGAACAGCGCCTTGATCCCGCGCCTGTGCAGGCGCCGGATGACCTTGCGCAGGACGACTCGCGCAGCAACTGCCCAGCCCTCGATCCGGTAGGCGCCGAGCGGGAGCCGGTAGCGGTCGATGTCCCTCAGGTCCTGTTCGCACCGCGGCCTTGTAGGTCGCCGCGGTCGTCGCCCGTGAAACGGGTCAGCCGGTCGAGCTGCGGCGCCGAGCGCCCAGCCGGGCGGGACGCGGTGGCGACCCGTCACGGCCGTCAGTTTGCGGATCGCGGTCTCCGCCCGCTCCCGGGGCGACCATGTAGTCGAGTCCCGAGGCGGCGGCCTCACCTGCCAGGCATCGTCGCGGTCCGACGCCATACGCCAGCCGCGACGAGCTCGTCGCGGTCGAGCAGGAAGCCGTAACCCGCCGAGGAGACGAACTGCGACTGCACGTAGTAGGCGGCGGTCGGCCCGTTCGGGAACTGGTAGGTCGGCCCGCCCGCACCCGGAGCAGGCTCGACGGCCGGATCCACCGGCCCGGCCCCGATGTTCTGCTGCTCGACCCAGTTGTAGAAGTCGTTGCCCCGCTGGTCGAGCGCGTTGTGGCGCCCGCCGAATCCGTGGAACGCCTCCCCGTCCGAGCTCGCGAACGAGTCGCCGATCGCAACGACGCCGCCCGCCGGCTTGGCGTCGGCCGAGACGGCGATCCCGCCGTCGGCCGCGGTCAGCTCGACGATCAGTCGGCGGTCGGTCGGGTCGTTGGTGGAGAGCCCATCCGCACACCGCGGTCGATCGCCTCCGCCGTCTCCACCCGCCGCGCCGAGTACTGCACGCCGGCGGCGAGACCCGTGAACCGGTTGCCCACCCACGGCGTTGCCGGGTACTGGGCGTCGGCGGCGCCGCCGACGGTGAAGACCAGCGGGGAGTAGGTGGTGGGGCCATCAACGGCATCGGCGCCCAGCGGCGGCGGATCGAGCACGGACGCAATCGCCTGCGGCCCGGGCAGGGTGTTCGGGGTGTGCGAGAGGACCCTGTGCCGGAGTTGTCGTAGAAATCGATCGCGAACGGGTCGCGCGTCAGGGTCGCGCTGGCGGCGTCGCTTGCGACCGTGATCAGCTCGTCGTCGATCTGGACCTGGACGTGGGCCTCCGCGCTGGCCGCCGTGCAGCCAAGCGCCAAGCCGGCAAGCAACGCCACCGCCACCCGCATGACCACGAATCGCATTCCGCCGAGCGTACCCCCGCGGCTACCCGTGTCGCGCCGATCCGGACCGCC
>CAWEBQ010000004.1:0-221744 GCA_963807385.1 uncultured Solirubrobacterales bacterium
CTGAGAGCGCGCTCACGCGCGCCGCTGCCAACTCAATGGCGAGTGGAATGCCGTCCAATCGGTGACAGATCTGGGCGACCGCCGGCGCGTTCTGGTTCGTGACCTGAAAACTGGGTAGGACGGCCAGTGCGCGGTCGATAAATAGCCGCACTGCTTCGTATTGGGCGAGACTTGCTGCTTTGGGTGTGTGTTGCGGATTGGGCAGGCCGAGCGATGGCACCCGCCAGGTTGTCTCACCACCGATAGCGAGTGGCTCTCGGCTTGTGGCGAGGATGCGGAGGGAAGGGCAGGAGCGCAGCAAGGTATCGGCGAGTTGAGCGCACGCGTCCACGAGGTGCTCGCAGTTATCAAGCAGGAGCAGGAGGCGCTTTGCCCCGATGCCTTGAACGAGCGTCGCTACCAGCGATTGGCCTGGCTTCTCGCCCAGGCCCAAGACAGAGGCGACCGCTTCCGATACCGACGATGGATCCGCCAGCGACGCCAGCTCCACGAGCCATACCCCGTCTGGATGGTCCGCCAGCGCTTCGGACGCCGCTTGGAGGGCCAGGCGGGTCTTGCCCGTACCGCCAGGTCCTGTCAGTGTCAGCAGACGGGCGGCACGAAGCAGTCGCAAGATCTCGGACAGCTCCTGCGTGCGTCCGACGAAGCTGGTGACCTGCGCCGGCAGGTTTTGGTGAACTGCCGCCGGTGACTGTGCATATGCGGGTGTGGCCAACTCCGCCAACTTCGCGGTGCTGACCGGCTTCCAGCGCGCGGCCGCTGCCAGTGATTCGAGTGCCTTGCCCTCCGCCGTGCCGAGCTCAAGCGCTTCGACCAGTCGCCTCACCGTCTCCCGCTGGGGAGCACGTCGGGCGCCGCGCTCCAGGTCGCTGAGCCCTCTTACGCTTATCCCGGAGCGTTCCGCCAGCTCCTCCTGAGTCAACTTTGCGGCCAGGCGGTGCCGCCGGAGCCAGGTGCCAAATGGGTCCGGCGGCGCGGTGCCACCGGACCCTTCGTCGTTCTCTGTGTCTACGTCCTGTCCAGGCATATTCATGAGCGGCGTCAAGCAATGTGTCTCATACTACGGGACCAATGGCGTCCACGGTTCCGGAGACTACTGGCGCTCGCGCTCCCAGCATACCTGGCAAATCCGCGTGGAGCCGGACGGAGGCGTCGTTGCGTGGGTACTCGTGCCGGTAGTTGTGTAGTTTGCGCGTGGCGGCCGGTCTCCGCGGGGCGCAGACTGGGGGGCACGGCAGTACTTGGAGCGCTTGTGGACGATCAAAGGTGGGTACGGAGTAGCATGCCCGTTTGAGATCGTCTCCAGCGTTCGGTCGCCAACCTCTACCAATGGAAGTGACCGTTAGTCTTGTCATCCACATCAGATGGACCGCGCCCGCCACGTGCTCCGTTACACCCACCACTTTTTCCGACGCCGGCTCGGCGACACCATGGACAACGCGTGCTCGACGGCGTCGCGCACGTTTGGCAGGCTCGCAGCGACTATCCCGATGCACGCGCCACGCGCGAGGACCAGCGCCGGCTGGGACGGGGTGTGGATTACGCTGCACTTGGTCTTGGGGATCCGCTCACGCTCAGCGCCGATGACTACCGGCTGCTCGTCTCTAGGCAGATGCGCAGCTATCTCCGCATCTGCGACAGAATTGTCCAGGGTTATGGACACTCGCGCGGCCTGTAGACCTTCTTTTACAAGACGCTGCTCCAATTCGAGCATCCCTTGATTTTGCGCCTCACCAATGAGTATCCGGTTCGCACTCTGGTGGGCGCACAGTTCGCATCGGACGTGATCATCCAGGCTTGCTCCGGTGCGGAAACACAAGGGGGGGTGGTGTCCCGCCGGCGCTTTCAAACGGCGGAAGTGAACTTCGGAGCAGTAGCCCATATTGCGGAGGGTGCACGCGCACAAGAGGCGTTCGCAGACACGGTCTTTCCAGTCTCGTCCTGGGAGGCGATGAGCACCATGCTCGCGTCACTCGATGCGTATTACTCCCTGGCTTGTGCCGTACTGGGTATCCAACCCACCCCGCTCCCCGCACGGCGATTGGTTCTCGTCGAGAACGATGGCTGGTATATCAGGCCGGTGTGCATCGCAGAGGCTTTTAGTCGGATGGGTGTCGCTATCACGGTCGCGCCGCGGGAGGCGCTTGTCTACGATCCGGAGGCAAACGAACTCCTGGTTCGTACCTCAACCGGCCTCGAGCCGGTAGACCAACTTTTCCTCGACTTTGGCTATGGCGAGGATATCGAGGAGTCTGAGAGTAGCGCACAGGAAAGTACGTGGGAGAGCGAGGATGCTTCACCGCGTTGCCCAGTGGAGAACGCCATGCACGGGTCCGCCGGCGCAATCACGCGTGCCTTGATGCATCGCGCAGTTGTGGCCGAGAGCGCCATTGTGGTGCAGACCATCTTAGGGGCGAAGACGACGCAAGCGCTCATTGACCAGTTCCTACGCGAGCCGCAGAGTCGCCTAGTCACCGAACTGGACATAGATCCCGCAGATCTGCGAGCGATTGAAGGTATGGCGCCGGCTACATTTCAGTGGGAGCCAACATACTTTGCCTCACGTGCGGTGAATGGGTTTGAGGTGCGGGATTACCTGGCTCGCGCTGGAGTCGTTGCGAAGGCCACTGCAGGGGGGCTGTACGGAGGGCGCGGTGTCTACCTGTTTGATGGGCATGACTCAGCGGTACAGCGCCGCTTTTGGGCCGATGTCCGGCGTAGGGTGCAACAGACGCTCGCCAGCTTCCAGACGCGTGTGGGATCCGCAGCCATGCGCAGGTTCCTTCTGAGAGCACTGGTAGGTAGTGCTGTCGAGGCGGACCTCGTAGCGCACCTGGGTATGGCGCGCGAGGATGGTACGCGGAGTAGGAGTACGACTGGCCGCGCTGGGAAGCATCGTCGCCTGCTTGCGACGCTCTTCGACGTGCTGCGACGTCAATGCTCTTGGGACACAGGCACAGGCGGGGCCACGGACGTTGGCGTCGCCCAGTTGCGCGGCGACGCCGATTTCTCGGTCGCCGAACTCAGACCGCCTCGCGGCTATGCAGCGTGCGCTGCATGGGCATGTCTCAGGCGCAGCAGTCCCGCCGCCTGCTGGCGGTCGAGGACATTGATGGACTGATAGCGGATGCAGCCTGGGCAGTCCGGCGTGTGCTCGATGGCTTGAAGGGAGGGCAGGGTGCTCGGGCGGATGATCTCCGCCCGCTGGTACGGGCGCATTGCCACGAGTGTCTACCTTCCATTCGTGCTGCAGGAGCGCGTCAAGAGTTCCTGGCATATCCGAGGCAACAGTGTGGAACTGCGAGTGGCGGGGACCGTCGGGAGCCAGGAAGATGAATACAGCGCACTCGTTACCGCTTCGCGCTTGGGCGCAGGAGACGAGCCCGCAAAGGTGCTGTATCCGGTGGCGCTTGTAGGTCCATCGCATGAACGCGTCGCACGTGACACGTTGTGACCCGGCAGCGCCGAAGCCAGAGCATCCCATACTGCTGACGGCACCTTGGGTCACCGCGTTGCCGGCGTGCGGCCCGGAAAGTCGCTCAGGGTGGGAGCAGTGCGCCTGGGTCCAAGTCCTCAATGGCCGCGGCGCATCGCTGGATCACCGCGACCGCGAGGGGACCACCCCGCTCGTCAGAGAAGTCGAGGAGCGCTCCTGTCACGACCAAGCGGCGCAACACGTCGATGGCGGCAAGCCGGTAGTCGTCCCAGCACTCCCCCGGTCCGTAGCCCTGCACGCCGCCGGCCTCAAGTGCAGCGCAGTAGGCCTCGAGCAGCTCCCGTTCGCTCTCCCGGCGCCGTTCGGGCGTGAGGCCTGATACCAGAAAGTAGCCGAGGTCGCAGGCGCCGCGCTGCGGAGAGCGAGCTGCCAGTCGATCACCGTCACTGGGACATTTTCTGCGGGATCGAATAGCAGATTGTCTGGGCGGTAGTCACCGTGGAGCAGCGTACGGGGAGGCGAGGCGAGTTGGCGGCTCAGGGCGATGAGGCCGGACGCACAGCGGGTGCCGAGCTCGCGCACTGGCACCGGGAGGAGGTCGCCGAAGCGCGCCACGAACGGCCCCCACATGCGCCCGTAGAGCCGCTGGATGTAGGCGGCGCCGTCATCCGCCGCCGGGAGCCAGGTGACACGATCCAGGTCCGGGCTGTTCCACCAGCGCGCGTGCAGCAGCGCCAGGTGGCGCACGGCAAGCGCAGGCCTCGTGTGGGGCACAGCCAGCCAGGTTGTCGCCCGTCTGAGACGGCGCGACCTCTTCGAGCAGCAGCACGCTGTCTCCCGCGCCCGTGCCCGCCGGGTCCAGCGCGCCGAAGTACAAAAGGGGTGTCCGTACGCCGGCGTGGGGTGCCAGCTCACGATAGAACCGCAGCTCCCGCTCGTACAGCCCCAAGCGGGTAAGGGTCGCCCGCACAGCGGAATTGGCAGTGGGGAACTTGGCGACCAGAGAGGCAGGCGCCCCCGCCTCCTGGACATCGTAAGCGAGCCCGACGCGCGCCAGCCGCCCCGCGAACCCGCGTCCCTCGCCTAAGGGGCGCACCTCGGCGGACGTGACCGACGCCCGGCTGATAGTCCCCGAGCTCCGCAACGCGCGGGTCAACCACTCTGGTGTGAGTGCTTCGGGACCGGTGGGAACAGCGGGCGGTGGGTTAGCCTGGCGATCCACCATGGAGCCATAGTATCGCCTTCCTGGCTCGGCGTCACGCTGGCAATGGCCCGCCGGCCGCGGGCCAACCACTGGTCATGCGTCTGCTGACACCTCCACGGCCACCGGCAGGAGATGACTCGTCAGGAAATCCAGGCTCTCTGCGGTGGCGGCCTCCCACAGGCGCCAGCTATGACCACCCGGCGGCTCGGCATACTCGTACGGGACGTGCGCCGCTAGCAAGTAGTGGTGGAATGCTCGGTTGACCTCAAGCAGAGAATCGCGTGTGCCGGATCGTTATCTTCCACCGTAGGAGCGCCCGCACCTGGCGGGGCGCGATCCGCACCTGGGAGAACAGGTCCCATGGTTCACGGCCGGCCAGGGCAGTCGGGAACAGGCCGTCTACGGACGCGAGCTCGGAGTGCCTTGGGCCGAGCGGGATCTGCCCGAGCATCAGCGCCCCGGAAAGCGAGACGGCGACCCCGAAGGTGTGGGGATGGCGCAGGGAAAGGTAGAGCGCTCCATCAGCCGCCCATAGAAATGCCCAGCAACCCGCGTCCACGGGGCTCGGGGAGCGTACGATACGCGCCGTCCAAGTAGGCGACCAGGTCCCGTGCGACCATCGTCTCACAGAGCGACGTGCCGTCAGCGAAGTCCACATAGCAGCGACGCCCGGCGTCAGCGCACACCAGGATCACCTCGCGGCCTCGCGCGTGCGCCGCGATCCGACCTCCCCTGAGCCACTCGTCTTCGCGCCCCCCCATACTATGGAGGAGGTACACCACGGGATAGCGCCTGTGGCGCCGAGCGGGAGCGTCGTAGTCCGCCGGCAGCACGACCGAGTAGCGCGTCTCGCCCAGGGCAGAGGAGAAACTCAGCCCCGTCCGCACGCGTGCGGCCTCGTCGTCCGTCACTATAGTGGTCAAGGCGCGCAAGTCAGCGGGCATCGTCGCGTGGTTATCTAGGTGAAATCTTGCCATGCCGGCCGCGACCCTGAGGCAAGAGAAGGCCACTACACCTTGAAGCGGGGCAGCGCCGGCCACAACCCGACGAGACGGTGACTAAGTATTGTTTGAAAGTCGCACTGCGGTCTTCTGTAAATAGTCGCCTCACCTTGACCTCTGTCGATCATCCTCCAGAGCTGAAAAGCAGCAAAAGGAGCTTAGCCGACACGCGGGAGCACACGTCTCCTACGGCACGACCCGAGGCGCCTCAACTGTTCACGTGCTACATCGCCTGCAAGGTCTCGCCCGTACCGCCGCCTACACCTGTGTGCCGTGCTAGCGCCCTCGGCC
This sequence comes from uncultured Solirubrobacterales bacterium, assembly GCA_963807385.1. Lineage (GTDB taxonomy): Bacteria > Actinomycetota > Thermoleophilia > Solirubrobacterales > 70-9 > JBDTSW01. The sequence goes on from CAWEBQ010000004.1 coordinate 5,933, forward strand.
GGCCGGGGAGCGGGAACGAGCTCCTCGGCGCTTCCCCGTCAGCGGTGATCACAGCGCACGCATCGGGCTCAGATATGTGTGGGCGGTGCTGAATTGTCACCAACTCTTGCTATGCACGGTTCGACGGAACGGCGAGGATGTTGACACCAAAGCATAGGTACAGTCGGCACGTTGATCCGTAGCGGAAACGCCCATTGTGTTGTCGGCATCTTAGCCCTAGCAAGATCGTGCGCACCGCGCTTCAGTTGACGCTGCCTGATGCGCGAAGTCACGACGATTGATGGGATCCAAGTTGCGTGCTTTGGCAGCCCGAAGCCTTTGTGGCCGGCTGTGGGTGAGCCGAGGGGCAGGATGTAACCGCCCAGCGCGGGCATTGGCGTCGGTGGTGGGCAGACCGTCCGCATCAATTGCCCAGCCTTCAGGCACCGGCTGGCCGCGCTCGGCGTGCAGCGCGAATCGCGATCGGGCGGCGGTGCTGGTGGAGATGTCCAGCACGAGCGGCGGCTCCTCTTCGGTGGGAACAGCGTAGGCAGTGGCAGTGTTGCCCACTCGGCCAACGCGTCCGCCGGGCGGTGCCATGGCCGCCACGCTGTTGGTGGTGGCGATGCCGATGAGGCCTTCACGGCTGGCCTGGAGCGCGTAGCACGCCGCCGCCCCGTAGTGGTTGCTGCTGAAGGCCCGCACAGGCACCGATCCCGGCGTCTTTCGCCTTCCGAATAGCGACCTCCATCGCACGGGTGGCAACGAGCGCACCCAAACCGTTCTGACCGTCCATCGATCCGGCGCGGCCTTGTCTCGCACGAGGAATGGCTCAGCCTTAGCATTGAAGGATCTTTTCGCTCCTCATGGGAGAAGCCTTGCGTACCGATCAGGATGTTGCCAGCGCGAGCTGCATCCGAGTCACGGCCTGTGCCTGCCTTCGCGGCGCTTGGATGTGGAGAGAACACCGTGTGCCCTTCTAGCGGCGTCGACGGCAGTTCACAGCGTTCGGTCAGGAACAATACAGCGGGACACACGAGGAGCCAAGGAATGACAGATACAAAGCCGTTGCGGGCCGGGATTGTGGGCGCTGGCTGGATGGGCAAGACTCACGCGCAGGCGTGGCACGCGAATGGACCGCGGGCGGAGCTGGTGGGGGTGGTGGACGTGTCTGAGGCGCGGGCGCAGGAGTTGTGCGACGACTTCGGCGTCGTCGTTCCCGTCTAGATAGAAGCTTTGAACGGTCTCTGGGTCGGATACCGACCATTCGGGCCAGCTCTCGTGTGGCTCGTCTGTCATCGCGTCATCTCGGTGCCACGATTACACAATGATTCCTCGCCCGCGACACCGCCACATACAACTGCTGGTCGATCGTCTCGTCATCGAGGTCCTCCAGCTCACACAACACCACCACCGGTGACTCCAGGCCCTTGAACCCCCTGATGGAGGAGAACCGCACGTACGGGCCCACCGCGGCCGGCGGCTCCTTCACGAACGTGTAGCGCCCTGGCTTCGACTGGGCGACCTCGGAGTTCTCGAAGCCGTGGGATGAAAGCACCACCACGTCCTGCGGCGGGACTTCCTCCTTGCCGCAGAGGCGCTCGAGGATTGCGGCTACCGTCGTCGGCTGATCGTCGCTGTGGATCAGCTCCGGCGTCACGTCCCTCCGGGCCGGTCGCCTCAGGCACGACCTCGCCCTTGTACTTCTTCATCACCTCGCGGTGGATGGCCTGGGTGTTGCGGCAGTTCCATGTCAGGTCGAATGGCTGAAAGTCCTCCGGGACGTCGAGCCGCTGGTCGTAGACGTTCTGGTTGTCGTCCATGAAGAGCCAGAGCTGACCCTTGTCTGGATCGTGGAGCGTGCAGGCCAGCGCGGTGAGCCAGTCGTTGTGCAGGTCCTGCGCCTCGTCGACGAAGATCGAGTCGTACATGGGTCCGAGCTCGGTGGCGGCTTTGACGAGGGCGTTTGGCAGATCCTCGGCGAAGTAGCTTTGGGGGGCCTCGCCCTTTCCGTATTTCGGCAGCTCGACCTCGGCGATGCTCGCCAGCCGGACGCAGAGCCCGTGGAAGGTCGAGAACTCCACCCCCGAGTTCGCCTCGCGCTCCTTCAAGTGCGTCGCTAAGGCCTTGTTGAAGCACACGAACAGCACCCGCTTGTCCTGAGCGACACGACGCTTGGCCTGCTCGACCGCAAGCATCGTCTTGCCGGAGCCGGCGCATCCGGTGACCACCATCCGCTTCGCGCGGCCGAAGCGGCTGAGAAGCGCCGCTTGCTGGTGCGTCAGGTTGATCAGCTCGACCTCCTCGTCGAGGAACTCCTCCGCCATCGGCACCTCGATCAGGACGTCGGGGGAGAGCAGCTCGCGGATGAGATCGGTTCCTGTCCTCGCCGGGCCCGCCTTGCTTGTCGCGCGAGCCCCCGTGGTACGCGAGAACCCGCTCGACCGCCTCCGGTAGCGTCCTTGAGGTCCTTGCGGTCGAGAAGGATCTCGCGTGGCGCATCCGAAGCGAGCGCGAGCTGGTGGATGGTGACCATCGGAAACGAGATCGCGTGGTCGACAGCGAGGTTCTTCGCGAACGTCGGATCGGTCTCCTCGAGCTTTCGAACGAGGTCGTACTTGTGATCGAGCGCCTGCCTGAACGGATCCTTGATCGGAGTCCGCTCACCGTCGTGGACGCGCGACCATTTCCCTCCGATGCACTCGATGCCGTAGCCCTTGACCTCGAGGCAGATGACCGCATGGTCAGGATGGACGAGCACCATGTCGATCTCACCGTCGTCGGATCCCTCCGCGTGATCTCTGGCGACCCAGCTGACCGAATGGAACGCCTCCCACTCGTCCGGGAGCTCGTCGCGGACGGCGTCGTAGACCTTCACCTCGGACTTGGTGATCTGCTCGTCCTCGGCCAGGGTGCGGGGATACATGATCGCCACCCAGCGTTCATATCCGATTTCGGGCTCCGGAGCATGCCCGGACCGATTCCAGCTCAGATGTCGAACTCAGCGATGACAGGGCAGTGGTCGCTCAGCTCCCACACGCTCTCATCCTCGGCGCCCGCGGCGTAGCACCCGACAAGGGTGTCGGCGAGCTCCGGCGTGGCGAAGAGATAGTCGAAGTGGCCGGAGTACTTCTCCTTCGGAGTCCCCTTGTGGCGTGGGTTGCGTTTGGTCTGAACGTGAAAGCAGATGGGCTCCTTGCACGGGCAGCCCTCGAGCGGCGGGCGCGTGTCGACGGTGGCCTTGAAGCAGTTGACTAGCCCGAGTGACTCGTACGCCTCAAAGATCGCCTTGTAGCGTGGCATCTCCTTCGAGTGGGCTTGCTGGGTGTGGGCATTGAAATCTCCGCCGAGTACGACGTGCCTGGGCTTGCGCGGCGGCGGGTCGAAGAGCGGGATCAGATCCGCGACGATCCGAAACAGCGTGGTCTGCGCGTACACGGGATTCATCAGCGCGTAGACGCTGATCGCGGTGACCGCCCCAAAGCCCGGTACTTGGAAGTCCGCGATGGCAACCGCGCCGCGATGAGGCGAGGGGGGATTCGGATCGAACTCGTGACGGGAGCTCCATCGTGTCCGAACAAGCCCGACCGAGGAGAGCTGGTGCCTGCGGGCCGCGATCCCCGAGGCCCAGGGCCGACGGTCGTCGATGCGCCAGGGTGCCTTGGGCAGCACGTTGGGCCAGGAGGGTGTGGCTGGCGCCGCGGCTTCTTGGACCAGCGCCACATCTACCTCGTGGGCCTCCAGATATGACCACAGGCGTTCACCGTGGTCGGGGAGGCGTCTGGAGTACTGCCAGTGGTTGGTGTTCCAGCTTGCGACGCGAAGCACTGTGGCGGCGACCCTACCGCCGTCGGCTCGGCCGCCGTACCCGTCTCGTTGCGACACGCGCCCGCGCGCGGTCCCAGTCGAGCTCGTTACCCGGGAAGGCGGTCAGCTGCACCAGCTCGCCCTCGTTGCAGAGCGCGGTCCCGGCTACGCCATTGGCAGCGAAGCGCAGCGTCTCGCCGAGGCCGATCCCGGGCTCGCGCCGCGCGGGCTCGCAGTCGGTCGCGAGGAGTGCGAAGCCGCTGGCCGTTTCGGTTGCTGGCGGGTCAACCGGCGCCTCGGTCTCGGAGTCGAGCGCATCGAGTGCGTAGCCCTGGACCAGCGGCCCGTGCAGGCTCGCGAAGACGTCGGCACGGGCGACGAGGTCGAGGCAGAGGAACTCGCCGCCGGTGGCGGCGACCGCTCCGATCTGGCCGGGTCGCAGCTCGACGCCGTCCTTCATCTCGGCGAGCAGGCCGCGACGGTCCTCGTAGATGTCGTGCATCGCTCCGGTGGAGGAGTGCGGTGCCCATGCGGGTGGACTTGATGCCGGACCTCGTCCCACACCTCGCCCTGGTTGGCTCGTGCCTCGGCCGCCTACCGCGACGTTGCCGCTGACGCGACATCGGCCTTCAGACGGCGCATCCGCGGGTAGGCGGCCTGCGGCGCGGGGGCGAAGGACTCGCTGTGGCGGGAGCCCTGCCAGCGCCCGGCCTCGACGCAGCTCACGGGAACGCGCAGCTTGGCGCCGGCGCCGACGAGCACTGAGACGTCGAACGTCCGGTTCTGCTGCGCGCCGAGGACCTCCTCGCCCTCGAAGAGCAGCACGGCGGTGTCGCCCGGGTTCTCGACGACGAGGTCGTTGACGGACGCCCCGCTCTCGAGCTCGCCGATCCGGACGCCGCGCTCGCGGCCCTGGGCGAAGGACTCGAACGACAGCTCGGCCTCGGCGCCGAAGACGGGGAAGACGGCGAGCGGCCCGACCACGTCGGGATCGCCGACGCGCAGGGGCTCGGATAGAAGGGCCGCGATCGGGGCGGGCTGGGAGTCGGTTGAAGTGCTCATGACTGTGTAGGTCGCTTCCCGGCACCCTTTTCTGACACGGCCCGATCGGACGCGTGCTTGGAGCCGCGCCGGCGCCGGTCCGCCGTGGCGCCTGGGGCGCTCGGGCTCCTGCAGCTTCCACTCCGGCATCTCGTGGCCGCAGAGCGGGCACCAGTGGGGGAAGTTCCGCGACTCGTGGACGGTCAGCCAGAACTCGGGGCTCGAGTCCTCCCAGCGCGTCCGGCAGGTCGGACAACGGACCTCGGCGGTGGCGATCCGCGCCGGGTCGGGCTCGAGCTCGACGACCCGGTCCGACAGCCAGACCCGCCGGTAGCCGACCGAGCGCCGCCCACTCCACCAAGGCATCCTCGGTGTCCTCGAGCGAGCGTCCGGGGGAGCGGAAGGTCACGACCAGCTCGTCGCCCGCCTCGCCGTCGATGGTCAGGTCGGCGATGGCGACGCCGGCCCGGGAGCGGGCCTTGAAGGCGCCCGCCGCCGGGCCCCAGGAGGTCAGCCACGGAGCCCAGGCGGTGAGCATCACGTTCCCGTTGCGGATCGTTGCCCGGTGCGTGGGCGTCGCGCCCGGTCCGTTCTCGTTGGCCATCAGCTCGTCAAACACCTCTTCGAAGTCGTCACTCATTCAGCTCCTCTCATACGCCGTCAACCTCCACAAGGGAGGTCGCGCCCCGCCGGGCGGGTCTGACAGGCGTCAGTCGCCGGCGGGAGGCTCGGCGACCGCCGGGAGAACTACTCGTCGACCATTCTTCGAGTGGGGGTCTCCGCCTGTACGGAGACCAGCTCGCGGTTCAGCATCGGGACCGACTCGCGCGGCCAGGTGAACCAATAGGCGTAGCGACCGATGTAGAGGTAGCGGTTGGTCATCGCCCGGCCGCCCCAACGCCGGACCCACTCGTCTGGCGGAGTCCAGACCTCCTCGCGGCCGGTGGCCTTGATCAGATCGACGAACCGCCAGAACTCGGGCTCGGTGATGTCGTCGCGGTCCCAGCCTTTGACTATGTACTGATGCGGCGCGACGTCCTCAGTCGACTTGGCCGAGGTCCAAGCGGCCCGCTCGATGAATGCCAACGCCTCCGGTGTGCTCATGAGGTGGGAGCGAACGCGGTTCATGTCAAGGCCGAGGCGGCTACGACTCGCGCGCTCGTCAGAGGCCGAGCAGCTCCCAGACCTCAACCTGGAGCTGCAGGACGAGGTAGGCGAACACGCAGAACGCCAGGAAGAGCAGGACGCCGGCGGCCCCGTAGCCGAGCGAGCTGAGCAGGCGCCGCACGGGGTCTAGTCATAGCTGATGCTCTCCAGCGCCCTCAGGTTGTCGCCGAAGAGGTACATCCTGCTGGCCTTGGTCGGGCGCAGCTCGGTGAACCGGGCGCCGTAGTGCTCCTTGAGGATCTCCTTGACCACCTTGAAGCGCTTGAAGCCCTCCCAGAAAGCCAGCTCGCGCCAGACGAGGACTTCACCGCAGCGGATCACGGTCCACGGCTCGTCGTCGGCACCCTCGATGTCCCATTCGAACCGGAGCTCGTCTCCGTCGATCTCGGGCAGGTCGCTGTCGGGCTTCAACCCGAGCCTGCTGGCCCGGTTCCACCGCTCCTCGACGTGGAGGGCGGTCGCCAGCGCGGCCTGGGCCTTCTCGTTCCCGGCCGCAGCCGCCTCTTTCGTCTCGTCGACCGTGGGGAGGGAGACGATCAGGAGCATCTGTCCGCACTTGGGGCAGCTCACGTCGAACAGCTCGTTGTAGAGCTCCTGGCCGCCCTGCCCGCAGGTGCCATGCCACCCACAGGCTGGTGCAATCCAGCGGATTGGACTCGTCGTAGGAGTAGTAGGTGAGTTGCCGCGCGCTCACGCTGATCCCTCCTGCAAACCCAGCATCTCCGCCCACACCCGCATGTAGGTGCGCTCGCGCTCGATGCCCTGGCGCTCTGCCACGGCTCCCTTGAAGTTCGGGTAGTCGATGCCGGCGGCGAGGATCGCGAGCGGCGGCGACCCACTTCTCGTGATCGACGACCGCCCGGTAGCGGTAGTCGGCGTCTTGGTCCTTGAAGATCCGAAGCGAGGGGATCTGTTGCTTGAGCGCCTCGAGGTCCTCGCGTACCCGGGCGCGGACGATCACCTTGCTTTCGTCGTCGCGGTGGGCGACGACGCTGTAGAAGCCCTGGGTCGTGAAGATCCACATGGTCAGGCCTCCGCCGCCGCCATCAGGCCGAGGATGAGGCCGAGTAGGACGGCGCCCTTCGCGGGCTTGGTGCCGCGGATCTCCTCGAGGCGGTCGCGCAGTAGGACGCGATCGTCGTCGCTGATCCCGACCGACTCCTGAAGGAGCGTCACCGCCTCCAGCATCTGGTCGGCGTCCGCGCCTGCCTGCACGGACTGGAAGTCCGCGAGGCGGTCGAAGGCGGTGTCCACGCTGTCGGTGATCTCCCTCACGGGGAGTAGGTCGTCGGGACGAGCAGAGATCTGACCGCCCATGCCGGTCACACGACGATGCTCCGGCGTCCTGCTCACCTCATGCGGCGTCGCCCGTCAAGGGGTCGAACTCGATGCGGGTGTCGCAGCGGCCGGGCCGGATCGATCCGCTCCACGTGATGCTCCTCGCGAGGGACCTCAGGCGCCTGTTGGAGAGGCCGGGAAGCCCGACGCGCTGCCCCACGGGGCGCGACCAGGCCCGTCGGGGTTGAATACGGCATGCAGCCTACGTCGGAGCCCGCCCACGTCAGCCGCGCACGACCTCCTCCAGGAGGTGCTGCGCACAGGGTTCACTCTGATCGACGGCGCTGGAGATCTCGCGTTCCGGTCAGTAAGATGGTGTCTTACACCATGCGAACCAAGCTCTCGACCAAGGGCCAGATCGTGCTCCCGGCGGCGCTCCGCGACGCCGACGGCATCGCCCCTGGGGAAGAGTTCGAGGTGGAGCGCCTCGGCCCGGACTCCTACCGGCTGACGCGCATCAGCCCACCCCCGAACCGGGGGCTCGTGGACTGGCTGCTCTCCTGCCCGGAGGAAGCGTGGTTCGTGGAGGTCGAGTCGGAGTCCACCGAGACCCTCTGACCCGTTGGCGCGCTACCTCATCGACGCGAACGTCCTCTCGGAGGCGACGAAGCCCGACCCTCAGCCCGCGGTCATCGACTGGATGCGGCGCAACGAGCCGGAGGTGACCGTCGATCCGATCGTTCTCGGTGAGGTCCGCTACGGGATTCTGCTCGTGGCGCCCGGTCGCCGCCGCAGCCGGCTCGAGCGCTGGTTCGACGAGGGGGTGCGACGCATGGAGTGCGTTGCCTGGGACGCCTCAACCGGCGCGCGCTGGGCGGAGCTCCTCGCGACCCTTCGGGCCGACGGCCGCGCGATGCCGGTCAAGGACAGCATGATCGCGGCGAGCGCCCTCGCCCACGACCTGGCGATCGCGACGCTGAACCGCCGAGACTTCCAAGCGGCTGGCGTCGAGCTCGTGGATCCGAGCGCGGCGGACCCGGGCGCGTAGCTGCCGCGGCGACCGGCACGGGAAGTCCGAATCGGGATGGCGCTACCGCCACTCGGCGCGGAGATCCTCAACGTCTTCACGGAGCTTCCCGCCGGTGTCAAGTGCCCCGGAACGGCGATCGAGAACTGACGGCTCGGAAAACGCTGTGCCGGTTCGAGCGTGCGCTCGTAGCCAACTCACAACGCCGTATGCAGCCGCTTCCCCATCGCCGCCCCCGACGCCTTGAAGATCTTGCACATCACCCCGTGGTTGTGACCGCAGCGCTCCCAGTAGTGGCGCATCAGGTCGCGGGGCATCAGTAGGGCGGCGGCGAAGATCGAGGCCTCCTCCTCGATGTCGGGGGTCTCGGGGGCCGGCTGGTCGGCGGGCGGGTCGCCCTCCTGGATCACCTTCTTGCGGCAGAACAGCGGCTGCTGGCCGCGGTGCATCACGTGGTGGCCGATCTCGTGGGCGATCGTGAAGCGCCGGCGCGGGGGCCACTGCTGTGGCCTCGTCGGCGTTCACCCAGATCTCGCCGAGGCTGGGGAGGAGGAGGCCGGAGAGGGTGTCGCCGGGCCCGAGCTCCGGCGCGCCGGGGGCCTCGCGCATCGCCGCGGGGCTCTTCTCGAGGACGTGGAGGCCGAAGTAGGTGTCGGCGATGTCGTCGATCGGGATCGGGGGCTTGCTTTCGGCCCACACGTAGGCCGGCAGGGCGCGCGAGCACGCGCTCGGCCCGCTCCTCGATCGGCTCCATGTCGATCGCCGCCACCGCCCCCGTTCCTAGTCGCGTCCTCGGCCCGTCCCGAGCAGGCGCACCAGCGCGCCGAGGGCCCGCAGCGCGCCGAGCGAGCGCGGCGCCCCCACGCTCGCATTGGCGCGGAGCTCGCGCTCCAGGTGCGGGCGCACGCTTCCATCTCGGCCGAGCGGCCCGGCGAGCAGGCCGGCCAGCGGCCAGTCCTGTTCCTTCAGGGCGAAGCGAAAGAGCATGATTGGATCTCGAAGTTGGGTCGTCATGGGTAAGGGGTCGGGTCGGGGGGCTCTCGCCTGACCGTGGCGTTCAGCCGCCGCGGAAGAGCTGGTCCACTTCATCCCAGTCCCCGGGCTCGGACGCCCGCGCGGGGGAGGCCTGCCCGGCGGGCTCGATCGCGGCGTCGGCCTCGCTCGCGGCGCCCCTCGTCATTCGCGCGAACGCTGGGTCGGCCTCACCGCCCGAGGCGACGCCCTCGGCCAGGCTCTGCCCGGCCCGTCGCAGGCTCTCGGCGCTGGCGCCGACGATCCCGCCCAGCGCCTCGAGCACCCGCTTCGAGACGCCGCCGGGCCTCCAGGGTGCCCTGCTCCATCTCGTGGTAGTAGCCGGCGACCTTCTCCTCGCTCTCGCCGTGCCCCAGCCCGGCGGCCAGCTGCGCCACCAGCTCCGCCCGCTTTACCTGGGCGCGCTCGCGCAGGCGCGGCAGCAGCACCGGCCATAGTCCGGCGCGGCCCGGAGAGCGATCTGCCGAGCGACTCGGTCAGGCGCTCGGCAGGGGAGCCGGTGTAGGCGGCGGCGTCCCACTCGCGCGGGGGGGCCTCCTGGAGGTAGGCGTCAAACAGCACGGCGAGCTCCTCGCGGTCGATCCCCTCGAGCTTGTCGAGGTAGGCGACCGGGTCGGCCTCGCCGCCGGCACGGTGTTCGGAGATGTACTCGCTTAGAAGTCGTTCGACGTCGCTCATGGCGTGCGGCCCTCAGGGCCTACTCAAGGATTATCGGGGTCCTCGTCATCGGGGTAGTCCTCGCCGGGTCGGCCGTTCTCCGTATTGCCGGGTTGAGGCTCCTCGGCCTCGGCCAGAAGCTCGCGTACACGCTCGCGGAAGCGCTTGACGATCTGGGCGACGTTGTCGACGCTCATCGGCGGATCCTCGTCGGAGAACTCCGCGTTTACCTTGTCCACGGTCCCCTGGCCGGTGTCGTCCTCGAAGATGAAGAGGTTGACTACGCGCCGGTGGCGATCGCTGAGCTCGTCCCGGGCGATGTCGATGATCTCCTGGACCTCGAGTGCGCCGGTCTCGTCCTCCTCGGAGGGGACCTCCCCCCATACGCCCTCGTCGTCGAGGTGCTCGTCGGGAAGCTCGGTGGTATCGACGCTGGGCTTGCGGTGGTAGTCGGCGATGCGCCGCGAGACGATCCGGTTGAGCCAGGTCCGGAACTCGCCGATCGACTTGCCGTCGAGCCTGGAGCGGATCGCGCTCACGACGGCGTTCTGGGCGACGTCCTCGACGTCGGCCGGCGGCACCTTGAGGCGCACCCGGCGGACGATGTCGTCGTAGTAGCGAAAGACGATGATCGCGAGGGCGCGGTCGGACTGGCCCTGGGCACGCGCGCGAGCGACGCGCTCGAGGAGCTGTTCGTCGCTGAGCCGGGAGAGCTCGTCGTCATTTCTGGGTTCTAGGTTCGCCACGTAGGTAGTGCCTGATGCTTGGGGGTCGGTAAGCGCGACGGGTTCCTGACAAGCACCTCCAGGAAGCTCGCCGGGATCGGGACGCGAAGTGATCTTTGTATCACGCGTGTCTAGGGGCTCCAAACCGCTTGCCCGTGCGTGTCAGCACGACGGTCGAGCCTCCGACTTCATCCGTGATGAGCATCTCCGCGGACGCCCTGGACGGAGCCGGTTCGGCCGAGGAGCCTCTGCTGGTCGGGCACATCCACGGCTTTCGCTCGTTCCAGATCATCGTCGATGGGGACACCGGGCAGGACCTGCTTGCGGCGCTCACGGGCGACGTGGTGTGGCCGCGCCGAAGGCCCATGCAAGCGGTGTGCGTGCCCGACGGCGCGCGCTCGAGCGAGCACGCTTCGCCCGATTCCGAGTGCAGCTGCGGCATCTACGCGCACCACCCCTTCTCCGCGCCGCGGCTCGTGCACGCCACCGACGACGAGGACGACACCAACAACGTCATGGGCGTCGTCGAGGCCTGGGGTCGCATCGAGGTGCACAAGGGCGGGTTTCGAGCCGAGTTCGCGCGGCCCTCGGTCCTGATCGTCCGCGCCTACTACTCGGATGCCCACAAGCGGAGGATCGAGCGGTTGGCCACGCGGTACGGGGCGGAGTACCTCGAGCTCGAGGACGGCGACGCGACCGCCGAGCATCTGCGCTCCCTCGAGCATGGGCTGGCGAGGGACGCGGTCGAGGACCTCCTGATCGATCTCCTCGAGATCGAGCTTCATCCGGACGCCACCGGCTACCTCACGAAGCGCGGGCGGGCGATCGGCGGGAACGGCTTCTGTCTCTCCAGCCAGGACCGCCACGAACCGTGGGCTGCCGAGCTGCCCACCGGGATCCAGAACACCTGGATCCTTCGTGTCGCCGGCGTCGGCCACTACTCGGCGGCGCTTCAGCGGCCTGAGTGCTCGCCGGGCGAGGAGCTTCGGCTGCTGCGCGAGCCGGACAACCCCCACGACCCGCACGCTGTCAGCGTCTGGGACCCCGACCTGGAGGAGCAGATCGGATACATCCCCAAGGACCAGGCTCCCGAGGTCTGCGCCGAGCTCGAGGCCGGCCGCGTCCGCTGTGTGATCAGCATGTGGGAGTGGCGGAACCTCGCTACCGGCGAGCGCTTCGGGCTGCACATCCTCGTCACGCGCGCGCGGCACGTGACGGTGGGGTCGCAGCACCAGGCCACGTTGCTCGACGAGGACATCCCGTTTTGAGGGCGTGCGTCAGAACAACCCGGCCCCGGGCGACCCTCGTGCCATGAGCCTCCCTGGACCGTCCCGCACGATCATCGTCGAACCGATCGAGGTGCCCGAGCCGGCGCCTGCCCCAATCCCGTCGGAGGAGCCCGCAGAACCGGCGCCCGAGCGGACCCCGGAGCGCGAGCCCGTTCCGGTTGGTCCGCCGGAGGAGGATTGAGGGGGCCGCCACGTCAACCGGCCGAGCGCCCGCCGCGGCGGGCGCCGCGCCAGCACACCGGCGTCATCCACGGTGTGCGCCGCTGGGCCGTCCACATCGACGAGCGCTATGGGGTCCTTTGCGGGTACGCCGGCGCTGGGTGGCTCGCCGGCGGGAAGCCGACCCGGGCCAGGTGCCTGGCGGCAACGCCCTCGTGGAGCAGCGCCTGCGTAGGTGAGCCGCACGCGAGCCACCCTGCGCCCGGTCCAGACTGCAGCTGCGGCCTGTACGCCGTGCACCCCCGCCTGGCGACCGACGTGCCGACGCGAGTGCGTGCGTGGGCCGGCGGAACCGTCTATCTCCCGATGGGAGTCTTGGGTGTGGTCGAGGCCTGGGGGCGGATTGAGCTGCACTCGCAGGGGTTTCGGGCTGAGTTTGCCCGCCCCGTTGCTCTCGCGGTTCACTCCGATTATGTCGGCGGCGAACGCGGCCGCTTCGTCGCTGCCCTCGCCGAGCGCTACGACGCCATCTGCGTCGAGGCGAACGACCCGATCCAGCTCGCCGGGTGGTGCGAGCGCGAGGGGCTGGGGCTCGCGCCAGCCGCAATCCGCCAGATGTTCAATACATCGGGCACCTGCGTGGGGTCGCACAACCCGCAGTAGCTCGAGGCGGCCGTCGAGTCTGGTCGGCCTCACGGTCTAGCTCAGGCCTCGCAAGGATTGGTCCGCCCGGCCCGTCAGGCGGCGGAGAGATGGGGCGACCTCCACCGCATGAGCATTGGAGAACTCAGCGCGGAGACCGACGGCAAGGCGATCCGGATCGGGCGCCACCTCGTCATCACGTTCCAGCGCACGCTCCGCATCCCCGACGACGGAGGCACCTATCCGCTGCCGCCAGGGCTCGGAGCCTTCCCCATCTACCGCGTCTGGGACTACGCCGACCGCGTGCCCGAGTCCTGGCTCGAACGCGGCGGGGCGTTCATCCCGATGTATCAGCGGGAGGCTCTGTGGATCTCCTTCCTCCAGCCTGACTGGCGCCCGGCCGCGGTCAAGATCGGGATCGGCGGCATCAACGCCGTCTCGGGCAAGCGCTGGCACGAGCGCATCAACCGGACCAGGCGGCATCAGGACCACATCGTCTGCCCCGACCAGCCATGGCTCGACGGGATCAACGCCGGCGATGGCTTCATCCGGCAGTTCGTTGCAATGCCCCTCGGCATGGGCTACACCGTCGAAGGCCAGCTCACCGGCGAGGAGAAGGCAGGCGGGATCCAGCTCGTCGCCTTCGAGCCGAAGCCGGGGCTCTTCGCGGACCGCCCGCCACCCGTCAAGTACCACAGCCCCTTTGTGGAATGTGCGATTCCGGCGTGTTGCGACTCGGATTCGATGGGTCTCGGCGCCGGGGGCAAGATGAGGCAGGAGATCTACCCCGATCCGTACGGCGCGGACACCTGGGATCTGGAGTGGCCCGGAGGGGTCGACGTTCACATCGTCAACTCGACGGCCTTCACCGAGATCACCGGCCTGCCGGCCCCACCGACTCCGGTGAGCGCTCGCACCTACACCGACCACGGATTCCCTTGGTTCGATCTTTATGACGAGGGACGGGGCGACCTGGATCCCTCTGATGAGCTCGCGGGCGTCAAGACCGTGAAGGAGATCGACGCCAGCCACGGCTTCTCGCCCCAGCACGACGACGCGCCGGTCCGGGTCGGGGAGGCCCAGGTGAAGATCCTGTAGCGCGTCCGACTCGGCACAAACCGCGCGGGCGCGGCAGCCGATGCTCGTCGCGTGCTCCCCGACCGCCCCACGCCCGAGGAGACCGAAAAGCGTTTCCGCGAGCTGCTCGCCGGCCAGGGCATGCCGCAACCGGACGAGGTTCGCCACGATCTCGAGGTCAACGAGCTGGTCTTCCTCTGGCACGAGCGCCAGGTCGCGATCATCGTCGAGCTCTCCGAAGACGGCCCGTTGGACGTGCGCGCGGGTGTGCCGATGCCGCCCGTGTGAGCGGATATGCTGGCATACTATGAAGCGCACGACGGTGAAGATCCCGGACGATCTGGACCGCCGGCTGCGACAGGAGGCGGAGCGTCGGGGGACCACGATCAGCGAGATCACGCGCGAGGCGCTGGGCGTGCACCTCGGCGTCGGGCGGCCGATCCTGATGTCGCTGGCTGGCTCCTTGGGCGGCGGCGAGAGGGGCGCGGCAGAGCGGCTGGAGGAGATTCTGGCGACGGACATCCCCGCGAAGCTGGACGCGGAGGCGCGAGAGTTCCGCTCCTAGTCGATTCAGGCCCGCTCGTCGCTCTTCTCGACGCGCGCGATCCGCACCACGGCGCGTGTGCCGAACTTCTGGAGGGGCACCCCGGGCCTCTGTTGGTGCCCGCCCTCTGCATGGCCGAGGTCGGCTACTTCGCAGGGACCCGCGTGGGATGGGAAGCTGAGATCAGGCTCCTGATGGCGAGTGCATCCGGCGAGATATCTCTCGAGCATCCCCGCCCTCCTGACCTCGAGCGCGCGGCTGAGCTAGTCAGCGAGTACCGAGATCTCCCCCTAGGCACCGTAGACGCAACGCTAGTGGCAGCGGCCGAGCGCCTCGACATCACCACCATCGCCACGTTGGACCGTCGGCACTTCGGCGTCGTCCGCCCGGCCCATGCTGAGGCGTTCGAACTGCTGCCGACTCCGGATCGACCGCGGGACTGAGCATGCGGCGACTCGGCTCAGCGCCGGTCGGGGGTCTGCGCGGTTAGGACGCTGTTGATCGTTCCGAGCTCGGCCGCGAGCTCCTCGACCCTCGCGCGGGCCGCGGCGGCTGCCCGTCGTTCGACGGCCAGGGCTTCCTGAAGCTTGCTGACCTCGCTCGCGCTGGCCTCGAGTGCCGCCGCCTGGGCGGTCGCCCTCTCGGCCTTCTTGCGCTCCGTATCCAGCCGGGACTCCAGCTCGGCCACGCCGGCCTGTGCCTCCTCCTGAAGCTCCCGCTCCCGTGCCTCGGCGCGCTCCCAGAACTCCGCGAGCTCGCGGTGGGCCTTGGCGAGATCCTGCTCGTGGGTTGCAACCAGCTCCGATCGCTCCCGCTCCTGTGCGGCCAGCTGGTCGAGTCGCGCCTCGGCCTGAGCCCGTCGCTCGTCCGCGGCGGCGAGCTGTTCGGCCAGGTCGGCCGCCTTCTGCTCTGATCGCGCGCGCTGGGTGCGCATTGCCTTCGCGTACTCCTCGCGATCGGTCTCGAGCTGAGCCTTGATGCTCGTCTCCCGTGCCTCCGCCTGGCTCCTCACGGCCGCCAACTCGTCCAGGGTCTCGGCCAGCTCCTGCTCGCGGGAAGCGATCAGCTCCGCGCGCTCGGACTCCTTCGCGGCTTCGGCGGCTTCGGCCTCCGCCGCCAGCTGCGCTCGCTCCTGCGCGGCCTTCTCGCGCTCCTCGCGCAGGAGCTGGGCGAGCTTCTTGCGGTCGGCGCTTAGCTGCTTCTTGAGCTGGGCCTTCAGTTCCGCTTCCCTCGTCTCCGCCCGCTCCTCGAGCTCGGCCTCGCGCGCTGTAGCCCGCTCCTGCGCGGCCTCGAGCTCGCCCCGGGCTGCGGCCAGCTCCTGCTCGCGGGCAGCGACCAGCTCCGAGCGCTCGCGCTCCTGCTCGGCGAGCTCCTCGATCCGGGCCTCGAGGGCGGCCCTCTCCTGGTTGGCGGCCTCGAGCTGGGCTGCCTGTTGGGCGGCGCTGTCGTGCTCGGCGCTCAGGTTCTCGGCGAGCGCTGCGCTCTCGGCCTGAAGCGTTGCTTCCCGCGCCGCGGCTTCCTGTTCAAGTTGGGCGAGCTCCTCCTGGAGCCGGGCGAGCTGCTCCTCGCGGTCGGAGACCTGCTGGAGGGCGTGCTGGGTTTCCTCCCTGGTCTCAGCGAGCGCGGCGTCCGCCCGCTCCTGAGCTTCGGCCAGCGCGCTTTCCGCCGCGGCCACCTTGGCCCGCGACCGCGGGCGAATCTCGCTCTTGGCCGCCGCGAGCTCCTGCTTGGTGGCCTCCTGTGCCTGCTCGTGGGCCGCCTCGGCCTCGCGTAGACGGCGCTCGAGCTCTGCGGCTCGTAGGCCCTCGGCTTCGAGCTCCGACTCCCGCATCTCGGCCTGCTCGTGCAGTGTTTCGAGCTCGCCCCGGGCCTCGGCAAGTTCCTGCTCGCGGGCAGCGATCAGCTCCGCGCTCCCGCGATCCGCCTCTGCGAGCTCCTCGATCCGGGCCTCGAGGGAGACCCTCTCCTCGCCGGCGGCCTCGAGCTGGCTCCGAAGCTGCGCCTCGAGTTGGGCCCTCTCCTCGCCGGCGGCCTCGAGCTGGCTCCGAAGCTGCGCCTCGAGCTCCGACTCCCGCATCTCGGCCTGCTCGTGCAGTGTTTCGAGCTCGCCCCGGGCCTCGACAAGCTCCTGCTCGCGGGCAGCGACCAGCTCCGAGCGCTCGCGATCCGCCTCTGCGAGCTCCTCGATCCGGGCCTCGAGGGAGACCCTCTCCTCGCCGGCGGCCTCGAGCTGGCTCCGAAGCTGCGCCTCGAGTTGGGCCCTCTCCTCGCCGGCGGCCTCGAGCTGGCTCCGAAGCTGTGCCTCGAGCTCCGACTCCCGCATCTCGGCCTGCTCGTGCAGTGTTTCGAGCTCGCCCCGGGCCTCGGCAAGTTCCTGCTCGCGGGCAGCGATCAGCTCCGAGCGCTCGCGATCCGCCTCTGCGAGCTCCTCGATCCGGGCCTCGAGGGAGACCCTCTCCTCGCCGGCGGCCTCGAGCTGGCTCCGAAGCTGTGCCTCGAGCTCCGACTCCCGCATCTCGGCCTGCTCGTGCACAGTCTCCAGCTCGCGTTGCGCCTCGGCCAGCTCCTGCTCGGCGTCGATCAGCTCCTCTTGGG
Source organism: uncultured Solirubrobacterales bacterium (assembly GCA_963807385.1). Taxonomy (GTDB): domain Bacteria; phylum Actinomycetota; class Thermoleophilia; order Solirubrobacterales; family 70-9; genus JBDTSW01. The sequence continues at coordinate 22,952 of CAWEBQ010000004.1, forward strand.
CGTCGGCCTCCCGAGCCTTCGCCTCCTCGCGCAGGCCGGCGACCGTCCGCTCGAGTTCCTCCCGCTTGCGACGCTCGGCGTCCGTCTCTTCGGCCCGCTGCGCCTGGGCCTGCTCGAGCTCGCCGACCTTCGCCTCGAGCTCCTCCCGCTCCTCGGCGGCCGCCTCGAGATGCGTGATCTGCGCCGTCTTCTGCGCAATCGACTGGGCGAGCTCCTCGATCCGGGCCTCGAGGGCGGCCCTCTCCTCGCCGGCGGCCTCGAGCTGGGCTGCCTGTTGGGTTGCCTGCTCGGCGGCGCGCTCGCGCTCCTCCTGCGTCGCCTCGAAAAGCTTCTTGCGGTCGGCGGCGAGTTGCGCCTGGAGCCGCCTCTTGAGCTCGACCTCCTGAGCCTTCGCCCGCTCCTCGAGCTCGGCCTCGCGCGCGGTGCTCCGCTCCTGCGCGGCCTCCACCTTGTCCCGGGCCTCGGCGAGCTCCTGCTCGCGGGTTGCGATCAGCTCCGAGCGCTCGCGCTCCTGCTCGGCGAGCTCCTCGATCCGGGCCTCGAGGGAGACCCGCTCCTGGCCGGCGGCCTCGAGCTGGCTCCGAAGCTGCGCTTCGAGTTGGGCCCTCTCCTCGCCGGCGGCCTCGAGCTGGCTCCGAAGCTGCGCTTCGAGTTGGGCCCTCTCCTGGCCGGCGGCCTCGAGCTGGGCTGCCTGTTGGGTTCGTGCCTGGGCGAGCTCCGCGGCTTCCGACTCCTTCGCGCCGAGCTCCTCCCGCAGCCCGGCTACGCGCTCCTCAAGCTCGTGCTGCGTGCGTTTGCTCGCAGCAGTCTGTTCGGCCCGCGCGGCCTCTGTTTCCTCCAGCTCGGCGATCCGCGCCGTCAGGCGGGCCCTGTCCTCCTGGCTGGCGTCGAGCTCGGTCGCCAGCATCATGGCGTCCGTGGCTGCCGCCCTGACGCGCTCCAGCTCTGCGTCACGCGATTCAGCCTGAGCCTGCAGCGAGCCCACGCTCTCACGAAGCTCGCGGAGCTGCAGCCCCCGGTTGTCTGCGCTCTTCAGGGCGCGTTCCGCTTCGGCGACCACGGCCTCAGAGGCGACGCTTAGCTCCTGGTGCGCTGCCATCAGCTCCTCCTGGGCGGACTCGAGCTGGGCTGCCTTCTGGCGCTCCGATTTCTGGCTTGCCTCGAGGCTCGCCTGCAGCTTTCGTACCTTGCGCACTGCCTCCTCTCGCACCTGGCTGATCCGGGGCTCCATGGCTGCGACCTGCTGCCTCGCCTCGGCCAGCTGCTCCTCGTGATCCGCCGTCAACTCCTCCTCCAGGCGCTGAAGTTCGGCGTCCCGCTGCTCGGTCAGGTTCCGTAGCTCGGCCTCGCGCGCTTCGGCCTCGCCCCGGGCGTCGGCCAGCTCCTGCTCGTGGCTTGCGACCAGCTCCGAGCGCTCGCGATCCGCCTCTACGAGCTCCTCGATCCGGGCCTCGAGGGCGGCCCTCTCCTGGTCGGCGGCCTCGAGCTGGCCCTGAAGGTCGGCTTGCAGCTTGGACTCCCGGGCTTCGCCCCGCTCGTGCACAGTCTCCAGCTCCCGTTGCGCCTCGGCCAGCTCCTGTTGGGCGTCGATCAGCTCCTCTTGGGCGTCGGCCTCCCGAGCCTCCGCCTCCTCGCGCAGGCTGGCGACCGTCCGCTCGAGCTCCTCCCGCTGGCGGCGCTCGGTGGCCGTCTCCTCGGCTCGCTGGGCGTGGTCCAGTTCGAGCTCATCGACCCTCGCCTCGAGCTCATCGCGCTCGTCGGCGGCGGCCTCGAGATGCGTGATCTGCGCCGTCTTCTGCGCGATCGACTGGGTGAGCTCCTGCGCCTCGGTCTCCCGGGCCTCCGCCTCCTCGCGCAGGGCGGTGACCGTTCCTCCAGCTTCTCCTGCGCCTCCGCCTCCTTGCGCAGCGCGGCGACGGTCCGCTCGAGCTCTCCGCTTGCGGCGCTCGGCGTCAGTCTCCTCGGCCCGCTGCGCCTGGGACTGCTCGAGCTCCGTGACCTTCGCCTCGAGCTCCTCCCGCTTGCGGCGCTCGGCGTCCGTCTGCTTGGCCCGCTGCGCCTGGGACTGCTCGAGCTCCGTGACCTTCGCCTCCAGACGGGCCCGTTCCTCGACGGCCGTCTCAAGCTCGGCTACCTGCGCCGTCTTCTGCGCGATCGACTGGGTGAGCTCCTGCGCCTCGGCCTCCCGAGCCTCCGCCTCCTCGCGCAGGCCGGCGACGGTTTGCTCGAGCTCCTCCCGCTTGCGACGCTCGGCGTCCGTCTCCTCGGCCCGCTGCGCCTGGGCCTGCTCGAGCTCGCCGACCTTCGCCTCAAGCTCCTTGCGCTCCCCGGCGACGGCCTCGAGTTGCTTGACCTGCGCCGACTTCTGCGCGATCGACTGTGTGAGCTCCTGCGCCTCGGCCTCCCGAGCCTCCGCCTCCTCGCGCAGGGCGGTGACCGTTCCCTCCAGCCTCTCGTGGGCCTCCACCTTGTCGCGCAGGCCGGCGACGGTTTGCTCGAGCTCCTCCCGCTCGCGACGCTCGGCGTCCGTCTCCTCGGCCCGCTGCGCCTGGGACTGCTCGAGCTCCCTGACCTTCGCCTCGAGCTCCTCCCGCTCCTCGGCGACGGCCTCAAGTTGCGTGACCTGCTCCGTCTTCTGCGCGATCGACTGGGCGAGCTCCTGCGCCTCGGCCTCCCGAGCCTCCGCTTCTCCACGAAGGCCGGCGACCGTCCGCTCGAGCTCCTCCCGCTTGCGGCGCTCGGCGGCCGTCTCCTCCGCTCGCTGGGCCTGATCCTGCTCGAGCTCTTCGACCCAAGCCTGCAGTTGGGCTCGCTCCTCGGCGGCGGCCTCGAGCTGCGTGACCTGCGATGTCTTCTGCGCGATCGACCGGGCGAGATCCTCCGCCTCGGCCTCCCGGACCTCCGCCTCCTCGCGCAGGCCGGCGACCGTCCGCTCGAGCTCCTCCCGCTTGCGGCGTTCGGCGGCCGTCTCCTCGGCGCGCTGCGTCTGGCCCTGCTCGAGCTCCTCGAGTCGCGCCTCGAGCTGGTCACGCTCATCCTTGGCGTCGTCGAGTTGGCTCGCCAGGGCCGTGACGGTCTCGGCGGATCCCTCAAGCTGAGCGCGCATCGCCTCCGCGAGCTGCTCGCGGTCGGCAGCCCGTTCGGCCAGCAGCCGCTCCTTGCGCTCCTTGCGCTCCGTCGCGAGCCGGTTACGGAGACTCTCCAGCTCGGTGCGCGCGGTGGCGAACTGCTCCTCCATGGCCTCGATCCGCTCGGCCGAATCGGATCGCACCTCGGCCAGCTTCTCCGCGTAGGAGCGCTTGACTGCAGCGATCGTCCCCTCAAGGCCCCGAAGCTTCTCCTGGGCGTCCGAGAACGCGGTGCGCAGGGCCTCCAGCTCCGACGTCTGCTCGCCTGTGCTCATGGCCGCAAGATAGCCGGGCCGAGGTGCTCAGATCCCCCGGAACCCGCTTTTGGGCGGGAGTCTGCGTCCGCCGGCGCCCAGTCTGGTCAGCGCAACGGCCGCGCCGGGTTCCCGGCAACGGTTTCGCCGCGGCCGACATCTTGCGTGACGACGGAGCCCGCTCCCACCGTCGCCTCCGCTCCTATGGTGACCCCCCCCAGGACCACCGCGCCCGAGCCGATCGTGGCCCGGCTTTCAACCCGGACCGGCAGAAGCTCCCAATCGTCGCGTCCCTGGGGGGATCCGTCCGGGCGGGTCGCACGGGGGCGCTTGTCGTTGACGAAGATCGCCCCGTGGCCGACGAACACCTCGTCGCCGATCTCCACGCCTTCGCAGATGAAGGTGTGGCTCTGGATCTTGCAGCGCGCGCCGACGGAGGCGCCGGCCTGGATCTCGACGAACGTCCCGATCTGGGTCTCGTCCCCGATCTCACAGCCGTAGAGGTTCGTGAAGGACCGGACGACCACGCCTTCGCCGAACCGGCAGTCGCGAATCGAGCGGTTCGGGGTCTGGTTCACCGGCTGCGACGAGGATCTGCCTTGCCCTGCGATCGGTCTGCCCCGTCAGTTAACCGCCGATGAAGCGGACGTACGGTGTGGAGGCCACGCCGGCCTCGCGCAGTTGTGAGACGGCGGCCTCCGCTCCCCCCTCGGAGTCGTAGATGCCCGCGAACGCAACCCAGACGCCGGGCTGCAGGCTTGGGTAGTCGCTCGATTGCAGGACTCCGCTCCTGAGGCCGAGGCCGGCGGCGTCCTGCGCGCGGGCTTCGGCCCCGGCGCGATCCGTTGCGGACGCGAACACCACCGCCGTGTAGGCGCTGGTACCCGTCGGCCACGGCGCGACCGCGCCCTGACCCTTGCTCCCGGCGTTCGAGGAGTCGCGCCCCGACTTCTTCTTGGCGTCCGGGCCCGCGTCCGCGCGATCGCCCTTCTTTTCGTCCTTGGAATCCGACGGCGGCTGGTCCTTTTTCGATTCGGGCCGCTCCGTCGATTCGTCCGGGGCGGATGGGATGGCGGGCGTAGCGGCCTGTTCGGTTGGCGCCGGGCTCTCGGCGTCGCCCGAGAACGCGCCCCCGACCGCCAGGCCGCCGACCGTGATCCCCGCCAGCGCGACAAGGCCGAGCACGATGGCCGGGCGCCGCCTGCCTTTGCGTCCCCATGTGTCCGGGCTCTCGCCATCGCCCGAGTCGGATGACCCCTCGCCATCGCCCGAGTCGGACGATCCCTCCCCTTCGGGTCCGGATGAGCCGGGACCGTCGCCGCCGTCTCGCCCGCCGCCTCCGCTGTCGTCAGGGCGAGCGTCGGCGGGTGCCTCCGTGGGGCCCTGATCCGCAGGCGCGTCCCCGGGTTCGTCGTTCGCATCGGCCGTCTCGTTCGCCTCGGCCTCGTCGGGTGACTCCGCCATTGCGCCCGCCGCCACGGGGACCGGCACCACCGGCTCCGAGACGGCGGGTAGCTCCTCGCCGAGCACCTCCGGCCCCATGGTCCCAGCGTTCCTCATCGTCTTCCAGCGTGCCAGAACACGCGATTTCGTGGGTGCTGCCAGCGCCAGCTCGCGGGGAGACGAGAATCGGTCGTCGGGGTTCTTGGCGAGCGCCCTGGCGAACAGCTCGTCGAGCGCGTGGGGCAGGTCGGGCCGGATCTCGGTGACTCGAGCGGGCTCGCGCGTGAGATGCGCTTCGAGCTTCTCCTCGCCCCAGTAGCGCTTGAAGGGTGTGGCCCCGGTGACCGCTTCGTAGTAAACGCAGGCCAGGCCGTAGACATCGGTCCTCGAATCGGCGGGGCGGCCATCGATCTGCTCGGGCGCGACGTAGTCGAATGCGGGGCGGGATCCGTCGTCCGGAACCCCGAGGACTCCACCGAAGTCGGCCGTTTCAGCTGTGATCGCGAAGTCGCCGAGGTACGCCTTGCCTCCCTCGACGAGGATGCTTCGTGGCGTCAGGCCGCGATGGACGAGGCCGAGGTCGTGGGCGTGGGCGAGGCCGTCGGCGACCTCCGAGATGATCTTGGTGGCCCGCTGGTAATCGAGGCCCTCACCCCCGGCGAGGGTCGTACCGAGATCTTCGGCCGAGAGGTAGCGCATCACCAGTTGAAGGCCGTCGCCGTGGGTCGTCACGCCGTACATGGTCACGAGGTGCCCGTGGTAGGCGGCGTTGAGCCGGCCCACCTCATCGACAACGCGGTCGCTGAAGCCGTCCTGCCTGGTCAGCTGCTGACCGATCAGCTTCACCGCGACGGTGCGATCGCGGCTCAACTGAGTGGCCCGATAAACGACGCCGCTGCGCCCGCTTCCGACCAACTCGAGCAACCGGTAGTCACCCAAAGTCCGGCCCAGCGGAGTATCTACGCTCACTCTGGGCTCCTGTTCCCGCGTGGTACGACAACTCGGTTACGCCAGCAAACAGGTTGGCGCACGTCGCAAGACTAGCCGATGCGCCAAGATGGTTCCCGAGGGATGGCGTGACCAGAGCTAGTGTCGTACTGCCGATAGACTCTTCCGCCGCGTGGTTCCGACCGTGATGACAGGCAGGGGCGGACCCGATCGAGCCGCGCCGGATTCTCGACGGGGACCCGTGCCGGGCACGCCCAGCCAGTCGGTCGCCCCCCCCGCCGAGGACCGAGGTCTCATCCGCCGAATCGCGGGCGCGGTGTTCGCCCGCAAGCTGCTGTTCGCGACCACCGCCCTGCTTGGACTCGGGGCCGGCCTCGCCTTCTCCCTGCTGACCGCCGGGGAGCACACGGCTCGTTCTTTCGTCGTCGTGGCGCCGCTGACGGGCGGCGATTCCAGCGGCTTCCTCGCCGGAGTCGCGCCGCGGTTCGCCTCCGATAATGACGTCGCCGCCGAGGCGGGGTCATCGCTCAGCGGGAAGACCCTGAGCGCCGAAGCCGTTTCGGACGCAGTCGAAGTGGAGGACATCGAGGACGGCGTGATCGAGCTCTCCGCGCGGGACGACAACGCGAGGCGGGCAGCAGACATCAGCGGAGCCTTCGCCACCGCCTACGCCGCTGCGATTCGAGAGGCGGATCGAGGGCGACTGGATCGCGCGATCGAGGCGCTGCAGTCGGAGCTGGCGCTGCTCCCCGACACCGAGGACGAGACGGCGACCGTACTCCAGGCCCGCATCGGCGAGCTGATCGCCGACCGCTCGACGCTGGACGAGGAGATCGGGCTCATCGGCCCGGTCGAGGTCTCGGACCCGTCGCCCGCCGGCGACCTGATCAGGCACCTGGCCGTCGGCCTTCTGGGCGGCCTCGCCGTCGGCGGGATCATCGCCTTCGTCCTCGGCGGGGTTGATCGGCGCCTGCGCAGCGCCGAGGACCTCGAGCGCGCCTACGGGCTCCCGGTCCTCGCGAAGATTCCGCGCAGCGGGATGCTCGCGCGCGGTAAGGCCTCGAGCGGCGCCGAGCTCACGGCGGCTTCGGGGTTCAACCGTCAAACCGAGGCCTTTCGCACCCTGCGGGCGAACCTCCGCTACTACGGCACCGGCCATGGTCTCGGATCGATCCTGGTGGTGAGCCCCCTGGCGGGAGAGGGCAAGTCCACCATCACCCGGGTGCTGGCCGGGACGATGGCGGCGATGGGCGACAGCGTCTGCCTCGTCGATGCCGACCTGCGCAAGGGTGAGCTCTCCTCGGCGGGAGCGGATCCGCGTGCCCAGGGCCTGTCGCTCGTTCTTGCGGGTTTCGACCTCGACGAGGCGCTGGTGGAGGTGCCGGCGTCGGTCGACGCGGTCTCCTCGCGCTCGCGCGTGTTGGTCGAGTTGAGGGCCGGCGCGCTGCCGCCGAACCCGTCGGAGCTGCTCGAGAGCGAGCGCATGACCTGGGTAATGCGGGAACTGGAGCGCCGCTTCGGCACCGTCCTCATCGACACCCCGGCCCTCGCCAGCGTCTCCGATGCCCTCTCGCTGATTCCGAGGGCCTCGGGCGTCCTCGTCGTCAGTGCCGTTGACCGCACGACGAGGGGTTCGGCGGTCGATCTACGCAAGCAGCTCACGATGCTCGAGGCAAGGCAGCTTGGCGTCGTGGCCAACAACTGGCGCCCGGACCGGGAGCTCTCCTACGAGTACGGGCGATCCCGGTCCGGTTACGACACCCCGCCCGCCACGGAATCGTGAACAAGCCTGACCCCGGGAGCAGCGGCCGCACCCCCGAACTGCGCTGGCGGCGGACGATCGAGCGCCGCGGCCGCGCCTCCAGGATGAGAATCGGGCGCCTTCTCTCGGACTTCGGCTTCACCGAGTCCTCGGCGGAGAACCTCGCGGAGATCGAGCGGCGGCTGGCGGGTGCGGGCCTGGTTGCGGATCCGGCGCTTGGGAGCGCGACGCCCGAGACCATCGTCAGCCTTGCGGTCGCCTCGGGCGCGGCCCCGGTCGAGGCGGCGGCGGAGGCGGGTCCTGCCGCGCCGGTGGCACGGCCGCCCGCGGACCGGTCGGGCGAGACCTCCGCCGATGCTCCGTCCCCCGAGCCCGCGGACCAGGCTCCCGAGGATGATCAACCGTCCGAACCTCCGCAGGCCGAGGCGCTAGCGGACGCTCTGGGCACGGTCGAGGCGCAGTCGAAGGCCGTGCAGGATCAGGCGCAGACGGTTGTCGAGCGGCTTACCCGCCTCGAGCGGGAGCTGGCGGAGGAGCGGGCTGCGAAGGAGGAGGCCGTCCGTGAGGCCAGCGAGGCCGCTCGGCGCGTATCCGAGGCCGAGCGGGACTCCGTGGGGCGCAAGCAGGACGGCGAGGGTGACGGTCCCGCAGAGGACGCCCTAGATCCCGAGGAGGAAGACGCGGCCGGGGAGGCCGAGGAGGTCTCACCCGAGGAGTTCCCGGGCCCCGGCGCTCCCGACGACGACCAGCCGGAGGAGTGGCAGCCCGAGGTCGGTGGGGCGGAGGAGGAGCCAGCTCCGGAGCCCCCCCCGCCTCCCCCAGCGGCCGCGCCGCCGGCGACGAGGGAGGCGGAGGACCGCGACGACGACGGCGGCCTCCGAGGCCGCCTGTCGCTTCGGCGACGCGGGCGCCGGTCGAAGCGCAAGCATCCGACCGCCTGCGCGGTCTGCGAACGACCGGTGGGCTCGATGTCGCGGGAGGACCTGGCGAACGCGGGCTGGCTCGTGGAGAACGGCGTGTGCGTGTGTGCCACCTGCACCGGCGACGGCTGGCAGCTGGCGCCGGAGACCCTGCTCCCGTTTCGGCCGTTCAGGCGAGGACAGGAGAGCTGAACGGCACGGTCTCCCCGCCCCGCTCCAACGAGAGCTCGGCGGCCTCGATCAGGGCCACGACGTTGCGGGAGAGCGCCATGTTCTCGTCAAGTGGCTTGCCGCGCCGAACGGCCTCGAGGAACTCGTCGACCTCGACCGCCAGCGGCTCGACGCTCGCGAGCGTCGGCGAGACGATGGCCCCCGTGCGATACGAGAGGTGGTACTCGCCAAAGGTCTCCGGGTCGCGGTAGACGACGCCGTGGTCGAAGATCCGGAGTGGTTCCGGGCTGCCGTCCTCGTAGACGACCATCCGATCACGCCCGACGATCACGGTCCGCCTGAGCTTGCTCGGGGCCAGCCAGCTGAGCTCGGCGTGGGCGAGGAGCCCGTCCGGGAACATCACGTCGATGAAGGCCACGTCATGGAGCCCGTCGATGATCGATGCACGCCCGACCGCCCGCACGGACTCGGGCGCGGCGTCCATCCAGTGCAGGAGGATCGAGAAGTCGTGGGGCCCGAGGTCCCAGAGGATCCCCACGTCTCGCTGATGTATGCCCAGGTTGACGCGGCTGGAGGAGATGAAGCAGAGGCTTCCGAGCTCGCCGTCATCGAGCAGCCCCTTCACCGCCTGCACGGCCGGGCTGTGAAGGAACGTATGGCCACACATCAGCACCAGCCCCCTTCTCAGGGCCTCGTCGACCAGGTCGGCGGCATCGTCGCTCGACGCCGCCAGCGGCTTCTCGACGAAGGTGGCCTTGCCGGCGGCGAGGCTGGCGGCCGCCAGTGGGTGGTGGGATGCGACCGGGGTGGAGAGCAGGATCGCGTCGAGGTCGGAATCTGCGGTCAGGTCCTCGAACTCGGTCGTCAACCGGGCCTGCGGGGCGCGACGCGCGAACCCCTCCAGCCGAGCCGCATCGAGGTCGCAGAGGTAGCGGATCTCGACTCCGTCGGCCTCGGAGAGGACGCGAAGCAGGTTGGGCCCCCAGTAGCCAAGGCCAACCAGGCCGACCGAGAGCGGTTCAGGAGTCGGCGCCTTGTCGCTCATCCTGCCCCCGTCCCGGTCATCCCGACTGCTGGGACTCGGTCGCCTGGCGCCCGCGGCTGACGGGGTCGCGGGCGTCGTAGCCGTAGCCGTAGCCGTGCAGGCCCTCCTGCGTGCTCACCCCGTTGATGACGATGCCCAGGATCGGCGCCCGCACGTTGTCGAGGGCGCGCTTCAGATGCGATGCCGCGTCCTGTGTGTCCCGGCGGACCCGGCTGACGATGATCACGCCGCCGACCTTGTCCATCAGCGAGATGGCGTCGGAGACCACCAGCGCCGGAGGGGTGTCGATCACGACCAGGTCGTAGCGCTCCTCCAGGTCGAGGATCAGGTCCTCCATCGCCTGTGACTCGATCAGGCGGGTGGGGCTCGAGTGAGGGGCCCCCGCGACGATCACGTCGAGCGTCGTCTGGGCACCCCCGTTGTTGTCCGCCCCGGACACGGCGACGTGCTGAACCACGTCCTCGACCTGAGCGTCCCCGCTGAGGATGGCTCGCAGGCCGGGGGAATCCGAGACGGCCTCAACGCGGCGGGCCACCGAGGGAAGCCTCATGTCGGCCTCCAGGAGGACCGTCGCCGCGCCGGACTCCGCCGCGGCCACGGCCAGGTTCCAGGCGACGGTCGTCTTTCCCTCCTCCGGAGCCGAGGAGATCACCATGGCCGAGCCGATGTTGTAGTCGTTGTAGTAGCGGAGGCTCGTGCGAACTCCCTGGAAGGCGTTGCTTGCCCCCAGCGGCATCTCCGAGGGGTCGAACTTGTTTCGTGACAGGAAGCTCATCCGCGGGATGACTCCGAGGATCGGACTGTCGTATACGAGCTCAACCTCACGGGGGTCGTTCAATCGGCGGCTGACCATCTCGATCCCAAGCGCGAGGCCGATGCCGAGCAGGAGGCCAAAGCCAAAGCCGAGCGCGGCCGTGCGGATCGGGCGTGGCGAGGTCGGGGCGCCCGGCGGCTGTGCCCGCTGAACAACCTCCGCGCCCCCGGTCTGCAGATCCTCGAGCAACTTCAGCTCGCTGGCCCTGTCGGTCAGCTCGGCCTTGCCCTCCGGGTCCTTCGTGCTTTGAGCCTGCTCCTCGATCCGGCTGATCGCCTGGCCGAGCTGCTCGGCCAGCCTCTCCTGTCCGTAGTTGACGTACGCGACCGCGTAGGCGTTGGCGACGCGCGCCGCATCCTTCGCGCTCGGCGCGATGGCGACGATGTCGACGACGTTCGAGTCCTCCTGGGCGACCACCTCGACCGCCGAGTCCACCGCCGCCGTGGTGAAGCCGGGCCCGAGCGCAGCGGCCGTCTGGTGCGCGATCGTCCTCAGGGAGGCGAGGTCGAGGCTGGTGCCGGCGTCGTTCGACCCGGCGCCGGCCGCCGGGTCGGCGGTCGAACTGCTGCCCGAGAGCAACGCTGCGCCGGCGTTGTCGGGGGTGAAGAGCAATTTCGCCGCCGCGGTGTACTCGTCCTCCTGGGACGCGCTGACGAAGTAGGCGACAGCCGGCACGAGGACGGTGCAGAGCACGACCAGCAGCGCGCGCTGGCGCAGCACCCGCATCAGGGTCCACAGCGGGGTCTCACTTCCGCGGCGCTCGCTCATCTCAGTTGCCCCCTCGGCCGCGGATGACCGCCGGCAGCGTCCGGATCAGCAGCCGCACGTCCTGCCACAGCGACCAGTTGGTGACGTAGAGGTAGTCGAGCTTCAGCATCTCCTCGAACGGGATCGCCGTCCTGCCGAGGACCTGCCAGGGCCCGGTGATCCCGGGCGTCAGGTTGAGCCGCTGCAGGTGCCATCCGGACATCTGCTCGAAGACGTCGGGGGTCATCGGCCGCGGGCCGACGAGGCTCATCTCGCCGCGCAGCGTGTTCCATAGCTGCGGGAGCTCGTCGATCGCCGTCCGTCTGAGGATCCTGCCCAGCGGAGTCACCCGCGGGTCCCGCTCGAGCAGCAGCCAAGCGGGGTGGGCGCTCTGCGCCTTCAGCTCCTCCGCGCGAGCGTCGGCGTCGTGCACCATCGTGCGGAACTTGTAGAGCCGGAACGGGCGCCCGTCGCGCCCGATCCGCTCCTGCCGGTAGATCGCCGGACCCGCGGACGTGAGGCGGACCGCGATCGCGACCGCACCCATGATCGGCAGCGAGAGCAGGAGCAGCGCCGCGGCGACGGAGATGTCCATACCCCGCTTCAGCGCCCGCGAGGACCGCGTCAGGGCGGGGGGGTTTACGCCGAGGACGGTCAGGCCCTCGATGTCGTCGAACTCGACGGAGGGTCCGAGGGCATCCACCATGTCGGGCACCAGGCTGATCGGGATCCGCAATGTCTGCAGCTGCCGGACGATATCCACCAGCTTGTCGTGGTCGGTCTCGCTGGCGACGATCATGACCCGGTCGCAATCCGTCCTGCGGTACGCATCCCGGATCTGGTCGACGTCCCCGAGGCATTCCAGGAAGCGCATCCCCTCGGTGGGGACCTCGACCGACGCCGAGCCGCGCAGATACCCGACCGGTTCGAGCGCGTACTCGGGATGCGCCGAGATCTTCCGCAGGAGCAGGTTGGACATGACGCCGCCGCCGACCAGTAGAACCCGGTCCGGGCGACCTAGAGGGAGCGCGCGGACCGCCTGGCGCATCGCGAGCACCGCGAGGAACGCGACGCCGAAGAAGCTCGCGCCCTCGACCAGGATCAGCTTCGCGGCCGGATCAATCCCTCGCCATGCGAGCCACAGGCACAGGGAGCCGACGACGAGCGCATGAAAGAGCCAGGGGATGTCGTCGACCGTCGAGTGGCTGATCCGCTTGGTATCGCGGTCGTAGAGGCCGTAGAGCTTGAACACCACCCACCAGGCGGGGATCGTCAGCAGCGTCGGCACGAAGCGCTCAAGGCTCCCGTTCGGCCCTACGACGACGGTCGCCATCGCCAACGCGAACGCGATCGCCACGCCGTCTCCCAAGGCCAGCATCCGCCGCAGCCGGTAGGCGCGATCGTGCGGACGCGCCTGGGCTGGGCGGCTCGCGGCGGCCGCCTCGGCGACGGCGGGTCGCGCTGCCCCGGGCGGGCTGCCGCCGGTCTGCTCCGCGCTCGTGGTCGGTGACTCCGTCATGCTCGTAAAGGTGCCCCTTTCGAGGTTCGACCGTTCATTATCGAGGTCGGTCAAGCCTCGCTCGGTGCGCCGCGAGGACGGCTCCGGTCAGGGCGAGAAGCGCGTACATTGTAGCCGTAGCTTCAAAGGGGTCGTCGCTTGCAACCGCGACCGCAAGCACGGCTATCCAGAGGACATACACGACTCTCGCGTACGGTTTCACCGCCGACCGTTCGTCGCGGACGACGGCGCGCAGGCTCAGCAGGATGGCCGCGAACACCGCGATGTAGGCGAGTAGCAGCGCCGGGCCACCCTCGAGCAACGCCCGCACGCCCGTGTTGTGGGCGTCGTAGCCCCCGCCCTCGGGCGGCGCGTTCACCGGCGCGCGTGGGTTCACGTAACCCGTCGATCGCAGCCCCCAACCGGTCAGGGGGCGCTCCGCGTACTTCTCCAGGAGCCCATCCCAGTTGTCCAGCCGCCAGGACAGGGAGGACTCGGCGGCGTTCCGGTCGCTCGAGTCTCCGGAGGGGATGACTCGCTGCTGGACGTTGGGGACCAGGGCCACCACGAGCGCACAGAGCAGGCCCACGCCGACCAGCAGGACCTTGCGCCGGCGCCACTCGAGCAGGATCAGCCCGAGGATCAAGACCAGCCACCCCTCGCGGCTGTAGGTGCCGACCAGGGCCACCCCGTACAGCGTGAGGAGCGAGACCCGCGCGGCCGTCGGCATCATTTCGCGTGGCAGTTGGGTGAGGATCAGGGTGGCCATGGCGAGGAAGAAGCTGAAGGGGAGTGGCCCCCCGAACGTCCCGTTGATCCGCCCGATGTCATAGCCCGCGACCGCATCCGGCCCGCTGACCAGCTGGTAGAGGCCGACCAGACTGGGCAGCGTGGCGCTCACCGCGACGATCAGGAGCAGCCGGCGGACGCCCTTCTCGTCCCCGAAGATGTTCTCAGCGATCAGGTAGATCGCCAGCAGGGCGCCGAGGCGTGCGAGCTCGGAAATTGGCTCGAGGCCGATCGTGTCGCCGAACTCGGTGAGCGCCTGGACGCTCGCCATCGCGCTCACGGCAATCAGCGCGGCCAGGGCCAGGGTCACCCGGGGGTCGACGAACTGAGGCCTTCCCACCAGGAGAACGACGGCGACCGCGACGGCGACCATGCCGACCGCCCCGGCCGCGTTGACGGACGGCACGGCGCCCAGGCCCCCTCCGGTGGGCCCGTCGAGCAGCGGCCTGAGCAGCAGCAGCAGGCTGAGGAATAGCGCCGGGGCCACCATCCCGACCAGGACGAAGGCCGCCCCGATGAACAGGCCGGCGACGATGACGGGGTCGCCGATGACCGCGACCGCGAGACCGCCCAGCACGCTGAGGGCGATCGCTCCGGCGAGCTGCGCAGGACTGGTTGCCAGACGGCCACGGGCGGCCGTGGCGGCGTCCACGAGGGGCGAGGTTGGGGATGCCTTCAGAGCTGGTGCGTTGGCGGCCATGGGCCCGGACGGCGCGTGGGGCGGGTTGACAATGCGAGGCCCCTACGGCCTCCGGGACGATAGCCAACCCGAGAGGACGAGCCGCCGGTTCCCCCGGCTAGGCTGCAGCCCATGAACTCCGAGTTGCAGGATCTGACCGTCCGAGAGGCTGATCTCGAGGATGTCGAGGCCCTGGCGGACATCCACGTGGCCGGTTACGCCACCGCGCACCGCGGCCTCGTACCCGATCGGGTGGTGGAGGAGCGAAGCCCGGAGCTGCGCCGGCGGATCTGGCGGGAGCGCCTCGAGGATCCGGACGCGACCGACTTCGTCTTGGTGGCCGAGCTCGCGGGCGCCCTCGTCGGGTTCGCGAGCCTGCGCCCGGCGCTGGCCAGCGAGGCGATGGGCCTGGCCGACTCCCTGTACTGGGAGAACCTGTACATCGAGCCGAGCCACATCGGGACCCCGCTGGCGTTCTCCATCACCGCCGCCGTCCACGCTGGGCTGCGAGATCGTGGATACGAGCACGGTGTCGCCTTCGTGGCCGAGGGCAATCAGCGTTTGCTCGACTTCGCGAAGCGGCAGGGCTGGGTCCTCGACGGCGCCTCGCGCGAGTCGGACGGGGGGCGCGAACTGCGGATCAGCTGCACGTTCGGGAATTGGCTCCATGACACCTGACCCGGAGCGGCGGGGCGCCGGCACCCGTACGCCCGAGCACGTGCGAAGGGAGTACGGCGAACAGAAATGGCCGGCGATGGAGCGCCTGATCGAGGCGGAGCGCGATGCCGAGCCCGAAGCCGGGCTGGCGCGGATCCTGGCCCGCGTCGCCCGGGCGCAGCGCGCGGCGGCCGAGCCTGCCTCCCCCCGCGACTTCATCCTCGATGGGGAGACGGTTCAGGCCTCACCCGCCGCCGCGTATGGGGCCGCCCGCGGCATCGTCCTGGACCTGGTGGCCGACGCCTGCCGCGATGACACCGAAGCGGTCGTCGAGCTCGGCTCGGGATGGGGCCACTCGATCCTCTCCGTCTGGCTGGACGGTGGCCCGGCCACGGCCACATACGTGGCGGCCGAATACACCGACGCGGGGCGGCGGGCTGCAACGCGGCTGGCCGAGCTCGACGCCAGGATCGACTTTTGTGCGGTTGCCTTCGACTACCACGACCCCCGGCTCGACGACCTCGGCCGCTCCCGCCACGCCGTCGTCTTCAGCACCCACAGCATCGAGCAGATCCCGGAGGTGAAGCCGGCCCTGTTCGCGGCCATCCGAGGCGTTGCCGAGTCCGTCACCTGCCTGCACTTCGAGCCCGTCTCCTGGCAGCTGCCGGGCTACGCCGGCAACGGCAGCTCGGAGCGATACGCCGCCGAGCACGACTACAACCGCAACCTGCTGGCATCCGTGCAGGCCGAGGCGGACGCGGGCCGCGCGATCGTGGACTTCATCCACCCTGACGTCTTCGGGATCAATCCGCAGAACTCGAGCACGGCGATCCGCTGGCGCTCGGCACCTGACGAACGCTAGGCGCGGCGGGCGAGCTTGCCGCGGGCTCTCACCGTGCCTGCGCGCAGCAGCTCGAGCAGGCGTGCCGGGCCCCGGTCGAGGCGCTGCGAGCGCACCAGCAACGGGACCATAGCGAGGATGGCCAGGCCGAACTTGAGCACTGCCACCCCGACCTCGAAGGGCAGCGAGCCGTCGCCCGGGCCGATCCACGCCTCGACCCCCCAGAGGACGGCGATCACGTATGCCGCTGCGAGCGTCATCTCCGCGAGGTGAAGCGCCGTCTCCTTGGGTCCGAGGATGCGTGAGAGCCCGTAGGCGCCGGTGAGGCCGAAGACCACCAGGTAGCTCAGCGAGGTGGCGACCGCCGCGCCGACGATCCCCTCGTCGAGGACCTCGATCGCGACGTAGTTGCCGATGACGTTGACCGCCAGGCAGGGGATCAGCAGCAGGATCAGTGGTCGCCGGCGGCCGGCGGTGATCATCGCCTTGACCGGCATGTTCGTGAGCGAGACGAAGAAGCTACCGGCGGCCATCACCTGGACGACGGTGATCGCCGGGGTGAACTCCGGCAGGGCATGGCGGATCAGCACCGGCAGGCCGAAGAAGACCGCGGTGATGAACAGCGGCACCAGCATGTACGAGAGCAGGCGCTGGACGTTGACGGCGTACCTGCGCAGCTCCGCGACTTCACCGGTGCGCCCGAAGTCCTCCGCCATGCGCGGCGCCAGCGCCGTGCCGATGCTGCGTGGCATGAGCAGGACGTATGCGGTGACCGAGACCGCGAGCGCGTAGTAGCCGAGGTTCTCGACGTTGATCCAGGCGGCGACGAGAAGATTGTCGATCCCCATAAAGACCGCCCAGAGCTGGCCCCAGACGAGCATCGGAGCCCCGTAGGCGATCAACTCACGGAGCATCGCCCGGTCGATCTCGAAGCTGAACGCAGCTCGGCCCCGGCCGGTCAGGCCCATCCGGCTCCAGAGCACGAGCGCCGCGATCGACGTCACGACGACCCCGACGAACATGCCCCAGAAGCCGAACAGGACCACGGCCAGGGTCTGGGCGGTGAGCGCGACCACCCCCTTTAAGACCGTCCACAGGGCCACCGCGCGGAATCGGCGCGTCGCGCTGTAGACCAGCACGTGTGCGTTCTCGACCATGCGCAGCGGGGCGATCAGCCCGAGGATGATCACGCCGATCTGAACCTCGGAGGCCCAGCCGGATCCGAAGACGAGCGCGAAGGCGGCGATGGCCAGACCGCCAACCCCCATGGCCAGGATCGCGAAGGTCGTGCCCGTGCCGGCGGCCTGGGCCGCGCCGGCGTAGTCGCCGCGCCCGCGGCGAAGCGGAATCTGTCGCCCGGTGCCCGCCGACGCGCCGAGGGTGAGGATGGAGAAGAACTCCCAGAACGACTGCATCAGGGCCCAGTACCCGGCGCCGACCGGCCCCAGGAGTCCCTTCTGGATGAGTCCGGCGACGAACAGCATCGCCTGCGAGACATAGGTTGCGGATGCGACGATCGTCGCGTCGCCGACCGCCCCGCGATCGTCGGTCTCGGGCTTGCCTGCCAGGCCTGGCCCCACCGGGCCCGGGGGGTCGTCCGCGACGGCCCGGGAGGCGCTGGGAGCACCGATGTCGGTCTCCTGCGGGGGCCTCACCCGGCTCTCACCCCGTCTCGCGCCCGCCTCGGGCCCCCCAGGGCACCTCGCGGGAGAGCAGTCCTTCGAGCGCCACGCGGTCCGGCTCGAAGTGCGTGGCGAGCGTATCGAGCATCTGCGGGCTGAGCTCCGAGAGCTCGCGGAGCCGTTCGGGCGGGACGCCCTTCCCTCCGATGACACGTCGCCACAGGGGTTGACTCGGCGGCAGACGTCTACCGCCGAGCCGAAGGCGCCAGCTCGACTTCAACCGGAGATCCCCACCGATCCACGCCTCCCCCGAGCGGTGATGTCGCCGACCCAGGCCCTGCGGGCTGAACTCGGGGTCTACCCCGA
Source organism: uncultured Solirubrobacterales bacterium (assembly GCA_963807385.1). Lineage (GTDB taxonomy): Bacteria > Actinomycetota > Thermoleophilia > Solirubrobacterales > 70-9 > JBDTSW01. The sequence goes on from CAWEBQ010000004.1 coordinate 40,636, forward strand.
TGTGATCAAAGACCGAGCGCATGAACTCCTCCGGGCGCTCGTCGAGGTCGCGGGTGAACCCGACGTGGATCTGGTCCGGCCCGAATGCCTCGAAATAGGGGGCGAGCAGGCGCCCGTACTCGCCCCGGCGCACGTAGCCGTTGACGGCGGTCGGGTTAAGGCGCGCCTCCTCGAGCATCTCGCCGGTGAGCAGCTGCGGAGCCAGTTCGCTCAGGGGTCGCCGCTCGGCGCCGAGCCAGACGTTGAGGCGGTAGTGCGAGCGCAGCCGATCAACCGGATCCCGCAGGATCGCTACGAGTCGCACGCCGGGCAGCTCGCGGCGGATTCGCCCCGGCACGATCCGCTCCGGCTCGGCCGGGTCCTCGGTGCCCGGCGTCAGGAAGCGGACCCCGCCGGTCAGGTAGCTGGGCGTGACCTTGCCTCGCTTCCGGTCGGTCGGCTTGCGGCCGAACTCCCGCTTGAGGAATGCGTCGTGTCCGCGCAGATAGGTCTCCTCGTGGCTGAAGAATGGAGCCTCCTTGCTGCGCGAGAGCTGCAGCCCGGGGTGAGTCGCGAGGTGGGAGCGCAGCGACGTCGTGCCGGAGCGTTGCGCCCCGATCACGATGAAGTCGATGGCCTCCGGGTCGGTCACGATCGAGCCGTCGCCACGGCCCGCAGGCGATCGGCGTAGCGGGCGCCCACATCGAAGGGCTCGCGGCTGCCCGCGTAGACGCACCGCTGCAACAGCTCGGCCATGACCTCGGCCCCCACGCGGTGCGGCGAGCCCTCGTGGTGTTCGCGGAGGTAGGCGACCACCTCCTCGGCGCTCGCTGCGCGCACGCAGGATCCGTCCACCTCGTCGAAGACGGTCGTGATCCCGTGGATAAAGGCGGGGTTCATGAGCACCTTCTCCTGCATCACGACCTCGAGCCCGATCGAGGATCCGACGTCGATCACGACGTCGGCGGCGGCTATCAGCGAGACCGAGTCGGCCTTGGAGACGTCACGGATCCGAGCCCAGTCGACGCCCGGCGCCTCCTTCAGCGGATCGAGCGACCCCGCCTTGCGCGGGTGTCCCTTCACGGCGAGCGATACGAAGCTGAGCTCGTGGACGGACCTGAGCAGCGATCGCGTCGCCTCGAGGTCGACCCCCGTGCGCCACTTCGGCGCCATGAACACGACCCGCAGGCGATCGCCGTCCTCGGCCCATTCGAATGGCGGGACGAGGCGCCGGTTCAGCTCGAACCATCTGCGCGACCAGCGGAGGGATCCCAGCGCCTCCAGGATGGAGGGGTCGGCTAGCTCGCGCTGGACGTGTAGCTGGAGGTGCTCCGGGCTCTCATACGCGCAGAGCGCGAAGTGGTTCCGATCGGCCCAGCCAGCGACTCCGTTGGCTTCCGGGTCCCGTGGCTTCATCCCGGCGAGCTTGACCGATACGCCGTGGGGAAGCGCCACGACCGGCCGCCGCAGGAGCGTGCCCGCGAGCACGAAGTTGGCCCGAACCTGCTGCGCGTCGGGCCGTCGGGCGGCCAGGATCGAGCTCGCCAGCCGCCGGGCGATCGCCGCCAGCGCCCCGCGCGAGCGGAGGCCGGATACCCGCGGACCGGAGCCCCACTCGACCGCGAGCAACCGTGCGCGAGTTCGCAGCAGCAAGAACACCGCGTAGGGCAGGGTGGCGCGAATCATCCCCCCTGGTCCCCGGCCAGCCCAGGGAGTGTGCAGGTGGAACCGCTCGTGAGCCGCCAGGAACTCGAGCCTGTAATCCGCGGACGGCTCGTAGCCCGGCGAGATCACGGCGTGGACCTCCTCGCCGCGCTCGAGGAGCTCCCAGGCGAGCGGCGACATGTGGTCGATGTCCGGATAGGCCCGGAACAAGAACAGGTAGCTCACCGCTCGCCACCCCGCGTCTCGAGGCCGAACCGGTCGATCACGATCGCCTGGTCGCGCTCGCCGAAGTCGTCGTCCCCGCCGATGTGGCTGAGAACGTAGATCTCACCGTCCTTGGCCTGGGTGCTGACGGGGTAGTAGGCGGATTCCAGGGCGCCGGAGGTCCCCGTGAACCGAAGCGGATCCCAGGTCCTTCCGCCGTCGCGCGTGTAGTCCGTGCCGGTGGTGGCGATATGCAGGACCACGCCCTCGCGGGTCGCCAGCAGCTCCGGATGGCCGGAATGCGGGAACGGTGCCGAGGTGGGCTTGCCCATCGTCCAGCCGTCGCCGTCTCGCTGGAGCAGGGCCTGCTTTCGGAGCTGGGTGGACGGGTCGGCGGGGTCGGAAGTGCGCATGACCGCGAGCAGGTCGCCACCCGGAAGCTCGGCGACGTCCCACTCGTTCGGCGGCACCTCGCTCTCGGGGGGGACCGTCAGAGCGTCCGTCCAGGTGAGGCCCTCGTCCTCGGAGGTCATCAGCAGCCATCCCCGCTTTTCGGGCGGCAGCGGGACGTCTGGGTCGCGCTCTCCCGCGGGGACGTCCCAGTAGTTGCCCGTGGCGAGAAGCCGACCGTCCGAGAGGTACTGGATGCGGCTCAGGTTGTAGGTGAACTTCTTCGGGTCGAGCAGGAAGCTTGGCTTGGTCCAATCCTTCGCTCCCGGCTCGAGCCGCTGCAGGTAGGCCGTCCCCGGCACGTCGGCAAACCCCTTCAGGTCCTCGCCGTTGACCCGGCGGAGGATGGTTCCGTCGCGCAACCCGGTCACGGCCTGGCCCGTGTAGGCATGGGGAGGGCCCGGGACGTCCTCCTTGTAGAACTGCTGCCAGGTTCGCCCGCCGTCGGTCGAGCGCAGGATGATCTGGGAGACCTCGAGGCGGCCCCAATCCCGGTGGGGGGTCGAGGGAATCGGTCCCGTGGCCTGGGTAAAGGCGGTCATCAGCGCCCCGTCGGGCGCCGTCCAGACGCCCGTCCACGCCGTGTAGCCGGGCGTCTGGGGCGAGTGATAGACGAGCTTGCGCTTGAGGTCGGTCCCGACCACCCGGGGGCCAATCGACGGGGCCTGGGTGGTGGGCCCGGGCGCGTCGTCGCCCACCGTCGCCACCCACCACAGCCCGGCCCCGGCGAGCAGCGCCGCGAGCGCCACGAGCGTGACGGTGATTCCGCGCCTGATGCCGAAGCCGGACGAGCCCTCGACGAGGGCCTGCCATCGACTGCGGCGCCAACGCGGCCCCTGGTCCGACCGATCGCGACCGAGCATCGGCGCGATTGTAGGGAGGGCTCTTGCCGAGCTCCCTGTTAGCCTCGCGAAATATGCGCCTGCATATGACCTCGGCCGGGCTCGAGCCGACGTCACTCAGGCCCGGGCATGACCTCGTCATCGAGGCCGATCCGATCCACGGCACCGATCTTCCCCAGGGAACCGTCGTGGACGACCACCTGGGCCTGGAGGACCGGCGCGAGGTCGAGCGCGTGGCGTCGGGGGCGACGGCCCAGTGGAGGGCGCAGATGGACCCCCTGCTGACGGTCGACGGGCTCTGCCTGCCCTTCATCTGGGAGGCCCTGATCCGGCGTCAGCTCAACAGGGTGACGTTGATCAGCGCCGGGATCCTTGCCGCGGTCGAGACGTACGGACCGGACCAGCTCGAGCTGAGTGGCGGCGATCGGGCCACCGCCCTTCTCGTCGAGGCGGTCGCAGCGGCGAGCGGCCTGTCGGTCGAGGGCGAGCCGGTCGTCTCCACGGCGGCGGGCGACGGCGCCTCCGCCCCGCGTGGGCGCCGTATCCGCCGGGCGGCGCTGGCGCCGGTTCGCAGGGCCGGGATCCCGTCCCACCTGCGCCAGGGGAGCGTTCTCTTCGTGAGCTACTGGCCGCTCGAGCCCCTGCTGGACAGGATGCTGGAGCAGCGCAGTGGGACGCGCCCGGCGGTCTTCCTCGACAAGCTGCCGTCGGGCGTGCGGCGTGCCCTGCGCGCGGCCGTCCGGGGCGGTTGGGTCGGGTCGCCCGCGCCTTCTGACCGGCGCGTCGCGGGTTCTGCGGCGGCCCGGGCGCTGAAGGCCGCGGAGGCGCCTCCACGGGTCGAGGGCCTCGGGGTCTCGCTGGGCGCCGCCGTCCACGAGTCGATCATGCCCTTCGCCCGCGAGCGGATCACCCGTGATCTCGCCCGGGCGCGGATGCTCAGGCGCGTCCTCGCCCGTACGCCTCCGGCCTGCGTCGTGTCCGCCTGGGACAGCGAGCCGGACGCGCGCCTAGTGGTCACGATCGCCAAGGAGGCCGGGATCCGCACCTCGATCCTCTCGCATGGGGCCTACCTGCAGCCGACGCTGGCAACGGACATGGACCTTGGAGACGAGATCCTGCTGTGGTCGCGCGCGATGGAACGCCCGACGCCCCCGGCGGGGACGCCGGTCCACGTGGTTGGCTATCCGGTGCCCCATTCGCCGCCCCCGCCCACGCGCCGGTTCCGGGCCTCCGCCGAGCCTCCGCGGATCGTCGTGATCGCCCAGCCGGCGATTCATTTCCCGCTGATCGACCGCCGGATCGAGATGCGCCAGTACCTGACGGCGATCGATGCGATCCAGGCCCACGCCCCCTCCGCGGTGGTGGTGCTGAGGCCGCACCCGGAGCGGGGACGTGCCGCCGCCGCATCCGCCGCCGAGCGCCGTCCGGCCGCCCGGATCGAGACCGACTTAAGCCCGTCGATCCTGGACGTGGTGAAGCGGGCCGACCTCTGCATCGGCACGGCGTCGGCGGCGACGCTTCAGGCCGCCCTCGTCGGGACGCCCGTCATTGCGCTCAACCTGGGCGAGTACGACTGGCTCTGGCCACTCGGCGGCGACACCTCCGTCCCCCTCGCCCGCTCGGGATCGGAGCTCGAGCGCTGGCTCGAGCGCTGGCTCGGCGGCGAACAGCTCCCCGGGCAGCAGGATCTGCTCGACGGGCTGGGGGCGGACGGGGGCGATTCGAGCGCCCGCATGCTCGAGGCGATCGGCGCGGCGCCCGACCATGGCGGCTCCGGGCAACGGGGCTAGGCGGCGGATCGCTCCAGCAGGCCCTCCGCCAAGAGGCGGTCGGCCGCGAGGCGCAGCGCTGCGATCGGCCTCCCGGCTCGCTCTGCGACGGCCAGGAGATCCCGGGTCCCGTCGCAGAGGTTCAGCACCCACATCATGTCCCCCATCTGCTCGTTGCGGAGGGTGGCGCCCCCCGTCGAGGGGTAGAGGCCGCGCCGCCCGAGCTGAGGCTCCCCGTGCGGCGCGGTCGAGCGCAGGACCTCGGTCGCCTCGAGCGCCTCGATGATCCCGGCGTAGGCGGCAAGGCTGCCGGCCAGCGCCTCCGGCGTGATCAGGTCGAGGTCGTCCAGCGACGTGTGGTACTCGGGGTAGCCGTACATCGACCGCATCAGCGAGCCGACGGGCAGGTCGAAGCCAGGGGAGCAGTACTGGCGCTCATCGCTCCCCAGCGGGAAGAAGTCGATCGCTTTGGCGTCCTCTCCGCGGTGGGCGAGCACGTGCTCGGCGGCGCGGTCGGCGAGCGAGTCGCCCTGTCGCGAGCGCTTGTAGGTGAACGCGGCGGGGTCGCCCGCGCAGGTGACGACGTAGCCGGCAACAAGGCGCTCGCTGAGGCGCTCGCCGAAGCGTGCCAGGTAGGCGATAGCGCCGATCGTCTCGGGCCCGAAGAGGAAGCGGTACGTGTGCCTCGGCTGTTCCAGAGACGACGCCAGCCGCGCGAGGTGGGCGACGATCACGGGCCCGGAGAGCTCGTTGTTGGCCAGCGACGGGTGACAGCAATAGGTCGAGAACAGCACCTCCCGATCGCCCTCGCCCGGCACCACGACCTCGCCGAGGACGACCTCGCCGGGCCCGAGGTCGGCATCGACGCACACCTCGTACTCGCCGTCGGGCAGTGCCTCGCGGACGCGATGGGCCAGGCAAAAACCCCAGTCCTCGTCGTAATACGAGGTCCTGTACGGGACCGCGTCGGGCTGGTCGGGGAGGCTGTGAAGGTGCTCCTGAAGCTCGGCCAGCGGCAGTCGCGCCCGCACCGGCCGGCTGTAGTTCACGACGTGGAGGTTGGAGTCCGCGAGCGAGCAGACCCGGCCGCCGGCGGGGCCGGCGATCCAGGCGTCGCGGATCGTCCACTCCTTCGGGATCTCCCAGTCCAGCACCCGTTCACCGGTGGGGAAGCGGTGGCGCTCCATCGGCCCGCTGACCAGCTCGAGGCGATCGAGCGTCTCCCTGTAGCCGGGCCCCGTGAGGCTGCGGGTGATTGGGAACAGCTCGGTCGCGAGCGCGTGCAGCTCATCGCCGAGTCCCGCGGCGTTCCCCGGGAGATCGCTCACGGTGCCCCCTCGGCCCCGCGGTATCCGTACGAGGCCAGCAGCGCGAGGTCCTCAGGCTGTGCCTCGGCTGCGACCAGGTGGTGCTCGTCGGCCCGGCTCGCGTCGCGGAGCGGCACCCTCCCAAGCGCCTGCTCGGCGAGCGCGCCTCCCCGCTCGAGCCCGATGAAGGCGGCAACGTCGGCCAGGGCCGGCCGCGGGTCCTCGAGGAGGTCCTCCAGGCGAAGCTGATGTGTGGGGTGGGGGGTCGTCGCGAGCACGGTGTCGAGCTGACGGTTGTACTCCCCCCAGAGGGAGAGGGACCCGCGGAGGCTCAGGCAGCGCACCGACCGGGCCGGTTGTTCTTCCCGGCGGAGGGCCAGATTGCGAAGCCGGACCTTGGGGGGGAGGCGGCGCGTCGCCGTGCGGCCGGCGGCGACCTCGGCACGGGCGCGCGCGCGGAGGCTGAGCGCGGCATCGAACCCGTGACGGCGCACGACGAGGAGTCGCATCCGCGGGAAAACCCCCTCCCACAGCGGCAGCGTGAACCCCATCCGGGGTTCCTTCCAGCCCCACGGGCCAGCCCCATCCGCCCCCAGGCGCGCGCCGAGGTGTCGGCGGGCGAAGGCGTCCACCTGCGCTTGGGCCTCCGAGCGCAGTTCCGGAGCCGCCAGCATGTCGAGCGCCGCCGCCGGGTGCTCCCAGCTCCCACCGGAGCGCCTCAGCAGCCACTCGTTCAGGTCGACCAGCGGCTGGAGCTCCATCAGCTCGGTCACCTTGCCCAGCGCCAGCCCCATGGCGCGGGCGAGCTCGGCGATCACCGTCGTTCCCGAGCGGTGCATGCCGAGGATCACGACCGGCTCCGCCCCGCCTGTCGGCGCCGGCGCGCTCAAGGAGTGTGGGCGCCGACGCGATCGGGGTGGGCGCCGTGCTCGCCCGCATCCGGATGCCCGCGTCTCAACAGGAAGTCCGGGTTGGCCTCGAGCCGCTCCAGCGCGATCAGCTCGACCGCGCTCGTGTCGGTGAGAAACAGCCGGGGGCCGCGCGCGAGCGGCTCCGAAGCGGCCAGTCCCCGGGTCCTCAGCTCCTCCGCGAGCGGCGTGAAGAACGGCCAGACGTCGGCGTCGAGCTCGCGGACGAAGTACCGCGCCGTCGTCGGCCGCTCCCGCCCCTCGTGGCGGACGATCCCGTCGAAATCCTTGAAGTACCGGTAGGGGACGGCGGCCCGCTGCTCGACGTGGTGGACGTAGGTGCAGTATTCGAAGCTCACGCCAAAGAACAGGAGCTTGGCGTTGCACGAGCGCAGGTAGCCGAAGACACCGTTCTCCCCGAAGGCGTCGCTGTCGCCGACCGAGAACAGGCGAGAGTCCCACGGTTCCGCGACGGCGCCCAGAAACGCCGCCGAGAAGTTCGGCTCCATGGTCCGCCGCACACCGTCGCTGCCGCGGAAGCGTTCCGTCAGGGCCCCGACCGTCGAGGGGGTGGCGTCCGGTTCGTAGGCCGCGCCGTCGGTGTAGCTGTAGGTGAAGGTGGGCATGCCGAGCACGCCGTCGGGAACGGCGTCGGCGAGGCCCTTGACGATCGTGTCGATCTTCTCGGCGGGACGGCGTCCGGCCACGCGCATCGCCGACTGCAGCCCCGAGTGGACGAACAGTGCGTCGTCGCGCTCCACGCCCAGCCTCGCGAGCGCCCTCGTGATGTCAGCGGCCTCAATCACGCTGCGATCCTACGCAACGCCTCCTCCGCCCAGGGTGCGGTCCTCAGTGGGCCCGCGCGCCCTGCTCCGCGACGCGGCGGCTGAGCGCGCCGAGCACGCTCAGCTCCTCGGGCTCGGCGCCCTCGAAATCGATCTCGAGGCTGAACCGGTCCTCGACCTCAGCGATCAGTTCGAGGAGACCGAGCGAATCGACGATGCCCGCCTCGAGGAGGTCGAGGTCGTCCGCGGTTGTGGCCGGATCGTGCCCGATCTCGCGCAGGCGCGGGGTGATCGCCTCGATCATGAACGCGCGCACCTCGGCTTCCGCAATCGCGCCCATCCGCGGCGAGGATACAGGTGCTCAGCGGGCTTCCCGCTCGAGCCGAGCGAGCAGCGCGGCGCGGTCGACCTTGCCACTGGGGTTCAACGGCAGCTCGGTCAAAAGCTCGATTCGGCGCGGCACGACCTGGCCCGGAAGGCGCCCCTGGAGATCCCGAATCGCCGCCTTGGGATCGGCGTTCGGATCGCCCACGAACGCCACGATCCCGTTGGCGCCGCTGAGCGTGCGTGGCCATCCCACCGCGGCCACCGCGTCCACCCCTGTGGCCTGCCGTAGCGCCGCCTCGATCTCGCCCAGCTCGATGCGCACGCCCCGGACCTTGATCTGATCGTCGATCCGGCCCAGGTATCGGATCGGCTCGTCCGCGGTCGCCGGCCGGCGGACGAGGTCACCCGTTCGGTAGAAGCGCTCGTCGCGGCCGGGCGGGACGACGAAGCTGGTCGCCGTGCGCTTCTCATCGCGCCAGTAGCCGAGCGTGACCTGCGGGCCGGTCATGAGGAGCTCGCCCTTCTCGCCGGGCGGAACCTCCCTCAGGTCGGCGTCGGCCACCAGCGGGATCATGTTCGGTAGCGGCCGTCCGATCGGGACCGTCCCGTGTTCGGCCAGCCCCGGCGAGAGCTGCGCGTCGAATCGGTGGTAGATGCACTCGATGGTCAGCTCGGTCGGCCCATACAGGTTCTCCACGGTCGCGTTCGGAGCGGCGGCGACGTACGCCTGGGCGAGCTCGAGGGGCAGCGGCTCTCCGGCGCACAGGATCCAGCGAAGCGACGGGTACTGGTCCGGCTCGAGCATCCCGAAGCGGCGCATGAACACGGCCGTGGAGGGGACGGCCGCCCAGATCGTCAGGCCCTGTTCGCGAATGAACCCACCGGGGCGGATCAGGGTCTTGGCGGGCGGACAGCAGACGCAGGCTCCGCGCTCCCATGCCAGGAACATGTCCGCCACCGAGACATCGAAGGTCAGGTCGTGCGTCTGCGAGATCCGGTCCTCGGGGCCGATCGAGTACCGCTCGGTGAAGAAGTCGAGGTAGTTGAAGGCGTTGCGGTGGGCGACCATCACACCCTTCGGCACGCCGGTGCTGCCCGAGGTGAAAAGGAGGTAGGCGATTGCGTCGCCATCACCCGGAGGGGGCTCCCAGGTCGCAGCGGAGGCGAGCTCGCCTCGGCCCAGCACGGTGTGGCCCGGCAGCTTGGCCGCCAGCTCGCCGACCTGCGCGGCGTCGGGGAGCAGCACGACGACCCCCGGAGCCGAGCCCGCCAGCACATCCGGGAGCTGGTCCGCCGACTCGGCATCGACGATCACCGCACGACAGCCGCTTCGCTCGAGCGTCGATCGCGTTCGCGCGACGGGGAGGGCATGGTTGAGCGGAACGTAGCCATGGCCCCGCATCAGGGCACCGAGGAGGCCCGCGAAGGCGACCGTCGTGCGAGAGGCGAACACCGCGGTCAGCGCCACCTCGCCGGGCTGATCGGGGGCGCGCTGCGCCAGCGTGGCGGCGATCGCGGCCGCTCGCCCGTGGAGCTCGGCGTAGCTCAGCCGGGTCCCGGCGACGTCGAGGGCCGGCCGCTCCGGGTGTTGTTCGTAGGAGCGAAGGAAGCCGCTGTGCAGGAGCCGTTGTGGCGGAGGCATCTTGGTCTCGGCCCGGGCGGCGGGAATCAGCCGTCCGCCGCGAGGTCATCGGGGTGCACGATCGCTCCCCGTTGCATCGGCGCACGCAGGCGCCGCCCGACGACCGACGCGAGCTCCGACGGGGGGATCCCGGTGCCCGGCCGCTTGAAGGCGAGGTCCCGTTCTCCCAGGACATGACCTGCGGCAAGGTCGCGCTCGAGGACGACCGAGCGGCGCGCGTTCTTGCGGGCAGGTCGCTCGGAGTCGTGAACGACGATGTCCGGCGCTCCTCGCATCACGGCGGCGCGCGCGGCAAACGCGACCATCTCGGCCAGCTCGTCGGGGGTTACGCTGATCGCGTGGTCGGGCACGTCCGGGAGGCCCTGATCGATCGTGTAGTGCTTCTCGATGCATACCCCGCCCAGGGCGCCGGCCATCCAGGCGCCTCCGGTGCCCAGCGTGTGGTCGGAGACCCCGACCAGATACGGCGCGAACCGTGCGCGAAACTCCTCCAGGCGGGCGAAGTGCCCGTCCTCATCCGGCGTCGGGTAGGTCAGCGTGCAGACCAGCGGAACCAGGCGGTCGGGGCCGAGCCGACTCCACTCGATCGCCGCCCCGACCTCGTCGGCGCTGGAGGCTCCCGTCGAGAGCAGCACCGGCTTGCCCGTTGCCGCCACTGCCTCGATCAGCGGGCGGTGGGTGATATCGGCGCTGGCGATCTTGTAGAGGGCCACCCCGATCCGCTCGAGCGCCTCGACCGCATCGAGGTCGAACGGGGTGGCGAAGAACGCGATCCCGAGGTCACGACACGCTCGCGCGACCGCCCCGTACTCGTCGTAGTCGAGGTGATCCGAGAGCAGGAAGGCCTCGTGCTGGCTGGTCGTCCCCAGCTCGTCCTCCCAGTACTTCGGCGAGTCGGGAACGCTGATCGAGTCGGCCTTGTAGAGCTGGTACTTGATCGCCCAGGCGCCGGCGTCGGCCGCGCGCCGCGCCATCTCGATCGCCCGCTCGACGGAGTTGTTGTGGTTGGCTCCGGCCTCGGCGATGACCCGGCAGGCGCCCGCGCGCAGCGGCGCATGCCCGGCGACGGCCACCTCGGTGGGTGGGGTCGGGCGTCGGTCTCCCTCGCCGGTCACAGACCCTTGAGGATGGACCGGATTCGGTCTCCGATCCGGGTTGCGCCGCGGAGATCGATCGATTTCCGCAGCCGCTCGCTCAGCTCGGCGCGCAGGTCGGCATCGGCGAGCAGTCGCTCGACGACTCCGGCGATGTGGGCGTCATCCACCAGCGGACCGATACCGAGGAAGACCACGCCGAAATCGAAGGACAGGTGTGCATGGGTGGCGTCGCGAGCGCCCTGGGCTAGCACCGCGACCGGCGTGCCGACGATCGCCGCCTCGTAGACGGTGCGGCCCGCGGAGGTCAGGATCAGATCAGCGGCGTGCATCTCCGCCGCCATCGAGCGCACCTGCCGAACGACCGTCACCTCGGGCGGGAAGCCCTCGGCCTCGGCGCCGGGACCGAGCACGGCACGGATCTCGCAGTCGGTCTGGCCCTGCAGGATCCGCGCGCAGCGTGCGGCGAGGTGACCCGGATCCGTGCCCCCGAAAGCCAGCAGAATCCGTTCCGGGACCGCCCGGGTGGCCGCATCCGGCATGTGGAAGAACTCTGACCGCAGGGTGGCGTAGGCGGCCCCGCTCGAGGTGTTGGACGCGTGCTGGTCGGGGTCATCGTAGAGCGCGTTGACGACCCAGTCGGCGAGGCGGCTCCCGGGCCCGAGGTCCTCGACGTTGACGACCCGGTAGCCGAGCGCGCGCTGGGTCAGAACCTCCTCCTCGGAGGTCTCGAGCTTGTCGTTTACGACCAGGTTGGCGCCCGGCTGGCGAAGCGCCTCGAGGTCGGCGGCGAGGTCTGTCTCGGTGCGCCACGGATACCCATGCGCGTCAACGAGGTCGGCGACGAACTCGTCGCAGTCCTGGAGCAGGAAGCGAAGGTCCTGGTCGGCCAGCTCGTCGGCGAGTTGCAGGCAGTGGTAGACGTGCCCGGACCCGATGCGCCGGTTGGCCTGGAGGCGGAACACGATGCTGCCGCGATCGAGTCGTCGCCGGGCCACAACCAGGTCGTCCTTGGTGTCGATGTCCAGCGCCTCCTGGGGCCCCGTCTCGAAGAGGCGATGGCGTTCGGCGACGATGCTCCTGGTCTCGCGCAGCACGTTCGCCCGGACCAGCTGGATCGAGCCCGTCTCACGGAGCACCTGGTGGCTCCCCTGCTGGCGGTTTATCCGCTCCCTGAAGAGCGGACGCGCCCGGACCAGATCGTCGTGCTCGTCGAGCCAGAACAGGTGCTCCTCGCGGACGACGCTCGCCAGCGAGTCCATGTCGGAGCTGCGGAACTCCTCGATCGCGCGCCGGGTCGAGCCCACTTCCCGGAAGGGCGAGGTCGGCTGGAAGACGCCGACGTCCCCGCCCCAGTCGAGCTCATCGGCGATCGCCGCGGCGAGCTCGGAGATCGTCACGTCGTCGCCGGCGAGGTCCGCCGAACGGGTGTGAGCCTCGACTTCATGAGCCTCGGCCCAGCGCAGGATCTGCTCGTCGTCTGAGGAGACGAGCAGGCGGTCCGCGACCGCCGCCTGTTGCAGGGTTTCGACGGTGTGGGCCACCAGGGGACGGTCGCCCAGAAGGCGCGTGTTCTTGTCGGGCACGCCCTTGCTGCCGGCGCGCGCCGGAACGATCGCGAGCAGCGGTCGGTCGGTCACCGGTCCCGCCCGCCCACTCTCGTCGATGCCATCGGGGCTCGGCTGCGGGGGCGCGGTGTCAGTCGGACCGGGCGAGGTCGCCGGCGGCTTCGAGCTCTTCCCGGTACCGGTGCCAGAGGTCGGCGTGGTCGGCGTCCTCGCAGCCCTTCAGCCACGGGCCGCCCGAGGTGTAGTGGAGGAGCTTGCAGGTCCCTTCGATGTGGTCGAGCTGATTCCACTCCGGCGAGATGTCCCCGATCTTCTCGTCCGGGATCGGGGTGAAGCGGTGGAGCCAGGCACCGCTCTCGGTCTCGACCGCCGACTTGGTCCAGGCCCCCAGCTCGGCGCAGTTCATGAGCATCAGGCTCGACCAGTTCTTGCGCGGATACTGGGTCTGGGTCTTGCCGCCCATCTTCTCGGTCTCGTCCGGGCGGTAGTCATGCTTGCGCACTCGAAGCGCGAGGCCGTCCATCGGCAGGCGGAAGAGCTCCGAGATGTCGCCGAGGGCGAGCATGTCGGAGTCCATGAAGAGGGCCAGGCCCTCGTAGTCGCACAGGTACGGAACAAGGAAACGCGTGTATGTGAACGGAGTCGAGGCCAGCGGGTCCCCGGCACGATTGAAGTCCGGGAGCTGGTCGGCGTCGATCCGGCGCAGGTCCAGCGGTTCGCTCGAGTGCTTCTCGAGTGAGTACTCGAGGACTCGGCTAGCGATGTCCTGATCCGGGTCGTAGCCGATAAAGATGCGATGACCGCTGCTCATGCCGGCTCCTTTCACGCTGACGAATGGGCCGCCGTGAGGTTATCCGGCGGCGGCATGAAGTGCTTGGCACTGCGCGAGGAGCCCCTCGAGGTCGGCCAGTGGCAGCTGGCTCGGCCCGTCGCTGAGGGCACGGTCCGGGTCGGGGTGGGTCTCGAGGAAGAGGGCGTCAACGCCGCACGCCACCGCCGCTCTCGCCAGCGGGGCCACAAACTCGCGCCGGCCCCCCGAGGAGCCACCGGCCCCGCCCGGCGACTGAACGCTGTGCGTGGCGTCGAAGACGACCGGCGCGAACTCGCGCATCGTCGAGAGCCCGCGGAAGTCGACGACCAGGTCGTGATAGCCGAAGCTGGTCCCGCGCTCGGTCAGCAATACGCGCGAGCCGCCGCCCTCGCGGACCTTCTCGACGGCGAATCGCATGTCCGCGGCCGCCATGAACTGACCCTTCTTGACGTTGACGACCCGTCCCGAGGCCCCGGCGGCCAGCAGCAGGTCCGTCTGGCGGCAGAGAAAGGCGGGGATCTGAATCACGTCGACCACCTCGGTCACGGCCGCGACCTGCCCCGTCTCGTGGACGTCGGTCAGCACCGGCATCCCGGTTGTCTCTCGGACCTCGGCGAGAATCTCCAGAGCCTCGGCGAAGCCGATCGACCTGAACGAGTCGCCCGAGGTCCGATTCGCCTTGTCGAAGCTCGACTTGAAGACCACGGGCAGTCCCAAACCGGTTCCGAGTTCGTGCAGTGCGTGGGCGACCTCGAGCACCAGATCGCGGCTCTCGACCAGGCAGGGCCCGGCGATCAGCCCCAGGCCCCCGCCGCCGATGGTGAGACCGTCGGCAATCGGGACCGGCGCCACGCCGGGGAAGGGCGCCCTTCGCGCGGTCCCGCTCAAGCCTGCAGGTGCGCCTGAACGGCGTCGTGGAGCCGCAGCAGACCGACGCAGCGGCCGCCGTCCGCGACGACCGGCGCCGTCATCAGGCTCTTGCGGCGCTCCTCGAGCATCAGCAGGGCTTGAGAGAGGGGAAGCTCTGGTCCCACGGTGACCGGATCCTTGGTCATGACCTCGTCGACCCCGACCAGGGAGACGTCGTCGACGTCCACTAGCCATCTGCGCACGTCGCCGTCGGTGATGAAGCCGACCAGCGTCCCGTCTTCGTCGGTGACGCAGACCGCGCCGTAGCCGGTCCTGGTGATCTCGAGAACAGCGTCCTTGAGGGTCGCGTTCGGTCCGACGTGCGGTAGCTCCGAGCCCTTGCGCATGACGTCGCTCACCGACAGCGTCAGGCGGGCGCCCAGGGCGCCGCCGGGGTGCAGGCGGGCGAAATCCTCCGTCGTGAACCCTCGCGAGAGCATCACGGCCGCCGCGATCGCATCCCCCATTGCCTGAGCGGCGATAACGCTCGCCATCGGCGCTGCGTCCAGCGGGCAGCCCTCCCGGGCGACGGACGCGTCGAGCGCGATGTCCGCCTGCTGGGCGATCGGCGACCCCGGGGTGCCGACGATGCCGATCAGCGTCACCCCGAGCGAGCGCAGGTGGGGGACGAGCGCGATCAGCTCACGCGTGCCCCCGCTCTTGGAGAACAGCAGCGCAGCGTCGTCGGGACCGACGACGCCCAGATCGCCGTGCAGCGAGTCCGAGGCGCTCAGATAGAGGGCTGGGACACCGGCCGACCGAAGCGTCGCCGCCACCTTGTCGGCGGCCTGCCCGGACTTCCCGACCCCGAGCGAGAGCACCTTGCCCTCGAGCCCGGAGAGCACGGAGACGGCCTGCGTGAACGAGTCGCCGAGGCGGTCGTGGAGGTCCTTGAGCGCGACGATCTCGTCGGCCAGCGTCTGCCGGCCGACGTCGAGCACCTCGGTTGCCGTCGGCGGGGCAGTCACCGTCACCAGGGAGTGAGTCTAGGGGAATGCTCCCCACCCCCACGCACGACGCGCGCGGTTCGCGGGCGGGGCCTCACCCGGACTTGACGATCTCGCGGACCCGGTCCAGTTGCTCCTGGGTGTCGACCGACGGCCCCTGGGCGCTGGCCTCGAAAGTGTCGAGATGCAGCCCGGCCTCGATCCAGCGCAGCTGCTCCAGGCTCTCGGCGCGTTCAAGGCCGGCCCGCGGGATCTCGTCGAAGGAGAGCAGGAAGGCGCGCTTGTAAGCGTAGAGGCCGATGTGGCCCCAGAATCGCGCCGCCTGGGGCCATGCCCCCGGCGGTTCTCCGCGGACATGGGGCACCGGGCTCCGCGAGCAGTAGAGCGCTCGGCCAGCGGCGTCGCGAATGACCTTGACCACGCTCGGGTCCTGGATGGCCTCGGCGTCCTCGAGCGGATAGACGGGCATCGTCACCGGTGCGGCGGTCCGTCCGGCGACCACTGCCGCCTCCGCGATCACCGCCGGGTCGGTGAGTGGTGCGTCTCCCTGCAGGTTGACGACCACGTCGGAATCGAGGTCGGCGGCGACCGAAGCGATACGGGCCGTGCCGGACTCGGCGGCGGGGTCGGTCATGACCGCCGTGCCGCCGAAGCCCTCGACCTCCCGCCGAAGCTCCTCCGAGTCCACCAGCACCAGGACGTCTCCGCACCGGGCCCGCATGGCGGCGTCGTGGGTGCGCTCGAGCAGGGATTTGCCGTCCACGTCCGCGAGCAGCTTGCGCTCGAGGCGGGTTGAACGAAGCCGCGCCGGGATACACACCGTCACGCTCATCTCGCCAGCGCTCCAAGCTGGGCGCCCAGGTCGAGGCCGGCGGCCTCGTTCCAGGCGGCCATCAGGGTCGCGCTGACCTCGCCCGGAGCGGCGGGAAGCCCGCGGCCATCGATCGTCTCGATCGGGAGCAGACAGAACGGCATTCCCACCAGGGCCGCCTCGTCGCATGCCGCGAGTGCCGCGCTCGTCACCGGCCCCGCGGTTACCTCGAGGCCGGCGCCGTCCGCGAGCGAGGACAGCCAGGCGCAGGCGACGTCGCCGGGCTGGGCGCATCCCATCGTGAGCCTGCCATCGCGGACGACGACCAGGCTCCCCCCGAGCGCATCCCGGACGAGGTCGTCGTCGGTCAGCATCAGGGGCCAAGAGGCGGCCTCGAATGCGCCCGTCCGCGTCCCCCCGCCCGCGACCGTTGCGACCGTTGCGCGGGGCGTACCGTCCTCGCCAATCACCACCAGTGGCGGGCGCAGTCCGCGGGCGGCCTCCGCGAGCGGGCGGCGGCTCACCGCGACCGAGGTCGGCGTCCTGGAGTGCGCAGGGCCGTCGCGCCAGCCGTCGATCAGTGCGGCGTGGCCCGCCCCGGCGATCGAGATCGTGTAGACGAGGTCGCCGCTCGCCTCCACCGGGGCGGTGGCCAACGCGTCGCGAACCGCCCGCTCCAGGTCCTGGGCCGCCGGCGGCCCGACGATCCCGCATGCGTGCGCCAGTTCCCGCGCACGGAGGGCATGCCGTGCGAGCTCGAGGGGCTCACCGCCGAACGTCCGGCCGATTTCCGCGACCGCGGTGAGGGCCGGGGCCGGCAACGGCGGCAGCCCCTCCGCGGTCAGGGGGAAGCCCGGGGCCAGAAATGCGTCGCCGCGCCGCCAGGTCTCGCTGTGGATCGCCCGGTCGTCGACGAAGACCTCCGCGTTCGGCTTGCCGAGTCGCAGCTCGTCGTAGGCGAGCCCCCAGCCGCCCAGCTGCGCATGAGTGCGCTGCTCCCAGTCGATACCGGTGGCGCTGCCGCGTGCCGTCATGATCACGATCCGGTGGCCCGTGGCGGCGAGGTGGTTGACCCGCTCGATCGCCCATCGGTAGGGCTCGGCTTGCTCGTACTCTCCGAAGGTGTTGGTGCAGAGCGTGCCATCGAGGTCGAAGACCAGGGTGTGGGACTCACCGGCGGATCCGCTCGTCACAGCGTCACCTCACGGAT
This sequence comes from uncultured Solirubrobacterales bacterium, assembly GCA_963807385.1. Lineage (GTDB taxonomy): Bacteria > Actinomycetota > Thermoleophilia > Solirubrobacterales > 70-9 > JBDTSW01. The sequence goes on from CAWEBQ010000004.1 coordinate 57,864, forward strand.
GGCCGTGATCGCCTCCGCCTGTTGGTCCGGGTCGAGGTGCGGCCCCATCGGCAGCGAGAGCACCTCGGCGGCGAGGCGATCGGTCAGCGGGAGGTCTGCCTCGACGGCGGCGTAGGCGCCCGTTCGATGGGGCGGGATCGGGTAGTGGATGTGGGTCCCGACACCGCGCCGCCCGAGCTCGGCCGCGACCTCGTCGCGGCGGGCGTGGCGGACGACGAACTGATGCCAGACCGGGTCCGCGAATTCCGGAACCTCCGGAAGCCCGAGGTCGGGGATCGAGCCCAGCCCGTCCATGTAGCGAGCGGCCACCTGCCGCCGCCGGTCGTTCCACTCGCCGAGCTTGGCGAGCTTTACCCTGAGCAGGGCAGCCTGCAGCTCGTCCAGCCTCGTGTTGAAGCCCGCGACGTCGTGCTCGTACCTGGCGGCGGAGCCGTAGTTGCGAAGCAGCCGGACTCGCGTGGCGAGGTCCGGGTCGTTCGTCACCACGGCGCCTCCGTCCCCAAGCGCGCCGAGGTTCTTCCCGGGATAGAACGAGAACGCTCCCGCGTCGCCCAGCCCACCCACCGGCCGGCCCCGATGCCGCGCCCCATGCGCCTGCGCCGCGTCCTCGATCAGGTGCAGGCCGCGCTCGGCCGCAAGCGCCAGGAGCGGGTCCATGTCGGCCGGCTGCCCGTACAGGTGCACCGCGACGATCGCGCGGGTGCGTGAGGAGATGGCGGCCTCCACGCGCCCCGGGTCGATATTGGCGGTCGCCGGGTCGATATCCACGGGCACGGGGGTGGCGCCGGCGTGCGATGCCGCGAGCCAGGTGGCGATGAACGTGTGCCCGGGCACGATCACCTCGTCGCCCGGGCCGATCCCAAGGCCGCGGACGATCAGCACCAACGCGTCCAGGCCGGTGCCCACGCCAACCGCATGCTTCGCGCCGCACGCGCTGGCCAGCTCTGACTCGAAGCCCTCCAGCTCCTCGCCCAGGACGTAACGGCCGGAGTCGCGAACCCGGCTCCAGGCCTCATCGAGCTCCTCGCGGAGCTCGCGGTGGGCCGGCGTCAGATCAAAGAAGGGGACGGCGATGCGGGGATCATCACGGAACCGGGTTCAGCCGTGCATCGCGGCGGCGATCGAGCCGATGCACTGTCGGCTCGGACCGATAGCTCTAGCTGCCGAGGTCGTAGTGCGCGGCAACCTGCGCCGCGCTCAGCGCGCCGGAGTAGACGGCGACCTCGTCGATCTTGGCGTCCGCCGGGTAGGAGGACCGCATCCTCCCGATCTCGCCGTCGAGCTTGGCCACCGCCGACGCCGGCAGGTTCGTGCGCTGAGCGACCGGGGCGCCGTTGCGGTACAGGGTCATCCGCGAGCCCGCGCGGACCAGCGCCCAGTGCACCCATGCGCCGACGTTGGACGCGCCCGCCCCCTGCAGGAGGTACTCCTTGCCATTCAGGTAGATCCCGGCGTAGTACCCATCGCGGCGCGGCAGCAGCCGCAGGGATCCGAAGCCGCCGTAGAGGGTGTTGTTCTTGGCGGCGGTCGGGCGCAGTTGCATCCAGCCCTCGACGGTGAAGTCGCCGCTCGAGGGCATCGCCGGCAGCTTCACGCGGCCGCCGGAGAACGACACCGCGGTGTCGGCGTCCCCCGTCAACGCGCCCGCCTGGCCCAGGGCCATCCCGCCGACGTAGGTGCCGTGGCGCCCGCCCTTGGCGTCGGCTGCGACCGAGCCGCCAAACTCGCCCAGGCGCCAGTAGGAGAGGAGGCCGGGGGTGTCGAGAACGGTCTGCGAGTAGGACCCCCCCGGTGGCTCGTAGGTGCCGTTGAACTCATGGCTCCCGAGGTCGAAGTAGGGCTCGGCGCCGCCGCCCGTGTTGGGGATGCCGGGAACGTCCACTCGCGCCTGCCCGACGGAGTCCGCGGTGGGCGCCCCCGTCGACAGGCCGGCGTCGATTCCCGGGCTGGAGCCCATCAGGCTGTAGTCGAGCCGGGTCCGGTCGGCGAAGCGTGGCGGCGTTGCCAGGTCGTGGCTCCCGGCTCGTTGGCCGGTCCCGACCAGGTTGTAGTCCTCGAGGGCGAAGAACTGGGGCTGGGCCGTGAACGTATCGATGATGTTGTTGAAGGCGCGGACGTTCGTGGTGTCCGCGCTGACGCTCGAGGTATCGCCGATGACCACCCCGTCCCGGGCATCCCAGACGGTGTTGTTGGCGAGCACCATGCCCGGCGCGTCGAAGGCCTTGAGGGCCCAGTCGCGCTGGGCGACGATCGTGTTGTTCTCGACCACGAGGTTCCGCTGGGCCTCGTCGGCGCCGGTGCCCAGCAGCAGCGGCCCGCGGGTGTCGTGAAAGTAGTTGCCGCGTATACGCACGCCGTCCGAGCCCCGGTAGAACTGAATCGAGTCCGAGTGCTCGGCGGGATCGACGAAGGCGCTGATCCGCTCGAACTCGTTGCCCTCGATCAGGTAGTTCTCCGCGGTGCCGGACTGGATGCCGTCGCCGGGGATGCCGCTGAACAGATTGTCCTTGAAGGTCAGCCCCTGGCCCTGGTTGATGCGGAAGCCGTAGCCGCAGCGCGGCGGGATGCAGCTTCCGGACGCGGGATTGATGTCCATCGTCAGGTCGTGGATCCGGTTGCCCTCGAAGAGCAGGTCCCGCCCGCTCGGCACGGCGACGCCATGGGGCGAGATGTCGTTGTCGCTGAGCTCCACCCGCGCGACGTTGTCGAGGACCGTCTGGTCGGTGATCCGGAAGCCGATGAATCGGAGCCCGCTGGAGCCGCTGATGGTGAGGCCGTCGAGGACCGGCGCCTCGGACTCGAATGCCTTGAAGGTGGTGGGCTCGAGCCGGGCCTGGGCGGTGATCACCGTAGCCGGGTAGGTGGCCGCCCTGACCAGGACCGTCGCGCCGGCGCCGGCGAGTTGCGCGGCACGCCCGACGCTGCACCAGGGTGTGGCGGGCGAGGCTGCCTCGGCCGCGGTGCGCGCGTCATTGCACTGCCCTCCGAGGGAGGCGCCGTCCACATAGGTATCCGCGCCCGGCGGCTCCTCCGTTGGCGGCTCGTGCTCGCTCGACCCCTGCGTGCCCGAGACGAAGTCGCTCTCGACCTCCGCCGCGCTCAGCGCGCCGGAGTAGACGGCGACCTCGTCGATCTTGGCGTCCGCCGGGTAGGAGGAGCCCATCGATCCGATCTCGCCGTCGAGCTTCGCCACCGCTGCGGCCGGCAGATCCGTGCGCTCGGCGACCGGCGCGCCGTTGCGATAGAGGGTCATCCGCGAGCCCGCGCGGACCAGCGCCCAGTGCACCCACTCGCCGACGTTGGACGCGCCCGCCCCCTGCAGCTTGTACTCGGTGCCGTTGAGGTAGATCCCGGCGTAGTAGCCGTCGGGGCGCGGCAGCAGCCGCAGGGATCCGAAGCCGCCGTAGAGGGTGTTGTTCTTGGGGGCGGTCGGGTGCAGCTGCATCCAGCCCTCGACCGTGAAGTCCCCGCTCGTGGGCATCGCCGGCAGCTTCACGCGGCCACCGGTGAACGACGCCGACGTGTTGCCGCTACCCGTCAGCGCGCCGGTCTGGCCCAGCGTCAGCCCGCCGGCGTAGGTGCCGTCGCGCCCATTCTTGGCGTCGGCGGCGACCGAGCCGCCCGACTCGCCCAGGCGCCAGTAGGAGACGAGGCTGCCCCGCTCGAGCACCTGCGATGCGTAGGGCCGAATCGGGGAGTCGGCCGCCACCGCGCCGGCGGATGCAGAGAGCGCGGTGAGGGTGCAGATAAGGGCCAGCAGCGCTGCGGGGGCCGCCGCCTTCCAGGCACCGCGACGACCGTCGGTGCTTGCGGGATGTCCGGCGAGGACCATGTATGCCTTCTCATCGGTACTGACGCCGAAATGTTGAACCACGGTGGCGCCTGCGGACGTTTGGCCGTTCGGTCTGGGTGAGATGATTCCTTCCTGTCCGGCGGCCCAGTGGTCATACCACCGATCTCGGGCGCCGGCGCGTGGAACCTAGACTCGTCAGGGTGAGCACCAAACCTTCGTCCGCGCGGGTGGCGGTGATCGTTCCCACCTATAACTCGGGGGCGCACCTGAGCGAAACGCTCGAGTCCATCCTCGATCAGACCTACGCGCATTGGACGGCGATCGTCGTCGACGACGGCTCACCCGATCCGGCTCCGCACCGGTTGGCGAGCTCCTTCGCGGCGCGTGACGACCGGATCAGGGCGGTCCGCCTGGAGCGGAACGTCGGGGTGGCGGCGGCCCGCAACGCCGCAATTGAGTCATCACCCGACACCGAGCTGATCGCCCTGCTCGACCACGACGACCGTTGGCGCCACGACTACCTCGATCGCTCGATCAGGGCCTACGATCAGGCTGCGACCGAGGCCCGCAGGATTGGGGTGGTCGCCTCCAACGCGTTGATCGAGACGTCCGAAGGGATCACCGGCGAGACGTTCGCCGACCGGTTCGGTTGGGTGGACGAGATCGACTACGACGCGATGATCCAGCGAAACTGCATCTGCGCCCGCGCCGTGTTCTCCCGCGCGGCGTACGCCGAGGCCGGCGGGTTCTCGCCGGAGTGCCCCGGCTACGACGACTACGACCTCTGGCTGCGGATCATCGAGGCGGGCTGGGAGGTCGTGTCCGTTCCGGAGCCGATCGCCGTCTACCGCATCCACCCCGGGGCGATGTCCGCCGACCGGGTTCTGATGGCGGAGGGCGCGATGGCGAGTCATCGCCGAGCCCTCGCGCGCGGCGCGGTGGACGCGCGCAGCAAGCGCGCGCTGCGGGCCCGCATCCGCCATCACCGGGCGCTCCGAGAGCGCGCGCTCGCCAGGCGGGCGGCCGCCGATGGCCATCCGCTCGCCGCCCTGGGACGGGGCGCTATGGCGGCCCCCCTCGGCCTCGTCGCCTTCCTTCAGGCGCCGTCGCGCTGGCGGGAGTGGCTCGGCGGACGGTCGGGACGCACCCGGCCCTCGGCTACTACGCCCTCGTAGACCCCGAGGGTGCGCCGCGCGATCGCGGAGACGTCCAGCGGGGCCACCGCCTTCCGCGCCTCCGGCGCGGGGCCATGTTCGATCGCGGCCTCGAGCGCCGTCGCCAGCGCGTCCGGCTCGGGCGGGCTTACGTGGCACCCAGCCACGCCCGCCAGCAGGTCCTCGACGTCGCCGACGGGAGTCGCCACCACCGGGAGCTCGGTCGCCATCGCCTCCTTGACGACGTTGGGCGACCCCTCCGATCGCGACGGCAGGATGAGGACGTCGGCGGCGTTCATGAACCGGGGCATCTCGTCGGGGGGGTTGCCCCAGGCAACTCGCAGGCGCACGTTGCCGATCCGGCGCTCGAGCCGGCGATGCGCCTCGGCGGCCAGCGGGTAGTTCTTGACGGCGAGCTCCGGGTTTCCCGCGAACAGCACGACCGGTTCGGAGCTTGGCCAGCCCAGCTCGCGTCGTGCCTGCTCGCGCGGCGTCGGCTCGAAGCGCCCCAGGTCGATGCCCGCGGGCAGGATGTGGTTGCGAGCGCGACAGCGGGCCGGCAGCCGGAGCTCCATCTGGCGCGACTGAGTGATCGTTGCGGCGGCCACCCGCGGCAGCTGCCGGAATGCCGCTGCCTCGAGGCGGCTCTTGAGGGTGATCGAGTCGCTCGGGGTTCGCTTGCCCAGCAGGTCGCTGCCCCAGTAGGTCACCACAAGGGGGGCTCGAAACTGCAGCCTCGCGACTACGGCCGAGTGCCCGTAGTGAGCGTGGACGACGTCGTAGGGACAGCGGCGGTTGAGGGCGGCCGCCCTCGCGGCGCCGGCGGCATAGTGGCGCCACCCTGCGTACCCTCGGATCGGGAGCACGTCGACGCTCGCCCCCTCGGCCTCGAGAGAATCAGCCTGGCGCTTGACGTAGGGGCCGTGCCAGGGGCGGGTCGCGTCGGGCCACATGTTGGTGATGAAAAGGACCTTCAAGGGCATATTCGGACGCTCGACCGCCGGCGGCGAGGGCGCGGGCAGGGTAGCGGTCGGCGCGACACGTCACCGCGTGGCGATGCTCCTGGAGAACAACCCCTATCCCGCTGACGTTCGCGTTCGCCGCGAGGCCGAAACGCTGGTGTGCGCGGGCCACGAAGTTCTGGTGGTGGCGCCGCGCGCAGACGGGCAATCCAGGCAGGAGGCCGTCGACGGGGTTCAGGTGCGGCGCTTTCACCTGCCTGCCGGGGGGCGTGGGATCCGGTCGTTCCTGATCGAGTACTTGGTGGGGGCGTTTGCGCTGAACCTCGCCGCCGCGCGTGCGCTCGTTGGCGGGGCGGATGTCCTGCACCTCCACAACCCGCCGGACGTTCTCTTCCCGGCCGGGTTCCTCGCCCGGCTCCTCGGCCGCACGGTCGTCTTCGATCACCACGACCTCTTCCCGGAGCTGATCGAGGCGCGGTACGGCCCAGGAGCGTGGGTCCGGCTCGCGCTGATCGCCGAGCGCGCGACGTTCGCGGTCGCCAACACGGTCCTGGCGGCGAACGAGTCGCACGCGGAGATCGCTCGTGGGCGGGGAAGAAAGGCACCCGCGGCGGTGACCGTCGTTCGCAATGGGCCGCCGCATGGGTGGCTGTCGGTAGACACCGCCGATCGCCCGGGCGACCTGCGCGATCCCCACCTGGTCTATCTCGGCGCCGTCGCGCAGCAGGACGGCGTCGAGGCGCTGGCCGAGGTACTCGTGCTTCTGGCCGAGCGGCACGGCCTGCCGGATGCCCGCCTCACGATCGTCGGCGACGGTGACGCCCGCCCGCAGGTCGAGTCCGCGATGGCCCGGGCCGGCGTGCTCGAGCGAGTCGAGATCACGGGCTGGGTGCAGACGGCGAAGGTGCCCGAGCGCGTCGGCGCAGCCGACATCTGCCTCGATCCGGCGCCGCCCAACGGCGTCAACGAGCGCTCGACGATGATCAAGATCGCCGAGTACATGTCGCTCGGCAAGCCGCTCGTCGCCTACGACTTGCTCGAGACCGGGAGGACGGTGGGTGAGGCGGGCGTCCTGGTTCCCCCGGCCGACATCGAGCTGTTCGCCGCCGCGGTGGCGGCTCTGGCCCGGGACCCTGATCGCCGCGGGCGCCTGGGCCGGCTTGCACGGGAGCGCGCCCGAGGCCTGACGTGGGAGCGCTCCGAGCAGGACCTGCTGGCCGCGTATGGACGGCTGTAGCGGCCGGCCGTAGTCACCCGGCGCGGACCTGGCCCCACTCGCTGCACAGGGCAGCGATCCGGCTGCCTGTAAGTTGTGCCCCGACGTTGGGCCGCGTCCGGCTCGGACCTTGGAGGACCATTGCATCACCTGATCACCGGCGGGGCCGGGTTCGTCGGCTCCCATCTCTGCGAGGAGTTGATTCGCAGGGGCGAGCACGTACACGCGCTCGATGATCTGTCAACGGGAGCGATGGAGAACATCGCCCACCTCCGCGAGCATCCCGCATTCGGCTACACGATCGATTCGGCGGCCAACGAGTCGATGGTCGCCGAGCTCGTCGATCAGGCCGACGTCGTCTATCACCTGGCAGCCGCGGTCGGGGTCGAGTTGATCGTCGAGAGTCCGGTGCGGACGATCGAGACCAACGTCCACTGCACCGAGGTCGTCCTCTCGCAGGCCGGTAAGAAGCGCAAGCCGGTATTCATCGCCTCCACGAGCGAGGTCTACGGCAAGGGTGATGCGCTGCCGTTCAACGAGAAGGGGGACCTGGTCCTTGGCCCGACGACCACGGGCCGCTGGGCGTACGCGTGCTCGAAGGCCATCGACGAGTTTCTGGCCGTGGCGTACTGGAAGGAACGCGGGCTGCCGACGGTCATAGGGCGCCTGTTCAACACCGTCGGACCGCGCCAGACGGGCCGTTACGGCATGGTGATCCCCAGCTTTGTCAGCCAGGCGCTTGCCGGGCGCGCCTTAACCGTGTATGGGGACGGTGAGCAGCGCCGCTGCTTTTGCCATGTCGGTGACGTCGTCGCGGCGATCGCGGACCTGATGGCGCGTGAAGACACCTTCGGCGAGGTGGTCAACATCGGCAGCACCGAGGAGATCTCAATCGGCGATCTGGCACGCCGCGTGAGGGATGCTGCGGGCTCCTCCTCGGAGATCACCCTGGTTCCCTACGACGAGGCCTACGAGGAGGGATTCGAGGACATGCACCGTCGGATCCCCGACATCGGCAAGATCGACCGCATCCTGGGCTGGCAGCCAACCCGGGACCTGGACGCGATTCTGGCCGACGTCATCGCGTTCCAGCGCGGGCGCGACCGGGAACGGGGCCGCTCCGTCGGCGACCCCGCCTGAGCGTGCGCCGGATCGCCAGCCGCAGGTACGCCTTCCGCGCCTGGCGCGCCAGGACGAACCTCATCGACGGTTTCATCGCGGCCGCCCCAGGGATCCTGGTCGTGGGCGTCCTCGTGACCTTCGCCGCCACGGAGGGGGGTTTTCTTCCCGTCACCTGGTACCCGGGGCTGATCTTCGCCGTGCTGCTCCTGGCAGCGATCCTCTCCGGCCGCCTCTCGGCGTTGGGCGGCATGCCCCGGTCGATCAAGGCGGCGCTGATCCTCGGCGCCCTGTTCGTCGCCTGGAGCTACGCCTCGATCGCGTGGGCAGACATAAGCGGAGTGGCATGGGAGGCGGCCAACCGGTCGATGCTGTACTTCGCGCTGTTCGCGACGTTCAGCCTCATCCCCTGGCGCGCCTGGACCGCGGCGACCACGCTTGGCGTGCTCGGGCTGGGCCTGGCGCTGGTCGGCTTCGTGGTCGTCGTCAAGGCCGGAGCCGCGCCGGACCCAAGCAGCTACCTGATCAAGAGTCGCTTCGCCGAGCCCGTCGGCTATCCGAACGGCAATGCGGCTCTATTCATCTCAGCGGCGGTGCCCCTCCTCTTCCTCGGCTCGAGAGCCGAGACGCCGTGGCCGCTGCGGGGGCTCACGCTGGGCGCGGTCACCGTCCTGGTGCAGCTCGCCGTCCTCGCTCAGAGCCGCGGCTCGGTGCTGGCCGGCGGGGTGGCCTTGATCCTCTACTTCATCTTCGTCCCGGACCGCGCCAGGTCGCTCGTGGCCGTGCTCGCGATCGCCGCGGCGACGGTCTGGTCGCTCGACGCGCAGCTCTCGGTCTTCTCGGAGTCGGCGGCGGGGAACGATGTCGGGGCAGCCCTCGAGCGCGCCGCCGACGGCATGGCTCGCTCGTTCGTGGTGCTGACCGCCTTCGGTGCGCTGTGGGGGCTCGTCGGGCGCGAGGTCAGTGTGTCCGAGGCGGTGGCCGCGAGGGCGCGAAGGTTCGGCACGGCGGCCATCGTGGTGGCGGCCATCGGAGCGGTGGCCGCGACGGTGGCCGTAGTCGGCAACCCGGTGCGGGAGGTCGAACGCAGCTGGGAGGAGTTCACCTCCGGACACCCGTCGGACTTCGGGTCCTCGCGCTTCGACGCCGGTCTGGGCAGCTACCGCAGTGAGTACTGGGACGTCGCGCTGGAGGAGCTGGGTAGCCGGCCCCTCGGTGGCATGGGGGCCGGCAACTTCACGGTCGCCTACGCGCGCGAGCGCTCTCGCGCCACCGAGGAGCCGCTGTACGCGCACAGCCTGCCGATCGAGGTGGCCAGTCAAACGGGAATCGTCGGCGCCGCCCTGTTCGGGGGCTCGATCGCCTTCGCTTTCGCAGCCGCGTGGGGAGCGCGACGTCTCTCCCCCTTCAGCCGAGGCCTGGCGTCGTCGTCGGCGCTGGTCTTTGCGTACTGGTTCCTGCACGCCGCAGCCGATTGGTTCTGGGCGCTTCCCGCTCTGAGCGGGGTCGCCTTCGCATGTCTGGGCATGGCTGCGGGAATGGGCGCCGCCGCGAATGCCCGGGCGGCGGAAGACCGCGTCCGGGGCGGGGGCGAAGAGGGGGAGCACCAGCGTGGTGGCAGAGGCCTGGCGCTGGCGCAGGTCTCGGTCGTCGTGGTCACCCTGCTGATCCTCGCCGCCGCGATACCCCCGTGGCTGGCAGCCGTCGAAGTGGGGAAGGCCAGGGCCGGCTGGGAGTCCGACCCGCAGCGCGCCTTCGATCGACTCGAGCGAGCTCGGGCCCTCAACCCCCTGAGCGACCAGCCGGACCTGCTCGCGGCCGCAATCGCGGTCGAGCTCGGCGACCGCGACCGCGCGCGGATGGCCTACGCGCGGGCTGTGGAGCGAGCCCCGAAGAGCTGGTTTGCTCAGCAGCAACTCGGCATCGAGGAATCGCTCGCCGGGCACCCGCACGCGGCCCTTCTCAGTCTGCGTGAGGCCAGGGACCTCAACCCGCTCGAGGAGATCACGCACGAGGCGATCCCCAGAGTCGCTACGATTACGCTTGCAGAGGCGACGCTGGCACGGGATCATCTGGAAGAGCAGGTATGCTTACCCGTGCCTACCGTGGCTTCATGTTGACCCGGCCTGCGATACTCAGACAGGGGGATGGACAGGGAATGATGACTTTGATTCACACTTTTTCTCCGCGACGTACCGTGCTCACCGTGATGGTCGTGGCTGGCCTCGGCCTGCTGCTCCTGGCTCCCATGGCGCTCGCTGCCGAGTCGTCCCTGGGCGTCTACGGCGGTTCGGCGCAGTCACTTGTCGATGCCAAGACGGGCGCCGGCGGCGCTCCGCTGCCCAGCACCGGGTTGGCGGTCTTCTTCCTCGTGGCGAGCGCAGCCGTAACGCTCGGCCTTGGCCTCGGCTTCCGCCGCCTCGCCGACCGCGCCGGCTGAGGCCCTCCAAGTCCGAGGGTGCGGACCGTCCGGCTAGAGCCGGGCGCAGGTCAGGCCGATCTCGAACGACGCCTGCGAGGCGGTTGGATTGTGGCCGGGGTTGATCGGAAGCGCTGATGTCTGCGAGCACTGCGGCGAGCTGGGCACCTTCAGAGGCTTACCCACAGCGATCGGAACACACCGGTCTTTCGGTTCCCACTTGACTCGCCCCCTGCACCGTTATAGGAGCGGCCGGACATGAGCCCCACCCAGCACACCTGGCGGATCATCCGCAAGTAGGCCGCGACCACGGGCCCGCGGGCTCCGCGGCCCCTACTTCCGCTTCTTCCCCTTCGACAACTCAGACCCGTTCCCGGTGCTATCGGTCTGGTTTGCCGTAAGCACCCAGCTCTTCTTGACGCCCTTGCCCGGCGCCTTCAGCTTCCAGGTGCCGTCGGGCTTGACGTCTTTGGTGCCGATCAGCTTCTTGAGCCGCTGGGGGAAGTCGCCCTCGGGTGAGCCGGAGCGGTAGACCCACACCTGGCCGCTGGGGCCGGCGGTGCCGGAGATCGTCTTCGCGGTGATCTGCTTGACCTTGGGCGCCTCGACGCCGGCGTTCGGGCCCGTCGCGCCGTTGCCCGGGCCGGGGGTGCCCTGGAGGTCGATGAAGAGCCCGTCGGCTGGGCCGCCGAGGTTGGCGAGGATCTGGTTGCCGTCGTTGCCGTCGCCCACGATGGTGATCGCGTCGCCGCCGATGTCGCCGAACTCGTTGGCCAGGGCCGGGTCGTTGCTGCCGATCGCGTTGCCGGTGGAGTTGCCGAGAGCCTCGTCGATGAAGATCCCGGAGCCGCCGACGGCGCCGAGTTCGCCGAGCACGTTGTCCTTGATCTCCGCCCCCGTGAGCTCCTCGGCGAAGATCGCCAGACCGCTCGTGTTGCCGACCGCGTTCCCCTGGATCAGGTGGTTGGAGCCCGAGACGTTCATGCCGAGGAAGCCGCCGGACTCCGCCACGCCGGCCAGGCCGATGTGGTTCGAGGTGATCTGCGCTCCGTCGCCGACGACCGTCATCGAATCGATCACCCCGTCGGCGGCGATCGTGTTGTTGATGATGTCCGCCCCGCCGGTGCTACTGGAGTCCACGTCGATGGCGCTTCCGATCGTTCCTTCGATGACAGCCGTGCCATCCCGGTTCGCGCCGATCGTGTTCGCCTCGACCGCCAGGTTGTCGGCCCCGCCGTTGGCGTGGACCCCGTGGACGCCACCGGCCATCTGGTTGCCGTTGAGGGTGATGTTGTCGGCGTCGCCCACGGCGACGAGAATGCCGTTGGCCCACGCCGTCCCGGCCGTCCCGGCGGCGTTCACGCCGATGTGGTTGTTCCGGATCGTGACGTCGTTGGCGGTTGAGGTCTCGTTGGGATTGAGGACACCCCTCAGGCCGATACCCGGGGTCGAGTTCGTGCCCGCGGCGGCGATCACGTTGCAGCCCGCGTCGCACTCGGGGCTCGCGTTCCCGGTGGCTGGGCCGATGTCGACGTTGCTCGGCGCCTGGTTTGAGATGTTGCCCGCGATGTCGATGTCGGTCGTCGTGTTCGCCGCGACGGTCCCGTCGGCCTTGACGCCGAAGCGGCTGAACAGCACGTCGACGTTGGTCGCCGCGTTGCCGAAGATGCGCATCCCGACGGCGTTCCCGGCGATGACGTTCCCGCCGAAGTTCACCGCGCCCACCTCCGCGTTCGGTCCCGCGATGAAGAGGCCGGTCTGGTTACCGTCGACCGCCCCGCCGAGCTTGAGGCCGAAGTAGCTGTTGGTGAGATGGGCGCTGCCGCCCGTGTTCGAGTGCTGAAACCCGGTGAGGCTGTCGAAGATTGCGACGCCCCTCATCGAGAAGTCGCCGCCCTGGACCCGGACCGCGATGTCGCCGGGGGGCCCATCGATGCCGACGCAGGGGGCCGTGAGCGAGCAGTTCGCCTGGAGGTTCAGGTTCTCGTCGCTTGTCACCCCGGCGCCAGCCATGGTGATGGTCGCGTCGCCCGGGACCGTTTCGACGCCGTCGAACGGGGTGATGTTGAAGATGATGGTGTCGACGTCCGACGCGGGGTCGTTGTCGTCGGCGAGTGCGAAGGCCCCCCTCAGGCTGCAGTTGCCCGGCTCACCGAAGCAGGCCGTGTCGCCAGCGGAGTCCCCGGTCGAATCGACGAAGAACGTGTCGTTGTCCGCCTGGGCGGTTCCCGCGCCCGCCAGCCATGCCGCCACGACGACAGCTGTCCCGCCCACCAGTCTCCGCATCACGATGCCTCCCGTTCGTTGCATGCGCCCCGCGGGCAGTCTATGCCGGAGACGGGAGCCACGGAGAGCGAGGACGTGCGCCCCGTCCGACTACAGCCGGGCGCAGATCAGGCTGATCTCGAAGGTCGCCTCAGAGCCGGTTGGATTGTCAACCTCAATGAAACCCCGGTCGTCGGGGACAGTGTCCGGCTCGCCCTGGGAGGTGTCGTCCGGCTCGAGCCCGCTGATTCGCCGGCTGGTGGTGGCCCCGCGGAGCTCGCCTCCGATCCCAACGACGGAGCGTGACTGGTTGGGGCACGACAGGGAGGCGAAATCGACGTCGCCGGCGTTCACGGTCGAGGCCTCCTTGAGGTAGACCGGCTTCATATCGGCCCGGCAGAAGGCCCAGGCCATGTAGAGCTTGTCGGCGCCGGCCAGGTTCGTGGCCCGCACCTGCCAGCCGTCGTCGGGCTGGGCGTTGGCGTCCCCGTCGTCGAACGGACGCATCGCGTTCAGGTGGACGTCGGAGTTGAGCCCGTCGAGGTAGACGCCTCCCGAGAGGACCTTGGTCCCGGCCGGGCACGTCGCCTTGATCGCCCTCGTGTCGCCGAGCGCAAGGGTCGTTGTCCGCGACGGGTAGTGGACCTTGCCCGCGGCGCAGAAGGCCCAGACGGAGCTGCCGGAGCTGGCGCCTGTCGTGTTGTGCATGAACGCCGTGACGCCGTCGTCGCGCTGGGCGTTGCCGTCGGGGCCGTCGTCGGCGCGCACCGAGCTGAGGATCCCGGCGCTGACATTGTTGAGAGCGTCCGCCCCCGCGCCGAGCAGGTGGGTCGCCGGCGGACACTCCGCGCCCACCGCACCCGCCTGGCCGGGGTTGATCGGGGTCGGAGTCTGGTCGTTGATGTAGGTGATGCCGTTCGCGGTGCCCTGGTCGAAGTCCGCCGCGGTCGCCGCGGGGAACATGCCGGCGACGCCGGCGATTGCGACCGCAAGGCATCCCTTCGCGCCCATGCGGCGATCCTACGCGCAATGTGCGCGCGGATCAAGGTCGGAGCCGAACGACGAGCACCCAGGCTAGATCTCGGCGACTACCTCGAACTCGCGCGGCGTGAAGGCGCGCGCGCTCTCCGGCGTCGCCCGCGCTCGCCCCGCCTTACGGCGCGGCCTCGCGCGCGCACTGAATGCACAGCGCGCTCTCCGGCGCGGCCTGCAGCCGGCCCGCAACGATCTCGCCGCCGCACTCGTCGCAGACGCCGTAGCTTCCGTCGCCCAGCTTGGCGAGGGCACGCTCGATCCGCTCCTGGATCGCGTGCAGGTCGTTTGCCACGCCGACATCCGTAAAGCGCGTGATCGCCTCGTTGGTCCCGTCGCCGATCCGCTTGCCGAAACCGATCTCGGAGGCGGCGTCGGGCGGCTTGGTGAGCTCGGCGATCCGCTCGTGCGTCTCGGCGAGACGGGAGCGCAGCGTCTCCTCAACGGTCGCAAGCTCGGAGCCGGATGGCTCTGCGGCGGGCATTACCTGACCGTACCCGCTACCGTTCCTCTCGTAAACGGCGGGTACGTCCCGCCATCAAGGTCGTGGCGTACTTCTCGTTTGACATTAGGTCCCGAGTGGTTCCCAGGACAGGAAGAAGGACTAATGGCAAGCGGAACAGTTAAGTGGTTCAACCCTGAGAAGGGTTTCGGATTCATCTCCCCCGACGACGGGTCGAAGGATCTGTTCGTCCACCAGAGCGCGATCGTCGGCGACGGCTACCGCTCCCTGGATGAGGGTGCGAAGGTCACCTTCGAGCAGGAGGAGAGCGACAAGGGCCCCCGGGCGGTCAACGTCCAGTCGGCCTAGTCGTCCACTCGGCCGTCACGGCCTAGCTCGACTTCGGATCAGGCCCTCGCTTCGGCGGGGGCCTTTTCTTTGCCCCTCGTCACGCGACGGGCGCCGTGCCGGCGAACCTCCTCGCGCACGACCCATCCGATGCGCAGCAGCCCCCAAACGTGAGCGTCTCACGAGTCGACAGGGCACGTCGATAGGTGCTGGCCCCCAACTCGCACCCAGGAAACACGCACGGAGCGGGCCTTTCTGAGCAAACGCTCACAATCGCCACATAACGTGTGAACCTTGTGCTACGGTGCCCGCCACCTTCACACCCGCTGAATCTCCGCCACATACCGCGGGGAGCGGGGGACCCACTTGTTGGGGCGAATCTGCGGCATCTGCCGCGTAGCGCCAGATCTCTTTCGGCGCGAGCCCGTCAGCTAACCCCGTAAGCGCTTATGAAAGAGAGACCATGTTCGAAGGCGAAACCGGCCGTCAGGCCGGAACTGAAAACGGAAACGACGGGCTTGGCTTCAAGGAGCGCGCTCGCGTGGTCGCGATCGGCGTACTCGCCTCCGCGACGCTCACCGGCGTCATGTTCGCCACGGCCGCCCAGGGCGGCTCCGGCGGCGTTGGCGGTCCCGGTGGCGGCGGCGGTGGTGGCGGCGACAGCTCGTCCTCCAAGTACGAGCGCATCTGGGACGGCTTCAAGTCCAAGGACAAGCGGTGGGCGCGCAAGACCTCGAAGTGCGAGGCCGGCGGCGACCGCAACATCCACGGCGGCGGCGGCGCCTACCACGGCGCATTCCAGTTCATGAAGTCGACCTGGAAGAGCTCGCCGAAGTCGGTCGGAAGCGACCCCCACAAGCGGTCCTGGAAGACCCAGGCGGTCGTGGCGGTTCTGCTGAAGAAGCGCGACGGCGCCGGGCACTGGCCCAACTGCGGCTAGTCGGACCCAAGCGCATATGACTGAGCGAAGCGCTCGCCTCCATGCGGGCGCTTCGCCGTCGATACTTCCTGACAGATGAGCGACGCGCGCGTTGTACCCATGTGGAGTCCCTCGGTCAAGGTGTTGCCGGACTCGCGCCTGTCCCGGATGGCGGCGCGCGGCGACGCGCGCGCATTCGAGGTGATCTTCGAGCGCCATCACCAGGAGCTTTACCGCTACTGCCGGGGGATCCTGGCCGACGCCGACGACGCTCAGGACGCCCTCCAGGCGACGATGGTGGCCGCCCTGCGCGCGCTGCCGGGCGAGCAACGAGACATCCCGCTGCGCCCGTGGCTGTTCCGGGTCGCCCACAACGAGGCGATCTCGATCGCCCGTGGCCGCCGGAAGGAGGCCCCCGGGAACGACTCGGACGCGACGGCGCCGGGGGCGGACCTGACGGCCGAGGCACGCGAGCGGATGCGCACCCTGGTTACGGATCTCAGGGCCTTGCCGGAGCGCCAGGAAGGCGCGATCGTGATGCGCGAGCTGAGCGGTCTCTCCTACGCCGACATCGGGGCGACGCTCGGCACGTCCGAGGCTGCGGCCAGGCAACTCGTCTACGAGGCGAGGGAAGCCATGCGTGAGTCCCGCGCCGCGCGCGATGCCGATTGCGCCGAGATCCGGGAGCTGATCTCGGGGAGGGATGGGCGTGTGCTCCGCGGGCGGCGCGTCCGCGCCCACGTGCACGCCTGCGAGGGATGCAGCGATTTCGAGCTCGCCATCACCACGCGGCGCTCCGACCTTCAGGCCCTTGCGCCAGCGATGCCGGCGGTGAGCGCCGCCGCGATTCTGGGCGGCCTCTTGGGCGAGGCGGGGACGGTGGGCGCTGCGGGCGTCTCCTCCGGTGCCGGAGCGGGCGTTGCGGGCGGGCTCGGGGCGGCGGGAGGCGCATCAGCGATCGCCAAGACCGGAGCGGTCGTGGCCGCGCTAGTCGTCGGCGCCGGGGCCGGGGTGACGACGGCGCTCGACCTTCGCGACGGTGCGCTCAACGATTCCGAACCTGAGGTTTCCTCGCCGCCGCCCGCGGCAGCGGGCGATGCCGCCGCCCTGCCCGTGTCCGGCGCCGGGCGGAGCGACTCCACCCATGTGGCGGATGGCGCGGGCCGTTCGGGCGCCGGCAACCGACAGCCCAACCGGAATCGGCACGGCAGCGGGAACGCCAACGGGCATGCGAGAGCTCCCGGGCCTGGAGGCTCCCAGGGCCAGGGCGTCCCCGCGGGCAGCTCCGACGGGGTCACCGGACCGCCGCCGCAGGCCAACGGCCACGGACCGCCCGCGTCGGCCGGCGCCGGCACCGGCAACGCCGGCGGCAACTCGGCAAGCGCGAGCGCCGCCTCCGGCGCCCCGCCCCGTTCTGCGTCCGGCTCCGCGCACTCCAACCCGAGCGCCGCAGGCCCGCCAGACCATGCGAACGGCCAGGGGACCCGGAATCACTAGAGCGGAGCGCAAGTTCCGTCGAGATACCCCCTGACGCCGCGCCCTTCCGCGCGTTCTCACCAAGAGAACAGCAATCCAAGCCCTAACCGGGCCCGAGGAGGTACTCAAACGTGAAGAAGACAACGATCGCACTGTCCATGCTGGCGACGCTGGTGGCGGCCGCCCCCGCGACGGCGAACAACACCAACGAGCACGCGCGCGCTGCCGCCGCGAAGGCGTGTGCCGCCGAGAAGAAGGCCGACCGCGAGGCGTTCAAGGCCACGTACGGTCCGAAGCACGCCATGCGCAACTGCATCAAGGGCGCCACGCCAGAGGCCAGGAACGCCGCCAAGGACTGCAAGGAGGAGCGCGCCGCGGACCCGGACGCTTTCCGGGAGACCTACGGCTCGAACCACAATGGCCGTAACGCCCTCGGCAAGTGCGTCTCGCAGAAGCTTGACGACGGCGAGGAGACCGCCTAGCTCTCACGCCGTTAGGCAGCGGGTGCGTCTCCCCGGACGGTAATAGTCCAGGGGGTGCGCACCTGCCCTGCCTGCGGCGAGGACACCAAGGCCGAGACCACCGAGCCGTGCACCGAGTGCGGCTTCTCACCGGTCTCACCCGACGACGGCCCCGCCTGGGAGGACAGCGCTTGGGCCGCGGCGCCCGAGGCTCCTGCCCCAAAGACCAGCGTCGAGCCCGCGGCCGAGCCGACGTTCTCCACGGAGCCGACTGCCGAGCCCTCCCCCGCCCCGGAGCCCCAGCCGACCCCCGTCTACGGCCTGCCCGACGAGCCGGAGGCGCCCAAGCCGCCTCCAGGCCGCGGAAGGATCGGCCTCGGCTGGGTGGTGATTGTTCTGATCGGGCTCGCCTGGCAGGGGTTCAACCTCTTCGACGGCTGCGGCGAGGTCTTCAATTCCGAGCCGGGGCCGACGGCGGAGGAGACCGAGAGCGCACTCGAATCCGATGCCGCGTTCCAGGGGCTGACGGCCTCTACGGCCAACTGCCCGGACTCGGCCGAGGACACTGAGGTCGGCTCGAGCTTCGACTGCGAGATCACCACCGCCTCCGGAAACTCGGGCACGGTCACGGTGACGAATCGCGAGGAGCAGTTCGAGTGGCCGAGGGGCCCGTTCGTCGAGCTCCTCAGGCAGGAGCAGGGATCTTGAGGCGAACAATCTGGATCACAGCGGTGACGACCGGCGCCAATTGCGTGCACATCAGCTGCCGCCGCGCCGCGGCACCAGCAGGTACGCTCCGACGAGGAAGCAGAGGGCCCCGCCCGGGGTGCCCCAGGTCGCGAGCTCGAGGTTGAGCTGCTCGCCGGTCTTCGGCAGGACCACTGAGGCGATCGCCGAGAGCCCGAAGAGGATCGAGCCGATGAAGTAGGCGAGGCCGGCGACGTCGTTGTGGAGGTCGGACATCCAGGGCGGCGACGCGATCACGAAACAGAACGACCCGACCATGAACGCCGCCCGATCCGCGTGTTCGGGCCCGGGTCGGCCCGGCCGATCTGCAGTGCCCCGAGGACGCTCACGAGGGGCGACCCTAGCGGTCAGCCGCCCGGCTCCACAAGCCCCCGCCGACGCCGCCCCGCGGGCGTCGGCGAACGACGTGACACCGGGCCCGCCCAGCGGTACGGTTGCCGCATGGTCCGCGATCCGGCGCTAGAGGCCGTCTTCCTGCCGGTCCGGCCGCCGACCACCTTCGAGGAGACGGTCGAGCGGCTCGGGACCGCGATCCGGGTCGGCCTTCTGGCCCCTGGCGCCAAGCTCCCCGCCGAGCGCCAGCTCGCCTCCGAGCTCGGCATCTCCCGCTCGACCCTGCGCGAGGCCCTGACCACCCTGGTCCAGAGCGGGCACCTGGTCTCACATCGCGGGCGCACCGGCGGCACGTTCGTCGCCGAGGAGCCTCCACTCTCCGGCGCCGGGGCGAACGGGGAGGACATCCTGAGCGACGCCGCCTGGGCGGTGCTCGACCACCGGGTGGCGATCGAGGCGGGTTCCGTGCTCCTGGCCTGCGAGCGCGCGAAGGCCGAGGACCTGGGGAAGCTCGACGTCCTGGTCGAGCGCATGGCCGCGGCTGGCGAGGACTTCGAGGCCTACCGCCGAGCCGACATCCGGTTTCACATCGGGCTCTCCGAGGCGGCGCGCTCACCCCGGCTGGTCGGCGAGATGACCGAGGTTCAGGGCCGCATGAGCGAGCTGATCGCCTTGATCGCGCATCCGGATAAGGTCCTCACCCACTCGAACGCCCAGCACCGCAAGCTGGTGCGGCTCGTTTCGAAGGGGGACTCCCGTCAGGCGGTGCGCCTGGTCCGCGAGCACATCGAGGGCACCGAGCACATCCTCGCCGGGCTGCTCCCGCGCGCGGCCTAGCCCACGGCCGCCGGAACACGGGGGCAGCCCCAGGGGCTGGGGCGTCCAGCTGTGGCAGATGGTGGTGACCTCAAACCAGCGGGTGGAGGACGACGTAGGCGGTGCCCGTCTCGCCGGCGTCGAGCCCAATGTTGCCCATCTTCACACGCCCCATCCGTCGCCGGGCTTTTTGTCCGCGTCCACGCCGTCGAAGGAAAAACTGGTGCCGGTGCGCTGCTCGGAGGAGCCGGAGTCGGCCTGCAGGCAGGCCGTGTTGAGGAACGCTGAGCCGTCCGTGCGAACGGACGGACCGCCGGAGAGCAGGACGCCGCCGTTGACGGTGTTGCAGCCGGTGATCACCGCCGACCGCACGAGGCTTCCTGCCATGGAGCCAGGGTACGCTTGGTCAGCGCAAATGGGGTAGGGTCGCGCCAAAGGCTGACTCGGCATACCTTTCCGGGTCGAAAGCTCACGATGGGAGGTCTCGGGTGCCCGGAGAACGTCGTCAGGTCCATGGAGCCGACTACGAGCGCGCCGCAGAGGGATACCTCGATCAGCGAAAGCTGCGCTCGGGCGCTGCGGGCTGGATCCTCCTCGCCGGGCTGGGCGTCGCCTACGTCATCTCCGGCGACTTCGCCGGCTGGAACTTCGGCCTGGGCGAGGGCGGCTGGGGCGGTCTGCTCATCGCCACGATCCTTATGGCGATCATGTACACGTGCATGGTCCTGGGCCTCGCCGAGCTCTCCTCGGCGATGCCGGTCGCCGGCGCCGGTTACGGGTTCGCCCGACGGGCTCTCGGGCCGCTGGGAGGGTTCGCCACCGGAACGGCGATCCTGATCGAGTACGCGATCGCGCCGGCCGCGATCGTGATCTTCATTGGCGGCTACGTCGAGTCGCTGGACATCTTCGGAATCGAGTCCGGCTGGCTCCTGTACCTGGTCTGTTACGCGATCTTCGTCGGCATCCACCTCTACGGGGTGGGCGAGGCGCTCAAGCTCATGTTCGCGATCACGGCTGTGGCGGTGGTTGGCCTCATCGTGTTCGTCATCGCGATGATCCCCGAGTTCAACTCGGCGAACCTCACCGACATCGCGGCCGATCCGGGCGCGTCGGGCTCCAGCGACTTCCTGCCCTTCGGCATCGCGGGCGTGCTCTCGGCCTTCGTCTACGGGATCTGGTTCTTCCTGGCGATCGAGGGAGTCCCCTTGGCGGCCGAGGAGACGCGCAATCCGAAGCGCGACCTGCCGCGCGGCATCATCGCGGGAATGGTGCTGCTGCTCCTGTTCGCGGCGGCGATCCTGTTCACGGCCGCGGGCGGCTCCAGCGCCGACGCGCTGTCGGCCTCGGACAATCCGCTGCCCGACGCGCTCGCCATCGCATACGGCGAGAGCGCGTTCGTGACCGACTTCGTGAACTACGTCGGGCTGGCGGGCCTGATCGCGAGCTTCTTCTCGATCATCTACGCGTACTCGCGGCAGCTCTTCGCCCTCTCGCGCGCCGGGTATCTGCCGCGGTTCATGTCCGTCACCAGCGGGCGGCGCACGCCGACGGTGGCGCTGGTCATGCCGGGTGCCGTCGGGTTCATCCTCGCGGCCATCACCGAGGACGGGGCGACGATGATCAACATCGCCGTGTTCGGCGCCACGGTGTCCTACGTCCTGATGACGGCGTCCCACATCGTGCTGCGCCGCAGCGAGCCGGACCTCGAGCGGCCGTACCGGACGCCCGGCGGGACGCTCACGACGGGCGTGGCGTTCGTGCTCGCCGTGGCGGCCGTGATCGCAACGTTCTTCGTCGACGAGACGGCGGCGGGGATCGCGTTCGGCGTGTTCCTCGCCTTCATGGCCTTCTTCTGGTTCTACAGCCGCCATCGCCTGGTGGCGGACGCGCCGGAGGAGGAGTTCGAGGCGATCGAGCGAGCGGAGGCCGAGCTGGCTTCGTGATGGCAGTGTGACGCTCGACGAGCTGAAGAAGGCGGTGAGCGAGGGCACGGTGGACACCGTGCTCCTCGCGATCGCCGACATGGAGGGGCGGCTCCAGGGCAAGCGGCTCACGGCGGCGCACTTCCTGGAGGACATCGCCGAGCACGGGGCGGAGGGGTGCAACTACCTGCTCGCTGTCGACGTCGACATGGAGACGGTCGAGGGCTACGAGATGTCCTCCTGGGCGCGCGGGTATGGCGACTTCGCGATGACCCCGGACCTCGACACCCTCCGGCCGGTCCCGTGGCACGAGGGCACGGCGATGCTGATGGCGGACATCCACTGGCACGACGGGACGGACGTCGTGGCCTCGCCCCGCCAGATCCTGCGCAAGCAGCTTGCTCGCCTCGCCGAGCGGGGCTGGCGGGCGTTCGCGGGGACCGAGCTCGAGTTCATCGTCTTCAACGACACCTACGAGGAGGCCCAGAGGAAGGCGTATCGCGATCTCGTGCCGACCAACCTCTACAACGTCGACTACTCGCTGCTGGGGACGGCGCGGGTGGAGCCACTGATCCGCCGGATCCGCAACTCGATGATGGACGCGGGAATGAGGGTGGAGAACTCGAAGGGCGAGTGCAACTTCGGCCAGCACGAGATCAACTTCCGCTACGACGAGGCGCTGGCCGCCTGCGACGACCACGTGATCTACAAGAACGGCGCCAAGGAGATCGCCTCGCAGGAGGGCTACGCGATCACCTTCATGGCGAAGTTCAACGAGCTCGAGGGCAACTCGTGCCACATTCACTGCTCGCTCGCAGACGAGGGCGGCGAGAACGTGTTCGGCTCCGACGAGGCCCTGTTCAACCGGTTCCTTGCGGGACAGCTCGCCTGCCTGCGCGAGATGAGCCTGTTCTTCGCGCCTCAGATCAACTCCTACAAGCGCTTCGTGCCCGGCTCGTTCGCACCGACGGCGGTCGCCTGGGGGGAGGACAACCGCACCTGCTCGATGCGGGTCGTGGGCCACGGGGCCGGCAAGCGGGTTGAGAACCGGCTGCCGGGAGCGGACGTGAACCCGTACCTGGCACTCGCCGCGATGATCGCGGCGGGCCTGCACGGGATCGACAACGAACTCGAGCTCGAGGCGCCGCTGCCCGGCAACGCGTACGAGTCCGACAAGCCCCACGTCCCGCACACCATGTACGCGGCGCGTGACCTCTTCGCCGAGAGCGAGGTGGCGCGGGAGGCGTTCGGCCAGGAGGTCGTGGACCACTACCTCAACCGCGCGCGGATCGAGCTCGAGGCGTTCGAGGGGACGGTCACCGACTGGGAGCGGTTCAGGGGATTCGAGCGGCTGTGAGCCGGCGGCCCGTCGTCGGCATCTGCGCCGCGGTCGAGCGGGCTCGGTGGGCGGCCTGGGACTACGAGGTCAACCTCTCCCAGCGCACGTACTCGCGGGAGGTGGCGGCAGCCGGCGCGCAGCCGGTGCTGCTGCCCCCGACGGAGGAGATGACGACGGCGCCGGAGGAGGTGCTCGATCTGCTGGACGCGCTGATCCTGGCCGGCGGGGGCGACGTCGATCCCGGGACCTACGGGGCGAGCGCGGACGAGCGCACCGCCAACACACGGCCCGAGCGCGATGCGTTCGAGGTCGCTCTGTGCAGGGCCGCGCTCGATCGCGACCTGCCGCTTCTGGGCGTCTGCCGTGGCATGCAGATCCTGAACGTCGCGCTGGGCGGCGACCTCGTCCAGCACCTTGACACGGCCTCGACCCACCTGCATACGCCCGGCGAGTTCACCGATCATGACGTCGTCCTCGAGCCGGGCTCGCTGGCGGCGCGGGCGGCCGGCTGCGAGCGGATATCCGTTCGCTCCCACCACCACCAGGGGCTGGGCAGGCTGGGGGAGGGGCTGGTGGTGTCGGGTCGCGCCGACGACGGCGTCGTGGAGGCCGTTGAGCTGCCGGACAGAACGTTCGCCCTGGCGATCATCTGGCACGCCGAGGAGGAGCGCGACGGCGCTCTGATCCGCTCGTTCGTCGAGGCGACCCGGGCGGGTGTGGCGGCCGGATGAGCGGCGCCGGAACCATCAGCGTCGTCGAGCCCGCCACCGCCGAGCCCATGGCCGAGGTCGAGCGGGCCGGAGCCGAGGACGTGGACGTCGCGGTGGCGCGCGCGCGCGAGGCCTACGAGGGATGGCGGCGGGTCACGCCGGAGGACCGCTCGGCGATGCTCCACGCCCTGGCCGATGCCCTGGCCGACCGCCACGAGGAGCTGGCGAGGCTGGAGGCCCGCAACGCCGGCAAGCCGATCGGGGACGCCCGCGGTGAGGTCGGGATGGTGATCGACTGCTTCCGCTACTACGCCGCAGCGCCGCAGCGCCTGCTGGGCGACACGATCCCGGTCGCCGGCGGGGTGGACATGACCTTCCGCGAGCCGCTCGGCGTCGTCGGGATGATCGTGCCCTGGAACTTCCCGCTGGTGATCACCTCGTGGAAGGTCGCGCCCGCTCTCGCGGCCGGCAACACCGTGGTGCTGAAGCCGGCCGAGCTCACGCCGCTGTCGGCGCTCGAGCTTGAGCGGATCGCGATCGCGTCGGGCCTGCCCGAGGGCGTCCTGAACGTGGTCGCCGGAAAGGGCTCGGTCGCAGGCCAGCGGCTCGTCGAACACCCCGACGTGGCGAAGATCGCCTTCACGGGCTCGACCGAGGTGGGCCGCGGGATCGCGGCGACGGCGGCCGCGACGATCAAGCGGGTCACGCTCGAGCTCGGCGGCAAGTCGGCGAACGTGGTCTTCTCCGACGCCGACCTCAAGGCGGCCGCGGCCGCGGCGCCCGGCGCCGTGTTCGGCAACGCCGGGCAGGACTGCTGCGCCCGCTCGCGGATCCTGGTCGAGCGCCCCGCCCTCGATGAGTTCATGGGGCACCTCGAATCGGCCGTCAAGGCCATCCGCGTCGGCGACCCGCTGGACGAGGCCACCGGGATGGGCCCGCTGATCTCGGGGGGCCATCGTGAGACCGTGGCCTCCTTCCTGGAGGGCGACCCCCCTGTCGCCTTCAGCGGCTCCGCGCCCGAGGGGCCCGGGTTCTGGTTCGCGCCGACCGTGCTGTGCCCGGTCTCGAACGATGACCGCCAGGCGCGCGAGGAGATCTTCGGCCCGATCGCGTCGGTGATCCCGTTCGACGGGGAGGCCGAGGGGATCGCGATCGCCAACGACACTCCCTACGGGTTGTCGGGCTCGGTTTGGACGCGTGACGGGGCGAAGGCCCTGCGGGCGGCGCGGGCGATCGAGTCGGGCGTGGTCTCGATCAACTCGAACACCTCGGTGCGGGTCTCCACGCCGTTTGGCGGCTTCAAGCAGTCGGGCGTCGGCCGCGAGCTCGGGCCGCACGCGCTGGAGCACTACACGGAGGTCAAGAACGTCTACTACGCGACGGAGGGCTAGCGATATGCCGGGGAGGCTCGAGAACAAGGTCTGCGTGATCACTGGCGCGGCGTCGGGCATCGGCGCCGAGTCGGCCCGGCTGTTCGCCGAGGAGGGCGCCAAGGTGATCGGCGTCGATATCGAGGCGGACGCCGAGGGGGAGCACACGATCCTCGCCGACGTCACCGACTCCGATCAGGTCAAGGCGATGTACGAGGAGGCCCGCGAGGCGTTTGGGCGGATCGACGTCCTCTTCAACAACGCCGGCATCAACCCCACCGACGACGGCGACGTCCTCGAGACGGAGGTCGAGGCCTGGCAGCGGGTGCAGGACGTGAACCTGCGCGGGGTCTTCCTCTGCTGCAAGCACGGGATCCCGCACCTGATCGAGGGCGGTGGCGGCTCGGTCATCAACACCGCGTCGTTCGTCGCGGTGATGGGCGCCGCCGTCTCGCAGATCTCCTACACGGCGTCCAAGGGCGCGGTCGTCTCGATGTCGCGTGAGATGGGCGTCGAGTTCGCTCGCCGCGGCGTCCGCGTGAACGCGCTCTGCCCGGGCCCGGTGGACACGCCGCTCCTGCAGGAGCTCTTCGCCTCCGACCGGGCGCAGGCCGAGCGCCGCCTGGTCCACCTCCCGATGGGCCGCTTCGCCGAGGCGAGGGAGATCGCCTACGGAGCCATGTTCCTCGCGAGCGACGAGTCGAGCTACGTAAACGCGACCACGTTCCTCGTCGATGGAGGCCTCTCCGGCGCCTACGTCACCCCCGACTAGGGGCCAGGCACCCCGCTCCCCGCCCCGGGGTCAGGCACCGTCACGGATCTGTGAACGAGTTCCGAGTACCGCTGCTGGGCGTTGGGACCCCCTCCGAAGTACGAAAGAAGTCGCTCCCGGGCGAGCCATGTCGGCCCGTATCCCGCCAGCACCGCACGGTAGGAGCTCCACGGCCATTGTCCGGGCTCCTTGCACAACCCCGCCTCGACTGGATTGCGAGCTATGTATGCGGCGGTGACCAGGAGCTGCTCGTCGCTTTGGGAACGCACGGATCCGAAGCGGCTCTCGAAGAGATGTCCGGTGAGCTTGTGGCGCCGATTGAACGCGTGGGCGTAGGCGCCATGGAGCCGGTGCATCCCGGTGCTCAGGTTTGCCTGCGGCGTCTCGAGGAGGAGATGAACGTGCGTCTCCATCAGGCAATACGACAGGCATCTCCATCCGACCGAGTCCGCGACTCGCCCCAGCTGCCGGAGGTAGATGTGGCGATCGTCGTCGTCCGCATAGATCACTGACTTGCGGTTGCCGCGTGCGAATACGTGAAACACGCCGCCCTCGACGTTCTCGCGCATCCTTCGGGCCATCCCCCAGGACAAGCCCGCCGGCCAAACGCGCGCCCACCAGGAACGGAGAAAGTCACAAACTCGTCACGGAGCCTGACCCCGGCGGGGTGGACAGGGTGCCTGACCCCCGTTGCGTGATTCCCCCGTTGCGTGGCGAACGCTCGGGGGTCGTCTCTAACCTCGAGTGGGTGTCCACAGCGAGAGCCGACATTCATTTCCATGCCCTTCCGGGCATCGACGACGGCCCCTGGACGATGGAAGCGGCGGTTGAGCTCGCCCGGCTGGCCGTTGAGGACGGCACGGCGGAGGTCGTCGCTACCCCGCATGTCCGCGACGTGCTCGCGATGGGCATCCTCGACGAACTGCCCGATCGGGTGCAGGCCTTGCGCGACGAACTCGACGATCGCGGCATCGAACTCGAGCTTCACGTCGGTGGTGAGCTCGACGAGGTCGATGTAAGTCGGCTGGCCGAGGACGAGCTAGAGCTGCTCGCGCAGGGAGCGGCCCCGGATGCGCCCCGCGGGTGGCTGCTCTACGAGCCGCCGTGGTCGACCATGGGCGGTGAGTACCTCGAGACCGCCGCCGACCTGCGCGGCCGCGGCTTCGGCCTGGTGATCGCGCACCCAGAGCGCTCGCCCCTCTTCCGCGCGCCCGAGGGCGAGACCGCGCTGCGGCTGCTGCGCGAGAACGGGGCGCTCACGCAGATCACCGCCGGCTCCCTCCTCGGCCGGCACGGCGAGAGCGCCTGGAAGGCCGCCCACGGCTGGCTGGCGGCGGGCCTCGTTGACCTGGTCGCCTCGGACGCGCACGGGCCGCGCAAGCCGCCCAGTCTCACGCCCGCCCGGTGGGAGATCGCGCGGCTGACCGATGAGGAAACCGCGCTCCGGCTCGTGGACAGCGGTCCCCGGGCGCTGCTCGCCCACGAGGGGATCCCGAGGGTTTAGGCGTTCGCGCCCGCCGTCGCGCGCGCGGCTACGACGTCGAGGAAGCGGCCACAGAGCTCGCGGCCGAGCTCGTTCCACTCATCGATGCGGGGCCTGGTCTGGGCGTGAAGCTCGGCTGGGGTGATACCCATCGCAACGGCGTCAGGGTCCACCTGGTACTCGTCGATCCAGGCCCGAGCATCCGCCTCGGAGACCTCGGCGTGAAACTGGATCCCCCAGGCCAGCTCGCCCAGGCGGTAGGCCTGAACGCACACCGGGCTGCGAGCCAGCGCCACTGCGCCCAGCGGCAGGTCGGTCTCATACGAGTGCCACTCGAAGGCTGTGAACGACGGGGCGAGGGGACCGATCACCGGGTCGTCGCGCCCCTCCGGGGTGACCTCCACCTCGTACCATCCGATCTCCGCCTCGCTGGCCCGCCGCGGCTTCGAGCCGGCCGCATCCGCGAGGAGCTGCGCGCCTAGGCATGCGCCCAGCAACGGGACCTCGCGGTGGAGCAGCTCGGCCAGCAGGTCCTTCTCCGGGCCCATCCACGAGTGCTCGGCATCCTGATCGGGGTGGGCGGAGGCCCCGAAGGTGAGGACGGCGTCGTAGGCGAACGGGTCGTCCGGCGGCCGATCCGTCTCAGCGATGAACCACTCGTCGAGCGCGACGCCGCGCGCCGCGATGGCGTCGGCAAACACGCCGGGGCCGGCGTCGCGCTGGTGGGTGATGGCGAGCGCTCGCATGCCCGAATTCTGCCACCGCCCCGACCCGGGCGCGCTAGATCAGCATCGGTGTGAGGTAGGCCCGCTCAGCCGTTGCGCGCGCAGCCGCGCAGGAAGTCCTGACCGTCGTTGCGGCAACGGTCGCGGCCCTTGCCCCCGCGCAGCTCATCGAAATCGGCGCCGCCGATCAGGGTGTCGGCACCGTTCTCTCCGTAGAGGTCGTCGAAGCCGTTCTCGCCCCGCAGCTTGTCGGCGCCCCGGCCAGCGCAGATGATGTCGTCCTCGTCCCCGCCCCGGATCACGTCCTTGCCGCCGAGGGCGAGGATCACGTCCTCGCCCGCGGTGCCCAGCAGCTTGTGCTTCCCGCGGTCGTCGCCGGGCGTCCCGACGAGTGTTACGACCTCGCCGCCGCACTTCGGCGGAGGCGGAGGCTCGTCGTCGGTGCCACAGGCGGAATCCCAGTCCACCCTCGCCACGGCGCCTCGCAACACGGAGACGTGCGTCGTCACCGGATCCTCGCCCGGCAATTTGCAGCTCATGGTCCACTTCTCCGAGGCGTGGAACGGGCGGCCGGAGGGGTTGACGTGCCACGTGTACTCGCCCGACGCCGGCACGGCCAGAGTTGTGTCGAGGACGTCATCCACGACGAGCGCCGGGCTGACGCACGGGTTCACCGGCCCGCCGATGCAGGTGGGCGTCTCGAACTCCTTGTGCAGCCGAAGCGTCGCCGCGGCGGGAGCGTCGCCGGTAACGATCGAATGTTCACTCGCGTCCGCCGCCCGCTCGCCCGCCACCAGGAACGCCTCGCGAACGCCCTCGCCCGCGTGCTGGGCGTCGCCGACGTACTCCTCGACGACCGCGTTCGAGTACTCGGCGTGGAAGTTCACCCCGCGCGCCTCGGGCGTGTAGCCGTACGCGCCCTGCGCGAAGTAGTTCCAGTCCTCGGTGGCGCCGGTGATGTCGCCGAGCGTCGTGTAGCCCAGCTCCGAGGTCCAGCCGGTCGCTGCCGCCATCGCGTCGCCCAGGTCCTTCATCGCCGCCTCGTCGGGCGTGGTCGCCACCACGTCGTCGAAGCCGGGCTGGCGCAGCCATTTGCCGTCGTCGGTGAACGTGTGGTTGGTGATCACCACCGTCGGATGGAGGCCCGCCGTGAACTGGTGGACCGCCTCCGACTCCGGCTCGGAGAACGGGGCCGTGCCGCGGTAGCTCGAGGACTCGGTGTCTCCGCTCGATCCCGATCCTCCCCAGTAGGCGCCGTAGTTGCGGTTGAGGTCCACCCCGGAGTTCGTTCGCGCGTTGCAGGGGAGCAGGTTGTCGCCGAGGCCCGTGGGCCGGCAGTTCTTCCGCTTGTACGCGTTGCGGTCGAAGAACGCGTCGGGGATGCCTCCGCCGGCGGTGTTGTCCGACTGGGCGTACCCGTACGACCGCGACGCGAGAAACCCGTCCACGTTGATCACCGGAATGACGATCACGCGGACCTCGTCGAGAAGGTTCGTGATCCGGTTGCTCGACCCGTAGCCGTTCACGAGGTCGATCGCGAACTCCATCGGCAGCTCGGCGGAGGGCCACTCGCGGGCGTGGTGCGCACCGATGTTCAGGTACACGGGCCGGCCGTCGCCGGTCGCGTTCACGTCGCCGGCGATCTCGAGCCCCTCGATCGGTCGTCCCTCGAAAGTGTTGCCGATCGTGACCTCGCGGACGATCGCCGGGCGATCCTCCGCCAGATCCTTCATCTCGGTCGTGTAGTCGGCGTACTCCCGGTAGCCGGTGCGGCCGCTCGGGAGCCCGGCGCCGCGATGAAGCTGAGGGCCTCCCCGTGCCTCCGCCTTGCGATTTGCCGCATCGGTGGCCGCCAGGTCCTCGACCAGCGTCTCCGAGGCGAAGCCGCTGGCGCCCAGAAGCGCCCGCTCAGCATCCGAGTAGGTGGCGACGGTGGCCGCCGCGCTCGAGACGTCGTGCGTCACGTCCAGCCCCAAAGCCTCCAGGCGCCCGAGATCCTCCGGCCCGGAGATCGCGACCGACTCCAGCGAGATCCGCTCCTCGCTCACCGGGGGCAGGTCGGCCCTGCGGAAGAGGTCAAAGGAGACTGGCACCGAGCGCGAACCGGCCGCCTGACGACGACAGCCCTGGACGAGGATCCGCTCGCCCCTGCGCACCCACGTGGTCACCCGCTCCTGCGAGCCGAATCCCGTCGAGGCGCCTGCGGCACGCCGCTCCCCGGCATGGAAGACCGCGAGGTCCCAGTCGCCTCCCGTCCCTCCGTGCAGATTCACATCCACCTGTCCGGCCGCGGGCGCCGTCCAGGCATGTCGCGCGACCCCGGCCGTGCCGGGCTCGACCCGGTCGGCGCAGTCCCGCGGCATCGCCCGATCCACGGTGAGGGGCGCTGCGCCGGCGCCCGACGGCGCCATGACGGCGAGGCAGATCAGTACCCCCGCTGCAGCTAGGGTTGGGCTGCGGCCACCCATGCGCCGACGACGCTAGCAGCGAAGGAGCAACGATGGTGAACTTCAAGAGCCTTGCGGCCAAGGCCAAGGATCTGGTAGAAAAGCGCGGCGGCACGGACTCCCTGAAGGACGACGCGGGGGAGCTGAAGGACATCGCCACGGGCAAGGGCAGCCTCGCCGACAAGGCCAAGGCCGCCGCCGAGGCGGTCAAGGACCCGGGCGCCAAGGGTGAGGAGACGCCCGTCGCGAAGACGGAGGAACAGCCGAAGCCCACGGGCGGCGCAAAGCGCAAGGCCCGCACCAAGACGGAGGAGCACCGCCCCGGGTAGGACAGGGGCGCCGGCCAGCCCTAAGCCGCCTCGGCCTCCGCACGCCGCAGGCCCGTCTTCGCGAACGCGGCCATCAGGGCCACCAGCCCGAAGGCGGCGCCGAAGGCGAGCAGGAGGTGGAACGGGTTGCCGGCCATCAGGCTGCGGCCGCCCTCGACGATCGCGGTGAACGGGTTGTACTGCGTGGCGGTCGCGACCCAGCCCTCGATCATCTGGCGCGGCACGTAGACGGGAGCCGTCATCAGGATCATGAACATCGGGATCTGCATCGCCGGGGCGGCCTGCATCGTCCGGAAGCGGGTCATCATCCCCGCGGCAAACAGGAACGCGGCGACGTTCACCACGACCGCGAGCCAGAACAGCCCGACCAGGTCGGCGAAGCTGCCCGCGACCTCCATGCCGGTGACCAGCGCGATCAGGAACACCATCGCCCAGACCATCACCGCCCGCACCAGGGCCGCGATCCCGAAGCCGGCGAGAACGGCGGAGCGGTCGCCTGCGGCCAGGAACAGCCGGCGGGTGAGGCCCGAGTCGAAGTCGGCTCCGATCGAAAAGCCGATGAACACGCCGCCGAAAGCCGCCGACTGCAACAGCACGAAGGTGAACTGGAACGCGTTGTAGTCGTAGTAGTCAAACCCCGGGATGTCCGATACGCCCGACAGGCCACCCGCGAACGCCATGTAGAAGAACAGCGGGAAGACGAGCGCGGGTACGAACAGGGTTGGCTTGTGGACGACGATGTGCATGTGGCGCCAGAAGACGGCGCGTGCGACCGACCGGTAGCGCCGCCGCCGCTCGGCCCCCTGCGGTGCGGCGCTCACGTCCGCACCATCCGGTCCTTCATCGCGAGGCTGGCGGCGATGAGGGAGATCACGAAGAAGGCGGTCGCCACTCCGAAGCCAAGCGCAAGCGCCTCACCGTCCCACCCGGTCACGAACAGGCTGCGCACGCCCTCGATCACGTAAGAGATCGGGTTGAGCGTTGCCGCGGTCGCAAACCAGTCCTGCTCGATCAGATCACGCGGCATCGATGCCGAGCTGAGGAAGAGCAGCACGAACATCAGGGGAAAAAGTCCCTGGACCGCTTCGCCGGAGCCGGAGCGAAGCCCGATGAAGAGGCCGAAGGCCCCGAACGCCGCGCAGGTCGCGAACGACAAGGTGAAGAGCACCGGCACACCCCAGATGCCCGCCTCCATGTGCGCGCCGGCCGCGAGGCCGACGAGCAGGTAGGTGATCGCCTGGACCACCGCCACCATCAGCACTCCGGCGAGCTGGCCCGCCAGCAGCGCCGAACCCCGCATCGGCGTGAGCGAGAGCCGGTTGAAGAATCCCGAGCCGATGTCCTCGGCGAGGTTGGTGCCGGCGGTGTTGGTGGCGAAGATCGCACCCTGCACGAACGGGAACGCCAGGGCGAAGGTGAGGTATGAGTCGGTCGGAAAGCCGGGGATGTCGGTCGCCGCGGAGAGCCCGCTGGCGTTGATAGCCAGCAGGAACAGCGGGAACACCAGCGTCGGCACGATCATGATCGGCTGACGCAGCGTGCGGGTGATCGAGCGCCAGGCGAGGTAGCGCGTCTGGGACCCCATCGGGGCGAATGCGCCGATCGCGCTCATCGAGCGGCGACCACCGCTTCACGCTCGCCCGTCTCGGCCGCCAGTTCGGCACCCTCCTCGGCCTCCTCCCCGGCACCCTCCAGTGAACGGCCGGTCTTGGCGAGGAAGACGTCGTCCAGGGACGGCTCGTGCAGCTGAAGGTTGCCGACGGCGATCTTCTCGGCGTCGAGCGCCCTAACCACCTCGGCCAGGCCCTCGGTCCCGCCTGTGATGCGGATGGCGGCCGCCCCGCGCGGCGCCGGGAGCTCCTCGCCGAACCGGCTGAGCACGGACGCGACGCGCCCTAGCTCGGCGGCCTCGACCGGCGACGCCTCGACGGTTGGGCGCCCGATCTCGGCCTTGAGCTCCGTGGGGGTGCCCTCGGCCACCAGCTTGCCCTGCTCGATGATCCCGACGCGGTCGGCGAGCTCGTCGGCCTCCTCCAGGTACTGCGTGGTGAGGAACACCGTCACTCCCTCCTGGCGGGTGAGCCTCGAGACCTCATCCCACATCGCCGTGCGGCTCTGGATGTCCAGTCCGGTGGTGGGCTCGTCGAGGAAGAGGATGCGCGGCTCGTGGATAAGCGCGAGAGCGAGATCGAGCCTCCGCTTCATGCCGCCCGAGTAGCCGCCGACACGGCGGTCGGCGGCCTCGCCGTCGAGGCCGACGCGCTGCAACAGCGCCTCGCCTCGCCGCTCGATCTCGGCCGCGTTCAGCCCGTGCAGTCCGCCCTGGAGCTTCATGTGCTCGCGTCCGGTCAGAAAGGGGTCGAGCGCCGCCTCCTGGAGTGCCACCCCGATCGCATCACGGACCGCGCGGCCGTCGGCCTGCACGTCGAAGCCGGCGACGCGCGCGGTTCCCTCCGTGGGGGGCAGGAGGGTCGTGAGGATGTGGACCGTGGTCGACTTGCCGGCGCCGTTCGGCCCGAGGAAGCCGTAGATCTCTCCCGGCTCGACTCGGAGGGATATGCCGTCGACGGCACGCGGCCCCTTCTTGAAGACACGTACGAGGTCGTGGACTTCGATCGAGTTGTCACTGCTCATTGCGCGACACCCTAGCACAAAGGTTGGATTCTTCAACTATTTGATTCCTGGACTGTCCTGGTATATGATGGTCACAACGTGGCAACCACAAAGTCCAAATCCTCGACGCCGGCCCACCAGGCCTGGCAGGCGGTGTACGAGCTGTTCGCGCGCTACCGGCCCGTGATGCTCGCCGTGCAGGGCGAGTACGGGCTTCGCCCGCCCCTGGTGTTCACGATGCAGGAGCTCGACGAGCCGCGGCCGATGGGCTACATCGCCGACGTCCTCGCCTGCGACAACTCGCAGATGACCTGGATCACGGACCGCCTGGAAGAGAAGGGCCTCGTGGAGCGCACCGCCGACCCCAGCGATCGCCGGGTGAAGCTTCTGGTCCTCACCGACGAGGGCCGGCGCATCCGCGACGAGATCAACATTCGCCTGGCGCAGCCTCCGCCGGAGATCGCCGCCCTCTCCGCGGCGGACCAGCGCGCGCTTCGCGACATCCTGCTTCGAGGCACCACCGCCGCGGGCGAGCGCGAGAAGATCGGCTGACGGAGCGTCAGTCCGGCGCGGGCTCCAGGATCTGCTCGATCGACTCGGCGCGGCCGTCCTCGCGCACGGTCACGAGCACCGCGTTGATCCAGACGTTCTCCTCGGCGGTGGTGAACCGCACCGGCATCTGAGTGCGGAAGCCCTCCAGCGCCTGCTCCCAGCGGACGCCCAGCACGCTGTCGCGGGAGCCCGTCATGCCGACGTCGCTGATGAAGGCGGTGCCCTGCGGCAGGACGCGGGCGTCGGCGGTTGGGACGTGTGTGTGGGTGCCGACGACGGCGGCGACGCGGCCGTCCAGGTGCCAGCCCATCGCGATCTTCTCCGAGGTGACCTCGGCGTGGAAGTCGACGAAGATCACGTCCGCCTTGCCCTCGAGGCCGTCGACGATCGAGGCCGCCTCGGGGAACGGCGAGCGCGCGGCGCGCATCTGGACCTGACCGGACAGGTTGACGACCGCAACCCGCCGCCCGGCCGCCTCGACCACGGTCGAGCCCTTGCCCGGGCTCGACTTCATGTAGTTCGCCGGTCGCACGATCCGCTCCTCCCGGTCGAGGTACTCGTAGACGTCGCGGTGGCGGTAGGCGTGGTTGCCGAGGGTGATCACGTCGACCCCCATCTCGTAGAACTCCCGTGCGGTCTTCTCGGTGACGCCGAGGCCGCCCGCCGAGTTCTCGCCGTTGACGATCACGAGGTCGGGTGAGTGCCGCTCGCGGAGCCCTGGCAACGCCCGATCAAGCCCGGCCCTGCCCGGCTTGCCGACGGCGTCGGCGATGAAGAGGATGCGCATCTCAGGCCACCCGCGCCGTGGCGGAGCCGACGGCGTCAGCGACGCCGAGCCCCTCGGCCTTCGCCTCGGCGAGCCGCCGGCGGGTGACTGCGATCGCCTCGCGTGCGGTTTCGAGCATGCCCGGGCAGCCTAACCGGCGCCCGGGAACCCACTGCCGGTTACCTTCCCGGGATGGGTCATGAGATCTCGAGGCGGGGCCTGATCGGAGCGGGCGCCGCCGCCGCGGCCGCGGGCGCTGTCGCGCGGACCCCCGGAGTCGCGGCGGCGAAGAGTCGCAGCCGCCGCAGGGTGGACGTCGTCGTTGTTGGCGCCGGACTCGCCGGGCTGACCGCTGCGCTCGCGTTGCGCGCGGCCGGGAAGTCGGTGCTGGTGTTGGAGGCCCGCAAGCGGGTCGGCGGCCGCGTCTTCAACCACAAGGTGCTGAGGGGCAACATCTCCGAGGCGGGCGGGACCTTCACCGGCCCTACCCAGACCCGGATCCAGGCCATGGCCGAGCGCTTCGGGGTCGACACGTTCGACACGTTCGGCACCGGCGACAACGTCTACGTCAACTCCCTCGGTCAGCGCAGCACCTACTCCGACACGGGCCCGCTCGGCACGGCGCCGCCCGATCCCCTGATCGCCGCCGACCTGGCGGCGGTCGTGGTCAAGCTCGACGACATGTCGACCTCGGTGCCGGTGAACGCGCCGTGGACCGCCTCCAGCGCCGCGGAGTGGGACGGCCAGACGCTCGAGAGCTGGGTCGCCGACAACAGCACCCTGCCGGCGTTCAAGAAGATCGTTCCGGTCGCGACACGCCCCATATTCGGCGCCGAGCCGCGCGACATCTCGCTGCTCTACACGCTCTTCTACATCGCCGCCTCCGGCGACGAAAACAACGCTGGCACCTTCGAGCGGAACTTCAACACCAGGGGAGGCGCCCAGGAGAAGCGCTTCGTCGGCGGCAGTGCCGCGATCCCGAACCGGATGGCGAGGGCGCTCGGCAAGCGGGTCGTGCTGCACGCCCCGGTTCGCAAGATCTCGCAGGACGGCAAGGGCGTGACGATCCGCGTCCGTGGCTTCGACGTCCAGGCCAACCGGGCGATCGTCGCGGTCCCGCCGGCGCTCGCCGGGCGCATCACCTTCAGGCCAAAGATGCCGCCGCTTCGCGACGGCCTCACCCAGCGGCTAGCCCAGGGGCATCTGATGAAGGTGACCGCGATCTACGACGAGCCGTTCTGGCGCGCCGATGGCCTCAACGGAACCGCCGTCTCGCACGACGGTCCGGTGAACGTGACCTATGACGCCTCGCCGCCGGATGGCTCGGTCGGGATCATCTTCGGCTTCGTCGGCGCCGACGAGGCGCGGAGCTTCATGCTGAAGACCCCGGCCGAGCGCAAGACCGCCGTGCTCAATCTCTTCACCAAGTACTACGGACCGAAGGCCCAGGACGCCCTCCAGTACATCGAGACCAACTGGCCAGCGGAGGTCTGGAGCCGTGGCGGCCCCGTCGGCTACGGCGGCCCCGGCGACCTGCTTGCCTACGGCACCGCCCTGCGTGACCCGGTCGGCCGGATCCACTGGGCCGGGACCGAGACATCGGGCTACTGGGTCGGCTACATGGACGGCGCCGTGCGCTCCGGCGAGCGCGCTGCGGCTGAGGTATTGGCCGAGCTTTAGCTCCGGGCTCGGCGACCGCGTAGGTTTCCGCAGGTGCAGCCGGCGGTCCCAGCCCCTGAAGACGCGAGCGCCGTGATCGAGGTCCGGGGGCTCTCGAAGCGCTTCGGTGAACGCTGGGCGCTTCGCGAGGTCTCCTTCGAGGCGCACCGAGGCGAGTTGCTGGCGGTGATCGGCCCCAACGGAGCCGGTAAGACCACGCTGCTCTCGATCCTCGCCGGTATCCGCTCACCCGACGGGGGCGAGGTGAGCCGAGCGCCGGGCGAGATCGGGTGGGTGCCCCAGCAGGCCGCGCTCTACCGCCGGCTCACCGTCGCCGAGAACCTCATGCTGTTCGCGCGGCTGGAGGGGGTCGCTGAGCCCGAGGCCGTTGTCGAGGAGATGCTCGAACAGACCGCCCTTGCCGACCGCCGAGACGACCAGGTCATCACGCTCAGCGGGGGCAACCAGCAGCGGGTGAACATCGCGATCGGACTCCTCGCCCGCCCGCCGGTGCTCCTGCTCGACGAGCCGTCGTCGGGCCTCGATCCGCGCCAGCGCGCGCGCCTGTGGGAGTTCGTGAACGGGCTCGCCGGCGGCGGCACCACCGTGATCTTCTCCACCCACTACATCCAGGAGGCCGAGCGCTACGGCGATCGCCTGCTGGTCCTCGCCGACGGCGAGCGGGTGTTCGACGGCTCTCAGCAGGCCCTCCACGAGGCGGTGCCAGAGTCGGGCGCCCGGGATTTCGAGGAAGCGTTCGTCGCCTTCCTGCGCGAGCGGGGCCACTAGCCGGCTGATGCGCCACCTCCTCCTCAAGGACCTCCAGATCCTCCGCCGCTCGCCGCTGGTGAGCGCGCTGCTGGTCATCTACCCGGTGGCGATCGCGATCCTGATCGGGTTCGCACTCTCCGACGAGGGCGGTAAGCCGCGCGTGGCCTTCTACAACGAGGTGCCCCCCAAAGAGGCGTTTCAGGTCGGCGGCGACGAGGAGGCGCTCGATCGTGGCATCGCCCGCGACGAGCTGTGCGACCGCGTGGATTGCGTCGATGTCGGCTCGCGGGAGGAGGCCGAGCGGAAGGTGGAGGACGGTGAGGTGCTGGGCGCGCTGATCGTGCCCGGGGACATCCTCGACAAGCTCGAGTCGCTCACCTCGCTCGACCCGGAGACCCCCACGGTGGAGGTGCTGGTCAACGAGGACGACCCCGTGAAGGCGCAGCTCGTGGACGACCGGATCCAGGCGCTGATCACCGAGGCGAACCTGATCCTCGCCCAGCGGATCTCGGAGTCGGCCGAGGTCTATCTCAACGTTCTGATCGAGGGCGGCAACTTCGACATCCCGCTGCTCGGGACCACCTTCGACGTCCTCGGGCTCAACAATGCCGCGGACATCCTCGCCGGAGCGCGCGACGAGCTGCCGCCGGGGTCGGCGGCCTCGAAGCGGATCGACCAGGTGATCGAGTTCGCCGACCTTGCGAGCGACAACCTGGACTTCGCGCTTCCCCTTCTCGGAGCCGTCGCCTCGCCGATCGAGGTCGACAAGACGGTGGTCTCGGGCGGCGGCACCTCGCTCGACGCGTTCGCGATCTCGGTCGCCGCCACCGTGACGCTGATGTTCGTGACCGTGCTGTTGGTGGCCGGCTCGCTCGCCCTCGAGCGCGAGGAGAACGCCTACCCGCGCCTGACCCGCGGCCTGATCTCACCGGGCGCGTTGCTCGCCGAAAAGGTGGTGCTCGGCGCGGTCGCTTCCCTGGCGGTGACCCTCCTCATGCTCGGCGGTTTATCGCTGTTCGTGACGATCGACTGGGGCCGGTTCGGGCTCATCCTCGCCGCGATCCTCATGGGGGGTGCGGCCTTCGCGGCGTTCGGGGCGGCGCTGGGAGGCGCCGCGCGCGAGGTGCGCGCCTCGTCGCTCCTCGCGTTCATGGTGTCACTGCCGATCGCCTTCCTCTCGCTGGTCCCGTCGGGCACCGTCGGCCCCCTGGCCTTCGATCTGATCCAGATCGCCCGCGCCCTGTTCCCCTTCGATCCGGCGCTGGATGCGATGTCGGCCGCGCTGGACGACGCGGGCCCGTCGATCGGCGTGCCGCTCCTGCACCTCGCGGCCGTCACGGCGGCCTACGGAGCGCTCGCGCGCCTCGCCCTGCGCCGCTTCACTTAGCATCGCGCCATGGCCTACGACGAAGCCCTCGCCGACCGCGTGCGGGTGGTGCTCTCGGACGAGTTCGGGGTGACCGAGCAGAAGATGTTCGGCGGCCTCGCCTTCATGCTGCGGGGGAACATGTGCTGCGGCATCGTGGACGAGGATCTGATGCTCCGCCTCGGCCCCGACCGCGGACCGGAGGCGATCTCCGGGGACGGCCTCGACGTGATGGATTTCACCGGCCGGCCGATGAAGGCGTTCGCCCTGGCGAAGCCGGCGGCCGTTGCGGACGACGCGGACCTTCGGCGCTGGGTGGCCGAGGCGGTCGCCTTCGCGGGCTCGCTGCCCGAGAAGTAGCGCCCGCGGGGGACCCCTCGCTCCCTAAACTGCTGCGCGTGAGCTTCCCCGCCACGCGCATGCGGCGCCTGCGCCGCACCGGCGCGCTACGTGACCTGGTGCGTGAGACCGAGCTCTCGCCCCGCCACCTGGTGCAGCCGATGTTCGTCGTCGCCGGCGAGGGCGTCCGCGAGCCCGTCTCCTCCATGCCCGGCATCGAGCGCTTCTCGATCGGCGAGCTGGTCGCCGAGGCCACCGACGTCCAGGCGAACGGCATCGCCGCGGTGATTCTGTTCGGGATCCCCGCGAACAAGGACGAGGCCGGCACCGGCGCATACGACGACGAGGGTGTCGTGCAGATGGCGGTGCGGGCGCTGAAGGAGGCCCACCCGGACCTGACCGTGATCACCGATGTGTGCCTGTGCGAGTACACCTCGCACGGGCACTGCGGATTCCTTCGCGAGGGCGAGCTCGACAACGACATCACGCTGGAGCTGCTCGCGCGCACGGCGATCTCGCATGCGGAGGCGGGCGCCGACGTCGTCGCCCCCTCGGCGATGGCCGACGGGATGGTCGAGGCGATCCGCCACCAGCTCGACGAGGAGGGTCATCCCAACACGGCGATCCTCTCCTATGCGGCCAAGTACTCCTCCGCCTTCTACGGCCCCTTCCGCGAGGCGGCCGAGTCAACCCCGCATGAAGGGGACCGCCGCGGCTACCAGATGGATCCGGCGAACGCCCGCGAGGCCATGCGCGAGATCTCCGAGGACGTCGCGGCCGGCGCCGACATGGTGATGGTGAAGCCGGCGGGCCCCTACCTCGATGTGATCGCCCGGGCGCGCGAGCGCTTCGACCTCCCGATCGCCGCCTACCAAGTCTCGGGCGAGTACGCGATGCTGAAGGCGGCGGGGGCAAGTGGCTGGATCGACGAGCAGGCGGCGGCGACGGAATCGCTGGTCGCGATCCGTCGGGCCGGAGCAGATGTGATCGTCACCTACTACGCCAAGGAGATCGCGGGATGGCTGTAGCGCCGGGCAACGGCTCCAACGGCGGCGCGCGACCCAAGCTGCGCTCGCGCAAGGACGGTGCCGCGATCCCGCTCGATGAGGACGACAAGCGCCTGATGAACCTGCTGCAGTCGCGGTTCCCGCTGGCGGAGCAGCCGTTCGCGCCGATCGCCGCCGAGGCCGGCCTCGAGCTCGACGACGTGATGACCCGCACCCAGCGGTTGGTGCGCGAGCGGATCATCCGCGAGATCACGCCGATCTTCGACACCAGGGCGCTGGGCTACGAGTCGATGCTGGTCGCCGCCAAGGTCGATGCCGAGCACCCGCACCGCGCGGCGAAGATCATCAACTCGCACCCAGGCGTAAGCCACAACTATCTGCGCACCCACGAGTTCAACCTCTGGTTCACGATCGCCACCCCGCCGGACTCCGAGCTCGGGATCCAGGGCACGCTCGACGTGCTCCAAGAGCTCACGGGCGCCGAGTCGATCCGCCAGCTCCCGACCCTCCAGCTCTTCAAGATCAACATGAACCTGGAGATGGAGAAGGGCACCGACGCGCTGGCCAAGGTGGCCGAGGCAGCGCCGCCGCGGGAGCTGGAGGCGCAGCCCTACGACGAGCGCGACATCGCCGTGATTCAGGCGCTCCAGGGGCCGATGGAGGTCACCGACCGCCCCTACGACGCGGCCGCGGCGGAGGTGGGGATGACGACGCCCGAGCTGCTCGCCCACCTCGAGAAGATGTGCGAGCGAAAGATTCTGCGCCGGGTTGCCGCGATCCTCTTCCACCGCCGCGCGGGCTTCTCGGCGAACGGGATGGGCGTCTGGAAGGTGCCCGAGGACGAGATCCTCGATACCGGCGCGCGTATGGCCGCCGTCCGCGGCATCTCGCACTGCTACGAGCGCCCCACCTACGCCGACTGGCCCTACTCCGTCTTCACGATGGCTCACGGCCGCTCGAAGGAGGAGTGCGACGCGATCCTCGACTCGATCGCCGACGAGCACGAGCTCCACGGCGACGATCGCGCCGTCCTCTACTCCTCCACCGAGTTCAAGAAGATCCGCCTTCACTACTTCACGGACGACTACGCGACGTGGGAGGCGGACCCCAGGGCGGCCGCAGCCGACGGCGCCGTCGCCGCGAAGTGACCCTGGACACCCGCGCCTCCGAGCTCATCCACGCGCGCGCGGTCGGCCTGCTGCCCGGCGGGGTCAACTCCCCGGTGCGGGCGATGCGCTCGATCGGCCGGGAGCATCCGATCTACATCGAGCGCGGCGAGGGCGTCGAGCTGATCGACGCCGACGGGCATCGCTACGTCGACTGGGTCTGCTCGTGGGGCCCGCTGATCCTGGGCCACGCTCAACCCGCCGTCGTCGATGCCGTGCAGGAGGCCGCCGCGCGCGGCACCTCCTACGGCGCGCCGACCGAGGCTGAGGTGGAGCTGGCAGCGGAGGTCGCCGATCGCGTCCCCTCGGTGGGGATGGTGCGCCTGGTGAACTCCGGCACCGAGGCCTCGATGAGCGCACTGCGTCTGGCGCGGGCGGCGACCGGGCGCGAGAAGGTCCTGAAGTTTGCGGGGGCTTATCACGGCCATGTGGACGGGCTGCTCGCCGAGGGCGGCTCGGGCCTGGCGACCCAGGGGATCCCAGCGAGTCCGGGCGTCACCGAGGCCGCCGCGGCGGACACCGTGGTGGTGGCGTGGAACGACCCGGACGCGCTGCAGGCGGCCGTTGCCGGGCACGATCTCGCAGCGATCATCGCCGAGCCGATCGCGGCGAACATGGGGCTCGTCCCGCCCACCGAGGGGTTCCTCCAACTCCTCCGGGCGCAGGCCCATTCCTCAGGCGCGCTGCTTGTCTTCGATGAGGTGATCACCGGCTTTCGCGTCGCCCGCGGCGGCGCCCAGGAGCTCTACGGCGTCGAGCCCGACCTGACGATCATGGGCAAGGTGCTCGGCGGCGGCCTGCCGCTCGCCGCCTACGGCGGCTCGCGCGAACTGATGGGCCGGATCGCCCCGGCCGGCGACGTCTACCAGGCGGGAACGCTGTCGGGCAATCCGCTGGCTGTCGCGGCCGGGCTCGCGACGCTTTCGCAACTCGACCGCGTGGCCTACGAGCGCCTCGCGGAGTTGACGGAGGCCCTCGCGGATGGGCTGCGGGAAGCGGCGGGCGATCGAGCCGTCACGGTCGCCAGCGCCCCGGGCCTCGTCACCCCCTTCTTCTCCTCGGAGGAGGTCACGGACTTCGCAGGCGCCTCGGCCTGCGATTTCGATGCCTACGGCGCGTTCTGCCGTGAGCTGCTCGACCGCGGGATCTACCCGCCGGCCTCGCAGTACGAGGCCTGGTTCGTCTCGCTGGCCCACGACGCCGCTGCGATTGAGCGCACGGTCGACGCGGCGCGCGAGGCCTTCGCCGCGGCGTTCGGCTAGCTGTCGAGCGGGCGGAAGGAGTCGTCGTCGGCGAGGCGTAGCCCGAGGCGAGCGGCGCGAACGCCCGCGGCCGCCATCGCCAGGCGAAGCTGCTGGGCCTCGAAGCCGGTCCTCGGTGCGCCGATCGCGCCGCCGCGGCGCCCGCAGGCCAGGATCGCGCGGCGCTCGTGGCGGCGGCGCTTCAGCACCGTCCATGAGCCGTCGGCCATCCGGCACGCGGTCGCCCGCTTGATCTCACAGCGGGTGTCGCGCCAGCGCCCGAACGGGAGCGCGGCACTTACGACCTGCTTGATGCAGCGGCGCGGTCGCCCGCCCGCCTGCCCCCCGGGGCCGGGCTCGCCGGGAGCCCAGCTCCACACGAGCGCCTCGAGGCGAGGATCCGCGGGACCGCCCAGCTGGTCCAGGCCGATCAGATCGACGCCGCAGCGCATCATCGCCGCCGCGGTCTCGGGCGTGATCCCGTCGTCGGGCGTGGCGATGCCGGTCGGCGGGCCCACCTGGTTGGTGAGCGCCGTGGAGTCCTCGTAGTAGCGGACGAAGAGGGTGTCGTAGGTCGCGCGATCGAAGTCCGGGCCGCAGTCGGGAAAGTCGGCGTAGTCGACGGGGCGGTCCTCGACGTGGGAGTCCCAGTTGAACGCCACCCCCGGCCAGGCCGTGCCGACCCCGCAGTCGGAGACGATCACGACCTGGTGGCCGGCGGCGAGC
This sequence comes from uncultured Solirubrobacterales bacterium, assembly GCA_963807385.1. Classification (GTDB taxonomy): domain Bacteria; phylum Actinomycetota; class Thermoleophilia; order Solirubrobacterales; family 70-9; genus JBDTSW01. Next base: position 100,669 of record CAWEBQ010000004.1, read on the forward strand.
ACGTCGTTGCGCGTCAGGTCCTGGGGCACCTCGCTGCAGGCTCCCGGGGGAGGGGTGAACACCAGGTCGCCGAGCTGTGCGGTCACCGCCGCGGCGCCGTCACCGTACCCCTCATCGTCGTCGAGATGGTCCTCGAGGTAGAGGAGCAGCACCTCCTCCTCATGCCCCGCCTCGTTGAGCCAGGCGGCGACTTCCCCGAGGACGATGGTCAGCTCCTTCTCGATCGTGCAGCCGAAGTGAAGCTGGTCGTGTCCCCGGGCATGGCAGACCCGCGGCACCCCACCGATGTCCGGGTAGCGGTGGACGTCCAGCTCCAGCGAGCGCATCCCCGCGTCGAGTTGTGAGACGAGGTCGATCTGCTGGTTCGCGTCCTGAGCCGAAAGGGTTTGGCCCATCTCCGCGGTCGAGTTAAACGAGTTGTGCGTACCGATCCAGGGCGCGTTGGCGAACCCGATCTCCGACCCCAGCTCGTACTGCGATCCGAGCGCGCGCTGGACCCAGTCCGCGTCAGCCGCCTCAGCCGCCGGCGCTGCCGCGCATGCGATCACCGCTGTGAGCGCGCAGAGCCGCGCGCGTCCCGTTAGCCACATGGAGGGAGCGTAGGTGCGCGCCGGGCATACGGCAACCGACAACCGTCACCGGCCGCGGATGAGATCCGGCGCACAGGATGAACCGGATCTCATCCACACCGATCAGGCCGCGCTGGTTACCGGCTTGCGATCGGCGACCGGGTCCGCGCCGTTGTGCCCAGCGACGGTGCCCGGCTCGTCGGGCCCGTCGCCGATGTCCATGTGCGCCTTGGAGTCGCGGCCGCTGATCAGCGTGAGCGTCGCCACGAGGCCGAGCAGGGCGATCACGGAGCCCGCCATGAACGCGTCCGCGTAGCCCTCGGTGAGGATGCCCGGGATCGCGGCAGGGTCGCCGGCGGCGGCCGCGGTGTTGTCGGTGATCTGCGGGAACGCGACGGTCGAGAGGACCGCGAGGCCGAGCGCGCCTCCCACCTGCTGGGAGGTGTTGATGAGCCCGCTCGCGAGCCCGGCGAGGTGCTCCTTTACGCCGGAGACCGCGGCGATCGTCTGCGGCACGAACGCGAAGCCAAGGCCGACCGCGGCGAGGAGCGACGGTCCGAGGACGTCGCCCAGGAACGACCCGTCCACCGAGATCTGGCTGAACCACGCCAGCCCCGCGGCGATCAGCAGCATCCCGGTCGCCAGGATCGGCTTGTAGCCAACGCGCGTGACGAGCGTCGAGGCGAGCCCCGCGGCGACGATGATCGAAAGCGCCAGGGGCAGGTACGAGAGGCCCGCCTTGATCGCGCTGTAGCCGAGCACGTTCTGCATGTACAGCGAGATGAAGAAGAACATGCTGAACAGGGATGCGCCGGTCAGGACCCCGACGACGTTCGCGCCGGTCAGCGTCCTGATCCGGAAGATCGAGAACGGCATCAGTGGGGAGTCCGAGCGCAGCTCGATGGCGACGAACGCCGCGATCAGCGCGCCGGCCCCTCCGAGCAGGGCGATCGTCTGACCGGAGCCCCAGCCCGCGCCGGGGGCCTCGATCAGCCCGTAGACGAGCAACGAGAGTCCGGCGGTCACGCTGAAGGCACCCGCGAAGTCGAAGGACCGGGTCCCCGGCGCGGCGCGGCTCTCGGCGATCAGGGACGGCGCGAGCATCGCCGCAACGATCCCGATGGGCACGTTGACCCAGAGGACCCACTCCCAGCCCAGGTACTCGGTGAGGACACCGCCGAGCAGGACGCCGGCCGCTCCACCGGATCCCGCGACCGCGCCCCAGACGCCGAGCGCCTTGTTGCGCTCGGAGCCATCCCTGAAGGTCGTGGTGATGATCGACAGGGCAGCGGGGGAGAGCAGCGCCGCGCCGAGGCCCTGCACGGCCCGGGCGCCGATCAGCATCCCCTCCGACTCCGCGAACCCGCCGACCAGCGAGGCCGCCGCGAAGAGCAGCAGGCCACTCATGAACACCCGGCGGCGGCCGAGGATGTCGGCGAGCCGGCCGCCCAGCAGCAGGAAGCCGCCGAACGTGAGCGCGTAGGCGGTGACGACCCAGGAGAGGCTGTCCTGGCCGATGCCCAGGGAGCGGCCGATCGTCGGCAGGGCGACGTTGGTGATCGATGCGTCGAGGACGACGACGAACTGGGCGACGCAGAGGAGCGCGAGGGCGATCCAGCGGCGACGTTCGAGGGTTGCCTGGTCAGTTGTCATGTGCCGTCTCCTTGGTCGGATCCGGTCCGATGTGGCATAATCGGAACCGGAGTTCAGGTTCTGGTTCGCGCACTATACGGAATCAGCCCTCCGCTTGTTTGTGACGTCCATCACTGAGAGGATCCGAAGTGGCGACCGTCGAGACCCCGAAGGCCCCAGCGCTCCGCGCCGACGCGCGCCGGAACCACAAGCGCATCCTCGAGGCGGCGCGCGAGCTGTTCGCCGAGCACGGCTTCGACGCTCAGGTTGAGCAGATCGCCGGCCGGGCAGGGGTGGGCGTCGGGACCGTCTACCGGCACTTTCCGAACAAGAGCGACCTACTCGAGGCCCTGATCGAGGAGCGCTTCGAGGGCCTCGCGATCGCCGCCGCCGAGGGCATCGCCAACCCGGACCCGTGGGACGGCTTCGCCGGCTTTATGCGCTATTCCGCGGGCGTGATGGCCGGAGACCGCGCGCTCTCGGAGGCCATGTTCGAGCGCCCGGAGACGATGCGGGCCGGCGCCGAGGGCGTCGGGATGCCCGAGCTGCTCGGCGAGCTGGTCGGCCGCGCGCAGGCGGCGGGCGAGCTGCGGGAGGACATGGAGTGGGAGGATGTCCCGGGCTTGACCTGCGGCATCGGCCGCGCGCTGGTGGACGGCAAGGTCGGCCCGATGGAGATGAGCTGGGAGCGCATGCTCCAGGTGATCCTCGACGGGCTGCGCGCCCCGGGGCGCCAGCCGCTGCCCCGTTAGAGCCTCGTCACGAAGTCACACTCCCGCGACGGTGCCTGACCCCGGGCGGGGGCGTCGCGTGCGTAGCCACGCCCGCGGAAGGGGTCAGGCACCGCACGTGGAGGTGTGACGGCTGTAATCTCGCGCGGCCGTGGACGTCGCCGAACACGCATTGGATGAGGTCGCCGCCGCCGTCCGCGACGACGACACGCTCCTCGGCGAGTACCTGCGGGAGCCCGGTGGCACCGCCGCCCTGGGTGCGCTCGCGGCAGCCGGCCCTCGGGCGTCGGGCGCCGAGGGCGACTACGCCTTCGTGATCGAGGCGGTCCGCGAGGGGTATCTCCTGCACTACCGGGAGTCGCGGATCCTGGCGGTCGCCGAGCCCGACCTGGCGCTGCTCGCCGGAGACCACCTCTACGCGCTGGGCCTGGAGCGCCTGGCGGGCCTGGGCGACCTCGAGGCGGTGCGCGAGCTTGCGGACCTGATCTCCCTGTGTGCGGTGCTGCATGCCGACGGCGCGGCGGACGAGCGCACCGCCCTCAGCCTGTGGCTTGCCGGCGCGTGCGCGGTCGCCGTCGGGGCGTCCGCGGCATATGAGGCGGCGAAGGCGTCTCTGCGTTCGAACGCAGCCGGCGAGGACCCATCCATGGCGCTCTGGGCTGCGGCACGCGGCATGGCCTCGGACGGTGGCTTCGGGGACGGGTTGGCCAACGCCGCCGACGCAATAGACTTCGATCCTCCTGACCCGCCCGACCGTGGCTGACGCTCCCGAGAAGAAGAACGGCCAGAACGGCTCGCCCGAACAGCCCCACCCCGCGGGCTACTACGAGGGCGAGTCGATGACTCGTCGCGCCGTCTTCGCTCTGGGTGGGCAGGCCGCAGGCGGCCTGGGGATCGCGATCGTCGCCCTGCCCGCTGTCGGCTTCGCCCTCGCCCCCGTCTTCGATGCGCCGGAGGAGACCTGGGAGAGCGTCGGCTCGGCCGCCGACTTCGGCCCTGACAGTTACACGGCGGTCGTGATCACCATCCGCGACGGGATCGGCGAGGCCGGCAAGACCACGGCCTACGTGCGAGAGGGGAATCCGAAGATCAACCCGGATGAGAACCCCGGCGAGTACATCGCCATCTCCACCCGCTGCGCACACCTGGGGTGTCCGGTGCGCTTCGTCGAGGCGTCCTCCACCTTCATCTGCCCGTGCCACGGTGGCGTCTACGACTTCGAGGGCCAGGTCATCGGTGGCCCGCCGGTTCGACCGCTCGACCGGTTCCAGACGAGGGTGAGCGCCGGCCGGCTGGAGATCGGCCCCCGCTACAGCGTCACCTCCGACCTCGAGCCGGTGCGCGCCCGCGATCCCGGGGAGTTCACCGGCGGGATCTGGGAGTACCTCTACCCGCCGCGGCCCACCACGCCGCCGCCGCCCAACTAGCGATGACCCTCTCCACGACACCACGAGAGCGGAGGCATCGCTGATGCCCAGGCTTCCCGTCCCGCAGCTGCTGCGCAAGCCCGCCAAGCCCGGCGAGTCGAGCGGCTCCGGCAACGGCCACCCCGGCGTCCAGAAGGCCAAGGAGGCCCCCGCCGACCTGGTCGGGTGGGTCGACGAGCGGACCGGTGCAACCGGCTTCCTCACCGGCATGCTCTTCCGCAAGGTCCCCAAGGGGACCAACTGGTTCTACACGCTGGGTTCGGCCACCCTGTTCGCGTTCGTCGCCCAGGCACTCACCGGGGTCTTCCTGGCGATGTACTACACACCATCGGCCACCGAGGCCTACGCCTCGATCACCTACCTGACCAACGACGTCTTCCTCGGCGAGTTCGTGCGCGGTATGCACAAGTGGGGCGCGACCGTGATGATTGTCCTGATCTTCCTCCACATGGGCAGGACCTTCTTCTTCGGCGCCTACAAGTACCCGCGCGAGCTGAACTGGGTGATCGGCGTCCTGCTCCTGGTGATGACCCTGGTGATGGGCCTCACCGGCTACCTGCTGCCGTTCGACCAGCGCTCCTTCTGGGCGACCATCGTCGCCAACAACATCACCGCCACCGGGCCGGTGGTCGGGCCCTACCTCGCCGACTTCCTCCGAGCCGGCGCCGAGTTCGAAGCGACGACGATCTCGCGCTTCTACGCGGTCCACATGCTGCTGGTGCCCGGCCTGATCATCGCGCTGATCGGCGCGCACCTGTACCTGGTCGTCAAGCTCGGCACCACGGCGCCGCCTTGGGCGAAGGCCGAGACCAAGCCCAAGTCCCTCCGCGAGGAAAAGGTCGGGTAGCGGCTCGTGAACGGCCGAGAGAAGGAGCAGTACCTCCGCGAGTACGAGGCGCTGAAGAAGAAGGGCAAGCCGTTCTTCCCGTACGCCGTCGCCAAGGACTCCGTGATGGCGCTGATCGTCATCGCGGTGATCGCGATCATGTCGATCGTCCTCGGGGCCGAGCAGGGACCCAAGGCCGACCCGACGACGACCACCTACGTGCCCCGGCCCGAGTGGTACTTCTTCTTCCTCTTCGAGGTCCTTCGCGTGATCAAGCCGCCGGAGCTGGTCCCGCTGGCCACGATCATCCTCCCGAACATCCTTCTCGTCCTGCTGCTCCTGCTTCCGTTCTACGACAGAAGCCCCGAGCGCAGGCCGGAACGCAGGCCGGTCGCCACCACCGCAGGCGTACTCACGATCATCGCCATGGCGTTCCTCACCTACCTCGGCGCGTCGGCCGGATCGCCGACGGAGATCGAGGGTGAGGTTGCCGCCGAGTACGAATCCGGCCGTGACGTCGCTGCCCAGTCGGGCTGCCTCGCCTGTCACAAGTTCGGCGAGAACGGCAACGACGGCCCCGGTCCGGAGCTGACCGAGATCGGCGCGAAGCTACCCCGAGCGGCGATCGCCCGCACGCTCGTGAACCCCTCGGGGATCATGCCGCCCTACGCGGACCTCCCCCCGGAGAAGTTCGACGCGCTGGTCGACTACCTCGCCTCGCTCCAGGGCGAGTAGATGACATCCCAGGGCGCCGGGGCCCCGGCGCAGCCGAGCCGCGGCTCGGAGGAGTTCTCGTCCGAGGTCCGCACGATGTTCGACCGCATAGCGGGCGTCTATGACCGGATGAACCGGGTGATGACCGCCGGGCTTGACCGCCGCTGGCGCGAGCGCGCGGTCGAGCGCGCCGAGCTCGAGTCAGGCCAGAGCGCACTCGACGTCTGCTGCGGCACCGGCGATCTCGCGTTCGAGCTCGCCTACGCGGTGGGCCCGAGCGGAAGCGTCACCGCCTGCGACTTCTCCGAGGCGATGCTGGAGATCGCGCGCGCCAAGGAGGCCGAGCGCGCCGCGAGCGCGCCGGCGGGCGCGGAGTCCAACGGCTCGGTGGCCGGCCGCGCCGCGGTCGCGTTCGAGTGGGCGGACGCCCTCGACCTCCCCTACGCCGACGCCTCCTTCGACGCGGTGACGGTTGGGTTCGGGGTCCGCAACCTCTCCGACCTCGGGGCGGGCCTGGACCAGCTCACGCGGGTCCTGAAGCCCGGTGGCCGCCTGGTCATCCTCGAGATCACGCAGCCCCGGCGCCCGCCGCTCTCCACCTTCTTCTCGCTGTGGTTCGACCGCATCGTCCCCGTCCTCGGGAGCGTGGCGGGGGACTCCGCCGCCTACACCTACCTGCCGGACTCCGTCCGCAACTTCCCGCTGCCGAGGCGGCTGGCGGAGATGATGGACGGGGCGGGCCTAGAGCGCGTCCGCTGGCTCGTGCTCGGCGGCGGAATCATCGCGATTCACTCGGGTACCAAGGATGGGCCCCGCTCGTGACCCGCTCGGCCGTACCGCCGCCGGTGACGATGGTGATGGAGGCAGCCCAGACCTGGCTGCCCCGGCTGATGGGCCGCGTCGAGTCGCGGCTTTCCGAGCTGGTGGCAGGCCACGGCGAGGCGCTCGGCGCCGACGCCGGCGCAACGCTGGCCGCCGGCGGCAAGCGGCTGCGGCCGATGTTGGTGCTGCTCTGCGCAGGACCCGACGCGGGCGACGGCGCGGTCCGTGCCGCGACCGCCGTCGAGCTGGTGCACATGGCGACCCTGGTCCACGACGACGTGCTGGACGCCGCCCCGCTGCGCCGCGGGCAGCCGACGGTTGTCGCTACCTCGGGACCTCGGCGCGCGACGGCGGTGGGCGACCTCCTGTTCTCGCGGGCGTTCGCGGAGCTCGCGGAGGTCCCGATCGACGCCACTGATGACGCGGCGACGGCGGGCGAGGCGCGCTCGGCGGGAGAGCGTCGAGTGGCCCTCCTCGCCAGCGCCTCAGTCGCGCTCGCGCTCGGCGAGCTGGCGCAGCGCCGGGACGCGTTCGTGCTCGACCTCCCCCCCGAGCGCTACCTCGCACGATGCCTGCTGAAGACGGCGCGGCTCTTCGAGTCCGCCTGCGCGATCGGCCGCGACGATCCCGCCGCGGATGAGCCCCTGACCGCCTTCGGGCGCGAGATCGGGCTCGCCTTCCAGCAGCTCGACGACGTGCTTGACGTCGAGGGCCCGCCCGAGCGGACCGGGAAGGCTCGCGGCACCGACCTGCTTGACGGGACGGTGACCCTCCCTCTGATCGCCGCGCTCCGCGAGGACCCGTCGCTGGCCCGGCTCGATCTCCGCTCGCTCGACGAGTCGGGGGCCGCCGAGGCCTGTGATCGCATCGCGGCGACGGGCGCGCTGGAGCACGTGCGCGAGGACGCCCGAGCGCGTGTTGAGAAGGCGAAGTCGCTGGTCGCCGCGGCGCCGATCGAGGCCTCCCAGCGGGAGCTCCTCACCCTCGTCGCAGACGGCGTGGTGGAGCGCTACAGCTAGATCTAGAAGTCCTCGGGGACGATGAGGTCGGACTGCAGCGCCCCCACGAAGGCCTCGACGTGCTCCTCCATGTTGGCTCTGGAGAGACGGTTCAGGTCGTCCATGAGTGCCTCCGTGCCGTCGTCGAGGGCCTCGTCGTAGCGATCGACGACCCTCTGGGAGTAGGCGCCGCCTCCGGTCCACTCGCACTCGGGGCAGCGCAGGTCCACCAGCCACCGCCGCCCGGACGCCGGCGACCAGTCCACGGGGTGGACCAGGCTCGAATCACAGGATGGGCAGATGTGGAGATCCTCGTCACCGCGGCGGTGGCGGCCGCGTTCCCGCGTGGGCTGGAAGTCGCCGGGGCCGACCCGGGACACCGCGTTCTCGGGTGATGCAACTTCAGTTGTGCGTTCGCTCTCCTCCATGCCCGCCCTATCGGCGGGCCTCCCAGGGCGCTTTAGAGGGTTGGCATGCAGTTAACGCAGGGTCAACACTCATCCTCCCCGCAAAGAGCGGGGTCGGTGCTTGCGCCACACGGTCGAGCCATCGGGGCCGCTGCGAAACTGGACGAATGGACCGCCCCGGCATCCTCTCCGACGGCACGATCCGGCGCCTCGTGGGCGAGGGGCGCCTGCGCATCGACCCCTGGGACCCGGAGATGGTGCAGCCGGCGAGCGTCGACCTGAAGCTGGGCTCCTCGTTCCGCGTCTTCCACAACCACCGGATCCAGGTGATCGACCTCGCCGATCCGCCGACCGACCTCACCGAGCAGGTCACCGTCGAGAACGGCGACAGCTTCGTGATCCACCCGAACGAGTTCGTGCTCGGACGCACGGAGGAATGGGTGGAGCTCCCCGACGACGTGGTGGGCCGCATCGAGGGCAAGTCGAGCCTCGGACGCCTCGGGCTGATCGTCCATGCGACCGCGGGATTCGTCGATCCCGGCTTCCAGGGCACGCTGACACTGGAGATCACCAACTTCAACAGCGTCCCGATTGTGCTGCGCACAGGTCTGCCGATCGCTCAGCTCAGCCTGATGGCCCTGGATCAGCCCGCCGAGCGGCCCTACGGCCACGAGGAGCTCGGAAGCCACTATCACCGCCAGGTCGATGCGACCGAGTCTCGTTACGAGGGCGGACCGGCTCCACCGGCAGGATCCCGCCCCGCGGGCGAGATTTGATCCGATCGCTCGGATCCGCCGTTACCATTCCTACCGATGGATTTCAGCCTCTGGCAAATCGCGATCGTCCTCGTCATCGCCCTGATCGTCTTCGGGCCGAAGCGCCTGCCCGAGCTCGGCAAGTCGCTGGGCACCGGGATGCGTGAGTTCAAGGACTCGATCACCGGCGACAACGACGACGACGACGAGAAGGCCCAGCAGCAGGCCAAGCTCGAGGTTCAGGCCGCCGTACCCCAGCCCAGCGAGGCATCGGAGCCCGCCGAGGCCGAGGTAGTGGCCGAACCCAAGGCGTAGGGCCATGGCCCGGGTCCGGGCGGCGATCGCTCACGAAGAGCGCCTGACCCTGGTCGAGCATCTCGACGAGCTTCGCTCGCGCATCATCGTCTCGCTGGCCGCCTTCGGCGTTGCCTTCGCGCTCTGCTTCTGGCAGGACAACCTGATGCTGGACATCTTCAACTGGCCGTTGCCTGCCGACAAGGACGACGCGTTGATCACGCTCTCGCCGACGGAGCCCTTCTTCACGACGGTGGAGGTGGCGGCCTACGGCGCGATGGTGCTCTCGCTCCCGATCATCCTCTACCAGCTCTACGCGTTCGTGATCCCGGCGTTCTCCCCGCAGGAGAAGAACGTCGTGAGGCCCTACCTGCTGGCGATGCCACTCCTGTTCCTGGCGGGGATCGCGTTCGCCTACTTCGTCGTGATGCCGGCGGCGATCACCTTCCTCCTGAACTTCAACGACACCCAGTTCAACACCCAGCTTCGCGCCAAGGACTACTACGGCTTCCTCGGGATCCTGACCGTGGTCCTCGGCCTGCTCTTCCAAATGCCGATCGCCCTGCTGGCGATCACCCGCCTCGGCGTGGTCACGCCGGACCAGCTCGCCGAGAACCGCCGCTACGCGATCTTCATCATCTCGGTGGTCGCGGCGGCGCTCCCGGGCGGCGATCCGGTCTCGATGATCCTGATCATGATCCCGCTCGTGATCCTCTATGAGGCGAGCGTGATCCTCGCCCGCCGCTTCGGTGATCCGAAGGACGTGACGCCGTCCGAGCCCGCCCCGGAGGGGTCCGGCTAGAACCTCGGAGCAGCTACCCTCCGCGCCCGTGATCTTCGATCTCAAGAGCGGCAAGCGCAAGCGCGTTGTGCAGGTCGTCTTCGGCTTCCTCGCCTTCATCTTCTTCATCTCGTTCGTGGGCTTCGGCATCGGCTCGGACTTGAGCGGCGGCATCTTCGACGCGATCGGCCTCGGCGGCAGTGGCTCCAACGACGACGTCGAGTCCACCTACGAGCGGCAGATCGACCAGGCCGAGAGCAAGCTCGAGGACAAACCGAAGGACCCCAACGCGCTCACGGATCTCGCGCGCTATCGCTTCCTCGCCGGGCAGGAAAACCTCTCCTTCGACGAGGAGACCGGCGTTGCCAGCTTCACCGAGGAGACGAAATCGGAGTGGGACAAGGCGCTCGACGCCTGGGAGAAGCTGACCAAGGATCAGCCCCAGAAGGTCGATGTGCAGGTCGCCAGCCAGATGATCTGCGCCTACGTCCCACCGCTTCCGCAGTGCGCGCTCCAGGCCCCGCTGGACTCGATCAACCTGGAGGGCGCCGCCACCACCCAGGAACTGATCGCTAAGCAGGACGACACGGCGGCGGGCTACGCGCAGCTCGCGGCGTTCCTCTACTTCGACGGCGACGTCAAGGGAGGCGCCGCCGCGGGCGAGGAGGCCCTCTCGCGCGCCGAGTCGAACGAGTCGAAGCTGATCGAGAAGGACCTGGACCGGCTTCGCAAGCAGGCCGAGCAGTACGTCGCACAGCAGAAGGCGGCGGCGAAGGCCGGCGACACCGGTTCCGAGCCGCAGCTCGAGAACCCCTTCGGCGGCATCGGCGCGGATACGGGCGGCGCCGGGCTGCTGCCGCCCGGTGGCGCTCCCTAGACCGTCCTATCGCCTAGCGCGCCGATTCCCCCAGTCGCACGGCCTCGTCCAGCCGGGCGAACCGGTTGTCATCGGGCTCGAGCATCGTCTGCAGTAACTCGCGTACCTCGGAGTCGTCCAGCGTCCCGGCGGCGACAAGCGCCTCGATGTCGGCCCAATCGCGCGTGCGGTCGAACATCGCCTTGAAAGCAGCCAGCTCGACGGGGCCAAGAACGGGTATGTCCTCGCCGGAGAAGGGAACGCTCTGCGTGTGCTCGGCGGCCGCCCGGTGGATCTCCACGTAGTCGAAGAAGAGGTCCACCGGCGTCCCATCCCACCACAGCCGGATCTGTCCGTCGCGGGCGATCACGTCGGCCGTATCCGGCTCCTGCCCGATCCCCGGCGGCAGCGCGGCAAGCGCCGGCGCGCATTCCGCGCTCGGGGCGAAGATGTTCACGTCGATGTCGCTGGTGCCGCGCGGGTCGAGCGTCCAATAGGCCAGGGCGATCGCCCCGCCGAACGCGTGAGGGATTCTTGCCTGCTCCAGGCTCCGGTGGATCGCCAGCAGCCGGTCGGGGAGGTTCATGCCCTGGTGGGCAGTCGGGGAAACGCCAGCCCCGGCGTCGGCTGTGACGGCAACTCGCCGGCGAGGGCCAGCACGTCGATGAGGGAGCGCGCCGTCCGCCGGTGGCGCTCCCGCGACGGGATGATCAGGGGGCTCGCGCCCGCCTCGACCCGAAGCCGCGATCCCGCCGCGGCGAGCAGCCGCGCCAGCGTCTCGGCCGAGGGCGACTTGGCCCCGGTCTCATACGCGGAGACCGTCGCCTGGGAGGTACCCGCGCGTTCCGCGAGCTCGGCCTGGGAGTGGCCTGCCCGTCTGCGGGCGTCACGGATCTCGCGGCTCACGTTCAAGGGGGGCGAGTATATCTGATGAGATATATCTCCGTGGGCGTGAGCGCGCGTGCTTCCAGCTAACCTTCCGGCCCCTCGGGCCGTTAGCTCAGCTGGTAGAGCAGGAGACTCTTAATCTCAAGGTCACAGGTTCGATCCCTGTACGGCCCATCGCTAAACAAGCGGTTTCTGGTCCCTCGCCATCAGGGCGCCCGGGGGGGTGGTGTCATGAGATAAGGTCTCATGCGCCAGAGGTTCTGAAACGAAACTGGGGAAGAGCGTGTGATGAAACGACTGCTCCTGGCCGCCGTAGTCGGGGCTGTGCTGATTGCTGGCTGCGGCTCGGACGACGAGGAGGGATCCGCCGAGCCGGCGGCTGAGGACGCGGCTGCGGAGAAGCCGAAGCGCGGGTACCACGGCGGCTTGCTCGGCGATTGCTACACGATCACCTATGCCGGCGAGAAGAAGACCGAGAAGACAATCTTCGACTGCCTGGATGCGCGGGAGGTCGAGCCCTACCTCAGCAGCAGCAGCGCACGCTGCCCGACCGTTCCCGGTGAGATGAAGCCGGTCGTCGCCGAGCGCCGCGAGGGCAGCACGATCATCACCCGCTGCATCTATGATCCGTCAAAGGTTAAGCAGGCCACAGGTACGGGCTTCGAGGTGAAATGAGCTGCGCCGGGGCGCGGTTCGCGCCCCGGGGTGGGCCTATTAGCCCAGCTTCGTTCGCCGATGCGCCGGATCGATCACCCTGGCTGGCTCGCGGGGATGGCGGGGCTGCTGCTCGGCGCGGGCATCGCCTCCGCGGTCTGGCTGCTGAGCGACTCCGGGAAGGAGCGTGACGGCGGTGACGGCCGCGTTCGCATCGAGTACGAGCCCGGGCCGCGGGAGCCCGTGAAGCTGATCCAGCGATCGGGCCTTTTCGAGCACGCCGCCGACACCGTCAATCGCGAGATCGCCCAGCCACGGGACCTGGTCGTCCACGTGGTCGGCGACCGCACTGCCGAGCGCAGGCAGATGCTCGGTCCCACCTACGACCCCGACGATCACGCCGTCTACTTCCCCTGGTCCTTCGTCCAGCAGTCTCACCGCGATCTCGCGCGCGCGGGTGATCTGCCGCGGGAGCTCCGACATCGCGATCGCGGCGTGGTGCTGGCGAACGCGATGGCGTTCGTGCTCTTCCACGAGATCGCCCACGGTCTATTCGACGAGCTCGATACACCCATCGTGGCTGGGGAGGAGCGATCGGCCGACAGCCTCGCAGCCGTGCTGGCGCTGCGGGGCGAGGCGGACGGGGAGGCATTGCCTTTGAGCGCCGCGGTGCTCGACGTCGCCCGCGCCGAACGGGGTGGCGCCCCCACGCTCGCGGACTACGCCGACGACCACGGATTCGACCGCCAGCGGGCGGTCGACGCCCGTTGTGCCGTCTACGGGGCGGCACCCGAGGCGCATCAGCACTTCCTCGAGGACGGGCTTCTCGAGCCCTCGAGGGCTCAGATCTGCCAGTACGAGCACGAGAGCCATTTGCGTGCATGGCGGCGGATCCTGCGGGGGAGCCTGACAACGGATGGCGGCCTGCTACCGCTCGACCAGTAGGCAGGCCCGGGCCGCCGTACGCCCCTGCCCGCCCGCCCCCGACCGCGTCAAGGAGGCGCAGCGGCGCAAGCACGATGCGCGTAGGCGGCCGCCTGCCGGCGCCACGGCCTCGACGTCCACATCCGCGACACGTTCGGGCCCTTCGACGCGATCGCCAGCAGCAGGGACGTGCCCGACGCGCCACCGCCCGACCTGGCGTAGCGCGCCCCGCCCATGCTCCCGCCTGCGGCTGGGCTGCTGGCCTGCCCACCTACCGCAGGCGGGGAGCGGGAAAGGACGGCGGTGACCTTGAAACATCAGCCGTCTTGCCCTTGTGCTGCCCTTGCCAGAGGCGCGCTGAGGGGTCACGGGCGGTCAGCAGCGGCGGCTAGCGGCGGGGTCGCTTTCGTGAGTGAAAGCAGGCGTGTCGTCGGCTATTGGGCCGCATGCAGGGGGTTCAGAGAAGTGCCCCTAGCGCCCTCTTAATCTCAAGGTCACAGGTTCGATCCCTGTACGGCCCATTGGAGGCCTTGCGCCGCCTCGCCCCCGCGGGTAGCATCACGGGATACCGAGGGGGTTCAGGCCGACCAGGGAGGTTCTCATCGTGGCATTTGGACCGAGGGCAAGCGCCTGGTGCGGAGTCATCGCGACCGTGAGTGCTGCAGGCGCTTGCCTGGCTCTCGCAGGAACCGCTGCGGCGGACACCCTCCACGTCGCGCCTGGGGCGCCCGACACCGGGGCCTGCACTGTCGGGGACCCGTGCGAGCTGGAGCACGCGGTCGAGACCGTGTCGGTCAGCGGCGACGAGATCCTCGCCGCCGCGGGCACCTACTCCGGCGCCGAGGTCGGTGACCCGACCAGCGGTGCCGACGGCGGGCTCCTGCTAGTGGCAAAGGCGGTGACGCTGCGCGGCGCCGGGGCCACCGGGGCGGCATCGACGACGATCATGTCGACGGACGTCCTCGGGCTCGGCGCGGGCGGCAGCCCGGGAATCGTTGTCTCCGACCTGAGCATTGAGAATTCCTTTGGGTTCGGCCTCGACCTCAGCTCGGGCCGCGCCGAGCGGGTCCATGTCCGCACGACCGCCGGAGGGGCAACCGCGTGCCGACTGCGGAACCAAACGGTCACCGTTCGCGACAGCGTTTGCTTTACCGAGGCGGCGGCCGACGCGATCGGGGTCATCGGAACGACGGCACGGCTCGTGAACGTCACCGCGTTCACCGACCCGTCCCTCTCCAGGAACGCGATCGCCGCCTTCGAGGACTCAACCGTCACGGCCTCGAACGTGATCGCCCAGAGCCTGAACGGTTCGGATGTGCATGCGGATCTCGACGCCACCGTCACCCTCGACCACTCGAACTACGACACCACCGGTGGGTTGGGCACCGTCACCGTTCCTGGCACCAACGACAACCAGACCGGCTCACCGCAGTTCCTCGACGCCTCGAACGGCGACTTCCATCAAGCCTCGACCTCGCCCACGATCGATGCCGGCGATTCGAGCGCAGCTGACATCGGCATGAGCGACGTCGCCGGCGACGCGCGCGTCCAGGGCACGGCAACTGACATCGGCGCCTTCGAGTTCACCGTCGAATCCGCGGGTCCCTGCCAGGCGCCGGCGAGCGGGGGCGGTGACTACCAGGCTGCGATCCTCGCGGACTCTCCCGGCGGCTACTGGCGACTGGGCGAGACAAGCGGCACCACCGCTGCAGACTCCTCGGCGAATGCCAACGATGGCACTTACCTCGGGCCCTTCGCGCTCGGGGCCCCCGGCGCGCTCGCCGGCGACCCCGATACAGCGGTCGATCTCTCCGCTGGCGGGCATGCTCGGGTCGAGACCCCCTACAGGCCCTTCGTCAATGGCTCGACCAGGAGCTACGAGGGCTGGGCCTGCCGCGAGGAGCCCGACTCCTTCGACCCGTTCTTCAGCGGTTCGCGGAAGGGTGCCTCACCCGGCCTCTACACCTCCGAGGCCAAGCCCAAGCGTGTCTACTTCGACGCCAGGCTTCAGGGCGGAACGGCGGCGGTGTCCTGGCCCGCCGCGGTGCCCGACGTTGGCGAGTGGTTCCACTGGACGCTTGTGTTCGACGAAACCGCGAACACTGCGGAGCTCTTCATCAACGGCAGCTCGGAAGGTACACGGGTGGTGACGGAGCCCTATCACAAGCACGCCGGCGAGTTCCGGATCGGGAACTACCCGGACAACAAAGGCTGGAACGGCGTTCTCGACGAGGTCGCCGTCTACGAGCAGGCGCTTCCGGCGCCGACGATCTGCGCCCATCACGCCGCCGGCGGTGGCGCCTGCGCCTCGCCGTAGCGCCTCCCGGGCGGCGGGGGCCGCGCGGCGCGGCACATTTCACCCGGCTTTCATGAAGGTCCGGGATGCTCTCACCGGCGAAAGGAGCCATGCTCGCTGACCGAGGTGAGCGCGACGCTCGCCTCCCGAGAGGCCTAGCGCGCCCTTCTCGTACCCTTGCCAGAAGAACGCGGAGAGGCCGCGAGCGGTCGGCAACGGTCCCGAGCGGGCGGGCAAAGTTGACGTTCAAGAGCAGGCGGTTCTTGGGGATTCCGCTTGCTAGCAGGGAATTCGTAGTAGCGCTGTCGGCCCCCTCTTAATCTCAAGGTCACAGGTTCGATTCCTGTACCGCCCATCGAGGAAAGCCCCCGCTAAGGCGGGGGTTTCCTGTTTCTCGGCCCCGGCTTGGCGGACCTTCTCGATCTTCTGGCCGAGCGCTCCCACTGCTCGAGGAAGTCGTCGAGGAAGCGCCCGACCTCGCCCCGCCCGCGGAACTGGTGCCGCCGGGCAGCTCGTTGCTCAACGATCTCGGGCAATGATCTGGGAGAGGCGCTCCGCAGCCACGAGTGAATCAAGTGCCGCCGGCTCTGGAGGAGCGGAGGTGAGGTCCAAGACCTCGATTCCCCCACCCTCGCGGCTAGGGCACACGAGCGCCTCGATGTCGACCAGGTGCATCGTTTGCCGCAGGCCGTTGTCGGCGTCCTGCTCGTCCCGCTCGAAGGAGTCGGCCTCCTCGCGCAGGAAGAAGCGCACGAGCTGCTGTACCCCCAGCTCCTCGAACTCCCCACGGGTGTCGGCCCCGGACGACTCGTCGATCACCTCGCAGAAGCCGGGTCCCTCGCTCACCTCGACCGTTGGCAGCTTCGTCTCCGAGTCGATGAAGACCGTTCCCGCGCGGCGGTCGTCGCTAGCGCGGAATACCGGCGGGCCGCCCTCGTCCTCCCCGACCAGGCCGAGGATGAGGACGTCCTCGCCGGCCCCGCCGTCGAGCAGATCGGAGCCGTCCCCCACCCCCCAGATCAGGATGTCGTGGCCAGGGCCGCCGAACTTGCGGTCGCTCTTCTCCGGGTGGAAATGCTCCAGACCGCCGATCAGGACGTCCTCTCCGCCCTCGCCGAGCAGCACGTCGGTTCCCAAACCGCCGACCTGGACATCGGTCCCAGGCCCGCCGTGAAGGACGTCGCCGTACTCGAGGCTCTGGTCGATCCCACCGCCGGCGAGGGCGCTCTGCTGCGGCTGGACCAGCGGGTTGTCGGCCGAGTTCGCGTCGGCGCCGATCTGGACGTGGGTGCCCGCCGCCGATGTCGCGGACGAGGAGTCCCCGTCCGCGTCACCACCGCAGCCGACGACGATCAAGGCGATCGCAGCCACAAGGAGCGCAGGTATGGCCGGTCTACGGTTGAACATCGGGGTTGACCTCCTCGGTCGCAACGAGACCACTCAGGCCCCGAAGACGGTGAATCTGGGTTCCTGGATCGTGATGTTCTGACCGCCCTCTCCCTCGCTGCATTTCAAGGCGAGGGCGTTCGAGCCCGACGGCGAGGTCACGCCGACGAGCGTGATCGGCCCGGTCATGTCGCCCTGACTGATCACGAAGGCCTCGGTCGCTACCGAACTGGTCCCGTGATAGATCGTGCAAAAGGCGACCTCGGACAAGAAATCGGCGGTGTGCGGCTGAAAGGTGGCGATCGCGAGCGCCCGGTTCCGCTGGAGGATGTCGGCCTGAAGGGTCTTGCAGGTGATCTCCTGACCGCTGTTGGGGGGGTCGCAGCTGGTCAGCGCGCCCGTCGTCCTGGCCGTCTCGCCCACGCCATCAAGGCTGGCCTCGTTGATCTCAGGGCCTCCGAGGGTGCTCTGGTCGGAAACGTCGGCGTCGGTGAGGGAGCCGTCGACGACCTTGGCCGAGTTGACGGCGCCGAAGGCGATCTGCGGGTTGGGATACGTACCGGCTAGCTCGCCTCCCGCCGGGCCGCTGGGGGGGACCGGGGCGGGCGCCTGGCAGGTCACCGCGCCATCCAGGGCGATCTGTCGGATCGCCTGGCCGGACGGGCAGTCGCCGCTGACACGCCGCTGCAGGATGGTCGCCGCCAGGGTCCCTTCGTCGACATCAGCGCCGGTGACCGAGTCAGAGGCGATCTTGCTCGAGTCGACAGCGTCGGCAGCCAGCTTCGCCGAACCTACGACCTGGTCCTTGAGATCGCCCCCTTTCACCTCGCCATTGACGATGTCTCCGCTGTCGACGGTGTTCTTGCCCGGCAGGGCGACGGCCGTGCCGGCCAGCGCGATGAAGATCGCCACGAGGCCCAGCGCGTTGGAGCGTAGGTAGGCGGTGATTTGGGCGGACATTGTCCCTCCGGTGGGCGGGCGAGCGTTCATCGTCTTCAACCATGGAGGGCGACGGCTCCCACCGGTATGGGGGAGATCCCTACCTTCTGCCTCCTGGGGGGCGGTTTGAGGCCACCACCGGCCACGACCGCGCGTCTTCCGGACGCCATCTCGCCAAAGCGATTACCCTCCGGCCGCGATGCCAGCAGCATTGACCGGAGCGCTGCGCGCCCTCCTCTACGTGCTCGTCGGCCTGACCTTTGTCGCCGGCACCCAGCTCTTCGTGCTGGCCGAGCACACCGACGAGTACTGGTCTTGGGAGATCTCCTCGGCGATGACCGCCGCCTTCCTTGGTGCCGGCTTCTGGTCGGCGGCGGTGATCTCCTACTGGGCGTCGCGCCAGCGCGACTGGGTGCGCGCCCGCGTGCCTGTGCCCACCATCCTCATCGTTGCGACGCTGCTATTGATCGCCACGCTCGACCACGTCGAGGAGTTCGAGGGCCTCTTGGGCATCGCCTGGATCGAGGTCTACGCCGCCTTCGCACCGATCATGATCGCGCTGGTCGTACGCCAGCTCGCCCTCGGCGGCCCCAACCCGCACTCGGGCGAGCACGTGCCCTCGCTCCTGCGGGCCGTGCTCGCCGTGCAGGCCGTAGCGCTGCTGGCGGCCGGGATCGCGCTCTATGTCGGCTCGGCGGGGCTGCGTGCCGACCTCTGGCCCTGGGAGTTGACACCGCTGACCGCGAAGGCGATCGGCACCTGGTTGGTTGGGATCGGTGCGATCGCTGCGTACATCGCGTTCGTCGACGACCGCCGCGACCTCCCCGGCAACTCGATTGCCTATCTCGTCCTGGCCGGTGTCTCCTTCCTCGGCCTGGCCCGCTTCGGCGATGAGGTCGACTTCGGCTCGCTCAGCGGTATCGCCTTCGTCGCGCTTCTGGCCAGTGTGCTGGCCGCTGGCATCTATGGAGCGCTCATCTGCCTACGCGAGGGGCGCTACGCGCCATCCAGGCCGCCTGGGGGAGTTCCCGTCGAGCTGCGCGAGCCGTCGCGCGATCGCTCCGAGCAGCGGGCCTAGTCCGTTGGGCGGGAGCGCCGGTCACGCCCCCGAAGCCGATCACGGTGGCGTTTCCCGGATGGCTGCCATCGTGACTGCCGCCGCTCTCCTCGATCTCGTTGCTGCCGATGTTGGCGATCGGGCTGGCGCTCAGCCCTGCAGTTCCCGGCGGAGCCAAGGACATCGCCATGATCCTCGGTACGCGCGATGCTCGCGTGAGGGCGTTAGCCGTTCTCATCGCTATCCCCCCACCGCGAAGAGGTCGATTTCCGGCTGCTGATAGATGGCGTCACCGTCCTGCTCGTTGCAGTGGAGGGTGATGGTGTCCGATTTGGGGTCGTTCGAGCCGGGCCCTTGCGGCGTCGTCGAGCCCACCATCGTCAGATGTCCGCTACTTGACGCCTGTGCCTGTTCGATCGTGGTGGTCCCCCGCCGCAACTGGCAACTGCTCTCCGCGAAGGCGTTGCCGAGGACGCGCGCGGTCGCGATGACGAGCGCGGGGCTCTCGTCGATGAAGTCTCGCTGAACGCCGACGCAGCTGACGAAGGTGCTGCTGCTGGGGTTGCAGAGCGCGTCCGACTGCGAGCTCGCGGCAGCAGCCAGCTTTAGCGTCGACTCGTCGATATCGGAGCCATCGAGCGAGTTGGCGCCTACGTCCACACCTCTGAGCGAGCCGTTGGCGACGTCCAAACTGCCGACGGTGCCATCGGCCAGCTTGGTGCCGTCGATCGCGTCGGTCGCGACCTCCGCGGCCTGTACGTGACCGTCCTTGATGTGCTTCGAGCGGACGCTGTCGGGACTGAGCCCGGCAGCCCAGGCGCTGCCCAGGCCTAGCGCGAAGAACAACGCGACGTAGCCGACGACGTTTGACCGGATGTGGGTGTTGACGCGTAATGACATGTCTGCTCCTTTGTCAGTTGGCTTTCCGCAGATCGCCTCGACGACCAGCTTCCGTTTGTTCGCGTAGCTAGATGCCCGATGGCTCTCCGCGGCATGTTCACGGGATCCGCACCTCCCGGACCGCGGCGACCTCGCTGCGCTCCGCGATCCAGTCGGGGAGCAGCGCGAGGGCCGCGACCCGGGTTTCGGCCTCGACCCGCCACCACAGATGGTGGTCGCCCTCGACGCACGAGCTGAGCGTCCAGTGCCGGCGAAGCGGGCTCTCGACCCCCTGCCAGGCGGCAAACGCCACCCGGCAGAGCGCCGGGTCGTGGCGGTGGGTGATGAAGAAGGTGCTCACGGGACCAGCATCGGCCCCCTCGAGGGGGCCGGGTATGGGGGAGATGCCTACTTCTCGGGTGGTCCGGCGGCCGCGCTCAGGCCTCGAGCCGCCCCGCCGCCTCGCGCGCAAGCTCCGCCCGCCCGGAGATGTCGAGCTTCGCGTAGATGTGGGAGAGGTGCGTCTTCACGGTCGAGCGCGAGACGAACATCCGCTCGGCGATCTCGGGGTTGGTCAGGCCCTCGTGGATACGGCGGGCGACCTCGACCTCGGTCGGGGTGAGGCTCTCCCACCCGCCCGAGGGGCGCTTTCGCTCGCCGCGGGCCCGGCGAAGCCAGGCGATCGCCTCGGCCTCTTCGAGCGCCGCGCCCTCGGCGTGGGCGGCCCCGAACGCCTCCGGCCCGAGCGCGTCGCGCACCCGCTGGCGAAGCTCCTCGACCTCCTCGCGCTGGTGTTTCCAGGCGACCAGGCCGGTGTCCTCGCGCACCCGGGCGGCGGCGCCGAGGATGCGGGCGGCCTCCTCGTGGCTCTCGAGGCCGGCGGCGACCTCGGCGAGGGCCTCGAGGACGCGGGGGAGGTAGAGGCGGAACCCGCCGGCGCTGAAAACGTCGAGCGCCTGGTCGAGGAGGACCTGCGCCTTGGCCCATTCGCCGGTCTGGGCGGCGAGGCGCCCCTGGGTGAGTTCCGCCACGGCGACGAGGAAGCGGTTGTCGAGCCTCTCGGCGCGCTCCCGCGCCTGGGCGGCTACGCTCGCCGCCTCCTCGGGTTCGCCGAGAAGCCGAAGCGTCTCGGCCAGCCAGCAGCGCGCGTATAGCGCAGACTTCTGATCGACCACCTCCAGCTTGAGGTGCACCTCGATGCGGGTCCGGGCTCCTTGGAGATCTCCGGCGGCGGCCTGGATGTACTCGGCCGCGCTCTCAACCGGCCCAGCGGCGAGCCCCGCCCCGACCGATAAGCCGTGCTCGCGTACCGGCAGCACGGCCTGCAGGGCCTGGTCGGCGCGCCCGGCGTCTGCGTCGAGCTGGCACAGCCACGCGCGGCCGAACGTGCTCACGTTCGGCTCTCCCGCGACCTGCCCGGCGGCGATCCCACGATCGAACATCTCCCGCGCCTTGGAGTGCTCGCCCGTCGCCCAGCGGGCGAGGCCATGCCCGACGTAGTGCCAGGCGAGCCGCTCGGCGAGGCCGATCCGCTCGATCGTCGGTAGAACGGCGTCGAGCAGTCGCCGCATCGGCTCGTACTCCTCGTTGAAGAAGTGGCTGTAGGCGAGGTTCTGAGCAGCGACCACCGCGCCCCACTCGTCGCCTGTCGCCTGGGCCAGTTTGTACGCGGAAGCAAGCTGCTCGCGGGCTGCGACCAAGTCGGCGAAGACGAAGAGGCCGATGCCGATCGCATTGCGGGCGCCGATCTCCGCTCGGCGGTCGCCGACCGCCTCCGCCTCCTCGAGCGCGTCTTCGCCGAGGCGGATCGCCTCCTCGAACCGGCCGGCGTGCGCCCGCAGGTAGGCGCGACCTCCCATCACCCGGGCCCGCAGCGGCGAGCGCTCCTGGGCTTCGGCGGCACCCAGAGCCCTGGCGCACGCCGCCTCGGCACTGGCGCTCCCTCCGCGCGACAGCCACCAGACGAAAAGAGCCTCGCAAAGCCGTAGCGCCTTCTCCGCATCAGTGTCCGCCGCTCGGTCGGTGGCGACTTCGAGGTTCGCCGCCTCGGCGTCCAGCAGGTCAAGGCATTCCGAATGGCGCGGGCTCATAAGGGCCGAGCCGATGTCAGCGCTCCAGACGACGAACCAATCCCGGTGGCGGTCGCGCATCCCGTCAAGCTCCCCCTCCGCCTCCAGGCGCTCGAGCGCGAACTGGCGGACGGTCTCCAGCAGCGTGTAGCGAAGCTCGGCTCCCCGCTCCTCGGACTGGACCAGCGACTTGTCGATCAGCGAGGCGAGGAGCTCGAGGACGTCGGCGCCCTCGAGCGGCTCGGCCGCGCAGACCGACTCGGCGGCCTCGAGGGTGAAGCCGCCGATGAAGACCCCGAGGCGGCGAAGCAGCACCTGCTCGTCGTCGCTGAGCAGGTCGTGGCTCCACTCGACCGAGGCGCGCAGGGTCTGCTGGCGTGGCATCGTCGCGCGGTCGCCGCCCCGGAGCAGCCGGAAGCGGTCGGAGAGCCCGTCGGCGATCTGCGCCGGCGAGAGGTGACGAAGCCGGGCGGCGGCGAGCTCGATCGCCAGCGGCATTCCGTCGAGCGAGCGGCAGATCGCGGCGGCCGTCGCCCGGTTCTCGTCGGTGATCTCAAACCCGGGCTTGACCTTGCGGGCTCGCTCGCGAAACAGGACGAGCGCGTCGGAGCTGCCCGCCCCGGCCTCCTCCTCCGCGGGCAACGACAGCGACGGCACCCGCCACTCGGTCTCGCCGGCGAGCCGAAGCGGCTCGCGGCTGGTGGCGACGACGGTGACCGACGGGCAGGCGCGAAGCAGCGTGTCGGCGACCTCGACGGCGCCGTCGATCAGGTGCTCGCAGTTGTCGAGGCAGACCAAGGCGGTGCGCGTGGAGAGGTAGAGGGCGACGGCGTCGAGGTCGCTCTGGCCGGGCAGGGGGCGGACGCCGAGCAGCTGGGCGAGCGCCGGCCCCGCCATCGCCGGGTCGGTGACCGCCGCCAGCTCGACCCAGCAGGTGCCGTCGGGGTGGCCGGCGGTGAGCTGGGCGCAGAGGCGGATCGCGAGCCGGGTCTTGCCGGCGCCGCCGGCCCCGGTCAGGGTCAAAAGCCGGGTGTCCGAGAGCGCGGCGCGGGCCTCCTCGAGCTCGCGCTCGCGGCCGACGAAGCTCGTGAGCTCGGCCGGGAGGTTCGACGGGGGACCCTCTGCGGGCGCGGGCAGCGGCGCGGCCTCGGCAAGCTTGGGGTGAACGAGCGCGAAGACGCGCTCGGGGCGCTCGAGGTCGCGCAGGGCGTGGGTGCCGAGGTCACGAACCTCCGCTCCCTCCGGGAGCGTGTCGGCGACGAGGTCGCGAGTCGCGCCCGAGAGCAGCACCTGTCCACCCGCCGCCAGCCCTCGTAGCCGGGCGCAGCGCGAGAGCGCGACCCCGGCGTAGTTGGAGGCGTCGCGAAGCTCGGCCTCGCCGGTGTGGAGGGCGATCCGGACCCGCAGCTCGGCTCCCCCGGGCCAGGGCTCCGAGGCGAGGGCGAGCTGGGCCTCAAGCGCCGCCGCCAGCGCTTCCGAGGGGCGTTCGAAGGCGGCGACGATGCTGTCGCCCTCGCCCTGCTCGACGGGGCGCACGCCCCCGTGGGCGGAGATCGCAGCGTCGAGGAGCTCGTAGTGGCGGGCGACCGCCACCACCATCGCATCCGGGGCCGCCTGCCAGAGGCGGGTCGAGCCCTCGATGTCGGTGAGCACGAAGGTGACGGTTCCCGTCGGCAGCGCCGCGGGCGTGAGCTGGGCGTCTTCAGGCAGGCTTCTCCCCCGTCGCGTGGCCGCTGATCCCGAGCCGGGATTCTCCCATAGGGGACGCGGGTGGGCAAGCGCATCGCCGGCGTCCAGGGCCCTCGGCGGCAGCGCTCGGGGCGGGGCGCCTGGTGCCGGTGATGAACTGGCGCTACGCCGCGGGCAACGCGCTCGCCCGGCCAAGGGCGGCGCCGACCGCGGCTCGTGACCGGATTCCGAGCTTGTCGAAGACGCGTGCGAGATGCTTCTCGACCGTCTTCGGGGAGACGTGAAGCTCCGCTCCGATCTCCTTGTTCGTCAATCCCTGGGCTACGCGGTGGGCCACCTGGGTCTC
Source organism: uncultured Solirubrobacterales bacterium (assembly GCA_963807385.1). Lineage (GTDB taxonomy): Bacteria > Actinomycetota > Thermoleophilia > Solirubrobacterales > 70-9 > JBDTSW01. The sequence goes on from CAWEBQ010000004.1 coordinate 124,608, forward strand.
GCGCTCGCTCAGGGGCGAGCCGTCCGGACGCGTACGGGCGCGCCGGGCGACCCGCTCGCCGCACAGGCGGAGAGCCCTCGCTGCCGCCGCCCGATGGCCCTCCGCGCCGCATGCCTCGAGCTCGCGGTGGGCGCGTCGCAGCTCGGCCAGGGCCACCTCACGCTCGCCTCGCTCGCAGAGCGCCCTGCCCGCCAGCAGCCGGCAACGACCGGCCTCGACGGGCGATCCGGCCTCGGCCGCAGCCGCTGCGGCCCCGCGAGCCATCGCGAGGGCCTCGACGGCGTCGCCGCGGGCAAGCGCGAGGGCCGCCCGGCCGCGCAGCGAGTAGCAGCCGGCGAGGGGAAGCCGAGCGGGGGCGGCATCTACGACGTCGAGCGCCTCGTGGGCCCCCTCCGGGTCGCCCTGGTCGAACCGCGCTCTCGCAACTGCCTCGATGCAGAAGGCCCGGAGTGGCAGCCCACCGAGCCCGTCGCCCGTAGGCGGCACGAACTCGGCGGCGGCGACCAGGTCGCCCAGCTCGATGGATGCGGTGGCGAGCAGTTCCACCGCGCTCGCTCCCAGCGAGCTCGGACCGTCGTTCGGCGCGAGCTCGCGAGCCTCATCCGCGTACCCATGCGCGCTGCGATGGTTCCCGGCCTCCAGCTCCACCCACGAGGCGAAGACAAGCGCCAGCGCCAGGGGCTGCTGCGCGCCCCCAAGCCGGGCGGTCTCGACGGCATCCTCGGCCGTAGCTCTGGCCGCGGGGATGCGCCCGGCCGATGCGAGCGCCCCCCCCAGAATCGCCAGCATCGGGCCGAGAAAGCAGCCGCTCCCACTTCGGCGCGCGAGCGCCACGCCCCGTTCGAGATGACGGATGGCCTCGTCGAGCCAGCCGAGTGTGAACTCGGCGCTTCCGAGGTGACAGACGGCGCCGAGGCGCGCTGTGAGCGCGAGGTCTCCCGCAGCGTCCACGGTCGCGCTGGCGGTGCGGGCGTACGCCGCGGCTTCGTGGCCGAGCCCGGCCAGCGCGCACCGCATCGCCAGCGCCGCGGCGACCGCGCCCCGGTGAAGCGGATCGGGAAGGTTCTCGGCCGCCGCCAGCATGCGCTCGCCGCGCTCCAACATCTGGCGCTCGTCCTCGTCGGTGCATGAGTCCGCGAGCAGCTCCACCTCCAAGTCGAGACGCTCGACCACGCTCTTGGGCGGCAGCGCCTCCAGCGCGAGGTGGAGTCGGGCCTGAGCCTCGTGGCGACGGCCCGAGAGACGGTCGATCCTCGCGCCCGTCGCGATCAGGCGCGCCCGCTGCTGGGGGCGGTCGCCGGGTACCAGCGCGAGCGCTTCGTCCAGGCGCTGCCGCGCGTCCTCGAGGCGCCCCGCCTCCGCGAGGCTGCGACCCAGTGCGAGCATCGTGCCCAGACGCTCCTCCTCCGTCGCTGCTGCGAGCGCGAGCGATGCCTCGTACCAATCGGCGGCGGCGGCGGGAGCACGTCCCGCGACACGCGCCGCGGCCCGGGCGAGAAGCGTGGCCGCAGCGCGGTCCCCGGGTCGCGCCGACTGCGCGACGTGATGCGCGAGCGAGACAGGTGAAGCGCCCAGGGACTCGAGCCTGGCGGCGATTCGCGCGTGCGCGCCAATCCGCCATCCGCGGTCGGTCGCCTCGTAGACGGCGCTTCGGATGATCGGGTGGCGGAACGCGAACCGCCTCGGGGCGCTCGTCGGGCGCACCAGGTCGGCCGCCAGCAGCCCGTCGAGAAGAGCCAAGCCGTCGGGTTCCCCGATCTCGCTGCCGGCGGCGGCCAGCTCCAGATCGAAGGGATCGCCGGCAACCGCGGCGCCACGCAGGAACGTCGCCATGCGCTCTGGCAGCGCGCGGAGCTCTCGCCTGAGTGCTGCGAGCAGCGCGTGGGGGACCTCCCGATCGTTCCCGCCGGCCTCGCCAGTCCATCCTCGGGCAAGCTCGAGCGCGTAGAACGGGTTGCCGCCGCTCAGCTCGTTGATCCGGACGGCGGCCTCCTCGGAGATCCCGACAGCTCGGAGCAGCTCGACCGTCTCAGCCGGCGCGAGCGGGGGGAGCTTGTGCGCGCGCAGCTCGGCCTCGCCGCGAGCAGCGTCCTCGACGAGTGCCGCCAGCGGCGGGGGCACCCGCGGCGATTGGCAGGCGATCGCGATCACGACCGGGCCGCGCGGGAGCCGTCGAACGACATCGGTGAGCAGTTCCAGGGATGCCTGGTCCGCCCAGTGAACATCGTCCAGCATGAGGACGAGGGGCTTCGTAGCCGCCAGCGTGGCCAACAGCGTGCGAACGGCGGCGAACGCGAGGTGGCGATCGGCGCCTGTAGCGGTGCGGCGCCGCGGTGCGAGGTCGCCGAGAGCGGGAAATAGATGGGCCAGCTCCGTCCGGACCGCCTCGGGCAGCCGTTCGAGCCTGCGGGCGTTCAGCGTTTCGAGGTAGTCCTCGAGCGTGTCCTGAAGAAGGCCGAACGGAGCCTCGGACTCGAACTCGGCCGCCCGCCCGTCCAGCACGAGGCAGCCATTCTCCGCTGCCAGCTCGCGTAGCTCCGCCAGGAGGCGACTCTTACCGGCGCCCGGCTCGCCAAGCAGCGCGATCGCCTGTGGCTTGCCCTGCTGGAGTCCGCGAAGCGCGCCTCTGATCGCGGCGACTTCCCCCGTACGGCCGACGAGCGGGAGGGGGTCGATGGCCGCCGCCCGGCCCCGGGCCTCGGTGGGTGCCGACGATGGGCTCGTCGCGATGACTGTCGCGCTCATGGAGCCGACGGTAGACCCGGCCCCAGCCCAGAACATCGGCCAGGTGGCCGATATCCCCGATGAGGTGGCTGATCCTCTAGAGACGCTGGACGTTCAGTCGTGATCAGAGTGCCTGCGACGCCGCTGCCTCTTGCGGCCGCGGCCTCGGGCCATCCGGCGCCCGGCGGCTGTGGCGGGCCGCGCGCACGAGCGCCCGCGGAGCCAGCAGGTCGCGCACACGGACCGTCCGCGAGGCGAAGGCCTCGACGTGGTGGGCGGTGACCGGATCGACCGCCGCGGCCGAAAAGAGCAGGCGCTCGAGGCGGTTGAGGGAGCGGCCGCTCGAGTAGTCGGCGATCAGGTGGGCGTGCCCTGCCAGCTGGGAGCGGTGACGACGCCGGTAGCGGCGAAGAGGTCGCTCCATACTCGCTCCCGACGCCAGGGCGTCCCCGGCGCACTCGCTCAGCCACTCGGCCGACTGGAGCGCGAAGCCGCAGCCCACGCCCGGAAGCGGGTCGACCGCGAGCGCCGCGTCTCCGACGAAGGCGATGCCGCGAGCCGCGGCCGGACGCTGGAGGTTCGGCATGTCGAGCTTGCCCATGACCCGCGAGGCCCTGCTCAGCTCGACGGCGGGACCGTCCGGCAAGGCTCGAACAAACCGCTCAAGCGCGCGCTCGCGATCGCGCTTGAACTCGGGGAGGCGGTCTCGCGTGGTCATGCACCCGAGGAGGGTCAGGCCGTTGTCGGTGGGTAGCTGGAGCCCGACTTCCGGGTCGAGGTACCAGATGCGCGCGCGGCGCTCCCGAGGGCTGTTGAGCCCGGCGTAATAGGCCCAGTAGGCGAATCGGGAGTTCGGCTTGACCTTGGCAGGCACTCGCGCCAGCTCTGCAACCTTGGAACTGCGGCCGTCGGCGGCCACGACCAGGCGGCCTTTGAGGGCGCGGCGCTCGCCCGAGCGGTCGAGTGTCTCGACGCCCGCGACCCTCCCCTCAATGCGTTCAAGTCCGGTTACTGTCTCTCCCAGCATCAACTCGACACCCGGCGCGTTAGCGGCGGCCTCGCGGAGCAGCGGGTCGAGCGTGCGCCGGCGGATGTTCAGGCCTTGGCGAGTACCGTCGGAGCGGATCCAGCCCCAGCGCGCCCAAACGTCGCCAGGCGTGCGAACGGACCCAACCCGCGCGAGGGCGGGCAGCAGTGCCATCCGCTCCAGCACCGGCACGGCACTCGGCTGGATGTAGTGGGAGCAGGTCGCCTTGTACGCGGATGGGTCCGGGTTGCGCTCGACCAGCGCAACGGTTGCGCCGCGGCGGGCGAGCTGGATCGCCGTCGCACAGCCGGCGATGCTGGCGCCCACAATCACCGCGTCGTAGTCTCGGCTTAGGTTGCTCATCGTGGCTTCCTCCGGTCGTCTGCTGGTGGACGGGGGTAGCATCGGGCTCCAACCAGGCGATGCGCATGGGGGAGATGCCTACTTCTGGGGTAGTCCAGCGGCCGAGCTCAGGCCTCGAGCCGCCTCGCGCAAGCTCAGCCCGCCCGGAGCTGTCTCGCGTAGACGTGCGAGAGGTGCGCCTTGACGGTTGAGCGCGAGCATGAACCCGTGGTCTACGCGCGCTGTGGATCTGCATCAGCGCGACGCCGAGCGCGCTCGCAGCTGGGGGGGACCACTTGGCGAGGTGCTGGCCGGCGCGGGACTCATTCTGTAGAACCACGACATGAACGAGGCCAGGGGGACAAGCCGACGCACCTTCCTGTTTGGCGAGCTTGAGGGCGGCATCCACTTCGCCGGCGAGCACACCGCCCCGAGATTCCAGGGCGTTCTCGAGGGTGCGGTAGCGTCGGGGGATCGAGCGGCGGCCGAGGTCGCGAAAGCGCTGCGCTGACATGGCGGCGACCTGGGACGACGTCAAGCGCCTTGCCCTCGAGCTCCCCGAGGTTGAGGAGAGCACGTGGTACGGCACGCCCGCCCTGAAGGTGCGCGGCAAGGGGTTCTGCCGATTACGCGAGGACGAGGAGAACATCGTGCTGATGGTCGACATGCTCGAGCGTGAGGCACTGATGCAGTCCGAGCCGGAGATGTTCCACATCACACCCCACTACCAGGACTACCCGGCAATGCTCGTGTGCCTCGCAACGGTGGATCGCGAGATGCTGCGTGAGCAGATCATCGAGTCGTGGCTGCGCAAGGCACCGAAGCGGCTTGCGAAGGCCTACCTCGACGGAGCGTGACTTGGCTGACTCACCGCTCGCGCTCGAGGTGCTGCGACGCGTTCGCGCCGTTCCGCCCGGGTTCGTGACCACCTACGGCGAGCTCTGCCCGCGCGCTCCGCGGTTCGCCGGCGCCGTTCTCTCGGCCTGCGACGACCCGACGGTCCCGTGGCAGCGGATCGTTCGCTCCGACGGCTCGCTGGCGAAGGGCGCGCGGCAGCGACGGCTCCTCGACGCGGAGGGCACGCCCTTTCGCGGCTCGCGCGTGGACATGGCCCTGGCCTTCGTTTCGGCCGCGACGAACTAGCCTGCGGGCATGGCGAAGCCGGTAGTTCTCATCGCTCGCGTGCTTCTGCCGGCGGGGCGGGAGCTTCTGGCGGACGTCGCGGAGCTGCGCGAGGGCGGCCTCGGCGCCACCGCCGAGGACCTGCTCGAGCTCGCACCCGGCGTTGAGGCGATCGTCGCCGATCCGACGGTCCGGGTGGATGGGCCGCTGCTCGATGCGGCGGGCGCGGGCCTGCGCGTGGTCGCCAACTTCGCGGTTGGCACCGACAACATCGACCTCGACGCCTGCCGCGGGCGCGGCATTCCTGTCACGAACACTCCGGACGTCCTCACCAACGCCACCGCCGAGCTCGCCCTCGCGCTGACCTTCGCCGCGGCCAGAGGCACGAGCGCGGCCGAGTCGGACCTCCGTGCGGGGCGCTGGACCGGGTGGGACCCGGGCGCGTACCTGGGCCTGGAGCTGAGCGGCGCGACGTTCGCGGTCCTCGGCATGGGCAGGATCGGCCGCCGCTACGCGGAGCTCGTGCGTCCCCTGGCCGGCGAGCTGCTCTACGTCTCCCGCTCGGCCAAGCCCGCAGCCGAGGCCGAGCTGGGTGCGGAGCGGACCGAGCTACCCGACGCGCTCGCCCGCGCCGACGTGGTCTCGATCCACGCGCCGGGCGGCGAGGACACCAAGCACCTGATCGGCGCCGGGGAGCTGGAGCTGATGAAGCCGGGGGCCATCCTCGTCAACACCGCTCGCGGGGCGATCGTCGACTCGGAGGCCCTGGCAGCGGCCCTGCGCGGCGGGGGGATCGGCGGTGCCGGGCTCGACGTGTTCGAGCACGAGCCCGAGGTGTCACGGCCTCTGCTGGATGCGCCGCGGATCACGCTCCTCCCGCACATCGGCTCGGCGACCCAGGCCTCGCGCGACGCGATGGCGCGAACCGCCGCCGAAAATGTCCTCGCCGTGCTCGACGGGCGCGACCCACCGAACCCGGTCGCGCCAGACGCTTGACTGCACCGGCGCCCGCCCATCCGGGCGCTCTGACACGATGCCCCCATGCTTGCAACCGGATTGGTGCTGCTCGCGGCCGGCGCGATCCTGCGTTACGCCGTCCAGGACAGCTGGGACGCTGTTGACATCCCGACCGTCGGGCTCATCCTCATGGTCGTCGGCGCGGTTGGGCTGGCGATCGGACTCTTCCAGATGTTCGACCGTCAGACGGGCCCGCCGCGACCCCCTCGGTAGCTACGCCGACTTCGATTCGACCGCGTCCTCCGCGGCCTCGGGCTCGAGGCCGGGCTCGGAGCGCGCGGCGCGGTCCTCGTAGGAGGCGCGCTTGGCGTCATCGACCTCCGCGAGCACCCGGTCCGCCCGAAGCGCCTTTGCGACCGCCTCGCGCCCGCGACGCGGCAGCAGCATCATCACCTTCGCGATGCCGGCGGCGTAGCCGGGAACGTAGACGTCGAACTTCGGGTACTCGAGCGCCTTCACGATGGCCTCGGCGACATCCTCGGGCTCGATGTTCTTCACGCCGCGGGCCTCCTTGAGCCCGGAGGTGAGCTCCGTGTTGACCACGGCGGGCATCACGCACGAGACCTCGATCTCGGTGTCGATGAGCTCGCCGCGGACCGCCTCGGAGACGCCGACCACCGCATGCTTGCTCGCGCAGTAGGTCGCGCCGCCCGGGAAGCCGCCCTTGCCAGCCTGCGAGGCGATGTTCACGATGTGGCCGCTGTTGCGCCGGATCATCCCGGGCATCGCCAGCTTCATCCCGTAGAGGACACCGTGCACGTTGATGTCGATCATGCGGTGCGCGGTCGCGTCGTCCTCGTCGACGAACTGGCCGAGCGGCATGATGCCCGCGTTGTTGACGATCACGTCGAGCGGGCCGAGGCGCTCCTCGACCTGGGCGAGGAAGTCCGCGAAGGAATCGCGCTTGGTGACGTCGAGCTCGAGTCCGATGCCCTTCGCCGACGAGGCCCTCGGCCGCCTCGGCGGCCAGGTCGGCGTCGAGATCGCCGATCGCGACGCGTGCACCCCTGCGCGCCAGCGCCTCCGCCGTGGCCTTGCCGATCCCGCGGGCACCGCCCGTGATCGCAACCACCTTCGCCGTGAATTGAACGCGGCTTCCCTGGCCATCCCACTCTCCCGTTCGCTGAAGTGAAGGAGGGATCATGCCGCACTGCGCGGGCGGTGCAGCGGGGGGCACAGGGTGGCTAGCGGGAGGCTGCGGGTCTCGCCGGAGATCTGGTAGCTCAGGAACCAGCGCAGGTGCCTGGCGGCGCTGACGCCGGCACTCCAGGGAGTGAGAATCAGCTTCATCGAGGTCTCGATCCTAATCGTGTCGCCGGTCGCTTGGTGTGCGCGGCGTACCTTTTCTTTGCCCGTCCGGTCAGGAAAGGCCGTTTTTGGGGCACGAACCCTTATCGGCACTCGGGCCGCACCGCGTTAGCGTTTCGGGCCTAGGCTTCCTCGCATGAGGGTTGTCCTGATCGCGGACGGCACGTCCGACCGCGTGACCGAGGGTCTCGCGGATGAGGGGATCACCGATCGAGCCGGTGATCCTGCCGCAGCGGCCGGGGATGGCGCGAGCGCGGAGCTGGTCGCGGCCCTGCGAGGCGCCGAGGAGGCACTGGCCGCCGATCCGCCCGACGCAGTGCTGGTGACAGGCCAGGACGATCGCGCGCTCGCCGCCGCGCTAACGGCGGTGAAGCTTCAGATCCCGACCGGTTGGCTCGGCCCGGCGGGCACAGGCGATGCGCCCGTGGCCCGGATCGCGGACGCTCGCCTCGACGCAACGACTCCTGCGGTCGATCTCGCAACGGCGATCCGCGACCTCACCGCTCGTACCATTCCCTCCCGATGAAGGTCGGAATCATTGGACTGGGCTACGTGGGGCTCCCGCTCGCGGTCGCGTTCGCCGAGGAGGGGGTCGACGTGATCGGCGTCGATGCCGATCCGCGGAAGGTCGAGCGGCTCCGGCGATCGGACTCGGACGTGGAGGACATCTCCTCGGAGCGCCTGCGCGCCGTCGCGGAGCGCTTCACCGCCACCGCCGAGCACGAGCACCTCTCGGCCTGCGACGCGCTGGTGATCTGCGTGCCGACCCCCCTCGCCAACCAGCGTGAGCCCGACCTGACCTACATCGTCGACGCGGCCTCCGCGTTGTCGCGCGTGTTGCGCGAGGGCCAGCTCGTGGTCCTCGAGTCCACCACCTACCCGGGCACCACGCGCGACAGGCTGCGCCCGATCCTCGAGGAGTCGGGCCTGGCCGCGGGCCGCGAGTTCCACGTCGCCTTCTCCCCGGAGCGGATCGACCCGGGTCGCACGGACTACACGGTCAAGACGACGCCCAAGGTTGTCGGCGGCCTGACCGAGGCCTGCACGCAGCGCGCTCGCGAGCTCTACGAGCTGATCTGTGACGAGGTCGTGACCGTCTCCACCCCCGAGGCGGCAGAGCTCTCGAAGCTGCTGGAGAACATCTTCCGGTCGGTCAACATCGCCCTCGTGAACGAGCTGGCGATCCTCTGCGACCGGATGCGGATTGACATCTGGGAGGTCATCGACGCCGCCGCGACGAAGCCCTTCGGCTTCATGCGCTTCGACCCGGGCCCCGGGATGGGAGGGCACTGTCTGCCGGTGGACCCCTTCTACCTTGCGTTCAAGGCGCGCGAGTACGACTTCCCGACCGAGTTCGTCGAGTTGGCGGGAAAGATCAACCAGAACCAGCCGCACTTCTGCGTGGAGCGGGTGCAGTCTGCCCTGAACGACGTGGCGAAACCGGTTAAGGGGACGAAGGTCCTGCTCCTCGGCGTCTCGTACAAGGCCGGCGTCGGCGATATCCGCGAGGCGCCCGCGCTCAAGATCGCTCGCCTGCTCGGCGACCTCGGCGCCGAGGTCTCCTACCACGACGCCCACGTGCCCGAGCTTCCGGCGCTGGGCCTCTCCTCGGTCGACCTCGACGAGGCCCTCGCCGACTGCGAGGTCGCGTGCATCGTCACCGCTCACCCGGAGCTCGACCCGGCCGACGTGGTCGCCCGCGCCCCGCTCGTCGTGGACTTCCGTGGGGTCACCCGTGGCATTGAGGCCGAAAACCTCGTTCGGCTCTAGTTCCCGGCCGGGCGAGGCCGGATAGATTCACCGCATGGAAAGGTGGCGTCGCGGCAACGGGGGTAGGGCGGACAGACTGACCCTGGGGTTGGCCGGCGTCGCCGCGGCCACCGCGGGCACGGTGCTGCTTGGCGAGCTGGCGAAGCTCGCGCGCCGGCGCGCGCACGAGATGCCGGAGGCAGAGACCGTCCTCGACTCGGCCGAGCACGCGCTGGTCTCGGCGGGGGAGGCGACCTCAGACACCTTCGCCGTCGCGATCGAGGGCTACGACGCAACGCCCAGGGGCGAGACCGTGCTGTTCAACATCCTGACGGGCTTCGCCGCCGGCTTCGTGCTCATGCGCGTCTCCACCGCCGGCATCCGCTCCGGGTGGTGGCCCACCGGAGATGTCAGGGTCCGCGGCCGCCACATCCATCACTTCGTGCCGGGCATCCTGCTGGCCTTCGTGGCCGGCGGCGCGGGCCTGATCACGCAGAACCCCAAGCTCGAGCAGACGCTGGCGCTCCCGTTCGGAGCCGGCATCGGCCTCACGTTCGACGAGGCGGCGCTGCTCCTCGACCTCCGGGATGTGTACTGGACGCGTGAGGGCATCCTGAGCGTGCAGCTCTCCTTCGGCGTCGCGGCGATCCTCGGCGGCACCATCATCTTCCTGCGCATGCTCCGCCGGGGCGAGGAGAGGGTGGAGGAGCGAGGCGACCTTCCGCTGGCCCCCGAGCGGATGGGCCCGCTGGCCTAGCCTGCGACCAGCCGGTAGCGGCCGAAGAGCTCGCCGTCCTCCTCCAGCAGCCATTCGACATCCACCCGCCGCTCGCGCTCGGCGAGGCCGGCGACCAGGCCTGGGCCATCGCCGCCGGCGACCTTCGGCGCGTGGGTGATGAAGAGCTCGTCCACCAGGCCCGCCTCGATCAGCTGAGCGTGAAGGTGGGGGCCGCCCTCGCAGAGCAGGGCGCGTACGCCGTGCTCGGAGCGCAGCCCGGCCATCGCCGCGCCGAGATCGACTCGGCCATCGTGCTGCTCGACGGTCACGGGCGTCGCGGTTCCGGGCGCCTCGCCGTCGTCGCTCGTGATGATCAGCACGCTCCCCGCGCCCTCGGTGAAGAGCGGCGCCTCCCACGGCAGATCCAGGCTGCCGACGATGACCATCAGCGGGTCGGCCTCCAGGCCCGCGGCCACGCGGCGCGCGCGCTTGGTGGGGTCGGAGACGGGTCGGCCGTAGCCCTCGGCGCGCATCGTGCCCGCGCCGATCATCACCGCGTCGACCGTAAGGCGCAGCCCCACCAGCACGGCCGTGTCGACATCGCTGCCGATGGCGCCCGAGCGGCCGTCGAGAGTGGCGCGGCCGTCGAGCGTCAGGGCGAAGTTGGTGACGGTGTACGGACGAGCGGTAAGCGGGCGCTCGATGAAGTCGAGGAGGGCGAGCTGATCGGCGAGCGAGGTCTCGGCCGAATCCGGGAGCAGGCGGCGCATCGGCCCACCGTAGCGGCGGAGACCGCTCAGCGGCAGGCGGCCACCGCGAGCGTTCCCGAGGCGGTCCGGAACCGGGCCCGCAGCACCGCGGCGTCGGGGTCGTAGCGCCACCGCGAGCGCCTCAGGCGTTCACCGTTCAGGCTCACGGCGCAGGGGACGAATTGTCGTCCGAGGCCGCGCAGCGAGGCGTGGAGCGAGTAGCTGCGCAGGTTGCCGTCGATCCGCAGGCGCCACTTGTGCCCGCCCTCGATCGAGACCACGTGTCCGCCCTCGATTCGGCCGCGCGAGCGCCCGTCGGGGAAGGCGTAGAGCACCCGCTTGTCGCTGCGGTCGCGCAGGTGGACCAGGCCGTCGGCGCGGCCGTCGCCCGCGAGGGTGTCCACGTCGGGGGCGAGCGCCGGAATCACCGCGCCCGCACGCACGAAGAGCGGCAGCTCCTCGAGGGGCGCCGGGACCGTCACTTCCCGGCCCCCGCGGTGGAGCTTCGCGCGGCTCAGGCGCAGGGCGCCGGGACGCTCCGCGAAGCTGGCCGAGCGCCAGAGCTCGACCCAGCGCCCGGGCGGCAGATACAGCGAGCGTTCGGTCGCGCCCTCCTCCACCACCGGCGCGGCCAGCAGGTCCGGGCCGAACATGAACTCGTCCTGGCGGACGATTGCCTGGGGATCGTCCGGGTAGGCGAGGGCGAGGTGGCGAGCGATCGGCATGCCCCGCCGCTGGTAGGCGCGCGAGGCCACCCGCAGGTAGGGCAACAGCTGCGTCCGGAGCTTCGCGTAGCGGCGCCAGATGGGCAGTACCCCCGGGCTCCAGACCTGCGAGCGGTCGGCCCGGTTGTCCCGGAAGCTGAAGCCGTTGGCCTGCGTCCGCATCACGCCGCTCACGGCGCCGAACTGGAGCCAGCGGATGTTCAGCTCGTCGTCGGTGCGTGGGTTGACGATCGCGTGGAAGCCGCCGATGTCGGTGCCCCAGTAGGCGACCCCGGACATGCCCATCGACAGCGCCTGGTGGATCGCGGCGCAGAGCCCGTCCGTGCAGCTCCAGTCCTCCGTCGGGTCGCCGCCCCAGACCACGCGGGCGCAGGGTTGGACCCCGTGCCAGCCCGACCGGATGAAGATCGCCGCGCTTCGGCCCATCGCCTGCCTCGTGTGGTCGTAGGAGGCGCAGTGGTAGGCGACCGGGTAGGCATTGTGCATCTCGAGCCCACCCTTACCGTTGGCGAACTGCGAGTCATGCGGGGTGTACTCGCCGAAGTCCTCCATCCAGCCGTCGTAGCCCTGTCCGATCGCATCGTCGAGGAGCCCGCCGAAGAAGGCTGGTCCGTCGGGGTGGGTGAAGTCGACCTCGGAGACCGTCTGGTCGGCCGTGAAAGGGTTGGTCAGCAGATAGGGATCACCGAGCTGGTTCTTGACCAGCAGGTCCCGCGCAGCCGCCTCGTCGTAGACGGCCGAGTAGCTCGCGCAGATGTGTGGGTTGAAGTAGGTCGTGATCTTGTAGCCGCGGTCGTGGTAGCCGCGGACCCGGTCCGCCTCCGCCTGCTCCTTGCCCACGTGGGCGCCGCACGGCAGGTAGTGCGTGTAGGTCTGCGCCACCGTCACCGGCACGTCCTCCGCCCGGAAACGATCCGCCAGCTCGTAGGGCTGGGTCTCCCGGGTGGGCTGGTACCAGGGCCCGAAGACCCAGGGGGCGGGCTTGGGCTGGCGGCCGGCGTAGGTGGAGTAGCGGCGCAGCGCGGCCGCCGGCGTGGGCCCGGCGAACGCCGTGAACTCGAACCGCGACGTCTCGGTCTCGGCCTGCCAGGCGTCGTCGCGATCGCTCGCCAGCCTGAAGCGCGAGCGATGGGTCTGGTCGATCAGGAAGCCGAGCCCTCGCGAGGACAGCATCCACGGGATCGGGAAGTTCGTGGCCGTTGGCCCGGTGGGGAAGGTGAAATCCGGGAGGTACTGGCGGAGCACGTCGTCGCCGAGGCCACCGGAGAAGGGGCCCTCCTCCGCCCAGTTGAAGACCTCGTTCCCGGTCTGGTCGGCGGCGTTCGAGCGCTCGCCGAAGCCCAGGAACCGCTCGGCGCCGACCCGCTCGAAGGCCGCGCCGGACACCGTCGCGCGGTCCTCGAGGCCTGCGGTCAGACCCGAACCGGGCTCGATCCGGGAGCTGACGTTCACCGCGCCCTCGGCAACCCGGGTGATCGTCACCTCGAGGTCGTGGCCCAGCGGGTCGTTGGTCGCGACCTCGAGGGCCAGGCCCCGACCCTCCTCCCGGGCCCGGAGTACCCGGGTGCCGTGGAACCACACGGTGGGTACCTCGGCCGCGGCGTAGTAGCCCAGATAGGCGTTACCGACGATCGGGATGCGGAGGTCGAACGAGTAACCCAGCGGCCCGTACCGACCGTTCGACGAGGCTGGGTCGGGCGTGCCCCCGATCGTCCGCAGGACCTCGCCGTCGGCCCGGTCGGTGAGCTCGATCGCGAACGGGTCGTGCGTGACCGCCACCTTCAAGGAGCCGCTGCGCAGCGAGCTCTCCGCCGCGCCCGCCACGGCGGGCGCGAGCGTGCCGGCAAGCGCCGCCGCGATGATGATCCGTGAGAGCCCCCGCATTACTCCACGAGCCTAAGCGGAGGATGACCGCTCCGCGCCGGTTCCTGCCGCGCACCGGGCCCCGCGGAGCGGCTCAGATCCAGCCGAAGGTCCGGCCGGTGAGGTGCTCCAGCTCCGCGATGTCGGGCTTGAAGGTCTCAAGCAGGCGCGTGCGGATCTCGGCCGGGATCTCGGGTTTGGGCGCCTCGCCCGAATCCGGGTCGTGCACGATGCGCTCGACCCGCCAGCGCAAACGCTCGGGGAGGCGGTCGAAGTTGCGGTCGAGCGCGCGCAGGCCGGGGAGGCGGACGGCGCGGTCCATGAGGCGGAAGCCGCTCCCGGTCTTGGCTGCCCCGGTCTCCCACTGACGGTCGAACTCAGGCGACGTGAACGCGGGGTCGACGCCGAGGAGCTCAAACAGGGAGCGCAACGTCGCGGCGCGCTCGTCCCGCAGCTCCTCGCGGCTGACCACGCGGACCCGTTCCGGGGCGAAGGCTTCCAGCCACGGTTCGAGCTGGTAGGCGTAGCGGCTTCGGTCGACGTAGGCGGTGTCGGTTCGGCCGAGCGCCTGCTCCAGCGAGCGCACCTCGTAGCCGCCGCCCACGTTGTGGAGGTAGTGCGAGAGGACGCGGTCGATCGGGTCGCGAACCATGTAGATGATCCGCGCGTCGGGGGCGACCAGGGCCGCCCGGGCGGCCACGCCCTCCAGGCGCGGGCGCGCCGTGTAGTGGGGGGAGGTCTCGCCGCGAACCGGCGCGGTCGGCCCGAAGTGGGTGCGGTACCAGTCCTCGCCCAGGCCCCAGTTCAGCTCCTCGCAGAAGTAGTTCAACTCCTTCGGGCGCGACATCGCGATCTGAGGGTGGAGGTTGAGGTAGTGATGGAGGCTGGTCGTCCCGCACTTCAGACCGCCGATCACCAGGAGGTTGGGAAGAGCACCGGTCCCCTCGCCGGGCCGTGGGCCGCGGCGGCGCTCGGCGGCAAAGCGCTCGTGGGCGCGAGCGACCATCGCCTCGTCGGCCGGGTCGGGGTGAGGGGCGGGCGCGCCGGGCGCCAAGGCGGCCTACTTGGCGCCGAGGCGGGCCGCCGCGTCGCGCAGCGTCTTTACCTCGGCGGCGGGCTTCTTGCGGCCCTCGAGCTTCTCGCCGTGGCGGTTGACCCAGATCACCGGGACCTTCATCTTCAGCAGCGGCTCGATGTCCGCCGCGTAGCCGGATCCGATGTGGACCCAGCCCTTCTTTCCGCCAACGCGCCGCGCGCATTCCTTGAAGTGGGCGGGGTCGGGCTTGTAGGAGCGGACCTGCTGCGCGGTGACCACGAGGTCGAGCTCGGTGCGCAGGTGGCGCCGTGAGACGCCGAGGAGCTTGTCGTCGATGTTGGAGATGATCCCCAGCGTGTAGCGCTTCTTCAGCCGGTCCATCGCCGCGTTCGACTCGCGGAACGGCTGCCAGCGCCCCACGCTGTCGGGCAGGAACTGGGCACGCGAGGGCTCGAGCTCCCAGCCGATCTCGCCGGCTACCTTCACGGCGGCCCGGCGGAGCACCTCGGCGTAGAGCTCGTAGGAGCCGCTCATGATCTCGGCCTGCACCTCGAGGAAGCGCTTGATGAACTCGTCGTCGTTGAAGGAGAACCCGTCACGGTTGGCCTGCGAGTTGAAGGCGTCGAGGATCCCCTTCTCCCAGTCGATGAGAGTGCCGTAGCAGTCCGTGGTTACGAACGTGATGTCTTTTAGCTTGGGTAGAGGCATCGAACTCCGCGTGAGCGGCGCAGCATTGTAGGCTGCCGCCGCGCGCTACCGCACCCGGGGCGTCGTGACCGACCATGGATCTACTCGAGTATCAGGGCAAGCAGCTCTTCGCCAAGCACGGTGTACCCGTGCCCGGGGGGAAGCACGCCACCACCGTTGACGACGCCGTCTCGGCCGCGAACGAGATCGGCTATCCGTGCGTGGTAAAGGCCCAGGTGGCGATCGGCGGTCGCGGGAAGGCCGGCGGGATCAAGGTCGCCAAGGACGAGACCGAGGCGCGCGCGCACTCTGATGCGATCCTCGGCATGGACATCCGCGGCTTCACGGTCCACGACCTGTGGATCGAGGAGGCGTCCGACATCGACGCCGAGTACTACGCGTCGATCATCCTCGACCGCTCCGCCAAGAAGCTCCTGGCGATCGTCTCCCGGATGGGTGGGATGGACGTAGAGGAGGTTGCCGAGTCGGATCCGGACGCGCTCGTCAAGCGTCATATCGAGCCCTCCACGGGCTTGACCGACGAGCTGGCGCGCGAGATCGCGATCGACGCGGGCATCGACGACGATGTCACCGACCAGGTCGCCGCGATGCTGGTGAAGCTCGCCGACGTGGTGGTGGCCGAGGACGCGACGCTCCTGGAGATCAACCCGCTCATCGTCACCACCGACCGCAGGGTCATCGCCCTCGACTCGAAGGCGACGATCGACGGCAACTCGCTCTTCCGGCACCCGGAGGCCGCCGAGCTCTCCGATAAGTCAGCCGAGGACCCGCAGGAGGCGATGGCCAAGGAGAAGGGGCTCACCTACGTGAAGCTGGGCGGCAACGTCGGGATCCTCGGCAACGGCGCCGGGCTGTGCATGTCCACGCTCGATGTCGTCGCCCAAGCGGGCGGCGAGCCCGCGAACTTCCTCGACGCCGGCGGCGGCTCGAAGGCGGAGGCGATCGTGGATGCGCTGGAGGTCATCACCTCCGACCCCAAGGTCACCGCGGTCCTGTTCAACATCTTCGGCGGCATCACCCGCTGCGACGAGGTCGCCAAGGGCATCGTCGAGGCCTCGCGGCAGATGAGCCTGACGCTTCCGGTGGTCGTCCGGCTGGACGGAACCAACCAGGAGGAGGGTCTTGCGATCCTCGCCGAGTCCGGGCTCGAGAACCTCCATCAGGAGAAGACGATGCTGGGCGCCGCCAAGCGTGTCGTGGAGCTCGCATGAGCATCATCGTCGGCGGCGACACGAAGCTCGTGGTCTCTGGCCTCACCGGCCGCGAGGGCACGTTCCACGGCCTGCGAAACCGCGACTACGGGACCGACCTGGTCGCCGGCGTAACCCCGGGCAAGGGCGGCCAGGACGTCGACGGCGTCCCGGTCTTCGACAAGATCTCCGAAGCCGTCTCCGAGCGCGGCGCGAACACCTCGATGATCTTCGTTCCGGCCCGCTTCGCGGCCCCGGCGATCGAGGAGGCGATCGAGGCCGGCGTCGAGACGGTCATCGCGATCACCGAGGGGATCCCGGTGCTCGACATGATGCGCGTCTACTGGAAGGCCAGGGACGCGGGCGTGCGGCTGATCGGCCCCAACTGCCCCGGTGTCCTCTCGCCCGGCAAGGCCAATGTGGGGATCATCCCCGCCCAGTTCTTCGACCAGGGCTCGATCGGCGTGGTCTCCAAGTCGGGCACGCTGACCTACCAGATCGGCAACGAGCTGAAGCAGGCGGGCCTGGGCAACTCATCGATCGTCGGCATCGGCGGCGACCCGATCGTCGGCTCCGACTTCATCGACATCCTCACCCTGTTCGAGAACGACCCCGAGACCGAGCTGATCGTGATGGTCGGCGAGATCGGTGGCGACGCCGAGGAGCGCGCGGCCGAGTTCATCGCCGAGTCCGTGTCGAAGCCCGTCGTCGCCTACATCGCCGGCTTCACCGCACCGCCCGGCAAGCAGATGGGCCACGCCGGCGCGATCATCTCCGGGTCGTCGGGCACCGCGCAGGCCAAGAAGGACGCCCTCGAGGCCAAGGACGTCCGCGTCGGCACCAGCCCGACGGAGACCGCGCAGCTCGCGGTCAAGCGCCTGAACGCCTAGGGCCCTCACGACCAAAGCCGCCCGAGGATTCGCGCGCTCCAGTGCCAACACCGGATACGATGTCAAAGATGTCCGTCGCCGGAGCGCTCCTCAGGTCCGCAAGGGCGGGCGCCGGGATCAGCCAGCGTCGCCTGGCGCTGCGCGCCGGGACGAGCCAGGACGCGATCAGCCGGATCGAGCGCGGTGCGGAGATCCCGAGCATCGAACGCCTGCGCCGACTGCTCCTGGCGCTGGGCGAGGAGCTGGAGCTCGGCACGGTGAGAGCTCGCCGCCCCTCCGACGGGGCCATGGCCGGTCGCCTGTCCGCCGCGGAGCGCCTCCGGGAGTCCGCTTCGTGGAACCTGGCCGCCACGCGACTTGAGCTCGCCGGAGCCAAGGCCCGAGCCGAGCGCGATCCGTCCACCAGAATTACAAGGAGGCGACAGGGTGGCTGAGGCGCCCACCCGCCCGCTCGATCTTCAGGGTCTGTTCGCCACGCTCGCCGAGCACGAGGTCGGGTTCCTGGTGATCGGCGGCGTGGCGGTTCAGGTTCACGGTCACAGGCGGACGACCAAGGACCTCGACCTGATGCCCGCCCCCGGACCCGGGAACGCCGCTCGCCTCGCATCAGCGCTCGATGAATTGGAGGCTCGTCCGCTGGACGCCGCGGCGGGCGCCGCCTCGCCGGACGCGAAACAGCTCGCCGTTGCAGCGGTGGTCCCGCCCCTGCTCACGGAGCACGGCGAGCTACACGTCCTGCCCGAGCCGATCGGAGCCGCGGGGTGGGAGCAGATGCGCGAGCGCGCGCTCGTCGTGGATCTGGATGGGGTAGAGGTCGCGATCGTCGGCCTCGACGACCTGATCCGGATGAAGCTCGCGGCGGGGCGCCCCTCCGACCTCGATGACGTGGCCGTGCTGACGGCGGTTGAGAGAGGGGACTGACGAGCCGGGCCGGCCGCTTTACGTCTCGTAGACTCGGCCGCCCCATGGCCTCCGACATGATCAGCTTCGCCCGCGGCGCCCCTTCAGCCGACATCCTGCCGGCCGAGGCCGTGCGGGAGGCGGCCCGCATCGCGCTGGCCGACGACTGGGAGCGCGCCCTCTCCTACGGGACCGGCCGCGGCCACCCTGGCCTGTGCGAGTGGATCGCGACGGAGCTCCACGGGATCGACGCGGGGCAGGTGATGGTCACCAACGGGTCGATGGAGGCCGCCGCCCTGCTCTTCCGCTACATGATCGAGCCCGGCGACCGGGTGATCGTCGAGAGGCCGTCCTACGACCGCACCCTGCTGCTCCTGGGCCGGACCGGCGCGGAGATCGTCCCCGTGCCGCTCGCCGAAGACGGCCTCGACGTCGACGCCTTCGAGGCTGCTCTCGCCGACGGGCCCGTGAAGCTCGTCCACGTGATCCCCAACTTCCACAACCCGGCCGGATGCACGCTGTCGGCCGAGAAGCGCGAGCGTTTGGTGGCGCTAGCCGCCGAGCACGGCTTCTGGCTCTTCGAGGACGACCCCTACCGGCTGATCGCGTTCGAGCCGCATGAGCTGCCGACCATGCTCTCCCTGGATGAGGCGGACCGCGTGATCCACGCGTCCTCGTTCTCCAAGACCGTCAGCCCCGGCGTCCGCGTGGGCTACCTGGCCGGCCCGGCCGAGCGGATCGCGACGCTTGCAAAGCGCGGGTCCGAGCACTACATCTCGCCCAACATGCTGGCCGAGTCGGTCGTGTTGGAGATGTGCCGCTCCGGGATCCTCTCGACCAACGTGGAGTTCGTGAACGGCGCGCTCAGGGAACGCCGCGACGCGCTCGTGGAGGGACTGCGAAAGCACATCCCCGAGGCGCGGTTCGTGGTCCCGGGCGGCGGCTACTTCCTATGGGTCGATCTCGACGACGACGCCGACAGCCCGGCGGTGCTCGAGGCCGCGAAGGAGGAGGGCGTCGCGTTCGTCGCCGGCCCGGACTTCATGCTCGAGGGCGGCCGCTCGAGCCTGCGGTTCTCGTTCGCGAGCGTTCCGCCCGAGCGGATCGACGAGGGCGTGGCGCGTGTAGCGCGGGCCCTGGAGCGCAGCCGCGCGGGTGCGGCCTCCTAGGCCCGGCCCGTCCGGGCGGCCGTGACCGCGTGGCGGCGGCGCGCCGCCTACCGTCCGTAGCGGTCGCTCGAGACGACCAGCTGCTCGGGAAGGGGGGCCCTGGGGGCCGGCGCCGGGTCGGCGCGGACGGAAACGGTCTCCGCCACGTCGCGCGCCACGACGTGGGTGCCGTCCCCTGAGGTCACCACGACCTCGTCCCCCTCCTGCGAGGTGAGGGTCCCGTCGAGGCCTGGCCGTAGGCCGGTGTCCTTCAGGTAGTGGAGGATCGCCTCGGCCTCGTTCTCGAAGCGCAGCACGTGCACGTCGGCGCCGGGCTCGACGTCGGCCAGCAGCACGCCGTGCTCCCTGACGCCCTCGATGATCGGGTGTCCGTGCGGGCAGGTGGTCGCGTCGCCGATCGCCGCCAGCATCCGCTCCTCGAGAACCGGCGACATCGCATGCTCCATCCGCTCGGCCTCCTCGTGGACCTCGTCCCAGGGAATCTGCAAAACGTCGGTCAGGAAGCGCTCGATCAGGCGGTGGCGGCGGACGATCTGCCCGGCCTGCTTGCGTCCGTCCGGCGTGAAGTCCAGCGACTTGTCCGGCTTGCGGGTGACGTAGCCGTCGCTCTCCAAGCGCCCGATCATCTCGTGCACCGTGGGCGGGGAGAGCTGCATCGCCCGGGCGATGTTGGCGCCGGTGATCGGCAGCCCCGCCTCCTCGAGCCAGAACATGATCTGGAGGTACTCCTCCTCGGCGATCGTCGCGTGATCGGCAGCCACCCCGTCGAGTCTAGAGCGCGCTACCCGCTAGGCGCGCGCCGCGAGAGTGGAGAGGACGGCCTCGTAGAACCCGTCTCCCATCGCGCCCTCGGTGACCGTGACGTTCCCGAGTCGCGTCAGCGCCTCACCCATCGCGGGGTCGCGCTCGGGGCCGTTGGCGACCATGAAGAAGCGTCCGACCGATGCCGCGACGTCGAGGTCCTCCAGGGAGTCGCCGATGCCGATGCAGGTCTCCGGGTCGTACCCGCGGGCCTGGACGTGGTAGGCGACGCCCTTCGCCTTCGAGGCGCCCCCGGGCACCAGGTGGTAGGCGTGGGCGGGGCCCTCCACCGCCTTCACGGGCCGGCCGATGGCGCCGTTGTCGAGGAAGCGGACGTCCGCCCAGCCCGCGTCGGCGAGCAGCGCGTTCGCCTCGGCCACGTCCACCTTGCCCCGCATCAGGTGGGAGAGGTGGCGGTCCGTGTGCCACGGGGCGTGCCACTCGAGCTGGTCCCCGAAGTGATCCAGCAGCAGGTCGGGGATTCCCTCGTCGAGCATCCGCTGCGCCGGGGTGGGGTCGTCGTCGGACTTCGGCTCCCAGTCCCCGATCAGCAGCGTCGGCTCGAAGTCGATGTTCACCCCGCAGCCGGCCTCGAAGATGTAGGAGCTCTGCCCCATGACGCGGGCGTCGGCCATCACCTGCGCCTCGCGGCGACCGGACATGATCACCACCTCGACGCCCGCCCGGTGGCAGGCCTCGAGCGCTCGGGCCTGCATCATCGAGAAGTTCCCGTCGGCGTCCCGGAACAGCGAGCCGCGCTTGCCGTAGAGCGTGCCGTCGAGGTCGGTATACACCGCGCGCAGGGCCATCGGCGGGCAACGGTAGTGGCTGGCGGGGGGTGGCAGGGTTCACCCCTTGGGCGCCTGGAAGCCACCGCCGATTCCACCGATCATCGGGGCATGGAGAAGAGAGCCCCCAGGCGCCCAGCCCATTCCCCCCGTGCCGTGCGCGCGATCGCGATGGCGACCGTGATGGCCCTCGTCGGCCTCAGCGGCATCGCCACCAGCCTTTAGCCGGCGCCCCCCGGGGGTGACACCCGCTCGAGCTCGAGCCAGCCGGCGAGGAGCCCCAGCTCGTCGAGCAGCTCCTCCCTGGTCCCCGGAGGAGCGCCCTCCTCGACGTGGATCGCGTGGACGACCAGCGTGGAGCTCGCCCGATCCGACTTCAGATCCACCCGCGCGACGAGGCGGTCGCCGAGCAGGAACGGCAGCACGTAGTAGCCATGGACCCGTTTCCCCTTCGGGACGTAGATCTCCAGCCGGAACCTGAAGCCGAAGATCCGCTCGGCCCGGCTCCGCTCCCACAGGAGGTTGTCGAAGGGCCCGAGCAGGGCTCGGGCGTCCACGCCGCGCGGGATCCGCGCTCCCCTCCAGAGGTAGCCCTGGGTCCGGCCCCAGCCCTCGACCTCGACCGGGATCAGCTCGCCACCTTCGACTAGCTCGGCGACGCGGGCCCTGGTGTCGGCGAGGCCGAGGCGAAAGTAGTCGCGCAGGTCACGCTCGGCTGCGACCCCGAGCGCCGCCGCGGCGATCCGCACGAGCTCGCGCTGGGCGTCCTCGGGGGCAGGGGTGGGGGCGGCGTAGACCTTGGCAGGAAGCACACGCTCGGGAAGGTCGTAGAGGCGCTCGAATCGGCGCCGCCGCGCGGCGGTGACCCGCCCCGTCCAGAACAGCCACTCGATCGCTCGCTTGGAGTCCGACCAGTCCCACCACGGTTCTGAGCGGCGGGGGCGCTGCTCGGAGAGCTCGGAGGCGGCGATCGGCCCGCGGTCGCGGACCTCCCCGAGGACGGCCTCGACGAGCTCGGGTCGCTCGCGGCTGATCCGGAACATGCCGCCCCAGGCCTCCGAGTCGGCGCGCTCCATACGCCAGCGAAGCAGCGGGTGGAGCGCCACCGGCAGAAGCGACGCCTCGTGGCCCCAATACTCGAACAGCCGCCGGGGCGCCCGATGCGCTGCGTCGTCGAGGGCCTCCCGCCGGTAGGGCCCGAGCCGGCTGAACGCGGGGAGGTAGTGGGCGCGCTCGAGGACGTTCACGGAATCGATCTGAATCAGCCCGACATGACCGAACACGCGACGGAGGCCCCACCCCGGCGAACTGCCGGGATCGCGCGGGTCGGCGAACCCCTGCGCCGCCAGCGCCAGCCGCCGGGCCTCGCTCGCACTCAATCTCACTCTCGCGGGCAAGTGGCGGAAGGTATGCGCTCTAAGGTCTTCCGCGATGGCTGACTGGCGCCTGCGCGACCGCACCCTCTCGTTCCCGCCGCCGCTCGCGGCGGGCATCGTGAACGTCACCGACGACTCCTTCTATGAGGGTGCGCGAAGCGGCACGCCGGGCCGGGCGGTCGAGGACGGCCTGCGCTTGGCCGAGGCCGGGTTCGACCTACTCGACGTCGGCGCCGTCGCGGCGCGAAGCGGACCGCCGGTGCCGGCCCGGGAGGAGGCGGCGCGGCTGGTGCCAGCGGTGGAGGAGTTGGTCGAGCGCTCGGGGACGCCAATTCTCGCCGACACCTTCTCGCCCGAGGTCGCGCGACGGGCGCTCGACGCCGGCGCGGCCGCCATCAACGACATCTCGGGCGGCAGCCCGGAGCTCTTCGAGGCGGTCGCCGAGGCCGAGGCCGGGTACGTGCTCATGCACATCGAGGGGCCCCCGCGCGAGGACCGCCCGGCGCCTCGCTACGGCGACGTGGTCGATCACCTCAAAGCGTGGTTCACGGACAGGATGGGCGCCGCCATGGCCTGCGGGGTGGCGGAGGAGTCGATCGCGCTCGATCCCGGCCCCGACTTCGACCTCACCACCGACGACGACCTCGAGATCCTGCGCCGGCTGGGGGAGCTGCGCTCGCTCGGGCGGCCGTTGTTCGTCGCCCTGTCGCGCAAGGATTTTCTCGGCGCGATCCTCGCCGGGTCGTGGGAGGGTCGCCTGCCTGCGGGCGAGCGCGGGCCGGCGACGCTGGCCGCGACGACGCTGGCGATCGCGGAGGGCGCCGAGATGCTGCGCCTCCACGACACAGAGGCGCTGGACGCGATGCGCGTCGCGGCCGCCGTGCTCGGCTCATGATCGACGAGGCCTGGGTTCACCTCCTCGAGCAGGGGGAGATCGACGAGCGCCTGGTGGAGACCGCGGCGGAGGAATCGCACGAGGCCGAGGCGACGCCGATCCCGACCACCGTCGCACCCGGCCTCGCCACCGCCCTTCGCCAGGCGGGCATCTCCGAGCTCTACTCCCATCAGGCCGAGGCGCTGGAGGCGGCGCGGCGCGGCGATGTGATCGTCACTAGCGGAACCGCCTCGGGCAAGTCGCTGTCGTTCAACCTGCCGGTGCTCGACACCCTGGAGCGCGACGGACGCGCCCGCGCGCTCTACCTCTACCCGACGAAGGCGCTGGCCCAGGATCAGGCGCGAAAGCTTCACGAGCTCGGCCTCGGGGCGGTTCGCCACGCGATCTACGACGGGGACACCCCGCGCGACGACCGCCCGGCGATCAGGCGGAAGTCCAACCTCGTGCTGACCAACCCGGACATGCTCAACATGAGCCTGCTTCCCCACCACAAGCACTGGAACGAGTTCCTCGCCGGCCTGAAGTGGGTGGTGGTGGACGAAGCGCACACCTACCGGGGCGTGTTCGGCTCGCACGTGGCGAACGTGCTGCGGCGCCTCCGGCGCGTGGCGGGCCTCTACGGGTCCGACCCGCGGTTTATGTGCGCGTCAGCGACGATCGCGAACCCGGTGGATCTGGCGCAGGCGCTTGTGGGACGCCCCTTCGAGCTGGTCGACGCCGACGGTGCGCCCCGTGCGGGTCGGCGGATCGCGATCTGGAACCCGCCGGTGATCGACCCCGCCACGATGAAGCGCCGTTCCGTGCTGTCGGAGACGGCGGAGCTGCTGGCCGACCTCGTGATCGGCGGCCAGCGCACGATCTGCTTCCTGCGAAGCCGCCGCGGGATCGAGCTGATCCAGCGCTTCACGCGGATGCGTCTGGAGGACCTGGGCCACGGCGACCTCGCCGCCCGCATAGCGCCCTACCGCGCCGGCTACACGCCGCAGCAGCGCCGCGAGATCGAAGCCAGCCTGGCCCGCGGCCACCTGCGGGCCGTAGTGGCCACCGACGCGCTGGAGCTGGGGATCGACATCGGCGAGCTGGACGCGGCCATCTGCGTGACGTTCCCCGGCACCGTCGCCAGCCTGCGCCAGATGTGGGGGCGGGCGGGCCGCAGGCGCGAGGGGATCGCGCTCTACGTCGCCGGCGACGACGCGCTCGATCAGTTCTTCTGCCGGCACCCGACCGAGTTCCTCTCCCGCCCCGTCGAGGCAGCGATCCTCGACCACGCGAACGAGCGGATCCAGCTCGCCCACACGCTCGCGGCGGCCTACGAGGTGCCGCTCGGGGGGACGGCCGCGCAGCCCGGCGCCCGCGACGACGAGGTCCTCGGCGACCGTTGGCGCGAGCGCGCCGACGCGTTGGTGGGCGCGGGACAGCTCCGGCGCTCGAACGACGGGCGCTACCTGCCTCGGGGCCCCGGGTTCCCGGCCGGCGAGATCTCGCTGCGCTCGGCGTCCCCGAACTCGGTCGCCGTGATCGACCGCGCCTCAGGCGAGATGATTGGCTCGGTCGAGGCCGAGCGCGCTTTCACCACGATCCACCCCGGCGCGATCTACCTCCATCTGGGCCGCTCGTACGAGGTACGCGAGCTGGATTTGGAGACCCGGCGGGCGATGGTGGACGCCTTCGACGGGGACTGGTACACGCAACCGAAGAAGGAGACGATGGTCTACATCGAGGCCATCGGGGTCCAGCGGCGCCTGGGCGACGGGCCGCGGGCGAGCGAGCTCTCGTTCGGCGACGTGTCGGTGACCGAGCAGGTGATCGCCTACCAGCGCAAGCGCCTCGACGACCACGGCGTGATCGACCTCGTGGCGCTCGACCTCCCGGAGACCAACTTCCCAACGCAGGCGCTCTGGTACGAGCTGCCGGACGCGCTCGCGGGGCCGGAGCGGCTGCCGCTCGAGGTCCAACTCGGCGCGCTTCACGCCGCCGAGCACTCGCAGATCGCCGTGCTGCCGCTGCTGGCGATGTGCGACCGCTGGGACATCGGCGGCCTCTCCACCAACGTCCACTTCCAGACGGGCCGGCCGACGATCTTCATCTACGACGGCCACCCGGGGGGCGTGGGCATCGCCCGCCGCGGCTACGACGAGTTCGAGCGCCTGGTCGCCGACGCGGCGCGGCTGGTGGGGGAGTGCCCGTGCGCGGACGGCTGTCCCTCATGCGTCCAGTCGCCGAAGTGCGGCAACCTCAACGAGCCGCTGCACAAGGCCGGCTCGCTGCAGCTCATGGAGGACATGATCAACGCGATCGCGGCCGTCGCACGGTAGGCGGCGACGCTTCGTCGCGACTTGCGGCAGAGGTCACTCTGAGGTAGATTGAGCGCGAGTTCGAGAGTCGGTCTTCGGGGAGGATTCGCGATGAATTGGACGGCGCACCGCCTTCGGGGTATCGGAGTCGTCCCGGCGCTCGGAGCAGCGATCGCCGTACTGGTGGCCGCGCCGGTACAGGCGAAGGGAGAGCATGCTGTCCGCGATGCCGGCTCCTGTACGCCGAAGATCGTGTACGCGTACGCGCCAGGGACGCTTGACGCCACAGGTACCGGTGCGGGAGAGGTCGCCGTCCTCAGCTACACGGACGGGGGGGGAATTCCACAGCCCGACACGACCGCAAGTGTCGAGTGGGAGGCACGCGCCATCGTCAGCGATCCGAAGCACAGCGGCGGACCTCCCCGAATCGGCGGAAACGTCGAGCTCGACATCACTACGGTTGAGGGCGATCACATCACCTACGACGCCAAGTGCGTCGTGGGGGCGGGCTCCTTCGGGGATGGCTTCATCGTCTACGCGAACGGGAAGGCCAAGGGGTGGCCCGGCGACAGGGGCTCTCGCAGGAGCCTCGTCCACTTCGAGGCGTGGAGTGACGGGGTGCATGAGTACGCCTACGTGGCGCTGATCGATGGCGCCGACTGCGCCCTGAACTTCGACGTCAAGCTGGTTACCCAGGAGCCGTGGATAGTCGGCTCCGGCGCGCTAACCGGAATCCCGCCGGGCTTTGCACTCAGCGAAACGGACTGCTCGCAGGCCTAGACGGTTCCCATCGCGCGAGAGCTCGCAGGCATGCGTCCTCGCCGAGTTCCGCCTCGGTCAGCCTGCCTGGAGTTGGCGACGCCCCCGCGCTAGCCTCCCGCTCGCGGCGAGGTAGCTCAGTTGGTAGAGCACACGACTGAAAATCGTGGTGTCCCCGGTTCGATTCCGGGCCTCGCCATTCGTATATATCCGGGCTGCGCGACTGGCTAGGGCGAGCAGCTCGCGGCGCCCGTGCCCGCCTCGTAATGCGCGCAAACCTCGGTGGCGCTCAGGGCGCCCTCATAGACGGCGACCTCGTCCAGCGCCCCGTCCCAGGCGTCCCTATCGGTCGAGCCGTAGTTGCCGAGCCTGATCGCGCCCGGGGTCGAGTGGTAGGGCTCGGTGACGGTGCGGGTACCCCGCGACTGGCCGTCGACGAAGAGCTCGGCCAGGTTGGCGGCGTCGTCGAAGTTCAGGACCCAGTGGAACCACTCGCCCGGCACGGGCAGAGCGGCGGGCCACGAGACGGCGGCGGTGCCCCCCTGCATTCGGGGGTCGAACAGAAGCCGCTGCGGGTCGGTGGGACGGGTGTAGAGGCCGGGTGAGACCCCCACCTTCGAGCCCGAGAACAGGACGTCCCAGAGGTCGACCGTGTCGCGGCAGGCCCAGCCCTCATAGCTTCGGGCGGAGCCGCGAGCGAAGGGGCTGTAGGTGGTGGTGATCCGCCCGGAGCGGCTGGTGAGCTCGACCGCGGTGTCGGTGTCCGTGGCGAGGGCACCCGGTGCCCCGAGGGAGTGGTCTCCGGCGTAGATGCCGTCGCGGTTGTTCGGCGAGGCGTCCCCGGACGTGGTGCCGGAGCTCTCCCCAAGGCGCCAGTAGGCCGCGGGGCTGTCGGCGAGGATCTCGCCGTCGTAGTCGGCCGGGGTCCCGGTGGGGATGGTGCACGGAGTGGGAGTGGGCGTCGTCGTCGTTATCGCAATGCTCCAGCCACCGGCGATGGTGCCGGTATCGCCGTCGGAGTCGTCGGTGACGTAGAGGCTCCACGTCCCGTTCGGGTTGGTGCCGTTGAAGATGTCCAGCGTGGTCCCGGTGGGGGCGGGAGCCGATGGGAAGCTGTCACCGCCACCTCCGCACTCGCCGGGAACCCCGGCCAGGGCGTAGTCCGTCGGTCGGTAGGTGCCGGTTGTGAGTGGCTGATCGCCAGGCAACTTGCCTGCCGCCTGGTCGCTGAAGGTGAGATCAATCCCAGCGGCGGCGTCGCACGCACCCAGCCCTTGATCGTCATCGGCCGGGACGTCCGAGAGGACCTCGAGGGCGCCCCCGCCGGGGCCCGCGAGAAGGATGTCGACGTCTGTGGGGTGGCCGTGCCCAAGGCCGTTCAGGGTGACGTCGACGTCAGTGATCGTGCCGCTGAGTCCGCTGACGTCGATCGTCGAGGGGTAGGGCGTCGCGGTGGCGCCGTCGTTGATCGTGATCCCGCCGCTCGGGCCGAAGGCGGCGGCCGCGGCTGAACCGGTGACAGCGAGCGCGGCAATCGCCGTGGCGCCAAGGGCCGACACGCCCCTCGCGGTTAGCGATCTGAGTCTCGATCGGTCCCCCATGGTCCTCTCACTGCGGAGCGTATAGCACCTGGACCCGAAGGCTGCCGTCCCGATGCTGCGGCCCTACTGGGGAGGCTGGGCCGCCTGGAAACCGAACAACGGCCAGAGGCCGGTGACAAGAGTCGGCCTAGGGGAATCCCCTCGCACCGGGCCGGAATCGCCTCTGGCCAGAGAGGCACGCAGTCACTTGTCGGGCTGACCTAGCTCGAGGCCTCCGCCCCCGCCCGCTCCAGCGCAGACGGCTCCACGCGCAGGAGCTTCGCCGGGCCCGGTGGGAGCCACCAGTTCCAGCGGCCCATCAGCGACATCACCGCGGGAACGATGAGGGCTCTGATCACGGTCGCGTCGAGCAGGATCCCGGCCGCCAGGCCCGTGGCCATCATCTTCAGGTCCGTCCCCGGCCCCGACGCCATGGCGACGAAGGCCAAGAACAGGATCAGCGCCGCGCTCGTGACCAGACGGCCGGTGCGCGCGATGCCGCGGATCACCGCGGTGTCGGTGGAGCCCGTCTTGTCGTACTCCTCCCGCATCCGGCTGAGGATGAAGACCTCGTAGTCCATCGAGAGGCCGAACAGGAACGCGAAGATCATCAGCGGCATCCAGGAGGGGATCAGGCCCGTCGCCTCGATCCCGAAGATCGCCTCCGACCCGAGTCCCTCCTGCCAGATCAGGACGAGCACTCCCCAGGCGGCGGCGACGCTCAGGATGTTGAGCACGATCGCCTTGAGCGGCAACAGCAGGGAGCGGAAGGCCCGCGCCAGCAGGATGAAGGTCGTGATGCAGATCAACGCGATCATCAGCGGGAAGCTGCCGTACACGGCGTCGATGAAGTCGTCGTTGGACGCGGGCTGACCCCCGACACGGACGTCCGAGCCGGCGGCGCCAGCCGTGTTGCGAACGGCCTCGAGCGTCGCCTCTCCCTCGTCCGAGCCCGAGTCGTCGACGGGAATCGCGTCGACCAGCGCGGTGCCGCCCTGTCGCCACGCCTCGTCCTCCGGCGCAACGGCGCCGTGGATGCCGTCGATCTCGTTCAGCGAAGCGGCGAGCTCGCCGGGGTCGGTGTCGCCCTCGATCAGGATCTCGTGGGGGAGCAGCGCCCCCTCGCCGATGCCCGAGGCCTGGAGGGCGTCGAGGCCCTCCTTGGCGTCGCCGGACTTGGCGGCCGTGTTGGCGTCGGACGCCCCGAGCTGGAGGTTGGTCGAGGCGAAGACCAGCCCGAGGATGACCGCCATCCCCGCCCCCGCGGCGAGCCAGCGACGCCGCGAGACGCCCTCGGCCCACCGGGTCCAGGCGCGTGAGGCCTTGTCGTCTGTTCGCCGGTGAGGCCAGTCCAGTCGCTGCCCGAACCTGGCCAGCACCACTGGGAGCAGGGTGATCGCGACCAGGGTCGAGACGAACGGGATCAGCATCCCGCCGTATCCCATCGAGCGCAAGAACGGGAGCGGCAGGGCAATCAGCGCGAACAGCCCGATGCCGACCGTGATCCCGCTGAAGACGACGGCGCGGCCGGCGGTCTCCATCGCCCGCTGCACCGCCTCGTCGCCCTCGCGGCCGTGGGCGCGCTCCTCGCGCCAGCGCGAGACGACGATCAGCGAGTAGTCGATCGCGACTCCAAGCCCGATCAGCGCGATCAGGAACTGCACGATCGGCGAGACGCTGGTGAGCTCGGTGAGGATGAGCAGCAGCAGGAAGGTGGTCATGATCGAGACCACCGCCATCAGGATCGGGATAAGCGCCAGGAACGAGGCGAACACGAACGTGAGGACGAGCAGCGCTCCAAAGCCGCCGATCAGCGCCTCGATCAGAACCCCGGGGCCCTCGCTGTCGGCGCCGGAGTCCTCGTAGAGGGCGTCGAAGCCACTCAGCAACACGGGCTGGCCCGCCACCGTGGCGCCCTCGAGCGCCTCGCTCGCCGCCTTCTCCGCGGCGGGGTTCTCACCGAAGATCGAGGTCGGGTCCGGCGGCGGATATACCAGGGCGTAGGTGGTCGTGCCGTCGTCGGAGACGAAAGCGTTGTCGCCGGTTGACGCGTACGAGGCCACCCGGGAGCCGGGCAACGCCTCGTTGAGGCTCGCGTCGAGAGCCTCGAGCTCGGCTTTGACCTCGGGCGAGTTCACGTCGGTGCCGTCGGGAAGCTGCACGACCGGGATCAGCGGCGAGGTGTCGCCGCCGGTGCCCCCGTACTGCTCGGCGATCGCAACGTTGGTCTCCCAGCCCTCCTCACCCGGCACCGAGAACTCCGCCTCGAGGGCGTCCGAGGCCGGCCCGGAGGCGGCGATGCCGGCGATCGTGAGGACGATCCAGCCGACGACGACGATGCGCTTGTGTGCGAGGACCCAGCGGGTGAGGCTTGCCATTTGTTCGTTGATCTCCGTTCGTGTGCGAGGGGCGGCGTGTGATCTTAGGACGGTCGGCTCACGGCGAATTCATCGCCGTGGCTCGGTCAGCTCGCCCGCGCCCACGACGACGTGCTCCTCGCGGCGGGCGCGGTGGATCGCCAGGCCCGCCAGGCCCGCGAGCATGGAGATCCCGCCGGCCATCGCAAGCGTCGCCCGCCCGCCCAGGATGGCGACCAGGACACCGCCGCTCGCCAACGCGACCAGCTCCGCGCCGTTGCGCAGCCCGTTGTAGGCGGCGAAGGCGCGGCCGTGCAGGCGACCCGGCACGCGCTCCTGGATCAGCGTCCTCGCGAGCACGTTCTTCACGCCGTGCCCCAGGCCGCCGATCAGCCACATGGCGCCGGCGAAGGGAGCGACCAGGAGGAGCGTCGGCAGGCCCAGGCCGGCGCCCTGCACGGCTACGGCGGCCAGCGCGGCGGTGGCCATGGCGGCCTGGCGGATTCGTCCCGCGATCAGCAGGGAGCCCAGGACCATCCCGAGCGTCCAGCAGCTGAAGAGCACGCCGTAGACGACGCCCGATGCGTCCAGGTCCTCGCGAAGGAAGAAGACCTCGGCCGTGATCGACGCGCTCATGAAGAGCAGCGAAACGAAGACGACGGCGACGACCAGGCCCAGCGCCCGATCGCGGAACAGGAACTTCGCGCCGTCCAGCGCCCTGTCCTCCACGTCCTCTGGAGCCGGTCCGGCGGGCCGGCGTGCGTGGAGCAGCGCTCCGGCGAGCGCCACGACCCCGAACGTCGCGGCGTTGACCAGCAGGGCCACCTCGGTCCCTCCGGCGTCCACGAGGATGCCGCCCACGAGCGGACCCGCCGTCATCCCCGCGTAGCGGGACGTCTCGACCCATCCGTTCACCCGCGCGAGCCGGCGCTCACCGGCGATCACGGGGACCAGTGCGAACTCCGCCGGCTGCGCGATCGCGTTCGACGTGCCCAGGAGGGCAGCGAGCACGAGAATCGCCCCGAGCGAGTCCAGGGCCAGCGCGATGCCCGCGGCGAAGAGCACCTGGGCGAGCGAGCCGGCGATCAGCACGGCTCGCGCCTCGAACCGGTCGGCGACCATCCCGGCCAGCGGCGCGAGTACGACTACGGGTGCCCAGAGGCAGATCATCAACGCCGCGACCGCGATCCCCGAGTCCGTCATCGCCTGCAGGTGGAGGGTGAGCGGGATCCACAGCAGGAAGTCTCCGGCCGCGGAGATCCCGACCGCCCCAACGATCAGCCGCACGTCGCGCCGCCCGTCCATGAACGTCAGTCTCGCGCGTGGGACAGTCGTTTCGTCGTCAGATCCGGCGCCCCGGGCGCGACTGAACGGTCATGAAGGGGGCGAACGGACGCCGTCCGGTCCTCTCACTAATTTGAAAAGCAGATGAATCAACCGATGACACTCGTCGATCAGCCCCCGCTCGGGGGTGCTGCCCCGAACGGAAACGGTCGCAAGTACGCCAACGAGCTCACCGAGGGCGAGACCGTCAGCGCGGCGTTCGCCGTTCGCGACCGGGAGCGCCGATCTCGGCGCAACGGCGAGGACTTTCTCCGGCTGAAGGTCGCGGACAAGACCGGGACGGTCGAGGCAGTGGTATGGGAGGGCGTCGACGAGCTCTTCGAGCTCTGCGCGCCCGGATCGGTCGTGTTCATCGAGGGCCCGTTCTCGGTTCACCCGCAGTACGGGGCCAAGATCACCGTGCAGTTGCTCCGCCCGGCCGGAGCGGGCGAGTACGAGCACTCGGACCTCACCGACGGGCCAGAGGTGTCCGCCGAGCGGCTCGAGTCGGATCTGCGCGAGCTGGTGGCCACGATCCAGCACCCGGACCTGCGCCGGTTGCTCGATCGCCTGCTGGGGGAGGGAACGTCAACCTGGGAGCGCTTCCGGATCGCCCCCGCGGCCAAGTACTACCACCAGGCATTCGCGCACGGCCTGCTCGATCACGCGCTGTCCGTCGCCCAGGCGGTCAGCGCCGCGGCGTCGGCATTCCCGGGCCTCGACCGCGACGTCGCGGTCACCGGTGCGCTGCTCCACGACATCGGCAAGACCCAGGCCTACAACGACGACCTGCTCGCGATCGACCTCACCGACGCGGGTCGGCTCGAGGGCGAGATCCCGCTCGGCTACTACTTGGTGCGCTCGACGATCGAGTCGATCGACGGATTCGACCCGGCCACGGCTCAGGCTGTCCTCCACATCATCCTGTCCCACCACGGCAGCCACGAGAACGGCTCGCCGGTCGTCCCCGCGACCCGCGAGGCCACCCTCGTCCACGCGATGGACAACCTCGGCGGGAAGCTCGGCAGCTTCGACCGGATCGAGCGGGGTCTGCCCGCGGGCGAGGCCTGGTCGCGGTTCGACCGGGGCATCGACTCCGCTGCGTACTTCGGTACCCGCGCCGCATAGAGCACCGGCATTGTTAGACGGCGCCGAAGGCGCCGCTTACCGGGAGACTCGCGGCGCTATGGCCCGAACTTCGCGTTGCAGGCGTTGATCTTGTTGACGTCCGTGCCGGCCTTGTTGATGCAGTCGAAGAGCTTGTCGATGTCGGTCGAGCCCGATGCCTTCTGGGCCTGCTTCACGGCCTTGTCGATGTCCTTCTGGGTATCGGGCGCGAAGTTGTCGAAGCCGTCGATCGACTCCGAGATCGTGTCGTTGATGTTCCCCGTGATGCTCTCGGTTGTGTCGAGCGCGGGCTTGACGAAGAAGAGATAGACCGCCGCCAGGATCGCCACGGTCGTGACGATCTTGATGATGGGACTGATGATGGTGCCTGCGCCGATCATTTCTTCTGGTACCCCTGCTCCGCTCGCCGTCGGCGGGAACTGTAGTCGAGCGCGACGCTGTTGTCCACGACCACTAACCCGCTAACCGAAGAGGAGCTTGTCGGCGAGCTGCCTGCACTGACTCATCGGCTTCGCCTCGAACCTCGCCTTCTCGACGCAGCTTCTGACCTGTTCCGCCTCGCCGGTCCTTCCCTGACCGTCAAGGCTGTCCGCGTAGGAGACCGCGAAGTTGCGATTCGAAAGCACGCCCGAGGTGATCCGCTGGCCCAGGGCCTTGCACCGGTTCAGCCTGTTGATGTCGTCGCCGGCGTTCTTCGTGCAGGTCAGCACCGCCTTGGAGGCCTGGGTCCAGGGCTGCGAGCCGGCCAGCAGGCTGTTGGCGTAGGACGTCGCTGACTGGCGCGCCGACGAGATCTGGGCGGCGGACGCCTGGGCCTGAGCGTTGGCCGCGGCCTGGTTGCCCTGCTGCTGGGAGTTGGAGATGTTGCCCGAGACGTTCCTCGAGATGTTCTCCGTGGTGTCGAGGATCGGCCGGACCGCGAAGTAATAGACCGCCGCGAGAATGGCGATCGTCGTCACGACCTTGATGATGGGGCTGATGATGGTGCCGGCGCCGATCAAGGTGGCGGGAGTCTCGCAGAGACATACGACCCACTGGCACCGGGCGGAAAATGCGGGAACGATGCGGAAAGGGCGGCGGATCGCCAGGCGTCTCCGACTAACCTCAGCGGCAGCCGTGGCCAAGGACACCGAAAAGCTGATCCGCCAACTCTCGCTGATCTCTTTTCTGATGGCGAACGGCCGCCCGGTTTCTGCGCTGGAGATCAAGCGCGAGGTCGAGGGCTACAGCTCGATGAACGAGGACGCGTTCGCGCGGCGCTTCTACGCGGACCGGGCCGAGCTCGAGAGCCTGGGCATCACCTTGCAGGTCGAGAAGCCCTCGGAGGGGTTCTTCGAGGCCGAGCTCTACGCGCTGCCCCCGGAGAACTACTACCTGCCGCCGATCGAGTTCACCGATGGCGAGCTCGCGGCGCTCCGCACGGCCCTGGCGCTGCTCGACGGCGAGTTCGCCTACGCGGAGCCCTTGCGGCTGGCGCTGCAGCAGGTCTCCTGGGGGCGCCCGAGCCCACTCACCGAGGGCGACGGCGCACCGATCGACGTGCGCCTCGCCGACCCCTCCACGGGCAAGGAGGTCTCGCAGCGGCTCGCGAAGATCGAGACGGCGATCTCCCGTCGTAAGACGATCGAGTTCTCGTACTACTCGCTCCAGCGGGACGAGCTCTCAGACCGCAAGATCGACCCGTATCACCTGGTCTTCCGCGGGGGCCAGTTCTATCTGATCGGACACTCGCACGAGCGCGATGAGGTCCGCGTCTTCCGCCTCTCGCGGATCGACGGCAAGGTCTCCTACGCCACGAAGGCCGAGCACGACTTCTCGCCCCCCGAGGACTTCGACCGCCGCGACTACGCGTCGCGGTCGGACTGGCAGATGGGCGGGATCCAGGGCTCGGCGAAGGTCTTCCTTCGCGAGCGGATCGCGTGGTTGGTCGAGCGTGACTACTCCACCTACGGGACCCTGCGCAAGGTGACCAAGGCCGACGGAGCCCTGGGGCGCGGGAGGATCTACGAGACCGACTACGCCTCCGGTCGGCAGCTCGTGTCGTGGGTGCTCAGCTGGCGCGAGAACGCCACGCTCCTCGAGCCCACCGAGCTCGCGAAGGAGGCGGCGGAACGTCTCGACCTGCTGCGCAACCGCCATCGCGGCGAGTTCGGCGTCGCGGATGTCGTCTCCAGGCCTCCCGTGGAGCCCAACGGCCGGGGCCGATCGAACGGACGCTCGGAATCGGTCATCCGCCCGGAGCGCTTCGCGCGCTTGGTGAGCCTGGCCGGCCTCCTCATCGGGTCGGCGCGCGAGGGAGGGAAGCTGCTGACGGCGCAGGTGCTCGACGACCTGAACGTCTCGCTTGATGAGCTGCGGGAGGACATCGATGTCCTGAACGTCGTCAACTTCGGCGGCGGGACCTACGTCCTCTACGCCGAGATCATCGGCGACGAGATCGAGGTCGATTCTGATACCTACGGCGACAACTTCGCCCGCCCGGCCCGGCTGCTTCCACTGGAGGCGAAGGCGCTCGTCGCGGCGATCGACCTCTTCGGCGACCACCTGCCCCAGGCCGGCCTCGGTACCGCGCGGGAGAAGATCGTCGCGGCGCTGGGGCACGACCCTTCGCAGGAGGGCCTCCAGATCGCCCCCGGTCGCGGCGACGACCTCGAGGTCGTGAAGACGGTGCACCTCGCGATCCAGGAGCGCCGGCTCGTCGAGCTCGACTACTACAAGGAGAACGAGGACGAGTTCACCAAGCGGCGCGTCGAGCCCTACAACCTCGCCAAGGGGACCGACGGGTGGTATCTCGGCTGCTTCGACCTCGCGAGGCAGGACACCCGCCACTTCCGGCTTGACCGCATGAAGGGCGCAACCCTCACCGACGAGCGCTTCGAGCCCCGGGAGGGGATCGAGGAGCGGCTGGCCGAGCAGGAGTGGCTCGCGCGAGGCGAGGTCGCGACGGCGGGCGTCGCGCGGGTCTGGGTCGCACCCGAGCGGGCCCGCTGGCTACGGGAGGAACGGCGGGTCGTCGAGGAGCTGGCCGACGGAGGCGTCGTGGTCGAGATGCCCTATGGATCGGTTGATTGGCTGGTCCGCGAGACGCTGAAGGGCGTTGGCGACCTCGTGGTGCTCGAGCCGGACGACGCGCGCGACGCCGTCGCCGCCGCGCTCAAGCCGCCTGGCCTCGATCCGCAGAGCTCTCGACCGCGTCCGCGAGTCCGTTCAGGTCGCTGAGCTCGACCGAGCGGGGTAGCTCCGAACACCGCTCACCCGTGCGGCGAGCATATATTCGGCGCATCGACACCGCCCCCGGCCACGACGACATCCTCCGGATCGTCGCCCCGAACCCGGGGCCGATGACGCTTGAGGGCACCAACACCTACCTGGTGGGGTCAGGCCCCGCCTACGTAATCGACCCCGGCCCCGCGCACGAGGCGCACATCGAGGCCGTGCGGGCGGCCGGCCAGGCGCGGGGCGGTATCGAGGGGGTGCTGCTGACCCACTCGCACGCTGATCACTCGGCGGGGGTCGAGATGCTCGGGGCCCCGCTGCTCCACGGAATGGTCAGCGCGGGCGACGAAACCGCCCCGCCCCCGGCAAGTGTCCTGCCTGACCGGGACAGCGACCCGGTAGAACAGGACACTTCGCGGGGTGGCGGGCGGACTGGGCCCTTCACCCTTCTACCCAGCCCCGGCCACGCGGCTGATCATGTGTGCTTTACGCGGGAGACCGACCACGGTCGCGTCACCTTCTGCGGCGACCTCGTCCTCGGCCACGGCTCCTCGATCGTGCCGCCGCGCGCGATGGGCGGCTCCCTCGCCGACTACATGGCCTCGCTCGAGCGGCTCGCCTCGCTCGAGCCCACCCTCATGTGCCCGGGCCACGGCCCGTGGATCACCGACCCCGCGGCCAGGATCGCCGAGTACGTAGCCCACCGTGCCGAGCGCGAGCGCAAGCTAATGGCCGCCCTCGACGGCGGCGTTCGCGAACACAACCGCCTGCTGGACGCCGGCTGGGACGACGTTCCGGCGCCGATGCGCCCCGCGGCCGCGGTGGCGATGCAGGCGCATCTGGAGAAGCTCGAAGACGAGGGCCGGCTCCCGGACGGCATCCAGCCCGGATAATCCGTCTTCATGGCCAGATCGCTGACCCCCAAGCGCCGCACGCCGACAGGAGGTCGTTGATCCCCGGAGGAAACGTCTTCCGCAACGCCGGGCTCTTCACGGCCGGGTTCGCGACCCTGTCGGCGGCCGCTGCAGCGGGGCTTCGCTGGCAGCTCTTCAAGCGACCCCTCCCGCAGACGGAGGGGCGCGTCTCGGTCGACGGAATCGAGGGCCCGATCGAGATCAGCCGGGACCGCTGGGGCGTGCCGCACATCCGGGCCCGCGCTCGCCGGGATCTCTGGTTCGGGCAGGGATACTGCCTGGGCCAGGACCGCCTCTGGCAGCTTCATATCTACCGCGAGCTGGCCTGCGGCCGGATCTCGGCCTTCGGCGGGACCGCGGGACTGCCGGTCGACCGCCTGATGCGCACCCTGGGCCTCCACCGCACCGCGCTGCGGGAGGCCTCCCGGCTGGATGACGTGGTCGCCGATGGGCTGGCCGCCTACGCCGCCGGGATCAACGCGGCGGCCGCGGCGCGGCCTCTGCCCGCCGAGTTCCAGCTGCTTCGAGCCGGCTTCGAGCCGTGGCGCGCGGCCGACTCGCTGACCGTCGCCAAGCTCCTCGCGTTCGGCCTCTCGACGAACTGGGAGCGCGAGCTGCTGCGCGCGGACATGGCTCGAAGCCTCGGTGA
Organism: uncultured Solirubrobacterales bacterium; assembly: GCA_963807385.1. GTDB lineage: Bacteria > Actinomycetota > Thermoleophilia > Solirubrobacterales > 70-9 > JBDTSW01. The sequence goes on from CAWEBQ010000004.1 coordinate 161,925, forward strand.
GGAGCGGGCGATCAAGCTCGACCCGGGATACCCCGCGGGCCACCCGGTCGTGCTGGCGCCCGGCGAGGGCCATCCCGGCGACGGCCTGGCGGTCGCCGAGCAGATCGGGCGCCTGCGCCGGGATCTGGGGTTCGCCGTCGAGGCGACCGGGTCGAACAACTGGGCCGTCTCGGGCGAGCGGTCGGCGACCGGGCGCGCACTGATCGCAGGTGACCCGCACCTGCCGCCGAGCATGCCGGGCATCACCTACCAGGTGGGCCTCTACGAGGGCGATCGCTTCGCCCGCGGGGCTGCGCTCCCGGGGCTCCCGGGCGTGACTTTCGGGCAGAACAACGACGTGGTCTGGACGTTCACCAACGCGATGGCCGACGTCCTCGACCTGTACGTCGAGCGCATCGAGGGCGATAGCTACGAGTTCGAGGGCGAGCGCCGGCCCCTGGAGTTGATCGAGGAGGAGATCCCGGTGAAGGGCCGCGACCCCGAGCGGCTCGTGGTCCGCCAGACGCACCACGGGCCGATCGTGAACGCGGCGCTCGGCGCCGACGATCACGAGCCGCTGGCGCTGAGCTGGGCGGCACTTCATTTCCCCGGCGTGAGCGCGGCTAGCTTCGGCACCCTCGACCCGGCGAGCGGGCAGGACCTTCTGGAGCTCCTGGGTGACCAGGCGATGCCGGTTTCGAACCTCGTCTGGGCCGACCGTGACGGATCGATCGGCTACAAGACGATGGGGCGCCTGCCGATGCGCCGGGGCGACTGTCCCGACCTGCCGAAGCCGGGCTGGACCGGTGAGTACGAATGGGAGGGCTGGGTCCCCTACGAGGAGCTGCCCGAGCTCACGAACCCCGACGCCGGCTACATCGTCACGGCCAACAATCGGATCACCCCGGAAGACTTCCCGCACCATGTCTCCACCGACTACCTCGACGGCTACCGCGCCGAGCGCATCACCGAGCTCTTGGAGGCGTCGGAGCAGCACGACCTCGACGGGTTCGCCGCGATGCAGATGGACCAACACTCGATACCCGGAGCGGAGACGGCCCGGCGCCTGGTCCGCCTGACGGCGCGCGACCAGCGGGAGACCGCGGCGATCGAGCGCCTGCGCAGCTGGGACGGCCGCATGAGCCCCGACTCGATCGCGGCGACGATCTACCAGGCCTTCACGCTGCGCTTCGCCCGGGAGGTCGCGAGGGCGGCCATCAACGATCGCGACCTCGCGGAGCGCTGGATGGACCGCGCCGACAACGGATTCATCGCCCACATCACCTCGCCCTGGCGCTGGCAGTCGCACCTGCTGGCACTCTGGGAGGAGGGCGATACCGAACTGATCGCCGGCGATTGGGACGAGCTGGCTCTCGACTCTCTGCGCGGGGCGATGGACGAGCTGGCCGACCGCTTCGGGCCCGATTCCGCCGGCTGGCGATGGGGAAAGGTCCACGCCGTCGAGTTCCCGCACGCGCTGGGTGCCGCCAACCCGGTGCTGCGGCGGATCTTCAACCGCACGCTCGAGATCGGCGGCGCACAGGAGACGGTCTCGCAGGTCGGCTGGGACCCGAACGACCCCTTCGCCGCCATCTGGGCGCCCTGCTGGCGCATCGTGGCCGACCCGGCGGCGCCCGAGCGCTCGCGCTGGCAGGCGTTCACCGGGCAGTCGGGCCAGGTGGGGAGCCCGCACTACGACGACCTGCAGGAGCACTGGGCCGCGGGCCGGACCCAGCCGATGACGGGCGAGGGCCCATGGCAGCTGCTGGTGCTAGAGCCATGAGCCCGTCGCGCGCGCTGCCTACGATCAGGCCATGGGCGTTGACGATCTGACTGGGCTGCCGGGGTCGGAGATCGTGATCCCCGGTCTCGCCGACCTCGGGGCCGGGCGCGACTCGGTCGAGGCCTCCGCGGTGGCGATGGCGTCGAGACGGCTTCGCGCGGCCGGCCTCGACGTGCCCGACGGCGGCGGTGACGAGCCGGCCGCCCACCGGCTTTACCTGGGAATCGCAGCAGCGGGCGGTGGAGACCCGCATTCACGCTACAACGCCGTCGTCCGGCGGATCGTCAGTTTCTCTCGCGCCCTGGAGCATGCGCGCTCCCGCTGACGCCGAGCGGATCCGGTCCATGGCCGCCGAGCTCGGCAAGGTCGCGCCGGAAGGCACGCGCATCTACCTCACCGGCGGCGCTACCGCTGTATTCGAGGGCTGGCGGACATCCACCGTCGACGTCGACCTGCGGGTCGAGCCCGATTCGGACGAGGTAATGCGACGCATCGCGACGCTGAAGGACGAGCTCGACCTCAACATCGAGCTCGCCTCGCCGGCGGACTTCCTGCCCGAGCTGCCGGGGTGGAGGGAGCGCTCGCGCTCGCGGTTCCGGGCGGGCACGGTCGAGATCGCCGACTTCGACCTCTACTCCCAGGCGCTGTCCAAGATCGAGCGCGGCTTTGACCTGGACCTGGACGACGTGAGGGCGATGCTGGACTCGGACCTGGTCGAGCCGGACCGCCTGCGAGAGCTTCACGCCGAGATTGAGCCGCAGCTTCATCGATTCCCGGCGGTCGACGCTCGGGCGCTGCGGGCGAAGGTGGAGGCCGCGCTGTCGTGAGCCGGCGGGATCAGATCCAGCTCTCCCAGGACGAGCAGCGTGAGCTGCTCGACGCGGAGCGCGTCGTCACCGTGGCCAGCCACGGCCCTCGCGGCTGGCCACACGTGATGCCTCTCTGGTACGTCCCGCGCGACGGCAGGATCTGGATCTGGACCTACGCGAAGTCCCAGAAGGTGAGAAACCTCGAGCGCGACGCGCGGGCCACGCTACTGGTCGAGACCGGCCACGAGTACTCGGAGCTGCGCGGCGCACAGATCGAGGCGAACGCGATCCTCCACCGCGACCACGATGTGGTGTTCGAGTTCGCCAAAGCGCTGACCGTCCGCTACGCCGAGGGAATCGACTCCGTCGAGGGCGACGCCGCAGAAGCGCTGCGGGCCCAGGCGCCGAAGCGGGTTGCGATCGAGTTCGAGCCGGTCCGCACGGCCACGTGGGACCACCGCAAGCTGGGCGGCACGTACTAGCCGCGCGTAACGCGCACCGGTGCCCGGCGGCTACCCTCCCGCGCTCCCATGGAGAAGCTCCGCGGCCTCATCCTCTCGGGCGGCGCCGGCACCAGGCTGCGCCCGATCACCCACACCTCGGCGAAGCAGCTCGTGCCCGTCGCGAACAAGCCCGTGCTGTTCTACGGGATCGAGGCGCTGGTCGCGGCCGGGATCACGGAAATCGGGATCATCATCGCCCCGGAGACCGGCGACGAGATCCGTGAGGCGGCCGGCGACGGGTCGCAGTTCGGGGCCTCCATCACCTACATCCCGCAGTCGGCGCCCAAGGGCCTGGCCCACGCGCTGCTCACTGCCGAGGACTTCCTCGAGGACCGGCCGTTCGTGATGTACCTCGGCGACAACCTGCTGCGCGACGGCATCACGGACCTGGTCGAGCGCTTCCGCTCGGACGAGCCCGATGCGCTCATCCTCCTCACCGAGGTCCCCGACCCGTGGCACTACGGCGTCGCCGAGCTCGACGGCGAGAGGGTGGTCCACCTGGTGGAGAAGCCGAAGGACCCGCCGTCGAGCATGGCGCTCGTCGGCGTCTACATGTTCGGCTCGCGGATCTTCGACGCCGCGAAGGCGATCGAGCCCTCCGCCAGGGGCGAGCTCGAGATCACCGACGCGATCCAGCGGCTGATCGACGACTCGCACAAGGTGGAGAGCCATACCGTCCGGGGCTGGTGGAAGGACACGGGGCAACTCGCGGACATGCTCGAGGCCAACCGGCTCGTACTCGAAGAGCTCGAGCGGCGCCTAGACGGAGAGCTCACGGGGGCCAAGGTGGAGGGCCGCGTGCTCGTCGAGGCGGGCGCGACCGTCGAGCGCTCCACCGTGCGCGGGCCGGCCATCATCGGGGCCGGAGCCGTGATCCGCGACGCCTACGTCGGCCCGTACACGTCGATCGATCGCGACTGCACCGTCGAGCGCTGCGAGGTCGAGCACTCGATCCTGCTGGAGGGCGCGAGCGTGACGGACCTGGACGTCCGCCTGGAGGCGAGCCTGCTCGGCAAGAACGCGAAGCTCACCCGGGGCGATGGGGTGCCGAAGACGTTGCGGATGATCGTCGGCGACAACTCGGAGATCGAGATCCCGTGAGGGTCATGGTCACCGGGGCGGGCGGGATGCTCGGGCGCGACGTGGTCGCGGCGTTCTCGGCGCGCGGGCACGAGGTCGTCGCGCTGGATCGCTCCGAGCTGGACATCACCGACGGCCCGCGAGTGGACACGACCGTCGCGCGCGTCGAGCCGGACGCGATCGTCAACTGCGCCGCCTACACCGACGTCGACGGCGCCGAGTCCAACGAGCGCGCCGCCATGGAGATCAACGACACCGGCGCCGGGCTGCTGGCCGTCGCGGCCGGGACCGTCGGGGCCAAGATCATCTATCCGTCCTCCGACTACGTCTTCGACGGCCACAAGGGGACGCCCTACCTCGAGTCCGACATGCCGCACCCGCTATCGGCCTACGGGCGAACCAAGCTCGCCGGCGAGACCTCCGTCGCCGTAGCGAACACCCGTCACCTGGTCGTCCGCACCTCGTGGCTCTTCGGCGTCGGCGGCAAGAACTTCGTGGAGACCATGCTCCGCATCGGCGGGGAGCAGGACGAGGTGCTCGTCGTCTCCGACCAGGTCGGCGCCCCCACCTACACCCCGCACCTGGCGGGCGCGATCGCCCTGCTCGCCGAGTCCGAGGATTACGGCGTCCACCATGTGACCGCGAGCGGTCAGTGCTCGTGGTTCGAGTTCGCGCAGGAGATCTTCGACCAGGCGGGGATGGGCACGCGGGTGATGGCCGCGCGCACCTCGATGCTCGACAGACCGGCCCCCCGGCCGGCGTACTCGGTGCTGGCAAGCGAATGGAGCCACCCCGCCGTCCTGCCCCACTGGCGGGAGGCGCTTGTGGACTACATGGCCGCGCGCCAGGGCGCCGGCGCGACGACGGCAGGCCCGGGATGAAGGTCCTCGTCACCGGTGGCGCCGGCTTCATCGGGTCCGCCTATGTGCGCAGGCGACTGGAGGCCGACCCGTCAGGGTCCGTGCGCGTTCTCGACAAACTCACCTACGCCGGGCGGCGGGAGAACCTGGAGGGGCTCGAGCGCTGCGAGCTGGTCGTCGGCGACATCTCCGATCCGGAGGTCGTCCGCGGGGCGGTCGAGGGCTGCGACGCCCTCGTCAACTTCGCGGCCGAGTCGCACGTGGACCGCTCGATCGAGGAGCCCGGGGAGTTCATCCGCACCGACGTCTTCGGGACGTTCGTCCTGCTCGAGGCGGCCCGCGAGGCTCAGATCCGTCACCTGCAGGTGTCCACTGACGAGGTCTACGGGTCGATCGAGGACGGGTCGTTCACCGAGGCCTCCCCGCTTGACCCCTCCTCGCCCTACTCCGCCTCGAAGGCCGGGGGCGATTTGATCGTCTCCGCCTTTCATCACACCTACGGCATGGAGGCGCTGATCGTCCGCGCGTCCAACAACTACGGTCCCCGCCAGCATCCCGAGAAGCTGATCCCGCTCTGCATCCTGAACGCCCTGGCCGGCGACACGCTCCCCGTTTACGGCGACGGCATGCAGGTGCGCAACTGGCTCCACGTCACGGACTTCGCCGCGGCCATCGACCTCACGCTGGAGAAGGGCGAGCCGGGCCGGGTCTACAACGCCGGCGGGCCCGACGAGCTGCCGAACATCGAGGTCGTGAAGCGCATCCTCGAGCTCACCGGCCGCGACGAATCCCTCATCACCTACGTCAAGGACCGCCTCGGCCATGACCGCCGCTACTCGCTGTCGGCCGCGCGGATCGGCGAGGAGCTGGGCTGGCAGGCCAAGGTCGGCTTCGCCGAGGGCGTCGCCGACACCGTCGCCTGGTACCGCGACAACGAGGAGTGGTGGGGCCCGATCCGCTCCGGGGAGTACCGCTCCTACTACGAGCGCCAGTACGGGCGCTCGCTGGGCTAGGACCGCGCCTTCCGGCTTGGCTCGATTCCGGCTCACGGCAAGCTGATCCGGTAGCCCATCGCCCCGAGCCCGCCGGCCCGGCTCGGTAGAGTCGATGGGTTGGCAGCTCAGCGAAATCAGAGTGACGAATCACCCCTGACTCCGTTCTCGGAGGCGGTCAGGGGTTGGTTCTCCGACTCCTTCGAGGCCCCCACGCCCGCCCAGGCGGACGGGTGGCCGGCGATCTCCTCGGGCGAGAGCACGCTGATCTGCGCCCCGACGGGATCGGGCAAAACCCTGGCCGCGTTCCTGTGGGGCATCGACGCCCTATCGCGGGAGCCCGAGCGGCTCGGCGAGGGCGTGAGGATCGTCTACGTCTCGCCGCTGAAGGCGCTCTCATACGACGTCGAGCGCAACCTGCGCGCGCCGCTCAAGGGGATCGGCGCGCCCATCTCCGTCGGCCTGCGCACCGGAGATACGCCCCAGCGCGAGCGTCAGGCGATGCTCCGCAAGCCGCCGGACATCCTGATCACCACGCCCGAGTCGCTCTACCTGATGATCACCTCGCAGGCGCGCAACATCCTCACCGGCGTGGAGGCGGTGATCGTGGACGAGATCCACGCCGTCGCCCAGAGCAAGCGTGGCTCGCACCTGGCGCTCACGCTGGAGCGGCTCTCGCACCACGTTGCGCGGGCGCGGGAGGAGGCCGGGGAGCCACCGCGGGAGGTCCAGCGGATCGGGCTCTCGGCCACGCAGCGGCCGCTGGAGCGGATCGGCACCTTCCTGGTCGGCCCGAAGCGCAAGGTCGAGATCGTCGATGCCGGAATCGCCAAGTCGCTTGACCTCGAGATCCGCGTCCCCGTCGAGGACATGACGGAACCGGGTGGCCCCAAGTCCGGCGGGCCCGCCGGCTCGGAGGAGTTCGAGGGCAACGTGGCCACCCGCTCGATCTGGCCGGCGATCTATCCGGAGCTCCTCGAGCTGGTGCGCGAGCACAACTCGACGATCATCTTCGTCAACAACCGCCGCGGCGCCGAGCGCCTGGCCAAGCGTCTGAACGAGCTGGCGAACGAGGAGCCGGAGGGCGAGCTGCCGGCGACCGAGGCCGCGGGCACCGCCGGTCCTCCCCCCGGGCGCAAGGAGGATTACGAGGAGATCGCGCGCGCTCACCATGGCTCGCTCGCGCACGAGGAGCGCCTAGTCGTGGAGGAGATGCTGAAGTCGGGCCAGCTGCCGTGCCTGGTGGCGACCTCGTCGCTGGAGCTGGGCATCGACATGGGCGCGGTGGATCTGGTGATCCAGGTCGAGTCCCCGAAGTCGGTCACCCGCGGATTGCAGCGCGTGGGACGGGCGGGGCACGCGCTCGGCGCGATCTCGAAGGGCCGGATCTTTCCGAAGTTCCGAGCGGACCTGCTCGAGTGCGCGGTGGTCGCCAAGCGGATGCGCGCCGGCGAGATCGAGGAAACGGTAATCCCCCAGAACCCGCTCGACGTGCTCGCCCAGCACATCGTCTCGATGGTCGCCGACGTGGAGTGGGACGTCGATGAGATCGAGCGGGTGGTGACCGCCACCGAGCCCTTCCGCGACCTCGGCCGCGAGCAGCTCGAGAACGTGCTGGACATGCTCGACGGGCGCTACCCCTCGGAGCGCTTCTCCGAGCTGCGGCCGCGGGTGGCCTGGGACCGGACGGCCGGCGTTGTCCGTGGGCGAAAGGGCGCGCGCCAGCTCGCGGTCACCAACGCGGGCACGATCCCCGACCGGGGCCTCTACGGCGTCCACCTCCCCGACGGCAGGCGCGTCGGCGAGCTCGACGAGGAGATGGTCTACGAGGCCCGGCCGGGACAGACCTTCCTGCTGGGCGCCACCACGTGGCGGATCGAGGACATCACGCGGGACCGGGTGATCGTCACCCCGGCGCCCGGCGTCCCCGGGGCGGTGCCGTTCTGGCGCGGCGACGGCATCGGCCGCCCGGCCGAGCTGGGGCGGGCGATCGGCGAGTTCGCGCGCGAGGCGGTGTCGGAGACTCCCGAGCAGCTCGCCAAGGACTACGACCTGGACCGGCGCGCCGCGGAGAACCTCGTCACCTACCTGCGCGAGCAGCAGGCAGCCACCCGGGTGGTCCCCTCCGACCAGTCGATCGTGGTCGAGCGCTTCCGCGACGAGATCGGCGACTGGCGCCTGTGCGTGCTCTCGCCGTTCGGCGGCCGGGTTCACGCAGCCTGGGGCCTGGCGCTCTCTGCCCGCATCCGCAACGAGCAGGACCTGGAGGCCGACGCGATCTGGTCCGACGACGGGATCGTCGTCCACCTCCCCGACGCCGACGAGGCTCCGCCGGCCGACATCGTGTTGCTGGAGCCGGACGAGGTGGAGGATCTCGTCGTCTCCGAGCTCGGTGGCTCAGCGCTCTTCGGCGCCCGCTTCCGCGAGAACGCTGCCCGGTCGCTGCTGCTCCCCCGTGCCTACCCGGGCAAGCGCACTCCGCTCTGGCAGCAGCGGCTGAGGTCGCAGAGCCTGTTGGAGGTCGCGAAGGACTTTCCCCGCTTCCCGGTCACGCTGGAGACCTACCGCGAGTGCCTGCGCGACGTGCTGGATCTGCCCTCGCTGGTGGGCCTGCTGCGCGACCTTCACTCGCGCCGCGTCTCCCTGGTGGAGGTCGAGACACCTACGGCTTCGCCCTTCGCCTCCTCGCTCCTCTTCGACTACGTGGCGACCTACATGTACGAGGGCGACACGCCCAATGCCGAGCGCCGCGCGGCCGCGCTCGCGCTCGACCGCGACCTGCTCCGGGAGCTGCTCGGCCAGGAGGAGCTCCGGGAGCTGATCGACCCGGACGCGCTCGCCGACGTCGAGTCCTCGCTGCAGCATCTCACCGACCAGGCGCGGGCCACCGAGCGCGATGGGTTTCAGGTGATCCTCCGCCGCCTGGGAGATCTCACGCTCGACGAGTGCGAGGCCCGGGCGGCAGAGGGTTACTCGGCCGAGTCGATGCTGGGCAAGCTCGAGGCCGAGCGCCGCGCGGTGAGGGTGCGGATCGCCGGCGAGGAGCGATGGATTCCGGCGGACGATGCGGGGATGTACCGGGATGCCCTCGGCGTACCCCCGCCCGGCGGGCTGCCGGAGTCGTTTCTCGAGGATGTCCCGGACGCGATGGACGCCCTCGTCCGTCGCTACGCCCGCACCCATGGGCCCTTCCCGACGGCCCAGCTCCAGCGGCGCTACGGAGTGGATCCGACCCCCGCGCTGCGCGAGCTCGAGCGTTCCGGGGTCCTCGTCCGCGGCGAGCTCCTCCCCGGCGGGACGGAGCGTGAGTGGTGCGATGCCGACGTGTTGCGCCGAGTCCGCCGGGCCAGCCTCGCCCACCTGCGCAAGGAGGCCGAGGCGGTCTCCACCAGCGAGCTGGCGCGCTTCCTCCCCGACTGGCAGAACGTGGACGCCCATCGGCCCGCGGGCGCGGGCCCCGACCGCCTGCGCGAGGCGCTCGTCGCCGTGCAGGGCGTGGCGCTCACGCCGGAGGTGTGGGAGCGCGACGTGCTGCCGCGCCGCCTCGGCACCTACAGCCAGAGCTGGCTGGACGAGCTCTCCACCGGCGGTGAGATCGTGTGGATCGGTGCCGGGCCGCTGGGGCGCACCGGCCGCGTGGCCCTCTATTTCCGCGAGGACGTGCGGCTTGCCGGGCCGCCACCGGCCAACGCCAAGCTCGACGCCCCGGAGGGCGAGATACACGAAGCGATCCGTGAGCGCCTCGCTGCCGGGGCCTGCTTCTGGCTGGACCTCGTGGCGGAGCTCGAGGGGTCGCCCGAGGAGCTCCACTCGGCTCTTTGGGATCTCGCCTGGGCGGGTGAGGTCACCAACGACGGCTTCGCGCCGCTGCGCGCGCGGCGCCTCTCAGCGGTGCAGCGCGCGGAACGCGGCACCCGCCGCTTCGCCAGCCGCCGGGCCGGCGCGAACCGGGCGGTCCAGGGACGCTGGTCGCTGACGGCCCCACTCTTCGGCGACGCCCCCGCCCAGGGCCCGAAGCTTCGCGCCCAGGCGGAGCTGATGCTCGAGCGCTACGGGATCGTGACCCGCGAAAGCGTGCTGGCGGAGGGCGTTCCGGGCGGGTTCTCGGCGCTCTACGGGGAGCTCTCGAACCTGGAGATGCTCGGCACCGCCCGCCGCGGCTACTTCGTGGAGGGCCTCGGGGGTGCCCAGTTCGCGCTCGCCGGCGCTGTCGAGCGCCTGCGCGGGCTGCCGCTCGCGGAGGGCCGCTACCTGCTGCTCGGCGCCACCGACCCGGCCAACCCCTACGGCGCCGCGCTCCCCTGGCCGAAGCGCGATCGTGACGGAGACGGTCCGGGCGGCCGCCGCCCCTCCCGGTCGCCCGGCGCCTACCTCCTGATGCGCGACGGCGAACCGCTGCTGTACGTCGAGCGTGGCGGCAAGGGGATCCTCCTCCTCCGCGAGCTTGAGAGCGAGGAGCTCTCCGAGGCCATCGCCGAGATCGCGACGGCCGCGCACGAGGGCCTGATCCCGAGGCTCGCGATCGAGCGAGTCGACGGCGAGGCGGTGATCGGATCGGGTCTGGAGGAGACGCTGATCGCGGCGGGCTTCAGCCGTCAGCCGCGGCGGCTCGTCGCCTCGGCCTAGCGTGCCCGAGGGCGACACGATCCATCGCATCGCGCTCCGCATGAACGCGGCGTTGCGCGGCCGGGAGATCGACCGCGCCGAGGCGCCGAGCCCACGGTCTCCGCTTCACCACCGCGCCGCCGAGCTCGAGGGACGAACGCTCGAGGGTGCCGAGGCTCGCGGCAAGCACCTCATCGCCCACTTCTCCGGGGACCTCGCGCTCCACAGCCATCTGGGGATGAACGGGCGCTGGTGGGTCAGCGCCGACGGCGAGCGGCCACGCCGCAGGCCGTGGCTCCTGTTCGGCTCCGGTCCCGCCCACGCCTCGCAGGCGGGGGGGCAGATCCTCCGGCTGGTCGGCGAGTCACGGGTGCGAAACGACCCAGGCTTGATGCAGCTTGGGCCCGACCCGCTCCGCGACGGATTCGACCGCGAGGCCGCGGCTGCGCGGCTTCTCGAGATGGGGGCGGGGCGGGAGGTGGGCGACGCGATCCTCGACCAGCGGATCATCGCCGGCATCGGGAACGCGATTCGCACCGAGGGCCTGTTTCAGGCGCGCGTCAGCCCCTGGCGGCAGGTCGCCGACCTCACCCGGGGCGAGGCGGAGGGAGTGATCAGCGAGAACGAGCGCGTGATGAGGATGGCGATGAAGCGCGGGCGCCGTTCGCAGAGCATCTACCGCGGCACCCGATCGCCCTGCCCGAGGTGCGGCGGCCGGATCAGCGCTCGGGGTCAGGGCGACGCCAACCGGGTCGCCTATTGGTGTGAATCCTGCCAGGCATAGGAGTCGGCGCGGGAGTCCAGCATGGCCAGGAACTCGATCACCTTCCTTGCCACGCCGACTGCGACGCGGGGTCGGTCTACGCCTCCGAATAGCATGCCGCGGGAAGCGAGACTCCCCCTTGGCCTCCACCAACGTCAGCCTGCTCGAGCGCGTGCCGCTTTTCGCGGAACTATCCGGCCACGAGCTCGGCCGGATCGCAGCGGTGGCGGTGCCCCGCAGCTTCCCTCCGGGGGTCCGCGTGTTTCATGAGGGCGACACCTCGGACGCGTGCTACATCGTCCGCAGCGGCGACCTGAGGGTCACTCGCGAGCATTCCGACGGTCGAGCGATAGCGCTTGCGACGCTGTCCTCGGGCGACATCTTCGGCGAGCTGGCGATGCTGGACGGCGGCGCTCGCTCGGCGAGCGTGGAGACCCTGGCCGACTCGGAGCTGCTCGCCCTTCCCGCCGGCGACATGCGCCGGCTGCTCTCGGCGCACCCGGACATCGCCGTGAAGCTGATCGTGGCCCTCGTGCGCAGGCTCCGGGAGACGAACGAGCGGGTCGCCCGGCAGTCCTTCCAGACGGTGCCGAGCCGCGTCGCCGGGGTGCTCGCCCAGCTGATCGCGGAGGAGGCGCTCCCGGAGGGGCGCGAGGGCGTGACCGTCCGGATGACGCAGGCCGACCTCGCTCAGCTCGCCGGGACCTCCCGCGAGAGCGTTTCGCGTTTCCTCGCCACGCTTGAGCGAGCGGGGGTCGTGACGGTGGGGCGCGGCCGGGTGACGGTCGTCCAGCCACGCCGCCTGCGCTCCTACATCTTCTAGCTGTCGTAGCGGTGGGCTTTACGGAGCAGCGGGCGCGCATGGTGAAGCGCCAGTTGCGCCGTCGGGGGATCGCCGACGAGCGCGTGCTCGCCGCGATGGGCGCCGTGCCACGGGAGCTCTTCGTGCCGGAGGCGAGCCGCGCCCACGCCTACCGTGACGGGGCGCTGGCGATCGGCCACGACCAGACGATCTCCCAGCCGTGGATCGTCGCCGCGATCTGCCAGGCGCTCGAGCTCACCGGGGACGAGTCGATGCTCGAGATCGGAACGGGGTCGGGCTACTCGGCGGCCGTCCTGTCGCTGCTCGCCCGGGAGGTGATGACGGTCGAGCTGGTGCCCGAGCTGGCGCAGGCGGCCAGCGAGGTGCTGGGCGCGCTGGGGACCCGGAACGTCCACATCGTGGAGGCGGACGGGAGCGCCGGCCTCAGCGGCATGGGTGAGTTCGGGGGCATCGCCGTCCACGCGACCGCTCCGGCGCCGCCCGCAGGCCTGCTCGCCCAGCTCGCGCCCGGCGCTCGGATGGTCGTGCCGATCGCCGGGGACGGAGTCGACATGCTGACCGTCTTTCACCGTGCTACGGAGGGTGGCGAGCTCGAGCAGGAGGAGCTCGCCCCCGCCAGGTTCGTGCCTCTGCTCGGCAGCGAGGGCTTCTGATCGCGTAGGCTCGCCGCTACCCCGTGACCGGAAGCCTCTACGCCCTCAACTTCTTTTCGCCGGCCTTCGTCGATCAGCTTCGCCGTGGGCGCAAGACGGCGACGATCCGCCTCGGCGACAAGTCCCGCAAGTACCAGCCCGGCCACGTGGTCTGGATCACCGTGGGACAGCAGCATTCGCCGCGGGAAAAGATCTTCTCCGCGGTGATCGACGACGTGGACGTCAAGCGGGTGAAGGAGCTCTCCCCCCGCGATATCGAGCACGACAACCCGGAGTTCCGGCGCGTCGAGGAGACGATCAGCTTCCTCGAGCAGATCTATGGCCGCGACGTCACGATGGAGGACACCGTGACGGTCGTGCGCTTCTCGCAGATCGTCGAGCCGGCGGGACCCCGGTTCGGCAACGGCGAGACGCCCTCGAGAAACTAGGCCCGGTCTCGAGCGACCTTCGGCCGCCCCGCCTCAGGGGGCCAGACCCCTTGAGTCGGGGTGACTCAGATCTTGACAAGCGATGCGGCTGGGCTACACTTCCGCATCCCGGCCCTGGCACTCTCGTCGTGAGAGTGCCAAAGCAAAGGGCCCGGGAAGCCTTGAAAAAACACACCAACGGAGGTAACTGACAGATGAACCTGAAGCCACTCGGCGACAGGCTGATCGTCCAGGCGATCGAGGAGGAGGAGACGACCGCTAGCGGCATCGTGCTCCCCGACACAGCCAAGGAGAAGCCCCAGAAGGGCAAGGTCATCGCAGTCGGTGACGGTAATTGGGACGAGGACGGGGAGAAGCGCATCCCGCTCGACGTCGCCGAGGGCGACGAGGTCCTGTACTCGAAGTACGGCGGCACCGAGGTCAAGGTCGACGGCGATGAGCTGCTCGTCCTGCGTGAGTCCGACGTCCTCGCCAAGGTCGTCTAGCCGACCCGCACCACGAAGGAGACACGAAAGAAATGGCTCATAAGGAACTGAAGTACGACGCCGAGGCGCGCGCGGCCCTGCAGGCCGGCGTGGACGGCGTCGCCAACGCGGTCAAGGTCACCCTTGGCCCCAAGGGGCGCTACGTCGTGCTCGACAAGAAGTTCGGCGCGCCCACGATCACGAACGACGGCGTCACCATCGCTCGCGAGATCGAGCTCGAAGACGTCTTCGAGAACCAGGGCGCCCAGCTCGTCCGTGAGGTCGCGACCGCCACGAACGACGTGGCCGGCGACGGCACCACGACGGCAACGCTGCTGGCCCAGACCATCGTCCGCCACGGCCTCAAGAACGTGGCCGCCGGCGCGAACCCGCTGGCCCTGCGCCGCGGGATCGAGAGCGCGGTGGACCAGGTCGTTGATCACCTGCGCGAGAAGCAGTCGCAGGAGATCGAGGGCAAGGAGCAGATCGCCCGCGTCGCGGCCATCTCGGCCGCCGACGAGGACATCGGCAACACGATCGCCGACGCCATCGACAAGGTCGGTAAGGACGGTGTGGTGAACGTCGAGGAGGGCCAGACCTTCGGGATGGAGCTCGAGTTCACCGAGGGGATGCAGTTCGACAAGGGCTACATCTCGCCGTACATGATCACCGACCAGGATCGGATGGAGGCGGTGTTGGAGGATCCGTACATCCTCATCGCCAACCAGAAGATCGGCTCGGTGCGCGACATCCTGCCGATCCTCGAGCAGGTGATGCAGGCGGGTAAGCCGCTGGCGATCATCGCCGAGGACGTCGAGGGCGAGACGCTCGCGACGCTGGTGGTCAACAAGCTCCGCGGCACCTTCACCGGCGTTGCGGTCAAGGCCCCCGGATTCGGCGATCGCCGCAAGCGCATGATGGAGGACATCGCGATCCTCTCGGGCGGCGAGGTCATCACCGAGGAGATGGGCCTGAAGCTGGAGAACACCACGGTGGACCAGCTGGGCCATGCCCGCCGCATCGTCGTCAGCAAGGACACGACGACGATCATCGACGGTGCCGGCGACAAGTCGGGCATCGAGGGCCGGATCAAGTCAGATCCGCCGAGATCGAGAACACCGACTCCGACTTCGACCGGGAGAAGCTCCAAGAGCGCCTGGCGAAGCTGGCGGGCGGTGTTGCCGTCGTCAAGGTCGGCGCTGCCACCGAGACCGAGATGAAGGAAAAGAAGCACCGCGTCGAGGACGCGCTGCAGGCCACCCGCGCCGCCCTCGAGGAGGGCATCGTGCCGGGCGGCGGAGTCGCTCTCCTGAACGCACAGGAGGCGATCGATCTCGTCCGCTCTCGACGCCGACGAGGCGACGGGCGCGGAGATCATCCGCAAGTCGCTCGAGGAGCCGATTCGTCAGATCTCGGAGAACTCCGGGATGGAGGGCTCCGTGGTGGTCGAGAAGATCCGCGGCCTCAAGCCCGGTGAGGGCCTCAACGCCGACAACGGCGAGTACGGGGACCTGATCAAGGCCGGCGTGATCGACCCGACGATGGTCACGCGTTCTGCGCTGCAGAACGCCGCCTCGATCGGCAAGAACATCCTCACCACCGAGGCCATCGTGGCCGAGCCGCCCGAGAAGGACGGCGGCGGCGGTATGCCCGGCGGCGGCGGTATGCCGGATATGGGCGGGATGATGTAACGCACCCCCATGGTGAACCGCCGCGGCGGTTACCTGGGCCGGGCTGTGCATGCCCGGAGTGCCTCGAGGGGCCCGGCTTCGGCCGGGCCCCTCGTCTATTAGTGGTGTTCGCGCGGGAGGTGGCTTGGCTCCGGTGAAAACCCGCTATACATGCCTGACGTCGGCTCCCAGCCCGCGGTGCGCTTCGGGCAAGATCCCGCGGGGGTCGTAGGCAATGTAAGCCCGGTTTTCACTACGTCCGTATTGCCCCGACATGACGCCACTGGCGAACGTGCCGCCTACGTCGAGGCGGTCCTCGATGCCATGCCTGACGGGGTGGTAGTGGCCGACGAGCGCCGGATCATCGACGTCAACCCGGCGATCTGCGAGCTGACCGGGTTCGACGCCGAGGAGCTGGTCGGCGCGAAGGCCCCGTATCCGTTCCTATCTCCGGACGCGGTTGACCGGAGTCTGGCCTTCATGCGGGATCTGCGCGAGAAGGGCCGGGCCGAGGCCGAGTTCCCCCTCGTGCGCAAAGACGGCAGCGCCTTCGACGCACTCGTCTCGGGCGCGGAGCTGAGCCTGGAGGGCGACGTGACCGGCCGGGTCATCTCGGTCCGCGACATCACCCGGATGCGCCGGCGGGAGCTGCGGCTGGCCGAGCTCGCCGCCAAGGACGAGCTCACTGGGCTGCTCAACAAGCGGAGTTTCCTCGTCCGGCTGGCGGGCGAGGTCGCGCGCTGTCGCCGTCATGACCGAAGCCTCAGCCTCGCGATCCTCGACCTCGACGGGTTCAAGCAGGTCAACGATGCCGGCGGTCATCCCGCCGGTGACCGGGTGCTGGCCGAGGCGGCGGGCAGGCTCGGCGCGCTGGTTCGCTCCGGCGAGCACCTGGCGCGCGTCGGGGGCGACGAGTTCGGCTGGATCCTCCCCGACGCCGACGCGGAGGGCGCCGAGAGCGCCGTGGCCCGGGCCCGCCAGGCCATCGGGGGCGAGGGCTTCCGCAGCGCCGGGCCCCTGACGCTCTCTGGCGGGATCTGCGTGACCGACGGCAGCATCGATGCCGGCGAGGTCTACAGACGGGCGGACCGGGCCCTCTACAGCGCCAAGGCAGACGGCGGCGACGGCGTCGTGGTCGTCTAGGGCCTACTAGCCCAGCACCCGCGCCATCGGCGTCGGGTCGATCCCCAGCTCGCGGACATCCGCGTCGCCGCGCGGCGACGTCATCGCGACCTCCATCAGCTCCGCCTCCTCCCAGGTGGCGAATGCCGCCTCGCCCACGATCCTTCGCAGCCACACGAGGCCGAGCCGGACCAGGCCCAGCGGGACGTGGACGATGTGCCGGCTACGTCCGTCGGCGAGGGCAATCAGCCGGGCCATCGCGTCGTAGGTGAGCGTTTCCG
This sequence comes from uncultured Solirubrobacterales bacterium, assembly GCA_963807385.1. Taxonomy (GTDB): domain Bacteria; phylum Actinomycetota; class Thermoleophilia; order Solirubrobacterales; family 70-9; genus JBDTSW01. The sequence goes on from CAWEBQ010000004.1 coordinate 178,740, forward strand.
GCCCGGCCAGCTCAAAGCGCTGCCCCGCCGTATCCCGCTCGAGCGAGGCCAGCACGCATCGGGCCGCGTCGGCGGCCCAGATCGGCTGGAAAGAGGCCTTGCCATCGCCGGAGACGGGCATCAGGGGGAGCAGCGAGAGCCTGCGCATCAGAGTCACCCAGAAGTCGTCGCGGTCGTAGATGATCGACGGGGCGAAGACGGTGGTCGCGAGGGGGGAGGCCGCCACGGCCTCCTCGGCCAGCGCCTTGGCGCGGAAAAACCGCGTCCGCTGGATCCCGCTCGCTCCCATCGCCGAGAAGAAGAGGAACCGCTCCGCGCGCAGCCGCTCGGCGGCGCGCAGCAGGCGAGCCGTGCCCAGCCCGTTCAGCTCGACCACGGAGGCGTGGGGCTGGTCGCGAATGCTGGCGGCCAGGTGGATCACGGTGTCCACGCCCCGCAGCGCCTGGCGCTGGAGGTGCGGGTCGGCGAGGTCGGCGAGGTCGCCGAGGGCGAGCTGCACGTCCACTCGCATTCGGCCGAGGCGTCGCGGATCCCGTACGAGCACCCGCACGTCCTCGCCGCTCTCGAGCAGGCCGGGGAGCAGGGCCTTGCCGACCGTCCCCGTTGCGCCGGTGAGCAGGATCACCGCCGAGACTCTACCCGCCGTTCCAACCTCCCTAGAATGTGCGCCTCGCTCGACCGGGCCCCCGGGCGAGCGCTCGTTCAACGCTCACCAACGAGATAAACGGAGACCTGAAAACTTGGCCTACGTAATCGCAGAGCCGTGCATCGGGGAGAAGGACAACTCGTGTGTCGAGGTATGTCCCGTCGACTGCATCCACCCGACGCCCGACGAGCCCGACTACGAGGCGTCCAAGCAACTCTTCATCGACCCCGACGAGTGCATCGACTGCGACGCCTGCGTCGAGGCCTGCCCGGTAGACGCCTGCTTCGCCGAGGACCAGCTCCCCGAGGAGTGGGCCAAGTACACGGCGATCAACGCCGAGTACTTCTCGAAGGGCGACAGCCGGCCCTCGAGTCGGCTATGGCGCTGCGGGACGCCCGCCGCGTGGATCAGCCCTGGACGACCGGCAGCTCGGTGCCGCCGATCGGCGCCGCGGCGGCCATCGCCGGGGGCTCGGACTGGAGCACCGCGAGTTCCTGCGGCGTGGCGGCGACGATGCCGCGGGCTGCGGCTCGGATCGCCTGTGACGCTGGCGCGTCGGGCTCGCTGAGCACCAGCGGATCGCCCGAGTCGGCGTGGGTACGAAGCTCCTCGGAGAGTGGCACCTTGCCCAGCAGCGGAACGTCCAGCTCGTCGGCCAGGCGTTGGCCGCCGCCCTCGCCGAAGATCGTGAAGCGCTGGCCGTCGGGCGTCGTGAAGCCGGACATGTTCTCGACCACGCCGAGCAGCTCGAGGTCCACCTTGCCGGCCATCTCAGCGGCGCGACGGGCGACCGACTGGGCGGCGGGCTGCGGCGTGGTGACGATGAGGATTCGTGCCTGCGGCAAGAGCTGGGCCAGCGTCATCGAGACGTCGCCGGTGCCGGGGGGCAGGTCGAGCAGCAGGTAGTCCAGCTCCCCCCAGTCCACGTCCTCGAGGAACTGCTGAATCGCCTTGTGGAGCATCGGGCCGCGCCAGACGACCGCGGCGTTCTCCTCGACGAAGAAGCCGATCGACATCACCTTCACTCCGGCCGGGCTGTCGAGCGGAAGGATCTTGCGCTGCCCGTTGACGTCGGGCTTGCGGTTGACGCCCAGCATGCGGGGGATCGAGTAGCCGTAGACGTCGGCGTCGAGCGCGCCGGCGGTGTGTCCCTCGGTCTGGAGGGAGGCGGCGAGGTTTGCGGTGAGGGTCGACTTGCCGACGCCTCCCTTGCCCGACGCGACGCAGATCACGTTCTTCACCTGGGCGAGCGCGCCCTCGGGGAGCTTCCCCCGCCCCAGGGCCTGCTGCAGGTTGCTCTTCTCGTCGTCGGAGAGGACGTCGAAGGTCACGCCTACGCCGGTCACACCGTCGAGGGCACGCACGTTCTTTGCTACCGCGGTCTCGAAGTGCGAGCGGATCGGGCAGCCGGGCGTGGTCAGCGAGACCATCACGTCCACATGTCCGGACTCGGCGATGTCGATCGAGCGGACCATCCCGAGGTCGACGATCGAGCGCCTGAGCTCGGGGTCGATGACCGCGCGCAGGGCTTCGTTGACCTGATCCTGGGAGGGGAGGGGCATGGCCTGCATTCTAGGGAGGGCCCGTGCAGGCCTCGGGCGTGGCCGATGTCCCTCCTCACTGACCCGTGCCGCGGCCGCGCCGCCGCGTCCTGCTGGGAGGTCACGAGCCCTGGGCCGAGTGCCGGGGGCCCCAAACAAAGACCGGCGGGCCACGAGGGCCCGCCGGTCGGGGAGGAGAGGTTGCTGTTCTGCCCGCGGATATGTGTGCGGACAGCTTCTCCGGGACGGCCAACCTCTCGCGGCCGGCCCGGGCTAAGCGCGCTTAGACCAGCGCGGAGACGCGCTCCTCGACGTTGGTCCGAGCCTTCTTCAGCCCGTCCTCCGCCTTCTTGCGGTTCTCCTTGAGCGTGACCTCGGCGTCCTTCCGGGTCTTCTTGACCTGCGTCTGGACCGAGCGGCGACGCTGCTTCAGCTCGCGCTCGACCCGGTTGCGGGTCTGGCGGGCACGCTGGGTCGCCTTGCGGCGGGCGGTGCCGCCGCGACGCTCGAACTTGTTGAGCTCGCGCTCGACGCGGGTCCGGATGCTCTTCAGCTCCTTCTCGCGGCCCTCGGTGCTGGTGAGGGGCTCGACGATCTCGTTGACCCGGTCGGCGGCGGTGAGGGCCGCACCCACGGGAACGTTGACGGCACGCTCGGTGCCCTGGCGGACGTAATCCGCGGCGCCGTTGCGGGCCTTGGTGATGCCCTCGCGAACCTGGGCCGTGTTGCTGCGCTTGGTCGTCGTCGACTTCGCGGCGGTGCTCTTATTGGGGGTGGTGGTCGTCTTCGTTGTGCTCGTAGCCACTGCTTCCTCAACTCCTAAGTTAGGTCGCTTTTCTCTAATGTCATTACTTCTAACTATGTCCGAGGTTATCAACTACCCCGAACACATGTTCTTACACATGCCCTCGCGGGTGGTTACGAAATGGTTGCCGCCCGAGCCGCCGGATCGCTCGTGGCGATCCGCTCGAGCCAGGCCTCAGGGCGCTCCATCTCGGCGATGTCCGGGAGGGCCGTCGGGCCGTCCCAGACCAGGTTCAGGGTCTCGAGCCCGCCTCGCCGAACGACCTCGTCGCAGAACGCCTTGCCGACCCGATACTGGCGGAGCTTCAGGTCCATGCCCAGCAGGCGGCCGGCGATCATCTCGAACGGCCCGCGCCCGGACCGGCGGTCCTCCAGGCGCCGGCGAAGGTCCCCAACGCCGGGCACGAACCCGGCCGCGGCAGCATCCATGACGTGCTCAGCATGGCCCTCGATCAGGGTCATGGTCGCCTGGATCCGATCGAGCGTAGGCGCCTGGTCCGGGCCGGTAAGCGCCTTCGCGAGATCCCCCTTGAGCAGCGTCGCGATGGTCTGACGCGGGCTGGAGACCAGCCGCCGGATCAAATCGGAGATACCCACGCCCTCGGTGGCCGAGGCCAGGAGGGTGCGGATCAGGCCGCCGATGTGATCGCGCAGCCAGGGGGCGGCGGCGAACTGGATCGCGTGCGTCGTCTCGTGCAGCGCCACCCATTTCGCGAAGGGCTCCAGCTCGACGCCCAGCTCCCCTGCGCTTCCGGCGATGTTCGGCGTCACGAACAACAGTCGCGCAGGCCGATCCGGGCCGATGATCGCCAGGTCGTACTGACCGAGGACGCGCCTGGCGGCGTACCCGGCGGCCACGCCGACCTCGGCGCCGGTTGCCCCGCCGACAACCGACCGGGCGATCCCACCGAGCGGGCCGGGAAGGTTGATCTCGATGCCGTGCTCGCGCTGGAGCTCGTCCGCGAGGCCGCGCAGCGTGCCGAGGACGGCGGCCGACCACTCCCCGCGCCCCACGGCCTCGGACGGCGGAAGCGCGCGGTCCGGGTCAAGCAGGGAGTAGGAGCGGATCAGCCCCTCCGCCTCGGAGCAGGTCGCGGCGAGCGCCTCGGGGGCGAGCGCCGCTGGGACCGGCCGCGCGTCGGCGTCGGAGGCCCCGCTGACGGTGCCCGCGATCCGGCGGGCCAGCCTCCAGTCGACCAGCGACGTGCTCACGACGGCGCCTCGGCCGGCTCGGCGAGCGCCTGCACATCGCGCAGCGTGCTCAGGCCGTCGGAATCCAGGGCCGCGGTCAGGTGGTACCGGGCGTCGAGGTCGAGCGGCGCCTCGGCGAGGGTCACCCCTCCGAACTCGACCTGCGCGCCCGCCTCGCGAGCGATCAGCTGCGCCGCGGCAGCGTCGACCGACCTGCAGGCGCGGCCGGTGACCATCCCGTCCAGGCGCCCCGTGGCCACCCAACAGAGCGTGATGGCGATCGACCCCACGGCTCGGATCCGGTAGGCCTTGCCCTCCAGCTCGTGCAGCATCGGCAGAATCCGGGCCGGCTTGGCGCCCTCGAAGCCCACTACCTCGAGGCCGTACCCGGGTCCGGTCGCGTCGAGCTCGGTCCCGTTGCGCCGCGCGCCTTCGCCGCGAGCCGCGGTGAACTCCTCGCCGGCCCCGAAGTCGTAGACGTAGGCGAACTCCACGTCGCCCATCGCCGGACCCGACGCGACGGCGACGCTCAGCGAGTGGCTCGGGATCGTTCGGCGCGCGTTGAGGGAACCGTCGATCGGATCGATCACGACCCGCCTGGCGTCGGAGCCGTCCCCGAACTCGACGGTGCCGCGCTCCTCGGAGATGGCGGTGAAGGACTCACCCTCACGATGGAGGCCGTCGAGCTCCCCAAAGACGATGTCCTCGGCTCGCCGGTCGATCACCAGCGTCCGGTCCCCACCCTCTCCGCGCCCGTCGTAGACGGTGCGGCCCGCGATCGTGGGATCGGCCGCGAAGAGGTCACGTTGGGCCTCCACCATGTGGCGGCAGGCGGTGAGCCATCGGTCCGGCATCGGCCTCAGGTTAGAACGCTAGGTTCTTCGTAGTGGAGAGGGCAACGGAGGCGCAGCAACTGGTGGCCCAGCATCGGGACGGTCCGATGCTCATCCTCGGCGCGGCCGGCACGGGACGCAGCGAGGCGCTGGCGCTGCGGCTCGCCTCGCTGGTAAAGGAAGGCCTCGAGGCCGATCGAGTGCTCATCCTCACCCGTTCCAAGGCGGCCGCATCGCGGTTGCTCGAGCGCTGCGAGACCCTGGTCGACCGGCCCTACACCGAGCTCTGGGTCGGCACCTACCGCGATGTCTCGGAGCGCCTTCTGCGGGAGCACGCGATGGAAGCAGGCCTCGACCCGTTCTTCGCCACTGTTGAGTTGCCGGACCGCCTGGCGATTCTGCTCGATCGGCTCGACGACCTCCCGCTACGACTCCACGAGATCCGGGGCAACCCCTCGGGCCTGCTCGCTCGGCTGCTCCGGCGAATCGACCTGCTGAAGGCCGAGGGCGTAAACCCGCGGCGCCTGCGCCTATGGGCGGAGGCCGAGGTCGAGGCGGCGGGCGGCGTGCCGGCGCGCGAGCGGGCTAGGCGGGAGGCCGAGTTCGCCGAGTTCTACGCGCGCCACGACGCCATTCTTCGCGAGAGCGGCAGCCTGGACGAGGGCGACCTGCCCCTGGAGCTGGCCCGGCTCCTCCGCGAGCGCCCCGACGTAATGGAGGCGACCTCGAAGCGATTCACGGCGGTGATGGCCGACGAGCTTGAGGACGCCGCCCCAGCCCATCGGGAGCTCCTCGCGGCGCTGGCATCTCAGGGCGGCCCGGTCTGCGCGTGCGATCCGCGCCAAGGCGTGCGCCGCTTCCGCTGCGCGGGAGAGGCCACCGTTGCCTGGTTTGCGGATGCCTACCCGGACGCGCGTGACGTCGAGCTCGAGCCGGCTCAGCGCTTCGGCGCGGGAATCGCGGCGGCCGCCGCGATCGCTGGGGGGGGCGACCAGCCCGCCGTTCCAGAGCCCCCGGGCGACGTCCACTTTTGGCGCTGTTCCACCGAGCGAGCGCAGGCTCAGGCGGCTGCGCGCGAGGTCGAGGTGCTGCTGGGCTCCGGTGTTTCCCCCGACCGGATCTGCCTGATAGCGGCCGCCGGGTGGCGGGAGGGCAGGCTGCTCGGCGCGGCGCTGGAGGAGCGCAACGTGCCCTTCCGCTATGCCGGCGCGGCGGCGTTCTTCCAGCGCCGCGAGGTCCGCGACGCCCTCGCCTGGCTGCGGATGCTGGCCGACCCGAAGGACTCGGCCGCCGTCGTCCGGGCGCTCACGCGGCCGCCGGTGGAGTTGCGCTCGGTGGACCTGGCTCGCGTCACCACGATTGCCCGCCGTCGCAAGCTGGACATGATCTCCGCTCTCCAGGCCGCCTTGGAGAGCCCCCAGTTACCGCCGGAGGCCCGCGACCGCATCCACTCGTTCCTGCGGCTCTACCAGGCGGCCTCGGCCGCGCTCGAGGATCGCCGCGCCGATGTCTTCGTCCGGCGGCTGATCGAGCGGATCGGCCTGCGGCGGCATAGGCTCTTCGCGGCCAGCCCCGAGACGGCGGAGCGCCTCGTCAACCTCTCGCAGCTCGCCGACATGGCCGCGGCCTGGTCCCGGCGCCAGCCCCAGGCGTCCACTCGTGACTTCATCCGTCACGTGACCGCCGTCGCCGATGCCGGCGAGTTGGGGGTCGAGGAGGGCGACGAGCCGTCGGTGGGGGCGGTCCTGGTCGCCGAGCCCGAGCAGGTGAAGGGGCTCGAGTTCGACCACGTCTATCTCCTTGGCCTCCACCTCGGCGCCATCGACGGGCACGCATCCGAGGACGAGTGGGTGCCGCCCGCGCTCACCGGTGACGAGATGCCCGAGCCGGACGAGGGCCTGGTGGCGACGCGCCGCTCCCGTCTCGCCTACATCTCCATGACCCGCGCCGGTCAGGGGCTCGTGCTGTCCTGGTCGGAGGCGATCGGAGACAAGCCGGTGCACCCGTCGCCCCTCCTGGAGGCCGTGCGAGCGGCGCTCGGCGGGGAGGAGGTCGTCCACGAGGAGGAGCTGTTCGGCCCGGCGGAGAGCCTCCACTCCACCTACCGCATGATCCGCGACGAGGTGCTCGAGGCGTCGTGGCGGGCGGGCTCGGCGATCTCGGAGATGCGCCTCGATACGGCGGACGACGTCAACCGCGCCGTCGCCCGGTTCCTCGAGATGCTCAAGCTCGCGTCGTTGGTGCAGCGCCCCGGGGAGGAGGCGGGAGCGGAGGCGCTCGCCGACGTCAACGAGTTGCTGGCGCGCGTGGCCACGCCCGAGCAACGAGCCGTGCTGGAGGCGTCGGCGCTCGACGATTACGTGTTGGGCGAGGAGCGTGGCAGGGAGGATCGGCGGGCGAAGGCCCGCAGCCGCCACGAGCCGTCGCTCGACCAGTTCATCCCCCGCAAAGACGACGGCCTGGCCCTTTCCGCATCCGATATCGACCTCTACCGGATCTGCCCCCTGCGCTACAAGTTCGCCCGCGTTTTCGCGATCCCGCAGGAGCCCACGATCAATCAGCGCTTCGGGATCCTGATCCACAACGTGCTCGACCGCTTCCACTCCGAGGAGATGCGCTCGGCCGAGGCGGGTCTCGCCGGCGATGCGGCGCTGGCGGGTGAGGTGCAGCGGACCGGGGACCTCAACCGGCTGCTCTCGCTGTTCGAGGCCGGCTGGCGGCGGAGCGGATTCGGCTCCTCCGACGACGAGCTGCAGTACCGCGATCGCGCCGTCGCCGCGCTCACCCGGTACCACGAGCGGCACCTGCGCTCGGACTCCAGCCCGGTCTGGCTGGAGCGCAGCTTCAACTTCCGTATCGGCCCGCACCAGCTGCGCGGCCGGATCGATCGCGTTGACCGCACCCCGGACGGGGGCTACGAGCTCATCGACTACAAGACCGGTGAGCGTCGCTCGTCGGTGACGACCTCCGACGACGTCCAGATCCCGCTCTACCGGATCGGTGCTCGCGAGGCCTGGCAGATAGAGGCGAGCGCCGGGAGCTACTGGTACGTGCTCGACGACGAGCGGGTCACCGTGCCGCCCGAACCGGACGATGTCGAGCGCGTCGAGCGGACCGTGCTGGAGGTAGCCGGAGGGATCGAGGGGCAGGACTTCGAGCCCAGACCCTCGCCCCAGGTGTGCTCGTGGTGCGATTACCGACTGATCTGCCCCGCGAGCGAGGCGTAGCCACGGCTAGCCGCCGGGTGGGTCCTCGGGCTCGGTGCCCCGCTGGCGCAGGAACCGCTGGAACTCCTGGGCGATCGAGTCCCCGGTCGCGACGTCCTCGCCGTCACCGAAGGTGACCTCTTGTTCGGACTCGAGGCGCTGGACCAGCTCCTGGATCTCCGGATTGGACTGCACGGCGCGATCGACCTGACGATCGAAGCGCTCGATCGCGTCCTCCAGCTCGGAGGCCTCGACCACGGTGCCCGTCAGTCCCTCCAGCCGGCGCAGCAGGGCGAGGGCAGCCTTCGGGTTGGGCACCGCGGCCACGTAGTGGGGCACCGCGGCCCAGAGGCTGGCCGAGGCGATTCCGCGCTGGCGGCACTGGTCGTGGAGCACGCCCACGATGCCGGTCGGCCCCTCGTAGTTCGAACGGCTGAGGCCGAGCCGTTCGACCAGCGCGGGGTCCGACGCGAGGCCGGTGATCGGCACGGGCATGCTGTGGGCGACGTCAGCGATCAGCGCGCCGAGGGTCACCATCATCTCCACGCCGAGCTCCTGGCTGGCGTCGAGGATCGCCTCGGAGAACGTCCTCCAGCGCAGGTTCGGCTCGGTGCCGCTGAGGATGATCAGGTCGCGCTCGGCGTCGGGGACGAGCGCCGCGACGAGGGTGTTCTGCGGCCAATCGACGTGGCGAGCCTGCCCGTCGGTGAGACGGATCGACGGCCGGTTCACCTGGAAGTCGAAGAACTCCTCCGGGTCGATCGTTGCGACGGGCGTGCCGTCCAGGCCTGCGGCGGCGGCCTCGAGCGCCGTCGTCGCCGCGCTCGCGGCGTCGTTCCACCCGGCGAAGGCGGCTACGAGGACCGGCGACCGTAGCGCCGGGCGCTCCCCATCCCAGATCAAGGCGTCCACGGGGCGAGGGTATCGCGGGAGGTATCCGCCCGGCGCCGCCTACCGCACTTTCGCGATCCCCAGGTCACACCCCCGCAACGGTGCCAGGCACCGTCACGCAAGTCACACCCCGTCACGGTGCCAGGCACCGTGACGGGGGGCGTGTGTGTCCGGTGCGCCTTTCATCATCGTCGTATGGAAGTCGCGACCGTCACCGAGCTCCCGCAGGGCTCCGGGTCCTCGATCGCCGAGCTGCGCCCGGGACGCGGGTTCAGCGGCCGTTACGCCTGCGTTCGCAAGGACCGGCTCACCGCCAAGAACGGCTCCGCCTACCTGGCGCTCGAACTGCGGGACCGCACGGGGATCCTCTCCGCGAGGGCCTTCCGCGACGCCGACCGCATGGGCCTGCGCTTCGAGCGCGGCGACGCGGTGGCTGTGCGGGGGCGCATCGAGCGGTTCCGCGGAGAGCTGGCCGCCGAGGTGGAGGACATCCGCCGCCTTGAGCCGGCGGAGTGGGAGCCCCAGGAGTTCCTGCCCGTCGCGTACCGCTCCGAGGAGGACATGAACGGGTTCCTCGAGCACCTGGCGCGCGAGATCGCGGATCCCGCCCTGCGTGCGGTCGTTGATCGGGTGGCGTTCGCGGGCCCGCTCGCAGCGGACTTCCGACGGGCGCCGTGCACCCGCGCCGGGCATCACGCCTACGTGGGCGGCCTGCTCGAGCACACCGTCTCAGTCGCCACGCTTGCCGGCGAGTTCTGCCAGCTTCACCCCCGCCTCGACTCGGACATGCTGATGGCCGCGGCGATCCTCCACGACGCCGGCAAGGCTCGCGAGTTCACCTACGGGGCCGAGTTCGGGACCAGTGAGGAGGGGCGCATGCTCGGTCACCTGGTGATCGGCGGGCAGCTCGTCTCCGAGGCGGGGTCGGACCTCCCGGAGCAGCGGCGGCTCGCCCTGCTGAACTGCGTGCTCTCCCACCACGGCCCGGACGCGGGGCCCGGACGGGCGAGGCCTGCGGGGCGCGGTAGCGGATTCGCCTCGGCCGAGGCCATGGCGCTCTACCGGCTGAACGCGCTCGACGCGTCGGTGAAGGGCGCGCTGGAGCACGGGCTGACGTAGGCGGGGACCGCCACGCCCCTACAACTAATCGTCCGCCGAGGGGCGCCTCCGATTGCGCTTGTGTGCGCTGCGGCGCCGCTTGTCCTCGAGGCGGCGCTCCCTGGCCGCGCGCCCGGGCTTGGTGGGGCGGCGGCGCCTCGGGGTCCGGAGCCCGGCGCGGAGCTTGGCCTGCAGGCGCTTCAGCGCCAGCTCGCGGTTGCGCGCCTGGCCGCGGGCGTCCTGGGCGACGGCCGTGACCCGAGCGCCGACGCGCCGGCGCAGGCGCTCACGGGAGCGCTCGTCCAGGACCGCCGAGGCCTCGACGTCGAAGACGGCCTCGATCCGGGATGCGGTGACGTTCGCGTGCTGTCCGCCCGGGCCGGATGACCGGCTGGCGCGCACCTCGATCTCGGCGAGGGGGATCGCCATACCGGACCCGATCGGCATGGGGTCATCCATCGCGGGGGCGCAGGGCGCGGATCGCCAGCTGCGTGGCGACGAGAAGGAGCAGGGCCGCGAATGCCAGCTCCAGGGTTCGCTGGGAGACGGTGTTCGCGACCGCCGCACCGATCCCCACGCCCACCAGCGAGAGCGCACCGATGGCGAGGCCGTCGGCCAGCCGCACGTTGCCGTAGCCGTACTGGCGCCAGGAGCCGAGGGCCGCAACCGCAACGATCGCAAGCAGTGAGGTGGACTCGGCCTCGAGCTGGGTCTGACCGGCGAAGATCGCGAGGGCCGGCACGAAGAGGATGCCACCGCCGACGCCGAGCAGCCCCCCAACCAGCCCGCCGACGAGGCCGAGCAGCCCGGCGGCGATGGCGTCGCCCAGCTCCATCAGACGATCAGCTCCACCGCGATCGCGGCCATAAGCAGCGCGAACAGCCCGGAGATCCAGCGCTCGGGAAGACGCTGCTGGAGGGACGTGCCCGCGAGGACCCCCGCCAGCGCCGGGATTCCCACGAGTGCCGCCTTCGCCGGATCCACGTTCCCGTAGAGCGCCTGAGCGCCGGCCGCGAGCGCGGCGATGACCACGATCGCCGCCAGGCTGGTCCCGGTCGCCTCCCGCTCCCCGTAGCCGAGCCAGAGAATGAGGAGGGGGACCATCACGGTTCCCCCGCCGACGCCGAACAGGCCGCTGAACGCTCCGGCCGCAGTGGCGATCACGGCCAGCTTGATGATCCGGTCACGAGTCACCGCCGCGATAGTAGGAACCCCTCCCGACGGGCTAGGTTGCAGCTGTGCACGATGAGCTTCTCGAGCCGTTGCGGACGGACCCGTCGGCCGCCGCGATCCTGTGCGATGTGGACGGGACCCTGGCTCCGATCATCGGCGATCACGCCGCATCGGCCGTCCCCGAGTCGACGCGCGAGGTCCTCGGCGGGCTCGTCTCTCGCTACGCGCTCGTCGGGTGCCTCACGGGACGCCGATCCCTCGACGCCCGGCGGATCGTCGGGGTGGAGGGGATCGCCTTCGCCGGGAATCACGGGTTCGAGACGCTGGCCCCCGGCGAGGACGAGCCCATGGCGGACCCGGCGGTCGGCGGGCGCGAGCGAGGCCCACGCCGGCTGGTCGAAGGGCTCGACCCCGACGATCTCGCCGCGGCGGGCCTGCGGGTGGAGGACAAGGGCGCAATCCAGGCGCTCCATTGGCGCCGCGCGGCCTCCGAGGAGGTGGCCGCGGCCAGGGCGCAGGAGGTGGCGGACCTGGCGCTGGCCGCGGGCCTGGTACCCCGCTGGGGCCGGAAGGTGCTGGAGATCCGGCCGGTCGCCGGAATCGACAAGGGCGTGGCTGCGCGGCGGATGATTCGCGACGCGGGCGCCAGGACGGCCCTCTTCGGGGGTGATGACGCAACCGACCTCGACGCCTTTGAGGCGCTCCGCTGGATGACTCGCTCCGAGCGGCTCGAGGCCGGAGTCTGCGTTGGGGTCGCGTCGTCGGAGCAGCCCGACGGCATCGAAGACCGGGTCGACCTCATGGTGGACGGGCCCGAGGGGTTCGCTGGGGTCCTGGAGGCGCTCCTCTAATGCTCTTCTGCGACCTGCTGCGCTCGACCGTCCTGCTCGTCGGCGGCGTCGCGACGGCGCTCGGGACGGTCACGGTCATCGTCGCCAACCAGGACAGCGACTACACCACCCTCGTCGTCGCCGGCGCGTGGTGGGTGATCGGCGGCATCCTCGGCGCGGCCCTCGGCCGTTCCACGCGCGCCGGGGAGGCGATGGCCAGGGCGCTCGCCTCGGCGCGAACGGCGACGAGCCTTCCGGGCGAGAGCCCGGGCTGGATCGCGTTCCAGCGGCTTTGGCCGATCGGGCTGTTCGCGCTCGTCAGCGCCGGCCTCGCCTGGATCTGGCCCCAGGTCGCCGCCGTGGGCGCCGGCTACGCCATCCTGGTGGCGCTCGCCTGGCGCCGCCGCGACGAGGCCGTCACCGCGATCGAGGAGCGCGACGGGGTTCGCTTCTACGTCGAGCCCTCCTCCGCGTTCAGCCCGGTCAAGCTGATCCGAACGCCCGGCCTCACCCGCGACCGAGCCCCCTCGGGGCACCCGCCCCCGCCCCCTGCGGCGTAGCGCGATGTGGGCCCCGAGCCCGGCCGCGAGAGCGGCGACGGCGGTGAGCACGAGCGCTGCGCGCGGGCTCGCCGCCTGCGACAGCCAGCCTGCGATCGGGGCACCGATCGGGGTCGAGCCCAGGAAGACCATCGAGTAGAGCGCCATCACGCGGCCGCGCATCGACGGCTCGGCGGAGAGCTGCAGGCGCGCGTTCGCGCCGGCCGCGAACATGACGCTGGCCGCGCCGAGTGGAACCAGGCAGATCGCGGCGGCGGCGAGGTTCGGCGCCAGCGCCGTGACGGCGGCGAACACCCCGAAACCGACTGCGGAGAGCACCAGCGACCGGCCCGTGACGTTCCGTCGCGAGGCCGTGTAGATCGAGCCTGCGAGCGCGCCGACGGCCATGGCGATCGCGAGGAGGGTGTAGGCGGAGGCGCCGCCGTCGAAGGTAAACCGGGCGAACACCGGGAGGATCACCTGGAAGTTGAATCCGAGTGTTCCGACGACGGCCATCATGGCCAGCGGGATCGCGAGGGCCGGAGTTGCGGCGACATGGCTGAGCGTGTCGCGAAGCGCGCCCCTGCGGCGGGGAAGGCGCGGCGCCGGGTGGAGCTGCCGCGGGTCCATGCCGCGGAGCGCGACGATCATCGCGGCGAAGGTCAGGGAGTTCACGAGGAAGCACGTGGCGATCCCGACGGTCGCGATCAGGACCCCCGCGAGCGCGGGGCCAAAGATGCGCGCGGCGTGGATCAGGGCGCTGTTCAGGCCGACGGCGCTCACGACGCGCTCGGACCCGACCATCTCGGTAACGAAGCTCTGGCGGGTCGGGTTGTCGATCGCGTTCACGGCGCCGCGGGCGAAGACCAGGCCGAACACCATCCACGCCTCCACCACGCCGCCGGCGGTGAGACCCCACAGGAGCAGCGCCGGTATCGCCATCAGCGCCTGCGTCGCCAGCAGCAGGCGGCGCTTCGACATCCGGTCGGCGAGCAGCCCGCCCCAGACGGCGAAGAGCAGCATTGGCAGGAACTGGAGCGCGGCGGTGAGTCCGACCGCGGCGGCGCTGCCGGTGATCGTCAGGATCAGCCACATCTCGGCGACGATCTGCATCCAGTTGCCGCTGAGCGAGACGAGCTGGCCGGCGAAGTACCGCCGGTAGTTCGGGATGCTGAGCGAGTCGAAGGACCGCCGGAAAGCGGCGCTCAAGCCCGGGGCTCCGACTCGAGCAGGCGCTCGAGAACGTCGGCGGCGCGCTCCAGGGCCGCCACGTCGGCGGCGTCGAGCTCACGGAGGCGCCTTGCCAGATAGGCGTTCTTGCGCTTGCGCAGGCGGCTGAGCAGGGCGCGTCCCTTCGGGGTGATGCCGACCAGGAACGAGCGGCGATCCACGGGGTCGCCGGCTCGCTCGACCAGGCCCTGCTCCTCCAGGCGCGAGACCAGGCGCGTGGCCGTGGGCCGCTTGACGTTTTCGACGGACGCGAGTTCGGAGGGGGTGACGGGTCCTTTGCACTCGACGGTGGCGAGCGCGGCGGTCAGCGCCGCGCTCAGGTCCGTGCCTGAGTTCTGGCGAAGCCGGCGCGCGGTCCGAGCGATCGCGAGCCGAAGCCTCGAGGCTAGCTCGAGTTGCGCTTCGTCGAGATCCTGCACGGTAGTTGCCATTGCTAATTAGCGTAGCAAACTACTTTGCCGGGATCAGTCGGTCGCCGGCCCGTCGCGGGCCGACTGCCACTCCCGTCCGATGTTCCTGATCATCGTCGGGTAGACGATCAGGTGGCGAAAGGGCGAGATGGCCGCCATGTAGGCGGTCCCGAACCAGCCGTTCGGCTTCACGTACACCGCCATCTGACCGCTGTAGGCGCCCGTCCCGTCCCTCACCCAGCCCAGGTGCACCACGCCGTGCACCGTCTTGTTGGCGATCTCCGCCGCGAACTCGTCGGCGGTGCGGTAGAGCGGCGAGAAGGGAAGCGACTCGGAGGCCGGGATGTCGGACCCGTCGCGGAGATCGGCGGGCAGCCGGTCGCGCAGGGTCGGGACCCGGGGGCCGAGGCCGGTTTCATCGTCGTCCCAGCCGAACAGCTCCCCGAGCTTCCAGCGGATCGCGAACAGGGCGCGCACCGGGGCAGAGCCGCGACCCGGGTCGAGGGAACGAAAGCCCTCCACCAGGCGCGGGAAGTCGCCCGCCCCGCCGGGCGTCGGCAGCGCCCAGACGTCCTCGAGCTTGAAGTCACCGACGATCTCGTGGATCCGCCACGGCTGCGAGGTCTGCGCGGTGTCGGGGAGTCGCATCAGCGCTTTCGCAGCTTCTTGAACTGAGCCCAGGTGCGGGTGTTGGCGACCTCGGCCGCGGTCAGCCAGCCGCGGCGCGCGGTGGCGATGCCCCAGCGCATGTTGTCGAGGGTGTCGACGCCGTGGGCGTCGGTGTTGACGCAGATCGCGACGCCGGCGTCGGCTGCCAGGCGGGCGTGGTGCTCGTTCAGGTCACGGCGGTTCGGGTTGCCGTTGATCTCGATCATCGTCCCGGCCTCGGCCGCCGCAGCGACCACCTTCTCGACGTCGATGTCGTAGGGCTCGCGGCGGCCGATCAGGCGGCCGGTGAGGTGGCCGATGCAGTCCACCAGCGGGCTCTGCGCGGCCGTGATCACGCGTTCGGTCATCTTCTTCTCCGAGATCCGGAATGAGGTGTGGACGCTCGCCATCACCCAGTCGAGCTGCTCCAGCACGTCGTCTTCGTAGTCGAGCGAGCCATCCGTGTTGATGTTTACCTCCGAGCCCGCTAGCACTCGAAACCGCTTGCCCCCGAACGTCTCGTTGAGCTTCGCGATCTCCTCGACGCGCTCCAGCAGCGCATCCGCCTGGACGTCGTCGCCGAACCCGTGGCTCGCCGAGTGGTCAGTGATCGCGAGGTATGCGTAGCCGTGCGCGCGAGCGGCCTCGGCCATCTCCTCCAGCGAGTTGCGGCCGTCGGAGAGCGTTGTGTGGCAGTGCAGGTCGCCCTTGATGTCGCCCACCTCGACGAGATCGGGCAGCTCTCCATCGCGCGCCGCGGCGAGCTCGCCGCGGCCCTCCCTCAGCTCCGGCTCGATGTAGGGCAGGCCGAGGCGGCTGTAGACGCCGGCCTCGGTGGCGTAGCGCTTGACCTTCCCCGTCTCGAGGTCCTTGATCCCGTGCTCGGAGACCGAGAGGCCCTTGGCAACGGCCTTCTCCCGCAGCTCGATGTTGTGGGCGGCCGATCCGGTGAAGTGCTGGAGCAGGTTTCCGAGCTCCTTCGGCGGGACGATCCGCAGGTCCACGGCGACTCCGTTGTGGGTGACGAAGCGCGCCCCGGACGCGCCGGGATTCCCCGCCTGCGCTACCAGCGGATGCCCGACGATGAACTCAGACAGCGCCTCAGGGTCGGTCGCCGTCGCGATCAGGTCGATGTCCTTGCAGGTCTCGGCCAGCCGTCGCGCCGAGCCCGCGATCTCCACGGTCTCGGAGGCCGGGTGCTCGCGGAGCGCCGCCGCCAGCTCCTCGGCGATCGGCAGCACGTGCGAGAGCAGGAGGCGACCCGGCCCCCCGTCGTCACCCATCTTCTCCAGCGAGGCGAGGACGTTCTCCTCGACCTTCGAGCCGAGGCCTTTGAGCTCGCGGATTCGCTGCCCCTCGGCGGCCTCCCTGAGGTCCTCGAGGCTCGCCACGCCCAGCTCGTCGTGAAGGCGCCGCACCGTCTTGGCACCGAGCCCGGGGATCCGGGTCACCTCGAGCAGGGAGGCGGGGAACTTGGCGCGCAGCTTCACGGCCGAGGGGGTATCCCCCGTGTCCAGCAGCGAGATGATCTTGTCCTGGAGGGTCGCTCCGATGCCCGGCAGCTCCGTGGCCTTGCCGGCGCGGGCGAGCTCTGCGATCGACACCGGGCTGGAGCGGATCACCCGGGCGGCCTCGCGGTAGGCGAGGACGCGGAAGCGAACGGCGCCGTCCAGCTCGTAGAGCGTCCCCAGTTCCTCCATCGCGGCGGCTATGTCGGCGTTTCGCATCGTGTCTGGCACGGACGTAGGAAATAGCATCAACGGATGCGTGGCGACGGCGGGGTCTGGCTGGTCCTCCCCACATACAACGAGGCCGACAACCTCGAGGGGATCACGGCCGCGGCCCTGGAGGCGCTGCCGGCGGGCTCGCGCGTGCTCGTTGTCGATGACGCCTCGCCCGACGGAACAGGGGAGATCGCCAACCGCCTGGCCGCGTCCGGCGCGGCGGTCGAGGTGATCCACCGCCCCGCGAAGGAGGGGCTAGGCCCCGCCTATGTCGCCGGTTACCGGCATGCCCTCGACCAAGGTGCCTCGCTGGTGGTGCAGATGGACGCCGATTTCTCCCACGACCCAGCCGACCTGCCGCGGCTCCTCGACGCGGCCCAGCGGGCCGATCTCGTCCTCGGATCGCGCTACGCCGAGGGAGGCTCCGTCTCCGACTGGGGTGCTCTCCGGCGCGCGGTGAGCCGGGGGGGCAGCGGGTACGCCCGCGCGGCGCTGGGGATCGACGTCAAGGACCTGACCGGTGGCTTCAAGGTCTTCCACCCGGAGGTCCTCGAGGCGATCGACCTGGCGTCGCTCGCCTCAGTGGGCTACGCGTTCCAGGTCGAGACGACCTACCGCGCCATCCGGCGCGGGTTCCGGGTCGTGGAGGTCCCGATCACCTTCCGTGACCGGCGGGTGGGACAGTCGAAGATGAGCAAGCGGATCGTGATGGAGGCCGCCTGGCGCGTGCCGGCGATGCGGATCCGGGGGCGCTGACGAAGCTCCCCCGCCTGTGCGTATGCTTCGCCGCTACGCCAGCCCAGTCTGGCCATTACTTCAGTATGTATAGTATTGGGCAAGCCGTAAAGACCAACCCGAGGAGGCGGACGTGACTGGCAAGCTTTCAGATGTGACCGACGGCAGCTTTCAGGCCGACGTGCTGGACGCCGACACGCCCGTGCTCGTCGACTTCTGGGCCCCCTGGTGCGGCCCCTGCCGCGTCGTCCATCCGATCCTCGAGGAGATCGACGTCGAGCGTGAGGACCTGAAGATCGTCTCGCTGAATGTCGACGACAACCAGCAGACGGCCTCAAAGTACGAGGTGCTGTCGATCCCGACGCTGATCCTCTTCAAGGACGGCGGCGAGGCGAAGCGCATCGTCGGCGCCATGCCGAAGCGCAGGCTCGAGGCCGAGCTCGAGCCCGCCCTCGCCTAGCACGCGTCGCTCGATACTTGCCGGGGGGTCGGTGGTTTCATCCCTAGGGTGGCCCCGAGATAGCGATGCCCGCTGTCAGAATCGAGCGAATGAACAGAAGTCTGAAGACAGCCTCCATAGCCCTGGCACTGCTCGCAATGCTTCCGGCCGCAGCGCAGGCGGCGCCGAGCTCCACCGTCAAGAACCTGGGCGAGACGCCCGGGTACCTCGCCACCGACGGCCAGGGCAACGCCTGGGTCATCATCGGCGGAGTGAATGAGACGGTCGCCCGGGTGAAGCCCAGCGGCAACGTCAAGAAGTTCGACGTTCCAGAGCTGAACCAGGCCGGCGACGGCGCGCTCGGACATGACGGGGACATGTGGTTCACCGTCCAGAATGGCGTCGTCGAGTTCGACCCGGGCGATCCCGTGGGCAGCGCGACGGAACACACGATCAACTCGATCAGCGATGCCCGCGGTATCACCAAGGGCCCCGCCGGGCGGATGTACGCCGCGAGCGGCGACCAGCTCGTCTCCTTCAAGCCGGCCGACCCGGCCAACTTCAAGGACGAGACCGTGAACGGGATGGGCGCACGCGACATCGTCGCGTCGGGCGGCGACATCTTCGCCGCTGACTTCGCAGGCGGCAGGATCATTCGCGCGACGAAGAACCTCGAGGTGAAGAAGCGCTACCACGTGGAGGGTGGCCCCCAGGAGATGGCGGCCGGCGCCCAGCGGTGCGGTCGGCGTTCGGAAACCCCGGGACCGTCCCGCAGACCGTCGGGCGCATCGACGGGACCGGCCCGGCGAAGACCACGAACGTGCCGAACACGGATCCCTTCGGGATGGCGTTCATGCCCGACGGGAGGTTCTGGTTCGCAGAGTTCGCGCGCGACCGGATGGGCACGCTCACGCCCGGCGGTAAGGTCAAGCACATCAACGGCCTGATCCCGAACAACTCCGGCCCGCGCTACGCCGCGGAGGGCAAGAACGGCGTGCTGTTCGTGGGCCTCGCGGGCCGGGCGGAACAAGATCGCCATCATCAAGGGCATGAACTAACCCGTCGCACGCTCGACAGAGATCACCAGGTCGCGTCCGTCGATCCTCACCGGATCGGCGGTCACGGTCGTCTCGTAGGCCACGCTGGTCGCCAGGGTCTCACCGGTCACGTATCCCTCGTGCGCCCTCGCGGCCTCCACTAGGCCCGCGTCGCCGCCCAGCGCCAGCGAGATCCGGTCGGTCACCTCGAGGCCGGCGTCCTTGCGCGCGGCCTGCACCGCGTGGACGACCTCACGCGCGAGCCCCTCGCGCACCAGCTCGTCGTCCAGCTCCAGCGCCAGGGCGACCGCCCGGCCTGCCTCGGCCTCCACCTCGTAGCCGTCCAGCGGCTGCATCACCAGCGTCATGTCGTTCGGCTCCAGCGTGTGCTCGTGGCCGTCGACGTTGATCCCGATCCGCCGTTCCCCCTTGATCGCCTCGGAGGCATGGGTCGGATCGAGGGAGCTCACCGCGGCCGCCACCGTCGGCATCTGCTTGCCGAACCGGGGGCCGAGGCTGCGGAAGTTGGGCTTCACCTCATAGGAGACGAGCTCCGCCTCGTCGGTAACGAACTCGAGCTCCTTCACGTTGAGCTCGGTGCGGACCAGCTCGCCCATCGACTCGATTGACTCACGCTCGTCCCCCTGGGCGACGATGACGGCCTTGGCCAGCGGCTGGCGCACCTTCAGGCCGGCCGCGGAGCGTGCGGCGCGCCCGAGCTCGACGGCGCGACGCACCGCTTCCATGCGGCGCTCCAGCGCCGCATCGCGCAGGGAGCCATGGGCGGCGGGGAAGTCCGTGAGGTGCACCGAGTCCGGCGCTCCAGCGCCCGCGAGGTTGCCGTGGATCTCGTCGGCCAGGAAGGGCACGAATGGAGCGAGCAGCTTCGAGACCTCGACCAAGCAGTGGCGCAGTGTGGCGAACGCGGCGCGGTCTCCCTCCCAGAAGCGCCGCCGCCCCAAGCGGACGTACCAGTTGGAGAGCTCGTCGACGTAGGCGGCGATCGCGCGGCCTGCCGTCGTGCAGTCGTAGTCGTCCATGCGTTCGGTGACCTCGGCGGTCAGCGTCTGCAGGCGCGAGACTGCCCACGCATCCATCGAAGAACCGTCCGTCGCCTCCTCCGCTTCGCGTCCGTAGGCCCCGGGGGTCCAGCTCTCCAGCTCGCCGCCCTCGATCCCCTCGGCGTTCGCGTAAAGAACCCAGAACGAGTACGTGTTCCACAGCGTCGTGAAGAATGGTCGGACGGTCTCGCCGAGCACCTCGGTCGAGAAGCGGTAGCCGGCCCACGGCTGCTGGGCCGTGAAGTAGTACCAGCGGAACGCGTCGGCGCCGTGTTCGCCCAGCACCTCCCACGGATCGACCACGTTCCCCGTGCTCTTCGACATCTTCTGGCCCTCGGGGTCGAGGATCAGGCCAAGGCAGACGCAGTTGCGGTAGCTGGACTGGTCGAAGACCAGCGTCGAGACGGCGAGCAGCGAGTAGAACCACCCGCGGGTCTGGTCGATCGCCTCGCAGATGTAGTCGGCGGGGAACCGCTCGTCGAACGAGGTGTCCTCAGCGAAGGGGTGATGAAACTGGGCGAACGGCATCGAGCCCGAGTCAAACCAGGCGTCGATTACCTCCGGGACCCGCCGCATCTCCGACCCGCAGGCGCCGCACTCCAGCACGACCTCGTCGATGTAGGGGCGGTGCAGATCCACCGGCACATCGCCCTTGGCGCGCTCGGCGAGCGCGGCGACCGAGCCCGCGCAGAAGGCCTGGTCGCAGTCGGCCGACTCGCAGCGCCAGATTGGAAGGGGCGTCCCCCAGTAGCGCTCGCGCGAGAGCGCCCAGTCCTGGTTGCCCTCCAGCCACTTGCCGAACCGCCCGTGCTTGATGTGCCCGGGGTGCCAGCCGATGGCCTCGTTCTCCGCCAGCATGCGGTCCCGGACCTCGGTGGTCTTCACGTACCACGAGGACTTGGCGTAATAGAGGAGGGGGGTGTCGCAGCGCCAGCAGTGGGGGTAGGCGTGCTCGTAGACCTCAGAGCGGTGCAGGCGCCCGCTCTCCCGAAGCGCCTCGACGATGTCGCCGTCGGCCTCCTTCACGAACCGGCCGGCGAAGTCGATGACCCGCTCGTCGAAGGTGCCGTCGGCGAGCACCGGGTTCTGGAGAGTGATCCCGTACTGCTCGCCGAGCCGGAAGTCGTCCTCGCCGAAGGCGATGGCGGTATGAACCAAACCGGTGCCCTCGTCCGTCGTGACGAAGTCGGCCTCGAGCACGGTGTGGCCGCGGGGCCCGTAGTCGGTGAGGTATGCGAACGGGGGCTCGTAGGCCGTGCCCGCCAGCGCCGAGCCGGGGAAGTGCGCGAGCACCTCGGCGTTCTCACCCAGCGAGCGCTCGAGGCGCGCGCGGGCGACCACCAGCACCTCGTCCGAGCCGGCCGGCCTGGCGCGCACGTACTCGATCTCGGGACCGACGGCGATCGCGGCGTTCGAGATCAGGGTCCACGGGGTCGTGGTCCAGGCCAGAAGTGCATCGCCCGCCTCGAGCGGCGACTCCGGGATCGCGTCGCTGGGCGCGGGCGCCGCGACCGGGAGCTTCACAAAGACGGACGGGTCCTCGACGTCGTGATAGCCCTGCGCCACCTCATGGGAGGACAGAGCGGTCCCACAACGGGGGCAGTAGGGGACGACCTTGTGGCCCTCGTATAGGCGGTCCGCCTCCCAGATCTCGTGCAGCGCCCACCAGACCGACTCGATGTAGGAGTTGTCGAGCGTGTGGTAGGCGTCGTCGAGGTCGATCCAGAAGCCGATGCGCTCGGTCAGCCGGTTCCAGTCCTCGACGTAGCGGAACACCGACTCTCGGCAGCGGGCGTTGAACTCGGCGATCCCGAACGCCTCGATCTCGGCCTTGGAGGAGATGCCCAGCTCCTTCTCGACCTCCAGCTCCACCGGTAGCCCGTGGCAGTCCCAACCGCCCTTGCGCGGCACGCGGTATCCGCGCATCGTGCGGTAGCGGGGGTAGATGTCCTTGAAGATGCGGGCGAGGACGTGGTGCGAGCCCGGCTTGCCGTTGGCCGTCGGCGGCCCCTCGTAGAAGCTCCAGGTTTCGGCCCCCTCGCGCTGGGAGAGCGAGCGCGCGAATATGTCACCCGCGCGCCAGCGCCCCAGCACCCGCTCCTCGAGCTCGGGGAAGGATTGACGGGGGTCGACTGGCTGGAATCCGGCCACGGACGGCGGATTCTAGGAGCGACAACCCGGCCGCCCGGCCGAACGCCCTGCGCCGCCCGGCAAACGGGGGGCTCCGGAACGCGGGTGCGCCTCGGGCTCGTCCGTAAGATGGCCCGGGTGCGCGCATTCAGCACCGCCGCCCTCGTTGCCTCCCTGATGGCCGTCACGGGCTGCGGCAGCTCCGACGGGGAAGCCTCGACGCCGGCGGCGTGCCTCGAGGGGCCGGAGGCCTTCGTCGACGCCCTCGGCGCGGCGCCCGACGCCGCGACGGTCGACGGCGTCCCGATCGGCGATTGCCTTCCGGAGGAGCAATCGGCCGGGCAGATCGCCACCGTGGGCGAGGCGATGATCGGCGCCGCGGCCGATCTCAACGAGTCAGCGCGCAAGCAGCCGCTCGGCGAGGCCACTGTCCAGCTGGGATACCTGGTGGGGGCGGTGGAGGCTCGCGCGGAGGCGACGGGCGGGATCCACGAGGATCTCGCCCTCAACGTCGAGTCGGCCGCCACCTACGTCCCGGGCGGCGACCTGCTCCCGGCCGGCTTCCAGCAGGGCTACGACGTGGGCCTCTCCGCCGGTGCGGGCAGTGGGTAGCGTTCCGAATTGACTTTCGAGGAGAGGAACCGATGACGACCGACGCAGGCAGCGAGCTCTGGGGTGGGGAGACGGCGAAGGCCGTGGAGAACTTTCCCGTCTCCGGACACCCGATTCCGGCGCCGGTGGTCCACTGGCTCGGACGCCTGAAGGCGGCGGCGGCCAGGGCCAACGCGGAGCTCGGGCTCCTGGATGCCGAGCTGGGAGAGCGCATCGCCGCGGCGGGCGACGAGGTCGGCGCGGGGCAGCACGATGCGCAGTTCCCGGTGGACGTGTTCCAGACGGGCTCGGGGACCTCATCGAACATGAACGCGAACGAGGTCATCGCCAAGATCGCCGGCGACGGGGCCCACCCAAACGATCACGTGAACATGGGCCAGTCGTCCAACGACGTCTTTCCGTCGGCCGTGCACCTCGCGGCGCTCGCCCAGGCCACGGACGATCTGCTGCCGGCGATGGACGGCCTGGCGGCGTCGCTGGAGACGAAGGCGGAGGAGTTCGCGGACGTCGTCAAGTCCGGCCGCACGCACCTGATGGACGCCGTACCGGTCACACTCGGCCAGGAGTTCGGGGGATACGCCGCACAGGTGCGCCTCGGCTCCGAGCGCGTCCGCGCGACGCTCGGTCACGTCGGGCAGATCCCGCTGGGCGGGACGGCGACGGGCACGGGCCTCAACACCCACCACGAGTTCGCGGCGCGCGTGCGCGGCAAGCTCACCGAGGCCACCGGGCTGGACATCCTGCCCCCGGCCGACCCGTTCGAGGCGCAGGGCAACCGCGACGCCCTCGTCGAGCTCTCCGGCGCCCTGAAGGTGGTGGGGGTCTCGCTGATCAAGATCGCCAACGACCTGGCGCTGATGGGGTCCGGGCCCCGCACCGGGCTCGCCGAGCTACGGCTGCCCGAGCTGCAGAAGGGCTCCTCGATCATGCCGGGCAAGGTCAACCCCGTGATTCCCGAGGTCGTGATCCAGGTCGGGGACCAGGTCGTCGGAAACGATGCGGCGATCACCCTCGCCGGCTCGCAGGGCCAGTTCGAGCTGAACGTCAGGGTCCCGCTGATCGCCCGGAACCTGCTGGACTCGCTCAAGCTCCTGGCCTCCGCGACCCGCCTGCTCGACACCAAGTGCGTGAG
This sequence comes from uncultured Solirubrobacterales bacterium, assembly GCA_963807385.1. Lineage (GTDB taxonomy): Bacteria > Actinomycetota > Thermoleophilia > Solirubrobacterales > 70-9 > JBDTSW01. The sequence goes on from CAWEBQ010000004.1 coordinate 202,650, forward strand.
CGGCCTGGAGGCCAACACGGAGATGACCGATCGCCACGCCGAGGCCACCCTCGCGACGGCCACCGCCCTGAACCCCCATATCGGGTACGACCGAGCGGCGGAGATCGTCAAGGAGGCGGCGGCCTCCGGGCGGCCGCTTCGCGAGGTCGCCCGTGAGCTGGGCGTCGAGGAGGCCGTCCTCGACGAGGCGCTCGACCACCGCAAGCTCGCCCGCCCGCACGAGTAGCGGCGGCAGGGCGCCGACCCGAGTCTGTCCTGAAGGCGCGCTCCGCCACAGCACTCGCCCTCCTGCTCGCCGCGGCGGCGGCGGCGCTGGTCGTGGTGCTGTTCCTGAGCGGCGGCGGCTCTTCCAAGGACCGTGCTACCGAGGTCGCCGAGGCCGGCGCGTCGGCGTCGGAGGGCTACGAGCCATTCGCCTGGGACGCCGATCGCCAGGAGGAGTTCGAGGAGCGGGCCTCCACGGGCACGTCGCACGTGCTTTACGCGCTGAGCCCTGAGGGGGTGGTGGCCACCGCCGAGCGGACCGACCAGTGGCGCCCGGAGATCGCCTCGGCCGCCGCGCGCGGCGGCGTTGACCCCGACCTGCTGGAGGCCGTCATCTTCCTGGAGAGCGCAGGGCGTCCCGAGGTGATCGCCGGGGAGACCCCCGAGGCCGCGGCCGGCCTGGGCCAGATCCTGCCCGCCACGGCGACGGACCTGCTGGGGATGAAGGTCGATCTCAAGCGATCGATCGAGCTGACGAAACGGATTGCGAAGGCCGAGCGCAAGGGGGAGGCCGTGAAGGCGGCGAAGTTCCGCGAGGAGCGGGCCACGATCGACGAGCGGTTCGACCCAAGGGCCGCGATCGAGGGCGCCGCCCGCTACCTGTCGATCGCCAACGAACGCTTCGGCACGGACGACCTGGCGACGGTCTCCTATCACATGGGAATCGGCAACCTGGAGTCGGCGATCGGCGGCTACGAGGGGGACGTGGAGTCCTACGCCCAGCTCTTCTTCGACTCCGCCCCCGACCAAAACTCCGCGGCCTACGACACCCTTGCCGGGTTCGCCGACGACTCCTCCCTCTACTACTGGCGTGTGCTGGCCGCCGAGCGGGTGATGCGCCAGTGGCGCGGCGACTCCGACGAGCCGGAACGGACGGCGGCGCTCGCGACCGCGAAGGCGACGATGGAGGAGGTCTACCACCCGGAGGGCGAGACCAGGATCTATGACGGTCCAGAGGACGTCGCGGAGGCGACCAAGTCCGAGGAGCTCCTGCCGCTGCCTCCGGCGGGGGGGCCGGGCTGGGCGGTGGACGACCAGATGGGCGAGCTCGCGCCCGAGCTCGGGCGCAAGCCCGGCCTCTACCGCGCGCTGCGCCCGGAGGCGCTCGCGGCGCTCGCGTTCATCGGCGCGACGGTCGAGCGCCTGAGCGATGCCGAGCAGCCGCTGAAGGTCACCAGCAGCATCCGCGACCGTGATTACCAGAGGCTGCTGACGGCCTCGAACCCCGAGGCCACGCACGCGTACTCGCTGCACACCACCGGCTACTCGTTCGACATCCTGCGCGACTACGAGAACGATCGGCAGGCCAACGCGTTCCAGTTCATTTTGGACCGGCTGCGCGCCCTCGCGGTGATCGATTACGCCCGGGAGCCGAAGGCCATCCATGTGACGGTGTCTTCGCTCGGGGCGGAGCTCTTGGCCGAGTGATCCCGGAGGCGTAACATCCGGGGTGGCCGGGCGACCAACCAACATGAGCGAGATCACGACCGAGAAGACTGAGCGGGCGACGTTCGGCGCGGGCTGCTTCTGGCAGGTCGAGGAGGCCTACCGGAAGACCCCGGGCGTGATCGAGACAGCCGTCGGCTACGAGGGCGGCCACACGGAGAACCCCACCTACGAGCAGGTCTGTTCGGGGACGACCGGGCACGCCGAGGTCACCCAGGTGACCTTCGACCCCGAACAGGTCTCCTACGAGGAGCTGGTGGAGAAGTTCTGGGCGGTCCACGACCCCACCCAGATGAACCGCCAGGGCCCCGACGTTGGCGACCAGTACCGCACGGCGATCTTCACGCACTCCGACGAGCAGGCCGACATCGCCCGCGGCTCACTCGAGAACGCGCAGGCGAAGTTCAAGCAGCCGATCGTGACCACGATCGAGCCGGCCACGGGCTTCTGGAAGGCCGAGGAGTACCACCAGTGCTACCTCCAGAAGCGCCACGAACCGGGCGGCCTCCTGAGCGTGCTGATGGGCCGCTAAGGGCGTGTGGCTCGCCGCATCGCTGGTGGGCGCGTTGATCGCGCTCGTGGGGTGCGGTGACGGCGATTCGGCGGCCCCGCCGGAGCCCGCCGACGGCAGGGGAAGCCTCCTCGAGCTGACCCTTGACCCCGATGGACCGGGAGGGGCGGGACCCCTCACCGAGACGGTCGACTGCCCCGACCCGCCGCGGGCCGGCCCAGACGAGCTCTGCGGGATGGTGCTGCTTCTGGGGCCGGGGGACTTCGAGCCCGTCGCGCCCGATGTCGCGTGCACGGAGATCTACGGCGGGCCGGACACGCTGACGGTCGCCGGGACGCTCGCGGGCGAGCCGGTGGAGGGCAGGTTCACCCGCGAGAACGGCTGCGAGATCGACCGCTTCGAGGTCTGGGCGCCCGTGCTGCGCAGGCTGTTCCCGGGCTACCGGCCCGGCGAGGCCCTGGGGGGGCCGTGAGGCCGCCCCCCGGCGCCTAGTCGTCCGCGATCTCTCCCAGGGCCGCCTCGAGCGCGATCTCCCAGTAGCGGCGGCCGTGTTCGGCGGACGACTTCGCCGGGTCGCCGATCACGCCGTTGGCGGCGACCGCGGCGGTGCCGCCCTCGAACATCCTCCCAACCGCCTCCTCGGGGTCGCCGACGAAGCCGGCCTCGCCGCGGTCGGCGTGGACCGCGTCGGGATGGCTTGCCATCAGCATCGAGGTCTCCCACTCGCCCGCGTGGAGCCCGCCCTCGGCGATCGGCACGCCGAACTCGTCCTCCGCCACCTGTGCGACGCGGAACAGGAGCCCCAGATCGGTGATCGCCCTGACGAGTTCTCGGTGCTCGGCCGGGAGCGCTTCGACCGCGGCGCCGAGGGGTGCGAAGTTGCCGCCGTGGGTCGGCACGAGCACGATCCGCTTGAAGCCGCTCCCGGCCAGCGAGGAGACGAGGTCGGCGACGATGGCCCCGAAGGTCTGGTCGGAGAGCGACAGCGTCCCGGGGAACGAGAGGTGGTGGCTCGAGCAGCCGACCCGCACGGTCGGCGCTACGAAGGCGTCGAGGCGCTCTGCAAGCTCGCGGGCGAAGCGGTCGCCGATCAGCGCATCGGTGGCGAGCGGCATGTGGCGACCGTGCTGCTCGGTGGCGCCGAACGCCATCACCACGGTCTCCCGGCCGCCGGCCAGCTCGGCCTCCACCTCGGGCCAGGTGAGGCTGTCGAGCTCTACGGCGGGCACGCCGCGAGTGTATGGCCGGGCCTGTCTGCTCGCCGCCGTTGTCCCATCGTGTCCGCCGATGGGGCGGGGCCCTGCAGTCAACGACGGTTGTGTGGGTTCGGGCGTCCCCTATGCCCCCTAGACGTTGATCGCGACGTACTTCGTCTCGAGGAACTCGTGGATGCCCTCGTTGCCGCCCTCGCGGCCGATGCCGGACTGCTTGACGCCTCCGAACGGGGCGCCCGCGTTCGAGACCATGCCCTGGTTGAGGCCGATCATCCCGGTCTCGAGGCGCTCGCAGACGCGGATCGCCCGCTTGAGGTCGTTCGTATAGACGTAGGCGACGAGGCCGTACTCGGTGTCGTTGGCGGCCGCGATGGCGTCGTCCTCCGACGCGAAGCCGGCGACCGGGGCCACCGGCCCGAAGATCTCCTCCTTCAGCAGTCGCGCGTCGCCGGGCACGTCGGCCAGGACGGTCGGCTCGAAGAAGTAGCCGGCGCCGTCAACCTGCGAGCCGCCGACCAGCACCTTCGCCCCCTTCCGCGACGCATCCTCGACCAGCTCGGCGACCTTCGACCGCTGATTCGAATCGATCAGCGGGCCGATGTCGACGCCGTCCTCGGTGCCCCGCCCGAGCTTCAGCTTGCCCATCCTCGCGGCGAGCTTCTCGGCGAACTCACCCGCGACCGACTCGGCCACGTGGAAGCGGTTGGCCGAGGTGCAGGCCTCGCCGATGTTGCGCATCTTGGCGATCATCGCCCCCTCGACGGCGGCGTCGAGGTCGGCGTCGTCGAAGATCAGGAACGGGGCGTTGCCGCCGAGCTCCATCGAGACCTTGAGGACGTTCTCGGCGGCCTGCGCGATCAGCATCCGGCCGACCTCGGTCGAGCCGGTGAACGACAGCTTCCGCAGCCGCGGGTCGCCGATGATCGGCTTGGAGATGTCGCTGGAGGACGAGCCGGTGACCACGTTCAGCACTCCGGCGGGAAGCCCGCACTCCTCGAGCAGTTGGGCGAGGGCCAGCATCGATAGCGGGGTCTGCTGGGCCGGCTTTACGACCATCGTGCAGCCGGCGGCGATGGCCGGGCCGATCTTGCGGGTGCCCATCGCGGTGGGGAAGTTCCAGGGGGTGATGAAGTAGCAGGCGCCGATCGGCTGGCGCATCACGATCACGCGCGAGAGCGCGTTGCCCGCATTCTTGTTGTAGCCGTCGATCCGCAGCGCCTCGCCGCTAAACCAGCGGAAGAACTCCGCGGAGTAGGCCAGCTCGGCCTTCGACTCGGCGACCGATTTGCCCATCTCCAGGGTCATCAGGGTGGCGAGCTCGTCGCTGCGCTCGTTGAGCCCCTCGAACGCCCGGTAGAGGATCTCGCTGCGCTCGATCGGAGCGCTGGCCGCCCACGCAGCCTGCACGTCGCAGGCGGCGTCGATCGCCGCCTGGGCGTCGTCGGGCGTCGCGTCGGCGATCTCGCAGAGGGGCTCCCCCGTCGACGGATCCTCGACCGAGAGCTTCCCGCCACCGGTGGCGTCGCGCCACTCGCCGCCGATCAGGAGCTTCCCCGGCGCGTTGTCGATGGCGGCTTGCTCGGTGCTGGCGATGCTCATGGAACCTCCCTCGCGTTGGCCTCGCCAGCGTACTCAGGCCGCGATCCTCTCGGCGCGGGGTTATCCGTCCGGGTAGGGCTGGAGCGGGATGCCGTGGTCGGTCTGGCGCATCCCGATCTCGTAGGCGGCCGCGCCGGCCACCTCGAGGCGCTCGGGCTCGGCGTCCTTGCGCGTCACTTCGAGCTCGAGGTCGGAGATCGAGCAGTTGAGCGTGTTGTGCTCGGGGCCCTTGGGGTCGGCGTAGACCCAGGCGACGAAGTTCCGCGGCTCGGCGGAGACGCGTCCGCGCACCTTCACCCCGTCGCCCGCGATCTCAAACTGACAGCTCGTGGGCTCGTCGTCGACCTTCAGGCTCAGGACCTTGCCGAACCCCCCGAGGCGGTGCTCGGAGCCGTCGAGGCGGAGCACGCCGTTGCCCACCCACGGCGTCGTCCACGGGCCGATCCTGATCCTGCCGACGGCCATGTCGAAGCAGCTCTGCGGCTGCCCGGCCAACTCGCCGCCCTGGATCCAGACCCAGCGCTCGGCGTGCTCGGCACCCCAGTTGTGGCCGATCATCCCGGGCCAGCCCTCGAGCGTGATCGTCTCGCCATCCACCGTCAGGGTGCCGTCGAACCTGGCGGTCGGGTGGGGGCTCAGGAACTTGGTCTTGGGCAGGGAGGCCCGGTACATCCGCTCGTAGGGGAGGTGGTGAAAGGCCTCGCCGTCGTCGGCGAAAGTGAGATCCCAGCTCGCGTCCAGCGCCGCCGACGAGAGCGAACCGCTCGCCCGGCCGGGTTCCAGCGTCGTGTCGGCGATCTTGATGTACGTTCCGGCGGGAGCGGAGAGCTCGGCGATCGGATACGTCGCCTTCACCGCTCTCGGTCCGGCCGCGTCGTGGTCGAACACGGTCAGCCACAGGGAGGCGTTCGGCTCGGAACCGGGGCGCTGGTGAACCGTGTGGCGCAGCCACACGGCCCGGCCGCCGCTGGGATGCGTGGCCTTGATGTAGAAGCTCTCGTAGTGACCGGCCTCCGGATCGATTCCGGGGAAGCGCGCCTCCGTCCTCATGCGGCCGACCCTACCGGCCCGGCCGCCGCAGCGGCCGCTACGAGTACTTGTCCCAGCCCCTGAGCTTGCTCGTGACCTTGGGCGACGGGCTGCCGTTGGGCCGGTACTCGAAGTGGAGGTGGCAGCCGACGGCGTTGCCGGACTCGCCGACCTTGCCGATGCGCTGGCCGGTTTCCACGTGCTCGCCCTGGCGGACGGTGGCCTTGGCCCTCAGATGGCTGTACAGCTCCTGGCGGCTGCTTCCCTTGACGTCGATCACGACGTAGTAGCCGTAACCGCCGCCGTCGTAGGCCTTGGTCGAAACCGTTCCCGGCTCGGCGGCCCGCAGCGGGGTGCCGCAGCTGGCGCCGACATCCTGGCCGGCGTGATTGCGCCCGGCCCCGAAGCCGTCCCAGTAGTCATGCCGTCCGTCCACGGGGAAGATCGCGGGGAACACCTTGAAGCTGCGGTTGCCGTCGGCGTTCTTGCGGCTGAGGCGCCGGCCACCCGCCTCGGACACGCGGAAGTAGAACGTGCCCTTCTTGATCGAGTCCCCGTTGGAGCGCTTGCCGTCCCACTTGAGCTCGTACTCCTTGCCGCCCTCGCGGTTCGGTTCGCGGTAGCGCCGGACCATCTGGTCGGCCCCGGACTTCGACTTGACGACCTCGATCACCAGGTCAACCTTCTTGTTGCCGCCGACCTCGTAGTGGAAGACCGCCTTGCGCCAGCCGACCCAGAAGACCTTCTTCGGCTTCGCCTCCTCGAGCTTCAGCTCGAGCTTCGGGGCACGGCGCGCGCTCTTCTCCTTCTCGGCCGACGGCTCGCCGGCGTCGCCGGCTGGGGCCTCCCCCGCCGGGTCGGCGGCGGGCTCGGACGCGTCGGTCCCCCCGGCTGCGGGCGCCGGCGCGGCGAACTCGTCGAGGGCCGCTGCGGGCTCGGCGGAGGGGTCCGGAGTCTGGGCCCATGCTCCGCCGGCGCCCACGGATGCGAGGGCGACGGTGAGCCCGATCAGAAGGGGGGTGCGCCGGGGGCGACGGGGCTCCCGCGCGCTATCGATGGCATTCAAGATGTGGAACTCCTCTTTCTCGCGCCTGCGGGGTTAGCTGTCGGGCTCGCGCTGAAAGAGCTGCGCTACGGGCCGTCCGGCCCGATTCGCCCCTGGGGTTGTTTCGTGGTCCCCGGTGGTTCCCCCGCTCCCCGGCGCCTCTGCCGGGGACTCGGCTGGTGTTAAGGCTATGTAAGTAAAACACAAAGAGGGGCGGAAGGTTTCACTGGTTATGTGCCTGCCTGAAGAAGATTCAGGCCGAAAACCGGCCTTTAGTGCCTGACGTGCAGGACTTCTCCGTCCCGCAGGATGTAGTCGCGTCCCTCGGTCCGGATCAGCCCTCGGTCCCGAGCGGCCGAGTACGCACCCGCGTCCACCAGCTCGTCCCAGCCGATCACCTCGGCGCGGACGAAGCCCTGCTGAATGTCCGTGTGGATCCTTCCCGCGGCCTCGTGCGCGGAGGAGCCGGCCGGGATCGCCCGGGCCATGGCCTCCTTGTCGGTGTCGGCCGTGAAGAAGGAGATCAGGTCGAGGAGCTCCCAGGCGCCGTGGATCACCCGCGTGAGGCCGCTCTCCCCGACGCCCAGCTCGGCGCGCATGCTCGACGCCTCCGCCTCGTCGCCGAGCTCGCCGAGCTCCGCCTCGATCCGCGCGCTGACGGCGACTGCGACAGCGCCGTTCGCGGCGGCCATCGCGGCCACGGCCGGCGGGACCTCGTTGGCGCCCTCATCGACGTTTGCCACGTAGAGCACCGGCTTGGATGTCAACGCCTGGAGCTTCCGCGGCGCGTCGGCGGCCGCGTCCGAGGCCGGGATCTCCCGGACCGCCCGCCCGCCGCCCACGGCCTCGACGACCTCGGCGAGCCAGTCCCGCTCGGCCACGATCTCGGCGTCGCCGGACTTCGCCTGCTTCGACACGCGCTCGAGCCGACGCTCGGCGCCCTCGAGGTCGGCGGCCAGCAGCTCCGTTTCGATCAGCTCGATGTCGGCCACCGGGTCCACCCGCCCCTCGGGGTGTGGCACCCCGTCGCGGGCGTGGGCGCGAACCACGTGGCAGATCGCGTCGGTCTCGCGGATCGCACCGAGGAACCGGTTGCCGAGGCCCTCGCCCTGCGATGCCCCCGGGACCAGCCCAGCGATGTCGTGGAACTCGATCTGCTCGTGGATAACGGCGGAGGCCCGCAGCGTCGCCGCCAGGCGGTCGAGGCGGTCGTCCGGTACGCCCACCACCGCCACGTTGGGATCGATCGTGGTGAACGGGTAGTCCCCGGTCGTCGCGCCCGCGGCCGTGAGGGCGTTGAACAGCGTCGACTTACCCGCGTTGGGCAGCCCGACGATCCCGATCTTCACGACGCGGCGCCGGGACCGCTGGCGGCCGGGGCGTCGAGATCGGCGGGCGACCCGTTGGAACCGGTCTCCGCCGCGGTGCGATGGGCGTCGTTGACGAGGTCGATCAGGCGGTCCTCGGTCGCCGGGGCCGACACCCCGGGCGCGAGCGCGCCGATCGCGATGCCCAGCACCGCCCCGGCGATCACGTCGGAGGGGTAGTGCATCCCGAGATACGGCCTGCTGAGACAGATCGCCGCCGCCAGCGCGTAGAGCGGCACCCGTGCGCGGGGCTCGACGCGCCCCAGGGCGGTCGCCGCCGCGAGCGAGGACGTGGCATGCGCAGAGGGGAACGAGAGCTTGCTCGGCGCCTTCGCGAGCGCCGGGTGCCCCTCGATCAGCGGCCGCTCGCGCCCCACCGCGAGCTTCACCGCATAGTTCACGTTGATCGCCGCAGGGCCGACGAGGGCGGCGATTCCCCAGCGTCGCCGCCGCGGCGGATCGGCCAGCGCGCCTACGGCCCCGATCGCCGTCCAGACCGCGGCGTACTCGCCGATCGTCCCGAGCGCCTTCATGGCCCCCTCGGCGGGCGGCCGGTGGCCACGGGTGCGCAGCAACCGAAGGGCCGCCTGGTCGGCGTCGCCGAGCGCCCGGATGAGGGAACTGCGGGCACGCTTGCGCTGGCTGCGGGCGCGAAGCCACGGGGGCGCGCGGCGGAGCCGGCGAGGCTCCTGGTTGGGGGGGCGGAACACGGCGAGCAGGATAGGCGAGGCGCGGCGCTGGACCCGCACCGTCGCCAGGCCTCTACTCAGCCGATGACGAGGTCCAGGGCACGCCGGTCGACCGAGAAGGAGACCGTCCCCGATTCCACGATTTCGCCATCGACGTTGAACGCCGTGCGCTCCGGAACGTCGAGGACGACCCGTTGGCAGCGCCAGGAACGGACGCCGCGCTGGGACTCGAGCGTTCCGGTGCGCATGCCGAACGCCCGCGCAGCCAACGCGATCCGCGAGCCCGCGTCGATTGCGATCAGGTCCAGGTGCCCGTCGGCGGGGTCGGCGTCCAGGCTCGAGCCCGACCCGAAGGCCCCGGTACAGGCGATCGTCACCTGCCAGGCGTCTCCGTCAAGAACGGTCTTCCCGTCGCACGCCGCGCGGCAGGAGACGGGCTGTGCCGTCAGCCCCGCGCGCACCGCACCGACCGCATAAGCAGCCGTTCCCAGCCGGCCCTTCAGGCCGTCGGCCGTGCGGGCGGCGGCCGGTGGTAGGCCGACGCTGGCCGCATTGACGAAGGGGAGTCTCCCCATGCGACCGATGTCGAGCTTCCGCAGCCGGGTGCCCGCGGCGGCCAGCCGGGCGCCGGCCTCGAGCTGGTCGGGGAGCCCCATCGCCTTGGCGAAGTCGTTGGCCGTACCAACCGGGATGACGGCGAGCGGAACCCCGGCCTGCGCGGCGGCCGCCGCCGCCTGGCCAACGGATCCATCCCCACCGGCGACCACGATTCGATCCGGCCTGCGGTCGGCCACGTCCGCGGCCTCGTCCGGCGCGAACACGTCGACGGATGCAGGCGCGGCCCTGAGCAGGTCGGCGACGCGCTCGGAATCACCGGAGCCGGAACTGGGGTTCTCGAGGAGGGCGATGTGCACGGGTCGGTTCGGGGTACCCCGCTGGCCGGTCGCGAACCTCGCCGCCGCCCATCCTGCACATGCTCGCAGGCCGGCGCCCACCGTCCCGTAGGGTGCCCGCCCATGGAAGGGCAGGCGCCGCAGGCGAAGATCGGCGAGCTCGAGCGGGGATTCCGGCGCGCCGGGCTGCCGCTGTTCATCGAGGATTACTCCGCCACAACCGACGTCTACAACCGCGTGGTGCCGCTCCTCGGCCTGGTCTTCCTGGGGGAGATGCTGGGCGCCCTGAACCTCGAGTGGTCGCTCGCGGCGAACGTCGCGGCGGCCCTCGGCGGCCTGGTCATCCTGCTCGTGGCCGTCGCGGCGATCAACCGCCGCAACGGGACTTCCTCGCTCGCGATCCCGGACCGGGTCGGCAAGACGGAGCTGGCGGCGTTCGTGTTGCTGCCCGCCCTGCTACCGCTGATCTTCGGGGGCCAGTGGCGTAGCGCCCTCGTCACCTCGGTGGGGAATCTGGTTCTCCTGGGCCTGATCTACGCCGTGGTCGGCTACGGCCTCGTCTGGATCCTGCGCTGGGTGATGAAGCGCCTGGCGGGCCAACTGTCCTCGTCCCTCGGACTGATCGCCAAGGCGCTGCCCCTGCTCCTCATCTTCGCGCTGCTCTCGTTCACGACCCAGGAGGCGTGGCAGATCTTCCCCGGGGTCACCACCCCGATCTACTTCCTCATCATCGGGTTGTTCGTGATCCTGGGGACCCTCTTCCTCGGGGTCCGAATCCCCGCCGAGGCGCGCGCGCTCGAGCGGGAGGCCGGCGGCGACGCGCCGCCGCTCGATCGTCGCCAACGCCTGAACGTCGGGCTCGTGATGTTCGTGAGCCAGGCCGTGCAGGTGCTGATCGTGAGCGTCGCCCTCGGCGCCTTCTTCGTCGCCTTCGGGCTGCTCGCGATCAACGATGAGGTGCGAGCGAGCTGGCTGGGGCACCCCGGCGATGTCCTGGTGCAGTTCGAACTGCTGGGCGAGCGGCTCGAGATCACGTCCGAGCTGCTCCGCGTGGCCGGAGGGCTGGCCGCCTTCTCGGGCTTCTACTTCGCGATCGCGGTGTTCACGGACTCCACCTACCGTGACGAGTTCCTCGACGAGATGAGCAGCGAGATGCGCCACACGTTCAAGGCACGTGCCGAGTACTGCCGGCTGCGGGGCTACGGCTGATGGCGACGATGGTGCCGGGGTACACCCATGTGCCCGGCAATCACTGCGGCTCGACCGCGCTGCGCAACCTGCTGGCCTTCGGCGGCGTCGAGCTCACCGAGGAGATGGCGTTCGGCCTCGGCGCCGGCGCCTGCTTCTACCACGTGGCGCTGGACGGCCAGTCGCCGTCGCGGTTCACCAACGGCCGCACGTCCAAGCTCGAGGAGGAGTTCGTCGAGATCACCGGTTCGGGGGTCCGGCTCGACCGCTTCGATGGGCCGCAGGAGTCCTGGGCGGCGGCGAGGGCCTGCGTTGACGCCGGCCGGCCCGCCCTGCTGCTCACCGACCTCTACTACCTCGATCACTACGGCAAGTCGGCGCACTTCCCCGGCCACGCCGTGGTGCTGGCCGGGTACGACGACGAGGTCGCGTACGTCTCCGACACCGCGTTCGACAACCTGCAGACGACCAGCCTGGCGAGCCTCGCCGAGGCCCGCCACAGCCAGTACCCCGTCTACCCCCTGTCCGGCCACATGCTGACCCTGCCCGAGCCGCTTGACGCCGCCACGATCATCGAGGCGGCCCCCCGCGCGATCGCCCGCGCCGCGGCCCGGATGATCGACCCGCCCCTCGGCGAGTACGAGGGGCTGCCCGGCCTGCGCCGCTTCGCCGCCGAGGTGGGGGACTGGCCCGTCGTGGTGGAGGACTGGCAGTGGTGCGCGCGCTTCAACTACCAGGTGATCGAGCGTCGCGGGACGGGCGGCGGCAACTTCCGCCTCATGTACTCGCGCTTTCTGGAGGAGGTGGGCTCGGACGAGGCGCCCGTCGCCGCGGAGGCCGCCGAGCGGTGGAGCGCCCTCGCGACGGCGCTGCACGCCGCGAGCGAGGCGGACGACCCCGAGCCCCGGCTGTGGTCGGCGATCTCCGAGCGCGCCGCGGCGGTGCTCGAGGCCGAGGAGCGCCTGTGGCCGGCCCTCGCCGACTGACTTTCCACGCTGGCACCCCGCAGCGGGGGGCGGACGTGGAAAGTCGCTACTTGACGAGCCGCGCGAAGTAGCCGAAAGCAGGGCCGGAGCGCTCGGCGAGGCGCATGCCGGCCGCCGTGCAGCGACGCTCCAGGGCGCTCGGCGACGTGTAGTGGGGGTCGCCGAACACCTCACCGACCACGAGGCGCCCCTCCGGCTTCAGCACCCGCGCGATCTCGGCCATGGCAGCGTCCTGGTCCGGGATCTCGCCGAGCACGGTTGTGAGGACGACCGCGTCGAATGATTCGTCGTCGTGGGGAAGTGCCTGAGCATCGCCCTGCGTTGCTGTCACGTTGCCGTGGCCTGCCTCGGCAACCCGGCGCATCGTGTGGTCGAGCATCTCCTGCTGAATGTCGAAGACCTCGATCGCCCCGCCCTCGCCCGCCCAGTCCGCGAGGTCGAGCGTGTAGTACCCGGTGCCGGGCCCGATCTCGAGGATGCGCTCACCGGGGTCGGGCGCGAGCACGTCGCGGAGGCGGTCCCGGGTGATGAAGGGGTGGGGGGCCTGCACCCAGAGACGCTGGCTATACGGGCAGGCTGACGGGTTTCGCCGCCACCACACCGCCGCCGCCGCGACACCGGCGGCTGCCGCCAGGACCAGCTTCGCCATCAGCTGCCGGAGAAGCCGATCGAGTGGTCCGAGTCGTCGATCCGGATGAACACCACGGTCGCGAGGTTGAGCGCGATGGTCGCGTCCTGGGTCTTCAGGTCGTACCAGCCGCCTTCGCCGGTCACCGCCTTGCGCAGCTCGGACAGCTCGTCGTCGCTCATCTTCACGGAGAGGGCCTGGCCGATGCCGAACCCGATCTCGACCTTCTTGGTGTCAGCCATCAGTACCTCCTGGTTGAAATTTCAGTGGCCCGTGGCGGGCTCGACGATCTCCGTCAGCACCCCGCCCGTCGCCTTCGGGTGCAGGAACGCGACCCGGCTCGAGCGGATGCCGGTGCGCGCGGTCTCGTCGATCAGCCGGACACCCTGAGCGCGCAGGGTGTCGAGGGTGGCGTCGATGTCCGTCACCCGGTAGGCGACGTGGTGGAGGCCGTCGCCGCGCGCTGCCAGGAACTTGCCGACCGGCGTGTCCGGCCCCGTCGGGCTGAGCAGCTCCACGTGCGAGTCGCCGACGTCCAGCAGCACCGCCTCGACTCCTTGCTCGGCCACGACCTCGCGGTGGGCCAGCGCCATGCCGAAGCTCCCCTCGTAGAGGGAGATCGCCGCCTCGAGGTCCGAGACGGCAACGCCCACATGGTCGATCGCGCCGAACAATCCGGCGGAGAGTCTATTCGGGCTCCTCGGGGGGCTTGCTGACGAGCGCCTCCGCCGGCTGGCCCGAGAGGGGCTGGCCGTCGGCGTCGCGCTCAACGGTGCCGATCCCCGTCCGCGCGGGCGTCTTGCCCGCCCGGTGGCGGTCCATGATCTCCTTGATCTCGTCGCGCTCGATGACTTCGTTGGCCAGCAGGCGCTCGGCGATCTCGTCGAGCAGGTCGCGATGGTCGGTCAGCAGCCGGTGCGCGCCGCGATAGGACTCCTCGGCGATCTCCTGGACCTCCTCGTCGCGCGTCTGGCGCAGCGACTCCGAGACGGTGTGGTCGTTGGAGGGGACCTGATGGGAGCGGATCACCGTTCCCATCCCGTACTCGAAGACCATCGAGCGGGCGATCGCCGTGACGCGCTTCAGGTCGTCCGAGGCGCCCGTGGTGACCCTGCCGAAGGTGATCTGCTCCGAAACGCGCCCGGCCAGCAGGACCTTCATATAGTCGATCAGCTCCTGGCGCGACTTCAGGTAGCGGTCCTCCTGCGGGAGGTTGAGCGTGTAGCCCAGCGCCTTGCCGCGGGGGACGATGGAGACCTTCTGCACCTTGTCGACGGTCGGCAGCAGTTCCGAGACCAGGGCATGCCCCGCCTCGTGCCACGCCACCACCCGCTTCTCGTGGTCGGTGATGACCTTGCGGGTCTGAAGCCCGGCGATCACCCGCTCGAAGGCGTTCTCGAAATCAGCCTGGGCGATGAAGTCCCGCTGCTTTCGCCCGGCGAGGATCGCCGCCTCGTTGACGAGGTTGGCGAGGTCGGCCCCGGTGAGCCCGGCGGCGTGGCGTGCGACCCGTTCCAGGTCGATGTCCTGGGCCAGCGGCTTGCCCTTCGAGTGCACCTCGAGGATCTCCTTGCGCCCGCGCATGTCCGGGGGCGGCACAAAGACCTGGCGGTCGAAGCGGCCCGGGCGCAGCAGCGCCTTGTCGAGCTTCTCCAGGAGGTTCGACGCCGCCATCACGACGACGTTGTCGTGGCCGTCGAAGCCGTCCATCTCCACCAGCAGCTGGTTCAGGGTCTGGTCGCGCTCCCCGGAGACGTCCGATCCACGCGTGGCCCCCACCGCGTCGAGTTCGTCAATGAAGACGATCGCCGGCGCGTTCTCGCGCGCCTCTTTGAACAGGCGGCGGATGCGGGCGGCACCCAGGCCCGCGAACATCTCGATGAACGAGGAGGCCGACTGGCTGAGGAAGGTGGCGCCGGACTCGTGCGCCACCGCCTTGGCCAGGAGCGTCTTGCCCGTCCCGGGCGGTCCGTGCAGGAGGATTCCCTTCGGGACCTTCGCGCCCAGCCGCTTGAAGCGCTTCGGGTCGGAGAGGAACTCCACGACCTCGCGCAGCTCGTCCTTGGTCTCGTCCACGCCTGCGACCTCCGCCCAGGTGACCGCCGACTTCGACTTGGAGCTGATCTCCTGGGGCTTGGTCCTGGGCATCATCTTGAGCGTTCGCCACATGAAGTAGGCGATGAGGCCCAGGAAGAGCATGGGCACGACGATGCCGAGGTCGTACTTGATCGAGTCCCACTCGATGCCCAGGATTGCTGTCAGATCGGTCACTTGGCGCACGGCCTCCGTGCGAGGGGATTCCTCGCCTAGAAAGTATCGGCAGGAACGCCCTCTTCCTGCAATCGCTCAGCCCGCAGCACTTCGGCCATCGCGGCCACGCCGACCTCGATCTGCTCCGGCGTCGGCTCGCGCGTTGAGAGCACTCGCTGGATCTCGTGGCCCAGGGCGTGGACGGCGCGACCGACCGCCGACTCCGGGTTGCGCTCTGCGTAGGCGAAGACCTCGACGGCGGCCGACACCGCGCCGGTCCCGGCGGCGGCTCGCGCCACCGGCCCGGGCCGCTCGATGAAGCGCTCGGTCGCGACCTGCCCGGCCACCGAGAACGCCAGCATCGGCCCGATCAGGTTGGAGCCGCAGCGCTGGTGCTCCTTGGGGGCGTCGTTGGGATCGAGCGAGCCCTTCTCGTAGGCGCCGATGGCCTTGTGCTCGACCCCGTGGTAGGCGGCGAGGTCGCGATCGCGGAGGGCGGCCATCGCCGGGATGATCCCCAGCAGCGAGATCGCGGCCTCGCGGGCGGTCGCCCGGGTCGCGGAGTCATCGCCGGCGCGGTACCTGCGCACCACGTTGCTCGCCGCGGCGGTCGCTAGCGCCGCGGCTATCACGCGCTTGTCCTCCAGCGGCAGCCGCGCGCTGCGAACGCGCGAGCGGGCGATCGGCACGACCGCCATCGCCTCGGCCAGCCGCAGCGGGCCGCGCAGGATGGGCAGCTTGCCGAGGCGTCCCTGGCCGAACGTGGGCTTGGAACCCGAGGCGACCTCGATCGAGCCGTCCTTGGCGCGGGCGGCGGCCGCCCAGGAGGTGGGGCCGTGGATCAGCAGGCCGTTGCGGAGCGCCATGCCGCCGAGGCGCAGGGGCGCCGGTCGCTCCGGTTCCGGCGCACCGCCGTTCTCGCTCAACCCAGGACCTCGCGGGCGATGTCCTCGAAGAACCGCGCGGCGAACTCGACATCGGTGGCCTTGATCCGCTCGTCGGCGCTGTGGACCAGCGGCGCCGCCTCGAAGAGGGTCATCTCGCGCTGCGGCGCGAACCCGTACACGGTGGTCTCAGCCCCGAAGGCCTTCCGCCACCAGTGGCTGTCGGAGAAGCCGGGCATCACGATCGGAACGACGCCGGCTCCGGGGTCGTTCGCCTCCACCCACGCGGCGATCGAGGTGGCGAGCGGCGAGGTGGCGGGCGAGGCGTTCCCGGTGACGCTCTCGGCGAACTCGAGGTCCACGCCGTCGATCGCCTCGCCGAAGAAGGCCTCGAGTCGCTCGCGGACGTCGGTCTCGCCGAGGCCGGGTGGGACGCGGCAATCGACGAGGATCTCGGCGCTCCCGGGGATCACGTTGTCCTTCACGGAGCCCGAGGCCATGGTCGGCACGACGGTGACGCCCAGCATCGGCTCGGCGAGATAGGCGGCGAGCTGAGGCGAGCGGTCGCGAAGCTCGGAGAGCGCCGCCGCGAGCTCGTCCGGCCCGGCTCCGGCGAGGTCGCGCTCGAGCACGCCGGACATGAAGGCGATGCCCGCCTCGGTCGGCTCCGGCGGGGGCTGCTCGCGCAGCCTGGCCAGCAGCGGCTCGAGCTTGAGCAGGGCGTTGTCGCCAAGCGAGGGCACCGAGCCGTGCCCCGCCTTGCCGTGGGTTCGCAGGCGGAACCTCCATACGCCCTTCTCGCCGACGCACAGTGTGTAGAGGCGCCGGCCGTCGAGCTCGAAGCACGGCCCCCCGCCCTCGTTGATCACAAGGTCCGCGCGCACCTTCTCGGGGTGGGTCTCGCACAGCCACTTGGCGCCGTGGATCGCCCCGGCCTCCTCGTCGGCGGTGCAGACGAAGAGCAGCTCGCCCTTGGGCCGCCAGCCCTCGCGCGCCAGCGAGATGCAGGCGGCGGCCTCGGCCGCCACCTGGTCCTTCATGTCCTGGGCGCCGCGGCCGCGGACCTCCCCGCCCACGACGTCGCCGGCCCACGGGGAGAAGGTCCAGTCGGCCTCGTCCTCCGCCGGCACCGTGTCGGCGTGGCCCAGGAGGCAGAGCGTCGGCCCCTCCTCCTCGCCGCGCAGCCGGGCGATCAGGTTCGGGCGCTCAGGGTCCTCGGCATGAAGCAGCTCGCACTCGAAGCCGGCCTGGGTGAGGCGCTCGGTGAGCAGCTCCTGCACCGGCAGCTCCTTGTTGGGCGGGTTGGAGGTGTCGAGCCGGATGAGCTCGCACAGCAGGTCGACGGCCTCCTGGCCGAGCCGGGTCGAGACCGCCGCTGTCGCCTCCTCCATGCGGACATACTGACAGCGGTGGAGCGGCTCTTCGACAGCGGCGAGGACGACCCGGCGACGCGGGACGGCGTCCCGGCGGCCGATGCGCCGCTCGCCGTGCGAATGCGCCCGCGCTCACTCGACGAGGTCGTGGGGCAGGACGAGCTGATGCGCGTGGACTCCCCGCTGCGGATCGCGATCGAGTCCGGGAAGCCGCACTCCGCCATCCTCTACGGGCCCCCGGGCACAGGGAAGACCACGCTCGCGCGAATCGTCGCCGCCTCGGCGCGTGGGGCCTTCGAGGAGGAGTCGGCGGTGAACGCCGGCCGCGCCGAGGTCCGGGCCGTGATCGAGCGGGCACGGGAGCGACGAAGGGCCGCAAATCGGCCGACGATCTTCTTCCTCGACGAGATCCATCGCTTCAACAAGGCTCAGCAGGACGCGCTTCTGCCCGCCGTGGAGGAGGGCCTCCTGACGCTGATCGGGGCGACCACCGAGAACCCCTACTTCGAGGTGAACTCCGCCCTGCTCAGCCGGGCGCAGATCTACGAGCTGAAGGCACTCGGCCCGGAGGAGATCGGGGCGCTCGTCCGGCGCGCGCTCGCGGACCCCGATCGCGGCATCGTGGACCCTCCGGAGGTGGCCGACGACGCCGTCGAGCTACTGGCGGGCCGCTCCGGCGGGGACGCCCGGATCGCCCTGGGCGCGCTCGAGCGCGCCGTCGAGACCGCGCGGGCGGCGGGAACGAGCGTCGGTCTCGCCACCGCCGAGGACGCCCTCCAGCGCAAGGCCGTCCGCTTCGACAAGGGTGGGGATCAGCACTACGACTACATCTCCGCCTGGATCAAGGCGACCCGCGGCTCGGACCCGGACGCCTCGCTCTACTACCTCGCCGCGATGCTCGAGGGCGGGGAGGACCCCCGCTTCATCGCCCGGCGGATGGTCATCCTGGCCTCGGAGGACGTGGGCAACGCGGACCCGATGGCGCTGGTGGTGGCGACCGCCGCCGCCCAGGCGGTCGACCGGGTGGGCCTCCCCGAGTGCGAGCTCAACCTCGCCCAGGCCACCGCTTACCTCGCGCTGGCGCCGAAGTCGAACGCCTCCACGCTCGGGATCGCCGCCGCCAAGCGGCACGTGCGCGAGCACGGGGCAAAGCTCCCGCCGGACTACCTGCGGGACTCCCACTACCCGGGGGCCAAGCAGCTCGGCCGCGGCGAGGGCTACGTGTACTCCCACGACCAGGCCGACGGCGTGGGCTCGCAGCCGCTCCTGCCCACCGAGGTCCAGGGCGAGCGGTTCTTCGAGGCGACGGACCGCGGGTGGGAGGCCGAGGTGGCGCGGAGGCTGGCGGAGATCCGCGGGCGGCTCAGCGACCCGGGAACATCGAGCGGCACCTGAAGCGCCCTGAGCGCAACTCAGGTGCCACTCGACGTGGGGACGGCCCGCTCCAGCACGCCCTGCATCGTCTCGAAGCTGCGCGGGTCGATCGTGTGCCCGCCGGGGTGCTCGGCGTAGGTGAGGTCCACGTTGCCCTGCAGCAGCTCCGCCGCGGCGCGACCGAACTCGACCCCGATGATCTCATCGCCCGTGCCGTGGGCGTGGTAGACGGCGAGGTCTGAGCGGGCGGTGAAGTCGGGCTCCCAGCCCTCGACGGTCGGCACGAAGCATGAGAGCGCGACGATCGCGGCCGGCCTCGAGCAATACGTAAACCGTCGAAGTAGATGTAGACAAA
>CAWEBQ010000005.1:0-146899 GCA_963807385.1 uncultured Solirubrobacterales bacterium
GAATGTATTGCTCGGGGCTGGGGCACGTGTCCCCCGACTCCGACCAGCTCTATGGGACCGTTCGGGGGGCTATGCAGCATCGGGGACGGCGAGGCCGCCGGGGTGACGTTCCTCTACCCGCCGGGGTTCTCGGACGTGAGTGGGACGATCCGCCACGCGGAGACGGGCGTGCCGCTCGAGGGCGTCGAAGTCGTCGGCGCCGGGGCCGCCGAGGTACCGGAACCGGGGGACGTCCCCCATACACCCCCGGACGACGGCCGCGACCTCCTGGATGCGAGTGCCGCCGACGGCTCCTACGCGCTCAAGGTCCCCTCGCCGCTCGAAACGACGCTGCACGGCCGCACGGCCGCCTGGGGCTACTCGAACCCCTTCGCAACCTTCGACGCCGACGCGGCCACGGAGGTCGCCGACCTCGAGGTCGCGGGCCCGGCTCCCATCGTGCCGTCACCGCCCGCGAGCGTCGAGGAGGGGGAGGGCAACCAAATCGAGCTGGACCTGGTCCTGGAGAACGACGAGTTCGTGAGCGTTGACTGGTCGCTCGAGAGCAACTGGCCCGAGCGCACGGGCTTTACCCCGCAGTCGGGGACAGCGATCTTCCCGCCGCAGCAGCCTCATGCTGTGATCCCGCTCGCCGTGCCCGAGGACACGCTCCGCGACCCGGCGGACGCGCGCATCACGCTCTCGCTGTTCGACCCGCTTAACGCCGGGCTCTCCTCGATCTCGGAGGCGATCCCGATCGTGGACGACGACCCCAAGCTCGACGTGTCTATCACGGCGCCGGACGCGACCGAGGGCGGCGCGGCGATGCCCGTCACGGTGACGGTCAGCCAACCGCGCTTCGACGACGTCCTCGTCAGCCTCTCGGTCATCTCCGGCTCCGCGGAGCACGGGCCTGACTTCGGGGACGTCGAGCCGTCGGGCACGTTGCTCGACGAGAACGCCACCACGTTCAATACGGAGATCCCGATCACCGACGACCCGCTCGTCGAGTTCGATGAGACCTTCACGATCATGGCCACGGCCCTCGACACGACGGAGGAGGTCGAGGCGACGATCCATAGCGACGAACCGCTCAACCATTTCCTGCGCGCCCTCACGCTGGGCTACGGCGGGGGCGGGTACAAGGGGAAGGCGACGTCGGACAGCCCGTTCTGCGCTCAGGGCCGGAGCGTCGAGGTCTACAAGCAGCGCCCGGGCGACGATCGCTTGATCGGGGACGACGCGACCGATGCGCAGGGCAAGTACAAGGTCAACGGCCAGAGGCGCAAGGGCACTTACTACGCGGAGGCTCCAGAGTTCTCCGGCACGGACCCGTCGTTCGGCCCGACAGTCTGCGACCCGGCGCGCTCGCCGAAGCTCAAGCTGCGGTAGCCGCTTCCCCGATGCGCTCGCGCATCTCGTCGAAGCTGCGTGGGTCGATCGTGTGGCCCCCGGGGTGCTCCTCGTAGGTGAGGGCCACCCGCCCCTGAAGCAGCTCCGCCGCGGCTCGCCCGAAGTCGATCCCGATGATCGGGTCGGCGATGCCGTGCGAGTGGTAGACGGGAAGATCGGCGCGGTCGGTGAAGTCTGCGGCCCACCCCTCCACGGTGGGGACGAAGCAGGAGAGCCCGATGATCGCCGCGGGGCGCGGGCGCCCCCGCCCGAGCCCCATCGCGTAGGACATCACCCCGCCCTGGGAGAAGCCGGCAAGCACCGTCCGCTCCGTCGGCACGCCGGTCTCCTCGCTCACCGCGTCCAGCCAGGAGCCGAGCCGGGCGTAGGTGCAGTCGAACGCTCGCGGTCCGGGTACCCGACCCGCTCGACCACGTACCAGTGGTTGCCGGTGTGCCCCGGCGGCTGGAGCGGGGCGCGCGGCGTGAACGCGGCCAGTCGCTGCTCCGGGTCGAGCAGGTCGATCAGCGGGAAGAGGTCGTTCTCGTCCACGCCACGGCCGTGGAGGAGGACCAGTGCGCCCTCGGGATCGCCCGCGGCGGGCCGGTGTCGGTGGACGAGGTCGTCGATCACGCGGCCGACAGTACCCGCAGCTCCGTGCAGGAGGCGAGCCGGTCGAAGTCGGCGTCGGCGTGGAGGATCGCAGCGTCCTCGCGGACGCACACCACCGCGATCAGATAGTCGAGCCGGTTTCCCAGGGTCACCCCCGCACCGCAGGCGGCACGGTTCATCCGGGCCGCATGCGCGAAGTCGTCCAGCGTCTCGAGCTTCAGGATGGGGAACGCGCTGAACCGCTCCTTGAGGCTCCTCTCCTGGAGGTCGTCCCGCGCACCTTGCAGCAGCTCCATCAAGACGACGTCGGTCAGGGCCACGTCGGAGTACGCCCGAAGCAGGGCCCTCAGGCGGTCCACCTGCTGAGTCCGGTTTCCTCGCAGCAGGTCGATCCAGACCGTGGTGTCTACAACGACCAATTCCGGCTCCGATCACCGGTTCGGATCTCCTCGATCGGAAGGATGTCGATCTTGCCCTCCAGCTCGAGGATGCTCAGGCGCGCCTCACGCTCGACCAGCTCGCGGAGGGCGAAGGCGACCGTCTCGCGCTTGGTGGTCGTCCCCGCCGCCTGCATCGCCTGCTTCATCAGGTCGTCGTCGATGACGATGTTCGTCCTCATACACATCAGGATACACATTTCATACGGCTCGAATACACACAGAACGTCACCGATCTGAGCTGACGGTGCGCCTACACTGACCTCAGATGGGGCAGCTCGAATCGTTCAACCCGGCCACCGGTGAGCTCGTCGGCTCCGTCGAGACGATCGAGCCCGGCGAGGTGGACGCGGTCGTCGCCGAGGTCGCGGAGGTCCAGCCCTTCTGGGCGCAGCTCTCGCCCTCCGATCGCGCCCGCTACATGCGCCGCGCCGCCGACCTGCTCGTCGACGAGCTCGACGACGTCGCCCGGCTGCTGACGCGCGAGCAGGGCAAGCCGATCACGGAGAGCTACACGATGGAGGTCGTCCCGACGATCGACGGCCTCAACTGGTGCGCGGCCAACGGGCCCCGGCTGCTGGCCGACGAGCAGATCCCGATGCGCCAGGCGCTGTTCGCGACCAAGCAGTCAAAGTTCACCTACGAGCCGCTCGGCGTGGTCGCGGTCATCGCCCCGTGGAACTACCCCTGGTCGATCCCGTTCGGCGAGGTCGCGATCGCGCTGATGGCCGGCAACGGCGTGGTGCTGAAGCCGGCCAGCCTCACCCCGCTCCTGGGCGAGCGGATCCAGTCGATCTTCGACGGAGCCGGGCTCCCCGAGGGCCTGGTCCGCACCGTCCACGGCGGCGGAGTGATCGGCCAGGCGCTCTGCGAGTCGCCGGGCATCCGCAAGGTGTTCTTCACGGGCTCGGTCGAGGTCGGCCGCAGCGTCGGCGAGATCTGCGCGCAGCGCATGAAGGGCTCCGTGCTCGAGCTGGGCGGCAAGGATCCTCAGATCGTCTGCGCCGACGCCGACCTGGAGAACGCGATCTCCGGCTGCGTCTGGGGCGGGTTCGCGAACTCCGGGCAGACCTGCTCGGGGATCGAGCGCACCTACGTCGTCGAGGCGGTCGCCGACGAGTTCATCGCCGGCGTGGTTCGTCGGACCAACGAGCTCACCGTCGGCGATCCAACAAGTTGGGACACGGAGGCCGGCCCGATGGTCTCGGCCGACCAGGCCGACATCGTCTCCGAGCTGGTCGAGGACGCCCTCGACAACGGCGCCGAGCGGCTCACCGGCGGCCCGCGCGAGATCGACGGCTTCAGCGGCAGGTTCATCGCCCCGACAGTGCTCGGCGGAGTCACCGACGACATGCGGATCATGAGCGAGGAGATCTTCGGCCCGGTGGTGCCGATCATCACCGTCGCCGACGAGGAGGAGGCGATCGAGCGGGCGAACGACTCGACCTTCGGCCTCGGCGCCTCCGTCTGGACCAGGGACCGCGCCAAGGGCGAGCGGATGGCCAAGCGGATCGAGTCCGGCATGGTCTGGATCAACGACCACTCCTACACCCACGCCGCGCTCCAGTGCTCATGGGGCGGGGTCAAGGACTCAGGCCTCGGGCGCTCGCATTCGAAGTTCGGCTTCTACGAGTGCGTCGAGGTCAAGCTCGTCGCCTGGGAGCCCGGAATGACGCGCAACCTGTGGTGGCAGCCGTACGACGAGACGCTCGGCACGGCCCTGCGCTCGTCAGCCCGCCTCCTCTACGGGCGCAACGGCCAGCGCGTCAAGGCGCTGAAGGAAGGCGGTCTGGCGCTGGCCCGGGTCGGCGCCCGGACGTTGCGCAAGGGCGACTAGCGCGGCCTAGGCGCGCCTCCCGCTGGGAGAATGACGAGCGTTGTGAGCCAGGCCTCCCCTGTCCAGAGCGCGACCGCAGATGCCGCGGCCGACGATCCGGCACCCGCGGTGCGCGCCCTCGCCCTGGGTCGCGCCTACGGCGACCTCGTGGCCCTGCGCGAAGTCTCGTTCGATCTGCCCGTCGGCGCCACGCTTGCGGTGCTCGGGCCCAACGGCTCGGGCAAGACGACCCTCGTTCGGATCCTCGCGACACTGCTGCGCCCGACGGAGGGGGCCGCAGAGGTGCTGGGCGCCGAGCTGCCGCGCCAGGCCTGGCAGGCCCGCGGCCGGATCGGCCTGCTCGGGCACTCGCCGCTTCTGTATCGCGACCTGACGGTCGCGGAGAACCTCGCCTTCCATGCCCGCCTGCACGGGGTCGATGATGCCGTCGCCCGAATCGAGGAGCTGCTGCGCGCGGTCCGCCTCGAGCGCCGCGGCGGCGAGCTGGTCCGAAACCTCTCGGCCGGGATGGCCCAGCGGGCGGCGGTCTGCCGCGCGGTGCTGCACGAGCCCGAGCTCCTGCTTCTGGACGAGCCGCGCTCGCATCTCGACCCGGAGGCGGCGGCGATGGTCGAACCACTGATCGGCGCCGAGGCGGGCCTCACCCGAGTGCTGGTCAGCCATGACCTTGACTCCGCCCTGGCCGAAAGCGATCGCGCGCTCGTCCTCGCAAGCGGCGGGGCCGTGGCCTACGAGGGGCCGTCGTCCGGGGTCTCGCCGGGCGACGCCAGGGCGGCTTACGGGGGGCGGCCGTGACCGGCTTCCGCGCGATCCTCGCGAAGGACCTCCGCGTGGAGTTGCGCACGCTCCAGTCGGTGCCGGCGATGGCGCTGTTCGCGCTCACCACGTTCGTCCTCTTCCGGTTCGGACTCGACCGCGAGGCGCTGGATGGCAGCCTGGCGGCCGGGGTGATCCTCGCCACGGTCCTGTTCGCGGCGATCCTCGCGATCAACCGCCTCTTCGTGGCCGAGCGCGAGGAGGGCGGCTTCGACGCCATCCGCCTGGCCCCGGTTGACCCCGCGTCGCTCTTCGCCGCCAAGGCGGTGGCGCTGGTCGTGTACCTGGCCGCGCTCGAGGCCGTCGCCCTCCCGGCCTTCGGCTTCCTCTTCCTCGATGACTGGGCCGGGCTGGTTCCGCTCGCCGGCGTGCTGCTGCTCGCCGACATCGGCCTCGCCGCCGTGGGCGTCGTGGCCTCCGCCATCGGCGTCAACTCCCGGGCCCGCGAGCTGATCGTCCCCCTGCTCCTCCTGCCGCTGATCGTCCCGGTGATGATCGCCGCCTCCGGCGCCGCGGCGCCGTTGCTGGCCGCCGGCGGGCCCGAGTTCGAGGACGTGGGCAGGTGGGTCGCGATGCTCGCGCTATACGACGCCGTCTTCCTCGCGATCGGATACGCCGTGTACGACTTCCTGCTGGAGGATTGATCCGGGCGGCCCCCGGATCCGCCCTCTCTACGATGCTCGGGATGGGCACTTTCAGCCTCAGGAACATGGCCGTGGCGAGCGCGGTCGTGCTCGTCGCCGGGTTCGCCCTGGTCTTCTTCTACGCGCCAAATGACGCCGACCAGGGCTTCATGCAAAAGATCTTCTACCTGCATGTGCCGCTGGCGATCTGCGCGCTCGTCGGCTTCATGGTCGCCGCGGTCCACGCGATCCGCCACCTGCGCTCCGGCGATGCGGTACACGACGCCCGCGCCTACGTCTCGATCCACCTCTCGGTGATCTTCGGCGTAGCCGTGCTCGTCACCGGCTCGATCTGGGCCAAGGCGGCGTGGGGCAAGTGGTGGGTTTGGGAAGAGCCCACGCTGGTGAGCTTCCTGATCGTGTTCCTGCTCTACGCGACCTACTATCCCCTGCGGTTCGCGATCGAGGACCGCGAGCGGCAGGCGCGCTACGCCTCGGTCTTCGCGATCACCGCAGGCGCGTTCGTTCCGCTCAACTTCATGGCGGTGCGCATGGCCGAGTCGCTGGTGCACCCCCGGACCTTCGCCACCGCCGAGGGCGGGATGCCGGGCGAGATGTGGCTGAGCTTCTGCGTGTCGCTGGCCGGCATGGCGCTCCTGTGGGTGACCCTGGTTCGGTTCGAGCTCGTGGCGAAGTCCTCGCGCGCGCGGATCTCCCGGCTGCGCCGCGCCCTCGACAGCGAGGCGCCGGTGATGCAGGGCTCCCGCATCGCGCCGAGCGTCCCGTCGCAGGCGGGGGCGAGCTAGGCCGTGCCCGCCCTGCCGCTCGACGAGGCCGGCAAGTACGTCGCGGCGGCGTATCTGGTCTTCCTCGCCCTGATCCTGCTCTACGTGGCGATCATGGCCGCGCGACTCGCGCGCGTTGATCGCGAGCTCGGCGAGTTGGCCGATCTGGCGGAGGAGCGTGAGCGCACGTGAGCGAGCTGCTGGCGATCGGCGTCTCACACAAGACCGCCCCTCTGGGCCTGCGCGAGCGGATGGCGCTCACCGAGGGCCACGCGGCCGGGGTGCTTGGCGAGCTCGTCGCCGCGGACATGGTCCAGGAGGCGGCCACGATCTCGACCTGCAATCGCACCGAGCTCTACCTCTACGCGTCCGACGGCGTCGCCGCCGAGTCCCTCGCCCTGGCCGCGCTTGCGCGGGAGGCCGACATCCGGCCCACCGAGCTGATGAGCCACCTCTACTCGCTGCGCGGCTCCGCGGCCGCGGAGCATCTCTTCGTCGTCACCGCCGGCCTGGACTCGATGATCATCGGCGAGGCCGAGATCCAGGGCCAGGTGAAGCGCTCGTACGAGCTCGCGCTCGTCGAGGGCGCGACGGGCCCCGTCCTCAACCGCCTGTTCCGGGGCGCCCTCGCGGCCGGCAAGCGGGCCCGCACCGAGACGCGGATCTCCGAGGGCACTCTGTCGGTCCCCCAGGTGGCCGTCGAGCTGGCGCAGCGCACGCTCGGTGACCTCACGGACCGTCGCGTGCTGGTGGTGGGCGCCGGCGAGACTGCCGAGCTGACCGCGAAGGCCCTGGCCGCGCACGGGGTCGAGGCGGTGTTCGTGGCGAACCGCCGCTACGACCGCGCGATCGGCCTGGCCGAGCGGTTCGGCGGTCACGCCGTGCGCTTCGAGGAGCTCCCGGAGCAGATGGTCGCCGCCGATATCGTCACGGCGTCCACCAGCTCACCGCATCACGTGATCGAGCGGGACGCCCTGGCCGAGGTGATGGCCGCTCGCGACGGACGGCCGCTGCTCCTGATCGACCTCGCCGTCCCCCGGGACATCCATCCGGATTGCCGAGAGGTGCCCGGCGTGACGCTCCAGGACATGGACGACCTGCAGTCGGTGGCGGAGCGCAACGCATCCGGCCGCGAGGGCGAGGCCGAGCGCGCGCGCTCGGTGCTCCGCGCGGAGCTGGGCCGCTTCGAGCGCTGGCTGTCAACCCAGGAGGTCACCCCGACGATTGCCGCCCTTCGCACCCGGGCGGACGAGATCGTCGAGCGCGTGCTCGCCGAGAACGAGAATCGCTGGGAGGGCGTCACCGACGCGGATCGCGAACGCCTCGAGGCGATGGCGCGCGCGATCGCCAGCCGGATCCTGCACGAGCCGACGCTGCGCCTGCGGCGCTCGGGAGATGACGAGGCCGCCTTCGCTTACGTCGCGGCGCTACGCGAGCTGTTCGGGCTCGACGCCGAGACCGAGCCGATGAGCGACGCCGCCGACGTCCGCGAGCTGCGCCGTTCCGACCAGAGCGGCTGAGCGGCCCGTGGCCGCGCTGCGCGTCGGAACCCGCGGCAGCGCGCTGGCGCTGGCGCAGGCCGGCACCGTCTCGCGAGCGCTGGGGGGCGCCGAGATCGTGACCGTGAAGACGGCGGACGGCGGCGTAGGCGACAAGGGTCGCTTCGTCAGCGGTATCGAGGATGCCCTGCTGGCCGGGGAGGTGGACGTGGCAGTGCACTCGGCGAAGGATCTCCCGGGCGAGCTCCCCGAAGGGCTCGAGTTGATCGCCGTCCCCGGCCGGGAGGATCCCGCCGACGCCTACGTTGGCGGTGCGGAGTCGCTGGACGGGGTGGCCGAGGGGGCTCGGATCGGCACCGCCAGCCTGCGCCGGCGCTCGCAGCTTCTGGCGCTGCGCCCCGACCTCGAGATCATGGAGCTGCGCGGAAACGTCGACACCCGCCTGGCGAAGCTCGCCGGGGGGGAGTGCGACGGGATCGTCCTGGCGGTCGCAGGGCTCCGTCGCCTCGGCCGTGGGGATGAGATCTCCTTCGGCTTCACCGCGGGGCAGATGACCCCGGCTCCCGGCCAGGGATGCCTCGCCCTGGAGACCAGGGTCGGCGACGAGGCCTCGCGCTATGCCGCCAGCCAGCTCGGCGACCGAGCCGCGACGGTCGAGCTGGTCGCCGAACGGGCCGCGACCTTGGCCCTCGGCGCCACCTGCGACACGCCGGTGGGCGTGCTTGGCCGCGCCTCGGGCGAGGACCTGGTCGTCTCCGGGTACGCGGGAGCCCCGGATGGGTCGGATTGGGTCCGCGACACGATCGAGGGGTCGGTGGACGACGCCGCGGCCCTCGGGACCGAGTTGGGCGAGCGCATGCTCGCGGCCGGCGGCGCCGAGATCCTCGGGCGCTAGCGAAGGCTACGGTTGCGCCATGGCACGAGCGGGAGTCGTCTACCTCGTCGGCGCCGGGCCCGGCGACCCCGGGCTCATGACCGCTCGTTCCCTGGAGCTGATCGCCGGCGCCGACGTGATCCTCCACGACCGGCTGATCCCCGCCGGCGCCCTCGACGGTGCCCGCGAGGACACCGAGCTGATCTACGTCGGCAAGCGGCCCGGCGACGCCGCGATGGAACAGAGCCAGATCGAAGAGCTGATGGTCGCGAAGGCGCGCGAAGGCCGTAGCGTCGTGCGTCTGAAGGGCGGCGACCCATTCGTCTTCGGGCGGGGCGGGGAGGAGGCCGAGGCGCTGGCCGCCGCGGGCGTCCCGTTCGAGGTGGTGCCCGGGGTGACCGCGGGCGTGGCTGCGCCGGCCTACGCCGGGATCCCCGTGACCCATCGCGACGACGCCGGAGCGGTCGCGTTCGTCACCGGCCACGAGGACCCGGCCAAGGGGCAGAGCGCGATCGACTGGGAAGCGCTCGCCCGGTTCCCGGGCACGCTCGTCCTCTACATGGGAGTCGGGCGGGCGCCTGAGATCGCGAAGGCACTGATCGACGCCGGCCGCGATCCGGACGAACCGGCCGCGGCGGTCGAGCGCGGCAGCCTGCCCGGGCAGCGCTCCGTAGTGACCACGCTGGCCTCGCTCCCCGGCGAGATCGAGGCCCAGGGAATCGGACCGCCCGCGATCCTCCTCGTCGGCGAGGTGGCGGGGCGCACCGACGCGATCGGCTGGCTCGAGCGGCGCCCCCTTCACGGCAGGCGGGTGGTGGTCACCCGCGCTCGCGCCCAGGCAAGCGGGCTCGCCTCGGCGCTTGGTGCGCTCGGCGCCGACGTGATCGAGCTGCCCGCGATCCGCATCGAGCCCCGGATCGACACCGATGAGGTCGTCCGAGCCGTGGCCGAGCTCGAGGATTACTCCCTGATCTGCCTCGCAAGCCCCAACGCCGTTCGCCTGCTCCGGGAGGCGATGGCGGCCCAGGGGCGCGACGCTCGCTCGCTCGCGGGCGTCACCATCGCCGCCGTCGGCCCGGGTACGGAGGCTGCCCTCGGCGAGCTGGGGGTGATCCCCGACGTCGTCCCCGAGCGGTTCGTCGCCGAGGGGCTGGCCGACGCGCTGGCCGACGTGGAGGTCGAGGGCAAGCGCGTCCTGCTCGCCCGGGCCGCGAAGGCCCGTGAGGTCCTGCCCGACGTGCTGCGCGAGCGTGGGGCCGAGCTCGACGTGGTCGCCCTGTATGAGACGGTCCGCGAGGATCCCGACCAGGAGTCGATCGAGGCGGCGATGGACGCCGACTACGTCACGTTCACGTCTTCCTCGACCGTCACGAATCTGATGGCGGTCCTCGATGGCCGGTTTCCGGCGCGGGCCCGCGTTGTGTCGATCGGCCCGGTCACAAGCGAGGCGGCGCGCGAGGCCGGCCTGGAGGTCGACGTCGAAGCCGAGCGGCATGATCCAGACGGCATCGTCGAGGCCCTCGTGGCGGACGCCGCCGCGAACCGGTAGCGCCCGTGGCCGCCCGGCCGATCACCCTCCTGTCGGACTACGGGAACGACGACGAGTTCGCCGGCGTCTGCCGCGCCGTGATCGCCGTGATCGCGCCGACGCGCCCCGATCGTCGATCTGACCCACGGGATCCCTAGGCACGCCGTGGGCGAGGGCGGGTTCGTGCTGGCCCGCTCGCTCCCGTACGCAGCGCCCGGCGTGCACGTTGCCGTCGTCGATCCGGGCGTCGGCTCGCCTCGCCGAGCGGTGGCGGTGCGCACAGCCCGCGAGGACCGCATCCTCGTGGGGCCGGACAACGGCCTGCTGATCCCGGCG
The DNA here is from genome assembly GCA_963807385.1 of uncultured Solirubrobacterales bacterium. Lineage (GTDB taxonomy): Bacteria > Actinomycetota > Thermoleophilia > Solirubrobacterales > 70-9 > JBDTSW01. The sequence continues at coordinate 10,719 of CAWEBQ010000005.1, forward strand.
ATCGAGCGCTTCGGCGGAGCCGCGGACTGCGTGGACATCTCCCTCTCGCCGCTGCGGCTCGAGCCGGTCTCGGCCAGCTTCCACGGCCGCGACCTCTTCGCCCCGGTGGCCGCGCACGTAGCGGCCGGAGCTGACGTCGGCGCCGTCGGAGAGCCGATCGAGGCGAGCACGCTCGAGCCATCGCCGCTGCCGACGCCGGAGTTCACCGGCGCGGATGTCGTGGCCCAGGTGGTCGCCTCAGACCGGTTCGGGAACGCCTCGCTCAACCTCAGCCATGAGGACCTGCCGCGGACGGGGCTTCGCCTCGGCAGCCCCGTGCGTCTCGTTTCGGGCGACGAGGATCGCGAGCTGCCGTTCGCTCTCACCTTCAGCGACGTCGCCGCGGGCGAGCCGATCCTCTACGAGGACTCGTATCGCTGGCTCGCCGTCGCGGTCAACCGGGGGAGCGCCAGGGAGTCCCTGGGGCTTCACCCGGGCGCCGTGGTCAGGCTTTCTCCGGCGTGAGCGAGCCGAGCGTCTTCGGTCGGCCGCACCGCCACCTGCGCACCACCGACTCCACCAACGCAGCGGCTCCGCGGGCCGGCGGAGGCCGGGGCCCCCTCGGGCACGGTGGTCACCGCGGACCATCAGGAGGCGGGCCGGGGACGCACCGGCCGGCGGTGGTCGGCCCGGCCGGGCTCGGCGTTGCTCTACTCGGCGCTACTCCGGCCCCTCGATGAGCGCCATCGGCTGCTGCCGCTCGCCGTGCCGCTCGCCGTCTGCGAGGCCGTCGAGTCGCTCGGCGACGCCGAGTGCCGGGTGAAGTGGCCCAACGACGTCTGGATCGATGAACGGAAGGTCTCGGGGGTGTTGATCGAGGCGCGCCCTCCGGAGTGGGCCGTGATCGGCGTCGGCATCAACCTCGGGCTCGCCGACGATGAGTTCCCCGCGGATCTGCGCTGGCCCGCCACATCGGTGGGCGGCGGCGTGAAGGCCGAGGACGCGCGTCCGGCCTTGGACGATGCGCTCGGGCGCTGGGTGGAGGCTCCCGCGGAGCGGGTCCTGGACGAGTTCGCGCGTCGCGACGCGCTGCGTGGCCGGGCGATCGGCTGGGAGGGGTCCGGAGTCCCCGACGGGGCGGGGACGGCCGAGGGGATCGACCCCGACGGCAACCTGACGGTGAGCACTGCGTCGGGCGATCGGGTCGCGCTCGGCGCGGGCGAGGTCAGCCTGAAGCTGGACGGCTGAGGCGACGGCTCGACCGGGCGCCTACTCGTCGGCTTTCCTGTCGTCGCCTGTCGGGCCGCCGTCGAGCTTCTCGCGCTCGCGACCGCCCTTGCCGCCCTTCGAGTTTCCGCCCTTGCGTCCGCCGTCCTTGGCGTTGCCGGCCTTGCCCTGGCCGCTCGAGCCGTTGCCCGCCCCGCCGGACTTTCCTCGGCGCCGGCGCCGTCGGGACCCGCCCGACTTGGGGAAGTTGCGTAGCAACTCGCGCGCGACTGCCGAGGGCTTGCGCGCCATGCGCATGCGGGCGCCGCGCAGCACCTCCTCGGCCTCCGGCGTGTGGGCCACGGAGGCGGCGAGCAGGGCGACCGCGAGGCGGCGGTCGTGCTGGCGCGCGGCGTGGACAATCCGTCTGGCGTTGCGGCCGTGGGCGCGGCCGGAGGAGTTCACGAACAGCCCCAGCAGGCGCTTGGTCTCCGGCCAGCGCTGGACCGCGTACTCCTCGTGGAGCTCGCGGGTGAACGAAGCGAGGCGCCAGACCCAGGCCTGAGCCTGGTCGCGGCGGCCGATGCGCTGCTCGGCGAGCGCCTGCAGCAGGCACTTCACGCCGGCGCGGCGCTCGTCCCGCGGCCAGGTCGCGACGACCTCGGCGGCATCGTCGAACGCCTCGGCGTCGCGCAGTGCGGCGATCTCGGCCAGGGCCTTCAGGCGGAGCTGGTGATTGCGGTTGCGCTGGACGCAGGTCAGCAGATAGCGGCGGCGGAGCTCCTTGGACTCGTCGTGCTGGAGCATCGCCTTCGCCCGTCGCCAGTTGTTGGACGTGACGCGGGCGCCGGCCAGCGCCGCCCAGGCGTGCTGCTCGGTGAAGTTCAGGTTCTCGACCGCGATCCGCCAGAGCTCGCGCTCCAGCACCTGGAGGCGGCGTTCGGGGTCTGCGGACACCGGGACCACCCGGCGCTCCACTCGCACCCGGCGACCACGACCGCGGCGCACGGGGCCGACGACGATCGCGCCGCCCCGATACACGTCACGGTCGAGCAGGGAGTGGAGGGTGACGATGGTCTCGTCGCTGGTGGTGGCCGGATGGACCAGGTCGATCACCAGGCCCGCCTCCTTGCCCGGCGCGCGCCGGGTCACCCGGCCGACCCGCTGCTGGTAGACGCGGCGGGACGCCGTGGGCGCGAGGTGCATGCAGATCGTGGCGCGGGGTGAGTTCCACCCCTCGGCGAGGAGCATGGCGTTGCAGAGCACATCCACGTCGCCGCGCTCGAACCCGGCGAGGATCTCGGCGAGATCTCGCTTGGGCGTCTCGCCCGACACCGCCTGCGCGTTGATGCCGGCGTCGCGGAAGGCCGCGGCGACGTTGCTCGCGTGCCGGACGCCGGCGGTGTAGACGACGCCGGGGACGTTCCGGAAGCGGGAGTTGTAGAGGTCGGCGATGGCGACGTTGAAGGGCTCCTGGTCGAGCAGCTTCGCCAGCTCCTCCTGATCGAAGTCCTGGTCCACCTCCCCGCGGCGGAGGGGCACCTTGGCGATGGTGCGGACGCCGGGCCCGGGCGGGATGCGCAGGCAGCGGAGCGGCGAAATCACGCCCCGACGGGCGGCCTGGGCGAGGTCGAAGCGGGAGGTCTGGGTGGGGAAGAGGTCGGCGACGTGGCGGGCGATCAGGGCGCCCGTCGCGGTCATTCCGATGAACACCGGCCCGGGCCAGTCACGGATGCAGCCGCTGGTCTTCTCGCCGAGGGCGGTGTGCGCCTCGTCGCAGATCACGATCGAGTAGGCGTCGGAGATCCGGGTGGAGTTGCGCACGAACCACTGGTAGGTCTCGACGGTCACGGGGCCGTACGGCTGGTCGGCGTCGTCGAGGAGCGGAGGGCAGAGCCGCTCCTTGTAGCCGCGGTCGGAGATCTCGCCGATGAACTGGTCGACGAGGTTGCGGCGGTGGGTGAGGATCAGGATGCCTCCGGTCCGCGAGGCCTCGATGAAGCCGACCGCGGCCACGGTCTTGCCCGCCCCGGTGGCGTGCTCGAACCAGAAGCGCCGATCGGCCCCGGGATCCTCGGGCGCCTCGTCGACGAGATCCTCGTCCTCGTCGTCGGCCAGCTCCTCCCAGTCCTGGGGCTCCTCGTCCGGGGCCAGGTCCTCGGGCTCGGGATCGGGCTCGTCGAGTTTGAGGGCGTCGTCATCGTCGTCCTCGTCAAGGTCGCCGTCATCCGAGTCGGCGTCGTCGTCGGCGTCGAGATCCTCCTCGCTCTCGCTCGGGGGGCCAGACCCCTTGGCGCCGTTTGGGCTCGGATCGTCGGGTGCTTCGGTGTCTGAAGCCGCGCTCGGTGCTTCGGGCGCCCCGTTGGAACCGTTCGCTCGGGCGTCTCCGTTCAGCTCCAGCTCGGCGACGAGCGCGGCGAGCGTGCCCGAGAGGGCGTCCACCTGATGCTCGGAGAGCTCGGCGCCGTCCAGCAGCTTGGGCGGCTCCTCGGCGAGCAGGCGCTCGAGGCCCAGCATCAGCGAGTACTCGCGGCGCCACTCGGCCGACGGCGCCTCAGCGCCTGACTCGATTTCCACCAGCGCGGCGTCGGCGGCACGGCGACGGGCGGTCCCGGCGCCGAGGACGGCGATGTCCTCGCCGTCGAGCAGCACCGGCTCGCGGGTGAATTCGCGCACGCGTTCGAGATCGGCGTCTGAAAGTGACGCTTCGGCCGCGCTCGCGGCGACATCAGTGGTGTTTTCCATGCAGGAAGAAGTGGTCGGGCCCCACGCCGTTGATCAAGATCGGAGGCGGGGAGCGCAGTAACCTCGATGGAGGCGGACGCCGAGCGGAAACCCCTGTGCCCGGACGGCGGCTGCTCCGGGACTCCATGACTGGAGCCGACCTGAAACGTACCAGCCTCAGCGACGGATGAACGCCAAACACGCAATCACCGCCATCGCAGTTGCCGCCTGTGTTGTGCCCAGCGGCTGTGGGGGAGATGACTCCGGAGGCGACCCCGGCGCAGGCAACCCCGCGTCCGAGGTGTCGCTCGAGCAGGCCACCGCGCCGCTCGAGGGCGCTCCGCCCGAGCTGCGGGTCATCCGCGAGGAGGCCAACGAGCTGCTCGACGGCGGCACCGAGGCGTTCGCCGCGCGCCTCGACGAGCTCCGGGGCGCGCCGGTGGTCGTCAACAAGTGGGCGTCGTGGTGCGGGCCGTGCCGGTTCGAGTTCCCCTTCTTCCAGTCGCAGGCCGACGAGCGCGGCGCCGAGGTCGCCTTCCTCGGCATCGACTCGAACGACTCGGTCGCTGCGGCGGAGACGTTCCTGACCGAGCTGCCCCTGCCCTATCCGAGCTACCTGGACCCCGACCAGGAGCTCGCCGACGAGTTCCTCGACAACGCTCGTGAGTTCCCCGCCACCGGCTTCTACGACTCCCGGGGCGAGCTCGCCTACGTCCATCTGGGCGGATACCCGGACGAGGAATCCCTGGCCGCCGACATCGACAGGTACGCCCAGTAGCCCGGCACCCATAATGGGCCGGTGACGCCGCGCGCACTCCGCCTGCTCCTCCCCCTCGTTGCGGTCGCTGTTGGAGGTATCGGTTTGCTCTCCAGCGCCCTCGCGCAGAGCGACGGCGGCACCGCCTACTCCATGGAGCTCACCGGCACGATCGACCCGGCCACCGAGTCCTGGGTGGGCAAGGCGCTCGACGATGCCTCCGAACAGGGCGCAGAGCTGGTGATCATCCGCCTCGACACGCCGGGCGGCCTCGACACCTCGATGCGCGAGATCGTCAAGGACATCATCGCCGCCCCGATGCCGGTCGTCGTCTACGTCTCGCCGGACGGCGCCAGGGCCGCGTCGGCCGGGCTCTTCGTCACCCAGGCCGCGGACGTCGCAGCGATGGCCCCGCAGACCAACATCGGGTCGGCCTCGCCGATCTCGATCGGCGGCCAGGACATCGGCGAGGTGCTTGGGCGCAAGATCGAAAACGACGCGGTCGCCTACGTGAAAGCCCTCGCCGAGGCGCACGGCCGCGACGCGGAGCTCGCAGCGGCGATGGTCACAGACGCCGAGAACGTCACCGCGGAGGAGGCGCTTGACGCGGGGCTGATCGACATCGTCGCCCCGAACGAGCAGGACCTCCTGTCGCGGCTCGACGGCTTCGAGGTTCAGGGGCCGAAGGCCCAGACGCTCGACAGCGCCGGACTCGTGATCGAGCAACACGACACGCCTCTGCAGTTCCAGCTGCTCCAGATCATCGTCAACCCGACGGTCTCATTCCTGCTCCTGGCGGTCGGGATGCTCGGCCTGGTAATCGAGATCTTCAGCCCGGGCCTGATCCTCCCCGGGACGCTCGGCGCGATCGCCTTCCTGCTCGGCCTCTACGGGACCTCCCAGCTCCCCGTCACCTTCGCCGGTGTCGCCCTGCTTGTGCTCGGCGTGGTCCTGATCATCGCGGAGGCCCACGTCTCGGGGGGCGTGCTGGGGGTGGTCGGCGTCATCGCGATCACCCTTGCGGGGTTGCTGCTTTACGACACCAACAGCGAGGCCCTGGAGGTCTCGGCGCCGGTGATCATCGTCACCGGCGTCCTGATCGGCGGCTTCCTCGTCTTCGCGACCACCAAGGTCGTCGAGGCGCGCCGCCGCCCCGTGCGAACCGGCTGGGAGGAGCTGATCGGAGCAGAGGCCGAGGTGCGTCAGGCGATCGACCCGGTTGGTCAGGTCTTCGTCGAGGGCGCCCTGTGGCGGGCCGAAGCGCAAGAGGAAGATGCGCCAATTCCGGCCGGCGCCCGGGTAGCGGTCGAGTCCGTCGATGGCCTCACGCTGAGGGTGCGGCCGATCCAGCATTGACCTGGCCGGCCAGCTCGGCGCACCGATTGGCGTCGAGCGGCTGACCCGACGCCTCGAAGCCGGCCGCGGCCGCAAGGAAGCGACCCTCAGCCTCACCGGCGTCCCCTCGAGCCTGGGCGCGGTGACCCCGCACCTCGTCGAGAGCGGCGTCCCACGCGGGGAGGCGCATCACGACCTTCGCCAGGTACTCCGAGGCACTCTCCCACTCATCGGCCCGCTCGATGTCTCCGCCGCGAGCCGCCGCGATCGCGGCCGGGACGGCCAGGGTAATTCGGCAGCCGGGACAGGTCTCCAGCGGACCCCGCACCGCGGCCTCCGCCTCCTCCAGCGCGGCGAGCGCCGCGTCGGCGTCGGGCGCGGCGACGATCCGTGCGCCGTAGATGCGATCCAGAAGGTGGAATCCGACGTCCGATTCGCGGGCGATATCGAGCGCCTCGTCCAGGAGCGGGTAGGCCTCCGCTCGGTCACCCCGGGCCAGTGCGACCTCAGCTCGGCGCTGGGTTGCGAAGGCCTCCCCGGTCGCGGCTCCGATCTGGCGATGGAGCTCCGCGCCCTTGGCCAGGTCCTCGTCGGCCTCGTCGAGCTCCCCCGCGAGCAGCCTGGCCTCTCCCCGGATGGTCACGGCGAATGCCCGGCCGCGGGCTGCGCCCAGCCGGTCCGCCTCGGCGGCGAGGGAGTTCGCGAACGCGATGACATCCGAGTAGGGCCGTGCCCCGTAAAGGAACCTCTGCGTGATGCACAGTTGGCCGTCGAAGACGCTCACGGCGAGCTCTGGCAGCGAATGGGTCTCGTACAGATCTGCCTCGACGCTGTCGCGCAGCTCGCCGCGGACGTGGGCGGCGCCGGCATGGGCCCAGGATGCGATCACCAGCGAGGCGCGATCCCCCGTCTCCATCGCGAGGCGGCGGGCCTCGGCGGCTTTGTTCGTGCCCATCGCCGGGTCCGCGTACCCGAGCACGGCACAGCCGGAGAACGCCAAGGCCTGGGCAACGCGCCCATCGACCGATTTCGGCTCGACCCCCTCCAGCAGCTCCAGCGCACCGGGGGGATCGCCCCGTTTCACCTGGGCGAGCGCCTGCTTCGCCTTCAGCTCGTGCGCGGCCTGTCCGCCGATGACGCGTGCCGCCTCGGCATAGGCGGCCGGTGCGGTGGCGTCTCCGAGCGCGTCGAGGGCTTCCGCCTGGATGCTGAGTGCATCTGGGTGCTCCGGCTCATGGTCGAGGAGCATGCCCAGATCCACCAGGGCATCCCGGTAGGCCCCCAGCCCGATCGCCTCCGTGGCGGCGGCCAGCAGCCAATCGCCGGCCTCATCGGGGCGCTCGCCCGCGAGCCATTGGCGAGCGATCAGCCGCGGCGCAGCGCCGGCCTCGACCAGGCGCTGCGCCGTGTCACGGTGGATGCCCAGGCGCTGGTGTGGCGGGATCTCCTCGACCAGGGCCTGGCGGACCAGCTCGTGACAAAATCGGTACCGGGTGCCGGCGACGACCAGGACCCCGGCGTCCAGTGCGAGGTCGAGCAGCGCGAACGCGTCCGCCTCGGATCGCCCGGACAGTGCGACGACGCCGGAGGGATCGACAGCGTCACCCGCCAGCGCCAGTCGCCCCAGCATCGCCGTGGCGTCCTCGTCGAGGTCGAGGAATCTGGCGACGATCGCGCTGCGAGCCGTCGCCAGGAGCGCGGGCACCCCCGCGACGGCACTCCGGGCCGCTTCGAGGGTGAGGAAGGGGTTGCCCTGCCCGAGCTCGACGATCCGGTCGGTGACGTCGGCGGTTCGCGGCGCGTGGGTGCCCGCCGCCACCAGCGCAGCAGCGTCCTCGCGCTCGAGCGGCTCGAGGTCGATCTCGAGGACTCTGCCGCTGCGCGCCAGTCTCGCAACGCCGCCCCTGAGCGCATCGGGGGCGGGCTCCTGGCGATATGCGAGGACGGGAAGGACCGGGGTGCCGCTCAGTGAGCCCAGATGAAACAGCAGGTCGAGCGTGGCCTCGTCGGCCAGATGCGCATCGTCGATAACGAGGGCGACGGGTCCTCCATCGCCGGCGGCAAGAAGGAGGCGTCGGAACGCACCGATGGCCTCGTGACGGGTGAGCGGCCCCTCCAGCGAGGTGGCCGCCGTGACGAGCGGCGTCAGTTCGCTTAGCACCGACCGCGCTCGCTCTCCGATCGCATCGAGTCTGCTGCGGTCTTGGGCCACGAGCTGGTCCGCGGCGGCACCGACGGGGGCGTACGGGACGTTCGCCTCGGTTGCGGTGACGGACGCCACGGTCCAGCCCCTCGCCGTTGCCAGCTTGGCGACCTCGCGGCAGAGGGCCGTCTTGCCGATCCCGCCCGGACCTCTGACCGCGAGCGCGCCGAGGTGCGAGCTCGGCTTCGAGCTCAGGAAGGCCGCGGCCGCCGCCAGCTCGACCTGGCGACCGACGATCTCGGGCTCGGCGAGCCCCCAGTCGGCCACGCACTCGTCGTAGATGGTCTGGGTCTCGCTGCTCGGCACCATCCCAAGCTCGTTGCGCAGCGCGGTTCGCAGCCGGCCGTACCAGCGGATCGCAGCCGGGCGACGGCCCGCGGCCAGCTCTCGTCGCATCAGCTCCCGGTAGGCGGCCTCGTCGGTCGGCTCGGCCTCGACCAGCCGATCCCACTGGGCGCTCTGCCGGAGGAGCTCCACGTACCGCGAGCGCAGCCGCTCCCGCGGCGCCTGGGTCCAGTCCTCGTACAGCGCAACGGGCAGCAGCTCGCCGTCATAGGCGTCGGCGGCGGCCGCGCACGCCTCCGGGTCGCCGCTCCCGAGCGCGGCCGCCGCCTCCGCCTCGAAGTCATCGACATCGGTCTCGACTGTGCGCGACGGGAACAGCGCGACCTGCCCGCCACGGAGCACGATCGCCTCCGGGCTCCCGAGGCCCTGCCTGGCGTAGTGGGCCGCCTTGCGCAGGTTGGCGGCGCCGGCGTCCACGTCCAGGTCTGGCCACAGCGCCTCGATCACCTGGTCGCGTGCCAGCCGATGCGCCTCGGCCAGGGCCAGAAGCTGGATCAGGTCCGCCGCGCGCCTGCTCGGGAGGGCGTCCGCGGCCAGCTCGTCGCCACCGAACTCGACGCGAAACCGGCCGAGCAACCCGATGCGAACGACGTCTCCCTCTCCCATCGGCATCCAGTGTCGCACCAGGAAGGCTCCAGGAACGCGGCTCCGCGATCGTGACTGCGTCGTCGAGCTTCCAGGGTCCATACCCACGAACGGGGCTCGGCCAGTCGGAAGGTCGCGAGGAACGATTCGGGAACGCCCGCGCGAGAGCCTCCTGAGGCCGAATCCAGCGAACCAACGACGGAGGAACCGATGACAGCGATCACGCAGGCGGATGCATCCATCGCGATCGAGGGCGACGGGGTCGAGCTGCGCGCGCACGAACTGGGCGGCGGGATGAGCACGGCGTTCGTGCGTGTGCCCAAGGGCGCCGACCTCCGGCCGGTCCTCGTCGGACTCCCGGACGACCTCTGCCAGTGCCCGCACTGGGGATACCTGCTCAAGGGCCGCGTCGCCATGCACACGCGGCACGGCGCCGAGGTCTACGAGGCGGGCCAGGCCTTCTACTGGGCTCCCGGCCACGCGCCGGAGGCGCTCGAGGACTCCGAGTACGTGGACTTCTCGCCCACCGACGAGTTCAACCACGTCATCGAGCACATCAAGACGAGGGGATAGGTAGGCGCAGTGTCGCTCTCGAGGTCAATACGCCGGCGTTCAGCCGCCGGGGCAGCCGGCGCCTGGGCGGCGCTGCTCCTGATGCAGGGAACCGCCCTTGCGGACACCTACGAGGTGACGAAGAGGGGCGATCCACCGCTCGGCGACGGCTGTGCGCCTCGCACCTGCTCCCTGCGCGAGGCCGTCGACGCGGCCAACGCGCACCCGGGCTCCGACCGGGTGCTGCTTCCCGATGCAGGCACCTATCAGCTGAGGCAGATCGGCGGCGACATGGGCAACGCCATGGGCGATCTCGACGTGCTCGATGGCCCCGTTGCGGGTGCTTCATCCGGGGCCCGGGCGGGCGACGATCGACAACAACCCGCCGGGCGACGGGTTCCCCGATCCGTTCGACCGGGTCTTCGAGGTGGGACAGGGCGCTTCGCTGACGCTCGATCGGATCATCGTCACCGACGGCGGCGACCCGACCGGGAGCGCGGACGGCGGAGGCATCCTCGCGCTCGGAGACCTGACGCTCTTGCAATCGGTCGTCAGGGGCAACGAGGCGCCTGGCTACGGCGGGGGCATCAAGACGCAGGGGGACGTCGACCTGGCGCTCCGGCGGTCAACGGTCGACGGCAACCGGGCCACCGGCGGAGCCGGCATCTTCCACAGCACCTCTGCGCCGGGCGGCGCGCTCGAGCTTGTGCGTTCGACGATCTCCGACAATCGCGGCGGCTTGTCCCAGGGCGGCGGGATCTACTTCAGCGCCGGGGGAGGTCCGTCGTCGATCCTGGACTCGACGATCTCCGGGAACCGAGCCCAATACGAGGGCGGCGGGATCTACGTCACGAACGGCGAGCTGACCGTCAAGCGGACGACCGTTAGCGACAACCGGGCCGGAACGGTCGGCGGGGGGCTTTCGGTCGACACAAGCGCCCCGTTCGACATCCAGAACTCCACCGTCGCCGCTAACAGAGCGGACGGCACCGGCGGCGGCATCCACGCCCAGACGGACATGTCAGCCAATGCGATCACGGTCGCTCGGAACCTCGCCGACGCGGATGGCGACGGCGACTTCTACGAGCGCGCGGTTTCGGGCGGGGCGGCGGGCGGCGGCATCTTCCTCGAGGCGGGCTACGGGTTCGAAATGGAGAACTCGCTGATCGCCCTGAACGGGCGCGGCACCGGAGAGCGCGACGACTGTACGGGCGAGGCCGCCTTCGACTCGCAGGGATACAACCTCCTGTCCAGCGATGAGGCGTGTCTGGGCTTCGACGCCCCGGGCGACCTGGTGGCGCCTGATCCCCGCATCGGCCGGCTCGCCGACAACGGCGGCCCCACTTCCACGATCGCCCTTCTCGCAGGCAGCCCCGCGATCGGCGCGGCCCGGAACGACTCGATGCCTGCGGTCGACCAGCGCGGCCAGGAGCGCCAGGACCCCGACATCGGCGCCTTCGAGCGCCAGCCATGAGGAACGGTTCGGGAACGCAGCGCCGGGATGGTGTCCACATGACCGAGCTTCCGCCAACCAAAGGAGCAACCATGAAGGTCCTCGCCCTTAGCGCGCTCTTCCTCGCCGGGCTCGCGCCGGCCGCGAGCGCGGCTCAGTTCAACGTGAACATCGAGACCGACCCGGCGCCGGGCCCGTGCGAGCAGGCGCCCGGGGACTGTTCCCTGCGCGAGGCCGTGATCGCCGCCCAGGCGGCGGGCTCGAATGACTTCATCGACTTGCCGGCGGGTACCTACGTCCTCTCCAACGCAGGCGGCGGCGTCGTCGGCGATCTCGACGCCGGCAGCCCGACCAGCGGCCTGCTCACGATTCGAAACGCCGGCGCCCCGGGCTCGGTCACGATCGACGCCAACGGCGATCTCACCGAAGAGCGGGCGCTCGAGGTCCACAACGGCGGCTCAGTGACCCTCGAGGACTTGATCATCATCGACGGCGTCGCCCCGCTTGACGGCGACGACATTGCCCGCGGCGGCGCGATCAAGGTGAACACCGGCGGAGGGCTCCTGATGAAGGGCGGCGCGGTGACCTCGAACCACGCCGCCCCGCTTAACGACGTCGGCCAGGGCGGCGGCGTCTACAACGAGGGCGTCGTGACCATCACGGATGCGCTGCTGAACGTCAACAACGCGAGCGTGGGAGGAGGCGTCTTCACGACGGGCACCGGTCAGACCACGATCCAGCGGACCACGATCCGCGCCAACGTCGCCGCCTTCGGGGGTGGAGTGGCCGGCCAAAACGACGGCACCACCAACGTCACGGAGTCTCGGCTCGGCCGCAACGAGGCGCCCGGAGGAAGCGGCGGCGGCGCCTTCGTCCTGGAGGACGCCGAGATCACCCTCTACAGCACCAACGTCGACAACAACACCGCGGGAATCCGCGGCGGCGGCGTCCGCGCGCTCTCGGGCCGGGCGACGATCAACAACTCGACGGTGACCGCGAACTCGGCGCCCGAGGGAGGAGGGATCGCGCTTCAGGACGACGTCGGCGGCTCCGTGGGTGGAATCACCCTGCGCAACTCGATCGTTGCGGCGAACCTCGACTCCGACGGCATCGACATCCGGAACGACTGCGCCAAGGGCGGCAACGCAGGGCAGATCATCTCGGAGGGCTGGAACCTCGTGGGCTACCAGTACAACTGCAACATCACCGGGCTCGTCGGCGAGGACCAGATCGGCGGCGGCACCGACGGCACCGGCCCGCCGATCATCCCGTTGCTCACGACTGAGGCGTTCTACGGCGGCCCGAACGTGATCCTGATGAACGGTCTCGACCCGCAGAGCCCCGCAGTGAACACGGGAGCGCCGGACGCGAAATGCGGTCAGACCGACCTCCGCGGCGTGCCGCGAGAGAAGGGGGGTCCCTGCGACTCGGGCGCCTACGAGCTGGTGCGTTGCGAGGGGGTGGTGGTCAACCGGGTCGGCACGCCTGCGGACGACACCTCCGCCAGGCCCGAGATGGAGCCGACCACCACCGCCGACGGCATCCTCGGGCTGGGCGGAAGCGATCGCGTGCGGGGCGGCGAGGGCAACGATGCCCTCTGCGGCAACGGCGGCGAGGACCGTCTCAAGGGCGACGAGGGCAAAGACCGGCTCTCGGGCGGCCCCGGCCGCGACGTCTGCATCGGCGGTCCGGGCAAGGACACGGCCAAGGGTTGCGAGGTCGTAAGGAGCATCCCGTGACGCGGCCGGCGTGCCGCTGGGCAGCGCTGGCCTAGGCGCCCTGCGGCGAGGGACGCTGCGGCCTCGCGCTAGAGTCGGGTCGGTCAGGATCCGACGCTGGGCGTCGGGTCGGTCTAAGAGTCAGGAGACAGCCAGTGGGCGTAGGCATCGTGATCGCCGCAGCAATCGCGGTCTTCCTGCTGATCGTGATGGCCTCGGCCATCCGAATCCTTCGCGAGTACGAGCGCGGGGTCATCTTCCGCCTCGGCCGTCTGATCGCCCAGAAGGGCCCAGGCCTCATCCTCCTGATCCCGATCGTCGACCAGATGGTCCGGATCGACCTGCGCACGGTGACCCTCAACGTCCCCCCGCAGGAGGTCATCACCCGCGACAACGTGACCGTTCGCGTGAACGCCGTCGCCTACTTCCGGGTGATCGATTCGAACAAGGCCGTCACCGAGGTCGAGAACTTCCTGCTGGCCACGTCGCAGATCGCCCAGACCACGCTGCGCTCGGTGCTGGGCAAGGCCGAGCTCGACTCGCTGCTCGCCGAGCGCGAACGCCTTAACACCGAGCTTCAGCAGATCATCGACGAGCAGACCGAGCCGTGGGGCGTGAAGGTCTCCACGGTCGAGGTCAAGGATGTCGAGCTCCCGGCGGACATGCAGCGCGCGATCGCTCGCCAGGCCGAGGCCGAGCGCGAGCGGCGCGCGAAGGTGATCTCGGCCGACGGCGAGTTCCAGGCCGCGGAGAAGCTCTCGCAGGCAGCCGACATCATGAGCCACAATCCGGCGACCCTCCAGCTCCGCTACCTGCAGACGCTGCTGGAGATGGGCGTAAACCAGAACACGACGATCGTCTTCCCGCTGCCGATGGACCTGCTGTCGGCGTTCGAGCCCCGCGAGAACAAGCCACGCCCGGCACCGCGCACGCCGGTAGAGCCTCCCGCCGACCCGCCCGCGCCTAGCTGAACCGGGACTCACCGGCACGGTGAGCCAGCCCGAGATCCGCATCGACCAGCTCACCGGCCTGCGGGCGATCCTCGCCCCGGGCCGCGCCGAGCGCCCGGACGCGTTCGCGCCCGAGCCGGCGCAGTCGCGGGCCGACGCCGTCGAAGCCTGCCCATTCTGTGAGGGCCGCGAGGATCGCACGCCCCCGGAGGCCTGGGCCGACCGGCCGGGCGGCGGCGAGCCGGACACGCCGGGTTGGGTGGCGCGCTCGGTTCCGAACCTGTACCCGGTGTTCGAGGGCGACTCCGAAGGCGGGGCGGAAGGGGAGACGTCCATGTCCGACTCCGTCGATCCGCTGGGGGCGAGTCGCCGCGGCGCCGAGCCGAGCCCGTTCGCCTCGCGCCCCGCCCACGGAGCGCACGAGGTGATCGTCAGCGCGCCCGAGCACGCGACGACGCTGGCGTCGCTGTCGGACGATCGCCTGGGCACCGCCGTCGCAGCCTGGCGTGAGCGGATGCGGGCGCATCCGGACGCGGCGTACCTCCACCTGATCGTTAACGAGGGCCCGGCCGCCGGCGCGTCCCTCGAACACAGCCACGCCCAGCTCTACGCGCTCCCGTTCGTGCCCGCCCAGGTCGCGCGCGAGCGCGAGCGGGCCTCGGCCTACCACGAGCGGACGATGGGCGGCCACCTGCTCGGCGACGTTGCCACCGAGGAGGTCCGGCGTAAGGAGCGCCTCGTCGCGATGGACGACGACGCGCTCCTCGTCGCGCCCTGGGCATCGCGCTCGCCCTTCGAGCTGCGGGTCATCCCGCGACGCCCCGCCGCGGCGTTTGAGGAGGACGGGGAGACCGGGACCTCCATGATCGAGACCGCGCTCCGTGCGCTCACGTCCGTCTTCGAGGCGCCGCCGCAGCTCAACCTCTGGGTCCGCACGGCGCCGCGCGGGGTCGAGGAGTTCTGCTGGCACGTGGACATCGTCCCGCGCCTGACCAACCGTGCCGGCTTCGAGCTCGGCACCGGCGTGGACATCAACGTCTACCCGCCCGAGCGGGCGGCGGTCGACCTGCGCGCCGCCGTCGGCTCCTGACAAGCGGCGGGCAACACCGACTCGGAGCCGGCTCCGAGGCCCGGGGGCGGGCGCCGGTAAGCCCCAGCCGACGTGAGGTCGGACGCCGGCCTCCCAGTACGCTGGCGCATCCGTGACCCCGCCCACCGGACGCCCCTACCCCCGCTTCGTCGCCGACGCTCCTCAGGAGAAGGCGCCATACGGACGCTTCGAGGAGCGCCTGACAGAGGCGTTCGTCGCGGCGTGCGAGCCGCTCACCGACGAGTCCGGCACCGCCGTCGACCCCGAGAGCCTCACCTGGTTTCCCGAGCGCGGCTGGGGCGGGCGCGTTTACGTCCCGGCGATCGGTGACTCGATGCAGCCGGACGAATCGGAGGACCCACGCGTCGAGTACTTCGGACACGTCTCATTCGTCCGCACCGGTGAGGACTCCGAGCCCACCGACCTGCTGGCGAGCGCGGACTTCACCGACGTCACGGCCGACGACAACCCAGAGTGGAAGGTCGATCTCAACGACGACGTGATCGGCCGCTGGAAGGCCGACGGCGATCGCGGTGGGGACGTGACCCTGATCTGGGGCCTGCCGATGGTGCGCGGGGCGGCGGCCGCGACGGCCGAGCTCGACGAAGAGGTCCTCGATCAGGCCGCCGTCAACGACGGCCGCTTCACCCTCGTCGCGGTGGACGCCATCCACGGCTTCGGCGACGACCACTACCTGGACGTGGTGCTGTGGGATCGGCGCATGACGCTGCTCGCGCGGGAGAGCCTCTACGAGGCCGGGGACGCCGACGAGTAACGCCGGGGGGGCCCTTGCGCCCGGCGGCGCGGACGGGTACGGTCAGCCCATGGGGTGGCCGGCACGCATGGTCGTGGTCGCCGTCGCGGCGGTCCTCGCAGGATGCGGGGGTTCGGACGGGCCCTCCGAGGGGCGCTCCGATAGCTCCGCCGCCGACGAGGAGGCTGTCACGAAGGTCGCCAACGCGTTCTTCACCGACGGCCTGACCGACGGCGATCTCGGGGCCTGTGACCTGCTGACTCCCGAGGCCGAGAAGGCCTTCGCCCAGGTCTACGAGACCAACACCGGCACCTGCGGGGAGGGCGTCGCGTTCCTCTCAACCCAGGGCAACCCATCCAAGACCCTCTACGACATCGAGTCCGTGGAGGTGAGCGGCGATACGGCGACCGTGAACTTCACCTTCTCCTCCGCCACCCTCGTCCGCGACGGCGACACCTGGCTCATCTCCGAGACCGGGCTGGAGTAGTCGCCCGCCCGGTGGTGGCGCCGGGTACCGATCGCCCGAAGGGTCAGGCCGGCGCCGGATCCCCGGGTCAGCCAACGCTCGGGTCAGCCAGCGCCCGGGTTGGCAGATGGCCGGTAAGGAACAGGGAGAGGAGCGCGGCCAGGGCGACGCCGCCGAGAGCGAGCCGCAGCGCGTCGAGCTGCGCGTCGCCGTAGTCGGCGGCGACCGCGCTTGCCTCGGCGTCGCTCAAACCCGCGTCCACC
The DNA here is from genome assembly GCA_963807385.1 of uncultured Solirubrobacterales bacterium. Taxonomy (GTDB): domain Bacteria; phylum Actinomycetota; class Thermoleophilia; order Solirubrobacterales; family 70-9; genus JBDTSW01. The sequence continues at coordinate 27,099 of CAWEBQ010000005.1, forward strand.
GCGGCCGCCTCGGCGTCGTCCACAGGCACGATGTCGATGCCCTTTTCGGTGTTCGCAACGATCGCTTGGCGCGTGGCCTCGGGTATCTCCTGGTTGTCAGCGATGCGCTCGCTGAAGCCGGTCGCGAGGGACGCGAGCAGAACCGCGCCGATGATCGCCGTGCCGAGCGAGGCTCCGAGGTTCTGCGCCGTGCCCTGAAGCCCGCCTCCCTCGCTGGTCTTCGAGGGCGCGACGGAGGACATGATCACGTTGCCGAGCTGCGAGGCCAGCAGGCCCGCCCCGGCGCCGATCAACGCCAGCGCGGTCTTGAACCCTGTGTCGTTGAGGGTCACGTCGAGGGTGGCGAGCATCACGACGGCGCCGAGGCTCACCGCGACGAGGCCCATCTGCGCGACCGTGCGCGGCGAGCGCCGTGCCGCGATCCGGGGCCCGGCGAGGGCGAACACCAGCATCGACCCCGAAAGCGGCAGCAGCCGCTTGCCGGTCTCGAACGCGTCGAGGCCTAGGACCACCTGCAGGTAAACCGGGATCACGAAGAAGGTCCCCATCAGCACCAGCTGCTGTCCGAGGAGCGTGGAGAGACCGGCGCGAAGCCGTCGCGAGTCCAGGAGCGTCGTGTCGAGCAGCTGGTCGTGCCCGAGCCGCGCTCGGCGGCGTTCCCAGGCCGCGAACGCCGCGAGCGCGCCGAGGCCGGCGAGGACCATGAACGGGACGGGCGAGAAGCCCAGCGGTGTGATCTCGGTCCCGTCGATCGTCGGCGGCGTTCGCGGCTGGACGAACCCCCAGACGCTGCTGCGCAGGATCGCAAGCACCATCACCCCGAGCCCGACGGAGGAGAGGAGCACTCCCACGAGATCCAGGCGCGGCCGCCGCTCGGGCGCTGGGGCCGGCGCGATCCTCCCGCGCAGGAGCAGAAGCATGACGACGACCACCGTCTCCCCCGCGAACACGTACCGCCAGGAGAACTCCGTCGTCACCCAGCCGCCGATCAGCGGCCCCGCGGCGACGGCGATAGCCGCGACGCCCCCCAGGAGCGCGTAGGCGAGCGCCCGCTCCCGGCCCTCGTAGGTGGCGGCGGTGAGCGCCGCGATCGCCGGCACCACCAGCACGGCGCCGAACCCCTCGACCCCGGACCACCCGACCAGCAGGGTTGCGAGGTTCGGGCTGAGCGCGGTCGTGAGCGACCCGACCCCGTAGATCGCCAGGCCGATCGCGAAGGCGCGGTTGCGGCCGAGGATGTCCCCGAGCTTTGCGCCCAGCAGCATCAGCGCCGCCATCACCAGCGTGTAGAGCGTGATCGCGGTCTGCACGCCCGCGATCGAGGTGTCGAGGTCGTCCACGATCTGCGAGATCGCCACGTTCATCACGCTCGAGTCCAGGACCATCACGAACTGGGCCGAGGCCAGGATGAGCATGGGAATCCACTTGCGCACGAGCCGGCCGACCCTACACGCGCCGCCGCCCGCCAGACTCGGGCGGGGCCCGCAGCCGAGCCCGTACCGTAGGAACCGCACCGCGGGGCCGTAATCTGCGCGCACGGCCCCGATAGCTCAGCTGGATAGAGCGACTCCCTCCTAAGGAGTAGGCCGCAGGTTCGAATCCTGCTCGGGGCGCTGATGGTGGCCGATCGCGGAGCGCTCACGGTTCTCGCCTGCCTCGCACTCGCGGGGTGCGGCGGCGAGAAGAACGCGCAGCAGGCGGGCCCGGCGACCACCTCGCCGAAGGTCGAGAAGCCGGAGAGCGTTGGCGGCCTGGCCGCGGGCTGGACGATCGAGCGCAACCGCGAGCAGGGGTTCTCCATCGGCGTCCCTCCGGGCTGGCGCTCCGGCCGGGAATGCTTGAAGGGCGGCGGCGAGGCGCCCTCGGTGACGATCCTCTGTTCGCCTGACAAGCTCGTCACCCTCTCGGTGTCCGCTGACCGCACCAACGAGGCCGTCGAGGTGGGGGCCGCGGAGTTCGCAGCACGGACCCTGACGGGGCTCGCCGACAGCTACGACGGCCTCGAGCCCGGGAAGGTGAAGCCATTCAAGGGCCACTACGACGGCGCCACCGTCAGCGGTGAGGGAAGGGCGGTGGCGACCAGGGTGAACCAGGAGGTGACGGTCGTCGTCCTCCGCCGCGACGGGGTGGCGAACTTCACCGCGGTGATCGCTGCCAACGCCGACCAGCCGACGGTTCCGGCCCAAAGGCTCGCTGAGGAGTCGGTGGGATCGCTTCGCTCGCAGCCGGTCGGGGCTCCCGGAGGCTGACCTCGTGGAGGCGCTGCTCCTGATCCTGCTGGTCGCCTCGACCGTGGCGCTCATCGGCGTGGCCGGGCTCTGGCAGGGGGAGCGCCGCCGGGCCGCCGCCCTGGAAGGCGAGCTTTCGCGCGAGCGCGAGCGGGCGGGCCGGCTGCGCCCGTCTCCGCCGCCGCTGCAGGCGATGCTGAAGACCGCCGCCCGGGTTCGCGACGAGGGGCTCGGCGAGGTGCTGCGTTCCTCCTTCGAGGAGCTGGCGGGCGTGGCGGAGGAGGCCGAGCCCGAGCTTCGCCGCCTGGCGGCCGACGACGGCACGCTCACGATCTTCTTCTCCGACATCGAGAACTCGACCGCGCTCAACGAGGGGATGGGCGATCGCTCCTGGCTGAGGGTGCTGGAGGCGCACGACCGGGTGATCCGCAGGGAGGTCGAACGGAACTCGGGCTACGTGGTCAAGTCCCAGGGCGACGGGTTCATGGTCGCGTTCGCCGGCGCCGGGGAGGCGCTGCGCTCGGCCACGAGTATTCAGCGCAAGCTCGAGACGCCGCCGCGCTCGCTGCGCGGGAAGAACATCGCGGTGCGGATCGGCCTGCACACGGGCAAGGCCCTCGAGAAGGACGGGGATTTGTTCGGACGCAACGTCGCGCTCGCCGCACGGGTGGCCGATCAGGCGACCGGTGGAGAGATCCTGATCTCCGACGAGGTCAGCGAGGCCGTCGCCGAGGGCGGAGCCTTCGCCTTCGCAGAGCCGCGCGAGGTCGAGCTGAAGGGCCTCCCCGGCACCCATCTGGTGCGCGCCGTCGAGTGGCGCGATCCCCCCTAGGCCGGGCTACCGGTCAGGCCGCTCCGGGTAGATCTGGTCGATCGTGAGCAGGGCGCTGAACGGGGCGCCCGAGGCCGCCTCGATCGCCGCCCCGCCACCGGCCAGCCGATCGACGACGCTGAGGGTCGCGGCGACCTCGAGCCCCTGCTCGGTGATCCGCTCGATCGCCGTGACCGTCGAGCCACCGCTCGTCACGGTGTCCTCCACCACGAGCACACGCGCCCCGTCCGCCACCGGCCCCTCCACCCAGCGCTGCATCCCGTGCTTCTTGCGCGCCCCGCGGACGAAGAAGCCGACGAGCCCGTCGCCCTCCGGCACGGCGATCGCCGCGCAGGCGAGCGGGATCGCGCCCATCGTCGGTCCTCCGACTGCGCTCGCGCCCACCTCGGTCGCCCTCGTGGCGATCAGCTCGCCGGCCGCCCGGAAGGCGCCGGGGCGCAGCAGCGCCCGGCGCGCGTCCACGTAGTAGGAGGCCTCCGCCCCCGACGAGAGCGTGACCCTCCCGAGCACGAGCCCGTGCTCGCGGACCTCCGAGAGCAGCGTCTCGCGCGCGGCTTTGAGATCCGGCACGGGGACTACCCGTACACGAAGATCTGGTTCCCGAGGTGGATCCAGTTGTAGATGAAGACCGAGTTCGGGATCGGGTTGCGGATGCAGCCGTGGCTCGCGTTGTACGTCGGCACCGACTTGTAGCCGTGTGTCGCCTCGCCACGGTTGTAATAGACGGAGTAGTACATGCCGATCGAGTTGTAGCCCGGGTCCTTGCGATAGAACCGGAACGTTCCCCGGTCCGACGGCGTCGATGGCGCGCCGGTCGAGACGTGGAAGATGTGTTGGGCCTTGCCGTGATCGGCGAGGACCATGACCTGCCGGGAAATGTCGACCTCGACGTGATGCCCGGCGCCGGGCCGCTGCAGCTTGAAGCCACCCTTGCCGTCGGCGAGCGTCTTGAAGATCTCGGGGCTGGCGTTGAAGCTCCGCGACTTGTTGTTGACCTTGCGGAACGCCATGACCGCGCGGCCGGTGCCGTCGTCGTACTTGGTGCCGCTGCCGACGTAGTAGCCCCGCTTATCGAGGAGGTTCTTGAACAGCCGCACCTTGCTGTTGCGGTCCCCTGGGTCGAGGTCTGGGAACTTCGGGTGGAACCGACGCGACTTGGCGGAATCCGGCTCCTGGTTCGGCGAGCCCCTGTGGACGGCGACCGCGCGGTACTTGCCCGGGTCGAGAATGTTCTTGGAGGTCAGCTCGACCTTGCCCGCGTCGCGGTTCCTGATCTTCTTGACCCGGAGGTTGCGCTTCCTGATGGTCTTGCCGCCGTGGTTGAACCGGATCTGCATGACCTCCCCGGCCACGAACGGCTTGATCTTGGCCAGCGCGTGGACCTTCTCGTTGACGTCGACGGTGCCGTTCGAGGCGTTGAAGGTACGAATCGTGACCTTCGCCCGTTCCCGGGGCGGCGGCACAGGGCCTCGCGCCGCGGCGTCGCCGGCGGCCTGATCCACCGGGTCAGTGGTCGGCGCGGCCTGTTGGCCCAGTGCCCCCGACGCGTTGGCCAATCCGAGGGCCAGTGCAAGCCCCCCCGCCAAGCCCACGAATGCAGTCCGTTTCACGAGTCGGATTCTACGACGTGAGGATGGCGAACGCGATCGCGTTGTTCAAGACGTGCACGGCGACCGGCGGCCAGATCGATCCGGTGCGCTCATACAGCCAGGAGAGGATCACCCCGAACGCCACCAGCTGGACCACGACCCCCCAGGTGCCGGAGCCCGTGTAATGGAACAGGCCCCAGATCCCGGCCGAGATCCCGGCGGCCGCGATGAACGGCATCCGGCGGCGCAACCCCCCGAACATGAATCCCCGGAAGAAGATCTCCTCGGTGAGCGGGGCGACGCCGATCACGAGCGCGGCGACGATCACGTCGGCGACCGGGCTCTCGCCGTACCCAAGCTGATCGGTCACGTCGTCCTGCTCGGGCTGGATCACGATCGCGATCACGATCGCGCAGCCGATGTAGGCCAGGTAGGCGAGCGCCGCCGGGCGGATCGAGGGGACCACCGGCCGGCGCAGCCCCAGCGACGCCGGGTTCGCGATCGAGCCCGGGCGGGCGACGAGGAACGCCACCCCCACCATCGAGGCGGCGAGCGCAACCTGCACGCTGATCCGCCCGCCGATCGTCTCGAGCTCCGAGTCGAAGATCGAGATCACGCCGACCAGCAGCAGCGTCACCACCAGGAGCAGGGCGAGTCCCGCCAGGACCCGTGATGGCCCCCAATTCCCCGGTGGGAGCGCCCCCGCGTTCTCGGGGGGCTCCGGAGCCCCGGGAGCGGGACGGGGCGGGGTGGCCGGCGGAGGCGGCGGAGGCAGGCTGGACTCGCTCACCAGCCCATGCTTTCAAGTCGTCCCGTGATCTCGGCCAGCGAGGCGATGTCGCCGCGTCCGGAGCGGTCGAGGAGCAGGGCGGCCATCCCCGCGGCATGGGCCCCGGCGACGTCCTCCTCCGGCGTGTCCCCGACATGGACCGCCTCGGCCGGTGAGCACCCGGCGTGCGCCAGCGCCGCGGCGAAGACGGCCGGGTCGGGCTTTCGCTCGCCGACGCCCGCGGAGGTGGAGACCGCGTCGAGCGCCTGGCCCAGCCCGCAGCGCTCCAGCACCTCCGGCAGTGAGCAGTCCCAGTTCGACACGCACGCGAGCTGCAGCCCGCGCGACCTGAGCTCCGCCAGCGCCGGGGCGGCGTCCGGATAGGCCCGGAACCTGATCGAGCCCATCATCGTCTCGACGTCGACCTCCTCGCCCAGCTCGTCGGAGAGCACCTCGGCGCACCTCCTGCGCAGGGCGGCGAGGGACCCGGGGTCCTTGCCCGTGTGCGCCCGCTCGCGGTAGTAGGCCATCTCGGCGCGCACCGCGCCGACGAGCCGGGCGTCGGGCACGCGGCCGAGCGCGCGGGCGAGATGCTCCCACGGCGGGTCGAGCTCGAGGAGTGTGCCGAGGGCATCGAGCGTGATCATCCGCACAAGCGGTCCCTGTTTGGCGGCCTCCATCCGGGGCAGTTTGATGGAGGGGCGCAGCAGTCCCCGGCTGCGCCCCCTTTCTTTCTCCCCCCGCACGCGCCCGTGCAGGCGCAGGAACCCCCCACCGGGAACGAAATCCCAATCCGTGGAACCCACGTTCTGGCAAGAGAACGGCGACGTGATCACGGCGGTGATCTCGATGGGCCTGGCCGTGGTCATCGCGCTCGTCGTCGATCGCTGGGTGATCGGCCGCGGGGCCCGAGTCGCCGACCGGGTCTCGGATGCCGGGATCTCGAGGGGTGCGCAGACGCGCCTGCGCCTGATCCGCCGGCTCGTCTTCGTCCTGATCCTCGTCATCGGCGCGGCGATCGCGCTGAGCCAGTTCGAGAAGCTCAACAAGCTGGCGACGGGTCTGCTGGCCTCGAGCGCCGTGATCGGGCTGGTTCTCGGATTCGCGGCGCAAAAGGTGCTGGCCAACCCGCTCGCCGGGATCATGCTCGCGATCACCCAGCCGATCCGGATCGGCGATTCCGTCGAGATCGAGGACGTCTCCGGGCGGGTTGACGATGTCACCCTCGCCCACACGTTCATCGACACCGGGGACGGCAGGCTCATGGTCGTGCCCAACGAGAAGGTCGTCTCCAGCGTCATCTTCAACCGCTCGACGGGCGATCGCAGCGCGCCGGCGAGCATCTCCGTCTGGGTGCCGCCGGATGCCGACCTCGGCAGGGCGCGAGCCGCACTGGAGGACCTCGAGGTCAGCTCGGTGGATGTCGCCGAGACCACGCCCGACGGCATCCGGATCGAGGTTCACGGGGCCAGCGACCCGGAGCGCACGGTGATCGTCGGGGAGGAGGCGGTCCTGCGTGAGCGCTCCCAGCGAGCGCTCAAGGCCGCAGGCCTGCTCGACGCCTGACGTGCAAGGCACAGGCCGGGCGATCGCTACCCTTTTTGGCTGCTGATGAGTCCGCGGGCACGGAGAATCCAGCGGCGCTCTGGGGGGTCGCCGGGAAAGAAGATCGCGCTTGGATTCGCGATCGTCTTCGCGATCGTCGGCCTGAGCCTGGCCGGGGTCGGCCTCTGGGTGCTGGACGTACGGGCGGACGCCCCCTCGATCGACGAGCTGAAGCCGATCGACAAGGGAGAGGTATCCACGATCTTCGCCGCCGACGGCTCGCGCCTGGGCGTGATCCAGGACGACTCGATCCGTGAGGAGGTCAAGCTCAGCGAGATCCCGAAGTCGCTCCAGCAGGCGACGGTGGCGATCGAGGACGAGAAGTTCTACACGCACGACGGCGTCGACTACCAAGCGGTCGCCCGCGCGGCGATCGAGAACATCGAGGCCGGCGAGGTGAAGCAGGGCGGCTCCACGATCACCCAGCAGCTCGCCCGCAACCTCTACATCCAGGATCCCGAGGACACCATCGTCCGCAAGATCCAGGAGGCCAAGCTCGCCGAGGAGATGGAGGAGGAGCGCACCAAGCGCTGGATCCTCGAGCAGTACCTGAACACCGCCTCGTACGGCACCAACAACGGCCGGACGGCGATCGGCGTCGAGGCCGCCTCCCAGGTCTACTTCAGCAAGCACGTCGAGGACCTCTCGCTGCACGAGTCCGCGCTCCTCGCCGGGTTGCCCCAGGCCCCCTCGCAGTACAACCCCTTTGACAGCTCCGACGCGGCCAAGGAGCGGCGCAACCTGGTGCTGCGGGAGATGTACGAGCAGGGCTACATCTCGCTGCGGGAGGAGGAGAAGGCCCTGGGCTCCCAGCTCGGCCTCCAGCGCGGGTACCGCTACGAGACGATCCGCGAGCCGTACTTCTTCAACTACGTCGAGGCCGAGCTGATCGAGCGCTACGGCGTGGAGACCGTTCGCCAGGGTGGGCTGACCGTCCACACCACGATCAATCCACGGCTGCAGGCCATCGCCGAGCAGGCCGTGGCCAACGGGGTCGCCTCGCTGGGCGGACCCGCGGGCGCGCTGGTCTCGACCGATGTCAACACGGGCAACATCGTTGCCATGGCGTCGTCGGGTGAGTTCTCCGACCGCAACTTCAACCTCGCCGCCCAAGGCCATCGCCAGCCCGGGTCCTCGTTCAAGCCGTTCGCGCTCGCTGAGGCGATCCACGAGGGGATCGACCCCGACAGCACCTACTACAGCGGCGCCAGCCCGGTCACCATCAGCATGGGGCCGTACTCGGCGCCGTGGGTGGTCAACAACTCCAGCGAGGCCTCGAGCGGGACCCTCAGCCTCACATCGGCCACGACGAACTCGACCAACGCCGTCTACGCGCAGCTCGCCGTGGACCTCGGGCCGGAGAACATCGCCGACATGGCCGGGGACCTCGGGATCACCTCCCCTCTGGACGGCTTCCCGGCCGAGACCATCGGCGGCCTGAGGATCGGCGTCTCGCCGCTGGAGATGTCGAACGCCTACGCGACATTCGGCAACGGCGGCGTCCACAATCCCGCGACGGCGATCGCAAAGGTGGACTTTCCCAACGGGGAGACCGACGAGCCTGACCCGGAGAAGGCGAACCATGCCCTCACCGAGGGCGAGGCCTACGAGGTCACGCGGGTGCTGCAGACGGTCGTCGACAGCGGCACGGCGACCGCCGCCAACTACGGGTGCTCCGACATCGCCGGGAAGACGGGAACGACCGACGAGAACACCGACGCTTGGTTCGTCGGCTACACGCCGAACCTCTCGACGGCGGTCTGGATCGGCTACCCGGACAGCCGGACCACGCTTGGCTCCTCCGCGTTCGGTGGCACCTACTCGGCCCCGATCTGGAACGAGTTCATGTCGCAGGCTGATCCCGAGTGCGACTCCTTCGAGGTCCCCGACGAGCTGCCCGACCTCAGCTCCTTCTACGGCGAGCACGCCGTGTCGGCCCCCGAGGCCGGGACGTCGACCACGTACGACAGCCAGACCACGTCCACCACGGACAGCACCAGCACCGAGAACGACGGCGACGGCAACGGCGCCTACAACGACGACCAGCTTCAGGACGGGGCCGATCCCGCCGACAAGAAGAATCGGTGAGTTCGAGCTGATCGCCGCGCTGCGCGAGCGGCTGGCGGTCGACGAGGATGCACGGTCGCCGCTGGTGGCGGCAATCGAGACGGGGAGCGGCGATGACGCCGCGGTGACGGTGCCCGCGGGGGCGACCGCCACCTCGGTCGACCTGGGGATCGAGGGGATCCACTTCCGGCGCTCGACGGCTTCGCCTGGGGCGATCGGGCACAAGGCGATGGCGGCGGCTCTCTCCGACCTGGCGGCGATGGGCGCGGCCGCGGGCGAGGCCTATGTCCAGCTCGGAGTGCCCGACGACCTGGGTGTCGACGAGTGCCTCGCCCTCGCCGACGGCATGGCCGCCGTCTGCGGGGATTACGGCGTCGCGGTGCTGGGGGGTGACATCTCGCGCGCACCGGTGATCGTGGTCGCGGTCACGGTCGTCGGCCACGCGGCCTCGGCGGGCGACCTTGTCGGCCGCGGCGGCGCGGGGGAGGGCGATGAGGTCTGGGTGACCGGCGAGCTCGGCGCCGCAGCCGCCGGACTGCTCCTCCTCGAGCGCCCGGAGCTGCGTGAGGCCGTGCCGGCCGGCGTCGCCGGGGCGCTGGTGGAGCGCCAGCTGCGGCCCTCGCCGCGCCTCGCCGCGGGCGCGGCCCTCGCCGCCGCCGGAGCGAGCGCGATGGTTGACATCAGCGACGGGATCGCGGCCGACGCGGGCCACATCGCGGCGGCCAGCGGAGCGGGGATCGAGCTCGAGGCGCGCGAGCTCCCGGTGGCAGCGGGCGTGCCCGAGGTAGCGCGGGCCGCGGGCCTGGAGACACTGGACCTTGCCGCAGGCGGCGGCGAGGACTACGAGCTGCTCGTAGTCCTCCCCGAGGGATCCGCCGCGGAGGTGGAGACCGGCCTCAGTCGGATTGGCCGGGTCGTGCGCGGTGATTCAGCGCTGATCCGCGGACCGGGCGGCGAGGCCCTGAACGTCGGCGGGTTCGATCATCGCCGGGCGGGCTCGGTCGAGCCAGGTCGCGGCGGACCCGCCTGACGACGTCGGTCTTCCAGAGGATCTCGCCGGCGAGTACGCCGGGGTCCACGGCGTACTCGCCCTGCGCGATCCGTTGCCTGAGCTGAGTCAAGGAGGGCTCTTTGGCTTTGGGGTTCAGAGTCGTCGTCACGCGTTGCGTTGTTCGTCGCTACCCGTTCCGCCAGGTTCATCGGCAGCCGGGGCGGGCGGGTCGATAGAGCCTGACGCCGGGCCTGCCGTATCGGGCACCCAAGGCCCCTGGGGGTCAACCCTGATCCCACCTCGGTCATTCGTCCGCGTCCCAGGCGGGTGCCAGGCGAGGATGAGCATGCCGACGACGGTGCCCGTGAGCGGCGCTACCGCGAGCAGGGTGGCCGCGGGGGTCTGACCGTCGGCGACCATAAGGACGATGTCCCAGGGCCCGGCGCCGACCGCGGCGGCCGACGAGCGCAGCGCAAGCAGCGCCGGCAGCAGGCTGATGAGCCCGACCAGCGCCGGAAGCGCCGCCGGGCCTCGCCCCGTCCGGCAGGCGAGGAGCCAGGCGTGCGCTGCCGGGGTGAGCAGGAGGGCGAGGAACGGATTGAGTATCCACACGACCAGCGCCCCGGCGCATGCTGCTGCGCCGAGCGCCGGCCCGACGGCCTCGCGCCTCGCCTTGCGCGGCGGGCGAGCCAGCCCACCCATCAGGTAGGCGGCGGCCAGCGCGCCGGCGAGGACGATCAGCAGCAACGCCTCCGAGGCACCCAGGGAGTAGCGCCCAGGGTCGAAGGGGTACGCCGGCGCGGGGACGACTCCCAGCAGATCCAGGAGCCGGATCAGGAGGACCACCCCGGCGAGTGGCAGGGCCAACGCGAACGCCCACGTGAGCGCCCGGATCTCGCCGGCCCGCTGCCGCGCTGCCCTGGCCACCCCGTCGAGGGCGGCGACCGCGGCCGGCAGGAGCAACGCCAGGGCGAAGACGGCGATAGCCCAGCCCGGGACGAGGCTTCCGGAGAACTCGACGTAGGAGGCGGGTCCGTGCTGCAGCGGCTGGCCCAGCGGATCGAGGACAAGGATCACGCCGAGCGCCGCGGCGCCGAACTCGCCCAGCACGGCGGGGCTGAAGTTCGCCTGCTCGTCCTGCGAGGGCTCGAGGGGCCGCTCCCCGGCCGAGGAGATCCCGATCGCGTCGATCCCCTCCGCGATCAGCACCGACTGCTCTCCGGCGGCCATCGGCAACGCGAGCCTCGACAGGTCGGAGAGGAGGCCCCCGTCGGAGTGCACCCGCTCACCCTGATCGGAGATCGTCTCCTCGGCGATCCGCACCAGCTGCATCGCGGTGCTGTCGTCGTTCGTGGCGTGCCGCAAAACGAAGGGCCCCTCGGGCTCGTGGAAGCCAGGCTGGACGAGTGAGACCGATGCGACCACGCGGTCGCGCCCGTCGAAGGCATCGATGAACTCGCGGATCCCCTCGGCGCCGTCGGTGGAGGCGTCGGTCGAGACGAGGACGAAGGTCTTCGCGTGCTCGGTGCCGCCCAGCACCTCGGCGAGCTCGATCAGGGCACCGGTGGCCGCAGCGCTGGACGCCGCGCCCGGGCCCGCGGCCGAGTCGCGCCCGGCCGTGACCAGCACCACGTCGTCGGACTCGCCGGTGAGCGTTACGGCGACGTTCAGGAGCTCCCGGGTCTCGCCGTCGAGTCTCCCCTCGAAGGTCTGCGTGGACGTCGTGCCCGCCTCGATCTCCTCGAAGCGCTCCTGGACCAGGGCCGCCGTGCCCGCGTCCGCCTCGGATCCCGGGGCTCGGTTACCACCGAGGGCCAGGATGTCCCGAACGTTGCCGCGTGCCCGGTCGGCGTCGAAAGTTGCCGGAGCGATCTGCGGGTCGGGCGGCTGGGGCACCCCCTGGAGCGAGAACATCATCAGCACGAACGCGGCGAGGGCCGGGATCCAGGCGATCCTGTAAAGGCGGAAGTCGATCATGCGCGGGGGGCTCAGCGGCGATCGAGGCTAGCCGGAAACCGGATTTCGGCCCTCTTTAGCGGCGGCACTACCCTGTGCCGATGAGCACCACCGAGGAGGCCGCGGGGCGGATCCTGCTGGTCGACGACGAGCAGGCGGTCCAGACCCTGCTCACCTACCCGCTGCGGAAGGACGGCTATGAGGTCGTCTCGGCGCAGGACGGGCGCGAAGCGCTCGACCGTTTCGCCGAGCAGCGGTTCGACCTCGTGGTGCTCGACATCATGATGCCCCGGCTCGACGGGATCGAGGTCTGCCGCCGGCTGCGCTCTCGGAGCCAGGTCCCGATCATCATGCTCACCGCCAAGGACGATGAGATCGACAAGGTGCTGGGGCTCGAGATGGGGGCCGACGACTACATCACCAAGCCGTTCTCGGTCCGCGAGTTCCGCAGTCGCGTGCGCGCCGCGTTGCGCCGGTCGGAGATGGGCGGGGGCCGCCTCGTTCCGGATGAGCCGATCGGAATCGGCGACCTGCGGATCGATTTCGAGCGGCGGGTGGTCGAGATCCGCGAGGAGAAGGTCCGGCTCACCTACGTCGAGTTCGAGATCCTGGCGGCCCTGGCGCTCGCGCCGGGGCGGGTGATGACGCGGGAGAACCTGCTCGAGCATGTGTGGGGGGATTCGGCCTACCGCGATCCGAGAACGATCGACGTGCACATCCGGCACCTGCGCGAAAAGCTCGAGTCCGACCCCCGCGCGCCCGAGTACCTCTTCACCGTGAGGGGTGTGGGGTACCGCTTCCGCGACCCGGAATGACCGCCCACCACAGATGAGCGTCCGCTACCGGCTGCTCGCCCTGTTCTTCGCGATCACCACGGCCGCCGTGGTCTTCGTCTACCTGTACGTCGTGCCGCAGCTCGACTCCCGGCTGACGGCCGAGCAGCTGCGCCGGCTCGAGTCCAGCGAGGGGGTGCAGAGGATCGCCAGCGAGATGCGCTCGGGCGGCTCGCAGGCGGAGCTGCGGAGGGTAATCCGCTCCGTCGCGCAGCAGGCAGACGCCCGGGTGACCGTGTTGGGGGTGCGCGAGACCGCCGCGGGGCCGGTTCCCGAGTTCGTCGTCGGAGATTCGAGCCTGGAGCGCACCGCCGCGCAGCCGAGCTACCCAGGGGCGGCCGTGGCGGCGGCGAGCGGCCAGGTGACGAGCGCGGTCGAGCGGGTGAACGGCGAACGCCTGGGCCAGACTGCGACGCCCGGTTACGTCGGGGGAGAGCCGAGCTGGGTGACCGTGCTCTCGATCGATCTCACCGACGTGGATTCGAACGTGGCGCTGATCAAGCGCCAGATCCTGATCGCGGGGACGATCGCGATCCTGGCGGCACTGGCCGCCGGATGGTTCGCGGCCGGGGCTCACGCGCGCCGGCTGCGCCGGCTCGAGGCGGCGGCGGAGGCGGTTGCGGATGGAGACTTCCAGACGCAGATCCCGGTTGACTCGACGGACGAGGTCGGGCAGCTCGCCCGCTCCTTCAACGAGATGCAGAAGCGGCTCGCGCGCCTCGACAGCGCCCGCAAGGAGTTCATCGCGAACGCCTCGCACGAGCTGCGCACACCGATCTTCTCGCTGGGCGGCTTCGTCGAGCTGCTCGAGGAGGAGGATCCGGACCCGGTGGCCAGGGCGGAGTTCGTGCGGACCATGCGCGAGCAGATCGCTCGGCTCGAGAAGCTTACGGACGACCTACTGGACCTCTCAAAGCTCGACGCCGACGCGATGCAGCTCCACCTCGACCGGGTCCACGTCGGCCGGCTCGCCGAGCGGGTCGCGTCCGAGTTCGTGCCGGCGGCCGAGGCCCACGACTCGACGCTCACGGTCGAGCGCTCCGCTGACGCCGACGTGGACGCGGCCGCCGACGCTGATCGCCTGGCGCAGATCCTCCGTATCCTCATCGACAACGCGCTCACGCACGCCCCGAAGGGAACCTCGATCACCATCACCTCCGAGCAGGGAGACGGCACCGCGCTGGTGACCGTCAAGGACGACGGGCCGGGAATCGACCCGCACGACCGTGATCGCGTGTTCGAGCGCTTCTACACCGGTGACGAGCTGGGCGGCTCCGGGCTTGGCCTCGCGATCGCCCGGGAGCTGGCGCTGCGCATGGGGGGCGACCTCGCCGTCACCTCCCATCGTGGCCGGACCGAGTTCACCGTCACCCTCCCCGCGGCGCCGCAGCAGGTGACCTCGTGAGGCTGGCGGTCGCGGTCGCGACCGCCGGGATCGCGCTCGCGGCGAACGGTTGCGGGGGCGACGAGGGCCGCTCCGACGCGGGGCTGCCCGCCGAGAACGGCGGAAAGGAGCGCGTCGTAATCGCCACCGCCGACGGCACCTTCAACCCCGGCGCGGTCTACGAGTCGGCCGCTCCTGGCGTGGTGACGATCATCTCGGTCTTCGGCGGGGGAGCGGGAGGGGAGGAGGAGCTCTTCGGCGGCGGGGGCGGCGTCGGCCAGGGCTCTGGATTCGTGATCTCCGACGATGGAGAGATCCTGACCAACGCGCACGTCGTCACCGACGCGGAGGCCTCCGGGTCTGCCGGGAACATCAAAGCGGCCAAGGAGGTCTACGTCCAGTTCCGTGACCGCAACCAGGTCCCGGCGGAGGTGGTGGGCTTCGACCCTTACGCCGACGTCGCGCTCATCAAGGTGCAGCCGGGCGGCCTGGAGATCTCCCCGCTGGAGCTCGGCTCGCTGGACAGCGTGGCAGTCGGCGAGCCGGTAGCCGCGATCGGCAGCCCGTTCGGCGAGGAGCAATCGCTCTCGACGGGCGTCGTATCCGCGACGGATCGTTCGATCGACTCGCTCACGGAGTTCCGGATCGACGGTGGGATCCAGACCGACGCGTCGATCAACCCGGGCAACTCCGGGGGGCCGCTGCTGGACTCGGATGCGACGGTGATCGGGCTCAACCAGCAGATCAACACGACCTCCGGGGGCAACGAGGGCGTCGGCTACGCGGTGCCCATCGACCTGGCCCTGCGCTCGCTCGAGCAGCTTCGCGAGGACGGCACCGTGGACTACGCGTTCATCGGGGTGACCACCCAGGCGCTCTACCCCCAGCTCGC
The DNA here is from genome assembly GCA_963807385.1 of uncultured Solirubrobacterales bacterium. Lineage (GTDB taxonomy): Bacteria > Actinomycetota > Thermoleophilia > Solirubrobacterales > 70-9 > JBDTSW01. Next base: position 42,245 of record CAWEBQ010000005.1, read on the forward strand.
CGACAAGCTCGGCCTCGAGGTCGAGACGGGGGCGCTCGTGGCGGAGGTGACCAACGCCGGGCCGGCCGACAGGGCGGGTATCCGTGGCTCCGACACGACCATCGACTTCCAGGGTCAGGAGGTCGAGGCCGGCGGCGATGTCATCGTGGCGGTCAACGGCGAGGAGATCGTCGGCGAGTCGGACCTGCCGAGGCTGGTCTCGCGCCTCGACCCCGGCGCCGAGGTAAAGCTCGAGGTCATCCGCGATGGCGAGCGCCAGGAGATCACCGTGACGCTCGGCACCCGCGAAGACGCGACGTAGCTACTCATATGGGGCCAGTCACCCTGCCCGCGGCGGGACTTCAAGCTAGCGTGAACCCAGGTGCCTGAACCCGGTAGTAGAGAGCTTTGCGTCGAGCTCGCGCAGGCGCTGCGCGAGAAGGTCCTCCCCGAGCTGGGAAGCCACTCCGGGCGCGATCACGCGGGCGCCGGCGAGGGCGGCGACGTGACCTTCGCAATCGACGAGCAGGCCGAGTCGTTCATGGAGGAGTTCCTGGCGGCGCGGGCTCCCGGGGTGGCCTTCTACTCCGAGGACCGGGGCATGGTGAAGCCGTCCGGGGACCCGCGGCTGGTGCTCATCGTCGATCCGATCGATGGGACGCGCCCGGCCATGGCGGGCTTCGAGGCGGCCTGCGTCTCGGTGGCCGCGGCGAGGCTCGACGGCGACCCGGCCATGGGCGACGTGGAGGCCGGTGTGGTGGTCGAGATCAAGTCAGGCCAGGCGTTCGTCGCCGAGCGCGGTATGGGGCTCGAGCCGGGCGCCCGCCTGTCCGCCAACGCCGATCTCTCCCGGCTGTTCTGGACGTACGGCCTGCGGGGGCGACCGGTGCGCGCGGTCGCCGAGGTGCTGGCCGAGCTGATCGACGGCTCGTCGGTGGGCGGCGGCACGTTCGACCTCGGATCGGCGACGTTCGACATGACGCGCGTGGTGACGGGGCAGCTTGACGCCTACGTCGAGCCCGGGCCCCTGATGGTCTCCGAGGTGCCGGGGATGCGCGAGGAGTTCGAGCGCGTGGGCGGCGGGGCGGTGCTCAACAACTCCCCGTACGACCTCGCCGCCGCGGCGCTCTGCCTCAGCGAGGGCGGCGCCATCGTCACCGACGCGGCCGGCGACCCGCTCGACGACCGGCCGCTGCTGGGATCCGGGGCCGAGTTTCAGATGTCGTGCATCGCGTCCGCCAACGCGTCGCTCCACGCCCAGCTCGTCGCCGCAGTGGAGGCGGGCATCGAGCGGCTGCGATCTGGATGACCCGGCCGCCTAGGCTTGGACATTGGGGCAACCACAGGGCACTCGGCGCTCGGTAGCCTGCCGCGTCCATGCTCACCGAAGTCGCCCTCGGCCAGCGCTCCCTCGCCGACTACACGCACATCTGCGGTCGCGGGCTGATCGACGAGATCCGCGAGCTCGCCGAGCCCCTCCAGGGCAAGCGCGTCCTGCACATCAACGCGACGGCCTTCGGCGGGGGAGTCTCGGAGATCCTCTACACGCTGGTGCCGCTGATGAACGACGTCGGCCTCGACACGCACTGGCAGGTGATCCTGGGACGGGAGGAGTTCTTCAACGTCTCAAAGCTCATGCACAACTCGCTCCAGGGCGACGAGCAGGCGATCTCCGACGAGCAGTGGGAGGTGTTCACTGCCTACAACGCGATGAACGCCGAGAGCCTCGACGGCGACTGGGACGTGATCATCATCCACGACCCGCAGCCGGCCGGGATGCGCCAGACCGCGATCGACTGCGCCAAGCACTGGATCTGGCGGTGCCACATCGACCTCTCGACGCCGAACCCAGCGACCATCGCGAGGCTCGCCCCCCTGGTGCGCGACTACGACCAATCGGTCTGGCACATGCAGCAGTACGTGCCGGGCGATCTCGACGCTCGCGGCCCGGTGAACATCGTGCCGCCCGCGATCGACCCGCTGTCCCCGAAGAACATGGCGCTCTCGCCCGACGACGCGGCGTTCGTCTGCGAGCAGTTCGGCATCGACGTCGAGCGGCCCCTGATCTGTCAGGTCTCGCGCTTCGACCCCTGGAAGGACCCGATAGGCGTGATCGACGCCTATCGGATCGTCCGTGAGGAGATCCCGGAGGTTCAGCTCGCCCTCGTCGGCTCGATGGCGACCGACGACCCGGAGGGGTGGGAGTTCTTCCACCAGACCATGCGCCACGCCGACGGCGATCCCGACATCAAGATCCTCAACAACCTGAACAACGTGGGCGCGATCGAGGTGAACGCGTTTCAGTCGCAGGCCGACGTGTGCATGCAGAAGTCCACGCGGGAGGGCTTCGGGCTCACCGTGACCGAGGCGCTGTGGAAGGGGCGCCCGATGATCGCCGGCGACGTCGGCGGCATCCCGCTGCAGATCGAGGACGGCGAGTCGGGTTACCTCGTGTCCTCTCCCGAGGAGGCCGCTCGTCGCTCGATCCAGATCCTGAGGGACCCGGAGCTGGCGAAAAGCCTCGGCAAGGCGGGCAAGGAGCACGCCCGCCAGCATTTCCTCACGCCGCGCCTGCTCCGCGACTGGCTGCGGATGTTCACCCTCGCCGAGGCGGGATAGCTACGCGGACCGCGCGGGTATGGTGATCCCGCCCGTGCCCGACACCGACAGCCTGGTCATCGTCTCCAACCGCGGCCCCGCCGAGTTCGAGCGGAGCGACGGCGGCGAGCGGCTGGTGCGCCGGGGTGGGGGCGGGCTCGTTACCGCGCTGCAGGGCCTGGTCTCGCATCGCGACGCCCTGTGGATCGCCTCGGCGATGACCTCGGAGGACGTCGCCGTGACCCGCGAGTCGGAGGGCCGGCCGACCACCGTCGAGCTCGACGGCGTGAGCTACCGGGTGCTGATGGTGGAGTCCGACCCCGAGGCCTACGAGCGCTTCTACAGCGTGATCGCCAACCCGATCCTGTGGTTCATCCAGCACTACCTCTGGGACCTCTCCAACGCCCCGGACATCCGCGCCGAGGAGGCCCAGGCCTGGGAGCACGGGTACCGGGTGGTCAACGACGACATCGCGGACGCCGTGCTGCGCACGATCGAGGGCACCGAGGACCCGCTGGTGATGTTCCACGACTACCACCTCTACACCTGCCCGGCGGTGGTCCGCGAGGCGCGCCCGGACGTCTTCCTCCAGCACTTCGTCCACATCCCGTGGAGCCAGCCGGACTCGTGGCGGATCCTGCCGGTCCGCTGGCGGGAGGAGATCTACCGCGGGATGCTCGCCAACGACATCATCGGCTTCCACACCACGGCCTACTGTCGCAACTTCCTGCACTGCTGCCGCGAGCTGATGGAGCTGGAGGTGGACTACGACCGGGGGGCGGTGCTGCACTCCGGGCGTGAGACCTGGGTGCGCGCGTATCCCCTCGGGATCGACGCCGAGCGGTTCGAGCGGGTGGCAGCGACCGAGGAGGTGGCCGCCTACGAGGAGGAGCTCCTGCGCCGCCGCCGCGACCACCTGATCCTGCGGGTGGACCGGGCCGACCTCTCGAAGAACGTGCTGCGGGGGTTCACGGCCTTCGACACCTTCCTCCAGCAGCACCCCGAGTTCCGCGAGCGGGTCACCTTCATCGCCCACCTCCAGCCGTCGCGCCAGGACGTGCCCGAGTATCAGGAGTACCTGGAGCGGATCGAGGCGCTGGTCGCGGTCGTCAACCACCGCCACGGCACGACCGACTGGATGCCGATCGACCTGCGGATCTACGAGAACTTCCCCGAGGCCGTCGCCCGCTACAAGCAGTTCGACCTGCTGATGGTGAACTCGATCTTCGACGGGATGAACCTGGTGGCGAAGGAGGCGCCCGCGGTCAACACCCGCGACGGGGTGGTGATCCTGTCCGAGAACACGGGCGCCCACGAGGAGCTCGGGGACTGCACCCTCACCGTCAACCCCTTCGACATCCAGGAGCAGGCTGACACGATCTACCGGGCGCTCACGATGTCGGCCGAGGAGCGGCGGATGCGCGCCGACCGGCTGCGCGAGATCGTCCACGACCGAGATCCCGGCGTCTGGATCGACGAGCAGCTCGCCGACATCCGCGCCAAGCGCGCGGACTAGTACTACCCGCGCACCTGAACCCGGCGAACAGGCGAGCTGCCGCGCAGGTACGGGTAGCCGTGCTGGCGCGGCACCACGGCGCGGAAGCGGTAGCGGCGCGTGCCCGTCGTCGAGGAGAAGCGGTAGGAGTCACGCCACACCCCCCTGCGGCTGGCCGGGTGTGAGCGGATCGGCACCCAGCGGCTGCCGGTCCGGGCCTCGAGCTGGACCATGCGCCCGCCGGGCTCGGGGCCGTGGAGGCGGACCACAAAGCGGGCCTCCTCGCCGTTTCGCAGGGCGCGGCTCGGGGCGACCCTGAGCTTCGGGCGGGCGCGGACCCGCAGCCGCAGATATCGCTCCGCGACGTGGCGGGCGTCCGGCCAGTGGGCAACGCGCACCTGGCGGTTGGGGCCCGGCTCGAGCCGGGCCTCGAAGTGCCCGCCAGGGGTGGTCCGCGGGGTCGCGACCACGTGCTCCACGGCGCTTCCCAGCTCGGTGCGGGTCGCGACGCAGACGCGGGCGCCGGCGATCGGCGAGCCGGACGGGTCGGTTAGCGTCCCGGCGACCGTGGCCGGGCGGTCCGCCGGGATCGTGCCGCGCCGGATGCCCCTGAGGCGGGCGCTGAGGGTGCCCGCCTCCGAGCCGTCGTCGACCGGGCACTCGTTGTCAACCCGAGCCTTGTGCCGGGCACAGGTTCGGTTGCGCTCACCGGTCGTCGCGAAGTCGTCGACGCAGACGCGGACCCGGTTCAGCCCCTGGTTGAACACCCTGCCCGCGGTGTCGAGCTCGTAGGGCTTGGTGGTCGCCGCCGGACAGGGTCGCAGGCGGACGGCGACCCTCCGCCGCAGCTCACACGGGACGCGGCGCGAGCCGACCGGCTTGCCGTTTACCTCCAGGTGGATCCGTCGCACTCCCGATCCGATGTCCGTGGTGCGGGCCTCGAACGTAGAGACGCCGCGCTGGGTCTGGCCGGAGGCCAGCGGGCCCGCGAGCTCCGCGGTCGGGGAGGTCTCGTCGAGGAGGCGAAGCGCGACCCTGCGGATCAGCATCCGTGCCCGCCTGCCCTCCCCGCAGCTCGCGCGGGCGCACCGCAGCCGTGCCTCGAGTCCTTCGGCGCCGGCGCCGCGCCAGCTCACGGTGTGCGGAGCGCCGCCGGCCCGGCCGATCGGCGTGCCTGATCCCGGCGATCCGGCGAGGAGCTCCGGGACGTGGCCGCCATCGGAGGTCCCGGCCACCCTCGCGCGGATCGCAGTGAGGAGGATGCCCTCGGGCGCCGGCAGAGCCCAGGCGCCCCAGCGGCCCCGGCGGCTAGTGCGGTTGTCGTGGCGAACGCCGAGGCCGGGGCCCTCGCAGTCGGCCTGGGAGGTGTAGTGGTCGGAGTTTCGGCTGAAGGCGAAGTCGCCGCGCCCGGCGTCGAACCCGGGGTTGCACTGCACCGCCCGGTAGGTGCCGCCCTCCGCGCTGCCCGCCGCGACGAGCAGGAACAGGATCGCGGCGGCTGCCGCGATGAGCCAGACGAGGGCCACGGTCGCGCGGCCCAGGCGGGTCGGTTCTCCGGTGGGCTTGTGGTGCACGGGTGCCTCCTGGGCGGTCGGTGGGGTCATCGCTCGAAGCTGAACTCGGGGGCGGCGGGTGGCGCGGGCTCTGCTGGTGGGCTCGGGGGAGGTGGAGCCGTGTACGCGGGGGTGGGTGACGGAGGCGCATGCGGAGACACGGGCGAGGTCGGGGGCGCCGGGGCCGGTTGCGTGGGGGGTTCCTTGCGCTCGTCCGGGCTCGTCCGGGGGCCGCTATCGGGCCCGGTCGGACCGGCGGCATCGCGCGTCTTGGCCGGCCGGGAATCGGCCGCTGCCCGACCAGGCCTGGGCCCCGGCGGCGCCTGCGCCGGAGGGGATGGCGCGGACGCCGCCGGGGCGGGTGGGGAGGGAAGGCCGATGTCGGCAGCGAGCCTCGGCGCCTGTGGCGGCTGTGCCAGGGCGCCGAGGGCTACGAACCCGCCGAGAGCCCCCAGCGCGAGGCCGCCAAGCCGCGCTGCGGTACGCCAGCGGATGTGCTCCAACAGGGCCATCATCCACCCACAAGCCCGGTCCGCGAAACGGCGCCCCCCGCCGGAGGCTCAGCCGACCCCCGCTATAGTCCTGCGCCGCTATGTCCCCGCCGGAAGCCGCTCCCGAAGCCGAGTACGAACTCGTGCTCATGCTCGATCCGGAGACCTCGGACGAGCGCCGCGATGCGATCGCCGCCGACGCGCGCCAGCGCATCACATCGAACGGCGAGATCAGGAACGACACGTCATGGGGCCTGCGCAAGATGGCCTACGAGATCGAGCAGCGCACCGAGGCCGACTACCGCTTCTTCCGCTTCGCTTCCGGCGGCACCCCACTGCTCGACGAGCTCAACCACAACCTGCGGATCGCCGACGGCGTGCTCCGCTTCCGACTGTTCAAGGTCGATCCCCGCAACCCGGTGGTCGTGCCTCCGCCCCCGACGCCGCTCTCGTCAGGTCGCCCGGAGCGCGGTTCGCGCCGCGACGGTCCGGGCGGTCGCGGTCGCGACCGAGGCGACGGGTACTCCCGTGGTGCCGACGACGAGCCGGTCGCGGCGCCCGTCGAGCCCGTCGAGGCCGCCCCGGCGCCGGCTGTCGCGGAGGCACCCGCGGCGCCCGTCGAGCCCGCTCCGGTCGCGGAGCCGTCCCCGGCGCCCGCCGAGCTCGCGCCCCCCGCCGAGGCCCCGGCCGCTCCCGAGGCGCCGGTGGCTCCGCCCGAGGGTGAGCCCGCCCCGGAGCCCGAGGCCCCCGCCCCGGACGCAGCGCCCGAGGCCCCGGCTTCCCCCGACGAGCAGTAATCCGCACTCACTCCGCTATTTGCGCCTTCTCCTCGTCAGAGGGGGCGAGAACCAGCCGACCCGCTCCTTAGACTGGATAACGAGTCAACGAATCTTGAAGGAAGGGCTGATCGCCTTGGCAGCAAGCAACATTAATTCGGTCGTCGTCACGGGCAACCTCACCCGCGACCCCGAGCTCCGTCACCTCAACAGCGGCACCGCCGTCTGCAAGCTCCGCATCGCGGTGAACACCCGCCGCAAGGAGGGGACCGAGTGGGTGGACAAGCCCAACTACTTCGACGTCACCGTCTGGGGCGCGCAGGGCGAGAACTGCTCGACCTATCTCTCGAAGGGCCGCCCGGTGGCCATTCAGGGCCGCCTCGAGTGGCGTGAGTGGGAGGCCAAGGAGGGCGGCAAGCGTCAGTCTGTGGAGATCATCGCCGAGTCCGTCCAGTTCCTCGGCAGCCGCGACGGCTCCGGCTCCGGCGGCTCCGGCAACGGCGGCGGCAACGGGTTCGCGGCTCCCCAGTCCGACGTCCCGGCCGACACCTCGGACTTCGAGGGCGAGGCGGCGGGCGTCGGCGCCTCCAGCGACGACGACATCCCGTTCTAGCCGAACCTCGGCGCTCGGGCAACTCCTCGCCGAGTCTCTATCATCCGCGTCTCGCGCCGCACCGGAGCGGCGCGATTCGTATGACTGAAGCCAACTACAGCCAACGGGGCGCCTGATGCCCCGCCCGCAGCAGCGCACCGCGCAGGGCGGCAGCACCGGCGGCCCCCCGGGTCGCGGCGGTGGCGGTCGGCGACGCGGTCCCAGCGACCGCATGCGCCCCCGCAAGTACACGCGCATCAACGTCGAGGTCATCGACTACAAGGACCTGGCGACCATGCGCCGGTTCATCTCCGACCGGGGCAAGATCCGGTCGCGGCGGGTCACCGGGCTCTCGCGCCGCCACCAGCAGCAGCTGGCGCTGGCGGTGAAGCGCGCCCGCGAGATCGCGCTCCTGCCCTACGTCGGCGAGAGGTAGGGAGGGCCGGGATGGCCCAGGCGATTCTCCTCAAGGACGTCCCGGACCTCGGCGAGGCGGGAACGGCGGTTGACGTCTCACCCGGCTACCTGCGCAACTACCTTGAGCCCCGCAGGCTCGCCCAGCCGGCCACCCCGGGGGCCCTCGAGGCCGCCCAGCGCCAGAGGGAGCGCGCCGAGCTGGCTGCCCGCGAGGCCAGCGAGCGCGCCGGCGAGACCGCCGCGCTGCTCTCCAAGACCGTGCTGACCATCCAGCACCAGGCGGGCGAGGATGGCCGCCTCTTCGGCTCGGTCACCAACGCCGAGATCGCCGAGGCGATCACGGAAGCCCGCGGCCTGCGGATCGACCGCAAGAAGATCCGCCTCGAGGAGCCGATTCGTGAGATCGGCACCTACATGGTCGAGGTCGAGGTCGGGGGCGGCGAGACCGCCCGCGTCAAGACCATCGTCGCCGAGCAGAAGTAACGCCCCGGGCGATCATCCCGGCATGCCGCTGGTCGATCACCTCGACTTGGTCGTCTCCTCCCTGGAGCGGAGCCTTCCCTTCTACCGTGACCTCCTGGGCCCGTTGGGCTGGGTCGGCCACGTCGAGGAGGAGGGCGAGCGCGGCGAGCCGCTCCACTACCTCTGGGGGCCCGACCTGGAGGGGTCGCTCGGCCTCCGCGAGGCGCAGTCCGAATCGGATGCCTACGACCGGTATCGGGTGGGGCTTCACCACGTCGGCTTCGCGGCGCCGAGCCGGGAGGCCGTCGATAGGACGGCGGCCTGGGTTGGGGAGGTCGGCGCCGAGTTCGACGGCGCGGCCGGCGAGCGGCCCTACCTGCCGGGCTATTACGCGGTCTTCTTCTTCGATCCCGACGGCCTGAAGCTCGAGGTCGTCCACAAGCCCAGCCCGTTCTCGCTCTCGTTCGCGCGCGGCCTGGTCCGGGGCGCGGGCTCGATCGCCGAACGGCGCCGGCGCCGGAAGCTGGGATAGGTCCAAACTCGAGGGAGCTTGGGCCGGCATCTAGTTCCCGCAAAAGCCGCCTTCACCGTTCGCGCTCCGGACCCGCCTGTGGTTGATTGGGGCGACGGGCCGTCGGGGGCCTAGTTCCGCCGCCGCCGTCCCTCTAATTACACGAGAGCGATGGCGAGCCCGGACACAGCCCACGTACCGCCCCAGAACCTGGAGGCCGAGGAGTCGGCGCTCGGGGCGATGATGGTCTCGGAGGGCGCGATCGACGCGGTCATCCTCGACGTCCGGCTGAACGAGGACGACTTCTACCGCGAGGGCCATCGCGTCGTCTACCGGTCGATCAAGGCCCTCCACGAGCGGGGCGACCCGGTCGATTCGATCTCGGTCGCCGAGCACCTCACGCAGACGGGCGAGCTGGCGGAGGCCGGCGGGCGTGAAAACGTCACCCAGTTGCCCAGTGCCGTGCCGGCGCCCGGCAACGCGCGCCACTACGCCCGGATCGTCAAGCAGAACGCGCTGCTACGGCGGCTTCTGAATGCCTCACACCGGATCCAGAAGTCGGTCCACGAGCGCGAGGGCGAGCCGAGCGACCTCGTCGAGCAGGCCGAGTCGCTGCTGTTCAGGGTCGCCTACGAGGACCGGGCCAGCGATTTCCGCAAGGTCTCCGACGTGCTCGCCGAGGAGGTCGAGCGCCTCGACGCGCTCGCCCGCGGCGACCGCGAGCTGACCGGTACCGCCTCCGGGTTCCGCGACCTCGACACCCTGCTCGGCGGCTTCCAGCCGGGCAACCTGATCATCCTGGCGGCGCGCCCGGCGATGGGAAAATCGGCGCTGGTCTGCAATATCGCCGACAACGTCGCCGGGGGCACGGGGGAGACGGTCGCCTTCTTCTCGCTCGAGATGTCCGAGGTCGAGCTCGCCCACCGTTTCATCTCCTGCCGCGCCCGCGTCTCCAACGACAAGCTCCGCAAGGGCAAGGTCACCCAGCGCGAATGGCCGAAGGTGCTGAAGGCCTGCAACGAGCTGGAGGATGCCCCGCTGTGGCTGGACGACTCGTCGGACCTCAGCCTCCTGGACCTGCGCGCAAAGGCAAGGCGCCTGGCCTCCAGCGAGGCCGGCGGCAAGCTGGGGCTAGTGATCGTGGACTACATGCAGCTGATGCGCCCCGACGACCCGCGCGCGGGTCGCGTCGAGCAGGTCGGCCAGATCAGCCGAGGGCTGAAGATCCTCGCCCGCGAGCTTGACGTGCCGGTCATCGCCCTCTCACAGCTCTCTCGCGCGCCGGAGCTGCGGACGGGCCCCGACAGGGGCAAGCCGATGCTGTCGGACCTGAGGGAGTCCGGCAGTTTGGAGCAGGATGCAGACGTCGTCGGCTTCATCTACCGGCAGGCGATGTACGACGAGGAGGCCGATCCCTCGGAGGCGGAGCTGATCGTCGCCAAGCATCGCAACGGGCCGACCGGGAGCGTCGAGATGGTGTTCTTGGAGCAGTACCCGCGGTTCGTCGACAAGGCGCACGGGAGCACTCAGCGGCCGGTCGATCAGCGCCCCGGTGAGGGCCCGCCGCTCGTCGACGTGGCCGACGAGGCATGAGCGGCGCCCGCAGGCTGCGGGTCGCCGACGCGGCCGAGCCGACCTGCCCGCACGGGGCCTGCGACGGCTCGGGGTGGATCCTCGGGCCCGAGGACATCGCGCGCCCCTGCGAGTGTCGGGCGCCCCGGCTGGCCCGGCGGCGCGCCCGCGGAGTCGCCTCGGCGATCCCGGCCCGCTACCGCGGCGTGTCCTTCGACCGTCCGCCCGTCTCCGACATGGCCTCGGACCAGACCAAGGCACCCGTTCTGAGCGCCGTTCGGGCCTACTCGGACGCGATCGACGAGAACCTCGACGAGGGCCTTGGCCTGTGGCTGATGGGCGACGTGGGAACCGGCAAGACCACGCTCGCGATGCTGGTCTCGAAGGCCGTCGCGGAGGCGGGGCGGACCGTCGCGATCTACTCGCTGCCCCGCCTGCTCGCGCGCATCCGCCGAACCTACGACGCGGAGACGGGCGAGGATTCCTACCTCGAGTTCTTTGAGCGGCTGACCTCCGTGGACCTGCTCCATATCGATGACCTGGGCGCCGAGAAGAGCTCCGACTGGGTGCTCGAGCAGCTCTACGCCATCGTCGACGACCGCTACGAGTCGAAGCGCTCGATGCTCGTCACCACCAACCTGGACCAGGCGAGCCTGGAGGAGCAGATCGGGTCGCGGACCGTCTCGCGCCTGGTTGAGATCTGCGGCGACCCGCTCCCCCTCTTCGGCGAGGACCAGCGCTACCGCGTCTGAACCCGGGCGGCCTGCGGACCGTCGCGCCCGCCCCTCCGTCCATAATCACCCCCATGCCATCAACGGTGATAGTCGGCGCCCAGTGGGGCGATGAGGGCAAGGGGAAGGTCGTGGACCTGCTCGCCGAGCACGCGGACATGGTCGTGCGCTTCCAGGGCGGGAACAACGCCGGCCACACCATCATCCGCAACGGAGAGACGTTCAAGTTCCACTTGATCCCCTCCGGGATCCTCTATCCGGAGGTCACGTCGGTGATCGGCAACGGCGTGGTGGTCGACCCGTCCGTCCTGATCGAGGAGCTGGAGGGCCTGCGGCGCCGGGGAATCGACACCGCGGGCCTTCGGATATCGGCCAACGCCCACCTGATCATGCCCTACCACGTGATGCTCGACACGGCCGGCGAGGCGAAGCTCGGCAAGCTCGAGATCGGGACCACAAAGCGCGGCATCGGCCCCTGCTACGCCGACAAGGCGTTCCGGCTGGGGATCCGCGTCCAGGACCTGCTCGACGCGAAGATCCTGCGTACGAAGATCGCTGCCGCGCTGGAGCCAAAGCAGCAGATGCTGCGCCCGTTCGCGCGGGACCCGCGCCTCGACCTGCACGCGATGACCGAGGAGTACCTGCGTTACGGCCACCGCCTCGAGCCCCATATCGCCGACACCGCGCGACTTTGCTGGGACAAGCTCGACTCGGGCAAGCAGGTGATCTTCGAGGGTGCCCAGGCGACGATGCTCGACCTCGACCACGGCACCTATCCCTTCGTCACCTCCTCGAACCCCGTTGCGGGCTCGGCTTGCGTCGGCGCCGGGGTGGGGCCCAGCGACATCGATGAGGTCTGGGGTGTCGCCAAGGCCTACGCCACGCGGGTCGGCGCCGGGCCCTTCCCGACCGAGCTCGACGACGAGCTCGGCAAGCGCCTGCGCACTCTGGGCGGGGAGGTGGGCACCACGACCGGGCGGGACCGCCGCGTCGGCTGGCTCGACCTCGTCGCGTTGAGGTACGCGGTGCGCCTGAACGGGATGTCGGCGCTGGCGATCACCAAGCTCGACGTGCTCGCCGGCATCGACCCGATCAAAGTCGCCGTGCGCTACCGCTCCTCCGAGGGGGCGGTGCTGCGGGACTTCCCGTGGCACCAGTCGATCCTCCACACGGCGGAGGCGGAGTACGAGGACCTCCCGGGGTTCGAGGGCGATATCGGCGGTTGCCGCTCGGAGTCGGAGCTACCCAGGGAGGCTCGTGACTACCTTCGCTTCGTCGAGGAGGCTGCGGGGGTGCCCATCCGCCTCGTCGGCGTCGGCCCCGATCGTGACCAGGTGGTGTGGACCGGCGAGTCCTCGACACAGCTCCGAGCGGCCTAAAGGCCGGCAGCCCTCCATAGACTCCCGCGCCATGTTCCAGAAGGTATTGGTCGCTAACCGCGGCGAGATCGCGATTCGCGTCATGCGCACACTGCGCGAGATGGGCATCACCTCCGTGGGGGTCTACTCGGAGGCCGACCGCGACACGCCCGCGGTCCGCTACGCCGATGAGGCGCACCTGCTGGGCCCGGCGGTGCCGGCCGAGAGCTACCTCAACATCGAGAAGGTCATCGAGGTCGCGACGAGCGCGGGCGCCGATGCGATCCATCCCGGCTACGGCTTCCTGGCGGAGAACGCCACCTTCGCCAACGCGTGCGAGGCGGCCGGCATCGTCTGGATCGGCCCGCCCGCCGGCGCGATCGAGGCGATGGGCTCCAAGACGAAGGCCCGCGAGCTGATGCAGGACGCCGGGGTGCCCATCGTGCCCGGCGCGACCGAGCCCTCGCCGGATGCCAAGGCGGCGAAGAAGGCCGCGAAGGACATCGGCTACCCGGTCGCTTGCAAGGCGGCCGGGGGCGGCGGTGGCAAAGGGTTTCGGGTCGCGCAGACCGAGGATGATCTCGAGGAGGCCTTCGAGGGTGCCGCGCGGGAGGGGGAGAAGTTCTTCTCCGACGACACCGTCTATCTCGAGCGCTACCTCGAGGACCCGCGCCACGTCGAGGTTCAGGTGCTGGCCGACTCGCACGGCAACGTGATCCACCTCGGCGAGCGCGACTGCTCTATCCAGCGTCGCCACCAGAAGCTGATCGAGGAGGCACCGGGACCTCACGTGGACGATGAGATGCGGGAGCGCATCGGCAAGATCGCCATCGACGCGGCGGCGGCTGTGGACTATCGCGGGGCGGGGACGATCGAGGGCATGCAGGTCGGGGACGACTACTTCTTCCTCGAGATGAACACCCGCGTCCAGGTCGAGCACTGCGTGACGGAGATGGTGACCGGGATCGACATCGTGCGCGAGCAGGTGCGGATCGCGGCCGGAGAGGAGATCTCCGTGCTACAGGAGAACGTCTCCCTGGTCGGCCACTCGATCGAGTGCCGCATCAACGCGGAGGCCGCGCACAAGAACTTCGCTCCGGCGCCCGGCCCGATCGAGCGCTACGTCGAGCCCGCCGGCCCCGGCGTGCGGGTCGACTCGGGGCTTGAGGCGGGCACCGAGGTCACGCCGCTGTACGACCCGATGGTCGCGAAGCTCGTCACCTGGGACGTCGATCGGGAGAAGGCGACGGCCAGGATGCTGCGCGCGCTCGGCGAGTACAGGATCGAGCCGCTGACCACGCTGATCCCATTTCACCAGGCGATCCTCGCGACCGACCAGTGGGCCAAGGGTGAGACCTGCCGCGACCTCACCGAGGACAAGAAGTGGCTGAAGACGCTTGCCCCCGAGGCGCCTCCCCAGCCGGCTGATGGCGAGGAGCTTGAGGAGACGCTGGAACGCGACTACAAGGTGGAGGTCGATGGCCGGTTGCACTCGGTGAGGGTGATCGGCGCCGCTCCCGCCTCCGGCGCTGTCGGTGCGGGTGCGCGCAGGCCGCCCAGGCGCGAGCGCTCGGCAGGCGCGGGCGGCGGCGGCGCGGGCGGCCCGACCCTGCCCGCTCCGCTTCAGGGCACGATCCTCAAGGTGGCCATCGAGAAGGGACAGGAGGTGGCGGAGGGCGACCTCGTGTGCGTGATCGAGGCGATGAAGATGGAGAACGAGATCACCGCGCACCAGGCCGGCAAGGTGACCGAGCTGGCGGTGAGCGAGGGCGCCTCGGTGAACGCCGGCGACCCGATCGCGACGATCGAGCCGCCGGGGTAGCCGTGAGCGCCGCGATCTCCTCGCTTCCGTGGCGTGGGCCGGACGGGCAGCGGCCCGACCTGCCGCTCCCCCCCGACAAGCTCCCGCTGCGCCGCGACGGGCGGTGGCGCAAGCGCTGGCGCTACGTGGGGGCGTTCGCGGACGAGATCTTCGTCTGCGCGGCGCGGGTGCACGTCGGGCCCGTGGTGCAGAACTTCTGGGCCGTCTGTGACCGCGAGAGCGGGGAGATGTGGGAGAACACGCGGATGCTCCTGCCCGGGGCCCGGGGCGAGGTCTGGACGGAGCATCTCGGCGGTGAGGAGGTCGTGGCCGAGCTCGGCGACATGGGCGTCCTCGACTACGCGCCGGACGAGGGATCGCTCGTTCGGATCGACTGCGACGTCCGCGGCCCGGACGACGCCCGGGCGTTCCTGCGCTGCGGCGAGGGGAAGTGGGCGGAGTCGGTCTGCCCCACCACGGAGGAGGGCCAGTACGTGTGGACCCGCAAGCGCGCGGACGTGCCGATCGAGATCGACGTCCGTATCGGCAAACGCCGCTGGCAGGTGGAGGGGCGCGGGATGGAGGACGAGTCCGCCGGATACCACCCGCGCCACACCGTCTGGAGCTGGTCGTCGGGCGTCGGTCGCCTGAAGGACGGCCGCTCGGTCGGCTGGAACCTGGTGAGCGGGATCAATGATCCCCCCGAGCGATCGGAGCGAGCGATCTGGATCGACGGGCAGCCCTCCGAGCCGGGGCCCGTGGTCTTCGACGAGCTGAACGCGATCGACTTCGACGACGGCTCGCGCCTGGACTTCACCAAGGAGTTCGAGCGGGTCAAGGACGAGAGCCGGTGGCTGGTGAAGTACAGCTACCGCCAGCCCTTCGGCGCCTTCACCGGCACCCTGCCCGGGGGCCTGGAGCTGGAGAGCGGCATGGGCGTCATGGAGTTCCACGACGCCACCTGGTGACCGGCGCGGCCCAGAGTCCCTGGGTGTCGCCTTCATCCCTCGCCGATCCTACGCGCGCGTCAACGAATCCGCCGGGCCTTGTCCTGGCGACCGCCTTGTCTCAGGGCGGTGGGCGGGGTATCGTCAGGGCGTGAAGGCCCGCGTCGCGCTGCTCGCCCTCTTGGCCGCCGCCCTGGCGCCCGCCGCAGCCATCGCCGATCACCCGGGAACCGTCAATCAGGCGAAGGTGGGTACGAAGAAGGCATCGTTCGAGCCCACCGCGGTCCCGCGACGCGTAGAGCGGGCGCTAGGAGGCGACGTCGAACTGACACCGTTCGGCGGCTACAGGGTCGACTTGGGCGTGGGTCCTGACGCGTTTACGCACGGGCCCGATCCTGTGACTAGGGACTTGAGCGGGGGAAAGGCGTCGAAGGACGATCCCTTCGGGCACAAGAGGTTCGGCAACGAGCCCACCGACGCGCCCGTGTGCGCAGCCAGCGCCACCGGCGACTACTACCAGCACATCATCTACATGTACAGGAACACGAATCGGCTCGACGCGGCGCTCGCCAACGACATCTTCGAGGAGATAGCGCAGATGAACTACGCGCTCAACCGCGACTCCATCGCCTCCGGCGGGCCCAGCGCCGACTACAAGGTGCTCTGCAACGCGAGCAACCAGATGATCATCAGCGCCGTGCAGTCGAACGCCGTCGCGAACTTCAACGGCGTGACGACGGCCCTGCGTCAGTTGGGCTTCAACAAGCAAAACGCCGACTACACCGTCTTCTACGACGGCGACCCCACCGTGGCCCAGTGCGGCGTCGGCATGTTCGCCTACAACCACGAGGAGCTCGAGCTCAACAATCCCAACAACCTCGGGAACGCGCATGGAATCACCTGGGTGGACTGCTGGGACGGCACGACACCGATGCACGAGAACGGGCACAACCAGGGGGCGGTGGGGTACAACGCGCCGCAGTCAACCGGCAGCGGCGCCCACTGCTTCAGCGCCGAGGACATCATGTGTTACAACGACAACGGGGACCTCGACCCCGGCTTCCTTGCGGCCTGCGCCAACCCAGTCGTGGCGGCTGGCGAACTCGACCGCTTCGACTGCGGGTTCGACACCTACTTCGACTCGGCGGTGGAGGCTGACGAGCCATACCTCGACGACCACTGGAACATGGGCTCGCCCCTCAACCGGTTCATCGCCTTCGGCGCTGGGGGCGGCGGCAATCAGCCCCCCGTGGCCACATTCACATACGACTGCGACGACCTCGAGTGCCAGTTCACCGACCAGTCGAGCGACGACGCAGGGATCGCGTTGCGCCACTGGAACTTCGGCGAGGGTGGCCTCGCGTCGTCGCAACAGAACCCGACCTACACCTATAACGCTCCCGGGACCTACCCCGTCAGCCTGCGTGTGGAGGACGGGGGCAGCCCGGTCCTATCCGATCTGGTCGAGGTCCCGGTCTCGGTGGGCGACGGGACGCCGACGCGGCTCCTTGACGGCATTCCCGCCCAGGGATCCTCCGGGGCTCAGGACACCTTCGAGCGATACACGTTCAAGGTGCCGCGCGGGGCACGCAAGCTGATCGTGAGGCTGTCGGGCGCGGATTGCGCGTTCGTGAGCGAAGACCTCTGCGTGCCCGACCTCGACCTCTATGGCGATCGCTTCTCGCCACCGGAGCAGCCGCCCACGGCCTGCAAGCCCTTCCGCTATGGCATCAACGAGCGCTGCAACATCCGCTTCCCGCAGCGCGGCAGGTGGCACCTGGCTGTGCACAACTTCGCGGCGAATCCAGCGACGCCCTTCACCATCGAGGCCGAGACGAAGCGCTAGTGGGGCTCGGCCCAGCTCGCTGAGTACGGGCGGAGCCGCGGCCATGGCGTCATCACGCACACGAACCACACTGGTCTCGCCGGGCCATGCACCTGGCCGCGGCGTGATTCGGAGTTCATCCTGGTCGGCACCGCGGCGTTCGCGCTGCCGACTGCCCGGCGTCCGGTTCACCTCTACCGTCGTAGTCACGAACGCGAGGGCTGCGCCGCCGAATGACAAACGGCAATCAGCCCCAGGCAGAGTTCACCCGCCAGCGCCACGGCGGCTCTTCGCCGGGTGGAAACACGACGTGGTTTCGCCCAGCGAGGGTCTCCAGGGGGACGAGGGCGGGGTCTTGTGACTCGAGCAGTGGGGTGGCCGCGAGGGTGGTGACCTGCTCGGAGGTTGCGTGGCTCCTCACGCTTTCCCACCCCAGCGTGGGCCGGTAGAGCCAGTACGAGATAACGGCGTCGCCACCGGCGCGGCGCCCATCCTCGACCGACACGAACGCGGTGGTCCGCCTGTTCGCTGCGGTGAGCCGTGAACCCGCCCCAGGCACGGCACAGCTCGCGCTGCGGCAGTAGCGGAAGTCCACGGGCATGAGGCCGCCGCGCGCCGCGGGGGCGGGCGCCAGGGCCCGGACCGCGCCGCCCAGCGAGCGGCCGTAGGCCTCGGTCAGCGGGTCCTGCCAGCAGGGCCCGGGAAGTCGCGGGGCGCAGCGGAGCTTGCGCGCGATCGCGGCGCCCACCTCGCGTCCGCCCTCGATCGCCGGGGCCCCCGCCAACGCGGCGGCAGACGCCAGCAGAAGCATCGCGATGAGCAGCGCCAACCCCGCCTGCTCGACGGACGCCGATCCGCTCTCGGGCTTTGCCGCCACGCGCTAACGCTAGGCCGCCAGGGGCGACCCGTCACGCGCTGAGCGTGTCGATTCAGCGCCGGATCAGGACAGGCCCTGGCGCGCCTCGCGCACCAGGGTGACGGCCTCGGGGAAGACGACGCGGATGGCGTCGCGGACCTGCATCGCCTGCTGGTCCGAGTTCCCGTCGAGGTCGATCGCGCCGATCGCGGCCACGGTCATGTCCACGGCGAGCTTGATCGCGTTGTCGGCCCAGGCGACCTTCTGCGCGCCCTGCATCTGCTCGGCCATCTCGCCGAGGCGAGCGCGCAGGTCGTCCGGGTCGCCGAAGATGTTGAAGCCCTCGCTTCCTTCCATGGATCCAGGATAGTGGGGTCGGGTAGCCTGCCGTCCCCATGGGATTGCCCTCACCTCAGGCCAACTCCGTCGCCCTCGTGACCGGTGCCTCCTCGGGGATCGGCGTCGAGATCGCCCGGCGTCTCGCCGCCCGCGGGCACGGCTTGGCGCTGGTCGCCCGGCGCGAGGAACGCCTGCTTGACCTCGCGACCGAGCTGACCGACGCCCACGGGGTGCGCGCCGAGGCCTTCCCGGCCGACCTGGGCTCGCCGGCCGGCCGCGACGCGATGGCGCAGGCGATCGAGGCCGCCGGGCTTGACGTCGAGATCCTGGTCAACAACGCCGGGTTCGGCGACGCCGGGAACTTCCACAAGACCGACCGCGAACGGAACCTGCGGATGATCGAGCTGAACTGCGCTGCGCTCGCCGACCTGCAGGGCCGCTATCTGCCTCCGATGATCGAGCGCGGCCGCGGTTGCGTCATCAACCTCGCCTCGATGGCGGCGTTCCAGCCGATCCCCTCCAACGCCGTCTATGCGGCGACCAAGGCATTCGTCCTCTCGCTGAGCGAGGCCGTCCACGAGGAGCTCTCCGGGATCAAGTCCGGCGTGGGCCTCACGGCCGTGTGCCCGGGTCCGGTGAAGACGGAGTTCGTCGCCGAGGCCGGGATGGGCGGCGCCGAGGACCGCACGCCGGACTTCGTCTGGCTGACCGCCGATCAGGTTGCCGAGGCCGCCGTCGAGGGCGCCGAGAAGGGCAAGCGCGTCGTCGTCCCCGGGCTGCTTCAGCGGGCCACGGCCGTCGGCGGGCAGCACCTGCCGCGCGCCCTGCTGCTGCCGCTCGCCGGGCGCGTCTGGCGCTCGGCCATCTAGTCGAGCCTCGGGGGCTCGAGCGGCGCCACCATCGCCCCGCCGCGGCGGGCCAGGGCGCCGACCAGCTCGAGGGGGAACGAGACCAGGAATACGAACGGCGCGGCGAGGACGGTCGCGACGCAGTCCGCGATAAACGCGAACCTGCTGCGTGCGTTGGCCATTCGCAGGCGGCCGGCCCTGACCTCTCGGGCAAAATTGGGGTGGAGCGTCAGACCATTGATCAGCGTCTGCCACATCCAGCGCTGATTCGCGCCCAGCGGGGGAGAGCCGACCTCCCCCAACGTCGCGCCGGTCCGCTCCGCGAGGAGCTGGAGCGAGCGCTGGGTGAGCAGCAGCCGCCCGGGGTGCACGTCGATCGCCGCCCAGCCCTCGCCGCCCAGGCTCGCCTGCCAGCTCGCGCGGTTCGCGGCCAGCACCGCCGGGCTGCCGTCGCCGAACGTCGTCCGGATGGCCTCGAGCTCGGCGTGGAGGTCCACTGGCCCGACGCCGGTCTCGATCCCCGCCCCGCAGTCCTCACAGCGGTCGAGCACCCTCGCGCCGTCGTCGGCCACCGGCGCCCCCACCGTCGGCCGCGTGCGCGGGTCGGGGACCTTCAGCCATCCGTAAAGAGGAGACCCGCAGAGCGGGCAAAGCTCCTCGCTCACCCGGACTCGACCTCCCACTCGATCCCGGCGCTCGCCATCGCCGTCAGGTAGTCCTCCGGGTCGAAGGCCTGCGAGGGCGCGAGTGCCCCGCTTCGGTCGTACCCGGGGGCAGCGCAACGCAGCGCCGCCTCGACCGTGGTGCGCGCGGTCAGGCCGTATACGTCGCGCCCGGAGATCGTTCCGCGGCGGCGGGTGGCGCCGCTGACGGCCTCGCAGTCGATCGTGAATCGGGAGCGGCGCCGATCCTCCTCGGAGGGGCCCTCCGGCAGGCGCGAGATGGCGGCCGCCATCGCCCGCCTCAGCGGGGTCCGGGTTGCGAGTTGCAGCACGGGCATCAGCGCCGGCGCCGCCGCGGCGAGCCTGGGGTGGGGGACCGCCGTCGAGGCGCTCAGCATCGTCCGGACGTTGCGGGTGTCCACATGCCGGGGCACCGTCAGATGTTCGCCGGCGGGGTAGCGCACCATGCGCTGTTCGCCGACGGGCTCGCCGAAGCGCCACTTGCCCCGCCCGACCGACTGCGGCGCGTCCCGCAGCGCTCCGTCGCGCCATTCCACATCGCTTCCGTTGATCATGCCCAGCGCCGACATCGCTGTCCCACGCGAGGCGCCGAAGCCGCGCGTCCAGTAGGCGAATGTGACCTGGTCGAGACGGTCCATGCCGGCGGTGGTGAGCGCGGCGATCATGTCGCCGGGCACGTAGTCGAAGCCCATCGCGGTGATCGCGGCCACGCCGGACGCGGTGAAGCGCTCTCCGTACGCCTCGAGGACGAGCCGCATGAACGGCTGCTCACCCGTCGTGTCGATGTAGTGGGTGCCGGCTGCCGCGGCGGCGGCGAGGACGGGCTCGCCGTGCAGCTGAAAGGGGCCGGCGCAGGCGATCACGGAGGCGCACGGCTCAAGCAGCGAGCGGAGCCCGGCCTCGTCGTCGATGCCGACCGCCTCGGTGCTGGCGCCGCCGAGGTCCTCGGCCACCATCTCCAGCTTCTGGGCGCTGCGGCCCGCGAGGACGAAGTCCGCGCCGCGCCGCCGAAGCTCCGCGGCGACGAGCTTGCCGGTGTAGCCGGTCGCGCCGTAGACGGCGACCGGCCCGGTCTGCGACGGTGGATCGTTCACCGGCCGAATGGTATTGCCCGCGCGGGGCGGGCACGCGGGCGCTCATCTACCCTTGGCCCATGCCCTCCACTCCTCAGCAGGCGGCACGGCGCGCCCGTTTCGAGCGCGTGATCGCGCTCGCGGCACCCTTCCTCGACGTGATGCTCTCGGCGGGCGACAGGCTGTCCAAGGCCGTCGGGGCGGAGGACGAGTACTACCCCATCCGGTCGGCCGGGGAGGCGTTCCCGCTGGCCGGCCCGCCTGCGGAACCGGCGCCCGCCGGCCCTGACCCGGCGCCCTCGGCCTCCGACGCGTAGGTCCGGCGCCGGAACACGTCGTCGACCAGCGACTCGACCCGGTCGAGGAAGAGGATCCCGTCCAGGTGGTCGAGCTCGTGCAGGATGCAGCGGGCCTCGAATCCCTCCGAGCGCACCTCGCCGCCGAGGTGCCCGACGACGATGCTGGTGGCGCGCCGAACGTTGGCGGTCAGGTCGGGGATGCTCAGGCATCCCTCCCGCCCCACCTCCGAGCCCCCGGACTCGATGACGCGCGGGTTGGCCAGCACGAGTCGTCCGTTGCTGGTCTTGGCCTTCGGGTGCTCGCTGACATCGACGGTGACCACCCGCACGAGATTCCCGAGTTGGGGTGCGGCCAGGCCGACGCAGTGCCCGAGCGAGTCCATGGTGTCAACCAGGTCCGCGGTGATCGCCTCCAGCTCGCCGGCCTGCACCGGAGCGGCCACCTGCTTGAGCAGGCGGTCGGGGTAGACGAGGATCTCGCGGACCGCCATCGCCGGCGGCGCTAGAGCGCCTGGGCCTCGAGCTCGCGCAGGGCGACCTCGATCTCGGCGGGGGCCGCCAGCTCGTCCAGTGCCCGTTCGACGTCCGCGGCGGTGGCATTCCCGAGATCGATCTCGACGAGCATCGAGTAGATCGGCGACTCCGCCGAGCCGGCCAGGCGGGTGGAGAGGTCGGTTATGTTCACCCCCTGCCCCGCGAGGGCGGCCGTCACCCCGGCGACGATCCCCGGCCGATCCGGCCCGTAGACGCTCAGAACGTGGGTGGGCTGCGCGCGCGGGTCCGCCAGCTCGTCCACAGGTTGCACGGTGAGGACCTCGAGACCCAGCTCGTCGCGAACGGCGGCGAGCTTCGCCGCCAGCTCTCCGTCGGCGGTGGCCTCGGCCGCGCGGACGATCAGCATCACCGTGAAGTGGCCGCGCAGGATCGACATGTGCGAGTCCTCGAGGTTGCAGTCGAGCTCGAGCAGGGCGGCGCTGATGGCGGCCACGATCCCGGGGCGGTCGCGGCCGATCGCGGTGACGGCGTAGTCGTGGGGGCGTGGGTTGCTCATCTGTCGGCGCCTGCCAAGATACCCGCCCGTGCGCAGGCGGAGCCGGTCGTGAGCCGAGAGCGAATCCTGGAATGGGAGGGCCGATGGGCCCTCCCGGCCGCGCTGTGCGCGTTCGGCGGTGCCGCGCTGTTCATCGCGTCCACGGTAGTCGCGCAGCAGGGCGTGGTCTCCGTCACCAGCAACTCCGAGTTCCTGCGCGAGTTCGAGGCGGCCCGCGGAACGATGCTGGGCGCTGCCCTGCTGAACGGCGGCGCCCTGCTGCTGCTGGCCCCCGTCCTCTATTACCTGTTCCGCGCGGCGTCCGCCCGCTCGGCGGCGATGCGGGGCGCCCTGGTCGGCGTCGTGGTGGCCGGCCCGCTCTTCTTTGCGCTCGCGAACATCCTCCAGTACATCGCGCTGTCCGGCGCCGCGAATGACTTCGCATCGCCGGGCGGGGGCGCCGGGGTCCCGATCGGGGAGTACGCGCAGGACCTGATCGAGGGGCAGACGACCTACGGCTTCGCGCAGGGGTTCAGCCTGGCGGGGCTGCTCGCGATGGTCATCGGCACCATCTACACGGCCCTGTGGGCGATGCGGGTCGGCCTTATCAGCCGCTTCTTCGGCACGTTCGGGATGGCCCTCGGTGCCTCTTTGATCCTGCTGGCGCAGGCGTTCTCGCTGCTCGCTCTCATGCTCTGGGGCGTCTGGTTGGGCCTGATCTTCCTCAGCCGAGTTCCCGGCGGCCGGCCCGCGGCATGGGACGCTGGGGAAGCCGTCCCGTGGCCCAAGCCGGGCGAGGCTCCACCGGACCCCGAGCCCAGTCGCGACATCGAGGGCGACGCCAGCGAGCTGTTCTCGGACTCCAGCAACGGCGACGTTGAGAACCCCAACGCCGAGCGCCGCGAGCGCGCGAAGCGCCGCAAGCGCAAGCGCCGCCGCTAGCCCCGAGGGGCCTTCTTCAGCCCAGCTCGCTTAGGCCCGGCGGAGCCGCGGCCGCAGCGTCGTCATCGGCCGCCTCGGCCCGCTTGCGGTGGGTCCGGATCTCGCTCATGATCCGCTCCAGCCGTGGTTCGGTCGTGGAGTCCACGTGGGTCATCGCGGCGGCGACGCTCGGATGCACATCCGCGATCCGCTCGTGCATCGCCTGGGCGACGGCGCGATACGTGGGGTGGCCCTCGCGCCCGGACCGCAGTTCGATCAGGTGCATCGCCTCCCTCGCGTTCATGTCGAGCACGTAGCGGATGCGATAGCCCAGGCACAGAGCGTAGGAGGCGGCGTCGCGCAGCCCCAGGCCCTCCAGCCGCTCGAACTCCGTGCGGGAGACCTCAAGTGCGCGCGCGTACTCATCCGCGACGCCCGCATCCCGCAGCTCCTCGGGCACGCCGGCGCCAAGCTCCGGCCCCAGCCGCTGCCACTGACAGGTGAGCAGCCGGTGACGCTGAAGGTCCCGGAAGCCGCCGTAATCGGAGACGATCTCGAAGCGGTAGCGCAGGGCCTCCCAGCCGCGCCCCGGACGGTGACGGCGGTTGGCGCGCTCGCCGATCAGCTCCCCGATCAGCTCGGCGCGCTCGATCGGGTCGAGGGCCTCGATCCGGCGGTGGATCGAGGCCTCCGAGGCTCCGGCGGACTCGAAGAGCGAGGCGGCGATCAGGTCGGCCTCGGTCCCGTCGTGGTGGACGAGCTCAACCGTCGGGGCCTCTCCCTCCTCCCGCCGGTCGAGCCCGAGGCGTGCGACGGCGTGCTCGGCCGCGTCACGCCGGCGCTCGAGGAACGAGATCCACTCGCCACCGCGGTCGGGCTTCTCGACGCGGGAGACGAAGCTCGGGATCACCTGCTTGAGCTGCTCGAGCATCAACCCGCCGTAGCTGCGGGCCTCCGGCAGCGGGGATGCCATGAGCCGCAGCAGCAGCCCCTCGTAGGCCTGGCCGGAGCCGAACATCCCCACATGGCTCAGCGTCGCGGCCGGGAGCAGACCGCGCATCAGGTCGAGCGCCTTGGCGCGGATCGAGCTCCTCCAGGCGCGCTCGGGCTGCTCGCCGCGAGGCCAGCGCTCGGCGGCCCACGCCTCGGTGCGCTCCAAACCCTTCGAGTAGATCTCGAAGATCTCGTCCAGGGCTGCCGCGTAGCGGTCTCCCAGCTCGCCGTCGGCGTAGTAGCGAAAGCCTCCTCCGGGCATCGGCTGGTCGTAGGGGATGTAGCGCGTGGACTGCTCGAGGTAGGCCGCCAGCCGGCCCCGCTGCAGCACCTTCGTCAGCACGTTGGAGGCCCACTCGCAGGCGAGGTGGGCGCCGCCCACCTGGGCTATCGAGTCGTCCCCGTAGCCCAGGAACACGCGCTCGTAGAGGCCGGCCGCGCGCTCCCCCTCGATCCCGTCGAACGGCCGCGCGCCCTCCGGCGCCTCACCGGCGAACTCGTCCAGGTAGAGCCGGCGCAGGGACCCGGCGTAGCGCGAGTAGCGGGCGAAGAGCGCCCCCTTGACGGTCTCCGGGAGGTTGACGAGCGCGAAGACCGGTCCATCCAGGTCGGTGAAGTGGGGAGCCAGCGCCGTTCGCTCGGCCTCGGTAAAGCTCTCCACTGGATAGCGCACGCGCAGGATCGTAGTGGCGCCCGCAGATGGCCACTCGCCGGCCGGTCTCGCCACGGCCGGTCCCGATAGCGGATACTCCAGTCATGGGCACGCCAGGCGATATCGGCCCGCCGGTTGAGCGCAGGGCGACGGCATTCGGGGATCCCGGGCCGGAGGAGACGCGCCGGCTCGGGCAACTCGGGGGCTGGCTCTTCCTGGCGGGCTCCCTGTTCTCCTTTCCCGCCGGGCTTTTGCTCGAGCCCATGCCGGCGGCCAGCTCCCACCTGCTGGGGATCGCCGGCATGATCACCGCGGTGGCCTGCCTGTTCGCGCCCTGGCAGCGGCTGTCGCCCAACTGGCTCCACCTGCTGCTGTTGTTTGGGACGCTCCAGATCGCCCTCGCGGTACGCATCTTCAGCGACGACTTCGCCTTCTACTACGTCCTAGTCGCGGCCTACGCGGCGTACCTGGTGCGCGACAGGCGGGTGCTGGGCGCCTACTTCGGGCTCTTCACCCTGGCGTTGCTGGCCCCGCTCGTCTACGACGGAGACAACGCGCGCGAGCAGGCCCACCACATCACCGTGATCCTCCCGGTCCTCCTCATCGTGGGAACGCTCGTCACCTACCTGCGGGAGACGCTGGAGGCGCGCGAGCGCCGCTACCGGCGGTTCGCGCTGGAGGCGGTAACCCTCGCCGGGCGCCTGCGCGGCACGCCCAGGAAGCGCGAGGGCTCCGAGCGGGACGCGCTGGACGTGCGGCTCGACGCGCTGGCCGCGCGCGCGGACGACGAGATTCCGCTCCCCGAGAAGGTTCCGAACAGCTAGCTCGGGGGCGGCGGAGCGGCCATCAGCTCCACGCGGTGCCCCGCCGGCGCGATCGCGAAGGCCCGGGGCTCCCCCCAGAGCTCGCGAGCATCCTCGACGGTGAAGCCGGCGCTTCGCAGCCGAGCGACGGTTGCCTCGAGGTCCGGCGCGACGACCGCGGGGTGCCCGAGGGTGGGAACCGTCGCGGCCTCGGTGTGGATCAGGTGGATCTGGTGGCCGTCCCGCTCGAGCCAGCTCGCGTACTCGGCGATCTCCGGCGGGGGCGCAAGCGACTCGAAGCCGACCAGCTCCCAGAACTCGACCGTCCGCCCGACCTTCTCGGGAGGGACCTCGAGCGAGACATGGTGCAGGCTCACCTCGCCTCGGCCTCGGCCTCGACCGCGCCGATCGCGTCGGCCCACGTCCGAAACCCCACGATCTTCGCCAGCAGGCCCTCCCTGAACGTCGCCAGGTGGACGTATTTGACGTTTACCTCGGCGCCGCTGCCGCGGCCGATCCCGCGAAAGCCAAGCAGCACGAGCACCCGGCCGTCCTCGAGCAGCTCGCCTCGTTCGACCTCGATCTCCAGCTCCGACCAGGGCTCGACGATGAACTCCTGCCAGAAGTCCCGCAGGCCCTGCCGCCCCTCGTAGACCGGCCGGATCCCCGGGAACAGCTGGGCCGTTACGAACTCGAAGTCCTCGGTCGTCCGTACGAGCGTGAAGTCGAGGTCTCCGCGGCTCCACGCCGCCATGCCCTCGCGATAGGTCTCGAGCGGATCCGCCGCGGCCACGGCTATGCGAAGGCGCCGGCCAGTGCGGCGCCGGCCTCCGAGGCCCAGTCGACCAGCGGGGACGGGAAGACCCCGAAGACCACGGTCGCTGCAGCCGCGAGCACGGCCAGAGCGATGATCGTGCGGCAGTGGGCGCCGCGGGTGGTGGCATCGGCCTCCTGCGAGCCGCCGGCAATCGCCGGCATCGGCCCGGGGGCGGGCTCGTCCGCCGGGCGCATCCAGATCGCCGCGACCACGCGCAGGTAGTAGGCGAGGGAGATCATCGTCCCGATCGCTATCGCCACCGCGAGCCAGGTGTACTCGCCCTCGACCGCGGCCTCGATCAGGAAGAGCTTTCCGATGAACCCCGCGGTCCCCGGCAGCCCCGCGAGCCCGAGCATGGAGACCGTGAGCGCCCCGGCCAGGGCCGGGCTCTCGGCGGCCAGGCCCGTCACGGATGCGATCGAGTCGCCGTGCGGCGCCTGGCGCTCGCGCAGCGTGATCACCGCGAACGCCCCCAGGTTCATCAGCGCGTAGGCGGAGAGGTAGAAGACGAGCGCGTTCACGCCCTCTTCCGAGAACGCCACCACCCCGACCAGCATGTAGCCGGCCTGGGCGACCCCCGAGTACCCGAGCAGGCGTTTCAGCGAGTCCTGCCCCAGCGCGCCGACGTTTCCGACCAGGATCGAGACCACGGCCAGCGCGGCGAGCGCGGGACGCCAGTCCGCAGCCGCCGGACCGAGGGCGACCTCGAAGAACCTGATCAGGACGGCGAACGCCGCCGCCTTGGTGGCCACGGCCATGAACGCGGTGACGGGGGTGGGCGCCCCCTGATAGACGTCCGGCGTCCACTGGTGGAACGGTGCCACCGAGAGCTTGAACGCGAGACCCGTCGCCGAGAGCGCGATGCCGATCAGGATGAGCGGGTCGTCGGCGAGACCCGCTTCCATGGCGATCGCGATCCCGTCGAAGTCGGTTGAGCCCGAGCCGCCGTAGATAAAGGCCAGGCCGTAGAGCAGGGTTGCCGAGCCCAGCGCGCCGATGATCAGGTACTTGAGGCCCGACTCGAGCGACTCGGAACGGCGCCGGGCGGCGCCGCAGAGCACGTAGAGCGGGACCGACAGCAGCTCCAACGCGACGAAGAAGATCACCAGGTTCTGAGCCATCGCCAGCAGCACCATCCCCAGCACGGAGGAGATGACCAGCGCCTGGAACTCCGCCTGGCCGCCGGGCCCCGTCTTGGGGTCGAACGCTTCCTCGCGCCAGGCGAGCGGGATCACGAACGCGGCGGCGGCGATGCAGATCAGCGAGATCGCGATGCCAAGCTCGTCGAGGCGCAGGGCCCCGGCAACGAGATCCTCGTTGGAGCCCCACTGCCAGATGCACAGGCCGGCGGCGGTGGCGAGCGTGGCGAGGCTGAGCGCCGAGGAGACGACACGCTGATGGGCGCGTGCGAACACGGCGGACATCAACACCAGGCAGAGCCCGGCGGTCAGCGCGATGATCGGCGAGACCCCGGCGTAGTCGATGTCGGGGGAGGTGAAGGTCACTCGACCACCGCCCGCGAGGGGGGCTTTCGCGCGGCGAGCTCGGCGTCCTGCGGTGCGACGACGGCGCCCAGGTTGTCCTGCACGCTCGCCTCGCCGCGCTGGAGGACGAGGCCCGGGTACAGCGCGAGGCCGATGATCGCGGCGACCAGTGGCGCCACCACGAGCCCGTCGCGGAGCGAGATCTCGCGCGAGGCCATCCCGGGAGGCAGCCGGTTGTGCATCGTGCGCTGGTACATCCGCAGCGCGTAGAAGGCCGCCAGCACGACGCCGGCGGTCGCCACGACGGCGTAGGCGATCTTCTCGTCGAAGAGCCCGTTCAGGATGTAGAACTCGCCGATGAAGTTGGCCGAGCCCGGCATCGCCAGCGTCGCCAGGGTGAGGATCAGGAACATCGCGGTGAGGATCGGCGCCCGCAACGCCAGGCCGCCCATCTCGCGCAGGTCCTCGGTCCCGGAGCGTTCGGCCAGAAGCGCGATGACGAGAAACACCGGCACCACGACGAGCCCGTGGTTCACCATCTGCAGCACCGCGCCGTCGGCGGCGTCGCCGACCAGCGCGAACACGCCCAGGGTGATGAACCCGAGCTGCGCGATCGAGGAGTAGCCGGCGATGAGGCGCACGTTGGTCTGGGTGAACGCCATCGCGGAGCCGTAGAGGATGCTCGCGAGGGCGATCACCAGGATCAGCTCCTGGAACTGGATCGTCGCGTCGGGGAAGATCGGGAGCACGACCCGAAGGAAACCGTAGGCGGCGACCTTCGAGAGCACGCCGGAGAGCAGGGCGAGCACTGGCAGCGGGGCGGCCCGGTAGGCGTCCGGCATCCAGCCGTGGATCGGGAAGGCGGGCATCTTCACCAGGAACGCGGCGGCGAAGAAGCAGAAGATCCAGTCCTGACTGCCCTCCGGGAGCACGTTCGCGCGCAGCTCGGCGATCGAGAAGGTCAGCTCGCCGGTGGCGTCGGCGCTGAGGACCGCCGTGGCGATCGCGCCAACGAGCATCAGCAGCGAGCCGACGAGCGTGTAGAGGATCATCTTCAGCGTCGCCGCAACGCGCTCGCCGGTGCCAAACGACCCGATCAGGAGGAAGAACGGAATCAGCATCAGGTCGAAGAAGAGGACGAAGAGCAGCAGGTCCTGCGCGAGGAAGGCGCCCAGCGTCGCGGTCTCGGCGAGCCCGAGCAGGAAGTAGTAGTTGCCCTGGCGCTCGCTCTGGCGCGAGAGAGAGAAGCCGATCGCGCCGGCCCACGAGATCGCGGTGAGCACGATCAGGAACAGGCTGATCCCGTCCACGCCGAGCTGGTATCGGACACCCAGGTCCGGGATCCACGACTCGTCGACGACGTGTTGGAGCCCCGGCATGCCGCTCTTGAAGTCCACGACGAGGGCCACGGCGAGGCCGAGGGTGCCCAGCGCGCCCGCGAGGGACACCGGGCCGGCGGCGCGGCGCGGCAGCACCAGGCACACAAGGCCGATGGCGAGCGGCAGCCAGAGCAACACGTTCAGCATCAGGCCGCCACCACCAGGAAGTAGAGGCCGAGCGCGGCGAAGCCGGTGATGAGGAGCAGGGCGTATGCGCGCACGAAGCCGGACTGGGCGCCCCTCACGATCCCACCGAAGCCGCGAACGACGCCGACGGTGGCGCTGACGAGCCCGTTCACCAGGACCCGCTCAACGACGTTGTTCGCGAACCTCCCCACGCCGATCAACGGCCGGTAGATCACCAGGTCATAGAGCTCATCGAAGTACCACTTGTTGAGCAGGAACCGGTGCAGGCCGACGAGGCGCTCGGCCATGCGCACCGTCACCCCGGGTCGCAGGATGTAGCAGTAGTAGGCGAGCGCGATCCCGGCGATCGAGATCAGGCCGCCGCCGGCCAGCCCGAGCCAGGCGCTCTCCGTGGACGGGATGATGTGGAAGAGCTCGGAGTGCTCGAAGGTCCCCTCGAGGAAGTGCTCGATGGCCGCGTCCAGGCCGGGAACCTGCACGAGGCCGCCGAGTACCGAGAGGAAGGCGAGAATCGCCATCGGGACCTTCATCGCCCACTCGCGCTCGGCGATGTGGTGCTCGGTGCCTGGGAAGCCGACCGCCGTGTCCTCGCTCTCGCCGGTGGCCGGGTTTAGGTGCTCGCCGTGGGCGAGGTGGCCCTGCTCCAGCTCCTTCGCCTCCTCGCAGGGCTTGCCCGCGACGACACGGAACCCGATGCGGAACGAGTAGAAGGCGGTCAGGAAGGCCGCCACGTACATCGCGACTCCCATCCAGGAGTACATCCCGCCGCGCTCGAAGGCGACGCCGATGATCTCGTCCTTCGAGAAGAAGCCGGACATGCCCGGGAACCCCGCCAGCGCCAGGCAGCCGATGATCAGCACCAGCGAGGTGAACGGCATCGCGCGGCGGAACCCCGACATGCCGTCGATGTTCTGGCGTCCGGCCATCGCGGCGATCACCGAGCCCGCCGCCATGAAGAGCAGCGCCTTGAAGAACGCGTGCGTCATCAGGTGAAAGAGGCCCGCCGAGTACGCGCCGATCGAAACTGCGGCGATCATGTACCCGATCTGGGACATGGTCGAGTAGGCGATGATCCGCTTGAGGTCGGTGACGACCAAGGCGACGGTGGCAGCGAAGATCAGCGTTGCGACGCCGACGAACGCGGCGATGTCGGCGGCCGTCGGCGCCAACTCGAAGAGGGGGTGCGCCCGGGCGATGAGGTACACGCCGGCCGTGACCATCGTCGCCGCGTGGATCAGGGCGGAGACCGGCGTGGGCCCTTCCATCGCGTCCGGGAGCCAGGTGTGGAGCGGGAGCTGCGCCGACTTGGCGAAGGCGCCGACGCAGAGCAGCAGGCAGATGGCGATCAAGGTGCCGTCGTCGGGGCTGAACGCCTCCGGCGCCTCCTCGAATACCGCCAGGTAGTCGAACGTGCCGAGCTCGCGGAAGAGCAGGAAGGCGGCGAGCACGAGGCCGATGTCGCCGATCACGTTGATCACGAACGCCTTCATCCCGGCCGCGGTGGCGGTTCCGCGCCGGTACCAGAAGCTGATCAGCGCGTAGGAGGCGAACCCGACGAACGCCCAGCCGACGGTGAGCAGCACGAAGTTGCCCGCCAGGATCAGCAGCAGCATCGAGAAGACGAAGAAGTTGAGGTAGGAGAAGAACCGCCGGAAGCCCTCGTCGGAGGTCATGTAGGCGACCGAGTAGAGGTGGATCAGCGTCGAGACTCCGCTCACCACCAAACACATCAGGACCGACAGCGGGTCGACGAGGATGTTGAGTTGGATGTCGACGCCGGCGGCCGATGCGTAGTCGTAGAGCGACGAGACGATCTGGCGCTCCTCGACCGGTTGGCCGAGGATGTCGATGAAGGCCCCGACCGAGCACAGGAACGCGAGTCCGATCGCGGTCGTGCCGATGACGCCGGCGGCCCGCCCAGGGAGCGCCCGCCAGCCGAAGGCGATGATCAGGCTCCCCGCCAGCGGGAAGGCGAGGACGAGCCAGCCGAAGTCGGCTGCGTTCATCCGCGGAGCTCCCGCATGTCATCGACGTTCAGCGGCAGCTTGCGGCGGAACATCGCGACGATCAGGCCCAGCCCGACGACGACCTCGCAGGCGGCGACGACCATCACCACCAGCGCGAAGATCTGGCCGTCCTGGTCCCCGTTGGCGCGGGCGAAGGCCAACAGCGCGAGGTTCCCCGCGTTCAGCATCAGCTCCAGGCAGAGCAGGATCACCAGCGGGCTGCGGCGGATCAGGACGCCGCCGGCGCCGATCGCGAAGAGCAGCGCCGAGAGGACGAGGTACCAGGTCAGGTCCATCAGCGCGGCTCCACCTGGCGGCGCCCGGCCAGAACGATCGCCCCGATCGCGGCCACGAGCAGCAGCAGCGACGCGCCCTCGAAGACGAGCAGGAACTTCTCCAGCATCAGCTCCCCGATCGCGGCGGGCCCGCCGAAGCCGTCCGGGATCACCGGCCCCTCGCCCTCGAGCGACGTGAGCGCCGTCCCGAGGATGGCTATCGACAGCTCCACGAACAGCGCGATCGCCAGCAGGGGCGCCAGGAACCGCTGCCCGGGGATCGGCTCCCAGATGGGCTCCTCGACGTCGCCCACGTACGCCGCGACGAAGACGTAGAGCACCATCACCGCCCCGGCGTAGACCACTACCTGAGCCGCCGCGACGAACTCCGCGTGGAGCATCAGGAACAGGCCCGCCAGGGCCACCAGGTGCACCACCAGGGCTAGGACGCTGTAGAAGGGGTTGCGGAGCGCGATGACCGCGATAGCGCCACCCAAGGCGCCTATGGCGCCGATGAAGAAGGCGACCTCCTCCATGGGCCGCATCCTATGGCGCGCGCGCCTCCGGCAACCCGGCGGGGAGCGGACGCTAGAGCCGTCTGAAACTAGCTCGCGCCCGCGCTACTCGCCGTCGAAGTACGAGACACCGCTCGAGCGGTGAGCGATCAGGTCGTCGTCCTTGTTGCCGGTCCAGACCCCGATCTTGTCGCTGTCGGGGTATACGGTGGCGGTGGGGTGCAGGAGCGGGGACCACATGAGCACCCGGACCGTCTCCTCGGTGTCGTTCTGGACCTTGTGCGCGCCCTCCGGCCCCGTGGGGAAGAAGACCAGGTCGTTCTGCTCCAGCCGGTGCTCGCCCTCGGGGTCGCGGACGGTCGGGTTGCCCGCCAGCACGAGTAGCCACTCCTCCTCCGCGTACTCGTAGTGGTACGGGCAGACCGCCTGGCCGGGCGGCAGCTCGTAGACGCTCGCCCCGGTCCGCTTGGCCCCGAGCCCTGGCCCGACGCGGGCCATGCCGGAGCGGAACCCCTCGGGATCGGGTTCCTCGTAGACGAAATCAGACTCGGAGACGTTGACTCGCTTCATGGGATCGAGCCTACTCGCGCGAGCAACAAGGTCGTCGAGATCTCCGGGTTGAGCAGCTCAGGGCGGCACAACCGGGAGAAGCCGCTGCCCTCAGCTGAGCCTACGCCTCGCCCTCGGGCTCGGGGTCCGGCTTCTTCGGGGTGCCCATGATCTCCTCTTTGAGGTCGCGGTACTCCTTGACGTGTTTGCCCGCCTTGCGTCCGACGTCCCCGGCGTCGGGGGTCCTCTCCTCGACATAGGCCTGGGCCTTGTCCTTGCGCTCGTCCACGTAGGCCTTGGCCTCGGGGGCGCGCTCCTCCGCGTAGGTCCGGGCGGAGGAGACCTGCTCTTGGGCGCTCTCCTTGAGCTGGCGCGCGCCCTCGCCGGCCGAGCGGCCGAGCTCGGGAAGCTTCTTGTAGCCGATGAAGATCGCGACGATCGCAATCAGGATCAGGATCTCCCAGCCGCCGAACATCAGCTCGCTCTCTGGAGTTGACCTTCCCGCATACCGGTTCCTACGGTAGCCCCTTCCGAGGCGATCACCGTGCGCAGAAACCGCTCGATGCCCTCAGTAACGCGCGCCGTGCGCAGCGAGGGCGCCAGATCGAACGCGTGCTCGGAGCCCGGCAGCTCGACGTAGAGGACCGGGTTGGACGAGGCTTGCTCGAGCGCTCGGGCAAACGCCCGAGCGTCCTCGACGGGGACGAGGCTGTCGTGCTCACCGTGGAAGATAAGGAACGGCGGCGCATCGGGATGCACGCGATGGGTCGGGGATACACGCCGGAACGCGTCCGGCTCGCGCTCGCGGTCAGCCTTCACAACCACCTTCGCCATCAGCCACTCGCGAAGGCCGGGGTAGTACCGGTGATCCGCGTCGTGAAGGTCGTAGAGGCCGTAGAAGGGAACGGCCGCGAGCACGGAGGTGTCGGCGGCCTCGAAGCCGGGCTGCAGGGACCTGTCGTCGGAGGTCAGCGCCGCGAGCGCGCAGAGGTGGCCGCCCGCCGAGCCGCCGGTGATGCAGATCCGGCGGGGATCGACGCCCAGCGCCTCGTGGTGCTCGCGAATCCAGGCGATCGCCCGCTTGACGTCCACGACGTGCTCGGGCATCGTCGCCCGGGGGCTCAGCCGGTAGTCCACGTTGAAGCCGACCCAGCCGTTCGACGCCAGGTGGTTCAGCAGCGGAATCCCCTGTTCCACGCGCGAGCCAAAGATCCAGCCGCCGCCGTGAACCTGCACGATCGCCGGAAGAGGGCCGTCGTCGGCCGGCGCGCTGGGCCGGTAGATGTCAAGGCGAACCCGGCGGCGCTCCTCACGGTGGAATACGACTCCCCGCTCGCGGGTCACACCCTTCGGCAGCCACATCAGGACTGGGACCAGGAGATGGCTGCGGGGGAACCGGCTCGGAGCGGGATCACCGGGCGCCAGCTCCTCGAGCTCGGTGCCGATGGCCGCCGCGCTTCGCCATGACGCCCACGCGAACGACAGCTCGCGGGCGAGCATCAGGCCGAGCACCGCCAGCGCCGCGACGCCGACCGGCCCGGACACGCCCTCGATCAGGAGGATCCCGAGCGCGACGGCGAGGATCCCCGAGAACTGAAACGAGAACTCGCGGGCCAGATAGCCCCAGAACCAGGCGATCACGCGCATTGTCAGCGCCGGGGGAGCGCCCAGTCTCACGAGGGCGCGGACGCGCTTGAGGATCGACCCGATCGGGATCACGAGTTCCGGGCTCCTGCCCGCGCGCTCCTAGAGCCCGTAGGTCTTCGAGATGATCTCGCGCTGGATCTCGCTGGTGCCCGCATAGATGGTGGAGACGAGCGTCATCCTGACGAGGCGCTCCATGTCGTACTCCGTCGAGTACCCGTATCCACCCATCATCTGCATGCCCTCCAGCGCGACCTTCTTCGCTACCTCGGTGGCCTTGAGCTTGACCATCGAGGCCTCGCGCGGCAGCATCTCGTCCGGCGCGGCCTCGGTCTTGAGCGCGACGTCGTAGACCAGCAGGCGTGCGCACTCCAGCTCGGTTCCCAGGTCCGCGATGCGGTGCCGGAGCGCCTGGAAGGAGCCGATCGGACGGCCGAACTGCTTGCGCTCCTTGATGTAGGCGAGCACGTCGTCGAACGCCCGCTGGCCGAGGCCGAGGACGGTCGCTGCGGTGATGAGCCGCTCGACGTTGAGGCCGGCCATCAGCTGCATCCAGCCGCCATCCACCTGCCCCAGCACGCGCTCCTCCGGCACGTAGCAGTCGGTCAGGAAGACGTCGTTTACCTCCTTGCCCCCCATGGTCTCGATCCCGCGGATCTCGAGTCCGTCCGAGTCGGTGGGGACCGAGAGCATGCTCACGCCTTCGTGCTTGGAGCCCTCGCGGTCGGTGCGGGCGACGACCAGGATGTGGTCGGCGATGTGGGCCGCCGAGATCCAGGTCTTCTGGCCGTTCAGCACGAAGCCGCCGTTTTCGGCGGTCCGCCCGGCACTGGAGGTTGCCGACGTCGGAGCCCGCCTCGGGCTCGGACATCGCGATCGCCTCGACCCGGCCGTCGCAGATGCCGCCCAGGATCTCGCCCTTCTGCTCCTCGGTGCCGAAGCGCTCGTAGGCGCCCGCGACGATGAGGCTCACCGGGAAGCCGGCCATCGGCACCATCCCCCGCGAGGTCTCCTCGAGGAATAGGCACGCGTCAACGATCGACCCGCCCGACCCGCCGTACTCCTCGGAGATCGATGCGCCGAGCCAGCCCAGCCCGGCCAGCTTCGAGTACATCTCGGCCGAATGCGCTTCGGCGTAGCCGTTGGTGGCGGCGGCACGCTGCTCTCGCGTGCCCAGCTCGCGCTTGGCGAAGTCGCGGATCGCCTCGACGAAGGCCTTGCGCTCGTCGGTCATCCAGTCGCTGCCGGCGGGGGCGGTGATCGTGCTCATCTCGTGCGGAAGTCCTTTCGATTCTGTGATGAAGAAGCAGCCCCCGCTCACGGTGCCTGACCCCATTCGCGCGGATCGCGCTCGCGGTGCCTGATCCCATTCGCGGAAGTCGCGCCAAAGATACAGAACGATTGCCCGGTTTGTTAGAGTCGCCGCCGACTCCACCCTGCGACCCGCGATCGAGGAGCGAGATGGGCACGACCGAGACCACCCCAACGTTTGAGTCCGAGGCCATCGGTACTCCCGGCGACCCCGTCGAGTTCGAGGTCGAGCGGGACCGGATCGCCGCCTACGCCGCGGCGACCAACGATCCGATCGCCGCGCACGCGGCCGGCGAGCTCGCGCCGCCGGTGTTCTCGATCGTCCCCCAGTTCCAGGCGATGGGCATGGCGAGCATGTCGGTGATCCCGCCCGAGCTGCTCGGCGCGATCCTCCACGGCGAGCAGGACTTCACCTACCACCGCCCGATCGAGCCGGGCATGAAGCTCAGCACCGTCGCCACGCCGGTCGGCATGCGCCAGCGGTCCTCCGGCGTGACCGTGGTGGTGCACGTCGCGACGCGCGACGAGGCCGGCGAGCCGGTCACCGAGGCATACTCGACGACGTTCGTCCGCGGCGCCACCGGTGCCGAGGACATCGGCGAGGACGCGCCGCAGCACGGCTTCGACGAATCCCTGCGCGAGTCCGAGCCGGACGCCGTCGTCGAGCAGATCTACGACGCCGATCAGACCTTTCGCTACGCGGAGGCCTCCGGCGATCCGATGCAGATCCACCTCGACGAGGAGTTCGCGAAGGCGGTCGGCATGCCCGGCATCATCATTCACGGCCTCTGCACCATGGCCTTCACGTCGGTGGCCGTGATCGAGAGCTTCTGCGCCGACGACCCGTCTCGCCTGAGGCGCCTGGCGGTCCGCTTCTCCAGGGTTGCCCTACCCGAGCAGGCGATCACGACCCGCCTGTGGAGCTCCGGCGGGCGCGAGGGACGCACCGCCTACGCCTACGAGACAACATCGGACTCCGGCGAGGTGGTCATCAAGGACGGCCTGGCGGAGATCGCCTAGGCGGCTCGGCTTGGAGGCGAGCCAGAGGCCAGCCGACGCGGGCGAGCCGCGTCGCACCCAGTCCGAGCGACGTGCGGCGACGCGCGGCGTGCTGCTTGAGGCGACCATCGAGAGCCTGATCGAATCGGGCTACTCCGCCACGACGATCCGGGCGGTCACCGAACGGGCGGGCGTCTCCCAGGGGGCGCAGAGCCACCACTTCCCGCACCGTCTGGACCTGGTCGCGAGCGCGTTCGAGCAGCTCGCCGAGCAGCGCGTGGCCCGCTACGCGGAGCGCGCTCGCGAGCTGTCCGGCGACCGCGCGGAGCGCCTGCGCGCCCTTTTGGACCTGCTGTGGGAGGACTTCTCGAGCCAGCTCTTCACCGTCGCGGCCAAGCTCTGGGTAGCGGCGGCCGACGACGAGGAGTTGCGCGAGCGCCTGATCCCGGTCGAGCGGCGCATCTACAAGGCCACCGCCGAGGTGGCGCGAGAGGTCGCCGGCGAGCTGGGCGCCGAGGGCGACTTCGACCGCCGGCTGGCCGTCGCGATGAACACCGTCGCGGGGCTGGCCCTCGTGCGCGAGTTCGACCCCTCCGGCCGCGCCAGCCGCGGGAACCCGTGGCCCTATCACCGGGCCGCGCTCGAGCGGATGCTCGAGGGCGCGAAGGGATGAGCCCGCCCTCGTTCCCGGCCGGGCTCGCCTGAGCGCTTGCCCGCAACGCGACGGGGAAGGTCCCGAGGCGGAACCCAGCTCAGCCGGCCGGGTCGGGCTCCTGGCCTTGCCGGAAGACGCGGTTCGCCGTGATCAGGCCGTCGTCCCCAACGGTGAAGACGTGGACGGTCGGGATCGCTCCTCCCAGGCCGGTGTCCTTCAATCGTCCATGCAGATAGATGGACGCGACCACGAGGTCGTCCTGGACCTCCAGCTTCACGACCTCGATGTTGAGGTCGGAGAACTGTTCCCAGACGGCCTCGAAGAACCCGCGCACGCCCTGTCGCCCCCGGTAGGGCCCGCCGAACTGCTCGCTCGCCTGAGGGTCGCCGGACTCAAAGACGACGTCCTCCGCAAGCGTCGCGACCAGCGCGTCGAGGTCGCCACGGTTGTAGGCGTCGTAGTGGCGGCGCACGGCCCCTCGGCGATCCAGCTCCATCCTGGGTGGAGTATCGCTTGCTCCGCTCAAGGCCTACGCGGGGGATGCGATTAGGCGGCGCGTCCGCCGCGCAGTCACTCGCCCTCTTCGCGCAGCGGGGTGCGCTCGACCGAGTCGGCGAGCAGCATCTCCTTGGTGAAGATCAGGTCCTCGCGGTTGTAGTCGGCCATCTCGTACTCATGCCCCATGGTGATCGCGTCGAACGGGCAGGCGACCTCGCAGTAGCCGCAGAAGATGCAGCGGGCGAGGTTGATCTCATAGGTGGCGGCATAGCGCTCGCCGGCGGAGACGCGGTCCGACGGGTCGTTCTCGGCGGCCACCACGCGGATGCAGTCGGCGGGGCAGGCGGCGGCGCAGAGCGAGCAGCCGACGCACTTCTCGATGTCGGTGCCCTCGAACTTGTGGAGCTTGTGCCGCCCGCGAAAGCGCGGGTACACCGGGGTCTTCTCCTCCGGGTACTGGATCGTCACCGGTCCCTCGAGCAGCCGCCCCATCGTGGTCTTCAGCCCGCGCAGCGTCTCGCCGAACGCGCGGTAGGCACCGGCCGCGCCGCCCGGATCGGGGCCACGCTGGACGACGACGACGTCGTCGTCGTTCAGGTAGGGGAACTCGCTGTCGCCGTTGCTCCTCAAAACGCCGTCACCAGTATCGCGGTGACGAGCACGTTCAGGGTCGCAAGCGGCAACAGGACCTTCCACCCCAGGCTCATCAACTGGTCGTAGCGCAGGCGCGGCAGCGTCGCGCGGATCCAGAAGAAGACGAACATGAGACCGAGCGTCTTCGTCAGGAACCACACCGGGTCGAGGAAGGGTGGCCCCGGCCCCATCCAGCCGCCGAGGAAGAAGGTGACTGCGATGCCGGAGATCACCAGCATCTCGATGTACTCGGCGAGCATGAACGAGCCGAACCGCATGCCTCCGTACTCCGTCTGGTAGCCGGCTACGAGCTCGGCGTCGGCCTCGGGTAGGTCGAACGGGGCACGGTTGGCCTCGGCGAAGCCGGCGATCATGAACAGCAGGAAGCCGAGCGCCTGCGGGACGATGTACCAGAGGTTGTCCTGGGCCTCGACGATCTCCGTCAGCGAGAGCGTGCCGGCCATCATGATCGCGCCGAGCAGGGCCAGGCCCATCGAGATCTCATAGGAGATCAGCTGCGCCGCGGAGCGCATCGCTCCGAGGAAGCTGTACTTGGAGCCCGACGCCCAGCCGCCGAGCAGCAGGCCGTAGAACGCGAACGAGCCGAACGCGAAGAAGTAGAGGATCCCGATCGAGACGTCGATCCCGTAGAGGCCCACCTCGTGCCCGAAGATCACCTGGACGTTCCCCCAGGGCAGCAGGGCCATGACGGTCACGCCGGAGAAGACCACCAGAGCCGGGCCCGCCGCGAACAGCAGCGGCAGCGCGTTCTGCGGCGTGTAGCCCTCCTTGCCGATCAGCTTGATCGCATCCGCCAGCGGCTGCATCAGGCCGAAGGGGCCGATCCGGTTGGGCCCATAGCGGGCCTGAAAGCGGCCGAGCACCTTGCGCTCGACGACGGTCAGCACCGGGACGATCGCGAAGACGATCGCGAAGATCACCAGGCTCTTGATGATCATCACGCCGACCGCCTCGGTGGCGTTGACGACCGCGATCGGAAGCGTCACCCGCCACCGCCCGACTTGACGACCTCGACGAGGTCCGCCGGCGCGAGCCGGTTGGCGTTCGCCTCGACCGTCGCCTCGATCATGAAGGCGCTGCCGGGCCGGACGCGCTCGCGGACAGCGACCAGCGCCCGGACGCTCGTGCCGTTGGACTTCACGTCCACCTCATCGCCCTGGGTGAGCCCGAGGTTCTCGGCGTCGGACGGCGCGATCTCCACCGTCTGCTTGGGCGCCAGGAACCGCAGCGCCGGATTCCGGTCCGTGACCTCCGAGGCCCAGAGGTCGCGATACGTGCCGAGGTGCAGGCCAGTGCTGTCCGAGGGGTCGGCCCCCGGCCGGGGATCTGACCCCGGCTGCGGCCGGCCCGCTTGTGGGGCTCCCGGCTCCGGGAATGCCCGGGCCGCTTCGCGATCCTGCCAGCGGACGCCTCGGCCGCCGATCTCATCCAGCGTCAGACCCGCGTAGAACGAAGCCTCCGCAGCGAGTGCCTCGAGCGCCTCCGACGCCGAGTCGATCTCGGTCTCGTCGCCGAGAAGCGCCGCGAGCTCGGCCAGGACCTGCCAGCCGGGGCGGGCGTGTCCGGGGTGCGGGACGGAGGGCCGCAGACGCTGGAGGCGCCCGTCCGGATGGGTGACCGTTCCCTCCTTCTCCGCGTGTGTCTCCGCCGGGAAGACGACGTCGGCGTATTTGGCGGACTCGTCCTCGAACGCGGCGAAGGCGACGACGAACGAGTGTTGGAGCGCCTCGCTCCAGCGATCACTGGCCGGGAAGTCCCGCGCCGGGTTCGCGTTGGCGAGCACGACCGCCCCCAGTTCTCCATCGGCGAGCGCCTCGCGGATGCCCGCCGTGCCGAGTCCCTGCGGTGCCTCCGAGTAGCCGGGGCCGGCTCCCGGCAGCATCCCGGACTCGCGCAGGCCGCGGGCGTTGGCGGCGTCTGGGACCTCGATCAGCCCGGTTCCCGGCGCCTCGAGCTTCAGGGCCCGGGCGCAGGCGAGCAGGGCCTCGATCGCCTCGGGATCGCGCCCCAGCCGCTCGCCCCAGAGCACCACCGTCTCCTCCGGGCGCAGCACACCGGCGATCTCGGAGGCAGACTGGCGGTAGGTCTCGGTCACGGGGGCGTCGGGGTCGCCCAGCTCCGAGGCCAGCGTCCACAGGAAGGCGGTCGCATCGCCCGGCGCGTACCGCGCGGTCTCCTCCGAGCCACCGTCGAGCGTGGTCGGCCGCTCCGTCGCCACGGCGACGCGTGCGCGCGTCCGCCGGATGACCTTCCGCACTCGCAGATCGAGGATCGGCATCGCGTGCATGAGGTCCGTCCCCAACACCAGGATCGAGTCGGCGGCGTCGATGTCGGCCACGGCGGCTCCCCGCTCGGGGCGCGAGAGCTCGACGAGCGCCGCGCGGGTCGTCGCCCCGGCGGCGCGGGAGTCCACGTTCGGCGAGCCCAGGGCGCCGCGGAGAATGCGCTGCAGCAGATAGGCCTCCTCGTTCGAGGTCCCGCCGGAGGCGATCGCGGCGGCCTTCCGGCCTGCCACGCGTAGCCCTTCGGCCGCCGCCTCGAGCGCCTCCTCCCAGGCGGCCGGGCGCAGCGAGCCGCCCTGGCGGACCATCGGCTGGGTGATGCGGTCCTCCGAGGACATCATCTGGAAGCCGAAGCGGCCCTTGTCGCAGAGCCACCCGTCGTCGACGTCGTGGTTGTCGCGTGCCAGCACCCGTGCGACGCCCTCGTCGCGAACCGTGAACTTCACGTTGCACTGGCTAGGGCACAGCGTGCACACCGACCCGGCGTCCTCGATGTCCCAGGGCCGAGCGCGGAACCGATAGGCCTCGGATGTCAGCGCGCCCACCGGGCAGAGCTCGATGATGTTGCCGTGGAAGGGAGCGATGTAGGGGCGGTCGTCGAAGGTCCCGACGTAGGTGCTCGACCCGCGCTCCAGTAGTTGGAGTTGCTCGTCCTCGGCGACCTCCTGGCTGAACCGAACGCAGCGGTAGCAGAGGATGCAGCGCTCGCGGTCGATCCGCACGAGCGGGGATAGGGGGATCGGCTTCTGGAAGTGTCGCTTGGGGTCGGTCACGCGACTGCGGCCGGGCCCCCAGCCCATCGCGATGTCCTGCAGCGGGCACTCGCCGCCCTTGTCGCAGACCGGGCAGTCCAGCGGATGGTTGACCAGCAGGAACTCGACGACCGCGTTCTGCGCCTCCTTCACCCGATCGGTTCGCGTGTAGACGACCATGCCGTCGCGGATCGGCGTCGAGCACGCCGTCTGGAGCTTTGGGATGCCCTCGACCTCGACCAGGCACATCCGGCAGGCGCCGACCGGCTCGCCCAGCTTCGGCTCGTAACAGAACACCGGGATCTCGATGTCGCCGTGCTTGGCGGCGTCCACCAGCATCGTGGCCTCCGGCGCCGTGACCTCGATGCCGTCGACCACGAGGGTCACGTCCTGGCGCGGGCGGACGGCCACTAGGCCTCCACCGCGATAGCGTCCAGCGGCGGCGCGACGTCGAGCGGGGTGGGGGCGGACTCCCGCGCGCTCGCGACCGCCTCATCGAACTCGCCGCGGAACTTCGCGACCATCGAGGCCACCGGCATCGCCATCGCGTCGCCCAGCACGCACAAACAGTTGCCGATGATGTTCTCCTGGACCGAGGAGATGATGTCGAGGTCCATCGGGGTGGCCTCGCCCCGGACCACGCGCTCGAGCATCTTCACCGTCCAGTTGGTGCCCTCCCGGCAGGGGGTGCACTTACCGCAGGACTCGTGGTGGTAGAAGCGCGCGGTGCGGAGGGCCAGCTCGGGGACCGAGATCGAATCGTCGGCGACGATGATGGCTCCCGACCCCAGCATCGACCCGGCCTCGGCCATCGCCTCGAACGAGTACGGCAGGTCGAGCTCGTCCGCGGTGAGCACCGGGGCCGAGGAGCCGCCGGGAAACCAGCACTTCACGGAGCGGCCCGGGGGCGTGCCGCCCGCCAGGCCCTCGATGATCTCGCGCGAGGGGATGCCGAGCTCGATCTCGTAGTTGCCCGGCCGCTGGACGCAGCCCGACACCGAGACGACCTTGGTGCCCGGTGACTGCTCGGTGCCGAAGCTCGTGAACCAGTCGGCGCCGTTGTTGACGATGTGGGGGAGGTTGGCGAGCGTCTCGACGTTGTTGATCAGCGTCGGCCCGCCGTAGAGGCCCTGGATCGCGGGGAAGGGCGGCTTCAGGCGCGGGTTGCCGCGCTTGCCCTCCAGCGAGTCGAGCAGCGCAGTCTCCTCGCCGCAGATGTAGGCGCCCGCGCCACGGTGGACGACCAGGTCGATCGCGGTCCCCGTCCCAAGGACGTTCTCGCCGGCGAACCCTGCCTCGTAGGCCTCCGTGAGCGCGCCGTCGAGTACGTCGGCGACCTCCCAGTACTCGCCCCGGATGAAGATGAACGCGTAGCGCGCGCCGGCGGCAAGGCTGGCGATCAGGCAGCCCTCGATCAGCTGGTGCGGGTTCTTCTGCATCAGCTCGCGGTCCTTGAAGGTGCCGGGCTCGGACTCGTCCGCGTTGCAGCACAGGTACTTCTCCATGTCGCCTCGCGGGAGGAACCCGGCCTTCTTGCCCATCGAGAACCCCGCGCCGCCACGGCCGCGCAGGCCCGAGGCCTCCAGCGAGCTCAGCAGCTCGTCGGGCTCGAGCCCGCGGAAGGCGCGCTCCAGCGCCGTGTATCCGCCACGCGCCCGGTAGCCCTCCATC
Organism: uncultured Solirubrobacterales bacterium; assembly: GCA_963807385.1. Taxonomy (GTDB): domain Bacteria; phylum Actinomycetota; class Thermoleophilia; order Solirubrobacterales; family 70-9; genus JBDTSW01. Next base: position 85,488 of record CAWEBQ010000005.1, read on the forward strand.
GTCGGGAGCCTGGGATCGTCGATGTGGCGGTAGAGCAGCCGCGTCTCCTCAGCCACCGCTCACCCCCGCCACACGCGGGTCGGGCTCCGGCTCCGGGCCGCCCGCGGCGCCGCGCCGCGCGAGCGCCTTTTCCGGCAGCACATCATCGCCGGCGTTCATCTGCGCGACGGCGACGGCGGCGTCGGTCAGCTCGAGCGGCCCGTAATAGATCTCGTTGATCGAGGCCATCGGGGCCATGTCGCACGCGCCCAGGCACTCGAATCCCTGCACGTAGTACTCGCCGTCGGGTGAGCTGGCGCCGCCGTGGGCCGCTGCGCCCTGATCGACGCCGGCCGCCTCGCAGAAGGCGCCAAGCAGCTCGTCGGCGCCGTTCATCCAGCAGGAGATGTTGTGGCAGACGAGGACGCGCTTGGTGCCCTCCGGCTGAGTGTGAAAGAGGTCGTAGAAGCTCGCGACCGACTGCAGGTAGGCGGGGGTGAGGCCCATGACGGCGGCCGCCTGGCGGATGCCGTCCGGGGAGCACCACCCGTGGTGGCGCTGGATCGCCCACAGGGCGGGGATCGAGGCCGAGCGAAGCTCCGGGTAGCGCGACATCGCCGCCTCGATCGTCTGCCTGAGCTCCGCCGGGATGTCGACCTCGTGGAGCTCCGGGACGCGCTCGGCGTCCTCGGGCGTCATCGAGTCGATCAGCTCGGCGCGCTGCTCTGCGGTCAGGTCGTCGGTCGGCCGAAGCGTTGCCGACCGCAACCCGCCCGGATCACCGGTCGCCGGCGCTTCCTGAGAGGACTTGTCGCGAGGTTGCTCTGTCACCGGTCGATGCCTCCGAGGATCGGGTCGAGCATGGCCAGGTTCTGGATCATGTCGGCCACGTACTCGTCGATGCACATGTCGCGCAGGCACTGGAGGTTCACGAACGAGGAGTCGCGGAAGTGCACCCGCGCGGGCTTCGCGGATCCGTCGGCGACGACGAAGCAGCCGAGCTCCCCCCGCGGCCCCTCGATCGGGTGGTAGACCTCGCCGGGAGCGACGCGGAACCCCTCGGTGACGAGCTTGAAGTGGTGGATCAGGGACTCCATCGAGGTCGACAGCTCGTGGCGGGGCGGCAGCACGACCTTGCGATCGTCCGCGATCCACGGCCCCTCCGGGAGCCCGTCGATGGCCTGGCGGACGATTCTCACCGACTCCCGCATCTCCTGGATCCGGACGCTGTAGCGGTCCCAGCCGTCGCCGACGGTGCCGACCGGGATCGAGAACTCGTGATCCGAGTAGGAGAGATAGGGGTCGGCCTTGCGCAGGTCCCAGGGCTCGCCGGCGGCGCGCAGCAGCGGCCCGGTCACGCCCAGCTCCAGAAGGCGCTCCCGGGAGACGATCCCGACCCCCTTGGTCCGCTGGAGGAAGATCTCGTTGCGGGTCAGCATCGCCTCGTATTGGTCGATCCGCGTGGGCATCTCGTCGCAGAAGGCGCGCACCTTCTCGGCGAAGCCGACCGGGATGTCCTCGAAGACGCCGCCGATCTGGAAGTAGCGGGTGTGCATCCGCTGGCCGGAGGACATCTCGAACATGTCGAGGATCCGGTCGCGCTCGCGGAAGCAGTAGAAGAACATGGACATCGCGCCGAGGTCGAGCGCCGATGTGCCGAGCCACACCAGGTGCGAGTGGATCCGGTTCAGCTCGAGGTGGATCACCCGCAGGTACTTGGCACGCTCGGGGATCTCCAGCTCGAGCAGCTGCTCGACGGCGCCGCAGTAGGCCTGCATCTGGAAGTAGTAGGAGATGTAGTCCATCCGCTCGACGAACGGGATGACCTTCCAGTAGCTCTTGTCCTCACACGATTTCTCGATGCCGGTGTGGACGTAGCCCACGATCGGCTTCAGGTCGCGGACGATCTCGCCCTCCAGGCTCACGAGCAGGCGCAGCACCCCGTGGGTTGCCGGGTGGTGCGGGCCCATGTTGATCGTCATCAGTTCGGCGTCTGCGCTACCCGGATCGAGCCCGGACTTCTCGATCGGCGAGGTTCCGATGACCGTCGCGTCGGTGTGCGCGACCCGGTCGCGCCCGGGCGCCGGCGAGGTCCCGTGCCGCACGGACCCCGACGCCCCCGGACGGGGGAACTCGATCGAGTCGTCGGTGTCCTGGGCGGGAGCGGAGGAGGCGGCGGGCGTTGGTTCAGTCACTCGTACCACCGCGGCGTCTCGTTCTCGGTGTTGGTGAAGATCACCGGCTCGCCGCCGATTGGGAAGTCTCGTCGCTGCGGCCAGCCGGCGTACTCCTCCGGCATCAGGATCCGGCGCAGATCCGGGTGGCCGCGGAAGACGATCCCGAAGAAGTCGTAGGCCTCGCGCTCCTGGAAGTCCGCGGTCGGGAAGAGCTCGACGCAGGAGTCCAGCTCGGGCAGCGCGTCGTCGCCGGGGTCGGCGAGCGCGGCCCGCACCCGCAGACGCTCGACGCGCGCCATGCTCAGCAGCTCGTAGTGGACCCCGAAGCGGGGCTCGGCCGGCAGGTAGTCGGCCGCGTGCAGGCTGGCGAGGAAGCGGTACTCCTGGCCGGGGGTGTCTCGCAGCCAGCCGAGCACGGCCAGCACCTGGGAGGGATCGACGATCAGACAGGCCTGGCCGCGGTCGTGGTAGGTCTCCAGCACCGAGCCGGGGTGAGCGTCGTTCAGCTCCCCCGCGATCAGCTCCAGGCCGGGGGCATCAGGCATTCGAGCCGCCGTTAGCGTCCGGGTCGCCGGCGGCCCGGGCGATCTCGCGCGCGCGCTCGTACTCGGAGATCCCGCCGGTGGTGATCGAGACGTCCCGAGCCCACTCCTCTGTTCCTTGGGCGTTGTAGCGCGTGCGCCACCCCGGATCGGGGTTCCCCAGGATCTTGCGCTGGAGCTTGTTGAACCCGTAGAGCAGCGCCTCCGGGCGGGGAGGGCAGCCCGGCACGTGGATGTCCACCGGCATGAACTTGTCGGCGCCCTGGACGACGGCGTAGTTGGAGAACATCCCGCCCGAGGAGGAGCAGGCCCCCATCGAGATCACCCACTTCGGTTCCAGCATCTGGTCATACAGGCGGCGGACGACGGGAGCCATCTTGATCGAGACCCGCCCGGAGAGCATTAGAAAGTCGGCCTGGCGGGGCGAGGCCCGCATCGCCTCGGCGCCGAACCTGGCGATGTCGTAGCGGGGCGAGACGATCGACATCATCTCGATGGCGCAGCATGCGAGGCCGAAGGTCGCCGGGAACATCGCGTTCGCGCGCCCCCAGTTGAGGACCTTCTCCAGCCGGGTCGGCATCACGGCCTCCTCTACGAAGCGCTCCAGGTCCTCCTCCGAGAGGTCCCCGCGAAGCATGTCGCGGGCCTTGAGCTGGCGGACGCGGAGCTCCTCGGGCGACCGCGGCTGCTCGAGGGGCGAGAGCCCGCGGATCTTCTCCCGTCTTACTTCCAATCGAGCGCGCCCTTCCTCCACACGTAGACCAGGGCCACAAGCAGGAGGGCGACGAAGATGAGGATCTCGGCGAGGACGAAGAAGGAGTCGGCGCCGTTCAGGATCACCCCGACCGGATACAGAAACACCACCTCGATGTCGAAGAGGATGAACAGCATCGCGACCAGGTAGAACGAGACCCCGAAGCGGAACGTGCGGGAGACCTCGGTGGGGACCCCGGACTCATACGGCTCCGACTTCACCTTGCTCGGGCGCTTCGGTCCGACGATGCTGTTCAGCATTACCAGCGCGCCGCCGACGAGAACCCCGAGTCCGGCGAAGACGATCACTGGGAGGTAGCTGCGCAGCACCGCCCATAGGGTACGACTTTGTGCGCATCTGCCACATAGTGATTTTCCGCATGAACATGGGAAAAACCCGACCGCTCAACACGGATATGCCCCGATGGACACCTTCCACCTCGTAGTCGGCGTGCTCGTCCTCGGCGCGAACCTCCTCGCCGGGGCCTGGGGTGCCTGGGCGTGGTTCCGTCAGGAGCCGGCGGTGGGCTTTTGGTACGCCCTGCGTTTCGCGCAGATCGTCGTCGTCTTCCAGGTGATGCTGGGGTCGGTGCTGTTGCTGCTGGGCCAGGCGGCGGCGGACCTCCATTACCTCTACGGCGTGCTGCCGATCGTGGTCTCGCTGACCGCGGAGGCGATCCGCTCCGGGGCGGCCGAGCGGGAGCTCGAGGGCCTTGACTTCGACTCGCTCCCGAAGGTCCGCCGGCGCGCGATCGCGATGGCCATCGTCCGCCGGGAGACGGGGATCATGGCGGTTTCGGCGCTGATCATCGTCTTCCTGGCGCTCCGCGCCGCGGGGACGACGCCGATCATCTAGCTCGGACCACTCCAAGACGTGAGGACCCTGTGCGCTGCGGCGAAGCGGGGGCGCCATCGATTGGCACCTGAGTTGCGCTCAGGGTGCTTCAGGTGCCAATCGACGGGGGCCGTGGGGTTGCGAGGGGGCACGCGGCTGTGCTAGAGGGCACGGCTGTGCGGTCGCACAACTCGAGGGGAGGACGATCTAGACGGCGCGGTAGCCGCCCCGGTGGAAGATCAGTGCGTCGCCATCATCGCCGCCCAGCATCGCGGCGGCGCCGATCAGGATCACGTGATCACCCTCCTCATGAGCTTCGTGCAGCTCGCAGGCGACCCACAGCGGAGCGCCATCCACGATCGGCACGCCCCCGTGATCGCTCCACGGCACGTCGGCCCACTTCTCCGAATGGGGGGCCTTGGTCGCAAAGGCGCGCGCGACCGATTCCTGGCGGCGGCCCAGCACGCTTACGCCGAAGCGGCCCGCCGCTCGCACCGCTCCGAGGGTGCGAGAGGCGACGTCGAGCGACGCCAGCATGAGGGGCGGATCCAGCGATAGCGACGCGACGGCGTTCGCGGTGGCGCCCAGCGGGCCGCCCGCGCCGGGCGCTGAGACGACCGTGACACCGGTCGGCAGGCGGCCCATCGCATGGCGAAACTCATCGGGTGTGGGCGCTGTGGTGTCAGGCAAGGTCAGGCGAAAGTATGATGCCGCCCGCGTGCCCGGCCCTCGACTCGATCGTCTCGCACTCATCGGAGCCGCCGTCTTCGCGGCGCTCGCGCTCAGCGCGTGCGGCAGCGAGGGCATCGAGGTTTCCGAGAACGATCCCATGCACGAGGGCGCCGTTCTGTTCGCGGAGCGCTGCGGCGGGTGCCACTCGTTGAGCGCTGCGGGATCCACCGGCTCGGCCAACCGGGCGCTTCGCAATCAGGGCCCGAACCTGGACGAGCGCATCGAGTCCGAGGAGGACGTGCTCTACGCGATCCGCAACGGTGGATTCTCCGGCGCGATCATGCCGCAGAACATTCTGGTGGGAGCGGAGGCCGAGCTGGTCGCCGAGTTCGTCGCCGAGTACGCGGGCAACGACGTGAATCGCCCGCCTTCGCCCTCCTCGGTGGACGCCGAGGCGGTCGACGAGTCCGGGCCCGCCGCGGGCACCGAGTAGATCGCGGCTCAGGAGTCGCCTCGCTCGATCTCCGAAGTATCCGCGACGACCCCGGGCCGGCGCGAGCCGCGCTGGCTCGCCGAGGGGCGGCGGAGGACCTCGACGAGCTGCTCCGCCTGGACGCCCGCCGGCGTGAGCTCCTGCCGCGGGTTGAGGAGCTCCGCGCAAGGCAGAACGCCGCGTCCGACGAGATCGCCGAAGCCAAGCGCACCGGGGGTGACGCCGAGCCGCTGATCGCGACGATGCGCGAGGTCTCCGGTGAGGCGAAGGGGTTGGCCGCCGAGCTGGCTGAGGTCGAGGCGGCTCGCGACCAGCTCGCCGCGAGGCTGCCGAACCTGCCGCACGCCGATGCGCCAGACGGCAACGAGGACGACGCTGTGACGCTCCGCGAGGTCGGCGAGCGCCCGGAGTTCGCCTTCGATGTCGCCGATCACCTGGACCTCGGCGAGCGCCACGGCTGGATCGAGATGGAGAAGGCGGCGGATGCCTCCGGAGCCCGCTTCTCATACCTGCTGGGCGACCTGGTGATGGTTCAGCTGGCGCTCGTGCGGCTGGCCATCGACACCGTTCGCCGGGAGGGCTTCGAGCCCGTCGTCCCGCCGGTGCTCGTCCGCGAGCCGGCGCTCTACGGCACCGGGATGTTCCCCGGCGAGCGGGAGATGATCTACGAAACGGACGAGCGCGACGACCTCTTCCTCGTGGGTACCTCCGAGGTTTCCCTGGCCGCTCTTCACGCCGGCGAGATCCTGGCGGCGGACGAGCTGCCGCGGCGCTACGCCGGGATCTCCACCTGCTTCCGCCGCGAGGCGGGCGCCGCGGGCAGGGACACTCGCGGGATCTTCCGCGTCCACCAGTTCGACAAAGTCGAGATGTTCTCGTTCGTCGAGCCCTCGCGATCGACGGAGGAGCACGAGCGGATCCTCGCGATCGAGGAGGGGATCATGTCGGCGCTCGAGCTTCCCTACCGGGTCGTGGACATCCCGATCGGAGACCTGGGCGCCCCAGCCGCGCGCAAGTTCGACATCGAGGCGTGGATCCCCAGCCAGGAGCGCTACCGCGAGCTGACCTCGTGCTCGAATACCACCGACTACCAGGCCCGCCGCCTCGACGCCCGTTTCCGCGCGGAGCCCGAGGCATCGCCCGAGCCGATGCACACCCTGAACGGCACGGCGGTGGCGATCGGCCGGACGCTGGTGGCGCTGATCGAGAACGGCCAGCGCGAGGACGGGACCATCGCGCTGCCGCAGGCACTCGTCGACGCCGGGGCCCCTGCCGGCCTGCCGACCTAGGCGACCAGCTCCAGGCCGTAGTCCCGGGACAGCTCGACCCTCTCAGGGCCGGGCTCGCCCTCGGGCGGCAGCGTTCGGCTTCTGGCCGGAACGCTCGTCTCGCGCACCATGTCCTCGAATCCGCCCGGGGTGCAGATGAACAGCAAGCGGCATCCTTCCGGCCCGACCGTGTAGCGGTGCGGGATGTCGCGCGGGCCCATCGCGTAGTCGCCCGGGCCGGCCTCGATCGTCTGGTCGCCCACCTCGATCGTGACGCTTCCCTCCAGGATCCAGAAGGCCTCGTCCTCGCGATGGTGGACGTGCAGCGGAGCCTCCGCGCCCGGGGGCTCGGTGACGTCGATGATCGACATCCGCCCGCCGGTCTCGCCAGCGCTCGTTTTGATCACCGCGAGCGCCCCGGACCACCACAGCGCCTCGCCGCCGTCGCTGGGCACGGCCACCGTCACGGCGGCGGCGCTCTCGTCGCGTGCGGTCATCGCTCCGCTCCGTTCTGCTCGAGGGCGGGCGGCGGCCCGACGGGCTCGCAGTCGTACTTGCGCATCAGGCGCGTGAACTTCTCGGGGTCGGGCATCGCCGGCGCCGGAGGCGGAGCTCCGGGGATCACCGGCGGCGCCACCTCCTCGAAGAACCCTTCGATTCCAGCAGTCGCGAAGGTCACGAGGACCTCCGCGCGGGCGGAGTTGACCAGGAACGTGTGCGCCACCCCCTTCGGCACGAGGGCGAAGTCGCCGGCCGAGCACTCGAGGCGCTCCTCGCCGACGAAGATCGAAACCGCGCCGTCGAGGACGAAGAACGTCTCGTCGGCGTCGTGGTGGATGTGCAGGGGCGGCGCTGCGCCCCGCGGGTAGTCCATGATCATCTGGAAGAGGCGCCCGCCCGTCTCGGCGCCGGTCACCTTGTTGCGGTGGCTGCCCACCTCGGCGCCCGGGACGAAGGGCCACCAGACGTCGCCGGCTTGCGTGACTTCAGTGAGTTGGTTCATGGCACGAGCATCCACCCGCGAGCTCATTCCCGCAAGTAAGAGTTGCTATACCGTCCATTCCAGGGAGTTATGCCGGATCTGAAACAGCTACGGGTCCTCACCGCCGTCGGGCAGGCGGGATCCTTCTCCGCTGCCGCCGAGGACCTCGACTACACCCAGCCGGCGGTCTCCAAGATCGTTGCCTCGCTGGAGCTGGAGATGGGAACGATCCTCGTCGACCGTGAGACGAAGCCCATCAGGCTTACCGACGCGGGCGCGGCGCTCGCTCGCCACGGGGACGCGATGTTCGCGCGGCTCGCCACGGCCGAGGCCGAGGTCCAGGCGATCGCGCAGCTCGAGAGCGGCAGCCTGAGCGTCGGCACGTTCTCGAGTGCGGGCGCAGCGTTCTTCGTCGACGCCCTGCGCGAGTTCCGCGACGGGCACCCAGGGATCGAGGTCTCGATCTCCGAGGGGATGCCCTCCGCGCTCACCGATCGCGTCCGCGACGCCGAGCTGGACCTGGCGATCATCTTCGACTTTCCGCAGGCGGGAGAGGATCGCAGCGCCGGGCTTGAGTTCCACCACCTGCTCGACGACCCGCTCGACCTCGTGCTGCCCGCGGATCATCGCCTCGCAGGCAAGAAGCGGATCGCCTACAGCGAGCTGGGAGGAGAGCGCTGGGTGCTCCCCGACTTCGGCCCCGAGAGCCCGACCATGAAGGTCCTCGACCGCGGATGCGCGGCCGCCGGGTTCGAGCCCGAGATCGTGTGCCGGGTAAACGACTGCGACATGACCCTGGCGATGGTGGCTGCCGGCGAAGGGATCTCGGTCCTGCCACGACTGATGCTGCCGACCGATCATCCCCGGATCCGGACCAGGCCACTGGCCGAGATGCCGCCCATCCGCCGCATCGGAGCCGTGCGACTCCCGAGCCGCTATCTCACCCCCTCGACCCAGCGGTTCCTGTCGCTGCTCGAGGGAGCCGCGGCACGGTACGCCTAAGCGCCCCCGGCCTCGATCACCCGCACGAGCTCCGCGCCCTTCCCAGAGACCTCGAAGCGGTCGGCAAAGTCGATCGGACGGTGGAGCTCGGCGGTCGCGAAGCCGCAGCCGACGAGCGCGGCCTCGGCCTCCTCCGCGGAGTCGAAGTGCAGCTCCACCTCCCCCCGCACGAACACGCCGAGCGCCCGCTTGAACGCCCGGGCGGCGCCCCCCGGGTTCTCGCCGCCCAGGTGGAGGTCGGACAGGTAGAGGCCATCCGGGAAGACCGAGAGCGCCGCCGAGGTCCGCCGCCACAGTCCCAGGACCCCGTCGAGGTCGAGGTAGGCGATCAGGCCCTCGGTGATCACGGCGAGGCCGCGGCGGGGATCGAGCTCGGCGGCGATCGCCCCGATGCTGTTCGGACCCGAGTCCGACAGTGCATCGATGTCCACCACCCGGTGGTGCGCGTTCAGGGAGCCGGCGCGCTCGAGTGCCGAGCGCTTGCGAGCCGCCATCGCCGGGAGGTCTGCCTCGACGTAGTCGATCGCCGCGCCGTGGTCGCGGGCGAAGCGCCATCCGCGGGGCGACATGCCGGTCGCGACCTCCAGCACCTGCGAGACCCGTCCCTCGACGATCGCGTTCTCGAGAAGGTGGTCGATCAGCCGGTGGCGGGCCAGCAGGAACTGCTCCAGCGTGACGCCGCCGGATGCCCGTGACAGCGCCATCGCGGGCCGGAGCGCGTTGAACGAAAGTCGGCCGAAGCCCGTCGCGAGCTCGGGCGTGGAGAGTCCGTTGCGCGTCCAGACCGCCCCGGTGTAGTGCGCGGTGGGGCTGATCGAGTCCGAGCCGGCGGGCGGCGGCCCGGTCACGGTCGCCCTCCTAGGTGGCCTTGTCGAAGTCCAGCGAACAGGAGTTGATGCAGTAGCGCAGGCCGTCCGGCCCGGGTCCGTCCTCGAAGACGTGACCCAGGTGCCCGCCGCATCGCGAGCAGACGACCTCGGTGCGGCGCATGAACAGCGAGTTGTCGGGCCGGGTCTCGACGGCGTCGTGGTTCGCCGGGTCGTAGAAGCTCGGCCAGCCGGTGCCGGAGTCGAACTTGGTGTCGGAGCTGAAGAGCTCCTGCCCGCAGCCCTTGCACCGGTACATGCCGTCGTCCTTGTTGTCCCAGTGGGCGCCGGTGAAGGCGCGCTCGGTCCCCTGCTTCCGCAGGATCTCGAACTCCTCGGGGCTCAGCTCCTCGCGCCACTCGGCCTCCGTCTTTGAAAGCTTCTCCACTGTTCCTCCTGATTATCGGTTGTGCAGGTTAGTCCCGCCGGGACCCTCGGCATTACGAGCGCCGCGATCGGGGGTCCTTCCTAGTATCCGTCGCCGTGGTCGCGCCGCTCCAGAGCTTCTACACCGCCGACGGCGAGGGCTTCGCCTCCGCGGAGCTCACCCGGGGACCCTGGGATCCGGGCTCCCAGCACGCCGGCCCTCCGGCCGCGCTGATCGGTCGGGAGATCGAGCGGCTGCCTGCGCCGGCGCCTATGCAGGTCGGCCGGATCACCTTCGAGATCCTGCGACCGGTGCCCATTGCGCCCCTGCGCGTGGGGGCGGAGGTGGTTCGCCCGGGGCGCCGGGTGGAGATGGTGGAGGCGACGCTCCACGCGGCCGATGAGCTTCTGATCCGCGCGCGGGCCTGGCGCCTGCGGGCCGGCGAGGTCGCCCTGTCCGAGGGACTGTGCAGCACCGAGCAGCCGGCGATGGGCTCCTCCTCGCCCCAGGTCCTGCGCCCCGGCTGGACCCCGAGGCCTCCCGAGGAATGCGAGGAGGGGGATTTCTTCCCCACCGGTCAGGCGGTCGGCTATCACACGGCGATGGAGTACCGCTTCGCGGAGGGGGCCTTCCTCGAGCCCGGTCCGGCCCAGGCCTGGATGCGGATGCGCCACCCGTTGGTGGCCGGGGAGGAGCCCACGCCGTTGCAGCGGGTGCTCACGGCCGCCGACTCCGGCAACGGGGTCAGCTCGACGCTCGACTGGAGCCGCTACCTCTTCATCAACGTTGATCTCTCCGTGCATCTCGCGCGCCTGCCCGAGGGTGAGTGGGTGGGGCTCGACGCGATCACGATTCCGGAGCCGAGGGGCGTCGGGATCACCGACACGGCGCTGTTCGACGAGCGCGGCCCCCTCGGGCGCGCCGCCCAGACGCTGCTCGTCGCCGAGCGGTAGCCACCCCCGAGCGGGCGGGGTTTCGATGGCGAGCGCAGTCCCCCCTCCATTCTCCGCCGAATGAAACCGCGAGGAGCGGGTATGGGTGCCACCGTGGACAAGCGCTTAACGGGCATCTACCTTCAGGACCATCTCGCGGGATCGACGACGGGTACCGAGCTGGCCAGGCGCGCCGCCGGGAGCAACGAGGGCACGGAGCTGGGTTCGTTTCTCGCACGCCTCTCCGACGAGATCGAGCAGGATCGCGAGTCGCTCCTCGCGGTGATGGAGGAGCTGGGCGTGCGCGACGACAAGGTCAAGAACTCGGTGGCGTGGGGCGCCGAGAAGCTCGGGCGTCTGAAGCCGAACGGGCGGCTGCTCAGCTACTCACCCCTGTCTCGCGTGGTCGAGCTCGAGGGCCTTCACGTCGGGATCTCGGGGAAGCTCTCGCTGTGGCAGTCGCTGGAGGCGGCCGATGGGGGCGAGATCTCGTCGGTGGACCTGATCGACCTGATCGCCCGGGCGCAAGCTCAGCTGGCCGAGCTGGAGCCGTACAGGGCGGCGGCAGCGGCCACCGCGTTCGCCGGGGAGCCGGCGAGGAGCGCCTGAGCCCGGGCTAGGCGGACGCGGTCTTCGCCCGCCGGCGAGCCCGCCTCGGGGCGGTCTCGGTGAGCAGGCGACGGAGCTCGGCGGTGACGATCTCGTCGGCCTCGAGCGGGACCATGTGGCCGGAGCGATCCGCGATCACCACCTCGGGCGAGGCGGGCAGCAGGTCGGCCAGCCTGTCCGCGTGCATCGGCGGCGTCATCTTGTCCCGGGCCCCGGCGATGACGGTCGCGGGGACCTCGAGGCTGGCGAGGCCGTCGTAGACGTCCAGCTTGGTGAGCGTGCCGCCGCTCAACCCTCGCACCCTCCGGGGGCAGTTGCGGACCATCGCGCTGACGAGCGCGACGTCGTCGGCCCTGGCGTCGGGGCCGAACGCGAGGTATCTGACGCCGGCGCGCACGACGCTCTCCGGCGCCCCGGCGAACGGGATCTCGGTGGAGAGCAGGGCGACCTCGATCGTCTCCTTGGCGCTGCCGAGCGGGACCGGCGCCCGCACGACGAGGCTCTCGCTGACGAGATCCCCGAGCCCGGTGCCGATCATCCCCACGGCGGCGCATCGCTTGGGTACACGCTCGGGGTGGCGGAGCCCCCAGGCGCCGATCGTCATGGCGCCCATCGAGTGCCCCGCCATAACCGCGCGCTCGCCCTTTGCCAGGCTCGACTCCAGCACGGCGTCGAGGTCGTCCGCGAAGGCCTCGATCGAGTAGTCGAGGGTGGGGGCCAGGCCGCTCCGGCCGTGCCCGCGGAGGTCGAAGGTGATCACGCGGTACTCGTCTGCGAGCTGATCGATCTGCCGGTGCCAGAGCTCGATCGAGCACATCCAGGCGTGGATCAGGACCAGGGGCTGCCCGTCCTCCGGGCCGAACTCGGCGACGTGGATCTCGGTGCCGTCGAGGCTGGTGACGGAGCGCTCGCGACCACCGTCGATCGAGACCGGCAGCTGCACGGGCCCGGCGTCTCGCGCGCGGGAGAACAGCCAGGCGGCGGCGCCCGCGGCGGCGGCGCCCGCGGCGGCGGCTGCGAGTCTTCGGCCCCGTCGCTCGCTCACGCCGAGGAGCTTGTCGGATCGTCGCCCCGGCCGTCGGCCGCCCGGGACCCCAGGCGGTCGCGAGCGACCAGGAAGAGCAGCCCGATCACGATCACGATCATCGGGACCACGAACGGGAGGGCGCTCACCACATCGCCGTGGTCGGCGAGGGGAAGCAGGACACCGCTCATCACGACGCCTCGATCGGGCCGCCGACGCGCGGCCTTGGGCGTCGCTCCTGCGCCCGCCTCGCCGCGGCTCCCTCGGCTGTGACCGCGAGTCGGTGCAGGCCCCATGCGATCAGCGCCAGGAACGCGAGCGTGATCGCCAGCACCACCGCGTAGGCGGCGGCCCACACGCCCGGGGCGGCGGTGAGCTGCTCGCGCTGGAGAATCTCGTGGTCGGCCACGAACTCACGGGTCACGCCGGTCGTGGCCGGCACCTCCTGGACGGGAATCGCATCGTCCGACGGCAGGTACACCGGCAGGCCGGTGAGCGAGTTGCCCTCGTGCAGGCGCACGAGCGTCTTCCAGTCGTCGTTCAGCGGGACCGGGCCGGAGGTCCGGTAGGTGCCCGGCTGCCCGGTGGGCTGCATGTCCTCGAGCACCAGCCCGCCGCCCTGCCACGAGATCGCCTGGAACCAGTCGGCGTTCTCGGCGGCCTGAGGCGGGTCGATTGCCACCGTCACGATGCCCTCGCGCTCGCCGGGGGAGCCCGACTCCGCGATCGAGATCGTGCCGCGGATGCCCTCGTCGGCAGGCTTCTGGAGCCCGAACACGACCAGGCCCGCGACCACGGCGGCGCCGGCGATCGCACCGGTACGCATCGAGTGGGTGCGGGGCAGGCGGTCCGAGGCCAGGTGCGCTCCCATCCAGGCGCCGAGCAGCGACGCGGGGATCGCCATCGCGAAGCCCAGGATGGCGCCCTCGGGCAGCAGCTCGGTCGGCCAGGGGATCGGCATCATGATCTGGGACCAGGCCCACTCCACGGCGAGCCCGACGGTGCCGATGCCCGCGCCGGCGTACAGGGCGAAGCGCAGCGGCCTCTCCGAGCTCACCCTGAGGGCGATCAGCTCGACGACGACCGCGGAAGCCAGATAGAGCGGGAAGTAGGGCGTGGTCTGGCCGAGGATCGGCCCGACGATGATCGCGATCCCGCCGCGGATGGCGATGAAGAACAGTGCCGCTCCGATCGCGGCTCCCTTGCCGAGCCAGACGCGGGCGGCGACCAGCGCGACGCCGGAGGCGAGCATGACCAGCATCGGGGCGAAGACGAAGCGAAACTGCGGAACGCCGAAGTCGAACTCGGCCTGGAAGGTCGACAGCCCGAGCAGGAAGGCGCCCGTGAGCGCGACGTTGCGGACCCACAGGACCCAGCTCGTGCCGTGCTCGGGCCGGTCGGCGGCGGTGTTGGCGCGGCTGCCCTCGACCAACAGGACGGCCAGGCCGATGAGCGTCATCGAGGCGCCGCCGATCAGCATCAGATGGGTGGGCCCCCACAGGGTCACGTCCTGGCCGAAGAGCCGGTGCCAGACATCGTCGAGGGGAAATCCCACGAGCGAGAACGCGCCGCAGGCGGCGATCAGGACGCCGCCGATCGGTGCGTACCAGTCGCCGGTGATCCGAACCGAGGTGGGCCCGGGGCGCTCCTTCGGCATCACGATCGCCAGGAAGCCGGCCGCGAAAACGCCGAACAGGCCGCCCAGGATCGCGTAGTGGGCGGGGTTCGCCAGCGGCCCCTCGTCGCGGCCGTTGTCGATGTGGAGCGAGATGTCCCAGAGCATCCCGAACAGGGCGAGCAGCAGCGAGCCGGTGATGATGCCGGCCGGCAGCGCCGCCCACGAAGGTATGCCCGAGACGCGCTCGGCGAACGCGCCGAGCCGGTCGAGTAGGTCGGTTCGCCCGGTCCGGTGCCCGTAGCCGAGCGCGAAGAGACCGCCGGTGACGATCGTCGCGGCGGTGGTGGCGAGGATTACCTGGCCGATCGCGGCGCCGCCGGCGGGGGGGCTCGCCTGGGCCAGAAGGGGGATGAGGTCGGTCATTCGAGTCTCCTAGTCTGAAAAGTTCGTTGCCCGTGAATTCGTGGGCGTTGGGGAGGTCTACACCTGCCCTGTACCCGACGTTACATCACTTCATGTCACATTGTTCAGTGATATCGTCACGTAGGCATGGAGGCGGCCGCCACAGAGGAACAGGGAGACGTCGAGCTCACGATCGACGAGCTCGCCCGGGCGTCCGGCATGTCGGTGCGCAACATCCGCGAGCACCAGGCCCGTGGCCTCCTGCAGCCACCGGAGGTTCGCGCCCGGATCGGCTACTACGGGCCCGAGCACCTCGAGCGCCTGAAGCTCATCACCGAGCTGCAGACCGAGGGGTTCAACCTCAAGGGGATCAAGCGCCTGATCGACGATGCACACGGGGTGACCGACCGACTCGCCGCCGTGCGCCGGGCGGTGATCGAGCCGTTCGAGACCGAGCAGCCCGAGGTCTTCACGCTGGAGGAGCTGACCGAGCGCTTCGGCGCCGAGAACGCCGACGCGACCGAGCGGGCGGTGAAGCTGGGCGCCCTTGTCCCGCTATCGGACGGGAGCTTCGAGGCCCCGAGCCCATCCCTGCTCGCCGCCGCCGAGGAGGTCGTCTCCCGCGGGGTCTCGCTCAAAACCGCCCTGGCCGTGCTCAGTCAGATGGAGCACTCCTCGAAGGAGGTCGCGCGGAGCTTCGTGCGCCTGTTCCTGGAGGAGGTGTGGAAGCCGTTCGCCGACGCCGGCTATCCGGAGGAGCGCTGGCCGGAGATCCTGGAATCGATCGAGCGGCTGCGACCGATAGCCTCGCAGGCACTCTTGGCCACCTTCAGGCACACCATGACCGGCGAGGTCCAGGACGCGTTCGGCAAGGAGCTCTCGCGTCAGTCGAGGGGCAAATGAGCGAGGACGCGCCTGAGACCGAGGCCGCGGCGCGGCCCGCCGCCGACGCGGCGGACCCCGACGAGGCCGCTCCGAAGCCGCCCGGGGCAAACGGTGGCCTGCTCGCCGACCTGAGCGGCGGGCTCTCGGGCGCGCTGAAGCCGCTCGCTGGCCTCGGGGGACTGGGCGAGGACATCCGCGAGATGACCGAGTACGTAAAGCGGATGGCCTCGAACACCGCGACGCTCCCCGAGGTCACCGACACGCTCCACCAGATCCACCGGCGGACCGAGCACATGGACCGGGAGGTCACCGAGATGCACGCGGCCGTCGAGGAGCTGCGCGACCTGCTCGAGCCGGTGGCCGGACAGCTCGAGAGCGTCGCGCGACTCACGAACCGCCTGCCCGGCGGGCGCAAGTACCGCCGGGCGCAGGCCGAGGCCGACGCGGCCTCAGCCGCGGAGGATGCCGCCCTCGACGAGGAGGCCGCGCGGGTCCGCGAGGCCGAGTAGGCCGAGCAGGGGCAGAACAGCTCGGTGGCGGATTCTGCGGCGCTCCGACCGGTCGCACGGCCCGGCGGCGGTGAAGCTTCGACCCCGCTACGGGATCGTGAACCCGACCAGCTCGCTGTCCAGGAGCCTCCAGGTCGAACTCGTCTCCCCGCAGCTGAAGGAGAACACGTTGGTCCCGGCGGACACCGGGTGGACCTCGATCAGGCTGGTCTCCCCCTCTTGAGGATCGAAGGGGGCGATGAATTCCGTCTCGAGCTTTTGCCCGGTAACCCCTGATCGCAGGTCGCAAACGCCCGAGCCGGTGCCGAAGACGGTGGGGGGCCGGGTGCTGTCCCAATGGACGTTCGCGATCAGGACCGCCTCGGCGGAGCTATTGCTCGGAACCTCGAGAGTGACCTTCTTGCAGGAGGTCATCCCGCTGGGGGGCGAGCAGTTGGCTTCGTTGGAGGGGGTCGCCGCTTCACCCGAGCCCAGGGTCTCGCCCTCCGAGGCGTCGAGGTGCTGGCGGATGGTCTGCCCCTCGAGCAGTCTGGCGTCGGGAACCGTGGCCAGCGAGGCCTCCTGGATGTGTGCGCCGCCAAGCGTGCTGTTCAGGGAAACATCCGAGCCGCTGATCGAGCCGTCCACGACCTTCGCTCCGTTAACGGACCCTCCTTCGAGGTCGGCGAGACCGATGCTGTTGTCCAGCATGTCGATTCCGGTCAGTGATGCGTTGACAACGTTCGCTCCGTCCACGACGTTGAGTGCGATCCGCGGGTTTGGGTAGCTGCCGGTGAGGTGGCCCCCCGCGGCGCCGGTCGGCGCTCCGCCGGACAGGACCTCGCAGCTGACGGTGCCGTCCTGTTCGACCCGGCGGATCGCGTTGCCGGTCGGACAGCCCTCGCTCACCCGGCTCTGCAGCACGCTGGCGTCGAGGCTTCCCTCGTTGACTTGCTCAGTCGTCACCGAGTCGTCCTCCAGGTGCGCGCCGGTGAGGGCGCCGAGGGCCAGGTCGGAGCCCCCCAGGGAGCCGTCGGCGACCCTGCTCGAGTCCACGGCGTCGAAGGCGAGCTTCGAGCGACTCACGGCGCCGCGATTCAGATCGGCGCGTTTCACCTGACGGTTGATGATGTCCTTCGAGCTAACGGTGTCGCTCCCGGGCAGGGCCGCCGCGGTCCCGGCGGTGGCGAAGCAGAACAGGGAGATGTAGCCGACGACGTTCGTGCGGATGTGCGTCCTGATGCGTCCTGAGGGGTTCATTCGGAGGGCCTCCGTGGATTGACGAACCGCCCCAGCGTCTCGCGTCCCCGAGCCTGGTGGCATGGGGGAGATCCCTACTTGTGCCTACCGATCGCGCATTCGGGAGGCGTGATCATGCGGCTAGAGCGTGATCACGCGGCTAGGTGAATAGCGGGGGCGGGGTTGAACCCGCTGCCTCCTGGTATTGCGTCCGACCGAGCTTGTCGCTCAGCCGCAGCCGGTGTTGTTGCCGCAGCTCGAGCACGTGTAGCACGAGCCCGTGCGCTGCATCATGCCGCCGCACTGGTCGCACGCCGGGCCCAGTTCGTTGCCCGCCATCTTCGCCGGGCGCACCGGCGGCGTGTCGGTGAGCGCCTCCGCCGCGGGGACGACCTTGGTCTGGACCGAGACCTCGGCGCCGTTGGAGTGCCCGTTGCCGTTCCCGCCGTTCGGGGGCGCGGCGGTATCCGCATTGAAGAGCGCCTGCTGCTCCTCCTTGCGCGCCCGCACCTCCGGGGTGAGGATCCCGAGGTCCTCCAGGTCGTCGATGTCGTCGATGAACCGGCTCGCGACCCAGCGCATGATGTAGTCGGGCATCGACTTCGCGAACGGGATCTCCGGGTTGCCGGTGATCCCCTCCGGCTCGAAGCGCATGTAGGAGAACTTCTTGACGAAGGTCTCGAGCGGCACCCCGTACTGCAGGCCGATCGAGACCGCGGTCGCGAAGGCGTTCATCATGCCCTTGATCGTCGAGCCCTCCTTGCCGATGTCGGTGAGGAAGATCTCGCCGACGGAGCCGTCCTCGTACTTGCCGGCGGTGATGTAGCCCTCGTGGCCGCCGACCGAGAACTTGTGGGTGATCGACTCGCGCTCCTGCGGCATCTTGCGCCGGACCGGGGTCGGGTCGGCCGCCTCGGCCGCCGCCGCGAGAGCCTCGTCGCCCTTGTCGCCGGCGTCGGTGCGGAGCGCCTGCGCGGTCTTCGAGCCGTCGCGGTAGATCGCCAGCGCCTTCAGGCCGAGCCTCCAGCCCTGCGTGTAGGCGTCGGTGATGTCCTCGATCGTCGCGGACTCGGGCAGGTTCACGGTCTTCGAGATCGCTCCCGAGAGGAACGGCTGCGCTGCGGCCATCATCTTGATGTGGCCCATGTGCGAGATCGCCCGCTCGCCGACCGCCACGTCGAACACCTCGAGGTGTTCGTCCTTCAGGGCCGGAGCCCCGACGATCGTGGAGTTCTCGTTGATGTGCGCCTCGACCTGGTCGATCTCGGCCTCGGAGTAGCCGAGCGTGCGAAGCGCCATCGGAACCGTCTGGTTGACGATCGTCATCTGGCCGCCGCCGACGAGCTCCTTGAACTTGACCAGTGAGAAGTCGGGCTCGATGCCCGTCGTGTCGCAGTCCATGAGAAACGAGATCGTCCCGGTGGGCGCCAGCACCGTCGCCTGCGCGTTGCGGTAGCCGTGCTCGTCTCCCAGCGCGACGGCCTCGTCCCAGGCGCGGCGTGATGCCGCGAGAAGCTCGTCGTCGTTGATCGTCGCCTCGTCGATCTCGTACGAGGCGTCGCGGTGCATCCGCATCACGCCGTTATGCGCGTCGCGGTTGCGCTCGTACTCGTCGTAGGGGCCGACGGCGGCGGCGATCTCCGCGGACTGGCGGTAGCCGCGGCCGGTCATCAGCGCGGTGACTGCGGCCGCCACGGCGCGTCCCTCGTCGGAGTCGTAGGGGAGGCCGTTCGACATCAGGTAGGCGCCCAGGTTCGCGTAGCCCAGGCCGAGCTGGCGGAACGCGCGGGCGTTCTCACCGATCTTCTCGGTCGGGTATGAGCTCGGCGAGACGACGATCTCCTGCGCCAGGAACACCGTGTCGACGGCGTGCTCGAAGCCGGCTACGTCGAGGCTGCCGTCATCGCGGCGGAACCGCATCAGGTTGAGCGAGGCGAGGTTGCAGGCCGAGTCGTCGACGTGCATGTATTCGGAGCACGGATTAGACGCGTTGATCCGCCCCGACTCCGGGCAGGTGTGCCAATTGTTGATCTCGGTGTCGTACTGCATGCCCGGATCAGCGCACCGCCAGGCGGCGTCGGAGATCTGGCGCAGCAGCTCGCGGGCGTCGACCGTCTTGACGGTCTCGCCGCCCTTGCGCGCGGTGAGGTCCCAGCTCTCGCCTGCCTCGACGGCCTGCATGAACTCCTCGGTGACGCGCACCGAGTTGTTGGCGTTTTGGTACTGGATCGAGGTAAAGCCGTCGCCGTCGATCGACATGTCGAAGCCGGCGTCGCGGAGGGCGCCGGCCTTCTCCTCCTCCTTGGCCTTGCACCAGACGAAGTCCTCGACGTCCGGGTGGTCCACGTCGAGCACCACCATCTTCGCGGCGCGCCGGGTCTTGCCGCCGGACTTGATCGTGCCGGCCCAGGCGTCGGCCCCGCGCATGAAGGAGACGGGGCCGGATGCGAGGCCGCCCTTGGAGAGGTGCTCGGACGAGGCACGGATGTTGGAGAGGTTGATCCCGGACCCGGAGCCGCCGCGGAAGATCTGACCCTCCTTGGTGTTCCAGTCGAGAATCGACTCCATGGTGTCGTCCACGCTCAAGATGAAGCAGTTGTGCACCGCGACGTTGTTCGTCAGGTACTCACCCGACTCGGTCTGGATGTCGTAGACCTCCTCGACGCCGAGCCCGTCGATCGCCACGATCTCCTCCTCGCGAAGGTCGCCGCAGGTCTTCGGATTACGGAGCGCCAGCGACTCGAGCAGGCGGCGCTGCTTGTCCGGGCCGACGAACCCGATCAGCTCGGCGAAGCGGGCGCGCTCAGAGCCGATCGAGATCGCTAGCTCGTGCATGTCATGGCGGTTGACCCTCGGCTCGCGCTTCCGAGTGCGGCGCGAGTAGATGCCAATCGAGTGGAGCAGGTTCTGGAGGTCCTCGGTCCACCGCTCGCCGATGACGGCGAACCCGATTCTGGCGTTCTCATGTCCGCGGTCGCGCCGGACGGTTACGTAGCCGTCAGCCTGGAACACGCTTCGCAGGTAGGCGACGACCTCCTCGGTGGGCGCGGTCCACAGCTGCGCGGGCACCCTGATCTCGGTACCGCGGGCGAGGAGTTCCCACCTGTCGACGAACGGCCGTAGCTGCTCGCCGTAGAGACGGATACGGCGGACGCGCGTTTCCTTCGTGTCCGCCTCGCGGACCTTGCGGTGGACATCCGGGAGGGCGACGTCGAGGTTCTCGATCACCCACTGGTACTCGGCATCGCTGGCGACCTGGAACTCGACCGTGAGCGAGCGGTTGGTCCCGGACCCGTACTGGCCGACGAAGCCGTCCCCCTGGAGCCAGCCGGCGAGCGCAGCCTCGGCCCGCTCGACGCGCGTGAACTCATCGACCAGCTCAAGGTGGTCGAGACCGTCGGGAGCGTCCTCGTACGCTGGGCCACCGGCGGCGACCAGCGCGCGTTCCTCGACGCGCGCGCGGTGGGGATGCAGGTGCATGCGCATGCCAACTCGGAGCTGATCGACTCGGAGCCAGCGGGGCTCGGATCCACGGCCGTCGGCGGCCTTCACCACGTGATCAGGTGTGGCCTCGACGTAGCTCCCGTTGCGCAGGCGCACCCGAGCCACCGGCTTCCTGCCGTTGGCCTTGACCGCCAGGATCCGGGTGACGCCACTGGTGTCGTAGACCTCGCGGCCGATCTGCTCGCCCTCTACGAGCTCGCCGATGGGCACCATGCCCTCCGGTGTGGAGATGAGGGCTCGGTGCGGCTGGCAGGCTGAACACTGCGGCTTCTCCTCGAAGCCGACGTTGAACCAGACCGGGCTGTTGAAGGCGGCCTTCTGGTGGAGGAGGATGTGGGTGAGCTCGGCCTCGAAGGCGTCGCCGTCCTCGGCCGTGGCGAAGTAGTCGCGCTCCCGGCCCCAGGCCGCGATGGTGCCGGCGACGCGGGAGATCATCTGCCTGACCGAGCTCTCGCGCTCCGGGGAGCCGGTCCGGCCCCGGAAGTACTTCTGGGCGACGATGTTCGTGGCGTTCTGGGACCACGACTTCGGGAACTCGACGCCCCGCTGCTCGAAGGCCGGGTTCTCCGGGTCGCCGATGACCGCGTCGCGGATCTCCCACTCGATCTCGTCGAAGGGGTGGACCCCCGCGGTGGTGAACCGGCGCTCGATCGTCAGCCCCCCATGCTCGGTTCCTACGGCGTTTGCAGCGGTTTTACTCATCCAACTCTCTCCTCGGACTGACTTTGAAGGTGGACTATCCATGCTCGCGCGCGCCTCGGACGGAACCCCCCGCCGTAGACCCCCCAATTTCCGGGTTGAAATCCGGCAGCGTCCCCGCGAACTGGAGGTAGGCGCCGCGGTCGAGCTCCTCCAGGCGCCGGAGGCAGATCTCGCCGACGGCCGCCGCATCGATAACGCCTCCCCTGGCGGTCGCCGCGCGCCCGACGGCATCGACGACGCCGTGGATGTCAGCGGCCGAGACCGGGCGCTTGTGGGCGGCCCTCACCACTGCGCCGCGGAGCTTCTCGGCGTTAAACGGCTGACGCCGCCCGTCACGTTTTTGGACCCAGAGCCGATCGACGGCTACGCGCTCGAAGGTCGTGAAGCGCTCCCCGCACGAGACGCACGCCCGGCGACGGCGAACGGAGCGGCCTTCGTCGGCCGCGCGCGACTCCAGCACCCGTGTGTTCGCGTTGCAGCTGGGACACTCCATGACCGCCATTTTACACCACTGCTAGCGATCTTCCGCCACACCACACCACATCTAGCGTCCGGGGTCAGGCACCTCCGCTTCGCGGTCGGTGCCTGACCCCCGGGGGGTGGGCGCCGGGGCTGCGGTAGTCTCGTTCGGGATGGGCGAGCAGCGGGCTGACGGGCCACGCGAGCGAATCGAACGCGCCACCGGGCGCATGGGCGAGCGGCGCGACGCGGCCGTCGAGCGCATGGGCGAGCGGCGCGACGCCGCGGTCGATGCGATGGCCACGGCCCGCGAGAGCGCGGCCGATCGGGTCGCCACGGCCCGCGAGAACACCGCCGACGCCGTCGCGTCCGCCAAGGCGAGTGCCGCCGAGGCGATCGCGAAGGTGAAGCCCCGCCTCCGCGGGGTCTCCCACGAGTGGGCGTTCTTCCTCTCCCTCGGGCTCGGGGCCGCGCTGATCATCGCCGCGGAGGGCGCCAAGGCCACGGTCGCCGTCGCGATCTACGCCGCCAGCCTCTCCGCGCTCTTCGGCGTGAGCGCCCTGTATCACCGCGTCACCTGGAGGCCGGAGGTGCGCGTGTGGATGCGCCGCCTGGACCACACCATGATCTTCCTGCTGATCGCCGGCACGATCACGCCGTTCGCCCTCCTCGTCCTCGAGGGCGGTTTCGCGAAGGCGCTGCTGATCGGCGTCTGGGGCGCGGCGCTCGGCGGGATCGTCGTCGAGCTGATCTGGGTCGACGCGCCGAAGTGGCTGGCGGCGATCGTGTACGTAGCGGTCGGGCTGATCGGCGCCGTCGCCTACCCGGAGATCGTCTCCAAGGCTGGCCTCGGCGCCGGCCTCCTGATCGCGGCCGGCGGCGCGCTCTACATCGCGGGCGCCGTGATCTACGCGGCCGAGCGCCCCGACCCGAGCCCCACCGTGTTCGGTTACCACGAGATCTTTCATGTCCTGGTCATCGCAGCCGCCGCGGCCCACTTCGCGGCGATCGCGTTCTTCGCCCTGCCCGCAGGATGAGCGAGGCGCCCGGGCGCATCGTCGGCGTCGGGGGCGTCTTCCGCCGCGCGAAGGACCCGGACGCTCTGCGCGCCTTCTACGCCGAGCGGCTCGGCCTGCCGGTCCACGACGGGACCGGGATGCTCCGCGACGAGGGCGGCATGACCGTCGTCGGGTTCTTCGATGCGGACACCGAGTACTTCGGGCCTGCCGGCCAGGAGTCGATGTTCAACTTCCGCGTCGACGACCTCGACGCCCTGCTGGCCCGCCTGCGCGCCGGTGGAGCCGAGGTCGACGAGGAGCAGGGGATCGAGGAGATGGACGGCATCGGCCGCTTCGCCTGGCTGACCGACCCGGACGGCAACCGCGTCGAGCTCTGGGAGCCCGAATCCCGGTAAGCGTCCTGGATAGCCGGGGCGGTGTCCCGGTAGGACAGGACACTTCCTGGGTTAGGCGGCCGCGAGGGCCGGCTGGGGCACCTCGACGGCCTCGGCCGGCTGCGCGGCCTCGACCAGCTCTTCGAGAATCTCCCTCATCGCATCTTGGACGGCTTCCTCCCGCAGGGAGCCGTCTGAACTGAACGCCTCCGCGGCGTAGGCAACCGGCAGCTCCTCATCCACCACCCGCGCATGGAGCGCCCCCAGCACCCGCCGCAGATCGGCCTGAGCCCAGACCGCGCCGAACGAGCCCGTGCTCGCGCCCACCACCGCCACGGACTTCCCGCTCAGCGGGTTCCCGGCGACAGGCCGCGAGACCCAGTCGATCGCGTTCTTGAGCTGGCCCGGGATCGAGTGGTTGTACTCGGGGGTCGCGAAGAGCACCGCGTCGGCCTCGGCCAGCGCGCGCTTGAGCTCGACGACGGACTCGGGCGGCGTGGCCTCCGCGTCCTCGGAGAACGGCGGGATGTCGGCGAGCCCATCCCAGATCACCAGCTCCGCCGCGGGCGGCAGCAGCTCCGAAGCCGCCCGCAGCAGGCCGGTGTTGTGGGACTCCCGGCGGAGGGAGCCGGAGATGCCCAGGAGCTTCATGGCCCTACGCCTCCTCGGGGACCAGCTCGAGGTTGACCACGAGCTTCACGTCGTTGCCAAGGGCGAATCCGCCCTTCGGCAGTGCCGCGTTCCAGTCGATGCCGTACTCGCGGCGATCGACAGTCGTCTCCAGCGCGAAACCGATCCGCTCGCCGCCGCCCATGTCGGCCTCGACGCGTTCGAAGCGGCCCGTCGCCTCGATCGGCCTCGTGATCCCGCGAATGGTGAGCTCACCGTCGAGGGTCACGTCCCCATCCTCGGCCACGCGGACGGCGTCGGAGGCGAATTCGATTCGGGGGCTGCTCTCCGCGTCGAAGAAGTCCGGGCTCTGAAGGTGCCCGGCGAGGTTCTCGTCGCGCACGTCGATGCTCGCCACCTCGGCGGAGCCGGCAAGCCGCGTCGCCCCGTTGCGGTTGTCGAGAGTGGCGTCGTACTCGCGGAACGATCCGCGGAACGTGGAGATCATGTGCTTGACCTCGAAGCCGACGGTGGAATGAACCGGGTCGATCCGGAACACGCCGGCCGGGATCGCGGTCTGGATGGTGGTCGCTGTGCTCATGTTTCCGCTCCTGTTGATTGACGTGGAAATGATTGACACGGAAAGCAGGCTAGCAGGAAAGCGCTTGACAAGGAAACTATTTAATCGGATACCATCTGCTCATGGCCCTCTCGGAAAAGCACCTCGACGCCTGGCGCGCAGTCGTCACCAGTCACGCAGCGGTGACCGAGAGGGTCGGCAAGGCCTTCGCGGCACAGGATCTGCCACCGCTCTCCTGGTTCGAGCTTCTGTGGGCGATCGACAAGAGCCCAACCGGCCGCCCGCGGATGAGCGATCTGGCCGAGTACCTAACGCTCAGCCGCGGTGGCATCACCAAGCTCGTCGACCGGCTCACGGATGCCGGGTACATCGAGCGCGTCTCCTGCGCCGAGGACCGGCGGAGCCTCCAAGCCGAGCTCACCCCCGCGGGCGAGCGCATGCTCGAGGAGATGCGCGAGGTCTACACCGCCGAGCTCGCGCGGCACTTCTCCAACATCACTGCGACGGAGGCGGAGCTCATCACCGAGGCGCTCGCGCGGGCCACCCAGAGCACCTGCGATGCCGAGTCAGCCGACGGCGGCGAGCCTCACGTCGAGGCCGCCTGACGCTAGCCCGCGTGGGCGGCGGCGTGGCTTACCTTCGCCGCCTCGATCAGCGCCAGCACCTCGGACTCGCGCCCCTCGCGGACAAGCTCGACCGGGTCGGTGTCGCCGTTTACGATCCCCTCGAAGAACTCCTTGCGGTCGTGGTAGGTCGGCAGGTTGCCCTTCGCCCAGCCGCGCGCGTCGTTCAGCATGATCGCGAGGCGCGCGTAGGGCTCGCCGAAGCCCTCGGCGATCTCCCGCTTCATCCGTTTCGCGAGGGCCGGCGAAGCCCCGGCGGTGGAGATCGCGATCGCCAGGGGACCGGTGCGAACGATCGCGGGCAGGATGAAGTTGCACAGCGGCGGGACGTCGACGACGTTGACGAGCATCGCCCGGCGCTCGGCTGCCTCGTAGACGGAAACGTTGACGTCGGTGTCGTTGGTCGCCGCGATCGCCATGAACTTGCCCTCGAGGTCCGCGTCGGTATAGGCGCGTTGCTCCCACGCGATCGTGCCCTCGCCCGCGAGCTCGCGCAGCCCCTCGACCGCGTCAGGGGCAATCAGCGTCACGTCCGCGTCGCAGGCCAGAAGGCCCTCGACCTTCTCGAGCCCGATCTCGCCACCGCCGACCACGAGGCAGTTGCGCCCGGACAGGCGCAGGCAGGCGATGTAGAGGGGGGTGTCGAGCATCCCCTGTACGCATGACTGGTCGCAGATCCCCTTGCGGAGCTGGCAGACGCACTCTTTACCCGCGAAGGCCTGGGCCGGCATCGCCCCAGAGGTTAGAGCGCGCCGCTCGTCCGCTGGGCGCCCCGCGGCGCCCCGGGATCGAACCGCCGCTTGAAGGTGAACGCGCTAGGCGTCGGACCGTCGCGGCGCAGCATGTCCAGGCGCTCGGCCGCCTCAGCCACCGCCGGCCGGTGCCCGGCCGGCACCCACCAGAGGCACATGAACAGCTTCATGTGCTCAAACCACTCACGCCGCCGGCGCATCACCGCAAGGTGGTCGCTCGCGTAGACGAACTCCCAGAGGGCGTCGATCGAGCTCCACACGGACAGGTTCACGATCAGCGAGTCGTCGCCGGGGATCGTGAGCGCCGTGGCGTTTCCGGTGTCGTCCTGGAGGCGCCAGACGAAGCCGGGGGCCGCGTCGGCGATCGCGTTTACGGGCTCCAGGTTGGCCGCGAACTCGGCCAGCTGCGGCGAGTCGATCGGCGCCTTCGGTCTCGCGACGTTCACCTGGGCGATGTGAAATGAGGGCTCCGCCACGGGACGAAACCTAGCGCCGGCCGACCGCACCGAATATAGGGCGAGCAAGCAGGGGAGCGCCGGTGGCCGGAGAATCGGCCCCTTCGGGGCCGCCAGCCAGCCTCCGGGTGCCACCGAGGCCGCTTGCTATTTTCGCCGCCCTGATGCGACTGATCATCACCGAGAAGAACAACTCCGCCAAGAAGATCTCCGAGATCCTCTCCGGCGGCTCCGCCAAGGACGGAGCGTCATACAGGACGCCCTACTACGAGTGGAGCGATGCCGAGGGCGATCACGTCGCCATCGGCCTCAAGGGCCACGTGGTGAGCCCGGCGTTCCCGGACGGCTTCTCCAACTGGCAGGAGACGGACCTGCATGAGCTGATCGACGCCAAGCTGACCAAGGAGGCGACCGACAAGAACGTCGTCAAGGCGGTTCGCAAGGTGGCCAAGGAGGCCGACTCGGTCGTGATCGCGACCGACTACGACCGCGAGGGCGAGCTGATCGGCCTCGAGGCACTCGAGCA
This sequence comes from uncultured Solirubrobacterales bacterium, assembly GCA_963807385.1. Classification (GTDB taxonomy): domain Bacteria; phylum Actinomycetota; class Thermoleophilia; order Solirubrobacterales; family 70-9; genus JBDTSW01. The sequence goes on from CAWEBQ010000005.1 coordinate 112,224, forward strand.
GGCGGTCGACTCGAATCCCAAGGTTGCGGGCGATCCCAAGGGCGAAGACGGCGGCCACCGTGCTGGCGACGGAGCCACGGGTCCTGCGCGCTCGCTACTCGGCGCTGACGAAGGATGAGATCGAGCGCGCCTTCTCCGATCTGGACGACCTCTCCTACGACCTCGCCTACGCCGGTGCCGCCCGGCAGGACATCGATTTGATCTGGGGCGCCACCCTCACCCGGGCCGTCTCGCTGGCGACCCGCCGGTTCGGCTCCAACTTCCTCTCCGTGGGGAGGGTGCAGAGCCCGACCCTCGCCCTGATCGTCGAGCGCGAGCTCGAGCGCCGCGCTCACGTTGCCAAGCCCTTCTGGGAGGTCTTCGCGAACTTCGCCCACCCCGACGGAGCATTCGAGGCCCATCACGCCACCGACAAGTTCTGGGAGAAGGCCGAGGCCGACGCGGCCATCGCGGGCACGAGCAGTCCAGCGGTCGTGACCAAGGTGGCATCCCGCAAGAACACGCGCAAGCCGCCCACGCCGCTCAACACCACCGCCTTTACCACCGACGCCTCGAGCCGCTTGGGCATCACCCCGGCCGCGGCGATGCGGATCGCCGAGGACCTCTACATGGACGGGTTCATCTCCTACCCGCGCACCGACAACACCGTCTACCCGCCGTCGCTCAACACCCGCGAGCTCGTCGCCTCGCTCGTGCGCATCTCCGACTTCAACGCTGCGGCGCCACTCCTCGAGCAGGGGACGCTCACCGCCACCCGGGGCAAGAAGGAGACCACCGACCACCCGCCGATATACCCGACGCAGGCGATCTACCCGAACGCGCTCGAGGGGCCGAAGCGCCGTGTCTACGAGCTGGTCGTCCGCCGCTTCCTCGCCACCTTCTCGGAGCCGATGATCACCGAGTCCACACGCGCCGACATCAAGGCCGGCTCCGAGGACTACTTCGTCCGGGGCTCGGTCGTGGTGGACCCCGGCTTCGCCCGCATCTACACCTACGCGCGCAGCTCCGACGACGAGATCCCGAAGCTCACCGAGGGCCAGGAGCTGGCGCTCGACGGCGAGCCCTGGATCGTCGACAAGGAGACCCAGCCGCCCTCGCGGATCAGCCAGGGCAAGCTGATCGAGCTGATGGAGGAGCGCGGCCTCGGCACCAAGGCGACGCGGGCCGACATCATCCAGAAGCTCTACGACCGCGGCTACGTGTTCTCGAACCCGCCCGAGCCGTCGGAGACCGGGATCGCCATGTACAAGGCGTTCCACGAGTACGTCCCGAAGATGGCCACGCCGGAGATGACGGCCGAGCTGGAGTCCGACATGGACGAGATCGCCGCGGGGAAGATCTCCAAGGACAAGGTGCTCGAGATCAGCCGCGAGATGCTGCACTCGACGACGGCCGCCCTGCAGGACCGAAGCGAGGACCTCGCCAAGGAGATCTGGGCGGGCATGGACGAGGACAAGTTCCTCGGCCCGTGCAGGGTCTGCGCGGATGCGGGCCGCAAGCGCGAGGACGGCAGCCCGAACCGGCTGCGGATCATTCAGCTCAAGGGCGGCAAGCGGATGTACGGCTGCGAGGGCTGGATCCGGCCCCCCGAGGGGTCCGACCCGAAGAACCCGCCCCCGAACCCCGACTCCTGCCCCGTCAGCGGCCCGCTGCCGGGCCGCGGCTACGAGCTGTGGCGCCTCGAGGAGCGCTGCTCGGTCTGCGAGGAGCGCCCGCGCCTGACCGTCAAGGGGTTCCGCGGGCGGCCCTGGAAGCTGTGCCTGAACGACGACTGCCCGACGATGGTCGAGATGCGCGAGAAGCGCGCGGAGCGCGAGGCGGCCAAGAAGGCGCGCGAGGACGCCAAGGCCGGCGACGAGAAGCCCGCGGCAGACGGCGACGGCGACGCCAAGAAGGCCCCCGCGAAGCGCGCGGGCGCCAAGGGCGGTCGCCGCCGGAAGCCCTCCCCGCAGACCGCGCGCACCAAGAAGGCCGGCACCCGCCGCCCCAAGTAGCGCCCCCGTCGCGACTTCTCCGGGTTGTGCTGCCATGAGCGGTACAACCCCGCAAAGTCAGCGTCGGCCGTCCAGGGTCCGGATCAGGCGCTCGGTCGCCTGCGCGCTCCCAGGGCCGAGGTCATCCCAGGTCCACGAGAGGACGGTGAAGCCGCGGGCGACGAGGTCCGCGGTGCGCCGGCGGTCCTCGACGAACCGCTTCGGAGTGGCGTGATAGCGGTAGCCGTCGACCTCGACGACGACTCGCTCGGCCCGGAACAGGAAGTCGACGCGCCAGGGGCCGATCCCGATGTTGGTCTCGGGCTCGAGGCCATGACCGCGCATCAGCCCGAGCGCCCTTCGCTCTGCCTCCGAACGCGTGACTCGCGGTCCCTCCTCTGCTGCGAGGAGCCGGCTCAGCGCGGCTGCGCCGCGTCGCTGCGGGTGGCGCCGTAGGGTCGCCCCCAGCTCGGCCTCCCTCACCAGCCGAAGAACCCTCGCCTCGTTGAGGGCCCCCGCGAGCCGGCTTCTGCTCAGCGCGCCGGCAAGGTCGAGGAGGGTCAACGAGGGTGAGGTGAGCGGCAGATTCATTTTCCGCCGCCGCTCGCTCGGATGCAGGGCCGTGACAGAGAAGGTTTGAACACCGCGTAGCGGCCCGTGCTTGCGACGCTCCGTCGTCACATGGACCGGGCCGCCGGGAACCGGCAGGCCCCAGATCCGCCCGGCGGTCGCGTGGCTGAGAAGCGCATCCGGGCCACAGGCCAGCACGGCCGCCCACTCCATGCTCAGGGGCCGCCCGCGCGCGGCGGCGGCGATATAGACGCCGCGATGGATCGGGACCAGGACGCCCCACTCGATCCGCGTCTGGACCTGACTCCGGGAGAGACCGACCTCCAGGAGTTGCCTCCGCGACACCGCGCCGGCCTGCCGCGCGGCGATCCTCGCGATCAACGCGTCGACATGTTCGCGTTGTGCTGCCATGAGCGGTACAACCCCGCAAAGTCGGGGCGTGACCCCGGGCCTCGCTAGGTTGGGGCGCATGTTCATCACGCTCGAGGGGATCGACCGCTCAGGCAAGAGCACCCAGGCCGCGTTGCTCGCCGAGTCGCTCGGCGAGGCGTCGCTCCTGCTGCGCGAGCCGGGGGGGACCGAGATGGGCGAGCGGGCGCGGAGGATGCTGAAGGACCCCGACCTCGAGCTCGACCCCGTGGCGGAGCTGCTCCTCTTCTGCGCTGCCCGAGCCGAGCTCTGCGCGCGGGTGATCGGGCCGGCGCTCGCCTCCGGATCAGACGTCGTCTGCGACCGGTTCGTCGACTCGACGGCCGCCTACCAGGGCGCCGGGCGGGGGCTCGGGATCGAGCTCGTAGAGGGGCTGAACGCGATCGCGGTGGGGGAGTGCGTGCCCGACCTCACGGTGCTGCTGCGGGTGGATCCCGGCGAGGCCGAGCGCCGGGGCCAGCTGAGGCTCGAGGGTGGGGGTGAGGACGGGGCGGACCGCTTCGAGGCCGAGGGAATCGATCTTCAGCAGCGCGTTGCCGAGGCCTACGAGGAGCTTGCCTCGCGACACCGCGACCGGATCGTGGTGGTCGATGCCGAGGGCGAGCCGCCCGAGGTCCACGGGCGCATCATGGAAGCGGTCAGCGGGCGCCTGGGCCGGGTCGCATGAGCCGCGTCACCGCCGCCATTCCGGATGCGCTCGCCGCGGCCACCGCCAACCAGCCGGCGGCGCGCCTGGCGCTGGCATCCGCGCTGGACGCGCCGACGCACGCGTTTGTCCTGACAGGCCCCCCCGGGACGGGCAAGCGTGCCGCAGCCCGCGCCTTCTCCGCCGAGCTTTTGGCGGAGGGCTCCCCGGATCCGGCGGAGGCCCGGCGACGAGCACTGGCCGATCCCTCGCCGCATCCCGACCTCGTGTGGCTCGAGCCGCCGGGTGCGCAGCATCTGGTCGAGACGGTCCGGGAGCGCATCATCGCCGCCGCCGCCTACCGCCCGTTCGAGGGCGACCGCCGGGTGTTCGTGATCGCCGACGCGGAGGCGATGGCAGAGGAGAGCCAGAACGCGCTGCTCAAGACGCTCGAGGAGCCCGCGCCCTTCGCCCACCTGATCCTGATCACCGCCGAGCCCGAGGCGCTTCTGGAGACCGTCCGCTCGCGTTGTCGCCCGGTTCGCTTCGCGCCGCTCGCCCCGGCGGTCGCGGCGGAGCTCCTCGCCGAGCGTGCGCCCGAGGCCTCCGCCGGTGAGCGGGCCGCCGCCGCACGCCTCGCGGGAGGGGACATCGCGAGAGCCGCCCGGCTCTGCTCCCCGTTCGGCCGTGAGCTCCGCGATGTGGTCGCGGCGAGCGCCCGGGCCGCCCGCGGAGCCGAGCTTGCCGATCGGCCGTGGGAGCGGCTGCTCGACGTCGCCGAGGAGGGCGGCAGCGAGGCGGGCGCCGCATCGCTCGACGCCGCGCGGGCGCTCGCCGAGGAAGCGGGCGAGTCCGAGGGACCCGCCGCGCGCCGGCGCGAGCGCGAGGCGGACGAGGCCGCCCGGCGTGCCACGCGCCGGGCTCGCACAGACACGCTCGACCTCGGCCTCGGCCTGCTCGCCGCGTGGCTGCGCGATCTGGCCGCGGTCGCCGACGGCGCTCCCGACCTGGTCCTGAACGCCGACCGGGGCGAGGCGCTCGCCGACGACGCCGAGGGGCTGGATGGCCGCCGCGCGCGCCGGGGAGCGGAGCTCGTGATGGCCACCCGGCGGCGCCTGACGGTGAACGTCAACGAGGAGCTGGCCCTGGAGGCCCTGTTGTATCGGCTCGAGGCGCTGCTGGCAACGGGTTAGCCGGCTGCGAGAATCCCTCCCATGGCGATCGGGCAGTCCCAGTCCCGTCCTCGCCGGCCCGTTGGCGTTCGCCTTTACTTGGCGCTCGCGTTCGGCGCAGTCGCGCTGATCACGGCCGGCCTTTCCGTGCTGCTGGTCAGCGACGCCAGCGAGGACGCCGCCTCCGAGCGCGCGGAGGTGATCACGGTGGGGCGGAGCGTCCGCCTCGCCGACCGGATCGGCGATCGTCCCCCGCAGGCGGCGGTAACGCTTCTCGGAGACATCACGGATCCCGGCTACGCCGCTTGGGTTCTCGACCGAAGCGGCGAGCTCCTCACACCGGATATCGCCCGCGGCATCTCGCTCAGCGAGGTGCCCGGTTCCAAGCGGGCGGTCCGCCTGGCACAGCGCGGGTCCAGGACCGTGGAGGCCCTGCCGGGCGACGTGACCCTGGTGGCCACGCCGGTCTTCCGGGAGGGAAGGCCGGCCGGGGCCGTTCTCGCGCGTGCGGAACGCCCCGAGGAGCTGCAGGCCGCCGTCGATCAGATCCGTGGCGACCGCATCACCGCCGCCCTCGTCGCCCTCGGGATCGCCGCCCTGATCGGGGTCGCTATCGCGAGCGCGATCACCTCGCGCGTCAAGCGGCTGGCCCACAGCGCGGAGCTGATGACGGAGGGCCGACTGGACGAGCCCCTCGAGGGGACGGGCGGACGGGACGAGATCACCGCGCTTGGCACCGCGCTCGAGACGATGCGGAGGGCACTGCGCGAGACTTTCGGCGCCCTCTCCTCGGAACGCGACAGGCTGTCCGCGATCTTCGATGCCCTCGACCACGCCGTGATCGTGGTCGGCCCAGACGGCGAGGCTCGGTTCGCCAACGCGGCGGCCGAGGCGATGATCTCGGCGAACGGCCGCGTCAGCGATGCGCTGCTCCCGTGGCTCCGGCGCGCCGATGAGCGCGGCGCGGTTGAGAACGACGCTCTGCGGGTTGGCGACCGCGTCTACGCCGTCGGGGTCCGCAAGCTGCCGGCTGAGGGCGCGGTGCTGGCCGTCGTCCGTGACCGGACCGAGGAGCTGCGGCGCGAGCTCGCCGAGCGCGAGTTCGTCTCCAACGCCGCGCACGAGCTGCGCAACCCGATCGCCGGCATCTCGGGCGCGATCGAGGTTCTCCGCGGCGGCGCCAAGGACGACCCGGAGGCACGCGAGCACTTCCTGAACCGACTGGCCAAGGACACCGACCGGGTGAGCCGCCTAACCGAGTCGCTGCTCACGCTCGCGAGGATGGAGGCCGTCAGCGAGGGCGCGAGCGGCGCGCTCGACGTCGGGATAGCGATGGAGGAGGCGGCGCAGGCCGTGAGCCCGGCCGACGGCATCGAGCTGGTGGTGGACCCGGAGCCGGATCTGGTCGCCCGGGGGGATTCGGTGCTCCTGCGCCAGGTGCTGATCGGCCTGCTCACAAACGCGTTCAAGAACACTCAAGCGCCCGGCGCCGTTACCCTTCGCGCCCGCCGGGGCGAGCCCGGCGAGGAGGAGATCCAGATCGAGGTCACAGACACCGGAACCGGTATTGAGCCAGACGAGGTTGGTCGCGTCTTCGAGCGCTTCTACCGTGGCTCGGGCGCCCTGGAGAAGGAGGGGTTCGGCCTCGGCCTGTCGATCGCCAAGCGAATGGTCGACGTGATGGGCGGCGAGATCGGGGTGCGCTCGGAGGTCGGCGTGGGCAGCACGTTCTGGGTCCGCCTCGCGGCCGCGAGCCCGGCTCCGACCCCGGTGGCGTGAGATGAGCAGTGGGTCGATACTCGTTGCCGACGACGAGCCCTCGGTCCGGGACGCGGTCGGCTACGCGCTCGAGCAGGAGGGCTTCGAGGTCACCCTCGCCGTTGACGGCGACGACGCCGACTCCAAGGTCGCCGAGGGCGAGATCGACTTCGACCTGCTGATCCTGGACATCATGATGCCCGGCCGCAGCGGCCTCGACATCTGTCGCGACGTCCGGGCGCGGAGCCCCGTGCCGATCATCCTGCTGACGGCTAAGGACGCCGAGGTCGACAAGGTCGTCGGGCTCGAGGTCGGGGCCGACGACTACATGACCAAGCCGTTCTCGGTTCGAGAGCTGCTCGGCCGCGTCCGCGCCCAGCTGCGCCGCCGCGAGCTCGACCGCCACTCCACCGAGCCGGGGGGCAAGACGATCGAGGCCGGTCCGGTTCGCATCGACCTCGCCCGCCACCTCGTGTCCGTGGGTGGCGAGCCGGTCAACCTGACGCGCTCGGAGTTCCAGGTCCTTCGCCTGCTCGCGGAGAGCCCGGGACAGGTCTTCAGCCGGCTCCAGATCATGGAGGAGCTGTGGCAGTCCGAGTTCCAGGGCGACGTCCGGGCCTGTGACGTCCACATCTCGAACCTGCGCCAGAAGGTCGAGCGCGACGCGCAGGAGCCGGAGCTGGTGCTCACCGTGCGGGGCATCGGCTACCGCCTGGCCGAGGGCTAGGCACGCGACTACACTGACGCGCGCGCCGACGTAGCTCAGCTGGTAGAGCACTTCACTCGTAATGAAGGGGTCGCCGGTTCAAATCCGGCCGTCGGCTTCGGATTGACGCGGCGGGGGCGTTGTGTCTAGGGTGCGGCGCGTATGGAGGTGAGCTGATGGCGCAGGACAACGTTGACGTCGTTCAGGCGGCCTGGGATGCGTGGGCGTCGGGCGATCTCGACGCCGCGACCGCCATCGTTGCGCCGGAGGGCGAGATCAACGCGCCGTCGGTCTTGCCGTGGGGCGGCACGTTCCTCGGGCCCGAGGGGTTCCGCGACTTCCTCACCGGCCTGCTCGGGCACTTCAAGGACTTCAAGGCGACGCCCGAGAAGGTGCTGGGCGCGGATGACGACCATGTGATCGTCACCGCGAGCGTGCGCGGTCGGACGCGGGCGGGCGGCACGGTTGAGGAGAAGGTCGTCTGGGTCTACAAGCTGCGCGGGGGGCAGGTCGTGAGCGCCGAGAGCTTCCTCGACACGGCGGCGATGCTGAAGGCGCTCGACCCGTCGGGGTCCTGAGCTCGCTCTCCGTCGTCGTCGTCACGCACGACAGCCGCGAGGCGGTCACGCGAACGCTGCCGGCGCTTCTCGCCGAGCTGGATGACGCCGACGAGCTGATCCTCGTCGACAACGACTCGCGCGACGGGACCCTGGAGGCCGTCCGCGAGCTGGCCCCCGGCGCGGCGGTGATCGAGACTCAGGAGAACCTGGGCTTCTCCGCGGCGTGCAACCGGGGTGCGGCGGCGGCCTCGGGCGAGCTGCTCTGCCTGCTGAACCCCGACGCCGTGCCGCAGCCGGGATGGCGCGCGGCGATCGTCGCTCCCCGGTCGGGAGGTCGCGGGTGGGCGGCCTGGCAGGCCCTCGTCACGGCTGAGGATGGCGCGGTCATCAACACGTCCGGCGGGATCGTCCACTTCACCGGGATCGCGTGGGCCGGCCAGGCCGGGAGGCCGGCGACCGCGGTCGCGCCGCCGGAGGAGCCGGGGTTCGTCTCGGGCGCGTGCCTGGTGCTGACCCGGCGGGCGTTTGCCGACGCCGGCGCGCTCCCCGAGGACTTCTTCCTCTACCACGAGGACGTCGACCTCTCCCTGCGGGTGCGCCTGGCCGGCGGCACCCTGGGTGTGGCGACCGCCGCCCGCGTCGACCACGACTACGACTTCGACAAGGGTCCCGAGAAGTGGCGTTATCTGGAGCGCAACCGGTGGGCGACCCTGATCCGCACCTACCCCCTGGCGCTCCTGCTGGTGTTGGCCCCGGCGCTTTTGGCGACGGAGCTGGCGCTCCTCGTGGTGGCCAGCTCCGGCGGATGGCTGTCCCAGAAGCTCCGCGCCGCCTGGGACGTGATCGGCTGGATGCCGCGCCTACTGCGTGAGCGGCGCGAGGTCCAGGCCGGCCGAGCCGTCTCGGCGCGCGAGTTCGCGGCCGGCCTGACGCCGCGACTGGACTCGCCGTTCCTCGGAGCCGCCGGGCGCTCGCGCCTACTCGGGTGGGCGCTCGGCGCCTACTGGCGCTTCGCCCTCGCCGTCCTGGGCGCCGGCCGGGGCTGAGCGCTCGGCGCGCAGCTCGCCGTCGAGGCGCGCGACCTCCTGGGCGAGGATCTTGGTCTGCTCGGACAGGCGCGAGGTCGCGACCGAGAAGTGCAGGAGAAGGAGGAAGGCGACGGTGAGGGCGGCGAGGAAGAGCCCGTTGGCCGGGACCTCGATGTTCAGCAGGTCGGTGCCCCAGGACAGGAGGTCGGTCCAGATCGCCAGCAGGAGCAGCGCGCCGGCGACGATCATCCAGATCAGCGCGTAGCGCTCGGCCAGGTAGCGGCGGCGGACCAGCTCCAGGACGGCCAGGAAGATCAGCCCGGTGACGACCACGGCGACCACCTGAAGGCGACCGTCCAGGCCGTCGGCCGCGAGCGGGAGCAGGGCGGCGCCCGTCACGGGCCACCGGCTTCGTCGGTGGCGCCAGTGGCGGCGGCGCCAGGGGTGACCGGCTCTCCCTCGGGCCTGTCCGGATGGTCCTCGCCGGGCGTGGGCCGGCGGCGGAAGAGCCCGACGAAGAGCGCCAGCAGCACCTTGGCCATGTAGTAGGCGCTGCGCGGGTAGTCGATGGAGCTGCGGCCGAACCCTCGCGCGTTCATCCGAACCGGCACCTCGTGGATCGCGAGGTCGTGGCTGTGGAGCATCAGGATCGCCTCGACCTCCGGGTAGTCGTGCGGGTAGTCCCGCGCGAAGAGCTCGATCCCCCGGCGGTTGGTCATCCGGAACCCCGAGGTGGGATCGGTGATCTTCTGGCGAGTGATCGCGGTGAGGACGACCGAGAAGATGAGGTTGCCGACCCGGCGCCCCAGCGGGACCTTGTAGCCGGGGTCCTCGCGGAAGCGGCTGCCGTAGACCATGTCGGCCTGGCCGCCGGCGGCGAGCGCGGCGACCATGTCGTCGAGGTACTCAGGCTTGTGCTGGCCGTCCCCATCAACCTGGACGGCGAGGTCGTAGTCGTGGCGCAGCGCGTACTTGTATCCCGACTGCATCGCTCCGCCGATGCCGAGGTTGAACGGGTGGTGGAGGACGATCGCGCCGGCGCTTGCCGCCCTGGCCGCCGTTGCGTCGGTGCAGCCGTCGTCGATCACGAGGACGTCGAAGCCGGGCGATGCGCGGCGGATGTCGCGCACGACGCGCCCGATCATGCCCTCCTCGTTGTAGGCGGGCACGATCGCGAGCTTGCGCTGGCCGTCGGGGGCGGTCATGGGCGAATCAGGGTAGAGCGGCCAGACTGGCCCCGTCGGTGGTGGGCGTGCAGGGCCGCGGAAGGCTCAGGAGCGCTCGCGCTGGATCTCCTCGCGCTCCGCGAGGCGATTGCGGCGCCTGGTCCCGGCCTCGCGTTCGCGGCGCAGCTCGGACTCGGACTCGGCCAGCAGTGGCGGGACGGGAATCGGCCTCCCGTCCTCGTCCACCGCGACCATCGTGAGGTACGCGGTCGCGGTGTGCCGCGTGGAGCCCGTGCGCGCGTTCTCGGCCTCGACCCGGACCCCGACCTCCATGGATGTCCGCCAGGCAGCGTTCACGGTCGCCGCGCAGGTGAGGAGATCGCCGATCTTCACGGGCTCCAGAAACGTCATTCGGTCCATGCCCGCGGTCACGACGCGGGATCCGCAGTGGCGTACCGAGGCTACGCCCGCCGCCTCGTCGCAGAGCTTCATCACCATCCCGCCGTGGACGAAGCCGGCCGAGTTCGCATCGGCGACCGCCATCCAGCGGAGGAGGGAGGAGGCCGAGGCGGACGCGGGCTTGGGCTCCATTGCGCGATCGTATGCCCTGATGGATGCGGCGCGCGACCTGGACGAGCTCGAGCGGCGGGTCACCGAGTGCCGTCGCTGCCCGCGCCTGGTCGAGTGGCGCGAGCGGGTCGCCGCCGATCCGCCCAAGCGTCATCGCGGCGAGCGGTACTGGGCGCGCCCGGTGCCGGCGTTCGGCGATCCAGCCGCGCGGATCGTGATCGTCGGCCTGGCCCCGGCCGCCAACGGCGCCAACCGAACGGGAAGGATGTTCACCGGTGACCGCTCGGGCGACTGGCTCTTCGCCGCGCTTCACCGCGCCGGCCTGGCGAGCCGGCCGACCGCCGTCAGTCGGGACGACGGACTGCGCCTGACCGACACGTGGATTACCGCCGTCAACCACTGCGCCCCCCGGCCAACAAGCCGACGACCGCGGAGCGCGACGAGTGTCTGCCGTACCTGGCAGCGGAGCTCGGACTGCTGGCGCGCCCCCGGGTGCTGGTGACCCTGGGCGCGTACGGGTGGGATGGGGCGTTGCGCGCGCTTCGCTCCCGCGGCATCGAGGTGCCGCGCCCCCGGCCGAGGTTCGGCCACGGGAGCGAGGCGGAGCTGGGCGGCCTGGCGCTCCTCGGCTGCTTTCACCCCTCCCAGCAGAACACCTTCACGGGCAGGCTGACCGAGCCGATGCTGGACGCGGTGTTCGCCCGGGCGATCGAGTTGGCGCGCGCCTAGAGGCCGGCGGGCACGCGCTCGGGCCGGGCCAGGCCCTCGCCCTCGGCGGCCCTCGCCACGGCGTCCGCGACCGCTCGGTGGACGTCGGGGTCGAGCGCGTCCGGCACCAGCTCGGACTCCTCGGTGAGGCCGGCGATCGCCCGGGCCGCCGCCAGCTTCATCCCGGTCGAGATCCCCGACGAGCCCGAGATCAGCGCGCCGCGGAAGATGCCGGGGAAGCCCAGCACGTTGTTCACCAGCGAGCCGTCCGCGGCGAACGCGGCCCCGGCCGCGATGGCCTCGGTCGGGGTGATCTCCGGGTCGGGGTTGGTGAGCGCGAGGATCACCTGCCCCTCACGCACGTCCTCGGGCTTGACCAGCCCGGCGACGCCGGTGGTCAGCACGACGACGTCCGCGCGGGCCATCACATCCGCGTACCCGGTCACCTCGATACCGCGCTCGCGGGCGCGGGCGTGCGACGCCTCACTGGGGTCCGAGGCCAGAACCGCCGCGGCCCCGGCCTCGACGTTCAGGGTGGCGATCCCGAGCCCGGCGGCCCCGAGGCCTACCTGACCGATGGTCGCCGACGCGGGCTCGATGCCCGCCTGATCGCAGGCCACTAGCACCGCGGCGAGGGTGGACACCGCAGTGCCGTGGACGTCGTCGTGCATCACGGGCACGTCCAGCGCGTCGATCAGCCGGCCTTCGATCTCGAAGCACTCGGGCGCGCTGATGTCCTCGAGATGGATCCCGCCGAATCCGGGCGCGATCCGCACCACGGTCTCGACGAACTCGTCCGGATCCTCGGTGTCGAGCAGGATGGGCATCGCGGAGATGCCCGCCATCTGCCGGTAGAAGAGCGCCTTGCCCTCCATCACCGGCATCGACGCGGCGGCGCCGATGTTGCCCAGGCCAAGCACCCGGGTGCCGTTGGTGCAGATCGCGACGGTCCGCCCGATCATCGTGAAGCGGTTCGCGAGCGCGGGGGACTCGGCGATCGCCTCGCAAACGCGGGCGACGCCGGGCGTGTAGACGTCGCGCATGTCCTGTAGCGAGCGCATCTCCATCAGGCCCTCGACCGCCAGCTTGCCGCCCTCGTGCCGGCGCAGCGCGCGGTCGTAGAAGGAGATCACGCGCACCCCGTCCAGCTGCCCCAAATCCCCGGCGACCCGCTTGGCCTGCCCGTGGTCGCGGACCTCGACCGCGATCTCGCGAATCGACCGCTCGCGGCCGATCTGCACCGTCAGAACGTCGCCGATCAGGCCGTGGGCGTCGGCGATCGTCGAGCAGACGCGGGCGAGCTGACCCGAGACGTGCGGCTGCTCGATCCGGTAGACGTAGTCAACGGGCATGGGAGCGGGCCTAGTATCTCGCGCAGCGCGTGGTCCCCGTCAACATCCCCAATGCTCTCACGATGCTGCGGATCGTCGCGGTGCCCGTGATCGTCGTGGCGCTGCTCGACGAGACGCCGAACGGGGACGTGATCGCCGCCGTCCTGTTCGCGCTCGCGGCGCTCACCGACGGTCTCGACGGCTACATCGCCAGGCGTCGCAGCCAGGTGACGACGTTCGGCAAGCTGATGGATCCGCTGGCCGACAAGCTCCTGGTCGTCGCGGCGCTGATCGCCCTGGTCTCGCTCGACCGGCTCGCCGCGTGGGTCGCGATGGTCATCATCGCCCGCGAGTTGGCGGTCACCGGCCTTCGCTCGCTGGCCGCCCAGCGCGGCGCTGTGATCTCGGCGAGCTGGATGGGCAAGGCGAAGACCGCCCTCCAGGTGGCGGCCATCGTGGGGCTGATCGTCTGGGATCCAACCCCGGTGGGCGTGGACCTGCTCGTCTACGCGGCCGTCGCCGCGACCGTGATCTCCGGCGCCGACTACTTCCTGCGCCTGCGGGCCTACGTGGACAGGGCCGACGAGCCCGAGGCCACGGCGGAGGGGGCCGCCGCCGCACCCGGGCCCGATCGGGCCTGAGCCACCACCTACTTGTTGGCCTTCTTGGCCACCTTCTCGGTCAGCGTCTTGATGTCGTTCTGAAGCTGATCGACGCTCTTCTTCAGGTTCGCCACCTCGGTGTTCAGCGCGGTGATCGAATTGGCGTTCTCATTGCTCTGACTGAGCGCCTTGTTGCTCTGATCGAGCGCCTTGTTGCTCTGCCGCTTCGCCTTGCGCGCCTGGTTGCCCGCGGCCTTGCCGGTCTTCTTGGCCTTGTTCGCCGCGGCCTTGCCCTCCTCGCCCACCTTGGCGGTGGCGCTGCGGGTCTCGGCGACCTCCTCGCGGACCTGCTGGGTCAACTCGGCGTCGCTGGTAGTGCCACTCTTGGCGTCGAGCCCGATCACCAGCCCGGCTATGCCCAGCGCGAGCGCGATCACGACGGCGGCGATCATGGCCTTGTCCCTGTTCTCCACTACCCCTCCTAAGTCGCTGACTTGCGACGCGAGTGTATGGGGCCGGCAGGACCCGAAAGGCGGGGGAAGGTCGCGACTAGTCGGCCAGCCCCGGCTCCTCGAGCCACTCGCGTGTGGTGACGTGCCGCGGGGAGTGTTCGTTCGAGTCGAGCTCGGCCAGGATCTCGGCGAGGTCGCCGGAGCGCTCGGCCACCACCGAGTGGCGGTGGATCGTCTCCAGGTTCTCCTGGCGGGCTAGCAGGAAGGCGCCCTCACGGAGCCCCGGGAAGTCCTCGGCGACGCGGCGGACCATCTCCCGCACAACGTCCTCGACGAAGCGCGGCTGCAGGTGGGCCTTCTCGACGACCGCGGCCTCGTCCGAGCGCTTCATCAGCTCGTAGATCTCCGAGCTCATCGACGACTCGACGATGTGCAGGAGGTCGCGTGCGTCGATCTCGAGGTCGGAGTTCTCCGGCCGGCCGATGTGGAGTTGGCCGATGCCGCGCTGGTTGTGGGTCGCGACGGGCACGTGGCCGAAGATGCGCTCGATCTCGTCGTCGGTGAAGCCGTCTCCTTGGAGGCGCTCGCGGGCGCGATCGGTGAGCAGGCCCTGAGCGCACGGGCAGGCCGTCATGCCGTGGGCCTCGACGCCGGTGAGGGTGCGGGTGCCCCGTTCGCTCGCGACGGCGGTGCCGAACAGGGTGTAGATCTCCTGGGTCGGCAGGCGTGAAGCCGGGGTGGGGACGGTCTCGGGGTAGCGCGCGGCGATCGTGACCTCGGCGCGCAGGCCCTCCTGACGCTCGCGCACGCGCTCGGCGATGTGGGCGGCGAGCTCCTCTGCGCGCAGGGTCTCCTCGAGGACGACGCCGTCGATGGCCTCGTTCACGACCTCCTCGAAGCGCGACATGTGCACGCCCGCCTGATGGGGGTTGAGATCGACGAAGCACTCCATCTCGGCGAAGAACAAGGAACTGCCGGCACCGGCTGGGGACGTCGCCTCGCCGCCTCCGGCCGCGTCCACACGGATGACCTTTTCGACGCCCCGCACCCCGACACGGGTGAGGCTGACCTCGGTCGCCGGGCGGGAGGCCTGGACGTCGCTGGAAGCGATGCTGGGGGAGGAGCCGGGCTCGCTCATCGTCAGCTGAGGGTACCGAGGGCCCGGCGCCGGTTTTCGGCGACCACCGCGACCGGTCGCCGGGTTTCGCACCGCTCGATGTACGAAATGCACCGACGAAGCGGGCGCTCTAAGACGAAGTGCAGCGAAGTCCGGGGGGCGACTCTATACTTCGCGCCGCTCATTGGCCGGATGGAGGACGGCGGGCAACGTGGCTGAAAAGGGAGAGGTTCTGCTCACGAAGGCGACTGAGCAGCAGCATGCCGAGGACGAGGCGGATCCCTCCCCGGTTGATGTCGTGACGGTGCTCGGCGACACCGATGAGCTCAAGGCGCTCGTCGCCCAGGGGCAGGAGAGGGGGTATCTGACCTTCGAGCAGATCGCCTCCACGCTTGAGGAGGTGGAGGTCACCAAGGAGCAGGTGCAGGGACTGCACGGGCACCTCGTGGAGCAGGGGATAGATGTCATCGGCGAGGACGGTCTGCCGGCGTATAAGGAGGCGAAGGGGGAGGGCCGGGCCAAGAAGCCCGAGCTGGACCTGACCGTCGAGCCCAGCCTCGACTCGTTGCGGTTGTACCTGCGGTCGATCGGCCGGGTGGAGCTGCTCACGGCGGAGCAGGAGATCGAGCTGGCCAAGCACATCGAGCGCGGAGACATGAATGCGAAACGGCACATGGTCGAGGCGAATCTGCGGCTCGTGGTGTCGATCGCGAAGGGGTACCTCGGGCGTGGGCTCGGCTTCCTCGACCTGATCCAGGAGGGGTCGCTGGGCCTGATTCGGGCCGTCGAGAAATTCGACTACCGCCGCGGCTACAAGTTCTCCACCTACGCCACCTGGTGGATCCGGCAGGCGGTCACGCGGGCGATCGCCGACAAGGCGCGCACGATCCGGATCCCGGTGCACATGGTCGAGAAGCTCAACCGGGTCACACAGATCGAGCGCCAGCTCGTCCAGCGCCTGGGGCGCGAGCCCGATCCGGCGGAGATCGCCGCGGAGCTCCAGATCACCGTCCGTGAGGTGCGCGACATCCTTCGCGTCGCGCAGACTCCGGTCTCGCTTGAGAAGCCGATCGGGGACGAGGACGAGTCCGAGCTGGGCGACCTCCTCGCCGACGACGGGGTCGAGGAACCGTTCGAGGCGGCCACCGAGAACCTGCAGCGGGAGGACATCCAGCGGGCGCTTGACGTGCTCCCCGAGCGCGAACGGCAGGTGATCGAGCTGCGCTACGGGCTGCGCGGACATGAGCCGCTGACGCTTGAGGAGGTCGGGCGGGCGTTCGGCGTCACGCGCGAGCGGATCCGCCAGATCGAGAACAACACCCTCCGGAAGCTCAAGCAGCTGCCAGAGACCCAGCGGCTGCGGAAGCTCACCTAGCCGCCGCGGGCTGCCGTCCGCGGCTCGCGGCGAGGTCGTCCCCGACCAGCGCCGCGAGGTGCCGCACGCCCGGGGGCCGGATGTGGCCCCCGTGGCCGGTGGGCAGGGACCGCAACTCGATCTCGGGGGCCTGGGCCTCCCAGCCCAGATACGGAAGACCGTCGAGGTCCTCGGGCTGTGACTCGCAGCGGTACAGATGACACCTCACGGGGTCCGCCGGCGGGGTCCAGCGGCCGGCCGCGATCAGGCAGGCCGCCCGCAGGTGGCGGAAGCGAAGCTCGGCCGGCGGTCGCCAGGGGAGGCCGAGGAGCAGCGACAGCGTGATCCGGTAGTTGACCCGGAGGTTGCGCAGCGGGCCGCGGAGGCGCCCCAGTTCCGCGCGCGGGCTTCGGCCCAGCGATCCGGCCGTAAGGCCGGGTGGCCGGCGGAAGCGCCGCAGCGGCTCGATCAGCTGGTTGCGCCGACGCCGGGCGGGCATCGGCGTGTCGAACAGGCCCACGTACTCGACCTCCTCGCCATCGCCTTCCAGCCTGGCCGCGATCGTGTAGGCGACAACGCCGCCGAAGGACGTCCCGGCGATCCGGTAGGGGGGCCCGACTCCCGACTCGCGGATCGCCGCCACGCAATGGGCAGCGATCCGGTCCATGCGCGTCAGGGGCCGGCTGCGCCCGTCGGCTCCCGGCAGCTGAATGACGTTGAGCGGCTGCTCCGGGCCCAGCGCGGCGGCCATGTGAACCAGGGCTGTGGCCTCCGAGCCCGCGCCCGGCACGCAGAAGAGCGGCGGGCGGCCCCCGGCCGGATTCAGCCGCAGCACGGGCCCGGCGGCCGGCAAGGTCCCGGCGACCGCCCTCTGGATGTGCTTCCCGAGCTCCCTCGGGGTCCGGTGTCGCAGCAGCGTTGCGGGCTCCATCGACTGGCCGTAGACGGCCTCGATCCCGGCGCAGACCTCGACGGCGGCGAGGGAGTCTCCGCCGAGCGCGAGAAAGTCGTGATCGGGGCCGACCTCCTCGACCTCCAGGGCCTCGCGCCAGAGCGCCAACAGATGGGACACGACCGCATCGAGGCGCTCCGGTCCCCTGCGGGAGGCGCCGCCTCCCTCCCGGGCGATGCGAGCGAGCTGCTCGCGGTCGACCTTGCCGGAGGGGGTGAGCGGGAGCTCCGGGAGGACCCGGACGAGCGCCGGGCGCGCCTCCGCCGGGAGGGCGGCCTCGAGGTGGTCATCCAGCTCAGCTGTGGTGAGCGGCCCGGGGCCGGGCTCGGGGACGGCGAAGAGGGCAACCGCCGGGTGGCCAGGCCGGACGGCGAAGGGGATCACGGCTGCCTCGGCCACACGGTCGTGGCCAAGCGCGTCGGCCTGGACCTCGCCCGGGTCAACCCGATGGCCGCGGATCTTGAGCCGATCGTCGTTGCGGCCCCGCACCTCCAGGGCACCGTCGGCGCGCAGCACGCCCAGGTCGCCGGTGAGCAGCACGCGAGCGGCGTCCCGCTCGGCGTAGCGGGTGCCCCGTGCTGCTGGCTGCTCCTCGGCGGCGTAGCCACCGGCCAGCAGGACGCCTCCCACGGTGATCTCACCCTCCTCGCCGGGCGGGAGGGTGCGCCCGTCCGGCCCCTCGACGGCCAGCTCGATGCCGTCCAGCGGGGTTCCGGCGTCCGCTGCCGCGGCCTCCGGGGAATCGAGGGGGACCACCTTCTGGGTCACCGCGCCGTTTGCCTCGGTGAGGCTGTAGCCGGTGACGAGCAGGGTCGCGGGCGGGCAGGCGCCCCGCGCGAGCCGGATGTCGCCGGCACGCACGGCCTCGCCGCCCAGGCGGATCGCCCGAACGGGGCCTGCGGCGAGCCCGCCCGACGCGCAGAGGCGGCGGAAGAGCGAGGGCGTTGAGTGCCAGATGGTGATCCCGGCCGCGGCGATCTCGCCGGCCAGCGCGGAGGGGCCCAGTGCGCCCGGCGCGAGCAGGTGCACCCGGCTGCCCCGCAGGAGGGCGGCGAAGAGCCCGGAGGCGGAGGCGGCGACCCAGAGCGGCGAGGCGAGGGAGAACACGTCGGTCTCGCTCGCGTGGATCGCCTCGGCGTAGCGACGAGCCCGGTGGACCGTCGGGCGGTGGAGGTAGCGAACGGCCTTCGGGGCGCCGGAGCTGCCGGAGGTGAGGAAGATCGCGCACGCGTCGTCCTGGGCCGCGGGCGTTCGTTCCCGAGCCGGCGTCCTCGCGGGAGCGCCGAGCGGCGCCTGCGCCTCGTGGCCGATCGCCCGCAGGCGCACACGGAGGGCGGCATCGGAGGCCCACACGAGCTCGGGTTCGATCGTGCCCAGCAGGTCCTCGAGCCGGCGGCGGGGCTGTTCGGGATCGAGGGCGCAGTAGGGACGCCCGCCGAGGAGGGCGGCCACGATCGCGACGACGCTGCCGGGGTCATGGGGCATCGCGAGCGCCACCGGCCGAGACGGGTTCGATGTCGTCGGGGGGAGGGTCGCGGCGAGCTCGCGGGCCGCGGAGAGCATCTGCCCGTAGGTGAGGGCGACGCCGGGCCCGCTGAGCGCCGGGGCGTCGGGGTCTCGCCGGGCGACGCGCTCGAGCTCAAGGCCGAGGTCGGCCGCGGCGTGGTTCATGCCCATGGCCGGCTCAGCGCGCGCCGGCGTCGAGGGCGAGCCGGCGCAGCCTGGGGTCGGCATCGGTGACGGGGTAGTCCTTCGGCTTCATCAGGTACTCGCTCAGGTCGGCCCGGCACGGCGAGGTGAGGGCGTACATGACCTGGTAGCGGGGCGGGTCGCAGTCGCGGCTGCCGTAGTGAAAGCAGCGGCTGGAGTCGATGAAGAGCACCGTCCCTCTCGAGCCCGTGAGGGGGATCGCCTCGTCGGGGGAGACGTGCTCGTGGACGACGTCGTCGGTGAAGCGGTAGGGCCTCCCGCGCTTCCCGTAGCCCGTCGCCTCCGCTACGCGGTCCGACGCGGAGGCGGACAGGAAGGTGAACGGGCCGTTCTCCGGGGTGACGTCGCGGACCAGGACGATCACGTAGACGAGCGGGCTGTCGTGGAGGTCGCGGTGGTAGAGCTGGCTGTCGCGGTGGGCTCCGCCCGCTTCGGGGTCGTACCGCGAGCTCGACTCGGCCATGCGAACGCCGGGTGGCCGGGTGCGCGAGAGGATCGGGCACTGGCGCATGTAGTTGGCGGTGGTCTTGAGCACGGGCGGGGAGAGGACGAAGTCGAGGAAGGCAGGGTGCGCTACGAGGTCGCGGTCCTGGCGCAGGTCGGAGATGAACGGCTTGCGCCGGCCGGGGCGCGGCTGGTCTCCGCGCTCGGCGATGATGGCCTCCGAGGCCTCGATGACCGCGTCGAGGTGGGGCAGCCTGCGCGACGTGTCGAGCAGATAGCCGTCCTCGATCTCGCCCGGGTCGTGCTCCAGCGGCCCCAGCTCGGCCAGCAGCTCCCCGAACGAGCTCTCGAAGAGGCGCCGGCGGAGGCGGTGTGCCGACCCTTGGCGGATCCGGTTGGCGCCCTTCGAGAGGCGCATCGTGTTGCGGATGCCCAGCCACGCGAAGTCGTCGCGGTCGATCCGGCGGGCGAGCTTCCTCGCCCGGGTCGAGATGGCTCCCATCAGCCGACCGCCTGCCAGCGCGAGTAGAACTCCGCATCGCCCGGCCCGTGCTCGGGCGGCCCGATGGCCGACAGGCCGACCCCGCCGAAGGGGACAGCGGCCCCGGCGCCCGCCGCCGAGCGGTTGACCTGGATGATCCCCGCCCGGGCACAGCGCGTGAAGTGCTGGAGGTCCGACGCTGAGCCGGAATGGATCGCGGCGACGAGCCCCTGCGGGACGTCGTTGCAGCGCTCGATCGCATCGTCGATGGTGGCGGCGGGCGTGATGACGAGGATCGGGCCGAACGACTCCGCCTGCACGATCTCCGCGCGGGGATCGGCGCCCTCGATCAGCGCCGGCGCGACGAAGGGGAGGTGGGCGAGGGTGGGATCGTCGTCCCACTCCGGCCGCCAGACGTCGGCGCCCTGCGTGCGGGCCCGCTCGATCAGCGCCTCAATCCGCTCGGCCGCCGCTCGCGAGCGCACGGGGCCGAAGGTGGTCTCGGCCGAACGGGGATCGCCCGGGCGCAGCGCTTGGAACCGGCCTTTCAGCGCCTCGACGAGCGGGTCGTGGGCGTCGCCCACCGGGATCGCCCGCCGGATGGCAGTACAGCGCTGCCCGGCGAAGGAGAGGGCGGCGGCGGTGAGCTCTTCGGCCGATAGCCTCGACGTCGGCGTCGGCGGCGACGATCGCGGCGTTATTTCCTCCGAGCTCGGCCTGGAGCGGGATGAGCCGCGCGGCGCAGAGGTCCTGGAGGGCACGCCCGGCGGCGAGGGAGCCGGTGAGGCTCACCGCATCGGCGCCCCCGCCGGCGAGGAGCGCCGACACCTCCGGCGCACCGCCCTCCCTTCGCTCCAGGACTCCGTCTGGGAGATCCAGGCCGATCAGGAGGTCCTCGAGCGCGGTGGAGACGCCGGCGCAGTGCGGCGACGGCTTCCAGATGGCGGTGTTGCCGTGCGCCAGCGCGGGGACGATCTTGCCGACCGGGATCGCGACCGGGTTGTTCCAGGGCGTGATGAGCAGCGCGACGCCGTGCGCTACGCGGCGGGCCAGGCCGTCGGCGCCCTCCTCCGCCGCGGGAGCTCCGCGGGCGAGAGCGTGCTCGGCGAGGGAGGCCGCGTACTCGGTCTCCAACAGCCCGTCCCGCACGGGCTTGTGGATCTCGGCGGCCATGGCCTCGGCGAGCTGAGTGGCCCGCTCGCGGAGGCGGGCGGCGAGCGGCTCCAGCACGGCGGCCCTTCGCTCCCACCCCAGCGCGGCCCACTCGGGGGGGCGCCGGAGCTTGCGCGGCGTGGCCGGCTCCGGCTCCGGTGCCTTCTCCGCCCAATCCGCGACCTCGGTGAAGGGGAAGGCGCGCTCGCGCATCCAGCGCTGCGTGGCCGCGGCGTGGGGCGGGTCGTTGCTGGCGGTCGCATCGGAGGCGATGCTCACCCGGAAGCCGGCGGCGGTTGCGTCGAGGGCCGTGCTTCGGATGCAGCCGTGGAGATGGACGCCGATCAGCACGAGCTGGTCCGCGCCGGCCTCGCGGATGAGTTCCTCGAGCTGGACGGACTCGAACCCGCTGTAGTGGGTCTTCTCGACGATGGGCTCGCCCTCGCGGGGGCTCGCCTCGGGCGCGAACTCCCACCCGGTTGCCCCGGCGGTGAACTGCCGGATGCGCTCTGCGTCCCAGTGGGGGAGGGCGTCCCGCCCGTCCGCCGACACGGTCGTGCGAACGTGCAGGACCGGGCGGCCCTCGCTGCGGAAGCGCTCGAGCCAGGCGGAGACGCCGGCGAGCAGCCCGCCCGCCGCGGGCTCGAGGCGCGCGTCGTCGAGAAAGGCGCGCTGGAGGTCGACGGCGATCAGGCCGGATCGCATGCGAGCTGGCGGACGTTCCCGAGGCAGGCGCGCATCCACTCGGCGGTGCCGACGGTGGTGAGCCCGGGCGCTTCGAGATCCGGGGTGACCATGCCGGAGCGCCAGGTGGCGCGGACGGCTTCGACCAGGGCGGCGGCGACGTCCTCCCAGCCGAAATGGTCGTAAACGAGCATCGCGAGGCTCAGGATCTGGCCCGCCGGGTTCACCTGGTCGGTCCCCTCGAGGTCGTTGGCGCAGCCGTGATTCGTCTGATAGATCGCTGCGCCCTCGCGCGAATAGCTGGCGCCGTAGGTGTTGCCCCGGCTGCCCATCAGGTGGCCTCCGACGTCGGAGAGGATGTCGCCGAAGCAGTTCGAGGTCGCGATCACGTCGAAGGACTCCGGCTCGCGCAGCAGGAGGTAGGCGGCGACGTCGACGTCAAGCACGTCGAGCTCCACGCCCGAGGCATCGGCCGCGTCGCGGGCGCACCCCAGCCAGAGGCGGTGAAGGTCGGGCAGGCCGGCCTCCTTCGTTACCACCGTCATCTGGCCGCGGCGGTCCCGCGCGAGCTGGGCCGCTCGCGTGGTCAGCTCGCCGACATCCGCGTGGCCCGTGGGAAACGCGATCGTGGTCGTGCCCTCGTTCGATTCGGCCTCGGAGAGGTGGCCCTGGTAGATGCCTCCGAGGTTCTCGCGGAGCACCAGCAGATCGACCGGCTGGGAGCCCGGCCGCCAGCGGCCGGAGGCCTGCAGCTCCGGGAAGGAGTGGATGGGGTTGAGCTTCACGGACAGCTCGAACTCGCGGCGCGCGTCGTAGACGAAGCGGTCGCCGCCGGCGCCGGCGAGGACGGCGCCGCCCCGGTCGAAGATGTCGTGACAGAACCTGATCACCTCCGTCGAGAGCGGGGCGCCGCCGCCGCGCACGGCCTCGTTCCCGATCGCGCCGCCGGTCTCGATCTCGAGCGCAGCCGGCGGCCGCGCCGCCGCGAGCAGCTCGAGGGCGTGTTCGGTCAGTTGCGGCCCGCAGCCTTCCCCGGGAAGCACGCCGATCAGCCGCGTGAACGAGTCTTTTCCCCCTGCCGGATCCACGTCGGCAAGGCTAGCGTCAGCCGGGCCCACGAGTCCGGCAACCCGATGTGCCTGCGGTGGCACGCGAAACGGCTGCGAAGGCCGGACCGGCGGCCGGGGAGCCCGTTTAGCTCTCCCCTGATCGGGAACATGCTCTCCAACGGAATCAAGAACGACAAGGAGAGCCAGATGCCTGAGAATTACGACGATGCCAAGGGCCGAGTGAAGGAAGCGGCCGGCAACCTGACGGACGATGACGACCTCAAGAACGAGGGCAAGGTCGATCGCGCGGCCGGGACGGTCAAGGACAAGGTGGGCGACGCCGCCGACAAGGTCAAGGACGCCGTGACGCGCGACTAGCGCGACCTTCGCGGGGACGACTGGAACCGGGGACGAACTTACCCCGGCCGACGAGGCGCTTGGCCACCCGCCCCGGCAAGCGCCCCGCGACTGCCGCGGCGCCGGTTATCGGCGTCGCGGCTTCGGGGTTTTCACGCGCCGCCGGGTCGGGGGCGGCGATCATGGGATCACGTTGCCCGCAGGCGCCGAGTCGATGCGGGTCATCCGAATGGAGCCGTCGTCCATGGCCTCGACTCGCATCAGGTCGCCGCGGACGAGGCCTGCGCGCTCGAGCGGTGCCTTCGGGACGGTGACCTGATGGTTGGCCGACACTCTCGTTCGGCCGACCGCGACCGTGCGCTTGGGTGAGAAATGGGGGAGGTGAGAATCGAACTCACTCAGCACTAAGGCTCCGATTTTACAGACCGGATCGGCTCTCCTACTCCGACGCTCCCCCGGACTCACGCCCGATTCTACGGCCGCGCTGTCGGTGCCGTAGACAAGGTTCTGGATGGGCCCTGCGGGCTCGATCTCGAACTCCGAGTACTTCGGACCGCCGAGCCGCACGTGGGTCGTCCCGTCGATTCCCCCGCGGGGATCAGCCACCGCCGTCCGTCACCGACGAGCGCGAACAGGAGGTCAACCACGGCCGGGTCGAACCGCTTCGCCACCTTGTTCCAGCTTTGGTTCCCCCCGTTCGTTGCGACGTGGACGTTCCAGCGCTCGTGGCCGTCGGGCGTTGCTTCCCGAACCGTTGACGTCTTCACCTGGACCCGCGCCAGACGACTCTCCCACTCCGCGATCAGGTCCGTAGTCCGGGCTGTACCCGAAGGGGATGGACACCCGCGGCCCCTGCCGCGTCAGCCACTCGATCGCAGACGCTTCGCCCGGGTCGCCCTGCTGGCGGCGGTTGATCAGTCGGTCCATGTCTCGACCGTGGCATGCGGGGTGGACGCGAACCGCCCGAATCGGGCCGATTCCAGGCATCCGCCGCACACTCGGCGCACTCCCGGCACAGATCGGTGACGAAGTCAGCTCGACGAGGGCCGGCTCACCAGCCGCGACATCACCACCTGCGAGCTCGTCCGCTCGACCATCCCGTTGCGCTGCAGGTCGATGATCAGCCGCTCGAGGTCGCGATTGTCCTCGGTCCGCACCCGCGCGATCGCGTCCGCCTCCCCGGTGACGCTCCACGCCTCCGCCACCTCGGGATGGAGCGCCAGCACCTTCGCCACCTCCCCCAGCGTCGTCCCCGGCCGGAAGTACAGCTCCACCAGCGCCTCCGTATGCCAGCCCATCGCGCCGTAATCGACCACCGCGGTGAACCCCTCGACCGCTCCCGAGGCGCGCAGCCGATCCACCCTCCGCTTCACCGAGGGCGCAGTCATCTGCACGTGCCCCGCGATGTCGTCGTACGTGCGCCGCCCATCTTCGAGCAGCAGCGCAACTATCCGCCTATCAATCGCATCCATGCGCAGGATTATTGCGCAGATACGCGCCATATAGGCATTGACTGTTGCTCGCCCGCTATCTATCTTCCAATGCCGACCCCGACAGGAGAGGAACCCATGCCCGAGCAGCCCAAGCTTGCCCGCGTCATCTTCGACGAGTTCCACTCCGAGGCGTGGTCGATCCACCCCGATCGCGCCCGCAGCATGCAGCCGGCCCACCCCGGCGACGCCTCCCTCGCCCTCGCGGCCCAGGCGCTGGGCGATCGCGACTTCGAGGTCCTCGACAACGAGACCGCCTCGCTCACCGAGCAACTCGCCGACGCCGACCTGCTGGTCATCCCGCACCCGTCCGATCCCAAGTGGGAGGCCACCACCAACGTCGGCTCCCCCGAGTTCACCGAGACGGAGATCGACGAGATCGAGCGCTACGTGGCCGAGGGTGGCGGCCTCATCGTCCTCGCCGAGACCGAGCACGACAAGTACGGCAACAACCTCAACGACCTGCTCGACCGCTTCGGCCTGCACGTCGAGAACGCCACCGTCCAGGACTACGAGCATCATCGCGACGCGCCCTCCTGGGTCCTCGCCGACCTCTCGCGCCCCGACGCCACCCCGGGGGCCGACCTGCTGGCCCGGGTCGAGGCCGCCTGCTTCTACCGCACCGGCACGCTGTCGGCAGCCAACGGCGCCAGCGTCCTCGCCCGCACGCACGACACTGCCTCCCCTCCCAACCAGCCGCTCCTCGCCGTCACCGAGCACGGCGGGGGCCGCGTCGTCCTGCTCGCCGACTCCGACCTCTTCGGAGACGACTGCATCGACGATCTCGACCACCGCGACCTCTGGCTGAACCTCGCCTACTGGGCCACGACGCCCGCGTTCGCCGTCAACGGGGCTGGCGAGCCCTCGCCCGCCGAGTCCGACCCCGCCTGGACGCGCCTCAAGGACGCCGTCGCCGAGCTCCGCCTGACCCAGCAGCCCGACGGCTCGGTCGACCTCTCCAACCATGACCGCGACCGCCTCACCGATCTCACCGTGGAGATCGCCGCGGCGGCGGCGGAGCTCGCCCCCCGCTTTCCCCATCAGGCCGGCTACATCGAGGCGCTCGGCGCCGACCTTCGCGACTGGGCCGGCCAGGACTTCGCCAGGCCGGACTTCGCCCGCTCGATCGAGGCGTTCCGGCCCGAGCAGACGCGCCGCGACGGCATCGAGCACCTCGTCGTCTTCCCGATGTACAAGCAGAACGCCTCCACCGAGACCTGCTTCGAGGCCCTGATCGTCCGCGTGCCCTGGCCCGACTTCGTCGCCGAGATCGAGTCCTCCGGCTACGACAACGACAAGTTCCTGCCGGTCAACCTCGTCGACTACACGGACGGCTACGACTCCGAATGCGCCGTGCTCTTCCCGGAGACGTTCGCCGCGAACGAGCGCCCGCCCGCCTACTTCGGCGCGATCTTCTGCGACCGCGAGGCCGAGCGCCTGCGCCGGGTCGCCGGCGCCGCGGCCGGCGAGCTTCGCCTCAACCTGCCGCCCGACGCGGCCTGCCTGCTCACCTCGCCCGAGCTCTCCGAGAAGGCCTACATCCTCTGGGACCTCATCCACGACCGCACCCACATGCGCGGCGACCTCCCGTTCGACCCGTTCATGATCCGCCAGCGCAGCCCGTACTGGATGTACTCCCTCGAGGAGCTTCGCTGTGACCTCACCGCCTTCGTCGAGTCCGTGGAGCTCGAGCGGAACGGCTTCCCGTTCGCCCGCTACGTGCAGTACGCGATCGTCTTCGACCGCCTCTTCCGCTTCCCCGTCACCGGCTCGCGCGTGCGCAACTACGACGGGCTCGGCGGCCAGCTGCTGTTCGCCTTCCTCCACAAGGAGGGCTACCTGCACTGGACCGACAGCCGCCTGACGATCGACTGGGATCGTCTCGCCGAGGGCGTCAACGCCCTGCGCGAGCGCGTCCAGGACCTCTACCACTCCGGCATCGACCGCTCGAAGCTCAGCCAGTGGATCGCCGCCCACGACCTCGTCGCCAACTACGTCCCGCCCGCCGAGACCTCCGTCTGGGCGGCCGGTCGGCGCGAGCTGCCCGAGGTCTCAGAGCCGAAGGAGCTCGTCGACCTCGTGCGCGACGACGAGTTCCCGCTCAGCCTCTTCTACTCGCAGCTTCGGCCGCACCTCGAGCCGGCGCTGGCCGCCCGGCCTTCCCGCAGTGGCAGCGCCGCGCCTGTAGCGTCCGCGGCGTGAGCGCCACCCTCGAAGGACGGACGGTCGCGATCGCCGGCGCCGGCGGAGGCCTCGGCCCCGACGTCGCCCGCCGGCTCGCCGCGGAGGGCGCCAACCTCGCGCTCACCGACGTCGTCGCCGAGCGCCTGGAGGCGCTGGCCGGCGAGCTGGATCTGCCCGCCGAGCGAATCGACACCCGCGAGGTGGACCTCCTCGACGCCGACTCCGCGCGCCAGTGGTGCGACCACCTCGAGCAGCGCTTCGGCGGCACCGACGCCCTCGTTCATCTGGTCGGCGGCTGGAAGGGGGGCGACCCGATCTCCACGACGCCACTCGCCGACTACGAGTGGCTCCACGACCTCCTCGTCCACACCCTCCAGCACGCCTCCCGTGCCTTCTACGACGCCCTCGCTCAATCCGCGCACGGGCGCTTCGTCTTGGTCTCCTCCTCCCAGGCGCAGGCGCCCGACGGCACCAACGCCTCCTACGCCGCGACCAAGGCCGCCGCCGAGGCATGGACCCTCGCCCTCGCCGACCAGTTCAAAAAGGACGAGTCGGCCGCGACCGCCAACGTCATCGTCATCAACGCCATCCTCACCCCACAGATGCGCGAGGCCAACCCCGACAAGCCCTACAAGACGTTCACCTCGACCGAGGACATCGCCGACGCGATCGCCTTCATCCTCTCCGACCGCGCCGAGAAGATGAACGGCACGCGCCTCGCGCTTCACCCCTGACCGCTTGAAGGACTTCGCCTCCGACAACCACGCCGGCGTCCACCCGGACCTGCTCGCCGCCATCACCGCCGCGAACGTCGAGCACGCCGGCTCCTACGGCGCCGACGAGTGGACCGAGGCAGCGGAGGCCGCCTTCCGCGAGCACTTCGGCGCCGAGGCGCGCCTGTTCGGGGTCTTCAACGGCACCGGCGCGAACGTCGCCTCGATCGATGCGCTCACCCGCCCGCACGAGGCGGCCATCTGCACCGACGTCGCCCACATGCACGTCGACGAGTGCGGCGCCCCCGAGCGCCTCGCCCAGACCAAGCTCCTCCTCGTCGAGCACGCCGACGGAAAGCTCACCGCCGACGACATCTCGCGCTGGGAGCCCAAGCGCGGCGACGAACACCACGTCCAGCCCCGCGTCGTCTCGATCACCCAGGCGACCGAGCTCGGCACCGTCTACACGCTCGAGGAGACCCGGGCGATCGCCGAGGAGGCCCACCGGCTCGGGATGCACCTCCACGTCGACGGCGCCCGCCTCTCTAACGCGGCGGCGGCTCTCGGGGTAACGCTCCGCGAGCTCACCACCGACGCCGGCGTGGACGTCGTCTCCTTCGGCGCGACCAAGAACGGCGCGCTGGTGGGCGACGCCGTGGTGATCCTCAACCCAAAGCTCGCCCGCGACTTCGTCTTCACGCGCAAGCAGCTCGGGCAGCTCGCCTCGAAGATGCGCTTCATCTCCGCCCAGCTCACCGCGCTGCTCGCCGACGGCCTTTGGCTGCGAAACGCCGCCCACGCCAACGAGATGGCCCGAACCCTCGCGGCGGCGGTGGCGGAGGTGCCGACGGTGGAGATCGTCTATCCGGTCGAGGCGAACTCCGTCTTCGCGCGCCTCCCGCGCCAGGCCATCGACGACCTCCTCGCGAACCTCGAGGGCGAGCACCCCTTCTACATCTGGGACGAGCACGAGAACGTCGTGCGCTGGATGTGCGCCTGGGATACGACCGCGCAGGACGTCGAGCGCTTCTCGGCGGCGGTCGCGGAGTCGGCGCGAACGGCGGCGTGAGCGCGGTTCGCGAGCGGGTCGAGGCGCTGGCCGCGCGTGGCCTGTCGGCCCTGCCCGGCCCCGTGACCCGCCTGATCGCCGGCCGCCCGATCCGCATCGACGGCCAGACCCTCACTCCGCAGATCCAGGTGGTGCTCCGCCTCGGGGGCCTAGTCGGCGGCTTCGAGCGCCTTCCGGTCGCCCAGGTCCGCGAGCGACGCCGCCGCGACGCCCGGGTGTTCCGCGGCCGCGAGATCGAGGTCGGCGACGTCTCCGATCGCACGATCCCCGGCCCCGCCGGCGAGATCCCGGTGCGCATCTACCGTCCGGCGGGCGGCGGAGAGCCTCCCCTCGTCGTCTACTACCACGGGGGCGGGCACGTGATCGGCGACCTCGACACGCACGATCAGCCCTGCCGCCACCTCGCGAGCCAGATCCCGGCCGTCGTCCTCGCCGTTGACTACAGGATGGGCCCGGAACACCCCTTCCCCGCCGCCGTCGATGATGCGCTCGCCGCGTTCGGCTGGGCGCAGGGGCACGCGCAGGAGCTTGGCGCCGATCCCGCGCGCGTCTCGGTCGCCGGCGACAGCGCGGGCGGCAACCTCGCCGCAGCGGTCGCCCAGCTGGCCGCCGCCGAGGGGAGCGGACCGGCGCACCAGGCACTGATCTATCCCGTCACCGACTACTCGCAGAACCACCCCTCCTACGAGCTCTTCGGCGAGGGGTTCTTCCTCACCGCGGACGAGATGGACTGGTTTCGCGAGAACTACTTCGCCGAGGACGCCCAGCGCCTGGACCCGCGCGCCTCACCGCTCCTCGCCGACGATTTGGGCGGCCTCGCCCCGGCGTTCGTCCTCACCTGCGGCTTCGACCCGCTGCGCGACGAGGGCGAGGCCTACGCCGAGCGGCTGCGCGACGCCGGGGTGCCCACGGTGCTGCGCCGCGAGCCCGACCTCGTCCACGGCTTCGTCAACGCGGTCGGCCTGGGCGGCAGGGCGCGCGAGGCGATGGACGGGATCGCCGCCGAGATGCGCGAGGGCCTGGCCAGGGCGGGCGCCGGAACCGGCGAGGCCGCCCGCGCCTAGCCTGCGGGGGTGAGCCCGGCGTTCCCGTGCGCGGGAGGCGGGGGCTCGGCGGCGAGGTCGGGCACGTCGAGGGACCGGGCCAGCTCGCCGTCGAGCCCGAGCCTTGTGAACGCCCCGGCGACCGAGTCGGCGAACAGCTCGAGCCGCTCGCCGACGTCGGCCTCGGCCCGGTCGCGCTCGGCCCAGTAGTTCCCGATCGCGGCGACCGGCGTGCTGCGACCTACCGGGATCATCGCGAGGCTCGTGACGAAGGTCGGGCGGTAGGCCGCGTGCGGGATCCGTTCGTCGGCGTAGATGTCCTCGATCAGCGCCGGCCGCTCGTTCAGCATCACCCAGCCCGAGATGCAGGCGCTGAGCGGAAAGCGCTCGCCCTTCCACAGCGGCCTGATCGCGTCCTCGTCCGCGTAGAAGCAGCTCTCTCCGTCGCGGAGCACGAGCGTCGCGCCGTCGGAGCCCGCGATCGCGCGCGCCCTGGCGCAGATCACGGACATCACCTCGTCGGGGGATTCGGCGCTCGCCATCTCCTCGACTGCCCCTACAAGTTGCCGTGCGCCCTCAAGCTTCATCGTGAGCTGCCCTTCCTACCGCTATCGCGCCGGAGGATCGCCCGTTCCCTTGCCTTCTCTCCGCCTCGGCCACGCACTCACAGGATCGGCGCGAACGCGCTCGGGCTTGAGCGTGGCGCCGCTAGAGTGAACGCCGCGCCCGGATAGCTCAGAGGTAGAGCACTTGCATGGTAAGCAAGGGGTCGCGGGTTCAAATCCCGCTCCGGGCTTGGCCCGCGCCCTCGGCCCATCGCGCATAGACTCGCGCCGTGGCCAAGCTGGTCCTGATCATTCGCGAGGGAGCGGACGCCGGGCGGGAGGTCCCGCTGGCCTCCGAGACGACCATCGGGCGCGACGAGGCCGTCGACCTCGTGCTCTCCGATGCGGGCATCTCCCGCACTCACGCGAAGGTCACCCCCGAGGGGATGAGCGCCGTGATCGAGGACCTCGGCTCCTCCAACGGCACGTTCGTGAACGGCGAGCGGGTGGAGGACCCGCGGCGCCTGCGCGACGGCGATGAGCTCCAGCTGGGGAACGCGATCCTCGCCTTCGCCGCGGGGACCGACGAGACCGAGCTGGTCGAGCCCGTCGACCCCGACGCCACCGAGGCGCACCCGGGCCCTGCCGCCATCGCGGCCGCCGCCGCCGCGGCCGGGGGAGCTGGCGCCGAGGCGGCGCAGCCACCGCCCACCGCGCAGCCACCGCCCCCGGCGCAGCCGCCACCCACCGCCGCGCTGCCGCCGGAGCAGGCGCCCGTTGAGGCGGCCGGCGGCGATAAGCCCTGGGACTCGATCCCGATGCCGAAGCCGAAGAAGCGCCCGCCCAAGCCCGCCCGCCCGAAGCCGCGCCATGAACCCTTCTCGCAGGCGGATCCCGATGTGCAGGGCGACTCGATCAACGACTGGAACCTCCCCGCGTGGGGCGCCTTCATCCTCGGACCGCTCTCGATCGCACTCCTCATCTTCTCCTCGGGCTCCGGCTTCTACGCGGCCCTCCCGATCGCGGTGACCGCGATCGCCCTCGGCACGATCGGCCGCAACAAGGTCAACCGCGCCGAGACCGTCAAGTACGGCGGCATCGCGATGTTCGGCCGCACCTTCGGCATCATCGGGACGATCCTCGCCGCGCTCATCCTCCTCGCGGTGATCGCGATCAACCAGTTCCTCGACGTCTCCGCGGAGTCGATCGGCGACCTGATCGACGAGATCCGCATCGAGCTCGAGAGCAACTAGCGCCTCGGCCGCGGTCCCTGAGCCCGCGCCGGGCTGAAAGCCGCCATTCAGCAGACCTTCGCAAACTTGACAAGAGTTTGCGGATCTACCCCATAGCCGCCGCTGACCGGCGCAGGGACTACCGGAAAGCTGGTAGTTCTTGGCGTTCGCTGGCCGAGTGGCCAATTGCCACGCGGTCCGCCTCATGGGGGGCGCCACGCGGAGGCTCCGCAGGCGTTCATCCGGAAGACCCATCAACCGAAGGAGTACCCCAATGCGCAACCTGTCCACCAAGCAGAGGGTCGTCGGCGGTGCCGTGACCCTGCTCGTGTTCGGCGTCGCCGGCCTCGTTTACGCGGCCTGGACCGCCAGCGGCACCGGCGAGGGCTACGCGAAGGCCCAGAGCGCCCAGGCCCTGACCACGGTCGACATCTCGGCGACCACCGCGGCGACGCTCTACCCGGGCGCGACCGGCAACGTCGAGATCCGCATCTCCAACCCCAACCCGTACCCGGTCGAGGTCGATGACATCACCGGCAGCGGCGCGATCACGGCCGACGCGGGCCACGCCAGTTGCACCGTCACCGGTGTGACGTTCACGGATCAGACGAACGCCAACATCGACGTTCCGGCCAACGGCGCCACCACGACCACGCTCAACAACGCCGCGCAGATGTCCAACGCCTCGAGCAACGGATGTCAGGGCGCGACGTTCACGATTCCGGTCAGCCTGACGGGCGCGAGCGACGCCTAGCGGATAGGGACAGGGTTGCGTTCGTCACCGGGCGCTGCGGGCCCGGTGACGATCTCGCGCCTGCGACCCGGCGCCACGGATCCGGCGCCGGCTTGTGGGACGTGACCAATCCCGAGCAGCCCGTGAAGCTCAGCGCACTACGCCTCGGACTGGTTTTCGCGCTCATCTCGAGCACGATCGCCTACGCGACCCTGTCGACCGACGGGGCCGCCGATCGTCCGAGCGCCGCGCTGACGGCCGACGAGGCCGCCCCGCGCCTCAAGGCGCGCGGCAAGGTGGACCGGGCTCTACCCGGGCGCAGTGAGGACGATGAAGGTGCGGATCCGCAACAAGTACCCGGATCCGTCCGGCTGCGCTCCGTACGGACGAAGGCCCTCGACGCGAGCCGTCCTGCAGCGGGTCGAACATCGCGGTCACCCGAAAGAAGCGGTCTCGCAAGGTCATCCCGGCACGGCGTTTCCGAAAGGTGCGCGTGCAGGTTCAGATGCTGCCCGATGCCGCCGACGCATGTCAGGGCGCTCGCTTCCCGCTGAGGTTCCGGGTGAGGGGGAGGGGACTCTGAGAGCCCGCGTCCTGATCCTTGGAGCCATGCTGGCGTCGCTGGGAGCGGCGGGCGCCGCGGACGCCGCGTGGCAAACGGCTTCGGGGGGCGGCTCCGCCTACGCCAAGGCGCGCTCGGTCGCAGCCGGAAGCACGCCCACGGCCAGCGTGTCGAACCGCAACGTGACCGTCAGCTGGAGCGCCACCGGCGGCTCGGTCCCGGTGGACGGGTACGTCGTGCGCCGCTTCGACACCGGCGGAGCCGAGGCGAGCGTCGGCTCGTCCTGCTCGGGCACGATCAACGCGCTCAGCTGCACCGAGACGAACGTCGCCCCCGGAAGCTGGCGTTACACCATCACGCCCGTCCGCCAGAACTGGCAGGGCGCCCAGAGCGCGCAGAGCACGGCCGTCACCGTCAACGCGCCGGCGCTCAACCTGACGACGACCAGCTTCACCGTGCTGCGGGCAACGACCGGCGGCACGATCCAGAGCTTCAAGCCGGGCCAGACCGTCACCTTCCGGCTCGACAACCCGAGCACGGGCACCGTGCTCACGGGCAACATCACGCCGAGCACGGTTCCCGCCGGCGGCACCGCGACGGTCACCGTCACGATCCCGTCGGGCATCGCCAACGGAGCCCACACCGTCTACGCGATCGGCAGCAACGGCGACCAGGCGAGCGCAGCAATCACCGTGAACACCGGCAGCGGATTCTTCGCGACCGGCAGCTACACGGGCAACGCTGCCGACGACCGGGCGATAACCGGCATCGGCTTCAACCCCCAGGTGGTGATCGTAAAGGCGGACGACTCGGAGACCGGCATCATCCGCACCGACACGATGACCGGCGACAACTCGAAGCAGATGACCGACGACACGGCGTTGGTCGCCGACCGCATCCAGTCGCTTTCGGCCGACGGGTTCACGCTCGGCACCGACGACGAGGTCAACCGGGACGGGAGGACCTATAGGTGGATGGCGTTCCGGGCGAGCAGCGGTCTGCTGAAGACGGGCACCTACACCGGCAACGGCACCAGCCTCGCTCCCTCCGGCCTGGGCTTCTCGCCCGAACAGGTGGGAGTCTTCTCGGCCGCGGCGCACGTGCCCTACCAGCGCTACGCCGGGATGACCCGCTCCTTCACCTACGACTCCGATGAGGGCATCACCAACGGGATCACGTCCCTCGACTCCGATGGCTTCAGCCTGGGCGACTCCGCGGATACGAACAGCTCCGGCAGTCAGTACCACTACGCCGCCTTCAACGACGCTGCCGGAATCGTCGAGATCGGCTCGTACACCGGCAACGACACGGACGACCGGAACATCACCGGGGTGGGCCTCACGCCCGCCTACGTGCAGCTTCGCGCCAACAACACGGGGAATTCCCGCTCGGCTCTGCATCGCCCATCGACCCTCACCGGGGACGCCACGATGCGATTCGACGATGCATCGAACCAGTCGAACCGCATCCAGGCCCTCCAGGTCGACGGCTTCCAGGTCGGCGACAACAACACGGTGAACGACGACGGCATCGCCTACCACTACCTGGCGGTCAAGAACGCCAACCCCGGCCCGGGGTGCTCGAGCCCGGGCTCGGCGACGGTCGGGGCGACCGCGGACGCCTATGTCGACCAGGCCCTGCCGATCTTGAACAACGGGGGCTCCGCCACCCTCCTCGTACGGTCCGGGCTCCTCAACACCAACCGGCGGGCGCTCGTTGACTTCGGCGCTGCCGACGATCCCGGCGGGCTGCACGCTCTCACAGGCGACCCTGAAGCTGTTCGCGAGCGCGGCGGGCACTGGGCGGACGATCAACGTCTACCGCGCCGGCGGTGCCTGGACCGAGGGCGGCGTCAACTGGAACAACGCCCCGGCGACGACCGGAGCCGCCTCGAGCGCCCCCTCCGCGACGGGCACGGTGAGCTGGGACGTGACCGGGCAGACCCAGGCGCTGTACGCGCCGGGGCCCGACAACGGCTTCATCATCCGCGACGCCACCGAGGGAGCCTTGGCCTCGCCCCAGCAGACCTACCAGGCCCGCGAGGGAACGCCGAACTCCCAGGACCCCTCGCTCTACGTGGCCTGGAACTGACCCACGCCCGCGCGGAGCCGCCCTAGACTGGCGCGCCCGATGGACCTCTCGTTCACCGACGAGC